>NZ_LT907981.1:4800000-8212355 GCF_900221035.1 Streptomyces sp. 2323.1 | reverse complement strand
ATCTCGATGCAGCCAGCATCGGACGCTCCGGTCGGCATCTCGTTGAAGTCCGCGGCTGGGATGGTCTCGAGTCCCCATGCGATGTCGGCAGGTCGATGCTGCCGTAGTCGTACACGAAGGGGGCGTTGTCGCCGTGGTCGAAGAGGAACTGTTCGAGGACATCGTCCGGCCACTCCAGCGAGGCCAGCTCAGGGTCGGTGCGGAAACGGCCATAGCTGAGGCCGCCGTCTCGGCGGCGTGCCATCAGCGGGCCCAGGTCACTCAGCTTCATGTCATCAGGTGTACAGCAGGTTCCTGGTGGTGTTCCCCCTGCTCGACATCACTCAGAAGTGCCGTTCCCAAGCCAGTGGCACCGGACGGGGTGTACCGGCCCATGACAGTCATGCCCGCTACAGGTACCACCCTGTGTCAGTGACCACGCCCTACCTCACCACCCGACCAGCGAAACAATCCCGACCTGACATGCCATCACTGACACCCACCTACTGACACTAAACCGGCACATCGCAGCTCGGCATCCCAGACCTCGGCGGCGATCTGCGCGTGGACGGCATCAGCGGACCGCCGCCTGCGGCCTTGGCGGGGCTGAGGAATCCGGGCCGGGTAGCACGGCCGCCACCATCGCATCGACCGCCGCGGCGTCGCCGGACGGCGGCCGCGCGCTCACGCCAGCTCTGCCTCAGCGCCTCGGGGCCCGGCCTCTCTCTTGCCTCGGCGCTGCGGGGAGCGGACTTCTGCTGGGCGCGGGTCGCAGCGGCGTCGACCGGGTCGGTGACGGCTCATAACAGAGTGTCCTGGTCGGAGTCGAGAGGTCCTGGACGGCCCGTGGACGGCGCAGCTGAACCACCCTTGGGGTTGCAATGACCGCAGCGGGGAAACGTGCGTGCCCGCTATGCCAGAGGGCCTGGATCCGTCGTCGGATCCAGGCCCTCGCGCATCTGGCGGGATTAGCTGGCGTACCGCGTCAACGCAGCTGGCGTCCCATCTTTGCCGACTGACGGTTGTGCCCCTTGGTGTCCCACCACTCTTCGAGCAGGGCGTGGACCAAGTGCACGAGTTGCTTCAGCCGTTCAGGATCGGGCTGGGGTGAGGTGAGCACGTCGGTGAAGGACTTGTCGTCCCAGGGGAGAGTGAACTCCCAGTCTTCTTCCGGGTGCCGTTGCCGCACGACGGTGATCCAGTACGTGAAGGTGACGCTGCGGTTGGCGTGGTGATGAACAGTCAGGTTCGTGACCTCAAACCTGACGTGCCCGTCGCCAGAGGCGAACGAGCGAGCCAGAGCTCGCTCTGCCGGCGTCTGTTCCACCACGCGAACCATCCCCCTTCGCCTCACCTATCGATGAATGAACTCCCCTCGCACGGGAGCGTTAACACTTGCTGGCACTGGCCAAGCTCGTGACATTGTACGCAGTGAGAACATCATTTTGCCCGCCAGGGGTTCCGATGATGGTGCGGAACCGTTCCCTGGGCGGGCATTGATTGGTGAAGATGGAAAATCCAAATGTAACGGGGGTTCCATTGGCGATGGCGTTGCCTATCGTGCTGTCCATCCCGCGGCTCCAACCGTGCCCCTTCTTGATGTGCTTCCACCCCCACGTCGGCGTCCCGCAGCGCAGCGTGAACCTGCGAGGACCGCGGAAGTACTGCCGCACGATGTAGTACCGGCCGTGGTGCTTGCACGTTTCCTCGACGCTGCTGACAGCGACGCCCCTGGGCTTGCTGGACTGCGCGTTTGCCGGACTGGCTGCCGGAATCGCCAGCGCCGAGGCGGCGACGGCGGTCGCAAGTGCCACCTTGGCGGCACGAGCCGGGTTGAGACGCACTAATTCCCCGTTGACTATCTTGCCCTTCATGAATTCCCCGTTCTTCGCGAATGCTTGCGTGACTATTTGTAGCAACCGCGCAAGGCAGGGTCGAGTGAATTTTCGATCGTTGGCGTGATCTGCGCCGCGTGGCCAACACGCCAGGATGGCGAGCCTGCTTGACTCGTTGGCGAGCAATGAAGTGGACCGGGAAAGTCCATTTGGGAGGGCGTCTTAGATACCGGAATTACTCGTACCGCCCCAGGCGGCAGTAGAGCTGACGGCTTCTGGCGGCAGGCCGCTATCCGCGGATCCGCCCTTGTCGACTCTCACCGCACGGGGCTGGTGACCATCCCTGTCCGAGCGGCCAGAACACATTCGACGCTGGGTGATCGACCGCTCCCTCGGCGCGCCGACGGCGTCGGCTAGGGACTCGATCTCCCCGGCCAGGTCCCGCAGCTGCTCGTAGATGGTCGCCGTCTCATCCGCCATGCCCACCATCCTGGCAGCCCCCGCACCCACCCGAGCTCCGGCGCTGCGTAGCAATCGTGTGGCACGCCGGGCGTTACTGGGGTCATGACCCTGCAGTCTTCGTTTCCGGTGCCGAACGCGTTCGAGCTGTTGTGTGCGCAGTACGCACAGCGGCTGCCCGCGCAGCTGGAGGACCTGAACGGTCCCGCCCACGGCACGGTCGACCTGCCGCTGCACGTGGTCTGGTCGGGCCGCCGCTCCTACGGACTGGAGCAGCCGCGCTCCCGGATGAGCCTGTACCGCACCCTTCCAGGTCCGATGACGGGCCGGCATAGCGCTTCAATTGGCGAGTCCCGCCACACGAAGCATTCAGTCACACTGCCGGCGGCTCATGCTCACGGAGCGAGTCAGGCGGCTTGGCTGATGTGGTGCGGCTCAGGCGTTGCCGGTGTCATCGTCCGGCTCGTCGAGGAGGTGAGGGCCGTTGTTACGCACGTTGTTGACGGCTGTCGATACGGCGCGGGCGCCGAGGTGGCCGGCGGCGGGGGTTGCCAGCAGCGCGCGTAGCTCGTCGGCGTCCTGGTGGGCGGGGTCGAGCCAGGCACTCCAGTCGGCGGGAGCGACCGCAAGCGGCATACGGGGATGGACGCGGCCGGCGGCATCGAGGCTTCGGTGGTGATGATCGTGCAGGTGGCCCACCACGCCCCCACTGCGCCGTCGTCTTCGACCGCCGGGTCGCGCCAGAACTCGTACAGGCCGGCAAGAGCCATGACTTGACCGTCGTCGGGGCTGATGAAGTACGGCTGCTTGCGGGCCTTGGCAGTTTTGGTGGCGGCGACGTTCTGCCACTCGTAGAAGCCGTCCGCGGGCAGCAGGCAGCGCCGCTTGGCGAACGCCCGGCGGTAGGCCGGCTTCTCCGCGACGGTCTCCGCCCTGGCATTGATCATCTTCGCGCCCGTGTTCAGGCTCTTCGCCCACGACGGCACCAGACCCCAGCACAGCGCCCGCAACTGCCGCGTGATCTCACCCGTCTCGCACTCGACCCGCTCCAGCACCGACCACACATCGTCCGTCGGCGCCACATTCCAGCTCGGATCCAGAGCCCCGTCAGAGTCCCAGCACGTGACATCGAAGACGCTCGCCAGGTCCTGCGGACTTCGGATGGACACGAATCGACCGCACATACCCCCACCCTGCCAGGAACCCGCCCGAAAGCCGGGCCCAGACGACCGGTGTCCTCTGACATGCAGTCTTGACCGTTTGCCAGGCTGGTTTGACCGGCCCGTTCCGTGCTGAACCGCTCCTTGCTGCAGGCGACGGCCCGGCCGGCCCGGGGTGGCAGCTGGCGATGGGGCGCTGTGCCGGGTGGATATCGGCCTGGCGGCGACGGAGATGCGGGAGTCGGGACGGGACTGGCCGCCGTCAGGGGGACTTCACGGCGTTGACCATGGTGTATCCCATCTTGTCCCGGCACAGGGCGAGGATCCGCGGGTAGACAGTGCCGAGCTGAGCCATCGCATCGGTGCCCACCAGCTCCGCGATCTGGGCGCGCCTCGCGGCGAACAGGCGCGGCATCAGCTCGTAGGTGGGCTTGAACTCCCGGGACATGTCGCGAGTGCCTTGGATGGCGAAGCCGGCCTCGCCGAGCATGCGGGAGTAGTCCTCGGGTCCAGCGGGCAGGCGGGAAAGGGCGAACGCGGCCTGGAAGAGCTGGACTTCCTCGGGTGTGAAGGGCACGGCTTCGTAGCAGTCCGCGAGGACGAAGCGGCCCCCGGGCCGCAGCACCCGCCGAACCTCGCGGATCGCGGCGGGGCGGTCGGAAAAGTGAGCGAAGGACTCGATGGCCCACGCGGCGTCGAAGGTCTCGGACTCCTGGGGCAGGGCCATGGCGTCCGCCTGTTCAAAGGTGACGCGGTCGGACAGCCCTGCCTTCAAGGCGCGGTCGCGGCCGGCCCGGATCTGCCCGGCGCTGACCGTCACGCCGAGCACGCTCGCGCCCGACTCGGTGCCGATCCGCACGGTGGGGCGGCCTGTGCCGCAGCCGACGTCCAGCATCCGCTGTCCCGGCTGCAGCCCGACCACGTCGATGAGGGTGCCGGTCCAGGAGTCCTGGGCCCGGGTGAGTTCCTCCCACATCTCGTCGGCCGTCAGCTCCCCCGTCTCCGCCCGCACGCCGTCGGTCCACATGCCCAGGTGCATGCTGTCGCCCATGGTCAGGCCGTACAGGCCCCGAAGCGGTCGTACCATTCGCCGACCTCCCGGGCCGATGGATTACTCATGTCCAACTCCTCGCTTCCGGGCAGCCCACCAGGTGGGCCGGCGCCCCGGGCCGACCCGGCCGATCGCCCCGCTGCCCTCCACCTTCCCCAGGACGGGCGCGCAGTGAGGCCACAAGGCGGGGCGCACAGAAGCACGGATGGATCCATGCACTGAAACAGCAGGCACACCGCTATCGGCGGGGGTGGCGCTCGTCGCCGTTTACCAGACGGCGGATCACGCGGTCGAAGCGGCCAGTGGGCTCGGCCAGCTGGATACGGCACCCCGCGCAGTGCACGCCGTCGGACGGCGGCGCGGCCTCTTCCCGCGGGTCATATTCGAAGGGGCTGCTCTCCAGCGGCCCGTGGCACTCCTGGCACACCGGGTCGGGCTCCCTGGCGGCCTCGGCAGCGGCCTCCTGTGCCGCCCACCGTTCCCTCGCTTCCTGGCGTTCGCGCTCGCGCTGCTGCTCCTCCTGCTCGCGCTGCTGCTTGCGGAGCTGATCGCGCTGACGCTGGCGGCGCGTGAAGGCGCGCTCGCCGTCGGGGTTGTCCAGGGCCTCGCTGAGGGGCTGCCAGGTGGAGTGGCCGAAGCGCAACCAGACCGGGCCCAGGGGCCCGTGCTCGCGCAGCCGGTCCAGGGTGGTGACCAGGATCGGCACGGCGTCCGTGTAGTCGGTGTAGCTGTCGTATTCGTTGGTGCCGTAGCCGAGAGCGAACCGGCAGTACCGGCCTGCCCAGTGCTCTTCGGTCAGCCGCATGACGCTGTTGATGCGGTTGTTCATCGCGGTGGGCCCGACCTGCTTGGTGAACACGATCGCCAGGGGCGGATACCCCCCTTCCAGGGGACCGTAGAGGGTCTCCCACATCGGTGTCGGCTCGCCTGAGCGGGTGGCTGGCTTCACGGTCCGGCGGAAGAACTCGCGGTAGCGGGCGGCCTTGGAAGGGAGGGCGACGGGGCTTTCGGTGCCGTTGTCTACCTCCACCGGCTGCCCGGCCTCCGGAGCGGTGAGCACCGCGTCGGCGCGGGGGCTGTTCTTGCCGGGGGTGGTGAGCGTGCCGGAGACCGGGAGCACGACCTCTGTCGCCCAGGAGCTAATCTGTCCCAGCCCCTGCGAGCGTTCCTGGGCGGCCGCTGGAGCAGCGGAGGTGCATCGCCCGCCGGTGCGCTGGTCGGCGCTGTGATGGCGGGGTGGGGGCGTTTGCGGGGTACGGGGCGGGTCGGCTCGGGTGGGGTCTGCAGGAACGCGGTGATGGTGTCGGTGACCTTCACCGCGTGCTTGGCACCGGAGCGCGCGGCGCCGCGGGCGGTGCCGCCCATCTCCCGCACCGGCCGGTCCAGCACCGCGGCCGCGGCCTCCAGGCCGGGGCCGGTCAGGTTCCACAGCTTCTCAAAGACCAGGTTGCCGTTGGTGTTGGTGCGGCCGGCCGAGCCGAGCGACTCCACCAGGCGTCGCGGCCGAGGTCGAGGCCGCCGTTGCGGAGGGTCTGCGCGCTGGCAGTGCCCGGACACATCAGCTGCCGGATCTGCTCGGCGGTCGCCACCTTCACCACACCCAGCGCCGCGAGGACCATCTGCCGCGTCTTGGCCGTCGACCCGTACGGCCGGCGCACCGTCCCGCCCACTGCCCCCCCCCCCCCCCCCCCCCCCCCCGCACCGGTCACGCCCCGGTGCGTCCGCCCGGCCATGCAGCCACGAGCCCGGCCCGGACCGACGCCCACCCCAACTCACCAACACCCACCACTGAGTGGGTGTTTCACAAGTCCGCCCTTCCCCACTATGAGATGCCGCCGTCCTACGTCGTCGGTCTGAGCGGGCTCGCTCGCTTCTGCGGGGCTGTCTTCGAAGATCCCGAGTTCGGGTAGCTACGCTGGATCCGCATGCTGGAGGAGGTTGCGATCGGTATGGGTGATGCGCACGGGCCCGGACGGTCTGAGCAGGAGGAGGCGCTCGGAGCCGGATGGGAGAGGCACCGGCCTGCGGTTTTCGGTGTGGCCTACCGGCTGCTGGGGAGTGTGGCTGATGCCGAGGACGTGACCCAGGATGTGTGGTTGCGGGCGGCCGGAGCGGATCTGCGGGACATCGGTGATCTGCGGGCCTGGCTGGTGACGGTGGCCGCGCGGCGGTCGTACGACATTCTCAAGAGTGCCCGTTTCCGTCGGGAGAGCTATGTCGGGCCGTGGCTGCCGGAGCCGCTGCTGACGGGGCCGGACGCGTCGCAGCCGGTACTCGTCGATGAATCCGTCAGCTCGGCGATGCTGCTGATCATGGAAGAGCTGAGCCCGCCGGAGCGGGTGGCTTTCGTCCTGCACGATGTCTTCGGTCTTGAGTTCGGCAAGATCGCCGAAGTGCTGGACGTCTCCGTGCCGGGCGCCCGGCAGCTCGCCTCGCGGGCGCGACGGCGGGTGGCCAAGGCGAAACAGTCCATGCCGCAGGCGTCGAAGGCGGAGCGCGAACGCGTCCTCGCGGTTTTCCGCGCCGCGTACGAGGCCGGGGACCTGGCCGGCTTGGTCAGGCTCCTGCACCCGGACGCCGTCTTCGTCACCGACGGCGGCGGCAAGGCATTCGCGGCACGCAAGCTCATCCACGGCGGCGAGCGCGTTGCCGAGGTCATGGTGCGTGTGGGACGCCGGTGGCGTCCGGACCGTATCGCCTTCGCTGAAGTCGGCGGCGAGCTCGCCCTGGTGTTCTACCGCGAAGGCCGGGTCCACTCCGTGGACACGGTCCAGATCACAGACGGTCTGATCACCGCGTACCGCAGGGTCATCAATCCCGACAAACTCGTGCGCGTCTGAGCTGTCACACCTGGAGGGGCTACCTCGTCTCCCTGGTGAATTGACCGACTCGCGCCGCGCCACGCGGCACGATCCTGAGGAGCCCTGCCATCATGACCACGCCTGCCCCGGCCGCTTCTTCCGCCGCTGCCGTCCCGCCGGTCGTCGCCATCGCCCATCACTCGGGCTTCGGCCACACCTCGGTGCTGGCCGAGGCGGTGCGCGAGGGCGCCGCCGACACCGGGGCGACCGTCCACCTGGTCAAGGTCGACGAGATCACCGAGGAGCAGTGGGCGCTGCTCGACACCGCCGACGCGATCGTCTTCGGCTCACCGACCTACATGGGCACCGCGTCCGGCGCCTTCCACGTCTTCGCCGAGGCCACCTCGAAGCGCTGGGCGACCCGCGCCTGGCAGGACAAGCTGGCGGCGGGCTTCACCAACTCCGGTTCAAAGAGCGGCGACAAGCTGCACACCCTGCAGTTCTTCTCCGTGCTGGCCGCCCAGCACGGAATGCACTGGATCAACCTCGGCCTGCCGTCCGGCTGGCACTCCACCACCGCCTCCGAGAACGACCTCAACCGCCTCGGCTTCTACCTGGGCGCTGGCGCGCAGACCGACACCGACCGGGGCCCGGACGGCGTCCACAAGGCCGACATAGCCACCGCCGAACACCTCGGCCGGCGAGTCGCCGCCCAGGCCGCGGTGTACGCCGCCGGTCGCGCCGCGGTCGCCGCCTGATCCGCCTCCCACGGGTGCCGGGCGCCCGTGAGCGACGTACGCGCCCGGCCCGCGCGCCCCGTTCCGCGCGTGCCGCCCGTACAACTGGCGTCACGCGGCCTGGACGAGTCCGCGGCGGGGCGGCGCTGGGGTAGCGGCGGGGCCCGGTCAGGCGGCGTCGGCCGCGTTGGACGAGGGCGAGGTGGCGGCGTGCTTCGGCGAGCAGGTGGCGGCGGTGGAAGTGGCCGTTGCCGTTCATCACGAACACCGTGGCGGTGACGTCGACGGCCGCCAGGCCGACGTCGACCACGGCGGCGACCCGGGCTCGGATCGCAGCGGCCGCGGCGCGGGCGCGCTCAAGAAGGGAGTCGATGAGGTGGGCGCCGGCGGCAAGGAAGGCCCGCGCGCTGGCCCGCCAGTCGTCGCGCAGCTGCGCCAGGGAGCGGGGCTGCGGCTTGGCCGGGCGGGTCTTGCGAGCAGCGATCCGGTTCAGCTTCGCCCGTGCCGGCTCGGAGACCTCGGGCGCGAACTTCAGGTTCCCGTCGTCGTCGGTGGCGGTGACGTACTCGCGCTCCAAGTCCGTGAGGCAGGCGGCGATCTGCTCGCTGCGACGGGAGGTCCAGCCGATCAGCTCGTGCGGCACCCCGGCGACCTCCATCACCGGTCGGCGCCCGGCCGTGACCGTGCGCGGCTCGGACGCCAGGCCAAGGGCCTCACACGCCTCAGCCATCACGACTTCGTTGTAGAGCGCTGATGCGGCCACAACGTTCTCGTACAGGACCTCTGTGTGAACCGAGCCCCAGGTGCCGTCCGGGCGCTGGGACTTGACCGACAGAAGGAGGTGGTCGTGCAGGAGCGGCATCCCTGAGCGAGCTTCGTAGTGGCGGAATCGGGCGGCGGCCAGGCCGTGGGCGGGACGGGTGCGGTAGATGCCACGGGCGCCGTAGCGGATGACGGCGACGTCGTCCTCGATCCACGCGAGCACCGCGGCGATGGCGAACTCGTGCACGCCCTCGACCACTCGCCGGGTCTCGTCATCTCCGAGGCCCACAGCAGGTAGAGCGTCGGCTGCGCACTGCGCTGCTGGTGGGCTGATCCCCTCGGCGCCGGCCTCGGTGCGCGGCTGACGCGACGCCGAGCCTGTCCCTTTCAGGCAGGCAGCCGGGCAACCGGGTCGCGTTGCCACGATCCGGCTGCCCGGCCTGCAGGCGAGAGTGTGCAAGTGCTCCGGCTCTACCGATCCCGTCCCTCGGCGCGCCAAGCCTGGTTGTTTGCTCTGGTGCACGGCATGAGGCCGACCTCGCGGCGTTCGCCGTTGGGCCGGCCCATGTCCTCAAGGCACTTGCCGCTCATGAGGTGCCGGAGTACCACGATGTCGTCATGGATGGTGACCATGCGCCACTGCTGATTGAAGCCGTAGTTGCACGTCCACTGCTGCACGCCCGCGCCATCGTAGGCGCCGTCACGCGGTTCGACGCACCTGTACGAGCGGTACGTGTGCAGCACAAAATTGCCGGCATTATCCGATCCCATGCCGAACACCTGGTTCCGCCCCTCCTTGCACTTGTACTGCTGGATGACAGCGCCATCGGCGTAGGACTCGTCCCTCACGTCCAGACATCTGAGCGTCTCCAGGCTCCTGAAGCGAAAGGTCTGTAGCGACTGCGCATGGGCAGGCGCCGCCTGCGCGACGCCAGTCGCACCGCTCGCTCCCACGAGGCTCACGAACATGAAGGCACAGAGCAACACAGCGCTGCGGAAGATGCGCTTGGACATACAGATGGCTCCTCTTGACCAGGCAGGTTGATCGGCAATTGCGACGCCATCAGACCGGAGAGGCAGACGCCCGGGTGATACGAAAACCAGACATTCTCACCCATCACTTTCGGCGATTCACCGCACGCCGACATCGTCGGCGCGAACGCGCTCGGGCTTCAAAGCGTGTGGGGGTCGAACGGGCAGTCGTGGACGCCGAACTCCGTCCGGCCCACGCACGTTGCCGAGGACGTCGCCACCGCGATCGACTACATCATCAACACGACGGGATAGGACAGCCATCCGCTCCGCAGCCCCAGCGAGGCTGAACCTGTGAATCTTCGCCGCCACTCACGCAGGTTCGTCGGAACATGTGCGCTTTTCCGAGCGACTCGTTGGACAGGCCGCCGCCCTCGAACACAGCGCCGGCACCACCCTGTTCGAACGCCGCCCGGACGGGGTGCGGCTCACTCCCGCCGGCTTGACCATGCTGCGGCACGCCCACACGATCCTCGCCTCACTCGCAGCGGTCGAGCGTGAACTCACAGGCACCGTCCCACAGACCGAACTGGTGCGGCTCGGGGCAGTCCTGAGCGCGGGCTCGGCGATCCTGCCCGCCGCACTCGCACACCTCGCGAAGGCCGACCCGCAGATCACGGTCACCACCCGCGAGGGCACCACGCCCTCCCTGATCCGGGCGTTGCGCGCGGGCTCGCTCGACCTCGCAGTGCTGACATCCCGCCCACCCCACCGGCCCTTCGACAGCGAGTTGCCGCGCCTGCACCTCGAGACCGTCGCGGACACCGAACTGGTCGTGGCCGTGTCGTCGACCGGAGACTTCGCCGGACGCACCACCGTGCACATCGACGAACTGGTCGACGCCGCATGGATCGCCGCCCCGTCGTCGAACTCCGAGCCGCTGCTCGGCGTCTGGCCCGGCCTGCCCGGACGGCCGCGCGTCGTCCACTCCGCGCGCGACTGGCTGACGAAGCTCCAGTTGGTCGCCGGCGGCTTCGGCGTGACCACGGTGCCGTCCGGGCTCTCACCGATGCTGCTGCCCGGGGTGAGCGTGCTGCGCGTCGACGGCGCACCCCCCGAAATTCGCCGAGTGCTCGTGGCACGCCTCTGCGGCCACCCCACCCCGGCGATCACGGCCGTCACCCAAGCAATCACTTCGACCGCCTGAACCGCCACCAAGGCCGCACACACCGCGTGCACCCCTTTCCCTCTCACGGGTGGGCACTTCTGGTGCGTCATGCCGGCGTCCCGTCAGATCGGAGTCGGGGTGCATGGCACACACCTTCAGCGCCTCCGCGCGAGCCTGCTCGAACGCTCGGACCACGGCTGGCCTGATGGAGTGTCACTACCGTTTGCCCGACACGGAGACGTCCGCGGCCTCAGACGGGACCAAACCCTCGCAACCGAATACTGCGGTGGCCCTCCGCGATCGCTGCCCGAGATCTGTGCCAGAGCCCGCTCGAACCGTGCGAGCCGCACGAACGATGCCCCCGGGGTCGCCATCGGGTCCCAGGGGGCATCGTTATCGTCCTCCCGTAGCTCCGCCGCCAACTGCGTTCCACACCGCACGAGAACACCGCGTGGCCTGCGTCGGCGCGCCCCCCGATCCGCAGAGGTTCTCACTCCCCAGTGCGGTGAGGGTCTCGGAACTAATGGTGACGGTCGCGTGGAAGCTTCACCCAGGTCCTGTGGTCATCTTCGTCCTTGGCGAGCCACCGGTAGCAGCTGAACTTGGCGTTGACGTCGATCGTGACCTTGTTCAGGTACCAGCCAGGTTTCTTACCGCTGTTGTCGTGGCTGATTTTGATGCTCGTGATCCGGCCGACGTCGCGGAGACCGAGAGTGAAGCGATCGGTCTTGCCGCGCTCGAAGTTGTTTCCGGAGTTGTCGAGTCTGATCGGTCCTACGGAACCCCTGGTGCCGTTGATGGTGATGTAGACGTTCGCGTCGGTGCCAGCACCGTCCTTTTTGCCGGTGTACACGGCAATGCGGTATTGGTGTTGAGCCACACCGATCCCTTTGTGCAGGGGAACGGATGGTGTGTTCTGTCGCCCGGAATATGTGTGGCCCGATCCGATGCGGGGTGTGACGCTGGCAGCGGCGCTTTCTGAGGTCGCCATGATGGTGGCGGCGGCAAGCGCCATCGTGCCTGCGACGACACGACCTATGCGCATCTTCAAGACATGCTCCTTTCAGCTGGTGATGTGGATACGCCCCGTACCCTTTCCTTATTTCGTCGGCGGCGGGGCAATCACCAGCTTGCCGGTGTACACCAAGAGATGTCGTTAGCGATGGGTCCTCGATCGGCTTGGAGATGCGTCTACTCGGACTGATGTGAGTGCGTGATTCCGGTAGTCGCTGGGCGGCATGCCGTAGGCAGCGCGGAAGACTCGGGTGGAGTCGGCAGCGCGAGGGAAGCCCCAGCGGGCGGCGATAGCGTGGATGGGGGTAGTGCAGAGAGCGGGGTCACCAAGGTCGCGGCGGGCATGGTCCAGGCGCTGGCGGCGGATCCAGACAGCGATCGGCTCCTCTTCGTGCTCAAAGAGGCGGTACAGGTAGCTGCGAGAGATGCGGTGCGCGGCGGCGATGGCGCCCGGGGTCAGTTGCGGATCGTGCAGGTGCTGTTGGACGAAAGCACGGATGCGCAGGACGAGGCTCTGCCGGTGAGTTTCCGGTGGGAGCGAGCTGCCGGCATCGAGGGCGTGGGCGAGCAGCGCCGACAGCAGGTCGACCACCACAGTCCCGAGCCGAGGCCCGTCGGCCGCCTCGTAGGGAGAGGTATCCCCCGCCAGCTGACTGAGCAGCTGTGCCAGCAGGGCGCCGAATCCTTCGCGGGTTGACAGGCGCACCGCAGTGACTCGGTCGAACGCGTGCCGAGGCAGCGGCAGCAGAGCTTTGGGGACCTCCAGCCCGACTCCCGTGTGCGGCCTTGAGTTGTCACCCGCATGAACGTCGACGGGCCGCGACGTATCGACAACGCACAGGCTGTCCGGACCGTGAACGGTCTCCTCATTGCCCCGAACGGCGCGCAGCGCCCCGTGCAACGACAGAGAGAGGTGCAATCCCTCAGGATCGGACTGGCGGATGAGTTTCGGCGTTCGTCGAAAGCACACTGGCTGGAACGTCGTCGGCCACACTGATACGGCACCGAGGTCCAATACGCGTTGTGAAGCCAGGAAATCCGCCCGGTGGTCGCTGCACAAGTCCAGCGGAGCATGCGTCCCACTGACCAGCTCGCGCCAGCAGTCGAACCGGTCCGCCGGCGGTAAATCGGCAGTCCGGAACAGCCTCTCGGTAAGCATGTCTTCCCTCCTCAGCTGCCTCACGAGCCCTTGAGCAGCACGTGCCTGCGTCCTGATACGGAAGTTCAGGAGTCCACCAGTCGCCGATACACAGCAGATGAATACCCTGGTGGGGAGCGCCCTGCGCCACCGACTCACATCGCATATTTGACCTACAGCAGACTTCAGCCGCAGCGATGGGAGAACCGTCGGTCCAGGAACCGTGAGATCAGCCGAGGTCCGCTTCGGCACCGCCCGCGCCAGGGTCATCGACGTAGCGGTCTATCGCGCGGCCCACATCAACGCGCTGAACGCCGCCCACGATGAGGTCGGCGGGGTCACCCGCACCCTCCACCTCACCGTCTGCCGCCACAACCGGACCCGGAGCCGGTGAGGTGCGGCGCGTGCCCGCCCTGAACCATTCCCCGTCAACGACGGAGCGAGGCTCGGAGCAACGGCAATGCGTACACCTGGTAGGCCGCAGTGGTTTCGTCGTCGGCGTGCCGGTCGGCGGTGCCGGTGCGGATGAAGCCGACTTTGGCCAGGACACGGCCGGAGGCCGGACTGTCGGGGTGGTGCATCGCCTCCAGGCGCTCCAGGCCGGCAGTGGTGAAGGCGAAGGCAACGACGTGTTCGCGGGCTTCGGTGGCGTAGCCGTTGCCCCAGGTATCCTCGCGGAGGATGTAGCTGAGGGGGCCCATGGAGGCCGTGAGGTCACGTACCGGGCCCATTGCGTTGGCCGACGGCGCTGCTGGGGTGGGGCGGAGCCGAAGGCAGCCGGGAACCGTTCCCGCCCAGGCCGTTTCTTTCGGATCATCGTGCGGTCCAGATGTGGATGGCCGCGAGGTGGAGTGCTCGCCCTCGCGGTCTTGCTGTATCTGACCGGGCGCGACCGTGCCGTCGTCGCCGAGGTCCAGCGCAGACTCGCCCTGTCGACGGTCTCGCGGTCGACTTCGTCGTCGAGTCCGTTCCGAGTCAGCTGGTGGAAATCGTCGACCGGGTGCGGGACGGGCGCCTTCGCACGCACATTGGAACCGTCGCGACCCTCGACGACGCCGTCCCCGCGCTCAACCCGACCGAGCGGCGCAAGGGCAAGACCGTCATTCGCGTGCGCCCCTGAGCTTCCTGGAACGGACGGAGCAGCAGGAGCTGACGAGCGGGAAGTTCAGGCAGGCCGAGGCGTGGCCGCTCGTGCGACCCGACCGATGGCTCGCGAACGAGGCGCTCAAGGCCCACGCCGCCGGAATCGTCGCCGCGGTCGCTGCTGCCGGCGGGTGACGCAGCCTTGCCGCCGGTCGGGAAACCGTCACGGTGACGGTTTCCCGACCGGCACTCCGTCCGGAGCTGACAGCGAGATGGACCCCAGCGCCCCAGTCCGCCCGTTCGGGAGGTCCGGACGCCGTATCCAGTAGGCCGCTGACCTGCGACTACTACTGATGCTGCGTAGATCAGCTTCTAACGAACCTTGACAGCGGCGGCGGAGACAGCTGATGTGGCCACTATGCCGCGCGCCGCAGCCGCGGTGGCCGATGCTCTCAGCACGGGTGGCCGTTGTCGACGTTGAGGCCGATGACTTGTGCGCATTCCGCAGGCCGCTGCCCTGGCGCCGATGGCCGCGCACCACGCTCACTTGCCGGGGGCTCCCCGGCGAGCTGATCGAGGATGCAGCGTTGATCGTCTCCCAACTGGTCACCAACGCGGTTCAGCATGCAAACCCGATCCTGTTGCCCAGGAGCCCGAGCGGTCTTCTGGCTCCTCCTTAAGGCTGATCCCCGTAACTTTCGTCGGTCCTTGAATTCCTCACACCCGTCAGGAGGGCCATCAGCACGGTGGATGAATGCCACCCGATGGCGGCCTTCGTTCCGGGACCACACCGCCTTCGGTGCGGCAGCAGGCCGAGGCTTCCTCGGCCTTTCACCCATCGACCCGAGGACTTCACATTGACACGACGACGACGGCCTCCCCTCTTTAAACGGCCCACCTCTCTCGTGGTGACACTAGGACTGGTGGGCTCCTGTGCCACCGTCATAGCGTTCAACGCGTCGGCCAACCCGCCGGGCCCGCGGGGAACTGACATCCGTGCCCTGGTCTACGCGGCGCTCAAGAGCGATCCGGCCACATCGCACTACACGCGGAACCAGACATTTCGAATGCGGGCCATAAAGCAGGAGAAAGACGGAGACCGGCATATACGGATGGACCGGTACTACAAGGGCTTGCCGGTCATCGGCGGCGACCTTGTGCTCCACATGACCAAAGACGGCGAACTCAAGGGCGTCAGTCAGACCCTCACGTCAGAGCCCACCTTTGGTACGAAGCCCCAACTTTCTGCCGAAGATGCGTGGACGAGTGCGTTCAAACGCACCCCCTTGCGGGAAGGGAAACCGGGCGGAAAAGGTAAAAAAGGCGCCCTCCTGAGCAAAGACTCCGTCCGGAACGCGCGGGCCGGATCCCGGCTCGTCGTGTGGGCAGGGAAGAAGAAGCCTCGGCTTGCCTACGAGAACGTGATCCGCGGCGCTTACCCCGACAGCACACCCGCCGAGGTGCATACATACGTCGATGCGGAGAGCGGGAAGGTCCTGGGCACCCGCGATCGGTACATGCACGAGCGGGGAGTCGGCAAAACCCTCTACAGCGGTCAGGTGCCGCTGGAGACGAGTCCCGGCAAACAGGGTGGATTCGAACTCACCGATTCCACACGGGGCGGGATGACCACTGTGGATGCCAACAACCAGTGCGCGCCGCAGGATCCTGACCCGAACTGCCTCAACGGTGGCGGGGGGCCTGGCGGTGATGGCGGGGGACCTGGCGGTGACGGCGGGGGACCTGGCGGTGACGTCGGCGGGCCCGGTGGTGACGTCGGGGGACCCGGCGGTCCTGGTGGTCCGCAGGGGGGAGCTGCCGCCTTCGGTGTGGGGCCCTTGCCAAATGTGTCGGGGGATGCCGGCGGGGACTGCCTGCACGGAGTGCCGGTCTGCTACGGGGAGGGCCCACAGGGCAGGCAACCTGAGGAAGTCCCGCCGCCGGGCGGCGACGGCGGTCAAGTCGGCGGTGGCGGTCAGGGCGGTGGTGACGGCGGTCAAGTCGGCGGTGGCGGTCAGGGCGGCGACAAGGCCAATCCACTGGGAATACCTGGAGCCGCGCCCGTCGTCAGTCAGGACAACAACTTCGGGACCGGGAAGGAGGCCGATCGGGCAACCGTCGCGGCGGACGTGCAATTCGGAGCCGCCCAGGCGTGGGACTACTTCCAGAAGCGGTTCGGTCTCAACGGATTCAGCGGTGATGGGCGAGGTCCGACCCTTTATGCGCACTACGGTCCCCAAATCACCAACGCCCTCACCGACGGGGAGTCCTTCACAGTGATCTTCGGGGACGGAGATGGCAAAAGCGTTGGGCCGTTCACGCCACTCGACGTCGTCGCCCACGAGATGGGGCACCTGGTGACCCTGCCGAACAACATCCTGACCGAACAGGGTGAACCGACGGCGCTCAACGAGTCCACGAGTGACATATTCGGCACGATGACAGAGTTCTTCACCAACAACCGGAACGACCCGCCGAACTTCCTCCTGGGCGAGGACATGGAGGACGGTTCCCAGAAGAGAAAGTTTGAGCGCTTCATGGACCGCCCCTCCCGGGACGGAGCATCGCCTGACTGCTTTTCCCCCGAAGTCGGCAAGCTTGACCCGCACACCGGCGGTGGAGTGTCGAACCACTTCTTCTTCCTGCTGGCCAACGGCAGCGGCAAGTCCAAGTTCGGCAACAGCCCGACGTGTGACAAATCCCAGGTGAAAGGAATCGGCGCGAAAGCCGCAGAGCAGATCTGGTTCCGAGCCGTGACGACGTACTTCACCTCCAACACTGGATTTCTGGATGCCAGGAAGGGCACTTTGCAGGCTGCCGCCGACCTGTTCGGCAAGGACAGCACCGAGGTGAAGACCGTAACCCAGGCATGGGACGCGGTGAACGTGAAGTAGCCGAGCCGGTGGGCTGATTCCCGTAGCGCAGGAGGCCTGAGGGCTTACGATTCACCACACGCCACTGCCGGCTGGGGCAAGCGGGCCGCCACTGGGAAGCCCGGCCCTCGGGCTCCGGCGCGACGGGATTCGGCATGAAGGACGGCGATGATATTCGGGATCAGGGGGCTGCGGGGAGTCGTGGCGCGGGGCGGACCGGAGGCGGGGCGAAAGAGACCGCCCGCGAGGCGATCTAAGCCCCGGCCGCACCGGCACCAGAAGCGGCTGACGATCAGTCGGGCCTTCGTGATCGATGCCGCGCTCGCGGTGGCCGCGCTCACTTACGGCCTTCTGCAAGCGCTGGTGTTCCAGCCGCTCTGGCGCACGGCGTCCTCGCCACCTGGCAGCGGGGCACCCTCTGATGCCCTTTACGTGGCGATCACGGTTGCGGAAATCCTCGCAGCTCTCTCCCTTCTGACCAGACGTCGGCTGCCATTGGTCCTGGCCGCGACTCGTCGACCTATGGCTTGGAGGTTGCGGAACCACCTTTCCCGTAGCGGTCTACACGCTGGTCGTGCGTGGCTGGAGCCGCTGGGCGGTGGCGGTCGGTCTTGCCGGGTCGGGCGGGCCGCTCCTGGACTTTCTGCTGTTTGTCGGCGAACGACCTCCCGTGCTGCTGTTTGTTCAGGAGTTCGCGGTGGGCTACCTGGTGCCGATGCTCGTCGCTCCGACACTGGCGGCCACCACGGTGCGCACACATCGGGCCCTCATACGCAGCCTGCAGCTCAGGGCGGAACAACTCCAGCGGGAACAGAAGTTGGCCACCCGGAACGCCAGGCTGGAGGAGCGCGCACGGATCGCCCGAGACATCCATGACGTAGTCGCCCACTATGTGGGGCTCATCGTCATCCAGTCAGGGGCTCTGGAAATCAGTGAGCCAAAAGGGTCACCGGCGCACCGGAGTGCCCGTCTCCTCGGCGATCTGGGGCGACGCGCAATGGGTGAACTCCGTGACCTGCTGGCCGCGTTGAGGTGCGAGAACGGGGACGGGCAGGCAGAGGTGCCAGCCGCTTCGCCCGAGATCAGCACCGAACCGTGGCAGTGGGATGTTGAGGCTTTGGTGAACGGGGTGCGTCGTGTCGGCGTATTAGCTACGTGTCACGTCATCGGAAAGCCCCAGAAAGTCGGCGTGGCGGCGCAACAGGCCGCCTATCGTGTGGTCCAGGAGGGGATCGCGAACGCGGTCCGGCATGCCCCCGGATCCGAGATCCGCGTGATGGCTGCGGTGTCCGCCCGGAGCCTGGATGTCTGCGTCCGCAACGGCCGGCCGCCCGAGCCGGCCGTGTCGACCCTGGGGGGTGGCAACGGTCTCATCGGAATACGCGAACGAGTATCCGCGCTGGGGGGAACCGTGCGGGCTTCTGCAACGCCGCAGGGCGGGTTCACTCTGATTGCCCGCATACCAGCCGGCGCCCCCGCCGATTCGAGCACGGCCGGCGGGCCGCAGGGTGCGCAGGAGTTCCCGAAGCCCGCTCCCCCTGGGGAGTTCGATGATACGGGTGCTGCTGGCGGACGACGAGGCACTGGTGCGGCAGGGCATCCGTCTCGTGCTCGAATCCGATGACGATATCACCGTGGTCGCCGAGGCCACCGACGGCTCACAGGCCATCGACACTGCTCGCCGACTTCAACCGGACGTCGCCATCATGGATATCCGTATGCCCGTCATGGACGGACTCGCCGCTGCTCGCGAAATGGCGCTCCTTCCGCAGCCGCCACGAGTGGTGATGCTTACGTCGTATGCGCAAGATGAGTACCTTTTCGCGGCCCTCAAGGGCGGGGCCGACGGCTTCCTTGTCAAGGATGTCTCGCCGTATGACCTGATGAACGCCGTCAAAGCAGTAGCGAACGGCGACGCCATCATCTCCCCGTCGATGACTCGGTCGCTGATCCAGCGTTTCACGCCTCCCGAGGTCTCGCCGGCCTCCAGCGCACAGGAGCGCTTGCGCGCTCTCCCGAAGGAGCAGCGCACGATCCTCGCCCTCATTGCCGAGGGCTTGTCCAATGCCGAGATCGCCAATTGCCGCGGCCTGACGGAGTCTCAGGTCAAGGTGCAGGTCAGCCGGATCCTGCGAATGCTCCGCTTGAACAACCGGGTCCAAGCGGCGATCGTCGCTTACTCTGCGGGCCTGTCCCACCAGGATTTGGCGCTTTGATGAGGCTCCTTGAAAATGGGTCTGGGCGGAATTTCGTGGCGGTCACGATCGCAGCAGGACGCGGGTACGGAGGAGTCTGAAGGATCCGCGTCGGTCATCTGCCGCTTGATCGTCTTAGTCGGGTAGCCGGGTCACGTTGCCGTGACCCGGCTACCCGACTTACTACTCCAGCAGCGGTTCGTGTCTTGAGCGGCGTTTTCGATAGTGGCAGCGGCGGGCGATGGCTTGGCGGTGTCTTCTCCAGGCCGACCACTTCAGTGCGTGGGTAACGGCGTTGCGGTCGGCTCGTGGGTGGGGCAGGAGAGCGTCCAGGAGTCGCCGGATTTCTGCCACGGTGAGTGGGACGAGGGCTGATCCGTTTCTGCAGCCCCCTTTGGCGTATCGCCGGCCTGGGCTGTGAGTGCTGTCAGGAAGGCGTGGGCGAGCATCGCCAGGGTGATGTGCCGGTACCAGCCGATGTAGCGGCGGACCTCGTACTGGTCCAGGCCGCATTCGTTCTTCGCTGCCTGGAAGCACTCCTCGATCGCCCAGCGGGATCCGGCGATGCGCACCAGCTCGGCCAACTCGATACCGACGGGTGCGTAGGCAAGGTAGTAGGCAAGCTCGCCGGGATCGGACAGGCTGCGGCGGGCCATCACCCAGCGGTGATGAGTCGGCGGATCGGGGTCGAAGATCAGGCTGGCGGGAAGCTTGGCCGCGGCCCAGTCGTAGACGCGAGGGCCCTTGGCGCCGTCGCCGCAGGACAGCCGCTGCCAGGCATCGGCGGGGGCATCCTCGATGAGCTGGTCGATGCGCCAGATGCCGGCCAGGGATTTGATCTGCTGGGACTTGGGCACCGCGACCACATAGCCAACGTCGAGTTGTTCGAGCAGACGGCGGAAATGCCAGTCCTGCCCGTAAGCCTCGTCCGCGGTGACCCAAGCGGCGGGCAGACCCGCGGCGAGGCATCGGCGGACGATGTTCCGGGCCAGCTCGCCCTTGGTGGCAAAGCCCCGCTCGTCAGGGACCTTCGCTGCTCGGCAGCGGTCGCGGTCGGAGGTCCAGGCTTTCGGCAGGTAGAGGTCCCGGTCGACCATAGCCCGGCCCGAGCTGGTTGCGTAGGCGGCGAACACCCCGATCTGACAGTTGTCGATCTTTCCCGAGGTGCCGGTGTACTGCCGGCCCACCCCGGCCGACGTGGTGCCCTTCTTGATGAACCCGGTGTCGTCGATGATCAGCACTCCGTCCGGACCGAGACGTTCACCGACGTAAGCACGTACATCGTCACGCAGGGCATCCGCATCCCAGACGCTGCTGTTCAACAGCCGCTGAAAGCCGTCCGGAGTGCGATGGCCTGCCCATTCCGCAAGCTGCCAGCCGTTCTTCCTTGCCGCTTGGCCCAGCAGACCGCGGACATAGTCCCGCATCCGCCACCGCAGATCCGCCCGGCCGAACCGGCCCGCCACCCGCTCGAATACCGACTCCAACTCCGCAGCCCAGCAACTGACTTCAGTCATCCCCTCCATGCCAGGACAACGACAACCGCCAGCTCAGGACACGAACCGCTGCTGGAGTATTACAACGGCTAACACAATGAGGTGGATCGGCGCTGATGGCCGTTGCCGACAGGGCAGTCGAGCGTTCGGTCTGGCGTGGGGATGTCGCCGTGGATCGTGTCGGATGGGCTGTGGGACCGCTTGGAGCCGCTGCTGCCGCAGCGTAAGCGCCGCTTCCGGTATCCGGGCCGCAAGCCCTTGCCGGACCGGGAGGTGCTGTGCGGGATCCTCTACGTGCTGCACACCGGGATCCAGTGGGAGTACCTGCCCCAGGAGCTTGGCTTCGGCTCAGGCATGACGTGCTGGCGACGTCTTCGGGACTGGAACGAAGCCGGCGTGTGGCAGCGGCTGCACGAGGTCCTGCTAGCTGAGCTGAACGCAACGGCAAAGCTCGACTGGTCCCGCTGTGTGGTCGACTCCTCCCACGTCCGGGCGTTAAAAGGGGGAGTCACACTGGCCCGTCGCCGGTCGACCGGGGCCGGGCCGGCTCGAAACACCACCTGATCACCGACGGACACGGCACCCCGCTCGCGGTCCTGCTGACCGGCGGCAACCGCAACGACGTCACCCCAGCTCATGCCCTTGCTCGACGCGATCCCGCCCGTACACGGCCGAGTGGGCCGTCCACGCCGCAAGCCAGACTCACTGTTCGCCGACCGCGGCTACGACCACGACATCTACCGCGACCAGGTTCGCGAGCGCGGCATCGTGCCGGCCATCGCTCGCCGTGGTACCCGACATGGCACCGGGCTGGGTACCTACCGCTGGGTGATCGAGCGGAGTTTTGCGTGGCTGCACGGCTTTCGGCGCCTGCGGATCCGGTGGGAACGACGGGCGGACATGCACGAAGCGTTCCTCAAACTCGCCTGCTGCCTGATCGCTCACCGAAAACTCGGCTCATTGTGTTAGCCGTTGTAAGAGGGGCTAACAGAAAGCTGGGTGCGGTTCGAGCCTCTGTTGCCGGTGCGTGAGCGCAGATCCCGCAACGCTGGTCGTTTGCCGTTGGATGACCGGCGGTGTCTGCAGGGGATTCTGTTCGTGCTGAATACTGGTATCCACTGGTAGTGGCTGCCGCAGGAGCTCGGCTTCGGCTCCGGTACGAAGTGCTGGCGCCGGCCGCGGAACTGGAACGAGGCCGGGCTGTCGGATCGACTCCACCAGGTGTTGCTGACCGAGCTGCACCAGGCGGGGAAGCTGGACTGGCCGTGGGCGGTGATCGACGGCTCGCACCGGCAGGCACGTCGGGGCGGCCCAAAACCGGCCCGAGCCCGGTCGACCGTGCCAGACCGGGCTCGAAGCACCAGGTGATCACTGCCGCCCATGGCGTCCCGCTGGCCATCAGGCTCACCGGCGGCAACCGGCACGATGTCACCCAGCTGCTGTCCCTGCTCGACGCGATACCCCACATCAAGGGATGCACCGGCAGACCTCGTCACCGGCCGCGGCAGCTGTTCGCCGACTGCGGCTACGACTTCGACAAGTACCGCCGCTTGCTGTGGAAACGTGGGATCAAGCCGGTCATCGCACGACGCGGCGTGCCGCATGGTTCCGGGCTCGGCACCGTCCGCCGGGTCGTTGAGCGCACGAATGCCTGGATCCACGGCTTCCGTCGACTGCGGATCCGTTAGGAGATCCGCGACGACGTCCACGAAGCCTTCCTCAAACTGGCCTGCTGCGTGATCACCTACCGACGCGCCCAAGCATTCTGTTAGCTCCTTTTAGTGCGAGCGTAGAGTCTCATCGACGCGCAACTTCTCCAACATTTCCCTCTGCTGCTTCGCCGATTGAACGCAGCCGGCCCCCGTTTTCTCTACGGCTGTGCGCCGATGGCATGCCTCGACGATTGCCAGCCGGCGCATTGCGACCAGCAGCGGTTCGACAAGCACGGTGAGTGTCACGGCAGCCCCCGCCCGTGGTGCTTGTGCGGACAGCTGCTGGAGCAGCTTCGCGTCGTGGTCCGCCAGCTCGGCCGCATGCCGGGCATACGGAAAGAGCTGGCAGGCGTCGCACGGGTATCCCAGCCGATGCAACGCTGCGACGGAGTCCACAAGCATGTGGTGAGCGATGCTGCCCTCGCCCTGCTGCGCCCCGGCTGTCCAGCCGACATGCTCCAGTAGGTCCCCTACGACTCGTCGGGCCCGGTCAGTGCTGGGATCGTCGACGTCAGCCCCTGTAGAAGTGGGCGGCAGCGCCTCAACGGCGGTAGCGAGCCGCTCGTCCAGGGGCAATAGTGCCGTCGTCCATGCTCGCGAGCACCTCTCGGACCCGGGACACCGGCATGCCGCCGACCTTGACCAACGCCCGGATCAGGCACAAGCGTTGGAGATGCCCCGCGTCGTAGCGGGCCTTGGTGGCGCTGACGCGCTCGCCAGGAGGGAGCAGCCCCTCACGCAGGTAGTACTTGATCGTCGCAGTGGAGACACCGCTTCTTTCGCACAGCTTTGACAGCCGCATCCTTCTTCGCTCCGTTCTGAGGGCCTACCGCTGACGACGCAGCCGCCGGGTTGGCGTCAGTCACGACGTGTGCCATCAGCGTCACGAAGGCCGTGGCAGCGACGCGCGCCGCGGCACTGCTGTAGGTGTCGTGTGCACGAGGCCTGGAGGTGCCATCCGTGGAGCCGCTGGGGCGCGGAAACGTCTTTGGTGTGTGACTCATGTTCTGCCTCCGCAGCGAGTCGCACGGTCAGCCGATCCCGTAGCACGGCACGGCTATGAGCAGGTGCCATCGACGATGTCACCTACATGCCGATAGGGCTTCTTCACGCGTGCTGCACTCTGCTGTCAGAGGGTGTTCCAGATAAGCTGCTTGTCCGCGATCTGGATCACGTCCGGAGCAGCAGTGCGGGGAAACGTTGGCGTAGGAGCCGACCGGTCACGGCAGATGATCTCCACTCCAGGACGCGTGGTCAGCCATCAGGCCGCAGGCTCGGCCTCGCGCCCAGGCCCTTTCATGTCGACAGTCACGGAGGATCTTCCATGTCTTCATGCGCGCGAAGGCGTGCTCGACGCGAGCATGGACGCGGCGGTGTGAGGCGTTGTGTTGCTGCTTCCCTGCCGCAAGTTCCTCGCCTGGAGCACGTCGGTGCGGGATGACCAGCCCGGTGCCCCGATAGCCGCCGTCAGCGGTGGTGGTTACCCGACCGACCATGACCTTCGCACCTGATTCTTCCCATGCCCTTGCAGTCATTGCGGTTTCCGGGCACCGGTCGGCCAACGGCGACGACCAGGCCGCTCTCCGCGTCCAGCACGACCTGGTGGTTGTTGGAGTAGCGGTAGTTCTTGGACTGCTGGGCAATGGCGCGGTCGCGGGTGGGCACCAAAGTGCCGTCCACGACCAGAACAGGGCCCTTGCGAAACCGTTGGCGCTGCTTGAGCGCGAGCAGCCGACCCGATACAGCGGACGATACGAGCGGCTGAGGACTTCGAGACTCCGACCAACGGGGCTAACTGCCGCAGCGTAAGGTTTCGTGCGCCAATACGTGACCACCAACAGCCCACGGTCCTCCAGCGGCAGTGACCGGGGCCGTCCCGGGCGGGACGTACCCACCTCCTGTCGAAGCATCCCCCTGACCAACGCGTCGAAGGACCGAGGGGACAGTCCCGTGAACGGAGCTATCCAGGACGGACTGGACGCCGTGATCACACCAGCCATAGCAAGATCATCCAACTCCTGGCCAGCGGTTACGAGACCGCCTTTAGTAGCGGAAGTTCGCCTTGTCGCCGCGAATTTGGATCACGATCGGCTTAATGATTTCATTCCCCTCCTGCGGGTGGAGTTCGAGCTCCAGGTTTCTGACCGCGCCGATGGCATGCATCAGCGCCTCTTTGCCTCCGCTGTCCGTGGCTGCCACCTGAGCTGCGAAGAGGTCTCCCACCTCTTCCCACCCCTCACCGGGGGCGAATTCGCAGCGGAACCAAGGCTGGTCGATTTCGATGCAGAAGAGGGTGCCAATCGATGTCTCCCTACTCCTCAGATCCCATGACTGCGCGGACACTTACTGCCTTCCTGTTTTAACTGGCTTCTTGGTATCAGAACGTGGGTGGGGCCCGGGCAGATCCCTTCCCGGGCCCCTGGCTAGCTGCGCTAACTAGCGCAGCGATGTCCCTGAGAATCTCTTCGAGGCTGGCGCCGGCCAGGCCTCTTCGCCGACCGACGGCTTACCCGCCGCTCTGCCCATGCAGGCTACGTCGAAACTGCTGCCCCTGGAGCTGGGGTTCGGCTCGGGCCAGACCTGCTGGCGGCGGCTGGAAAGGTGGCCGCCGCGGCTGTGCGAGCCATCATCGGGGCCCCGCTCACGGAAACGCCGTGACCGGGGCCCCAGGATCAGTTGCCGCGGAAGATGCCGACCGCGACTAGTTCCGGTACCGGAACACGATCCGGCCGCGCGTCAGGTCGTACGGCGGGAGCTCCACCAGCACCCGGTCTTCCAGCATGATCTTGATGTAGTTCTTGCGGATCTTCCCGCTGATGTGCGCGAGCACCTGGTGGCCGTTCTCGAGCTCCACGGTGAACATGGCGCTGCGCAGGCACTCGACGACCTTGCCCTCGACTTCGATGACGTTCTTGTTCTTCGTCATCGCACCAGCTCCAGGTTGCTGCTCATCGGCCGGGCGCCGATGCCCTCAATCAGCGCCGAGGCTGCTTGGTTGGACTCGTGGACTTCGGTCCAGGCCGCGGCGAACCCGGAGCGGTGCAGCGTCCCCAGCGCGTGGGCCAGCAGCGCCCGCGCGATGCCGCGTCGCTGCTCGCCGGATCGGACCGCGACCAGCCCGATGCGCGGCCGGTTCACCGTCACCACCCGGATCAGACCCAGGTAGCGGTCCGGCGCCGCGGCCACCGCGTACTTCGACGGGTCGACGATGGTGTCTCCTTCGGGGCGGGCAATTACCTCCGCGGGCATCGACTGCCACCCGACGGTCGCCTCGACTTCGTCACGGATCGCGCGGTCCACCGCCCGCAGCAGACTCTCGTCCGCCTGACCGGCGGGCACGATCGTCACGCCCGAAGGCGGCAGGACTGCTTCGAGCCCTGTGACCCGCGGGTCGGTCGGCACGACGTACTCCCACTCGCGGCGCCGGATCGTGAACCCGGCCCGCCGCCAGCCAACCGTCAGCTCGATGTCGGCTTCGTCGACCACCGTGTACAGCGGCGCCGGCAGTTCTGCCAGCATCGCCTCGGCGAGCCGGTCGAAGATGGCGTCGTGCCAGGCGTCGATGCTGACGAACAAGCGTCCGTCGGGCCGGTGCTCCGCATGCCCGCGGCCGACCACCAGGTCGTCATCCAGTGCATGCCATTGCCTGTCCGCGACGCGCGTGATCATCACCGCGTTCTCGCTCAGGCCAGATGTGAAAGGCTTCGTGTTCATCGGAGTCTCCTTCCAGGAGTGCCTCGATCTCAGGCGCTCCTGGCGACACCGAACGTCAGCCGCCGGACCGTGACGGGTTGAGGGAGCACCCTTGGGTAACTGTGTCCACGGGGCTCACCTCCATACGACGACTTCACGGTCCACCAGGAAAGTAGCAGCGGGGGGCCGCCTCGCTCCAATCCTTTTCCAGGGCTCGTAACGCGATCATGATCCGGTCTTCTTGAGGCGTCTCCAGCAGATGAGGCTGCAAGCCACGAGGGGAAGGAGTCATGGAGTTCGATACGGCGTTCCCAGCGGACCGCGAGGCGTTTGAACTGGTGGAGCAGGGCGAAGGTCTGGGACACGCCGGACGACGTGTTTGGCGGCTTCGGTGGCGTTGCCGTTGCCCCAGGTGTCCTCGCGGAGGATGTAGCTGATGCCATGGGCGCCAAGGGTTCTGTCAGTGCTGGATTCAGCGCCGTAGCAGCCGCTTTTGCATCAATTCGAGGGGCCCGTGCTCAAACCGTCGCAGCCACAGGCTTGCTCCCGTCACCAGCACCAGGCAGATCACCGCCCACAGACCCATCACCCACCACGGGCCGCTGTCCCCCCAACGGGACGCCAGACCAAGGCCGATGCCGTAACAGGCCAGCATGGCGAGCACGTTCTGCAGTACGTAACAGGACAGGGCTGTACGGCCGACGGAGGTCAGAGCGGAAGTCAGTGGGCCCGGATGACGGAGCCGGTCCATCACCATGCCGATGAGGCCGAGGTAGCCGACCGCCAGCACCGGAGCCGTCACGTACCGTTCCAGGAGGAAGAAGCCCGGACCGCCCAGCACGGCAAGAGTGGTCAGGGGGAGGCCGACGCCCAGGCCCCAGCCGGCCAGTCGGCGCCTGATGCGCCGTCCTGCTGCGTCGTTCTGAAAGGCCCCGGCCCTGAAGAGCCGTACGCCGAGCAGGAACAGGAACACCAACAGTGCGAAGGAGAGCACCGGTTCCATGCGCAGCACGACGGCGTGCGACAGCCGGAAGGTGACCTGCTCCGTGTACCCCCCTTCGGCGTACAGCGTCACGGCATCGGTGTCGGTGTCGGGGCCGCCGCCCGTCGCGCCGCCCGAGGCGAACAGCAGGGCAGTGGTGAGCAGTGTCATCGCCGCCAAGTGGAGTGCGCCCATGGCGATCCACGTAACGCGCTGGGCCCGCGCGGAACGTGTGAGCAGCCAGGCCACCAGCAGGGCGACCACCGCGTAACCCATCAGCACATCCCAGGCGAAGACGAGTACGAAGTGCACGGTCCCCTCGGTGAAGAGGAACAGTGCCCGCCACTTGTACCGGCCCGGCCACGGCTGCCCTCGCTGGGCGGCCGACCGGAACTGGATGGCCAGCCCGACGCCGAAGAGAATCGTCAGCATCGACAGGAACTTGCCGTTCGCGAGGCTCCGGAAGACCGTCTCCACCGCCCCGGCCAGGGTTGATGAATCGGCCCCCGCCGAGGTTGCCGCGTTTCCGCTGAGGGCGCCCCATTCGGCGCCCGGCCCGGCGAACAACCAGACGTTGCTCATCAGCGTCCCGAGAATGGCCACGCCACGCAGCACATCCAGCAAGGGCAGGCGCCCCCGCGTCCCTGACCCTGCGTTCCCGGCGCCCCCCTCCCCCGTCACGACGCGCGTCTCCGCTGCCTCGGCCATCCCGGCTCCTCCTGGGTTGTTCGCTTTCCCACCATGGTCGGGGCGCTCGACGCCGGATTTCTCGTCCGCTGCGACGAGATGCCCTACATCCTTCGATGCAGCGGAGACGAAACGTGTGGGACGTAGGGCACAGTGCGCGCGTCGGTGTCATGCGGGCTCTGGCTGTCTGAACCGACATTGGGGAGGACACCTGGAGGCGCCGACGGTGTGGGCATGGGCAACCCTCCGAAAGTCGGTGGCATGGCGGCGCCGCCGCTCGTACCGTGCCCGCTATGAATGCCACGCCGACCGTCGCGCTCCCCCGCCCTGTCCGTGGAGTGAAGGTGTACTCACGGCAGACGGTCGGGGCGTGCGCGCCGACCTACGGACGAGCAGAGCTGGACTTCGAGCCGGCGCCACCGTCGGCCGCCTCGTCTATCGAGTTCGTCTGTACCGTTGAGCCCGAACCATCGCCAGAGTACGAAGAGTCCCTCGCCCAAGGCATTCTGCGCGAGCTGGCCGCGGCGGACATCGAAGAACCCGACGCCCGCCGCGGCCCCCCGGTGAGGGCCCGCGTCATCGTGCGTGCCATGTCATGGCACTGGGTCGACAGTTGCGAGTTGGTATTCGCACGCCTGGGCGCCCTCGCTGTAAGGGAAGCACTGGCCTGTGTTTTGGAAGACCGTGAACCGCAGTTGATCGAGACAAGAGTGAAGCTGCTCTTCACGCCGTCGCCCTGGCTGTCACGGCCTGCCGGGCCGGCTACTCGATCTACTTCACCAGCCTCGACGACATGGTCCGCCACCTCAAAGCAGCCGAGACCGCAGGCCGTCTGACCAGCAAGCTCGGCACCTACCTGCGGCCCAGCGTCCTCGTCGTCGATGAAGTCGGATACCAGCCTCTGGAACGAGCCGAGGCGAACTTGGTCTTCCAGGTGATCTCGAAGCGCTACGAGAGTGGCTCGATCATCCTGACCTCAAACAAGACCTTCAGCGAATGGGGGCAGGTGTTCGGCGACGAGGTCCTGGCCACTGCCATCCTCGACCGCCTCCTGCACCACTGCGAAGTGATCTCCATCAACGCCCCAGCTACCGCCTGGAGAAACCGCCTCAAGGCCATCGAGCGAGAGACCGAAAGCCGCCTAACTGTAGGTGAGATGTGGCCGTGAGGGGCCTGGTTGGCCATCAACGAAGCGAAGTACCGTGACTGCACGGAGTAACGCATCACTCTGGTCACGCTAGGGGTCTCCGATCTCGCTTGCGCCAAGAGTTTCTACGAGGCCCTGGGCTGGCGGGGGCAAGAAGTCGAAGAGACCGTCTTCTTTCAGGCGGGTGGCCTGGGACTGGTCCTATGGGGTCGAGGCAAACTAGCGAAGGACTGCGGCCGGGAGCCCGCACCGGCGGCCGGTTGCGACGGGATCGCGCTGGCACACAACGTCCGGTCCGAAGCGGAGGTTGATGCTCTGCTCACGGCAGTGGAGCAGGCAGGTGGGACCGTTACGAAGCCCGCGGCCATCAACGCCATCGGGTTCTACTCCAGCGCCTTCATCGATCCGGACGGCCATGCCTGGGAGATCGCGCACAACCCCGGGGTTCCCCTCGCCGCGGACGGCTCGATCACCCCGCCCGATTTCGGCAGCCTCTAGGGCTGCACGTTCATCCATACGCAGCTCTGCATTTCACCCCGACCAACGCCTCCCGGGCCAACCCGATCGAGGCGCACTTTGGACCGCTGCGGCAGTTCACCCTCCCCAACTCCCATCACCCCAACCACACCGTCCAAACCCGCGAGCTGCACCGTTACCTGCGCTGGCGCAACACCAACGCCCACCATCCCGACGTGCTGGCAGCCCAACGCAGCGAACGCGCCCGGATCCGCAGCGAGAAGGACATCCGTTGGGGAGGACTGCCCCTGGCCGCAGCGGCCTGACCGTCCCGGCGCTGCGGTCATAGCGGCAGACAGCCGAGCCGCCGATCAGCTGACATGTGCGGCGATGGTCCGTGCGCACTCCATCGACTCAGCATGCGCGGTGTCCACCTCCAGGTCATAGACCATGCCCCGGTGGACCACATCCGCCTGGGACGCCGCCATTCCGATGACCCGATCGCCTCGTGCGACCTCACGGCCTGCAGCAACCGCACTGTCACACCGGACGCCGACCCACAGCACCCGCAGTTCACCCAAAGCCTTCTGCCATCGCTTCTGCGAGTCCGCTCCACCAAGGAAGACCTCATCGACGATCACCCGGGCACCCGCACGGGCCATCGCAGCGACCCCCTCGATCCATGCCGCTTCCAACGTCCGGAACTCCGGGCCGACAATCACCTGTCCGTCCGGAGCGAACTCGATTCCCGCATCCGACGCCTGCATGGACGCGGGCATCGCGTCGACCAGCGTGTCGGTCCCGAGGGCCAGCCACGGATCCGGCAGAACCACCTGCAGACACCGGACGATCCCGGACTTCCCCGAGCTGGAACCACCGTTGAGAACGATCACGTCAGTCATCACCGCGCCACAATAGAGGCAGCGCAGCAACCCGGCCCGGAAAGTGCTCAGTCGATACAGAACTCGTTGCCCTCGATGTCCAGCATCGGGATGCACGACTCGTTTTCCTCACCGGCATACAGTGTCCGCACGTGGGTCGCACCGAGCGCGACCAGTCGTGCGCACTCGGCTTCGAGCGTGGCGAGGCGCTCATCCCCCACGAGCCCGGTGCCGACCCGGACATGCACCCGATTCTTGACGATCTTGCCTTCGGGGACGCGCTGGAAGTACAGGCGCGGGCCCACGCCTGAAGGATCACTGCAGGCGAACCTTTCACCGGTAGTCATTTCGAGGTGACTTGAGGAGTCATTTCCCGGCGGCAGGCAAGATCAATGCAGGTGACTTTTGATGTCGTTCCCGACGACGCGCCGGGGCCCGAGATAACTGACAGAAGCGTCGCCCCCCTGCACCGCGACGGACGACGCTGGTTCCGGACTGTTGATCGTCACGCAGTAGGCTCATTCCGCAACACGACGCGAAGGGGAGATCGGTGGCGCGGGTTGCGGTGATCGGTGGGGGTATCAGCGGACTGGGGACGGCGCTCATGCTTGGCCGACGGGGCCACAGGGTCACGTTGTTCGAGCAGGACGCGCGGCAGGCCGGAGAGGACCTGGAGCGGGACTTCTTCCACTGGGACAGGCCCCGAGTCCCGCAGGCCATCCAGCCCCACTCGCTGCTCGCGCCTGTCCGCACCGTGTTGCGCGCGGAGGCCCCTGATGTCTATACGGACCTGCTGGCACGGGGAGCCCGCGAGTACCACGAGTTCGACTGGTTCGGTGAGCATCCGCCGCATCGGCCTGGCGATGAGGACTTGGTGACCCTGCGCACCCGCCGCATCGTGCTGGAGACCGCCCTGACCACGGCGGTGCGGCGGGAACCCACCGTTGAGGTGCGGCGAGGCTGTCAAGTGCGCGCCCTCACCCTCCGGGAGGGCCGTCCTGCCCGGGTCACCGGCGTGCAGGTGGGTGCGGCAGCCCACCAGGCGGACCTCGTCGTCGATGCGTCCGGTCGCCGCTCGCCGGTGCCCGCATGGCTGATCGCGGCCGGCTGCCGCCCGCCCGTGGTCGACAACCATCGCACAGGGATCGCTTATCTGTGCCGCTGGTACCGCCTGCGCGCCGACGGCCCGCGTGATCCTGGACGGGTGAAGACCGGCTCGGCCGCACCGTTCGCGCTCGCCGTCGTCTTCCCCTCCGACAACGACACCTTCGCGGTGAGCCTGGTGCTGTCCACGACTGATCCCACCCGCGGCGCGCTCACCGATCCTGCCGTGTTCGAGGCCGTCGCTTGCCACTTCCCCGCGACCGCCGCCTGGCTCGACCTGGCACCCGAACCGCACTCCACCGTCCTGGCGATGGCAGGCCTGGACAATCGCTGGACCGCCCTCGCCGACGACGCTGGACCGGTCGTCACCGGCCTGGTCAACGCCGGGGACAGCCTCATCCACACCAATCCCACATTCGGCCACGGCGCGGCCCTCGGCCTGCGTGCCGCCCAGCACCTGGCCACCCATACCGACCAGATCGCTGCGGACCCCATGAGCTACCACACCTGGGCAGCACAGGTCCTCCGCCCATGGTTCGACGCGCAGGTGAAGGCCGACCACGCCGACGAGCAACGCCTCGCCGAGGGCTCACCACCCGCAGATCGGCGGGCGGCCGCCCTGGCCGCCTGCGCCTTTGACGATCCTGTCGTCATGCGGGTCCGCGCCCAGGTGCGCCATCTCCTGCGACTGGCCGACGACGCCTACGGCACCGACGAAGTGGACCGACACGTCACCGCCTGGCTTGCTGCCCACCCAGAGTTCACGCCGAAACACGACGGCCCCACCCGAGATCAGTGGGATGCACTCATCCCAAGCTGAGTGCTTGCCTGGCGCTGCAGGCCTCATTCAGAGCTTCAGCCCGCTCAGCCTGTGCTTTGGTGTGGGCGAGGCGGTAGGACGCGGTGCCGGTCTGGATGATGGGCCGTTGAAGGTCGCGTCGGCGAAAGAGTGCTGGCGGTTGCGCTTTGGTCCGGGCTGAAGGAGCTGCGGTCGCCTTAGGGCGCGCAGAGGCTGTGTCCAGCGTCTTGCGATTTGCGGGCGCAGTGGTTCCTCACGTGCGCAGATTCTAAGGTCAGTTGACGTCGTAGCACTGCACTTCTGAAGGCCATGCGGCACCAACGTGTACTAGCCACGTGAGTGCTATGTGGGGTGGGCGCAGTCAACAGTGCGGATGATCGGCAAGCGGCAGCGAGCCTCCCCGGATGCCCCCTCCGCGCCACGCTGGTGTGATCGCTGCAGCGACCACACCTCTCGTGCATGAGAGTGGCTGATATTGACTCAAGAGTTCTATCTTGCCGACAGCGTGAGGAGGCCCGGGTGCCGCACAAGCCAGCCGCGCGCGACCAGCCGTTTCACCTCGGCCGCGGCGCCTCCACCCGGGCCGACACCACCCATGCCGAACGCTACGGCCAACTCCTGGCAGGTCAGCGGCCCCTGCTCGAGCCCCGACGGCAACCGCGACCACCGGAGCGCTGGCTGCCGCGCCCGGGTCGTAGGCTCACGTGCGTTCCCGGTGGCGCTCCATTCGTGACGGCCGGACGTCTCGCAGACTGCCTCGCGTGACGTGCTGCACGGCTGATGGAAGGACATGGCCCGTAACGGTCTGCCACACTCCAAGTGCGTTGGCAGGAGGGGGACATGCATGGTCATCGTGGGCTTGACAATCATCGCGGTCGTCGTCTTCGTCGTCCTGGGGTTCATTTTCCGGTCCCACGACCGAGACTCCGCGGCCACGCTCGTCCAGGGGATCGGCGCGATCGTGGTTCCCGCCGCCAGCGCAGCGTTATGGCTGACGAACCGAAGGCCGCGGACGGAACTCACCGAGCCGGCACTGCGCGACTTCGCGGACGAGCTGGCTGAACGGGTAAAGGCGCAGTGGAGTGCCGCGGCGAGCGAACGACGGCTGATACATCCGAGCCCCGTGCCGGTGCGCTGGAGGTGGTCGACTCTTCCCGTGTCGGGTCCGGCGACCGACGCAGTGGGCACCGGGACCGGGTCTTCGCGGTTTCGGCCCCTGCCCGGGCTGGCCCCGATCACCGCGGCGGATCTGGAGTCGGGTGCCGTTCGGGACCTGTTCCGCCTCTATGGTGCGCTGGACTCCGGGCGGATGGTGATTGTCGGAGCCGGCGGTGCGGGTAAAAGCGGCGCCGCCATTCGGTTGCTGCTCGACGCCCTCAGCCATCGCGAGGCGCTCGAACCCGAGGCGCGCGCGAGAGTTCCCGTACCAGTGCTGCTGACGCTGAGCGGATGGGACCCGCTGAACCAGCGGCTTCATGACTGGCTCGCCACTCGACTGACCACGGACTACATGTTCAGGAAGTCCGAAGACCACGCGGGCGGTGTAGTCTCCAGGCTCATCGGCACTGGTCGAATCGCCGTCTTTCTCGACGGGCTGGACGAGATACCCGAAGCCGTACGCCCCGCCGCTCTGCGTGCGCTGAACGAGCAGACAAACTTCCGCCTGGTCCTGTTGAGCCGCGTGGGTGAGCTTGTTACGGCCGTCGCCGCGGAGGGACCGCTGTCCGGCTCCGCCGGGCTTGAACTGCTTCCGGTCAGCGCCCAGGACGCGGCGGAGTACCTGACGCGTTGCCAGGCGCAGCCGCCCCCGGAAGCCTGGCGCAGTCTGGTGCGGCACATCCGTATGAACCCTTCAGGCGCAGTAGCTGAGGCACTGGACACACCATTGATGCTCACGCTGATGCGCGACACCTACCGCGGGGATCAGCGCTTCGATCCCGAGCGCTTTGGGGACAGGGCCGCAGTAGAGGACCACCTCCTTGACCGAGTCCTGCCCGCCGCCTATAACGACGACCGGCCCGGACAACCGCGCAGTCGCTACAGCCTCGGCCAGGCCGAGCGCTGGCTCGGAGTCATCGCGCACCAGATGAACAGCGAGGGAAGCCGCGACCTCGCCTGGTGGCAGGTCCCCCGGTGGCGGCCGACCTGGCCGAGAACGGCAGCCAGTTGCCTCCTCCTGGGATTCCTCGCCGGGGCGGCGGGCCTCTTCTGGGCCGGGCCAGCCGCTGGCCTGGGAGCCAGCGCGGTGGTGGGTCTCTCCGTGACGACGTCACTCACATACGGACGTGCCGGGGACTCGCCCCAGCTGTTGGGCCGTCTGCAGTGGAGGGACTTCGTCGTCCGCGAGAACTTCGTGTTCGGGATCGCAGGCGGTGGAGCGGCCGGAGTGGCCATCGGCGTCGCCCTCCTCCTCACCCATCACCGCGTCGTTATGCTTTTCGGAGGACTGGTGATCGGCCTCCTCGCCGGTGTGGTGGGAGGATTCGTCACGGGTCTCAGCAATCGCAGCGCCGACAACCGGACTCCCATCGGTCCTGTCTCCTGCTGGAGACAGGACCGCCATTACACCCTCACCGCCGGAATCGCTGGCGGCCTCGCCGGCAGTCTCATTGGAGGAGCATGCCTGGGACTGCTCGCCGAATTGGCAAACGAGCGCATCTTCGGGGTCATCGACGGATTCCTGTCCGGGATCGCGCTGGTGACGGTAGGTGGCCTCCTGCTCAGTGTGGCGCTGAGCCTGGTGGGATCGGCGACCTGGCGCACCTTCCTCGCGAGTCTCCAGCTGCGCGTGAGGAACGAGGCTCCAATCCGCCTGGTCAGGTTTCTCTCCGATGCTCACGAGCGGCACGTCCTGCGGGCCGTAGGGCCCGTATACCAGTTCCGCCACGCCCGGCTCCAGGATCGTCTGGAAGAGGCGTTCACGACCCGCAACGGGCCCCGAGCCGACGCTTAGCGGCCGCCCTCCGGACCGGACGACGACGGGCGCGGCCCTCCGTCCATCACACCTTGAACTGGGGTGTTGCAACTTCCACCAGAACCCAAGAACCGCCGGGGGCTTCGTCGTGCTGCCCGGAAAAACCACCGTGCCCACCTCCGAGGCCCTGCCCCGCTTCACTACCGACCTCCAGCACCTCGCCCCCCGGCCAGCGCCGCCGCTTCCACCGCATCGTCCGCAACGCGTTCGTCCCCGACCTGAGCACCGGGCTCCACGATCACTCGCCCCATGGAAACAACCGCCCAAACCCGCTCTGCCGACCGCAGCTGTAGCCTGTCTGCCGCTAGCTGGCACATATTTCAGGAGTAGGGATGTTCGACCTCATCGTCATCGCGTACGTTCCCAAGGCCGAAGACATCACCCCGGTCGCCGACGCCCTGGCCCGAATGCGCCCACTGTGCCTTGCCGAGGACGGCTGTGTCAGTTGGGAGGCTTACCACTCTCACGAGGATCCGGCCCGGTTCGCCCTGGTCGAGCGCTGGGCGACTCGGGACCACTGGGAGACCCACGATGCTGGTGAAGCCATCCAGAAGATCTATCTGCCCGAGATCATGCCGCGCATCGAGCGTGAGGTGCACCCGAGCGCTCCGGTACGGCTCTGAAGCCAGGGCCTGCCTTGAGGCGTGATCAAGATGTTGGACAATTCTTCCGGTGAGCGTTCGGTGGCTGGTGGAAGCCCGGTATGGCGCGTACGGGGCTCAGGGACGATGAGTGGGAGTTGATCGACCCGTTCCTGCCTGTAGGCAGGTCCGGCCCCGTAGCCGGAGCCTCTGCGGGAGCAGTTCGAAGGCGTGATCTGGGGTTCCGCTTTGGCAGTCAATGGCGGGAGATGCCACCAGAGTTCGGCGCCTGGCAACCGTTTACAACCACTTCGTCCCAAAGGGCGACACGGCCCCCATTCACTCAGCCCCACGATGCCCCAGCCCCGCCGGGCGGCTTCAGTGAGGACGCAACCCCAGTCCTCCAGCAGGGCGGTGAACTCGTCGAAGTCGCCGATCCAACGACCAGGGTCGGCGGCATGCTCCACGAAGCCCCTGCACAACCCGCTGAGCCGGGGTCGTACCCCTTCCCACGTCGTGGCCAGTTCCCGAACGCTGTCCGGTGACCGCGCGATCAGCAAGCCGTACGAGAATCCAGGGTCGCTACAGAAAAAACCCGGCTCCGTGTGCTGCTCCGCATCGTTCCCATACTCGACAGAGTCTCGAATCAGCCACACCGGCTCAAAGTGTGGCGAACGCCGCGAGGTCGACCTCATCCCGTGCACCGGAGCAAACAACGCGGCAGCGAAAAAATTGGTGTGCGGGGCCGACGGAACCGGGTAATGTCCTTGTCATGTTCTTCCAGACGCCGATTTACGAGTGAGAGCGTGACGGGCCCCTGCTGACGTCCTTCGGCGTCGCCGCGCCCGTCCCCCACCGATGAATCCGTAGATCACTTCACATCATTCCGGGAGAACCCGTGAGCAAGAACATCAACAACCCCGTAGGCATGGGCGGCGGCCAGCGCAAGAGGCTGTCCCGCGCCGAACGGCAGAACAACGGTCCGCACCGCAACCTCGACCGCCAGGGTGCCGCCGACCAGAAAGCGGAGCTGGTGCGCAAGATGCGCGAGAAGGCAGGCGCAGCCGAGGGCGCCGGGCAGACGGGCGACGAGACCGCACAGAGCTGACGCACCGCCGCCGGAAGGCGGCACCGCACGGGGCAGGGCCCGACCGGGACGCGCGGTCCGGGCCCTGCTGCCGTACTGGGCGGGGCCGGTCCCGCTCAGCTCTCGGCCGACCTTGCAGCACCATGGAGAACGGCGATCTCCAACGGATACTGTTGGCGATTTTGGTGGCGCTCCACTCATCCATCGCGAACGAGACTTCCGCGAAAGCCAGGGTCGTTTGAGAACGTCGGCCAGAGTCGGTCTCAAACGACCTGGCAGCCGCGCTGATCAGCAACCCACCACATGCAAGACACCTCCACAGGACGGCAGTTCGCGCCTGCACCTCGTTCGCGTGGAAAACCGAAGCCTGGAAGGCCACCGCCGCGCCGGGAACAGCCAGGCCGGTCGGCAGGTTGCATCGACCGAGGGACCGGCGCCGCACGGGCGGGGAACACGGAGACCACAAGGCCGTCCGCCCCACCAGGATCCGGTCCCAGGTTCGCGGTACGCCCGCCGCGCACTCGAACAAGACGTATTTCTGCAGGAGGACTGTTTCATGACTGACCGGCCCTTGACACTCATGGCAGTACACGCCCACCCCGACGACGAGGCCACCGGAACCGGAGGGGTCCTCGCGCGGTACGCGGCGGAGGGCATCCGCACGGTTCTCGTGACGTGCACCGACGGCGGTTGCGGTGACGGACCAGGGGGTGTCAAGCCGGGCGACCCCGGGCACGATCCGGCGGCCGTCGCCCTGATGCGCCGTCAAGAACTCCAGGCGAGCTGTGAAGCCCTGAAGATCAGCGATCTGGAAATGCTAGACTACGCCGACTCCGGGATGATCGGCTGGCCGAGCAACGACGCCCCCGGATCCTTCTGGCAGACCCCCGTGGAGGAAGGCGCCGCCCGACTCGCGGAACTCATGCGGCACTACCGACCCGACGTGGTCGTCACCTACGACGAAAACGGCTTCTACGGCCACCCCGACCACATCCAGGCCCACCGCATCACGATGGCGGCGCTGGAGATGACCGCGCTGACGCCGAAGGTGTACTGGACGACGATGCCCCGCTCGATGATGCAGCGGTTCGCGGAGACCATGCGTGAGTTTCAGGAGGACATGCCGGAGCCGGATCCTGCCGAGGCCGCCGCGATTGCCGAGATCGGTCTCCCCGACGATGAGATCACCACGTGGGTGGACACCACCGCATTCAGCGGTCAGAAGTTCGATGCCCTGGCCGCGCACGCCAGTCAGGGCGAGAACATCTTCTTCCTCAAGATGGGGAAGGAGCGGTTCGGCGAATTGATGGGCATGGAGACCTTCGTACGTGTCCAGGACGCCACCGGCACGGCCGTACCCGAGAACGATCTCTTCGCCGGACTGCGCTGATCCGACCGTCCGGCCGAGGCCCGGAAAGGCTCATCGGCCGCACGGCGCGATCGAGCGGATACATCCGGAGGCTTGTCCCCGCGAGTTCCGCTCCGGCAGCCCGCGTCCAGCTGCCGGGGCGACACGGTCCGCATCCCGTGCTGGGGACGGTGGCAGGCCCTCTCCGGAAGCCAGAAGGCGGTGAACCGGTCCCACGCAAAGATCCGGGCCCGCGTCGAGCAGGCCGTCGCCACCCTCAAGTCCTTGCGGCTCCTCCGCAAACTGCGGTGCTCGACCACCCGGATCACCAGCCTCGTCCAGGCCGTCCTCATCCTTCATCTGACCAGCTCAGAGTGATGGTGGAAAAGGCTCAGTGGCTGCCCCGGCTCTTCGCCCGCATCGGCCGCTATGGGCGTCCGAGGAGTTGGCTGCCGGCTGTGTTGTCGGTGCGGGCGGTGAAGTAGTCGGTGAAGGCCTGGACGAATTCGTCTTCGGTGATGCGGCCGTCTCCATCGTGGTCGAGCTGGCGGAAGCCGTGGTTGAGTTCGGCAGGGTGGACCCGGGAGCCGCCGAAGATCGTGCGGTACTCATCGGCGCACAGATGTCCGCTGCCGTCGGAGTCCGCAGCGTGGAAGACCGCCCGCACCGCGACATGCAACCCCTGCTCGAGATAGCCCGGCCCGGCGTCGATTCCGGTGAGCATGGCGGTGACGAACTCCTCGCAGGTCACCTGTCCGTCGTCGTCAGCATCCATGCCGGTCCGCAGGTGCTGCCACCAGGTCTCGAAGGCGGCGTAGACGCGGGCTTCGCGCTCAGGGGTGAGTTCGAGCGGCCAGCACACGTTGTGCGCCATGGCCTGCAGATCGGCCGAGCTGATGCGGCCGTCGCCGGTCTGGTCGAGGACCTGGCGGAAGAAGGTCCGCAGACGCGCCGGGCGCGAATCGGCACCCTTGCGGCGGCGTGGTGCGGGAAGCCGGACACGGCTTGCCTCCGGCGGGGAAGGACGGTCGGTGGAGGCGGTGGAAGGCTCCGAAGTCGAGGAGGTGCCGGCCAGTGGGGTGCGGTAGCGGCGGTGCTCGGGCAGCGCATTCATCAGCACGCGCATGCCACGGTGCAGGATGAAGGACAGCAGGGCCGCGCGGCGGGTGCGGGGCAAGTTGAAGCGCTCGCGGAAGGCTTCCGGCAGATCCGCGATGGTCAGCGCACCGATCACGTGGGCGGCCATCATGCGCACAAGCGGCCAGGCCGGCTTCAGGTGACCGAGGCGGCGGGGTGCGGGTGCTTCACGGAGCATGTCGAAGAGCAGGTAGCGCACGGGTTCGCTGTATTCGAGGCGCTCGCGGATCGTGCGGTCCATATACATGGGCACGTCCGCGGCCGTGGACGGGAACAGATCGTCGGAGAGGCCGAACTCGGTACACACTGCACGGAATTCTCCGTACATCTGATCCAGTTCGGGCGGTGCCAGCGGGCGTCCGGACAGTTCCCGCATCGCCGTCATGCACTCGTACAAGGTGACCAGTACCCACACCCGCACCGCCGGGTCCAACGCTGTGAACTGCCTGCCCTGTTCGTCGGTCCCGGCCAGACGGCGGTGCGTGCGCTCTAGACGGGCAATCTCACGGCGTAGCCCTTCACGGTCGGAGAAGAACAGCCGCTTCCCGCTGTCCATGGTGTGCTCGATACGCCGCCATGGGTGCGCGCGGTAGGTGGAGAAGTGGGCCATGCCGGCGGCGACCGCCGGATCCGCGGTCTGCAGAACCAACAGCCGCCACGCCACCAACCCGATCCGCCACTCCCCCAGCGTGCGGCGCAGCAGCGAATCAGGACCAGGAAGATCAGCGGTAGCCAAGGGGACGTCTCCTCAAGCAGGTACAGGAATGGGCAGGGGACGCCCGAAGAGCGATCATCCGGCTATCCGCCCAGCCCAACGGTCCTACCGGAATCCGGGAGCGGCCAGGTTCCCGAATTCACCCATCCGAGACACGCCACAGGGCCGCAGAAACGGGCGATACGGACACGGGACTTCTACCGGTCCGCCTCTACCCGAGCACGACATTCCGAGCAGAGCGGGTTCTCTGCGGCGCCGCGAGCGTCCGGTTGGAGTTCACATAGCTCAGAGGCGGTGGAGGCGACGGCACCGTGCACAACACCGCCAAGGCGTACTGGCGAAGAAGAAGCCGTGAGGCCGGCCTCAGCCATGGGTGGTGTGCGGACGAAATCGATGGATCGGCCTCCGAAGAGCGCCTGTCCATCCCCACAGGCCTGTACTCCCGCGGCTTCGACTCAGCACGCGGAGCACTCTGGAGGCGGCGTTGGAATCACTGGGGAATCACGAAGGGCCACAGTGGACCGCGGGCGATAGCCGGCCGATTATCCGAGAATTCTCTGGAGATTGTTAAGGTCTGAGCCGTCCAAGAATTCGATGCTTCCTACGGACCGCGGGTATACGACGGCACCATTATCGGCCCGGCCGGCCTCAGCTCCTGTGCGGGCCCCGGCATGAAACGAGGCGTTCATGGGATTCATGCACGGGCGCCGCATCGCACACTGCCCGTATTGCGGCCACGCCTACAGGGACAGAACGGTTGCGCCAGAGCGTCTCCTCACACGCATGGCAGTTCAACGGCCACACCCGCCGGCCGGGCCGGACCCCGGTCCCGCCGCACCGCCCGGCGGGACGTCCGGCACCGGGCCGAGCCCGGCCAGGCTCCCGTCCAGCCAGGCTGCCACCAGCTCCACCCGCGAGCGTCGGCCGGTGCGCTGGAACAGCCGGGCCAGCCGTTGTTCGACCGTCTTCTCACTGCACGCCAGACGGGCCGCGATCTGCCGGTTGGTCCCGCCTTCGCCGACCATGCCGATCAGCTGTACGTCCGCCTCGCTCAGGCCCTCGCGGGCCGAACGGCCCCTCGGCAGCGGCACGTTGCGGCGTAGCGCCGACCGGCCGAGCAGGACGCGCCCGGGGCGCCCCAGCGACAGCAGGTGGGTGTGCCGCGCCGCCTCGGCCAGCCACGGCTGGGGGTCGTCGTCGACCTCGGCGAGGACCTGGCAGCAGTACAGCATCATGTGCCGGTCGCCCCGCCGCCCGGCCGAGCGGTAGGCCTCGTGCGCACCCTCCGCGTCGCGGTCCAGCATCCCGCGGGCGACGAGCAGCGCCTCCCGGGTCAGGGCCGTGTCGGCCTCCGCGTGCAGTGCCACGAGCTGTTCCAGGGCCTGCCGCGCCTGCCGCGGCCGGGTCTCCTCGGCGAACTCCACGATCCGCAGCAGCACCCTCTCGGCCCCCGCGAGCAGGCCGCTGTCGCGCGCCCGCCGCACGTCGTGCCAAGCCTCCTCCAGCGCCGCGTCCTGCTGTCCCGACCAGTACCGCACCCCCAGCCGGGCGCGGGCCACCAACGGGTGGACGACCGTGCCGGGAATGCGGTCGAGCCACTCGCGGGCGCGGACGAGATCACCGCGCAAGCAATGGATCTCGGCCGCCAGTGCCCGGGCCAACTGGCCGCCCGGCCCGCCGCGGGCCCCGCCGCGCCGCTCGATGCCGCGGGCTGCCGACAGGGCGTCGTCCCAGCGCCCGGCCAGGTAGTCGCGGACCATGGCGTGGTAGCGGCCGGCGGCGCTGTGGCCCGCGGGTACGTAGCGCTCGCCCAGCACCGATTCGAGGGCGCCCGCCAGGTCACCGTAGGCCGCGGCGTCACACAGCCGCCCGATGGCCGCCTCGCAGACCTCCTCCCGCTGAAGGCCATGGACGGCCCTCGCCAGCTCCTCGTGGCCGCCCACGGCGGCGGCCAGCGTCCGCAGCTCGGCCCAGGACGGCAGCGGACCGTGCCCGTCGTGCAGCCGGTCGCTGTCCGGGGCGGGTTCCGCGGACGAGGGCCACGGGGTGAGCGGGCCGATCCCGTACCGGCCGCCGAGCGCGGCCAGCACCGCCGCCCGCGGCATCCGCGCGAACACCTCCCGGGCCACGGCGCCGTCGTCGTAGGGCGACCGGTGCTCGTGCAGCGCGGACAGCCCCCAGGCGTGCGTGGCGAACTCCAGCCCGCCGCCGTCGGTGGGGCCGGGGTCCCGCAGGCCGGCGAGGATCGGTTCGGCCAGTGCGAGGACGTGGGCGTGGTCGCCGCACCCCAGTCCCAGTTCGGCGGCCTCGCGCAGCACGCCCAGCGTCGCGGGGTAGTTGGGCGGCAGACGGCGCAGCGCGGACAGGTAGGCCCGCGCCGCCCGCGGGTGGTAGGACCGGGCGTCCTTGGCGGCGGCCGCCAGCAGCAGCGGCACCGCCACGCCGTCGTTCAGCGCGGGGCCCGCAGCCGCGACATGGTCGGCCAGCAGCGGATGGCAGGCGCCCGCGGTAGCGGGGCCCAGCCGCTCGGCGACCGTCCGCACGACGGCGGCGTGCAGCGCGCGGACGTCGCGGCGGGGCGGCAGCGTCCGCAGCGCCGCCGCCAGCGCGGGGACGGCGAAGGCGAGCCGGCCGTCCCCGTCGATGGTCAACGCCCCCTCCCGCGCCAGCCGGTCCACCGTCCGGCAGAGGTCCGCGGCGAGCACCGCGCACGCCGGGATCAGGGGGTGCAGGTCCTCCAGCCGCAGTTCGGCGCGGTGCAGGAGCCCGGCCAGGACGACGGCGGCGTCCGTACCTCCGGCGGTGACCCGGCGCAGCGGTTCCGCGTCCACGGTGAGCCGCAGGCCGTCCTCCGTTCCGGCCAGGCAGGCACGGCCGTCGAGGTCGACGAGGCCGTCGTCCTCGTCCAGCGCGGCGAGCACCGACAGCACGGCCGCGGGGTTGCCGGCCAGGGGGCCGAGGGACCGCCGCACCGCCGCGAGCAGCGCGGGTTCGGCGGGACGGCCGAGGCGCTGTCCGACGAGCTCGCCGACGTCCTCCGGCCGCAGCGGCGGCAGGTCGAGCACCCGGTCGGCCGCCGTCACCAGGTCGGGCGCGCCTGCCGGGCCCCGGAACACCGGACGCCCGGCCATCACCACCGGCAGGCCCGCGGGCCGGAACACGCGCAGCATCAGCTGGAGCGCGGACGCGGTCGGCGGATGCATGCGCTCGACGTCGTCGAGGACGAGGGCGAACGGCACGCGGCGCGCCGCGTCCGCGAGGGTCTCGCCCAGCGTGGACAGCAGCGTCAGTTCGCCGCCGTCACCGCAACGCGACTGCGCCCGGCGCACGGCGGTGATGTGGGCCGGGAGCCGGCCGTCCTGGACCTCGGCGAGCACGCCGCAGACGGCATCGGCAAGGGTGGCGGCCCCGGTCGGCCCGGTGGCGGTCTCCCAGGACAGCCGCAGCACCTTGGTCCCCTCCTGGACCACCGCGTACCGCGCCTCGTCCAGCACGGCGGTTTTGCCCGCTCCGGCCTCGCCGGTCACGAGCAGGGTCCGCGCCGTACCGGCCGGACGCAGGGCGTCGGCGACCACGCCGACTTGGTGGTCCCTGCCGACGAGAGATGCACGGCGTTCCACTGGACTCCTCACTCGCTTTCGGCCCACGTCGACCGGGGCCCTCCCGCTGATCGTGACCTCGTCGCGGGAGACGGCCATAATGCAGGCTCCGACGGGACCGGCGCACCGGTCCCGTCGCGCGTACCAGGCGGAATGCCCGCCGGTGACACGGCGTTGAGGAGGTTCCGTGGACAGTGGCCGGGGGGCGGAAACCGGGGTGGTGCGCGGCGCCATGGCGACGTGGGCGGACGGTGCGAGCGGGCAACTGGTGGGCCGCGAGCAGGAGTTGGCCGAGTTTGAGCGCTGCCTGGACGACCCGGACGGTCCCGGCCTGGTGCTCGTCCACGGAGAACGGGGGGCGGGGCGCAGCGCGTTCGCGCATGCGGCCGCCGAACGGCTGGCTGCGCGGGATCATGTGGCCCTGCCGCTGGCCTGTGTGCGCGGGGACCAGGACCGTCCGCTTCTGCTGGCGCTGCGGGTGGTCACCGCCGTGCGGGAGCACCGTCCGGTCACCGGGAGGCAGCTCGCGGCCGGCCGGGCGGGCCTGGAGGCCGAGGTGCTGCACGCCACGGAGAGGGGCGATCGGGCGGCGCTCGCCGACGCACTGCTGTCCGCGCTGACGCATGCGGCGCCCGTGGGCGTGGTGGTGGACGACGCGCAGTACGCCGACGCGGCGTCCCTCGACGTACTGGGAGCCGTCGCCGCCCGTCGCCCCCCGGAGGTCCGGCTGGTGATCACGTCGGTACGGCACACCGGCGGGACCGGTGACGCCGCGTCCGGCCGCCGGCAGGACCAGGCCGTCGGACTGCCGGCGGAAGCGGGCACGGCGCGGACGATTGCCCTGCCGCGCCTGACCCGGCCGCAGCTCGCCGACATGGTGGCGCGGCGGTCGCAGGCGACGCCCGACCCGGCTCTGGTGGCGCGCGTCCTCGGGCTGACCCGCGGGATTCCCGCAGCCGCCGACGTGCTGCTCACCGAGTGGTCGCGGCGGGACGCGGTGCGCATCACCGACGGGCACGCCTTCCTCGCCGCGGGCGCGCCGGTGCCGGTACTGCCCGATGAGGACCGGTTCATGAGGGCGCTGCACGAGCTCGGCGAACCGTGCCGGACGACGGCCGCGGCACTGAGCATCCTGTGGCCGCTCGGCCGGACGGCGGTGGCGCTGGTGGCCGGGTCCACCGGTCTGTCCGACCAGGAGGTCGGCGACGGCGTGCGCCGCCTGGTCGCCGCGGGCCTCCTCGACGAACTGCCCGGCGAGGACGGCGGCGGCCCCCGGGGCTGGGTGTTCCGGTCACCGCTGATGGAGCACGCCACCCGGGAACGGCTCGGGCCCCTGGAACGCGCCCGGATGTCCGCCGCCGCGGTGGAGGCTCTCTGGGCGGCGCGGGACGGTGCGGCCGCCGCGACGGCACCGCGGCGCCCGGCCGTGCTCCTGGAGGAGGCGGACACCGTCACGTACCTGCCCGACCGGATGGCCGACGCGGGCGGGCTGATCGACCGCGAGCGCGCGACGGCGGAACTCACCGTCGCCGCCGAGACGTTGCACCCCGACCCCGAGGACCGCGGCATGCTGCGGTGGTTCCGGGCGGCGCTGCGCCTGATCGAGGAACCGGCGGCCCGCGAACTGGCGTTGCTGCGGTCGGTGAAGGCTGCCTGGGTCGTCGGCGACCACCCGGCGGCGGGCCGGGCGGCGGAGACGATTCTGCGCGACCCCTCCGACGTCGTCAGCGCCCCGGATCTCCTTGAGCTCGCCGCCGTCCAGGTCCTCGCGGCCGCCGCCGGGAAGGACTGGACGCAGCTGTCCCGGATGGGCTCGGCCGAGTGGTGGGAGCGTCTGCGGCTGCCCCCGGAGGCCGCCGTGCCGGCGCGGACCCTGGCGCTGTGCTTGGCCGATCAGTGGCAGGAGGTGCTGGACCTGCTCTCGCGGACGGAGGCGGTGTGGCGCCCGCACCCTCAGATCCGGCTGATACCCGAGCTGGCGCAGGTCGCCGGGAACCTGGTGCAGGGCCGGACCGACGTGCTCGCCCGCGCCCTGGAGACGCCGCCGGATCCCGGCCTCCCCCCGGAGGCGCTGTACTCGATAGCGGCCGGGTACACCCTCCAGTTGCTCGGCAACGCGGACCTGTGCGGCGCCATGGACCTGCTGAAGGACCGCGGGATGCCGCCCGAGGCGCTTCCCCCCACCACCCACTTGCTCCTGCTCCACCTCCAGGGTCGGTGGGACGACGCACTGGCGCTGGCGCGCGGCATGGTCGCGAAGGACCAGACGTTCATCGCGGCGCCCCAGCACCATCTGTTCGCCGCGGGGACGGCCGCCATCCTGCTGGCCAGGGGCAAGCCGGCCGGCGCCGCCCGTCTGATCGCCGGTGAGCGCGGGACCCACGAGGGTCATGCGGAGATCTTCCTGGACGTCGCCGAGGCCGCGGTGCTGCGGACCATGGGCCGTCCCGACGCGGCCGACCGCATCTTGCGGCGCGGGCTGCGGGAGGCCGACGCGCGCAGCTATGTCTACGGAACCGACGAGTTGGCCGCTGCCCTCGCCATGCTCCGGGCGGAGGACGGCCGGGCCGATGCGGCGGCGGGCTGTCTGTGGCGCCTTGAGGAACTCGCCGGGCGTACCGGCAGCGGACGCACCCGGCTGCTGTACCTGCTGGCAGCGGCGCGGGTGCGCCAGCAGGGCTCCGGCGCCGCGCGCGAGCTGCTGCACGAGGCGGTGGAGCTGGCCCGCTCGCGGTGCCAGCCGTTCGAGACCGCGGTCACGCTCGCGGCGGCGGCCGGGGACGCGGGCCCCCCGGAGCTGCTGCACGAGGCGTACGAACTGTACGGGGAGACGGGCTCGTTGCTGAGCCGCTTCCACACCCGGGCCGCGATGCGCGAGGCCGGGCTGACCGTCCCCGGCCGCAGACAGGCCACCGCCGAGAACGAGCAGCTGCTGGCCACGCTGGTGACCGAGGGGCTCGCGAACCGCGAGATCGCCACCGTGCTGCGGCTCAGCGAGGACGCCGTCGCCAATCGCCTGTCACGGCTGTTCGCACGCACCGGTCTTCGGTCCCGTACCGAGGTCGTTTCGGCCATGCTCACCGGCCACGCCCTGACCGCTCCGGGCCACTGAACGTCCCGCCGCGCGCCCGTCTCCCCCGGGGCAGGCCGGGGCGGAGCGAGGCCCGGGGAGTCCCGGCGGGGAAATCCCTTTCCGCGGAACTCTCCTGGGCGGCCGGCGGACTTCTCCTGAACGGCGGGGGTCTCCTGAACGGCAGGGGTCTCCTGCGGATGGATGCGACAGGTTTCCCTGTCCTTAAGCGATCGAGGCGTGCGGAAAGCCGGTGGGCAAAAGTACGTGGCACGATCATCTACCTCATGGGCGATTACCGATGGGGAGGCGAAATGCCTGAGCAGATACTCACCGGCACCGTGTGTGTGGCGGTCCACTCACCCGACGCCGTGGTCCACGCGGGACTTGTCAGCTCCCTCAACCACGACCACCGCATCCAGGAAGTCCCACCGGAGAGAATCCACGAGGCCGACGCCGTCGTCGCGGCCTTCGACACCGTCGACGCCACCGCACTGGACCAGCTGCGCGCCCTGTCCGACAGGCCCGACACCCGCTTCCTCCTCGTCGCCGGACGACACTGGCGAGCAGACGTCTCCGCGGCGATCGACCGGGGAGTGCGCGCCGTGCTGTGGCGTGACACGTTCACTCCCTCCGCCTTCGTGCGCACCCTGCTCACGGTCGCGGACGGCGGCGGCAGCTTCCCGCCCACCTTGCAGGGCGCGCTGATGGAACAGGTCCGGTGGACCCACCGGGAGGTCCTTGCGCCGCGCGGCCTCACCGCCTCGGGCGTCAGCCCCCGCGAACTCGATGTCCTCCGCCTGGTCTCGGAGGGCAGGGAACTTGCCGAGATCGCCACCAAGTTGTGCTATTCGGAGCGCACCGTGAAGTACATCCTCTACGGCCTGATGAAGCGTTTACAGCTGCGCAACCGCGCGCACGCCGTCTCCTACGCCATCCGCGCCGGCCTCATCTGATCAACGGCAGGACACATGCCGATCCGGCCTGGCACAACCCGCAGCGGAAGGCAATGGCGCCCGAATCGCTCACCATGGCAGCGCGTTGGCGCCTGCGGTGTCCCGGGGTATGCACAGGCCTGTTCAAAGGGGCAAAGGCCCTCAGGAATGCTGGACTCCGGACCGGCGCCCCTGCAATGTGACGGAGCGTGATCCACCAAACAACCGTCCGGTTAATGCCGGATCCAAGGAAGTCAGCGTCATCCACCGGAGTTTGGCGCCCCACCGTGCGTCCGCTTCCACCGCTTTCTCACCCGCGGAAGATTCTCGCCACCGACCGGCCTCCTTCGCTGCGTGCCGTCTTCTGCGCCACGGCACGCACGCCTTTGCATCCCGGCCAGTGGCCGAGCGGAGCCTCTCGTCGTGGTGATGCCCTCCGCGGTCGACTGACCGTCGGGAACGAGAGCAGGCGGGGCCAGAGGGGACTGAGGGTGAAGTGAACTTCCGCATCTTGGGCTCTCTTCAAGCAGTCGTGGACGGCGCGCTGATGCCGCTCGGCGGAGTGATCAAACGCCGGCTGCTCGCCTACCTTCTGCTGAACGCCAACCGGGTCGTGGCCACACACAAGCTGCTCGACGTCCTGTGGCCGGACGAAACGCCCCGCACCGCACGCAAGATGGTCGGCAACGCCGTCCGAGGCCTGCGGCTCGATCTGGCCCACGGGGCCACGGACACGCGTGCGGCCATACTGACGCTTGCTCCCGGATACCAGTTGCGGGTCGACCCCGACACCGTGGATCTGTTCCAGTTCCGCCGGCACGTGGAACGAGGACGAGCCGAAGCCCGCACCGGCGATCATGCCGCCGCGGTGTGCACGCTGCGGGGGGCGCTCGGCCTGTGGGGAGGTGTGGCACTCGCCGACCTGGCGGACGGCGACTTGAACTGGCCCGAACTGGACGGTCTGGAGAGTGAGCGACTGGGTGCCCTGGAGGACTACTTCGAAGCCGGACTGGCGATCGGCCACCACCATGAGATTCTGGGCGAGCTGCAGCGGGCCGTCGCCGAGGACCCGCTGCGTGAGCGGCTGAGCTGCCAGCTGATGGTGGCGCTCTACCGGTGCGGCCGGCAGACCGACGCGCTGTCGGTGTTCTGGCGTATCAGGACCGAACTCGTGGAGCGGTTCGGGCTGGAGCCGTCGCGGGAGCTGCGTCGCCTGGAACGGTCCATCCTCGAACACGCCCCAGACCTGGAGGTGCCGGCCGCGCCGGTGGCGGAGTACCAAAAGGCGCCCGAGCGGCCAACGGTGCCGGCCCTCGTCGAACAGCAGGCGACGCGTCGGCCGGACGCGCCCGACGTCCGTGATGCTTCGTCCGTGAGCCGCGTGCGGTCGCGGGTGGGCAGGGAGCACAGACGCGATCACCGTGTGGTGCCCGACCGCGTGGAGGACGGCGATCGGCAGGGTACGGGCCACCGGGCGACGCCCCGTCGCACGCGGGTGAGCGTCGTCCTGGTGTGGGTGCGGCACGACGTGTCCGACGACCATGATCTGTACGGCGTGCAGAAGGCCGTGGCGGACATCGAGGCGGTACTGCGGCAGCAATCCACGCAGAACGGGGGGACCGTGGGACCGGTGACGGCGCCGGTGTTCTCCGCCGTGTTCGGAGTCGACAACCCTCGCCGGGACGACGCCACGCGTGCCGTGCGGACGGCCGTCGCCCTCCGGGACCGGATCGATGGCGGCGGGCTGCGTAGCAACCCGTCCTTCATCCATGTGCACGTCGCTGTGGTCACCGGTGACGCCTGCTTGTCGTACCTGCCGGCGCACAGCGGCCTCCCGACGGTCACGGGGGACGCGGTCGACCGGGGCCTCCGACTGCTGGCGATGGCGCCCCGAGGGCAGGTGCGGGTGTGTGAGGTCACGCGCCAGGCGACGGAATCGCACATCTCGTACCACCTGGGCCCCGAGCCGCCGGATGGCTGGGAAGCGCTCCGCATCCGGACCGGCGCAGGTCATGGCTTGCAGGATGTGCGTTCACCGGAGCCGTCCGAGCCATCGGACGGACCGGGCCTGCCGCAGCTCACGGCCCGATCTCTCTGAGAGGGCGTTAAGTCCGTTTCTGATAGCGGCCGCGTCCGGGTTGGTCGAGGAGCCCCTGACGAACGAGTCGTCCCAGGCGGGAGCGGGTGACGTTAATCGAGGGCTCGCCGGTGGGCAGGCCGAGGTGTTCGTGCAGGTCACGGACGCGGAATACCTGCCCGGGATGCTCGTTGAAGGCAGTCACGATGCGCTGGTAGACGGTGGCTGACTCCGCGGGGGCCGGTTCGTGGTCGGGCCGGGCGAGGCCGTCGATGACCTTGCGGGTGGCTACCAGTTCGGCCAGGCGCGCCTCGGTCTCGGCGAGGGCGGTGGTGAGCTGCTCGATCTGCTCTCGCAGGTTGTCGGATCGTGCAGCGGTCTCGTCGTGCTCGGCCTGCAGCAGCCGCAGGAGTTCGGAGACATTCATGCGGCCAGCTCCACCTCGTCGCGCCAGGCGGGGCTAGGGGCGGTGAGGCGGCGGAGCATGCCGGCGGTGGAGGCCCAGTAGACGCGGGAGGCGGCGTTGTCGGGCCGGTGGTCGTAGTCACGGGCGAGGCGGCGGTGGAGCATGAGGGTGCCGTTGACCTGCTCGACCACCCACCGCTTCGGTTGCGGAGCGAAGCCTTTGCCCTGGTCGTCGGGGTTGCGGCGGACCACCTCGACGGTGATGTCCTTCACCGCCCCGTGGATGATCACGACGTCCTTGAAGCCCTGGTCGACCAGGGCCTTCTCCAGGCGCATCCCGCACCGTTCGGCTGCCTGGTCCAGCAGGGCCTTGCCGGCCTCGTTGTCGTGCGTACTGGCCGCCAGGACCACCACACCGATGATCAGGCCCATGACGTCCACGGCGAGCCCGCGCTTGCGGCCGGGCGTCTTCTTGTTCGCGTCCAGTCCCGTCGTCGCCTTCGGCACCCCGGCCGCCACGCGGACGGACTGGGTGTCGATGATCACCAGGGACGGATCTTCTAATCGTCTGGCCCGCTCCCTCACCTGGCAGCGCAGGAGCTCCTGGATCCGCTGGTCGAGGCCGTCCTCGCGCCACGGGCCGAAGTAGTAGAACACCGCGGACCAGACCGGTAGATCGTGCGGCAGGTACCGCCACTGGCAGCCCGTCCGGTTCTGATAGAAGAGCGCGTTCACGACCTCCCGCAGGTCGCAGGAGCCTGGGTCGCCCGTCGCTGACCGCGCCCCCGGTCCTTCTTCCAGGCCGTGATCATCGGCTCGATCAACGCCCACTGCGCATCCGATAAGTCGCTGGTGTACGTCCCTCTCTTCACACCCCGCATCTCCACATGGGCATGCCCACCCGAAGGCTCGTACCACGATCAGTAACACGATCAAGCGATCACGAACCGAGAAGGATCAGACTTATCGCCCACTGATGGTGGGGCTGGCCGGGGGTGGCCGGCTCTCAGTCGTGGTGGTCGCTCAGGCGCGCGGTGCGGGTGATGCGGCTGCCGTCGAACAGCTCGATGACTTCGCGCGCCGACCTCTCCAGCAGGAACCGCACGTCATCACTATCGTGGATCTTCACGACGGGTCCCCTTCCTTATCCGTCTTCTTCCGTCGCCGCGACCGGGGCTCTGCCAGGGTCAGCTCCGGCGGGCTCCACTCCTGTGTCCCCTTCTTGTTGGTGACGGCGCTTGTCCGGGCCCAGGGGACGGGGCGGTCGCACGCCGCCTGGATCGAGCGGCGGGCCGCGCGCACCGGTCCACTCCGGCGCGCGGCCCGCACCACCTTCGTGCTCGGTGGGCGAGTTACTCGATTCGGAACGCCTTCGGCGGCGTCTGGTTGCCGGCGTTGTCGTAGCCGACGGCGCAGTACGTCCACGGGCCTTCGGACGCGCTGAGGGTGACCGGGACACGCCGGTAGGGGTGGTAGCCCGAGAGGTCAGCGCAGTCGGTGGTGGCGGCCGGGCCGTACTTGATCTCGAAGGAGGTCAGCTCCCAGAGGTCGAAGACCGGGCGGACCCGGTAATCGGCATCACTGCCTTCACCGAATTTCTGGATGTCGAGGGAGGGCTCCACGGTCGGAGGGGTGTTGTCGATGCGCGCGTACGCGTAGCTGGGGTGGGTCAGGGAGGCGGTCCAGCCCGCGCCCTGGAAGGTGGCATCCGGGCCGCCCGCCGCGCACAGCACGTACAGGTTGTCCTGGGTCGGCAGGAGCCGGGCATAGTCGGCGCCGCCCTTGCCGAGCCGCTGCGGACGGCCGTAGCCCTGCGGGTTCGTGCAGTCGGTCGCGCCGAACGGGCCTGTCTTGAAAGCGACGTAGGACTGGTGGCCGCCCCCGCCTGCGGTGATATGGGCGTCCCAGCGGGCCGGTCCCTCGGGCGTGTGGCTCTGCGTCTCCGTGCCGCTGAACTGGACGTTGACCTGGATGCCGGGGTCCAAGCGGCAGCCGTTGCGGTGGAGGCGCAGGCCCGTCCTGTCCAGGCAGGAGGCGACCGCGTCGACGGGCGTGACGTAGACGGAGTCGTCGGCCGGGACGACGAGTCCGTGTGCGCTGCCCTCGCAGGGGCGGCCCAGGCCGCAGCCCAGATAGCCGGGCGTGGCAACGGTGTTGATCAGGCCGACCAGCCGGTTGTCCGTGGCCGTGGTCACCGGGCCGCCGGACGAGCCGCCGCTGACGCCCCGGCAGTCGGTGCGGGCGAAGCCCTTCCACAGCCAGGTGTACTCGTGCACGGACACGTCCGAGCCGGTGACCTGGCAGCTGGACAGGCGCAGGAACCGCTCGTCATCCGGGACGCCGATGATGGGAGCGTGCGCCGCCTCCAGGCGCGTGCCCCGCGCGGGAGTGCCGGTGGGCGACAGGGTGCGCGGGGTGACATCCAGCTGCGCGAGGTCGCCGTAGGTGACGGACAGCCGCAGCACCGCGACGTCGGTGTCCTTCATCGTCGCGTACTCGACGCGCTCGACCCCGAACGTCTTGTGCTCGGCGGTGTTGTCGTGGAAGAACGCGGGGGTGAACGACCATCCCTCGGGCGCGGGCTGGTCGGCGACCACCTCGTTCGTGCCCAGGGTGTCCCTCACGCAGTGGCCGTTGGTCAGGACCAGCGCCTTCTGTGCCGGAGCAGGCTCGGCGGAGGCCGCGACGACTGTCGCGGTGCACGCCGTCCCGCCGCCTGGGCCCGCGAGGAGCCGGCCCGAGGAACGGAACTTGTGCCCCGCACCGGAACCGGCATCGATCAGCGGTGCCGCATGCCGCCCGGCCGGCCCTGCCGCGTACACCGGTGCCGCCCACAGCAGCCCGGCGGCAACCGCCCCGCCAACACAGGCAGCCAGCCCGGCACGCAGGCGCGCACCGGGCATTTTGGCGCGCGTGGCGCCAGCCCTACAAGTGGTGCCCTTCACGGCACTCCCTCTTCATGATCGGCGAATGATGCGCGCCGACTGTGGCAGAACGCCCCGCACGCCGCCATGGCGACTGTGTGTTTTCGGTCAGTAACATAGAGTGATATGACGGAGGTGGGCGCTGCCGCCGGCGGGGGTGACCCTGTCGCGGCCGACGGTTTCGGCGGCGCGGCTCGACCAGGAGTCGATGACGATCGCGACAGCCTGCGGGGATCGGTCCATGCCCTTGTGGATGCGGCGCCGCGGCTGGTCGCGGAGCAGGTTGAACGCCCCGCACCCGGCCCGCCCGAGACAGGCACCGCCTACCAGGCCATCGTGGACGCCTTCAACCAGTACCCCGGCCAGGTGTTCAGGGCTCGTGAGCTGCACGAACTCCTCGGCATGCCCACCGACAAGACATTCGTCAACATCACCCGCAGCCGCCTCGGACGCCTCACCCGCCAAGGCTTCCTCACCCAGCCCGGACGAGGCCGCTACCAGAAGCGGACTTAACGTCCTCTGATGAGGTGCAGGACGTGGTGGATGTCGTGCGTGAACCGGTCGACCGGGCTACGCATGCTGCGCGGGCCGTCGGCACGGCCAAGGCTGCTGCGGTGCCGGTCCACCGCAGCAGGGGGACAAGGGCAGCGCACCGGCCACCGGCAAAGGACGCGTCACATCGCGGTCTTCCCCGGGCCTGGGTGGGCCTCTCAACCAGGCAGTGGGACAGCGGAGAGCCGCTCGGCGACGAAGCCGGTGACATCGGCGACGTTCTCGCTGAGGAAGAAGTGACCACCGGGGAACACCCGCAGTGCGAAGGCGCCCGTGGTGTGCTCCTGCCAGGCGGCTGCCTCATCCGGGGAGGTACGGGGGTCGTCGGCGCCGGTCAGAACGGTGACCGGGCAGCGGACGGGCGGTTCCGGCGCGAAGCGGTAAGCGCCCAGGGCTTGGTAGTCGGCGCGCAGCGGCTCCAAGATCATCTCAAGCATCTCGTCGTCTCCCAGCAGCCGGGGATCTGTGCCACTCAGCTCCCGGATCTCGGCGAGCAGGCTCTCCCTGCTGCTCAGGTCGACGTTCTCGTCCCGATGGCGGGACGGAGCGCGGCGCCCGGACAGGAAGAGCGCCACCGGTGAGGTGTGGAGTTCCCGCTCGAACCTCCGTGTCACCTCGAATGCCAAGAGTGCCCCCATGCTGTGGCCGAAGAACGCCATCGGGCGGTCCGCGAATTGTCGCAGCCGGTCGAACAGGAGGTCCGCCAGGACGTGCAGATCGGTCACACAAGGCTCATCGCGCCGGTCTTGACGCCCCGGATACTGCAGGGCGAGCGCATTGAATCGGTCCGACAGGGAGGCGCAGAAGGGCCGGTAATAGCTGGCGGAACCACCTGCATGGGGAAAATGGACGAGAGGGAGCGCCTCGGCGGGACCCGGTAGATAGCTGCGGATCCATCGGTCCGACTCGGTGACTTCTGAACTCAACTCATTTCCCCTTCCGCTGTGGTGAACTTGCGCCCTGCGTTGAAGTATTCAGAGAATCGCAGTCGCCCACGGTCGATTCAACCCCCCGCCTCGCGGGGCTATTCAAGTCGGGGGCCATAGGGGGTGGTTAGGGGATTGTCCTGCCGCTGCGGACCGGTGAACCCTTCTAGCGGAACCCGCAGCGTCAGTGGAGAGAACGGATGGTCATGACAGGTGAAGGTCGGTCGGACCAGCTGGTGACCGCGCTCCGGAAGGTCACGCGGGACCTGCGCGATACACGGCGACGGCTTCAGGTGGAAGAGGAGAGGAACGGCGAGCCCATTGCCATCGTGGGAATGAGCTGCCGTTTCCCCGGTCATGTGGACTCCCCTGAAGCGCTCTGGGAGTTGGTGTCGTCAGGGAGGGTGGCCAGCGGTCCGTTTCCCGTGGACCGGGGCTGGGATCTGGACGCGCTTTTCAGCGAGGCACCGGACGGAAAAGTACCGTCGTATGTGCGCGATGGCGGATTTCTCTACGACGCCGGATGGTTCGATGCCGCGTTCTTCGGGATATCTCCGCGCGAAGCCGTGACAATCGATCCGCAGCAGCGACTGCTGCTGGAAGTCGCCTGGGAATCCTTGGAAAGGGCCCGGATTTCTCCACAAACCTTGCGCGGCAGCGACGTCGGCGTCTTCGCCGGGGCCATGAACCAGGACTACGCCGTCCGACTGCACGAGTCCATCGAGGATTTCGAGGGTTTCCTGACGACTGGCAACACCGGCAGCGTGGTCTCCGGTCGGCTGTCCTACACCCTCGGTCTGGTCGGCCCGGCCGTGACCGTCGACACGGCCTGTTCCTCGTCGCTCGTGACCATGCACATGGCGGCCCGGTCGCTGCGCAGTCGGGAATGCTCGCTGGCCCTTGCCGGCGGGGTGACGGTGATGTCGATGCCCACGACGTTCACCGAGTTCTGCAGGCAGCGCAACCTTGCCCCCGACGGCCGGGCCAAGTCCTTCGCCGCCGCCGCGGACGGCACCGCGTGGGCCGAGGGCGTCGGCATGGTCGTGCTGGAGCGGCTGTCCGACGCCGAACGCAACGGCCATCCCGTGCTCGCGTTGATACGTGGATCGGCGGTGAACCAGGACGGGGCCTCCAACGGCCTGTCCGCCCCGAACGGGCCTTCCCAGGAGCGTGTCATCTGGCAGGCCCTGCGCGACGCCCGGCTGACGGCCGATGAGATCGACGCGGTGGAGGGCCATGCGACGGGGACACGGCTGGGTGATCCGATCGAGGCGCAGGCGTTGTTGGCGACGTATGGCCAGGGCCGGCCTGCCGATCGGCCTTTGTGGCTGGGGTCGTTGAAGTCGAACATCGGGCATGCGCAGGCTGCCGCGGGTGTCGGTGGCGTGATCAAGATGGTGATGGCGTTGCGGCACGGGGTGTTGCCGCAGACGCTGCACGTGGATGAGCCGACGCCGGAGGTGGACTGGTCGGCGGGTGAGGTGCGGTTGCTGACACAGCGGCGGGACTGGCCGCGTGCGGGCCGGCCGCGCCGGGCCGGCGTGTCCTCCTTCGGGGTCAGCGGCACCAACGCCCACCTCATCCTCGAAGAAGCGCCGGAAGCTGCTCCACACGACGCTGCCGGGGACCGCGCGGACACCGGCGGCGGCGCGACGCTGCCGTTGGTCCTCTCGGCCCGTACCGCCGCCGCCGTCCGGGAGCAGGCCCGCAGGCTGCACAGCCACCTGACCGACCACCCCGAGCTCATACCCGCCCAGGTCGCCGGCTCGCTGGTGACGACCCGGAGCACGTTCGACCAACGGGCCGTCGTCCTCGGCACGGACCGGGCCGAACTGCTGGACGGGCTGGACAGTGTCGTCCAGGGCGTTCCGGACGCACGGACGGTCATCGGTTCCGCCGTCGGCGGCCGAGAAGTGGTCTTCGTCTTCCCCGGTCAAGGAGGCCAGTGGGCAGGCATGGCCCTGGAGCTGATGGAGGAGTTCCCGGTCTTCGCCGAGACCCTGCACTCCTGCGCCGACGCCCTTGCCGACCACGTCGACTGGTCCCTGCTGGACGTCCTGCGCGAGGCTGAGGGGGCACCGGGCCTGGACCGGGTCGATGTGATCCAGCCGGTGCTGTTCTCGGTCACGGTCGCCCTCGCCGACCTGTGGCGTTCCCTGGGCGTCGAGCCGTCGGCCGTGGTGGGCAGTTCCCTGGGCGAGATCGCGGCCGCCTACACGGCCGGCACGCTGTCGCTCGCCGACGCGGCCAAGGTGGCGGTGCTGCGCAGCCGGGCCCTGCTGGAACTGTCCGGACGCAGCGGCATGGTGTCCGTTCCTCTCGGGCGGGCGCAGGTCGAGGAGTTGATCGCCGCCTGGCCGGACCGGCTGTTCGTCGCCGGGGTCAACAGCCCGTCCATCAGCGTGGTCTCCGGCGACAACGAGGCGGTGGACGAGCTGCTGGCGGTCTGTGCCGAGCGGGGCGTACGTGCCCGGCGCGTCGCCACCGACTGTGCCTCCCACTACCCCGCCGTCGAAGCCCTCGAAGAGCGGCTGCTGACGGACCTGGCGGACGTGGCGCCGACGCCGGCGCGCATCGCCTTCCTGTCGACGGTCTCCGGGGAGTCACCGGAGACGGAAACGGTCCCGGACGCCGCGTACTGGTACCGCAACACGCGCCGGACCGTCGAGTTCGGGCCGGTCATCCAGCGGCTCGCCGCCACCGGGAGCAAGGTCTATATCGAGATCAGCCCCCACCCGGTGCTGCAGGTGGCGCTGTCCGAGATCGTGGAGGGAGAGAGCGGGGAGGCAGCCGTTCTCAGCACCCTGCGACGCAATACGGGCGACCGGCGGGCCTTCCTCACCTCCCTGGCCAAGGCATACGTCAGCGGCGTCACCGTCGACTGGGCGGCGCTGCCGGACCTGGCCGGCGCTGCGCACGTCGACCTGCCGACGTACGCCTTTCAGCGCGAGCGCTACTGGCCCCGTCCGGCGGCCGCGGCGAACGGCAGCCGTGGACCGGGGGCGGGTGCCCCCGCGACCGTCGGCCAGGGGACGGTGGACTCCCACTTCTGGGAGGCCGTGGAGAAGGGGGACCTGGGCAGCCTCGGTCCGGACGTACGGTTCCACGACGAGACCCCGCTCAAGGACGTCCTCCCGGAGCTGGCCTCCTGGCACCGCCACGGGCTCGAACAGGCGAGAGTGGACGGCTGGCGGTACGTCGAGCGGTGGCGGCCGCTCGACGTATCCCCCACTGGGCCGCACGGCAGGTGGCTGCTGGTCCACCCGGGCGGCACGGAGTCCGACGCCACCACGGAATGGGTGCGGGAGAGCCTGCTGGAGGCGGGTTGCCCGGTCGTCGACGTCCTGGTCGACACGACGGACACCGACACCGCGGCGGTCACCGAGCACCTGAAGCAGGCCTGCGCGGGCGGCGGGCCGGAGCCGGTCGCAGTGGTGTCCCTGCTGGCCTTCGACGGGCGGCGCGACACCGCGTGTCCCTCGGTGCCCCGGGGCACGGCGGCGACCCTCGCCCTCGTCCGGGCGCTCGGCGCCGCCGGGATCACGGCACCCCTGTGGTGCCTGACGCAGGGCGCGGTCACGACCGGTACCGGCGACCGGCCCGGTGCTGTCGAACAGGCCCAGATCTGGGGCCTGGGCAGGGTGGTCGCGCTGGAACACCCCGACCGCTGGGGCGGACTCGTCGACCTGCCGAGCACCCTCGACCCGCACGTACGAACCCAGCTGTGCGCGGCCCTGGGCGGCGCGGACGAGGACCAACTGGCGCTGCGCCCGGTCGGCATCCTCGGACGCCGACTCGTCCCGGACGGCGGCGATCGCCCGGCCGCTCGGACCGCCCCCTGGCGGCCGGCGGGAACCGTCCTCATCACCGGCGGTACCGGCGCTCTGGGCGCCCACGTCGCCCGCTGGGCCGCCGCCCGGGGAGCCGGCCATCTGCTGCTGACCAGCCGACGCGGGGCCGACGCACCCGGCGTGGCCGAACTCAGCGCCGATCTGGAGGCGTCGGGCGCCACCGTGACCGTCGCCGCCTGCGATGTCGCCGACCGCCGGGCCGTACAAGAACTGCTCGACGGCATTCCGGACCGGCATCCGCTGACGGCGGTCTTCCACGCGGCCGGAGTACTCGACGACGGCATGACCGCCGACCTGGACACCGCACGCCTGGAAACCGTCCTGGCGCCGAAGACCGAGGGGGCCCGTCTGCTGGACGAACTCACCCGCGACACCGAACTGTCGGCGTTCGTGCTGTTCTCCGGCTTCGCCGCCACCGTGGGCAGCAGCGGCCAGGCCGGTTACGCCGCCGCCAACGCGCACCTCGACGCCCTGGCCCAGCGGCGTCGGGCCGACGGACTGCCCGCCACCTCGATCGCCTGGGGGCCGTGGACCGGAGGCGGTCTCGTGGACGAGGGCATCGAGGAGCGCCTGCTGCGGCGCGGCCTGACCGCCATGGAACCCCGGCTGGCCGTCCTGGGGCTGTCCGCGCTGCTGTCCGACGGCCCCGACGGCCCCGCGAACGTGGCACTCGTCGATGTCGACTGGCGGCGGTTCCTGCCCTCGTTCACCGCCTCCCGGCCGAGCCCCCTGCTGCGGGAACTGTCCCCGCCCTCGCAGGCGGACGCCGGCGCGACCGGCGGGCGCGATGGCACCCCCGGCGGCGGGGCCGGCCCCACGCTGGCCGAACGCCTGCCGGGCCTCACCGGCGCGGAGCGGGACCGGCTCCTGCTCACGACGGTCCGTGCCCAGGTGGCCGGCACGCTCGGGTATCCCGGGCCCGACGCCGTGTCCCCGCGGCAGCAGTTCAAGGAACTCGGTATCGATTCCCTCACCGCCCTCGAACTGCGCAACGGACTGCAGGCCGTGGCCGGAGTCGCGCTGCCGGCCACGCTGGTCTTCGACCATCCGACACCGGAGGCGGTCGCCGGCCATCTGAGCCGGACCATCCTCGGTGACGGGGCGCACACGTCGTCCTCACTCTTCACCGAGATCGAACGCCTCGGCTCCGCGCTCGGCTCCGCCGACCTGGACGAAGCTGAACGGAACCTCGTCGCGACCCGACTGCGCTCGCTGGCCTCCCGGTGGGACGTCGGCCCGTCGAGCGACGCCGGAGACGTCGCACAGACGCTGGCGGACGCCGACCGGGCCGAGGTCCTCGCCTTCATCGACCGAGAGCTCGGCATCTCGTAGCCAGGAACCGTCGTCGGCCCATATTCCAGAGATGAGCAGGAAATGCGATCCGAAGAACAATTGCTGGACTACTTGAAGCGCGTGACCGCGGACCTGCACGACACCCGGGTGCGGCTTCAGACGGCGGAGGAGGCGTCGCGCGAGCCGGTCGCGATCGTCGGGATGGGGTGCCGATACCCGGGCGGCGTGTTCTCGCCGGAGGATCTGTGGCAGTTGGTCGCCGAGGGACGCGACGTCATCGGAGATCTCCCCACCGACCGTTCCTGGAACCTTGACACCCTCTACGACCCCGATCCGACGGCACCCGGTACCACGTACGCCCGCGGCGGTGGGTTCGTCGACACCGCTACCCATTTCGACGCGGGGTTCTTCGGGATTTCACCGCGGGAAGCTGCCGCGATGGACCCGCAGCAGCGGCTGGTCCTGGAGACGGGCTGGGAGGCGTTGGAGCGCGCCGGAATACCCCCGACGTCGCTCGGCGGGAGCGACACCGGTGTCTATATCGGTACGGGCATGCAGGACCACATCATCCACCTCCAGAAGTCCCGGCAGGAGGCCGAGGGATTCGTCGGCACCGGTAACGCCATCTCGGTGGTGTCCGGTCGGCTCGCCTACACCCTCGGGCTCGAAGGCCCCGCCGTCAGCGTGGACACGGCCTGCTCGTCCTCGCTGGTGGCGCTGCATATCGCTGTCCAGGCACTGCGCGCCAAAGAGTGCTCGCTGGCCCTGGCAGGAGGGGCGACGGTCATCAACACCCCTGTGATGTTCGTGGAGTTCAGCCGCCAGCGCGGCCTGTCCCCGGACGGCAGGTGCCGGTCCTTCGCGGCGGACGCGGACGGCACCGGCTGGTCGGAGGGCGTGGGTGTGCTGGTGCTGGAGAGGCTGTCGGACGCGCGGCGTCACGGGCACCAGGTGCTCGCCGTCGTCCGCGGGTCGGCGGTCAACCAGGACGGCGCCTCGAACGGCCTGACGGCGCCGAACGGACCGTCGCAGCAACGGGTGATCCGGCGGGCACTGACCGCGGCCCGGCTGACGGCCGATGAGGTCGATGCGGTGGAGGCGCACGGGACAGGGACGCGGCTGGGTGATCCGATCGAGGCGCAGGCGTTGTTGGCGACGTATGGCCAGGGCCGGTCCGCCGATCGGCCTGTGTGGCTGGGGTCGTTGAAGTCGAACCTCGGGCATGCGCAGGCTGCCGCGGGTGTCGGTGGCGTGATCAAGATGGTGATGGCGTTGCGGCACGGGGTGTTGCCGCAGACGCTGCATGTGGATGCGCCGACGCCGGAGGTGGACTGGTCGGCGGGTGAGGTGCGGTTGCTGACACAGCGGCGGCACTGGCCGCGTGCGGACCGGCCGCGCCGGGCCGGCGTGTCCGCCTTCGGGATCAGCGGCACCAACGCCCACCTCATCCTCGAAGAAGCCCCGCAAGAGACTCCCGACGATGCGGCTGCCCCGGCACCCCGCCTCCCGGGCATGCCGTGGGTGGTGTCCGGGCGGGGCAGGCAGGCGCTGCGGGCTCAGGCGGCCCGATTGCGGGACTGGGCCGCGGGACACCCGGAGGTGGCGCCGGAGCAGGTGGGCCTGGCCCTGGCCACGCGGCGGTCGGTGTTCGAGCACACTGCGGTGATCACCGGCGCCGGCCTCGACGACATGGTGAGCGGGCTGTCGGCCCTGAGCGAGGACCGGCCGGCGCCGGGCGTACGCCTGGAGACGGCGGCCGGGGGCGGTCTCGCCTTCGCGTTCACCGGGCAGGGAGCCCAGCGCCCAGGCATGGGACGCGGCCTGTACGAGACCTTTCCCGCGTACGCCGAGGCGTTCGACGAGGCGTGCGCGGCACTGGACCCGCACCTGGAGCGCCCGTTGGCGTCGGTGGTCTTCGCTGACGATCCCGCCGGTGCCGAGGCGCTGAAGACGACGGCCTACGCACAGCCGGCCCTGTTCGCCGTGGAGACGGCGCTGTTTCGTCTGATGCAGTCGGTCGGCGTCCACCCGGATCTGCTGATCGGGCATTCAGTGGGCGAGCTGTCCGCTGCTCACGCGGCCGGGGTGCTCTCCCTTCAGGACGCGGCACGGCTGGTGGCGGCCCGTGGGCGGCTGATGCAGTCCCTGCCCGGGGACGGACGGATGCTCGCGGTCCAGGCGTCGGAGGACGAGGTGCTGCCGTTGGTCGCCGAGCTGTCGGAGAAGGCCGGTGGCTTGGCGGTGGCCGCGGTGAACGGGCCCGAGTCGGTGGTGGTCTCGGGCCGCACCGAGGTCGTGCGCACGCTGGAGAAGGAGTTCGCCGGGCGTGGCCGCCGCACCCGGTACCTCGACGTGAGCCACGCGTTCCACTCCCCGCTCATGGATCCGGTTCTGGAGGAGTTCGCCCGGATCGCGGCGTCGGTCACCTTCCGGCCGGCGACGATCCCCGTCGTCTCCAACGTGACCGGGGACGTGGCCGGCGACGACCGGCTCGCGGACCCCGCCTATTGGGCGGACCACATCCGCGCCACGGTCCGGTTCGCCGACGGAGTACGGGCGTTGGCCCGCGAGCAGGTGGACACCGTGGTCGAACTGGGCCCGGACGCCGCACTCACGGCGCTCGGCGGCGAGATCCTCGACCAGGACACGGCCGCTTTCGTGACCACCCTCAGCCGCAAGCACGACGAGACGTCCACGTTCCTGACGGCGCTGGCCCGGCTGCACGCCCGTGGCATCCCCGTCCGCTGGACCGCCGCGACCACCCCGGTCGAATCGCCGGACCTGCCCACCTACGCCTTCCAGCGGGAGCGCCACTGGCTGGACGGCGTGGCGGAGACCGATGTCGCGGGCACCGGCCTGACCGGCATCGGCCATCCGCTCCTGCCGGCGGAGACCGAGCTACCGGGCACGGAGGGGGTCGTCCTCACCGGCAGCCTGTCGCTGCGGGACCACGCCTGGCTCGCCGACCACGCCGTGCTGGGCGTGGTGCTGGTGCCCGGCGCGGGGCTGCTGGACATGGCCCTGACCGCCGCCGAGCACGCGGGCTGCAACCGGGTCGAGGAGCTCACGCTGGAGAGCCCGCTGGTCCTCCCCGAACAGGGAGCCCGCTCCGTGCAGGTCCTTCTCGGCGCGGCCCAGGACTCCGGGCAGCGCGCGATCACGATCCACTCGCGGCCGCAGGACGGCGACCCGCACGCTGCGTGGACGTGCCACGCCACCGGGCTGCTCGCCACCGGTCCGCAGGAGGAGCCGGCCACTTCTTCGCAAGCCTGGCCGCCGGCCGGGGCCGTCCCCGTCCCTGTCGACGACCTCTACCTCCGCCTTACCGAGGGAGGCGTCGACTACGGACCGTCGTTCCGGGGACTGCGGGCCGCCTGGCGGCTCGGCGAGGACTTCTACGCCGACATCGGCCTTCCCCTCCTGTCCGACGTGGAGCGGTTCACGCTGCACCCCGCGCTACTGGACGCCGCCCTGCATTCCCTCGCCCTGCCCGGCGCGATCCTGCACACGGGCCAGGCGCACCTGCCGTTCTCCTGGAGCGGGGTACGGCTGCACGCCTCGGGGGCCGACGCGCTGCGCGTACGGGTCCGGGCCACGGGGCCGAGCAGCGTCAGCCTGGAGCTGGCCGACGGTACGGGCCGGCCCGTGGCGACCGTCGGTGAACTCGCCCTCCGTCCGGTGTCCCAGGAGCAGTTGCGGGCCCCCGGCTCCGACGCCACCTCTCTGTACACGGTGGAGTGGCCCGCGAAGGAGCTGCCCGAGGGCGCGGACGGCTCCGCGGCGCGGACCTGGGCACTGATCGCGGCCGCCGAGTCCGACGGGTACGAGGTCAAGGGCGTCGAGCTGAGCCGCTACACGAGTCTCCCGGCGCTCGCCGCCGCCCTCGACGCCACTGACGCGCCCGCGCCCGAAGCGGTCCTCGTCCCCTGCTTCCTCCCCCACTCCCCCGGCGGCCCGCCGGAAGGCTCCGCCGACCTCGTCGAGCGGGCGCACGACTACGCCGCGACCGTCCTCGGCCTCGTGCGCACATGGTTGCGGGATACGCGTTTCGAGGCTTCCCGACTCGTCCTGCTCACCCGGGGCGCGGTCACGCCCGACGCCGGCCACCATCCCCTCGGCGACGCATGGGGCAGTCTCGCCTGGGGGCTCGTCCGGACCGTGCAGAACGAGCATCCGGGGCGGGTCCTCGTGGCCGACATCGACGAGGATCCGGCGTCCTGGTCCGTGCTGCCCGGTGTACTCGCCCACGAGGAACCGCAGGTGGCCATGCGCCGTGGTGTCGCCCACGTGCCCCGCCTGACCCCGGCCCGCGCCGCCGCCCAGCGGCCCGCCCCCTTCGACAGCAGGGGAACCGTGCTGGTCACCGGCGGTACGGGAGGACTGGGCAGTCTGCTGGCCCGTCATCTCGTGGTCGAGCACGGCGTCCGGCATCTGCTGCTGACCAGCCGACGTGGTCCGCAGGCGCCCGGAGCCGCTGCCCTCGCCGCCGAACTGACCGAGCTGGGAGCGCAGGTGACGGTCACCGCGTGCGACATGGCCGACTCCGCCGCCGTCGAGGAGCTCATCGGCTCGCTCCCCGCCGGCCATCCGCTCACCGCGGTGATCCACACGGCCGGCGTCCTGGACGACGGTCTCGTCGAGGATCTGACACCGGAGCGGCTGAACACGGTACTGCGTCCGAAGGCCGACGCCGCCGTCGTTTTGGACCGGCTGACCCGTCACCTGGATCTGGCCGCGTTCGTGCTCTACTCCTCCGTCGGAGGCACCTTGGGCGGTCCGGGCCAGGGCAACTACGCCGCCGCGAACGCCTTCCTGGACGCGCTCGCCCATCGCCGCCGCGCCGAGGGACTTCCCGGGCTCTCGCTGGGCTGGGGGCTGTGGAGCGACACCACCGGCATGGCCGCCGAGATCGGCACCACGCACGTCGGCCGCCTGAACCGCTCCGGGCTGGTCACGATGTCCCCCGCCGAGGGGCTGGCGTTGTTCGACGCGGCGATCGGCGGGGAATACGGCCCGGTGGTCCTGCCCGTCCGTCTCGACCTGGCCGCGCTCAAGGCCCGTGCCACCGCGGGAGCGTTGCCGTCGGTGCTCGCCGACGTGGTCCGCACACCCACGGGTCCGGCGCGCGCGGCGAAGAGCGGCACGGTATCCGGGGCCGCGCTACGGACGAGTCTGTCGGAGCTGCCGGAGGACGAGCGCCGCCGGATGCTGCTGGACGTCGTACGCGAGAACGTGGCAGCCGTGCTGGGCCACCATCAGGGCGGGGCGATCGACGACGAGCAGCCGTTCAAGGACCTCGGGCTCGACTCCCTCACCGCGGTGGAGCTGCGCAACCGCCTCGCCGCCGCCACCGGTCTCCAGCTCCCGGCCACCCTGCTGTTCGATCTGCCCTCGCCGTCGGCGCTCGCCCACCACCTGCTCACCCGCATGGGGTCGCAGGAGAGCAAGTCCCCGGTGGCCGAGGCCGTCGACCACCTCACGGCACTGCTCACCACCCATGACGTGGGGGACCCGGAACGCAGCCAGGTCACCGCCCGGCTGCGCTCCCTGCTGTGGCGGCTCGACGACGGCGCGGCACAGGGTACGGAGGACGCCGCGGACCCGGCGGAGACGGACGACGACATCTTCGCGCTCGCCGATCGGGAGCTGGGCCTGGCGTGAGCCCGGCTCCGCGCCCTTCGAGCCCGGCCGCCCTCCGGCCTCCCACCGAAAACACAAGGAGTCCACCCGTGTCCACCGATCCCACCGCGTCCGAGGCACCCGGTCCATCCCGCGAGTCCGCCGGGTCCTCCGGGTCCCCGCAATCGACCGAGGAGAAGTACCGCGACTACCTCAAGCGCGTGACCGCCGATCTGCGGCAGACCAAGCAGCGCCTGCGGACCGAGCGTGAACAGGCCGCCGAACCCCTCGCGATCGTCGGCATGGGGTGCCGTTTCCCGGGGGGCGTGCAGTCGCCCCAGGACCTGTGGGAGCTGGTCACCGCCGAGGTCGACGCCATCGGCCCGCTGCCCGCCGACCGGGGCTGGCCGCTGGACACCCTTTACGATCCCGACCCGGACCGCCCCGGCAAGAGCTACGTCATGGAGAGCGGGATTCTGCACGACGCCGCCGGATTCGACGCCGAGTTCTTCGGGGTCTCACCGCGCGAGGCCCGGGCGATGGACCCACAGCACCGGCTGCTGCTCGAAACCTCCTGGGAGGCCCTCGAACACGCGGGAATCCCGCCGACCTCGCTACGGGGCAGCACCACCGGCGTGTACGTCGGGCTGTCGCCCTTCGGCTACGGACCCCAGTCCGCGGAGGTCCCCGCCGACGCGGAGGGCCACGTCGTGACGGGCGGTGCGCCGGCCGTCGCCTCGGGACGGATCTCCTACCTCTTCGGTCTCGAAGGACCGGCGATGACCGTGGACACCGCGTGCTCGGCGGGGCTGGTCGCCCTCCATCTGGCCGGTGAGTCGCTGCGCCGGGACGAGTGCGACCTCGCCCTGGTCGCCGGGGCGGCCGTGATCGCCACCCCGATGGTCTTCACCGAGTTCAGCAAGCAGCGGGCGCTGGCCCGGGACGGCCGTTGCAAGGCGTTCTCGGCCGACGCGGACGGCACCAGCTGGTCGGAGGGGTGTGGTGTGCTCGTCGTCGAGCGGCTTTCCGCGGCCCGCCGCAACGGCCACCAGGTACTGGCCGTCGTCCGGGGCTCGGCCCTCAACCAGGACGGGGCGTCGAACGGCCTGACGGCGCCGAACGGCCCGTCGCAGCAGCGGGTGATCGAGGCCGCGCTCACCGCCGCCAGGGTCGCCGCCGACCAGGTGGACATGGTGGAGGCGCACGGCACCGGCACCCCGCTCGGCGACCCGATCGAGGCGCAGGCACTGCTCGCGACGTACGGCCAGGGCCGCGGCGCGGAGCGCCCGCTGCGGCTCGGCTCGCTGAAGTCCAACATCGGCCACACCCAGGCCGCCGCCGGCATCGCCGGGGTCATCAAGACCGTCCTCGCGCTGCGGAACGGGGTCATGCCCAAAACCCTGCACGTGGACCGGCCGACCACCCAGGTCGACTGGTCGGCCGGCCATGTCGAACTGCTCCGCGAGGCGCTGGCCTGGCCGGAGGTCGACCGGCCCCGCCGGGCCGCGGTGTCCGCGTTCGGTGTGAGCGGCACCAACGCGCACGTCATCCTCGAATACGACGCCCGCCCTGCCGAGCCCGGCACCGGCACCGAAGCGGGAGGCAGTGCACCGCCCGCGTCGCCGGGGCCCGTCCCCGTCGTCCTGTCGGCCAGGACGTCCGCCGGTCTCGCCGCACAGGCGGCCAGACTCCACCGGCACCTGCTGGCCACGCCCGACGCGGAGCCGGCCGACGTCGCCTGGTCGCTCGCCACGACCCGCACGCACCTGCACCACCGGGCCGCGGTGGTGGCCCCGGACCGTACGGCTCTGCTGGCCGACCTGCGGTGCCTGGCGGACGGACTCGACCTGCCGCGGAACGTCGCCACCGGCACGGTGACGGCGGGCCGGAAGGTGGCGCTGATGTTCCCCGGCCAGGGCTCGCAGTGGCCGGGCATGGCCCGCGAACTGCTCGCGTCCTCCCCGGTGTTCGCCGAGTCGCTGCACGAGTGCGCCCGGGTGATCGACGAGATGGTCGACTGGTCGCTGATCGGCGTCGTGACAGGCGCCGACGCACAGCGCCTCGACGAGGTGGACGTCCTGCAGCCCGCGCTGTTCGCGGTCATGGTCTCGCTGGCGAAACTCTGGCGTTCCTACGGCATCGACGTCCACGGCGTCGTCGGCCACTCCCAGGGGGAGATCGCTGCCGCGTACATTTCGGGCGCGCTGTCGCTGGCCGACGCCGCACGGATCGTGGTCACCCGGTCCAGGCTCCTGATCAAGGTCGCCGGCCGCGGTGGTGCCCTGGCGGTCGGGCTCTCCGTCCAGGCCGCCACGGACCGGATCGGGCCGTGGCACGGAAAGCTGTCCATCGCCGCGGTCAACGGGGCGGATTCGGTCGTCGTCTCGGGCGAGGCCGGGGCGTTGCGCGATTTCCAGGAAGGCTGCCAGACCGACCGGGTGTGGTCCCGGCGCGTCGATGTCGCGGGCATCGCCGCGCACTCGGCCGAGATCGAGTCGGTGCGCGACGAACTCGTCGCCGCCCTCCAGGGCATCGCACCGCGCGAAGCGGCCGTGCCCTTCTACTCGACGGTCACCGGCACCCGGCTCACGGGCCGGGAGCTGGACCCGGAGTACTGGTACCGGAACCTGCGGGAGCCCGTACGGTTCCTGGACATCACCGAGGCGATGCTGGCCGACGGGTTCGGCTTCTTCGTCGAGGCCAGCCCGCACCCGCAGTTGACGGTCGGCACGCACCAGACCCTCAAGGCCGCCGGGTCCGACGGCACGGTCCTCGGCTCGCTGCGCCGCGACGCGGGCGGCCCGGAGCAGATGCTGCTCTCCTTGGCGGAGGGTTACGTCCACGGCCTCCCGGTGGACTGGACCCGCGTCCTGGAGCCGGGCGCGCGGGTGCCGTTGCCGACGTACGCCTTCCAGCACGAGCACTACTGGCTCACCGCCACGGACACCGTCGCCGCCGTGACGGAGACCGACGCCCGGTTCTGGGACGCCGTGGAGCGCGAGGACCTGGCGCAGCTGACCGACGACATCGGCACGGACGCCGGCCTGGCCGAGGTCGTGCCCGCGCTCGCCCGCTGGCGGCGCGAGGGGCGGCGCCGGTCGCGCCTGGACTCCTTGCGCTACCGGATCGCCTGGCAGGCCGTCCCCGAACCGCCGTCCGCGGCCCAGGTCCCGGGCCGTTGGCTGCTGGTCGGCGACGACGACCGGACCAAGGAGGTGGAGCGGCTGTTCGAGGCGGCCGAGGTGCTGTCCGCGGGCGGCGCGGACCGTGCCGCACTCGTCGAACGGCTCGGCGGGGCGGGCCCGTTCGACGCCGTGGCCTACGTCGGCCGGGACGCCGAACGACTGCTCGTACTCGTCCAAGCCCTCGGCGACCGGGACGTCACCGCCCCCCTGTGGTGTCTGACGACGGGCGCGGTCAGCACCGGCCCGTCCGACCCGCCGGCCGATCCCCACGGTGCGGCCCTGTGGGGGCTCGGCCGGGTCGTCGCGCTGGAACGGCCGGACCGCTGGGGCGGACTGGTGGACCTGCCCGGCTCGCTGGACGACCGGACGGCCGGACTGCTCGCCGGAGTGCTGGCGACCGCCGACGAGGAGGACCAGCTCGCCGTCCGGTCGAACGGCGTCTGGGCCCGGCGGCTCGCCCACGCCGCCACCGCCGAGTCCCCGGGCGAGTGGAAGCCGTCCGGCACGGTGCTCATCACGGGCGGGACGGGGGCCATCGGAGGGGCGGTGGCCCGCTGGCTCGCCGAGCAGGGCGGCTGCTCGCTGGTCCTGGTCTCCCGCCGTGGCCCGGACGCCCCCGGCGCGGCGGAGCTCGCGGCCGAACTGGCAGCCACGGGCACGCCGTTCCGGATCCTCGCCGCCGACGTTGCCGACCACGCCGCCATGACGCGGGTTCTGAGCGGCGTCACCGAGGAGTTCGGGCCGCTGCGCTCGGTGTTCCACGCCGCCGGTGTCCCGCAGAGCACCCCGCTGGAGGACATGACGGCCGACGAGTTCCACGAGGTCGTCTCGGCCAAGATCGACGGGGCCCGGGTGCTCGACGAGCTCCTCGGCGACACCGAGCTGGACGCGTTCGTCGTGTTCTCGTCGATCTCCGCGGTCTGGGGCAGCTCCCGCAGCGGCGCCTACGCCGCCGGCAACGCCTATCTGGACGCCCTCGTCGAGCAACGCCGCGCCCGCGCCGCGGCCGGCACCTCGGTCGCCTGGGGGTTCTGGGGCGACGGTGGCATGGTGGACGCCGAAACGGCCCCGCTGCTGCGTCGCATCGGCCTCGTCCCGCTGAGCCCGCAGGACGGCATCGCCGCACTCCACCTCGCCCTCGCGAACGACGATGTGGCCGTGACCGTGGCCGAGGTCGACTGGGAGCCGTTCGCCGCCACCTACACCGCGGCCAGGCCCCGCCCGCTGATCGAGGGCCTGGAGGAGGTGCGGCAGGCTGCCCTGCGTGGTGAGGCGGGGCCGCGGGCGGAGTCCGTACCGGCAGAGGTCTTCCGCCGCCAGATGCTGGCGCTGGGAGCGGCGGAACGGCTGACGGCGATGACCGATCTCGTGCGCACCGAGGCGGCGGCGCAGCTGGGGTGGAGCGACCCGGAGCGCATCGAACCCCACCGCGCCTTCCGGGACCTCGGACTCGACTCCCTGGCCTCGGTCGGCCTGCGCAAGCGGCTGGACGGCAAAACGGGGCTCAGGACTCCGGTGACCCTCGCTTTCGACCACCCGACACCCGCCGAGGCCGCCGCCTTCCTGCTCGGACTCCTGCTGCCGGAGGGTGCCGACAGCGACCCGGCGGTGCATGTCGGGAACGAACTCGACCGTCTGGAAGCGGCACTCGCCGGCTTCGAGGCGGGATCGGTCGGCCGGGCCCGGATCACCATGCGCCTGTCGAGCATCCTCGCCCGCTGGAAGGAGACCGGGCCGTCCGCCGCCCAGCCGGCCGCCGACGAGGACGCCGCGGACGCGGGTCTCGCCGACGCCTCCGACAACGAACTGCTCGACGCCCTCGGCCGCGAGTTCGGTATCTCCTGACGAGCCGCCTCCCGGCCCGACATCCGTATGTCCCGAACAGGCACCGCCACGAAAGGCTTCCCCCGTGCCCCAAGAAAAGAGTGCGTCCGCCGACGGACGGATGCGGCATTTCCTCACCGAGCTCACCGCGGAGCTGCGCCAGGCCAAGAAGCGGATCAGCGCGTACGAGGCCGCGGAGAACGAGCCGGTCGCCATCGTCGGGATGGGCTGTCGGCTGCCCGGTGGCGCGACCAACCCGGCCGAGCTGTGGGAACTGGTCTCCACAGGCACGGACGCCATCGGAGCCTTTCCCACCGACCGCGGCTGGGACACCGAGCGGATCTACGACCCGCTGGGCGAACAGCCCGGCACCACCCGGGTCCTTGAGGGCGGCTTCGTCCACAACGCGAGCGGCTTCGACGCGAGGTTCTTCGGCATCTCACCACGTGAAGCGGTCGGCATGGACCCGCAGCAACGGCTCCTGCTGGAAACGGCCTGGGAGGCCCTTGAGGATGCCGGGATCCTCCCCGCCGACCTCCGCGGCAGCCGCACCTCCGTCCATGTCGGCGCCGGCACGCAGGGCTACGGCTGGAACATGTACGCCGACGACCGGGACACCGATGCCGAGGACCACAGCATCATCGGCGTCACCACCTCCCTCGTGTCCGGGCGCATCGCCTACACCCTCGGCCTGGAGGGAGCGGCGCTGACCATCGACACGGCCTGCTCGTCCTCGCTGGTGGCGCTGCACCTCGCCTGCCAGTCGCTCCGCCGTGGCGAGAGCGACCTGTCACTGGCCGGCGGTGTGACGGTGATGGCGGCGCCGAGCGTGTTCGTCGAGTTCACCAAGCAGGGCGGCCTGGCCGCCGACGGCCGGTGCAAGTCCTTTTCCGACGACGCCGACGGTACGGGCTGGGCCGAGGGCTCCGGCGTCCTCGTCCTGGAGCGACTCTCCGACGCCCGCCGCAACGGCCATCAGGTCCTTGCCGTGATTCGTGGCTCCGCCGTCAACCAGGACGGTGCGTCCAACGGTCTGACCGCCCCGAACGGTCCGTCCCAGCAGCGCGTCATCCTCGACGCGTTGGCGAGCGCGCGACTGGAACCGCGGGACATCGACACCGTGGAGGCGCACGGAACAGGCACGACGCTCGGCGACCCGATCGAGGCCCAGGCGCTGCTGGCGACCTATGGTCTGAACCGGGATCCCGACAAGCCGCTCTGGCTGGGCTCGCTGAAGTCGAATATCGGGCACAGCCAATCCGCGTCGGGCGTGCTGGGCGTCATCAAGACGGTGCAGGCCATGCGGCACACCACCCTGCCGCCGACCCTGCACGCGGCGACCCCGACCACAGCGGTGGACTGGAGCGCGGGAGCCGTCCAGCTGCTGACCGAGTCCCGTCCGTGGCCGAGCGAGGGACGGCCGCGCCGGGCCGGGGTCTCCTCCTTCGGGATCAGCGGCACCAACGCGCACGTCATCCTCGAAGAGGCCGAAGCCGAGCCCGAGGTGCACGAAGCCGCCCCGGAAGGTCCGGTCCCGCTGCTGCTCTCCGGCCGGTCGGAACAGGCGGTACGGGACCAGGCGGAGGCGCTGCGCGCACACCTGCTGCGCCGCCCCGCGGACGAGCTGACGAGTGTGGCCAGGTCATTGGCCACCACGCGGACCGTGTTCGAACACCGCGCCGTCGTCGTCGGCGAGACCCGTGAAGACCTGCTCGACGCGCTGTCGTCCGTGACCCCGGTGCTCTCGGGCCCCGGACGTGTGGCGGGTCTCTTCTCCGGTCAGGGTGCGCAGCGGCCGGGCATGGGGCGTGAGCTGGCGGGGCGTTTCCCGGTGTTCGCCGCCGTGCTGGACGAGGTGTGCGCGGTGGTGGATCCGTTGTTGGGGCGGTCGTTGCGGGAGGTGATGTGGTCGGGGCCCGCGGAGGTGCTGGAGCGGACGGAGTTCGCGCAGCCGGCGTTGTTCGCGTTCGAGGTGGCGATGGCGCGGTTGTGGCAGTCGTGGGGTGTGGAGTTCTCCGCGCTGGTGGGGCATTCGGTGGGCGAGATCGCCGCGGCGTGTGTGTCGGGGGCCCTGTCGTTGGCGGACGCAGCGCGGATGGCGGTGGCGCGGGGCCGGTTGATGCAGGCGTTGCCGGAGGGCGGAGCCATGGTCGCGATCGCCGCGAGCGACGTCGAGGTCGAACTCCTCGCCTCGGGGGAACCCGCGGCCACCATTGCCGCAGTCAACGGCCCCGAGTCGGTCGTGGTCTCCGGCGCTGAGGCTGCCGTCCTGCGGATCGCGGACTACTGGCGTGAACAGGGCCGCCGTACCTCCCGGCTGAGGGTGAGCCACGCCTTCCACTCCCCGCTCATGGAACCGATGCTCGACGACTTCGCGGCGGTCCTCGGCGAGCTGACCTTCCACGAGCCGTCCATCCCGGTCAGCCCGTCGGCGGACAGCTCGCGGTCCTTCGCGTCCGCGGAGTACTGGCTCGACCACGCCCGCCACGCCGTCCGCTTCGCCGACGCGATCCACGAGATGCCCGCGGTCGACCTCTTTCTCGAACTGGGCCCGGACGCCGCACTGACCCCGCTGCTGGACGGGGACCGCCCCGCGGTGGCCACCGCCGGCCGGGACAAGCCCGAGGCGCTCACCCTCCTCCAGGCCGCGGGCCAGGCGCACGCCCATGGTGTGGCGATGGACTGGCCGGCCCTGCTGGGCGCCGGACGGCGGGTGCCGCTGCCCACGTACCCCTTCCAGCGGCAGACGTACTGGCTCGGCGGCACGGCCTCCCCCACCGCCTCGAACGGCGCCCGTCCGGCCGCCCGCAACAGTCCGGAAGAGCGGTTCTGGGCAGCCGTCGAGCAGGAGGACGAGCAGGCGCTCACCAGCCTGGGCGCACCGGCCGAACTCGCCCCCGCTCTCCCGGCGCTGGCCCAGTGGCACCGTGATGCCCGGTGGCAGAGCACGCTGGACTCGTGGCGTTACCGGGTCGTCTGGCAGCCGGTGGCCGAGCCCCGGTCCGTCGCACAGGTTCCGGGTACCTGGCTGGTGGTGGTGCAGTCGGCCGACGACAGCGAGGAGACCACCGCGGTGCGGCGCGTCGTGACGCGGATCCTCGCCGACACGGTGTTCGTGGAGACCGGGACCGACCGCGGGGAAGCGAAGGCAGCGCTGGTCGACGCCCTCGCCGACACGCCCATGCTGGCCGGAGTCGTCAGTCTGATCCAGCACCCGGACGCGCTCCTGACCCTCCTGCAGGCACTCGGCGACGCGGGGACGGGCGCCCGGCTGTGGTGCCTGACCCAGGGCGGGGTGGGCACGAGCGACGGCGAAGCGCCGCGCAGCGCCCACGCGGGGGCGTGCTGGGGACTCGGTCTCGTCGCCGCTCTCGAACACCCCGACCGCTGGGGTGGTCTGCTCGACCTGCCGGTCCGGCTCGGCGAGCGCACCACCGGCCGGCTCGCCGGCGTACTCGCGGGCGACGTGGTCGAGGATCAGGTGGCGTTGCGGGACAGCGGCGTGCTCCTGCGCCGGCTGGTGCAGGCCCCCGCCCTGCCCGCAGCCCGTGCCTGGAACCCGTCCGGCACCGTGCTGATCACCGGCGGCACCGGATCACTCGGTGCGCACGTGGCCCGCTGGCTCGCCGAGCGCGCCGCGTGCTCCTTCGTCCTGCTCTCCCGCAGCGGGCCCGACGCGCCCGGGGCCGCTGAGCTCGTCGAAGAGCTGGAGAAAGCCGGCGCCCGAGTCAGCGTCGTCGCGGCCGACGTCACGGACCACGGGCGGATGTCCTCCCTGGCGGCCGAACTCGCGGCCAGGGGCGAACCGGTGCGCGCGGTCTTCCACGCCGCAGGCGTCGGCCAGAACACCGCACTCATGGACATGAGCCTGGAGGAGTTCCGGACCGTCTACTCCAGCAAGATCACCGGCGCCACGGTACTCGACGAGGTGTTCGACGATGCGGAGATCGACCTGTTCGTCCTCTTCTCGTCCGTCTCCGGGGTGTGGGGCAGCGGTCGCTACGCCGGGTACGCCGCGGGCAACGCCTACCTCGACGCCCTCGCCCGGATGCGCCGCGCCCGCGGGCTGGCCGCCACGTCCGTCGCGTGGGGAGTGTGGGCGGACTCCCACATGGTCACCCCCGAGGCCGAACAGCAATACCGGCGACGCGGCTTGATACCGATGCCCGCGTCCAAGGCGATCGCCTCACTGGAACGGGTTCTCGACGCCGACGAACTCACGGCAGTCGTGGCCGACATGGACTGGGACCTCTTCATGACCGGCTACGGCGCGGCTCGTCGGCGCCCGTTGCTGGAGGAACTGCCGCAGGTGCGGGCGCGGCGTCCGCAGGAGGCGACCACCTCCACCGCAGACCGCAACGACCTGCGGGGCAGGCTCGCCGGACTGTCACCGGCCGAACGGGGGCCCCTCCTGGACGACTTGGTGCGCGCCACCCTCACCGAGGTGCTCGGTCACACCGACCCGTCCGCCATCGCTCTGGACCAGCCCCTGGTGGAACTCGGCTTCGACTCGCTCTCCGCCGTACAGGTGCGCAACAAGCTGGGCCTCGCCACCGGGCTCTCGCTTCCCATGATGCTCGTCTTCGACCACCCCACAGTGACCGCCGTACGCGACTTCCTGGCTGCCGAACTCGACGGCGCGGGCCGGGACCGGACGGCACAGAAGACGGGTGAGGGGCACGAGGACCTGGTGTCCGGGGCCGACGAGTCCTTCGCCGCCATTTACCGCAAGGTCGCGCTCCGGGGCCGTACGGAGGAGGTCGAAGACCTGCTGGGCAGCGCGTCAGGCCTGCGTGCTCGCTTCTCCGATGCTTCGAAGGCTCCGGACGGCACCCGCTTCGTACGGCTCGCCACCGGCGGGCAAGGGCCCGCTGTCATCAGTTTCCCGCCCTTCGCACCGGTGGAGCAGACCCTGCAGTTCGTCCGGCTGGCCAGCTTCTTCCGTGACCGACGGGATCTGAGCATGGTGACCGTGCCGGGCTTCCTGAAAGGCGAACCACTGGCCGAGAGCATCGATGTGCTCATCGACGTCCTGGCCGAGTCGGCCATTCACTGCGCGGCCGGCTCGCCCTTCGCACTGCTGGGGTACTCGTCGAGCGGCTGGCTCGCGCACTGCGTCACGGCCCGGATGGAAGCTCTCGGCACACCGGCCCAGGGGCTGGTGCTGCTCGACACGTACCTCCCCGACGGTATGTCGGTGGCACTGCGCCAGGCGATGACGTACGAGGTGAACGAGCGACGGTCGCGGTTCACCAAGCTGAACTTCACGACGATCACCGCGCTCGGTACCTACCGCAGGATGTTCCGCGGCTGGACCCCGCAGCCGGTCTCCACGCCCACGCTGTTCATCCGGCCCGAGGACTGCATCCCCGGCGATCCCGGGCTCCCGCCGCTCACCGGGGAGTGGCGCACGCACTGGCCGCTGCCGCACACCGACGCGACGGTCCCGGGCGACCACTGCACGATCGTCGCAGAGAACGCCGACGCCACCGCGGCCCTGGTCCACGACTGGCTGGACGCCCTCTGACCGGCTCGCTGCCTCCGGTCCGGCCCCGTCGCCCTCGCATGGACGACGGGGCCGGCTTCACAAAAAAAGGGGGGTGCCTTGCATTCCGCCCCCAGCTATTCACCGTCCGAAGTACGCCCTTACAGCCATGGTTCAGATATCTGTACCGGAGAGGGAATAAGGGCTAGGGGAAGCTAGGGGTTATCTCTGCCACGACCCGGTCCGTAACGTCTGTCGCGAAGCATGGAACCGGAGGTAAAGGACCGTGTCTCTTTCACTCGTGCACCCATGCCCCTCCCGTGCAGAGGTGTCGGCATAATGGGGCCGCGGACCGAGGCCGCCATAGGAATTCTCGGCACCGGCTCGTACCTCCCCGCGGAAACGGTCTCCAATCATGTGGTCGCCGAACGATCGGGCGTGACCGCCGAGTGGATTCAGGCCAAGACGGGTATCCGCAGCCGTCGTTATGCGGCCGGGCACGAAGCCACCTCCGACCTTGCCGCCGAAGCGGCGCAGGCCGCTCTCGCCACTGCCGGGATCACCGCTGGGCAACTGACGTGGATCGTGGTGGCGACGTCTACCCCGGACCATCCTCAGCCCGCCACGGCCTGCTTGGTCCAGCAACGGATCGGTGCCCGCGCCGCCGCGGCCTTCGACATCAACTCGGTGTGCAGCGGTTTCGTGTTCGCACTGGTGACGGCGGCCCGGCTGCTGTCCTCCACCCCAAACGGGCCGGTCCCGTACGGCCTGGTGATCGGGGCGGACGTGTACTCACGCATCATCGACCCCACAGACCGTCGCACCGCCATACTGTTCGGTGACGGCGCCGGAGCCGTCGTACTCGGCCCGGTGCGGCCCGGCCACGGGCTGATCGGCGCGCACCTCGCCAGTGACGGCGAGCGGCACGATCTGATCCACGTCCCGGCCGGCGGCAGCCGCGAACCGGCCTCGGAGAAGACCGTGGCCGAAGGTCGGCACTACTTCCGCATGAACGGCCGGGCGGTCAGCGACTACGTGCGGTCCGAGCTGCCCCGGGCGGTGCGGGCAGTGCTCGCCGCCCACGACGTGGAGTCCGCCGACGTCGATCACTTCATCCCGCATCAGGCCAACGGCGTCCTGCTGCGCACGGCCCTGCCCGATCTCAGGTTGCCCCGGGCACGGGTCCACCTCACGGTCGCCGAACACGGCAACACCAGCGCCGCGTCCATTCCGCTGGCGCTCGACCAGGCCCGGCGGCAAGGCGCCTTCGCCGACGGAGAGCTGCTCCTGTTGGCCGGATTCGGCGGCGGCATGTCGCTCGGCACCGCGCTCGTCAGATGGCAGAGCGGCGAGGCCTGCCACTGAGGACACGCGCACTCGCCCCACCGGCCGCCCAGGAAACGACTCGAAGGACTCAACGGCATGGCTAAGCGCTTCTCCACCATCGCGGTGATAGGTCTCGGGACCACCGGGTCGGTGCTCGCGAACATGGTCGCCCGCAGCGGCCACCGGGTGATCGCCGTCGACACCGACGCCTCCGCTCTGGACCTGGCCGGTGCCCGGCTGACCGACACCGGCCGAGCCACGGTCGACCTCACCACGCGCCCGGCCGACATCACCTCGGCGGACCTGGTGATCGAAGCGGTACCCGAGCGGATGACGACCAAGTGCGAGGTGCTCCGTCACGCGCACCACGCGTGCGCCCCGGACACGGTGTTCGCGACGACGACCACCGGACTGGCGGTGACCGACATCGCCTTCGGCTCGGGGCGGCCAAGTCGCACGGTGGGGTTGCACCTGTTCCCACAGGGGCCGATGGACCGGGCGACCGCCGTGGAGGTTGTGAGCACGCCCCTGACGGACGGGTCCGTACTCACCGACGTCCAAGCACTGATCCGAGACCTCGGGCAGGTTTCGGTGTCGGTGCCCGATCGCGCGGGCTTCGTCGGTGGGGCCCTGACGATGGCCTATCTCAACGACGCCGCGACGATGTACGCACAGCGCTACGCCTCACGCGACGGCATCGACACCGCCATGATGCTGGGCTGCGGGCTTCCGCGGGGGCCGCTGGCCCACCTGGACGCGATCGGGCTGGATGTCGCGCGTGACACGCTGGACGCCCTGTACGAGCGCACCGGTGACCGCCGGTTCCTGCCCGCCCCCGTACTGACGCACATGGTCGCCGCCGGCCTGCTCGGGCTGAAGACCGGGCGTGGCTTCTACGACTACGGCGCCCCGGACGACGACGGTGCCGCGGACACGGGCGACGAGCTGCCGACGGCCCGCCCCGTACGGCGTATCGGTGTAGTGGGTTCGGGGACGATGGCCACCGGCATCGCGGAGGTCTGCGCACGGGCGGGGTACCCGACGACTCTCGTGGCGCGCAGCGAGGTCCGCGCCAAAGAGGCGCTCGCCACCGTGGAGAACTCGCTGAACCGGGCGGTGCAGCGGGGCAGGCTGACACCGGAGCAGCTCACCTCGTCGATGGAGTCGCTGACCGGGGTGTCCGGCCTGGAGGCGGTCGCCGGATGCGATCTCGTGGTCGAGGCGGTCGTGGAGGACATCGACGTCAAGCGGACGGTGTTCCGGGAACTCGACGCCGGGTGCGAGGCGCAGACCGTGCTGGCGACATCCACATCGAGTCTGCCGGTCATCGAATGTGCCATGGCGACCGGTCGGCCCGAGGCCGTGGTCGGGATGCACTTCTTCAATCCGGCACCGGTGATGAAACTCGTGGAAGTCGTGCGGACCGCGCTGACCTCGCGCGAGACGCTCGGCGTGGCGCACGCGACCGCCACCGCGCTCGGCAAGCGTCCCGTGGGTTGTCCGGACCGGAGCGGTTTCATCGTGAACGCGCTGCTGTTCCCCTATCTGAACAGTGCGGTGGCCCTGCTCGACGAGGGGATCGTCACCGCCGAGGACATCGACACGGTGATGGCCCTGGGGCAGGGCTATCCCATGGGCCCGCTCCAGCTGCTGGACGTGATCGGTCTGGATGTGTCCGTGGCCATCCTGCGCACGCTGCACAGCACGTTCCGGGAGCCATGCCTGCTGCCCTCGCGCCCTCTTGAGCAGCTCGTGGCGGCCGGCCACCTGGGCCGCAAGCGGGGCAAGGGACTGCGCAACCACGAGGGCTGAGCCGGTTCGCACTTCGCGTCCGTGCGCGACACCAGTGACACACCGTACTTCTGGAGGAATCATCATGCGGGAGATCGTCAGCGCTGCCTTGTCGGAAGATGCGGTCGGTGCGGATTTCGACGCCTTGCCGGTTCCGGAGTCCTACCGCGGTGCCGTCGTCCTGCGGGACGAATCGGAGATGTTCCAGGGAATGGCGAGCGCCGACAAGGAACCCGCGAAGTCCCTGCGCGTGCGCGAGGTGCCGACTCCCGAACCCGCTCCGGGCGAGGCCCTCATCGCGGTGATGGCCAGCTCCATCAATTACAACACCGTGTGGACCTCCATTTTCGAGCCGATGCCGACCTTCGGTTTCCTGCAGCGGTACGCGCGGTCCAAAGAGCCTGGCGCGGAGCGGCACGATCAGCCGTACCACGTGGTGGGTTCCGACCTGGCGGGCATCGTGCTGCGTACCGGGCCCGGCGTGCATCGCTGGAAGCCGGGCGACCGGGTCGTGGCGCACTGCCTGTCCGTCGACCTGCAGTCCCCGGACGGGCACGACGACACCATGCTCGACCCGGAGCAGCGCATCTGGGGGTTCGAGACCAACTTCGGCGGGCTCGCCGAGCTGTCCCTCGTCAAGTCCAACCAGCTCATGCCGATGCCCAAGCACCTCACGTGGGAGGAGGCCGCCGCCTCCGGACTGGTCAACTCCACCGCCTACCGGCAACTCGTCTCGCGCAACGGCGGGCAGATGAAGCAGGGCGACGTGGTGCTCGTCTGGGGCGCGGCGGGCGGCCTCGGCTCGTACGCCACGCAGCTCGCGCTCAACGGCGGCGCGACTCCGGTGTGCGTCGTGTCCGGAGAGCACAAGGCCCAACTCGTCCGGTCCCTGGGCGCCGAGCTCGTGATCGACCGGGCGAAGGAGGGGTACCGGTTCTGGAAGGACGAATCCACGTCCGACCCCAGGGAGTGGAAGCGCCTGGGCTCCCACATCCGGGAGCTGACCGGGGGTGCGGACCCGGACATCGTCTTCGAGCATCCCGGCCGGGAGACCTTCGCCGCCAGCGTGTACGTGGCGCGGCGCGGCGGCACCGTGGTCACCTGCGCCTCGACGTCCGGGTTCCGGCACGAGTACGACAACCGCTATCTGTGGATGTCGCTCAAGCGCATCGTCGGCAGCCACTTCGCAAACTACCGGGAGGCATGGGCGGCCAACCGTCTCATCGGCCGGGGGATGATCCATCCGACCCTGTCCACGGTGTACCCGTTGTCCGACGTCGGCATCGCCACGCAGGCCGTGCACCGCAATCAGCACGCCGGCAAGGTCGGGGTGCTGGGCCTGGCGCCCGCGGAGGGGCTGGGCGTCCAGGACGAGGCGCTGCGAGCGCGTCACCTGGCAGGTATCAACCGTTTCCGCCCCCACAGCCACAGCAGTTGAGGCCCGGCCCTGGGCGCCCGCCACGCATGACGAGAAGGAGACAGAGATGGCGTTTGCGCGTGTACACCTCGACGAATCGAAGTGCGTCACCTCGGGGCAGTGTGTCCTGACCGCCCCCGAGGTGTTCGATCAGCGGGAGAAGGACGGAGTCGGCATTGTGCTGACCGACTCCCCCGCCCCGGAGCTGCTCGGCAAGGTGCAGGAGGCCGCGGCCGGCTGTCCCGCGGCGGCGATCCGGCTGTTGCACCAGCCCGCCTGACGGGTGGTCGGCGGCTGATTGAGGGGGCATAGGGGGGTGTCCGACAGCGCGGCGGACAGGCACGTTTGTCGAGGTGACCTCACCGCGATGCCGACGTGACGTCACCACACCGCTGCGGGGGAGGCGGAGGACGGCCGCGAGCGGATCCTGAACCACCCGCGTCGTGGTCCGAGTTCCGGTTTCGACAGACATACTCACTCACCGAGTACGGAGCATAAAGAAATTGGCAGCCAACAGTTCTCTACCAGCCGAGCCGCTCATCGACGAGATCCCGCTCTCCCTGTGGGGACGGAACGATCTACGGGTCCTGCCATGGGAACGCGATCCGGTCGACCTGGGCTTCCACTCCTATACGTATCTGGTCGGATCCGACTCGGACATGTATGTCGCCAAGTGCGTGCCCGCCGCCCAGGGGCCGAAATTCACGAGCGGCCTCACGGTCGCCCTGGTGGTGGAGGAGCACGGCATTCCTACCGGCGGGCCACTGCCGACCGCCAAGGGCGAGATCACCGCGTACCACGGTGAATGGTGCTGGGCATTGCTGCGTCACCTCGACGGCGGGCGGGCCGACGAGAACGATCCTGTGCATATGCGCCGGGCCGGCGAGACGCTGGGAGCCATCCATACCGCGCTGGTCAACACCCCTCCTCCGCCGGACATCCTGAGGTGGGACCACTTGGACGCCATGATGGTCGCCGAGGCTCCGTTCCTGGAGGACAAGCCATGGATCCAGCAGGCCATGTGCGAGGCCTACGAGACGGTGGCCGGCAAGGTCATGGTGGGCCTGCTGCATTCCGATGCCAGCATGAACACGTTCCGGGTGAAGCCCGAATCGATGGGGCTCTTCGACTGGGGCGAAGTCATGCACGGCCCCTTCCTCTTCGATGTCGCCACCGCCCTCAGCTATCTGGAACGGTCCGTGGACGTCGGCCCGCTGCTGCGGGGATACATGGCGAAGTCTCCGGTGTCCCCGTCGGAACTTCCCCACCTCGGAGCCCTCCTGAAGTTCCGTGCGGCCGCGGAGGCCTGGATCTACGCCCGCCGCGAATGGGTGGGCAATGACATCGGGAACATCGGCGATCTCAGCAATGCGAACCTCCTCGACCGGGCACGGAAGAACCTCGCGTCGGCCGAGCAGGACGGCGAGCGTTTCCTGAGCCAGTACGAGTGAGCACCCCCGTATCCGGACCGACCACGCCTCATTGCCTACGCTAGGAGACTGAACACGATGTCGCAGCTCTCGTCCGAACTCCCCGCTTTCCCCATGTCCAAGGCGAAGGGCTGCCCCTTGGACCCGCCCCCCGAATACGCTCAGTTGCGTTCGAACCGGCCGGTCGCGAAAGCGAGGCTGTGGGACGGCAAGGAAGTGTGGCTGATCACCGGGTATGACGAGATCCGCTCGATCTTCACCGACCCGCGTATCAGTGTCGACAACACGCAGCCCGGTTATCCCTGGCTGAGTGAGCAAGCACGGACCGTCGTGCTGACCGGCGGCGTGAAGCCGGTGGGCCGGATGGACCCGCCCGAGCACACCGCCATGCGGCGCATGCTGGGCCAGGGATTCCTCGTCAAGAAGATTCAGAACATGCGTGGCGATGTGGAGGCCCTCGTCAACGGGCTCATCGACGACATACTCGCGGGCCCTCGGCCGACGGACCTGGTGACGGCGTTGGGCATGCCGGTTCCGTCCACCGCGTTGGGATGGGTGCTGGGTGTTCCCCCGGCCGACAAGCGCCTCATCAGCCTGGTTCCCCGGCTTTTCGACGAGGACTCCGGGCTGGAGGGCGCCATGGAAGCCCGCGCCGAACTGTTCGCGTACATCGATGAGTTGATCACGCACCGGGAGAACGAACCGGGCGACGACATCATCAGCCACCTGGTCGGCTACTACCAGAAGGGCGAGCTGTCACGGGCCTCCGTGCTCACCCAGGCGGTCACACTGATCGCGGCGGCACTCGACACCACCAGGAGCATGATCACCAACGGGATTCTGGCCCTGCTGCAGCATCCCGAGCAGGCGGCGGCGCTGGTCGAGGACCCGGACCTCGTACCGGCGGCGGTCGAGGAACTCCTGCGCTACACGGTCGTCACGGAGTTCTCGTCCAAGCGCGTGGCGGCCGAGGACATCGAGATCGCGGGCGAGACCATCAAGGCGGGTGACGGCATCATCTGCCTGATCAGTGCGGGCAACCGGGACGAGAAGGTCTTCACCGATCCCGACACCCTGGACGTCCGGCGGGACGCCAAACAGCACCTGGGCTTCGGGGCCGGCATCCACACGTGCATCGGGAAGCAACTGGCGCGCATGGAGCTGGAAGTGGTGTACGGAACCCTGTTCCGCCGGATCCCCGAGCTGCGGCTGGCGGTCCCCTTCGACCAGCTGGTCTTCCGCAACACGTTCGACGTGCAGGGCGTCCGGGAGCTTCCCGTCACGTGGTGAGGCACGGCTGTTGACGGTGGTTTCCGAAGCATCGCACCTCCGCGCGCTTCGTCCGCTGTCGCTCCTCGGCAGGGCGCACCCGAGCGCCCTGCCGGTCGCGTTGATGTTCCCTCCCGGGCCGTACGCGTTCCTGCGTGGCCGGGGCGCCGGCCGGACCGCGGCCCTGATGAGTCGACCGAGGACAACCGCCATGATGGAAAAGACCCTTCCTGCCAGGTCCATGTCCCGGGCCTGGATAGGCCGATACTCCCTGGCATGGCTCGGGCTGTGGATGGCCTACCTGGTGCCGCAGCAGTTCGCACTGCCCGACCAGCTGGCCCGGGTCGACCCGACCGGCCGGATCGCCGACTTCGGCGTCATCAACGCCGTGTGCGGCGTCGTCGCCCTGTTCACGCTGCCGCTGTTCGGCACGCTGTGCGACCGGACCCGATCCCGGTTCGGCCGCCGGCGGCTCTGGGTCGCCGGCGGCGCGACGCTGTTCGCGAGCGGCCTGGTCGCCACCGGCCTGCAATCCGACTGGACCGGGATCGGCCTGTCCTGGCTGGCGTGTTCGATCGGCTTCTGCATGGCCACGGTCGGCTTCACCGCACTGGTCGCCGACCAGGTCCCCGAGTCCCAGCGCGGCACCGTCTCCAGCGCGATGTTCGGACCGCAGACGGTCGGCGTGGTGCTCGGCCTGTTCTGCCTGACCGCGATCCCCGGCGACCTGCCGCGCTACTTGCTGCTCGCGGCGGGCGTTCTCGTGCTGGCCGCGCCGTTCGTCCTCAAGCACCGCGACACCGCCACGACCCGGTCCGACGGTGGTGTCGGCCTCCGCGAGTTCGTGGCCAGCGTTCGGGACAACCCCGCGTTCGCCTGGACCTTCGGCACCCGGGTGCTGATGAATCTGGCCAACGCGCTGGCCACCAGCTACCAGCTGTACTTCATCACCGACGTGCTGCGGGTGGCCCACCCCGAGCAGGTGCTTCTGCTGCTGACCATGGTCTACCTGGGGTGGACGCTGGTCTCGGTCTACGTCTGCGGGGTGCTGTCCGACCGGCTCGGCCGGCGACGGGCGTTCGTGGCCTGCGGCGCGATCGGCCAGGCGCTGGGCTGCGCGGTCGTCGCGATCGCGCCGGGCATGGGCACCGCGCTGGCGGCGACGTCGCTGTTCGGCATCGGCGTCGGCGCCTACCTGGCCGTCGACCAGGCGATCATCACCGCGGTGCTGCCGGCGGCCGAGAACCGCGCCCGGGACCTGGGCATCATGAACATCGGCCTGTTCGGACCGCAGACCCTGGGGCCGCTGCTGGCCGGCCTGGTCATCGGCGCGCTGGGCGGATACCAGGTCCTGTTCGCACTGGCCGGGGTCACCAGCCTCGTCAGCGGCCTGCTGATCTACCGCGTGTCCTCGGTGCGTTGAGCGCGCCGAGCGCGACGGCCCCGACCGTCTGACTGGAGTCCACCGATGTTCCGTCCGCTGCGGGTGTTCGCCGACGTGCCGTCGCTGCGCGCCCTGCTCCCGCTGTCCCTGATCGCCCGCATCCATCTGAGCGCGCTGCCCGTGGCCCTGTCTTTCCTCGTCGCCGACTGGACCGGCTCGTACACGATCGTCGGCGCGGTCACCGGGGGCATGGCCATCGCCCAGGCGGTGGCCGGTCCGGTCCGCGGCCGGCTCGCGGACCGCGGCTCGGCCGCCCGGCTGCTGCTGGTCACCGGCGTCGGCTACGCCGTCGGGCTGGTGCTGCTGGTCGCGGCGGTCGCGGTGCTGCCCGGCGGGGCCTGGCCGGTCGCAGTGCTGATCTCGTTCCTCACCAGCCTGGCCATGCCGCCGATCTCCCAGATCAGCCGGGCGACGTGGCCGCGGCTGGCCGAGGGGGCCACCCGTGAGTCCATCTTCACGCTGGAGGCCACCGGCAACGAGATCGTCGAGATGGGCGGCCCGGTGCTGTCCGCCGGCGTGGTCACGCTGGTCAGCCCCGCCGCCGCCGTCGGCGTGTGCGCCTTCCTCGGCGCGGTCGGCGCGGTCGTGCTCGGCCTGGTGATGAAGGGCGCGGGCCTGGACACCACGCCCAGGCCCGCCGCTGCCGCCGCAGGCAGTAGTGCGGACAAGCCCGCGCGGCAGCGGTCGCTGCTGCGCAACGCCGCGTTCTCCCGGGCCGTGCTGGTCTCGTTCTTCCTGATGGGTTCGCTGTTCGCGGTCAACCTGTCGGTGGTGGCGTGGGGCCGCAACATCGGTCACGCCGAGGCAGGCGCCGGTCTGGTCGCGCTGTGGAGCGTCGGTTCGGCGCTCGGCGGGGTGGTCATCGCCGGCCGGGGTAAACGCTCCAACGTCCCGCTGCGCATCGGGCTGTTGGCCGTCGGCATGGCGGCACTGGCGTTGCTGCTGCCGCCCATGGCCAACTCGACGTCGTACTGGCTGCTGGCCCTGGTGATGGTGCTGGGCGGTACGGCGATCGCGCCAAGTCTGGCGGCGAGCAACTCGCGGGTCGGCCAGGTCGCGCCGGAGGACCGCCGCGCGGAGGCGTTCGGCTGGCTGGCCGCCGCGACCACCGGCGGCGTCGCGCTGGTCCAGCCGCTGAGCGGGTGGCTGCTGGACACCGTCGGCCCCGCGGTGGCCGTCGGCTGCGGCGCGGCGATGGCGTGCCTGGCCGCAATCATCGCCGGCACGCTCCCCCGGCCCAAGCCTCCCGAGGTGTCCGAGGCGTCCGAGGGCTCCGAAGTGTCCGAAGCGGACGCCGGGGCGCAGGGGTGAGCGCGATGCGGGTTGTCGTTCTCGGGGTGACCACCGGTCTCGGCGGCCGGCTCGCGTCCTACCTGCTGGCCGGCGGGGACACGCCGGTCGGACTGGTCCTGCGGGACAGCGACGCCGAGCGCATGCGGGCCGCCCGCATCGAACCGTTCGTGCTCGACACCGACGGATCCGACCTCGACGTGCAACTGAAGCGGGCCTTCCGCGGCACGGACGCCGTCGTGCTGGCGGCCGGCACCGGCACCGGTCCGGGTTCGCTCGGCGCGGCGGTGTCCTCGCCGGCGGCTCAGTTGTGCGCCGCGGCCGAGGACTGCGGCGTCCGCCGGTTCGTCATGGTGAGCGCGCATCTGCCCGGCGCCCGGGACCGCGCCGCCCTCGGCGACCAGCTCGACGCCTACCTGGCCGAGAAGCGCGCCGCCGAACAGGTGGTGCGCGAGCAGGACCTGGACTGGTGCGTGCTGCGCCCTGGCATGCTGACCGACGATCCCCCGCTGGGGACCGTGCGGGCCCGGCCCGACGGTGTGCCGGCGGTCGGCGACGAACTCTCCCGCGGCGACTGCGCCGAGGCGATCCGTACCGTGCTGACGCAGGGAATCACGGGTGTGTGGCATGCCACGACCGGAATGACGCCCATCGAGCACGCATTTCGCGTGTGATGTCGCTGTTCCTTCTCCCCGGGGCCCGCGAGAGAGCGTCACCCTGCTTCCCCGGGGAGTTGTTCACCGGTCTTCGACCTGGCTTACGCAGGGAACGGCTGCCGGCCGTGCTCCAGCCGGAAATTCGCCGCCGTGGCCAGAAAGAGATCGTTGGATTCCCGGGCGCCCACAGTGACACGGACCCCGTCCTCGGCAAGCACCCGTACCCCGATACCGGCACGGGCACAGACGCCGGCGAATTCCGCACTGCGCTCGCGGAGCGGCAGCCAGAGGAAGTTGGCCTGGGAGCGTGAGACCGGCCAGCCCTGCTCGATCAGGGCGCCCTCCATCCGGTGCCGCTCGGCGATAACCAGGTCAACCCGCTTCATGACGTCGTCCGTTGCGGCCAGGGAAGCGATTGCCGCCTCCTGCCCGATCTGGCTGACCCCATAGGTCGCCATCGTGCGCAGCGCCGCTGCGACGGCTTCCGGGGCAATGGCGAAACCGATCCGCAATCCGGCCAGGCCGAATGCCTTGGAGAAGGTCCGCACCACGGCTACATTGGGGTATTCGCGGCATACGGTGGTGCCGTCCGCCGCGTCCTTGTCGGACACGAACTCGGCGTACGCCTCGTCCAAGACAACCAGCACGTCCTCGGGAACGCGGGCGAGGAACTCTGCCAATTCGTCACGGCCCACTGTCCTGCCGGTGGGGTTGTTGGGGGTGCAGAGGAAAATCAGCCGTGTCCGTGCGGTGACACGCTCCGCCATGGCGTCGAGGTCGTGGTACCCCTCGTCGGTCAACGGAACCGCGACCGGGGTCGCGCCGCAGATGGCCTTGGTGATGACGGGGTAGGCCTCGAATGACCGCCAGGCGTACATCACTTCGTCCCCTGGGGCGGCCATGGCCTGAATGAGCGACTGGATCACGCCCACCGACCCCGCGCCGGCTGCGAATCGGGTGGGCGGCAGGTCAAACCTGTGCGCCAGTGCGGCTATCAGTCGTGCGCAGCCGATATCCGGGTAGCGGTTGAATCGCCTGGCGGCCGCGATCGCCGCGTCCAGGACACCGGGCAGCGGATCGTAGGGGTTCTCGTTCGCCGCCAGCAGGTGCGTGAGTTCCGCAGTGGGCGCGCCGCCCGACCGGCTCGCCGCGTGCACGGCAATGGAGTGCAGTTCTGGACGCGGCCGTGGTCCTGGCATATCAGAACACACACCTTCCCTGAAATCGAAATGGCTTGGAAGACACGTAAGGGAACGCTGGGCCAAGGGAATAGCGTTGGTACAACGGAAACCGGACATCGGCATGCCGGAGTCGCGGGCGGTTGAGGATTCCGCTCGCTTCCGCGCACGGTGGAATGGGCACGTGGCCGGCGGCGTCCGGTGCTGACGGCCCGTTCGTTTTTATCCCCCGCCGTCCCAGCAGCGGTATCGTCAGACCTTGTCAACAACCTGCCGGTCGGCGTCGTTGCCGGGCAACCCCCTATGCCCCCCTCACATCACGTACTGCCGACTATGTTTTCCAGCCTGCGCTGGAATTCGCTCCGCGGCACCCCTGACTTCCTGGCAGCGCATTACCGACCCGGCGAATCGGCAAACCGCAGCCCCGCGCACGGCATTCGGGGGTGATAGGGGTGTTGCGACCAGGCCCCTCTTGCTTGGGTTGTTCGGTATGACAGCAGGAATTCAGCGCGTCGTCGTCGTGGGTGTGGGCCGCCAGGAGGAATTCGGCGTCGCTTCGGTGTCGTCGGCGCTCTGGGCCGCGATCGAGGACGCCCACGTGGTTCCGTCCGCCCGCAGCCGTGTGGTGGTTCTGCTCGCACGGACGGACGAGGAGGACCAGCCGGACTGGGGCGACATCCCCGGTGTGAGCGTGCGTGCTCCGCGGGACTCCGGCCCGATTTTCGCGGCGGCCGAGACGTGTCTGCGCGCAGATCGCCCCGCGCTGGTCGTCGTCCGCGACAGGCCCGGCGGCGTGGCGGTGGCGCTGGCTCTGGAGACGGCCGGTGCCGAGCACTACGGCCCGCTCGCCGACGACGCCGAGGAGCGCGCGGCGCAGCTGCGCGCACTCAGGCCCCGGGACCGCACGAGTGCCCCGGATGCCACGGGTACCGGCACCGTCCCGCTGCTGCTGTCCGGCCGTACCGAGGCCGGTCTGCGCGCCCATGCCGGCCGGCTGGCGACCCACCTCCAGGAGCGTACGGACATCTCCGTGGCCGACGCCGCCTTCACCCAGGCCACGGCCCGCACGCTCTGGCCGCACCGGGCGATGGTCGCCGCGACCGACCGGGATGCCGTCGTCTCAGCTCTTCGGGCGGTGGCCGAGGGCCGGGCGGGCGACGCGGCGGTACGGGCCGGGAGCGGTGGACCAAAGTCCGCGGTGTTCGTCTTCCCGGGCCAGGGCGCCCAGTGGGTGGGGATGGCTCGCGAACTCGCCGCGACGGCCCCGGTCTTCCGCGACAAACTGGCCGAATGCGCACGGGAGTTGCGCCCGTTCGTGGACTTCGAGCTCGCCGACGTGCTCTCCGGGGCCGTCCCGCTGGAGCGGGTCGAGGTGATCCAGCCGGCCCTGTTCGCCGTCATGGTCTCGCTCGCGGAGCTGTGGCGGTCGAACGGCGTCACGCCCGCCGCGGTCGTGGGCCACAGTTTCGGCGAGATCGCGGCGGTGACCGCCGCCGGAGCGCTCACCGTGGCGGACGGCGCGCGGCTGGTCGCCGCCGTCAGCAAGGCGCTGGCGCGGCTCCAGGGCAACGGGGAGATGGTCGCCGTGGCGCTCCCCGCCGAGCAGGTCACCGCACTGGTCGCCGAGTGGGATCTGGACCTGGACATCGCGGTCGTCAACGGCCCCAGCTCCACGGTCGTCGCGGGCACCACCGAGTCCGCGGCGGCCTTGTTGGAGCGGCTGCGCGCCCGGGACGTGCGGGCCACACTGCTGCCCATCGGGATCGCCGGGCACTCGTGGCGCATGGAGCCCGCCCACGAGTACCTCGTGCAGGAGGCCGCTGCGGTTCGGCCGCGCGCCACCGGGATACCCGTGTACACGTCCACCACGACCGATCCGCTCGACACCGGCGGCCTGGATGCCGAGCACTGGTTCCTCAGCCTTCGCGAGCCCGCCCGGTTCCAGCAGGTCATCGAGGAACTGCTCGGCCAGGGCCACCGGGTGTTCGTGGAGATGAGCCCGCACCCGGTGCTCACCCTGCCGATCGAGGAGACCGCCGCGCACCTCGGCCGCGACGTCGTCGTCCTCGACACGATGCGTCGTGACGACGCGGGCCACGACCGCTACCTGCGCGCCCTGGCCGAGGCACACCTGCACGGCGTCGCCCCCGACTGGAGCACCGTCCTGCCCGACGCCCGCCGCGTCACGCTGCCTCCCTACCGGCTCGACCTGGACACGGCGGACACCGCCGGCAGCGGCGGCACCGGGCCCGGCACCGGACTGCGCGAGCGGCTGCTGGGGTGCACCCCGGCACAACGCATCGATAAGGCCCTCCGCCTCGTGGCGGACGCCGTGTCCGGGCAGATCGAGCCGTCGGCGACGGCCATCGGCGCGGACGAGGCGTTCCGGTCGCTGGGGGTGGACTCCGCCGGCGCCCTCCGGGTCCGCAACCGGCTGGTCGAGATGACCGGACTGCGGCTGCCCGTGACGGTCTTGTTCGACCACCCCACTCCGCGATCGCTGGCGGAGGAACTGGTGCGCGCGGTGCTCGGTGGCGACGCACCGGCGCCGGCCCCGGCCGCGACGGCGTCGGCCGACCCCGACGAGCCGCTCGCCATCGTCGGCATGGCCTGCCGGTTCCCCGGCGGGGTCAGGTCCCCGGACGAGTTGTGGCAGCTGGTGCACGAAGGGCGGGACGCGGTCGCGGCCTTCCCGGCCGACCGCGGCTGGGACCTCACCGCGCTGTACGACGCCGACGCCTCGCAGCCGGGCACCTCGTACCAGCGCGAAGCCGCCCTGCTCGACGGCGTGGCCGAGTTCGACGCCGCCTTCTTCGGCATCTCCTCGCGTGAGGCACGGGCGATGGACCCGCAGCAGCGGCTGCTCCTGGAGACGTCGTGGGAGGCGCTGGAACGCGGCGGAATCGACACCACGACGCTGCGGGGCAGCCGGACCGGCGTGTTCACCGGCGTCATGAGCCTGCCGTACGGCAGGCCGCTGCACCAGGCACGACCCGAGCTCGAAGGCTATGTGATGACGGGTACCACCTCCAGCGTGGTCTCCGGTCGGCTGTCCTACGTCCTGGGCCTGGAAGGTCCCGCCCTCACCCTCGACACGGCCTGCTCCTCCTCCTTGGTGGCGCTGCACCTGGCGGGTCAGTCGCTGCGCCGCGGCGAGAGCGACCTGGCCCTGGTCGGCGGGGCGACGGTGATGGCCGAACCCGGACTGTTCATCGAGTTCAGCAGGCTCCGCGCGCTCGCGCCCGACGGCCGTTCCAAACCGTTCTCCGCCGATGCCGACGGCTTCGGCATGGCCGAGGGCGTGGCTGTCCTGGTGGTGGAGCGGCTGTCCGACGCGCGGCGACTGGGCCATGACGTACTGGCGGTGGTCCGGGGCAGCGCCGTCAACCAGGACGGCGCCTCCAACGGCCTCACCGCGCCCAACGGCCCCGCCCAACAACGGGTGATCCGGGCCGCGCTGGACAGTGCCGGCCTCCGCGCCGCGGACATCGACGTGGTGGAGGCGCACGGCACCGGGACGCGGCTGGGCGACCCCATCGAGGCACAGGCGCTGATCGCGACGTACGGCAGCGACCGCCCCGCCGAACGGCCGTTGTACGTCGGGTCCTTGAAGTCGAACATCGGGCACGCGCAGGCGGCGGCCGGGGTGGCCGGGGTGGTGAAGATGGTGCAGGCGCTGCGGCACGGTGTGATGCCGCGCAGCCTGTACGCGGACAATCCGACGAAGGAGGTGGACTGGTCGTCGGACACCGTCGAGCTGCTGGCCGAGGAGCGCGCGTGGGAGCGTGGCGACGGCCGCCCGCGCCGGGCCGGTGTTTCCGCCTTCGGGATCAGCGGGACGAACGCGCACGTCATCCTGGAGGAGTTCGCCCCTGAGACTCCCGGGACCCCCGAGGGCGCGGAGTCCGCCGTCCCCTGGGCCGATGTGGCGGTGCCGCTGGTGCTCTCCGGCAAGACGCCGGACGCCGTGCGCGGGCACGCGCTGGCACTGCGGGAGCACCTCGCGTCGCACCCGGAGCTGCCGCTGGCACACGTCGCCCGGGAGCTGGCCACGCGCCGTACGGCGTTCGAGCACCGTGCCGTGGTCACGGGCGACCGGGAGGGGGTCCGGGCCGGTCTCGGCGACGTCTCCCCGGTGCTCGCCGGGTCCGGCCGGGTGGCGGCCGTGTTCTCCGGCCAGGGCGCGCAGCGCGCGGGTATGGGCCGGCAACTGGCGGCGGACTTCCCGGTGTTCGACCAGGCCTTGACGGAGGTGTGCGGCCACCTCGACCCGGTGCTCGGACGTGGACTGCGGGAAGTGATGTGGTCTGACGATCCGGAACTACTGGGCCGGACGGAGTTCGCCCAGCCCGCGCTGTTCGCGTTCGAGGTGGCGCTGGCCCGGCTGTGGCAGTCCTGGGGCGTGTCGTTCACGGCTGTCGTCGGCCACTCGGTGGGCGAGATCGCCGCCGCCGTCGTCGCCGGGGTGCTGACGGTGCCGGACGCGGCGCGGCTGGTGGTGGCCCGGGGCCGGCTGATGCAGTCCCTGCCCGGCGGGGGCGCCATGCTCGCCATCGCCGCGGGCGAGGACGAGGTGGCGGCCACGCTGGGCGATTCCGCGCTCGTCGGAATCGCCGCGGTCAACGGGCCCAAGGCGGTCGTCGTCTCCGGCGCCCGCGACGAGGTGGCACGTGTGGGCAAGATCTGGCGTGCACGCGGCCGGCGGGTCGCCGAGCTCCGGGTGAGCCACGCCTTCCACTCACCGCTCATGGAGCCGGTCCTCGACGAGTTCCGCGCGGTGGTGGAGGAACTGCGCTTCCGTCCGCCGACCGTCCCGATCAGTGCCACCGCCGACACCACCCACCCCGTCGACACCGCTGCCTACTGGGTCGACCACGCGCGCAACGCCGTACGGTTCGGCGACGCGACAGGGCGGCTCACCGAAGCCGACATCCTGATCGAGGTCGGCCCGGACGCCGCCCTGGCCCCGCTGATCGAGACCGGTCACACCGTCCTGGCCAGCACCCGGCGCGACCGGTCCGAGACGCACACCGTCCTCACCGCGCTGGGCCAGGCCCACGCCCATGGCGCCGACGTCGACTGGGCCGCCCTCCTGCCGCCCGCTCCCCGCACCGACCTGCCCACGTACGCCTTCCAGCGGCAGCGCTACTGGGACTCCGCGTCGGACACCCTCGCCCGTGTCTCCGCGGGCGCGGATCCGCAGCCGCACCCGATGCTCACCTCGCGCACGGATCTGCCGGGTGCGGGCGGCCTGCTGCTGTCCGGCAGGCTGGCACCCGGCAGCGATCCGTGGCTGTCGCACCACGTCGTCATGGGCACGATGCTGCTGCCCGGCACGGGCTTCGTCGAGCTCGCGCTCGAAGCGGCCCGCGCGGCCGGCGCCGGGTCGGTCGACGAACTCGTCCTGCGCGCGCCGATGGTGTTCGCCGAGGGCAAGCCCCGTGACCTTCAGGTGTGGGTGGGGCCGGGCCAGGACGCCGAGCGTGAACTGCAGATCCGTACCAGGGAGACCGGCGGCGACTGGACGCTGCACGCCACCGGTCTCCTCGCGGCGCGGACCGCCGACACCGCAGGCTTCAGCGACGGCGACTGGACCGGCGGGGTCTGGCCCCCGGCCGGTGCGCGGCAGCTCGTCGGCCGCTCCTTCTACGAGGAGCTCGCGGCCCGTGGCTACGAGTACGGCCCGGCTTTCCGGGGCACCAAGGCCCTCTGGGAGCGCGCCGGCGACCTCTTCGCCGAGGTCATGCTCCCCGAGAGGCAGCCGCGCGGGTTCGGTATCCACCCCGCACTGCTGGACGCCGCCCTGCATGCCCTGCCGATCACCGGCAGCCTCTACGAGGCCGGCGAGGTCCGGCTGCCGTTCTCCTTCAACAGCGTGTCCCTGTTCTCCTCGGATGCCCGGCGGCTGCGTGTGCGGATCCGGGCGGACGCCGACTCCGCCGCCGTGTGGATCGCGGACGACACCGGGTCCCCCGTCCTCGCCATGGAGGGCCTCATCTTGCGCTCCATCGAGCGCGCACAGCTGGAGACGGCGGGGGCGACCGGCCGCACCGGGTGGTTTTCCGTGACGTGGCGGCAACTGGGGCGGGCCGCCACGGCCGACCGGGTGCCCGGGAACTGGCTCCTGCTCGGCGAGGTGCCCCCGGCGCTCGGCGCCCTCTTCGACGACCCGCTCACCGCCGCTTCCTGGGACCGCTCGACCGCGCCGGACGGGGTGCTGGTCGGCGCCGGAGCCGCGGAGGATCTGCTCGCCGCCCTGCACGAGGTCGCCGGGCAGCCGACCGGCCCGGTCTGGTGCGTCACGAACGGTGCCGTCGGAGTGGGGACGGCCGACGACCCCGCCGCCGACGTGCGGGCGGCGGGTGTCTGGGGGCTCGGCCGGGTCGTCGCACTGGAACTGCCCGACCGGTGGGGCGGACTGGTGGATCTGCCCGAGCGGATCGACGATGCCACCCGGCGGGCGCTCGCCGGGATCCTCACCAGCGACGGCGCCGACGACCATGGCGCCGAGGACCAACTCGCCGTTCGCGACGGACAGCTGTGGGCTCGTAGGCTCGTGCCCGCGTCGGCGCCGCAGACCGGTACCTGGACGCCCAAGGGCACCGTGCTGATCACCGGCGGGACCGGCGGTCTCGGCGGGCACGTCGCCCGCCGGATCGCCGAGCAGGGCAGCGCCGACCGTATCCTCCTCCTCTCCCGTCAGGGTCCGGCGGCCCCCGGCGCCACCGAACTGCTGGAGGACATCTCCGCGTTCGGCGCCACGGCGGAGGCCGTCGCCGTCGATGTGACGGATCGTGCCGCGATGAGCGGCCTGATTGCCGCCCTGGCAGCGGAGGGGGCCCCCGTACGCACCGTGGTCCATGCCGCGGGCGTGGTCCGGGACGTGCGGATCGCGGAGACCGGGGCCGAGGAGCTGGCGGCCCAGATGGCGGCCAAGGTCGAAGGTGCCCTGCTGCTCGACGAACTGCTGCCGGACCTCGACGACTTCGTCCTGTTCTCCTCCATCTCCGGGGTCTGGGGCGCCGCGGGCCAGGCCGGGTACGCCGCGGGCAACGCCTGCCTCGATGCGCTCGCCCGGCGTCGGCGCGAGCAGGGCCAGCGCGCGGTCTCCGTCGCCTGGGGGCCGTGGGCGGGCGGCGGCATGCTGACGGAGCACGAGGAACGGGAGCTGCGCAAGCGTGGTCTGGCCCCTCTCCTGGTGCCGGCCGCCCTCCGGGCCATGGAGCAGAGCCTCATGGCCGACAGCACGGGGGACCCGGTGGTGGCCGACATCACCTGGTCGCGCTTCCTGCCCGCGTTCACCGTGTCCCGGCCCAGTCCGCTGCTCGGCTCGTTCGAGGAGAAGGCCGCCCCTGAGCCCCTGGCACACTCGGACGGCGGGCGGGCCGAGGGCGAGACGCAGAGCCTCACGCAGCGGCTCGCCGCGCTGCCGGACGCCGAACGGCTCCCCGCCCTGACCGAGGTCGTGCAGACCCATGTGGCGGCGCTCATCGGAGAGTCGGGGCCCGAGCGGGTCAGTCCCGACCGTGCGCTCAAGGAGATCGGGTTCGACTCCCTGATGTCCGTGGAACTGCGCAACAGGTTCGCCGGTCTCATCGGCGTCAAGCTGCCCGCCACGCTGGTCTTCGACCATCCGACGCCGAACGCGCTGGCCCGGCACCTTCTGGGGCACCTCGACCTCGGCGCGGCCGGCGCCGCACCGGCCGAGAAGCCGCTGCTGGAGGTGGTCGAGGACATCCACAGCAGGGTCCTGTCCCCGCTCACCGACGCCGCCACCCGCAAGGCCCTGGCCGGCCGTCTCACCGAGCTGCTGGACCAGCTGGCCGCACTCGACGCCAGGCCGGTCGCCGAGACGGACGGGCTCGCCTCGGCAAGCGCCGCCGAGCTGATGCAGTTCATCGACACCGAGTTGGGGGACGTCTGACGCCGGGCGGCCCCCCGGCCCCGCCGGCCCCGGGCGGAGCCGCCACCGGTCCTCTGCCACCCCTCCTGTTCCCGTCGCGCCCTGTTCCGGGCGGACAGCCGCGAAGCCGATAGGTGCTAGCTCATGACAACGGACGACAGCCAGCTCGTCGCATACCTGCGCAAGGTCACCACCGATCTGCAGAAGACCCGATTGCGGCTGCGGGACGCCGAGACGAAGAACCACGAGCCGATCGCGATCGTGGGCATCGGTTGCCGGTACCCGGACGGGGTGCACGGCGCCGATGACCTGTGGCGGCTCGTCGTGGAGGGACGCGACGCCATCGGCGGCTTCCCGCAGGACCGCGGCTGGGACGTGGCCGGCCTCTACGACCCAGACCCGGACGCCCTCGGGAAGTCGTACACCCGCGAAGGCGGCTTCCTCACCGACATCGACCTCTTCGACGCCGACTTCTTCGGCCTCAGCCCACGAGAAGCGCTGGCCATGGACCCGCAGCAGCGGCTGCTGCTGGAGACGTCCTGGGAGGCGCTGGAGAGCGCGGGCATCCGCCCCGCCACCCTGCGTGGCAGCCGCACGGGCGTGTTCACAGGTGTGATGCACCACGACTACGGCAGCCGATTCACCAAAGCCCCCGACGGGTTCGAGGGCTACGTCCACATGGGCAGCGCGGGCAGCATGGCCGTCGGCAGGGTCGCCTACCACTTCGGCCTGGAGGGGCCCGCCGTCACCGTCGACACCGCATGCTCCTCCTCGCTCGTCTCCCTGCACCTGGCATGTCAGTCGCTCCGCGCGGGCGAGTGCGATCTGGCGCTGGCCGGCGGCGTTGCGATCATGAGCGGCCCCACCTTCTTCGTCGAGTACAGCCGTCAGCGGGTGCTGTCCACCGACGGCCGTTGCCACTCCTTCGCCGACGACGGGGACGGAACCGGCTGGTCCGAGGGTGTGGGCGTGCTGGCCGTGGAGCGGTTGTCGGACGCGCGGCGGCTGGGGCACGAGGTCCTGGCGGTGGTGCGGGGCAGCGCGGTCAACCAGGACGGTGCCTCGAACGGGATGACGGCGCCGAGTGGTCCCGCTCAGGAGCGCGTCATCGACTCGGCGCTGCGCAATGCGCGTCTGAGCGCGGACGAGATCGACGTGGTGGAGGCGCACGGGACGGGAACGCGGCTGGGCGATCCCATCGAGGCACAGGCCTTGATGGCGACGTACGGCCGGGGGCGTTCGGCACAACGGCCGCTGTGGCTCGGTTCGTTGAAGTCCAACATCGGGCACACCCAGGCGGCCGCGGGCGTCGGTGGCGTGATCAAGATGGTGCAGGCGCTGCGGCACGGCGTACTGCCACGGAGCCTGTACGCGGAGCGTCCGTCGACGGAGGTCGACTGGTCCGCGGGGACGGTCGCGCTGCTGGCGCAAGAGCGGGCGTGGGAGCCCGTCGAGGACCGCCCGCGTCGGGCCGGTGTGTCCTCCTTCGGAATGAGCGGCACGAACGCGCATCTGATCGTGGAGGAGTTCGTCCCCGAGCCCGCCGAAGAGCACGAGGCGGAGCCCTCGGCCCCGTGGGCGGAGACATCGGTGCCGCTGGTGCTGTCGGGCAGGACACCGGGGGCCGTGCGCGCACAGGCGGCGGCGCTGCGGGAGCACCTGGCGGCCCGGCCGGAGCTGTCCCTCGCGCGGGCGGCGCGGGAGGCGGCCGTGCACCGGACGGCGTTCGAGCATCGTGCGTCGGTCACGGGTGACCGCGACGCCGTGCTGGCCGGGCTCGGCAGCGTCACTCCGGTGGCCGCCGGCGGCGGCCGGGTGGCGGCCGTGTTCTCCGGCCAAGGCGCTCAGCACGTCGGGATGGGCCGTCAACTGGCTGCGGAATTCCCGGTGTTCGCCGGTGCGCTGGACGAGGTGTGCGCGGTGGTGGATCCGTTGTTGGGGCGGTCGTTGCGGGAGGTGATGTGGTCGGGGCCCGCGGAGCAGTTGGAGCGGACGGAGTTCGCGCAGCCGGCGTTGTTCGCGTTCGAGGTGGCGTTGGCCCGGTTGTGGCAGTCGTGGGGCGTGGAGTTCTCCGTGCTCGCGGGGCACTCCGTGGGGGAGATCGCCGCCGCGGTGGTGTCCGGGGCACTGTCCCTGGACGACGCGGCCCGGTTGGCCGTGGTGCGCGGCCGGCTGATGCAGCGGTTGCCGGAGGGCGGAGCGATGCTGGCGGTCGCCGCCGGCGAGGAGGAGGTCGCCGCGACGCTGGGGGATCCGGCGCTCGTGGGCATCGCCGCGGTCAACGGCCCTGAGGCGGTGGTGGTCTCCGGTGCCCGTGAGGAGGTTGAGCGGGTCGCCGGGATATGGCGCGAGCGTGGTCGGCGCACGAGCCGGCTACGGGTCAGCCACGCGTTCCACTCGCCGTTGATGGATCCGGTTCTGGACGAGTTCCGGGTGGTGGCCGACGAGCTGGACCGGAGGGAGCCGACGCTGCCGGTGATGGCGTCGGCCGAGACCGCGCATCCGTTCGCCACCGCGGCCTACTGGGTCGACCACGCCCGTCGGGCGGTGCGGTTCCATGACGCCGCCGCGCGCCTTGCGGAGGCGGACGTCGTCGTCGAGATCGGCCCCGACGCGGTCCTGGCACCGCTGATCGACACCGGTCGTCCGGTTCTGCCGAGTTGCCGCCGTGAGCAGAGCGAGACCCTGATGCTGCTGACCGCGCTCGGCGAGGCCCATGCGCACGGCGTCGAGGTCGACTGGACGGCTCTCTTCCCGGCCGCTGCCCGTGCCGACCTGCCCCCCTACCCCTTCCAGCACCGACGCTACTGGCTCGCGCCCCCCGCCCTCACGGCTGCCGGTGCCGACGCGCTGGACCACCCCCTGCTGTCCGGCATCGTGGAACTGCCGGGCCAGGGCGGCGTGGTGCTCAGCGGCAGGATCTCGCCCGACCGGGACCCCTGGCTCGCCGACCACGCGGTCTCCGGTGCCGTGCTCTTCCCCGGTACCGGCTTCCTGGAACTCGCCCTGCGGGCCGCCCGGCAGGTGGGGTCGCGGCAGGTCGCCGACCTCGTCGTCCAGACCCCGCTCGTGCTGCCCGCCCCCGGCACCGACATCCAGGTCTGGGTCGAACCGCCGGGCGAGCCGGAGCGCGCGCTGGTCGTCCGGGGCCGGAGCGGCGACGGCGACTGGGTGGAGTACGCCACCGGAAGGCTCGTGGAAGAGCCCTCCGAGCCCTCCCCTCAGGGGGACCCGCCCACCGACGCCGAGTGGGCCACGGGACAGTGGCCGCCGCAGGGCGCCGAGGAGCTGCCGGTCGAGGAGCTCTACGACACCCTCGCCGCCCGTGGCTACGGCTACGGCCCGGTCTTCCGCGGTCTGCGGGCACTGTGGCGGTCCGGCGACGAGCTGTACGCCGAGGTCGTCCTCCCCGAGCGGGCCCACGACGGCCGGTACGGCTGCCACCCCGCGCTGTTGGACGCCGCCCTGCACCCGCTGGCAGCCGCCGCCGGCTCCGGTCAGCAGGTCCGGCTGCCATTCGCCTTCGGCCGGGCCACCGTGCACTCCCCCGGCGCCGCCGAACTGCGCGTACGTCTGAGGACCGGCTCCGAGACCATTCGCCTGGACGCGGCCACCAGCACCGGGGACCCGGTCCTCACTGTCGGGGAACTGGTGCTGCGGGCGGCTGACACCGCCCGGCTGACGGCACAGGCGGACGAACAGCTCCATCGCCTCGGTTACGAGGTCACCTGGCAGCTCCTGCCCGACCCACCGCGTGCCGACCGGCTCCCCGGCACCTGGATCGTCCTCGCGCCACCGGCGACGGACGTCTCCTGGACCCGGGACCTGGCCGAGCACACGCTCGCCGTCGATCTCGATGCCACCTTGGACCGCCCCGCTCTCGCGGCACGGCTGACCGACGCCACACACACCGCCACCGACCCGGACGGTGTGCTGCTCTTCGCCGCCCACCCGGACATCCTCGTCACCGCGCTGCAGGCGCTCACCGACGCCGGTGTGGACGCCCCGGTGTGGTGCCTGACCCATGAGTCCGAGGACGCGCTCGACACGGCCGCCGTGTGGGGCGCGGGCCGGGCGGCGGCCCTGGAACTCCCGGACCGCTGGGGCGGCCTGGTCGATCTGCCGCCGGCCGGCGTACGGCCCCAGCTCGACTGCCTGGCCGGCCTGCTCCGCGCGGAAACCGGCGAGGACCAGATCCGCCTCAGGGCTGACGGGGTGTCCGTACGCCGCCTGATCAAGCCGGACCGGCCGACGCAACCGCCCGCCGACTGGACGCCGTCCGGCACAGTGGTGATCACCGGGGGCACCGGGGCGCTGGGCGGTCATGTCGCGCGCTGGGTCGCGGGGCTCGGCGGCTGCTCGCTGCTGCTCGTCTCCCGCCGGGGTCCCGAGGCGCCCGGCGCGCAGGAACTGCTGGCCGAGCTGGCCGCCACCGGCACCCCGGTACGGATCGTCGCGGCCGATGTCGCCGACCGGTCCGCCATGGCCGGGCTGGTGCGTGAGGCGGCGGACACGGGCACCCCCGTCCGCGCGGTGTTCCACGCGGCGGGCGTCGCCGACGAGACACCGCTGCTGGAGACCACCCCCGACCGGTTCCACGCCGTCCTGGAGGGCAAGGCGGGCGGTGCCCGGGTCCTCGACGAGGTGCTCGGCGAAGCCGACTTGGACGCCTTCGTCGTCTTCTCCTCCGTCTCCGGTATCTGGGGAGGTTCGGGGCAGAGCGCGTACGGGGCGGGCAACGCCGTGCTGGACGCGCTGGCCGCCAGGCGCCGGGCACGCGGTCTGGCCGGCACGGCGCTCGCCTGGGGCCCATGGTCGGGCGGCGGCATGGTCGACGCCGACCTGGAGCGACGGCTGCGACGCCAGGGCCTCGTCCCGCTCCCGGTCGACGACGCCGTGGCGGCGCTGTCGACGGCGGTGTCCCTCGGCGAGAACCGGGTTCTGGCCGACGTGGCGTGGCCGCGTTTCCTGCCGGTGTTCACCGCCACCCGTCCCGCCCCGCTCTTCACCGCTCTCCGTCCCACGCCCCGCACGACGGCGTCCGCCGCGACGGCCGCGCCCGGACCGACGGCCGAGAGGCTGGCCACCCTCCCGGCCGCGGACCGCGGCAAGGCCTTGTCCGACCTCGTACGGGCCGAGATCGCCTCGGCCGTCGGGCACCACGACATGAGCGCGGTCGACGCGGAGCGCCCGCTGGGTGAGTTCGGTTTCGACTCCCTCATGTCCGTGCAACTGCGCAACCGGCTCTCGGCCGTGACCGGAGTCCGTCTGCCCGCGACGCTGGTCTTCGACCATCCGACCGCCGGCGCACTCGCCCGGCACCTGGAGAGCGAGCTCGCCACCGAGCCGTCGCCACGGCCCCGGCAGCCCGCCACACCCAGGACGGCCGTCGCCGACGAACCCATCGCCATCGTCGGGATGGCCTGCCGCTACCCGGGCGCCGTCGCCTCTCCCGAGGATTTGTGGCAACTCGTCGCGCAGGGCCGGGACGCCGTCACCGACTTCCCCACCGACCGGGGATGGGACCTGTCGGGCCTCTACCACCCGGAGCGCTCCCGGGCCGGTACCACGTACACCACTCAAGGTGGATTCCTCGACGACCCCGCCGGATTCGACGCGGAGTTCTTCGGTATCTCGCCCCGTGAGGCGCTGGCCATGGACCCGCAACAGCGGCTGCTGCTGGAGGCGTCCTGGGCAGCCGTGGAGCATGCGGGGATCGCTCCCGGGACACTGCGCGACAGCCGTACCGGTGTGTTCGTCGGCACCATGTACAACGACTACTTGTCGCGTCTGAGCAGCACGCCGGAGAGCCTTGAGGGGATCATCGGCATAGCCAACAGCAACAGCGTCATGTCGGGGCGTATCTCCTACCTGCTCGGGCTGCAGGGCCCGGCGGTCACGCTCGACACCGCCTGCTCGTCCTCGCTGGTCGCCCTGCACCTCGCCTGCCAGGCGCTGCGCCGGGGCGAGTGTGATCTCGCGCTGGCGGGCGGAGCCACGGTGATGGCGTCACCGCACATCTTCGTCGAGTTCAGCCGCCAGGGCGGGCTGGCCGTGGACGGCCGGTGCAAGTCGTTCTCCGCCGACGCGGACGGCACCGGCTGGTCGGAGGGCGTCGGCCTGCTCGCCGTGGAACGGCTGTCCGACGCGCGTCGGCTGGGACACGAGGTCCTCGCCGTGGTCCATGGCTCCGCCGTCAACCAGGACGGCGCGTCCAACGGCCTGACCGCCCCGAGCGGTCCCGCGCAGCAACGCGTCGTCGCGGCCGCGCTCGCGCAGGCGGGCATCGCAGCCACCGAGGTCGACGCCGTCGAGGCGCACGGCACCGGCACCCGGCTGGGCGATCCGATCGAGGCCCAGGCCCTGATCGCGACCTACGGCCGGGAGCGCGAGCCGGAGCGGCCGCTGTACCTCGGGTCACTGAAGTCGAACATCGGCCACGCACAGGCGGCGGCCGGAGTCGGCGGTGTGATCAAGATGGTGCAGGCGCTGCGGCACGAACTGCTGCCCCGCACGCTGCACGCCGACACGCCGTCACCCGAGGTGGACTGGTCGTCGCAGGCCGTGCGACTCCTCACCGAGGAACGCCCCTGGCCCCGGGGCGACCGGCCGCGCTTGGCCGGCGTGTCGTCGTTCGGTATCAGCGGCACGAACGCGCACGTCGTGCTGGCGGAGGGCGATCCCCTCGACGGCGAGCCCGCCGCGGAAGCACCTGTGCACGGCACGTCCGCGGGGAGCGGCACTCCCATGGACACGTCGGACTCCCCCACGGCCCGGACCCCGCTGCCGTACGTGCTCACCGCCCGCAGTGCGGCCGGCCTGCCGGCACAGGCCCGCGCCCTGCACTCCCACCTGCTCGACCACCCGGGGCTCGAACCGGCCGATGTGGCCCGGTCGTTGGTCACCACCCGGTCCCTTCACGACCATCGGGCGGTCCTGGTGGCCGAGGACCGGCAGGAACTGCTCGACGCCCTCGCCACACTCGCGGACCCGGCCGCGACGACGCCGAGCCGGGCGGTGTCCATCGGCACGGCCGGCCCCGGGCGGGTGGCGGGCCTCTTCTCCGGTCAGGGTGCGCAGCGACCGGGGATGGGGCGTGAACTGGCGGGGCGTTTCCCGGTGTTCGCCGCCGTGCTGGACGAGGTGTGCGCGGTGGTGGATCCGTTGTTGGGGCGGTCGTTGCGGGAGGTGATGTGGTCGGGGCCCGCGGAGGTGCTGGAGCGGACGGAGTTCGCGCAGCCGGCGTTGTTCGCGTTCGAGGTGGCGATGGCACGGTTGTGGCAGTCGTGGGGCGTGGAGTTCACCGTACTGGTGGGGCATTCGGTGGGCGAGATCGCCGCCGCGTGTGTGTCGGGGGCCCTGTCGTTGGCGGACGCAGCGCGGATGGCGGTGGCGCGGGGCCGGTTGATGCAGGCGTTGCCGGAGGGCGGAGCCATGGTCGCGATCGCCGCGAGCGAGGACGAGGTGGCCGCGAGCCTCGCGGACGTGCCCGACGTGGCGATCGCCGCCGTGAACGGCCCCGAAGCCGTCGTCGTCTCCGGGACGGAGGCCGACGTGCTGCGGATCGCCGACCAGTGGCGTGAACAGGGCCGCCGCACCACCCGGCTGCGGGTCAGCCACGCCTTCCACTCACCGCTCATGGACCCGATGCTCGACGACTTCGCAGCCCTCCTCGACGAGCTGACCTTCCACGATCCGACCCTCCCCATCAGCCCCTCGGCCGACAGCTCGCACCCCTTCGCGTCCGCCGGATACTGGCTCGACCACGCCCGCCACACCGTCCGCTTCGCCGACGCCCTCGGCGCCCTGGACGGCGCCGACGTGCTCGTCGAACTCGGCCCGGACGCCGCGCTGGCGCCCCTGGCAGGGACGGACAAGCCGGTCCTCCCCTCCGCGCGACGCGATCACCCGGAGGTACGTACCGTGGTCACGACGCTGGCCTCCGCGCACGCCCACGGCGTATCCGTCGACTGGACGGCGGCGCTCGGGGCGGGCCGGCAGGTCCGGCTCCCCACGTACGCCTTCCAGCACGAGCGCTACTGGCTGGACGAGGGCCCGGCGGCGGGCCGAGGCAGCGGCTCCGCGGGCGACCCGACGCAGGCACGCTTCTGGCAGGTGGTCGAAAACCAGGACCTCGACGGCCTGACCCGCACCCTCGGTCTCGACGCGGAGACGTCCCTGCGGGCTGCGTTGCCGGTGCTGCACGACTGGCACCGCACCAGCACCACGCTCGCCCGGGCCGCGGGCTGGCGCTACCGCGTCGCCTGGGACCGGCTGCCCACGGACGACACGGCCGTGGCGCTCGGCGGCACGTGGTGGATCGTCGTACCCAGGGATGCCGCCGACACCACGACGGCCGACGCCGTGCGGCGGGCGCTCGCCGCCGCAGGTGCGAACCCCCGGGTCCTCACCATCGATCCGCACCGCGCGGACCGCGCGACGTTGGCGAAGGAACTTGCCGCGGCCGCCGACGGCACGGTGGCGGGGACGGTGTCCCTGCTGGCGGAGTCCGGCGGTGAGCACACCAGGCACCGCGGCGTCGCGGCCGGGGCCCTGGCCACCCTGGTGCTCCTGCAGGCTCTGCACGACGCGGACATCTCGACCCGTCTGTGGACGCTGACGCGGGGCGCCGTACGCACCGGGCCGGCGGACACCGCACCGGACCCCTGGCACGCCCAGGTCTGGGGCCTCGGTCGCGTCGCCGCCCTCGAACACCCGGCGCTGTGGGGCGGTCTGATCGATCTCCCCGCCGAAGGGGAGCCGGCCGGCTTGGCCGCCGTCCTCTCCGGGACCGCCGGGGAGGACCAGGTGGCACTGCGCGGGGACGGCGTTCGTGCGCGTCGCCTCACCCCTGCCGACACGCACGACGCCCCGGGAGCCGACGCCCACACATCCGGTGCGTACCGGTGGACGGACGGGGCGGTTCTGATCACCGGCGGTACCGGAGCGCTCGGTGCGCACACCGCCCGCATGCTTGCCTCGCGGGGTGCATCCCGGCTGGTCCTCGTCAGCCGTCGCGGTCCCGCCGCTCCCGGCGCCGAGGCACTGCGCGCCGAACTGGAAGCGCTCGGCGCGACGGTCGACCTGACGGCCTGTGACGTGACCGACCGCGACGCCGTCGGCCGGCTGGCCGAGGGCCTCGCCGCTGAGGGCACCCCGGTCCGCGCGGTGGTCCACGCGGCGGGTGTCGCCGCCGAACAGCCGTTGACGGAACTCGTCGGGGACGACTTCTCGGCGGTGACCGACGCGAAGGTCACCGCCGCGGAAATCCTCGACGACGTGCTGGGGGACGACCTGGCGGCGTTCGTCGTCTACTCCTCCATCGCCGGCACCTGGGGCAGCGCGGGCAACGGCCCGTACGCCGCCGCCAACGCTCACCTGGACGCACTGGTCGAGCGGCGTCGGGCCCGCGGCGCCGCCGGCACGGCCGTCGCCTGGGGACCCTGGAGCGGGGGCGGCATGGCGGACGACCGCTTCCAGGAGGAGATGCTGCGCCGCGGAGTCCGCGCCCTCTCCCCCGAAGGTGCCACCGCCGCCCTGGCTCAGGCCCTGGAGCACGACGACACCACGGTCACCGTCGTCGATGTCGACTGGGACGGCTTCGCCCGCGTCTTCGCCAGCAACCGGCCCAGCCCGCTGCTCGGGCACCTGACGGAGCCCGCCGCCGCTGCCGATGAGGCCCCCGCCCGGACGGAACTGGCCGAGCGCCTCGCGGCCCTGGATGCCGAGGCGCGGCGCGGCGCGGTACTGGATCTGGTGCGCGCGGAGGTCGCGGGGGTGCTGGGCCATGCCACGTCGCAGGCCGTCGCCGTGGACCGCGCCTTCACCGACATGGGGTTCGACTCCCTCATGGCCGTCGAACTGCGCACCCGGCTCGGCGTGGTCAGCGGCCTCGCGCTGCCGACCACCCTCGTCTTCGACCACCCGAGTCCCGCCGAGGTCGCCGACTTCCTCTGCGCCCGATTCGAACCCGACCGGGACGCCCTCACCCACGAGATCCTGGAGAAGCTCGACTGGCTGGAGAACACCCTGCTGGACGCCGCGCACAGCCAGGGCGCCCGCGCACGGTTCGGCTCCCGGCTCGACGCCCTGCTCGCCCGACTCGACCGTACGACGACCCCGCCCGAGAGCCGGCTGTCGGACCCGGCCACGGACGCCATCGAATCGGCGACCGCCGAAGAACTGCTCGCATTCGTCGAGGAGCATTTCGACTAGTTCCCCGGTCCCACACATGGCGGGCCAACTCCCGCTGCGTTAGGGGGCGTTAGGGGATGTGAATCGATCTGATACTGGAGAACATTCATCAAGAGGATTTGCGAAATGTCTAGGAGTGAACAGATCCCATGCATCTTCTCGTCAAGGGAATTCAGCACCGGATTTCCAGCGAAATCCTCGTACCGAACTCCAAATATCATGCACACCGTGCGCTGATCCTCGCCTCGCTCGCGGACGGAGTGAGCCGGATCCATGGCCTGTCCGACGCCCGGCACATCGAGTACACCGTTCGGCTGCTGCGTGACCTCGGCGTACAGATCGTCCGCGAGGGCGACACCTTCGTGGTGCGGGGGCTCGGCGGCCACTACCGGCCGGTCCAGGACACCGTCTCGGCCGGCAGCTCGGGCACCACCCTCTATTTCATGACCGGGCTCGCGTCCCTGTCGAACCGCGCGGTCACGATCACCGGGCAGAAATACTTTCGGAATCGTCCCGTGGGCCCGCTGCTGCACGCACTGGAAAGGATGGGCGTACGCCTGGAGTCGGCGAATGACTGCCCGCCCATTCACGTCCTCAGCCATCGGCCCACGGGCGGCGAGGTGACCATTCCGGGCACCTTGTCCCAGTGGATATCCGGACTGCTGCTGCTCGCGCCGTTCGCCACCGGCCCCACCACCGTCACCGTGACGGGCGCGCTCAACGAACGCACCTATCTGGAGCTGACCGTCGCGATGATGCGGCAGTTCGGCCTGGAAGTGACTGTGGCCCCCGACTGGCGGCGCTTCGATGTGGCGCCGCACCAGAGCGTGCGGCCCACCGAGCTGACGTTGCCCCCCGACATCGGTTCCGCGGCCTTCGGCATCGCCACCGCCGCGCTGCACCCTTGTGACGTACTCCTGCGCGGCATCCCGAGCCTGACCGGTGGGCCCGCCGACCACCCCGAGTTCCACTTCATCGACATAGCACGCTCGATGGGCGTCCCCATGGAACTGGACCCGGTGGCCGGCGGTGTCCGGATCCAGCAGGACGCCCCTCTCCTGAAGGCCGTCGACGTCGACTGCCGTGACGTGCCGGACATGCTTCCCGTCCTCTCCACCCTCGCCACCTTCGCGCACGGCGAGTCGGTGTTCCGCAACGTCGCGCACACCCGGCTGAAGGAGTCCGACCGGGCCGGCTCGATGCTCCAGCTCAACTCCATGGGCGCCGAAATGGAGTTGGCGGACGACACGCTGCGGGTGACCGGGGTGGACTCTCTGGTCGGCGCGGAGCTGTCGTCGTACAACGACCACCGGGTGCTGATGTCGCTGGCCGTCGCCTCCTCGCGCGCCCGGGGCCACTCCACGCTGTCGTACCCCAACGCCTACCGCATCTCGTATCCGGGCTTCCTCGACATGATGAACGCCGTCGGCGTGCCGACGTCCGTGGAGAAGGGCCCCGGACGCTCCGCCAGGAGCCGTGCCCGCAAACCCGTCCGGCCCGCCGCGGACCCGGACTACGCCTGCGAGGTCACCCTGCCGGAGTGGCTGGCCCGGCACGCCGCGTCCCGCCCCGGTGACACCGCCGTCGTGGACGTACGCCCGGAGGGCGATTCCGTCGTCACCTGGAGCGACCTGGCCGGCCAGGTGGACAAGGCCGCCGCGCTGCTGCTCGAACTCGGCGTGCAGCCGGGCGAGAACGTGGCGTACCAGCTGCCCAACCGCCTGGAGTGCGTGGTGCTGTCGCTGGCGGCGCTGCGGATCGGTGCCGTCTGCTGCCCGGTCATCCCGTTCTTCCGGGAACGCGAACTCGGCTTCGTCCTGCGCCGCTCGCTGGCCCGCGTCCTGGTCGTCATGGACGAGTACCGGTCCCGGCGCCCCGCGGAGGAGGCACTCGCCCTCGCCGCCACCGGTGGCCCGGACACGGCAAAGCTGGAGCATGTCGTGGTGCTGGCCCGGTCGGGCGGCAGCAGCCGACTGCCCCAGCTGCCCCCGGACGGCGTCCGCCTGCACGACTGGGAGACCGCCCTGAAGGCGACGACGGTCGACCGGACGGTCCTCGACGCGATCCACCCGACGGCCGCGACGACGGCGCAGCTGCTGTTCACCTCGGGCACCACCGGCGAGCCCAAGGGGGTCATGCAGCCGTCCTCGAACCTGGTCCGGGCCGTCTCGATGGAGATCCGGCATCTCGGCCTCGGTCCCGAGGACGCCGTCTGGGTGCCTTCTCCGCTCTCCCACCAGACCGGGTTCCTGTACGGAATGACACTGGCGACCGTGCTGGGCGTGCCCCAGATCCTGCAGTCCGAGTGGGACGCGCGGCGCGCCCTCACCTCGCTGAACACGCACCGGGCGACGTTCGTGCAGGCCGCCACGCCGTTCCTGGCCGACCTGGTGAAAGCGGTCGAGGAGATCGGCGAGGCACCCCGGCACCTGCGGATCTTCGTGGCCACCGGCGCCACCGTGCCCCGCTCGCTGGCCGAGCACGCGAGCGGGGTGTTGGGCACGAAGGTGTGCGGCGCCTTCGGCACCACCGAAACCTGCCTCGCCGCGCTGTCCACACCGACCGACGCACCGGAGCGGCGCTGGGGCACCGACGGGCGCGTCCTGTACGGCGTACGGCTGCGGGTCACCGACGACCGGGGCGAGGTGCTGGCACCGGGCGCCGAGGGCAACTTCGAGATCCTTTCGCAGACGACCTTCGAGGGCTATCTCGACCGCCCCGACCTGACCGCCGAGGCCTTCACTCCGGACGGCTGGTTCCGCACCGGCGACCTCGCGGTGCTCGACGAGTCGGGCTATGTCCGTATCACCGGCCGGGTCAAGGACGTGATCAACCGCGGCGGCGAGAAGATCCCGGTCGGCGAGATGGAGCAGCTGCTGTTCGGTCACCCCGCCGTCGACGACGTGGCCATCGTGGCCATGCCCGACGAGCGTCTCGGCGAGCGTGCCTGCGCGTTCGTCGTGCTCAAGGACGGCGCGCTGCTCGGCTTCGAGGAGATGTGCCACTACCTGGACGGACATCAGGCAGCCAAGCAGTACTGGCCGGAACGGCTCCAGCTCGTCCCGGATCTCCCACGTAACCCGATCGGCAAGGTCCAGAAGTTCGAACTGCGGGCCAGGGCACGCCACCTGCGCCCCCATACCGTGCAGTGACAGGAGAAGACGGAGTGCGACAGATGATGGACCAGCAGCAGTTCGGAAAAGTCCGTGACGTGGTCGAGCGGTGGGTGGAAGGCCCGGGCGAGCGTTGGGCAGAACACATCGAGGAGACCGGGGAGGTCCCCGAGTCGGTGTGGACCGAGCTCAACGAGCTCGGGTTCCTGCGGCTGGCCGCCCCGGTGGAGTACGGCGGCCAGGGCCTCGGGTTCACCCAGTGGATGGAGCTGATGGAGATCTTCTCCCGCTCCCACGGTTCCCTGCGCATGATCGTGCACGTCGTCAACGGCATCTGGCGGTCGATGGACGGTCACGCCTCCGACGAACAGCGCAAGCGGTTCGTCGTGCCGGCCGTCCTGGGCGAGATCAAGATCGCGTTCACCCTGACCGAGCCGGACAACGGCACCGGAGCGGACATCACCACCTCGGTGGTCCGCGAGGGCGACACCTACTACCTGTCGGGCCGCAAGCACTTGATCACGTTCGGGATGCGCTGTGACTACTACCTCCTGGCGGCACGCGTCGCGGGCACCACGGGCCACGAGGGCACAGTCGCCCTGCTGGTGCCGCGGGACGCGCCGGGAGTCCGGGCCGAAGACTCCTCCCACACGATGGGCGTCACCGGTACCGACCACGCCTCGCTCGTCTTCGACCGCACCCCTGTGCCCGTGGACCACCGGCTCGGCGAGGAGGGCCAGGGCCTGGAGGTGTTTCTCGGCGGATTCCTCACCCCGTCGCGGATATCCGTCGCGATGAGCTGCGTCGGCCTCGCCCAGCGCGCCCAGCAGCTCGCCGTCGACTACGCCCGCTCCCGGGTGACCTTCGGCAAGACGCTGACAGAGCGTCAGGCCATTCAGTTCATGCTTGCCGAGAACGCGGCGGACATCGAGGCGGCCCGGCAGCTCGTGCTGCACGCCGCGCGCCGCTTCGAGGAGGGCGCCGACGACGCGTCCATGCAGTCCTCGATGGCCAAGATGCACGCGGTGACGATGCTGACCACCGTCACGGACAAGGCACTGCAGATCCACGGCGGCCGCGGCTACTGGAAGTCCCAGAAGATCGAGCGCGTCTACCGTGACGCCCGCGCGCAACGCTTCGAGGAGGGCTCCAACGAGGTGCAAAAAGCCGTGGTCTTCCGCGAACTGCTGCGGCAGACCGGGACCGTCACCGAGGGAGCTGCGCGATGAACGAGATCCGACAGGACCACACGACCGGCGGCGCCAAGATCTCCCTCATCACGGGCGCTTCGCGCGGCATCGGACGCGCCCTGGCACTGACCTTGGCCCGTCAGGGCGGCACCGTGGTCGTCAACTACAAGAAGAACGCCGAACTGGCCGAGAAGACCGTCGCCGACGTCGAGGAGGCCGGCGGCCGGGGCGCTGCCGTCCAGGCCGACGTCGAGACGACGGAAGGCGTCACGGCACTGTTCGACGAGGTCGCACGTCGCTACGGACGCCTGGACCACTTCGTCTCCAACGCCGCCGCCAGCGTCTTCAAGAACATCCTCGACCTCGGCCAGCACCACCTGGACCGCTCCTACGCCATGAACCTGCGCCCCTTCGTGCTCGGCGCCCAGCAGGCGGTCCGGCTCATGGACGCCGGCGGCCGGATCGTCGCGCTGTCGTCCTACGGATCGGTCCGCGCCTACCCGACATACGCCGCGCTCGGCGGGATGAAGGCGGCGATCGAGGCGTGGGTGCGTTACATGGCGGTCGAGTTCGCGCCGTACGGCATCAACGTCAATGCCGTGAACGGCGGCCTGATCGATTCCGACTCGCTCGCCTACTTCTACGGCATCGAGGGCATGCCCGACATGCGCGGCGTCCTGGACCGCATCCCTGCCGGGCGACCCGGCACCGTGCAGGAGATGGCCGACACCGTCGCCTTCCTGCTGGGTGAGGGCGCCGGATATGTCACCGGCCAGACTCTGGTCGTCGACGGGGGCCTGAGCGTGGTCGCCCCGCCGTTCTTCACGGACGCCGGCGAAGCACTGCGTCTGCCACCCCGCCCGACACGGGAATCCTGAGAGACGAGGGGCGTGCGACGTGTACGACCATGTCTTCCGGGCCGGCTCCATCGGCACCATGAGGCTTCCGCATCGCATCGTCATGGGCGCCATGCACCTCAACCTGGAGACCAGGGACGATGACGGCGCCGCCCTGGCCGCGTTCTACGCCGAGCGCGCGGCCGCGGGCGCGGCACTCATCGTCACCGGAGGAGTGGCCGTGAACGCCGTGGGCGCGGGCGGCCCGGGGTACGGGGTGATCGGCGACTCCCGGGACAGGGCGGCCCTTTCGGCGGCGGTGCGTGCGGTGCACGACCGCGGTGGACGGATCGCTCTTCAGCTCTTTCACGCGGGGCGGTACGCCCAGCCCGGCGCCCGCGAGGGGGTCGGTCGCCCCGTCGCCCCGTCGCCGGTGTACAGCGGCTTCTCCCGCTGCACCCCCCGGGAGATGTCCCCCAGGGACATCACCACCACGATCGACGACTTCGCCGAGGGTGCGTGCACCGCACGCGCCCTCGGGTTCGACGCCGTGGAGGTGATGGGCTCCGAGGGCTATCTGATCAACCAGTTCACGGCACCGCTGACCAACCTGCGCGACGACGCGTGGGGCGGTGACGCCGAACGACGGCGCAGGTTTCCGCTGGCGGTGCTGCGCGGGGTCCGCGCGGCCGTGGGCCGGGACTTCCCGGTGCTCTTCCGCATCTCCGGGAACGACTTGGTGGCCGGGGGCACTCCGCCGGGCGAGGTCACCGCGCTCGCGGTGGCGCTTGCCGAAGCCGGGGCCGACGCGCTCTCCGTCGGCGTGGGCTGGCACGAGTCACCGGTGCCCACCGTGCAGTCCCAGGTCCCCGCCGGTACCTGGGCGGCCGGCGGCAAGGAACTGAAACGCCGTCTGCTGGCCGCCGGCCACAAGGATGTCGCGGTGATCGCCTCCAACCGCTTCCACCACATCGCGCAGGCCGAAGACGCCCTGTCCGGTGGCGAGTTGGACTTCGTGGCCATGGCGCGGCCGTTCCTGGCCGACCCGGAGATCGTCGCCAAGTCGGCCGCCGGCCGCCCCGACCAGGTCAATCTGTGCATCGCCTGCAACGAGGCGTGCATCGACCGCTCCTTCGGCACCGAAAGGGTGTCCTGCCTCGTCAACCCCAGAGCCGGACACGAAGAGGAGTTTCCCCCACCACAGTCGACCCGCCACCGCAGTGTGCCGTTCGGCCGCTATGCCGTGATCGGTGCGGGCATCGCCGGACTGGAGGCCGCCCGTACGCTGGCCTGCCTCGGCCACCGTGTCGAGGTGTACGAAGCCGCGGCCCACACCGGCGGGCAGTTCCGGCTGGCCTCCCAGGTGCCGGGAAAGGCGGAATTCGCCGGGACCATCCACCACCACGTACGGGAACTACGGGACGCCGGTGTGCCGTTGCACTTGGGCCGTCGCATCGGCGGCGCGGACGTCCCGGAGCTGCGGTCGTTCGACGGTGTGGTGCTGGCCACCGGTGTGCTCCCCGCCGGATTGTCCCTCTCCGGCGCGGAGCTGCCCCACGTCCGCAACTACGCCCAGGCGTTCGCCGATCCCGAAGCGCTCGGCGGACAGATCGTCATCATCGGCGGGGGTGGTATCGCGGTCGATCTGGCGCACACCCTGACCACCGACCCGAATACCGAGGTGACGCCGGAGGAGTTCCTGGCCCGGCACGCCGTGGCCGGGAGCACTCCGCGCTCTGGGAGGGAACCCGCCGTCCGTGACGCGCCGCGCGAGGTGACGCTGTTGCGGCGTGGCCGGCGGATCGGAGCGGGCATCGGCCCCAGCACCCGCTGGGTCGTCATGCGGGACCTGAGGGCCGCCGGTGTACGGATGCTCACCGGCGTGACCTACCGGGAGATCACACCCACCGGCGTCCTCGTCACCGACGCGGAAGGCAGAGACCGCTCCATCAAAGCCGACCACGTCGTGCTTGCCGTTGGCCAGCTCCCCGTACGGGACCTGGCCCCGCTGTTGCGCGAGGCAGGCGTCCCCGTCGTCACCGCGGGCGGCGCCGCGGGAACGGACGGGCTCAACGCCGTACGGGCCACAGCGGAAGGCCTGCGCGCGGCGCACCGGATAACCCGCGTCGCCGTGGGGTGAGGACGTACGGGAGTGGGGGCACGCGAACGGAGCGGACTCCTGTCCCCACACTCCCGGACGGGTCGGTCTCAGCCGCTCTGTTCGAGGGCCATGAACACCGTGGAGAACTTGTCCAGCAGGTCCTCGCGATGCTGCACGCGGAGCTTTCGGTAGATGCGCGTCAGGTGCTGCTCCACCGTGCTGGCGGTGATGAACAGTTTCCCGGAGATCTCCCGATTCGTATGTCCCAGGATCGCCAGGACCGCCACGCGCCGTTCGGCGGAGCTCAGTTCGGCGAGTTCCGGGTGGTGGCAGACCTGGTGTTTGTCCCGTCCGACCCCCTGCGCGTCCGCGGTGACGAGATCGAGCAGCCGGCCCGCCTCGCACTGCTCGGCCATGCGCCGGGCCCGCTTCGACGTGGTCCGGGCGAGGTTCAGTCGCGAGGTCTCCCGGTAGGCGGCGGCGAGTTCGGTCAGCGTGTAGGCGAGCTGCAGCCTGCTTCCATCGCGTTCCAGAGTGTCCGCGGAGTTCTTCAGCAGGGAGAGCCGCCGGGCGTCGTCCTTGGTGGTCTTGGCGAGGAGGCGCAGCGTGGTCCCGTGAACGGACGTCTCCTCCTTGGGCAGCTGTTGCAGCTGTTGCCGGAGAGCGTCGCGGGCACCCGCCACGTCCCCGAGGGCCAGATACGCCTCCGCCATCCCGCAGCGCCAGGGCACCATCAGCTGGGTCTGGTCGGCGCGCGCGGGCGTCTCGATCCCCAGGGAGGCACTCATGTCCCTGCACGACTCGAAGTCGGCCAGCGCCGCGTGCAGCCGATCGGTCGCCAGGTGATACCTGCCGCGAGCGTATACGTACTTCAGACCGCCACACCCCTGGTACGCCGCCGGGGGAATGGGCCGGTCGAGCACTTCTGCGGCCTCCTGCGGCCTGCCCATCTCCGTCAGGGTCTGGACCAGCAGCGCGGCGATACCGGCGATCGGCGCACCCCATTCGTGCCAGGGCTTGCGCGCGAGCGCTTTCTGGATCCACCGGTACGCGGAGCCGAGGTCACCGAGCTCTAACGAGATCTTCGCCTGCACGACCGACACCAGGGCTTCCCACAGCGGCGACGGATGCGCTTCGAGCGCCTCCGACAGCTGGGTGAACCACGGCCGCGCGGCGGCCAGTGAGCCCAGGCTCTCCAGCACGGTGTAGGCGAACAACAGGGTCTCCACCGCCGAGGACTGGACCCGGATGCCCTGGAGCACCTGCTCGGCCCAGAAGATCGCCTGGGCCCGGTCTCCCTCATTGGCCGGGTCATTGATCTTGCGCAGACCGGTGAGCAGAGAATGCACGTCGGCACCCGGCCCATAACGCTCGTCGGCCTCACTGGAAGAGGACAATTTCAGCGTCGCCCAGTCCATCGGCATGCCGCTCCACAGGCTGTAGAGCGCTTCCGCGAGACCGACCTCGGCCGGATAGGGGGACCGTGGAGCCTTCTCACGCATCAGGGGCATCAGCTCTGTGGCCAGCTCCGTCAGACCGTGCCACAGCGCCGCTCGCACCAGGAACGCCAGGTCCGTCGCGTTCAGGACACCTCGGAAGGCAGCGCGGCCCAGCGTCGGCAGCAGGGAGGCCACCAGCCCTGGGTCGGTCAGCCAGGTGGTGCGCAGCAGCATCATCTCCACGGCGGAGCGCTCTTCGGGGCCGACTGCGGAGACCTTGGCCAGCTTGAGCAGCCTGCCGGCCACGTCCGTACTGCCGCTCTTCAGGGCCTGGTTGACGAGGCCCAGGACGAGGGGCAGATCCCATGGCGCGCCGATCATCCCCACCGCGGTGAGATGCTCCACGACCTGTGTCAGGGGCGCGCTGTCCTCGAAAAGGACATGTGCCGCCCGCAGATGCAGCTCTCCGCGCGCGGTGAAGCTCTCGTCCTGGAGCAGCGCCCGGCGCATGTCGGGCCGCAGGCAGTCGCCGGCCAGCATGCCGAGGTCGTTGAGCGCGCCGAAGATCCTGCTGGCCCTGGTGATGTCGATCCCGAGCAGTCGGGCCAGCCGTGGCAGGGAGGCGAAGTCGCCGAGGACGGCCACCGCGTGGGCGCCGCTGAGCATGCCGGGCATGTCCGTGTCGCTGATCATGCCCCGTACGCAGTCGTGGAAGGCCGTGTCGACGGTCAGTTCCTTCGGCTTCGGATCGGCCGACGTGAGCCACGTCCGCAGAAGACCGTCGACGAGGAGCAGGTTGCCGCCGGTCAGGTCATGGATGTCATCGGCCATGCGGTTCGCTGCCGAGCACGGGAAGGACCCGCGGAATTGCGGGATGTGCTCGGTGAGGGACCGGGCGATCTGCTTGCGTCCCAGGAGCCGCATCCGGACCAGGCTGGTGTACGGCAGTCGCAGGATGTCCGTGCGCAGGTCGTCGCAGAACGAGAGGGCGCATCCTGTTCGCTCGGCCATGGCCAGCCGGATGCGCGTCCCCTTCAGCCGTCGCGCCACGAAGCGCAGGAACAACTGCGAAGGGCCGTCGACGTAGTTGATGTCGTCGACGACTATGAGCAGGGGACGTCTCGCCGCGATCTTCAACAGCCGGGCGTACACCCACTCATAGGTCAGGCCGGACGGGTTCCGTAGACCATCCGCGAGGGACGACGAAGGGCCGGCGCCGTTCGGCTGGTCCCCGCCCTCCTCCGCCGCGTCCAACTGGTCCAGGATCTGCTGCAGGACCCCGAAGGAGGAGCCGTACTCGTTCAACCAGCCCGTCGCCCACAGGCTCAGCGCTCCGGAGTCTGCTTCCGATGCGCAGATCCGGTTGAGCGTGGTGGTCTTCCCTGTGCACTTCGGTCCACGAAGGAAGAGGAGTCCCCCATTTTTCTGCCAGTTCTTGAACTCCGGGGTCGCATGTTTCGACAGGACTACTTCAAGGATGTCGCTCACGGGGGTCCTCTCGCAAGACACAACTGCAGGTCAGCAGCGCACTATTGGCTTGGATGCGCGTGATGATGTATGCGCATCGAGGAATGAACATCCGACATTGACGACGGACCGTATCAACCGACCTGTCGTCCCTGGAATGCCTCAATGGCTGGATACTGAGGGCGAGTTCGGAAATGTCGCGCCCCCTCCCCGAGCCGTCAACCGATGGTTCGTACTCTGCCGTTCGCCGCCCTCCACCCGGTCGGACACCACCCGGTGCCCGCACCTGTGGTCCGTGCCGACCCGCGCCGGCACACGGTTCACGGACGGAGCGACACGGGCGTCGGAGGCGTCCGGCCGACATGGCGCCTACTGTGCGAGGAGGTGGCGGCACCCCGGCCCACTCTTGCGCCCTTCGGCTCTCCCTCGCGGACCCGGCCGCCGGCACCTCCAGGTCGGGGACGTGTTCGAGGATGGCGCGTTCCGGACGACGCGGCTCCCCCGACGGCTCCGGTCCGAACCGCTCCACGAGTTCGCCCCCGAGGTGCCCGAAGACCGACAGCACGTCGGTCCGCCGGCCGCACCGGTGGAGCGCCTGCATCAGCCGACCGCTCAGCCGCTCACACAGCGGGCGCGGGTGGCCACGCCCCGGCCGGCATTCAGCGGAAGACAGGTGAGCAGCCGGCGTTCCATCAGACCACCGAGCGGCGATATCGCGCCGTCCACGCCTGTCTGACGAGTGCCCTGTACGCGGAAGTGCACATCAACCTCATTTCCCTCTGCCCCCGCCTTTTATCGTTCCTGACGGCCGGTCGACCGTGGAGACATCACCACGCAGGTGGTGGCGAGAATTCACCGCGGGTGAGGCGGTGACGGGAGCGGAGCCACGCTGAGCCCGGTGCCAGCACGCCCACTCTCCATCACCCTCTGCTCATCGCTACGAATTTGGCTGGAATTCTGGAGATCTGCGTCGCCACGGAGGACTCGGAAAGAAAGGATGTGCGGATACGTGGCAGCATCCGAACTCCTGTGGATGACGCTGACTTCCTCGGATCCGGAATGGACCGGACGGACCGGTTCGGCGGATCTCGCTCTGCCACATTGCATGGATGCCCGGTCCGGAGTCCAGCTTTGCAGAAGATCTTTGCCCTTTTGAACATGCCGGCGCTCCCCCCGGGGGAGGGGCAACCGACGACCGTGGTGAACGGCCCGGGACGCCGTGAAGGGCGCACAGAGACCGCGCTCGAGCGCCTTGCGCCGGGCCACGGGCACCTGCGGTTCAGCGCGAGTCCGTCGCCCCGCGGGCCTGAGCGGCGGCGAGCGACCGAGCGGCCGGCAGGCCCGCACCAGGGCGGCGGCCAGGACCCGGGTGTGCCCGGGAAATTCCTACGTCGCAACAAGGAATACCTCATCGAAGACTAACCCGCCCCCCCTCCATGCCGAGTTGGACCGGATGGGGACCTACGGACGGCAGATCCAGACAGGCCGGCAGGCCGAAGAGCACCTGCGCTCACACCATGAAACCACTCGGCGGAGCCGACGGAAGGCACACCCCCACCAATTTCGAAGGCCCGGTTTACTCACCCCTAATATTTAGGATTCCCCCCTATTCCCCCGCACCACCCCCCTGTTTTCGCCAGCGCGCGATGTGCGCCATTCGCGGGCTGATTATAGTCAAGTCAGCCTGTGACGGTGTCCCCCATCAGGCATTCTGCGAGCAGGGCTGATTCATGGCACTTCAGGATGTTTCTTCGAGGCGAGTGCCGGCTGGTTAACCGTCGAGGGCGCTTCGCCCGTTTCTCTGCATTCCGTACGTTCCCTTCCCGACACTCTGGAGGCTGTGGTGGGTAGCTCCGTCACACAGACACGCAATCCCGCCAGGCAGCAGCCCGAATGGGCCGACCCCTTCCAGGCAGAGCGGGTACGGACGATCCTCGCCGAGCTGCCTCCTCTGGTGAGGGCGGAGGACGTCCGCGGACTCGGTGACCAGTTGGCGGGGGTGGCGCGAGGAGAGGCCCACGTCCTCCAGGCCGGTGACTGCGCGGAGCACCCCGACGAATGCACGGCGGAACATGTCTCGCGCAAGTCCGCCCTGCTTCACCTGCTCGGCGACACCCTGCAGGCCGCAACCGGCAAACCGGTTGTGCGCGTGGGTCGCATCGCCGGCCAGTTCGCCAAGCCCCGCTCGCACCGGGTCGAACCGGTCGATGGTGTCGACCTGCCCGTCTATCGCGGACACATGATCAACGCCCCCACTCGTGACCTCGCCGGCCGCCGCCACGACCCCCTGCGGATGCTGATGGCCTACCGGGCGGCCAACGACGTCATGGAGCATCTCGGCTGGCGTGGCCCCGCCGGCGACTCACACCACCCCGGTACCGGTACCTCGATTCCGACCTGGACCAGCCACGAAGCGCTGGTCCTGGACTACGAATTCCCCCTGGTCCGTGACCTGGGCGACGGACAACGCCTCCTCGGCTCCACCCATTGGCCCTGGGTCGGCAAGCGCACCGATCAGCTCGACGGTGCCCATATCGACCTGATCTCCGAGGTGCTCAACCCCGTTGCGGTGAAGGTCGGTCCCACGACCACCCCGGCCGACCTCACCGCGCTGTGTGCCCGCCTCGACCCACAGCGCCGTCCGGGACGCCTCACGCTCATCGCCCGCATGGGCGCCGATGCGGCAAGCTCATGCCTCGCCCCGCTCGTCCAGACCGTCCGCCGTGCCGGCCACCCGGTGATCTGGCTGTGCGACCCCATGCACGGCAACACCGTCACCGCCCCCGACGGCCACAAGACCCGCTTGCTGCCCACCATGGCCGATGAAGTCCAGGCCTTCTGCCGGGCCGTCACCTTCGCCGGTGGCATCGCCGGCGGACTCCACCTGGAGGCCACGCCCGACGACGTCACCGAATGCGCCCCCGACTTCCGCGCCCTCGACTCCCCCACCGTCCGCCGTACCACCCTGTGCGACCCCCGCCTCAACCCTGAACAGGCCGTCTCACTCGTCTCCAGGTGGCACCAAGACCCGTGAACACGTACGGCGGGCAAGGCCTTCTTCACCTTGCCGAGTCCCGGGACTTCAGGTTCCGCTTGGTCGTGAGCAGTGGTTCCTGCGGAAACGCGGGAATCCGCGTCTGATGCGCAACGCGCGCGAGGGCTGTTCGTGCGCAATCCGGGGATGGTGTCTGCTTCGCACGAACAGCCGTAACGAACCGAGGTCCTCAGCATCGGCGAACAGTAAGGGCACGGTGGCGTAGTACTGCTCGATGCGAGCACACAGCGAGTTGCTCATGCGGCGCAACCCCAGGGCTTGGTCAAGTTACGTAGGTGCCCGAATCGTTCATGCTCAGGATGGGGATTGATCGTCGGGGCTCGTCACGGATCGCCCGCCTTACGCGCGAAGCTGACATCGGCCGCCCGCTTGTGCACCGTCCCCGTCGCCTACCTGGACGACCGGGCCGGTTCAGCGTGCGGGAACGCTCACCAGCGCACCGGCAGACTGCGTACGCCCCGGACTCTGATGCCCGGCAGCCAGTCGAGACCGGCCGGATCGATGTCGAGCGCCAGGTCGGGACAGCGGCGCAGCAGGGTCAGGATCGCGACCCGGCTCTCCATCCGCGCCAGCCCGGCACCCAGGCAGAAGTGGATGCCGTGGCCGAAGGCGACGTGGCCACTGCGGGTGCCGGTCGTACCGCGGCGGATGTCGAACGTGTCGGGTCGCTCGAACTGCGCAGGGTCACGCCCCGCCGCCGCGATGCTGACCAGAACCGTCTCCCTGGGCGGGATCTTCGTGGCGCCGTAGCTGACGGCCTCGATGGTGAACCGCTTGGTCGACGTCTCCACCGGGCCGTCGTAGCGCAGCATCTCCTCGACCGCCTGGTCGATCAGGCCCTCCGGGTCGGTACGCAGCGCCGCCAGTTGTTCGGGGTTTGCCAGGAGCGCGCGTACCCCGTTGGTGATCAGGCTGGCCGTGGTCTCGTGGCCCGCAAGGATCAGGATGAACACCATCGAGTGCAGCTCGGCGGCCGACAGGCGGTCGTTGTCCTCCGCGTTTGTCCGCAACAGCGAGGAGATCAGGTCGCCGGTCGGCGTAGAGCGGCGCTTGTCCTCGATCAGGTTCTTCAGGTAGTCCGTCAACGCCATCCCGGCCTGCGCGAAACCCCGGCTCTTCCACCAGGCTATGGTGTCTGGTTCGGCCGGCACCAGAACCCGCTCCGTCCAGCCGCGGAAGTCCTCCCGGTCGGCGAACGGGACCCCGAGCAGTTCGCAGAGCACGGTTACCGGCAGCGGGGACGCCAGCGCCGAGACCAGGTCGGCTCGCCGCCGCCCGGCCACCATCTCATCGAGGAGACCGTCGGTGATCTCCTGGACGCGCGGGCGCATCGCCTCCACCCGGCGCGCGGTGAACTCCCGCGAGACGAGCCGTCTCAGCCGCGTGTGGTCCGGCGGATCGGTGATCAGGACGTGCCGCTCCTCCTCGCTCGGCGGGTCGAGGGACTTGGCCAGACGTGGATCGGACAGGGCCGCCCGGGCCTCGTCGTAGCCGACGATCAGCCAGAACCGGTCCCCATCGGCCAAGACAATCTCGTGCACCGGCCCGGCCTCGCGCAGCTGGGCGTAGTAGGGGTACGGGTCGGTGAAGAAACCGGGGCCGTATGCGCTCAGGTCGACGGTCACCATACGGAGGACGCCGTCTCGTCGTGCTCGGGGCGACCGGCCGGATGTTCCAGGCCGGTCAGGTAGTCGAGGCCGGCCAGCGGCTGGTCGGTGAAGAACCGCAGCACCAGGTCGGCCCAGTCGGCATTGCGTTCCAGGAACGACACGTGGCAGGTCTCGCGAATGGTCGTGAACGCCGCGCCGTTGATGCCGGCGGCCATCCTCCGCGTCAGGTCAGGGGGAGCGAGCTCGTCGTGCTCCCCGGTCACGCACAGGGCGGGTATCCCGGAGATCCGGCCCGGTAGCGTCGCCGGGTGGTCGACCAACCGCTGGGCGACGGCGAGGTACCGTACCAGTTCCGCCTCCGACGCCGTGCTCAGATGGTCGAGCAGAGCGCGCCGGACGGCCACCCGATTGCGTACGGTCCGGGTCGGGTCCCCGTTCACGCACAGTTCCACCATCGTGCGCCCGAATTCGTCCGCCCGGCCCAGCCTCAGCCAGTGTTCGAGTTCGACGGCCCCGCGACGTGCGGTGTCGCCCAACGCCGCGCCGGTGAGCATCAGCCGCGCGATCCGCTCCGGGTACTCCTGGGCGAACCGGTGCGTGGGCGCGGCGCCCAGGCTGATGCCGAGCAGGTTGATGCGGGGCAGATCCAGTTCGTCGAGCAGATAGGCCAGCGCGCCGGCGTCGAAGTCGTATCCGACGGTCCGCGGCACCGGATTGGGCGAGTACGAGCCCGGCGGCTCCATGCAGATGATGGTGGCCGAGTCGTGCCAGTACTTGTCGTAGCGGTGGTAGCTGCGGATGTTCTGGAACGCCGCGCACATGACGACTATCGGCTCGGTGACCGGTGCCGGGCACTCAAGGATCCGGCAGGCGAATTCATAGCCCTGGTACGAGAATTGCCTGACCTGTTCGGCCGCAAAGCTGTCGGCCATGGTTGCGTTCTCCGATCCGCCGGTGACCCGGCACGGTGAGGGAATTGCCGGCCCGCGGGCGACATCCACGCTGTCCTGCTCGACCGTCTTCCGGGCGTACGTCTGCAGGTGGACCAGCGGATGCCGGTCGGCCAGTGGAATAAGGGGTGATGGGGGGCGAGGCCGGATTATGCGGTGACTTCTTCGACAGTTTCGGCCGACGGTGCGCGCGGTTTGCGGCCGAATACGGTCAGCACCAGTGCGGCCACGACGAGCGCTGCGCCGGCGGCGACGGGCAGCGCAGGCCCGGAGAAGTCGAGCAGCACCCCGGTCAGCACCGCACTCAGCGCGCCGCCGCCCGCGGTTGCCGTCGCCATCCAGCCGAACGCCTCCGCCCTGCGGTCCTCCGGGGACGCCTCGGCGATCTGCTCGTAGGTAGCCGCCAGAGTCGGCGCGATGGCCGTCCCGCCGAGGAACAGCACCACGACGATCAGCCAGAGGGGCACCGTACCCAGAACCGGCGGGAGCAGGACGGCGAGCGCGGCCATCCCGGCGGCCATCCCCGCGACCCGCAGCGCCCGGGGCAGTCCCCGGGCAAAGGTACTCAGCGCGAACCCGCCGGCCAGCGAGCCGGTCGTCCAACAGGCGGTCAGCACCCCGGCCAAGGCGGGACGGCCGATGTTCTGTGTCCAGGCCACCACCGACAGGTTGACGGCGAAGATCGCGGCGGTGACCAACATCGAGATGGCGACCACCCGGACGAAGGGCCCCTCGGTCAGCAGGGACCGCGTGGCGAGCCGCTCGCCGCGCTGCGGCAACGGCTCGCCGCCCAGGCCGACACGGCCGAGCGCGGCGGCGAAGACGAGGGCCGAGACCAGGGCCAGCAGCGCCGTGACACCGACCGCCCAGTACGGCCCGGCGACGGCGATGACCAGGGCGGCGAGCAGCGGCCCGATGGTGGTGATCACCTCCGACGCGGTCGCCTCAGCTGTGTAGAGCGCGGAGGTCAGCTCCGAGCCGACGATCTTGGGCCACACCGCCCGGCTGATCTGTGACACCGGCACGGCACTGAGCCCGGTCACCAGCGCGACGACCACGACCACCGGCCACGAGGAGGCGGGCGCCCTCGCCGCGAACGTCACGATCACGGCCAAGCCCGTCGTGTAGCCGACGCCCGTGATCACCAGCAGCCGGCCGGTCGAGCCGCGGTCCGCCGCCCGTCCGCGCAGGGGCCCGGCCGCGCCCTGTCCCAGGGTCAGCGCGCAGCCGACCAGGCCGACGACGACGTACGAGTTGCTCCAACGCACCAGCATGAGCGACAGCGCGATCGGTAGAGCCGACACGTTGAGCCGGCCCAGCATCGACCAGAGGAACAGCTGGGGCAGACCGGGAACCCTCATCAGGTCCTTGACGCCACTCATCGGTTGAGACACGTGGAGTCCTTCCTGGAAGCTCAACGTGAGGCCCCCGACTCAACCAGAGCCAGCGACGGGCCAGAACCCCTACGAGCCCCTAGGAGCGTGGGTCGGTAACGAGTAAGAGGCCTGCTCCTGACTACCCGGCTGGTCAGCTGGCGAGGGCGGCGAGTCCGACGGTTCCGGCGTGTCGGAAGATTTTGCGGAGGTTGTGGCAGGCGGCCGGCGGCGTTCTCGTGCCGCAGCACGAGCAACTCGGCGTCCTTGATGGTTTCGCGGGCAGCAGCACCGACGGGACGGAGAGCAGCTTCCGGACCATCTTGTACGCCAGTGAGACGATCACGCAGACATGTTCCCAGCGGCCGACCCGTACCGCTCCCACCTGAGGCAATGACGTGTCGAGCGGCACAGCCAAGTCGGTAGCGGTTACGAAATATGCCGGGGTTTCATCAGATGGTGTAGCTCGGTCCCCGTTTGGCCGTTTCGCCGTTCTTCTGTTGCTGATGATCGGAGGGCGTCCGTCGTCGTTGAGGAGTGCTGTCCGTTGCCTTGGCGTTGCCGGCCTCATGCACCATCCGCACAACAGAAATGACTCATCGTGCATTTGACTCCGCATGAGCAGGAGCGCTTGCTGATCCACGTCGCGGCCGACGTAGCAGAAAGGCGTCGTGCTCGGGGGCTGCTCCTCAACTATCCCGAGGCCATGGCCCTGTTGACCGCTCACGTCTTCGAGGCGGCGCGTGACGGGAAGAACGTCAGCGACGTCATGGATTCGGGCCGACAGTTGCTGACCCGCGCCGACCTGATGGACGGCGTCCCGGAGATGATCAACAACGTCCAGGTGGAGGCGACCTTCCCGGACGGCACCAAGCTGGTCACGATCCACAACCCCATCCCGGAGGCCGCCGAGGAGCCCGTGATCCACCCAGGCAAGATCGAGCACCCCAAGCCTCCGCGTCAGGCGGGCTGCCCGGTCGACTGCGACGACACCGACCCGTCTGCCTGTTGCGACGCGTGCGACGAAACCGCTTCCTGGCACGAGTCGATCAAGTTCAACAAGGACCTGCAGGGCGACGCGAAGAAGAAGACCATCAAGGTCAGAAATACGTCTGACCGTCCCATTCAGGTCGGCTCCCACTACCACTTCGCCGAGGCCAACCCCGGGCTCACGGTGATCGAGAGCCCCGTCGGCACGCCCGCGAGCGATCCACTGCTCTGGAACTGCGCCGAGGCGAAGGGGCGCAGGCTCAACATCGCCGCGGGCAAGTCCGTGCGGTTCGAGCCGGGCGACGAGTGCTGCGTCGAGCTGGTGGAGATCGCGGGCGAAGCCAAGGGTGGCAAGACCGGCAAGATTCAGGGCCTGCGCAAGGGGATCGTCCGATGAGCCGCTACGAGAGTGCCAGCAACGAGCTGAGGCGCACGGAATACACCACCCTGTACGGGCCCACCACCAAGGATCGCGTCCGCCTGGCCGACACGGACCTCACCGTCGAGATCGAAGCCGACTGGGCCGGTGGGCCGCAGAACAGCGGCAACGAGATGATCTTCGGCGGCGGCAAGGTGATCCGGGAGTCGATGGGCATGTCCCACATCCCGAGGAACGGGCTCAAGGGCAAGGGCCCCAAACCCGTGGACACGGTCATCACGGGGGCGCTGATCCTCGATTGGTGGGGCGTGGTCAAGGCCGACGTCGGCATCAGGGATGGCGACATTTTCGCCATCGGCAAGGCGTACAACCCCGAGACGATGGATGCGATCTCGTCGTTCGAGGAACCCGTGCGCGACCTGGAGCCCGACATGCCGCGATGGCAGCCGGAGAACTTCGTGGTGGGGCCGAACACCGAGGTGATCGCCGGCAACGGCCGGATCCTGACCGCGGGCGGTGTGGACACCCACGTGCACTTCATCTGCCCCGGAGAGATCCACGAGGCTCTGGCCTCGGGCGTGACCACCCTCATCGGCGGCGGCACCGGTCCGGCCGAGGGCAGCACGGCCACCACCGTGACCCCCGGCGCGTGGCACATCACCCGCCTCTTCGAGGCGCTGGACGAGTTCCCGGTCAACATCGGCCTGCTCGGCAAGGGCAGCACGATGAACGAGCAGGCGCTGAACGAGCAGGTGGACGCCGGGATCATCGGGTTCAAGGTGCACGAGGACTGGGGTGCCACACCCGCGGTGATCGACCAGGCGCTGAAGGTCTGCGAGGACCGCAAGATCCAGCTCGCCCTGCACGCCGACTCGTGCAACGAGTCGGGGTTCCTGGAGAGCACCAAGGACGCCATCGGTGGGCGTTCCATCCACATCTTCCACGTCGAGGGCGCCGGCGGCGGTCATGCCCCGGACATGATCGAGCTGGTCAAGGAGCCCAATATCCTGCCTGCCTCGACCAACCCCACCCGGCCCCTGACGGTGAACACCGTCAAGGAGCACGTGGACATGATGATCGTGTGCCACCACCTCAACCCGGACATCCCCGCGGACCTGGCCTACGCGGATTCGCGCATCCGGCCGTCCACCATGGCCGCGGAGGACCTCCTCCACGACATGGGCGCCATCTCGATGATGTCCTCGGATGCCCAGGCGATGGGGCGCATCGGCGAGATGGTCATGCGAACCTGGCAGACCGCACACGTCATGAAGTGCCGCTACGGCACACTGCCCGAAGACCTGAAGTACGCGAACGTCCGGACGATCGACGAGGACAACCGCGACGCGGATTCGCGAAAGAAGGTCAAGCACAACTTCCATGCGGGCAGCCGGATGCCGAACGACAACTTCCGGGCTCGTCGGTACGTCGCGAAGTACACGATCAATCCCGCGCTCACGCACGGAATCGATCACCGTATCGGTTCCGTGGAGAAGGGGAAGCTGGCCGACCTGGTGCTGTGGGAGCCGAAGTTCTTCGGCGTCAAGACGCACATGGTCCTCAAGGGCGGACAGATCGCTTACGCGCAGTGCGGCGACGCCAACGCCTCGATCACGACGCCGCAGCCCTACCTGCCGCGGCCGGTCTGGGGATCCACCGGTCGCGCTCCAGGGAGCAACTCGGTGAACTTCGTCGCCCCGGACGCCGCGGCCAACTTGAACAAGCGGTTCGACCCCACCAGGCCGAGCAGCAACCCGGGTGTGGAGACGGACACGGTCCGTCTCCACAAGAAGTTCGTCGCGATCAAGGACACCGTGCGGGACGTCAAGAAGGAGCACATGAAGCTGAACAACGCGTTGCCCACGGGCCTCGAAGTCGACCACAACAGCTTCGAGGTCACCATCGGCGGAGCGACGACGGGCGACTCCCGCACCCAGCTCGACGGTGTGACCATTCCGCGCGCCTACGTCACTGAAGTCCCCATGGCACAGCGGTACTTCCTCTTCTGACGACTGTGTTCTGGCCGGAGCCCTGGGGCCGGGCAAGACGTGCCCGCCCCCGGGGCCGCCGCCTCCGACCCTGCGAAAGGCAGCCGCTCGCCCATGAGCCGTGCAGCCCTGCTCCTGTTGGCCGACGGCCGCTTCCCCGCCGGTGGGCACGCCCATTCCGGCGGCGTCGAGGCCGCCGTCGCGCACAACGCCGTACATGACACCGACAGCCTGGAGGCGTTCTGCCGCGGCCGTCTGCACACCACCGGTCTCACCACGGCGGGACTGGCCGCCGCAGCCGCCGCCGGGTGTGACCCGCTGCTGCTCGACGCCGCCGCCGACGCGCGCACCCCCGTGCCCGCGCTGCGTGCCGTCGCCCGCAGGCTCGGCCGGCAGATGATGCGCGCGGCCCGCGCCACCTTCCCATCAGCTGAACTCGACCAGTTGGCCGCTGCACGTCCGCAGGGCGCCCACCAGCCCATCGTGCTGGGCCTCGCCGCCCGCGCCGCCGGGCTCGCCCCGGTGGACGCCGCCCAGGCCGCCGCGTACGAGACCATCGGCGGCCCGGCCACCGCGGCGGTGCGTCTGCTGAGCCTCGACCCGCTCGACGCTTCGGGGCTCCTTGCCCGCCTCGGGCCCGAGACCGACGACGTCGCGCAAGCCGCGGCCGACGCCGCGACCCGCGCCCTGACCGAGGGCCTCGACGCCCTGCCGTCGGCCTCCTCCCCCCTGCTGGACATCACCGCCCAGCAGCACGCCGCCTGGACCGTCCGGCTCTTCGCCTCCTGAACCCCCACCACACTTCTGTCGAAACGGAGTTGCCATGCACCTCGACCACACCGAGACCTTCCCCCAGCGACACACGCACAGCGCCGAGCCGTTCCGCCCCGACGGCAGCCGACGTGCCCTGCGCGTCGGGCTGGGCGGCCCCGTCGGCTCCGGCAAGACCGCGACCGTCGCCGCCCTCTGCCGCGCCCTGCGCGACCACTGGCAGATCGCCGCCGTCACCAACGACATCTACACCCGCGAGGACGCCGAGTACCTGCTGCGCGAAGCCGTCCTGCCGCCCGAGCGCATCACCGCCGTCGAGACCGGCGCCTGCCCGCACACCGCGATCCGCGATGACATCTCCGCAAACCTGGAAGCCGTCGAGCACCTGGAAGAGACCATCCAGCACCTCGACCTCGTACTCGTCGAGTCCGGTGGCGACAACCTGACCGCCACCTTCTCCAAGGGCCTCGTCGACGTGCAGATCTTCGTCATCGATGTGGCCAGCGGCGACGACATCCCCCGCAAGGGCGGCCCCGGCATCACCACCGCCGACCTCCTCATCATCAACAAGACCGACCTCGCCCCGCACGTCGGCGCCGACCTGGACACCATGGCCATCGACGCGAAGCGACAGCGCGGCGATCTTCCCGTCCTCTTCACCGACCTCACCTCTGACGACGGCGTCCGCGACGTCGCCGACTGGGTGACCGGCCACCTCGCCCAGTGGCGCGCCGAGGCAGCCGCGGTATGAGCCCCGCCCCCCAACTCGCCGCCGCCCGCGCCCCCGCGGCCAGCGGCGGCCCAGAGTCCGCCGGACACCCGCACGGCGTACGAGCCACGGCCCGGATCCGCGCCGCACACAACGGACGCGTCACCACCCTCCCCCAACTGCACAGCGACGGCCCCTTCCACCTGCGGCACGTACGCAGCGACAGCAGCGCCGCCAGGGTGGGCATCATCGGCGCGATGAGCGCCCCGCTCGGCGGGGACCGGCTCACCCTCGACATCACCGTGGAGGACCGCGCCGAACTGGAAGTCACCACGGCCGCCGCCACGCTCGCCCTGCGCGGCCCCACCACCCACGCGGCCACCTACGACGTACGGCTCACCGCCGGGGAACACGCCCAGCTGCGCTGGCTGCCACAGCCCCTGATCAGCGCCGCCGGCAGCAACCTGCGACAGACGTACACCGTCGAACTCGCCGCCACCTCACGGCTGGTGCTGCGAGAGGAACAGCTCCTGGGCCGGGCCGCCGAGGAACCGGGTCATCTCGTCAGCCGCATCCTCGTCCACCGCGCCCGGCACCCACTGCTCGACCAGCACACCGCGTACGGGCCCCCGGAACCCGGCTGGGACGGCCCGGCCGTCCTGGGCGGACACCGCGCCGTCGGCCAGCTCTTGGTCGTGGACCCGCGCCTCGACGTCCCACGGAATCCCGTACTGCTCGGCGAGGGCACCAAGGACGGGTGCGCTGTCCTGGCACCGCTGGCAGGCGGCCCGGCACTGCTCGCCACCGCCGCCGCACCCACCACTGCGACGCTGCGGGACCTACTCGACGAGGCACAGACGCACGCGCGGGCCCTCGCCCCCTGACGCGAACAGGCCGCCGCCCGCTTGGGCGGCGGCCCACGGCCCCGGAGGTGGTCAGCCAGGTACCCGTCCAGGAACCAGACACCCAGCACAGCAGCATGTGACCGGCCCCGGACGGTTTCCTCGGCGGTGACAACACCGCGGCCGGGCATGTGCCGCCCGGGGCCCGACGCTTCGTGGCCGGCCCCCGGCCGGTGCGATGGCGGACGGCACTCAGGGACGGGCGAGAAGGCTGACCACCGGGTGATGTCGGGCAGTTGGCCGAGGGAGCCGGCGTTGGGGTGGGCCATGGTGGTCTTCCGCAGCGCCGGGACGTCCTTGCCGCCGGCCGCCCACTCGGGTCAGGCCCGAACGAGGAAACACGACCACTCCGGTGCGGAGGCCGGGGTGAGGGGCTGAAGGCCGAGAACCAGCGGCTCCATGTGAAGAGCGAGGCACGGTCGCCGGCCTCGGCCGAATGATCCGCGGTGAGGTGACCCTCGAAGCCGGACGTGCTCCGAAGGCAAGGGAGTTGGTTCGGCGCACCACTGCACCGACGCCCTGTGAGCTGCGTCACTCACCGCTGGCCGCTCGGACACACGAACTGCCTGGCCAGCGCCCCTCTCCCCCGCCCACCGACCGCTTGTTGGCTGGATACGTCAGTAATATGTCATTGCAGCCAGTGCGATGATCGATACAGGCTGTGACCGTGTTGGAGCGACGTGTTGTTGTGGTGGTGTACGCGGGGGCGATGGCCCTGGACATCACCGGACCGATTGAAGTGTTCGATACCGCCAACCGGCTCCTCGACCCGTCGGGCGCCCCCTACCGTGTCGACTTCGTCTCCGCCGACGCACCGCTGGTGCGCACGAGTTCAGGAGTGGTGGTGGCAGCCGAACCCCTGGAGGCGGGACAGGGGCCGATCGACACGCTCCTCGTGCCGGGCGGCTGGAGTCTCCACGACGCACTGCGGGACCGGGGGCTGATCTCCTGGATCGGCGGGGCGGCGGCCCGGTCGCGCAGAGTCGCCTCCGTGTGCGGCGGATCCTTTCTGCTGGCCGAGGCGGGCCTCCTCGACGGCAGACGCGCCACCACCCACTGGGCGTACAGCGAAGCGATGGCGTGCCGCTATCCGGAGGTGACGGTGGACGCCGAGCCGATCTTCGTCTGGGACGGCCCCTTCGTGACCTCCGCAGGCGTGTCGACAGGCATCGACATGGCGCTGGCTCTGGTGGAGGCCGATCACGGTGCGGCCCTCGCGCTGGAGACGGCACGGTTTCTGGTGCTGTTCCTCAAACGGCACGGAGGGCAGTCCCAGTACAGCGCAGTCCTCGACGCCCAGTTGGCCGATCATCCGCCGATCAGGGCAGCGCAGGAGTGGATTCTGGGCAACCTGCACAACCCGCTGACCGTGGCCGAGATCGCCCGGCAGGCCAACATGAGTGAGCGCAACTTCGCCCGCGTCTTCCGCCGCGAGGTGGGCACGACCCCCGGCCAGTACGTCGAGCGGACGCGTATCGCCCACGCACGCGAACTGCTGGAGACCACCGAACTGACGATCGGCCAGATCGCCGGCCGCTGCGGATTCGCCGCCCCCGAGACCTTCTTCCGCTCCTTCGCGCGAACCCTGGGACTCACCCCCAGGGAATACCGGCACCGCTTTCAGGTCATCTCGCCGGCCGGCCTCGTCGACCGGCACCACGAGAGGGACAGGAGCCCCGTATGACCAGCACGACCTCGGACCTGCGCGACGCGGAAACGGTACGCCTGGTCGACCATCTGGTCGCGGAACTCGCCAGGGCCGGCGTCAGCCACGTATTCGGCGTCGGCGGCGCGAACATCGAGGACCTGTATGACGCCGTGCACCGCTGCGGCACCGTCCGCGGCGTCGTCGCCAAACACGAGTTCTCCGCCGTCACCATGGCCGACGGATACGCACGCACCACCGGGCGCATCGGCGTCGTTGCCGCCACCTCGGGCGGTGGGGCGATGAATCTCGTACCGGGCCTGGCGGAGGCCCATGCCTCGCGGGTGCCCGTGCTGGCGCTGGTGGGCCAGCCGCCGACCGGTCAGGATGGCCGGGGGGCGTTCCAGGACTCCAGCGGCAAGGCGGGCTCCTTCGACGCTCGGGAGGTTTTCGACCCCGTCTCCCGGTTCTGCGCCCGGGTGGATGACGCGGACTCGCTCGTGCAGTTGCTGCCCCGGGCAGTGGCGGCGGCCCAGGCCGATCCGCGCGGGCCGGCCGTACTGTTGCTACCCAAGGACGTGCAGCAGGCACGGATCCGGGTGCCCGTCCGTGGCGCGGCCCCGACACCATGCGTGTCAGCGCCGACGGCATCGGCGGCGCGGCTCGACGCAGCCGCCCTCATCACCGTGTCGGACACCCTTCGCAAGGCCGGCCGCGTCCTCATGATCGCCGGCGAGGGTCTCGCCGCCGCGCACGCGCGTACGGAGCTGGCCGAACTGGCCCGGCGCCTCGGGGCGTGGGTCGCGGTCACCCCGGACGCCAAGGACGTCTTCGACAACCATGATCCCCGATTCGCAGGCGTAGCCGGGGTGATGGGCCACACCAACGTCGAAGACTGTCTACGGCGGGCCGACGTATGCCTGCTGGTCGGTACCCGGCTGCCGCTCCTGGCACGCGGCGGCCTCGACCGAGCCCTGGCCACCACCGACGTCGTCTGCCTCGGCCCCGAACCGCCGTTCGTGGCAGGAACCGCGCTGGGCGGGGACCTGCGGGACGCGCTGCGCGCGGTGACCGCCCGCCTGCCGCCCGGCCCACGTCCCTGTCCGCCGCACGCCGGTCCCCTTCCCGCCCCCATGCCGAGCCGGCTTTCCCAGGCCCGTGGGCGAACCATCCCCTACCTTCAGGCGGTCGCCGCGGTGGAAGCGGCGCTCCCCCAGGACGCACACGTCTTCGTGGACGCCGGCAACGCGGGGGCCAGCGCCATCCATCTGCTCCCGGCGCCGCGCCGCGGCCGCTTCGTAGTGGCGGTCGGCATGGGTGGCATGGGCTACACCTTCGGTGCCGGCATCGGCGCCGCGCTCGCCACCGGCCGACGCACCTACGTCCTCGCCGGAGACGGGGCCTTCTTCATGCACGGGATGGAAGTGCACACCGCCGTGGAGTACGCCGCGCCCGTGACCTTCGTGATCTTCAACAACAACGCCCACGCCATGTGCGCGCTGCGCGAGGAGTTCTTTCAGGGCGGCGTCCGCGACGACGACCTGTTCGCCCGGACCGACCTCGCCGCCGGAGTGGGCGCCGCCTTCCCTTTCCTGGATGCCACAGGGGCCGGCGATGCGGCACAGCTGCGCACGGCGCTGCTGCGCGGCAATGCGGGCGGCGGCCCCGCGTTCGTCGCAGTGGACTGCGACCCGCGGGAGATCCCGCCGTTCCTTCCCTTCCAGTCCTTCACCGACATCACCGAGAGCACCAACGGCAGCGAGAACAAGGAGGGTTCGGATGAGCCAGGAGTCGTCCACGTTGGCTGACATCCCCGGTCTGCTACGGATCGAGAACGCCGGCAAGGAGGAACTGACCGCCCACTGCATGGAACTCACCCACGCCGTCTACCCCCACCATCAGGTCTACGGGCGGTACTGCACCATCCACGAGTACGTCGACTGCCCCCCGGAGGCGGCCTACGACTACCTGCGTCAGGGGCACCACCTTCAGGAGTGGACCTGCAGCCTGCGGGACTTCGCGCCCTCCGGCACACCGGGGCTGTGGGTCGGTCACGACCGGCTCGAGGACGACACCAGGATCTACTGCGAGGTGGTCGCCAACCCCGAGGCCATGACCGTGGACTACCACTGCTCGTGGGACCAGGGCGAGAAGCTGTGGATGATCTACCTGATGCGCGTCGTTCCGGCCCGGCTGGTGCTGGACGCGCCCGGTTCGGTGATCACCTGGACCAACTGCCGCCACCCCTACTACGACACCAACCCACATCCCGAGAAGGCGCCCCGCCCGGAACGGCCCTGGGTGGGCGACTACTGGGACCTCTTCTACGCGGGGCACACGGTGGAGATGAACAACCTCAAGGCGATCCTGGAACACCGCCACCGTAACGGCCTGCCGGTCAGCGTGGCTCCGTCAAGGGCGGTGGCACAGTGACGACGGTCAGCCTCACCGACGTCGCGAGCTACCTTCCCGGCGAACCGGTGCCCGCGGAGTTCTACACCGAGTACCCCGGAGCCGAGGACAAGCTACGTGACCACCCCATGTTCAAGGTCCCGCCGTTACGGCACCACGTGGCCTCGGACGAGACGAACGCGGACATGGTCGAACGCGCCGTACAGCCTCTGATCGAACGGCACGGCAAGAAAGAGATCCGAGGCGTCGACGTGCTGTTGGTGCACAGCCAGTTGCCGGACCTGCCGTTCGTGGGCGCCGGCACCGAGGTGGCGCGCCGCCTTGGCCTGAACCCGGAGTGGCTCGTCGACGTGGCCAACGCGGGCTGCGCCTCCTTCGTGTACATGCTGAAGCTGGCCCGGCAGATCCTCACCACCACCGATGCGAGGAGCGCCCTGATCTGCAATGCCCAAAGCGCCGCGGGTCAGTGGTTCGCCCAGTCCCAGGTGCGCCGGCTCGCTCAGGCCGCGATCCCGGGAGACGGCTGCGGTGTGGGGTATGTGACGACGTCGTCCGACGCACCGGTCCTCGACGTGGAGACCCGGCACATCGGCAGTTACGCCGGGGACATGACCATAGCGGTCGACGACGGCCGCAAGTACTGGGAACCGGGAGAGTCCCAGCTGCGGATCGGGTTCACCGACGCCGGCGTCGCCAAGGTCCTGGCACGCGGGAACCGCCTCGTTCCCGAGGTGGTCACGAACCTGTGCCGACGGCTCGGCGTGGCGACCACCGACATCGACGTCCTCATCACCAACCAGCCCAACCGCACCTTTCTACGGAACTGGCGGGAGGCACTGCAACTACCGGACGAACGGCACCTGAACACCTTCGACGAGTACGGGAATCTGTTCGGGGCGGCGATCCCGATCACCCTGGACCACGCGATCAGCTCCCGGCAGGTCGAGGACGGCGACCTGGTGGTGCTCGGAGGATTCGCCCACGCGGGCGACTTCGCCGGTGCCGTCGCCGTCCGCTGGCACGGTGGACGGAACTGAGCGGTGGACATCGCCGTACTGCACCCTTGCCCCCGACAAGAGCCCGTATCCACGCTGCCTCGCGAGGCAGATGCAACTCCGGACGGCACACCTGGGCACACCTGGACCGCACGACCGGCCGGGCCATACGACGCTACAAGCGTGAAAGCCCCGCTGCCATCGTCGGCAGCGGGGCTTTGAAGTTTCGCGGGTGCCACCTGCACTGGGCCGGGTCATCCTCAATGGGCGACAGGTGGACCGCTGCTCTTCAGCGAGGCAGGCTTTACACATGCGGTCGCGCTTCCGCTCGTCTCTTCGGCCTGAAGTGGCTGGTCATAGCCGGATCCTCTTCAGACTCGCGCAGTGTGTACCCTTCACGATCATCCTGGTCGGCCTGGGCATCGAACTCTCGCCCGCGCACTTTCTGTATACGGGCCCGCTACTCACCGCGATGCCGGCGCTGGCCGCGCTAACGATGGGCCCCAAAGGTACGCTCTCGGCCGCAGCTGGTGCCCTGACTGTCAGCATCACCACCACCACCCTTCACGACGCGTGGGGTGGCATGCAGGGCTACAGCAACCTCCTGGGGCTTCTCGTGGTCTCGGTGGCGAGCGTCGTGACGAGTAACGCTGTGCGCAGGCAGAGGCAGACCGAGCTCGACCAGGTCCGGAGGATCGCCGTGGCCGCACAGGAGGTCCTGCTGCCGCCGGTACCCGCCCGGCTGGGGCCCGTACGGGCGGCCGGCATGTACCTCGCCGCCGAGGCCGGGGCGCAGATCGGCGGTGATCTGTACGAGGCCGTGCAGACCCGGTACGGGGTCCGGATGCTCGTGGGGGACGTCCGGGGCAAGGGACTGCCCGCTGTGCGTGCCGCTGCCGCCGTACTGGGTGCCTTCCGGGAGTCCGTGCACTACGAGGACGACCCTGCGGAGGTCATGAACCACTGCGCCTCCGCCCTGCAACGCCAGCGCGCCATGCCCGGCGTTGATCAGGAAGTCCAGATGGAAGGCTTCGTCACTGCGCTTGTGGCCCAGCTGTCAGCGGACACCCCTGAAGTCCAGCTGGTCAACCGCGGCCACCCACCCCCGCTGGTGCTGCACCACGGCAAGGCCCATCCCCTCATGCCCACCACACCGCTGCCGCCCCTCGGGCTGGAAGACCTCATCACCGGTCCTCCTCCGGAGGCGGAGAGCTACCCGTTCGCCCCCGGCGACCGCCTGCTGCTGCACACCGACGGCGTCATCGAGGCCCGGAACCGCGACAACGACTTTTTCGACCTTGCCAAGGCCATGGAGGCCGTGAACGCCGTTACCCCCCAGGAGTTCCTGGAGCAGCTGCACCCGGCATTGCTCCAGCACTCCCAGGGCCACCTAGCGGATGACGCCGCCATGCTCCTTGTCGAGCGGCTCAACGAAGAAGACGGCACGTGTGCACGCCAGCGTGAAGGAGAGCCACGTGGGCAACAGGATTGAGAGCCGGCCCTACCGGGTGACGTGCGACAGCGCCTGAGTGGAGGCGATCCGAGGCACCACCGTGTGTGGGAGGCGTAGCTTTACGCGAAACGCTGCTGGAGTACAGGCACTGTTTCTTGGATCTCCTGACGTGGACGGGGTGTTGGGGTCAGGCCGGCTGTATGGGCCATGGGGATCTGACGAATGCGGAGTGGGGTCGGCTGGAGCCGTTCTTACCGCGTGGCGGTGGGCGTGGTGGCCGGTGGAGTGATCACCGGCGGGTGATCAACGGGGTGCTGTACCGCGTCCGGACGGGTGTGCAGTGGCGTGATCTACCGGAGCGGTTCAGGCCGTGGGAGACGGTCTATAAGCGGCATCGTCGCTGGTCAGGGGATGGGACGTGGAAGTTGCTGCTGTCTTGCGTCCAGGCAGCCGAGGACGCGGCGGGCGGGATCGACTGGGATGTGTCGGTGGACTCGACAGCGGTGCGGGCCCACCAGCACGCCGGCGGCGCAAGGAAAGCTTCGCCCGTGAATCCGAGAAACAGTGCCTAGGTCCCGACCGCACAGGACGACGGCCGGCCCGGCCGTATCGGCCGGGCCGGTCGTCGTCTGCGGTGCTACCTGTTCGCGACCGCCGCTTCCCGGAGGACCCCGCCCGGCCCCGGCTCCGTCCCCAACGCCCGGTCGAGGTCGGCCCACAGGTCCTCCGCGTCCTCCAACCCCACCGAGAGCCGCAGCAGCCGGTCGCTGACTCCCGCGCCGCGGCGGTCGTCGGCGTCCACGATGCGGTGGCTGATGGACGCGGGGTGCTGGATGAGGGTGTCGACGCTGCCGAGGCTCACGGCCGGGGTGATCAGTCGGACGCCCGCGATGACGTCGTGGGGGTCGCCGGCTACCTCGAAGGCGACCATGGCGCCTCCGATGCGCGGGTAGTGGACGCGGGTGACGCGCGGGTCGGCGGCGAGCCGGCCGGCCAGCTCCGCCGCGTTCGAGGACGCGGCTCGGACCCGTACGGGCAGCGTCGACAGACCACGGAGCAGCAGATAGCCCGCGAGCGGATGCAGCACTCCGCCCGTGGCGAACCGCACCTGGCGCAGCCGCCCGGCGAACTCCTCGTCGCAGGCCACCACGCCGCCCATGACGTCTCCGTGGCCGCCCAGGTATTTGGTGGCGCTGTGCAGGACGAGACGGGCTCCCTGCTCGACGGGGCGTTGCAGCACGGGGGTGGCGAAGGTGTTGTCGGCGAGCAGCGGGACGGAGCCGCAGGCGTGCGCGAGGGCTTTCAGATCGAGTTCGGCGAGGGTCGGGTTGGCCGGGCTTTCGACCATCACCAGGCCGGTGTCGGGGCGCAGCGCGTCCGCGATGCCCGCCGGGTCGACCCAGGTCACCTCGGAGCCCAGCAGCCCTGCGGTGAGCAGGTGATCGCTGCATCCGTACAGCGGTCGTACGGCGACGACATGGCGCAGGCCCATCGCGTTGCGTACGAGCAGCACGGCGCTCAGCGCGGCCATCCCGGTGGCGAACGCAACCGCGCTCTCGGTGCCCTCAAGACGCGCGAGGGCGGTCTCGAAGCGGGCGACGGTCGGGTTGCCGAGGCGGCCGTAGACGGGCAGGCCCTCCGGTTCGGCACCGTCGTCCGCGAAGGCGTCTATCCGGGCGGCCTCGCCCCGGCTGTCGTACGAGGGGTACGTCGTGGACAGGTCGATCGGCGGGGCGTGCACCCCCTGCCGCGCGAGGTCGTCCCGCCCGGCGTGCACCGCCTCGGTGGCGAGCGCCCGGGGTGCGGGCACGCCCGGGACACGACGACCGGTGCCGTCGGGAGATTGGCCGGTTCCCTGCGGGTCGGCCGGTACGTCATATGCGTCAAAGCTGCCGGAGTCCATGCGCAGGATTCTGAACACTGAGCGGGATCGGAGCGCCGGACCCCGTGCTACGTTCGACATATGACCGATTCTGTCGTACTGGATCCGGTGGACCTCCATCTGCTACGGCTGCTGCAGAACGACGCACGGATGACGTACCGCGATCTCGCCGCGCAGGTCGGTGTCGCGCCTTCGACCTGCTTGGACCGGGTGACCAGGCTGCGCCGCTCGGGAGTGATTCTCGGCCATCAGCTGCGGCTGGACCCCGCGAAGCTGGGCCGAGGCCTGGAGGCACTGCTGTCCGTGCAGGTCAGGCCGCATCGGCGGGAGTTGGTGGGGCCGTTCGTGGAGCGGATCCGGGCGCTGCCGGAGTCCATTACGGTCTTCCATCTGACCGGGCCCGACGACTATCTCGTCCATGTCGCGGTCGCGGACATGGGGGATCTTCAGCGGCTGGTCCTCGACGGGTTCACCTCACGGCCCGAAGTGGCGCGCGTCGAGACCCGGTTGATCTTCCAGCAATGGGACTGCGGCCCGCTTCTGCCGCCCCGGCCCGACGGCGCTCCCGCCCCCACGACCACCTTCGACCATCAGGCCCCCGGGAACCCCGGGGCCTGATGCGTATACCGGTCCAAGCCGGAGCCACAAGCTCGGCTTCAGTGGCGGCCGCCCGCCGAAATTCGACAAGGACGAGTACAAGCAGCGGCATGGTCCTTCCATGACCTGTGCCTCGCGAGAACGGGCGGAGACTGGTTTATGGGGCTGCTCGAAGCCGACGGGTCAGTAGTGTGTTGGGCCGACTACGGCTCCGATCTCAGAGAAGCCATCCGGGGGCTGTGAGCCGCCCGGCGACTGCCCTTGATCCACTTTCGCAACAGGCCCTGGTGACCCGACCTCGCCATGGTCACAGTTCAGTAACGCACGACCCATCCCGCAAGTGTGACATTGTACATGTCACATAATTCCTCCATGAGAAGAGTCACAGCCTTGATAGCGGCCGTCGCCGCAATCGGCGGAATGACAGCGGGTGTTACGCCTGCCTCTACCTCCCGGTCAGCACCCGAGGGCGTCGGTGAAAGGAAGCTCGCCTGGAGCTCCTGCCACGACACGACGACCCCCGCGCTGCAGTGCGCCATGCTCGAAGTGCCGCTGAGCTATGCGCATCCAAACGGAACCAAGATCAAGATCAAGGTGAACCGGCTCCCGGCCACCGCCCCCAAGGACAAGCAGCAGGGCCCGATCCTGCTGAACCCCGGCGGTCCCGGCGACTCGGGTCTGTGGATGCCCGGCTACATCTCCGGAAAGATCCCGCACGACGTCGCCTCGACCTACGACTGGATCGGCTTCGACCCTCGCGGCACCAACGCCAGCACCCCACACGTCACCTGCGACCCGCACTACTTCGACGGCGAGCGGCCGGACTATCAAGTCAGCCAAGGCACCTCGAAGGTGTGGCTGGAGAAGGCGGCCAAGTACGCCGCCGACTGCGCCGCGAACTGGAGCTGGTTCCTGCCGCACATGACCACCGTCGACAACGCGCGCGACATGGACAGCATTCGTCGGGCGCTTGGCGTCCAGAAGATCAACTTCTACGGTGGCTCGTGGGGCACCTCGCTGGGCTCGACATACGGCCAGCTCTTCCCCTCGCATGTGCGCCGGATGGTGCTGGACAGCATCGTCGGCCCGACCATCGACTGGTACGACCACAACATCCTGCAGGACAAGGAGCACCAGCGCCGATTCGACGCCTTCGCGGCGTGGACCGCCAAGGCCGACTCCGTCTACCACCTCGGCACCGACGCGGCCGCCGTCGAGAAGAAATACCGCCAGGTCGAAGCCGTGCTGCGGACCAATCCGGTGGACGCCGCCCCGGCCCCTGGCAAGATCGGCCCCGCCGAGTTCGAGGACACCTTCTACGGCGGCGGCTACAACTTCCTGCGCTGGCCGCAGATGGCGACCGTGCTGTCGGCCTACCTCACCAAGAACGACACCCGCCCGCTGAACATCGCCTACAACCGCTACGCAGCCCCGGGCGCTGACGACGGCACGTTCCCGGCGTACAACGCGGTCCAGTGCACCGAGAACAACTGGCCGCGCGACTGGGAGTTCTGGAAGAGGGACCAGGCCAAGGTCAACGCCATCGCGCCCTTCTACACCTATAACAACATGTGGTACAACGCTGCCTGCATGTTCTGGCCCTACCAGGGCGACCATTCCGGCCGGCTGAAGATCACTGGTAAGGGCTTGCCCCCCGTCCTGCTCTTCCAGGCCACGGAGGACGCCGCCACCCCGTACCCGGGCGCTGTCGCGATGCACAAGGCGTTGCCCGGCTCCAAGCTGGTCGTCCAGAACGGCGGCAGCTTCCACGAGATCCTCTTCCACGGCAACGCCTGCCTGGACGACACCTTCACCGCCTACCTGCGGGACGGCAGCCTCCCCACTGGCAAGGGCTTCATCGCCAAGACCTGCGCCCCCGAACCCGACCCCACCCCGGTCTATGTGACCCCGTCCCCCTCCGCTACGAGGGCCGGGCCTGCTCTTCGGGCCACCGACCCCCAAGCGATCCACGGCACGCGGTAACAGATTCAGCGCTCAGCACCGCAACTGCGTGGTGTGGTGCCGAGGCCGCAGCTTTATCGGCTGCGGCCTCGGCGCTTGTAGTGGCTGCGCACAATGAGGTCGATCGGTCCTGGCTGCCCTGTCCAGAGCGGTAGTTGAGCGTTCGATCCGGTGTGGGGACGTCGCCGTGGATCGTGCCGGATGAGCTGTGGGACCACCTTGAACCGCTGCTGCCGCAGCGTGCGAGGCGCTTTCGGTATCCGGGCCGCAAGCCGTTGCCGGACCGGGAGGTGCTGTGCGGAATCTTGTACGTGCTGCACACCGGGATCCAGTGGGAGTACCTGCCCAAAGAGCTGGGCTTCGGCTCGGGCATGACCTGCTGGCGCCGGCTGCGGGACTGGAACGAAGCCGGAGTCTGGCACCGGCTCCACGAGGTCCTGCTGGCCGAGCAGAATGCGGCCGTGCGGCTGGACCGGTCCCGTTGTGTGGTCGACTCCTCCCACGTCAGGGCCCTAAAAGGGGGAACCACGCGGGCCCGTCACCGGTCGACCGGGGCCGAGCCGGCTCGAAGCATTACCTGATCACCGACGGACACGGCATCCCGCTCGCGGCCCTGCTGACCGGCGGCAACCGCAACGAGGTCACCCAGCTGCTGCCCCTGCTCGACGCGATCCCACCGGTCCGCGGCCGGGTCGGCCGTCCCCGCCGCAAGCCGGACTCACTGTTCGCCGACCGCGGCTACGACCATGACATCTACCGCGACCAGGTCCGCGCTCGCGGCATCGTCCCCGCGATCGCCCGCCGCGGCACCTTGCACGGCACAGGGCTGGGCACCTACCGCTGGGTCGTGGAGAGGAGTTTTGCGTGGCCGCACGGCTTCCGACGGCTGCGCATCCGATGGGAACGCAGGGCCGACATCCACGAGGCATTTCTCAAACTCGCCTGCTGTCTCATCACCCATCGACAACTCGGCTCATTGTGTTAGCCGTTGTAGCGGTGGAGGGCGCCGACGCAGCCAGCTCTTCAAGATACGGGACACCACCCCACTCGCCCCAACGCCAGTCCACCCCGGACGGGGACCAACCGTGCCCGCAGGGAAGTGCTTGTTAACGTCAATGCATGACGGCTTGCATGGAATGCGGTTTCGAATACGACCTTGCCCTGGCTCCCACAGTCTCGGCGCTCGTCAAAAGCCACGCGGATACATACGCGGATCTGCTGCAAGCCGAACCATCGGCACTGCGGCGGCGCTCCGCGCCGCACGTGTGGGCACCTCTGGAGTACGCCTGCCACATGCGCGATGTGCTCCTCGCCCAGCGGGAACGGGTACTGGCCGCGCGACGTTGCGATACGCCGGTTGCCGAGCCCATGGGACGCGACGAGCGGGTCGAGCACGACGGATATGCCCACCAGCAGCCCGCCGACGTCGCCCGCCAACTCCAGGACGCGGCGCTACTGTTCACCAATGTTCTGGACCGACTGTCGCCCGCCGATTGGGAGCGCGCACTGATTTACCCCTACCCCGAGCGGGAGGAACGTTCACTGTGCTGGCTCGCCGTGCACACCCTGCACGAGCTGCGCCACCACCTGCTCGACATCCGTCGCCAACTGGAACACCACAACGGGGACCAGTGCGATTCCGCCGACGCTCCCTCGGCATCGGCCCAATGACCCAACCTCGCCGACTCCGGGCCGGCACGGCCTCTGTGGCGGCGCGTCCTGACGCCGTGGGGTGCCAGGGGACCGTCACGTGGAACCGCCGTACCGCCGCGCCCCCTCGGTGGTCGGTGGGAAGCAGGCCCCGGCCGGGAAGGCGGCCGGGGCCTGCCATGTCCGGGGCCTGGCCGGAGGTTCGGAGACAGGGAGCTTCAGGCCGTGCGGTCTGCTGCGCTGCGCCTCAGGGGCAGTACCCCCGAGGGTTTGGATTGCGCGGATCACGAGAGTGCCGCGGAGGAAAATCTGGTTGTTCGTGGCGCAGAAGTTCGCGTCGCCGTTCGGCACCCGCGTGCAGTCACAATGCCCGCCACCCCGACGTCCTGGCCGCCCAGCGCCGTGAACGTGCCCGCATCCGCAGTGAGCGTCAGCAGCGCTGGGGCCGCCCACGTCCCGAAGCGGCGTGATCATGCGGGGAGTCACTCCAGTCGATGCCTGAGGTCACTCACTTATTTCGCCAACCGGAAGTGCACGATGGCGATGGTGTCGGTCGGCTCGATCTGGGGGTAGTGAAACCGCAGTCTGTCGTGAAGCTCGGCGAGATCACGGAAACCGTCCGCTCGGGCGTCCGACTCGCTCAGCTGGGCAATCGTCTTAGCAGTGACCTGCGTGACGACTCCCGGTAGTGCCACCTCGTCGTCCAACTCGAACACCAGGCTCACCGGGCCCGTCTCCACCGGGTCACGGAAACGCACCGTGGTCGTCTTCTGTTCGGCGCGTACTGCATCGAGATAGTCAGGATGGAAGTACAGGGTCTGAGTCGCCGTTGAGTGCTGCCATGAAGTGCTGTCGTCCATTCGGCGCACCCTAACGGAACGAGCAAACCCTCCGTGTCACACAATCCGGTGGATGCCCCGGGCCTCGGGCCGGTGAACGTTTCCGGTCACAGCACTAGCGAGGGTGCTGCCGCCAACCGTTCCGGCTAGGGCGTGTTGCGACAGGGGGCCTGCCGGAAAAGCGTTTGACGCTCGTCGGCGTCCGGCGGTCGGATGACGTGCCATGAGCACAGGGCACATGCATCCCGGGATGTATCCCGTCGACGAGGACCTTGTACACCGGCTGATCGCCGGTCAGTTTCCGCAGTGGGCGGGGCTGGTGGTGGAGCGGCTACCGTCCGGCGGCACGGTCAACGCCATGTACCGGCTGGGCGACGACATGGTCGTACGGCTTCCGCTCGTGAAGGGCGGGGCCAGCGACGTATCGATGGAACGAACGTGGCTGCCCCGGCTCGCGCCCCACCTGCCCACACGCATCCCTGAGGTGCTCGGAGCCGGGCAGCCCGCCGAGGGTTATCCGTGGCCGTGGTCGGTGTACCGGTGGCTCACGGGAGAGAATCCCGAGGCGGGGGCGCTGAGCGACCCGGTCGTGCTGGCCGAGGATCTGGCCGAATTCGTGACGGCGATGCGGAGCATCAGCTTGCCCGGGGCGCCGCAGGCCCACCGTGGCGGGCCGGTTGCCTCGCTCGATGCGGCGACCCGGGCAGCGATCGAGGAACTGCGCGGGATCCCGCAGGAGGGCGTCGACTGTGATGCCGCTGCCGCCGTGTGGGAGGAGACGCTGCGGGCCCCGGGCTGGGACGGCCCGCCGGTGTGGCTGCATGCCGATCTCATGCCGGGCAACGTGCTGGTGGAAGGTGGCAGGCTGACCTCAGTGATCGACTTCGGGTGCCTGGGGGTGGGTGATCCGGCGTGTGATCTGTTCCCGGCGTGGAATCTGCTGCCGGCCGCAGCGAGGGAAGCCTTCCGGGAGGCGCTGGGTGTGGACGACGCGACCTGGATCCGCGGCCGGGGGCGGACGCTTTCGCAGGCACTGATCGCGCTGCCGTACTACCGGAGGACGAACCAGGTGATGACGCGCAATGCCCGGCATGTGATCCAGACGGTGCTTGCCGAAGGCTGAGGCATCCCACGTGGCGTGGGGGACCGAGCTGGTCACAGCCATTCGCAGCGCAACCGTCGGCCGCCGCGACGGTGTGTGCGGTGCGGTGCGCCGGACGCGTCTGCGGTGCGGTGTGACGTGCCGGCGGACATCGTCGACCCCTCCTCGCAGGGTGGTGCGGAGTCGCTTTCCGAGGGGGCGTTCGATGAGGCTGTGGATGAGCCAGGCGGTGGCCAGCATGAGCGCGGTCACCAAGGCCACCAAGGCCGGGGCGGGGATCTGGTCCCGGTAGTGGTGGATGAGGGTGATGCCGATGTTCATGTGGATGAGCTCGTGTCCGTGGCACGGCCCCACGGCCGGGCGAGGGCGACGTAGTGGTAGAACACCACCATCAACGCGGCCAGCAGCCGCAGTCCGTCGAGTGCGGCAAGCCTGTTCCCCGAGCGGCGCTCGGTCATCATGCAACCCTCCAGGCGCTCTGATCAGGAGCGCTCCGTGCCTGAAGAGCTCACAGGCTGCACAGCACCGTGAGTACGTCGTACGTCATACGCCGTTCGTGCTGTCACCCGCAGACGAACGGCGAGCCCTGCGGCGGGGCGCGATACCGGCCGCAGGGATCACAAGCGGAAGCCGGCACCACGGCCGAGCCGGCGGAAAGCTGGTTCCCCTCCCCTACGTGGGGGCTTCCGCACCCCGATACGGGTTGTCAGCCGCGTCCGGTGAACTTCTCTCCGACGTTGAGCCGGCGCAGGTTGGCGAGGACCTGCGGGTCCTGGGCATCGAGCCAGTCGCACAGCTGGCGGAAGGAGACCATCCGGACGTCCTTGTACCTGCCGCCTCCGATGTGCTTGATCGTCTCCTCGACGGCGTCCATGTAGATGCCGCCGTTCCACTGCTCGAAGTGGTTGCCGACGAAGAAGGGCGCCCGGTTGGTCTCGTAGGCCCGCTGGAAGCCGGCGACGTAGGCGTCGGTCGCCTGCTTGCGCCAGCCCGGGTAGTTGGCCGGCGGGCCCTTGGTGGAGTTCTGGGACTGGTTGAACATCATGTTGTAGTCCATCGAGAGGACTCCGAGAGGGCGGCCGGCGAACGGGATCGTCTGGAGCGGGAAGTCCCACAGGCCCTGCTTCTTGGTGGGCCAGACCTGGAGGCCGCCGGGGGAACTGGCGTCGTACCGCCAGCCGCGCTTCTTCGCTGTCGGCAGCAGGTTTTCCTGGCCCAGCAGGCACGGTGTACGGCCGCCGACCAGTTCCTTGGTGTAGTCGAACGGGAGCGGTTCGAGGTCGGTGAAGCCGGTGTTGGTCCGCCATTTGGTGACGAAGTCCATGGCCTGCTCGATCTCGGAGTCCCACTGGGCCGGGGTCCAGTGCTTGACCGACCCCTTGTCGGCAGGCGTGTCGCCGCAGAAGTGGCCGTTGAAGTGGGTGCCTATCTCGTGGCCTTCCAGCCAGGCCGCGCGCACGTTCTTCAGCGTCTCCTTGATGTGGTCATCGGTGAGGTAGCCGATGGCGGAGGCGCCGACGGGGTTGTTCGGTGGCCGGTACAGGCGCTTCTTCGACTCGGGTAGCAGATACAGCCCGGAAAGGAAGAAGGTCATCGAGGCGTTGTGGTCGCGGGCGAGCTTGCGGAACCGCGGGAAGAGGCCGTTTCCCACCTCGCCCGCCCCGTCCCAGGAGAAGACCACGAACTGGGGCGGCTTCTGTCCCGGCTTCAGCCGCTCCGGCTTGGGCGGCTGCTTCGGCTGCTTGCCGGTGTAGCTGGTCGAGCCGTCACCAATGGGCTTGCTCTTCGCCGTCTTTCCCGGCTCGGTTCCGACCTTGCCGGAGGCCGACGATCCGGAGGATGAGCAGCCGGCGACGGAGAGCGCGGCCGCCGCTCCTATCCCGAGTCCACATATCCCCCGGCGGCTGAATTCACGCATAACGGTGCCATCGCATTCATTCGACGTTCTGGTAAATGGGGCGCCCAGAGAAGTGGGTCACCCGAAAAGAGTGGGAGCCGGATGCTGGGGTTCCGATTCGGCCCCGAGAAGGAGAATTCTCAACGGAGTGACGCGGGTTGCGTACGCTCCGAAGTCATTGGAGGGTCCCCGGGAGCTTTCCCTCGCCGGAAGCCGTCCCTGGAACGCCTGCCACGATGTTTGTGGTCGGCGCTCCGCAGACTGCCGGCGGCACCCCTGCCTCCAGGAACGGGCCCCGCAGCCCCCGCCCCTTTTCCGTCTTCGCGGCCTTCCTGGCGCGACCGTCGGTGCCCGACGTCGTCTTCTGCATTACGTGCTCCCCCGTTCGACGTGCGGGGCAGAAAGCTGAAGACCTCAGCGGCCCTCAACCCACGCCCTTGGACGCACATGACTCTCACGGAGATCGCTAGCGAACCGGTAACGCCTCACTAACAACCGTTGCGGTCCCAGCCCTGTGCGATGGACACACGCGAACAGCCAGGAGCGGATGTGGGGCTGCTCATGGACGGTTCTTCCTTGGCCGGGCGATCGGTTCGCAGGCCAGGGGGGACCGACGTGGCCGGCTGCTTCGACCGGTGGGGCAAGATCGAGCACTGCTACGGGGCTCTGCCGGCGGCCGAGCGGGCCGCACGCAGGAGATCCGACGCGGAGCAGGGAAGGCCGTACAAGAGTCCGCCCTACGGGTAGCTCCTTGCCGGCCGTCCAGAGGCCGAAGTGAAACGGTCCGTGACCGGCTGCCGAGGCCACGGACACCGTTCGGAGCTAGTTTGCCCGGCGCTGAGCTGTCTCGTGTGAGAGAGATGCCTGTGCATCGTCGAGAAGGAAGGTCTCGTTCTCCCCGAGGTCCGGGGCCTGGAAGGGGTTCGTCGCCGGAGGTGGCGATGCCGCAGTGGCATAGCGGGGCGCCCCTTCCGGAGCGGAGAACAGCGAGGTCAGGTCGATGAGAGGTCTCCCATTGGTTACAGGGTCATGAAGGTGCCTGGCATGCCGTGACCGGCACAGCGGTTCTACAGCTTGCTCATCTTGGCGTACGGACTCAAGATCCGCTCCTGAGCCGGACCGAAATCGACGAGCGCCGCGATTCCCTCCTCGATACCGATGACCCGGCCGAGGCCGTACATGTCGTGTGTGACCTGGTCGCCCACGGCAAACTGCTTGGGTGCCGGTGCGACCGGGGCCTTGAAGGGGCTGGTGGACAGATAGCGCTTCGGTGCAGCTGACTTTGTCATTGCCACCAGTATGGGCCTACGCGTACCGCTCGGTGCGGCTGTCCGCATCCGCCGTTCGTCACAGGGGCCGGACGGCGACGAGTGCTTGGCGGAGAGGGGCTGCGGATTCCTGGCGTGGCCTCGGCCGTCTCTGCCCCGGCCTCTCAGTCGAAAGTGCTGGCCAGGTAGGCGTTGCGGACTCTGATGAGGTGGGGCATGTAGCGGCCCAGGAGGACTCTGTCGACGATGCGTCCGACAGGCCCCCCTGGTGAGGCGAAGTCGATGACGTCTCTCATCACGGTGCCGCCGGCGCCGTCCGGTTCGAAATGGTGGGCGTGACGCCATCGCTTGAAGGGCCCGGACTCCTGCTCGTCCACGAAACCTCGGGGCCGGTCGTATACGGTGATGCGGGCCTTGAGCCGCCAGGTCAGGCCGAAGTGGCGGGCCTGGAAAGTCACCGTGTCACCGAGCGACAGTTCGCCCCGGCGCCTGCCATCCACCACTCGCTCCGACGAAGCGGCCATCGATCGGGTATGTGCCTGCACATCCAGGCACACCGCGAACACCTGGTCCGGGGGTGCGGCGACGGCTGTCACGACCTCGAAATTCGGCACCAGCCCATCCTAGGCGAAGTTCGGGGACGGCACCCCGCCCCGTTCCCACGGCGGTCCCTTCCCCACGGCCTCCTCAACGAGCGGCGGAAGGGACTACACGGGCACCTCCTCGCAGCCGGTGTGCCCCTTGCAATGTCTTCCACTGTGTGAGGGTCAAGTCGTGCCGCGGCTTCGCCGGCCTTGGTCTTGGTGACAGCCAGCGTGGCGAGGTGACAGCTGTCTCGGCTCGGCACGATGAGCCGCGCATGGCCGTGGGCTGCTAGGTTGCGTCGAGGCGAACGCGCGTACGGAGGCAGTGCTGTGATCGGGCTGGGAGCAATGGCAGGGATCGCGGTGGTGGAGCTCGGCATGGTGCTGACGCCAGGGCCGAACATGATCTACCTGGTCTCCCGCTCGATCGCCCAGGGCCGCCGGGCGGGGCTGATCTCGCTGGCCGGGGTCTTCCTCGGCTTCCTGGTCTACCTCTTCGCGGTGTCCGCCGGTATCGCCACCGTCTTCGCACTGGTGCCGGAGATCTACCTGGTGATCAAGCTGGCCGGAGCGGGCTACCTGCTCTGGCTGGCCTGGAAGGCTGTCCGGCCGGGCGGCCGATCCGCTGTCGTGACCCAGGAGTTGGCGCAGGACGGGGCCCGCAAGCTCTTCCTGATGGGCTTCCTCACCTGCCTGCTCAACCCCAAGGTGGCCATCCTCTACATCTCGCTGCTGCCGCAGTTCGTCGACCCGGCGCGCGGCCATGTCGGCCTGCAGGGGCTGCTGTTGGGGCTGACTCAGATCGCGGTGGGGGTAGCGGGCAACGCGTTCTTCATCGTGACGGCCGGCTCCGTCGCCGGGTTCTTCGCCCGGCACCCGCTCTGGCAGCGCCTGCACCGCTATGCGATGGGCACCGCGCTGGCGGGCTTCGCCGTCAGGATCGCCACCGAACGAACGGGCGCGGTGGTCGCCCTGCGCTGACAGCTGACAGCTGGGCGCTGAGAGCGACCACCGCAGGTGGGCTGACCAATCGTCAGCCGATGTTGCTGCGAGGAGATCTTCGTCGACGCGTCCGCCCCTCGTATTAGCTCCTCCAAGGCGCGCGAGGATTTCAGGTCTAAGGCGCCTTGTCCCCGGGGCAGGGGTGCCCACGGCAGATCCGGCGCATCTGGTGCCCCAGTCGGCCTCACCTTCGTCACGTACGAGAACCCGTCCGGCATGCACACCGCCAGCGACCGCGTCCGGGCGTTCAAGACCGGCCCGCAGGCCGATTGGTTCAACCACGTCAACGTCCACGACCAGGCCGACCACTTCATCCCCTGGGAGAACCCCGACGCCTGGGTGAGCGACCTGCGCCGCACCTTCCACGGCCGCAGTCCCTGAACGACCCTGCGGGCTCGTCTGACGACGGGCCAGGCAAACGTTTCCTGGCGGGGGCGTGCGCATCGGCCGACCGGCCCGCACCGCCCGCCACGCCGTCTGCCTGAGCCGGCCTCCCTGCGGGACCCGCTCTGACGCCGTGCACTGATCCACCAGCGATTACGGGACAGACCTTAGTCAAGGGTGTACGCCTCGTAGTGGACGGCCTCGGGGGTGCGGGCGCCCGAGGCTACGGCCAGGGTGCGGTTCAGCCACCGGTAGCGCTCGTCCCCGGTCTCGAAGCGGCAGAAGAGCCGGAAGTAGTACTCGGCAGGGTCCACCGCCTCTCCGGCGGCCAACCTCCGGAGAACCTCGGGTGAGCCGTGGCGTACGCCGCTGGTGGAGAGGTAGAGATGTGCGCCATCGTGGGTGCGCAGCGTGGAGCGGGTATCGATGCTGGCCATGCCGTCGTCGGGGTGCAGCACCTGCCAGTCCGCGCCGCCCGGCAGGATCACCCCGGACAGTCGGGGCCCTTCGAATGTCCCGCCGACGATGTTGATCACTCGGCGGCGGCCCCAGTGCGAGTCGCCGAGGTCGAGGATCGGGTCCAGTCTCACCTCGAAGACGGCAAGACTCCTCAGGTTCACCGCACGCTCCACGACGCGCGCTCGTTGAGCAGGGTCGGGTCGAAGCCTGCCGTGCGCTTGTACGAAGCGGCGATCTCCGCGCGCTCCGCGAGCGGGACGGCCTGTTCGATGTCCTTGAAGCCTCCGGGAGCCCGCTCGTGGGCGAGCCTCAGTACGACGTCGGGCCCCTGGCGCCGGTTGGCGAGTTGGAGCGCGGTGGTGGCGGGTCTGCGGATGTCCTCGTACGCGGTGGCGGCGCCGGTCGTGGCGAGCGAGTGGGCGAGTACCCGGGCGTCGATGATCGCCTGGGAAGCTCCGTTGGAGCCGACGGGGTACATCGCATGCGCGGCGTCGCCCAGGAGGACGACGTCATCCCTTGTCCAGTACGGCAGGGGCTCGCGGTCCACCATCGGGTACTCGAAGGCTGCCTCGGCTCCCGCGATGATTCCCGGTACGTCCAGCCAGTCGAACTTCCAGTCGCAGAAGTGCTCCACGACTGTGGCCAGGTTGGCGGGGCGGTTCCATTTTCCGCGCTCAGGCAGTTCGCCGTCCAGCGGCCGCTCGGCGATCCAGTTGATCAGCCGTCCGTCCCCGATCGGGTAGGCGACGAATTTCTGCGTGCCGTCTCCGGCCATGATCATGGACCGGCCGGTCAGGAACGGTTCGCCGTAGGTGGTGCCCCGCCACAGCATGAGCCCGTTCCACGGCGGCGCCCCTTCACCGGGGAAGAGCGCGGCTCTGACGGCCGAGTGAATGCCATCGGCGCCGACGAGCAGGTCGGAGTCGTGGCGCAGGCCGGTGATCCGGCTCCCGGTTCGGACGGAGTGTGCACCCAGGCGCTCGCGGACGGCGTCCAGCAGCAGCAGTTGCAGCCTGCCCCGGTGCACCGAGTACTGCGGCCACCGGTAGCCGGCGCCGAGCCCGCGCGGTTCGGACCAGATCGCCTGCCCGTACCGGTTGAAGTACGCCAGCTCCGCGGTGGGGACACCGATCGCGGCCAGCCGGTCGGCCAGGCCGAGTTCGGTCAACTCCCTTACCGCGTGAGGGAGGAGGTTGATCCCGACGCCGAGCGGACGGATCTCCTGGGCCGCTTCGTGTATGACGATGTCGTCGAGTCCGGCCGCATGCAGGCTGAGTGCGGTGGCGAGCCCGCCGATACCGCCTCCTGCGATCGTGATCCGCACAGCACCCTCCCGCGACGATTGTTATGGCCGTAACAATCTCTCGCAGCGAGCCTCCCATGCGCAAGACTCTGTCCGTGGACCGACCAGATCTCAGATACGCCGCCTACGCTCGCGACCGAGTGGCGGGCATGCCCTCACCGGCCGACCCGGAGGCATTCGCGCTCGCCTACCACCTGCTCCACCTGTCCTACCTGGTCGTCGCCGACCTGGAGAGCCACATCCACCGCCCGCGCGGCTGGACGCTCCCCGGCTTCCGGCTGATGTTCAAGCTCTGGCTGCTGGGCCCCACCCAGCCCGCCAGGCTCGCCGAGATCTCGGCGATGTCCCGCTCGGCGGTCACCAACGCCATCAACACCCTCGAACGGGAAGGCCTGGTCGAACGCCGGCCGGTCCCCGACGACCGGCGCGCGGTCGCCGTTGGCCTCACCGCCACGGGCGAGAACGCCGTCCGGGAGGCGTTCGCCGAGCAGACCCGCCGCGAGCAGCAGTGGTTCGCCACCCTCGACCCCGAGGAACGGGCCACCCTCACCGACCTGCTCACCCGTGTCCTGGCCGCGCGCCCCGAGGACGCCGACTAGACCGTTTCCTTCGGATCATCTGATCGCTGGTCCGATTGTGTCGCCGACTGATGCGCAATGGGCTCGGATCGAGCCGCTGTTGCCGGACCGGACACCGAAGCGGGGCTGGAGGTGCGGGATCATCGGCAGGTGATCGACGCGATCGCCTGGAGTACCGCACCGGCTCTCCCTCTCTCCCTGGATGGACCTGCCTGCGGAGTTCGGCTCGTGGAAGGGGGCCCCACAACCGGCTGCGGATGCGGGCTGCCGACGGAACGTGGGAGAAGGCGTCACGCACGCTCGCGCGGGCGGCGAAGGTGCTGTTCGAGGAACTGGAGTTGGTTGAGGAGCACGGCGCGGACCTGGACGTGGCCGCACTGTGGGCGGCGGTCGAGGAGGTCGCTCCGCGCCGCCGTGATGACCGCCGCGGCCACCGTGGTGACCCTGGTGCCCGAGGACGAGCACTCGGCCGAGGTCGCGATGCGGGCCGCGCTGGCGACTCGGTACGCCACGGTGCGTCCACCTCCGGTTCCGGTTCCGCGACCTGGACGATCAGCGGTTCTGGCGGGTCACGATGCCCGACGTCGAGACGGGCACATACGGCGCAGTGGAGGACCTGGCCCGCAACCGCGTGAACCTGAACAAGGTGATCACGCACTGGCCGGACATGCTGAAGGTCGCCGGTCCCCTGGTCACCAACCAGGTCCGCGCCTACGACCTGCTGCGCATGTTCGTACGCGAGGGACGCCCCACCCCCCGCTGGGCGCGACGTTCGCCGAGTACGGGCGGATCGCCAAGACCGAGCACCTGCTGCGCGTGGTCGACCCGGTGGACGACACCTACCGCAGGCAGATGGACCGCCAGCTCACGGGTGGCCGGCGCGGGTGCCGCCACCGTGCAGGAGTCCCGCCACAAGCTCGCCCGCGACGTGTGCCACGGCAAGCGCGGCACCATCCACCAGGCGTACCGCGACGGAATGGAGGATCAGCTCGGCGCACTCGGCCTGGTCCTCAACGCCATCGTGCTCTGGACCACCCGCTACATCGACGCCGCCGTCACCCAGCTCCAGGCCGAAGGCCACGAGATCCGCAAGGAGGACATCGCCCGGCTCTCCCCGCTCAAGCACCGCAACCTGAACCTGCTCGGCCGCTACAGCTGCACCGCCTCCACCCCGGCCGCCGGCGCCCTGCGCCCGCTGCGCGACCCGGACGCGCCGGAGCTGGACGAGGACGACGACGGCGGGCAGGAGTGAGTATCAGGAGCCGATCGGATCAATCCGTGACGGGCAGGCACTCGGCGAGCAGGGCGACGATGTCACGCCAGGCTCGCTGTGCGTGCCGTGGGTGGTAGCCGACGCCGGGACGCACGGTGTGGTCGACTGATGGATGGTGGAAGGCGTGAAGGGCTCCCCCGTAAACCACGAGGCGCCAGTCGACGCCCGCGGCCTGCATCTCTTCGGTGAACGCGACCCGTTGCGCGGGCGGCATGATCGGGTCTTCCGACCCGACCCCGACCCATACCGGGCAGCGAATGCGTGCCGCCTCGCCCGGTCGGCCCGTGGTCAGTGCGTTGACCGTCCCAATCGCGCGCAGGTCGACGCCATCGCGACCGAGCTCCAGTGCGACTGCGCCCCCGGTGCCGTAGCCGACGGCGGCGGTCCGGTCGGGGTCGGCCCGTGGTTCGGCACGCAACACGTCGAGCGCTGCGTGACCGATTCCTCGCATCCGGTCGGGGTCGGCGAGCAGCGGCATGCAACGGGCCAACATTTCCTCTGGGTCTTCCAAATAGCGTCCGCCGTGGAGGTCGAAGGCCAGCGCCACGTAACCCAACTCGGCCAGAGCCTCGGCCCGGCGGCGCTCGACATCGCTGAGCCCCGTCCCCTCGGGTCCGATCAGGACTGCGGGCCGGCGCTCGGCACCGGCCGGGAGCGCGAGGTATCCGATCATCGTCAGGTTGTCGGCCGGGTATTCGACCGTACGGGTTGTGATCGTCGTCATACGACTGGACGGTAATGACTGTTGCGCCTGCTCGGGGTGGTGTTCACCGATGGCAGAGCAGGTCTGTCCCGACTACATCACCTGGACGCGTCCACCCCTGTCGGCAAACGACCTTTTGCCGACAGGCGGCCGACGCGTCCAATGAACCCGTGCAATCCGGGGGTCCGCGGCGGCGCGAATCCATTCAGATCCGATGGTGATTACTGTCAGGGTTTGACGACAGATAGGGTCCGATCCTCCGTACGGAAGGGGCCCTTCGGTGGCGAATCTGGTCTACAAGCGGGTCTCGACCGACCAGCAGTCCACCGCCCGGCAGAACCTCGTCCTGCACGAGGCCGGGATCGAGGACCCTCGCGCGCATTCGCTCCTCGCAACCACTGTCGAATGCCGCACCAAGGAAGACAGGTTGAAGAACGGCATCGTGCGCTGCCTCCACGGCTCGACGCCGCGAGATCTACTGTGCACTGGCCGGCACACCCACCGAGCAATCACGCAAGCCCGGCCTTTATCCCACGGCTTGACGTCTATTTGGAGCGTCCGCCGTGACTACTCCGACTGTTCCTTTTCGGCCAGTTCCTCTGGCGTGCCGACGAAGGCGCGACCGCAGACGGGCGGAAGTCGTTCGACCACCATCGCGATGGCAGTCTCCGCGGTCGGGGCGGGGCCGACGCTCTGGGACCGCGAGGGTCCGCCGACGAAGAAGCCGCCGCCCATCACCGGGGCGATGAACGGGACGTCCCAGCTCCAAGGCGGCTCCGTGCACCGGCTGAAGTGCAGCTCGCCCATGCCGACCCAGGGGAACAGCCGCCGTAGTCGGGGCTCGGCGTAGGCAGCGCGAAGCAACCGGCCGTCCACACGATGGGCAGTAAGCAGCTTCTGCCATGCGGTTTCGATGATGTCTTCCTCGGGCGCGCCCTCAGTCATGCCCGCATTCTGCTCGACATCGAAAGATTTCGGCCAGCTCACGCTGATAACACTTGGCCCCGCCCCGGAGCACGCCTCAGCTCCAGAGGGCGAACGTTTCGTGTCGTCCCGAGTGGGCCGGGCGGGCGGCCGGGTACGAGACGGTCAGGCGGATGGAGTGCCGCCGGCCCCCGGTGGATGCGCCACGCGCGAGCGCGATCGAGAGCCCCCACTCCGGACGGGACTCAGGCACATAGGTACCGGCCAAGCTCTCGCTCGACCCACTGGGGCGCGCAGCGGCACCGGATGCGGATCTACGCGCACATGATGCCCGAGGCTGATGGCCGCGGCAGGGACGCGATGGACGCCTGGTTCGAGGCCGATTCGGAAAAGATCTCCCAAGAAACTCCCCAACTCCCCCAAGCGGCAAGACAAACGGGCCCGGATCGATCGACGATCGGGGCTCTCCTGTGTCTTCAGCGCACCCCCGCTTCGGTTGCAGGACGAATCCCTTGTCCTGGGGTTGCGTTCGACGATCTCTACGTCGATACCGAGGCCGCTTACGGCCGGGGACCCGTTTCCCGGCGTCGCGGCCGATCGTGGAGGCGGGGACCCGGCCGCGTGGGCACTCCGGGTGTCCAGGACCACCAGGGTCGGGTCCTCCAATCGCCGGGCACGTTCCCGGACTTGACAGCGCAGGAGTTCCGGTCTGCCACTTCGCCCACCCTGCATCCACAGCTTTCAGCGACACCCCGAAGACCGACGCCAGGTCCTCACGGTCCCGCCCTGCCACCAATGCAGCCACCGTCCGCAGACGCAGGGCCTCCTGCGTCGACGGCGACAGATGGCGCGCCCCCCACCGGATCGCTCACACACCACCAACTACCCGGAACCCCGGACCGGTTGGGTTCAATGGCATGTGCACTCTCCGTGTCGTTGACCACAATGCCCGCTCGGCTCGAAAGGCTTCATAGCCCCTTTCGCCCGATGTGCACTTCCCGATGCAACTCACAGTGAGGGGAGCGACACTAAGTGCAATTACCCTTTTCTGAAAACCTATTTACCTGCTTGATCTTCTTCGGTTATGGTCCGAGAAGTCGCGTGGAACGACCCTCTGCCGCGGGACGTTCCACGTTTTCCGCTACTCCCTCACTCCCTTACTCCCTCAGACGAAGGTCCCTTTGAGCGATTTCAACGGCTCCCGACATGTCTACCGAATCGCCATCGTCGGATCAGGGCCAAGGGGACTCGCGGTCCTTGAGCGCATCGCGGCGCGACTCCAGGACCTCCCCCACCATTCCAGAATCGACATTTACCTGATCGACTCGACCGAGGTCGGGTGCGGACGCATCTGGCGCACCGACCAGGACGATCTCTACAGGATGAATACCGTCGCCGATGAGGTGACCATGTTTTCCGGCCCCGCGGACAACGGGCCGGTCCGCCCAGGCGCGGGTCCGTCGCTCGCCGAATGGTGGCGATCTCGCGATCCGCGAGTGGGGGCCAATGAATACGCTCCCAGAAAACTTTACGGCCGGTACATGCGGTTCGTCCTGGACATAACGAAGAAGACCCTGCCGCCAGCAGTCTCCTTCGAAGGGATTCATGACCGCGTCGTCGACTTATACCGGGAAGCCGAAGGCTTTCACCTGCACCTCGACGGCGGACGCTTACTCCAAGCCGACAGCGTCGTCCTGGCAACCGGTCACGGCCTTCCCCACCTCAAGGGAGCCGATCTCGCTCTTGCGGACTTCGCCGCCCGAAGACCCGGAATTCAGTACATCCGAAACGACTCTCCCGCGGAGATGGACCTCGAAGGAATTCCCGCGGGCGCACCGACCGGGGTCATCGGCCTCGGCCTTTCCTCCTATGACGTGATCTTTTCCTTGACCGAGGGGCGCCAAGGAAAATTCCTCGAGGTCGCGGAGAACGAATACAGCTACCAGCCCAGCGGTCACGAGCCCTTGATCATCGCGGGCTCGCGCAGCGGACTGCCACTGCTCGCCCGGGGGCGGAACCAGAAGAGGCCCGACTACTCCTACCGGCCCACTCTGTTCAAGGCCGGCGAGATCCTCAAAAGGTCTTCCGGTCGCCCTCTGGACTTCCGGTCGGAAGTCGCCCCGTGGGTCTTCGCTGAAATGCACCTGGTGTATTTCTCGACGCTTGTGCGCGGTCTGGCCGGAGCATCCTCAGAGTCGGCGTTCGTCAAGGAGGTCAAGGAACGCGGAGCCAGTGACCCCCTGGTGATCAGGGATGCTGCCAAGGCCTTCGGTGTCCATGCCGAACCCGTCGACTTCTTCGCCGTGGCACGTCCGTTCGACGGGCTCTCCTACGCATCCCCGGAAGACTTCACGCAACAGGCGATGGCGTTCATCCGCAGGGATCTCCAGCACGCCGAGGCCGGGAACCGGCTCGATCCGCTCAAGGCCGCGCTGGACGTCCTGAGAGACACACGCAGCGAGATACGCAGATTGGTGGACTTTTCGGGGCTCACCGCGCAATCACACGCGAACGATTTCCTCGGATGGTTCAGTCCCCGAAGCTCCCTGCTGTCTTCGGGACCGCCGAGAAAACGCGTTTACCAGTTGCTCTCGCTTCTCGAAGCCGGGATCGTGCGCATCGCCGGCCCGGACACACGTTTCGGTGTGCGTGAAGCCACCGGCCGGTTCACTCTCGGATCGCCGGCAGTCACCGGCTCCGACACGGAACTCGACGTCCTCATCGATGCCAGGATTCCCGGTACGGATCTGCCCCTGGAAACCTCCCGCCTCATGGTCAACCTCCGCGATCGGGGAATGTTGACGGAATACGTCAACCACAACGGAGAAAGCTCCTTCAGAACCGGCGGTGTTGCGACGACAGGCGCCCCTTTCCATCCGGTGGGGCGAGACGGCTCGGCGCCTGAGGGGTTGCATGTGATCGGCATTCCGACCGAGAACACCCGCTGGTTCACCTTCGTCGGAAGCGGCAGACCTGGCCCCTGGAATGAGTTCTTCAATGATGCGGACGAAATAGCCAAGCATATACTTCACCGAGCAGGATGAGGCATCGTGGAAAACATTATAATGTCGCCGCTCAAAACGTTGCTCCACAATACACCACAGGAATGGTCCGACGCGACCCAGAATACAGCCTATCTATTGACGGGCACAGATCACGATCACCCGCCGGAATGGATTAAGGCTCACTATGGCGACGCATTCCCGGAAATTGAGTGCTTCCAGAATTACGGGATGAACGACCTGGTCGCGAAGCGGGCCGACCGCCTGCTCGCGAACGGCGGGTTCAAGCGGATCATCCCTATGGCGGAGGCCGACGTCCTGCGAGCGGCCTGGCTGCGCGAACGCCACGGGCTGACAGGTATCCGCCCTGAGGACGCGGTCTACATGCGCGATAAGTTCCTCATGAAGCAGTGCGCAGCTGCGGCAGGCGTCCCGGTCGCCGAGTTCAGGAAGGTCCGCAACGCCTTCGAACTGCTCGACTTCGCGGACGCGGTCGGCTTCCCGCTCGTGCTGAAGCCGATCTCGGGTAAGGGATCGGCCGAGACCTTCATCCTGAACTCGGAGACGGAGCTGGATTCCCTGCTGAGTACGGGAATATTCGCCGGGATCGACCGCGAGCCGGACATGCTCGCCGAGGCCTTCGTCGACGGGATACAGCTACGCGTCGATGGCTACTACTCCCAGGGCGTCTGCCGCTTCATGAGTGCAGCCCAGTATATCGGAAGTCATATCGATTTCCTTCATGGTGGATTCATGAGCAGCACGATACTCGACGCCCACAGCGAGCTTTCCCGGGAAGTCATCGGATTCACCAGGAATCTCCTGGAGAAGGTGCTTCCCTTCGGACCCGATGGGCTCTTCCATGTGGAACTCTGGCAGCGTCCGGACGGCAAGCTCGTCCTCGGCGAGGCCGCACAGCGGCTCGGTGGCGGCTCGGTATCGCAAGGAAACCGGGCCAGTTTCGGGGTCGATTTCACGATGGCCGCGGTCCGTGCGTTCTGCGGGTTCGAACCGCATGACTGGCCGCAAATGGAAGCCCTGCAGGAGCAGCTCGCGGGGCAGACGACGATCTCTCCCCAAGTCGGGGTCCTGACCAAGGTTCCTCAGTCGGCTCCGTTCGACTGGGTGCTGGACTACACGCACGCCCCTGCGGGCCGCCGCTACCAGGCCATGCGGCACACCAACGGCGAGATCGCGACCTTCATCGTTTCCGGCGCGACCAGTGACCAGGTCGAAGAGCGCCTTCGTACATGTGTCGACTGGTTCTACGCGAATACGGAGTGGTCAGATGAGTGATGAAAGAGCAGCGGTTGCCGAACACCTCCTCATGATCGGCGGAGCCCGCGAGATCCCGAGGGAATGCTTCCGGGCCGCTCCCGGACTCCGGATCAGCGTGATCTGCCGGCAAGAGGTCGAGAGCAAGGTCTGGGACAGGAAGGACCTGCACCGGCTGATGATCCTCGATCGTGAGACCAGCCGGGAGGAATGGCTGGGCATCGCCCGGGCCATCCATGAGCACGACCGCATCGACGCGATCGTCGATTTCACCGAGTCGGATGCGGACAAGACCAGTTACATCGCCGAGAGGCTGGGGTTGAGGTGCTACTCCGGGCAAACCGCTCAGTGGGTCACCGATAAGTACCTCATGCGCGCCCGCCTGGGCGAGACGGGCGTCGATGACACTCTCGCGAAGAGAGTCGTCGGTCCGGACGAGCTCGCCAGGGCCGCCGGGGAGCTCGGCTACCCCGTCATTTGCAAGCCCGCAGGAGGTATCGGAAGTCGGGGCATCAGCAAACTGGCGTCTCCCGCGGACGTCCCTCAGGCCTTCACATGGAGTATGGAGGGAACCTCGGGCCTGGACGCGGAGGAGCTCATAGCCGAGCCCTTCCACCAGGGCCGGGAGTTCAGCGTCGAGTGCATCAGCGAGACTGGCCGGCACTTCGTGGCGGGCATCACTCAAAAGTCCATCGATCAGGGCAGCTTCGTCGAAGTCGGGCACCTGGTGCCGGCTCCTCTTCCCGAGGCGGAGGCGGCGGCCATCTCCGACACCGTTCGCCGGATGCTGGACGCGCTTGAGGTCCGGGACGGCGCGACCCACACCGAGGTGATCCTCACCAAGGACGGTGTCCGGATCATCGAGACCCATCTGCGCTACGGCGGCGACAGGATCCCCAACATGCTCGCTGCCGCGACGGGGATCGATATCCAGAAGGCCTGGGCTCGGCAAGCGGTCGGCCACTCGATCACCGCGGAGGTCGAGGAGGCGATGAGGCGTCACCGAAGCGACGAACGGGCTGAGTTCGCAGCGATCCGGTACCGGTGCGCCGACCGCCGGGGAGTGCTCACCGCGATCCACGGCATCGAGGACGCTGAGCGGATGCCCGGCGTGGCGGAGGTCGCTGCTGTTGCCGGTGTCGGTGAGCAGATCGGCGATCTCACCGGTTCGCTCGCGCGACTCGCGTTCGCCTGGGCACTCGGCGCGACGCCGGAGGAAGCCGCCGAGCGTGCTCGGGCGGCAGTGGACTCGCTCACCTTCGACCTCGACGACGAACCAGGATGCCGCCCATGATGCTGCGTTCCATGTCGACCAATGTCCGCTTACTGGGCTTGGCAGTCTTCTTCAACCTGCTGGGCCGGGGCGCCTTCATGGCCGCCTCAGCGCTGTATTTCACCAGGTTCGCGGGGGTGACGCCCGACCAGCTCGGCGTGGGACTCGCGATCGCCGGCGCCACTGGCCTCGTCTCCGGTGTCCCGTTCGGGCATCTCGCTGATCGGCGGGGCCAGCGTGACGTGGCCGCCGTGCTCCTGATCCTCAGCGCGCTGGCCGCCGTGTTCTACCTGTTGGCCGATGGATTCGTCCAGTTCACGGCGGTCGCCGTCGTGTTCACGTTCATCGAGAGAGGTGCCTACGCGGCGCGGCAGGCGGTTCTTTCGACCCTGACCGCCGGTGAAGATTCGACCCTGGCGAGGGCCCAGATCCGTACGATCGGCAATCTGGGCGTCGCGATCGGCAGCGGTGTCGCCGGCCTGGCGATCTGGGTCGACACCCGAGAGGCCTACCTGGGCGTGATCGGCTTCAACGCGGCGTCCTATCTCTTCTGCGGCCTCATCCTCTTCGCGCTACCTCGCATCGCGGCCGTGCCGGTGACGCCCGGCGCCCCCAAGCTGCCGGTCCTGCGGGACCGCCGGTATGCGGCCGCCACAATGGTGAACATGATCATGGTGATCCATTTCGCCATGCTCGACATTGGATTCCCCTTGTGGATCGTGCATCACACCAGTGCCCCGCATTGGATGGCTGCGGCGCTGATTCTCTTCAACACTGTGGGCTGCGTCCTGTTTCAGGTATCCGCGTCACGCAGGATCGGAACGCTCGACTCGGCGCGGCGGTCGTGGCGGTTGGCCGGCTTCCTGTTCCTCGGCACCTGTGTTCTCACCGGCTTGACGGGCGGCACTTCCGCACTCGGCGCCTGTGTCCTCCTGCTCGTCGCGGCAGGCCTCCATCTCTATGGAGAGGTCATCCAGTCGGCAGCCGGCTGGGTGATCAGCTTTGACCTCGCTCCTTCCGGTCAGAACGGCCAGTACCAGGGACTCTTCAATACGGGATTCGCGTTCTCGCAGATGGTCGCCCCCTTCGTCATCACGACCCTGGTCATCGAGAACGGAACGATCGGCTGGGTCTGTCTCGGTGCGACCTTCGCGCTCACCGGGATCGCGATGACCCCGGTGCTGCGTATCGCCGACGGAGCGGCATCGACGGACCCGCACGAAAAGGAGATAACCCGCCCGTGAGTTCTCAGCCTCCCGTGGCGGTTGTCACCACCATCAGCTCTGATGCCCACACTTGGAACCTGGTCTATCTGCAGACCGTTCTCGAAGAGCGTGGGTGGCAGGTAATCAATCTCGGTTCCTGCACTCCGGTGGAACTCGTGGTCGAGTCCCTCACCGAGTCGGACGTCGATCTCCTCGTGGTCAGCACCGTCAACGGCCATGGCCTACTGGAGGTTCCTGCCCTGCTCGACGCCATCCTTCACGTGCCGGCGCGATCCCGCCCGCCTGTCGTCCTCGGTGGCAAGCTCAGCACCCACGGAGAGATCAATGACGAAGAAGTGCAGCGTTTGCGTGAAATGGGCTTTGCCGAGGTGTTCGCCGAAGAGACGGCCATCGATGCGTTCTGCTCGTACCTGTCCAGCCTTTCCGTAAGTTCAACGGCGACCGCGGCTTAGGATCGGTAATCGATATGTCGCAGATATCCAGCCTCGGCGCGTACGTCGCCGAGGCAAGGAACCGGGATGAACTGGTTGTTCAACCCCGCATGGGCTTCGCGACCCCCGAACTCATGAGGGCCGGCCTCGATGCCGTCCGGGGCGCCGGCCCTCGCGTTGCCGGGACCATCACCCTGGACAGTTTCACGCGCACGGGGCAGTTTCTGCGGGCCGGCCGAGCCATCGCTTCAGGTGAGTCGCTCAACGGCTACCCGCTCGTTTCGCACAGCGATTCGAGCAATTCCCTGCTACTGCGCGGCATGGACCTGGAGACTTTCCCCGTTCAAGTCAGGCATGGATCGCCCAAGCCCCAGGAAATCTTCCGTACCATGCTCAGGCTCGGCCTCACTGTTTCCGAGGGAGGTCCGGTCTCTTACTGCCTGCCCTACAGCAGAGTGCCACTGCGGGAATCCATCGACGCCTGGGCAGAGGGATGCCAGATCCTTGCGGAAGGTGGGCAGGGTTCCGCTCACCTTGAGACCTTCGGTGGCTGCATGCTGGGGCAGCTGTGTCCACCAGGTCTTCTGGTCGCCCTCAGCGTCCTCGAATGCCTTTTCTTTGTCGAGAACGGCATCCGCAGCGTTTCCCTCAGCTACGCCCAGCAGACAAATCCGCAGCAAGACCTCGACGCGATCCTGGCTCTGCGCACCCTCGCCGAGGAACACCTCCCCGATATCGACTGGCACGTGGTCCTCTACACCTTCATGGGTGTCTACCCGAAGTCCACGGACGGCGCCGCCGCGCTTCTGCGAGAGAGCGCCGAACTCGCCGCAACCTCCGGCTGCGAACGCCTCATCGTCAAGACAACGGTCGAGTCCCAACGGATCCCCACCATCGAGGAGAACGTCGCTGCCCTCCGCATCGCCGCGAACGCCGCCCACGGTGTCCCCCGCTCCGCACACCTCCCAAGAAGCGAAGTTATTCACGAGGCCTCAGCCCTCATCAACACCACGCTCTCCCTCAAGACCACGGTGGGCGATTCCCTCCACGAGGCATTCCGCCTCGGCCTCCTCGACGTCCCCTACTGCCTCCACCAGGACAACAGGAACCAGACCCGAACCTCGATCGACAGCAACGGCTCCCTCCGGTGGGCATCCAGAGGCAGCATGCCCCTCCCCGCGCAGTCGCCACCGGACGAACCAGGAGGAGCCGCCGACCGCCTCCTTCAGATGCTCTCCTTCAACCAGCACCGTTTCGATGCTCTCTAGTTGGATGACTAACTCCGTGCCCGTGACGAAGGTGACTAACACCGTGCCTGTGACGACGACGACCAACACCATGCCTTTGACGACGATGACCAACACCGTGCCTGTGACGACGGTGGCCAACACCGTGTCTGTGACGACCTGGTATCTGGAGCAGACGTCGCCCGACGACCTGACCCCCGCCCGGGTCCCGGACGAGACGTCCGGGATCCGGATCATGCGGGTCGGGACGCCGAGCCCGGAGTTCAACCGGTTCCTGTACACGTCCGTCGGCGCCGACGTGAGCTGGACGGACCGGCTGCCGTGGACGTACGCGCAGTGGCGGGAGTTCCTGGATCGGCCCGGCGTGGAGACCTGGGTCGCCTACGCGCACGGCACTCCCGCCGGGTTCATAGAGCTGGACGGCGCGACCGCCGAGGGCACCACCGAGATCACCTACCTCGGGCTGCTCCCCGCCTTCCGCGGTCACGGCATCGGTGGCCACCTCCTCTCCTACGGCACGGCCCGCGCCTGGGAGCTGGCGGGCCGCTGGGAGAAGCCGGAGGTCAAGCGCGTCTGGGTGCACACGCTCAGCAAGGACGGGCCGTACGCGCGGGGCAACTACGAGAAGCGCGGCTTCCGCGTCTACAGGGTGAACGAGCACCGCGAGCCCGCCGTCACGCACCCCGGCCCGTGGCCCGGCGCGGGGCCGCGACTAGGTTCTGTCGCTCCGATCTTGGACATCGACGCCGGGTAAGCGGCCAGTCGCCTCTAGCGTGTGCATCGTGAGAGTCCACCGATCGGTCCGGAGGTGCCATGCCCCTGCAGATGAAGTTGACCGCCATAACACTCGACTGCCCTGATCCGCTGGCTCTGGCGGCGTTCTATCAGCAGGCGTCCGGCCTCGAACCCCACCCGAAATCAGACGCTGATTTCGCCGGTCTCAGCCGTGAGGACGGACTCTTCATCGGCTTTCAACGGGTCGACGACTACCGGGCTCCACGCTGGCCCGACCAAGCTGTTCCCCAGCAGTTCCACCTCGACTTTGCGGTCAAGGACCTGGACGAGGCTGAGGCCCGGCTGCTGGAGCTGGGTGCGGGCAAGCCGGATCACCAGCCGGGTGGGGACAGGTGGCGGGTCTTCACCGATCCGGCAGGGCATCCGTTCTGCCTGGTCCGGTGCTGAGGACAGATCGCCAGATCAGTAGCTTCCGTACGAGATCACGATCGGAGCCATATGAGGAGGGCAGCAGCAGTGACGGTGCCGAGGTAAACGTATCCGCGTTTGTCGTAGCGGGCGGCGACGGCCCTGAACTGCTTGAGCTTGCCGATGGCCCACTCCACCGTGTTGCGATCTTTGTACCGGGCTTTGTCGAAGCCAGGAGGCCGTCCGCCGCATGAACCCCGTCGCAGGCGAGCGGCCTTGTGATCCTTCTTCTCCGGGATCACGTGCCGGATGCCGCGCTGACGAACCAGCTGTCGTGTGGCTGACCTGGAACCGTTCCGCGGCACGGCGCAACGGCCAGCCCTCATCTACGACGCACCGGGCCAGACGCAGTCTCCCGGTCGGCGTCAGCGGGGCATTACGGTGGATCACGAGGGCCCCCTGGGCATCGGTGCAGACTTCGCAATCCACACCGAAACCAGAACGCCCTCGCCTCTTTCAAGGACCACTCAACGCATGTCGCCTGTCACCAACGTCCCGGGACAGCACACCTAGGGCCTGTCCGGCGGATCAGCATGAGCTCCCCGTACTCCACAACTTGGTTCGAGTGCCTGGGCTGTGGTCGCATGGTGGCGATGTTCTCCAACGAACCTTCCGCAGACTCCAAGGGGCAGGTACCGGCGAGCCGTGCTGCCCACGACGGTCCGGCCTCGGACAACCAGGGCCCGGACGAGCCGTCGGCCCAGGGCGGCGAAGCGCCGGACGCCTCGTCGGCCCAGGGCAACACCGTCGGCGTCGACTCCGGTACAGGCACCGGCAGCGCCACAGTCGCCGATACCGCCGTCACCGACAATGGCACCGACTCGGGCCCCGGCGCTGACGTCGGCACCAGTACCGCCGCCACTGCCACCGCTACCGCCGCCGACAGCGGCACGGACTCGGCCACGACCACTGGCGCCGGCACCCGCGCCGCCGGCGCAGCTGGAGCCACCACCGCAGCCGACCCAGGCACTGACAACACGGTCACCGCCGACGAGAAGGAGCGCCCGCGGGCCGGGCGCAAGCCGCGTCGGATCGTGCGGAGGACCGCGAAGGTGGTCGTCACGCTGGCCGTCGTGCTTGCGTTTCTTGCGCTCGGTGACCGGTGGGCCGTGCTCTACGCGGAGAACCTGGCGGCGCAGCAGGTGCAGAAGGCGCTGAAGCTGCACGCCGAGCCCGAGGTGCACATCGACAGCTTCCCGTTCATCGGGCAGGTGCTCGCGGGCGACATCAACCACGTCGAGGTCAACGTCCCCGATGTCGACGCCGGGCCGGTCTCCGTCACTCAGGTGAAGGGGACGGTGGACGACATCCGGATCGTCGGCAGCCTGCCGTCCTCGGTCAAGGGTGCGGTGCTGAGCCGGGTGCGCGGTGACATCCTCCTGGACTTCAAGGACCTGAACCGCGAAGTCGGCGCGTCGCAGATCCACTTGGTGCCCGGCCCCGAGAAGAACACGGTGCTGGCCGGCGGCGACCTGCCAGTGGGCGACAAGCAGGCCCAGATCCGGGGGCGTGCACAGTTGCAGCGCACCGGGGACCGCGGCCTGCGCATGACCGTGCGGGACACGCGCGTGGTGGTCCCCGGCCTGCTCACGTACGTACCCGGCAAGGGCGGTGGCTTGCAGCTGACTGCACCCGTCGCCGACAAGATGGACGAGGGCGAGCTGCAACAGGCGACCGGGAAGCACGTCCTTCCGCAGCAGATGATGAAGGGCCGCGCGCTGGACACGCTCGTGGACCATCCGTCGCTGCTCAAGCCCACCGGCATCGATCCCTCGCTCATCCAGGGCCTACAGAAGCTCCGGGAGCCGAAGGTCGCGCAGCAGATGGAGTTCTCCGCGCAGCTGCCTAACAACCTGCCGGGCGACATTCGGCTGCGCGACATCTCCGTGACGAAGAACGGCATTCGGGCGCAGCTGACCGGCAAGGACGTACCGGTGGGCCAGGTCGTGTCCGCGAAGTCAGGGCGGTCAGAGTCGTAACGCGGGAGATGGCGACCAGGGCTTCGTAGGGGCGGGCGCGTTTGTCCAGCGGGTGGCCAGGGCCTTGTTGGCCTCCTCACGCCTCCCGGCGTGAGGAGCCTCAGCACGACAATCGGTTACTCCAAGGTGTCTACACCAGACACCGGGGCTCAGCCCCGCAGTTCCGTCAGGAACTCGACCAGCGCGGCGTTCACTTCCTCGGGCCGCTCCTGCTGGGTCCAGTGGCCGCAGCCCGGCAGCACGATCGGTTCCCGGCGCAGGTTGGGCATCAACTCCGGGAGCCTGGCGATGAGTTCGAGGGCCCCGGGGAACGCCGGGACCAGGTCGCGGTCGCCATACATATAGAGCGCGGGCGGGCTGACGACCGCGCCGTGCCAGGCGGCGGTCAGCTCCCAGTTGCGATCCAGGTTGCGGTACCAGTTCAGGGCGCCGGTGAAGCCCTTGGCGTAGTTCTCGGTGAGCTCGTCCAGATCCTGTTCGGTGAGCCAATCCGGCAGTACCTCGGGGTCGGTCATGTCCGCGAGCCAGCCCTGCGCCGGGTCGGTCACCAAGGCCTGCTCCGGGCGGCCGGCGCCGGGGGCGTCACCGGAGGCGGAGTAGAACAGCTTGCGCAGGGCGGTGCGGGCGTCCTTGGCGAACTCGGCGTCGGCGACCCCGGGCCGGTTGAAGTAGTTCCAGTAGAACCGTCCGTCGAACCGCTCCTGCATGGCCCCGAGTGGCGGGTGCTCACCACGGAAGGGCGGCGGCACGCTCAACCCCGCCACCCCGCGCACCACGTCGGGCCGCAGCAACGCGGTGTGCCAGGCAACCGGTGCACCCCAGTCGTGCCCGACGACGAACGCCTGCTTTTCACCCAGGGCGTGGATCAGCCCGATCACGTCCCCGACGAGGTGGAGGATGCTGTACGCGTCCACGTCCTCCGGGTGGTCGCTGCGGCCGTATCCGCGCTGGTCGGGGGCGACCACACGGAACCCGGCGGCGGCCAGCGGGGCGAACTGATGGCGCCAGGAGTGCCAGGACTCGGGGAAGCCGTGCAGCAGCACGACGAGCGGCCCCGTGCCCTCCTCCGCGATGTGCAGCCGGATACCGTTCACGTCGATCATGCGATGCTCAACCATGGGACGAACCTAACAAGCGCGCGGTGCCGACGGGTGAGCGACTTGACCAGGCTACGGTGGCAGACTGACGGCGCATCGAAGCTCCCTTGAGCGAAAGCGACTTGGGAAGGTCACCCGCACAACGGACCTTCGTTGCGTGCGTCGGCGACAGCGTCGCTACAAGGTTTGGCGAATGCGGTGGCTCTCGTACTCACCGGAACCCGAACTGGAGGGTCGGAACGGATCTGAACGGATCTGAACGGACCATTTGCACAGGGCGGAAATGGGCCGGGGCGTGCGCGTACTACCGCTGGGCAGAGCATGTCACCGGCCGGCCGGCTGCTCCCTTCTGTTGGTCCAGAACGCGCCCGGAGCCTGCCGTCAGGAGGCAGTGCGCCACGCCCTTGCCAGTAGGAACGGCCTTGAGGCGTGGACTGTGCCCGCCGTCCTCCTGTGTGCTCCATTTGGCTCCGCTCACTTCGGCCGGCATGCTGACCGCGCCGTTAAGGCCATCGACGTAGTCGTGCCTGACGGATTTCAGGTTGCCTCCTTCAGTCCAGGCTTTGTACGTCACGTCGGAACTCTTGGCACTCTCGGCACGGCAAGCCGACAGGAGCCCACAGGTAACAACCAGCCCTGCCATCATGGTGATGAGCTTCGTGGGCCCTGATATGGGGAGTGCAGGCATGGGCTTGGCCTCTCGCTCAGTGAGTTCACTTGGGTGTGGGGTCGGGGAAGGATCTGTCGCCGAAGAGGACTCGGCTTGCCGCGGCCCGGCCGAACGGTGTGCGTAGCAGGGGGAACGCCGCTGCCGCTGTGGCCGGCGTCCGTACGTGGCTCCATACCCGGCGCAGCGTGAGTCGTCCGCGGAAGTGGGGGCGGAGTGCGGCTCCGTCGTAGTGGGTCATCGTGTCCCGATTCCCGGTGCGCAGCGTGTCGTTGAGGACCTCGGCTGCGAGTTTCGATTGCCGTAGGCACGGGTCCAGGCCGCCGGCGGTGAGTGGGGAGACCGCGCCTGCTGCATCCCCCACGAGAAGACCGTCGGCGCAGCTGATCCGGCGCAGCAGGCCGCCGACGGGTATGGGCCCTGCGCGCCGCTCCACCGTTTCGGGACGTTCGACACCGGTCAGTCCGGGCGCTGAGGCGCTGAACCGCTCCATGGCACGGCGAAGACCGTCCGGATAGCGGTCGGCATAGCCTGCGACTCCGACATGGACGTGTTGCCCGTCGTTCACCACCCAGGCCAGGTAGCCGGGGGCAAGTGAGGGGTCGAGTACGCAGTGGAATGTCGGTGGCTGGTCGCTTCCGGGAATTTCGAAGACCTCTTCGGCGCCGACGATCAGGTGGTGATTGCGGTCGAGAGCGAGGTCGCGGGCGACTCTTGAGCGGGCCCCATCGGCGCCGACGACGAAGCGGGCCCGGACCGTGGTCGGTCCGTCGCGACCGGCCAGGTGGAAGGTGGTGCCCTGTCGGCCGGCGTAGCGCGTGCCCAGTGCTATACGTACACCGGCGTCGACCGCGGTGGTGGCGGACGCTTCGTAGAGTGGTGCCATGTCGCCCACCCGGTACTCGTCGCGAGGGCTGGTGAGGCTGATCGGCCGGCGCAGGTCAGGGGGGTAGAGGACCACGCGTCGGATCGGTGGTCCGAGACAGTTGGGGGGCAGCGGGAAGTCGTCGAGTGTCTTCCGCACGAAGATTCCTGTGGTGCGGATCGCGCGGGCAAGGCTGGTTCGGCGTTCGACCAGAAGCACGTCGTGGCCTTGTCGGGCGAGGAGTGTGGCGGTGTTCAGTCCGGCCAGGCCGGCCCCGACCACCAGTACGTCGGCACTGTCTGTGGCCCCGAGACGGTGAGAGAGGCGTGCTGTCGTCATGTCTGCCCTGTTCCTTGTCGAGTCCCTCATCGGTGCGTTCGGCGCGCAGCAGGCGCCGACTGGCGGCGGGCAGTACGGCGACGGCCCGGGCCGCGAAAGGTGAGGTGTGCGGACGTCGTCGTCAGGTCGTCACTCGGGCGCTTGCCGAGGATCAGGCGGGGTGGGTCGCGTAGCAGGGATCGTCGAGGGCGTACCTGGTGAGCGTGTGCAGGCGGCCGACTACCGCGGCTGTGGTCACCGCGGCGGGGATCCAACGGGGACATCGGATGCTCCGGATTCGTGCGCAGCCTCGTCCGGATCCCAGGGGTCATCGGGCTCCCAGCGCAGCAGGTCTCCGGGCTGGCACTCAAGCACCTCGCACAGCGCGGCGAGCGTGGTGAAGCGCACCGCCTTGGCGCGGCCGTTCTTGAGCACCGCCAGGTTGGCGGGTGTGATCCCCACCCGGTCCGCCAGTTCGCCCACGGACATCTTCCGTTTGGCCAGCATCACATCGATGTCGACGGCGATCGGCATCAGATCACCTCGGCCAACTCGGCTCCCAGCTGCGACGCCTCGACGTCGCGTGCGACGGCCTGTGCGAGCAGCATCCGCAGCACGAGCACGATGAGCGCGACCCCGAAGACCGCCAGGCCAACCCCGCCCAGCAGGGCCACCACGCCCGGGGGCACGACGTTGCCCGATGCCAGGACCACCCCGAGCGCGAACACCAGGAGCGCGGCCGCCACGAACGCGCCGATCACGAGATGGACATAGCGGAATGCGCCGTGGGAGAACACGGTTCCGCGTTGCATCATCGTCACCAGCCGCCACACGGAGACCAGAACGACCTGGATCGTCACGACGCCCAGGACTGCGATCACGAGGACCGGAGTGCGGCGGTCCGCAAGGAAGCTCACCTCCATAGCGCCCGTCAGCATCGCCACCATCGCCGCCTGGGCGCACACCGATCCGGCGTGCAGCGCCACCATCACGGCGCGCAGCGCCAGCACTGTCAGCTTTCCCAACGCCACTCCCCTGATCGATTCACGATGGAAATCTATTGATTATCGATAGGAATGGCAAGTCGGGTCCGCCGGCGGGATCGGATCGGCCTGGGTGGGTTGCTCAGGACGCGGGAGTCCGCGACGTCGGACGTGGCATGGGAGACGCCGCTTCGGTCGCGATAGCGGGCGGAGGACAGCGGGTTGATCGGATAGCTCTACCTGCCGGCGTGCAGGGATACGACCGGCAGGCCCGTCCGACGTTCACATCCCGTTCCACACCTCCACCACATCGAAGCCCTGGAAGGAGTACATGAAGTCGCCCGAGGGATAGGGCGCATGCGGGTGCGCGGCCACGCAGAGGCCGGGCCTCTAGGTGTGTTGTCCGGACAGGTTGGTGATGCGGCTGGCTGGGGTGTGGCCGCTGATTGCGGTGTGGGGTCGGTGGTAGTTGTACCAGTCCAGCCAGTCGGGAAACGCTGCTCGTCGTTCGGCGTCTGAGGTGTAGGGCTGGTGGTAGGCCCATTCGTCGAGCAGGGTGCGGTGGAAGCGTTCGACCTTGCCGTTGGTCTGGGGGCGCCAGGGCCGGGTCCAGCGGGGTTGGATGCCCAGGTCGTGGCAGGTCTGGCGCCAGGTGTTCTTGGTGTAGGCCCAGGCGTTGTCGGTCAGCACGCGTTCGACGGTGACGCCTTGGGCGGCGAACCAGGCGGTGGCGCGGGTGAGGAAGGCCGCGCAGGTCGGGGCGGTCTCGTTGGGGAGGTCTTCGGTGTAGGCCAGGCGGGAGTGGTCGTCGAGGGCGGTGTGCAGGTAGGCGTATCCCACGCCGCCTCGGCGGTCCTTGTGCGGGCTGGAGGCGGCCCGGCCGTGGACTTTGTGGCCGCCGCCGTCGGGGATGCGGCCGAGTTTCTTGACGTCGATGTGGACCAGTTCGCCAGGCCGGGCGCGTTCGTAGCGGCGGACGGGTTCGCCGGTGGCTCGGTCGCAGGCTGACAGGGCGGGCAGGTCGTGGCGTTGGAGGATGCGGTGGGCGGTGGAGGCCGCGACGCCGGCGCGGGCGGCCAGTCACAGTGGGCCGATGCGGTGTTCGCGCCGCATCCGCAGCACGTGCTCCTCGAGGGCTGGGGAGGTGCGTCGGGGCTGGTGGTGGGGGCGGCTGGAGCGGTCGTTCATGCCCGCGTGGCCATGTGATCGGTAGCGGCCGGCCCAGCGGGCGGCGGTGGTGTGGCTGACCTGGAAGCGTTCCGCAGCCCTTCGTAGCGGCCAGCCGTCGTCGACGACGCACCGGGCAAGGCGAAGCCTGCCGGTCGGCGTCAAGGGGGCGTTACGGTGGATCACGAGGGCCTCCTGTGCTCGGCGGTAGATGTCGCAATCCCCACCGAGCCAGAAGGCCCTCACCTCGTTCAAGCACCCAGGACGCGTGTCACCAACGTCCCCGGACAACACATCTAGATCGTATGCCTGGGAGTTCTTCGCCGGTTCCGGCCTGTCCGCGCGGACAGGCCGGAACCGCCTAGCGGTCACACTCCGATGAAGCTCACCGTTTCTGTCATGTCCGCCCGCCCGGTGCGCAGCCGTGGCGCGCCTTCCTTCTCGAATCCCACCGCGACACCGCAGAACAGCGCGAGCCTGTCATCGGCGCCGACTATCTGGCTGACGGTCTTGCGATACATCGTCCACATCACCTGGGGGCAGCTGTGCAGCCCTTCCGCCCTCAGCAACAGCATGACCGTCTGTAAGTACATCCCAGCGTCGCCCCACTGGCCGGGCCCCATCGTCCGGTCGAGGTAGCAGAACAGCACGACCGGCGCCCCGAACGCCTCCGAGTTCAAGGCGGCGACCTTCCGGGGCCTGTCGGGGTCGTCGCGCTCGACTCCCATCGCTTTGTACCACTGGACGGCCGCGGCGGAACGGCGATCCACATACGGCGAAGTCAGTTCGGCCGGGTACATCGGATACTCCCGCTCATCACCCGGGTCTCCCGCCAGCGCCCTGGCCGTTGCGTGCCTCTTCAGCTCGGCCAAGGGCTCGCCGGACACGGCAAACACATGCCACGGCTGGAGGTTCCCGCTCGACGGCGCCCGCGTCGCTGTAGCCAGCACTCGTTCGAGTACCTCTTTGGATACCGGCTCATCGCTGAACGCCCGCACGGACCGGCGACTGTCCACGGCTTCATACACATCCACGTCTTCTCGTCCTCTCACTCAACGACAACCACCTCTCTACCCTCTTCAGCACGCACAAGGACTCCATCGGGGGCTCCTGCTGGTGGTGGGCGGCCGTCTGCCGAGGAGCCTTTCGAGACAGACGGGCCGGCTGTTTCACGCCGCGCGTCGACCGCTACAGCCAGCTCGTGGTTCGCACCCACCGCTACTCGGTCCCGATCCGTCTGATCGGCAAGCGGGCCAGGGCCGTCCTGCACGCCTCCCCTCCCCCGCGTATGAGAAGAACGTCGAGGTGGCCCGCAACGAGATGCTGATCGCGAAGGGCGGTTGCCGCCTGGAACCGGACCACTGTGTCGAAGCCTTGAGACGCCTGGCGGCCCGCTCTCCTGGTGGCCCTCCACCTCACGGGCGGAGGGCCGCCAACAGGAGACACACGGACGACACCCGCTCAGCTCGCGCCTTCAGCGTGCTCAGCCGTTCTCGCCTTCCACTGGACTGCAGTCATCCGCCAAATGACGTCGATCCCCACTCCGCCAGGAGCGGCGGGCCCTTCAGGTGCTTGCCTGCGTTCCACCTCAGCGAATCCCAAGCGGCGGGCGACGGCTCCGCAGGCAGGGTTGGCAGCATCGTGATGGATCTCTATGCGGTCGATGCCCGCCAGTTGGAACCCTTGGCCGACAAGAGCCGCCGTGGCCATCGTGGCCAGACCCCTCCCCGTCCAACGAGGGTGAAGCCAGTAACCGATGTCGAGTCCGCCCGCACCGATGCGTCGCATGAGGCCGCACGCACCGATCAGCACAGAGCCTGAGGTGATCGCGTAGTCAAAGGCCTCCTTGGTTTCCCACTCTTTCTGTTTCCGCGTGAGGAAGTCAGCGGTCTGTTGTCTGCCCGGGTCGGCTGCCCAGGGCATCCACGGCACCAGGTGGTCCAAAGACTCGTAGATCGCTCGTTCCAAGGCGTCAAGATCGCTCATGCGCCATCGGTGCAATCCAACCTGGTCAGAACTGAGACGCTCGGCAGGCTTTTCCATACACCGGATGTTCTCGCGGTCCAGTCGAGGCCGACAACGCATTATCGGCTGCCGGCACGTCAAGACTCCTCAGCCACTGGTGACGTCATTTCTCGTGAACATCCACCGAGGCTCGGATCCTCCCCCGCCTCCCAAATCGGTGGACAAACGCTGCTACTGAGGGCGAACGAGGCCACTCGACGGATCCGCGCCGGCGTGGACGGATGCCAACTTCCCGTGCACCTCTAGACCCATACGGCCAGCCTCCCCGTCCAGCACACACCGCCGCAGCCCCGCGAGGCGCCACCACCGACTCCGGCGGGCTCGTTACCAACGGCCCTGTATTCGTCGGCACCGGATGGCGCGTCACGCACAGCTGTAGTGATGGAGTCGGGTATGGGAACTCAGAGGGACGGTGGTTCCTTCACGACCCTGAATCCGTCGACAGTGTCACCAGGGCGCAGCGGTCCCGCCAGGACCGGCACCTCTGCGGCCGGATCGACCAGCACCACCTCGTGGCCCCGCTCAAGCAGAGCTCGGGCGACCGACCGGCCCGAGCCCAGCGAAACATCCCGCTCGGGGCTTTCCCGGAATGCTGCCGAATTGCGCGGCCTTGACGGCGTAGTAGATCTCGGCCTGGGGAATCGCCTCGCGCAGCCGGTCGATGTTGTCGGACACCACGTCGAGGTCGAGCAGCAAGCAGGGGGTGGGCAGATTGTGCTTACGGAAGTATGTGTCATGCCGGGTATAGGCGAGGCCGCCGCGGGCATGTGACGGTCCGTCATAAATGCGTCTCCTCAGGAATCGCGACTTCCGAAGCCATCGGATTTCCGGAATCTTTCGAGGACTCGGGGCGTCCGATCGCCATCGCGGCTGCGACATGCGGCAGTTGACATCACTCCCGCGTCCGCGTCCCCGCGTCGGCAAGGCTGCCTCGGAAGATCCGGTCCAGGTGGTGGTCCAGAACTGTCGCGGCCGACTCCGGGCTGCGCTGGCCGACAAGGATGCTGGTGCCGAGTCCTGCAGACATGGCGAGCAGGCCGACAGCTTCCAGCCGTGCGTCCACACCAGGCTGAATGAGATCGCCATCCTCTGCCTGCCGGAGGAGTCCGACGATCGCGCTCTCAGCGGCATCAGGGTTCGCGATGAAGGGCTGGGCGGCGAGCACCTGGTCGGTGACGGACAGAACGGCGTATGAGGTGTAGACGAGGTGGAAGGTGCGGCTCTCCTCGTCGGTCGGCAATGCCGCCCTCAGCATCGCCTCGATCATCGCGCGCGGTCCCGGATTGTGGCCGGCGGCCCGAACCCGGGCGGCGACCCGCTCCCCGAACCTCTCGGCCAGATGCTGCAGTCCGTAGAGCAGCAGCTTCTCTTTGGTCTCGAAGTAGTACTGCACCAGCCGCAGCGAGACACCCGCCTCCGCTGCCACATCGCGCATACCCACGGCATGCAGCCCGCGTCGCGCCGCCACCCGAAGGAGCGCCTCGGCAATCTCGGCACGCCGCTCTGCGTGGTCCACGCGCTTGGGCATCGCCCGCTCCTCTGCTCGCTGCTTCGACTGGCCGGAGACCTTGATGATACACCCGTATCACCAAGGTGATACGCTCGTACCACAAAGAATCGAACCCGGAGGTGACCGTGTCCCAGACCGCGACTCGTACCCAGGCCGATGTCGGCCGCTATGTGAGCGATGCCAGGCGCGACCGCTACTTCGCAGCCTGCGATGCGCTCTATGCGCTGGGAGCGCCCACTCACGCGGAAACAGACGTGGAGACGTCCTTCGGCACCACGCACGTCTACAAGTACGGCCCCATGGACCCGGCCGCCCAGTCACGCACCCCCGTGGTCCTGGTGCACGGAGCGGGCTCCTGCTCTGCCATGTGGTACCCGAACACCCCCGCCCTCAGCGTCGCCCGCCCGGTCTACGCGATCGACACCCCAGGCGATCCAGGACGCAGCGTCCAGCGCGAACCCATCCATCAGCCCGAACACGCAGCACAGTGGCTGGACGAGACACTGGCCGAACTCGGGCTCGAACGCGTGCACCTGGTCGGCTCCTCCTACGGCGGATGGCTCGCGCTGAACCAAGCGCACCGCAGGCCCGACCGCCTCGCCTCGGTCACCCTCCTCGACCCCGGCGGCCTGGAGAAAGTAGGTTTGCGCTTCTTCGCCTGGATCTTCGCCAGCCTGTTCGCGACCTTCGCACCCAAGGCGCTACGACTACGACTGGCAGCGTGGCTGGAACAGCCGGTCCTCATCGTGCCGGAGCTGCGCACCATGATCAGGCTGGGCGTTCGCGCTTACCGCATACGCCGTCCCGCCCCACTGCCTCTGTCCGAAGACGAACTGTCCACCATCCACACCCCGCTCTACCTGGCGCTCGGCAAGCGAAGCCTCCTCGTACACCCGTACAGGCAAGTCGAGCGCGTCCCACGCCTGATCCCGGGCGCCCGAGCCGAAATCATCTCCGACACCGGCCACGGGCCTCAGATCGACCACGCGGACGACCTCAACCGCCGGATGCTGAGCTTCATGGACTCCATCGACTGACAGCCCCTCATCAGGCGGGCCCGAGGGACGGCTCTCGTATCAGCCTGATCACCTCACTGCCGGACCCGACCACCGCCATGCCCCGCATGGTCGGCGTGGACGAATACGCCCAGCACAGAGGCCGAATCTACGGAACCGTCAGCTCCGTCCTCCGCGGCAGGCCCCCGCCGGTCGCCCCCCGGCCGCCATCGGCCCGCGCCGTCACCCGCTGGATCCGACGGGATGCGAACTCCTCCACAAACGAGCCCGGCTGGCGTGACTCAGCGTCAGGGCCCTGGAGGAAATTGACTAGCCGGCGGTCTGTGTGACGCGCACCGACCCGACCCTTCCCCAGTTGAACATGTTCAAAAAGTAGGACTACGCTGGTGCCGAGCGAAGCCGAGGGGGTTCGATGAAGGTAGTGCTGCCCGGGGGAACCGGACAGGTAGGCACGATTCTCGCCCGCGCGATGAGGGCGGCCGGACACGAGGTCACGGTGGTGACCCGGCGTCCCGCGCGGGCGCACGACATCGGCTGGGACGGGACCACGCTCGGCCGCTGGGCCGCGGCGATCGACGGCTGCGATGTCGTGATCAACCTGGCCGGGCGCAGCGTCTCCTGCCGTTACACCGCCGAGAACCTGCGAGCCATGATGGACTCCCGGGTGGATTCTGCGCGGGTGGTCGGCGAGGCGATCGCCGCCGCCGCGCGGCCACCGCGCGTCTGGCTGCAGATGAGTACGGCGACGGTCTACGCGCACCGCTTTGACGCGGCCCACGACGAGGCGACCGGGGTGATCGGCGGCTCTGAGGCCGGGGTACCGGACTACTGGGCGTTCAGCGTCGAGATTGCGCAGAACTGGGAGCGAGCGCAGGCCGAGGCCCCGACGCCCGCGACCCGCAAGGTGGCGCTGCGCTCGGCGATGGTCATGAGCCCGGATCGGGGCGGTGTGTTCGACGTGCTGTCGCGGCTGACGCGCCTCGGACTGGGCGGTCCGGTGGCCGGCGGCGCGCAGTACGTCTCCTGGATCCACGACGAGGACTTCGTGCGAGCGGTGGAGTTCCTGATCGCCCGGGACGACATCGAGGGGCCGGTGAACCTCGCCTCGCCCGGCCCCCTTCCGCACCGCGACTTCATGCGGGCACTGCGCACGGCCTGGGGCGTCCCGGTAGGACTGCCGGCGACGCGCTGGATGGCCGAGTTGGGGGCGTTCGCGCTGCGCTCGGACACGGAGCTGCTGCTCAAGAGCCGTCGGGTAGTGCCAGGGCGGCTGCGCGCGGCCGGGTTCGCCTTCGCGCATCCCGAGTGGGAGGGGGCCGCTACGTCCCTCGTACAGCGGGCCAGGCTGGTTCGTGCGGCATCGGGTCGGGCCCGTGAATCGAGCAGCCGCGCTGTGTAGACCAGCGCAAGAAGTGGAAGCGCCGGGCTGGCCAGGAAGAGCTGCGCGATGATGGGGGGGCGGTGCGGTGGCTGTGGAAGACCTTGCGGTTGATGCCGGCGCTGCACCCACCTGACTCGCCGATGTAGTAGAGCAGCATCCAGAAGATCGTTGAAGATCTTCAGAGTGACGCAACTGTCCGCCGCGCGTGTGGAAACGAACACGTGAACCGCCGCTTCCAGGATCTGCTCGACATGGTCAGCAGCTGATCAAAAGCCCGTCTCCAGCAGGGCGATCGGGCACGCCATGGAGCCCCGAAGGATGCAGGGGCAGGGCGGCGGGCCGGTTCCTGTGGGCCTTCCGCGGCCGGATAGTCTGGGCCCGTCAGCGAAGATCGCACAAGGGCGGAGCACATGGCAGACATCATGGAGACGGCGGCGCGGAAGGTCTTCGACCGCTACGACATCGACGGCGATGGCCTGGTCACCGCAGACGAATACCGGAAGGTCGTGGCGGAGTTGGAGGGCTCGGAGATCACCGAGTCGGAAGCCCAGGAGCTGATCGACTCGCTCGACACCAACGGCGATGGCCAGATGTCCTTCGAGGAGTTCTGGGCGGCCATGAAGGGCTGACGCTGTCGGGTCCGGCACGTGAACGTGCCGCAGGTGGTGTGGCCCATTCCGCCATCGCGTGGATCGTGGATGACCCAAAACGAGGCCACGCCCGTATTCCGGCAAGGTCTCTGGCCTGAGAAGGACTGCAAGGGCCAGGAGAACGACTGGGATGTGCACGGGACGAGCAGCGTACGGGCTGACCGTCCTGATGGCCGCCGTGCCGAATAAGGGCTGGCGGCCTACAACGGCTGTGATGTCGAATCGGAGCCCTGGGCTGCCCGGTAGCCGCGGGTGCTGGTTGAGCCGGCCGAACACACCAGTACGCGGAGCCCCGGGCCGTCATGAACCCGGGGTCTCGTGTGTCTGCAGGACAACGGACGGCGCCGTGCGGACTGCGTAGGCCCTCGGCGGCTAGAGCGGCGCGGCACGGTGGGCCGGGCCTCCGCCAGGACGACGCCGGTCACGGGCTCGCGGTGCACGGGGACGTACAAACCCCCGTCGGTGTCACCGGCGGTGAGCCAGTCCGCGGCCCACGGGCCCGGGTCGGTCGACAGCTCACGGCCACCGAGCGGGCCGCCCACCGGACTCGGCAGCCGATGGACAGCACCGGATCGCACGGTGCGTGGGCCCCGGCCGTGATCAGACCCGCTCTCGCTCTTCACCAGTGAGGCTCGGCCACCGTGAACATGGACACGCGAGCACGTGCGGTGTTCTGAACTCTCCTGGTTGTCCAGGAGAAGGTGAGGCGCCACCCAGGCGGCAGCATGGGCATGGTGCGAGCCAGAACCTCCTGGATGACCCGCGTCAGGTCGGGCTATCCCTCCACGGGGCCCAGCCCGACTCCAGGTGAGGTTCGCAGGAGAAGCGGACGTTGCGGGCGACGGTCGGGCTGACGTTCTCGATGACGAGCCCGATCCCACCGCTGCTCGGATCGGGCTGGATGTCGACGATGACGCATGGCTCTTCTTGCTCCCGGTGGATGCGTTCCGAAGGCGAGTTGCTGGGTGCCAGGTCTCCGATGTGTCCTGGTCAAGCCCGCTCAGTGACGCGGGCCGACGCCTCGCACGCCGGCCCTCCCCCGAGGACGTCTGGTCAGCTGACCCGCCGGCAGGCCTTCGTGACTGCATCCCACCTGGACTCCAAGATCGATTGTCAGTGGTGGGTGAGAAGGTAGGAGCGTCGAGTCGGAAAAGGGGGAGCAGTTATGTCCGGAAACCAGAACTACATCAATCACGTTGCTCTTGTGTTGGATGCCAGTTCGTCCATGTCACACCTCAGCAGCAAGGTCGTCGAAGTCGCCGACCAGCAGATTGCATATCTGGCCCGCCGATCGAAAGAACTGGACCAGGAAACCCGCGTTACGGTGTACGTCTTCGCAGACAAGGTGGAGTGCGTCATCTACGACAAGGACGTGCTGCGGATGCCGTCCCTGAAGCAGCTGTACCGGGTCGGTGGAATGACGGCTCTGCTGGCGGCCACGCTGAAGTCGCAGCGGGAGCTGGCGCAGACGGCTCAACTTTACGGCGACCACAGCTTCCTGACTTTCGTACTGACGGATGGACAGGAGAACGCGAGTCATCGCTGTCTGGATGCCCCTACCAGGGATCCGCGTGAACTGGTGCAGGCCGTGGCCGAGATGATCGAGACGCAGGAGGACAACTGGACGCTGGCCGTCCTCGTGCCGGACCAGATGGGCAAGCGCGAGGCCATGCAAGGCGGTTTCCCGAAGGACAACATCGCCATCTGGGACGCCACGAGCACACAGGGTCTGGAGGAGGCCGGGCAGGTCATCCAGCAGGCAACCGAGAACTTCATGGTGGGCCGCGCCCAGGGCATCCGGGGATCGCGGGCGGTGTTCTCTACGGGCGCCGATGCTGTCAACAAGGACACCATAAAGGCAGCCGGTCTCACCCCGGTGGATCCGTCCGAATACCAGCTGATTCCGGTGGCTCGAGAAGCGGCGATCCGGGACTGGGTCATTGAATGCGGGCACACTTACCGTACCGGTTGTGCGTTCTATCAGCTGAGTAAGTCGGAGAAAGTCCAGGCGCGGAAGCAGATTGCCGTACTGGAGAAGAAGACGGACCGGGTGTACACGGGGCCGGAGGCCCGAGCCCTGCTCGGCCTGCCGACCATGGAAGTTCGCGTCAAGCCGGACCACAACGACGACTTCACAATCTTTGTACAGAGCACCAGCGTGAACCGAAAGCTGGTACCGCACACGCGGCTACTGCTGATGATCTGACGCCTTAGCAGCCCCGCCGGTCCGACCGGCGGGGCTCTTCGCATTCAACGCGCCGCCTGACGCCGGCTGCGTGGCCGGGGGCGACGCGAGCCTCGCGGGCAAGGCCTGGTCTGAACCTCGACCAGCGCGCCGTACTTGATGGCCTTCGCGCGGGCCTCCTCGGCGGCGCGGGGAGCGGGTCTCTTCCAGGGTGCGGCGCATGCGCCATTCCTGTCCGTAGACGCAGTCGCCCATCACCCAGGCGATCGGGAGAAGAGGCCAGGGACCGCAGGATCATCGCGCGAGCAGCTCGCCCGTGGTCGCGAACCGCCAGCTGTCAGGGACCTTCGCCGCCCGGCACCGGTCCGCCTCAACCGTCCAGGACTTGGCCACACATGGCTCCCCATCCGCCAATGTACTAGCTGAGCAGCCCCGGGAGGAGGCGGCCCAGCAGGCGTGCGAAGAGGGCGTCCCAGTCGGCGGGGCTGTCTGACGGGGGCGGCCCGGCGGTGGCCAGTGCGGCGAGCAGGTGCGGATGGCGCCCTTCGGCGGCGACGTCGGCGAGGTAGGCGGCCTGCGCGGGCGGCGTCGTCGTGGCGGTGACCTGTTGGCGGGCGAAGAGCGTGGCGAGGCCGCCGACGAGGCCGATCGTCTCCAGCTTCTGCTGGCTGGAGCCGGGTGCCTGGGCCAGTACCGCGAGGGCATGGTCGAGGTAGTCGATCGCGTGCGGTCCGATCGCGCTGCCCTGCTGGGCGAGGTCGAGCAACCAAGGGTGGCGCACGTAGGCGGCTTTGGCCTGGAGGGCGAGGCCGACGAGGTCACCGACCCAGTCGCCGCTGGGCGCGGCGGTGAGGTCGATCTCTCCCGCAACCGCGTCTGCCATCAGGTCCAGCAGGTCGTGACGACTGGCCACATACCGGTAGAGCGAAGCGGGCCCGGTGCCCAGACTCTGTGCGAGAGCGCGCATCGAAACGGCGGCCAGGCCCTCGGCGTCGGCCAGCGCGATGGCGGCGGCGGTGATCTGACGACGGCTCCGTTCGGGCGCGGGTCCGCGCGCGCCGCGCTCGGGGCGCGACCACACAGTGCGCCGGGGCTCAGGTTCGCTCACACTGCCCGCCACCTTTCCGTGCCACGGATTCCTGGACTGGCTGTAGCCTAATACTGCGAACGCTGATCGCAGTAATGTGGCCCATCGAGGGAGTCGGCATGACCTGGACCGAACGCCGCTTTACCCGCAATGACACTGTCGAGCTCGCCTACGATCGGTTCCAGGAGGGCGCGGAAGGCGAGCCACTGCTTCTGGTGATGGGCCTGGCGGTGTCTCGGCACTGGTGGCCTCGGGAGCTGTGCACGGCCTTCGCCGGCGCCGGCTTCTCCGTCGCGCGCTACGACCAGCGCGACGCGGGCGAGTCCACGCATCTGCCGGGGAACGCTTCTTCGAGCAACCCCCTCACCTCGCTGGCCTGCCGCCGCCGCGCGGCCTACACCGCCGAGGACCTGGCCGACGACGCCATCGCGGTCATGGATGCGCTCGGCTGGAAGTCGGCCCACCTCTTCGGACACTCGCTCGGCGGAGTCGTGGCTCAGCGCGTCGCGCTACGCCACCCGGACCGGGTCCGCACCCTCACCTCGTCCGCAGCGCTGCCCAGCGACGTCGGCGGGCTGGGCGCGTTCCGCCATCTCCGCCTGGGCACCCTCGCCAAGTTCGCCCGAATCAAACCCGCACACAGTCGGCAGGAAAGGATCGCGACCGGGCTCGCGGTCGCACGCCTCTGCGCGTCGCCCGACTACCCCTTGGACGAAACGGAGGCGTTGGAGCGGATCACCGCCGACGTGGATACCGGCATTGCCGACGCGAAGGCCCAGTCCCGCCAAATCGGTGCGAAGTGGCACGGCCCGTCCCTGGCAGAGCTGCGCGTCCCGACGCTGGTGTTGCACGGCACCGGCGATCCCCTGCTCAAGCCCTCCGCAGGCCGCGCCACGGCCGCAGCGATCCGCGACGCACGCTTGGTCCTCCAACCGGGCGTAGGCCACGACATCCCACGCGAGCGGCACATCGCCGTCGCCAGCGAAGTGCGGGCGTTGGCGGACCAGGCTTCCCAAGCCAGTGAACTGTCCGGCCACGGCAACAGCTAACTGCAGGCCCCGTTGACCAGCCGTGGATCTGTCACGTTCTGTCCATTCTTGTTTCGGTCGCGGCGAGCGGCGACGGGCTCCCCCCCCCGGGGGCTTTCAGCCGTCGCCGAGGGTGGCGAGGAGGTCCAGGACTGGCATGACGGAGCACCTGGCCGCGCCGCCTGCAACACGCCGAGGGCGGCAACACCGGAGGCGACCTGGACCGATGCGGATCGTCGGATACATAGGGGCCATGGTGGACGCCTGGGCACGCGATCATGTCGTACACACCGAGGTCCGCGTCGGGCATGCAACCCTCGCACGGATCGGGGCACGGCAGCTGGCGGACGCACTCGACCAGGCCGCGGCCGAGGCCGCCGTCCGGGGAGTGTCACTGGCCTGGATCTACGAATTCGACGGGGCTGCTGGGGTGGACGCCGCCGGCCACGTCGTCGGCGCGGCTCTCCACGAGCCTCCGCAGGCACTGCGGGCGGTCGGGCTGAGCGGGGACGAATCCGGGCCGGAGCGTTACGAGCGTGGCGGTCTGCGCCGACGACCCGGCCCTGTTTTGCTCCACGCTGACGAACGAATACCTCGTGGCCGCTGGGCGCTGCGGCCTGTCCGCCGAGGCCCTGCGTGCGCTGGCCCGAGGGACGGCCCGCGCTGCGCTGCTCGACGACTCCCGCCGAACGCACATCCTTGACGAAATCGACAGGTTCGGCGTGAGCGAGAACAACGAGCAGGCCGAGTAGGAAGGAACGGCCTGCCCCCACTACGGCACGGGCTGAGCGACGAGCGCTGGCCGTCCGGCTCAGCCCGCTGGCCGGCGATCAGCGGTAGGGGCTCCAGCCGCCGAAACGGGCCATCAGCTTCCGGGCCGCATCCTCGTCCAGACCGAGGGCGGCGGCCTGCTCGGCCGTCGTATCCCGCCGGGCCTCGTGAGCGGGCCAGTACCCGACCTGTACGGCGGTCACCTCCAGCCGGCGGGCTGCCCGCACGGCCGCACCCGAGGCGCCCTCGACCGAGGCGCCGAAGACGACAATGCCGCAGCCCCTACCGGCCCCACTACCGGATTCGCCAAATGGGCAAGCAGCCTGGGCAGATTACGAGGCCCAGACGGGCAGTCCGCCGCGGTCGCGTGCGTTGTCCTTGGCGATGCGGACCTACGCGACGGGCAGCGCGGCTATCGGGCCCCGCCAGCCCTGGCCCAGGACGGGCGCCGACGGATGCAGGGCCCGGCGCGGTGAGGCCACAACCCAGCAGATGGCCCGGTCGACGCCTGCGGGGCAGGCAGTGCGGCGCCCGCAGCGGCAGCACGTGCCACGGACGGGCGCCCCGGTGTGACCCGATTTGCCCCCGGCTGTCAGGGCCGCGACGGCTGGCAGACCGTGCCGCGCGAGACGTCGCAGCGGGCGGCCAGTCAGGTCTCGCGGAACAGACTGCCCGCGCTGTAGTCCTCGCGGTCGATCGCCCGCCTCAGCTCTTCGACGATCTCCTCGTGTCGTGCCGCCACGCTTCCTCTCGCACGCGGAGTTGTGCGCAAAGTGTGGAGCGCGGCCAGCCTGGACGAGGTGCCGTGACGACCCCTGCGAGCTGCCATTGTGAGCGAATCGGAGTCATTACTTTTACCAATGTTTACCTGTCGGACACCATAGTTGGGCCTAATGAGGCCCCACTTGTTCGGACACATCGTCGGACAAGTGCTCACCCCCCACGTGCATCCCCTGTGTGGCCCCGCATGAATCCCCTCAAACCTCTTGCGTACCCCTGGAGAGTCCGTGACCGTGTTCCTACCGAGGACCGCCGTCCTCACCGGCGTCCTCGCCGTCGCCTCCGCATTCACCCTCAGCGCCTGTAGCGAGGACCCCGACGCGTCGAGCGGCGGCGGAAAGAACGCGGCCACCGCGACCACGGCCGAGGCCTTCGGTGGCATCAACGCCCTGGCCACGGCGGCCAAGCGGGAGGGCACACTGCATGCGATCGCGCTGCCCCGCGACTGGGCCAACTACGGCGCCCTGATCGACGGCTTCAAAAAGAAGTACGGCATCAAGGTCGAGGTCGAGAACCCGAGTGGCGCCAGCCAGGACGAGATCAGCGCGGTCACCTCGCGCAAGGGCCAGGACAACGCGCCCGACGTCCTCGACCTCGGCAGCTCCTTCGCGCAGAGCGCCGCGCAGGAGGGGCTGCTCGCGCCGTACATGGTCGCCGGTTTCGCTGACATCCCCGATGTGCAGAGGGACTCGATCGGCCGCTGGTCAAACGACTACGGCGGCTATATCTCCTTCGGCTGCGATGCCAAGCGTGTGCACACCTGCCCGACCAGCTTCAAGGACCTGCTCCAGCCGCAGTACAAGGGGCAGGTCGCGCTCAACGGCAACCCCACCAAGTCGGGTTCGGCCTTCGGCGCCGTGTACGCGGCCGCCCTCGCCAATGGCGGCTCCTTCGACGACATCCAGCCCGGCGTGGACTTCTTCGCCAAGCTGAAGAAAAGCGGCAATTTCACCTCCGTCGAATCCACCCCGGCCACCGTCGAAAAGGGCAAGACGCCGATCAGCATCGACTGGGACTATCTCAACGCCGGGTACACCAATGAGTTCAAGTCCAAGGGCCTCGACTGGACGGTCGCGGTCCCCTCGGACGGCAAGTTCTCCCAGTACTACTCGCAGGCCATCAACAAGGATGCGCCGCACCCCGCGGCCGCGCGCCTGTGGCAGGAGTACCTCTACAGCCCCGAGGGCCAGAACATCAGACTCAAGGGATACGCCCGCCCCGCTCTGATGACCGCCATGAAGAAGGCCGGCACGCTCAACAGGACCGCGGCCGCGAAGCTGCCGAAGGTCTCCGGCACGCCGAGCTTCCCGACCGAGACCCAGCAGAGCAATGCCAAGGTCGTCATCGCCCAGAGCTGGGGCCAGGCCACTTCCGGATGACCGCGACCCGCGCCAGGGGCGAGGTGGTGCCCGACGAGTCTCCACGGTCGGTCCACCGGCCCGCGGCTGCGGCCTGCTGATCACGTCGCTGTGACCGGCACCGCGGCCTAGGGCAAAAGCCCCGCATGCCCACCTCGTTGCACCCCGGAGTCGCTACCCCGCAGCACCAGGCAGCGAGCCTTCTCGTACGTTCCGGCACCGTAACGCGGCGGCAGGAACGCCGGCTTCGACCTCGTCTTCGGCGAGGCCGGAGCCGGCATTCCTGCTGCTGCGGCCGGCGCAGGAGACCTTCTCCCCTGGCACCGGCCCTCGGACGCGCCCGAGGCGAGTGTCGACTCCCACGTCCGGTAGGTCAGGGCAGAACGCAAGCACACACATCAGCCGCAGACCGACGCCCTGGCGGCTGTCGGCCCACCCGCAAAGGCCGGGTCGAGCGGCAGTCGACACCGTCCGGGATCACATCCTGACCAGCCGGGCCTTGTCTCCCTTCAGGAGATCGACTCCCCAATCATGGCCTGGGCGCCTCTGCTGCGGCAGGCCCGGCCCCACCCCCACCGCACACCCCGCGACGTCATCACCCTGCGGCCGGCCAGAGACCATACGGCCTTACGGCCCCTGCCCGAGATACGTAAGACGACTCACCCCACGGCAGGAACCGCCGCGTCACCACCAGTGACATCGCGCCGCTCCCCCGCCACGAGGCCCTCCGGCGAGGAGGGCCGAGGCCCTCAAGGCCCGCGTCACGTCGCTCGCGCCCAAGCATCCGCTTACCCCTCGCTGTGACGCGTCTCATGCAGTGATCTCCCAGGCGGCCGACGTGTGACGTCCCGGGAGCGAACGGGCCGTGAGCCCAGGGCAGTTGGCCCTGTTCCCGTGGTCTGCCGAGGCCAGTCCTGCGTAGTGTTCCTGCAGCTCAGTGGCGTTCCCGCTATGTAGCCGGAAATAAAGTGGTCGGCGGCAACGGCAGCGGCCCCGCCCACAGCGCGGGGCATGCGCGACACCAGGATGGACGACACTTCCCCATGGACATGAGCGCCGGCGAGCGCAAGGGGCTCAGCCTCTTCGCCCTCATCATGATCGGCATCGGTTCGATCTTCGGCTCCGGCTGGCTCTTCGGGGCCGGCTCCGCCGCCCAGGTGGCGGGCCCCGCGGCGCTGGTCGCCTGGGTGATCGGCGTCGTCTTCATCGGCCTGATCGCGATGTCGTACGCGGAGGTCGGTTCGGCCTACCCGATACCCGGCGGCATGGCCCGCTACGGGCACCTCTCGCACGGCCCGGTCCTCGGCTTCCTCACCGGCTGGGCAGTGTGGATCGCGACCGCCTCACTGGTCCCTATCGAGTCGATCGCGGCCACCCAGTACATGACGTCCTGGAGCTTCGGCTGGGCGAAGGGCCTGGTCGATCCGGCCACCCACCAGCTGACCCTCTCCGGCACGGCGATGTCGCTGCTCCTGACCCTCGCGCTCTGGCTGACCTGCTTCTGGTCCGTCCAACTGCTGGCCCGCGCCAACACCGTGCTCACCCTGGTCAAGTTCGCCATCCCGGTGCTGGCGGTGCTCGCCCTGGTCGGGTCCGGCTTCCACACCTCGAACTTCACCGCCCAGGGCGGCTTCGCCCCGTACGGCTGGCCGGCCGTGCTCACCGCCGTCACCACCTGCGGAGTGGTCTTCGCCTTCAACGGCTTCCAGGCCGTGGTCAACCTCGGCGGCGCCGCGAAGAACCCTGGCCGGGCCATACCGGTCGCCCTGGTCGGTGCGCTCGCACTCGGCCTGGTGATCTACCTGGCGCTGCAGGCCGCATACCTGGGGTCGGTGCCGCCCGAGCTGCTGGCGCGGTCCGGCGGGTGGCAGGGCGTGAACCTCAATTCGCCGTTCGCCGACCTGGCGGGGCTGCTGATGCTCCACTGGGTGGTCACCATGCTCCAGTTCGGTGCGTTCATCTCGCCGGCCGGTTCCAACATCGCCAATGTCGCCTCGGCCGCGTACATGGTCACCAACCTCGCCGAGACCGGATTCTTCCCCCGGAAGCTGGCGGCCGTACACCCCCGCTACGGCACGGCCCGCCCCGCGATGTGGCTCAACCTCGGCTTCTCCGTCGTGCTGCTGCTCACCGTCGGCCGCAGCTGGCAGGCGCTGGCCGGCGTGGTGTCGGCGGCCATGGTCATCTCGTATCTGATCGGCCCGATCGCGGTGGGGGTGCTGCGGCGGACCCGCCCGGAGCTGCCCCGTCCCTTCCGGCTGCCGGCCGCCGGGGTGCTGTGCCCGGTCACCTTCGCCTTCGCCGCCTGCGCGCTGTACTGGTCGAAGTGGCCGGAGACCGGAAAGATCACCGTGCTGACGCTGGTGGCCGCACCGGTCGCGGCGCTGGTGCTGTGGCGCCGGGGCGAGCGGCAGCTGCTGCGGCAGTTCGCACCGGCCTGGTGGATGATCGCCTTCCTGGTGTGGACGGCGGCGGTGTCCGCGCTGGGCGGCAAGGAGTTCGGCGGCCGGGACGTCCTCCCCGGCGTGCTCGGCACCGCCCTGATCGCGGTCACCGCCCCGCTCTTCTACTTCTGGGCGGTGCGCTCCGGAGTCAAGGCCCACGAACGGGGCCTGACCAGCGCTCTGTCCCTCGCCGAGGCCGCCCCGACACCCGCTGCCACCCCCGACGACGCACGCCCGATGGCCTCGGTCTGAGGGCACCACGCCGGGTCCGGGTCACGACGGGCGGGAGCCGGCGCAGAAACTCCCCTCCCCCAGCTCCGCCGCCCATCACCAGTGCCGCGTCAGGCCACGTTCGCCCTGTTGTTGGCCGGCGGTGCCAGCTCGGGCTGAGTGGCGGATTACTCGGCGTCGAGCTGGTGGTCGGCCCAGACGTAGGTTTCGGGGAGCAAGTCGGTGATAGGGACGGTTCGGACGCGGTCGCCCTCGCCGACGATGACCTTCAGCGCGGGGAAGTAGTCGAAAAGGACCTGACGGCACCGGCCGCACGGCGGAACAACCCCCCGGTCGCGGTCGCCCACGGCAACGATCGTGTCCAGCTCGTAGGCGCCCTGGGCGGCTGCCGCACCGATGAGGACCAACTCGGCGCAGGGGCCTCCCGTGAAGTGGTAGGCGTTCACCGCCGTGACGATCCGGCCGTCCTGAGCACGGGCCGCGGCCGCCATGGTGTGGTTGTCGCCCCGGCAGCGAGTGCGAGCGACGTGCGCCGCGGCCCGGATGAGTTCATGGTCGACGTGGTGGGTCTGCGTGGTCATCTTCTCTGCCTTCGTCAGGTGTCAGGCGACGGTGACCCGAGTGACGAGGGTGTGCAAGCGAATATCGGTGGTGGTGTGCTTGTTCCTCCAAATGCTGTAGCGGCGGAACAAGCTGCACTGTTCCTTGTGGCTGGCGTGGCCGGGTGCCGTCGAACGTGAAGTAGCGCAGGGCGGTGAACTGGTCCTGGCCTCGATCCGGTTCGGCCACGAGCTGCTGGTCGGCGTGTAGGCAAACTCGACGTTGCCGGGCGCGGCCCAATCCCATACGTCGTTTCGCATACGTCGTTTCGGATTCTTGATCTCACGTCGCGGGCCGCCGGCGTGTCCGGCACCGCGCCACGCAGAACACCCACGGTGCCTTCATCAGCCGTCCCCACGGAGTCAGCACACAACCTTCGCTCGGTCTCGGCCGTCACACCGGTGCCAGTAGTCGTCCACTCAGGAGCTCGAACGTGAAGCGCACCGCCGCCACCGCCTTAACCGCACTCGTCCTGGCCGCCGCGCTCTCCGCGTGCAGCAGCGACAACAACAGCACCAACGCAGCGCCGAAGAGGGCAAACACCACGACGCCGAGTGCCCCCTCCAAGGCCGTTACGGACGGCGATGCCACCGCAGGTACCCCTCCCAAGCCGAATGTCGCCACGAAGCTTGGATACATCCGTGCACTGACCGGCATCGACCCGGACATCGTCCACGGCAGGGAGGACAAGGCCGTCGACCGCGGGCTCAACCAGTGCCAAACCATCCACAACTTCCCCAAGGACAAGCCGAAGCAGACGAAAATGGCGGAGATGCGGTTCACCTCGCCCAGCCACCCCGAGGGGTTCGGCAAGGTCAAGGCCGCGCAGATCGTCGAGGCCGTACACGTGAACCTGTGCCCTAAGTTCTGACCCCAAACCCAAACGGCGCCGCGGTCCTTCGGTGGTTGCCGAGCCGTTCGTCTGCGTCCGTACGCCGACGTCCTGCTCGCGCCATCGGGGGCTACGGGCAAGGAGGGTGAGGGCCGCGGCTCTTTCACTGTCCGACAAGCAGCTCACCTCGATCCGCGGCGCCCAGGTCCGTATGAACATCTGGCATGGCAGCGTGCGGTCGGCGATGCGCTGGTACTGGCCTGGCGCGCGAGTTCAATCTCACCGGCGGGCCGGTGAGAGTACCGGGGTGGAGGCATGCCTCCGCACCCTTAGCGACCCAGAACCTAGTTATCCCAGCGGTAGATCGTGATTTCGCTGAGTGAAAGTCAGGCGCGGAGATGCGTTCCGGGCAGTTATGTGATGCCGGCGCTGGATATCGGCTTCACCGGGGAGGTCGTCCCGTTGGTCAGTCGTCCTGAGGTCGTTCCTCGATGGGGAACAGGATTGGGCTCAGCAGATGAAGGCTGCGGTCCGGTGCGGGTTTGTTGTTCCTCCTGGAGGCGATGGCGCTGAGGATCTCGTCGACCAACTCGGCGAGTTCATCCCGGTTGAGCCAGAGCGGGACCTGGGCATAGCCCACCGAATCGGCGGCCGGGTCGGCGCCGTCCCGGTCGAGGTAGGTGTTGAACTCGGCGATCAGGGCCGCCATACCCGCGGCGAACCCATGGCGGTGGTCGTCCAGCGACATTGACTCGGCTGCATTCCGGTCGATCACTGCCCGCTCACGGCGCAGTCGGTAGCTGCGCTCGACGGCGCCGTGCACCCTCCGTTCGCTCTCCACCTCCAGCACCCCCGCCTCGGCCAACAGGCTGACGTGCCGGTACAGGCTGGTCTTGGGGACGTCGGGCAGGCTCGCGCACAGGTCAGAGGTGGTGCGCGTACGCCCTCCCGACATGGCGTGCACGATGCGCACCCGAACCGGGTGCAGGAGCAGTTCAAGGGTGTCCACTAGGCCACGATCCCACATCTGGTACCTTTCCCAAACTTGGGAAAGCAGATGGATGAGGAGCAGTCAATGAACGAGCAGCCGTCCACGTGCCGCCCCGAAGGGAAGGCCGCGCCCGCGCCGCCGCTGGGGCGGTACTACCAGGTGGAAGGGCGACGACTGCTGCTGCATCGCTCGGGCAACGGCAGTCCGGCGGTGGTGTTCCTGCCCGGGGGCGGCGGGGTCGGCCTGGACTACTGGAACCTCCAGCACGGGACCGCCGAGTTCACCACGAGCGTGGTCTACGACCGCACTGGAACCGGCTGGAGCGACCGCGGTGACACGCTGCCGACCTGCACCGAGGTGACCGACGAGCTGCGTGCTCTGTTACGCGCCGCCAACGTACGCGCCCCGTACTTGCTGGTCGGCCACTCCCTCGGCGGACTCTACGCCCGCCTGTACGCGACGCGCTTCCGCAGCGAAGTGGCCGGTCTGGTCCTAATGGACACCGACCATGAGGACTACCGCTCCTACATGCCCCAGCGGCTGCAGGAGATGCGGGCCGGCTGGGATCCGGACAAGGAGCTTCCCGACGAGATGCCGGACGAGGCAGTCCAGCTCTACCGCCGCCTGTTGGCGCAGATGATGGGCGACTGGCCGGAACAGATTCGCGAACCGCTCATCGAACGCCACGTCAGCCCGGAATGGATCATGGACGGCTACAAGGTGTTGCCCTACCGCGACCGGTTCCTCGAAGAGATGCGCCGTGCGGGGCCGCTGCCCGATGTTCCGCTGATCGTGCTCACGGCGATGGACATCGACGACTTCAAGAAGGCGGTACTGATCGGCGAATCCGAGGCTCTATTGCGCGAGGAGATCGACGGCAAGCGGCGACTCCACGATGCGCTGGCCGCATCGGTATCACGCGGGCAGAACCGTCTCGTCGACGGCGCCGGGCACGCCTCCATCCACTGGCGCCGTCCCGACGCCGTTCTGCAGGCGATCCGGGACCTACTCGGCAGGTGACGTCTGAAAGCCGTCACAGCGTCAGCGGTCAACTGCGGGTAATTGGAGTTCGCGACTCGTGACAACCGGGGCGCCCGGGCATCGGTCTACTCGCCGGGACGCTCCCGGATGTCACGTATGGCGCCGGAACGTCAGATCAGCACCGGAAGTCAGGGCTTGTACGCCTGCCGCAGGGCGCAGGTCCAGACGACGGCACGGGGAGTCGACGCGGCGTCGACCGCGGAACCGCCTACGCGCTGGTCGTCGCTGACGGCGTGCGCCTGGGCGTCGCCCTCCGGGGAGAGCCTGGGCAGCGCCAGCAGGGGGCCGGTTCCCGGCCATATCTGGGCCTGCGTCGGGGGCGCCGTCTCCGGCGGGAACGGCCCGACCATGTGGCTGTCGAGCGCGGTGCCCACACTCAGGTTGGTGGTGGGGCTGATGGCCTCGAAGGTGCCGCTGGTGCGCTCCCCGAGCAGCCCCGGTTCGGTTTCGGTGGTGTACGGCGGGAGCCACTGGGTGGGTGTCAGGGTGTCCAGCCGTGTGTAGTCATGGGTGCCCACGATCCGTCCGTCGCGGTCGATGTCCCGGGGGTACCAGAAGTCGTAGGGCACTCCCGAGGGCCAGAAGCGTTGAAGCGGTAGGGCCGCGGCGCCCTTCCTGGCAGGCCAGGTGACGCCCGCCGACCACGATTCGTCATCCTTGACGGCCTCGCCGGAACCGGCGATCTGTCCGGCGTTGTTGATGGCGGTCACCGAGGTGAGCGAGTATCCGGCCGGCGGCGTGAGCCTGCGATGGATCCGGGCCCCATCCCATTCGAGACCGATGAGGGCGCCCCCCTTGGCCCCGTCGCCGACGATCAGCCCCTGGTCGTTGACGTCCGCCGCGTGAGCCCCCTCCGGCAGCAGGGTCACCGTGCGGGCCCCGGCACGGAAGCTGAAGGCGGCCGTATGGCCCGCGCCCTGCAGAGACCCGACCATCAGTCCGTTCGCGTTGACCGCCGCGACCTCACCGCCGGTGAATCCGGCGGGCAGCGGTACGCGGTGTACCCGGGTACCCGTCCAGTACACGGGCAGGCCGCGCGATGCCCCTACCGCCAGTGCGCTCGGCCCGAGCCCCTTGACCTGGCTGCCTCCTGAACCGGGGAGGGAGGCCAGGACCTGGAGCGCCGGCCGGCAGTCCGCGGGCTTACGGGCGCCGTCGGCGTGCCGGGCCGGCGAGGCGGGCGCCGGGCTTGCCGTCAGCAGGGGTGCCAGGAAAGCTGTCGCGACCGCCACAGCGGCACGGATATGTCTTCGCATCAGGGTCTCCATTTCCGACGACGCGGGAATGGCCGCGTCAACACTGGAATGAGCCGGTGGGTGCCGCGAAGTAACCGGCAGCAGCACCGGAGTGGCGCAGTTCGGTCGGTGTACTCAGGGAGATGGGGCCTCGATCAGTGCAGTCACGGCTGCGGGGAGCGGTTGCCCATCCCCCACCCCCTCTAGGGCATGTCCTCCGCGCCGGTCCGTGAAGTGCCGAAAGCTCCCCCAGCCTCGGAGATGTCGCCGACTTCACGGATGCTGCCGTGACTTGCGCGGACCTTCAGAGCTCCGCTCGGGAGGTCAGAGAAACAGTCGGCCCGCGAAAACCGGACTATTACCCGCTGGGGGATTTCTACGGACCAGCCCCATTCCTACCGCACCCATGGCCGCCCGGGACCGCTCCCAGTCAGCCAATGGCCGGAAGTCATCCGGGAGTGTCCGGGTCCGTTTCCGCGGTGCTGGTGGTGTTGGTAGTGCTGGTGATGCGTGAGCAATACGCGGACGGCTCTTACCCCTCGGACATCTTCGCCGCCCAGGACAGGTGCCACGAGCACCCCCAGTCGGTGCGGGTGATGGAGTACACCGTCGCGGCCACGAGCAAGACGGCCCGATCCGGCTGATCACCACGATCCTTGACCCGGTCAGGCGCCCGGCACGGGTCACGCGCAGGCGGCTTTCCCCCTGAACGCTTGGCCGCTGGCTGGGGCCGGGCCCTGACCGAGATCACCTGCCACCTCCTACCGGTCCGCAGGCTGCCTACCCTCCCCCGGATCCTTCCACCAAGCGGTGTAGTCGCCCTTGCGGCCCTCGCTGTGCTCCTTCTGCCCGGCCTGGACCAGGCCGGCGATGACCTCGCGGGCATCCCCGACGATCGGCACGTCCGCGGCGCGTACCTTGCCGGTCTCCGCGGGTCATGTCGGCGTGCGCGATCTTCGCGTACGGGGCAAGGCTGTCCGGCCTGCCGGTGACGCGGCCGTCGAAGCGGGTGCCCAGGGCGATCAGCAGGTCCGATTTTTTCAGCACGGTGACGGCCGTGACCGCACCGTGTATGCCCGGCACTCCCACATACAGCGGGTGGCTGTCGGGGAACGAACCGAGCGCCATCGGGTGGTGACGGGCGACTCCGGCCCGCTCGAAGTGGGAAGTCGTCAACTCCCTTACGGCGCAGCGCAGTACACCCTGTCCCACCAGGCGAGATGGACGCCGGTGGAGGGAGACCCGAGAACCTCTTGCGTACTACTCTCTCGCATACAAGCGAAAGCGCGGGAGGTAGTTGTGGAGATCGACGAGTGCGTCGTCTTCGCCCTCGGCAAGGCGTACCAGAGGGCGCACGGCGAACTGAAACGCCGCCTGAGGCCACTCGGGCTGACGGTGCCTCAGTACTCCGTGCTGGCCGGCCTGTGGGAACAGGACGGCCGCACCGCGGCCCAGTTGCGTGCGCGTCTGATCATGGACAGCGCCACTCTCACCGGCGTCCTCGACCGGCTCGAACGTTCCGGCCTGGTCGTCCGGTCCCTCGACGACAAGGACCGGCGCCTCGTGCGACTGCGGCTCACGAAGGCGGGCACCGCGCTGCGCGAGGAGGTGCAGCGCACGGTCGCCGAGCTCAACGCGGAGCTCCTTCGACTGCTCCCGTCCCAGGAGACGGAGCCACTGCGCGCCGCACTGCGCAGCATAGCGAAGGGAGAACGGTGAAGAATCGGACCGCACCACGCGTCCACCCGGCCTGGGGCATGCTCGCCCTGGTCCTGCTCGGACTGCTGACCGCCCAGGGAGCCCGGATCGCCTTCGGCGCCTTCGTCCCGGCCTGGAGAGAGGGGCTGCACGCCGACCTCGGCACCATCAGCCTGATCGGCATGGTGAGTTACCTGGTCTACGGGTGCACCCAGCCGCTCGTCGGCCAGCTCGCCGGACGCTTCGGTCCCCGGGCAGTGCTCAGTGCCGGCGTCTTCATCGCGGGTGCGGGCCTGCTGCTCTCCTCCATCGCGTCCTCCGTGCCCAGTCTGATGTTCCTGTACGGCGCGCTAGCCTCGCTCGGTTTCAGCGCGGCCTCCGGCGTGACCGCGGGACTCGTGGTGCGGCACTGGTTCACCGAGCGCCGCGGCCTCGCCTTCGGCCTGGTCGAATCGGGCTTCGGCGCGGGCCAGTTCGTCTTCACCCCGCTGTCCCTGTTCCTGATCGAGGCGTACGGGTGGCGCAACACCCTCGTCGTCGAGGGCGTCCTGCTGACGGTCGTCGTAGGACCGCTGGTCACCCTGCTGCTGCGATCGACGCCCGCTGACCGGGGCCTTGAACCGTACGGTGGCCCGGACCTGACGGAGATACCGGAACACCACGCGGACCAGGGCGGTGTCGGCCGCACCGCGCGGGAGGTGCTGCGTTCCCCCTTGCTGTGGGGGTTGCTCGCGCCGTTCTTCGTGTGCGGAGTGACGACCACGGGTCTGATGGACACCCATCTGGTCTCCATCGCCCATGAGCACGGCGCCTCCACCGCGCTGACCGGCACGGCGGTCAGCCTGCTCGCCGCGGCGAACATCGCGGGCACCGTGGCGTCGGGACCGCTGAGCGACCGCTACAGCTGCACCCGCATCCTCGCCGTCCTGTACGGGGTGCGCGCGCTGATCCTGGTCCTGCTGACGCTCGCCCCCTACGGAGCGTGGCTCGTGGTGATCAGCGTCGCTTTCGGCCTCGTCGACTTCGCCACCGTGGCACCCACACATCTGATCGCCACCCGGAACTTCCCGGCCTCGTCGCTGGGCCTGGTCTTCGGCATGCTGTCGATGGCGCACCAGGTCGGCTCCGCGCTCGGCTCGTATCTGCCGGGCCTGCTCTTCGACTTGACGGCCAGTTACACCCCGACCCTCCTGGGCTGCTCCGCGGCGCTGATCGCCGCGATGATCGGCTGTCTCGCCACCCTGCCCGGCAACTCCAATGCCGTGGGGGCCGTCCAGCCCCAGCCCCAGCCGGTGAGCAGCGACGCCGCCTGAGATGTCCAACTGAGGCCTCAAACCCCTCACCATCGTAACTGGCCCCAGCCCCCTGTAGCCAACTCCGGGTACCTACCGACCTTGCCGACTGCACCGCTATGCAGCCGTGCCTGCCCGAACTGCATGGCGGTATCAGACCATCAGCGCGGCGGCCTGCTGACGTGCCTGGCGCAGCCAGGATGCGCGCAATTCCTCGGCCGAGTCGGTGACCGTACGGAAGACGATTCGGCGGACGTCGGCGACACCTACGTACGGCAGGACGCATACCGTCCAGATCTTTTGCAGCGGGTCGCCGAACTCGCTCTCCTCGCGGTCGGCAGGGGTGTCGGAGGTGTTCAGAACGAGGGCCCGGCCGGCCTTCAGCAGCCCGGCGGGCTCCCCGTCCGCGGTGCCCAGCTTGTACGCGACACCGGGCGCGAGCACACGCTGCACCCAGCCCGTGAGGACGGCGGGCGGCATGCCCCACCAGTTCGGATGGACGAACACCATGGCATCAAGGGTGGCCACCTCCGACCGGTGCAGCTCCACCTGCGCGTCACGGGCGGGGGTGGCCGACTGGACCGTCTCCGTCTCGTCGGCGGTCAGCGCAGGAGCGAATCCCTCGGCGTAGAGGTCATGCGCGAGTACGTGACACCCCCGGTCGCGCAGTTCTTCCACAACGGCAGCGAACACCGCGTGGTTGTCTGGACTGGTCGCGGTGCGCGATCGACTCCGTCAGTGTCCGGGCGACAAAAGGCGGCCTCTGACCGGACCGAATCCGACCGATCGCGGCAAGATGGGATCGAAGATCCACCTGATCACGGACCGGAACGGGCTGCCATTGTCGCTGGGTATCTCCGGCGCCAACATGCACGACAGCCAGGGCCTTGAGCCGCTCGTGCGCGGCATCCCTCCCATCCGCTCACGCCGCGGGCCCCGCAGGCGACGACCTTCCAAGCTGCACGCCGACAAGGGATACGACTACGACCACCTGCGCCGATGGCTCCGGTCACGCAGCATCACCCACCGCATCGCCCGCAAGGGCGTCGAGTCTTCCCAGCGCCTGGGCCGTCACCGCTGGATTGTCGAGAGGACCGTGTCCTGGCTGGCCGGCTGCCGACGCTTGCACCGCCGCTACGAACGCAAACCGGAACAATTCCTCGCCTTCGTCGGCATCGCCGCATCCCTCATCAACTACCGACGACTCACGGAGTGAAGGACTGCACACGGGTGCGAAACTGCCGCCATGACTATGCACCTCATCTCCGTCATCGGCAGTAGCCCTGGAGTCGGCAAGACCACCCTGTGTCGTGCGCTGTCCCAGTGGCTTACCAGCGTCGGCGCATCGCTCGACCACTTCGAGGAGGCCGACATCCTCACACGGTCAGCCTTCCAGCCCGTGGCTGAAGAGTTCGCCAGTGAGACTGCCGTCGTGCAGCCTGCGACCTTAGTTGAGTGCACTCGCGCCTACGTCGCGGAGTCGCTCGCGGCGGGCAAGGACTACCTGGTGACAGATGCCCTTCTGCCCTTCATTCCCTCTCTTGTGGCATGGGGCCACGACGAGGGGACTCTCGTCCAGGTCATGGAAGAGCTGTCCCGGGCCGTGGAGCCAGCCCAGGTCACCGTGGTGTACGTCCACGACAATCCGGAGACGGCGCTGCGACGCGCAGTCGAGCGGGAAGGCGATGCCTGGGAAGACTGGTACGTGCGAAAACTTGCCGACTCCCCTGGTACTCGGGCTGTTCACGACCTCTCGTCGGCCGCCGCTCATCTCCGCTTCGAAGCCGCCTTAACCTGTCGCCTCCTCGCACAGACCCCGTGGCATGTTCTGAACGTGAATGTAGGAACACTGAACGCTCAGGAGGCATACGCCCACACCCAGCGCCACCTGATGGACGTGCTGGAGTTGTCAGGACGACCTTCCACGTAGCCGACCCTGCCAACGACCAAAGGAAACGGCGTCATAGAACCGCAACGGCCCCGGCGCTGTTCGTCACGCCAGATGCGGTGCAGTACTAAATCAGCGGCATTGGCCGTAGCCGAGTCATGCCACCCTGGCCCCGTCCCCTGGCCGGATGTCTTCTGCCGGCCGCGGGCGGGGGCGGTGCGGGAGGGCTCCGAAGGAGAGTTGATTGCGGCGGATGGTGACCTAAGCCGACGGCACAGCGGTCTGGTCATGACGGGGCGGGGAGTTGGGGTGTGGCGGAGGAGCTACGAACAGAAGGTCGTACACCGCGGGCGAACGGCGTAACCAAAGGGCGGCAAGAGCGGGCAAAAGGCTTTCGGTGGCTGCCACGTCGAGGGGAGCAGATATCAGCAGGGCGCAAGTGCCCTACCTTCGTCTGTTACTGAAAGCACGTCAGTAAGAGCGTCGCCCCAGGTGAGTCCGCTGCCCCCGAGGGTCAGACGCCCCTTCAGGCCCAGTTGCCACACCCTGCGCCTTCGAGCAGTATGGCGATCAGGAGGTGGGCGATGGAGAAGCACGTCGGCTGCTCGCGCCGAGGCGCCAACGTCACCGCCGGGACCCTGATGAAGGTCGCGCCCGGTCTCCGCGTCCCCTTCAGTGCGTACTTCGTTCAGGACCAGCGCGTTTTCCGGCCCCGAGCCATCGACCAACTCCAGGTGACATCAACACCACATGCTGCGACCCACATTACCCAGCACGGGCCGGCCCGGCAGTGTCCGACGGCCGTTGCCCGGAGCAGGTCAGTAGACAGCCAAGAAGGTTGGCTATGCACTGCGTACACGACGTCTACTTCCACCGGTGTCCGAGCGAGGAGCGAGGCGGCACCATGACAACTCGGCAGGTCCGCAAACGGTGCCAGGCGCTCGTCAGCGCGCTCGACCTCCCCAGACCCTTCTCCGTCGAGGCTCTCATCCACGAGCTGTCGGTGCGGCGGGGCCGGCCCATCCAGATCCACACCGTGTCGCTCGGCTCCTCCCTCAACGCCTGCGGGCTGTGGATCGCCACCAAGGCCAGCGACGACATCTATGTCGAGGAGAAGACCACCAAGTTCCACCAGGAACACATCATTCTCCATGAGATCGGGCACATCCTGTGCGATCACAGCATCACTGACGAGGAGAACCAGGGCGCACTCAGCGCACTGCTGCCCAGCATCAGCCCCGAGTTGATCAGCCGGCTGCTGGCTCGTACCAACTACACCACCGAGCAAGAACAGGAAGCCGAACTCGTTGCCAGCCTGATCCACGCCGCCGCAGGGATGCTCACCCCCTCGCCGTCGACAGGTGTGCGCGGCGCGCTCGAAGCCGCCCTCGGGATCCGCGAGTAGGAGCCATGCACCCACCTTTCCTCTATGTACTGGGCGAACGCGTCGAGCTCCTGGGCGCACTGGCGCTGTGGTTGGTCATCGTCCTCCGCTGGCCCACGGCACGCCGCTCTCACCAGCAGAAGATGCTGCTGATCGCCGTCATCGGGATCGCCGGGTCGATCACCGTCTATCTCGACCCCGTGACCGCGGCCCTGAACAGCACCTTCACCTTCGCTGAGAGCTGCGGCCTGTTCATGAATGCGTGGGGCGTTCTCAGCTCGGCCCTCATCCTCGACTTCGTCCTCGCGGCCATGTCCCGGCGCCACCCCTGGCTGGTCTACGGCCCGATGGTCCTCACCATCGGCGCCCTGATCGTGCTCAACGCCACCGTCGCGCCGCACGCCGGCTGCGTCACCACTGAGGCCGTCCCCTGGTACAGCCCCTTCTGGTGGCTACTCGTCGCAGCCCACCTCGTCGGTACGATCCCCTGCGCCGTGCTGTGTATGCGCTACGGCCGCCGGGCCCGCGACGACCGGCCCCTGCGCACCGGCCTCTTGCTGCTCGCCGCCGGCTTCACCTCGTCCTCCGTGTTCTGGGCCGTCGTCCTGGCCTTCCTCCTCGCCCGCCCTGCCTGGCTGGGCGCACTGTTCCCGCTCAATATCGGTGTCACGGCTTGGTTGATGACCGCCGGGGTCTGTATGCCGCTGGCCCTCACCATCCGCCGGACGGCCCGCAACACGAGCGCCCTGTGGCGCTTGCACCCTCTGTGGCGCGACCTTACCGAGGCCGTCCCACACGTGACCCTGGAGAGACCGCACACCCGGATCCGCGCGGTGCTCGGCGGCCCACAGGCGATCCACCTCCGGCTCTACCGCCAGGTCATCGAAGTCCGCGACGTCCTGCTCATCCTGAAGGACTACGTGACGCCCGAGGTGATGGAACACGCCCGACGCCACGTCACCTCCCAGGACCTGCCGGAAGAACAGATCGAGCCGGCGATCACCGCGTGTTGGCTGCGGGCCGCCCTCTCGGCCAAGACAGCGGAAGCCACACCCCAGCCAAATCCGCTCGCCACCGAACGGCCCACAGACGACGGTCTCCGCAGCGAAACCGACTTCCTGCTCGCCGTCCTCCGGGCCCGCACACTCCCCGTCGTACGCTCCTTCGAGCTGCCGCCGGACGCGCGTACTCACCATGCCTCGGCCACCACCACGAAATAGGCGATACCCATGAAGCCCGTGAAGTCCATCAAGTCCATGACACAGCAGCCTGCCAACTCCCCTTACACCACTGGCATGTTGAGCAATGACGCCCACCGCGAGCGTGATCGCTTGGATTCCATCCAACGCAGCGTCGACGCGTTCACCACCACCCTCCTCGATGGCCTTTCCATCGAAGCCTCCTGGAACTGCCTGGAACTGGGCGCGGGCGCCGGCTCCATCGCGTATTGGCTAGCCAGCCGCTGCCCGAACGGACGCGTGGTCGCCGTCGACCTCGACACCCGCCATCTCGATGCGGGCCGGGCCGCGAACCTGGAGATCCAGGAAGCCGACATCACACATGAGGACTTCGCACCCGGCAGCTTCGACCTCATCCATGCCCGCTACCTGTTCTGCCACCTCGCACAGCGCGACGAGATGATCGCGCGGGCCACCCGCTGGCTCTCCCCCGGTGGCTGGCTCATCGTTGAAGAGCCTTACCACCTGCCGGCCGACACCTCGCCCTTCCCCCTGGTCCGGCGCATTCTCGACGCGTATCAGCGCACCTACCGCGAACACGGCGCCGACATGACCTGGGCCCGTGGCCTTCCCGCTCTCCTCGCCCGCAACGCGCTGGCCGAGGTTAGCTTCGCCGCAAACCCCGGCTGCATGGGCGGACTCGACAAGGACCGCTGGCTCCCCCTCATCACCCAGGCAGCCCCCGCCCTTCTCGCCGAGGGTCTCGTCACCGAAGCCGACCTGGCAGAGTTCGCCACCCTGCTGAAGGACCCAGCGTTCATCGACATCCCGCAGTTCACCCTCTCCGCATGGGGCCGCCGTTCCGGGGAGACCACGAACGGGCCGGCCTGAGCAGAGCTGCAGTCAACCGGTGCGCGGCTCTCGACGGTGCCGCGTGCGCAAGGCCTGGGCCACCACAAGCAGCCATGCGCCGACGAGGAGCAGGTGCACCCGTTGCGCCACCCCGTGCCAGCCCGGGCATCCGAACAAGGGGCCGACGGTGGCGACCGCGGAAACCAGGGCGCACGGCAGGATGACGGGGCCCCAGCGGCGGATCGCGGGAGCGGGGTCGGCCTCGTGGCGCGCAGCGACGGTGAGCAGAAACATCGAGGCGAAAATGGCCGTATGCACGAGGGCGCTGGTCGTCGTGTGCATCGTATTGACCACCTCGCAGCTTCGCTCCACCGAAGCCGCGCAACGCATCGGGAACAGCACATCCGCCACAGAGAACGCACCGAAGGCGATCAACGACCACCACCCGGCGCTGGACCACCGCCCCGACGCTCGGCGCAGTGCCAACAGGGCACCGGAAGTGACGCTGACCGCGGCGATCACCTCGATAATGGCGAACAACGCATGGAAGGGCTGATCGGTGGCGTAGAGCTCGCTGACGTACGAGTGTCTGGCATCCAGGCCTGTGGGCAGCACGAACGCCAGCAACCAGTCGTTGTAGATCAGCCCGGTCAGCGCCAGCAGCACCGCTGCCGGTACGTCGTGCGAAGCCTCGGAACGGGTCGGTTTCCTCGTCGGGCGGCTTGGGACGGCAAGATGCACGACTCTCCTTGTACGCGCTCGAGGCTCTATGCCGTCATTCCACACGATTCATGCCCGAACGCCGGAGTCGCCCCGCCTACAGGGCGCAACAACGATGCGGCGCGTGCCCTCACGACAGCCCTCGATCGTGCCGCTCCCGATGCGTTCTCCGGCTCCGGGAGCCCGGCTCAGGGGGGCCAGCTCCGGCAGCCCAGCCGCGGTGGTTCGGAACGCTGCCGAGACGAGGCGGTGTGCTCCTAGCGAGCCGAGTCAGAGGTCTCCTGGTCGTCCTCGCCAGAGTGCGTCATCCTCGCCGGTGTGCCTGGTCTTGCCTGACAGGCCCGCCGGATCGCCACATGCCGATACGGGCTATCCCGATGCCCCACCAGGCGGTGGGATGACACCAAGCTGCTGAAGGAAACCGAGAATGTCTTTGTCCGCCCATTTTTCGGCGAGCTTGCCGTGCTCGATGCGGTGAATCACCGTCGCGGTCATCGTGATCGGACTGCCGGTGGCAGGGATCCCGGGGAGGTCGTGCTCGTGCACTCCACGGGCCGTCAGCCGGGTCACGACCTTGTCGCCTTCCGCGATCTGGTCTTCGATCTCGTGAGTTCCGGGGGTGGCCTCCCAGAACAGCTGGAACGCCTGCTTGAGTCCTTCGCGGCCGGCTGCGAAGCCTGGAAATGGTGGCGGCGAATGGTCCAAGTAGTCCTCGGCCACGAGATCGTCCATGGCATCGAGGTTGCCCGCGTCGATCTCCTGGTAGAAACGGCGAACCAACCTCTTGTTCTCCTCGGTGGACACGAGAACCTCTCCGCATCTTCATCCGCATGGCTGGAGCAGCACGACTGCCTGAATCGTCACCTGCGGCTCCCCTGACCACATTCTCGGCGCGCCAGGACACCGTGGACGTTCACTCAGAAGCAGCTGTACGGGTAGGGGTGAGACCCAGCGGGGCAACGGTGCCTGATGTCGCACTGAGAACGGGTTCAGGGGGAGAGTGCGGGCGCCGTCAGGCCATCCAGAAGAAGACCGCCGTCATCCGCTTCTCCTGCAGGGTGGTGCCCCAGTAACGGGTCGCTGTGTGGATAAGGTTGGCGGAGTAGAGCAGCAGGCGGTTGGCGCGGTGCGGGATGCGGACGTCCTCGGTGAAGGAGTCCGGCGCGACGAAGCGGGTGCCGAGGGCGTCGACCAGGTTGTTGTGCGGAGGGGCCACCTGGTTACCTCCAAGGGTGCCGCCCGGGAGGGCCTGTCGGTAGAAGCTGGTGCCGCAGTCCTTGGGGACCAGCGGGTTGAGATAGAGCACGGCCGCGTACCGGCAGAGGTTCCGGGAGTCGGTGTGGGGGCGGGGCTCACACTCGCCCTCGCCGACGACCTGGACGCAGTTGTGGTTGACGGTCCCGCCGCCCGCGGGGCGTTCGGCCCAGATCTTCGGGGCGCCGGTCGCCTTTCGCACCAGCTTCTCGACATGGGCCAGTTCACCGGGTTCGAGCGCCGGCATGGTACGCAGACCCGGCCAGCTCTCGGGCTTGTGGGGGTAGCCCTCGGTCCAGTCGTTCCTGGCCAGACAACGCTCCCGCACGGCATCCGGGTCCGGCAGTACGTCGTCCAGCAGCCAGTAGTCCCGGCCGCGGGTCGGCTTGCGGTACGGGAGCACGGGCAGAGCCGAGGTTCGTAGAGGCATGGAGGGAACGTAGTTCGCGTCCCGCCAAGGGCTCGCCACCCAAGCGGCAACCTTCGGTCAAGGGTTGCTCATCCCGCACTTGACCCTCCGCGCAGGTGAGCAGGGCACGCGCTTCTCCGAAGCGTCGCATCGTGGTTCTGGTTCAGCTGAGACGAAGAGTCCGCTCAACGCTGATGCCATACGAGCGTGTAGCGCCAGAACAGCCGACGGCGCAGTCGTGCCCCGGGCAGGACCGCATGGGCCTTGCGGATGATGTCGGGAAAGCCCATGTGTGCTGGTCGGGTCAAGGCCGTCATCGAGGCCGGACGAGGTGCCGGACGGCCCTTGTTCTTGAGCCAGCCCGTGGCAGCGTTGAGTGGGCTGGCTGCGGCTCCGAGCAGGTAGTCGACTGGAGTGGTCGGGAGCGAGAGCCCAAGAACCACGAGGGTTCCTCCGGGCGCCAGGTGCTGACGGAATGTGGTGAGAGCACGGGTGAACGGCAGATGGTGGATCACGGCGACGCAGGTGATGACGTCGTAGGTGTCGGCGGGAATTCCGGTCAGCGCATCTGCGATCGTGAAGGTGACAGGGGTTGCCGGAGGGGTCAGCTCCTGTGCCCGGGCGATGATTTTCGAGTCGGTGTCAATGCCGTGCACCTTGGTGGCGCGCGTGGCCAAGAGCCTTGCCAGGTCGCCGCTGCCGGAGCCGACGTCCAGGGCACTGTCGAAGCGTCGGGGTAGCTGCCGCAGGATCCAAGGGTGGTAATGGGCGTTGTGGTCCCAAGGGTGGGCGCCGTTGAACTGGTCAAGTGCCCGGAGGAAGCGATGCGGCAGTGTCGTCATGCCGTCACTCTCGCCTACGGCGTACACGTACGACGGCGCCAACATGCCTTAATGCGCGTACAGTTACGCCGCACCGCTCCGGATGGGCACCATCGGCGCGCCCGGAACGATGGCGCCCTCACCAGCTTCGACCGCGCCAACTGCACCCGGCTGTCGTGCCCTCAGGCCGGCGCGTCCAGGAACGGCACGACCATCCTGGCCAGGAGGGGAGAGTGCAGGATGTCGTAGTGAGTGGCGCCCGGCAGGATGGCCAGTCGAGCTGCCGGGCGATCGGATCCGTCCCAGCCGGCGTCATGTTCGCCGCCGCCGAGGAGGGCGTAGAACTCGACTGCATGCGCGGGGCGTACCGCGTCGGCGTCGGCGAACACCAGCATCGTCGGCGCGCTGATGGCCGCTACCTCGGACGTCCAGTCGTAGTCCTGCTTTTTCAACTCGGCGATCTTGCCGACCAGCACCGGCCAGTCCTGCGGCCGGGGCGCCAGCCGCGCGTAGAGCTCATGGACAGGGGCCTGCTCCATGAGCTCGGCGGCTTCCGCGCTCATCCGGTCCATCGCGGCCACCACCTCCGGGAACCAGCCGTCCCGCCGGGCGGGGGTGGATACCACCACCAGTCGGCGCACCAGCGCGGGGTGCTGGATTGCGGTACGCAGGGCTACGTCGGCGCCCAGGGAGTAGCCCATCACGTCGGCCTGCGCCAGACCGAGGTGTTTGATCAGGTCGGCGATGTCGTTTGCCATCAGTTCCGGCTGCAGCGGACGGTCGACGTCCGCCGTGCGCCCATGCCCTTGCAGGTCGACCAGGACGACCCGGCGCTGCTCGGCCAGGGCGGGCAGGACGGGCGCGAACGTCTCGCCGGCCCCGAAGCCGCCATGGAGCAGCACCAGCGGCTCCCCCGGGCCGGAACCGTGACCCTCGAAGTACAGGGACAGCCCGTTGATCTCTGCGTAGCTCATCGCCGCACCCTTCTCCACATCGAACGGTGCCGAGGGTGGACCGTATGCCCGAACGCATCGGTCATTCCGAGGGCGTCGGCCATTCCCGGGGCAGGCCTTCGGTCAGCTCCGGGCGACCATGCGAGGCCTGCTCCCCCGGCACGGGGCAGGCCGATCCCGGCTCTCTCCCTGATCAGCCGACCCGCACCGCGCCTTCCGCCACGTCACGCTCGATCACCTCCCGGACGGCAGAGTCGCCGGAGCCCGTTCGCTCGCCACCAGGGGCAGCTGGTCAGCCGCCGGCCGGCACGACGTTGGTGGCCGCCACCGCGGGGCGCAGGGCCCGGGCAAGCCGGACGCCGTCGCCGACGGCCCAGAAGTGGGTGAAGAACAGGCGGGGTTCGTCGGTCAGACCGTGATTGTGCAGCTCGACGAGCTCGGCTCCGGCACGGCGCAGGGCCACCAGAACGTCCTGGACTTCCTTGGCGATCAGAGCGCAGTCGCCGCTGACTGCCGCCCAACCACCGCCCAGCGGCTGGAAGTTGAACGCACTGGTCGATCCCAGACCCGGAGGGAGTACCAGGCCGCCATCGGTGATGGTCTCGCGTCGGACGAAGATGGACTTGTAGATTCCGTCGTCGGTGGCGCCCTTGACGCCCAGCGCGGCATCGATGCCCGCGGTATCCAGGTCGACGGACTGCGGCGGAGCGGACGGCACCGGGCCCGGGGTGCCGGTGCTGTCGAATGCCGCGCGCAGGCCGCGGGCAATGGTCACCGGGTCGTGGCCGTGCGCATGGACGTGGATCCACCAGATGTCGGGAGTCTGGGAGAGCAGATGCTTGTGAATCGCAGTCTGCTGGATCCCGTGCTCGTGCAGGATATCGGTGAACTCCTGCAGTTCGCGTTCGGTGACCACCACGTCGCCCATCAGCAGCGTGCTGCCGTCGGCGTAACGGACGAAGGACACATGCGAGCCCAGGGCGAGGGCCGGTTTGATGGTGATCCTGCGGGACACCACCCGGAGGTCCCGGCGTGGGAGACCGGTGTGGTACATCAAATTTCGCTTCATTTCGCCGGTGCGACCCAGCTCCTGAGCCACGCCCGTCCAGTCCGACAGAGCGGTGGGCACCGGCTCGACCAGCCCGGGACTCCTCGCCCCAGGGGCCCGGGGGGCCACGGCACGAGCGGAGCTCGGCGCACCTGCCAGCATCGGCGCCAGGGCTGCCGCTGCCAGCACGCGCCGTCGCGGCGCACTTGCTCGCGGGTAGGTGTCCTGCTGTGGTTCTCGGTCTCCAGCGGTCACGTGAGCACCTCCATGACGCGATGGAAGCACGGCGGGCCGGAGACCCCGTCATTGCCGTCACGGCTTGGGGCCAGCTGGGCTAAGCAGTCGTCGCGACGGGTGAAACGGACGGACGCGGGAGGGGTCCGCCGCCATCGCTCGCGGCTCATACGCGGGCGTCGACATCGTCCCGGGGGCTGTCCCCCCGCCGGCCGCTCATGTGTCGCCCCGCAGCCGTGCCGCGGTGATGTGGTGCAGGTGGATCAGGATGTCGTAGCTGCGGCCGAGCGCGATGTCGTACGGGCCGGCCGGGTAGGCGGTGCCGATACTGCGTGTCGCCCGGGCCGCGGCCAGCCATGCGCGGGCCGGTGAGCCGACCGTACGCAGGTCGACCGCGTAGTTCCGGTGCCGCACCCGGTCCAAGGTGCGCTCGTTGCTGCCAGGGCCCGCCGGGCCGATTGTCCGCCGGTGGATCGCGCCGTCGGCACCCGTGGCATTGAACGAACCCTGGTCGAAGGTCAGCCCCACGTTCACATAGGCCGGCCCGAAGCTGTCACGCAGGAACGCGCCCTGCATCCGGGGGTACTGAGCCGGATCTGCTGTCTGATAGGCGACGTGGCCGTTGTGCGCCGACAGCAGCATCTTGGTTCCCGTGTGCTGCTGCCACCAGACCACGTTGGCCGCCATCGCGCGGTCGCGGTAGCGCATGCTCGCGGCGAGCTGTGCAGGGTCGTCGAAGTCGAAGGCGTACTGCCGGGCGGTCCGGTCGATGGCTCTCGCATTCTGCACGGCCCGGTCGAACGCCACCCGGTCCGCGCCCGGAGACCGGCGCATCAGCAGCCGAAGTGCTCGGCCGGTCCGGTCCGCCATCTCCTTGCGCGCGGCGTACGGCGCGTCCAGATAGTGCTTCAGGTACGTCCCCGTCGCCACGGTGGGACGCAGCCCTCGGTAGAGCTCGGCGAAGCGGGCATTCAGCTCCGGGTGGGTGCGGGCCACATAGCGGGTGACCGCGTCGTACACCTCCGGTCCGGTCCAGCCGATGTCGTCGCCCATGAAGCGGACCGGGTCGTGCGGGTGGCGGACGTTGTACGCGCGCATCCACTCGATGAGCCGCAGATAGTCGGTGTTGTTCCACCACAGGTAGTCACTCTGGAACTCATCGCTCATGATGCGGCCGGGGTCGCCCGTTCCGTGCAGCACGTAGTCGTTGAGGCGCAGGCCGGTGCTCCAGCTGGCCTCCAGAGCGAAGGTGCGAAAACCCTTCTTCTCGACGAGGTGACGGAAGATGCGGCTCTTCAGAGCGAAGAAGTCGTGCGAGCTGTGGGTGGCTTCGCCGATGCCGACGACCCGGGCGGCGCCGATCATGCGGTCGAGAGGACGCAGTTCGCCGGTGTCACCCCATGGTTCGACGGTCCGTAAGGGATGGGCGCTCCGGTTGAGGGCCTCGACGATCCGGGCGGTGGAGGCGCCCGAGGAGGCATCCGAAGAGGAATCCGGGGAGGCACCTGAGGAGGTGGGCGCTGGGACGGCGGCGGCCGCGGTGGACGGCACGCCCGCCGTCGCCGTACCGAGACCGAGGAGCAGAGCCAGCACGAGGGCAGAGGGATAACGTTGCATGCGCCCCAGGCTTTCGCCCCGCACGGGCCGGGACCATCCGGCGGGCTTCCGTTGCGGGTTACGGAAAACCGTGGGGCGGGCACGGGGGTTTTCCCTACGGGGTACGACTGGCCAACCGCCGCCCGGTCAGGACTTCTTCAGGTGGGAGGCGCGGAACGGGCGATACGCAGGCGGTGGAGCCCGGGATGCTCCCAGGCTCACCGGCTGACCTGCCGCACAGCGTCGACCGCGCTTCCGCTTCTGCTTCCGCTAAGGCAGGTTCGTTGCCTTGCGGTGGTCGATAACCGAGTCGGGCCCCGGCGTCATAATCGTCTCGTGACCGTTCTCCGCGCGCACGCGGTATGGCGGCGTCCCGTCCGGGCCCAGCACCTCGATGATCTCCACGACACGGTCATGTTTCCCGACCACCCGGCCATGGACCACGAGACGGTCCCCTTTGCTGGCATGCACTGTCGCGACTCCTCTCAGCACCACCATGGGACCGGCTCTCGGGCCCACGGAGCCGACTCAAGCACACAGGGATGGAGAGATCACGCAGAATCACCATACTTGCCCAGAAGCACTGTTCCCTCGGCGGGGAAGCAGCAGCCGCGAGCGGCTGCGTCCGCCGACCGGAGGTGCGCGGGCCGTCCTGGTCATGGGAAACGGCGGCGACTCGCCGATCGCCATACGCTGTTTGCCGGCCGCTCCGCAGGGCATATCCGTTCGGCAATGGTCTTGGGGTCCAAGTTGACCAGGAGGCCGAATTGACCAGGCGTCTGATCGGGCGCCACAGAGGGGGGAACGATGAAGTCGGAGCTTGCGCGCGTGGTGTATTTAGTGGGCCGGCTGCTGCGCGGGAGGTGGCCGTCTCGACTCGATCCTGCTGAGTCCCACCACCGGCACGCCAACCGTGATGCCCAACTGATCCATCACTACGTGCCGACACGACGTATCTAACGCCCTGCACCGCCTTCAGCGAGGCAGTGGACCCTTCGCCCGCTCTCGGTCCCCAGACCGCCCAACCAAGCGCAATTCCGCCCCACCTGCCCGCCTCCGAAATTCGGTATCGAGGGCGGGCGGGTAGCCGGGTGCTTTGGGCCGGTGCGACCCCTCCCTGGGCATCGGTCGCGTATCCAAGGGCGGCGCGTAAAGGCGTTCTCCGTGAGTCACGCGCGTCCAGTACGCGGGTCATCCGGTGTGGGCGCCCGTCGGCGGGCACCGAGGGGGACGGTGCCTTGACGGCCGGGCTCAGCCGGTGTGAGCGGGGCTCGAGTCAGGGAGGGCGTCGGCCGGCCAGAGGGTGTCAGGGAAGGCGGCGTCGTCGGAGTCGGTGTCGGGCATGAGGGTCGTGAGCAACTGCTCGGCGGTCTTGGCGTTGTCGATGGCGCGGGGCAGCATGACGCTTTCGTAGGCATCGAGGGCCTCGTCGATGGTGGGGTGGCCGATGACGGCTTGGGCGAGTTCGGCACCGTCGAGCAGGGCGAGGTTGGCGCCGACCCCGACGGGCGGCATCAGGTGGGCGGCGTCGCCGAGCAGGGTGATGCCGGCGACGCGCTGCCAGGTGTGAGGAACGGGCAGGACGAACATGGGCCGGTTGACGAAACCGCCCTCGTTGTCGCGCACGATGTCCAGCAGGCTCTCGTGCCAGCCCTGGTACTGGGCCAGGAGACGGGCGCGTACGGCTTCGGTGTCGGCAAGGTCGAGGCCGGCGTGCCAGTCCTGGGGGCCGCGGAAGATGAGGTAGGCGCGGACGTGTCCGTTGCTGTTGCGCTGCAACACCAGACTGCGGCGGCCCGCCTTGGCCGACATGGTGCCGGCGCCGACCAGGTGGGCGATGCCGGGGTGACGGTGGTCGACGTCGTCGAAGCGGGCTTCCACCATCGTGACGCCGGCGTAGGAAGGTTGGGCGTCGGAGAGCACGGGGCGTACCCGGGACCAGGCGCCGTCGGCGCCGATGACCAGGTCGAAGTCCTCGGCGGTCCGGTCGTCGTGGTGCAGCCGGGCGCCGCCGTGGGGTAGCGGGGTGACGGCCCTTACGCCGTGACCCCAGCGGACCGTGCCGGGGGCGAGGGAGTCCAGCAGGAGGGTACGCAACTGGCCGCGGTCGATCTCGGGCCGGCTCAGATCGCCCTCGGCGGCCTGGTCGTGGCGTATCAGAGTCGCGTGGCGGTCGTACAGGCGCCACTCCTGGCCCTCCGCCCGGGAGAGTGCGAGGAAGGGGTCGAACACCCCAGCTGCGCGCAACGCGACCTGACCGGTCTCCTCGTGGATGTCGAGGGTGCCGCCCTGGGCGCGGGAGTGGGGGTCGGCCTCCCGCTCGAAGACCGTGACCGGCACGCCGTGCCGCTGGAGGACGCGTGCGCAGACGAGGCCGCCTGGGCCGGCGCCGACGATCGCGATGCGAGGGGTGGTGGGCATGGAGTCGGGCTCCGTTTCGCGGATGAAGGCAGGAGGGAACGCGGTCCGGCCTCCGGGAGCGTGATGCCGGTCAGCCGGGCTTGCCTTTCCACGGAAGCACAGCGACTCACAAAGTACAACTGCTCCGACTTTCCACCTGATCGCCTTTACGATCGGATCGACTCCAGGGAGTAGGGTGGGGGCATGGCCGAGACGACGACAGGGCGCCGCGAGCGCAAGAAGGCCCGCACCAGGCAGGCCCTGGCGGATGCCGCACTGCGGCTGTTCACCGAACGCGGCTTTGACAACGTGGGTGTACGCGAGGTGGCGGAGGCGGCCGATGTCTCGCTGAGTACGCTCTTCAAGCACTTCCCCAACAAGGAAGCCCTGGTCTTCGATCTGGACGCGGACATCGAGAGCGCCCTGGTCGCCGCCGTTCGCGACCGAGCCCCCGGCCAGCCCGTACTGCACGCCCTGCGCGACCACATGGTGCACACCCGAACCGCCGTCCGGCCCGACGACCCCTTTTTCGTCCTCGTCGAATCCACCCCCGCGCTGCGGGACTACGCCCGGCTTATGTGGTCACGCCACGAGAAGACACTGGCCGCCGCCCTCGCCGACGCCACCGGGCTCGCCCCGGACGCCCCCGCCGTCACCGGCCTGGCACGCTTCGCCTTGGAAGCCCCCAGCATCGCCAGCGCAAGCGAAGACCCGGCCCGGACCATGCGCGAGCTGTTCACCCTGCTGGAACACGGCTGGGGCGCCACCCTCCTGGCGCAAACAGAAGGCCACCCTCGTCAGGACGGGTGAAACCCGTTCGATCGCCATGTGCCGCACCCAGGCCCGCCAGATTTCGCGGTCATCGGCCAGCTGAAGCGCTCAGTCACATTGGCGTGAGCTCCTCCCCGTCCAACTTCCGCCTCTGCCCTGGAGGCTGGCCGTTATTGAGATGTGAGCGCAGGCGGTTGGTCGGTCAGACTTGCCCTGTGCAGCACGGTGAAGAGCAGCCCTTGTCCGGTGGGAACGTCAGTGATGGCGTCGTCCGTGTAGGGAACACCGTCCGCCGACCTGTCGGCCCTGGACTCCTGCGGTGCATGCCTTGCTCACGCATCTGCACGAGGTGGGGTTCCGAGCGGCTCCTCGTCCTCTTGGTATCGATGATCAGGGTCGTGAGGTGCTGACCTTCATTCCGGGCCATGTCGTCTGGCCCGACCGGTTCTCCCTGCTGGGGCCGGCCCAGCGGTTGGCCCGAGTCGCGCGTCTCATCAGGGACTTCCACGATGCCGTGCAGGATTTCACGCCACCGCCCGACGCCCACTGGAACGTGCTGATCCCGCCCGAGGGAAGCGACATCATCGCCCACCAGGACCTGGCCCCATGGAACCTCGTAGTCGGCGGCGAGGACGAATGGGCCTTCATCGACTGGGACACGGCCGCCCCGGGGTCGCGCCTGTGGGATGTCGCGTATGCCATGCACGGCTTCATCCCGCTTTCCGCGCACCCCGACCGGCAACGCTCCAATGCCGGAGACCGGCTGCGGATCTTCGCCGACGCTTACGGCCTCGACGAGGCGGAACGCTGTCAGTTGGTTCCTCTGCTGGGGCGCCGCACTCGGTCCATGCACGACTTCCTGCGGGATCAGGCCGTCCGGGGCAACCAGCCCTGGGCAACCCTCTGGGCGGAAGGCCACGGCGACGCCTGGCGAAGCGACGCCGAATACATCGAGCACCGTCAAGAACAATGGGCCAGGGCCCTGCTCGCCAGCTGAAGAGCAGCACGATTGGATTCGACAGCTCTACTTCACCCCCACCGCCGCGGGCGCCACTCCCCCGTCCCATCTCTTCACCACCTCCTCCGGAGTCTCCGGGCACCGCGCCCAGGACGGCAGCCACCACACGCCCCCACCCCAAGACCGTCACACGGCGCGCCAGCCGGACCAACGGGACACCACGATTTCCACCACGGGCCCCGCAGGCGGGCGATCGGCGTACTGCTGCCCGTACTTCTCGCTCAGGAGGCGTACGTACCGCGCGGATGCCGTCGAGGTCTCGGCCGGTGGCAGTACGGTGGCCGTGCCATCCGCCCGTGCCCACCACAGGAGGTCCCAGTCCTCGTCGTAGTCGTCGACGAGAAGGCAAACCTCCGGGTTGGCATGGATGTTGGCCAGCCGTTTCAGCTGGGGCGAACGCTTCGGCTTGTGGTCGACGGCGAACGCCACGGTGTCACCGGTCAAGGCGAACACGACGGGGACCAGGTGCGGGCGGCCGGCGTCGTCGATGGTTGCGAGGTGGGCGACCCGGGCCCGGGCGAAGCGCTCGCGGGCCTCGCCGGTTGTCATTGCCGGCACTGCGGCTCCTGGCGGTTCACTGGAAGCGTCGCGCGAGGTCGGCGAGCTGGTCGAGGTACGGAAGCGTCTCGGCCTCCGGCTTCGTCGGCACGTAGAACAGCAGTCGTTCCACGCCGAGTTGTGTGTACTGCTCGATGATCTCGGGGTTGTTCGGGACCGCGTAGACCGTCACCGGTACGTTCCGGCCCGCGATGCTCCGCATCCGGTCGATCTGCGGACCCAATTCTTCGGGCGGGCCGCTGATGGCCAGCCACGCGTCGCCGAGTGTGGCGACTCGCGGGAAGGCTCCCTCGCCGCCGCCCACGTAGATGGGCGGGTGGGGTCGCTGGACCGGCTTCGGCCAGGAGTAGACGGCGTCGAAGTCGACGAACTCCCCGTGAAACTCGGCCTTTTCCGCCGTCCACAGCTCGCGCATGGCCCGCAGCCGCTCGTCCACGAGACGGCCCCTGGTACGCGGATCCGTGCCGTGGTTCTCCATCTCCTCCCTGTTCCAGCCGACACCGACCCCGAAGATTGCCCGCCCGCCGGAGACCAGATCCAGGGACGCCACCTCCTTGGCCGTGGTGAGGGGGTCCCGCTGGGCCACCAGGGCGATGCCGGTACCCAGCAGGAGGCGCTCGGTCACCGCGGCGGCCGCGCTGAGCGCGACGAACGGGTCGAGGGTCCGGTAGTAGATGTCCGGTAGCTCGCCGCCACCCGGGTACGGCGTGCGGCGGGACACCGGGATGTGTGTGTGCTCGGCGATGAACAAGGAGTCGAGCCCGCGCTCCTCGACGGCACGGCCGAGCGTGGTCGGTGCGATGCCCTGGTCGGTGAGGAAGGTGGATACACCGAACTTCACAGTGACTCCTTCGGGTCCGGGTGTGCGGTTTTGCCCGCCCTGGCGAGGTACCCCGATCGGAACCGGCACAACAGTCCGTGCGCCCGAACGGTGCACGGTGTGGCCCTTCTGCCGCCGTCCTAGGAGACCCCTGCGACCTCGAAGGCCTATCGGCTGAGCCGGAGGGTGGCGTCGACCATGGCTCCGCCTCCACGGCCGGCGGGCAAGTAGCCAGTAGCGGCCAGGACGGACCCGAGCTCGCTCTCCTGCCAGGTGCGCATGCGCTTCCCACCAGGGAGAACGAAGGCAGGTTGCTGGATCTGGCCCATCCGGCCGGCGGTAACCAAGGGAGGCATCTCGCCGACCACCACCCCTTCACCCCGTCGTGCCGAGCGGGGGCACTGCGTCTGGGGCCGGCCCGAGAGGCCTGGTCATGAACGTGCTGTTCGGATCGGGGCGGTAGTCCGCGAACGGCGCGCAGTACTGGAACCCGAATTTCTCGTACAGCCTCCGGGCGGGCAGGAAGAACTCGGCTGCTCCGGTCTCCAGGCTCAGCCGGGTGAGTCCCATGCGCCCGGCCTCGGTGAGGATGTGCTCCAGCAGCAGGGAAGCGATCCCGCTCTTCTGCCGCGTGGGCCTCGTACGCATCGACTTCAGCTCGCCATGGCCCGCGTCCAGCCGTTTGATCGCGCCGCAGCCCACGAGGACGTCACCGTCGGAGACTGACCAGAACGTCACTTCGGGCTTCCGGAGGCTTTCGAGATCGAGAGCGTGCTTGCTCTCCAGCGGCGTGAGGGAGCGCATCTGCTGGACGTGTTCGTCGAGGAACGCGGCAATCTCCGGGCTGGAAAGGTCGTCTACCACGATCCTCAACTTGCGCCCCTTTCTTCGGGGTTCGCGGTGCCGCGGCCCGTATCAGGTTTGGCCGCCCCACCTGCCTACTGGTGTACGTCACCGAGGCTACGGTGACCTCGACGATCAAGGCCAGATGATTCGGATCGTCCTGGCGGGCACCGGCGGGTACCGGCGGGCGGGCAACAGCGGCGGCCGGAACATGGCAGTGCGCCGCAGGGCAGGAACCCTGCGGCGCACCGTTGTGGGTGACCGGTGAGGCGGTATCAGCTCACCGGCCGGTCAAGGCCGGTCAGTGGCCGTGACCGTGGTGACCGCCGTGTCCTCCCCAGCGTCCCCAGCTTTCGATGTCGACGATGCGGCGGTGGTCGTTGCGCAGGGTGGCGGTGTCGTTGTCGTCCCAGACGTAGTTGCGGCGGTCCTGGTAGACGTCCCAGCGGGTGTCGCGACCGATGCCGGTGTGCACGCGGACCTGACCGTGCCCGTTCAGCCACAGGTTGCCGAAGCGGTAGGTGTTGCCGGAGCGGTCCGACAGAGTCCAGCCGCGGAGGTTGACCGGCCGGTGGCTGGTGTTCTTCACCGTCACGTACTCGGCGTTGAGGCTCCGGTTCGAGCGGTCGTCACGCCCGGGGCTGTCGTACTGGATCGCACCGAAAACAACCCCGTGGCGGTAGTGGTGCCAGGCCGGATCGTGGTGACTGTGGCCGGCCGCGGCGGCCGGGAGAGCGGCGGTGGCAGCAAGAGCTACGGAGCCGAGGACCGCAGCGGCGATGCGTGAAGCGTTACGGAGCACGAAAACCCCCTGGATACGGCGCCCATGACGGTGTCGCCGGAAACCGGATACCCGGCCGGTTTGACCGGGCACCCACACAGTGACGCCTCGTCACCCCTTGGCAGAAGAAATCCAGTTTGGTGTTACAAAACATGGACATATGCACAACCACACCGCGCCAGGCGCGCACTCCCCCGCGCCTACCAGCACAAACGCAACGCCCCCTACATCCATCCAGACGCCCCAAGGGTTACCGCCGGTCTCACGCAGGTCCCACACACGAGGACCGACGCCGCGATGCGGTGCCATCACCTCGACGCCGCACAGGCCGGCCGACGACGCAGCCCATTCCTTCGCGGCCACGTGGCCGACGGCCGGGTGGCCGCTCGACCGCCCCTGATCCACCTCAGCGACGACGCGGTCGTCGTTGTGCGCCGGCACCAGGGGGCGCGCCGCATGGTTGACCGGGCGCGTCGCCCAACCACCGACCGCGCATCTCCGCGGCGCGCTGAGCGTCGACGCGTGGAACCGCTCCCCGTAAAATCCCGGCGCGGCCTGCTGCACCGGGCGTCACCGGCCGCGCCAACCCGAGCCAGGGAGAACGCGTGTGGGAATCCTTTGCTGACCTATCCACGCCGCTGGTCGCCGACGCCTGTGTGCGCCACGGCGTACCGCTGCGCGCGGCGCCGCCTGGCGTCAAGGCCGTCGTCCCCGGACACCGGCTGGCCGGACGTGCGTTGCCGGTACGGCATTACGGCAGCGTGGATGTGTTCCTGGAGGCGCTCGGCCGGGCCGAAGCAGGTGATGTCCTGGTCATCGACAACGGCGGGCGGACGGACGAAGCGTGCATCGGCGACCTGGTGGTGCTGGAGGCCGAGGCGGCAGGTGCGGCGGGCCTGGTCGTGTGGGGACTGCACCGCGACACCCCGGAGTTGACGGAAATCGGCCTTCCGGTGTTCAGCTACGGCGCATACCCGCTCGGCCCGGTACGACTGGACGGGCAGGAACCCGAAGCACTCATGACGGCGCGGTTCGGCCCGCACCTGGTCACCGGCGACGACCTGACCTTCGCGGACGAGGACGGCGTCCTGTTCCTCGCCGCCGCGCATGCCGACGAGGTGCTGGCCACAGCACACCAAATCCGGCAGACGGAACGCGAACAAGCCCGCGGCATCCGAGCGGGACGGACCCTGCGCCAGCAAACCGCCTTTGACGACTACCTGGCCCGGCGCAGCGCCGACCCCGCCTATACCTTCCGGCGGCATTTGCGGAGCATCGGCGGCGCCATCGAGGAGTAGCGGAGTAGCGGTAAGCAATAGCCGCCGTTGATGTAGCAGGAGTTGTCAGGCAGCTTCTGGTGCAGGGCCTACCGCCAACGGTTGAGACGGCCTGGCACCTGACGGGCGTTGCCCGGTACCTTCATGTGACGTGAGTGACCTATGAGGTCCGACGTGTCCGGCCGGAGGGCCGGCGCCTACTAGGCGCTGTCCGATGGATCGGGTGACCAGGTAGAGGATTACGTCGTTCTGACCGGTGTGGGGCGGGGTGATCTGTCGGACCGAGAGTGGGCTCGGCTGGAGTCGCACTTGCCGAAGAATGTAGGGCGAGGCGGGCGTTGGAAGAGCCATCGCAGGGTGATCAACGGCATTCTCTTCCGGCAGCGAACCGGTGTCCCCTGGCGTGACCTGCCGGCACGGTTCGGGAAATGGAAGACCGTGCATGACAGGCATCGCAGGTGGTCGGCGGACGGCACGTGGGAAAGGATCCTGCGGGCCGTCCAGGCCGATGCCGATACGGAAGGTCGGATCGACTGGAGCATGGTCAGCGTGGACTCGACCTCCTGCCGCGCCCACCAGCACGCGGCGGGCGCCCGCACTGACACGCCGCGTATCCCTGGACGGCGCAGCCAGCCAGCTCAGCATCGTTCGGATGAGGCCCTGGGACGTTCCCGTGGCGGGCTGACCAGCAAGATCCATCTGGCCGGAGAGGGCGGCCGGCGTCCGCTCGCGTTCGTCATCACACCAGGCCAGTGGGGCGATGCCCCGCAACTGATCCCGGTCCTCGAACGCATCCGCGTCCCGCGCCCGGCTGGCGGGCATCCGCGCACACGCCCCGATCACCTGGGCGGAGATAAAGCGTACTCGTCCCGCCGGAACCGCCGATACCTGCGGCGTCGGCAGATCAAGCACACCATTCCCGAGCGCAAGGACCAGCGGGCCAACCGCCAGCGCCGCGGCAGCGCAGGCGGCCGACCCACCGGCTTCGACAAGGCGATCTACAAGCGCCGCAACGAAGTCGAACGAACCATCAACGCCCTAAAGGGGTTCCGCGCCGTAGCCACCCGATTCGACAAGAGGGCATACACCTTCCATGGCACCGTGACCGTTGCCGCCATTCGCCTCTGGCTTCGCTGGTGATCCGCCGGACAGTCCTTAGTGACCCACTGCACAGTTCCTTAGGCCACTGATAGTGCCTTGACGCCTGACAGGAGAGGGACGAGGGAGTAGTTCCCGTCGCCCGAACCGCACGCCACCCGCGTGTCAGCGGTGTTGGAGACGTTCGTTCCCGTGGCGAACCGTCCATCGCCACCCGTCACCACGGTCGTGAAGTGGTCGGTGGCTGAAGACGAGTAGTACACGCACTGGTGCAGGTTCGCGTAGCGCCCCGAGGTGAGGTCGAGTGCCTTGACGCCCGACAGGAGAGGGATGAGGGTGTAGTTCCCGTCCCCCTGACCGCACGCCACCTGCGTGTCAGCGGTGTTGGAGACGTTCGTCCCCGTGGCGAACCGTCCATCGCCGCCCGTCACCACGGTCGTGAAGTGATTGGTGGCTGAAGACGAGTAGTACACGCACTGGTGCAGGTTCAGGTAGCGCCCTGAAGCGAGGTTCAGTGCCTTGACGCCTGACAGGAGAGGGATGAGGGTGTAGTTCCCGTCCCCCTGACCGCAGGACGGCTGGGTGTCGGCAGTAGTGGAGACGTTCGTCCCCGTGGCGAACCGTCCGTCGCTGCTCGGCACCACGGTCGTGAAGTGGTTGGTGGCCGAGGACGAGTAGTACACGCACTGATGCAGGTTCAGGTAGCCCGAGGCGGCGACCTGGGCCTGCCGGGGCGGCGTAGAGGCCGGGGCGGGCGCCGTCATGCCCGTGAAGGCACATATCCCCGCCGCAGCCGCGACCACGGGCCTCCATACACGTCTGATCACCGATCGCAGCATTCCTGGTTCCTCCCCAATACCGAGCGGCACCGGGACACCCCGGCCCGCGACCAACAGGCCCAGGAGACCACCGACAGCGACGGAAAGTAGCGGATCGAACGCTACGACCCTCCCATTAGGTGACGAGTCGACCAGCCTTGCGTAACCCACGGCAAGACGCCCGAGGTTTGCCACGGCGAGAGGCACTGACCCCAGCATCCACACCGCACACGTGTGCGCGCCGCCGACAGCTGGCCCCGCTGCGTGACGCGGCAGAGACAGCAAGATCTTCACAGACGCGATGTTCGATCTCGTCGCGGATAGGGCGTACGGTGCGCGACCCGTCGGACAGGCCCTAGGAGCCGGGGGACGACAACGTGGCAGAGACAGCAGAGGAACTGGGCAGCAGCGGGCCGTTCGCCGTGGAGATCACCGTCCGCGGCTATGAAACGGACACCCAAGGCCATCTCAACCAGGCGGTCTACCTCCAGTACGCCGAGCATGCCCGCTGGTCACTGCTCCAGGCCGCCGGCATCCGGCAGAGCGCCATGGTGGAGCGGCGGATCGGCCCGGTGACGATCGAGACGACCATCCGCTACAAGCGAGAGCTGAGGGCCGGCGACGAGACCCAGGTCAGCTGTGCGTTCCTGTGGGGCGAGGGCAAAACATTTGTCATCGAGCAGACCGTCACCACGGCGGACGGCATGGTGGCCGCCGAACTGAGCGCCGTGGGCGGCCTGCTCGACCTCGACCAGCGCAAGCTGCTCCCGGACCCGCGGGCGGCCTTCCGGGCACTGGCCACCGAACCGGCGCTGCTGGGCCTGGGCTGAACTCCGCCGACCGCGGGGCGACGGCCGGGGCGGTGGCCAGCTGTTTTCGGGCGCCCCCTCAGAACCATCACCAAGTCGGTAGGTCGAGGAAGCCGGCGCCTGTCTGGTGGCGCAGCAGTCATTGCTGGATACGCTCGTACCATGTCTGACTCACCCGATGCCATCAGCGAGCGCAATGCCGATGTGGTCCGCCGCTACCTTCGAGTGTTCGAGACACAGGACGTCGATGAGTTCGCAGAACTCGTCGCCGAGGACGTACTTGTCCACGGAGCTGGCCAGCACGTGCGGGGGCGGCGCTATCCGGAGGGGTCGGTCCTGACTCCAGGTCTGTCCAACTGCCGCGTGCGGGTGGACGACCTCTTCGCCGCCGGAGATCGCGTCACCGTGGCCTTCACCTTGACCTATCACCACGACCGTACCGGGCGCGACCTGACCATGACGGGCGTGAAGTCCTATCGCCTCCGGGAAGGGCGGATCGTCGAGTTCTGGGGCGAGACGGACCTGCACGGGCTCCTTAGCCAGGCCGGGCTCGTTCCAGCGCAGATCCCGCCGTTCTGACCCTGAAGTTCACAATCACTGAGGGCAGGAGGCGAGGCAGGTGCCCGGGTGCTCGTATGCGAGGTGACGGCCAAGCAGCAGCACCTCGATTAACGCCTGGGGGTCGTCCCGCTCCTACCAGCGTCATGGACCGGGGTGAACTCGACGCCCTCACCGGTCACGTCCGGTCCTTCGCGACCATGCTCACTGAGCGCGAGGGCGAACGGCTGTAGGACGGGCAGAACACGGTCAGTCAGGACACAACCTGTCCAGCCTCCACACCCTCGCTGTCGGCATCGACCGCGAACGCGACGCAGAAATCGTCGGCCACGCCAAAGTTCGTGCGGCAGACCGGGAGCCGCTGCTACCTGACCGGGTTACTCAGGACGCGTCGACGATCTGGTGCCGGAGATGGTCGTAGGCCCAGGCGGCGAGGGTGGTCGGGGTGGTGGTCTGGATGGTGCGGCGCTGTTCGGGGACGAAGTTTTCGCGCAGGCCGGTCGACATTCCGAGCACGGCTTCGACCAATCCGTCGGTCATCCCGGCCTGGTGGAGCTGGGTGCGCATGGCGTCGTCGGGGATCTGTTCGACGCTGATCTGCCGGCCGGTGGCGGCGGTAAGGATTTCGGCGACCTGTCGCCAGGTGAGGTCGGCGGGTCCGTGAACTGCTTGTACGCAGCGTCCGGACCAGGTGGGAGACAACAGACGGGTGGCGGCGACCTCGGCGATGTCGCGAGGCGCCACCCAGGCCATGGGGTGGTCGAGTGGAAGGATCACCTGGAGGGTGCCGGCGCGCAGGGCGTTGAGTTGAAGTTCGAGGTTGGTGAAGAAGTAGCCGCAGCGGAGGTGGGTGACGTCGACACCCGTGTCATCCAAAGCAGTTTCGGTGTGTGCCAGGCCGTCGATCTCGCCGGCGCCGTGACGTTTCTCGGCGCCGACGCTGCTTTGGAAGACGACGCGGCCGATCCGGTTCTCGGTGACGGCGCGGACCACGCTGCTGGTGGCGCGGACGTAGTCGGCGAGGGGATCCTCGCTGCCGGTGGTCGGGTCCACCCAGAACAGTGCGTCAACACCTTCGGTGGCGGCCACCACCGCGTCGGCATCGTATTGGTCGACCTGCACAGCATCCACCTCGTCTTGTACCTCGGGGGCCAGCCGGGCGGGCTTGCGCAGCAAGACGCGCGGCCGGACCCCGGCGCGGACCAGCGTGGCGACGACGTGGCGGCCGACATTGCCGGTCGGGGTAGTGACAGCGATCTGCATGGTTTCCTCTCCTTCGGTGGTTCCGAATGCAGGCTAGGAGCAGAGGCGGCCTGAACCTGTCCGCCTCTGCTTGCTCTCCGCGGTCCTCGCCACCAGCCGCAGAACGGCGGTCTTGCCCATTCCGGCCTCACCGACAATGAACGCCGTCTGCCCCGAACCCCTCTCCGCGGTTGCCGCCAGCCTGGCCAATTCCGCCATCTCAGCCTCCCGACCGAAGAAACGGCCCGTGGAATGCTCCATGCCCTCACCACTGTGCGTCAGTACGTGTACGGAGCAGGGACATCACGGCCGGGTTCCTTCGCGTCAACGGAACCTTCATCTCCCCGGAGGCGGAAACGTCACCCGGTTCCCGCAATTCCGTCGTGGAAGTTCACCGGGTGCCGGGCGGGGGCGACGGAGTGGCCGTCGCACCAGATGTTGCGGATCTTGCGGGTGGCGGTGATGTCTGCCAGGGGGTCACCGTCGATGAGGAGGAGGTCGGCGCGCAGGCCCGGCTCGATGGCGCCGCGGTCGGTGAGTCCGAAGGCCCGCGCGGGCAGGATGGTGGCGGCCCGAAGAGCCTCCGCAGGGGAGATGCCTGCCTGGACGAGGCGTGCCAGCTCGTGGTGAAGGCTTTCGCCGTGCGGGACGGCGAAGGGGGGACCAGGCTGGGTGTTGGCGTCGGTGCCCGCCAGGACCTTCACGTGTGCGTGGTGGAGGTTGGCGACGCTCTTGAGTACGTGGGCGATCGGCGCCTTACCTGCCAGGACGCCCTCCATCATGGTGATCGTGGGGATGGCGATCTGGCCTGCCGCCGCCATCTTGGCGACGTCGGTCTCCGCGATGACCCCGTCGGCGGGGACATGGGTGATGAAGTCCGCGCCGGAGCCGACGGCCAACGTGAACGCGCCGACGCTGGCCGCGTGGATCACCGTCTTCAGCCCGTGGGCGCGGGCGGCGGTGACCAGGGCCCTCAGGCTCGGGCCGCTCGGGCCGCCCTCGCCGGGAGCCTCGGCGATGCCCTTGATGTAGTCGACGCCCTCCGCCACGCGCGCGGCGACATGGCTCCGGGCGTCCTGCGGTGTGCGGATGATCGCCTCCGGTGGCATCCCCGGGAAGCGGGAGTGCCCGCCGTCGGGGCCGATGGCGGGCAACCCGGCAGTACGGAAGTCCGCGTAGCCGCTGACCTTTCGCAGCGTGGCGACCAGCTCGGCGGGCCGCATCGCCATGTCCAGCCCGGTGGTCACACCGTAGGACGCCAATTGCTCCAGCGTCCGGGAGTCGTGGAGGTGTACGTGACTGTCGATCAGCCCCGGCAGCACGACGGCACCGGCCGCGTCGACCTCCCGCGCACCACGGGCGTCGGTACCGATCACGCCGTCATCGATGACGACGGTGCAGGGGGCGGACAGTCGCCGGCCGTCGAAAACACGCGCGTTGGTCAGTGCGGTCTTGGCCTCGGATGCGGTGGTCATGCGCGACACCTCCAAATAAGGGACAATTTTGTCCACTAACCTAACGCTACCACCGCCCCCGTTCGACGCGCGGCGGCGAGCACGGCTATAACCGGAGGCGTGAACGGTCTTCCTGGGGATTCCACCGACCCTGCCTCCCCCGCCGCTGCAGAAGACGGGGCGAGGGACGCCTCGCGCGCGCCTGCTCTCGCCGGGCGGCGAACGCGTCGCCGCGGAAGCGCGCTCACCCTGGCGATCTATGAGGCGACCTTCGAGGAGTTGGCCGCCACCGGCTTCGAAGGGCTCGCCTTCGACAAGATCGCCGCTCGCGCGGGGACCGGGAAGTCGGCGCTCTACCGACGTTGGTCGACCCCCGCCGAACTGGTCCTGGCTGCATTGGCCGACCCGGTAGCAGGCTTCGGCACCCCTGTGATCCCCAACACCGGAACGCTGCGCGGCGATCTCATCGCCACGCTCGGCGCCTTCGCGCGCGTCCTGGACGAGCCCCGCGGGCGCGCCCTGCTGCCCTTGCTGACCCGGCGCGCCCGCCACCCCGAACTGTTCGCCCAAGTCCAGAGACTGGTCACCCTGCCCAATCAGAAGATCTTGCTGAGCATGCTCCGCGTCGCTGTCGACCGGGGCGAGACGGACCCCCGGTGCGTCACACCACGTGTCGCCTCTGTGGGCCCACGCATGATTTTCGCCGAGCTGATGGCCAAGGGAACCGTTCCCGAGGAGGAGGTCTACGCGATCGTGGACGAGATCCTGCTCCCCCTCGTGGCCCCGCAGAGGTAGACCAGGCACCCTGTCAGCTTCGCCTTCTCAGCCACCAGCCGTGAAAGCCCGCACCGCTCGGCCAGCCGCACCACCGGGACCAACCCGGCCTGCACTGAGCCGCATCGGGGCAGGGCCTGCCGTGGCCACGTACAGGCGACTTCGTGGGTGTGGCCGTCGGTGTTCAGGTTGTGTACAGGTTCCCGCTGGGAGGGTCGGACGGCGTGTGACCTCACGCCGTAGGTGACGTCGCGTACGCCGCCCGCGCCGAACCCCCACCCGGAGAGATGGAATTGGAAAAGCCAGAAATCCTGACCGACCTGGATGTCGCCGGCACCAACAAGTACGTGATGAAGAAGCTGCCAGAGGTGACCCTGGCCTTCTGGATCATGAAGATCGCCGCGACCACGCTCGGCGAGACAGCCGGTGACCTCTTCGCGCAGACCCTCAAGCTCGGCTATTTCCTCACCACGATCGCCCTGTTCGTGGTCTTCGTGGTCACCCTGGTCGTACAGCTCCGGTCCAAGCGCTACAACCCCTTCTTCTACTGGACCGTCATCCTGTCCACCAGCATGGCCGGTACGACGATGTCCGACTTCATGAACCGGGACGCGAGCGGCAAGTACCTCACCGGCGGGGCCACTTCGCTGGGCTGGGGGCCGCAGGGCCTGGGGTTGGGGTACCCGACCGGTGCCGCGATCCTGATCTCGCTGTTGATCGCCATCTTCATCGCCTGGAAGTGCACCGGGCTGACATTTTCCATCCGCGATATCGTCACCTTCCGCGCGGAGGCCCTCTTCTGGTCGGCGATCCTGGTGTCGAACACACTGGGCACGTCGATGGGTGACTTCCTGTCCGACAGCTCCGGACTCGGGTACGCTGGCGGTGCACTGCTGGTCGCAGGCGTGCTCGCAGTCCTCGTCGGCCTCATGCGGGTTCCTGCCGTGCCGAACGTGCTGCTGTTCTGGGTCGCCTTCGTGCTCACCCGCCCCCTTGGGGCCACCGCCGGCGACTTCCTCACCAAGCCGCTCGCCAAGGGCGGTCTCGACCTCGGTACAGCGGGCTCGTCGGCCGTCCTCCTCGCCATCCTGATCGGCCTCATGGGCTACGCCCACGTACAGGAGCGCAGGAACACCACCGCACGGGACGAGGTCCTGACAGAGGTTTCCTGAGAACCGGTGTGGTCACCACGGCTGGGCTCGCCCTTGGCGAAGTCTGACACGCATGTGGTGTGCGGGGCCAGGAAGGTCGGCCTCGCACACCACAAACGTGACAGCCATCAGTCCTTGAAGGCGTCCTTGGCCTTTTCCTTGGCGCCGCGCAGATCACCCTTGGATTCCTTGGACGAGCCTTCGGCCTCCATCCGTTCATTTCCCACGGCGCGGCCGACGGCCTTTTCTGCCTTGCCGACGGCCTGCTCGGTCTTGGCCTTGGCCTTTTCTTCGGCGCTCATAGCGAATCCCTTCTTCGGTTCTTTGCGAGAGCGGATGGTTCAGGAGGAAGCGGGGAACCCCGGGGGGCCGGCCCCGCTTTGTTCAGTTGGCGAGCTGAAGTGACGACGCCGTGGGCGATGCGTAGGCCACCTCCGCCAGATCGGCGTCGAGTTGACCGGCCGCGAAGGTCAACGCTGCTTCGACGGTCCGGGTGCCGGTGGAGACGCAGAGCGTGTAGCAGGTGTCAGCAAAGTGCCGCTGCGTCTCGGCGGAGCTTCGCTCCGAGAGCCGGGCGTGCAGTTTCTCGTACTGCTTCACAAGGTCTCGCAGTATCGCCGAATGGGGCGTCAGCAACGTATTTCCTCTTCTTGTGAGCTCGACGGCGAGTGGCGCCTCACCGGTATGCGGAGGGGCACATCGATCGTCACCAGCGATACCAGCGGCCTCGCTTGCCGCCGGTTCCTGCCGAGCGCAGGACGAAGCCCAGCAACCACACCGCAAGCACAATAACGGCCACGACCCACAACGCCTTGAGCGCGAATCCCGCACCGAAAAGAAGCAGTGCGAGAAGAAGAACGAGAAGCAGGGGGACCATAGTTATCAACCTCCGCACAACCGTGTGCCCCCGCTCTCCCTTGCCATACCTTTCAATTTAGGTGTTTCTTATGCGAGGGGCGGGGCATCCGTAACAGCTTGTTCCGTGTCGGATGTGCGCGGCATTCTGCGCCTCACGGGCCGAACAGGACGCCGCACGGACGCGCCACCTACACCTCTAGATGTACTGGTCGGGGACGTTGATCAATCGTGAGAACGGGGGCTGGTTGCCGCAAGCGGTGTGCGGACGGTGCTGGTTGTACTGGTGCAGCCACGGTGGCAGAGCGTCTCGGCGTTGTTGCTCGCTGGTGTAGCAGCGGGCGTAGGCCCAGCCGTCGGCCATGGTGCGGTGGAAGCGCTCGACCTTGCCGTTGGTCTGCGGACGGTAAGGGCGCGTGAACTTCGGCGTGATCGAGAGGGCGTCGCACGTGTCGCGCCACAAGTAGGACCGGTAGGCGCCGCCGTTGTCCGAGAGCACCCTCTCGATGGTGACGCCGCGCTCGGCGAACCACTCCACCGCGCGATGCAGCACGCTGACTGCGGTCATGGCCGTCTCGTCATTGTGGACCTCGGTGTAGGCGACGCGAGAGTGGTCGTCGATGACGGTGTGCACAAACGCGTATCCGAGCTTCGGGCCGCCGTAGGCGTTGCGTGACTTGCCCGGAGTCGCGACGCGGTGCTTCTCGCCTTGGCGGCGGCCGACGTAGCGCCAGCCGCCGCCATCGGGAATGTTCCCGAGCTTCTTCACGTCCACGTGCACCAGCGATCCCGGGTGGCCGTGCTCATACCGCCGGACGGGTTCACCAGTCGCGCGATCGACGTAGGCAAGTCCGTTCAGTCGGGCTGATCGCAGGATTCGATGCACTGTCGACGGGGCGATGTCGAGTCTCGCGGCGAGCTGGACCGGCCCTTCTCGCAGACGCAGTCGCAGGTTGACGCACCTCTTCGTCACGGTGATGGTTGTCTTGCTCGGCGATATCCGGGGTCGTGAGGATCGGTCCTGCATGGACTCACCTGCAAGGTAGCGGTCGACCCAGCGCTTTACGGTTGGCCAGGACACCTGGAATCGGGCCGCGACTTCGCTGATGGGCCAGCCGTCGTCAACGACGAGTCGCGCGACTTTCAGACGGTGGCGCGGGGTGAGGGCAGCGTTCGGATGTGACATTTCTGAGCTCCTGGACAGACTGAAGGGCCGACCATCGTGTGTGGCCGGCCCTTCGACAACTAGACGTGTGGGTAGGGGGCGTGCAGATCAGTCCACCGGGGAGACCCGGATGAGGTTGCCGTCGGGGTCGGTGATCACAAACGTGCGGCCGAAGACAGCGTCGTGCGGCTCCTCCACGACATGGACTCCCTTCGAGACCCAACTCGTGAAGATCTCGTCAATCGCAGTCGCTGCTCCGGAGACCATCAGCCCGACTTCGCTTGTGCGAGGGGTGCTCGGGACCGCTTGCTCGCTGTAGCCCGTCCACAGCGCGAACAGGACACCGGGGGCAACCTCGAAAGCTACGTAGTGGGGACTGATGAAGGTCGGTTCGATCTCGAACAGGTCGCTGTAGAAGGCGGTAGCGGCCTCGGCGTCGCGGACGCCGATCAGGAACAGGTTGGGTGCGGGCATAGAGCGCTCCTCAGATCGTTGAAGTCTCGGTACCGCTCCAGTTGATCGCCTCATCGCGACAGAACCTGTCACCTTTTCTGCGAACATTAGTCAGCATGAAGGCTTCGAGGCTGTTGCACCTCTTGCTGCTCCTGCAGACCCGTCAGCGCATCACCACCACCGATCTCGCCGAGCGTCTGGAAGTGTCTCGGCGGACCGTGCTGCGGGATGTCGAGGCGCTCTCGACAGCAGGTGTGCCTGTCTATGCCGAACGCGGGCGGAACGGCGGGATCGTCTTGCTCCCCAGTGCAAGGCTCAACGCATCCCATCTGGAACCACCAGAGCTGGAGGCCCTCTCCGTAGCCGGTTTGGATAGCGCGCAACTTGAGCGTATGGGCCTGTCTGCGGTGTGGGAGTCGGCCGCGCGCAAGATAGCCGCCCGGCAGGCTGTAGCACCTGGGTCGCCGAGCCTGCTGCAACTGGCGGACCTGGTGCTGGTGGACAGCACCGCGTGGTTTGCTGACTCAGAGGCAGCGGTCGACGTATCGGATCTAGCCTCGGCCCTGCGACGCCGACGACGGCTGCGAATCCAGTACCGGCGCAGCGCCGAGAATCAGGCCTCAACGCGGGTGGTCGACCCGTACGGGATCGTGGCGAAATCAGGCCGCTGGTATCTCATCGCCGATGACCAGGGGGACGGTCGACTGTTCGCTCTGGAACGACTCTCGTCCTACGAACAACTCGACGCGCCCGCTGCTCTCCGACCAGGCGAAACCCTCCGCACCAGATGGACCGCATTAAAGGAAGGTACCGAGGGGCAAGGTCGCGTGAGCGTGACCGTCCGTCTGCCAGAAAATGGCCTCGACCTGGCGCGGCGCATCCTCGGCAACCGCATCCACGACGTCTCCGAAGCGGAAAACGGCTGGTGCACCGTCGTCGTCCGCTACCCCGACATCGAGTCAGTGCGTCAGCTCCTCCAGTTCGGCGACCACATCGAGATACTCACCCCAGAGACAGCCCGCGAACGCATCAGACAGCTCGCCAGAGACCTGGCTGAAAGGCACTCAACCCCAGCTTCGTGAGCGCCGATCGGAACGTCCTGCCCTCAATCGACGTCTCCGGTCAGTACATCTAGACGCCGTCCGCCTGTCGGCGCCGCTCCACCACGTCGTCCAGCCGGTGACGCGCGCGGACGGCGCGCGCCCGGTCGGCGGTGGACGCGTCGGTGACATCGAGGAACAGCTGGTCGAGTTGTGGCCAGCGGGCGCGGAGTTCCGCCTTCGTCCGCATCAGCGCCTCTTCGACCTGTTCGCTGTCGAGGCCGGCCACCAGGTCGATACGCGCCGCCAGCATCACCGAATCCGGGCCGAGTTGCATCGTCATGGCCGCGGTGACGGTATCGATCTCGGGCTGGTCGTGCAGGAATGTGATGACCTGCTGCTGCAATTCGGGAGCGGCTGCCTCGCCGATCAATTGCGCCCGGGCGCTCTTGCCGAGCATGAAGGCGACATAGACCAAAAGGGCGCCGATCAGCAGGGCGGCCCATGCCTCGTAGGCGCCGTTGCCGGTGGTCATGTGGAGTGCCATGCCCAGAAGGGCGAGCAGGACTCCGAGGCATGCGGTGCTGTCCTCTGCCAGGACGGTGCGCAGGGTGGGGTCCTGGGTGTTTCTGATCTCGCCGAGCGTGCTGCGGTGGTGGGACTTGGCCTGTGACCGCACCTGGGACAGCGCCCTTATCAGCGACGTCCCCTCGGCGAGCATCGCAAGGGCCAGGACGCTGAGGCCGATGAGATATCCCTCGCGGGATTCCGACTCTCCGGCGTGGAAGGCCTCGATGCCCTGGAAGAAGGAGAAACAGCCCCCAGTGACGAAAATTCCGACCGCCGCGAGCAGGGACCAGAAGAACCGTTCCTTGCCGTATCCGAATGGGTGCAGATGATCCGCGGGACGCTCGCTGCGCTTCAGAGCGGCCAGCAGGAAGAGCTCATTGAGGCTGTCCGCGACCGAATGCGCCGCTTCGGACAGCAGAGCGGGCGATCCGGCCACCGCTCCCCCGATTGCTTTGGCCACCGCGATCCCGACGTTGGCCGCGAGGGCGACCCACACCGTCTTCCTGGTCTCCCCGTCGCGGTCACCGGGCGCCGCCCCTGACGGTTCCCGTCCGGACCTCGGCCCTGACGGCTCCCGTCCGGGCGTCGTCCCTGATGGGTCCCGTCCCGAGTCCTCGCTCATCGCCGACTCTCCCTCCGGGCCGGAACTACCTCCCCCAGCACGGATGCCCCTCGATGCGTGCGCCATTCCTCGGTGGCATCCACCGCAGCCGTACGGTCCGGCCGGCGAGCGGTATTCGTCAGGCGGGGCAGGAAAGGAAACGGCAGGGCAGGGCAAGACTGGCCATCCGGCAGCCGGATTCCGGTGCCGTCCTTACGTCCGGCGGGGTGGTGCGCCGGGACACGACCGCGCGCCTGTGTCCGTCACCGGACGGCGGCCGGGGACAGTGCCCTCGTGAGAGCCGGTCGAGTGGAAACGGAAGAGACTCATGGCTGAATTCCTGACCGATGTCGAAACCCTGAGGGAGCGGGCCCGTCGTGAGATCGAGAAGGGGCCGGTCACCGATGCCTACGGCGCCGACCTGGAGCGTGTCCTCCAGGTGCTGAACGAGGCGCTGGCGACGGAGATCGTGTGCACGCTGCGGTACAAACGGCACTACTACACGGCGTCCGGGCTCTATTCGGAGCCGGTCGCGGCCGAGTTCTTGGAACACGCCGCGGAGGAGCAGCAGCACGCCGACAAGGTGGCGCAGCGCATCGTCCAGCTCGGCGGGAAGCCCGACTTCAATCCGGACACCCTGACGCGGCGGGCGCACGCGGGGTACGACGACAGTGCCGACCTGATCGAGATGATCAAGGAAGACCTGGTCGCCGAACGCGTGGCGATCGCCTCGTACACGGAGATTGCGAAGTGGCTCGGTGACGGCGATCCGACCACCCGGCGCGTGTTCGAGGAGCTCCTTGCCCAGGAGGAGGAGCACGCCGATGACCTGCGGGGTCTGTTGGAGCGGATCCCGCAGGAGAGGAAAGGCTGACGGGCACAGAGCGGGGGCTGATGGCCCGGCCGGCCCTTGGAGGCGACGGGGCCGGGCGGGCCGCAGCCGATGCTGGTGCCTTGTGGTCGGTGTCCGGCCCGCACCAGCGCGCACCCGTCGCCGGTCCTCAGCCGTTCCAGCTGAGGACGAGGACAGCCAGGTCGTCCGTGTGCCGTCCGGCGTCCATGGAGCGGGCGGTGCCGGTGAGATGGTCGATCAGGGCCGGCGGCGGCAGATGCCGGCCGCCCTCGATGATGCGGATCAGACCGTCCGTGCCCAGGCGCTGGCTGCTGTCGGTGGTGTGGCCTTCGACCAGCCCGTCGGTGTGCATGAGCAGAGCGGCGCGCGGGGGCAGGGTGCAGGGGGTGGGGTGCCAGGAGCCCTCCCCCGGGAGCATGCCCAGGGCGATGCCGTGCCGGGCCTCGACGGGGCGTGGGGCCTCGACCGGCGGGATCAGCAGCGGTTCGTCGTGGCCGGCGAGGGTCACCGTGGCCCGGTGGTGGAGGGGGTCGAGGGTGAGGATGGCGCAGGTCGCGAACATCACCGGGGAGCTGCGCTCGGCGACCAGCACCTGCTCCATGAGCCCCAGCAGCTCGGTGTCGCGGTGTCCGCCGAGGATGAGGGAGCGCCAGGTGATGCGCAGACAGACGCCGAGCGCCGCGGCGTCCGGACCGTGCCCGCTGACGTCCCCTATGACGGCGTGCAGCAGACCGTCCGGAGTCTGGACGATGTCCAGGAAGTCGCCGCCGAGCAGGGCATTCTTACGACCGGGCAGATAGCAGGTGCTGGCGAGCACGTCCGTGGAGCGCAGCAGCGGGGCGGGCAGCAGGCCGCGCTCCAGACGGGCGTTCTCCTGGGCGCGCAGTTCGTTCTCCCGCAGCCGGGCGGTGGCGCGTGCGGTGTGCTTGCGGTGCAGGGCGTAGCGGATGGCGCGTTCGAGGAGTTCGGGGGTGACCCGGCCCTTGGGCAGGTAGTCCTGGGCGCCCGCGGCCACGGCTTCGAGGCCCGCGCGGGTCTCGTCGAGGCCGGTGAGGACGATGACGGCCGCGTCGGGGCACAGGCTCTGCATGCTCTGGACGGCGCTGGTCCCCGAGGCGTCCGGCAGATGGAGGTCGAGCAGGACGCAGTCGGGGGTCCGCCCGGACAGGTAGGTGCGTGCCTCGCCCAAGGTCTGCACCCAGGTGAGGCTGACGGGCAGTTCGGTGTCGTTGAGGTACTCCTCGACGATCAGGGCATCGCCGGCGTCGTCCTCGACCAGCAGGAGGACACTGGATCCGTCCGCGGTCTGCGTCGGGATGGCGGGGAACGGCCCGGCGGATGGTGTGGTCATGAGGCGGTCGCTTCTCCCTGGAGGGCGGGCTCGGTGGTCGTCGGAGCCGGGATCACCGGGGCGTGGTCGGCCAGGGTGAAGGTGATGCGGGTGCCGGGAGCGTGGTCGTGGTCGACGCCGATGGTGCCGCCGTGGTACTCGACGACCTTCTTGCACAGGGCCAGGCCGATGCCCGTACCGGGGTAGCTCTCCCGGGTGTGGAGCCGCTGGAAGATGACGAAGATCTTCTCGCTGTAGGCGGGGTCGATGCCGATGCCGTTGTCGTCGACCGAGAACTGCCAGTACCCGTCCGTGCGGTGGGCCGAGAGATGGACGGTCGGGGGCTTGTCCGGAGAGCGGAACTTGAGGGCGTTGCTCAGGAGGTTCTGCAGCAGCATCCCGAGCTGTGTGGTGTCACCGGGGACCGTGGGCAGGGGATCGTGGGTGACGGTGGCGGCCGACTCCTCGATGGCGATGCTGAGGGACTCCAGCACCTGGCCGAGGAGCGCCTCCAGATCGACGTCCGTGTGCTCGGCGTGTACCCGCCCGACGCGGGAGAAGGCGAGCAGGTCGTTGATGAGCGCCTGCATGCGGTTGGCGCCGTCCACCGCGAAGGCGATGTACTGCTGTGCCCGGTCGTCGAGTTGTGCGGCGTTGCGGCGTTCGAGCAGCTGGCAGAAGCTGGCCACCTTGCGCAGGGGTTCCTGCAGGTCGTGCGAGGCGACGTAGGCGAACTGCTCCAGTTCGTTGTTGGAGCGCTGCAGCTCGGTGGCCTGTGCGTCCAGCTGCGCCCGGGTCTCGTCACTGAAGGCCAGCTCGTCCACGAGGCGTTGCCGCATGCCGTCGATGTCGGCGGCGAGGGCGCGCAGATCGGCCGGTCCACTCCCCTGCACAGGCCGTCGGAAGTCGCCCCGGGCCACGGCGCGGACATCCGCGGACAGCTTGCCCAGCGGGTCGGTCACGGCGCGCCGGAGGCCGATCACGGCGAGCACGAGCAGCACGAATCCCACCGCGGCGAGGCCCGAGAAGATCCCGTTCTGGAGCGCCCCCACGTCGTGAAGTTCGGCCCGTGCCTGGGCCCGCTCGTGCTCCAGATGACGCTGCTGGGCGCCGAGTGCGGCACGCACGGCGTCGAAGGTGCGCAGGCCCGCCCCCGCGCGCTGGGCGGCGAGGCGGACGGGGCTGCCGCTCGGTGCGGCGGCGACGGGCCGGGCGACCTGCTTTTGCCAGGCCTCGGTCCGGTCCAGCACGCGTGCCAGGTCCTGCGCGCCCGGCCCGTCGTGCCCGAGGAGTGCGCGCAGTCGGCCGGCCGCGGCCTTCTCCTGGGAGAGCCCGTCGTGGTAGGGCTGCAGGAACTCCCGCCGGCCGGTCAGCCCGTATCCGCGGATGCCGGTCTCCTGGTTGATCAGCGCGTTCTCCAGGCTGCCCGCGGCGATCAGGGCGGGGCTGGAGCGCTCGACGAGGCGGCCGGCGGCGTCCGCGGCGCGCGCGTGGACCCACACACCGCTGCCGCCGAGCACCAGCAGCAGCACCGTCGCCACCGCCACGCTGACGTTCAGCGCCCGGCGCGTGGTCCACGGCATTCCCGCGCGGGTCCGTAGCCGCGGCGGATCGGCAGCGGCCGGGGCAGCGGGCTCATCGGCTCCTTCGGGGCCTACGCCGTGCGGGAGTTGCTGACTCATCACGCCTGCTCTCTGCTCTACCGCCCCGGAGGAGGCGAAGGTGGGTAGGCACAAGCAGCCATAGAGTACAGAGGGTTGACAACAATGGTTGTCGAGACAGCAGGAGCCGCCGTAGGCTCGCGCCATGGCCCGCGCGCAGCCCCCCGTCCCGCTTGAACCCGAACGGATGACAGAGCTCGCCGAAAGAGCCGTCCACCAGCTCGCGGACGAACTGGTCAGACACGGCTTTCCCGCCGTTCCCGCAACGGAGCCCGACGACGGGACGACGGAGCCAGGGCAGGCCGCGGACGGCAACCCCGCCCTGGCCCGGTTGCACGCCCTCGCGTACCTGGACCGTGCCGTCGGCCGCTGCGCCCGGCAACTGGCGCAGGAGGCCGCCGGGAACGGCGCCAACTACCCTCAGCTCGGGCAGGCATGGGGCATCAGCCGGCAGGGAGCCCGGCGCCGTTGGCCCGGTCTGGTCTACGCCTCCCGCCCTGTTTCACGTCCCCTACCCACCCCCGATCACGGGAGCGCCGCCTTGAACGCGTTGACGACCGACCGCCCTTACCGCGTCCTGCTCGTGGAGGACGACCCCGCCGACGCGATGCTCATCGAGGACGCCCTCGTCGCACGGGACATGGCCCGTTCCCTCAACCAGGCCGTCGACGGGGTGGCCGCGCTGGAGTACCTGCGCGATCCGGCCAACGAACGCCCCGACCTGATCGTCCTGGACCTCAACATGCCGCGTATGAACGGCAGGGAACTCCTCGCCGTGCTCAAGGACGACTCCGACCTCTGCAGCATCCCGGTCGTCGTGCTGAGCACGTCCGCCGCGCCCGACGACATCGAGGATGCCTACCGGCAGCACGCCAATGCCTATGTGACCAAGCCCGTCAATCTCGACGACTTCGTCCGCGCCGTGCACAGCATCGACGCCTTCTTCCTCGATACCGCCGCGAAGATCACCCGGTCCTGAAGCACGGGAGGGCCGTCCGTGGTACCCCGCCGGCGGACCCTCGCCGAGCCGGGGCTTCGTACGGACGGCCTCCTTGCCGGGGCTTCGCTTCCTTGCCGGGGTGCTGATGCGGTCGGCTTCCTTGCCAAGCCCTGCCCCGGGAATCAGAGCCGGCGGATCCGGGCGGCCAGAAAGTGCCCGATGAGGACATAGACCACGGCCGGCAGCCCGAAGTTCAGTACGGTCCGCAGCCAGGCCGCGTCCATGGTGAACAGGTCGTGCGACCAGCCCGCCAGCCAGAGCGACGCCTCGTGCACCGCGCTGACCAGGTCATTGGCGCGGTTGGCGTCGAGCAGGGCGAAGAGGATCCACAGCCCCAGGATCAGCGCGGTGCAGTCCGCGATGATGACGATGACTTTCGCAGCTCCGTTGGTGCTGTCATGCATGCGTCTGGACATGACACACAGGTTGCCGCTTTCAGGCGGCCGAAACCCGTCCCCGCCGTCCGGGACCGGCATCCCGGTTCAGGCGTCCGCCCGGGGGCTCGTTCCGCATACGCCTCAGGTCGCACCCCGGCTCAGTCTCCGGGTGCGGGTGGAGGGCCGTACTCCGGCCTTGGGAGCGACGCGCCCCCGAGGTGGGGCGTCCTAGCGTCGTGAGCGTCCGAAAGAGCTTCCGTACCGAGGAACCACATGATCGAAGTAACCGGGCTGTCCAAGCGCTATGGCGACAAGAAAGCCGTCGACAACCTCACCTTCACCGTCCGCCCCGGCCTCGTCACCGGTTTTCTCGGTCCCAACGGCGCCGGTAAATCCACCACGTTGCGCATGATCGTCGGTCTCGACCGGCCGACTTCGGGTTCCGCGAGGGTGTGCGGCCGGCCGTACCACGAACTGCCCACGCCACTGCACACCGTCGGCGCCCTGCTGGAGGCCAAGGCCGTGCACGACGGCCGGACCGCCCGAGAACACCTCCGCGGGCTCGCCGCCTCCCACCGCATTCCGAGGCAGCGGGTCGACGATGTGCTCGCCATGGTCGGTCTGACGGCCGCGGCCCGCAAGCGCGTCGGCGGATTCTCGCTCGGGATGGGCCAGCGTCTCGGCATCGCGGCCGCGCTGCTGGGAGACCCCGAGATCCTCATCCTCGACGAGCCGGTGAACGGCCTCGACCCCGAAGGCATCCAGTGGGTGCGGGAGTTCATGCGCAGCATGGCCGACGACGGGCGCACCGTCCTGGTGTCCTCACACCTCATGAGCGAGATGCAGGACACCGCGGACCACCTCATCGTGATCGGCCGCGGACGGCTGGCGGCCGACAGTTCCATGGCGGACTTCCTGGCCCGCAGTTCCCACAACGGCACGGTCGTCCGCACCCCGCACGCGCCGCAGCTCGTTCCACTGCTGCAACGCGAGGGAGGCACCGTCGGCGACCTCCCCGGCGAGGCGTCCCCGGACGGCGCGCTGCTCGTACGGGGAGTGGACGCGCGGCGGATCGGGGAGCTCGCCGGGCAGCACGGGCTGTGGCTCTACGAGCTGGCACCGCAGCGGGTCTCGCTACAGGAAGCGTTCATGGAACTGACCGCGGACGCCGTCGAATACCGGGTGACGCACAGCGGAAAGGCCGCATGACCATGGCGACGACAACGACACCTCCCACCTCCGCCGCTCCCCGCAGCCACGGCACGGCCGCGCAGCGGCCACGATTCGTGGACGCGGCCGCCTTCGAGTGGATCAAAGTCCGGTCGATCCGCTCCACCTGGTGGACGCTGTTCGCCGCCTCCTTCATCACCGTCGGCGTGGGGGTGCTCGGGGGCCTGCACGCGAACTCGGCCGACAGTGCGGCGACGGTGCTGCGCGAGATCTTCGTGGGGCTTCCGCTGGGCCAGGTGGCCGTCTGCCTCTTCGGTGTGCTGGCAGCCACCTCCGAGTACGGCACCGGTTCGATCCGCAGCACCTTCACCGCCGTACCGCAGCGTCCCCGGCTGCTGGCGGCCAAGGCCCTGGTGGTCTTCGCCGTGTCGCTGGTGACCGGGCTGCTGATCTCCTTCGCCACCTACACCGCGGGATCCATGGCGCTGGGGGCGAACGTGGCACACCCTGCGCTGTCGGACGGGTCAGTTCTGCGCGCTGTGGTCGGTGGCGGCTGCTACCTGGGCGTTCTCGGCGTCTTCGCGCTCGCGCTGGGCCTGGTGCTCCGGGCCTCCGCGGGCGGGATCACGGCTGCCGTGAGCGCCACGTTCATCCTGCCCATCATGTTCCGCATGATGGGCGCCTCGGGTCAGCCGCTGCTCAAGTGGTGGCCCACCGAGGCGGGGCAGCAGATCCTCCTCCTCGTCCCCTCCCCGGAGAACCTGGCCCCGCTACCGGGGTTCGGCTACTTCGCGACGCTGACCCTGTTGGCGCTCAACGGCGCGATGGTCCTGGTCCACCGGCGGGACGCCTGACAAGTCAATCGGCGGGACGCCTGACAAAGGGGCCGGTGGCCGTCACATACGCGACGGCCACCGGTCCTCCGGCAGGCCGGCCCGAAAAGCGGGCCGGAACCGGACATCAATGAGGACGTGTAGGAAACAAAAGCGCGGTCAGTGGCCCGGGCGGCTCCCGTGCTGCCGGGCACACCGGCCCCGGCCGCGAGGACCTCCGCTTGCTGTGACCGCCCGGGCGAGCAGGGTCAGGGTGTCGTCGATTTCGAAGTCGCCTCCTGGAGAGGTCCATTGGGGCATGAGAGTGCCTGGCACATGGTTCATGAGAGTGCCTGGCGCAGTGCGGTCCAGCAGAGCAAGGCGCATTTGATCCGCGCGGGGTGATGTGACACATCGCGGAAGGCCGCGGCGTCTCCCAGATGGGACGGCCAGGCACCGGACTCCGATGCCCGTTCCCGCAACAGTGCGGCGATCTCCGTGTGCAGTTCCTCGGCCTCCCGGGCGGTACGGCCGATGACCAGATCCGTCATCACCGATACGGACGCTTGGCTGATCGAGCAGCCCTGGACCTGGTACGAGACGTCCTCGATGGCCGCCTGTTCCCCTTCTCCCTTCCGGCGTACGCGCAGGGTCAGCTCGTCCCCGCAGGTGGGGTTGAACCGCTGGACCTCGACGTCGTACGGCTCCCGGAGTCCGCTGTGGTGCGGGGTCCGGTAGTGGGCAAGGATGATCTCCTGGTGTTCTGCCGTCAGGCGCACGCCACGGTCCCCCCGCTCCGCTCCGGCCCCGGCGCCGTGGCGCCGAAGAGCGCTTGTGCCTCCCGGATCCCCGCGGCCAGCGGCTCGATGTCCGCGAGCTCGTTGTAGAGGTAGAAGCTGGCGCGCACACTGGCCGGCACGCCCAGCCGGCGGTGCAGGGGCCAGGCGCAGTGGTGCCCGACCCGGACCGCCACGCCGTGGGCGTCCAGGACCTGACTGACATCGTGCGGATGCACCCCGTCGACGACGAAGGACACCGCGCTGCCACGGGCGGCGGTCGTGGTGGGACCGAGGACCCGTACGCCGTCGATCGCGGACAGGGCGCCGAGCGCGGCCTCGGTGAGCAGCCGCTCATGAGCGGTGATGCGCTCCATGCCGACGGAGGTCAGATAGCGTACGGCCGCGGCCAGTCCGACCGCCTGGGACACCATGGGCACGCCGGCCTCGAACCGCTGGGGCGGCGCGGCGAAGGTCGACTCCGTCATCTTGACGACCTCGATCATCGAACCGCCGGTGAGAAAGGGCGGCATGACCTCCAGCAGCTCGCGCCGTCCGTAGAGGACACCCACCCCGGAGGGGCCGAGCATCTTGTGGCCGCTGAAGACCGCGAAGTCCACTCCGTAGGCGTGGAAATCGACCTCGGCGTGCGGAACCGACTGGCAGGCGTCCAGCAGGGTGAGTGCGCCGACCTCGGTGGCTCTGGCAACGATCTGCCGGACCGGGTTGATCGTGCCGAGCACATTGGACTGGTGGGCGAAGGCCACCAGCCGGGTGCGCGGCGTGATCACCTCGTCGAGCCGGGAGAGATCGAGGCGCCCTTCATCGGTCACACCGAGCCACCGCAGGGTGGCGCCGGTGCGCCGGCACAGCTCCTGCCAGGGCACCAGGTTGGCGTGGTGTTCCATCTCGGTCACCACGATCTCGTCGGCGGGGCCGAGGCGGAAGCGCGCGGCCGCGTCGCCGGAGGTGGCGGCGTTGCTCATGGCGTAGGCGACGAGGTTGATGCCTTCGGTGGCGTTCTTGGTGAAGACCACTTCTCCGGGACGTACGCCGATGAAGGCGGCGATCTGTCCACGGGCCTGCTCGTAGGCCTCGGTTGCCTCTTCGGCGAGCTGGTGCGCTCCGCGGTGCACCGCCGCGTTCGACGTCTCGGCGAAGGTCCGTTCGGCATCGAGGACCTGCACGGGCTTCTGGGACGTCGCACCGGAATCCAGATAGACGAGACGCTCTCCGCCGCCGACCGTGCGGTGCAGGATCGGGAAGTCGGCACGGATCTGCCGGGGGTCCAGGGTGCGGGCCATGGCGGTCATATGGACCCGCCGGTGGTGGGGCCGGAGGCGAGGTCGGTGAGCACCTTGTGGGTGGTCTGCAGGCACAGACCCCGGGCGCACACGGTCACGGAGTCGCTGTCCGCCTCGTCCGCGCGGTCCAGGAACTTGGGGTTGAAGCTCTCGATGCGCTTGGTACGGACGCCCTCGGCGTAGTCCTCGGGCGAGGTCCAGCAGAGGTCCTTGTACGAAGCGGTCTGCTCCGGGATGACCGTGGGGTCGTGGAGTTCCAGGATCGCTCCGAACATCAGCAGCGGTTCATAGAGCGGTTCGGGGTTCTCGGGGTCCTCGGTGGGCCGGTCGGCGACATAGCTGAAGCCCGCCCCGACCATGGAGAAGCGGCAGGTACCCAGGGGCTTCTCTCGGGAGGCCGCCTCCATGGCGCCCTCGCAGCCGAGCTTGCGGGCGAGCAGATCTCCCGCCAGGAACGAGAGTGCCGAGGACGGGTCGGGGACCACGCCGCGCGCGGCGGACTCGGGTAACCGGACCACGGTCCTCAGGTCGTCGGCCCGCAGCTCCGTCAGATGGACGGGCACGAGGCCGGTGGCCGAGGCGGCGATGCTGTCGAAGTAACATCGCGCGAATTCCAGTGGCAGCATGCTGGTGGGCGTGCTGATGACATTGGGGTGGGTCGGGTTACTGTCGGCTCGACGTGTACCTGTCAATACACTTCGGCCATTCTTCGTGTTCGCCATAATCGTCATCTGAAACACCGGCTGCCAGAGGGTTCCGGGCGCCAGGCATTCCGTCAGGGTTGCCGGACCACGTGACCGAAATCCGGTCAACTTTCCGTCGAGTTCAGACTCCGCATAGAACTTTGCCATGGGATTTCCTCTTGTTGACGGCATGTTACGTGCAGGAGGAATCTATGACCAGTCAGGGCACCGGTCAACGATCGCTTTAAGACAGCCAGGGCAGGTCAGAGGCGCAGCCCAGCGCAGCGATCGCACCGTTGGCCTGGCCTGATCACACATGCTCCGATATCGCCGGTGTTAAAGTCCGCAGAAGTTCCGGGGCACAACGGCGATACGAATGAGAGAACGGACATACGGCATGGACGGTAACCTTCGGGAAGTATTCGACTTCATTTCTTTCACCGCCCGGCTACGGGAAGTTGAGCGGCATAACAATGCCACGCCCAACCGCAAGGAAAGCGTGGCCGAACACTCATGGCATCTGGCGCTCATCAGCTGGATCCTTCACCGCGAGTTCGAGCGGGAGAGCGGCCGGTCGCTCGACCTGGAAAGGATGCTGAAGATGTGCCTGATGCACGACCTCGTGGAAATCGAGGCGGGCGACCCGTCGGCCTGGAGCACCCGGAACGGCGATGACAAGGCCCGGGTGGAGGAGGAGGTCGCCCAACGCCGCTTCGCACCACTGCCCGACGGGCTCGGCACCGAGTTCCTGAGCCTGTGGCACGAGTACGAGGAAGGGGTCACGCCCGAAGCCCGCATCGTACGAGGGGTGGACCGGCTCAACCCGGCACTCATGCGCCTGCTGACCGGCCAGGGGTGGCAGGACGTGGGCGCGGACGCGGAGGCCCTGGACCGGCTCCAACTGCCGCGCGTCCAGGTGAGCGAAACCCTCACCGCTCTCTACCAGGAGGTCAGGGACGCGGCAGTGAGCCAAGACCTGTTCACGCCCGCGCCCTGACGCCGGCGCCCCGCCTGACAGCGGGCGGGGCCCGACTCCGGCCCTCCTCACAACTACAGACTGACGACCGCCGGCCGCCGACGGCCGACCACCCCGTAGAGGTCCCGGCACCAGCTCCCCGGTGGGCATCTATTGCCTGCATTACCCCACTCCACGCAATTCGCCGCCGCACCGGAGCAACCGCCGCAGAACCACCACCCGGCGATACTCAGACCATGACCATCCGGCAGCTGAGTACAACAGCGGATATCCGCGGGCAATGTGCTCCATAGCATCCGTCACATGGAGAACATCGACGCCCCTTTCGATTCCGGTTCGCCCTTCCTTGACGACTCCGACCGCCGTCCTCGGCGTTCCGTGGCCGACTGGGGTTGGCTGACCGTTCTCGCCATGGGTGTGCTGGCCGTGGGTTTCTTTGTGGGAGGGCTTGGGCCGCTGTTCGCCATCGCCTGTGATACGTGCCAGGACGGCGTACGCAATCCGCACTCCATCGACGTGCTGATCGCCCTCGCGTGGTACGCGGTGCCGCTGACGACGCTGGGGACTGTGGTGGCCATCTTCCTCCCCCGAGGCGGTGGCCGGGCGGGCGCCATCGGCCTGGGCGTGCTCGTGGCGCTGTTGCTCCTGATGGTTTTCCTGGGCCAGTTGGTCTGATTCACCAGATCGCCGAGAAGCGTCCCGACGATGAGGCGGTCGGCCGGCGGTAAAGCATGGTGTGCCCTGTCTGAGGGCCGGAATGCGGGTGACCGGCCCGTCCGTCCGGCAAAGAGGCGCCCCCCAACCTGCCCTTCCCGCTGTGGGGTTGAGGATGGGCGGGCCAGTACGGTGGTGCCGGTCGAAGCTCAAGTGATCTGGAGAACGCGCACGATGCGAGAGCAGTCATGAGGGAAAGTCCCGCTTCCGGGGTGGAGCGCTCGGCCGGTCCGGCGGTGCCCGGGCAGTCAGCCGGCGGCCTCATCATCTTCTTGAACGGCACGTCGAGCTCCGGAAAGTCCAGCATTGCGAAGGAGCTTCTCGCGGTGCTCGGTGAGCCGTACTTTTACCTGCCCGTGGATGCCTTCCACGCCATGCGATCAGGGCCGGAGCTTCCCCCGGACGAACTTGCCCTCGTACTCAAACGCACCTGGATGGGGTTTCACCGGGCGGTCGCCGGCATGGCTGCGGCGGGCAACAACGTCGTCGTGGACCACCTCTTCAGTGAGCCGTGGCGCCTTCACGACTGCCTCGGTCTGTTCTCCCCCCAGGACGTCGTCCTCGTCGGAGTCCACTGCCCGCTGCCGGAGCTGGAACGACGCGAGCTGGCCCGCGGCGATCGACCGCCAGGGCTGGCCGCCCGCCAATTCGACCGGGTCCATGCCCATGGCCGCTACGACATCGAGTGCGACACCGGCAGTACGAGTGCGCTCGACTGCGCTCGGCAGATCAAGGAATTTCTCGGCCGGCGGCCGACCCCCACCGCATTTGAACAGATGAGAGCGAGCCTTCCCCAGCTGCCTGCGGAAGGGTGAGATCAGCGCAGTGCAGGACGGACCCGCTCACCCGCCAACTCCGCGCAGGAAACCGGGAACGTCCGAAGTCGGCCGCAACTCTGACGGCTTTCCGCTTTCCCGGCCGTACTCCCGGTTTCCCTGACCGCTTCCCTTACAACAGGCCGGCGATGCTGGGTGGGGCGAAGACGTGGCGAGCGCGGTGTTCCAGAACGAGGACGACGGGCATCTGCCGTGTCATGTCGGACTTGCACCGGTCGCAGCCCTGGTCCATGGCGGGGACTTCCGAGGTGTGGTGGGTGGCGATGTGCCGGGCGAGGTGGATCTGCGAGGAGACGATGGTGTCGAAGGGGTCACAGTCCACCCCCGGCTCGCTCGCCGCCCGCGCGGCATCCACCACTTCGGGAGCCTGCTTCATCGCCTTGTAGAGATCGGTGCACTCTTGGCAGCTCCACATCCACGACGGAGGTAGTGGCCACTTCTCAGCGGGGTCAACTGGGTCCGCGGGGTCCGAGTCCCTGGCATCCATGCGAATCAGCGTAGCGACACCCGGGCGGCGCCGACAGCAGACCGCTCGAATCGCTCCCGCCTTCGGCGTTCTTGTGACTGTCATTCCTGGTCGCGGGCCAGTCGGATGGGTGGCTGAGTTTCCTGAACGCATGCGCGGCAAGTTCAGTTGGCCGGGATGCTGTGTGACTCATCGTCCGGATGTGCCGCGGAGCGGCATCCGCTGCGGTGCAGTTGCGGTCCCGATTCACTCCCGATGCGGTTTTCAGGCCCTGGATACAAGGCAGTTGAGTGGCGCCACGAGGGGTGGGTTTCGTCGGTGTGGTGCCGGGCAGGCGGGTCTCGTCAAGGAACGGCTCGCGAGTAAAGGAGCACGACCATGACCATGCACAAGAAGTCGTCCGCGAAGGCCGACCAGCTCAAGGGCGCCGTGAAGGAAGCCGTGGGGCGCACCGTCGGGAACGAGCGGATGACGGCCGAGGGTCGCGCCGAGCGCGCCGGCGGGGATCTGCGCGAAGCCGGACAGAAGGCCCAGGACGCCGTGAAACGATGAAGGCTTCCCACAGCCCCTTCGGCAGACACGGTCGCGTGTGCAGAGATTGAGGCGGTGGCCCGGCGGACGTTCCGCCGGGTCACCGCCCTGCTCGTGGGTGCCCTGACCACCGGTTCGTCGCCCTCTACAATCCCTGAGGCGACCTGCCGCGGCTCCGGGACGAAGCCCGGCTCACCCGGTCCGCCCCACCACACCCGCGAAGGAACACACCCCACTGTGAAGAAGAGCGCGATAGCCGGCGGCTCCCTCCTCGGCCTCCTCGTCATCGCCGGCGCCTATCAAGGGTTCGCCGTCAGCAGTGACCCGTTGACGCTCGCCGAATACCAGAAGATCAAGGCCGGCAGCAGCGAGAAACTCCTCCGCGCTTACGCCAATACCTGCCAGCAGGACGGAGAATCCGAACCGGGCGATCGCTATCCCGTCACCTGGACGTGCTACGGCGCCGACGGCAGCAGCAATGCGGTGTTCTTCTACTCCGAGGGAGTGCTGTTCAGCAAGGCGGAGACCGGGCTCACCTAGGCCGGTGGGGTGGGGCAGCCGCCCGCGGTGTGACCTGCGTGGCCGGCGCATTCATCGGGCCATGGCCGGGCGGGGGACTCGTGCGCACTTCTCGGCTGACCTGAGCCATCCGGCGAGGTCGGCGCGGGCCCGGGACACCCGGGACCGTACGGTGCCGATCGGGCAGCCTACGACGGCCGCGGCGTCCGCGTAGGGCAGGCCGACCAGTTGGGTGAGGACGAAGGCTTCGCGGCGCTCGCGGTCGAGGGTGTCGAGGAGTTCGCTGAGGGCCAGGCCGTCGTCGAAGCCGGGCAGTCCGCTCGGCTGGCGGTGTTCGGCCACCGCCTGCCAGTCGTTGATGTCGGCGATCCGCGGACGGGCCGCGGCGGAGCGGTAGCGGTCGATCACCACCCGGCGGGCGATGGACAACAGCCAGGTACGTGCGCAGGAACGGCCGGCGAACTTCGGCAGACCGGTGAGGGCACGCAGAAAGGTCTCCTGAGCCAGATCGTCGGCCGCGTTCGTGTCCCCGCTCAAGTGGGCCACGAACCGCCATATGTCCCGGTGGGTGGCGTGGACGAAGCGCTCGACGGCGTCGGGGTCGCCGTCCCTGGCGGCCAGGGCAAGGCCGGTCACCTGCTCGTCGTCCGCGGCGGTCCGCTTGTAGGGGGACGGCCCGGTCAGGGCAGCAATCATGCGAGAACATCCTTCGGAGGCGGCGGGACCGCACCAGGGCATGGCAGAGCAGCGCCCGGGGTCCCGGTCGGGGTGCGGGGCCCTCCGGTTTCGCCGAGGTCTACGGCGATGAGCGAGGTGCGACGGGCGAGGCGGGCCGGTCGATGCGATGGGGTCGCGTCGTCCAGTCCAGGAGCACGCCCGTGCGCGGGCCGGAGGGCCGAGGGCAGGGGCCGGCATGTCGCGGGCGGGTGGCAGGCCGGGGAAGCCGGCCGTGCGCGGGTATGCCGACGCTTCGCACGTCACCAATTGGTCAACGCCGCCGCGAATAAAGGGGATTGAGGGGTAGCGGAGGGCGGCGCCGGGGTCGGTGCGTACGGTCAGCAGCAGACCGGGAGCCCTGGTGGGCCTCTGCGGACGACGACGTGGTGCAGGAGCGCGCCGTGCGGGCGCACGGCGGGTGTGTCGACCGGGACCCGGCGCGCGGGCGGCTCCAGGCCGGTTCGGTCCAGCGTCCGCAGGACCAGCAGCAAGGGGGCGAACAGCGCCGCCGCGAAGCTGCGGGCGAGCTGGAACGCGGCTGCCTCGCCGCGCCAGAGCCACAGGCCGCAGAGGACCGCGGCCAGCGTGTGGGCAAGCAGCATGCCGAGTGACCCATGGCCGGAAGGCGTCAGGTCCAGGTGGCCCGGGTGGCCCATGGCGCCGACGGTGGCACCGAGGTGCCCCGTGCCGGGCATCGTGGCCGTCCCTGCCATGTCGGCCATCCCGCGCATGGCACCCATCGGGGTGGGCAGCGGCGGGCGGGTGACCGTGGGGCCGAGATCTGTGAGGGGCAGGAGGCGGAGTGCCGAGGACGGTGCGGGGAGGGAGGACGGGTCGGGGGCCGTTGTTGCGTGGCGGAACAGCCGTGCTGCCCAGTGCCGTTCGGGCATGGCGTTGACGTCCTTGGCGCCGACGCAGGAGGACGAGAGGTCGAACAGTGCGTGCAGCCCGAGCTGGGCGAGGACCGTGGCTCCGGTGATGGTCGGGCCGCCCCGTTCCCGTCCGGTCAGCCACCATCCCGCCGGGCCCGTCGCCGCGAATGCGGCGAGCACGGCCCACCACGGCAGCGGTTCGGCGGCCATCAGCGCATGCCCGAGGGCCGTTGTCGTCACGCAGACGGCCGCGAAAGCCGCGGCGCGTACGGCGCGTGAGACCGGCCCGGTTGTCATGGCAATCATGCTGCCATTCCGGCCTGTTGTCCGGGCAGGGTTGCTCATGTGCGTACAAGATCTGTCGCAGCCGGTCGACAGGCTGGTTATTGGTGCTGACCTGCGCTGGGGCGCGCGGGGCGAGCAGCGCGTCCGATATCGGGCGGATCGGTTCGCTGCTGCCCCAGGCGTCTTGAGGGAGGAAGGTCGGTGGCCGGTGCGGCCTTCGTACCGCAGGGTGGCGCCGGGCCGAGTGCGGCGTCGGGAACTCACCACCAGGCCCGTACGACTGACTGGACCGGGTCCCGCGGCGGGGCCGGAGGGTCAGGAGGCGTGTGGTGCAGGTGCAGCGGGGCAGCGAAGCGGAGGGCGCCGGGCCGGAGGGGGGCATACCCCGGCCGCGGGGCGCGGGCCCGGGCCCGGGCCCGGGCGTGACGGTGTTGCTGACGTCCGCCATGGCCTTCTCGATGATGCAGCTTTTTCTGATCGGTGCGCTCGGGCCGCGGCTGGTCGGCGAGTTGGGTCTCTCCCGTACGGTGCTGGGCCTGACCACGACGGCGGGGTTCGGCGCGGCGGCGCTGCTGTCGCCGGTGGCGGGGCGCCTGGTGGACCGGGTCGGGCCTCGCCGGTGTCTGGTCGCGCTGTTGCTGCTCGCGGCGGCCTCGCTGGCACTGATCGGGGCCGCTCCAGGGGCAGTTGTGCTGCTGGCGGCCGTCGCGCTGGGCGGTCTGGCGCAGGCGCTGGCCAACCCGGCGACCAACAAGGTGATCCTTGCGGCCTTTTCGGCCGAGCGGCGCGGGGCGGTCACCGGGCTCAAGCAGTCGGGTGTCCAGGTCGGTGCCTTCGTGGCGGGGCTGCCGCTGTCGGTGCTGGCCGCGGGGGTGGGCTGGCGTGGCGCGGTGTGGACGGCGGCCGGTGCGGCGGCGCTGGCCGCGGGGTGGGCGGTCCTCGTCCTGCCGCCCGACCCGCCACGGGTCGCCGCCGGCCCGCGCTCCGCGTCGCTCACCCGTGGTGCGGTCGGGCGGTTGGCGGGGTTCTCGGTGTTGCTCGGGTGCGGCATCGCCTCCGTCAACACGTACCTGGCGCTGTTCGGTTCGCAGCGGTTGGGCCTGACGCCGGTCGCGGCCGCCGCGTTGGTGGCCGTGCTCGGAGTGGCGGGCATCGGCGGCCGGGTGGGGTGGTCGCGGATCGCCGGGCGGCCGGGGCGGGCGCGGGCGCTGCCCGGTCTGCTGGCCGCCGGGGCGGTGGGCGCGGCGCTGCTGCTGGCGCTGGCGCTCGTGCTGCCGTTGCTGGTGTGGCCGGCCGCGGTCGCGGTCGGGTCGTTCGCGGTGTCGGCGAATGCGGTGTCGATGGTGCTGGTGTTGCAGAGCGCCGCACCGGGACGTGCGGGAGCGGATTCGGCGCTGGTGTCGGCGGGCTTCTTCGCCGGCTTCGCGGTGGGTCCGCCGCTGTTCGGCGCGCTGGTGTCGGCGTGCGGCTATGGGCCGGGCTGGCTGCTGGTGGCGGTGGAGTTCGCGGCGGCCGCGGCGGTGGCCGTACCGCTGAGGTCGCGTGACCACGGGGAGGCGTGATGAGGAAGGCGGACGGCACGGTGCGGGTGGCGGCAGACACGGCGAGCGGAGCGGCCGACTGGGCCGGGCCGGCGCTGGCGGCCGTTCTGGAGCGGGTTGCGCGGACGGCGGACGAGGTCCGGGCGCGGTTCCCGTTGTACGCGGATCCGGAGGCCGGTGAGTGGACGACCACCGGGCGGGGTTCGTGGACGGGAGGCTGCTGGGCCGGGCTGCTGTGGTTGCGTGCGCTGTCCTCGGGTGCCCCGGAGGACCGGGCGGCGGCGGCCCGCTGCACCGAGCGGCTCGGGTACTGGACAGACCAGGACACCGCCACCCGGGGGCTGGTGCTCTGGTACGGCACCGCGCTTGCCGCCGGGCCGGGCGGTGACGAGGCGGCGGCCGCGCTGCGGGACCGGGCGGCCCGGGCCTGTCTGGCGGCGTACGAGCCGGAGTGGGGCGTGGTGCCGTGGGGTGGTGCGTTCGGCGGTCCGCGGCTGCTGGCGCGCGCGGACGGCGTTCCGGGGCTGGTGCCGCTGCTGGCCGGTGCACCGGGCGACGGCCGGGCCGCCGCCTACCGGCATCTGACCCGGCATCTGGCGTTGTGCCTGGCCGAGGATCCGCCGCGTCCGGCCTGGCAGGCCCGGCCGGACGGCACCTGGGCGGCGTGCGCCGAGCCGGCGCCCGGCTGGAGCCGTACGGCGGCTTGGCTGTTGCTGGGGGTCGCGGACGGGCTCCGGCACCTCGGGGAGAGCGGGCTGTGGGAGGCGGCCGGACGGCTGGTGGCGCTGCGTACGGCGCCCGGAGCGGCGCTCGTCCCGCCGGCTCAGGACGGTCCTCCGGCCGGCGCGGGGCACCCGCCGGGCCCGCCGGACACCTCCGCCGCGGCGATCGAGGCGGTGGCCGCGCTGAAGCTGGCCGCGCTCGCGCGGGCGGCCGGCCGCGGGTCCGAGGGCAACGCTCTGATGCACTGGGGAGAGCAGATTCTGCACCGGCTGAGCGTGGCGCATCTGTCCCCCTCGGGCGCGCTGCGCGACGGCTGCTACGACGCCGCCCGCGGCCTCGCCCCCCGCCATGAACTGGTCTGGGGGGACTTCTTCTTCGCGTGGGGGCTGGCGCTCCGCACCGGGCTGGTGGAGCCGTTCACGATGTGACGCCGGATGCCGACGGGTGGTCGCGCAGCACCCGGCGGGCCACCGACGCGATGTGCAGCTCGTCGGGCCCGTCGAGCAGCCGGGCGGCGCGGCCCGTGCGGAACAGGCCGGGCAGTGCGGTGTCCGGCCCGAGGCCGGCCGCGCCGTGCACCTGGATCGCGGCATCGGTGACCTGCTGCAGCATCCGGGCCGCGGCGACCTTGGCGAGGCCCGTCTCCAGCCGGGCGGAGCCGCCCGCGGCCAGCCCGGCCACCGCCTCGTGGACCAGCGGCCGGGTGGTACGGATGGCCAGCAGGGAGTCGAACACCAGCTGTTGGACGAGCTGACGGTCGGCCAGCGGGCCGGACCGCTGGGTGCGCGTACGGGCCCGGGCGCACATCAGGTCGAAGGCCCGCTCGGCCTGTCCGAGCCAGCGCAGACAGCGCAGGGTGCGGCCCAGTCCCAGTCTTTCCCCGGCGATCCGCAGGGCCTGGCCGCGCGCGCCGAGGAGATGGTCCGGGGGCACGGTGACGCCGTCGAGGGCGATCTCCCACTGGCCGCCCGCGCCGAGGACCGGCAGTTCGCGCAGCACCCGGAAGCCGGGGGCGGTGGTGGGCACCAGCAGCAGGGACAGCTCCTCGTCGCCGTCCGTCCCGCCGGTGCGGGCCAGCACGGTGACCAGGTCGGCCTCGCCGGCGCCCGAGATGAACCACTTGCGGCCGTGCAGGGTCCAGGTTCCGTCGGGGCCGGCCACGGCGCGGGTCGCGGTCTGTGCCGGGTCGGTGCCGGGGGTTTCGGGTTCGGTCATGGCGTAGCAGGTGCGCAGGTCGCCGGCCACGATGCGCCGCACAAGTCGCTCCCGGACCGGGGCACTTGCGTGCCGGCCGAGCATCAGCACGTCCAACAGGGGCGCCGAGCCGAGGGCCGCGGGGCCATGGTCGCTGGCGCCCTCGGCCTCGGCAAGGTGCGCGTAGTGGGTCAACGGCAGTCCCTGGCCCCCGAATTCGACGGGCAGCGGCAGCGCCCAGAGTCCGGCCGCCTTCGCCTCGTCCTGGAGGGTACGCAGCGCGGTCCGGGCGGCCGGGCCGCCGCCGTCGAGGACCGGCTCGCAGGGCATCACCCGTTCCCGTACGAACTGAGCGACCCGTTCGCGCAGTTGCATCGCCTCGGGCGGGCAGTCCGGCCGCCCGAACGCGGGGCCCACGGGTTGCCGGTCCTGCTGCGCGGGGGCCGGGGTGCACGAGGTGCCCTGCTCGGAATTCATGGGGTTCACGGCTTTCCTCCGCATTCACCGGGAACTCGGTGAACCGACAGTCCGACTTACTGGCCGTGGAGTTGGTCGGCCCGAGGAGTCGTCCGGTTCCCGCCCGTCCACATGCCGTCCGTCTACATCCGTCGTCCATATCCGTCCGTCCATATCCGTCCGTCCACGTCCGTTCAGGTCCGTGCGAGACGTGCGGCGCGCTGCCGCCGCCGGAGAGGAATGCCGTGGGACACCCCACTGTCATCGGTGCGATGCGACCACTGGAGGAGGTGGACATTGAGGTCTCGGGACCGGCCGCGCTCACCGCACCGTCGCTGGACACGCTGCGGGCGCTCGGTGCGCGCATCGACGCGACACCGGCCGGCGTCTCCCCGGCCGCGCCGTCGGGCCCCGCCCGATTCGCGGCCACCGGCCGCCGGCTGGGCCAGGTCACCGCGTACACCGCCTGGGCCGATGTGCTGCCGGATGCGGACGCCGACGACGAGGCGACCGTCCAGGCCGCCACCGGAATGATGCATGTGCACGGCAGACGCGACGGGTCCCCGCGGGGGCTCGCCGTCGACTACGCCGCCACCTGTGCGTCGGTGCTCTCTGTGCAGGGCCTGCTCGCCGGGCTGCTGGGCCGGGCGCGGGGCGTCAGCGGCGCCGTGGAGCTGGGCACCGGGGCCGACCGGGCCGCGCTGCTGACGCTGTCCCAGTATCTCGCCGCGGCGAACGCGCCGGAGGCGGAGGCCGTGCCGTCGGCCCCCGGCGGTCCGCCGTTCACCTCCTCCTGCGGCACGCCTTTCGAACTGGAGGCGCTGGAGCCCGGCCCCTGGGCGCGGTTCTGGCGCGCACTCGGTGCCCCCGAGGACGCGATACGCGCCGGCTGGCGCCCCTTCCAGTTCCGGTACGCCACCGCCTGCGCGCCGCTGCCCGAGCCGCTGCACACGACGGCGCGCGCCGTTTCCTGGGCGCGGGTCCGGCAGGCCGCCGCGTCCTCGGGGGCCGAGGTGTGTGCCGTGTATCCGCTGACGGGGCACCCGGCGGCGCGTTCCGGCGGGCCGTGGACCGTGACCCCGCGGGACGAGCCGGTGAGCGCGCCGGCCCAGAGCGCCACTCCCCCGGCGGCGCTCCCCCTCGCCGGTCTGACCGTGCTGGAAGCGGGCCGCCGGGTCCAGGCGCCGCTCGCCGCCCATCTGCTCGGCCTGCTCGGCGCGGACGTGCTGCGGATCGAGCCGCCGGGCGGGGACCCGCTGCGCGGCATGCCACCCTGCTGCACGGAGGTCTCCGCCCGCTGGCTCGCCCTCAACCGGGGCAAGCGCGCCGTCGAGATCGACATCAAGTCCCGTGCCGGGCAAGGTGAGTTGCGGGAGCTGGCCGCCGGTGCGTCGGTCTTCCTGCACAACTGGGCGCCGGGCAAGGCGGAACGGTTCGGGCTGGACGCCGAGCGCCTCGCATCGGTCAACCCGGGCCTGGTGTATGCGTACACCAGCGGCTGGGCGGACCGCCCGCTCCCCGACGCCCCGATGGGCACCGACTTCATGGTGCAGGCCCGTACCGGCGTCGGCGAAGCGGCCCGCCCGGTCGACGAGCCGCCCGCCCCCTCCCTGATGACCCTGCTCGATGTGCTCGGCGGGCTGCTCGGCGCCGGAGCGGTGCTGGCCGGGCTGCTGCTGCGCGAGCGCGCCGGCCGCGGCGTACGGGTGGAGTCCTCGCTGCTGGGCGCCGCGGAGCTGCTCACCGCGCCCGCCGTGCACCGGGCCGCGGGCGGCCGGGTGCAGCGCCGCCCGGCCGGGTTCCGCCGTCCGCTGCCGACCGCCGACGGCTGGCTCGCCCCGTCCGATGCCGCCGCCCGTACGGCGGCCGCCGCCTTCCCGCCGCTGCGGGACCTGCCCACGGATCAGGCAGTTGCCGCGCTGCGGGCGCGGGGCCTGTCCGCCACCGCCGTCACCACCGACCTTGCCGCGCTGCCGGCCGACCCGCGGGTGGGCGCGGCCCTGACCCGCGACACCCACGGCTCTCTGGTCGTCCCTTCGCCCTGGAGGTTTCTATGACACCCCGGTTCCACGACCTCGTCCCGGCCACCCTGCGCCGCACCTGGGCCGCCGAAGGACACTGCCCCGACCTGGATCTGTACAGCCTGTTCCGCGCCCAACGGATCGCCCGCCCCCACGACACCGCCGTGATCGACGCGCAGGGCGAAATCAGTTACGCGGACCTGGACCGCCGGGCCCGATGTCTGGCCGCGGGACTTGCCCGGACCGGCATCGGCCCGGGCGACACGGTCGGCGTCCAACTCCCCAACACCAGAGAGGCGGTGGCGGCCGACCTGGCCCTTGCCGCGCTGGGGGCCGTCGCCCTGCCGTTTCCCGTCGGGCGCGGCGGGCGGGAGGCGCTGTCCCTGCTCGGCCGCTCCGGTGCGCGGGCCGTGCTCGCGGCCACCGACTACCGCGGCCTCGCGCACGCACGGGAGCTGGCCGAACTCAGCCGTCCGTCCGGAGTCAGCGTGGAACTCGCCGCGCTGCACACGGTGATCGCGGCCGGCCCCGGTCCGGTCCCCGAGGGCTGTCTGTCGCTGGACGCGCTGCTGGACACCGAGGCGGACGACTTCGTGCCCGCGCGGCCCGACCCGGATGCGGCCGCCCGCATCCTGGTGTCCTCCGGCTCCGAGGCCGAGCCCAAGATGGTGGCGTACTCCCACAACGCGCTGGCCGGCGGCCGCGGCAACTCGCTCGCCTCGCTGCTGCGGGAGGGCACACCACCGCGCTGTCTGTTCCTGGTGCCGCTGGCCTCGGCGTTCGGCAGCAGCGGCACGGCGGTGACCCTGGCCCGGCACGGCGGCTGCCTCGTGCTGCTCGACCGGTTCACGCCGGACGCCGCCCTGGCGGCGATCCGCGCCCACCGGCCCACCCATGTCATGGCCGTGCCCACCATGGTGCGCATGATGCTCGACCGGCCGGCCGCGGAGCACGAACGGCCCGCCGCCCCCACCGCCTTGGTGCTCGGCGGTTCCGCGCTGGACGCGGCCACCCGCGAGGAGGCCCGCCGGGCGTTCGGCTGCGCCGTCGTCAACCTCTACGGTTCCGCCGACGGCGTCCACTGCCACGGCGGTCTGGCCGGGCCGGCCGGGCCGGAGACCGGTCCGGGGATCGTGGTGGGCCGGCCCGACCCCGGTGTCTGCGAGATCCGGATCGCCCCCCTCCAGGGCGGCACTTCCGGTGACGCGGGAGAGATCCTCGCCCGCGGCCCGATGACCCCGATGTGCTACGTCGGCGCGCCCGAGCTGAACATGCGCTACCGCACGGCGGACGGCTGGGTCCGTACCGGTGATCTCGGCCGGTTCGCCGAGGACGGCACCCTGCGCGTGGTCGGCCGCCTCAAGGACATCGTGATCCGCGGCGGCGCGAACGTCAGCCCCGCCGAGGTCGAAGGAGCGCTCTCGTCCCATCCGGACGTACGGGACGTGCTGTGCGTCGGCGTCCCCGATCCGCTGATGGGGGAACGCCTCGCGGCCTGCGTCGTGCCCAGGCCCGGCCGACAGCCGGCGCTGGAGAGCCTGTGTGCGCACCTGGACCGGCTCGGGCTGGAACGCCGTAAGCACCCGGAGCATCTGCTGCTGCTCACTGGCGACCTGCCGCTCACCCCGGCCGGCAAGCCCGACCGTGCGGCACTGCGGGCCCGGGCCGCCGACGCGTTCCCCGCCGACCGGACACAGGCCGGCTGACGGTCGAGAAGGAGGGGGAAGGGCCGCCGCATCCGCCGGCCCTTCCCCCCTCCTGACCGTCCCCGGCCGCGCTCCCGGTCGGCCCGTCAGCCCCTCAACCCCTCAACCGCGCGAGAACGCCTTCTCCATCTGTGCGGCGGCCTTGCCGTACACGGCCAGCAGGTCGAGGTCCCTGCCCGGGTAGTTGACGACGTTCAGCTGCTCGGCGCCCGAGCCGGGCAGTACGGTCCCGGTCGACATGTTCTCGTTCTCCAGCACGAACGCGGGCTTCTTCGCCGTCAGTGCGGACAGCTGGCCGGGGGTGACCGCCTCCGGTCCGTACGTGCCGACCACCCGCGCGCCGGCCAGATCGGCCGCCCAGGTCGTGAACTTCTGCGCCGCCACCGTGGGGGCCTTGCCGCCGGGCCAACTGGCCTTCACCTGCCGGCTGAGGGATTGCCAGCGCGCGGTGAAGGTGGAGTTCCATTTGGCGGCGGCCGGTTCCGTGCCGAACTTCTTGCCCAACTTGGTGACCTGCGCCTTCGTCGTCGCCGGCGCGTTGTCCAGGGTGAGCTCGACCAGCTTCGCCTTCGAGCCCGCCGCCTCCTTGATCCGTCCCGCGAACGGCTCGAAGGAGGCGTACAGGACGTAGTCGGCGCCGGAAACCGTCGCCAGGTCGGACGGCTTGAGGTCGTAGTCGGGCGCATGCCGGATCGACGCGGGGACGAGGGACTTGACGTTCTTGGCCCCGGCCGCCTTGGCCAGCGCCGCCTCCCAACTGGAGGTGGCGACGACGACCGGGCCGGATGCCCCCTTTGCGGCGTCCTTGTCGGCACCGGCTCCACAGCCGGTCAGGCCGGTCAGCAGGAGCAGCCCCGCACTCAGTGCGGTGACGGGGCGGAAGAAGCGGCGGGCAGGCGCCATGAGCGAGTTCTCCGTTCGGGGATGAGATGAGCGACGAGGGCGACGGCCCCCGCGGCGAGGACGAGCACCGGGCCGGGCGGCAGGTCCCAGGCCAGCGACAGCAGAAATCCGACGACGTTCACGACGACGCCGATACCGACCGCCCATGCCGTGATCGACACCAGGGAGCGGCCGAGGCGACGGGCGGCGAGGGCCGGGAGCAGGGTCAGCGCGTCCACCAGCAGCGCGCCCGTCAGCCGGATGGCACCTGCCACCGCGACCGCCACCAGGACCAGCAGCAGCACGGTCAGCCGCTGCACCGCCACCCCGGAGCACTGCGCCAGCTCCCGGTCGTGCAGCAGCAGCGCCAGATCGCGGCGGCGCCAGATGAAGAGCGCCGGGACAGCCACGGCCAGCGCACCGAGCACGGCCAGGTCGGCCGGGCGCACCGCCAGGATCGAGCCCCACAGCAGCGCGAAGGCGCCGTTGGCATTGACCCCGGAGAGCGCCAGCAGCAACAGCGCGGCGGCGATGGCCAGGCTCATCAGCAGCCCCATCGCCCCCGACAGGCCGTCCGCGGTCCGCGCCAGCGGCGCCACCCCCGCGCCGGCCAGCGCGCACGCCACCAGCGCGCACAGCACCGGGTCGAGACCCAGCAGTTGCCCGACGGCGATGCCCAGCAGCGCGACATGCATCATGGCGAAGCGCACCGGCATGATGTCGAGACCGACGATCACCACCCCGACGATCGGCAGGCCGAAGGCCGCGAGCAGCAGCCCGCCGCCGGCCCGCTGCACCGGCACCAGTTGCCACAGCTCACCGATCTGCCCGAGCGCGCTCATGACACCTCCCGCAGACGCCCGGCGGCCATCTCCCACGTCCGGTCGCAGCGCGCGGCCATCGCCCGGTCGTGGGTGACCACGAGCAGCGTCACCGGCAGGCTGGTGAGGACCTCGGCGGCCTCCTCCTGCCCCGCGAAGTCCAGCGCCGCGGTCGGCTCGTCCGCGAGCAGCACCCCGGCACCGGCCGCGACGCAGCCCACCGCGCGTGCCAGGTGCATCCGCTGCAACTGGCCGCCCGACAGGCTGCTCAGCGGCCGGTCCGCCATCATTCCGACGCCCAGCCGACCGGCCGCCTCCGCCGCCTCGGCCGGGGATCCGCTGCTCGCCAGCAGCTCACCGGCGAGCAGCGGGAACCGCCCGGCCGCCGGACGCTGCGGAATCCATGCGCAGGCCCTCCGCCGCCAGGCCCATTCGGCGGCGGTGCGCGTGCCCCGCCCGCCGACCAGGATCTCCCCGTCGACCCGCCGGTGCAGACCGAGCACCGCGCGCAACAGGGTCGTCTTCCCCGAGCCGTTGGTCCCGGTCAGCGCGATCCGCTCACCGGGCGCCACATCGAGATCGACCCCCTGCACGGCCTCCAGCCGGCCGTGCCGGCACACCACGTCCCGCAGCCGCACCGCCAGGCCGGCCCCACCACTCCCGTGCCGGGCCTCAGCGGGCCGCGGCCTCTTCGTGCTCCATTCCACAGCCCACTAGTCGGCCCGCGGGGGTGCCTGGTTCCCGCCGTCGGAAGGCGTTCCGGAGACGTGGTGCGGGGCCCGCCCCGGGAGCCGGCGCCCGGGCCACGCACCGCGGACGGGCCCGGTGCGCGGGCCGCGCGCTGCGGCCCACCGCCCGGTCTCCGCCCCCTCACCCCACCTGGGGATTCGCGCCATGGCCAGCCCGGCCGGCCGTCTCCCCGCCGGACCGCCACCCGGTGTTCACTTCCGGGTTCCGCCGCGATTTGCCCCGGGCCAGGGGCAGTGTGCGACAGTGGGCCGTCCCGGTCGGCCGGGCGCGCGCGTGCGCAGCCGCTGCCGGGATCCCCATACTCAGACAGACGGTTCCGGCCGCGTCCTGCGCGCGTCCGGGCCACGCCCCTCCCCTACGGCCTTCCCCAGAGAGCGATGCAGGCAACGACTCTTGTTCCCCGGACCGCGGACCTGTTCAACCAGGGCCTGGAGCTCAAGACCGGTGCTGCCCTGCTGCGCTTCGGCGCCGCGCGGCAGCACCCGGCCGACCGGATCAGCTGGACCGGCCACGGTGCCGTCGCCTGGCTCGACGGTGTCCGCGGACACATGTGGAGCGTCGGCGAACCGGATGCCGCCGCCGGACTCGTCCTGCGCGCCGCGCTGGGCCGTCCCGACGAGGTGCGGGAGTTCACCGGCCCGCGCGGCACCGAGGCCCTGACCGGCCGCCTGTTGCCGGTGACCGATGTCGTCGAGTGGGTCTTCCGCTGGACGCTGGAGGAACCGCCGGTCCAGCGGGCGGAGGAGCGGGTCGTGGTACTCGACGAGTCCCACCACGACGAGCTGCTCGCCTTCCTCAACATCCACAGCCCGGCCCACTCGACCGGCCCCGGTTCCGCCGACGTCAGCCTGTGGGCCGGCATCCGTGACCCCGACGGGCGACTGGTGGCCTGCGGCGCCATGAGCAGTCTGCGGGACAGCGGCGCCCCGCTGATGGCGTCCGTCGCGACCGACGCCTCCCAGCGCGGCCAGGGCCTCGGCGCGGCGCTGACCTCGTGGCTGACCCGGTATGCCGTACGCCGGTACGGGTTCTGCACGCTGTGGCAGCTCGCCGACAACGCCCCCGCCGAGCGGCTCTACACCCGCCTCGGCTTCCGCAACGAGGACCCCTGCGTGTCCGCCCGTTTCGCCGCCGCCTGACCGGCGGGCCGGAGGGGCCGGAACCCACTCCTCCTCCGTCATGTCCCCTGCGTACGGCGGGAATTGACGCGCGCCTCCTTCCTCACCGGCGGTGCGGCGACGATACGATCCGAGCCGCAGGAGGGCCGTCAGCGCGGCCTGCCGACGAAGGGGAGGGCACAGTGGTGTCGGAGGAGTTCGACTACATCGTTGTCGGGGCGGGGTCGGCGGGCTGTGTGCTGGCCGCGCGGCTGTCCGAGGACGCGGACAGAACGGTGCTGCTGCTGGAGGCCGGACCTGCGGACACCCGGGCGGAGATCGCCGCACCGCCTGCGTGGCCCGCGTTATTCGGCACCGAGGTCGACCACGCCTACACCACGGTGCCGCAGGACGGCACCGGCGGACTGGCACATCCGTACCCGAGGGGCAGAACGCTGGGCGGGTCCAGCGCGATCAACGCGATGGTCTTCCTTCGCGGGCACCGCAACGACTTCGACCGCTGGGCCGCCGACGGGTGCACGGGATGGGATTTCGAGGCGCTCCTCCCCTACTTCCGGCGGATGGAGACGGTCACCGGAAAGGATCCGAAGTTCCGGGGCGACAGCGGCCCGCTGCGCCCCGCGCCGGCCCGCCCGGAGGAGGCAAACCCGGTCTCCCAGGCCTTCGTCGACGCCGCGGTCGCGGCGGGCCACCCGGCCACCGACGACTTCAACGGCGCCGGCCAGGAGGGCGCCGGCTGGCACGACCTGAGCATCGCCGACGGCAGACGCCAGAGCACCGCGGAGGCCTATCTGCACCCGATCCGCACCCGACGGCCGAACCTGACCGTCTCGACCGACTCCCGCGCACACCGCCTGCTCCTCGACGGCGACCGGTGCACGGGGGTGGAGTTCCGCCGGGGCGCGGAGACGGTCACCGCGTATGCGAACGCCGAGGTGATCGTCAGCTCCGGCGCCATCGATTCCCCGCGCCTGCTCCTGCTCTCGGGCATCGGCCCCGCCGAGGAACTGCGACGGGCCGGGGTCGAGGTGCACCACGAGCTGCCCGGGGTGGGACGCAATCTGCACGACCACCCGCTGTGCCCGCTGGTCTTCGAGGCGAGCCGTCCGATCCCCGCGGGGCGCACCAACCTGGCGGAGGCGTCGTTGCTGTGGCGCAGCGATCCGTCGCTGCCAGGCCCTGATATGCAGCTGATGTTCGCTCATATCCCCTACCACCCGCCGACGATGCAGGCACCGGCGAACAGCTTCACCCTCGGGGTCGCAACCGTGCCGGAGAGCCGGGGATCGGTGCGCCTGGCCACCGCCGACCCGGACACCCCGCCGCTGATCGACCCGAATTACCTCGGTACGGAGTCGGACGTCCGGCGCATGCTGCACGGCTTCGAGGTGGCCCGGGAAATCACGGCGGCGGGTCCGCTCCGCCGGTGGCGCGCACGCGAGGTGCTTCCCGGCGACCACATCACCGGAGAGACGGAGCTGCGCGCCTTCCTGGCGCGCGCCACCAGCACGTACTTCCACCCCGTGGGCAGCTGCGCGATGGGGACGGGCTCGGACGCGGTGGTCGCACCGGATCTGACCGTGCACGGCCTGACGGGCCTGCGGGTGGCGGACGCGTCGGTGATGCCCACGATCGTCTCGGTCAACACGAACCCCGCAACGATCATGATCGCGGAGAAGGCCGCCGACCTCATCCGCCGCACGGCATAGACCCTGTACGGCCGTCCGTCCTCCCCGCGACCGTGTCGAGGGACATGTCACAGGGAGGACGGAGGGCGGAGCTCAGCAGGCGCGTCCGGTCCTCGCGCGCAGGTCAGCCGTCCGCGATCTCCGACAGCCGGAAGGGCCCCGCAGCACCGGGGCCGAACATCACGGGCAAGTTGCGCCCCAGCGGCACCACGACGACCGGCTCCTCACGGTACTCCCGGAGAAACCTCTCCAAGGGCTCCCAGATGAGGCTCCGGTATCCGGACTCGGTCTTTTGGCGTTCGAAGGAGAGGGTCAGCGCAGACTCCAAGACGGAGACGCTCACGGCATCCACTTCCAGCCACTCTCCGCCGATCCAGGCTTCGAGTCTCACGTGCGACATGACGCAAGGGTGCCTTGTCCGACACGTCGCTGGCAATCAGCGACGGCGCACCCCGGCGTCCGCACTGACTCGCCTCCCCCACTCCGCACCGTGCAGGGTTGTCCGGCTCCGACAGTCGGCCCCCCGCCGGTCGCCGCGTCAGATGCCGGGTGAGGCCACCCGGGTGTAGGTCTGCGGGGCACTGGTGCCACCGGGGCCGACCACGGTGACATCCACCGGCCCGACGGCTCCCGCCGGGACATCGGCGACGAGGTGGCTGTCGGAGACGAGGGTGAAGCCCACGGGCAGGCTGCCGACGAGAACCTTGGTCACCTGGGAGAAGTGGGTGCCGGTGAGGGTGACGGTGTTGCCGCCGGAGGCGGGCCCCTGGGCCGGGGCCAGCGCCGTAAGGACGGGAGCCGCGACGTAGGTGTAGGTCACCGGATTGCTGGTACCGCCGGCGGTACTGACCGTGACGTCTGCCGGTCCGGCCACCCCTGCGGGGACCACGGCGGTGATCTGGGAATCCGAGACCACGGTGAACGAACTGGCGGCGGTGTTCGCGAAGCGGACCGCCGTGGCCTCGACGAGGTGGGTGCCGAGGAGAGTGACGGTGTTGCCGCCCGCGAGCGGGCCCGAGAGCGGCGCGACGGCGGTGAGCACCGGGGCGTTGACGAAGAAGTAGGAACTCTGGAGGGTGCCGGTCCCGCCCGGAGCCGTCACGGTGATATCGACCGCCCCCGCAACCGCCGCCGGAGCCACGGCGGTGATCTGGGTCGGGGAGAGCACCGTGAAGGACGTCGCCGGGGTGGCACCGAAGTCGACCTCGGTGGTTCCGCTGAGATTGGTGCCGGTCAGGGTGACGGTGTTCCCGCCCGAGGTGGGCCCCTGGTTCGGGCTGACGCTGCTCAGGGTGGGGGCCACGGAGTAGGTGTAGGAGACCCCGTTGCTGGTGCCGCCCGGGGTGGTGACGGTGACCTGCACGGTGCCGCTCCCGGGCGGGGCGACGGCGGTGAGGACGGTGTCGGAGACGACGGTGAAGGAGGCCGCCGCGGTGGCGCCGAAACGTACCGCGCTGGTGGCGGCCAGGCCCGTGCCGGTGAGGGTGACCGTCGTCCCGCCGGCCGTAGTGCCCGAGTTCGGACTCACCGACGCCAGCACGGGAACGGAAGCCGAGGTGTACGTGAACGCCACCCCGTTGCTCGTCCCGTCAGGGGTCGTCACCGTCACCTGAGCCGTACCGGAGCCCGCCGGCGCCGTGGCGGTGATCTGCGTCGCGGAAACCACCGTGAACGACGCCGTAGCAGTACCGAACTGCACCGCGGTGGCACCGGTGAATCCCGACCCCGTCAACGTCACCACCGTCCCGCCGGCCGCCGGGCCCGAACTCGGATTCAGCGAGGACAGCACCGGAACCGATGCCGAGGTGTACGTATACGCCACCCCGTTGCTCGTCCCTCCCGGGGCCGTCACCGTCACCTGGGCAGTACCCGAGCCCGCCGGCGCCGTCGCCGCGATCTGCGTGGACGACACCACCGTGAACGACACCGGGACCGCACCGAACCGCACCGCGGTCGCCCCCGTGAACCCCGACCCCGACAGCGTCACCACCGTCCCGCCGGCCGCCGGACCCGAACTCGGACTCAGCGCGGAGAGCACGGGCGCGGCGATGGTGGTGTAGCCGTAGGTGACGAACTGGTTGCTGGTGCCGGCCGAGGTGGTGACGGTGACCTGCACCGTTCCGGTGCCCTGTGGGGTGACGGCGGTGATCTGGGTGTCGGAGTTGACGGTGAACGAGGTTGCCTGCGTGGCACCGAAGCGCACGGCGGTGGCGCCGGTGAAGCCGGTGCCGGTCACCGTCACACTGGTACCGCCCGCGGCGGAGCCCGAGGTGGGTGAGACGGACGTGACCGTGGGCGGGGCGTCGGCCAGCGGCCGCGGGGCGGAAGCGGACGGCAGGTTTTCAGAGGGATGCACAGCCATGGTCCTTCGAAGGCGGGCGCCCGGGCCCGGCACCGGCGAAGAGGTGCCAGGCCAAGGCTCGTCAAGGGAGAGGAACGGAGCCCGGGCAGGGCAGGGCGCACCCTGTCCGGGCAGGCTGTCCGGGCGCCTGTGGCGAAGCCGAGGCGGTCAGCGGACCGGGCGGGAGATCAGATGCCGGGTCCGGCCACGTAGGTGAAGCCGGCGACGGCGGTCGCGCTGCCGCCGTTGGTGGTCACGGTGACGTCGGCGGGTCCGGCTCCGCCGTCCGCCGTGGGCGGGGAGACGACGGAAAGGCTGTTGTCGTTGATGACGGAGAACGCTGCGGACAGGCCGCCGAAGGTGACGGACTGGGCGGTGCTGAGGTTGGTGCCGGTGAGGGTCACCACCGTTCCGCCGGTCGGCGGACCGGAGTTGGGGTTGAGGGTGGCGATGGTGGGTGCGTCGACATAGGTGTAGGTCAGACCGTTGTTGGTGCCGCCGGCGGTGGTGACGCTGACACTCACCGGCCCGGGCGCCACACCCGCCGGGACGGTGACGGTCAGCTGGCCGTCATTGACCACGGTCGGGGTAGCGGTGACGGTCCCGAAGTGCACCGCGCTGGCGGTGGTCAGTCCGGTGCCGTTGATGGTGACGGTGTTGCCGCCTGCCGTGACGCCGGTGAGGGGACTGAGGCTGGATTTGAACGGCGCACCGATGTAGAAGAACGACAGCGGATTGCTGGTGCCGCCGGGGGTGGTCACGGTCACCGGGACCGTCCCGGTGCCGGACGGGGACGTGACGGTGACCGAAGTGGCGGTGTTGGCGGTGATGGTGGCTGTCTTGGAGCCGAAGTGCACGGCTGTGGCGCCGGCGAGGTTGGACCCGGTGATGGTGACCGTGGTCCCGCCTCCGGTCGAGCCCTGGTTCGGGGAGATGGGCATGGCATGGCCTCCTTGATGAGGTGTGTGAAGGGGGTGAGGAACCGCGGCCGACAGGCTGCGTTCGCCGCCGGCTGTGGTGGGGACTGCGTGGTGGAGCATGCGGCCGGGGCCTCGGCCGACCGTCATGAGCAGCCGATGACGCTGCCTGACGGGGCACAGTTGTCCGGGGTGTTGCTGCTGACCGTGGTGCCCGACAGCGTCACACCGCCGGAGTTGACGTAGATCCCGCCCCCTCCGAAGGTGGCTGTGTTGCCGGCGACGGAGCTGGCGTTCAGCGTGGTGACACCGTTGTCGTTGTAGAGGCCGCCCCCGGCGACGGCGCTGTTGCCGGTGATGGAACTGAAGCGCAAGGAGACCGTGCCGCCCAGGTTCGAGATGCCGCCTCCCGGATAAGGGAACACGGCGCTGCCGCCACGGACGGTGATCCCGGCCGCGTCCAACTGCCCATGTGTTCCTGGCACGTTGGCCGATCCCTCGACCTGAAGGATGCGGAACGGTGGTGCTCCCGGAGCCCGTTCGATGATGTTGCCCAGTCCCGTCATCCTGATCGGAGTGGTGAGGGGCGGCAGTCCCACCGGTCCCGTGGAGCTGGTGCCGTGCGCACCGGTGATCCGGTAAGTGCAGAACGGAAACAGCGCCAAGGTGTCGCCGCCGGCTGCGTTCGCCGCCGTGATCGCGTTCACCAGGGCGGATTCACTGCACAGCACAGAGGTCTGGGCGTGTGCCGGGGCCGGTACCACGGCCAGCCCCACGGCGAGGACACCGACACCGAGGAGGGATCGCAGAGTACGGACAGTTGGCATGACGCCCCCGGAGAGAGATGGCGTGAGCCGCCGGGCCCCCGATGCCACGCACCGCACGGGTTGGTGCATGCGCCCCTTCCCCTCGGGAGCGCGCACCCCACGGCGCCAGAGCTGCACCGATTCCCTGCACGCTCAAGTGGTCAGTGAGGGCAGGCCGGTTGCCGCTCCCCGAGAGGGACGGGCGGGCCCACCGGACTGGAACGGAGCCAGTAATCCACCTGGGTGGACGCGTCAGCAAGGGTCTTGACGCCACGTCACCCGATCGGCAGAGCGCACATCGGCCCCGTCACAGCACACCGGCGATGCCCCAGTGGCCCTCCCCGGCGGGCTCCGGAGAAGCTGGGCCGTACGAGTGAAATCGGCCCACCCCCCTATTGCCGGGGCGTCCGGTAATGGGTCAATCAAGCCAGCCGCGCGACGGGCCGCCCACTCCTTTGCACGGGCCAGGATCAGCCATGTCATCCGATCCCAGGCGGGCCCCGCCCCATGCACCTCCCTCCCTGTACGTGGTGGTCATGGGCGTGGGCGTGCTCTCGCAGGAGGCCTCTTATGCGCCATCTCTCCAGGCTGTCATTCCGCCCCACGGCCAAGACGGGCAGCGCCCCGGCCGGCCGTACGGAGGCGGGGCCGCCAACGGGAGACGGCGGGAGTGCCGGCCGCGGGCGGTTGCCCTCGCTGACCGGTCTGCGTTTTGCCGCCGCGGGCGGAGTCGTCTTCACGCACAGCGTCCTGCTGCTCAACCCGCACCTCGCCAGGACGCTCGGGCCCGAAGTGTGGGTGGGCGCGAGTTCGGTGTCGCTCTTCTTCATCCTCAGCGGGTTCGTCCTCACCCATTCCGCCCGTCCGACGGACACCGCGCGCTCCTTCTGGCGCCGGCGGGCCGCCAAGATTCTGCCCAATCACGTGCTGACCTGGTGTGTGGTCGTAGGCGCCCTCGCCTTCGCAGGTACGGCGACCGCCAAGGGCGGTTCGGGAATGGTGGCCCACCTCGCCAGCCTCTTCCTCGTGAACACCTGGGTACCCAGCCAGCGCTTTCTCTCCGCGGGTAATCCCGTGTCCTGGTCCCTGGCCGCCGAGATGTTCTTCTACCTTCTCTTCCCGGTGCTGCTGCCCTGGATCAAGCGGCTGTCGCGGCGCGGGCTGCTGATCGGCGCGGTGTCGGCCATTGCCCTCGTCTGGGCCTTGCCGGTGTTCTGCGCGCTGGTCCTCAACCCCGAGGGCCGCTTCTTTCCCGGATACTGGTTCTTGTACATGCTCCCGGTCACCCGGCTGCCCGAGTTCGTGCTCGGCATGATCGTGGCTCGTATCTCCGCGGAGAGAATCCGGCTTCCCCGCATCGGCGTGCTGCCGGCCGCGTTCGGGGTCATCAGCGCCATCATCGTGAACGCGTCCTTTCTGCCGCACACCTTCCTGTACGCGGCCTCGACCGTGGGCTCGCTCGCCGTGCTCGTCCATGCCACCGCGGAACTGGATCTACGCGGCAGAACGTCGCTGCTGCGCACCGCACCCCTGGTGTTCCTCGGTGAGATCTCCTACGCCATGTATCTGGTGCACCTGCTGGTGCTGGGGCTGATGTTCATGGGTCTGACGCACCTGGGCTGGAGCAGACTCGCCGCGATCCTGGCCGCCCTCCCCGTGATCTTTCTGCTCTCCTGGCTGGTGTACGCGGGAGTGGAGCGCCCGTGCATGCGGCGCTTCTCCTCGCCTCGCGCCCGTCGTCGTGAACGTCCCCGGCTGGCGGCAGCCCCGTGAACGAAACCGCCGACCTCGCGTCTCGCCCGCGCCTCCCCCACCCGCAGCACCGCTCCCCCCGCAGGACGACAGCTGAAAGAGGCTCCTGATGACGTCGCGAAGCGAGCAAGTCGCCGCCCACCGGCCCCACTACCAGGAGGAGCTGGCACACGGGCTGGCGCAATTCTTCGAGCCGCCGCGCAGTACGTGCCCCTGGTGCACCTCCCCCCGACTGCGCGAGCGCCTGCGCACCACGAATCACCCCCAGCGCAAACCGGGCAGCTTCGTGCTCGACACCTGCCACAACTGCGGTCACGTCTTCCAGAACCCCCGACTGAGCCCGGAGGGCCTGGACTTCTACTACCGCGACTGTTACGACGGCCTCGGTGAGGCCACGATGGCGCGGATGGCCTCCTCGCCCCTCGCCGTCAAGCTCTACCGGACCCGCGCCCGCGCGATGCTCCCCTTCGGCCGGCCGGGCCGCTGGCTGGATGTGGGCACCGGCCACGGCCACTTCTGCGCCGAGGCCCGGCGCCTGCACCCGAGCACCGAGTTCCACGGGCTGGACTGGGGCGAGGGCGTCGAGATCGCCGCCCGCACGGGCCGCATCTCACGGGCCTACCGCGGTTCCTTCACGGGCCTGGCCGGGCAGCTCGCCGGCCACTACGACGTGGTGAGCATGTATCACTACCTGGAGCACACCCTCGCGCCCCGGCGTGAACTGACCGCCGCCCGGACGGTGCTGCGGCCCGGCGGCCACCTCCTGGTCGAAGTCCCCGACCCGCAGTCCGCCGCCGCACGGTTGCTCGGCCGGTGGTGGGGCCCGTGGCTCCAGCCCCAGCACCTGCACCTCATTCCGCTGGACAACCTCCGCAGCGCACTGACCGAGCAGGGCTTCACCATCGTGGCCACCGACCGGAAGGAGCCGCACATCCCCACCGATCTGACGTCCGCGGCGGTGAATGTGCTCAACTCCGTCCTGCCGGGCGAAGATCTGCCGTGGCTGCCGAAGAAGCCGAGCCCGCTCGGCCGGGGAATCCGTGCGCTGGCCCTGCTCGCCGCCGCACCCGCGCTGCTCGTGCTGATCGGACTCGACCTCCTGCTGGCGCCCCTCACCCGGCGCACCCGGCTGTCCAACGCCTACCGGGTGGTCGCCCGACGGGACTGACCACGGGGCGCGAGGTGGTGCGGGGTTGCGCAGATTAGTCCGCCCGGGTGACGCGGTGCGCACTCGCCCTCCTCCTCCCCCAAGAGACGGGACACTTCCGACCATGCACATCCTGATCGCCACCGCAGGTTCACACGGAGACGTGGCTCCCTACACCGGCCTCGGGAGCCGGCTGCAGGCAGCCGGCCACACGGTGGTGATGGCCACCCACACCCGCTCGGCCGCACACGTCCGCCGCAGCGGGCTGGGCTTCCACCCGCTTCCGCTCGACCCGTACGCCACCTCGGGAGCCGGGCACGAGAAGCCCGGCTGGCCCGGCGGCAAGGGCCCTGGGTACCGGCTCTCCAAGGTCCAACAGGTCCAGCTGGCAAGGGACTTGGCTCCCAAGATGGCCGACGCGCTGATCGAGGCGGGTACGTCCGGCGTCGATGTCCTGCTGTTCTCCAGCAGCGTGGCTCCCTTGGGTTTGGTGGCCGCGGCGGGACTGCGACTGCCCAGCGCCGGCGTGTTCTTGCAGCCGCTCGCCCCCACCCGGGAGTTCCCGCCCGTCATCGCCGACCTGCCGTCGCTGGGGCCGCTCGGCAACCGGGCCGCGGGACGCTGCGCCCAGTCCCTTCTGGACCTGGCGTTCGCCACCGGGGTCAAGCACCTCAAGCGACAGCTGAGTGTGACGGCCGGCGCACTCGCCCGGCGCCGGGCGACCTGGCCGGTGCAGCACGGTTTCAGCCCCGTGGTGGTGCCGCGGCCCACGGACTGGCGGCCGGGAATGGAGGTGGCGGGCTACTGGTGGCCGTGGGAGGCGCCTGACTGGACACCGGATTCCCGTCTGACGGACTTCCTGCAAGCCGGCCCGCCGCCGGTCTATGTGGGCTTCGGCAGCATGTCCCTCGACGAGCCGGAGCGCTTCGGACGCCTCGTGGGCCGGGCCCTGCGGCTGGCCGGAGTGCGCGGCGTGGTCCAGACGGCGTGGGCCGGTCTGTCGGTCGACGGCGATGACGTCCTGACCGTGGGCGAAGTCCCGCACGCACAGCTGTTTCCGCAGATGGCGGCCGTCGTGCACCACGCGGGCGCGGGCACCACGGCGGCCGGTATGCGCGCGGGGGTGCCGGCGGTCCCGGTGCCGATGATGCTCGACCAGTCGTTCTGGGCGTCGCGTCTCACCGCGCTCGGGGTCAGTCCGGGACGGGTGCCGTTCCGGCAGCTGTCCGCGGAGCGGCTCGCGGCGGCCATCCGGAAGGCCGTGGAGGAACCCCGCTACCGTCATCGCGCCCAGCAGCTCGCGGCGTTGCTCGACGCCGAGGACGGTGCCGGCCACGTCCTGACCGCGGTGGAACGACTGGCGGAGCGGGGCACCGCGGACGGCTGAGCGTCAGGCGGTGGCCGCAGACCGGCTGCTACTGAGCACGGGGCGGCCGGGGCCGGCCGGATGCGCGCAGCTCGCGCCACTGCGGGGCCAGGACCGACCAGATCTCCATGTCGTGGCGGACGCCTCGGTACAGATTGCTTTCGCGCAGCACTCCGTCCCGGACCATGCCGAGCCGCTTGGCGACGTTGATGCTCGCGGTGTTGGAGGCGGCCGCGATCCACTCCACGCGGTGGATGCCGCGCTCGTCCACCGCCCAGTCGATGAGCAGCCGGATCGCGCGGGTGATCAGCCCACGACCGGCGGCCGCCCCCTCCAGCCAGCAGCCGACCTCGCAGGTGCCCGACGCGGCGTCGAAGGTCCGGAACAGCACGCCCCCGACGAGCACACCGTCCTGCCAGATGCCGTAGAGACGACCGCTGTCGGCCGCCGCCTTGTCCGCGTAGGACTGCAGGAACGCAGTGGCGGAGGCGAGATCGGTGGCGCGCTCGGCCAGCGCGATGTACTGGCCGATGTACTCCCGGCCCCGGTCGATGTGCGCGAGGTACTCCTCGGCGTGCCAGGGTTCCAGCGGCCGCAGCTCGGCACCGTCCGCACCCAGCGATATCGCAAACACCCGGTTCCCCCCGCAGTACACCCGTAGGACGACGTTCCTGCCGCACGGTGCGGCTTCCGCCCGTGCGCAGCACCCGGAATCGTCCCACAGGGACCGAACCGGGCGTCCCTCAGCTGCCCCTTCGGGCATCAAGTCGGGGATTCAAGTGCGGTCGTGGTCGTGCCGATGGTGTCGACGACGAGACGACGAAAGGAGACTGCAATGAAGAGATCGATGCGCACGGCGATGGTGCTCTGCATTCTGCTGCCGCTCTCCGCCGCACTGGCCGGTACCGCGGTGGCCGACCCCGGAATCCGGGGCGGCGTGGGCGCACTGGGCAAGGGAAGCCTGCTGTCGCTGCTGACCACGGTGGGCCTCTGACGGGCGGCGGAAGGGGGCGGCCGGACGCGCTCAGCTCCCCTGGGACACGGCGGGCCGGGGTGCGCGCAGAACGCCGTAGACCGACCAGACCACCGAGACCAGCGGGACGGCGACGACCGCTCCGGCCACTCCGGCCGCGACACTGCCGCAGATGACGGAGAGCGCCACCACCATCGGATGCAGACGGACGGCCCGGCTCATCACGAGCGGGTGCAGCACATGGCCTTCGAGCTGCCCGATGAGCACGATCAGCAGCACCACGACCGCGGCCACCAGCGGGCCCCTCGTGGCCAGCGCCACCACGGCGGCCACGGCCAGCGCGACGGGCGAGCCCACCAGCGGAACGAAGGCGGCGAAGAACTCCAGGACGGCCAGCGGGACGGCGAGCGGCACCCGCAGTACGAACAGCGCCACTCCCACGAGCACCGCATTGGTTGCGGCCACCACCACGATTCCGCGGGTGTACCCGGTGAAGGTGACCCATGCGGCACGCCCCGCGAGATGCACCGGACGGCGGCCGCGCACCGGCAGCTGGCCGCCGAACCACGCCCACATCCGGTCGCCCGAGTACAGGAAGAAGACCGAGCAGAACAGCGCCAGTACCCCCACCGTCAGCACCGCCACCAGCCGCCCCACCCCGCTGAGCGCCGTGTTGATCAGCGTGGCCCGATGGCGCGCCACGAACCGCGACACCTGCGCCTGCACATCGGAGAGGGTCCCCGGCCGCAGGTGGAAGGGCGGGCCTTCGAGCCACCGTCCGATCCTGGCCACACCGCCGTCGAACTCCCGGCGCAGCCCCTCCCACTCGCCGGCGACATTCGCCCCGATCAGGCTCAGGACGGCGAAGAGGACCAGGATGGCCAGCAGCAGGCCGACCACGACGGCCGCCGACCGCGGCATCCAGCGGTGGAGCACGCTGACCAGCGGCTCCAGCAGAGCCGTCAGCACCAGGCCCAGGAACACCGCCAGCGTGACCAGGTGGAACCGTCCCAGCGCCGCGAAGATCAGGTAGACGGCCACTCCGACGACGATGAGTCGCCAGCCGTACGCGGCCGCCAGTCGGAGCGTCGGAGAGATGTGTGCGGCCTCCCACGAGCCGCGATCCGGGGCACCGCTGAGCGACCGGCGCGCGGCTGCCGCCCACGCGCCGCGGGCGGTACGCGGTGCACCGGTCCTGCCCCCACGGGCGGCGGAGGAGCGCGCACGCTCCCTGCCGGATGGGTTCTGCACCTGGCCGCCACCGCCTCCCACCCCCCTGCCCAGGGCCGGACGGGGGACGACTGCCCGCGAGAGGCAGACATCCGCCTCCGCGCGTACCCAGACGGGTATCACCTTGGGGTGGTCTTCGAACGTGTGCGGGCGTGCATTCCCCCGAAGGCATGCGGCAGGGGGAGGACCGCGGGCGGCCGGGAGGGACGGGGGCGCCGCGCCGCGCTCGGGCTGCGGAGAATTTTTCCGGCCGGTCGCGTCACCGTGTCGATCCGGGCCGAGGCCGTTCGTATAGAGGGTGAGAGGCCGGCGAGGCGCCGGCGGAGCGATCGGCCAAGGAGGCACACCATGACGCACTACCTGCTCAGCATCTACCAGCCCGACGGGCCGCCGCCGTCGGCGGAGTTCCTGGCGCCGATCATGCGGGACGTGGAGGCCGTGAACGCCGAGCTGAGGGCCGCCGGCGCCTGGGTCTTCGCCGGGGGGCTGCACCCGCCGAGCACGGCCACCGTGGTGCGGCAGAAGGACGACGAGATGCTGATGACGGACGGCCCGTACGTCGAGGGCAAGGAGCACATCGGCGGGTTCACCGTCATCCAGGCACCCGACCTCGACGCCGCCCTCGAATGGGGGCGCAAGCTCGCCCGCGCCACCACCCTCCCCATCGAGGTCAGGCCGTTTCAGCACGGATCCTTCGAGTGACATCCGGCATGGCGAAGGCGACCGCAGCGGACGTGGAGCGGGTGTTCCGCGAGGAGTACGGCCGTGCGGTCGCGGTCCTGGTCCGCGTCTTCGGTGACATCGACGTCGCCGAGGAGGCGGTCCAGGACGCCTTCACCACGGCCATCGAACGGTGGCCGTCCGCCGGGCTGCCCCCGAGCCCGGCGGGATGGATCATCACCACGGCCCGCCGTCGGGCCCTCGACCGCCTGCGCCGGGAGCGGTCCCGCGCGGACCGGCAGGCGCAAGCCGCTCTGCTGCACGCCGCCGGGGAACCGGACGAGGAGGGACCCGTGCGCGACGACCGGCTCCGCCTGATGTTCACCTGCTGCCATCCTTCGCTCGCTCCCGCCGCCCAGGTCGCCCTGACCCTGCGGCTCCTGGGCGGGCTGACCACCGCGGAGATCGCCCGTGCCTTCCTGGTGGCCGAGCCGACCATGGCGCAGCGGCTGGTCCGGGCCAAGGGCAAGATCCGCGATGCGCGGATTCCCTATCGGATTCCGTCCGATGCCGACCTTCCGGACCGGCTGCGGGCCGTCCTGGCCGTGGTCTACCTCATCTTCAACGAGGGCTACGCGGCCGGTTCGGGCGCGGAGCTGGTCCGCGAGGACCTCTGCCGGGAGGCGATCCGCCTCGGCCGGCTGCTGGCAGCGCTGATGCCCGACGAGCCCGAGGTGCTGGGCCTGCTGGCGCTCATGCTGCTGACCGAGTCGCGGCGGGCCACCCGCACCGGACCGCACGGCGACCTCGTGCTGCTGGCCGACCAGGACCGCGGCCGCTGGGACCGCGCCCTCATCGAGGAGGGCCAGGCACTCGTCCGGCGATGCCTGCGACGCAACCGACCCGGCCCGTATCAGATCCAGGCGGCGATCAACGCCGTGCACAGTGACGCGCCGACCGCGGCGGCCACCGACTGGGCGCAGATCCTTCAGCTCTACGACCAGTTGCTCGCGCTCGCCCCCAGCCCGGTCGTGGCCCTCCACCGTGCGGTCGCGGTGGCGGAGGTCGAGGGACCGCGGGCGGCGCTCGCGCTCGTCGACGACCTGGCCCTCGACCGCTATCACCTCTTCCATGCCATCCGCGCCGATCTGCTCCGGCGGCTGGGCCGCACCGCGGAGGCAGCCGAAGCGTACGAGCAGGCGCTCGACCGCACCGGGAATGCGGCCGAGCGCCGCTTCCTGCAGCGCAGTCGTCAGGCGCTGCCTCCGCTGCACGAGGAGTGACCTGCGCGGGTCCGGAGGGAGCGGGCCGGATCCGCGCCTGCCTTGGCGGGCCGTCCCGGCGTCGAGCCGCTCAGGTCAGCTCTCGTGCGCGGGTCTCCGGCAGCGCCAGGACGCACAGCAGCGAGAGGACCGCCATCGCGCTGAGGTACCAGCCGACCGACGCGGAACCGAACGCCGACTGGAGCCGGGTGGCGAGCAGCGGAGCGACCGCGCCGCCCAGGACACCGCCCAGGTTGTAGGCGAGCGAGGCGCCCGAGTAGCGCACCCTCGTGCTGAACAGCTCCGGCAGGTACGCCCCCATCGGGCCGTACACCACGCCCATGCAGAACAGCGCGCCCCCGATGCCGAGGGCGATCAGCACCGGCTGTGCGGTGTCCAGCAGGGGGAAGAGCACCAGCCCCCAGCCGGCCGACAGGACGCTGCCGGCGAGGACCAGCCGGCGGCGGCCGGCCGCGTCGGAGCGGGTGGCGGCGAGCCAGGTCCCGGCTGCCAGGAAGAGGCAGGCGACGAGGGAGAGGGCCAGCATGGTGTTGCGGGCGATGCCGAGGGTGCCGGTGGCGTAGGCGAGGCAGTAGGTCGTCGCGGTGTAGAAGAGGCCGTAAGCAACGATCATGCTGCCCGCGGCCAGCAGCAGTTCGCGCGGGTGGCTGCGCAGCACCTCGACGGCGGGCACCCTGGCGGCTTCCTGAGCATCCCGCACCCTGGTGAACACCGGTGTCTCACTGATCTTCAGACGGACGAACAGACCGACGCCGACCAGCAGGAACGACAACAGGAACGGCACCCGCCAGCCCCACGAGCGGAACGCCGCATCGTCGAGTCCCGACGACAGCAGCCAGAACACCCCGGTGGCCGCGAAGAACCCCACGGGCGGACCGAGTTGCGGGAAGGCGGCGTACAGCCCGCGCCGGGAGCGCGGCGCATGCTCGACCGCGAGCAGCGCGGCGCCGCCCCATTCTCCGCCCAGTCCGATGCCCTGCAGGAAGCGCAGCAGCGTCAGCACCACCGGTGCCCAGATCCCCCAGGTGTCATAGCCCGGGAGCAGTCCGACGCAGGCGGTCGACAGACCCATCAGCAGGAGGGAGACCACCAGGACGGATTTACGGCCCACCCGGTCGCCGAAGTGACCGAAGAGCACCGAGCCGAGTGGCCGTGCGGCGAAGGCCACGGCGTAGGTCGAGAACGACGCGAGGGTGGCGTTGACCGGGTCGAGCGTCGGGAAGAACGCCTGGTTGAGGACGAGCGCGGCGGCCGTGCCGTAGCAGTAGAAGTCGTAGAACTCGATCGCCGTCCCGATGAACGAGGCCACGGCCACCCGCCGCATGCTCTCCCCACCCGCCGCACCACCGGCGCTCGTCGGGTCCGGCCCCGGCCCCGATGAGTTCTCCGTCGACGTCTCTGCCGGAGGCTTCGCCGATCTCTCTGCCGGCGTCTCTGCTGATGTTGCATCACTGGTCATCAGCGCACTGTCACGCTGGGTGCAGGGGCTGGTCAAGAGCGAACGGGGCTCGTTCCGGCTGCTGAGACGACGTCAGGCTCGCGGCAGCGGCCGGGCCGTGGCGCTCTTGCAGGCGGGGGAGGTGATGGTCACTGTGGACGGACGTGGCCCTCGGCCGTCGGCGCGTAGCACCAAGTCTGGAGTGAGCGTGGCTTCTTTCGTTCTGCCTCATGCCCTGCACGGCACCGGATCGCACAAGGTCATCGCCGTGCACGGGTGGTTCAGCGACAGGTCGGCCTTCGACCCGGTCCTGCCGGATCTCGACCGGGACGCATTCCAGTACGCCGTGGTCGATCTGCGGGGCTATGGCGAAGCACGGGGTGCGGCCGGCGCGTACACCACCGGCGAAGGGGCGGGCGATGTGCTGGCGCTCGCCGACCGGCTGGGCTGGCACCGGTTCTCGGTGGTAGGCCACTCGATGGGCGCCGGCGTCGCCCAACGGGTGCTGGCCGCGGCACCGCAGCGGGTGCGACGGCTGGTCGGCATCTCACCGGTCCCGGCCTCCGGGCTGCCCCTGCCGCCGGAGCAGTGGGAGCTGTTCTCCTCCGCCGCCCATGCCCCGGAGAACCGCCGGGCCATCATCGACTTCACGTCCGGCGGGTGCCGCCCGGATGCCTGGCTGGACCGGATGGTGCGGCATTCGGTGGCGTGCAGCGATCCCACGGCGGTCCGGGCCTGGCTGGATTCCTGGTCCGGGGAGGGGTTCGCGGCCGAGGTCGACGGCTCGGCGGTGCCGGCGCTGGCGGTGACCGGGACCCTGGATCCGGCGCTGACCGCCGACCTGACGCGCCGGACCTGGATGCGCTGGTACGCCAACAGCGAGCTGATCGAGCTGGTGTCGGCAGGGCACTATGCGATGGACGAAACACCGCTGGAGCTGATCCGGGTGGTGGAGGACTTCCTGCGTGCCGACGACGACGGAGACGGCAACGGTGGTGGCGGCGGCAACAGCGGTGGGGACGGCCACGGCGATGGCGACGGGCCGGACGCGGGATGACGAGGCCCGCGGCCGGTGCCGGGGAGCCGCAGCTGCCGGACGTATTCGACCCGCGCGGTTATGTGGACGGTCTGCCGCATACGGCGTACCAGTTCCTGCGCGACTGGCATCCGGTGGCCTGGCAGGAGGAGCACGAGGTGCTCGGCTGGCCGGGCGGTCCCGGCTTCTGGGCGGTCACCCGCCATGCGGACGTCGTACGGGTCCTGAAGGACGCCCGCACCTTCTCCTCCTGCCTGGGCGCCACCCAGATCCGGGACCCCGCCCCGGCCGACCTGCCGTTCATCCGCCGCATGATGCTCAACCAGGACCCCCCGGACCACGGCCGGCTGCGGCGTGCGGTCAGCCGTGCGTTCACCCCCGGCCGGATCGACCGTTTCGCAACGGTGGTACGCCAACGGGCGCGTGATCTGCTGACTTCGGCGGTCGATACGGCACGCGGGGAGGACGGGGTGTGCGACCTCGTCGGCGCCGTCACCGACGACTTCGCGCTGCTCAACCTCGCCGATCTGCTGGGCGTACCGCCCGGTGAACGCGGGCTGCTGCTGGACTGGACCCGGCGCGTCATCGGCTACCAGGACCCGGACGAGGCGGCCCCGGCCGAAACGGGCCCGGACGGGCGGCCCGCCGACCCCCGTTCCCCCGCGATGCTCCAGGACATGTTCGCCTTCGCGCGGGAGCTGGCCGCCCACAAACGGCGGCATCCGGGCGATGACGTGATGACCACGCTCGCCTCGGATGCCGAACTGGCCGTGCCCGAGCTGGAGATGTTCTTCTTCCTGCTGACCATCGCCGGCAACGACACCGTCCGCAGCGCGGCTCCCGGCGGGCTGCTGGCCCTGGCCCGGCACCCGGAGGCGTACCGCGCGCTGCGCACCGGAGCCGTGGGCATGCCGGCAGCGGTGGAGGAACTGCTGCGCTGGCATCCGCCGGTGCTCAGCTTCCGCCGGACCGCGGCGTACGACACCGAGTTGGCCGGCCGTTCGGTGCGCGCCGGGGACAAGGTGGTCGTCTTTCACGGTGCGGCGAACTACGACGAGCGGGTCTTCGCCGCCCCGCACCGGCTGGACCTGACCCGCTCCCCCAATCCGCATGTCTCGTTCGGCGACGGCCCGCACGTCTGCCTGGGCGCCCACCTCGCCCGGCTGCAGTTGCGGGTGCTGTACGAGGAGACCTGCCGCCTGCTGCCCACTCTGGAGGTGGCCGCACCACCACGGCGGCTGGTGTCGAACTTCATCCATGGGCTGAAGTCACTGCCGTTGCGGCTGGTGGATGTGGCGTCTGCAACAGGGCCGCCGTGAGGGTGTGCCGGGGAGCGCTGCGCAGCCGGCCGGCCGGGCCCTGTTCGACGATCCGGCCCGCGTCGAGCACGGCGAGGGCGGTGGCAAGGGCCGCGGTGTCGCGGTCGTGGGTGATGAGGACCAGGGACAGGTCCGGATCGGCCCGCAGCAGGCCCTCCAGGAGGGTGAGCAGGCTCCGCCGGGTGACGGTGTCCAGGCCGGAGGTGATTTCGTCGCAGATCAGGACCCGGGGGCGGGCCAGCAGGGCGCGGGCGAGCGCGGCGCGTTGCAGCTCGCCGCCGGAGAGCTCCGCCGGTGTGCGGCGTACGAGGTCACCGGCGAGGCCGAGGGAGCGCAGGGTGCGCTCGGCCTCGGCCGTGGCCTCCGGGCGGGGGCGGTGGCGCAGTCGGATGGCGCTGCGGGCCACCTGGTCGAGGACCGGGCGGTGGGCGTCGAAGGCGGCCCGGGCGTCCTGGAAGACGTACTGGACAGCGGCCAGTTGCGCGCGGGTCCGGTCGCGGAGGCTGCGGGGCAGGACGGCACCGTCGAGCAGGACTTGTCCGTCGTAGGTCCGGTGGAGTCCGGCCAGGCAGCGGGCGAGGGTGGTCTTGCCGCTGCCCGAGCGGCCCACGACGGCCGAGCAGCCGGGCGGGAGCCGGAGTTCGGGGACGTGCAGGACGGGGGACGTGCCGTGGCGGGCGGTGAGGCCGCGCACCTGGAGGACGGTGTCCCGGGCAGGGAGGACGGCGGCCCCGGCGGGCTCGGCCACGGCCGCGTCGCGCCGCTCGTCGTCGGCGGGCTCCGTGGTGGCCTCGCTGTGGGCGGCGGGCCCGCTTTCCGGTGGTCCGGCTGGGGCGGCCGGGGTGAGGAGTGCGCGGGTCCAGGAGTGCTGCGGGGAGTGCCAGAGCTGGTCCGGTGGGCCGGATTCCACGATGCGGCCGGCGCGCAGGACATGGACCTCGTCGGCCAGGCACCGTACGACGTCCAGGTCGTGGCTCAGCAGCAGGACCGCGATGTCCTGCCGGGCGACGGCGGCCAGTTGGCGGGCGATCTCCTGCGTCGTCAGGGCGTCCTGGCCGGTGGTCGGTTCGTCCGCGACGAGGGTTCTGGCGCCGGTCAGCAGGGCCTGGGCGAGGACCATCCGCTGCTGCTGGCCGCCGGAGAGCTGGTGGGGGTAGCGGTGCAGCAGGGTTTCGCCGTCGGGTATCCGGGCCCGGGCGAGCGCGTGCAGCACCCGCTCCCGGATGGCGGGGCGGCGGGCGCGGCGCGGCAGATGACGTACCTGGGTGCGGGCGATGTCCTGGAGGAGGGCGGCGACCGGCCGGACGGGGTTGAGGACGGTGGCGGGGTCCTGGGGGACATAGCCGACGACGGCGTCGGGGACCCGCACCTCGCCGGTCACCTTGGCGCCGGGCGGGTACTCGTCGAGCAGCGCGCGTCCGGTGGTGGTCTTGCCGCTGCCGGAGGCACCGATCAGCGCAGTGATCCGGCCGGGTGCCAGCCGCAGGCTCACCCCGTCGACGAGGGCGCGGCCGCCGACTTCGACCCGCAGGTCCTGGATCCGGGCGGCCTCGTGCACGGTGTTCACGGTCACGGGTTGGGCTTCTCCATTCGGCTCGGGCCGGGGTATGTACCGTCGCCGTCGGCAGGGGTGTGGCCGGGCTGTGGTTCCCGTGCCGGTCCGGCGCTGCGGCCGCGTCCGGTGAGGGCGGCGTCGAAGAGCAGGTTGGTGCCCATGGTCAGCGCCACGATCAGCACGGCGGGCAGCGCGACGGCCCAGGGCTGGACGAACATGCCGGTGCGGTTGCGGTCGACCATCACCGCCCAGTCGGCGGCGTCCGGTGCGGCGCCGACGCCGAGGAAGGCGGCCGTGGCCACCAGGTAGAGCACGCCGGTCAGCCGCACGCCGGCGTCGGCCGCCAGGGTGCGCAGCGCCGAACGGCCCACATAGCCCAGGGCCGTGCGCACCCAGGACTCGCCCTGCATGCGCAGCGCCTCGACCACGGGACGCGAGGCCGCCTCGGCGGCCGCGGCTCGGACGGCCCGGGCGGCGTCCGGGATGTTGACCAGGGCCACCAGCAGCGCGATGCCCGCGGCGCCGGGCCGCATGACCGCCGCCACCAGCAGGATGAGCAGCAGCGACGGCACCGCGAGCAGGACGTCCAGCGGCCGCATCAACAGCTCGTCCAGCCACCGGCGGTGGGTCAGCGCGCTGAACAGGCCCAGTGGCAGGGCCACCGCGTAGGCCAGCGCCGTCGCGGCGAGCGCGGCCACGACCACCGGGCGTCCGCCGAGCAGCACCTGCCGCCAGACGTCCCGGCCGACGAAGTCGGTGCCGGCCCAGTGCCCGCCGCCGGCAGTGAAGGAGGCGGCGCGTGGCCCGGGCTCCCCCGCGAACAGCGGGCCGAGCAGGGCGAGCAGCAGCGGTACGGCGAGGATGAGGAGGGCACAGGCCCAGCGTCCGGCGCGGCCGGTCCCCCGGCGGCTCACGCCGCCACCCCGGCGCGGGGCGTACAGCGGAACACAACCGTGTCCGCGGCGAGGTTGAGTACGACGGCGGTGCCGGCGAAGACGACGGCCAGGCCCTGGAGGACGGGGACATCGCGTTCCGCCACGGCGTTCATCAGGACCGTGCCGAGTCCGGGGATCACGAAGAGGGCCTCCACGACGATGACTCCGCACAGCAGCCAGTCGACCGTGCGGGCGAGCTGCTGGGCGGCGGGTGCCAGGGCGTTGGGCAGGGCATGGGCGTAGCGGATGCGGACGCCGGGGATGCCGTAGCGGCGGGCGTGTGCGATGTAGGGCGCGGCCAGTGCGTCGATCATGCCGGCCCGGACCAGCCGTGCCAGGGAGCACACCGGCCGGGACAGCAGCACCAGCACGGGCAGCACCAGCACCGCGGGGTGGGCGAGCAGGTCTCCGCCGTAGCCGACGGCGGTCGGCGGCAGCCACCCCAGGTGCAGCGCGACGACGGTGACCAGCAGCACCCCGAAGGCGAACTCCGGTACCGCGTACACGCCGAGGGTCACGGCGCTGATGAGGCGGTCCACGAGCCGTCCCTCGTACCGGGCGGCCAGGACACCGAGGCCGCCGGCGAGGGGGACGAGCAGCAGCAGGGTGAGCGCGGCGAGCAGCAGGGTCGGGCCGAAGCCGTCGGCGAGGTAGGAGCTGACCGGCCGGCCGGAGATCAGTGAGTTGCCGAGGTCGCCGTGGAGCAGCCCGGCCGCCCACGCGCCGAGGCGTTCGGCGGCGGGCCGGTCCAGGTGCATGGCCTCGCGGATGGCGGCGATCCGTGCGGGGTCGGGCTGGTCGCCGGCGAGCGCCACGGCGGCGTCGCCGGGCAGCGCCTCGGTGAGGGCGAAGACGAGCAGCACGACGGCGGCGGTCTGCCCGGCACCGAGCAGCAGCCGGCGGATCAGCCAGGAGCGCAGTCCGGTCACGCGAGCCACACCTTGTCGAAGCGGGCCCAGTCGAGCGTGTTGGCGGGGGCCCGGCGGTCCACCCCGCGGACGGTACGGGCGGTGCCGAGGATCCAGTCGGCGAAGCCCCAGACCAGGAAGCCGCCCTCGGCGTACAGCCGGCGCTGCATGCGCGCGTACACGGCGGCCCGGTCCTTGGTGTTCCGGGTGGACTGGGCCTGCTGGTAGAGCGCGTCGAAGTCCTTGTGCCGCCAGTGGGTGGCGTTGGTGGTGGAGGCGGTCAGCAGCCGCTGGGAGAAGTGCGATTCGAGGGGCATCGCGCCGGAGCGGTAGCAGCACAGGGTGCCGGAGTCGAGGGTGTCCTGCCAGTAGCTGTCCTTGCTGCCCATCGCCACCTTCACCCGCACTCCGGCCTTGGCGGCCTGATCGCGGAAGATGGCGGCGGACTCGGTGAATCCGGCGGCGACGGGCGAGGTGTCCAGGGTGACCCGGAGCCTGTCGGCGCCGGCCTGCTTCAGCAGATGGCGGGCCCGGTCGAGGTCGGGTGCGCGTTGCGGCAGGTCGTCCGCGTAGTACTCGTATCCCTTCCCGAACAGGTCGTTGCCGATCTCGCCGGCCCCGGAGAGCGCGCCCTGGACCAGTTCCTTGCGGTCGGCGAGGAGGAAGAACGCCTCGCGCACCCGCCGGTCGTCGAACGGCGGCCGGTCGGTCTTCATCGCGAACGCCTGCATCGCGCTGTTGCGCAGCCGAATGATCTCGATCTGCCCCTTGCCCTCGTGTGCGCGGGCGGTCGTGGGCGTGAGCTCATGGGCGTATTCGACCTGGCCGCCCAGGAGGGCGTTGAGCCGCGCGGACTCCTCGTTGGCGACCAGGAATTCCAGGCGCTCCAGGTGGGGCGGGCCGTCCCAGTAGTCGTCGTGGCACCGGAAGACGGCGGACCGTCCGGGGGCGAAGGACACGAAGCGGAAGGGGCCGCTGCCGACCGGTTCGGTGAAGTCCTTGGTGCCGTCGGGGACGATGTAGGCGCCGAACGCGGCGAGCAGGTTGGGGAATTCGGCGGTGGGCCGCTTCAGGACGAATTCGACGGTGCGCGCGTCGACGGCCCGGCTGGCGGTGAGGTCTAGGGGCTCCAGCGAGGCCTTGGCACGGAAGGCCTTTTGGGGGTCGGCGATGCGCCGGTAGCTGTAGAGGACGTCCCGGGCGGTGACCGGCTTGCCGTTGTGGAAGGACGCCTTGCGCAGTGTCACCGTCCAGCGGTCGAGGCCGGCGTTCGGCTCCCAGGACGCGGCGAGCCGGGGCCGGGCGGAGAGGTCGGCGCCGAAGTCGGCGAGCTTGTCGAACAGCGCCTTGGCGCGGGCCACATCGGCGAAGAGGTTGGCCTGGTGCGGGTCGAGGGTCTCGTTGGCGCCGCCGCCGGCGAACGCGGCGCGCAGCCTGCCGCCGCGCCGGGGCCGGCCGCCGCCATCGGCGTCATCGGAGGCGGCGGGGCCGGTGCAGCCGGTGAGGGCGAGGGCGCCGAGGCCGGCGGCGCCACCGGCGGCGAGGAAGCCGCGGCGGCGCAGGCCGGGGAGGCGGGAGTCGGGAGCGGGGCCGTCGTACATGGCGGTTTCCTTGGTATGGGCGGGCGGAGAAAAGGTTGGTGCGGAGGCGTCAGGTGTTTCCGGTCAGCCGGGCGACGAGGTGGAGCCGGTCCCCGTCGGCGGACGTGCCCGGCACGGAGCCCTCCTGCCAGGCGGGCACCGTCCGCGGCCCCGGCCCGTCGTGCAGTTCGAGGACCTGGAAGCCGTGCGCAGCGAGCACCTGGTGGAGTTCCTGCGGGAAGAGCAACCGCCATGCGGAGCGCTGCTCGTGCGGCGGGGAGCCGTCGTCGGCGGTCCAGACGCGGATACGGCGCAGGAGCTGGGCCGTGCGGTCGACGGACAGCGTGGTGGTGGAGGTGTAGGCGGTGCCCTGCCAGCTGAAGGCGTGTACGGCCGGGGCGTCGAGCAGCTCCGTCCGGCCAAGGAAGAACGCGCCGTTGCGCATCTCGGCCACGAGCAGTCCGCCGGGCACCAGACCGCGTCGGCAAGAGGCGAGGAAGCCGTCGAGTTCGGTGTGGGTGTGGCAGTAGAGCAGGGCGCTGTCCAGGCAGACGACGGCGTCGAAGGGGCCGGCCGGGAGGTCGAACCCGCGCAGGTCGGCCCGTACGTATTCCGGCCCCGGGTGGTGGGTGCGGGCGTACGCCAGCATCGCGGCGGAGAGGTCGGCGCCGACCACGCGGCGGCCGGCCCGGTGCAGCTGCGCGGCGTCGCGGCCGGTGCCGCAGCCGAGGTCCAGGACGCGTCGGCCCGCACGGTGTCGTCGCAGACAGTCCTCGGCCCAGCGGCCGGCCAGCCGCTCGGCGTCGGGGAAGCGTGCCTCGTACAGCTCCGGGTTGTCGGTCAGCAGGTTGGCGCTGGTCATCGTCTCGCTCTTTCCGTCGCCGGGGCCGGCTCGGCCGTTGTCGTCGCCTCGTCCGGCGCGGTCGCTGCGGGCACTTCGGCCGGCGGGGCCCCGTCCGCCCCGGTGGGCGTCGCCGCCCCGTCCGGTGCGGGCAGCTCCGTCTCCCCCGTCGTCCGCCCCGGCAGCCCCCGCAGCCGGTGCAGCCAGGCGACGCCGGCCGCGGAGAGCAGTCCGAAGGCCAGACAGCACGCCCATGGCAGCCAGGGCGTCCGCATCCGCGACCCGGTGTCCATGGCCCAGCCGACGACGGTGTTGCCCACGGCCGCGGCGACGCCGGAGACGACGTAGAACAATCCGAAGTAGGTGCCGGTGAGTTCGGCGCGGCCGAAGGCGGGGATCAGCTCCATCACGAACGGCTGGGCGATCATGACGCCCAGATAGAGCAGCAGCGCGCCGGCCAGCACCGGAAGGGACCGCAGCACGGCGTCACCGGGGCCGCCGGGCGGGGCGTCCAGGCCCGCGACGGCCATCGGCGGGACGAAGGCCAGGCCCATCAGGACGAGCCCGGCGCCGATCCACCGCGCCCGCTCCCCGCGCTCCTTGAGCGCCCGGGTGAGGCGCATCTGGAGCGCGAGGTTGGCGAGGGTGCCGACGAGGAAGACCAGGCCGGCCGCGCCGTCCCAGCCGGTGGCCCGCCGCGCGCCGTCGGGCAGCAGCAGGTACAGCTGGTTCTGCAGGGTGAACATGCCGACCATCGCCAGCGCGAAAGCCAGGAAGACGCGGTTGCCGAGCACCTCGCGCCAGTCGGCGAGGACACCGCCCGCCGCCGGGGCGACCTCGCCGGCAGGCAGCACCAGGGCCTGGGCAACGGTGAGCAGGGCGAAGAGCGCGGCGGCGGTGAGTGCGGCGACGCGGAAGTCGACGAGCAGCAGGGCGCTGCCGAGCAGCGGCCCGACCAGGGCACCCGTGGTGGCGAAGACGTTGAAGAGGGCGAACGCCTCGGCCTGCCGGCTGCCCGCCTGCTGCGCGAGGAAGGCGCGTACGGCGGGGTTGAACAGCGCGCCGGCCAGCCCGCTGAGGACGGACGCGGCGAGCAGGACGGCCAGGCCGTCGCCGAGCGCGAACAGCCCGAAGCCGACGGTCCGCAGCGCGCAGCCGGCGATGATGACGCCGCGGGCGCCCAGCCGGTCGGACGCCGAGCCGCCGATGAGGAACAGCCCCTGCTGGCTGAGATTGCGCACGCCGAGCACGATGCCGACGACCGCGGCGGACATCCCCAGGTCCTCCCCCAGGTGCACCGCAAGGTAGGGAATGAGCAGATAGAAGCCGGTGTTGACGCCGAACTGGTTGACCAGCAGCAGGCGGATGGCGAGCGGGAAGCGGCGCAGCTCGTGCCAGGTCTTCACTGGGGTGTCTCCTGTCCGTGGGCCGGGGCACCGGCTGGCTGGGAGCGGCGGACCGGGCGGACGCCGAGGCCCGGTCGCCGGCCGGCGCGTACGGTGCCGTCCGTGCCGCCGATGCCGGTCCAGGGGTCGTGGGCGAGCAGCAGATGGCCGTCGAGGTCGGTCCAGCGGGCGCGGTCGGCGAGGTGGACGGCCGGTGCGAGGCCGAGCGTGCTGGCCGTCAGGCAGCCGAGCATCAGCGCGGTGCCGCTGCCGGCGAGGAGGTCGGCGATGCGCAGCGCCGCGGTGGCCCCGCCGCACTTCGCGAGCTTGACGTTGATGCCGTGCACCCGGCCGGCCAGCCGCCGGGCGTCCTCCTCGCCGACCGCGTCCTCGTCGGCGATGACCGGCAGCGGTGACCGTTCGGCGAGCCGGGCCAGCGCCTCGGGGTCCCCGGGGGCGAGCGGCTGCTCGACGGCCTCGACCCCGAGTGCGGCGTAACGGGGCAGCAGGACCTCGGCCAGGGCCGGGGTCCAGGCGCCGTTGGGGTCGAGCAGCAGCCGGGCGTGCGGGGCGGCGTTGCGGACCGCCAGGACGCGGTCGAGGTCGTCGTCGGGGTCCGGGACACCGGCCTTGACCTTGAGGACGGAGAAGCCCTGCCGGGCCAGCCGGGCCGCCTGCTCGGCGGCCGCGCGGGGCGAGGTGATGCCGAGGGTGCGGGCGGTGGTGGCGCACGGCGCCTCGGGGGTGCCGAGCAGCTGGTGGACGGGGCGGCCGGCGCGCTTGCCGACGAGGTCGAGCAGCGCGGACTCGACCGCCGCGGTCACCGCCGGCGGCGTACCGGGCGCGGGCAGTTCGCCGGCCCGCAGGGCGCCGAGTGCGGTCTCGGGGGTGACGCAGCGGGCGAGGTCAGCCGCGGTGTCTTGCAGCCACCGGCCGATCGTGCCGGCGTCCAGGCCGTAGTACGTACTGGTGACGGCCTCTCCGTAGCCGCGGTGCCCCTGGTGCTCGACGGCGAGCCAGACGGCGTCGCGGGCGGCCATCGTGGAGCGGGAGATCCGCAGTGGCTCGGCCAGTTGGAGTCGTACGGTGTGGTGGCGGAGCTTCACGGTGTCTCTTCCCGGGTGGTTCGGCGGTCGGGGCGGGGCGCGGCGGTGGCGGTGGGCACGCGGAGCGGGCACGGGCCGGTGGGGTCGGGCGGGCCGTCGTCCCCCGGGGCGAGCGGGCCACCCGGTGCGAGTGGGTCGGCGACGGTTCCGCACCGGGTCCACCCCGTCGCCTCCGCGGCCCGCGGGTGCGGGATTTCGACGGGGCGGGTGGCGGCACAGGTCAGGTCCAGGCCGTGGGCGGCGGCGAAGTCGTCGTCGTAGACGCTGTGGAGGTAGCGCTGCGGCCCGTCGGGGAAGACCGTGGCGACCACGGCTCCGGGGTGGACGCGCGCGGCCCATGCGGCGACGAGGGCGGCCGCGCCGGTGCTCCAGCCGCCGCTGACGAAGTTGCCGGTGGCCAGTCTGCGGCAGGCGTCCGCGGATTCGGCGGGGCCGACCCAGTGCACCTCGTCGAAGGCGTCGTAGGCGACGTTGCGCGGGTGGATGCTGCTGCCCAGGCCCCGCATGAGCCGGGCCCTGGCGGGCTGGCCGAAGATGGTCGAGCCGGTGGCGTCCACGCCGATCAGCCGCAAGTGCGGCCAGTGCCGGCGCAGCGGGCCGATGACGCCCGCGCTGTGGCCGCCGGTGCCGACGCTGCACACCAGGATGTCGAGGTGGTCCAGTGCGGCGGCCAGTTCGGCGGCGAGGGAGGCGTAACCGGCCACGTTGTCGGGGTTGTTGTACTGGTCGGGCCAGTACGCGCCGGGCAGCTCGGCGAGCAGCCGGCGCAGCCGGGCCAGCCGGGCCGCCTGCCAGCCGCCCTCGGCCGCCGGCCGGTCGACCAGTTCGAGGCGGACGCCGTAGGTCCGCAGCAGGCGGCGCATCGACGGCTCCAGCTCGGTGTCGCCGACCAGCACGACCGGATGGCCCAGCGCCTGGCCCGCGAAGGCCAGTCCGATGCCGAGGGTGCCGGAGGTGGACTCCACCACGGGGGCGCCGGGCGGCAGTTCGCCGCGTTCCCTGGCGCCGAGCAGCATGGACACCGCGGCGCGCGCCTTCATGCCGCCCGCGCCGAGCCCTTCGAGCTTGGCCCAGAAGCCGGGGTGCGGGCAGGGCAGGTCGGTGGTGACGCGGGCGAGCGGGGTGCGGCCGAGCAGGCCGAGCAGCTCCCGGTTGCCGGTGGGGCGAAGGAGGGCCGTGGTCACCGGGCGGCTCCGGGTGCCTGGGCGCGGTAGCGGTGGATGCTGCCCGGCCCGCCGTCGAGCCAGAAGAACGGGTAGGGCTCGGCACATACGGCGCTCACCCCGGAGCCGAGGAAGCGCGGCAGCACCGCACTCCCGGTCTGCGCGAACATCACCAGGGGCTTGCCGTGCCGCAGTGCGTGTTCCCGCAGCGGCTCGAAACTGCCGTTGCCCAGGGTCATCCCGGAGGCGAGCACCGCGTCGCAGCGCTCCAGTTCGGCGAGCGCATCGGTGCGTACGGCCTCGCCCCACTCGGTCGTGCCGCCCTTGAGGTCGCAGGGCACGTACGACATGCCGCGGGTCCGCAGCGCCTCCAGCAGCGAGTTGACCACTCCGATCACCAGCACCCGCGTGCCGGGCGGGGTGTCGAGCAGCCCGGTGACGGCCCGCGCCCTGGCCCGCGACTTCCGCAGCGACGATCCGGCCGGCAGCGACCAGGGCCGCGCCCCGTGCGCCGGGGTGTGCGGCAGCACCTGCATCAAGTACGCGTCCAGCGCGGCCACCCGCACCGGGCGCAGCGGGTGTTCCAGGAGGCGGGCGATGTCGGCGCCCACACAGTCCTCGACCGCGGCGTCCGGCAGCGCGCCGGGTTCCACGGCGCAGGAGCCGACCGCCGCGTCCAGCCGCAGGCTCAGCACTTCGTTGCGGTAGCCACCGCTGCGGCCCTCGTGGCGTACGGCCTGCCGGGTGCTGAAGGCCGCGGCGATCCGCCGGGTCCGCGGGTCGGGCCCGAACTCGCCGTCGAGGACCCGGGTCACCAGGTCGTCGTACGAGGCGGCCGGCGCCGGGGTGGTGACGGCGGGGGTGCGGGTGAGTGCCGTGTTCATCGGTTCACCACCTGCGGGCGCAGCCCGGACAGCAGCGCCTCGACCCGGCGGCGGGCGGCCGTGCCGTCGGCATCACCGGCCATGACGTGTCCCAGGTACGCGTTGTTGCTGCCGGTCTCCTTGACGGCCTGGCCGGGCTCGGCGAGGTGGAGTTCGAGCACGTCCGGCGCCTGACGCACGAGGTCGCCGCCGTCGATCCCCGCCAGCACACCCGCGGTCCGCGGCACGAGGAAGCCGATCGCGGCGCTGCGCAGCCCGGTGTCCCGGGCCCGCAGATCGGGCCGCTGCCCCAGCGCCACGTCGACCGCGGCGGCGGCGAGGTCGATGCCGGTGACATGGCGGACGAGTTCGGTGATGCGGTTGCCGGCGGGCCGCGGGTTGACCTCGACCAGGCGCGGCCCGTCGGGCGTCAGCTTGATCTCGGTGTGGGCCACGACGCCGTCGAGCCCGAGCGCCGCGATCGCCCGGCGGGCGGTCTCCCCGGCCGCTGCCGCGTCGTCCGCCGGGATCTCGGCGGGGAACATATGGCCGGTCTCGACGAAGGCCGGTGCACCGCCGACGCTCTTGTCGGTCACCCCGATCACCTGGGTATGGCCGTCGAACGTCACGGTCTCGACGCTGACTTCGGGACCGTGCAGCAGCTCTTCGAGGAGGAACACGGGTGCCCGGCGCTGGCCGCGCGCGTTGACGGGGAAGTCGTCGAGCGCGCGGCAGGCGGCGACCAGCTCCGCTTCGTCGTCGATACGCCGCACGAACATGCCCGCGCACAGGTCGACGGGCTTGAGCACCAGCGGATAGCCGATCTCCACCGCGGCGACGGCGGCCGCGTACCGGTCCGCGCAGACCGCGAAGCGGAGGCCGGGCAGCCCTGCGGCGGCGAGCAGCCGCCGGGTCGCGTCCTTGCGGCAGGCGTTCTCGACCGCCGCGGGTGCCGGGCCGGGCAGGTGGAGACGGCCGGCGATCCGCGCGGCCGTCGGGAGGTAGTAGTCGCAGGACGTGAGCACCCCGTCGAAGCCGAGCGCGGGGTGCAGCCCCTCGACGTACGGCAACAGAGTTTCGAGGTCGTTGGTGTCGGCGGTCAGCACATGACGGGCGCCGAGCAGCGGGTGGGCGGTGCCCTCGGGCGCGGTGCGCAGGTAGTGGTGCAGATCGCGGGTGAGGAAGGTGAACTCGTGTCCGGCTTCCCGGATCGCACGCGGGAGCAGCCTGCTCATCGCGCCGACCCAGCTTTCGACCATCAGCAGATGAGCCACGGTTTCCCTTCGTCGCGGGCGGTGTTGGGGCGTGGTGGTGGCACGTCCCCAGGGGGCGGCGGAGCCCCGGTGAGGACCATCGGGCTTGACCGAGCCACACTGTAAACGATAATCATTTTCAACACCAACCTGCACAGCCTCCTCCCTCCGCCGCTCTCCGATTGCGAGATCCGTGATATCTGCCCCACGCCGCACGGGCCTGCTCTGCGCCCTCGCGGTCACCGCCGCCGCCCTCCCGGCCGCCCCGGTGCACGCCGCTCCCCCGGCCCCCGCCCTCCACTTCGGTGCCTGCCCGGCCTCCGTACCGGACCCGCCCGCCCCCGACCGCGTCGAATGCGCCGCTCTGCACGTCCCGTTGGACCGCAGCCACCCGGACGGCAAGCAGCTCCGCCTCGCCATATCCCGCGTCCGCGCCTCCGGACCGGCGTCCGAACGGCGCGGCGTCCTGCTGGTCAACCCGGGCGGGCCCGGCGGCCCCGGCCTGGCCTACGCCGTGACCAAGCGCGCCAAACTGCCCGAGCAGGTGCGCCGTTCGTACGACGTGATCGGCTTCGATCCGCGCGGCACCGGCCACAGCACACCCGCGGACTGCGGACCGATGGGCGGTCTCTTCGACAGCCCGGGGCCTGATCCGGTGCCGGTGGGACGGACGGCCGAGAAGGCGTATCTCGACGGGCTGCGGGGGACCGCGGACGACTGCGCCCGGGGCGTCAAGGACGCCCTGCCGCATCTGTCGACCACGGAGACCGCCCGCGACATGGACGCCATACGGGCCGCGCTCGGCGAGCGCCGCATCGGCTTCCTCGGCGTCTCGTACGGCAGCTACCTCGGGGCCGCGTACGCCGCCCAGTACCCCCACCGGGTCGGCCGGATGGTGCTGGACAGCGTCGTCGGGCCCTGGGGGTGGTACGACTTCGATCTCCGCCAGAGCAAGGCGTTGGTGCGCCAGCGGGAGGTGTTCTTCGCGTGGGCTGCCCGCTCTGCGCAGCGTTTCGGGCTCGGCGCCGACGGGGCGGCGGTGCGCGCCGCGTACCAGCGGGTGCGTGACGGGCTTGCGCGGCACCCCGTGAACGGCTTCGGCCCCGCGGAGTTCGACCGCACCGTGTACCGGGCACTGGGCCGCACCGAGCGCTGGGCGGGCCTCGCCGACGGCCTGCGCAGCTACCTGCGCGACGGCACCGTCGGGCCGCTGCGCCCGGCAGAGCCCTTCGACGGCGCCGCGTCACGGACGTATGAAGCCGCCAACCGCACCGTCAAGTGCGCTGACGGACCGGCGCCCGCGCCGTCCCGCGTCCTGGCCGACATCCGGCGGATGCGGCGACTCGACCCGCAGCCGGTGCTCACCGGGATGGAGGCCTCGGTGTGCGCGTACTGGCACCACCGGCCCGCACACCCCACACCGCTCGGCAGCCCCCAGGCCCCACCCGTCCTGCTGATCGCCTCCGCGCACGACCCCGTCACCCCCATCGAAGGGGCCCGGGCACTACAGCGGCGGCTCCCCGGTTCACGCCTTGTCACCCTGCACGACGACTACTCCCACGGGGTGTTCGCCAGTCGGGGCAACAGCTGTGTGGACGGTGCGGCCGCGGCCTATCTGGTCGACGGCAGGGTGCCGCGCACCGATGTGCACTGCGCGGGGCCCGGACTGCCCAGGCCCTGATCCGGCCCCGCAGGTACAGCGGCACCCGGGCCGGCCGCGCCGCCTCACCCCCGGCGCCGCCTCGCCTGGCGCCGGCTCACGCCGGCGGGTGCCTGCACCGCATCCGCGCCGGCTCAGTACGTGTGTGAGCCCTCGGTGCCGCCGTGCGGAAGAAGTCGAATCGGTAGCGCGGGCATCCACCCAGCAGCAAACTGAAATCCGGGGGTACAGACCGGAAAGCCCGGTCCTAGTGGAATGCCCCCGTAGGGGGAGCCACCGTGTCGACAGCTACTTCTCCGACCGATCGCACCGTCGCCGCGTTCGAGGCCATCGCCACGGACGTGCACTCCTGGCAGTGGGCCTGGGAGGAGCGCAAGAGTTTCACCAAGAAGGCGATCCGCGCCACGAAGGGCGACATCACCTGCCTGATCGACCTCCACCCGAAGGTCGACCACCGCGACTGGGTATTCGGCGGGGCGTACCTGCGCGGCGTCGACAACAGCAGTACGAACATCGACGACACGACGTCCCTGGCGGCCCGTCAGGCGGTTGCCGCCCACATCACTGCCACGTTCGCGGCTGAGATCGCCGACGCCAAGCTGCACGTCGATGACGGCAGCGTCGCGAGTCGGTCGACCAACTGGCGTAGCGGTGGCGGCGGCGGGAGCAAGGAGCAGCCGAGCTGAGGTGGTGGTGGCGCGGCCCGGGATACCTCGGCCTCGGCCCGGACCGCGCAACACCACCCGGCGCAGCAGCGCGCCAGTGCTCCGGTTACCGCCCGCTCACACCCCGCCGCGCTCGATGAACAGATGCCGCGGGCCGCGCAGTACGGGGCTGCGCCGGTACTCAGGCGGGTCCTCGACCAGGCGGGGAGTGTCGAGGTGCTGGAGGAGCTCATGCAGCGCGATCTGCGTCTCCAGACGGGCCAGCGGCGCGCCGAAGCAGCTGTGCACCCCACTGCCGAAGCCGAGGTGCTGGTTGTCCTCGCGCGCGGGGTCGAAGCGGTCCGGGTCGGAGAACCGCCGGGGGTCGCGATTGCCGGAGGCGAGCATCAGTATGAGGGGGGAACCCCGGGGAACCGTGATGCCCGCGACCTCGACGTCGGCCAGCGGGGTGCGCTGCGGCAGCATCTGGACGGGTGGCTCGAAGCGCAGCAGCTCCTCTACCGCCAGGGGCATCAACGCCGGTTCGCTGCGCAGGCGCTCCAGCGCGTCGGGGTGGCGCAGCAGGGTGAGCATACCGTTGGTGATCAGGTTGACGGTCGTCTCGTGGCCGGCGATGAGCAGCAGGACGGCGGTGGTCATGGTCTCCAGCGGGGTGAGCTGCCCGCCGGGGCCCGCGTCGTTGACGAAGGCGGAGAGCATGTCGTCGGAGGGGTGGCCGCGGCGCCGCTCGGCGAGCTCGCCCAGATACAGCCCCATCGCCTTCCGGGCCTCCGTGCCGGCACGCTGCCGCTCCACGGGGTCCTCCCCGGGGGTGGGGTCGAAACCGGCAACGATCGCGTCCGACCACAGACGGAACCGCGGCTCGTCCTCGGTCGGTACGCCCAGCAGCCGGCAGATCACGGTGACGGGAAGCGGATAGGCGAAATCATCGACGACATCGATCCGTTCCTTGCCCTGGAAGTCGGCGATGAGGTCCTGCGCGATGCGGGTGATCTCCTCGTGCATGCCGTCGATCCGGTCCGGTGTGTGGGGCGGGCCGAAGGAGCGCATCGCCAGGCCGCGCAGCCGGTGGTGCTCGGGGTCGTCGAGTCCGATGAAGGACGGCGGCAGCGCCTCCTCCGCGCCCGCGGTCTCGTCGGGTGCGGTGCGATGGCGCCGGTCCGAACTGATCCGGGGGTCGTGGAGCAGCGCTGCGATCTCGTGGTACGTCCCGACCAGATAGCTGCCGTCGTCCTGCCGCGCCACCCCGTTCTCGCGGAGTTCGGCGTAGAGCGGATAGGGGTCGGCACGGTGCGCGTAATCGGTGATCCGCTGGAACAGGGTGTCCGCAGCCATGGGCGGGGGCTCCTCATCGCTAGGGAGTGGCGGTGGTCTCAGCGGGCCGGCTGCACCACGGTCAGACGCCGGTCCGGCAGGTGGCCGGTCAGGGCGACGGTCGGACCGTGCGAGAGCACCTTGGGGTCCGGTACGTCGGAGGGGATGGCCACCGGGGACTCTCTCTGGTCGGCGGCACCCGGGGCGGGCGGGAACGGCGCCGCCGTCTCGATCAGGTGCTGGTAATACTCCAGCGACCGGGCCTGGTTCACGCTCACGGCCGCGGTGACCCGCCCCCGATAGCCGTAGACGGCGACCAGCCGGGCGTCCTTGAGCGAGCCCTGGGCGATGACCACCTGGTCGGAGAACGTGGGCACCCCGACGGACTTGATGTTGAGGCCGAACTGGCTGGACCAGAACGCCGGTACCGTCAGGTGCGGGCGCCTGCGCGGTCCGGGGTTGACCATGTTGTGCGCCGCCACCTCGGCTTGCGCAACGGCGTTGCCCCAGTGCTCCAGGGACAGCAGCTGATACTCGAACAGCGGGTGCGGGAACCGGGCCACATCACCGGCGGCGAAGATGTCGTCGGTGACGATTCCGTACATGTCGAAGGCGCGGCACCCCGCGTCGCAGGTCACTCCCCGCGGGCCCGCGGCGAGCCCCGATTCGGCGAGCCACTCGGTGTTGCGGACCGCACCGAGAGCGATCACGGCGATGTCGGCGTCGATCCTCGTCCCGTCGGAGAACTGGGCGCCGGTGAGCCGGCCGTTGCCCTCCAGGGCGGTGACCGTCACCCCGCAGCGCAGGTCGACCCCGTGCGCACGCTGGAGCTTCGCCGCGAGCTCGCCCAACGCCCCGCCGAGCGCGCCGACCAGAGGCGCCGGCCCTCGCTCCGCAACCGTCACATCGAGTCCGCGCTCCCGGCAGGCGGACGCGATCTCCGAGCCGGTGAACCCGGCACCGACGACCAGCACCCGGCGCGGCCCGGCATCCAGACGCGCGGCGAGTCCGGCCGCGTCCTCCCTGGTGCGCAGGGTGAACACCCCGTCCATGGCGGCCTCGTCCGGGTTCGGCCAGGGCCGGGAACGGGTTCCGGTGGCAATCAGCAGCCGGTCGAAGGGCACGTCCGCACCATCGGCGAGGAGCACCCGTTTCCCGACCGGGTCGAGCCCGGCCGCACGCACACCGAGCCTCCAGTGTGCGTCGAGCCGACGGCGCTGCGGCAGCCCGGTCTCGGCCGCGGGTACCTTCCCGAGCAAGACCTGTTTGGACAACGGCGGCCTGTCGTACGGGGGATGTTCCTCCTCCCCGATCAGGGTCAGCGAGCCGGTGAAACCCTCCGCACGCAGCGTCTCGGCCGCCCGCAGACCGGTGAGCGACGCGCCGACGATGACGATCCGGCCGTCGCGTGGTTCACCGAGCACCGGCGCCCGCCTCCTCGCCCACGAGGATCGCCTGCACCGGACATGCGGCCACGGCCCGCTGCACCCGTTCCCGCTGGTCCTCCGAAGCAACCGGGGTGTACAGCAGACTCTCCTCGCCGTGCATCGTGAACACGCGGGGAGCGAGGAACGCGCACTGCGCATAGCCCTGACAGCGATTGAGATCGACGACGACATGCATCCCGAGCCACTCCTCCCGCTGCCGGTGCCTCGTCATACCCGTCGCCTCTGTCTACTGCCGATCCCGGTGCGGCGCAGGTGATGCTGGGCCATTCGGGGGGTTGCGCGGGGTGCTCGGCGAAGGTGGGGCGAGGTCTGTGGACCCGGTCATTTCGAGGAACGGAAGGGGAACTGTTTTCGCAGGCCGACGTCATATGGAGGGGCACTGTTGTCGCAGGCCGACGTCATGCCGTACAGCACAAGCCCCACACCCTGGTCCGCTCCCGCGACGCCCCTCCGCACCGACACCCACACCAACGGAAAGGCCCCACACCAACACCGACACCGAACGATCCCATGACACCGAACAAGACCATGCCGATCCTTCGATCAAAAGCCTCAAAGGAGTGAAAAACGGGTGCAGTTCAGTTCTGTGGCGCGACGGCCGCGGGGCCCCGGCCATCTCTCGGATGGCTCATTACAGACTCTTTTCTTCCCTGCTCAGACAGTCTGGAGAAGAGCCCAACTCCCCGCACGGAAAGGCAGGTTCGGCGACAACATTACTCTCATCGACCAAGCACCCCCAGGGCAAGAACAAGAGACCTTGGGTTAATTGCGGAGAGAGATGAGTAACATCCAGCCAACCGCAGATCGATCAGGCGAGAGAGAGCAGGCTGTTGTCATGTCAGACTCGGAGTTCGCTGCACAGGTGGCTGCCAAGCTGGAGCGCATCACACTCGAAATCGACGAGCTGCAGAAGCTCAGGTCGAAGCTGGAGGACATCCAGCTGCACCTCGGAACTCAGGCACCGGAGGAACCCGTAGCGCCGCAGCCCGCGGAGTCCGACGCCGAGGTGGCGCCTCCGGTGACGGTGCCCGCGGCGCGACGGTCGGACACCACCGCGCCGAAGGCGAAGCCGGCGAAGAAGGCGGCGAAGAAGGCCCCCGCCAAGGCGGCGCGAAGCGCGAAGAAACCCCCGGCCAAGGTTGCGGGAGGCACGAAGAAGACCCGGAAGGCCACAACGGCCCGGGTCAAGGCACGGCAGAAGAACTCCACTCGCGCCGACCGCGTGCTCGCGCTGCTCGACGAGCAGCCGCGCACAGTGGCGGAAATGACCAAGCTGCTGGCGCAGGAGCACCCGGACCACGGCGCTCCGGAGACCGCCGTGCGCAACACCCTGGAGACCTCGCTCGTCGCCAAGGGGCTGGCGCACCGCAGCAAGCAGGGACGGAGCGTCTTCTACTCCCGCCCCGCCCCCGCTGCCCCGGCCGGTACCGGGACCAAGGCGAAGGATGCCGTGGACGCCTCTGAGGAAGCCGCGCCCGCCTCAGTCTGACCCGCCTTCCTCGATCCCGTCTGCCGCGCAGCCGCCCGCGGGCCGCCCCCGGCCCGCCGCAGCAGGCGGACGGGACGGATCAGCCGCCCGTCCGAGCCGCCGGCGCAGGGCTCGGACCGGCCGACCGGTGTCCGGGGCGTGCGGGCCCCGGCAGCCGCGTGGGCGGGCACGGAGCGTGGCGGGACCGGCAGCGATCAGACCGCCGCAGCCGCGGTCCTGACGCTGTCGGCGGGGGTACTTCGAAGGGGCTCTCCGGAAGTATCTTGACGAACCGGCCTCGACCGATCTTGACTGCCAGGGTCCTACTCCCAACCGGGCCCCACCTCGGGTAATGCCCCCCTCACCGAAGGTCACGAACATGACGGTTGACGCCATCGCCACCTCGGCCGCCACCGCCGCCACCGAAGTCGGGCAGTTCCTGCTCGGCGATTCCTTTGCCTGTCTCGCGGGCCGTTCGGCCTGGCGACAGGGGGGCATCACGCACCGCCATTACACCTGGTTCGGGGATGATGCGGCGGCCGAGCAGATGGCGGCCGATCTGCAGACGTATGTGGAGACGGTGGACTGGGACGCCAAACCCTTCACCAGCTTCGTGGCCACGTTCTCGGGTCCGCTGCAACTGGAGGAGACCGAGTTCGAGCAGCTGCTGTGGCAGCACCTGCAGGCGGTGCACGACCATGACAGCCGCTCGCACGCCTGGGCCGAGGGGTACGACCCCGACCCGTCGTCGGGTGCGTTCGCGTACAGCGTCGCCGGCCACCCGTTCTTCGTGATCGGGCTGCACGAAACCCACCGCCGCATCGGCCGCCGCCCACCCTTCCCGATGCTGGCCTTCAACTCGCACGACCAGTTCAACCGGATAAAGGCCGCCGGCCTGTGGGACCGGCTGCAGGAGAAGATACGCAAGCAGGACATCCTGCTGCAGGGCGACATCAACCCCAACCTCCTGGAGTACGAGAAGCTCTCCGAGGCCCGCCGCTACTCGGGCCGGCCCAAGCCGTCCGACTGGGCCTGCCCGTTCTCCGCCCGGGTCTGAGCGCGTGGACTCCCTCCGACGAGCGGCCGGGCCGGGGCGGCCCGGCCGGCGGATGCCCGCCGCCGCACTGCGGTGGCGCCGCCGGCGACCCGGCCGTCAGGCGGTCGGCGCCCGCACGATGCCGTAGCGAGCGAGCTGACGGTCGTGGAGGCGGCTGAGGAGCAGGAGCGAGACGACCGCTCCGAGGAGAGCGCAGGCCATGTCCCACTGGGTGTCCCAGCGGTCCCCCTGCGTGGCGAGGAAGGCATCGGCCGCGGCCCCGCGCACCAGCGCCGTCCACCACTCGATCAGCTCGAAGAACGCGCTGAACGCCAGGCATGCGCAGACGGTCAGCGGAGCCAGCCAGGCGCTGCCGCGCAAGGGGGAGGTACGGACCAGCAGCTCGCGTACCAGGATGGCGGGCACAAAGCCCTGGGCCAGATGCCCGATGCGGTCGTACGGATTGCGGGAGAGGTCCAGGGCGTCCTGCAGCCAGTGGCCCAGCGGAACCTCGGAGTAGGTGTAGTGGCCGCCGACGATCAGGATCAGCGCGTGCAGGGCGAGCAGAGCGCACAGCAGCGGGCTGAGCGGGAAGCGCCTCCAGACCACGACCAGCAGCGGCAGGCCGACGATCACCCAGCAGGTCTCCATCAGCCAGGTGGGGCGGTCGTGCGGGCTCAGGCCCGACAGGGCCAGGGCGAGGAGCACGGCCGCGGCCAGCGCCGGCGGCAGCGTGCGGGGAACGGTCATGGCCTTCATGGATCAGCCTCGAAGACGTGGGGTACGGGTCGGCGCGGTCCGCCCAGGGGGGAACGGGCAGACCGCGGTCCCCACGTACGGCGCATACGGCGGCTCTCGGCCGTCGCAGCGCCCCGTACGGGACCGGGTCGGTCCTACCCGCCACGCGCACTCATCCGCTTCAGCGTCCCGGCGCGCCGTGGGCGCTGTCATGAGTACCGCTACTCAGATCCACTCAGATCCGCGCCGGGCGCCGGACGGCCGTGGCGGCGGCGGGAGGGCCGCCAAACCTGCACAGCAACACCTGCTCGGAAACACCTGGTCAGAGCGCCGGTCAGGCAGGGTCGAGGGCCTTGTGACGGTCGCGGCGGCACGCCCGGTCAGCCCGGCGTCCGCGGCGTCAGGTGTGGGCGCGCCGGTCGCCCACGCACAGCGCCCAGATGATGACGATGTCGATGGCCAGAAGGGTGAGGGCCCAGAACGGGTAGTGCGGGATCCAGAGGAAATTCGCGACGGCGCCGAGGCCCGCCAGGATCACCGCGACGATGCGTGCCCAGGTCGCTCCCTTGAAGAGCGAGAGGCCGGCCAGCAGGATGACGATTCCCAGGATCAGATGGGCCCAGCCCCAGCCGATGACGTCGAAGGAGAAGAGATAGTGCCGGGTGGTGAGGAAAATCCTGTCGTTGGCGATGGCGGAAATGCCCGCGAGAATCGTCATGGCGCCGCCGAATACCAGCAGCACTGCGGCAAACCTCGTCCACCCGGTGACGGATTTGGTTTTGGTCATGGCTCGCCTCGTTGCGGAAGAGTAGCTGCCGACCGGCCACCTGCCGGGGTGCGCTGGGAACCCTTCCAAGGTTCCACGGGTATGTTCCCGGCGCATCTCACCGCCGGGTCCGACCATTTGACCGCACCGGAGCAGAGAAGGCTGCGCAATAGAGAAGGCCGCGGTGCGCTCCCGCCCCGGCCGGCTCCGGGAAATCGGCATACGGCCATCCGGCCGTTCGGGGGACCCGTCACTATCGTCGAGTGTCCCGGTTCTCCGCACGCACGGGCCTTTTCCTCAGGTCCGCCGCGCCACCAAAATGCGGGCGGCTGCGCGGGGCGGTGCAATGGAGACCGTGGGCCGCGGATTCGGCCCGATGTGCCCGGAGCCGCACTCCAGGGCAGGGTGCGAGCCGGAGAGTGAGCGAGGTGTCCCCGTGAGTGATCAGGACTACGAGCAGGAGAGGCAAGGCGGCGGAAACGATGCCGGACCGCCTGACACGGATCCCCCCGACGACATGAGCCTCAAGATCGCCCAGCTGAAGAAGCTGACCGAATTGAAGGCTCAAGGGGCGCTCACCGACGCCGAATTCGAGGCGGAGAAGCGGAAGCTCCTGGAATCCTGACGCCCTGCGGGTCCCCCGCGGGCCCCGTGGCCTCCGCGCTCGCCTTACCCCGAACCTGCCCAGCCGTCACACCGGCCGGAAACTCTGGCTGGACTGCGCCAGTCCCCCGAGTGACGTGCACATGGCGCATATACGATCGGATGTCCCCCCTACGGGAAGGCCATCCCCCATGAAGAAAACATCCGGTCGCAGAACCAGCTGGCTCCTGCTGCTCGCCCTGGGCGGCCTGGCGGCGTTAAGCGTGCCGACCGCGAGTGCAGCCACGCGTACACCGCGCACCACCGAGGACGCAGGACGCGCACGAGGATGCGTCATGGTGTACTTCGACCTCGGCGAGACGCTGGTGCACACGGCCGAGGACGAGAGCGTGCGGTACATGCCGGGAGCCGCCGAGCATCTGCGTGCGCTGCGTGCCCGCCACATTCCGGTCGGCCTGATCACCAACGTGCCGCCCTCGTGGGGCGCCACGGACGCGGCGCGGGCGGCGAAGCTGAAGGAAGTGATCGACAAGGACTGGGCCGACACCCGCCCGTTCGCCTGGTCCGACTTCGGGGACCGGATCTTCACCCCGCGGACCGAGGCGGAGCGAAAGCCCGCGCCCGCGCTGTGGGAACGCGCCAAAAAAGCCGCGGGACGCTGCCGGGTGGTGTACCAGGCCGAGACGCTGGACGAGATCCAGGCCGGCAGGTCCGCCGGGTACATCGCCTACCTGGCCGCTCGGCCCCACTGGCCGGCTTACATGCCGGTGCCGTTGATCGCCGCACTGGCCCATCTGCCCTACCCGAACGCGGGCTCCACCAAGGTGAGTTGAGCCCCGCGGCCTCGTTCAGCTCGTCAGGCAGCCGAGCGGGGCCGCCGGTCACCTCGCCGCTGTGCGGCCGTAGCGTTCCAGCCGGTCGGCGAGCTCGGCCGGACGGGACAGCATCGGGAAGTGCCCGCCCTCCATCTCGTCGGGCACCGTGCCCAGGCGGTCGGCCACCACGGCACGCAGGAACGGAGCCGGAAAAAGGCGGTCCTGACGGCACAACAGGAAGTGTGTCGTCACGGGCGGCCAGGACGTCATCGGCCAGGGCCGCGTGGCGGGGGTGTCCGACTGCCGCCGCCAGCGGACCGCCGCCTGTGCCGCCAGCGCCGGCGGCAGATCCTGGAAGAACGGATCCGCCGCGGAGCCCGGCACCGCCGATTCCGGCATCTCGCCCTGCCCCGTCCCGGCCCCCGCCCGCTGCGCGGCCCGCCCGGCCCGTCTGACCGCGGAGTCGGGGTGCTGCGTCGCCGCCCACCACTCCCCCGGTGTCTCCCCGGGAACGGGCACCATCGCCGCCAGCAAGACCAACGCATCCACCGGTACCCGGGCACAGACCAAGGGCGCGGTGAAGCCGGCGAAGGAGTGCGCCACGAGGGTCGGCCGGCGCCGCCCCGCAAGGGCGTCCACCACCGCGTCCGCGTACTCCTCCAGCCCGGCCGTATCGTCCTCGCACGGCAGCTCCACGCTCACCACGTCATGGCCACGAGCCCGCAACTCCGCGTCCAGCAGATGCCAGTGCCATGAGCCACAGGCGGCGCCCGGGATCAACACAAAGGTCGTCACCGCACGCATCCTGCCACCCGGCGGACCGGCGCCGGACTCATTCGTCCTGGGTTGCCCCCCGGCAGACCGTGCACACGATGCGGCGGGCCAGCGCCGGCGCGGTGGTCTTGCCGACACCGTGCACCCGCACCACGGTCTGCGGCGCGGAGAAGGCATGCTGCTCGCACAGGGCGGCGCCGCAGTTCCGGCAGATCGCCACGGCGGCGGCGTCGGCGTCCGGCACACAGTCATAGCAGTTCATGACACATTCCGATCTCGTGGGAGGGGCCGGCGCGGGCCCCAGCCGCAATGTACGTCGCGGTGCCGGACGGGAGCGGGAAGAACGGTGCCGGGTCGGGCGGACTCACCTGGCCGCCCCAAGAAGGACGTCTCGCGAACGTTCAGGAGTCGAGTCAGGGGACGGCTGACGAGACGGCTGAGGAGAAGAGCACTGGTCGGCCGGGCCGGTGACGGGGGGGCAGACGCCGAGCTGCCCCGAGCGAGATGCTCAGGGCAGCCGGAGACGGAAGGGGAAGCCGGACAGCCAGACAGGCAGTGCGCCGTCAGTCCACCGGCTCATGCGGGATGGGCTGGTCGGGGTGGACGCCCGCGCCCTGGGGGCCGCCGGCCCGCCCGGTGCCGGCCTGATCGGTGTCGGGGATCGTTTCGTCGGGGCCGTCGGTCTCGTGCTCCGACAGTTCGGGGTCCCACGGGTCGGGGACCGAGCTGTCGGCATCGGCCTGCTGGCTCGGCAGATCGTGCGGCAGCGGGGAGTTGTCTTCGCCGGTCGGGTTGTTGCGGGGCATCAGTGGACGGGCCTCCTCGATGGGTGGATCCGGTGTCCTGGCCCGGTACCCGGCTTCCGCTTCGTCATGCTCGGCTGCCGACACGGTTCGGGAGGCGGTCCCTCACCAGTCGGAATGCCCTTCCCCTCATGAGGCCCCCTCAACTGCCGAGGTGACGACCACAGGAGTTGTCGCAAAGATCGTCTTCTGCGCGAGGGAACGCGGAAGGAGCCGATACCTTCTGGTGGCTACCGGAGCCGGGCAGCTGGTCAGGGCCCGGCTCTCCCCGTCACCGTAAGAAGGAAAGCTCTTGGCTCCTCACCGTCTCCGACGTCTGATACCGGCGTCCGTCGCCCTGACGACCGTGTGCGCGGCGCTACCGGCCTCATCGGCGTACGCGGCGGACACCCCGCCCACCCCTCACCTGGACTCCATCGAGCGGTCGCTGCGCGAAACCTCGCCCGGCCTCGAAGGTTCGGTGTGGCAGCGCACCAACGGCAACCGGCTGGACGCCCCGGGGGACGACCCCTCCGGCTGGCTGCTGCAGACACCTGGCTGCTGGGGCGACCCGGCCTGCAAGGACCGCACGGGATCCCGGCGGCTGCTCGACAAGATGACCCGCAACATCGCCGACGCGAAGCGCACCGTGGACATCTCCTCGCTGGCGCCCTTTCCCAACGGCGGGTTCGAGGACGCCATCGTCGCCGGCCTCAAGGAGTCCGTCGCGGCGGGGCACTCTCCCCGGGTGCGCATCCTGGTCGGTGCCGCACCGCTCTATCACCTCAATGTGGTCCCCTCCCGCTACCGGGACGAACTGATCGGCAAGCTCGGCACGGCGGCCAAGAACGTCACGCTGAACGTCGCGTCGATGACCACGTCGAAGACGTCCCTCTCCTGGAACCACTCCAAGCTCCTGGTGGTCGACGGGACGACGGCCGTCACGGGCGGGATCAACGGCTGGAAGGACGACTACCTCGACACCACCCACCCGGTGTCGGATGTGGACATGGCCCTCACCGGGCCGGCCGCCCGGTCCGCGGGGAAGTACCTCGACACGCTGTGGGGCTGGACCTGCCAGAATTCGTCCAACCCGGCCAAGGTCTGGCTCGCCACGTCGAACGGCGCGTCCTGCACGCCGTCGCTGGAGAAGGACGAGGACTCCGCCCCGGCCGCGCCCGTCGGCGACGTCCCGGTCCTCGCGGTCGGCGGTCTCGGCGTGGGCATCAAGGAATCCGACCCCTCCTCGGGGTACCACCCGGACCTGCCCACGGCCCCGGACACCAAGTGCACCGTGGGGCTGCACGACAACACCAACGCGGACCGCGACTACGACACGGTCAACCCCGAGGAGAACGCGCTGCGTTCGCTCATCGCGAGCGCGCGCAGCCACGTCGAGATCTCGCAGCAGGACCTGAACGCCACCTGCCCGCCGTTGCCGCGCTATGACATCCGGACCTATGACACGCTCGCGGCCAAGCTGGCCGCCGGGGTGAAGGTCCGCATCGTCGTCAGCGATCCCGCCAACCGCGGCGCCGTCGGCAGCGGGGGCTACTCGCAGATCAAGTCCCTGGACGAGATCAGCGACACCCTCCGCAAGCGTCTCCTGGCGCGCACCGGCGACAACGAGAAGGCGTCGCGGGCGATGTGCAGCAATCTGCAACTCGCCTCGTTCCGCAGCTCCGACAGTCGCACCTGGGGCGACGGCAAGCCGTACGCACTGCACCACAAGCTGGTCTCGGTGGACGACTCGGCGTTCTACATCGGTTCCAAGAACCTCTACCCGGCCTGGCTGCAGGACTTCGGCTACATCGTCGAGAGCCCGGCCGCGGCGCAGCAGCTCAAGACCGAGCTGCTCGACCCGGAGTGGAAGTACTCCCAGCGTGCGGCGACGACCCCGGCCGGGTGCTCCGGCCACGGGGCGGGCTGACCGAACGGATCCCGGGCAGGAGCGGCCGCACTCGCTCCTGCCCGTGCGACGCGACCCCGATGGCCGGAAGCCGCATTGAAGTCCACACCGGAACCGACGCCAGATACGTCAATATAAACGGCACCGGCGGTGAATTGCAGGCAGTTCCGACATTGCGCCGCCCTCACAAGCACCACTGACGCCAACCCGAATTCCACGGTTCCGTGACATCCGTCATAGCGCGTCTACACCCTTACTAAGCCGAGTAGTAGAAAGCCCTCGACGACATAAGAGATTTGTCCGTCTTGGCCTATGCATATCTCGCACCGGGTGCGGCGGCATTCGACCCGCGCGGGATATGTGCTCGCGTATCGCATGCATAACGACTTCTGACGGGACAACAGGAATTGCCGGTGCCGCCGGGAGCCGGACCAGCACGCCCGCATACCTATGGCAAGAGTCGTGCGGCACTACGAAGCGCGGTAGTACGTGGCCTTTGTTGCCTTGCGTACACGGCTTCCCAAGAATGCGAACCGCACGGCGTCTCCGCAGTTCAGGCGCGGGATTGCGCCGAGCTCGCCCGCGTCAGGAGGGCGCTGAAGCCATTACCGAGTGAGGTCACGCATGACGAAACATCGCAGAACGCGGCGCTACCGGAAGATAACCGTCGCCGCATTCGCCATCGGCGCCGTGGCTGTGCCCTCCGCGGCCATGGCCTGTTGGAACGAGCCCGGGCAAGCGGGCGGCCGGCACTACGGTCACTGGCAGAGTGCGGGTTACCACCATCACTGGTCGGGCAAGCACAACTGGAGCGGCAAGCCGACTGCGGGCGCCTCGAAGGCGGCCGCCCCCTCCCCGAGTGCTTCGGCATCCAGCGCCCCGGCGTCCGGAGCCACGGCCCAGGTGGTGAAACTCGTCAATGCCGAGCGCAGCAAGGCCGGATGCTCCCCGCTGACCGTGAACGCAAAGCTGACGAAGGCCGCTCAGGATCACAGCCAGGACATGGCCGACCACAAGAACATGTCCCACACGGGTTCCGACGGCTCGTCTCCGGGCGACCGGATCACCAAGGCCGGTTACAGCTGGAGCGCCTACGGCGAGAACGTCGCCTACGGCTACAGCTCCCCCGAGAGCGTGATGCAGGGCTGGATGACCAGCCCCGGCCACAAGCGCAACATCCTCGACTGCTCCTTCAAGGAGATCGGCGTCGGCCACGCCCAGCCCGGCGACTACTGGACGCAGGACTTCGGCGCGGCGCAGTAACGGGCTCGGGGATCCGGCCGGCACTCCCCCGGTCTCGTCCCCCCACCGCGGTCCGTCCGCCGCACCCGCACGGTGCCCGAGAGACCCCCGACCGGATTCCGGCCGGGGGTCTCTGCCGTGCTCGGGGGCGTGCCGTCCGGGCGCCGCCCACCGGCGGCCGGGCATCCAGGATCAGGCACCGACACCTGCGGACACTGCTTCCGGAGCTAGATGTTGCGGGACATGACGTTGGTGACGGCAGAGCAGGCCCCACGTTGCTGCTGCGCCGTGAGGAAAAGCCAAAGGTGGGCCACTCGGCGCTTGAGCTTGCCAGTGGGTGGGTGGCTCAGGCTTCACGGACGAAAGTCGCGCAATCTGGGCATTCATCGAGATATCGATGCCGACACTCAGCGGTGTGTTGCAGGAAGGCAATCGCCTCCTGCCTCTGTATGACTTCACCTTCAAGTTCAGCGATCTTGGCCCTCACGATCGCCTGCGCCGCCGACTTCTTCGGCGCCATGGCGGCGGTGGCCTCGGGCAACGAGAGACCAACACGCCGCAGTTTCAGGACCGTGCGTGCCTGTTCCACAGCCCTGTCGTCGTAGACGCGGTAGCCATTTCCATCGCGACGCACGGTGAGTGCCCCAACATTTTCCCAGTGCCGCAACACGTGGGCTTCGATTCCGAGTTCTGCGGCTACTTCTCCGATCGTCTTCACCAATCGCGCCTTGCCTTCATGTCGACCTGAACCCTTAGCGTCTCGATCATGCCTGATACCACTGGCCCCAGGGGCACCCCTTGCCGTTCATCAATCCTGGTCACCGGCGCAGCCGGCAACCTCGGCCGTGAGGTCGTCGACCGTCTCCAAGCACACGGTGCGCTCGTACGATGCCTTGTGCGCGATCAGACTGGTCCGCGCCCCGGAGTCGAGTGGGCGGTCGGCGACCTCACAGACGCCGCTGCCGTGCGCGCGGCACTCGTGGGCATCAACGCCGTCTTTCTGATCTGGCCACTGCTCGATTCGGCCCCTGCCCACGACCTGGTTACGGAACTCGTCGCAGCGGCCCCCCGTGTCGTCTACCTGTCCTCGACAGCCATAGACGACGAAGCCGCCCGCCAGAGTGATCCCATCGTTCAGGTGCACGCGGACATGGAAGCCCTGCTCCGCAATGCTGGTCTGCGCCCCCTGGTACTACGTAGCGACACATTGGCGTCCAACGCGCGGGGCTGGGCGCCGCAGCTACGGGCGGGCGACGTGGTGTCAGGCCCGGACATGGCTCGCACAGCCGTCGTCGACGAGCGCGATGTCGCTGATGCGGCCGTAGCCGTATTGCTCGCGCAGCACAACCCACTGGATTACGAACCGCACCTGTTGACGGGCCCCGAGGTACTAAGTCGCACCGACCAGGTCGCTCTCCTTGGTGCCGCGCTCCGGCGCCGTCTGCGCTTCCAAGCGGTCACCGCTGACCTCGCACGGTCACGGATGCTCACAGACGGACGTCCCGAGCGGCTGGTGGAAGCGCTGATCGCCGCCTCGATGCGCCGGCCAGAGTCAAGCCACACCACCGATCACATTGAGCGCCTCACTGGCCGACCGGCCGGCACCTTCGCGAGGTGGGCCGTCGACCATGCGGCCGAGTTCAGCTGACGGAAGATCCGCGGCACGGCCCACGGGCACATGATCCACGTCGATGTGAAGAAGGTTGGCCGCATCCCGGACGGCGGCGGCTGGCGCGTCCATGGCAAGAACAGCGACCGCGCCCGTGAGGTCGCACGACACAAAAACAAGAGTAAGCGCGGCGGCTACGTCTACCTGCACTCCGCTGTCGACGGGCCCTCGGAGTCTGGAACATCCACTACCACTACCACCGACCCCACGGCGGGGCACAAGGGCAGCCGCCGGCATCCCAGCTACGCGAAGGCGTAACCAACGTCCTGCCCTCCCACAGCTAGAGCAGATCAGCAGCCGAGTCCGCCAGGCGCCGCCGCGCCGCGCGGGCCGCAGGCAGGGCCGCAGCCGCCCCAGCGATGACCACCGCGACGGCGATGACCAGCAGCAGCACGGCGACGGCGGGGCGCTGGGCGATACCGGTCCCCCAGCCGCTGGTGCTGCCCTGGAGATTGATCAGCCACTGGGAGACGAGGACGCCCAGTCCCGTACCGGCCAGTGCGGCGGCCAGGGTGACGAAGGCGGTGGCGGAGACGATGACGGCGGTAATCTGACGGGGAGTCAGTCCGACGGCCCGGAGGGCGAGCAGATCGCGGCTGCGGTCCCGGACGCCGGCACCGACCGTGGTCGCCAGTTCCGCCAGTCCGATCAGGATCAGGACGGCGATCAGGCCGACGGCGACGGCGCGGACCACCGACAGCTGGTCGGCGGGGTTGGGTGCCTCCCGCACTTCGAGCCGGCCGGCGGACGCCTTGGTCAGGGCGTCCCGCACGGCGCCCGGGTCGGCGCCGTGGTGCAGGACCAGGTTGTAGAAGTCCGGGTGGGACGGGCCCGCCGGGGGCGCGCCGTCGCCGGTCGCGCCGTCGCGCAGGGTGTCCAGGCTGGTGGAGACGACCCGGCCGCCGTCGGCCGTTTCGATGTTGCGGCCGACGATGTGCAGGACGTACGGGCGGCCGGCGACGGTCATCCGGACCCAGTCGCCGACATGGGCGTCCAGGAGATCCAGCAGTCCCTGTCCGGCGACCGCTTCGTCGGGGCCGTGGGCGGCGCGCCCCTCCACGACGGCGAAGGGGTAGGGCCGGGTGTCCGTACCGAGCCCCCGCAGGGTGATGGTCCCGGTCTGCCCTGGTACGAGGGCCTGGACCTCGGCACCGGGGTAGGCGGTCAGCTGTGGCCGGGAGGCGAGGAGTTGGTGCAGCTCCCGGTCGCCGAGGCTGTCGGAGCGCGCGGTGAGGGCCGCGGGCAGACCGACGTGCTCGGGGTGCGAGGAGAAACGGTCCAGGGTGGTCCAGGCGCCCAGCGCCACGGTGATGAGCAGCAGCGGGACGGCCAGCCGTGCCACGGCCGCCGACGAGCGCAGCGGATGGTGGAAGGCGCTCCGCCAGCCGAGCACCAGTGCCGGGGGGACGCGCAGGCCGAGCGCCCGCCGGGTGAGGCCGGGGCCCCGGCCGCCGGTGACCGCGGCGGCGCGGGCGACGGGCACCGGCGGCACCCGCCCGGCCCGCCATGCGGCCAGACAGGTCGCCGAGCCGATGAAGACCACCACACCGCCGGAGATCACGAAGGACAGCCAGGTGTGCCCGGGAAGCTGCTGCCACACGGCCCTCGCCTCCCCGATCCGGCCGGGCATCAGGCCGCCGAGCACCTGGGTGCCCAGTGCCCCGAGGGCGACGCCCAGCAGGGCGAAGAGGAGGTGCAGGGCGAGGAACATCCGGACCACCTGGCCGGGGGTGAACCCGATGGCCTTGAGGATCGAGATGTCCCGGAGGTGCCCGCGGATCCGGGTGCTGATGGCGCCGCCCACCGCCAGGGCGGCGGCGAGCAGCGCGCCGAGCCCGAATCCGCCGAGCAGCCGGCCGAGGAGCTGGTTGTCGCCTTCGGCTTCGGCCCTGGCCTGCCGCCAGGTGGAGACATCGGTGATCTGGTCGGCGCCGAGCTGGGTGACGGCCCGCTGGACCACGTAATCGGTGTCCGCGGGGTCGGCCAGCCGGAGCCCGATGGTACGGCCGCGCTGGTCCTGGCCGGCCGTCGAGGCCGCGAGGGTCCCGGGGAGCACCCAGGCCACCCCCGGGGACTCACCGGCCCGGAAGCTGACCTCGGCGGTGTCCGCGACGCCCACCACGCGCAGATGCGTCCGGAAGCCGCTCAGCACGAGGGAGTCCCCTGGCTTGGCCCACATCGCCCGGGCCACCGAGCTGTCCAGGACGATGCCCTTGGTGGCGCCCGCGTCGGCTGCCGGGTCGAGCCAGCGGCCGGTGACGACCCGGGGCGCCGCGGTGGCGGGGCGCCGGTCGGTGCCGCGCAGCTCCAGCGTCGCCTTGGCGCCGCCGGGCTGCAGGCTCGCGGAGGTGCGGACCGTACGGAAGGGGCCGGAGGTGGCGCGTACCTCGTCCAGGTCGGCGAGCGAGCCGGCCGCGGCGCCGGCCTGGGTGTGGATCCAGACGTGGGCGCCGGAGGACTGGGTGAAGACCCGCTGCCAGGGGTCGGTGGCGTACGCGAACAGGGCGGTGGCCAGCAGCAGCGAGATGGTGATACCGGCGGTGGCCAGCACGATGAGCACCGCGGCGGGGCGGTGTGCGCGCAGATGCGCCTGGGTCCAGCGGGCCGCTGCTCGCACGCCGGTCAGCCCTTGAGCTTGAGGACGTCGGCGACCCCGGCCTCGGGACGGTGCCGGCCGCCGCCGAGGTGCGCGTCGTCGACCACCTGGCCGTCGAAGAAGCTGATCACCCGGTCCGCGGCGCTGGCCATCCTGGCGTCATGGGTGACCAGCAGGATGGTCTGTCCGCGCTGGTGGAAGCGGGCGAGCAGCCGCAGCACCTCCCTGGTGCCCTTGCTGTCGAGGCTGCCGGCGGGCTCGTCGGCCAGCAGCAGGGTGGGGGTGTTGACCAGGGCGCGGGCCAGGGCGACGCGCTGCTGTTCGCCACCGGACAGCTCGCCCGGTGCGCTGTTCTCCTTGCCGGTCAGGCCCAGCTCGTCGAGCAGCTCGCGGCGGGCGGCCCGGGCCTGCCGGGGGGACCGGCCGGCCAGCAGCGCGGGGAGCTCCACGTTGTCGGCGACGGAGAGGTTGGAGACGAGGTTGAAGAACTGGAAGACGATGCCGATGTGGTTGCGGCGCAGCTCGGCCCAGCGCGCCTCGCGGTAGCCGTCGACCTGGCGGCCGTCGAGCCAGAGCGAGCCGCTGTCGGGGCGGTCCAGGCCGCCGAGGAGATGCAGGAGAGTGGATTTGCCGGCGCCCGAGGGGCCGGTGACGGCGACGAATTCCCCGCGTGCGACGGTCAGGTCGACGCCCCGTACGGCGTGCACGGGGGCGGCGCCCTCCGGCCGGTAGGTCTTGACCAGGCCGGCTGCCCGGACTATCGGGCCGGACGGCTCGTCCGGGTTCATTCCAACTCCTCTTGACAGCGCTCCAGCCAGTCGAGATCCGCCTGTAGATGCAGCATCGCGCCCTCTATCAACAGCTGCGCGACCCGGTTCTCCCGGTCCTCGCCCGCGGCGAGTTTCGACAGGTCACGCATGGTGTTGAGGTAGTGACGGCGCTGCTTGTTGATCAGGGAGATCTGGTTGGCGGTCCCGGTGTGGGGGGCCAGGGCGAGCTTCATGAAGAACTCGTCCCGGACCCGGGGCTCGGCGGTGGACTCCTCGAACCAGGCGTCCACGGTCTCGCGGCCCGCCGCGGTGATCCGGTAGATGCGCTTGTTCGGGCGGTCCGACTGCTCGACGTCCTCTCCCTCGATCAGGCCCGCCTTCTCCAGCCTGCCCAGGGTGACGTAAATCTGGCCGACATTTGGCTGAGGGTATGCCGCGCCCAGAAGGTTCTCAAGGGCTTGTTTGAGTTCATAGCCGTGTGCGGGTCCGCCGACCAGCAGAGCCAGGAGTGGCAGCCGCACGCTCTCCCTCTCCCTCTCCGCCCTACATGCCTGTCATCTGGGCTCGTCCCACTGTGAGCCGGGTCGCTTTCGCATCTTCCTGCAGCATCTAGTATCCCGCATGGCTAACAGGTATACATGGGGCGGGCTGTCGGCCCGTGTCCCGTCGACGCCTGGTGGAGGAGGAGCCCATGCGGTGGAAGCATGCCGCGGGACGGGCCCTGCTCATCTGCTGCCTGTTGTTCGCGGGCAGTCACGGAGCCCGGGCCGGTGAGCCGGCCGGCGACTCGGACGGGCGCGGCCCCCTCACGCTGGTGACGGGCGGCGATCTCACGGGCTATCTGCGAGGCGTCCTCGACGGCTGGAACGACCGGCACCCGCGCGAGAAGGTGACCCTGGTCGAACTTCCGGACGCGGCCGACGAGGTGCGGGCCCAGATGGTCACCGAGCTGCGCTCCCACAGCGACCGCTTCGATGTGCTCAACATCGATGTGGCCTGGACGTCGGAGTTCGCGGCCGCGGGCTGGATCAAGCCGATGGACGGCGCGCAGTTCCCGCTGCGGCACTTCCTTCCTCCCGTGGTGGACACCGCCACCTTCCGCGGCCGGCTCTATGCGGTCCCGTACGTGACCAATGCCGGACTGCTCTACTACCGCAAGGACGTGCTCGACCGGGAGGGTGCGCGGCCGCCGCGCACCTGGGCCGAGTTGGAGCAGCTGGCGAAGACGGTCGCGCCCAAGTACGGGCTGGACGGCTATGCGGGCCAGTTCCTGCCGTACGAGGGGCTGACCGCCAATGTCGTCGAGGCCGTGCAGTCGGCGGGCGGCACGGTGCTCGCGGGCGAGGGCCGGCGGGTCACGGTGGACTCCCCCGCGGCCCGCCGGGGTCTGTCGTTCCTGCTGGACGGGGTGCGCGAGGGCTGGATCCCGCAGCGGGCGCTGTCCTACAAGGAGGAGGAGTCCCGCAAGGCCTTCCAGGACGGCCGGCTGTTGTTCCTGCGCAACTGGCCGTACGCGTATGCGCTCGGCAACGCCCCCTCCTCCAAGGTGGCGGGGAAGTTCGGCGCGGTGCCGCTGCCGGGTCCCGACGGGCCGGGTTCCAGCGCGCTGGGCGGCTCCAATCTGGCGGTCAATGCGCACTCCCGGCATCAGAAGACGGCCGCCGAGCTGATCTCCTATCTGACGTCCGAGCACGTCCAGCGCCAAGTGCTGACCAAGGGCGCGCTGCCTCCGGTGTGGGCCGATCTGTACAGGGATCCGGAGCTGGTGCGGCGCTTCCCGTATCTCCCGACGCTCCAGCGTGCGGTGCTGGCCGCCAAGCCGCGTCTGAAGAGCCCTCAGTACGACCAGGTGAGCCTGGCGGTGCAGGCGGTCATGCATGATGCGCTGCTCCACCGTCGGAGCACCTCGGCCACCGTCGCGCGGCTGACGCGCGAGCTGGGCGCGATCGTCGACCGCGGCTGACTCTCGGAGTCACCGCCTCCGCTTGTACTTACTTGTTAGGTACAGGCTGGCATCTCAATTCCCCACAAATTCGGGCATCTCGCGGCGAATTTCGTCCATTTCGTTGACATCGAAAAGTCATGCCTACTTAACATGCATGCATAACAGCGAAACGCAGCCGCACGGCATGCCAGGCAAGAACGGGATCACGGCAGATGCTCATAGCCACGGCAGGGAACGGCTCCTCGGCCGACTCCACGCCCTCCCCCTCGCTCCCCGGTCCGGCTTCTGCCGCACCCTCGGCCGGGTCCGGGGACACCGCCCAGCACTGGTGGCGCGATGCGGTGATCTACCAGGTCTACGTCCGCAGCTTCCTCGACACCACCGGCGACGGGATCGGCGATCTGGCCGGTGTCCGCACCGGACTGCCGTACCTCAAGAAGCTCGGGGTGGACGGCATCTGGCTCAGCCCCTTCTACCCCTCGCCGCAGCACGACCACGGCTATGACGTCGCCGACTACCGCGATGTCGACCCGGTCTACGGCGACCTCGCCGAATTCGACCTCCTGGTGGCCGACGCCCACCGGCTGGGTCTGAAGGTGCTCCTGGACATCGTCCCCAACCACTGCTCCAGCGAGCACCCGTGGTTCCGCGCCGCCCTGGCGGACGGCCCCGGCAGCGCCGCACGGTCGCTGTTCCACTTCGCCGACGGGCGCGGCCCGGACGGTGAGCTGCCGCCCAACAACTGGCGGGCGATGTTCGGCGGCCCCGCCTGGTCCCGCGTCACGGAGGCCGGTTCCGGATCCGAGGACGCGACGGGCCAGTGGTACCTCCACATGTTCACGCCCGAGCAGCCCGATCTGAACTGGCGCAACCCGGCCGTGGCCGCCGACTTCGAGGACGTGCTGCGCTTCTGGCTGGACCGTGGGGTCGACGGCTTCCGGATCGATGTGGCCGCGGGGCTCTTCAAGCACCCCGAGCTGCCCGACTCCCCCGACCCGGCGGCCGATGAGCGCACCCGCGACTCGGTCAACCCGCTGGCCTGGAACCAGCCCGAGGTGCACCAGGTGTGGCGCGAGTGGCGCGCACTGTGCGAGGAGTACACGGCCCGCGACGGCCGCGACCGGCTGCTGGTCGGCGAGGTCTCCGTACGGACGCCGAGCGAGCAGGCCGCGTACGTCCGGCCCGACGAACTCCACCAGGCGTTCTTCTTCCATCTGCTGACCGCGCGCTGGGACATCGACACCTTCCGCCGGGTGATCACCGAGGCGCTGACCGATATCGCGGGCACCGGCTCCACGGTCACCTGGGTGCTCAACAACCACGACCAGGTCCGCACCGTCACCCGCTATGCGACCGAGCCCGGCGGCGGCACGGAGGGGATCGCCGCCGGGACCGGCGGCGGGTTGGGCCCGGAGCGCGCCAGGGCCGCCGCCCTGCTGATGCTGGCGCTGCCCGGCGCGGCGTACGTCTATCAGGGCGAGGAGCTGGGCCTGCCGGAGGTCGTCGACCTGCCGGACGAGGTCCTCACCGACCCGATCTACCACCGCACGGGCAGCCGGGAGCACATCCGCGACGGCTGCCGGGTGCCGCTGCCCTGGTCGGGCCATGCCTCGCCGTTCGGCTTCACCAGCGGGACCGACGCGGCCCGCCCCTGGCTGCCGCAGCCCGACTGGTTCGCCGAGCACGCCACGGACCGGGCGCTGGCCGACACCCGCTCGTTCTGGCACCTGTACCGCGAGGGGCTGCAGCTGCGCCGCAGCCTCCCCCAACTCGGCGAAGGAACCCTGCGCTGGCTGGATTCCCCGCCCCAGGTACTGGCGTTCGTCCGCGGCGACGGCCTGGTCTGCGCCGTCAACTTCGGCACCGAGCCGGTATCCGCCCCCGTACCGGGGCTCCCCCTTCTCGCGAGCGGCGACTGCCCGGCCGGCACGCTCCCCGGTTCCACCGCCGCCTGGTGGATGCACGCTCCCGACGCCCCATAGCCCCACCACCCCCCGTCCCCGCAGTCCTCCCGAAGGGAACCCCACCATGAGACGACCCGCAGTACGACACACCCGCATTGCCGTCTCCGGCGCGGCCGTGCTCGGCCTGGCGCTCTCCGCGACCGCCTGCGGCGGCGGAGTGTCCGCCGGGGGCGGCAAGCAGGAGCTCAACGGTCAGAACGTGACCGTGGCCGGCGTCTGGACCGGCGTGGAGCAGCAGAACTTCAAGAAGGTCCTGGACGCGTTCTCCCAGAAGACCGGCGCCAAGGTGACCTTCGCCTCCACCGGCGACAACGTCTCCACGGTCATCGGCAGCCAGGTCGAGGGCGGCAACGCCCCCGACGTGGTGATGGTCCCCCAGGTCGGCGTGCTCCAGCAGTTCGCCAAGAAGGGCTGGCTGGCGCCCCTGTCGCCGGCGGTCGCCGCCGAGGCCAAGCAGAACTACGCCAAGGTGTGGAAGGACTACGGCACGGTCGACAAGACCTACTACGGCCTGTACTTCAAGGCCTCGCACAAGTCGACGGTCTGGTACAGCCCGGAGGCCTACTCCCAGGCCGGGGTCAAGCCCGCGAAGACCTACGACGAGATGCTGAAGTCGGGCCGTACGCTCTCCGACTCGGGCGTGCCGGCGTTCGCCGTCGCGGGCGAGGCCGGCTGGCCGCTCACCGACTGGTTCGAGAACATCTACCTGTCCCAGGCCGGCCAGGAGAAGTACGACAAGCTCGCCGCCCACAAGATCCCGTGGACGGACCCCAGCGTGGTCAAGGCGCTCACCGCGCTCGGCAAGCTGTTCAGCGACAAGAACCTGGTGGCCGGCGGCGGATCGGGCGCGCTGCGCACCGACTTCCCCGAGTCCGTCCAGCAGGTCTTCGGCCCGGACCCGAAGGCGGCCTCGGTGTACGAGGGTGACTTCGTCAGCGCCCTGGTCACCGACGAGCTCCACAAGCAGGTCGGCAAGGACGCCAAGTTCTACCCGTTCCCGGCCGTCGACGGCGGCAAGGCGCCGGTGGTCAGCGGCGGTGACGCCGCCGTGGTGCTCAAGGCCGGCAAGAACAAGAAGGCCGCGATGGAGCTGGTGAAGTACCTGGCCAGCCCCGAAGCGGCCAGCGTCTGGGCCAAGGCCGGCGGCTACATCTCGCCCAACAAGAAGGTCCCGGCGGACGCTTACCACGACGAGGTCACCCGCAAGGCCGCCCAGTCGCTGACCGACGCCGGGAACTCCGTCCGCTTCGACATGTCGGACCAGGCGCCCGCGGCCTTCGGCGGCACCCAGGGAGCCGGCGAATGGAAGCTGCTGCAGGACTTCCTGCGCGACCCGTCGGACCCCGCGGCAACCGCCCGCAAGCTTGAGGCCGCCGCGGCCAAGGCGTACGGAAAGTAAGGACCAAGGCCCGATCCATGCCTGTCACCTCTCCCGCGGTGCCGCCCGCCCAGGCGCGCGGCACCGCGCCCCACCCGCCTCGCGGCACACCCGGCAGCGCCGGTGCCGCCGCCGTGCGGCGCTCCGTCCGGCGCCGCCGGCGGATCGCCGCGATATTCCTGCTGCCCGCGCTGTTGCTGCTGGGCGCCCTCGTGGCGTACCCCATCGTGTTCTCGGTCGTCCGGAGCATGTACGACGCCTCCGGCAACACCTTCGTCGGGGCCGGCAACTACACCGCGATGTTCCAGGACCCGGCCACGCTCCGGGCCATCCGCAACAGTGCGATCTGGGTCGTCTTCGCCCCCGCGCTGCTGACCGGACTCGGCCTGGTGCTCGCCGTACTGACCGAGAAGATCCGCTGGAAGACGGCGTTCAAGCTGCTGATGTTCATGCCGATGGCGATCTCCTTCCTCGCCGCGGGCATCATCTTCCGGCTCACCTACGAGCAGGATCCGCAGCGCGGCGTGCTCAACGCGGTCGCCGTCGGCATCCACGACCAGTTCGAGGGGCAGTCCGCCTCCTTCCCGACCGCCAAAGCACGCCTCGGCGACAAGCGGCTGATCAAGGGGCATGACGGCTCCTACCGCACGGCGCACCGCACCGGCCCGGGCCACATCGCCAACCTCGGCCTGGTCGGTGTCGCGCCCAAGGACATGCCGCCGACGGCACGCCCCGCCGCAGCGGCCGCCAAGTCCCCCGCCGGCAGCGGCGAGGTGCGCGGTGTGGTCTACCTCGACTTTACTCCCGGCGGTGGCGGCACCACCGGCGCCGTGGACCGCGGTGAACGCGGGCTGCCGAAGCTCACCGTCGAGGCGGTCGACTCCCACGGCAAGGTGGCGGCCACGGCCACCACCGGCCCGGACGGCTCCTATCGTCTGCCGCATCTGGCTCCGGGGTCCTACGCCGTGCAGCTGCCCGCCAAGGATTTCGCCGCCCCGTACGGCGGCGTCCCCTGGCTCGGCCCGGCCCTCATCACACCCGCCATCATCGGCGCCTACATGTGGATCTGGACCGGCTTCGCGCTCGTCCTCATCGGCGCGGGGCTCTCCTCGATGCCACGGGACGTGCTGGAAGCCGCCCGGATGGACGGCGCCAACGAGTGGCAGGTCTTCCGCCGGATCACCGTGCCGCTGCTCGGCCCGGTCCTGGGCGTGGTGTTCGTGACGATGGTGATCAACGTGATGAAGGTCTTCGACCTCGTCTACATCATCGCCCCCGGTCCCGTGCAGCAGGACGCCAACGTCCTGGCCCTGCAGATGTGGCTGGTCTCCTTCGGCGGCGGCAACAACCAGGGGCTCGGCAGCGCCCTCGGCGTGCTGCTGCTCCTGCTGGTGGTCCCGGCCATGGCCCTCAACATCCGACGTTTCCGCAGGAGCCAGTCATGACCACCGCTCAGGGAACCGCCGCGCCCCGCAAGCGGGCGGCCGCAGGGCCGGCGAAGTGGCTCAGCCGCGGCGCGATCCAGCTGTTCCTGCTCGTCATCGGTCTGGTCTGGCTCACCCCCGCCGCCGGGCTGTTCCTCTCCTCCCTCCGTACGGAGGAGGCGAACGCCGGCAGCGGCTGGTGGACCGCACTCGCCTCGCCCGGGCAGCTCTCGCTGGACAACTACACGACGCTGCTGAAGGACTCGGGCATCGTCCAGGCGTTCTGGAACACCGTGCTGATCTCGGTGCCCACCACCCTCGCCGTGGTGGTGATCGCCGCGCTGGCCGGATACGCCTTCGCCTGGATGGATTTCCCCGGCCGCGACTGGATCTTCCTCGTGGTGGTCGCCATGCTGGTGGTGCCGGTGCAGATCGGTCTGCTGCCGGTGGCCAAGCTGTTCGGCGCACTCGGACTGTTCGGCTCCATCCCCGGCGTCGTGCTGTTCCACACCGCCTACGGGCTGCCGTTCGCCATCTTCCTGCTGCGCAACTACTTCGCGGAGATCCCCAAGGAGATGCTGGAGGCCGCCCGGATGGACGGCGGCGGGGAGTGGCGGATCTTCTCCCAGCTGGTCCTGCCGCTGGGCCGCCCCGCCATCGCCAGCCTGGCGATCTTCCAGTTCCTGTGGGTCTGGAACGACATGCTGGTCGCCCTGCTCTTCGCCGACAACGAATCGCAGCCGCTGACGGTGGCCCTCCAGTCGCAGATGAGGCAGTTCGGCAGCAACATCGGTGTGCTGGCGCCCGGCGCCTTCCTGTCCCTGATCGTGCCGCTGATCGTGTTCTTCGCCTTCCAACGGCACTTCGTGCAGGGCATCATGGCCGGTTCGGTCAAATAGCGGGCCCGGCCGCCGTTCCGTACGGGGCAGCCTCGACGCCGTGACCGGACGGCGTCGAGGAGCACCCTTGCCGGGGCCGGATATCCGCTCGCCCCGCGGTCGGCAGCCGGTTACGTTGGCGCGATGTCTGAACTGCGAACCGAGCGGCTGATACTCCGGGAGTGGCGGGCGTCCGACCTCGGCCCCTGGGCGGCGATGAACGCCGATCCCGAGGTCCGGGCACACTTCCCCGAGGTGCTCACCCGCGAGCAGAGCGAGGTGCGTGCCGCCGCCTTCCAGGCCGATCTCGAACGGCGCGGCTGGGGGTGGTGGGCGGTCGAGGTGCGCGCGACCGGAGAGTTCATCGGCTTCACCGGACTGGATCCGGTGGAGGACGACATGCCGTTCACGGGCGTGGAGGCCGGCTGGCGGCTGACCCGTTCGGCCTGGGGACACGGGTATGCCACCGAGGCCGGTCGCGCCGCGCTGGCCGTCGGTTTCGACACCCTGCGACTGCCGGAGATCCTCGCCGTCACCACCGCCACCAACCTCCGCTCCCAGGCGGTGATGCGCCGCCTCGGGATGACCCGCGATCCGGCCGATGACTTCGACGATCCCGACATCGCCGACGGCCCGCTGCGCCCGTGCGTGGTGTACCGGATCTCCGCCGAGGTCCACCGGAGCCTCGCGCGGGAGCAAGCGGGAGAACGAGAGTGACCTCAGGGGCGCCGCATGCCGTCATGCGGCGCCCCTCGGTCTGCGGTCACCGGACGGTCGCCGCGGCCTCCGCCGTCGGCAGCTCCGCCAGCGCTGCCGGCAACGGCTCCGTGTGGAGCACACCCAGCCGTTGTGTCGCCCGGGTGAGCGCGACGTACAGGTCGCTGGCCCCGAACTCCGCCGGTTCCACCACGATCACGGTGTCGAACTCCAGGCCCTTGGCCTGCCGTGGGCCGAGCACCACCACCGGGCGGGTCAGATCCGGGGAGGACCCGGCGGAGGCGTCCGGGAGGGCGGCGGACAGCGCCGCGCAACGGGAATCGGGCGCGATCACCGCGAGCCGCCCCTCCCCGGGCATCTCCCGTGCCACCGTCTCGGCCACCGCGCGGACCAGGTCATCGGTGCGCTGCGCCCACGGACGTATGCCGGTGGACCGGATAGACCGCGGCGGTGCGAAGGAGGGATCAGCGGACTGCGGCACCTGCGCCGCGACGTCCATGATCTCGGTCGGCGTACGGTAGTTGACGCCGAGCCTGACGTGGTGCCAGCGGTCGCCGACGTACGGTTCGAGGATCGATTCCCACGCGCCGCAGCCACCCGGTTCGGCGGTCTGCGCCGGGTCACCGACCAGGGTCATCGAGCGGATCGGGCAGCGCCGCATCAACAGCCGCCAGGCCATCGCGGACAGCTCCTGCGCCTCGTCGACGATGACGTGGCCGAAGGCCCAGGTGCGGTCGGCCGCGGCGCGTTCGGCGGCGGTGCGGTGGTCGGCCTCCTCCTGCCGGTCGGAGAGCGCTTCGGCGTCCACCAGGTCGTGCGCGGCCAGCACCTCCGAATCGTCGTCGTCGCGGTCCTCGAACTCCTGGGTGCGGGAGCCGTAGGTGAGGTCGAGCACGCCCTGGGCGTAGGCGATCTGCTCCTGGCGCTGTGCCTCGGCGGCGGCGCGAGCGGCGGAGTCGTCCTCGCCGAGGAGTTCGGCGGCCTCGTCCAGCAGGGGGATGTCCGCGGGGGTCCAGCCGCCGGACGTGCGGCGGATGGTGTCCGCGTCGGCGTCGGGGAGATGGACGGGCTCGGCGAGGAAGTCGGCGACCAGCTGCTGCGGGGTGAGCGCCGGCCACAACTCCTCGATGGCGCCGTGCACTTCGGAGCTGACGGCGATCACCTTGCCGAGCTGGGCGACGTCGTCAGGGCCGAGGAGGTTCGGCCCGCCGTAGGGGTCCGCGCCGATCCGTTCGGTGAGCTGCGCGGTGAGCGCGTCGATGACGTGGAAGGCGAAGTGCGGGCGGGCGAGGTTGTGCGGCAGGCCGGCGGCGCGGGCATGCCGGCGTGCCGCGCGTACGAGGTCCGCGTCCAGCCGGAGTTCGCCGTCCTCGTGGTCGATCACGATCACCGGATCGGGCAGGGTCTGACGGTCCCGAACGAAGTGCGCCAGCGCATCCGCCATCGCCGCCCGGCCCTTGATCTCGGCGGCCTCGGCGGTGTCGGTGCCGGTGGCGGTCACGCCCGGGAAGAGCTCGGCGGGCGTGGCGAGCAGCACGCCCGTCTCACCGAGCGCGGGCAGCACCTCCCCGATGTAGCTGAGGAAGGCCGGGTTCGGCCCGACGATCAGCACGGCGCGGCGGGCCAGTTGTTCCCGGTGCGCATAGAGCAGATACGCGGCGCGGTGCAGCGCGACGACGGTCTTGCCGGTGCCGGGCCCACCCTCCACGACGAGGACGCCGTCGTGCGGGGCACGGATGATGGCGTCCTGCTCCGCCTGGATGGTCTGCACGATGTCGTGCATCCGTCCGCTGCGCGCCGCGTCGAGCGCGGCCAGCAACACGGCGTCCGCGTCACTGCCTTCATGCCCGGTGCGTACGGCGTCGGCGAGGTCCAGGATCTCGTCGTGCAGGGCGGTGACCCTCCGGCCCTCGGTCGTGAGGTGACGTCTGCGGCGCAGCCCCATGGGGGTGTGCCCGGTGGCGAGGTAGAACGGCCGGGCGACCTCGGCCCGCCAGTCGATGACCAGCGGAGTGCGCTCCGGGTCGTCGCGCCGGATTCCGATGCGGCCGATGTGGTGGTCCCGGCCGTCGCGGAAGGCCAGCCGGCCGAAGCACAGGCCGTGTTCGCCGGCGTCGAAGGCGGCCAGCAGCCCGGACTGTTCGGCCACCAGCACATCACGCTCCAGCCGTGCCTGGGCGTTGTTCCCTTCCCGCGGCAGGGCTTCGGACACCGTCGTCGCCGCCCCGGTCCGCATTTCCGCGAGGCGTTCATAGAGGAGATCGATGAATTCCTGCTCGCGCCGCAATTCCTCGTTTGACAATTCAGCTCCGCTCGGATAAAGTTCGGTGAGAAGTTGGGCTTCAGGTCGTGAATCTACACAGACACAGAAGCCCTCAATATACGCAGAGAAATACCCCGGCTGTCAATTCAGTCCGGGGTATTTCTCTATCCGTATCCGAGCAGGGCGCGCCGCCGGGTTCCGGGTCGGTCGCCTCAGGGCGCCGGCACCCCGAGGAGCTCGGGATGCCGGCAAAGGCGGAGCAAGGCCGGGTGGCCCATGGTGCTCCGGCGGATCACCGGGCGTGCGCGACGTCCACGATCAGCTGATGGCCGGACCGGAGCACCCGGAACGGGAGCTTGGCGCGGACGCCCAGGCCGACTTGGGTCTGCCCTTCGAAGCTCGCCCCGAACTTGGTGTCCCGGAACGTCTTGTATCCGCTGATGTTCACTCCCGGCAGCGACTTGCCGGCCGACCCGCGGTAGGTCTGCTTGCCGGTCGCCGGGTCGTAACTGGGTGCGGACACATAGATCTCCAGAATGGCGCCGCCCTTGACCGGTATCTTCTCGCCCGAGCCGTCCTGGTGGAACGCGTCGACGTAGCCGACGTGGTAGCCGAGCTTGCCGGTGGCACCGCCGATGTCGAAGACCATGCGGTCGTAGCACGCGTTGCGTCCGGTCCTGATGTTCTTCAGCGGTGCGGCGTTCGCGTCCGTGGCGGACTTGTTGCCGCTGCCCCAGACGGTCGAACAGGCCGCGGACGGCGCGGCCTTGCCCGCCGGCCCGGTCGCGGCGCCGGCCACGCCGGCCGTCCCCGCCACCCCGGCGCCCGCGAGCACGAACGCCGCCGCCACTGTCCCCCACCGTCGCATATCTTACCTCCAGAGGAAATCTGAGCACAATTGCGTGCGGTAGGACGCGCGGAGCGGTGACGACGTTGTGCGCCGGCCTGCTTTTGGCCGAGAAGAGCCAGGGTGTCGCGAAAGCGGAGGTGTGGGCGGCGGAGCCGACTACTTGCCGCCCAGCCGTCGCCGGGCCCGTGGGGCACGACGGTCAGACATCGACCACTTCGACGCTCACACCCCTGCGCCGAAATTCGGCCAACTCTCCGTCAGGCGTACCGCGGTCCGTGACGACCCGGTCGTACTGGCCGATGTCGCCGTAGGCATGCGTCGCGGACTTGCCGAACTTGGTGTGGTCCACCAGCAGCAGCGACCGCTGGGCACAGTCCAGCATGGCTTCCTTGATCTCGGCGTAGTCGCGTATCGGGTGGAAGAGCCGGCCGCCGAGCACGGACACGGCCGACATCACCGCGAGATCGGCACGGAGACGGCCGAGGGCGCGCAGCACCTCGGGGCCGACACAGGAGCCGAATTCCCCGCGGTAGCGGCCGCCCAGCAGGGTGACATCGGCGCCCGGTGTGTCGTCGAACAGCCGGGCCACGCCAACGGAGTTGGTGACGACGGTGACCGCCTCGGTTCGGGCGATCCGCGCCGCGAGCGGGAAGACCGTGGTGGAGTCGTCCAGCACGATGGTGCTGCCGGGCCTGATCTCCTCGGCGACGGCGGCGCACAGCGCCTCCTTCACCGGGAGGTTCACCCCGAGACGGAAGCGGGTGGCGGTCTCCATGGTGAGCGTCGGGAACGGCGTCGCCCGCCCGCGTTCCTTGCGCAGCAGGCGGCGTTCGGCGAGCTGGTCCAGATCCCGGTGCATGGTCGCCAGGCTGACCCCGAAGCGTCGGGCCAGTTCGTCGATGCGCACTTCTCCGTGCTCGACGACATGGGCCAGTACGTCCTGCCGCCGCCGGTCGACCTCGGCCAGCGACGACCGTGTGGAAGCCATCGGGGCCGCCCCTTTCCGGTCGGACAGCGGCAGCGCGGCTACCGCTGCGGGTGCACTACGGCCTTCACCGCAGTCGCGTCGTGGGTGGCAACGGTCAGTGCGCTCTCGGCCTCGGCAAGACCGTAACTGTGGGAGACGAGGGAGTCGAGCCGGACCGCTCCCGACTGCACCAGGGCCGTCGCGGCGGGCCAGGTGTGGGCGTAGCGGAACACGCCGGTCACCTCCAGTTCGTGCTGCTGCACCCGGCTCACCGGCAGCGGCACCTCGTCACCGCCCATGCCGATCAGCACCACCCGCCCGGCCCGGCCCACCGTACGGATCGCCTCGCTGCTGACCGCGGGGACGCCGGAGCACTCCAGCAGGACGGTGGGCGTGAACTCCGCCTCGCGCAGCGGGGTCTGGGACACATCGAGGGCGGTGGCGCCGGCGGCCCGGGCGAGTGCGAGCCGGTGCGGGAGGACATCGGTGACCAGCACCTCCCGCGCGCCGAAGGCCCGTGCCGTCTGGGCCGCGACCAGGCCGATCGGGCCCGCGCCGGTGATCAGTACGCGGTCGCCGGGGGCCACCCGGGCCTTGCGGCAGGCCCAGACGGCCACGGACAGCGGTTCCAGCAGGGCGGCCTCTTCGACGGTGAGCGAGTCGGGGACCTCATGGGCGAAGTCCTGCTGCACGGCCAGGTATTCGCAGAAGGCGCCGTCGACCGGCGGGGTGGCGAGGAAGCGCATCCCGGGGCACAGGTTGTAGCGGCCCGCGCGGCACTGTGCGCAGCTGCCGCAGGGGGTGCCGGGCTCGATGGAGACGCGCCGTCCCTTCCGGCCCGCATCGGCTCCCGGACCGCAGGCGACCACCGTGCCGGCCGCTTCGTGCCCCAGGACGAGCGGCTCGCGCACGACGAAGTCGCCGATCCGTCCGTGCCGGTAGTAGTGCACGTCCGAGCCGCAGGTCCCGACCGCCTCGACGCGTACCAGGACCTCTCCGGGGCCGGGGACGGGAACGGGGCGCTCCTCGATGCTCAGCTGCCCGGGCCCGTGCAGTACGGCGGCACGCATGGTGGCGGGAATCGCGGAGGTGACGGTCATGGCGGGCTCACGGCTCCCTGGGGGTGTGGAGGACAGGGGTGTCGCGGGGGCCGGTGCCGCACCGGCGGGCCGGCACGCCACCCTGGGCTTCCGCACGCTACCCCTTCTTTTGCTATCAGCGAAGCCCTGACTTCGCACAAAATACGAGAAGGATTGCGCTGGCTCCCCGCAGGTGGGCCGCGGCCGCTCCCCGTCCGCCCGCCTGGGCACACCCCGGCCCTCACCTGGGGCTTCGTGGGGGTACTGCTGTTCATGACCGGCGACGGGGGTGGAGACCGGCTGCTTCTCGTCACACCTCCCCGGCGGGTCACCTCGGGCTCAGGCCGATGCCTGCGCCGCGGCACGCCGGCGGGCGGCCGCGGCTCGCTCCGGGTCTCCGAGTTGGTCCGCCAGCCGGGCCTTGGCGGACCAGTTGTACGGGCAGACCGGGCGCAGCCGGCTCCGTTCGCTGAGCAGGGTCCCGGCAAGTTCGGTGCGGCCTGCGCGCAGGGAGGCCTCGACCAGGGTCCGCTGGATCGCGTCCCGCTGGGCGTGGCTGCCGCCGAAGTCGTTCAGCCGGTGGCGGACGGGCAGCAGCAGATCGGCGGCCCGGCCGTACTCCTGCTGTCCATAGGCGATCAGTGCGCGGCACACGGGCAGGCCGATCCCGGCCGTCATGGCGCCGTTGGCGCCACCGGGCTCCCCCGCCAGCCAGTCTTCCCGTTCCTGGACCAGGCGCTCTGCCCGCGCGATCCGGCCCGCGCCCACATAGGCCATGACCGCATGGGCGTCGTTGAAGGCGTAGTGGGGGCCGTCGTGACGGCTCTCCCAGGCGTCCGCGAGCCGGGCCCATCGGGCGCTCTGTTCCTCCTCGGCCAGATACAGGCGCCACAACAAGGCTGCGGCGTCCAGCAGTTCCATCGCCACGCCCGCCGACCGGTCGTGGTGGAGGGCGGCGTCGTAGATCTCCAGCACCCGGGCGGTGTCGCCGGACTCCAGGGTGAACAGGGCGTAGTGCCACCAGTTGTGGACGGTGAGCAGGCTGCCGTTCGCCCAGTCCTCCGTACGGGCGTCGAGGAAACGGATCCCGTCCGTGAAGCGTCCCCGCATCTCATAGGTGTGCACCACGCTGTGGATCCCCCACACATCGCCCGGGTGCTGCGCGAGAGCCGCCAGGCCGACCTCCTCGGCGCGTGCGTAGTGGCCGGACTCCTCCAGGCCGAAGGCGTACATGCCGAGCAGCGGCCCGTGGTGCGGATCGTCGTCCGGCCAGGCGTCGAGCGCTCCGCCAATACGGTCGCGGAGGCGTTGGGCGTCGCCGGTGAGGAAGTCGTGCTGGTGGCCCGCGAAGAGCGCCAGCGCATCGCGCGGGAAGGCGATGCTGAGCTCCCCGAGGGTGCGGCCGGCGCCGTACAGATCGCCGTCCAGCCATGCCGTCGCGGCGGCGAGATGCATCCGTTCCCGGGGCGTGAGCCGCTCGGTGTCCAGGCCGGAACGGAAGCGGAGGAAGGCGTCCCGTGCCGCGGCCGCGTCCTTCTGCTCGGTTCCCAGCACGCCCAGATACGCGGCCAGCACCTGCCCCATCGCCGACCGCGGCGAGGCGGCCAGTACCGACCGTGCCGTCTCCGCGACCCGGGGCCGGAAGAACATCAGGTCGTCCAGGGCCTGTTCGTACTGGACCACGGCCTCGGCGCCGGTGTCGCTCATCGGGTGTCCGTGTCGGTCCGCTGTCACGGTGACTCCTGCGGGGAGAGTACGGGGGATCCGGGGTGCCGGCCGGTGCACCCGGTTGCCGGCTGCCGCTGGGTTCCTATGGTTACCCACTCCGCGGCAGGAGAGACGGAGCCGTGGCACGTATGACGCCTTTCGTTTGCGTACGGAAGCGAGGGCCGGCCAGGGCCAATTCCCGTCCCCGGCGCCTGCCGGCAGACACCGGACACGGCATGCACCTCGGGTGCTGCCGTGCTCCACGCCCGGCGGAAACACCCGCTTCATCTGCGAGGACCGCGCGGGAAACACGCCCTGCCTACTGTCCCGGCCATGAACTCAGGACCCGATGCGTTGACAGTCCCCGACAGCGGCCGACGGCCCCCGCAGACCGAGGCATCCACCGACGGAGCGGTCAACGAAACGCTGGAGGATTACACCCTCCGGTTCGCGCCGCGCAGTTACCGCCGTTGGACACCGATGGTGGTGGCGACCACCGCGCTGGGCGGCATCGCGTACATGGCCGACTTCTCGATCGGTGCGGGCATCGGGCTCACCCATGGCACCGCGAACGCGCTGACCGCGATCCTCGTTGCCGCCGTGGTCATCTTCGTCACCGGCTTCCCCCTCGCCTACTACGCGGCGCGCTACAACATCGACCTGGACCTCATCACCCGGGGCTCGGGCTTCGGCTACTACGGATCGGTCCTGACCAGCGTCATCTTCGCCAGCTTCACCTTCATCTTCTTCGCCCTCGAAGGCTCGATCATGGCGCAGGGACTGAAGCTGGGCCTCGGCCTGCCGTTGTGGCTGGGGTATGTGGTCTCGACCTGCATGGTGATCCCGCTGGTCATCTACGGGATGAAGGCCCTGAGCAAGCTTCAGGTCTGGACGACGCCCCTCTGGTTGCTGCTGATGGTGGGGCCGCTGCTGTATCTGGTCAGCACCGATCCCGGCACGGTGCACACCTTCCTGTCGTATACGGGCTCCCACGGCGGCAGCGGTATCGACGCCGCCTCGGTGCTGCTGGGTGCAGGCGTGTGTCTGTCCCTGATCGCGCAGATCGGCGAACAGGTCGACTACCTGCGCTTCATGCCGCCCAAGACGGAGCAGAACCGGCGCACATGGTGGACGGCCGTGGTACTGGCCGGCCCCGGGTGGGTGGTGCTCGGCGCACTCAAGCAGGCCATCGGGGTCTTCCTCGCCGTCTACATCCTCGCAAAGGCGGGCCCGGCCTCGGCCACCGAGCCGATCCACCAATTCACCGGTGCCTTCGCGGCCATGATGCCGACCTGGCTGGTCATCCCGCTGGCGGTGGTCCTGGTCGTGATCAGCCAGATCAAAATCAACGTGACCAACGCCTACTCCGGTTCGCTGGCCTGGACGAACTCGTTCACCCGGGTCACCAAGCACTATCCGGGCCGGATGATGTTCGTCCTCGCCAACCTGGCCTGTGCGCTCCTGCTGATGGAAGCGGACATGTTCAGCTTCCTCAACAACATCCTCGGGTTCTATGCCAACTGCGCCATCGCCTGGATCGTCACCGTCGCCACCGACATCATGGTCAACAAGTACCTGCTGAAACTCTCCCCGCAGGCCCCCGAGTTCCGCCGCGGCATGCTCTACGCGGTCAATCCCGTCGGCGTGGTGTCCTTCACCGCCGCGTCCGGCCTGTCGATCGCCCTGTACTTCCACGCGCTCGGGGACGCGCTCCAGCCCTACTCCCCCGTCGCGGCCGCCCTGATCGCCTTCGTCCTCACCCCGGTGCTGGCCGTCCTGACCAAGGGCCGGTTCTACCTGCGGCGCACCACGGACGGAATCGACGCCCCGCTGCTGGACGCGGACGGCAACCCCAGCTCGGCCACGTACGCATGCCATGTGTGCCGGCAGGAATTCGAGCGCCCGGACCTCGCCGCCTGCCCCACCCATGACGGGGTGGTCTGCTCGCTGTGCCTGAGCACCGACCGGACCGGCGCCCATGTACTGCCCGCAGCCCCGGCCTGACGCGGGAAACGCGCCCGGGTGCCGACTCCGGCGGGACGACGCGGACCAACTCGTTCCGCCGCCACCTCAGTTGTCCACCCGGCCCCCGGCCGTCAACACAGGCGGCCATATCACCTAAAAGTCTGCTCTTCGGGCGTGGCGTCTCTGGAGGACGGGCCGGCGGGGAACGACAGCCCTTGTACGGGCGGCTCCCAGCCGTGGCGTCGATGCCTTCAGGGGTGCGACGCCAGGGGCCGCCGTTCCTCCACCAGTAAGGAGACGGATCGATGGCTCACCGGATCAAAAGCGCCCTCGTCACCGCCGGCACCTGCGCCCTCGTCCTCGGCGGCGCCGGTCTGGCCACCGCCGACAGTGTTGCCTCGGGGGCAGCATCCGACTCACCCGGCATCGTTTCCGGAAATTCCGTCCAAGTCCCCGTCCACGTTCCGGTCAACCTCTGCAACAACACCATCAGCGTGATCGGAGCGCTCAACCCCGCTTTCGGTACGCCCTGCTTCGGCGGCTGACGCCCGACGGACAGGTGTCGGCCGAGGCATCAGCCGACCTCGGCACCGTGCCGGCCGAAGTGACCATGGCCCCCGGTGATGTCACCGGGGGCCACGTGATGCGGGGGCCGGGGTCATCGCCCGGGAATACGGTGCGCGGCGGGCGCACCCCACGCGGCCCGGGGCCGTCCGGCTCTATGCTGAAGACAATGTTTGCACCTCAGGGCCCCACCCTCCGTGAGCTCGCCGTCCAGGCGCTGTCCTCCGTCGAGCGCGGATACGACCTGCTCGCCCCGAAGTTCGACCGCACTCCGTTCCGGACCCCGGATGCGGTGCTGACCCCGGTTTCCCGCGCGCTGCACGGGCTCGGGCCGTTCGACAGCGGTCTCGACCTGTGCTGCGGGACCGGCGCGGGCATGGACGTACTGCGGCAGGTCTGCCGGGAGCGGGTCACCGGTGTCGACATCAGCGCGGGAATGCTCGCTGCGGGCCGGGCCCGTGCAGGGGCGCCGGCGACCGCACCGCGGGTCGAGTGGGTACGTGCAGACGCCCGGGCCCTTCCCTTCGCGCCGGTCTTCGACCTCGCGGTGAGCTTCGGCGCGTTCGGACATTTCCTGCCCCGCGAGCGGCCGGAGCTGTTCGCGCAGGTCCACTCGGTGTTGCGCCCCGGCGGCCGGTTCGTCTTCCCGATCGCGGCTCCCGCCCGGCCGGGGTCGCTGGGCTACTGGACGCTGCTGGCTTTCGACGCGGCGATGCGGGTCCGCAATGCGCTGTGGCACCCGAGCTTCGTCATGTACTACCGGACGTTCCGGCTCGCCGACGTGCGTACGGAGCTGACCCGGACCGGATTCGATGTGGAGCTGCAGGCGCTGCCGGAGCTCGGCCGGCGCCCCGACGGTAGCCCGCGGTGCCGGCTGGTGGTGGCCACCCGGTCCCGGTGACCGTACGGCGGCGCCTCCCGCCCGTGGGCCCGGCGAGGGCCCGTACCCTCACCAGCGCACCGCGGTGAAGTCGACGGGCTGCGGCTCCAGCTTCGCGGTACGGGCCGCCAGCCCGGCGAGACGGCGGGCCATGTCCGCCGCGGGGAGCCGCTTGCGGTCGCCGTGGCCGGGCAGCACCCACTCGAAGCGCAGCCGAGGGGCGGTCCGCGCCAGGGAGGCGGCCAGTTCCACGATCGAGTACCAGGTGACGGAGGCGGCCACCTCCAGGTCGGCGGTGGTGCGCGACCAGTAGAAGCTGTCCCCGGTGAAGCAGTACCGCTCATCGGCGAGGTAGAGCACGCTGCCGCGCGTATGGCCGGGAAGCGGATACGCCAGGACCCCGGCGCCGATCTCGACCGGCTCGGTGCCCCGTATGACGCGGTCCGCGTCCGGTGCGGCATCGAGATCGCCCTCGTGGATCCACAGCCGGGCCCCGAACCGGTCGGCGTAGCGGCGGCCGTGTGCGGCGTGGTCCTGGTGGGTGAGCAGGACGTCGGTGATGGCGCCCAACGCCTCGTAACGGGCGGCCAGTTGCTCGCTCCAACGGGGAGTGTCGATCATCATCGTGGTTCCGTCGCCGCGGTGCAGCAGATAGGCGTTGGCGCCTGCCGTATGGCGGGAATTGTGGCCGCAGAGATGGACGGCGTCGTCCAGGGCGAGCGGAAACGGGTCGAGATCGGGGCTGAGGCGCTGGCCGGAATGCCGGATCGACCGGGTGTGGCAGGCGAAGGCGGCCGCATACAGCTGCCGGGCCTCCGCGTCGCTCTGCGGCTGCCGCATCACTTCTGCGCGCCCGTTCTTCTCGCTGATCACATCGGGGGCGAGTTGCCGGGCGACATCGCAGTTGGTGCAGCGTTCGTCGACGTACCAGTCCCCGCCGGGCCCCTCGTCCGGTGCCGTTTCGGCTAACAGGTCGTTCGTCATGACGGTCCGTCCTTCTGGTCGGGGTGGGCAGATGAGTGAGCGGCCGATGCGCGCTGTCCTCAGGACTACCCCGCCGGGGACCGAAATCGGAAGAGCGGGCGAACCTTGTGCTTTGTGGGCCGAACGTCTCTTCCGGCCCGGCGATCGGACCCGGGCGACCGGGTACTTTATGGAGATATAGCAGGCCAGGAGGTCCGGAGGTTCGACGTGCCCGGCCCCGCTGGACCCGTGTCGGTCCGGACGCCCCGCCACCGGCACATAGCGGGGCGACCGTACGGTTCAGGCTGCCGCCCGGAGCGTGGCAGCGAGCCGGTGGAGGGTCACACGCATGGCGGCGCGATTGCGGGCGGCGCGCCGGGCGGGCGGGGTTCCGGTGAAGAGCAGTCCCAGCGTCTCGGCGACCCGGCGACGCCATCCGCGGCGACGCTGGTCGACCCAGTATTCGGTGACGTGGGTCCCCTCCCCCGCCGGGGTCAGGCGGTAGCCCCAGCGCGCCACGGGCAGGCCGAAGGTGGTGACGTCGAAGGCGAACTCCCGGCCGGGGTCGGCGACGACGATCCGGCACGTGGTGAACCAGACCCAGCAGGCCTTGCGGTTGATCCCCACGAAGCGCTCCCCGCGGGGCCACACCCCGATGACCTCCGGGCTCCACTCCGTCATCCGCCGGACGTCCGCGAGAGCCGCGTAGACGGTCTGCGGCGGGAACGGAACCTCCAGGGACTCCTGCACGCTCCACACCCGGGCGGTCACCGGCGGCCCTCCCACACCGGCGAGCCGTGCGTCCGGGCCGTGACGACCGCCGCGGCATCGCGGACGAGACCGGCGACGGCCCCCGTGTCGGCGAGGCTGGTGACGTGTCCGCACCTGGGCAGCAGGAGCAGCCGGCCGTCGTGGCAGGCCTTGAGGAAGTCCCGTTCGTCGCGGCGGAAGTGGTCGCGCTCGCCGTTGACCAGCCAGACGGGGCCCGGATACGCGGCGAGCGACGCGAGGGTGTCCGTCTCGCACACGGCCTGGATGGCGCTCGACGCGGTCCCGGAGCTCAGGCCCCCGGCGACCAGGGCCTCTCCCGCGGGGCCGGGGAGGGCGCGGCGGAAGGCGAATGCGCTGAGCCGATCGGCCCGTCGGGGATATCTGGCTGCCAGCCGGCCCGCTGCCTTGTAGGCGGCGGCGAACAGACCGCTCGGCTGTGTGGAACAGCCCATCGCGACCAGGCCGAGGACCCGGTCCGGGTGGGCTCCGGCGGTGGCCGTGGCGACGAAGCCGCCCAGGGACAGCCCTACGAGCAGCGCCCGGCCACCGAGTTCGTCGATGGCGTCGGCAACCGCCGCCACGGCGCCGGCGACGGTGAAGGGCTCACCTCGCCGGCTGCCGTGGCCGGGCAGATCGGGTGCCGCGGTGGGGTGGTCTTTTCCGATGGCTTGGATCACGGGTTGCCACATCGCGCCGCTCACACGCAGACCGTGCACGAACACGAGGGGCACCCCGGCTTCTTGGGACTCCATGTGCGGCACGCTACCTGAAACGCAACGCAACGTTGCGTTGTTTTTCGATGCTAATCTCTCCCCATGAGCGAGGAGCGGCACGGAACACGACCAAGCGGCGGCCCACGGAAGGCGCAGGAGATCTTCGACGCCACCCTGGATCTGCTCGCGGAGAAGGGCTACGAGGGCCTGACCATCGAGGGGGTCGCCCAGCACTCCGGCGTCAACAAGACCACGATCTACCGCTGGTGGCCGTCCAAGGGCGCGCTCCTGGGCGCCGCACTCATCGGCGCCCGCCAACTCGACCTCGCACCGCCCGACACCGGGAGCCTCCAAGGGGACCTGGAGGCCCTGCTGCACACCATCGCGACCCTGCTCACCACGCCGCCGGCCTCCGACATCGCCGTCGCCGTGCTGGGCGCCGCCACGCACAGCGCCGAGCTCGGCGCCCACGTGAAGGACTTCTTCGCCGACCGGATCGCCCGCGAGGAACCCGTCTTCACCCGGGCCATGGAGCGCGGCGAACTCCCGGCAGACGCGGACCCGATGCTCCTGGTGGACCTGCTGGCCGGGGCCGCCTGGATCCGTGTCGTACTCCGCCAACTCCCGCTGGAGAAGGACTTCGTGTCGCGCACCGTGCGCACCGTCCTGCAGGGCGCACGCGCCGCCGATTGAGGCCGCGACACGCCACCCGCCCGTGGCGCCAGCGTACCTGACGTTACCTCCGGTACGCCCTTATACGTCACCTGTTCGATCATCAACTACAACTTTGCCAATTATTTGTGTAGTTGACGGAGATTTCACTCCAGGCTCAAACCCAACAGCGACGAACTCCACACCGGACTCGTCGCTTCCACGAGGCTGGGCGAGAGGCAACAGCAAGATGACGAACAACAGAGTGACCCGTCGCGGAGGCCGGCTGATGGCGCTGACCACGGCGTCACTGGGGCTGGTTGCGGCGATGGCCATGCCGGCCGCCGCCGCGGACGACGGGCCCGCCCGGGAGCAGCTCATAGCCGACTGTGCTTCCGGTGAAGGCAAGTGCAGCTTCAACGAGCCGACGCTCGGCAAGGCGTATCTCGGAGACTTCCGTCAGGTCTCCAACTCGCTCTACAACTGCAGCACTTCGGATGCCACGCAGTCGATGGGCTGGGCGGACACTGTGGGCTCCACGGACTCCGCCGGAGTGTCCGTCACGGCCGGCGGAAAGATCGCCGGTCTGATCGACCTGAGCGTCACCGCGACCTACAACCACACCTGGTCGAGCTCGCACACCGAGAACAGCTCCCTGAACATGACGGTCAAGCCCGGTGAGGTGGGCTGGATCTCCCGCGCCCAGGTCATGCAGACCGTCTCCGGCACCTGGCAGACGCACTACGACAGCCCGAAGTGGGGCCACTACTTCTGGTTCGTACCGGACAAGGTCACCGGCCCCGCGGCCAACGGGACGGACGGTAAGAGCAATGCCGTGACCGTCAAGACCCGCAAGATGACCACTGCGGAGAAGAAGTCCTGCTCGGCGGGCGCGAAGAAGGGGCGGGCGTTCGTGGTGAAGCGCTGACCACGGTGCAGGAGAGCGGCTGAACGGACGCGCGGCCTCGCGCATCCTGCAGGGGCAGCTCGATCGCTCCGCCCGGCCGCAGTGCCTCCCGGCGCCCCATGGGCCGGGAGGCACACTCCTGTATGACGCCGCGCGAAGAGCCGTCTGCACGCCCTCCGTTCGGGGGCACCTGACACCCACTGCCACCCGCCTCACCCGGCTCACCGCCCCGTCGGCCCGACCGACATCCGCGGGCGCCGCCGAACCCCAAGTCCGCACAGAAACCGGGGAGTTCGCGTAGGCACGCCGCCCGGGTGCGTGGCACGGCTTCCCCGGCGCGGAGGAGCCTCAGTCCTGCGACTCCCTGCGCGCTGTGCCGCGTAGTCAGTGGTGCCCGGTCGGGTCCTCGCTGGTCGGGTCCTCTCCGGTCGGATCCTCGTGGTCCGGTTCGGTGCGCAGGTCGGCGTCGGAGAGTGGTTCCAGTTCGCCGTGGGTGTCCAGCCAGTACAGCAGGGCCAGGGCCGGGCCCACGACCAGCGCGGCCACCAGGGTGACCAGGCCGAGCCAGCGGAGGCTGCTGGCGGCTGCGGCGCCGTCGGCCACGGTGAGGGAGGTGGGGATGAGGTAGGGGCGCTGGGCGGCGCCCCAGGCGAGGACCGCCGCCGCGACGACGCCGACGGCGGTGATCCGGGGCCAGGCGCCGGTCCGCCGGAGCAGGAGCCATCCGGTGGCGAGGGAGCAGACTCCGGCCAGGATGACGAGGCCGAGGCCGACGCCGTGGGTGAGTCCGTGCCATACGTGCGGGGCGTCGCTGCGGGTGACGGTCAGCATGATCGCCGCCAGGACGGCGAGCGCGACCAGACTGCCCAGGGCCCGCCACCGGAAGTAGCCGACCAGATCCGGGGTCCCGAAGCGGACGGCGTCACCCGCCAGGAACACGGCGCCGAGGAAGGCGGTCGACACGATGGCGATCAGCCCGAAGAGGATGGACGTCGGGTTGGACCAGGCGTGGGCCGAGGCCTCCGTTCCGGGTACCGCCCGGCCCGAGGCGATACCGCCGACGGCCGCGCCGAGGAAGAACGGGGTGAGGAGCGAGGAGATGGCGAAGACGGCACCATACAGGCGTCGCCCGGCGATCCGGCGGAGCGGTTTGCGCAGTGCGAAGCCGGCGCCGCGCAGCACCAGGCCGATGGCGGCAAGGGCCAACGGCAGCCACATCGCGGAGAACACCGTCTGGAAGAAGACCGGAAAGCCGGTCCACATGAGGACGAAGATGAAGACGAGCCAGACGTTGTTCACCTCCCATACGGGGGCCATGGCGTGGTCGATCAGCCATCGGGGGCGCTTGCCGCGCTCGGCGCCGCCGGCCGTCAGGTCCCAGAACCCGGCTCCGTAATCGGTGCCGCCGGCGCAGGCGTAGGCGGCCACGGCGAGCAGCAGCACCACGGCGATGACCGCGGGCATCATCGCGGGCCGTCCCCGGTGGGTCCTGACCCGGTGTCTTCGGTGGGTCCTGCCCCAGTGTCATCAGCAGGTCCTGACCCTGCGTCACCGGACTGCGGCAGGCCGGCCGGTACGCCTGCGCGGGGGCCGTAAGGGGTGTCGGTCTCCGGTGCCTCGCGCCGCTCCCCCGGCGGCCGGTGCCCGTCGGCGAGACGCCAGCCCGCGCGCATTTTGAGCAGCACGGCGAGCAGCGAGCCGAAGATGAAGACGTACACCACGACCACCAGGCCCAGCATGATCCACAGACTGCTGGAGCGGGTCGCCGTCACCGCCTCGCCGATCCGCATGTGCTGGTAGACGATCCAGGGCTGGCGCCCCACTTCGGCGGTGATCCACCCGCATTCGACGGCAACGACGGAGGCGACGCCCGCGCAGGCCGCGCCGCGGAAGAACCACGGTGAGGCGGGCAGCCGGCGCCGCCGCAGCCGGCACCAGCCGTACCAGAGCGCGAGCAGGATCAGCAGCGAGCCGAGGACGACCATGAGGTCGAAGGCCCAGTGGACGATGGTCGCCTGGGTGGCCGTCGGCCGGTCGCTCGCCGGGACGGAGGTCAGTCCGGTCACCTTGGTATCGGGGGTGAACCCGGCCAGAATGGAGTCGAATTGGGGGATCTTGATGCCGCCGGAGATGCTGCCGTCCGGGTGCAGACGGCCGAAGATGTATTCCGGTACCCGGGTGTCGGTCCGCCAGACGATCTCGGTCGCGGCGAACTTCACCGGCTGCTTGTGGAAGACCGACCGGGCCAGCGAGTCCCCCAGGAGGAACTGCACGGGGGTGAACACCGCGGCGAGGGTGAAGGGGACGGTGAAGCCGAGGCGGTGGTAGCGGTCGCGGCGGCCGCGCAGCCAGCCGACCGCGTAGACCCCGGCGACGGTGTACCCCGCAGTGATGAGCATCGCCACGACGAAGTGCCAGTACTGCGGCCCGAACATCGGGGTGAAGATCGCCGACCAGACCTGGACGTGCACCGGTTTTCCGGCGGCGTCGAGGGTGAAGCCCTGGGGGGTGTTCATCCACGAGTTGGCCGCCAGGATGCCGAACGCGCCGAGCAGGGCGACCACCGGCAAGGGCAGGCCGAGCAGGAAGTGGGTGCGGGGTTTCAGCCGCCGCCAGCCGTAGAGATAGATGGCGATCAGCACCGCTTCGAGGAAGAAGGCCCACGCCTCGACCCCGAATCCGATGCCGAAGACGCCGCCCCACTTGCCCATCAGGCCCGGCCAGAGCAGCCCGAACTCGAAGGACAGCACGGTGCCGGTGACGACACCGACGGCGAACTGCACGGCCATGACCGCCGACCAGCGGCGGGCGAGGAGCAGGGCGGCGGGGTCGTTACGGCGCAGACCGCGGCGGTGCATCACCAGGGTGATCAGCGGCAGCGCCACACCGAACGGCACCAGAATGATGTGGCAGGCCAACGTGAAGGCCATGAGCTCCCTGGCCGGGAGCAGTTGAGCCGGAGCGTCCGCCAGCAGTGGGACCATGGTGTGTGCATGCCTCCATGCCTGTGCTGCCCGGGACGCCGGGGAAGGGCGGCCCCGGCGTGGCCGCCCGTGCCGCCGGCTGGTCACAGCATCACCGGCGGGCGTGGGAGCGCACGTACCGAGGGCGCACGTTGCGCCGTTGAGTCGAGGATCTTCCCTCGGGCGGCGGAGCGGGGCGGCGGAGCGGGTTCCCGAACCCGGAGGGCTACGGCGCACCGTCCTCGGCGGGAGCGTCCGACGAGGTGGCCCTGCTGGTTGTGGGGGTGACGCGGGGTCAGGAGACCCGGGTGTGGTGGTCCAGCAAGCGGGTGAGCAACTGCACGAGCTGGTCGCGTTCGGCCGGACTCAGTGGCGCGAGCAGTTCGTCCTGGAGGCCGTCCAGGACCTTGTCGAGGCGGGGTAGGCGACGACGGCCCCGGGCGGAGATCGTGATGATGTTGCGGCGCCGGTCGTCGGGGTCCGGCACCCGCTCGACGAGGTCGCGCTCGGCCAGTTCGTTGAGCACGCCGACCATGTCGCTGCGGTAGATGCCGGTGCGCCGGCTCAGCTCCGCCTGGCTGCCCGGCCCGTACTCCTGCAGTGAGGCGAGCACGGCGTAGTGCCACTTGCGGGCGTCGACCTGGGCCAGCCCCTCATTGATCAGCCGGTCCGACCGCGCGGTCAGCTGCGACAACAGTCGGCTCGCCTGCCGCCGCAGCCTGCCGGGCGTCTTGCGCGCGCCGTCGTCGGGCAGGTCCGCGGCTTCGGCTCTGGTCATGGCGCCCATCTTACTCATTGCGTTAGTCCGACTAACGATGTACGGTCACTCACGCCGAAAACGTTAGTGCAATGAACGTTAATTCGGTGAACGCCAAGGAAAGGAAGACCCGCTATTCCCAGCAAGATGGTGCAGATTCCCACCACGGACGGCCAGGCCGACGCCTTCGCCGCATTCCCCGACCACGGCGAGCAGCACCCAGGGGTGCTGATGTACGCGGACGCCTTCGGCATCCGGCCCGTGCTGCGCGAGATGGCCCGCGAACTGGCCGGGCACGGGTACTACGTGCTCGTCCCCAACTTCTTCTACCGGCACGGCCCGGCACCGCTGATCGAACTTCCCGAGCACATCGGAGAAGACGTCCGGCCCGCGGTCGTCGCCCAGGTGATGCCCTTGATCGAGGCGCACACCACCGAACGTGTCCTGAGCGACGCCGACGCCTACCTGAGGTTCCTCACCACCCAGCCCGAGGTCGGCGCCGGACCGGTCGCGGTGACCGGCTACTGCATCGGCGGCCTCCTGGCGATGCGCACCGCCGCGGCCCACCCCGGCCAGGTGGCCGCCGTCGCCGGATTCCACGGCCCCGTGGGCGCCGACGGGTCCGACAGCCTCGCCAAGCTCACCGCCCAGGTCCACCTCGGCCACGCCGAAACCGACATGACGCCCGAGGCCCTCGGCGAGCTCAACCAGGCCCTGGACGCCGCGGGTGTCGTCTACACCTCCGAGATCTACCCCGGCACCGTCCACGGCTTCACCCTGTCCGACACCGACGCCTTCAACCCCGCCGCACTGCAGCTTCACTGGGACCGCCTGCTCCCCCTCCTCGGCCGCACCCTGGCCAACGGCTGAGGCTCCGGCCCGGAAGCCGAACCCGAAGTGCACGGCTCCGCGGTGCGGAGGGGCGGTTCGGGACGATCGCCCGCCGCCACACCGCGGGCGCCCCGCACGGGAAACCGGCGGGGGCGACAGTCCCTGACTGCCGCCTCCGCCCAGCAGAGCCAACGCTCCCCTGGTATCCCTCAACCCTTCCCGGCGCTATGCCGTCTCGTGCGCGGCGGTTCCGTTGATCTTCTCGATCGCCTGCCGGGCCTGCTCCTGTGGGGAACGGGTGGGCAGGGGCGACACCGTCGTGGTCGCCACGGCGGGCTGCGCCCGCTCCTGTGCGACCGTCTTGGCATGAGTGGGCTGAGCGGCCGGCGGACGTATGCGCAACCGCTGACTGGCGGCCTCGTCCAGAGTCACCGGGCGCTTCCAACGGGCAGCGAGCCGGGCGGCGTCCTGACCGAGCGCGGCGACGTCCTCCCACTGCAGGCGAACCACCAAGGAGAGCTCGGCGTCTCCGTCCGGCAATGCCTGGATCGGCGGGATACCGGGGTGAGTCATGGTGTCCTCCTCGCGTCGTGAACCAGTGCCGCTAAGGCACGGATATCGAAAGATACGGAGGCACACCCGATGCCGTTCAATACCTGTCACGAGAAGGCAAAAACCGGGAGCGGACCTTCCTGCCGTACGAGGAGGACACCGGCAGGGGGGTTGGTCACCGCCCCCTCGGCACCGACGTCGCCGACGGCACATAGTGGTTGATCAGATTGCCGTCGCCGTGGGGCTGCGTACGGTGGGACTCGGGGTGATCGAGCCGCGACCGTCCACCCCACCACGTCCTCTTCAACAGGTATGCCATGCGTGCCACTTGCTGCTTCATCAGAGCCTCCTTCTGGATCTTCTCGCTCCCCAGCATGCAACAGCCTGCGGCCCTGCGCTACGGACCGATATGGGGTGTGGTCCGCAGTGGCGGGACGGCGGGGACTTCGGAGGCCTGGTGGATGTCGTCGGGGGTCAGTTTGAAGCTGTCGGGGTAGGCGTCGCGCCGGGTGCGGCGGGCGGGTTCGCTGGTGCGCCAGCAGTAGAGGCACTGCCCGCACTGCAGAACCTCCCAGACACCGGGGACGGGCGAGCTGAAGAGGCGCTCGATGACGGGGTGCGCACAGCGGGGGCAGGAGTCTGAGGACATGAGGGCCTTTCCTTGGAAGTTTGGAAGTGGGGTGCGTGGGGCGCGAGTTGAGACCAAAATCGCGATCGGTTGAGCCCGCCCCCCTTCCCGCGTCCGATGTCAGCGATGGCGGCCGCTGAGCGTTCGGAGCTTGTCCAGCCAGGCGGCCGTTTCGGGCAGGTCGTGGACCTGGTTGCCGTAGGTGCCGCGGCGGTCGGAACCGACGGGGGTGGTGGCGTCGATGAGGAGCTTGTCGACGATGCCGGCGGGCTGTGCCTGCGGGGCCAGTTCGAGGATCGGCATATGGGGGACCTGGACGAGGTCGCCGGCCGGGTTCATCTTGGTGGACAGCGCCCACATCACCTGCGGCAGGTTGAACGGGTCGACGTCCTCGTCGACGACGATGACGGTGGCGGCGTAGCCCAGGCCGTGCGGCGTGGTCAGCACGCGCATGCCGACGGCCTTGGCGAAGCCGCCGTAACGCTTCTTCGTCGAGACGATGACGACCAGACCGTGGGTGTACATCGCGTTGACCGCCTGGACCTCGGGAAAGTCCTTCTTCAGCTGCTCGTACAGCGGTACGCAGGTGTTGGCGGCGATCAGGTAGTCGACCTCGGTCCACGGCATCCCGAGGTAGAGATGCTCGAAGACCGGGTCGGTGCGGTAGGAGATCTTGTCGATGCGGAGGACGGTCATCTTGCGGCCGCCGGAGTAGTGACCGGTGAACTCACCGAAGGGGCCCTCGATTTCGCGCTTGCGGCCCTCGATGACGCCCTCGATGACCACTTCCGCTCCCCACGGCACCGGAAGGCCGGTCAGTGGCGCCCTGGCGATCGGTGCCGGTGCGCCGCGCAGGGCGCCGGCCAGCTCGTACTCGTTCTCGTCGTACGCCATCGGGGTCGAGGCGACGATGGAGATGACCGGGTCGTTGCCGACGGCGAGCGCGACCGGCAGGTCCTCGCCGCGCTCCTCGGCCGTCCGCAGATGCTGCGCGATGTCGTGCATCGGCACCGGCTGCAGCGCGAGCTTGCGCCGGCCCTTGACCTCCATGCGGTAGATGCCGACATTCTGCTTGCCGCTGTGGTCGGGGTCGTCGGGGTCCTTCGAGACGACCGCGGCCTTGTCGAGGTAGAAGCCGCCGTCGCCGTCGTTGAGGCGGAAGAGCGGCAGCACCTTGAACAGGTCGGCCTCCTCGCCGTCCATGGTGTTCTCGGCCCACGGTGGAGCGTCCCGCCACTCGGGCGCGACGGGGAACCGGGCCCAGCGGCGGGTGAATTCCGCCACCTGTTCCTTGGTGCCGGTCTCCTTCGGCAGGCCCAGGGCCAGGGCGTGATTGGCCCACGAGCCGTGCACGTTCATCGCGATCCGGGCGTCGGTGAAGCCCTGGACCCGGTCGAAGTACAGCGCCGGGGCCGCGTCGCCCAGGCGCGGGGCCGCGTTGGCCGCGGCGGCTATGTCCGGCTCGGGCCTGACCTCTTCGGTGATGTGCAGCAGCTGTCCCTCCTTGTCGAGGGTCTCCAGAAAGCTGCGCAGGTCGTCGTATGCCATGGGATCTCCTCGGTGGGACGGGGATACGGGGTCAGGCGGTGGGCCTGAGCGCGCGGGCGGCGCGGATGCCGTCCCACCGCCGGGCGGCAGGCGCGGGCAGGCCGAACTGGTCGAGGAGGCGGGACGTGAGGTGGTCGACAAGGTCGTCCACCGACTGCGGGTGGTGGTAGAAGGCGGGCATGGGCGGGACCATCTGCACGCCCTGACGTGTCAGCGCGAGCATGTTCTCCAGATGGATCTCGCTCAGCGGGGTCTCCCGCGGTCCGAGCACCAGCCGGCGGCGCTCCTTGAGCACCACATCCGCCGCGCGCCCCAGCAGTCCGTCGGCGTAACCGGCCCGGATGCCCGCCAGCGTCTTCATCGAGCACGGCACGATCACCATGCCGTCCGTCCGGAAGGAGCCGGATGAGATCGTCGCGCCCTGGTCCTCGGGGCGGTGGGTGACCTCGGCGAGTGCGCTCACCTCGGCGACGGAGCGGCCGGTCTCCAGCTCGATGGTGGTGCGGGCCCAGCGGGAGAGGACGAGATGGGTCTCGACGTCGGGCAGTGCGGCCAGGGCCTCCAGCAGCCGGACGCCGAAGACGGCACCCGTCGCTCCGGTCATGCCCACGATCAATCGCACAGTGGTCAGCTCCCTCGGTTCGTCGAATGGCCCGGCGGCCGCGCGGCAGGCCGACAGGCCGGAGGCCGGACGGCAGGGCGCACGGCCCGTCGGGGCTCCGTGGATGTTTCGGTCATTCGCCCCCTCACCGCATCGTCACAACGGGTTTGTGTGGCGTCCGCCCGTACGTGGTCCGACCGGTTCCGTCAGCTCTCACGCTAGGCGCGTGACACCCCTTCGGAGCGGTACGCTGAGGACAGATCATGGACACAAACGGACACGCTGAGGTCACCGAGGTCCCCTTCCGGTCTTCGGCGGGAGCCCCGCCGGGCGCGGAGGTCCTCGACTTCACCGAGTTGCTCGCCCGCGCCCGCGGGCACGGCATCGTCCCGTACGCCCCCAAGCGCCTGGCTTTCCATGAGCTGATCTCGGTGCGCACCGGCACGCTGCGCTGTTCCGTGGACTTCACCGAACACGAGCTGACCCCGGGCAGCTGGCTGTGGGTGCGCCCCGGCCAGATCAGCCAGTACCGCTCCGACCTCACCGAGGCCGAGGGCACCGTCGTCCTCTTCCTGCCGGGCTTTCTGGCTCCCGCGACCGTGGACACCGCCCGTGTCGACCAGCGCAACTGGCAGCTGCCGCTGACCCCCGGGGGCGCGGAAGGCGATGCCGTACGCCGCGTCCTGGAGCTGCTGGAGAGCGAGCACCGGCGGCCGGCCGCGCTGCCGCTGGAGGTGCACATCGACGTGGTCCGCCATCTGCTGGCCGTGCTCGTGCTGCGGCTGGCCCATCTGCACGGGGCGCAGGCCGGCGACGAGGCGGGCAGTGAGCCGTTCCGGCGCTTCCAGCAGGCGGTGGAGCGCGATTTCGCCCGCACACACCGGGTCGAGGACTACGCCCGGCAGCTGGGCTACAGCGTCCGTACCCTCACCCGCGCGACCCGCGAGGCCGCCGGGTGCGGCGCCAAGCGCTTCATCGACGACCGGGTCCTCCTGGAGGCCAAGCGACTGCTGGTGCACACCGACCGCACCGCCACCGCCATCGGCGACCGGCTCGGCTTCCCCGATGCCACGGTCTTCACCAAGTTCTTCCGGCAGCGGGCCGGGGAGACCCCGACTGCCTTCCGCACCCGGGCGCGGGGGAGCTGAGCGGGAGGCCGGCACCAGGCTCCGGGCATCGGGCTCCGGACTTCGACGCGCTGGCCTGCTGCCTAGACCACCTGCCGACGGTCCTGCTGGGCAGCCCCGCGGCGTAGAGCTGCTGAATCCATCGGACGCGGTCGACGGCACCGTCCTCGACCCGCAGACGGTCGCCCACGCCTAATGGCGAGTTCGCCGCTCGGGCTCCCTACCCCCCGTGCCTTACCTGCGCGTGCCCTTCCGGAACTCCTCCCTTCAGAACGCCACTTGCGCACCATCCGTTGCCCCGCGCCACCGGAGCCTCTACGTTGAGCGCGCCTGAATTCGGCTTCAACCCGCCGCCGGTGCGGCGGGATCCGGGAGGAACCCCCCATGCACAGATGTGCCTCCAGACGCAGTCCCATACGCACCACGGTGTCCGTCGGTATCGTCGCGGTGGCGGTGGCCGCCGCGACAGCCGCCGCGGCCATCGCCCAGGGCGCCACCCCGGCACCGCCCTCGCACGGACAACGTACGCAGCAGGTCGAGTACTTCACCGGCGACTCCGGGCACCCCCGGCACACTCGCGTCCCGGTCTCCAAGCCCCTCTCCCCGTCCGAACGGTCCGCGATCGCCGCCGGGGACGGTGACGTCACGCCGATCGTCCGCAACGGCGCCGTCGGCAGCAAGCTCGATGTCGTCTTCGTCGGCGACGGCTACACCGCCGCCCAGCAGGAGGACTTCCACGCGGACGTCCGCGCCAAATGGGCCAAGATGACCGCCGTCGAGCCGTACGCCTCGTACACCGGCCTGTTCAACGTCTGGGCCGTCGACGCCGTCTCGCACGACTCCGGTGTCTCCGGGGACCCGACCAAGGACGTGGTGCGGGACACCGCCCTGAACTCAGCCTTCTTCTGCGAAGGCACCGAGCGGCTGCTGTGCGTGGACACCGGCAAGGTCGAGTCGTACGCCGCCAAGGCCCCGGCCGCCGACCTCGTCGTGGTGCTCTCCAACTCCACCAAGTACGGCGGTGCGGGCTACAACGACATCTCCTCGCAGGTCGGTTACGACGGGATCGCCACCGCGTCCTCCGACAACGACCGGTCCGACCAGATCGCGGTGCACGAGACCGGTCATTCGCTCGGCAAGCTCGCCGACGAGTACGCATACGGCGAGTCCGGAACCTACTCCGGCCCCGAGCCCGCCCAGGCCAACCTCAGCACGCTCTCCGCGGACCAGATGACCGCCCAGCGGCAGAAGTGGTACCGCTGGATGGGCCAGAAGTCGCCGGACGGCGGCGCGGTCGGGGCATTCGAGGGCGGCGGCTACTACGAGCACGGACTCAACCGCCCCACCGACAACTCGATCATGCGGTCGCTCGGCCGGCAGTTCAACCTCCCCGGCCGCGAGGCGATGATCGCGGGCTTCTACCGCTATGCGAGCGTGCTGAGCAGTCCGGTGCCCACCGGTCGGGCGGTGCCCCGCGGGGCTCGTATCCGCGTCGCGTTGCCCGCTTCCGCGCGGGTGAGGTGGTACGTCGACGGCCACGAGCGCAAGGCCGCGCGCGGCAAGCACACGGTCGTCCCGCGAGCCCTCGGCGTCCCGGCCGACGGCCGGCCCCACACGGTCACTGCCAGGGCCATCGACCGTACGGGCGCCGTCCGCGACCCGGCGGTGCGCAAGCTGCTGTCCCGCTCGCTGACTTGGCGGGTTGCCACGTATTAGGACAGCTGCGGGGTGGCGCGGGGCAGGCCGCTGTGAGTGGCCTGCCCCGTGCGGCGTGAAAGCGGTCTCCGGCGGTGGGAGACGGGGCGGGCGAGGAAAGGGCGGTGGGCGGGGCGGATCCTGGGAGGGCCGGTCCGCGAGGGCGGAGCCGCTGGCGCGGCATCCGTGCGGCCGGCACTGCCTCCACCGCCCCGGACCCGTCGGGGCGGACCACGCCGCACCGGACGACACCGCGTTGGTGGACGTCAACGGCAGTCATCTGCACGGGGTGTTCGCCGCCAGGTGAGCCGCCGCGGTCAGAGGCGCACCACCATCTTTCCGGTGTTCCGGCCGTCCATCAGCCCGAGGAAGGCCTCGACCGCGCTGCCGATGCCGTCTTCGACCGTCTCACGGAAGCTGATCTTCCCTTCGGCCAGCCAGCCGCCCATCTCGTCGGCGAACCGCGGTTGCAGGTCCGCGTGGTCGATCACCTCGAAACCACGCAGGGTGAGCCGCTTCTTCACCAGCTCGACCATGTTGCGCGGCCCCGACGGGAGCTCGGTGCCGTGGTATCCGGAGATCGCGCCGCACAGCGCGGCCCGGCCGTTCCTGTTCAGGGCGTCGATGGCGGCTTCCAGATGGTCTCCGCCGACATTGTCGAAGTACACGTCGATGCCGTCCGGGGCCGCCTTCGCGAGCTGTGTGCGGACCGGTCCGGCCTTGTAGTTGAAGGCGGCGGTGAAGCCGAGTGCACCGGTCAGATAGGCCACTTTGGCGTCGGAACCGGCGCTGCCGATCACCGCCTTCGCGCCGCGCAGCCGCGCGATCTGACCGGCCAGACTGCCCACCGCACCGGCCGCACCGGAGACGAAGACCGTCTCCCCCGCGCGCAGTCCCGCGATCTCGGTCAGCCCGACGTAGGCGCTCAGGCCGGGCATTCCGAGCACGCCGAGAAACGCCGAGTCCGCAACGCCGTTGACGCGCCGCAAGAGGGTGAAGCGCTCGGCCGGCGCGACCGCACCGGTACGCCAGCCGAGAGCACTGAGCACCAGGTCACCCGGAGACAGCCCGGCCGCCCGCGACTCGACGACCTCACCGACGGCCCCGCCCGTCATCGGCCGGTCCAACCGGTAGGCCAGGTCACCGGTCTGCTCGGTACTCATCAGCGCCCGCATATAGGGGTCGACAGACAGGAAGGTGTTGCGGACCCTCACCTCACCCTCCGCCGGTGCGGGTAACTCCCGTGTCACGAGACGGAAATCCTCCGGCGCCGGGCGTCCCACGGGGCGTGCGGTCAGGTGCCACTCCTGCACGGTGCTGGTCATGCGCCGCTCTCCTGAGGTCGTTGGGCAACTCTTCGGTAGCGACAGCGCGGCCGGGCCCCGGATCATTCCGACGGCCTTCGGGGGCAGTTTCGCTGCTGTCGTGGTCAGTACCGACGGCCGACGTGGTCCGTACCGACCGCCGACGTGTCCGTACCGACGGCCGTAGTCAGCTCCGACTGCCGCCGTGACCAGCTCCGACGGCCATTGTCAGTGCTGCCTGGCAGACTCGGTTCCCTCACGAGCAGGAGGGCAGATCATGACCGGCCAGGACGCTCCCCGGCATTACGCGCCACGGTGGAACGGCGATACCCGCAGCCCGGCGCCCGCCGTCGGAGGCGAGCGCGAGACGCTCGGCGCGGTCCTGGACTGGCACCGGGACACCTTCGCGCTCAAGTGCGCCGGTCTGCCGCCGGAGTTGCTCTCCCAGCGGGCGATACCGCCGTCCACGCTGTCCCTGCACGGGCTGGTGCGGCACCTCGCGGGCGTGGAGCGATGGTGGTTCCGCATCCAGTTCGCCGGCGAGGACCTCCTTGCTCCACTACTCCGACGAGGATCCCGACCAGGACTTCGGCGACCTCGACGGCGATGTGGACGAGGCCTTCGCCGTCTGGCGGGCGGAGTGCGCCCATTCCCGGCGGATCACGGCGGCAGCCGGGTCGCTGGACGAGACGGGGATCCGCAAGAGGACCGGGGAGCCGATATCGCTGCGCCGCATCCTGATCGACATGATCGCCGAGTACGCCCGGCACAACGGCCATGCGGATCTGCTGCGTGAGCAGCTCGACGGGTCGACGGGGGTGTGACCCTGCCGGCTCAGCGGCCGGCAGGGGCGGTCAGCGCGGTGCGGCGAGGTCCTGGGTCCACCACGGCCCGCCCGCGCCCTGGACGACGCCGACCCCGACCGCGGTGTAGGTGCAGTTGAGCAGGTTGTCGCGGTGCATGCTGTCGCCCATCCAGTCGTTCACCGCCGCGGCCGCGGTGCGCGGGCCGCGGTCGAGGTTCTCGCCCCAGCTGCTCCAGCGGAATCCGGCGGCGGTGATCCGGTCGTCCGGGCCCTTGCCCTCCGGGGTGTCGTGCTCGTAGTACTGGCGTGCCGCCATGTCGGCGGAGTGCCGCTGGGCCGCGGTGTGGAGTCTGCGGTCGATGCGCAATGGCCCGCAACCGGCCCGGGCGCGCCGGGCGTTGACGAGTGCGGTGACCTGTTCCTCCAGGTCCGGCGGTGTGGCCGACGGGGTGGGGGTGTGCGGGGCGGACGGAGTGGGGGACGGGCTCGCCGAGCGCGACGGCGTGGGGGGCGGCGTGGGCGTGGGGCTCGGGGACGGGCTGTGCGTGGCCACGGTCCGTTGCGCCTTCGGCTTGTCCTTCCGTGCTTCCTGGGGCGTACCGCCGGACCACCACACGGCGGCGAGGACGGCCGCGGCGAGGGCGGCGGTGCCCGTGACGGCCGTGCCCTTGGTCACCCGGCGCAGGCCCGGCGGCCGCGTGGGCGAAGGGTGCGCGCCCCCTCCAGCAACCCCGTGGTGTGCGGGTGCCGCGGTCGCCTGCGTCGTCGCGGCGGTGGGGGCCGACAGGCCCGAGGGCGGGGTGAGATGGGCGGGCAGCGGCAGCATGGCGAGACCGGCCAGCAGGCCCTCGGCGGGCAGCAGGTCCCTCCAGTGGCCGGAGCAGGCGGCGCACTGGCGGGCATGGCGGGCTATTCGCTTGCGCCACAGAGCGCAGGGTTCGTTGTCCCAGGTGGCGGTCAGCTGAGCCAGGTCGGGGCATGGGGGATCCGCCGAGAGGGCGCGGACCACCACGCGTCCGGCCTCCAGCTGCTGTTTCATGCGCTGCACACGGACCGCCGCATGACGTGAGTCCATCCCGACGGCGGCCACCAGCTCCGGTCTGGTGATCTCTCCGGCGGCCTCCAGCCACCAAAGGGAGAGCAGCGAGCGGTCCGCCTCGTCCAGCCACCGGGTGGCCGCGGCCACTTCGCGGCGCTGGCCGGACAGCCCCAATTGCAGAATCGTCAGGTCCACGAAGTCGGCGGAGCGGTCGGCCCGTTCCGGCGCCTGGTCGAGGCCGACGACGGGTGCCTTCTGGGCGCTGGTCCACCGGCGGCGGACCTGGTTCATGGCGATCGCCACCAGCCAGGAGCGGAACGACGCCGGTTCCCGCAGATCCGTCAGCGACTCCAGGACGCGCAGCATGGTCTCCTGCACCACATCGTCCACGTCCGCATGGCCGTCCAGCGCCCGCCCCACGACGTTGTAGATCAGCGGCAGGTGCGCGGCGACCAGCTGCTCCCGGGCCTGTTCGTCCCCGGCCTGGGCAGCCTCGACGGCCGCCGTCCCGTTGTCCTGCTTCACGCCTTTTCGTTCCTGTTCATCCGTGCGTACCCATGGCCCCCGCACCCAGGTGACCCGGTGGGCGCACCCTGATAACAGAAAAACCTACGTGGATCCGGAAATCCGCGTGCGCCCGCCCACCCCGGCGACCGGTCCGCACGGCGATCGCCCGGCCGCGCCACCTCGGACGCGACGCCGTCCCGGCCCGCAGCGGTATCCCGCACACGCTCCCGAAAAAACTTTTCGCAGTTTCCGTTATCGGGGTCCGCACCCGTGCTCTCCCATGTGTCGGACCACAGGGACGACGGATCTCACCGGGCCAACCGGCCCACGGATCCGGCCGGCCCCGCGGCCCGGCCGAACCTGACCCCCACAGGAAACGGAACCATGAACAACGACCACCGCCAGACGGAGTTCCACGATCACGCCCCGACCGGGGACGGCCGCCGGGCGACGGATTCCGCCGCGCACCGGCGTTCCGGCGCCTCCGATGCCGGCCGCCCGGGCGGGCGGCACGGACGCCGCAGCGGTCTGCACCGCGGCGGCAGTCACGCCCGGCGGAACACCACGGTGCTGGCCGTGGCGGCCGTGATCGTCGTAGGCGGGTCCTGTGTGCTGCTGATACGCCCCGGCTCCGGGGCCGACCAGGCGCTCGCCGCCAATCAGTCCGCGCCGGAGGTGCCCACGGCGACCGCGTCCCCGTCCAAGGCGCCGAGCACCTCGCACTCCCCCAAGACCCACAAGCCCTCCGCCTCGCCGTCCAAGTCCGTACGGCACAGCAAGCGACCCGCCTCGCCCCGGCCGCACCCCAGCCGCTCCAGCCACGGCACGGGCAGTTCCGGGGGTACGACGGGCACGCCCCGCGTCGAGTCCGGAACGGGGGGCGGCGCGCCCGGCGGGACGCAGACCGCGACCGGGACCGCCGCACGGTTCGCGCAGAAGATCGTGCAGCTGGTCAACGCCCAGCGGGCGCAGCACGGTTGCGGTCCGCTCACCGTGGACTCGCATCTGCAGACCGCCGCGCAGAAGCACTCCGACGACATGGCCGCCCGCAACTACTACGAGCACAACACGCCCGAGGGCGTCGACCCCGGCACCCGTATGACCAACGCCGGTTTCCCGTGGAGCAGTTGGGCCGAGAACATCTTCAAGAGCCCCAAGGACCCGGCCACCGCGATGGACGGCTGGATGAAGAGCCCGGGCCACCGGGACAACATCCTCAACTGCTCGTACAAGTCCACCGGAGTGGGCGTCAACCTCAGCGCCAACGGCCCGTGGTGGACGCAGGACTTCGCCACCCACTCCTGACCCCACCGCTGCGGCTCACCCCGGCGGACCGGAGCCGATCCGGTCCGGTCCGCCGGGGCCCCGCGGCCTCGCACGAGTCAGCCGCCCGCCGGGGCGAAGGTACGGCCGAGGAAGCCGTCCAGGCTGCGGCGGGCGGCGTCGCCGTGCGGGCCGGCGAAGATCTCGGCGGCGTGCAGGGCACCGGGCAGGACCTCGACCTCGGCCTCGGGGAAGCCGCGGGCGACCTCGCGCAGCCGCCCCTCGTCGGAGAGCGGATCGTCGGCGGTCCCCAGGAGCAGGAGCTCACCGTCGTAGGACGAGCCGTTCCCGGCGGTGTAGCCGCCCAGTGAGGCGAGCGGGCTGATGCCCGCGACGCCGGCCGGACGCGCGGCGCGGTCCGTCAGCATGCCGAGCATCAGCGTGCCGCCCATACAACCGCCCACCCAGGCCACGCCGGTGGCGCCGTGCGCGCGCAGCAGGCGGGTCGCATCCGAGATGGTCCGGCGGCGGTCCGTTCCCCAGTCGAAGGTGACGACGTGGTAGCCGTCGGCGGCGAGGCGCTTGGCCTCGGCCGCCCATTCGCAGGCGTCGCCCCAGGAGATGGGGGCGAAGACCACACCGCGCGGGCCGGCGCCCAGGGTGACGAGCCGGCCGCTGCCCGGGGAGCCGGGCAGACGGTACGCGCCGGCCCGCCGGACGCCGTGGAAGCACTTCGGCAGCTGGGCGGGGGCGGCGGTGAACTCTGGCATTCCGACGGTTCCTTCCTCGGCGGAGCGACGGTTTTCCGCCATCGCGCTCCCCTGTGCGGCCGTGTCCGGGGCGCGGTCGGCACAGGCAGAGGCACAGGTCAGAGCCATGGCCAGGATCGCCGCCATGGCCAGGGCACGCCTCGACTCACGTAGGGACATGCGAGAAGCATAGAGAGAAAGCATTGTGAAAAGCTATATTGAAAGGTAGATGGAAAGCTTTTCACGGTGTCCACATCTGGCACTCACACAGTCTCCCCAGGTCAGAACATGCCTGCGCGGAGGGTGAGATACCTTTGTATGGAGCAATCGGGCAGAGGGAAGGCGGCTCACGATGGAGCCTGACCACGTAGACGAGATCATCTCGGCTTGGGGACACGAGCTGCCCGAAATCGCCGGTCTCCCGCTGGAACTGGCCAAACGCACCGCCCTCCTGGTGTCGGCCTTCGACATCGCCGCCGGCGCCGAGCTGGAGAAGCTGGGGCTCACCCAGGCCGAGTACGGCGTGCTCGCCACCCTTCGGCGCATCGGCGCCCCGTACCGCCTCAAGCCGACCGACCTGACGCACGCCCTGCTGCTGTCCTCCGGTGGCACCAGCAATGTCATCAAGCGCCTGGTGGCGGCCGGCTATGTCACCCGCGCGGCGGCCGAGGACGATGCGCGCAGCAGCTGGGTGCAGCTGACGCCGAGCGGGGTGAAGACCGCCGAGGCCGCGGTGCGCGCCACCACCGCCGTGCACGCCCGGCTCGTCGACCGGATCCCGGAGCGCACCGCAAAGGCGCTCAGCGAACAGCTGCGCATCGCGCTCGCCGCCATCGAGGAAGGCGTGCTGATCCGCCGCTGACGCCGGGCCGCCGGCGGCGGAGGTCTCAGCGGACGGCCAGCCGGTCGCGTACGCCTTCCGCCTGTGCCAGCAGCCGGGGCAGCCCGGGGTAGCGCAGCGCTCCCGCGCGCTTGACGACCCGCCCGGCGACCAGGACGGTATCGACGTCGGCGCGGTCCATCGACGACACGACGGCCGCGACGGCGTCGTGCACCGGCGCCACACCGGGGCGGTCGGCCCGCAGCACCAGCAGATCGGCCTGCTTGCCCGGGGTGACGGAGCCGATCCGGTCCGCCATGCCGAGCGCCTCGGCGCCGCCGAGGGTGGCGAACTCCAGGACGTCGCGCGCCGTGAGCAGGGGCGCCTCGGGGCCGGCATGGCCGTGCAGCGCGGCGAAGCGGCCGATCTGGAAGGCCGCCCGCATCTGCGTGAACATATCGCTCGGCGCGGCGACTTCGACGTCCACGCTGAGGCTGGGCCGCAAACCGGCGGCCGTCGCCGCGGCGAACGGGGGCAGCCCGTGTCCCATCGTCATTTCGATGGCGGGCGCGACCGACAGCGCGCCGCCGCTGTCGTGGATGAGGCGCAGTTCGCCGGGCTCCATGCCGGTGCCGTGGATGAAGACCGTGCCGGGGCGCAGGACGCCGAGACGGCGCAGCCGGGAGACCGGGCTGCCGCCGCGGACGTGCAGGGCGGTCGGCAGGTCGAGTTCCCGGGCCAGCGCCCAGCCGCGCCGGGTGCTCTGGTCGCTGCCGGCCTCGGCGTTGAGCGCCATGGTCACCAGGCTGTCCTTGTGGTGCAGCCGGTCCCGTACCCGTCGGGCGTCGTCCGCCGTACCGTGTCCGTAGGCGAAGACGCTGCGCAGGCCGGAGGAGGTGAGCGCATCGAGGAGGGCGTCGGTGTGTTCCTCGGTGGGCTTGGCGACGTTGGAGATGTCCTGGACGGTGGTCACCCCCGCGTCCAGGGCGCCGAGGGCGCTCAGCAGATTCCCCAGATGGAGATCGTCGGCGGTGAGCTGCGGTGCCAGGGTGTGCAGGACGGTCGCGAAGTACTGGTCGAGGGTCTGGTCGGCGCCGCTGCCGCGCAGCGCCGCCTGCCACATGTGCCGGTGGGTGTCGACGAAGCCGGGGAGCACCAGGCATCCGCGGGCGTCGATCCGCTCGCTCACGTCCGTGGCGTCGAGGCCCGGGCGGACGGCGGTGATCCGGTCGTCCTCCACCAGGATGTCGGCGGAAGGCAGTTCACCGGTGGCCGGGTCCATGGTGAGGACCCGGCCACCGGTGATCAGCGTACGTGCAGTGGTCACGCGGCTCCCCACCCCTGGGGCGGGTCAAGCCGGCCCATCTGGAGGTTCCAGTACTCGGTGTTGCGCCGGCAGCGGCCGTCGGGGGCGAAGAGCAGGATGTTGGTCTCCAGGAAGGTGACCCAGTGCTCGCCGTCGGGGTTGATGGCGGGCGCCCGCAGGGTGACCCAGAGTTCGACGGCCGCCCGGTTGCCGGTGACGACCGGGGTGCCGTGGCGGCCGGTCATCTCGCTCTGGCCGGCGGTGATGTCGCGCCAGTAGCGGCCGATGGCGTCGCGGCCGCGGAAGGTCTGCGCGGCCACGCCCGGCACCGCCTCGTACACGGCGTCGGGGGTGAACAGCCGGACCGCGGCGGTGTCGTTCTTGGTCCGCCAGGCCTCCAGATAGGCGTCGGTCCAGCAGGAGACATCGGCGGCGGTCAGCCGGCCGGACGGCTCGGCGGCGTGTGCGGCCGGCGCCACGGCCGCCAGGGGCAGCGCGGCGAGGCCGGCCCGGAGCAGGGTGCGGCGCTGGGTACGGGGGTTCACAGGTGGTCGGTGCCCTTTCCTTGTGGACGACGGTGGCGCGGAGCCGGTGGGTGCGCGCTCCGGCCCGGGAGCAGTGTCCCGTTCACTACAGGCGGAGGGAGAGTTCGACACCGTCTCCGAGCGGAAGCTGCTGGGAGAGGTAGCCGTTGCCGGTGTTACGGACATGGTCGGTGAACTCGGGCGGCAGCATCGGCAGGTTGTCGGAGACGATCAGCGTGCCGGACCGCAGGGCGGGTTCGAGCACCTTGAGGACGGGGAGGTAGAGCTCCTTCCATCCGTCGAGCAGCAGCAGGTCGATGCTTGCGGGGAGGTCGGCGAGCTGTTCGCGGGCGTCGCCGATCCTGATCTCGGTCCAGGCGTCGAGCCCCGCGCGCGCCAGGTGGTCATGGGCGCGGGCCGCCTTTCCGGGATGCAGCTCCGATCCGATGATGCGGCCGTGCTGGTTGTCGCGCAGGGCCGCCGCCGCGTAGATCGTCGAGGCGCCGAAGGAGGTGCCGAACTCCACGACGAGGGCCGGGCGCAGGCTCCGTACGAGCTGGTAGAGGAAGGTGCCGACCTGCGGGTGCACCGGCAGCGCGGCCTGGGCGCACAGCTCGGCGGCCTCCTGGGCGGTCGGTGGCTGCGGCCAGTCGGCCGCGGTGGCGTAGGCGCGCTCCATCACGTCCCGGTCGCTCTTCTCGGCCGTCCGGGCGATCTCGTCCAGGACGGCTGCGACGCGCGGGTCGTCGAGTCCGGCGGGTGCGTCGGTCATGCCTGTGCCCTCCCGTCCCGGGCGGCGGTCAGCAGCGCCGGTTCGAGGTAGCTCTGGGCGTTGTAGATGGTCCGGTCGGTGTCGAGGATCTCGCGCCGGCCGTGCATCACCCGGGTGTTGTCGATCAGCGCCACATCGCCGTCCTGCCAGTCGAGTTCCTCGGTCAGCGAGTCGGTCAGCCGGCGGAATTCGGCGAGGAGTTCCTCGGGTATCTCCGTGCCGTCGGCGAAGGTGATCCGCGGCGCTTCGTAGTTGTACGAGGGGCCGAAGACGCTGTTGGCCCAGGAGAGCCGGCTGCCGAAGAGGGTGGGGTGGGCGGCGCCGGTGCGGTAGGCGTAGTGGATCGAGCCGTCGTCGTTGAGCTGGAGGGTGGTGGACACATTGCCGCCCACCAGCTCCTTCATGTCGTCGAAGGTGACCTGGTCGGGGTCCTTACGGCCTTCCGACTGGTGGCAGACGAACGCCTTCCACTTGGGCTCCTCCACCCGGCGGCTGTACATGATGTCCTTGACGCCGAAGACCGCTCGGGCGGTGTCGCTCGCCTCGTCCCACACGCGGTAGCCGTCGCAGACGGTGGTCTGCGAGCCGCTGGCCGCGGCCTTCTCGCACAGGAACCAGGTGAGGTCGGGGCCGAAGGGGCTGTTGCCGTTCTCCAGATGGAGGCCGACGGCTCCGGTGCCCGCGTCCACCTTCTGGGCGACGGAGCCGCCGTGGAAGGAGCGCGCCGGGTCGAGGGTGATCCGGCTGGAGTGCGCCTTCACGAACGAGGTGAACGCCTCCAGGTCGGTGTCGAAGCCCCGGAAGAGCAGAAAACCGGCGTCGGCGAGCAGCCCGGTGACCCATGCGGGGTCCAGTGCACCGAGCGACCGGCCCCCGGCGGGCAGGACGAGCCGGCCGGTGGCACCGCCGTAGGGCCGGACGTCAGCGATCGTGGTCATGCGTCTGCTCCTTGGTGGTCGTACAGCGTTCCGTTGGACAGGGCGGCGCGGATGGCCGCCCGCATGGGCCGTCCGGTGACGGTGAAGAACCTGCGGTAGAGCCGCTCGTCGGCGACGGCGAGGTGCGGTACGGCGACCCGCTCCACCTCGGACAGCTGCGCCGCGCCGAACTCCCGGACGGCCTCCCCGGCCGCGGCGAGGTCGGTGGACTCCTCGACGAGGAAGAGTCCGTGGAGGGCGTCGAGTCCGTCGCCGAACACCGCGACCGCGCGGACGAAGGGGAGTTGGGCGTACTGCGCCTCGACCCACTCGGGTGCCACATTGCGGCCGGCCGCGGTGATGATGACGTTCTTCTTGCGTCCGGTGATGCTGATGAATCCGTCCTCGTCGATCCGGGCCAGATCGCCGGTACGGAGCCAGCCGTCGGCGTCGAGGATCAGGCTGGAGGGGTCGTCGCGGGTGTAGCCGGCGAACAACGAGGTGCTGTTGATGAGGAGTTCACCGTCGTCGGCGATCCGGACGCGGACGTGCGGCAGCGGTCGGCCGACGGTCCCGGGGCGGCGCGCGGCCGGGGTGTTCCAGCTGACCACGGAGCTGTTCTCGGACAGGCCGTACCCCTCGTGGACGGGGAGGCCGTGGTCCGCCAGCCGGCGCAGCAGCTCGGGGTGGACGGGCGCCCCGCCGCAGCAGAGCAGCGGCGCTGTGTCGCTGCCGAACAGGGCCTTGGCCACCTCCTGTCCGCTCTTCGCGGCCTCGTCCGCGGCGGTGGCGAAGGCGTCGACCAGCGCGGGCGTGGCGACCATCGCGGTGGGCCGGGCGGCCGCCACATACGGCAGCATGTCGGCGGCGGCCGCCGCGGCGGTGCCGACCAGGGCCTTGCCGGGCGGCGTCAGGACGAGCGTCCCGCCATCGAGCAGCACCATGTACAGGCCGGTGACCTGCTCGATGAGCAGGCTGAACGGCACGACGGAGAGATAGCGGGCGAAGGCCCCGCGGGGCATCACCGACCGCAGTGAGCCCAGCAGTTCGTTCAGGGCCGCCGCCCGGATCCGTACCCCTTTGGGACGCGAGGTCGTCCCGGAGGTGTGGATGACCTTGCACTCCCAGTCCGCACCGCCGGCCCCGGCCCCGCGCAGCACCAGCGGCGCGGACGGCACCGGCCCGTAGGTGCTCAGCGGCAGCACCGTGCAGTCCGGGCGCAGGACCCTCCCCCTCCCCCACTGGTTGAGACGTTCCTGCCCGGCGGCGTCCACCACGCACAGATCGGTCTCCTCCAGCAGACCGGCGGCCTGCTCGGCGGAGAAGGCGAGCGGGACCGGCACCTCGATGGCGTGCGCCGCGATCAGGGCGAGGTCGGCGATGACGAATTCGGGGGTGTTGCCGCAGACCACGCCGACGCGTGGCGGCCGGCCGTCCCCGTGGCCGATCCGTTCGACGAGGTCCGCGGCCCGGCGCGTCACTTCCCGGTAGGTGAGGGTGCGCGCCACTGCACCGTCCGCCCCCAGCACCTCGATCAGCGGACGCGTCGATTCGCCGCATCCGACCAGGCTCTGCTCAATGCCCAGCATGGCCGGCCACCTCCATGGCGCTGATGCTCAGTTGGAGATCGGTGACGGAGTAGCGCCCGGTGGCGTCGGAGAAGAGCCGGTCCAGGGCGTTCAGTGCGATGACACCGACCTGGGGTTCATGGTCGTAGTACGAGCCCCAGCGGGCCGCCTCCTCGGGAGACAGCCGGCGGGGGTCGGCGGGGCCGAACGGCACGAAGCAGATGCCGGTCCGGCCCAGCGTGGTGATCAGGCTCCGGGTGACGGTGCACAGGATGTACTCCATGCCCAGGCACCAGGCGATGATCGGGGTGGCTCTGATCAGTTCGCGGCCGACCGAGGAGCGGCGGGTGGCCAGCGCCCCCACTTCCACCACCCGCCTGCGGTCCACCGAGACCCCGAGACGGGCCAGTGCGGCGTCCTCGACGCTGGTGTCGAGGTACCGCTCGGAGAACAGCTCCCGGTCGCTGCCGAAGGTGAGCCCCGCGCAGGCCAGTGGTGCCGCGGGCTCCTCGGTCCCGCCGGCGGCCGGGCGGGCGACGATGAATGAGTCGGGCCGGGGCGCCACATCGGCGCCGTATGCCTGGGCGTACACCTCACGAGCGAGGTCCGCGGCGTCCAGCCATGAGCTGGTCGACCGGTGTGCCAGATCGATCTGCACGGTGCTCCCCCCTTCCCCGGCTGCCGGCTCTACTTGGTGCCGACGACCAGAGAGACGGAAGAGGGCAGCGCGATCCGCTCGACGCCCGACAGGCCCGCGTCGGTCAGCCAGCCGGAGATCTCCGGCAGGCTGTAGGTACGGTCGCCGGAGCAGGCGTACATCGCCAGGGAGAAGGCGGCGTTGTGCTCGTCCAGCTGCTCACCGCGGACGTCTTCGAGCACCACGATCCGGCCGCCGGGCCGCAGCGCCTTGGCGGCCCGCGCGATCAGGTCCCGGTTCTCCTCGTCGGTGTGGTTGTGCACGATCTCGAAGAGGAAGACCACGTCATAGCCGGTGCCGAGGTCGCCGCTGAGGAAGCTGCCGCGCTGCAGGGTGATCCGGTCGGCCAGGCCCGCCTTCGCTATCGCGGCGCCGGTGTCGGCGAGCGCCTCGGGCAGGTCGAGGATGGTGGCGGAGAGCTCGGGGTGCCGCTCGCACATGGCCATGGAGTGCAGTCCGTGCGAACCCCCCAGGTCCAGGAGGCGCCGGGCCCCTTCGGGCATCGGGACGGCGTCGACGATGGACTGCACGGTCAGCCGCGACTTGATCCGCATGTAGGCGGAGAAGTCCCGCCCGGCCTCGGGCTTGTCGGCCCAGCGCTCCCACAGGGACTGGGCGGGCTTGCCGTCGCGTACGGCCTGCGGCAGCTCCCACATGACGTTGGTGAGTTCGTACGCCCACAGCAGCGCCGGGGTGAAGTCGTACTCGGCGTCCTTGCCCAGCCAGCGTTCGGCGAGCGGGCCGTTGCGGTAGCGCCCGTCCTCCAGGGCGAGCCAGCCCAGGACGGCGGCGACATCGGCCACCGCGCGGGTGCCGTCCGTGCTCGCGCCGATCGCCGCGGCCAGCTCGTCGAGGGTCTTGGGGCCCTCCTCCAGGGCCGTGAAGATACCGAGCTTGGCGGCGGAGGTGAGGGCCGCATAGCGGATGGTGGACCCGATCACCTCATCGATCGGGTTGCCGGCCAGCTCGGCGTCGGTGGTGGTCTTGAACATGGCTGATCTCCTCGGAATGGCAGGGGAGCGCCGCGCAGAGAGTACGCGGCAGGGCATGCCGTGCTCGCGGAGGCCCGCGGGCACGGTGAAGGTGGTGGGACCGCCGTACGGGGACGAGCTTCAGCCGGCCGGGACCGGAGGGAACGGGACGCCCCGGGGCGGGCCGGCTCCGGCCGCGCCCGGAAGGCGCAGCGGAGGGTGTTCCGGGCCGTGGAACTGTGGAGCTGTGTGCGTCACCCGGTGGGGCGGGCCCGCCGGGCGATGTTCAGCTGGTGGAGTGCGCCGCTGTCCGGCGCCGGTACCCCGCCCCGTAACGGCACGGGAGAAGCCGGCCGCCCGGACGTCGCGGCACCTGCGGCCTCATGGCCCCGGCGCTTCCTCGCCGGCGTGGCGTACGAAGCCGCTGCGAAGCCGGGCAGTCGTGTCCTCGGCCGGTGTGCGGTCGGTAAGGAGTGGTTCGGTCGAGGCCGGTGGCAGCGGTATGACGGAGCCGGTGCGGCAGCGAGGCGGCGGCTTCGGCCCCGGCGGGTCCGGCGCGGCGGGCGCAGACCGCGGGCGTCCACGACGGCCCGGCAGGAGCACGCGGGACCACATCCGTTGCCGCCGCGAGCGGCTGACGGTGTGTCTCATCCTGCTGTTCCCCGGGACCGGGTGGGTGCGACGGAGGGCGGGCTCGGCCCGCAGGATTCCGCAGCGGGAGGTGGAGGCACGGAGCGAACCGTCCGCGCCACAGGCCGGGGCGACCGGGCCACGGCGCCCGCACCGGAATGGCATGAACTGCCCCGCCCCCCTGGGCAGTTGCCGCATAGCGCACCCGGCGGCAGGGTGCGCCGCTGCGGACCACCTCCGTGGAGACGTCCGCAGGGCGCACCTGCCTCTGACCGCTGTTCATCGGGCCCCCCTCCCGTCGCAGCTGCCTCAGTACGGTCCGCCAGGCGTCAGCCGGACACCTCGTCGAACTCGACGGCCGCGCGGCCGGCCCGGTGGATGTGGGCGGTCTCGGCGATCCGGCGGCCGAGGGCCTCGGCGGTGCGCAGGTCGCTGGCGCAGGGGGTGACGTCGGCCCCCTCGTCGTTGTTCGACTGGGACATGGCACCCAGCCAGCTGCCGAGCCGGTTGAGGTCCTCGGGGCTTCCGGTGGAGGTGTTCCAGCCGCCGTACTCCGCGAGGCCGACCCAGACCATGCCGTGCTGGGCGGCGAACAGCGCGATGTCGATCAGTGCGTTGAGCTTGTCACCCGCCATGTTGCCGCTGTTGGTGAAGCCGCCGGCGATCTTGTTCTTCCAGCGCATGTTGTCGCCCCAGACCGCACTGGTGGCTTCGACGAAGGCACGGAAGACGGCGCTGCTGCCACCCATGTAGGTCGGCGTGCCGAAGATCAACGCGTCGGACTCCTGCAGCACCTCCCACAGTTCGTCGTTCAGCTCGGCAAGGGAGACCAGGCGTACCTGGGTGTCGGGAACCTTCTCGGCGCCGGCCGCGACGGCCGCCGCCTGCTTTGCGGTGTGGCCGTAGCCGCTGTGGTACGCCACCGCAACCTTGATCTGCATACTTCTCCCCCACCCGGGACGATCCAGTGTTTTAGCTTTCACTAAAGCTGTCCAGAAAGCTTTAGGCGCTGGTTACGCTATCCATCGACCCACTTCCAAGGCAAGCGTCTCCGGCTAACACCCTGAGAAGAACCGGCGAACGCCCAAGTCGGCCAACTTCGGAGTGACGCTCCGTCAATTGCTGTTTTGGGCATGGGTTTTCGCCACATCCAGGCAGGGCGAGCCGCCTGGTCGACCCCGAACTCCCTATGTGACCCACATCACGTCACGAGGTGTCATACGCCGAAGGGGCCGCATCCGTGTGCAGGGTGTCGGGCCCGCAAGGGGTCCGGAACACGGGGAAGGAAATCACGTGCGAAACAGGCGAATTCTCAGCACCGCACTCGCTGCCGCGACCCTCACGGTCCTCGCGCTGGGCGGCGCCGCTCAGGCCCATGCGAGCTCCGCCACGGAGGCCGCCGCACCGGTGGCCCAGGCGCAGCACCCGGCCAAGCCGATGGACGGCCCGCCCGGAACCGTGTGGACCGGCAAGAAGTTCTGGACCCTCAGCGGCTGCCAGGCCGCCGGCACCGACCTGGTCAGCAGCGGCAAGTGGGCCGATCCGTTCTGCGATGGCGGGGGCCTCCAGTGGGACCTGTGGGCCCGCCCGCTGTAAGCCGCCGGCACCGCCCGGCAGCACACCGGTAGTCACCGGGTGCAGCGCTCAAGAGGAGGCGGCCCGCCCCCGCATGGTCGAGGTCACGTGGGGGCGGGCCGCTGTGAGAACAACCGGTGAGACCCAGGAGGTCGGCACCTGCCGTCGACCTGCGCGGGGGCGCGCTGCCGGATGCCGCGGACGGCGAGAGAATGACGGCATGAAGCGCACGACAGTCGTCAATCTCAAGGGCCATCGGGACGATCCGGAGTACGCCGACGTGGTCTACGTCGGGCGGGCGATGAACCGGGGCGGCTGGCACCTCAAGGCCTCACCACTGGCCAGCCCCTTCCGGCCGGGCCCGGACGGGACGCGCGAGGAGGTCCTGGCGAAGTACCGCGCCCATCTGCTGGCGCGCCCCGATCTGCTCGCTCTGCTGCCCGGCCTGCGCGGCCGCCGGCTCGGCTGCTGGTGCCTTCCGGAGCCGTGCCATGCCCAGGTGATCGCCGAGATCGCCGACTCGATGGAGTGAGCCCGGCGGACGGCCGACGGGACCGGGCCGTGGTGCAAGCGACCCACGGCGCGGCCCCGGGCTGTCAGTAGTACTGAGCCACCAGTTCCGTCGCCCACTGCGGCTGCCGGAGCTCTCCGCGGGGGCCGAACTCGTGGAGATAGGGCTTGATGTCGAGCACCGGGGTGCCGTCCACCGCGTCCAGGCCGAGGACGTGCAGGTCCATGCCGTCGACCTTCACCAGCGTGCAGCGCGAGACGCCCAGCCGGTTGGGACGGTCCTTGCTCCGCTGCGCGAAGATGCCGACCGCCGGCCAGTCGGGGTTACCGCGCGGATGCCGGGCACCGGTCTCGATCTCGTCGTCGGGCACCCGGTGGAAGTGGAAGACCACCTCCAGGTGGGAGAAGTCCGCCAGCCCGGACAGCGACTCCTCGCCGTAGACCGCGCCGTCCAGCCGGATCACGGCGGGCACCTCTCCCCAGTGGTCGTCGGTCAGTTCACCCCGCAGGCTCACCACCTGGCCGATGGGCTGCAGGGTGACCTCCTCGAACTGAGGGCGTGCGGTCCGGTCCATTCAGGCCTCCAAAGGATATTCGGGACACCCAGTCTGCCTCGGCAGCGTCGGACGGATCAGGTGAACCCCACCGCTGGTGACGTGTGTTGGGGTCCGGCGGCATCTGCGGGGACGTGCGCCAGGGCGGCGCTCGACACGCGGTAGCGGCCGTTCGGCACCTCGGCGGCGGTGACGTGGACGGTGAGCGGGCCCGCCCATTCGTAGTCGCGCTCGACGGCGTGCCGGGCCAGCACATCGGTCAGCTGACGCCCCACCTCCCCGCCGCGTGCGGCGAGTTCGTCATGCACTTCCTTCGCGAGTTCGACGGTGTAGTCGTTGGGTACCAGGACTCGGTGCTGGCTGCACACGACGGCGTGCTCATCGCACTCCCGCCGCAGGTCATCGCACAACTGGACCGGGTCGGTGTGGAAGATCTTGGCCAGCAGCGCGCTCTCGCAGTCCTCCACCGCACATTCCAAACGCCTCAGCAATCCCATGACGGCCGCCTGCCCGATGGGCGCCATGGACATGCGGAAATGCCGTTCCGCGATCACCTCGGGCACGGCCGACGCGACTGGCCGGGCGGGCGTCACCGGCCCCGTGGCGCGACCGGCCGGGCGGGAACCGGAAATGCCTTGGTCTCCGTTGTACGGGCAGTCACAATGGGCGTGTGCCGATCATGACATGTCCTGAAGCCGATGTCCCGCCCGCGCTGCGTACCCAGGTGTCGGAGCTCAGGGACGAGGCCTGGCCCCCGGACTCCGCGTCGGCGCCCAGTACCTTCGCCCACGACCCGGCGTTGCGGCCGGTGTCGATGCTGCTCGTCGAGGGCTCCTCGGTGCTCGCCGCACTCGACATCCTCCGCAAGGAGATCGTCCACGACGGACGGCGGTTCCGGGCCGCGGGGCTGAGCACGGTGGTGACCCGCCTGGCCACGCGCGGCCAGGGCCACGGCCGCCGGCTGGTGACGGCTGCCCGTACGGAGATGGCCGCCATGGAGCTGGACCTCGGCCTGTTCACCTGCGACCGGCCGCTGCAGCCTTTCTACGAGAGCGCGGGCTGGCAGCAGCTGCCCGGCGCGGTGCTGATCGGCGGTACGCCGTCGGATCCCTTCCCCAGCGACCGGCCCGGCTTCGACAAGGTCACCATGGCCGGCTTCTTCTCGCCCGTCGGGCTGCGTCATCGTTCCTCCTTCCTGCACTCCCGCATCGAGTTGTATCCGGGGGAGATCGACAGGCTGTGGTGAGGAGGGGCGGGCCGGCTGGGGGCCGCCTGAGTGGGGGTCCGCCCGGCTGGGGAACATTGCGTTCAAACAGCAGGAAATCTGGCTGAGTAGCGCATGCGATGACTTTGGCCCGACGCGGGCCGGGAAAGGACGACGGAAAGACCCTGCCGCCGGCGCGGCCGTCAGCTGATGAGGTCCTGCGGGCGGAGGTAGCCCGCGGACCGCTCGTGTTCGCCGAACCAGCGCTCTGCGGCGCGCGAGCGGGCGGCCTCGATCAGCGCACTGCCGTAGTGGCGGGTCGCGAACACCGGGATGCCGATGCGGTAGCGCCGGTCGGATACGCCCGCCACACCGGACCGCTCCTCGACGGTGAGCGGGGCCAGCGCCGGGTCCGACTGCGGCACCCCGCCGGCGGGACACAGCTCCAGACTCATCAGCCGGTGACCCGAGTTGCCGGTCCCTTGGCTGCACCAGAACAGGCCCACGGCATCGAGCGCGTCCCACGGGAGGACCGCATGCTCCGTCTTGCTGCGCCACCACCACACGCCGGTCGCGTCGAACGCCAGGTAAGCGTTGCGGTCCGTCCATCCGACCCACGCCATGAACGCCCCGGCCCCGCCCAGCACCAGGAACCAGAGCACCGCGAACACCCAGGTGCCGACGCCGTATCCGTAGACCACACAGGAGACCGACATCGCCAGGCCGAGGGCGAGAGCGGCAACGGCACCGGGAGCGGTGCGGCGCATCCGCTGCTTGCCGAAGGGGAACATGGCGGCGTCAGGGGCAGGTGTACGTCCGGTGATCATGAACGGAGTGTACGGAGCCGTGGAATCCGCTTCGACGGCGGTCCGGGTCCTGCCGTCCCGGGCAGGCACGCGAGGCAATGCCGGGCCGCCCGACGCCGCGCGGGGAAAACCTCCAAAACCGCCCCCGCATTACTGTGCCCGCCAAACGATCATGCGTGGCAGCCGGGGCGCAGACTGGCAGGGTGCGGTACGTGCTCCGGCAGCGGCCCGCCGCTTTGTCCGCGACGACCCGAAGGACGTGTGTCATGAGCGAACGTGTCATCACCCCGCGCAGCCGCGGTTTCCTGTTCCTCGACTCCCACCCGGCCGGCTGCGCACGCCTGGTGGAGGACATGTGGCAGGCCACCCCCGCACCCGAGCGCGCCCCGGACGGCGCTCCGGTGGCCCTCGTCGTGGGTTCCTCGGCCGGCTACGGGCTGGCCGCGACGATCGCCGGCCTCGCCCGGGCGGGGATCCGCGGCATCGGTGTCTGCTTCGAGAAGGCCCCCACCGAGCGGCGCACCGCCACCGCCGGCTGGTACCGCACCGCCGCCACCGCGGAACTCGCCCGCCGGCACGGTCACGAGATGGTGTTCCTCAACGGCGACGCGTTCTCCGACGAGATGAAGGACCAGGTCGCCGACCTCCTCCGGGAGCGCTTCGGCCGCCTGGACCATCTGGTCTACTCGGTAGCCGCACCGCGGCGCACCGACCCGGACACCGGTGCCGTCTACGCGTCCGTCCTCAAGCCCATCGGCGAGGCCTATCGCACCAAGACGCTCGTCTTCGACGGGGAGGGCACGCCGGAGGTCAAGGTGGTGGAGACCCCGCCGGCCGAGGCGGACGACATCGCGCAGACGGTCGCGGTGATGGGCGGTGCGGACTGGGAGCGGTGGGTCGACCATCTCGCCGACCGCGGTCTGCTCGCCGACGGTTTCACCACGGCCGCCCTGTCCTACATCGGATCCCCTCTGACGGACGGCATCTACCGGCAGGGCACCATCGGGGCCGCCAAGTCCCATCTGGAGGCGACCGCCCGTACGCTCAATGAGCGCCTGGACAAGCTGGTCGGCGGGCGCGCGGTGACCTCCGTCAACGGGGCCGCGGTCACCCAGTCCTCCACCGCCATCCCGGGGATCGCGCTCTATGTGGGCCTGCTACGCGGCGCCCTCGGCGAGGCCATGGTTCCGCCGATCGCCCAGCTGGCCGATCTGTGGGACCAGCTCACGGGCGCCCGCCCGCTGGAGGTCGACGAGGACGGCCGGGTGCGGCTCGACGCCTGGGAGCTCAACAGCGCGGTCCAGGCCGCCGTCACGGAGCGGTGGGAGACGGCCACCAACGAGACCATCAGTCATCTCGCCGACCTCGACTGGTTCCATGCCGAGGTCCAGCGGCTCTACGGCTTCGCGGTGCCCGGCGTCGACTACACCGCCCCGACGGCCACCCAGGTCCCCTGGCCGGAGGCCACTGTCTGACCGGGTAGAGTCCCCGCCCATGGTTTCGTCGTCGGCATCCCCCGGGCGGAATGCAGCCCTCATCCATGAGGGAATCCCGGAAGCCCCGTCACGGCGAGGGCGCGGTGTTCCCGGTGCGGAACGGTCAGGAGATGAGCGGGAAAGGGGTTCGTTCGCAGGCGGGTCCGGCGGAATGAACTGACGCTCGCTCAGAAACAGAATTCACTGGTCGCGACATCGATGCAGCATTGTGACAGCTGCTCTGGGGAACCGGGCGACCCGGCCGAGCTGCTGACCGGTCCGGGATTCGGCCGACTACGGCACCGTTCACTCGGCGTCGAATTCACCGGCAGGAATTCGGGGGGCTGGACACCGCCGTCGTCCATGCCGGTTTCTCCGCTCCGGAGACCTCGGCCGAGGGCGACCCTGCCGGATGGCGGCGATCAGCCGGTCAGCCCGGGTGGCCGCCGCGCCGGACGGCGGTGCTCGCAGGCCGCGGCGCGGCGGCCGCGCCCTGACCGGGCCCCGTCCGCCACTCCTGGCGGGGGATGGTCGCGGTCACGGTCTTCCCGTGCGGCCCCCTGCTGACCTCCACGGTTGTCGCGATGCGACAGACCATCGACCAGCCGAATCCGCCGCCTTCTCCGGTGACGTCGGGGGTACGCGGGCGGGGCAGCACGGGGCTGTCATCACCCACGGACACCACGATCGATGCCGGATCTGCCAGCAGCCGCAGCGTGCAGCTCTTACCGCCCGCGTGCCGTACGGCATTGGTGACCAGTTCGGAGACGACCAGGATCACCGCTTCCCGTGTGTCCCTTTCCACGGAGGGCTCCAGGCGCGCCATGTACGTGCCCACGAGGTGCCGTGCGGGTCCGACGGCGTCGGAGCGGCAGTCCAGTTGAAGCTCCAGCACCGGCGACGCGGTAACCGTGCGTGGAGCCTCGGCGGTGCTCATGATAAAGCTCACCTCGTTCGCGTCGACTTGCCTTCAGGCCGGAAAGCGTGCCCTCTTCCCGGGGTATCAACCACATATTTTCCATGTCGGACGAAATGGCATGCTCGTCGCGAAGGTTCGGAAAGATCAGCTCGAACCCGGTCCTGCCCTTGCGGGTCAGGACAGCCATGGCACTGCGGAACACCCTGAGGGCCCGGCAGCCGTACGGCGCATCAGCTCACCGACACGACCCCATTCCTTCCTTGTGATGCGGGCGCCGAAAGAGATGAGCGCCTCAGACAGCACGGAAGAAGGGGAACCACTGCCATCATCCTCCGGATAACCGCTTGCCCATATCCGCCGTAAGCAATCGGGAAATCCCCTGGTTTGCTTCACGGACAGAGGGGTACAAGAACGCCCCTTCCTGTCGTCCCACGACCGCAGTCAGGGCAGCTGCGCAGCGCCCCACCTGCTCCCGAAGCACTCCGCCCCCACCACGGACGGGCGCCGAATTCGGAAGAAACGCACATCACCGTAAATAACTGCTATGTCTCACTATCCGGGATTGCCCGTGCCCGGTAGGCGCCGCTGCATCCGCTCCTCCCCCCCCCCCCGCAAGGCCGGCAAGACTCATGAGGCCACCGGGGTCAGGAGTCGGGGCTCACGGATAGGAGATCACCGTGGACGGCACCGTCGAGGTACCAGACGTGGGAGCGCCGATGCCGTTCACGACATGCTCGTACTGGCCTTTGCCTCCGAGGGAGACCACCAGCAGGTTGTGGAGCCGCACACCCGGCGTGCCCGGTGCCTCGAAGCCGTGGTCCTGGCGGATGGTGGGATCCACGTTGTAGTAGCAGTAGCTGCCCAGGCCCCACGCCTCGTGCGTGGCCACCCCGTCGGCGATCTTGTACGCGGCGTACCCCTTGGTGCTGCCGTTCTGCACCGCGGCCTGGTTGGGCGCGTCATACGCCTTCTCGTTCTGGAAGAAGACCGTCCGCCCCCGCTCGCCGCGCCACTCCACGTCGTACTTGTTGAAGTGCTCGACGAAGAGACCGGTCATCAGTACGTCGTCGCCGTTGACGCGGACCCCGTAGTCGGCCCGGTTCGTCTCCCAGCCCACACCGTCCCCGTGGTCGGCCCGCCAGACCCAGGTGTGATCGACGATGGTGTGGTTGCTGTTGATCACCATGCTGGTCGTGGCCTTGCCGGGGCCCGCCCCGCCGATCCGGAGGAACACGTCCTGCACGGTCGTCGGATTGCCGGCGTGATCAGCGGATGCCCCCTCGGGGCCGACCTCCAGCAGCGTGGCCGAGTTGACCGGGCCGGCATCGATGAGGAACCCGGCGAGCCGCACACCGTCGACGTCGGCGACCTTCATCGCCGTCACACCGTTGTCCGGGACGAGGGTCGCGTACCCCAGGCCCAGCACCACGGCGTTCGCGCGCTGCACCGCGAGGGGCCGGTCGACGTGGTAGATCCCGGGTGTGAGCAACAGGTGGAGGCCCTGGGCCAGCGCGGCATTGAGCGTCGCGGCGTCGACGCCGGGCTTGGCGACGTAGAACCGGTCAAGGGGGACGGACTAGCCCCTCGGTGTGCCGTTGCCCCAGGTGGTGCCGCGGGCGTGGGCGCGCTTCTCAGGGAGGAAGACCTTGTAGTCGGCCCCGTCGAGATAGAGGAAGGGCTTTTCGCGAGAGACCGGGGTGGTGTCGAGCGTGGTGTACGGCGGGTCGGGGAAACTCTGCGCGGGGGCTCCCTCGACTCCTGAGAACACCATGTTCCAGACGGCGCCGGCCCAGCCGCCCACCGAGCTGTCGCGGGTGTACCACTGCTGCTGCGAGTAGGGGCTCACCGTGCCGTCGATCCGGCTGTCGGCGATATAGCCGCCACTGGCCCAGCCGTAACCGTCGGGCGCCAGGTTCAGTCCGCCCTTGACGTGCATCCGCCGGAAGGGTGCCGCCTGCGCCACGGCCCACCGGTTGGTGCCGTTGGCCGGACGGAGGGCGAGGTTCTCTGCGGAACGCCAGAAGTTCTGGGTGGCATTGCCGTGGAACCACCCGGCGTCGACGGTCACATCGCCGAGGAACGTCGTGTCGTCGGGCGAGAGTCCGAGTCCCGCGATCGAGGTGTAGAAGCCGAGCTGGGCGTTCAGGCCGCTGTAGGTGCCCGGCTTGAAGAGCAGCGCGTAGCGCCCGTCGCCGAACTGGGCGCTCTCCTGCCGCTTGAAGATCTCGTCGAGTTTGCCCTGGATACCGGGCGTACCGGGATCGAAGACCAGCACATTCGGGCCGAGGTCGCCCCCGCCCGGCAGCGCGCCGGCGGACGGCGCCGCGGAGGCACGGGCGGGCAGGAGGGGCAAACCTGCGGCGGGGAGCGCGGCTGCCATCGCGGCCAGCACGCTACGGCGTGCGGGCCTCGGCGTACGGGGAGCGGTGGCGTCTGCGGGGGGTGTGGGCATAGCAGCTCTCCTGATTCAGGAAGTGAACGGTCGACGTTCATGGGAGCGCTCTCTTGCCCGATGCATGTTCATCCTGTGTGACGGGGGCGTCAAGAGTTCTGACGGAGAATCGACGCGGGAAGCTGACTTCACCTCAATTGACCACCGCTGTAGTGCAGTTGGTCCCAATATCACGGTGCTTCCGCAGCAGGCGGTGCGTTCACCGGATGTCGGCAGGACGGGGGCGAGGACGCTCGCTCATCCCCACCGCCCGACGTGAACCCGGCCAGATCGGCGGCGGCCGGAGATGAGCGGCCGACCCCAGTAATGCGATCATGTCCGGGGGCGCCGGGCCCCGCCCCGAGGACGACGGAGCGCCAGCAGCACATGCACGAGCAAAAGCAGAACCAGGCCGCACAGCGGAAGAGCACGGACCGCAACAAGGGCCGGGCGACACCGCAGCCGGAGCGCAAGCGCACCTGGCGGATCCTCGGGTGGGCAATCGGTCTCTTCGTGGCCGTCGAGGCGGCCTTCTGGGGCGTCACGTTCACCGGAGACCTGGCGCTTGCCACCGGCCTCTCCGGCACCCCGGGCAGCTACAAGGTGGCGCACTGCTACGACGCGGACGACAGTCGCCGCAATTCCCGGTACGTGTGCAACGGCACCTTCACCGCGGACGACGACCCCGACGACGTGTCTCATCAGCAACTGGACGACGCCGATGACAATTACGCGGACGGTGCGGCCATCACCATGCGCCGAAGCTCGGACGCAGAGACGTACCAGGCCACCGGTCTGGGGCCGGCGCTGTCCCTGGGCTGGAAGCTGGGCCTGACCCTGAGCGTGCTGGCCTTCTGCCTGTTCCAGGCCTTCGACTCCCCGAAGGATCAGCAGCGCACCATCAGGTCATGGCGTGACACGGTGGCCGAGGTGCTGGCAATGGTGGCCGTCGCCGGTGTCGTGATAGCCGTGCTGGACGGTGCCGTTGCCCTGGTGGCGTGGGCGGGAGGTTTCCACGCCTGACGGATCAGCCCAGGGCCCGGTCGAGGTTGAAGGCGGCGCTGATGAGGGCCAAGTGGGTAAAGGCCTGCGGGAAGTTGCCGATCTGTTCGCCGGTGTGGCCGATTTCTTCGGCGTACAGCCCGAGGTGATTGCCGTAGGTGAGCATCTTCTCGAAGGCGAGGCGGGCCTCGTCGACCCGGCCGGCGCGGGAGAGCGCTTCGACGTACCAGAACGAGCAGATCGAGAAGGTGCCTTCCTCGCCCCGCAGCCCGTCCGGACTGTGGCGTGGGTCGTAGCGGTAGACCAGGGAATCGGAGACCAGTTCCTCGCCCAAGGCGTCCAAAGTGGAGAGCCATTTCGGATCCGTGGGAGAGATGAACTTGGCCAGCGGCATCATCAGCACCGAGGCGTCGAGGACATCGTCGCCCTCGTGCTGCACAAATGCCTTCCGCTCGGGCGACCAGCCACGCTCCATGATCCGCCGGTAGATCGCGTCGCGGGCCCGTGACCAGCGGAGCATGTCCGCGGGCAGGCCCCGGTGGGTGGCGATCCGTATCGCGCGTTCGATGGCGACCCAGCACATCAGCTGCGAGTAGAGGAAGTTCTGGATTTTGCCGCGGGTCTCCCAGATGCCTTCGTCCGGCTGATCCCAGTTGTCACAGACCCAGTTGACCAGAGTGCCCACGGTGTCCCAGTGCTCGCTGGACAGCGGCTCTCCCCATTTGTCGTAGAGGTAGAGGGAGTCGATAAGGGCACCGTAGATATCCAGTTGGAGCTGGTTGACGGCGCTGTTGCCGATCCGTACGGGGGACGAGCCCAAATGGCCCTCCAGATGGCGGAGTTCGCTCTCCGGCAGATCGCTGCGGCCGTCGATGCCGTACATGATCTGCAAGGGGGCGTCGGGGCCGCCTCGGGGGGAAATGTTCTCGGACAGGAAGTGCACAAAGGATTTGGCCTCGTCGGTGAAGCCCAGCCTGAGCAGTGCATAGATGCAGAACGCGGAGTCGCGCACCCACGCATAGCGGTAGTCCCAATTGCGCTCGCCGCCGACCTGTTCGGGCAGGCTGGTCGTGGGAGCGGCCACGATGGCGCCGGTCGGCGCGTACGTGAGGAGCTTGAGGGTGAGTGCGGAGCGGTGCACCATCTCCCGCCAGCGTCCCCGGTAACGGGATTTCGACAGCCAGCGGCGCCAATAGTGCACGGTGGCGCCGAACAGTTCCTCCGCCTCCATGACCGGGCAGGCTCGCAGCTCCACGCCGTCGCCGATCCGGTCGAGCGCGAACACCGCGGTGTCCCCCTCGCTCAGCGTGAACGAGGAACGGGCGTCGGGCCCATCGATCTCGACCGGAACGCTGGACGTCAGCGCGAGGGAAAGCCTCGGGGACTCGAAGACCGTATGGCCCTGCCGGGCATGCACGGTGTGGGTACTGCGCCCGTAATCGAAGCGGGGAGCGACCCGGGCACTGAACGGCAGCGATCCGCGGACACACAGCACCCGCCGGATCAGCCGGTGACGGTCCGCCTCACGGGAGTCGTCGACGATCGGCATGAAATCCTGGACCTCACCCACACCGTTGTCCGCGAAGAATCGCGTGATCAGGATATTGGTGTCGGGGAAGTAGAACTGCTTCGTCCGCGCGGGCACCTCCGGGGCCAGTTCGAAGGCCCCGCCACGATCGGCGTCCAGGATCGCGGCGAAAACACTGGGTGCATCGAATCGAGTACAGCAATACCAGTCGATGGTGCCGTTGGTACCGACGAGCGCAGCGGTCCGCATATCGCCGATCAGACCGTGTTCGGCGATGGGCGTATAGCGCAGTGCATCGGCCTTGCTGGGGCGGAGACTCACACCGGCGGTCATCAGACCTCCCCCGGCACTGAGGAGCAGAAGCAGCGGATCACAGTGGATCAACCAGTGGATTCAGGTTACCTCCCGGTGGTTGCGGGCGGCGAGCGAGCGGGTGCCGGGTGGATACGGGTGGCGTCGGCACCCGAATCCACCCGTCGCGCACGGGCTCCGCCATCGGGATCGGCAACCGCAGCGGCAGCGCCTGCCGCTCGCGGGCTTCACCATCGGCCTCGACCGGCCGCGCCCGCGCAAGAGATACGGTGAGTGACGGGCCGTCGCGCACGGTCAGCCATACGCGTTCCCCCCTCCACTGTGTCGCTGCACCAGCAGGCTCCCCAGGGCGGTGCGCCGGTGCAGGACCGACCGGCCCGCGCGGACCGTGGTGATCAGACCGGCCCCGCGCAGCGCGGTGGCGTGGGCGGAAGCGGTGGCATTGCTGACGGCCAGCCGCCGGGCGAGCCCACTGGTGGTGTGTTCCTCGGCGAGCAGAAGCAGCATCTCCACACGGGTCCGCCCGAGCACCGCGGCGAGCGCCTGGTCCGCGTCTTCCGCCCCGTCCGGCGGAAGCGGCAGGCCCGGGCCGGCCGGATAGGTCACGGTCACGGGGCGGTCGGGCAGGTCGGAAAGGAGGGGGTGGCCGGTCCAGTGGAAGGTGGGCATCAGGAGTACCCCGCGCCCGCCCAGCCTGACCTCCCGCTCGACGGGCGCCGCCAACTCCCAGACGTCCCCGTGCAGTCGGGTACCGGGAACGAGGTCGGTGAGCGCGGCGCCGATACCGTGCTCGGCCACGGCCAGCGCATGACGGGTGAACTCCGTCCGGTGCAGGTCCTGCACCAGCGGCCACACGGGGCGCAGTGCCGTCTCGAAGGCCGCGTGCTGGGCGCGCCGGAGAGGTTCCCAGGCGCCGGCCTCGCCCCGGTACAGCGCGCGGATCCAGGACGGTGCCGGGGACGGCTGCCCGGCGTAGGCCCGCCGGAGCTCGGCGCGGACCACGTCCGGTGGAGTGGCCCGCATCGTCTCCCACCCCTCCGTCAGTGTGCCGTTGAAGATGTCGAGGAAGAGGGGTGGCACCGTCCCGGGGACCACGTCCTTGAGGGGCAGGACGGCGAGCGGCAAGGACCGGAGCAGCCGCCGTCGCCAGCGGCCGAAGAGCACCTCGTCCTCCGGAAGGGCCATCTTCATCAGGGCCACATTCAGCTCCAGCAACGGGGCCGGCCGGGGCGCGAACCGGACCTGGGCGAAGTCGGCCGCCGTGAAATGGATCCGGATCACTACTCCCCCTCGTGGCACTGCGCCATCGTTCAGGGCAGGGCCTAAACGATGGTCTGCCCTCCCCGCCGCATGCCAGCCTCCAGGTCATGCCCCCTTCCGTCATTCACTCAGGGGGCCGCCGCACGGCGCAAGTACGACGTCACAGCACCACGAGTACGACGTCACAGACACAAGGGGAGAGTCATGTTCCGCAAGAAGGCAGGCAACACTGAACCGGCAGACCGCTCCTCGGTAGTTGAGCGGCGCCACACTGTCGCCCCCGGGGACACGGGCGTGGCCGAGGTGGGCCGACGGACCGTCACCTCGGCGGCCGCCGCGGCCGCCCTACTGCTCGTCGGCGGCGGCTTCGCCCGCGCACAGTCCGCGAACCCGGCACGCCCCGCACCCACCACGGACGACGTCACCCTGCGACTGCCGGCGCCGAGCGGCCCGCACCGCATCGGGGTCACCATGCTGTATCTGGTCGACCGCTCCCGGCGCGATCCATGGGAGCCCCTCCCCGTACGGGAGGTCATGGTCTCGGTGTTCTATCCGGCCCGCACCGTCCGCGGCTGTCCGATCGCGCCGCAGATGGCCGCGGGTGCCGCCGCGGCTCTCCCCCACATCGACCCGCTCTTCCACCGGGAGTTGCCGACGACCGGGGTGAACTGGGCGGCCACCCGCACCCACGCGCACACGGGTGCGCCCGCACAGCCCGTACGACGACCGGTGCTGCTGTACAGCCCGGGCGGGGGTGACCCGCGCACCCTGGGCACCGGGCTCGCCGAGGAGCTGGCGAGCCGCGGCTACGTGGTGGTGACCATCGACCACCCCGGCGATGGCAGCGAGGTCGAGTTCCCCCACGCGAGGACGGGAAGACAGCAGGTCCGCCGCACCGTGTTCCGGGGCGACCCCCGGACGGACCCGAAGGTATTCCGCACCATGGTCGGCACCCGGATCGCGGACACCCGGTTCGTGCTGGACCAGCTGGCGGTGCTGGCAGCCGGCCGGAACCCGGACGCACTGGGGCGCCCGTTGCCGGAGGCCCTCGGTCACGCGCTGGATCTGCGACGGGTCGGCATGTACGGTCACTCGGCCGGCGGCACTACCGCGGCCCAGACGATGTACGAGGACCGGCGGATCGGCGCGGCGATCGATCTGGAGGGCTTCCTTGACTACGCGCCGGAGAAGCCGGGCCAGGAGGGAAAGCTCCTCCCGGTCGCCCACTACGGAGTGGACCGGCCGCTGCTCCTGATGGGCACCGACGGATTCCCCGAAAAGCAGGCGCTGGAGCCCTCCTGGTCGGCCATGCTCGCCCATCCTCGGAGCCACACCCGCCGACGGCAGCTCAGCAATGCCACCCACGGGGTGTTCACCGACTACGCCGTCTTCGCCCCCCAGTTGCAGGCCGCCGGGCTGATGACGACAGTCGAGCGGGACTCCCTGATCGGGGCGATCGATCCGGCGGTATCGGTGCCCATGGTGCGCAGCGCGGTGCACTCCTTCTTCGCCCGGCATCTCCCGTCGCACTGACCACACTCGGCACTCGGTACTCGCTAATCAGCACCTCATCGGCACGTAGTCCGGCCCCGTCTCTCGCCAGGCGCCTCCCCGCCGTAGGACCATGGCACGCCCGCTCACGCACGTCCCTCGTGCCGTACGCCGTGCCCTCTGGAGGACTCGGACCATGAGCAGACCGATTGCTGTACGCGGCCGCTTCGCCCCGCTGCTCACCACCCTGCTTCTCGGACTGTCGCTCGCCCTCCCGCCCGGAACGCCTGCGCACGCGGCGGGTACGGCGGGCGGCCCCGGACCCGCGGCTGCCGCCGCCGACACCTACTGGACGGCCCAGCGGATGAAGGCGGCTCAACCAGCCGTCGTCACCCGGACTTCAGGAGCCACGCGCCCGGCGACGGACCCGCCACCGCCGAGCCACCCGTTCGACGGCCTCCCCCAGGTGGGGACCTTCTTCTGGACGGACGGGAGCAACACCGGCCGGTTCTGCGGCGGAACGGTCGTCCGCAGTCCGCACCGCGACCTCGCGGTCAGTGCCGCACACTGTCTGCGCTCGCCCGACCCTAAGCGCCATCTGTCGTTCGTGCCGCAGTATCACGACGGCCTGAAACCGCACGGGATCTACCCCGTCGACCGCATCTACCTCGACCAGCGGTATTACGACCTCGGCACGAATGGCGGGGCCCGCTGGGACTATGCCGTCGTGCGGCTCACAGCACGGGAGGACGGCGCCGAGGTCCAGGACGTCACCGGCGGCTTCGACCTCCTCCCGTACCCGGGGTACGACCACCAGAACGTACGCCTCATCGGCTATCCCGGTAACAGCGACACCACCCACCCCAAACCACTGGACTGCAACTCCTCCACCCACCGGTACACCAGCACGGACCCGGCCGCCCCCGGCGACTTCCTGGAAATTGCCTGCGCGGGCTATATCGGCGGCACGTCCGGCGGCCCCTTCCTGGTACGGGACTTCAGCGGATACGCCCTGATCGGCGTCATCGGCGGCTACCACACCGGCGGTGACTTCCCGGATGTCTCGTACAGCTCGTACTTCACCGTCGACGCGTTGGCGCTTTATGTGCATGCCGTCCACGGCGACCCCCCTGCCACTCCCCGCCAAAGCCAATGAAACGAAGTGAGCGCGCTTCCTGACCAACACGGGAACCGGAAGCGACATATCCGGGTATGAAGACGGCTCCTGTTAATGTCAGCGATGGCCGAAAGCCGGTTTCCACCAGGCCGCAGTGGAAGGTGACGCCCGTTGGTGCCGTCGTTTCTCTTGTCCGTACTGAATCGCCTCTTCGGTAATGAGGCGTGGCGCCGGCTTCATGCACAGGCGGCGCTCTGGGTCACGCTGGTCATGACCGCGGTGCTGCTCGGGGGCGCCGCTCTGGTCGTGGTCGCCGAATCCGGTGCGCCGCACGCCAATATCACGTCCTTTCCCACGGGATTGTGGTGGTCGATCGAGACGGCCACGACCGTGGGCTATGGGGATTTCTATCCGGTCACGTTATGGGGCCGCATCATCGCTGCCCTGCTGATGCTCAGCGCCATTACGGCCTTCGGTGTCATCACGGCTGCCCTGGCGACCTGGTTCGTCGGCCGCGCGGAGCAGGATCTGGTCCGTCTGGGCAAGACCGTGGGAAGCCATGCCCGCGAGGACGCGGAGGCACTCCGCTCGGAGCTGCACACCCTGCATGAGCGCTTCGACCACGTCGAGAATCTGATCCGGGACAGAGGCCCGCACTCCACCACCTGAGCCGAACCGGCACGGCCCGCAACCACCCACCGCCCCGTCTCCTCCACCCTTTCCAGACCCGCTCCCGTCGCTCCGCCGCAATTCCCCGCTCCCTTTCCCTACCTCGTCGAACTGGCCCGGTGGGACGCGGGGTTACACTCACGTTCGGTGCGTTCCGGCGGTCGTACCGCCGTCCGAGCGGGCCGGGCTCACCTCACTCCGTCGCTCCGCCGGGGCGAGCACACCGTGTTCTTTTCCGAGTCGATGACGGTGGGTGCGATGGTGGAGACAGTGGAGCGGCTCAGGGGCCCGTGGGCCGAGCGAATACCCTCGGACCGGAAACTCTCGGACTTCGGCACCGCGCTCGGAAAACGTCTGCCCGGCCCACAGACAATGGGCTGGACCGTGACCGCGGTGTTTTTTGCTGTGTACACCCTGGTGTCGCTGCTGCGGAACGATCGCATGCTCAACGCCGGTTACGACCTGGGGATATTCGAGCAGGCCATCCGCGCCTATGCGCACGGTCAGGCCCCGGTCGTGGAACTCAAGGGCCCGGGCTTCAATCTCCTCGGCGACCACTTCCACCCCATTCTGGTGCTCGTCGCCCCGCTGTACCGGCTCTTCCCCAGCTCGGTCACACTGCTCGTGGTGCAGGCCGCCCTGATGGCGCTGGCCTGCTACCCCCTCACCCGCTGGGCGCACCGCGCCGTCGGACCGGTCACCGGTCTGGCCGTGGGCTGCGGACTGGGCGCCTCATGGGGCCTGGTCACGGGAGTCACCAAGGACTTCCATGAAATCTGCTTCGCGGTGCCCCTGCTCGCTTTCAGTGTGACCGCGCTCGGGCACCGGCGTTGGCGGGCGGCCGCCGCCTGGGCGCTGCCCCTCCTCTTGGTGAAGGAAGACCTCGGACTCACGCTCGCCGCCATCGGTGGCTATATCGCATGGCAGGGACTGCGCGAACGCCGTACGCAGGAAACGACGCGGCGGGGCTCCCCGCTTCTGCTCGGCCTGGCCGTCGTATGCATCGGTGCAGCGGGGACGGCGGTCGAAATTCTCGTTCTGCTGCCTGCCATGAATCCCCGTGGCGGCTTCGACTACTGGCATCAGATGCCGGGAGAGGCCTCGACGGCCGGAAGTGCCGTCGGTATCGCGGCTCTCGGACTGCACCTGTTCTGGCCGCCCATGAAATGGCTGCTGCTGTTCATGCTCGCCGCGCCCACCGCATTCTTCGGCCTGCGCTCTCCCCTGACGCTGCTGTGTGTGCCCACGCTCGCCTGGCGGCTGCTGGCCGGCAACGAGCACTACTGGCAGCCGAATTTCCACTACAACGCAATCCTGATGCCCCTCGTGTTCGCCGGTTTCGTCGATGTGCTCCACCGGCGGACGGATCTGGTGCCGCCTCCCCGGCGCCGCCGGCTCCTCACCTTCTCCGCCGCATTCACCGCGGTCACCGCCGCGGTGTACCCGCTCCACGACCTGGTGCTCCCCTGGGCATGGCGCACCCCGGCCCATGTCCGTACGGCGGAGCGGCTGCTGGCGCGCATCCCCGACGGCGACACCGTCGCCGCGTCGAACCGGCTGGCCCCGATGCTGACGGGACGCACCACCGTCAGCCTGGTCTGCTTCGGCACCGGCTCCGATCCCGCGGCACCGACCGCCCTCCCGGCCGATCCCCCGCGCTGGGTGGTCTCGGACCGTCATGATCCGACCGTCAAGACGCCCTGCCCGGTGGCGCAAACCCAGCGCATGCTGCGTCTCTATCGCGCGCACGGCTACGTCCAGATGGCGGAGGAGGACGGGATCACGTTGCTGCGCAGGCCGTAGCGACTCGGGGCCCTCCGTAAGTCGTAGCGGCCCGGGGGCCAGCCGTAGCGGCTCAGGGCACTCCGCAGGGCCGTCCGGCGCGCCGGTCCGATCCCTCCGCGCCACGCACTCCCTCATGAACGGCCCCACCGAGAGCTGCCCATGATTGGTGCCGCCGCCTAAAGTGGTGGCGTGATCGATTCCGCTGATGTCCGCCGTATCGCCCTTTCCCTGCCCGAGACGGTGGAGAAAGAGGCCTGGGAGATGCCCACCTTCCGGGTCGCCGGGAAGATGTTCCTCACCGTCCCCGACGACGAGACATCGGTCGCCGTGCGATGCCCCATTCATGAGCGGCAGGAATTGATCGCGGCGGAACCGGAAAAGTTCTGGGTGCCGCCCCACGAGGCCGGTTCCCATTGGGTGCGAGTACGGCTGTCCGCATTGGAAGACATGGACGAACTGCGGGACATCCTCGTGGACTCATGGAAGCAAGCGGCTCCGACGCGGCTCTTGGATGCCTTTCCCGGAATTGGCTAGGCAGCAGCCGGCGACAGGGCGAACGATGCGTCATTCGCGACGGCGGAGATCGCTCCAGTCCAGTGCCTGGGACGCCGTCAGCTGCGAATGCTCCGCGGCCGCACGGGCTTCGGCGAGGATATCGCCATGCTCCTCGACGAGCTCTTCGTAGATAGGGGTGTGGCTGGAGGGGTGCGTGGACGTGGTCATCTCGGTAATCCCATTCCCTTGTGATTCTTCGGCTGCGGCTCGGTAGGTTCTTGCCGCCCTGAGAACAAGGGAGCACCACGGTGAATATGCGGTGCGCAAAGGGAGGTTTTCCCCACATGCGCCGCTCCCCCGTGCGGCGCTGGACATCGTGTCATGACCGCGGCGACCACGCAAAGATCAGCTCGCCCCCTGAGACCGGTGGTGATGACACGCATCGTCCCTGCACAGAGCCGGTATGACGGCGCCGTGGCGGGTCCAGCCGGAGCATCAAGTGAAGCAGATAACAGTGACCGGCTGAGTGCCCCGATGCGTCGCCTTCCCGTCTTCGAGCTCCGGGAGCGCGCGGATTGGCGAGAACCATGCCCCATCAGGGCTTCCTCAGTGAGGATGAGTCCATGCCGCGAACCGTGAGAGTCATCGGGAGCCACAGGAGGCGGTGTCGTGAGTGAGGGGGATCTCGTGGGTGAGTCGCTGTACGTGAGATTTCAGGGGACCCGGCGCAGTCCCCGGGGCCACTTCCCCGGAATCTTCGCCCTCGCCAACGGCCTGGCGCGGGAGGGCAGGCTGAGCGAGGAGCAGTACCGCTTCTGGCGCGCCGGGAACGACTGGTACGACGCCCACTACACCAACCCCTCCCACGTCGATCCCACCGTCTACGACCGCGACCTGAACCCCGGGGCGGTGGCATGGTTCAAGACCTCCGCCGTGCGGCTCATCGAGCGGGTGGACGGCTACTTGGAGCTTCTCGCCGCGCATGACGTGGACTGCGAACGGGTGGAGTCCGCCGACCCCGGAAAGATCATTTACGAGGACGACGAGCAGGTCGTTGTCGTGCCGTGGCAAAGCGACAGCCCGCGCGGCATGGTCAGGCAGCCGAACGGCCCCGAAGAGACACCTCCCGCCTGACGGGGGATCATGAAAGGTGTCCGCGGGAACGGGAGGCCAGCCACCATGTCGCGCTACCAAGAGATCAAGTATCGGGCCGTCACCTCGTTCCAGAGGAGGATCGGCAACCCCCTCCTCTCCCGGCTGCCGCGCCAGACCCTGCTGGAAACGAAGGGGCGCAAGTCCGGACTGCCCCGGCGGACTCCGATCGGTGGCCGCCGCATCGGGCGTGAGTTCTGGTTCGTCTCGGAGTACGGCGACAGGTCGCAGTACGTGCGGAACATCCGGGCGCATCCGCAGGTCCGGGTCCGGATCAAGGGGCGGTGGTATGCCGGCACGGCGCATCCGGTCCCACACGACGATGCCCGCGCCCGGCTCAAGACCTTGCCGCGCCTCAACAGTGCTGCCGTACGTGCGGTCGGCACCCAGCTACTGACGTTCCGGGTCGACCTCATCGACGGACCGGGCTGATCCCCCTCGGTCTCGCCGCTGCCCTCGTGCACGACGGAAGCCGAGACGACGGAAGCTGTGCACGACGAGGCAGCCGTGCACCACAGCCTCAGTGCGCGATGCCGTCGATCAGCTCGCGGGCGCCCTGCCGCAGCAGGGCGACGGCCACGGACGTACCGAGCGTCTCCGGGGTGAGCGGGCCGGCCCATTCGTGTGCGTTGAGGACCGTCTTGCCGTCCGGGGTGAAGACACAGGCGCGCAGGGACAGTTCGCCGCGGCGGTCGGTCCTGGCGTAGCCGGCGATCGGGCTGTTGCAGTGGCCCTGCAGGACGTGCAGCAGCATGCGCTCGGCGGTGGTCTCCTGGAACGTCCGGGGGTGGCCGAGACCGCTGACGGCGTCAATGGTCTCGGTGTCGTCCTGACGGCACTGGAGGGCCAGGACACCCGCTCCGACGGGCGGACACATCTCGTCCACCGACAGGATCTGGGTGATCACATCCGTACGGCCGATGCGTTCGAGACCGGAGACGGCCAGCAGCAGCGCGTCTGCCTCCCCGGCCGCGAGCTTCTCCATGCGGCGGTTGGCGTTGCCGCGCATCGGCACACACTGCAGATGCGGATGGGAGGCCGCGAGCTGGGCGATCCGACGGACCGAGGAGGTACCGATCCGGGTGCCGTCGGGCAGCTCGTCGAGGGTGAGCCCGCCGGGGTGGATCAGCGCGTCACGGACGTCATCGCGCTCCAGGAAGGCAGCGAACGTCGTACCGGCCGGCAGCGGGCGGTCGCCCGGGATGTCCTTGACGCAGTGCACCGCGAGGTCCGCGTCGCCGGCCAGCAGGGCGGCGTCCACCTCCTTGGTGAACGCTCCCTTCCCCTCGACCTGGGAGAGCGCGCCCATCCAGCGGTCGCCGGTCGTCTTGACCGGGATGACCTCCGTGGCGATGCCGGGGTGCAGCGTGCCGAGTTCGGCGCGGACGCGCTCCACCTGGGCCAGAGCCATGGGCGAATCGCGCGAGACGATACGGATCAGTTCAGGGGCGGACATGTGCTCACGATAGACCGTCAGAAACCGTGCGACGGCCACAGCAGGCCCGGCTCGACCCGTTCTCCAGCCCCGCGGTACGGTCCCACCATGTCCCGGGCAACCGAAGCCCGAGCTCCCCGGGGTGATCCGAAAGACACGCCCTAGTCCCGGCGCGAAGGCCCGGTCACCGAGCACGGCCGCGCTCCGCCCGGGCTTGGGCCATGACGAAGCCCAGGCCGACGACGAGGTCGGCCTGGGCCTGCCGTGCGGTGCCCGGGTGGTCTCCGGAGTGCGAGGAGAGCCCGCTCAGGCGTGTCGGTACGAGGCGAGGTGGGCGAACACCACAATGTTGTCGACGTAGTCCTTGACCTTCCTGTCGTAGGCGCCGCCGCAAGTGATCACGCGGAGCTGCGCGGTGGAAGCGTCGGCGTAGACCCGGTCGTTGGGGAAGTTCGCCTTGCTGAAGGTCTCCACGGAGTCGACCTTGAAGGTCGCGACGACACCGTCCTCGCGAGTGATGTTGATCGAGGCGCCCTGCTTGAGTGACTCGAGTTGCAGGAACACCGCCGGTCCGGTCTTGGTGTCCACGTGACCGGCGATGATCGCGGAGCCGCGCTCACCCGGTGACGCACCGTCCTTGAACCAGCCGACGAGATTTCGGTCTCCCGCGGGCGGCGCATTGAGCTGGCCGGTCGGGCCGAGGGTCAGCGTGGTGAAGGGCGCGTCGACGGCGATGTCCGGAATCGACACCCGCCTCGGCGCGGAACGGGGCAGGGCCAGATCGGGGACCCGCGGGGAGGCGGCCGTACGGCTTCCCGGCGTGGCCGAGGAGGCCACGGCGGGGCGGGACAGCGGCTTGGGGTCTGCCGAGGTGTCCACGGAGTTGTAGACGAGGAGGGAACCCAGCAGAAACGTGCCCGCAGACCACAGCAGGCCGCGGCCGATGGGGCGGGACGCGGAGGCGATCCGGGGTGGACGGGAATTCGGCTGGGGCGACTGCGGGGCGGTCATGTGACGGAGCCTTTCATGAACGGGACGGCGCGAGGGCTGTGCAACGGCGGTAACGAATGCGCCGCGGCCACCGTCCACGAGGAGCGGTGGCCGCGACAGCAGAGCGGCCTCCGTAACGGAGCAGCCGGATCAGGCCACAGAGGCGCCGTTGCGACGGCGCAGCATGTAGGCGCCGGCGCCGAGACCACCCAGCATCAGCACGGAGCCGGCAGCCAGACCGCCACCGGTCGCCATGCCACCGCCACCGGTGTGGATGCCACCGTGCGGCCGCTGGTGGTCGCCACCGTCGTGGTCGCCGTAGCCACCACGGCCGTGGTCGCGGTCACGGTCGCCGTAGCCACCGCGGCCGTGGTCCCGGTCTCCGCCGCGACCATGGTCGCGGTCACGGCCGCCGTCACGGCCGCCGTCACGGCCGCCACGGCCGTGGTCGTCGCCGTAGCCGCTGCCCTGGTCCCAGTCAGCGACGATGACCTTGGCCATGGCGCCACCACCGGTGTGCACGCCACCGCTGGGCATGCGGTCACAGCGGCCGTCGTGGCCGCGGTCGCGGTCACGGTCGCCGCGGCCACGGTCCCGGTCGCGGTCACGGCCGTCGCGGCCGTCGCGGCCGTCGCGGCCGTCGCGGCCGTCGCGGCCACGGTCCCGGTCACGGTCGCCGCGGCCGTCACGGCCACGGTCCCGGTCACGGTCACCGCCACGGCCGCGGTCACGGTCGCCGCCGCGGCCGTCACGGCAGTGGTCACGGTCGCGGTCACCGCGGCCGCGGTCGCGGTCACGGTCGCCGCGGCCGCGGTCGCGGTCGCCGTTCCGGTCGTGGTCGTGGTTGCTGGAGGAAGAACCACTGTCCGCGGCAATGTCCTCCGTGATCATGGCGTTCGCAGCAGGGGCAGTGATTGCGAGCACCGCCGTAATGGCGGCTGAAGCGAACAGGGTGCGAGCAGTGCGCATGGGGACATGTTCCTTTCGGCGCAACTGCGAAGGCTGACTCTTTGTCGGCTCATCGGATCGCAGTGGCGACGTGATCACCGTCAGCCGGATTGCGGCCTCGCACCACCGGAGAACGTCGCATTCGAGGTACCCCCTGGGCTCTTCGGGTGGCGGAAGGCTGCGGATTCACCCGTTGGACGGCGCGCGTCGTCGGCGTGTCGCGTAACGAGTGGGCTAAAGGGGCTCGACGGGCCGTCAGAGCGGAGTCATTCGGTGCTGAACGAGCGTCGCGAGCGGGGTCGCCCGGGACACACCGACGCCCCTGACGGCCCTGCGATGGGTCGGGGCGGGGCGGCTCCGCACGAGGCTCCGTCAGATCCGGCGTACGCGGTGGGGCTGGCGTGCGGTGGGGAGCCGGCGGGGCTGGCGTGTCGTGGGGCCGGCAGGCCGGCCGGCGAGGGGCGCACCGCGGGCACAGCAATGACACAAAGGGCAATTCCGCAGCGTGATGGCGTAACACCCCTCCACGGGCGCGCCGTTCGGCGGACGGTCGACGACCCGATCCTCGTCATTCGGCGGGCACGCGATGAACCGCCACACGGTGCCGCGGGACTCGACACACAGGCGCGCGTCAGCAAGGCCGGCGGCCGTCTCTTCTGCCGTCCGTGCCGGGCTGATGCGGGGATGATGACCGGGCCACGAGTACACGAAAGGCCTGCCACGCTCACTCGGATGGAGGGATTCCTACACCCGAAGGGCCGCTCCGACAGGCGGTTCTGTGTTTCACATGAAACATCGGCGGACGGTCGCGCCGGCTCAGGTGGCGTTGTCCCGGAGGGCCTTTTCGACGATCGCTTCCAGCCGGGAGTGGTGCGCCCCTCGCCAGTAGACGCGCCCGCATGCCGTGCACTGGGCGAAGACGTCGTACGTCCGCTGCGTGCCGTGTTCAAGGTGCTCACGGACCGAGTCCTTGTCGGCGTCCGTGAGCGGGCCGTTGCATGCGGTGCAGCGCGTCCAGGGTGCGAGCTCGGGCGCGAACCGGCCCAGTACGTCCCGGAGTTGGTCATCGGGCCGGTCGCTGTAGATGAACGCGCCCGCCCAGATCTCGCGCCGTTGCAGCAGTCCCCGGTCCCGTGAGAGCAGTACGCGTTGCTCCTTCGCCGAGAGCGCCGCCAGTGCGGCGTCGCCGGGGTCCTCATTCGTGTACGCCGCGTCGACGCCGAGCAGCCGCAGCCTGCGCGCCAGGGTGCCGAGGTGAACGTCGAGCAGGAACCGCAGCGGCGCACCGGGGATCCGCTGGGGGCGCTCGACGGCGTACACCTCGACGCTCTCGCCCGCCCGCGGGACATGGGATACGGGAACCTCGGCACCGTTCACGACCAGCCGTCCGACTTCGGTGAGCGGGACGCCGAGCGATTCGACGACATGGCCGAGCGTCGAGGAACCGTCGGTCACCACGGGCGCACCGGCGGCGGTGGAGTGCGCCGCTCCAACGAAAAGGTGCAGCTCAGGGGCGAAGACGAAGGGGATCTCAGGACCGTTCACGCCGGACAGCATGTCATCGGCCGGGCCGGCCCGGCCAGCGGATTCCCGGCGGTCGGAGCCTGGAGGAGCGACCCGCCGGCACTCCGGCTCGACGGCTCGATCGCAGCCGCGACGGATCTGGCTACGGACGGACCGTAGCGGTCCGCGCCCCGGATTGTGCGCGGTGGAGCAGGACCCGATCCCCCGCCGCCCCTAGCCTCGCTGCCACCACATCACCACCATCACCAATGAGGGGCGGTACCGGTGAACTGGCTCATCCACGACTACCGCGAGAACGATCTCGCCGAGGTGGTCCATCTGATCGACTCCACGGCCGGCCTCGGCCAGGAGTCCGTCTTCTCCCTCGCGGAGTGCATCGGTGCGCTGACCTCTCGGCAGCCCGCCGTGGTGGCCGTCCACCAGGGCGCTCCCATCGGGGCGGCGCTCGCGTGTGTGGCGGGTGAGCGGGGCTGGGTGATGCGGATCGCGATCTCCTCGTCCTGGCGCGGCCGGGGACTGGCGAGTGCGCTGCTGGTGGAGCTGGAGCGGCGGCTGATCGCCGCCCGGGTGAGCCGGATCGCCTATGTGCTCCCGGAGGAAGACCTCCTCGGGGAGGGACTGCTCAATGCGGGCTACACCCGGCAGCCCGCGGTGGCCTACTTCGAGAAGGTGGAGCCGCATCACGGGCCCGCGGCCGGCCTCCTGGAGGACCTCGGCGGGCGGTTTCTGCCCGCCGACCTGTGGGCCAAGGTGGCCGGCATGGAAGCGGAGAAGGATCTCATCGAGCGACGGGTCGTGCTGCCGCTGGCGGAGCCGGAGCGAGCTGCCCGGCACGGCGTATGGCCGCCGCGGGCGATCGCCCTCTTCGGCCCGCCGGGCACCGGGAAGACCACCTTCGCCCGGGGCATCGCCGCCCGGCTCGGCTGGCCGTTCGTCGAGCTGCTTCCGTCCCGGCTGGCCGATGGGGGAAATCTGGCGGCGGCCCTGCGCAGCGCCTTCGCAGGGATCGCGGAGCTGGAGCGGGTCCTCGTCTTCATCGACGAGGTCGAGGAGATCGCCCCGGTCCGCGGCGAACCCGCGCAGCCGGGCGGGCTGCACGGCGTGACCAATGAGCTGCTCAAGCTGATACCCGGATTCCGGGAGCGGGACGAGCGGCTACTGGTGTGCGCGACCAATTCCCTTCGGTCGCTCGACCCGGCGTTCCTGCGCCCCGGCCGGTTCGACTACGTGATCCCGATCGGCACGCCCGACCCGGCGGCACGGTCGGCGATCTGGTCCCGGTACACGGACGGCCGGGCCGATGTGGACATCGCGGCGCTGGTGGCGGCCAGCGAGCTGTTCACCCCGGCCGATATCGAGCACGCCGCCCGGGTGGCCGCGCAGGCTTCCTTCGAGCGGGACCTGGAGGCGATCGGGGTGGGCGCGGGGGCGCGTGGGCGGCTCGGGGCAAGCACCGAGGACTATCTCGCCGCCCTCGCCCGGTGCCGGCCCACGGTCACCCCCGCGATGCTCGACGAATTCGGTGCGGACATCACGGCCCATGCGCGCTGCTGATGGCGGGTGCGCTGGGGTGGGGCGGTGGTGGGCACTCGTACCCGGGCAGTGGTCCGGCTCGTACGGGGCGGCGGTCGGCACTCGTACGCGACCGCGGTCGGCGCTCGTACGGGGCGACCGTCCGCGCTCGTACGGAAGCGACGGTCGGGGCTCAGGGCAGCGGTTAGCACACGTACGCGACGGTGCTCGGCACGCGTACGGAGCGGCGGTCCGCACCGGAGTGACCGACGCCGCGTCCCCCGCGCCGCGCAACGGACGTAAACCCCTTGCCGTGACCGTCCAGCGGTCATGAGGATGACGCCATGCCTGCCTTCTCCGCACTCGACGGGACCGAGCTCGCCTTTCACGTCATAGGTGAGGGCGAGCCGCTCCTCTGCCTGCCCGGCGGTCCCATGCGCGCCTCCGCCTACCTCGGTGACCTCGGTGGACTGTCGGCACACCGGCAGTTGGTCCTGCTCGATCTGCGGGGCACCGGCGACTCCGGCATACCCGCGGACCCGGCCGGCTACCGCTGCGACCGGCAGGTCGCCGATGTCGAAGCGCTGCGCCGGCACCTCGGCAGGGACCGCATCGACGTGCTCGCTCACTCCGCGGCCGGCGATCTCGCCCTCCTCTATGCGGCCCGACATCCCGAGCACATACGGACGCTCACCCTGGTCGCTTCCCGGGCCCGCGCCCTCGGTCTCGACTACACCCATGAGCACCGCATGGAGGCGGCCGCCCTGCGCGCGGCCGAGCCATGGTTCGACTCCGCACACCAGGCCTACCAAGCCATCTGGGCCGGCACCGCGACCGACGCCGAGTGGGACGCCGGCACCCCGTTCTTCTACGGCCGTTGGGACGCGACCGCGCAAGCGCACGCCGCATCCGAAGTGGAGCAGACCAACGAGGAGGCCGCAGAGATCTATGCGGCTTCCGGCGCTTTCGACCCTGCCGCCACCCGCTCCGCGCTCGCCTCCCTGAGCGCGCCGGTGCTGGTGCTGGCGGGCGAACTGGACGGCGGTCCGCGTCCCCACGTTGCCGCTGCCACGGCGCAGCTGCTCCCCGGGGCCGAACTGTGCGTCCAGGCAGGCGGCGGCCACTACCCATGGCTCGACGACCCCGTGCAGTTCGCCCGGACCGTCGGCTCGTTCCTCGACCGCTCCGTTCCGCACGCACACCGTGTCAGCAGCTCAAGTTGCCGCCAGGTGCGGTCCCCAGGATCTGCACAAAGCTCTGATAGCTGTTGATCCGGCTCTGCACCTGGCCGGGGTTGCCGCCGTTGCATTCGAGCGAGCCGTTGATGCTGCGGATGGTCTCACCGAATCCGGCGCCACTGACCATCGCTTGGTGCGGCGTCATGGTGCCCGGTCCGGTTTGCGTGTTCCAGTACCAGAGGGCGGTCTTCCAGGCGACGGCGGCGTCCTGCTCCACCAGAGAGGGGTTGTGCAGCAGATCGATGCCGAGCGCCTCGCCCGCCGCCTGGTAGTTGAAGTTCCAGCTGAGCTGCAGCGGCCCCCGCCCGTAGTACGCGGCCTGACCTGCCGGGCACCCATAGGGTTGGGTGGCGTCGCAGTAGTGGGGATAGTTCGCGGTGTTCTGCTCCACCACGTACACCAGGCCACCGGTCTCATGGCTGACGTTCGCGAGGAAGGCCGCGGCTTCCTGGCGCCGTACGGTGTCGCTCCCGGTGTTCGCAAACTCGGGATACGCGCTGAGTGCCGCCGTCAGACCGCTGTAGGTGTAGAACGAATTCCGGTTCGGGAACATCTGGTTGAACTGCGCCTCGCTGACTACGAACCCCTCGGCTCGCGCGTCGGCGCGCGCCGGATCCACGGCGCAATGAGAGCAGCGCACCGCGGCGGCCGCGGTCGATGTCGGTACGGCGAGTGCCATGCCCAGGGTGACCGTGGCGGCGCTCAGCAGGGCGGCGATACGTGATCGCATGGCGATGTCTCCTTCACGCGATGCTCCTCGGGTGGGAGGGCCCGCGGTGTGTGTGTGGGGCGCGCCGCCGAACTCGATGGGGCGACGCGTTACGGGGCGGGGAGGCCGGAGGGACGGAGCAACGCGCTTGCAGGTACCGGCACTTGGAGCGGCGTTACGGGTAGTCGCAGCACCTGCTGTTGTACGCACGGAGCGGGATCACTGCGCCAACGAGGTTGGAGCGCAGGTTGATCAGGCGGCACAGCCACGGGCAACTGCGGTAGGGGCGGCGATCCGACCCGCGGTCTAGACCAACTCCAGGCTATGGGGCGCCACTTGAGCATGTCCATACCAATGCATCGATTCAGCGATTCACCGGCGCCCGCTCCGGTGAGGACCACCGCGTCCACCACCCTTGACACCGGGCCGTTGTCAGACCCCCGCGGCGGCAGCACGTCGTCGAGGCATCCTTCAGACCCGCCTCGCCCCGACGCACTTCTGGTGCAGCGATCCGGGGTCAACCGCCTGCCCTCCAGCTCTTCACCCAATCGACTACCGGGGCCGCTACCGCCGTCCAGCCGACCCCCTTCGACAACGTCCGGCGGACCTTCCCAGCCATAGCCGGACCGACCGGGCAGAACCGGGAGCGGGACGCGGCATAGCAGCCCCAGCAAGCCCCGGCTTCGCCTCCGACCCCGTGCCATAGTGCCCGCATGAAGACGATCGGGCTGCTCGGAGGCATGAGCTGGGAGTCGACGGCGGAGTACTACCGGCTGCTCAACGAATTGACGCGGGAGCGTCTGGGCGGCCTGCACTCCTCGCGCTGTGTGCTCTACTCCGTGGACTTCGCGGAGATCGAACGACTACAGACCGAAGGGCGCTGGGAGCAGGCAGCCGAGGTACTCGCCGAAGCCGCCAGGGCACTGGAAGCAGCCGGCGCCGACATACTGCTGCTCTGCACCAACACCATGCACAAGGTCGCCGGCCAGGTGGCCGCCGCCGTCACCGTCCCGCTACTACACCTCGCCGACACCACCGCGGATGCCGTACGTGACAGCGGCCTGCGCCGCATCGGGCTGCTGGGCACCGCCTTCACCATGGAGCAGGACTTCTACCGCAACCGGCTCGAAAGTCATGGGCTGGAGGTGCGGGTCCCGGATGCCGCCGGACGAAGCATCGTCCATCGCACGATCTACGAGGAGCTGTGCCAGGGCATCGTCCGTGAAGAGTCCCGGCAGTCATTGATGGCCATCATCAGGGACCTGGTCACCGCCGGGGTCGAGGGCATCGTGCTGGGCTGCACCGAGATCGAGCTGCTCATCAAGCCGGAACACAGCCCGGTCCCGGTATTTCCGACCACACGACTGCATGCCGAAGCTGCCGTCGCCCGCGCGCTCGCCGACTCCCCGTAGTTGCGAGTCCGGTAAGTCCGATAGGTCCAGCAGTCCGCCACCCGACCAAGTGGAAGGGTGCCACGACCATCAACTCCCCTCTGCACACAGATTCTTGGGCTGTGAGCAGGTTTGAAGGCGCGACAGGTACGCTGACGTGGTGTCGAGTACCGAGTTAGAACGACTGGCCAGGATCCGGATGCAAGTCACCGGTGAGACGCTGGAACGCGCCATGGCCGTACTCGAAGGACACGCCGCCACCCCCGAGCCGAATTCCGAGCCTGACGCCGCGACCGAAGACACCGGAAACAGCGAGGTCAATGAGGCTGACGCGCCCAACGAGGCCAACGACGGCAGCGACGGCAGCGACGGCAGCGACGGCAGCGACGGCAGCGACGGCAGCGAGAACGCCCCGCGGCGGGACGAGGGGCGGACGCCCAAGCGGCGAGGTCATCTCCGCAGCCTCTGAGGGGGGGCCGGCGCGACGGCAAGTAGCGCCCCTCAAGAGAAGCGATGACCCATGAGAGAGAAGCACCGACCCACGAAGAGTCGCGGGCGTCATACAGAGAGTCATGGACGCCAGGCGACCTCCACCGCCGAGCATCGCCACGGGCCGGGCAGGCCGGGCACCTCAGCGTCATGCGGCTCCACACTCGGAACATGCCGCTATCGACCATCCACGCAGCGTGAAGGGTCGACGGAGGTCGTACAGCAGCTGAGAAGCCCGCGGCTCACGGAGTGAGTGGCCGCGCCAGCATCGGTGTCTTGAGCATCTGGTGTCCGCCGCTGGCCAGCATGCGGACCTCGCCCCGGTCGCTGATCTCTGCGCGTACGATCCCTGATTCATCCTCGTAGACCGGATACCCGCCGGCTCCTGCCCGCTCGGTACGACGGACGATCACCACGTCGTCCTCCACAGCGGGAGCTTGAAATACCAGCTCATAGCTTTCCGGGTAATCCATCGTGGCCTCCCGAATACGACTCGGCAGGTGCTGTGGGCGGCGCTCCCCACGCCGCTGTACGCCCGCCGCTGCACCTCGGCCCTTCCATCCTCACCCACTCCCGCCCGCCTCGCCTCATGAGGGAGGAGAGGAGGCGGGCACATCGACATCCACATCCACATCCACATCCACATCCATTGTGGCTTCGAAGGTGTGCCCCGCCGTCGCTTCGGAGGTGTGCCCCGCCCCCGTGCGCTGTCACGGGAGCGGGGCGGGTCCGAGAAGCGCCAGCAGCTCGGATAGTTACGAGAGCCACGGTACGGGGCACCACTGACAACGGCGGACCGGCGGACCGGCGGACCTGGCCGGCGCGGTCATCGCGCTCCTCGCGCCCCGGGCGGGCAGACGAGAGGCCTCACATGCTGCGGATGCAGCGACGAGGGAAGGATCTGTCGGCACGACATCGCGGCGAGAGGAGTGAAGGTGGCCGGGAGACCTCGGTTTTCGCTAGCGACGGTGGTCCTGGACTGCCCGGATGCGCATGCGCTCGCGGACTTCTACCGGCGGCTGCTCGGGTGGAAGGTGACCTACAGCGAGCCGGACTGGGTACTCGTCAGACACCCGGACGGGGGCACCGGGCTCTCGTTCCAGTCCGAGCCGGGCTATCAGGCCCCGGTGTGGCCGGAACGACCCGGGGAACAGCAGAAGATGCTGCATCTCGACATCCGGGTCGATGACCTTGATGAGGCCGAGGCGTATGCGGTCGCGGCGGGGGCGACACGCGCCGATTTCCAGCCTCAGGACGATGTCCGGGTGTTGCTCGATCCGGCGGGACACCCGTTGTGCCTCTTTCTCCATTGAGGGGTGGGGTGTTGAGGGCGCGGCGTTGACTGCTGGGGCAGGAGCTGAGGGCGGGGCGTCGGCGGTCGGGCCTTGATGGGCGGCAGCTGCCGTCGCCGGGACCCGCCCTGCGCCCTCGATGATCGCGGAGCGTGTGGGAATGGACACATGCAGGTAGCGAGGGCGTATCGAGCGGCCGACGATCCTGGCTGGTCAGGAAGTTGAGGCGGCGTAAGGGCGGGGGTGCGGGCGGCGAATGCGGGCGGAGGGCCGATGCGCGTGGGATCGCGTTGTCAGTGTCTGCCCCTAGCATGGCTTATATGTCCCCAACTCCTTCTGCCCACACGGATGTCCCCGTTCCCGCCGCCGAGGCGAACGAATCGATTCGCCGATTCGTCCGCGCCCGGCGCGGACTGGCGTGGTCGGCGCAGGACATGGCGGAGTATGCGGTGTTGCTGGAGATCTGGACGATGGCGGTGCGCGCGGAGGTCGTCGAGGCGGCGTAGCCCAAGGTCAGCGTGAATGGGTGTACGTGGCAGGCGCGTTAGTGGTGCGTTAGTGGATCGGCAGCCATCGGCACCAAGCTGATGCAGTCCCGCTCACCGAAGCGGTACGAACGCCGACGACCATCGGCACAGCCAACGCCGAAGCCAGCGCAGCGACGCCACGATTCCACCGGAATCCTGAATGCGGAGCGGCAGCGTGCACGCAAGGGGGATTCTCATGTCCTGGAAGAAGGACCCCGAGACCGACATCGACTCCACCGCAACCGCAACCGCCACCGGCGCCACCAGCACCAGCACCAGCACCAGCACCAGCACCGCCTTACCTCCCGCCCTCCGCCGTGGACGCACGATCGTTGCCGCTTCGCTGATCGCCGTCGCCGCCGTCTCGTTGACCGCCTGCGGCACCGGCCAGAACAGTCCCAAGCCCAGCACCAAGGTCTCGACGAGCCCCGACCCCGTGAACCGGTCCAAGGAGGCGGCCGCCCTCGGCAATGCCGCAGCCAACGAAGACGCGGACACGGGACGGAAGTCGCACGAGACCGAGAAAAGCGGCGGGCAAAGCGCCGGGGCAAACGGCGACAAGACAGGTGGCGGCAGCCCCACGAGCGGGGCCGGTACGGACACCGGATCGACGGCGGGTTCCGGTGCTGCGGACGGTTCCGGATCGGCGTCCCGCGGCAAAGGAGGAAACGGCACCTGGACCGGCGTCCTCAAGTATCTGGCTTCCGGCAAGCTCACCGTGACGCCGGCGTCCGGGACCGAGCAAGCGTTCTTCGTCGGCTCCGATACCAAGACCCTTGGCGCAGCGACGATCTGCGCGTCAAACGGCAACGTCACCGTGGACAGCAGCGGTTACGGCACCTCCCCGTGCACCGAGGAGCAGTTGGAGAAGGCGGCCCATATGGGCTCCGTCGAGGTTCGGGTCACCGCTGAGGGCGGCGTGGCAACCCGGATCGCCGAGCACTACCACCCCTGAGACCCGAGCAGGGTGTCGCGCCCAGCCGGCAGCCCTGCGCGCTCACGACGTGACCGAAATCCACCTGTCAATAGCGTCCGTCAGTTTTAGACCTAGGCGGTGTCTCTTCGATCTTGGGAGTCGAAGGCAGCCGCTCTCGGCGGCCGCCTAGGATCGGCTCATGATCGCTGACCTGCAGTGTGTGGTGCTGGACTGTTCCGATCCGCTGGAACTTGCCGAGTTTTACCAGTCGCTGCTCGGTGGGGCCTTGAATCAGCAAGATCGGCGATGGTCACTCGATGACAGCTGGACGACGTTGCACACGCCGTCCGGCCTCGTCCTCGCCTTCCAACGGGCAGCGGACTACTCCCCGCCCGTGTGGCCCGACCCGTCCCGGCCCCAGCAGTTCCATCTGGACTTCGGTGTAACGGACTTGGACCGGGCCCAGGAGCAGGTGCTGGCCCTGGGGGCGACGGTGTTGGAAGGCGGTTCCGGCGAGCGGGGCTGGCGTATCTATGCCGACCCTGCAGGGCATCCGTTCTGCCTGGTCCGGCACTGAAAGCGGATAGCCCGATCCACAGCTCCCGTACGCGATCACGACCGGAGCCAGATGAGGAGGGCAGCAGCGGTGACGGTGCCGAGGTAGACGTATCCACGCTTGTCATAGCGGGTGGCAACGGCCCGGAACTGCTTCAGCTTGTTGATCGCCCGCTCGACGGTGTTGCGTTGCATGTACCGGGCGGAGTCGAATCCCGGAGGCCGGCCACCGAACGAACTTCGGCGTCGGCGCCCGACCTGCTGGTCCCTCTTCTCCGGGATCACATGCCGTATGCTCCGTCGGCGCAGGTAAGCGCGGATTCCGCGGTTGCTGTACGCCTTGTCGGCGCCCACGCTGTCGGGCGTGCAACGCGGGCGCCCCGATCTGGTGCGAGGCACCCGGATCTTGTCCAGTACCTTCTCGAACTGGGTGCAGTCCGCCCGCTGGCCTGGCGTGATGACCAGCGACAGCGGACGGCACTTGCCCTCTGCGGCGAGGTGGAGCTTGGTCGTCAGCCCGCCGCGGGAGCGGCCGAGCCCTTCGCCTGCCGCACCGCCTCCGCCAGCAGGGCGCGCAATTGCGCGCGCACGTGAACTGATCTTTCCGCCACCCTTTTTGAGGCGGTGGGCGGTGCAGGTGGGGCCTTCTTCGGGGCCCCGGCAGCATGCTGGTGCGCACGCACCGAGGTGGAATCCACGTTGACGTCCCAGCGATGTCTCCGGCGGCGTCGGCCAGAGCCTGGACGTACTGGAGCAACCGTTCCCAGGTGCCGTCGGCCGACCAGAGCTGGTGCCGCTTGTGGACGGTCTGCCAAGGACCGAAGTGTGCTGGCAGCTTGCGCCACTGGCAGCCAGTGCTGAGCCGGTGAGTGATCCCGTTGATCACCTGCCGGTGGTCCCGCCACCGGCCGCACCGATGGTTGCTCGTGGGCAGCAGCGGCTCCAGCACCGCCCACTCATCGTCGGTCAGATCCCCTCTGCTGAGCATGACCAGAGCAACGAGCTACTGATCGAAGAGGCACCGCCTAGCGGGACTACACGCACTCCGATCACCGCACCCCGGCCGGGCAACCGGCCAACGGCCCACCAGACCAAGCCGTCCGATTTCCGCCAGCCGAAGCGGTGCCCGTACCCGCAGACTCGAAGCGTGAGAGCAACGCACACGACCGAGGACGGACGCGCCATGACCACTCCCGGGACGAATACCACCGCCACCACGAGCGACATCGCTTCCGGCGGCGCCGCTGGTGGGCTGCTGGTCAGCCGATGACCTCTCCCCTTCTCTCCCGGGCGGAGGCGGCCGCGTACGGGCCCCTCCCCTCCCCCGCTGCGCACACCGACGCCGAACTCGCCGCTCTGCTGGACCTCATGGTCTCGCCCCGTGCCCGTATCTCCACCGTGGTGGTCGGGCACAGCCGGGACGCTGCGTCGCGTTCGGCCGCGGCGGCCTTCATCGAAGGGTGGCGGGCGCTCGGCCGGCTGCCGGTCGTGGCCGTGGTCGACTGGCCGGAGTCCGCCGCGTCCTGGCTCCGGGCGGCCGGCCGCTTCACCGCCGGGGAACCGGATGCCTGGGTGGTGGCGGCCGCGCCGCTCGGCTGGGCCCAGATGAGCCGCCGGCTGCGGCACAGCACCGGCTGGGACCCGGCACGCACGTACGGCTTCGCGGCGCTCGGCGACTCCCGCGTACCCGCCCTGGCAGGCCGGGCGACGCTCCAGGGCATGCGGGGCGCCGACGCGGACGGCGGCACCTGGGCCGTCGACCGCGGCTGGGTCGTCCAGCGGGCCACCGGCCCCTCGGGCGACGACGCACCGCCGTGGCACGCTGTAAGAAGTCAGCGATGAGGCAGGAGCACATGAGCAGCCCACTTCCCGGCTTCGAGGACGTCGGGGGCTTCGTGGAGACCGCCGCGGCCCGTGCACTCCGCCGAGAAGTCGCCCCCGGCGCCATCCACGTCCCCGGCTGGCTGCCCCTGGCCCAGCAGCGCGAGCTCGTCGCCGCCTGCCGGGGCTGGGCGCGTGGTCCGGCCCCGATCCGTCACACCAAGCTCCCGCGCGGGGGCGTGATGTCCGTCCAGACCGTGTGCATCGGCTGGCACTGGCAGCCGTACGCGTACACCCGCACCGCCGATGATGTGAACGGGGCCCGGGTGGCCCCGTTCCCCGACTGGATGGTCGAGTTGGGCCGTCGCGCACTGGTCGAGGCCCACCAGGACGCCACCGCCGGCAACGGCTACACACCGGACACCGCACTGATCAACTTCTATGACGGCCAGGCGAAGCTCGGCATGCATCAGGACAAGGAAGAGCGCTCCCCCGCCCCGGTCGTCTCGCTCAGCATCGGCGACACCTGTGTCTTCCGGTTCGGCAACACCGAGACGCGCACCAAGCCCTACACCGACATCGAGCTGGCCTCCGGTGATCTCTTCGTCTTCGGCGGGCCGTCCCGCTTCGCCTACCACGGAGTGACCAAGGTCCGGCCGGGCACCGGCGATCCGGCGTCCGGCCTGTCCAGCGGGCGCCTCAACATCACGATGCGGGTGACCGGCCTCGACGGATAGCACCCGGCCCTCGACGGCAGACCGGACCCGCCCCTCATCGCCGGGCTCACGCGGCAGACCGGCCCCGCCGGACCCACCGGATAGCGCCGGCCCACACGGCACACCGGACCCATCCCACACCCCCGGGATCACGCGGCACACTGGACACATGTGCCGCAGCATCAAGACGCTCCGTCCGCCCGCCACCCCCGAGGTCCATGACGAGGACATCCGGGCGGCGGCCTTGCAGTACGTCCGCAAGGTCTCCGGATTCCACGCCCCGGCCGCTCACAACCGGGAAGTGTTCGACCAGGCCGTGGACGCCGTGACGGCCGCGACCCGGGAACTCCTCGACGGCCTGCAGATCCGCGGCTCCGCGGCCCGCCGCAGTCCGCACTCGGACACCGCTTAGGGCAGGGCCGGCGTCCTCACCATTCGAGCAGCGCCTGAACCGGCAGGTGATCGCTCGGATACTGACCGTGCGCGGAATACGTATTGATCGTGGCGCGCCGGCAGCGCATTCCCGGCGAGGTGAGGATCCAGTCGACCCGGTCCCCGTCCGGTACCAGCGGCCGGTAGCCGTGAAAGGTGGCGTACTGCGGGCTGCGCTCATCGGCCGCGTCCCAGCTGTCGACGAGTGATCCGCCACCGAGCATCGCGTCGTACACGGAATTCTTGTGCGCGGCGACATTGAAATCGCCCGTGACGATCCGGGGCAGCGTGGGGTCCAGTCCAGCCAGCCGTTCGGTGATCAGAGCGGCGGACCGCTCTCGCGCGTACTGATGCGCGTGATCGAGATGCGTATTGAGCACATAGAATTCGCGCTCCGTCCGCAGCTCCCGGAATCGCACCCAGGTCGCCATCCGAATGACGGTATTTCCCCAGGTCGTCGACCCGATCAGATACGGAGTGCCGGACAGCCAGAAATGGTCGTATTCAACCGGCTCAAGCCTTCGCAGGTCATAAAAGACGGCCGCGAATTCGTCCTTGCTTCCGCCGGCCCGTCCCGTTCCCACCCAGGCGTAGTGCGGCCCGAGGTCCTGCGCGATATCCCGCACCTGCCCGTACAGCCCCTCCTGCGTCCCGAGCACGTGCGGGACCTCCCGGCGGAGCAAGGCCCGCATCACGGGGCGGCGCTCCGCCCAGGAGTGCGGCCGGGCGTCCGAGGCGTACCGCAGATTGAAGGTCATGACCCGCAGCGCCCGCCCGCCTCCGGCCGCATACGCAGGCGTCGGCTCGTACGCGGCGGCCGCCATCGCCCCGGCAACCGCAGTGGCGGCCACCGCCCGAACCGCACTCCGCCGGCTGACCTGCGAGGGCCCGGCCCCGGAGCCCGAGCCCGAACCGGAGGAATCAGGTGAAGCGTGGAACGACGCGGGAGGAAGAGCAGTCACAGCGACTCCAGTCATCCATTGCGCGGGCAGGCACCTACACCACTGACACCATTGCAACGACAACCATGACGGCCCAGTCCCGAACCCCGCCACATTCCCCAAGTGGCCGACGGACCAATTGACTTGAAACGCTGGGGAAGGGGGCGAGGGGCCAAGGGGGCAGACGATCGCCTGTCCTCCCTCGGCCGCTGTCCCCTGTCCCCTGTCCCCTGTCCCCTGTCCCCTGTCCCCTGCAGACCGTCCGCTCTCGACGCCCTCTACCGGTCGCCCGCCGGCCCCCGCCAGTCCGCATGCCGGATGCGGGAGATCTCGCGTACTCCGGAGACCGCGGCCCACTCGTCCTTCCCCAGCCGCGACAAGGGCTTCAGCCGGGAAATCTCGGGGTGCCCGTCGACCAGTACGTCTTCTGAGACGGCCGCATGCACCACGCGCCCGAAGACGACGGTGCCGTCGCCGATCCTCAGCGTGCTGTGCACCTCGCACTCCAACGCCACCGGCGAGGCCGCCACGCGCGGCGGCTTGACCCGCAGGCTCGGCTCGGTGGCGATCCCGGCCGCCTCGAACTCACTCACCCCGTGCGGAAAGTCGGTACCCGTGTCATTGATCTGCTCGAAGAGCCCCTCCGGCGCAAAGTTCACCACGAACTGACCGGTCGCCTCGACGTTGTGCAAGGTGTCCTTGCGCCCGACGGAGCTGAACTGCACGACGGGCGGTGCGACACTGGCGATCGTGAAGAAGGAGTGCGGGGCGAGGTTATGAACCCCGTCCGCCGAGACCGTGGACACCCAGGCGATCGGCCGCGGCACCACCGTCGCGGTCAGGAGCTTGTAGAACTCGTTGCGGGACATCTCAGCGGGATCGAAGTCAATGCGCATGGAGATCAGTATCCACACAGGCGGCCGCGGATCGTACAGCGGATCCACGGCACCACCAAACCCCTGAGTTCGGCGGAAAGTGCCCGGTATCGGGAGCCACCGAGCACCAGGAGCCGACACCGTGCCCACAGCAGCAACCACTGTCTGGGAGGACTCGAGGTCCCCGCCCATTCCTGCGGCGGCCAGGTCACCCTCAACCTCCATGACCACCTGGCGGCCTACGCCCTCAAACGCCCCGGCGCCTACCTGCGCATCTCCTCCGACCGGTTCGGCCTCGAAACCGGTGTCGACCGCCAGCTCGAAGACGCCGAAGACACCCGCGCCCGCCTGCGCTGGGGTTCCATCGCCAAGGTGTACCGGGAAAACGACACCTCGGCCTTCAAGAAGCGCAAGGTCATCAAGCCAGACGGCTCCATCGACTGGATCGTCCTGCGCCCCGAGTTCCGCCAGCTCCTGGCCGACCTGGCCAACGGTGTCATCGACGGCGTGATCTTCTACGACCTCGACCGGCTCGTACGCCAGCCTCGAGACCTCGAAGACCTCATCGACATCGTCGAGTACGTCAAGCGACCGGTCACCGGAGCCACCGGCGGCCGCATGAACCTCATCAACGACAGCGACCGCCACATGGCCCGCATGATGTGCGTGATGGCGCTCAAGTCCTCCGAAGACACCGCCCGCCGCGTCGCCCGCACTCCCTCGAGCCCGCGCTGATGGCCCCCTTACGGGTAACCAGCAGATGCATCCCGTCATACCGCTCTTCACTGACATAGTTGTGATGGCAGCTGATCACGCCAGGACGGTACTCGACGGTCCTCATCTGACCTTCGGCATCTTCCTGCTGGCAGGCCCGTCAGGTGAGTGCGCATGGTGCCGCGCTACCGGGCCCAGCACGGCATCTCCGCTCCCTGGGAAACGCGGGAGCGCATCCTGGTGGGCCTGAGCGGCGGGCCCGAGGGGGAGACACTGATCCGCCGCGCGGCACGGATCAGCGCCCGCACACCCGGGACGGAGCTGCTGGGCCTCCATGCCGTACCGGAGGACGGGCTGACCGACGTCGACCCGGCCGCGCTGGACGCCCAGCGCACCCTCCTGGAGTCCTTGGGCGGCAGCTATCACCAGACGTCCGGCGAGGACGTCGTCGAAGCGCTGCTCCAGTTCGCCGAGGCGGAGAACGTCACCCAGATCGTGCTGGGGGCGAGCCGGCACGGTCGTCTGGCCGCCGCGCTGCGAGCGGGTACGGGAGAACGGACGATCAAGGGGTCCGGCCCCATCGACGTGCACATCGTCACCCACGAGGAGGCCGCCGGGGCCGTGGCGCCGAGACTCCCGCACCCCAGCCGTGGCACGGGTCCGCGACGGTACTGGTCCGCGCTGGCCGGCACGGTGCTGCTGCTTCCGCTGCTGACGCTCCTGCTGACGGCGCTGCGCAGTCAACTCGATCTCTGCAGCGACCTGGTGATCTATCTCCTGGCTGTGGTCGTGGTGGCCCTCATCGGCGGGCTCTACCCCGCGCTGTTCGCCGCCGTCGCCTCGGCGCTGCTCGCCGATTACTACTTCACGATGCCTGTGCACTCACTGGCCATGGAGCGACCCAACGAGATCATCGCGCTCGTTGTCTTCATCACCACTGCCGCTCTCGTCGGCACGGCTGCGGGAGAGGCCGCGCAACGTACACATCAGGCGATCCGTGCCACATCGGAGGCCCGTGCTCTGAGCCGCCTGGCCACGGCCATGATGGGCGGCCAGGAATTGGCGGCGTTGATCGAGCAGATCCGGGAGAACTTCGGCCTGACGGCGGTCAGCCTGCTGGAGAGGGACCCCGAGGCATCCCCCGAGCCTCGGTGGTACGTCGTCGCCAGCGCCGGGGAACGGCCGCCCGAGAAGCCCTATGAGGCGGATGTGGAAAGCGTTGTGGATGAGAATCTCACGCTGGCCGCGCGCGGTTCCGGGCTGAGTACGGAGGACCGGCGTGTGCTTGCCGCGTGTGCGGCCGAGCTGGGGCTGGCGCATTCCCGGGGGCGGATCACCGGAGGTGCCGCGGGGGCGGACACCCTCGCCGCCGCCGAACTCGATGACGGTCTCCGCGAACCGCCACCGACCCTCGTTACCGAAAGCCTCGGCCTGCAGTCCCTCTCTCCCCCCGCAGTACGGGCCGCGCGGGCGCGGGAGATGCTGTCGAAGGCCTCGGGGTCCACGTTGAGGTATCCGTCATCCCCACTCATTGCGGTAGCCGGTGCGCAGTAGATCTCGCAGGGCCACCTCCTGGGCCCGTTCAACGGTCGCGTAGCCCAATTCGGGGGCAGGTGGGTCGATTCATGCCCTGCGCCGCCGGCCGATGACAGCCAGCACCACGACGCTCACCATGGACAGCAGCGACAAGGCGCAGAACACAACGGTTCGCACGGTTTCGTCAACATCCGCCGGGGAGACGGGGCGCGACTCGCCCGGGGTCCGCCACAACAGTGATCGTGTCCGCGGCCGAGGGCGCCGCCCATGTCGTACGCCTCTGCGACCCGGCCACCGAGATCGTCAACGGCGCCTACTACGACCGCGACCAGCGCGTCGAGCCCGCCCAGGCCGCGACGGAGGAACGCACCGTCAGGCGCCTCAACAAACTCGCCGACCAACTCGTCGGCCACAGCGTCTGAAGAACGCCGCCGCCTGACGAGCGCCCCGGACAACCACCCCAGATCGAAAGGCCCGTACGCCCATGTCCAAGCGCGCCCGCCGACGGCTCCACAAGGAGGACGAGAAAGAGCTGTACAAGTACAAAGCGGTGATCGAGTGCCCAGCCCACGCGGGCCGCCTGCGCGGCGTGGAAGTAGCCGCCAACGACCCCGATGCCGTGCCCTACGGGGATACTCTGCTCATCGCCCACGGGGTCAACGGCTACACCAGGCATGCCCGGAGCTCGGGCCCAACGGACGCACCTCACCAGTGCCCGCAGCGGATCACGGCCGCAGGCTCCGTCTCCGCCGGGCGACGCGGAGCCGAGCGGGTGACGATGGACGTGTATGACCTGACCACGCTGCTCAACAGAAGGAGGCAGCGTCATGACATCCCCTTCCGGGGCCCCAGGCCCCGCTTCCTCGGGTAGCACCACGCCGCAGAACGCGCGCCCGGCCGAAGGCATGGCCTTCCTGGCGAACGTGGGCTGGCAGATCCTGCTCACCATGGGCCTGGCCACCACAGCCCTGGGCGTCATCGCTCTGGTCTGGCCAGACGCAACACTGCGCGTCCTCGGCGTGCTGTTCGGTGTCTATCTGCTGGCAACCGGCGTCTTCGAGCTGGCCGGCGCCTTCGGTACGCACGTGCCCCGGCATCTTCGGGTGCTGCATTTCCTCACAGGCGCGCTCGCCATCCTGCTGGGGTTGATCTGCTTCCGAAGCGCCCTGGAGTCGATCCTGCTGCTTGCCCTGTGGATCGGCTTCAGCTGGCTGCTGCGCGGCACCATGGAGACGGCTGCGGCTGTCTCTGCCCAGGACATGCCGGCGCGAGGCTGGCACGTGGCCTTCGGCCTCATCAGCGCTTTGGCGGGCATCGTGCTGATCGTCTCGCCGTTCGCCTCGATCGCGGCACTCACCCTGGTGGTGGGCGTCATGGCCATCGTCCTGGGGCTGACCGAGGTGGCCCGGGCCATCATGTTCCGTGTCGAAGTCGGCCGTCTCGCTCCGGCCCCCGCCGCCCAGCGGCGCCCCCTGTTCCACCGTCCGCACCCGCAGCACTGATCACCGGAGCCGGATCAGCCGGCCGGCCGCCCGTTCGGTCGGCTGGTCACCTGTGAACAGCCGACCGCCCAGACGGGCAGACATCCCTACGCGGTGCCGCCGCCGCACGGCCGCGGACGACCGCGAAGCGAACGCGCTGCGACGTGGGGCAACGCTCGCTCGGACGTCCGTCGGCCGCTCGGCACCATTCCCAGATCACCGTCGTCCACCATGATCGCGACTGATCGCGCAGCTGTCCGTTGCGTCTGAAACTTGCAGCGCAGCGCGTCGCCAGCCAGAGCCGCGCGCTGGGTGCACACGTGGTGACCCGGGAAGTCCGCGCTGTGCCCGGTTCGGTTCCGGTCAGCCGGGGTGACGGCCGTGAACAGCTCGCCCGACAGCCGAGGCCACCCGCCGGATGGCGCCCCGGTCTGGCGGTCGCCCGGCGGGCGCGGCGACCGGCCGATGGCGGGGAACCCGTACCCGTAGCGTTCCGGGGCTGATCCGGCATCGCACAGGAGTCGGCAGGGTGACGGCTTCACCGTCCAGCCCGACGGGGACGACCGGGACGTCGGCATCGACGACAACCTCTTCAGAGGTGGCCAGATTGGTCAGGCCGTGCGCCTGCCACCCCGCAGCCGGGCCGCCGTCTCAGCTGGCGTCTCCGCCCTGGCGGCCAATACCCCGAGGAGCCCGGAGTCCAGTTGCGCACGCCTGCCAAGTCCGGCCGGGTCATCGACCCGGTAGGCGTTGTTGCTCACCAGCACGGCATCAGGCCGGTCCACAGTGAGCAGCCCGGCCCGTACCACCAGCTCCGGGCCCTCGTGACGGGCAAGGAATTCCGGGAGGATCCGCACCACGGTGCCGATCTTGTCGTCCCGATAGGCCGGGTCCTGCACCAGGGCGGCGTACGCACCGAACGACACGTTGTTGACGAACACCCGCTCGCCTGCGAACCCGAGGTCCACGCGCAGTTCGACACCGTCTGTGAGGGCCTCCAGCGCGGTCGAAGGGTCCTCACGGTCCAGCCCGAGGTCTATCGCGAAGTGGTTGCGGGTACCGGCCGGGACGACCAGGAAGGGAAGACCGCTCTTCGCGGCCACCCCGGCGACCAGTGCCTGCGTGCCGTCTCCGCCGGCCACCCCCAGCAGGTCCGCGCCGTCGTCCACCGCGCGTCGGGCGACAGCCGCCAGATCCTGGGGCCGGGAAGGATCGAGCAGGAGAACCTGAGCCCCCAACTCTCGGGCCTTTTCCGCGATGCGGAACCGGCTCGCCTTTCCTCCTCCCGAACGGGGATTCCGTGCCTGCTTCCTCCGCACCGACCGCGATCCTCTCCCGCATGACCGCCGACGCCCTTGCCCTGTAACTGCAGTTGGGGCAGTTCGCGCCTGTACCTCGTTCGCGTGGAAAACCGAAGCCTGGAAGGCCACCGCCGCGCCGGGAACAGCCGGGCCGGTCGGCAGGTTGCATCGACCGAGGGACCGGCGCCGCACGGGCGGGGAACACGGAGACCACAAGGTCGTCCGCCCCACCAGGATCCGGACCACAGGATCACGGTGTGCCCGCCGCGCACTCGGAACACGACGTATTTCTGCAGGAGGACAGTTTTCATGACTGACCGGCCCTTGACGCTCATGGCAGTGCACGCCCACCCCGACGACGAGGCCACCGGAACCGGAGGGGTCCTGGCGCGGTACGCGGCGGAGGGCATCCGCACGGTTCTCGTGACGTGCACCGACGGCGGTTGCGGTGACGGACCAGGGGGTGTCAAGCCGGGCGATCCCGGGCACGATCCGGCGGCCGTCGCCCTGATGCGCCGTCAAGAACTCCAGGCGAGCTGTGAAGCCCTGAAGATCAGCGATCTGGAAATGCTGGACTACGCCGACTCCGGGATGATCGGCTGGCCGAGCAACGACGCCCCCGGATCCTTCTGGCAGACCCCCGTGGAGGAAGGCGCCGCCCGACTCGCGGAACTCATGCGGCACTACCGACCCGATGTGGTCGTCACCTACGACGAGAACGGCTTCTACGGCCACCCCGACCACATCCAGGCCCACCGCATCACGATGGCGGCGCTGGAGATGACCGCACTGACGCCGAAGGTGTACTGGACGACGATGCCCCGCTCGATGATGCAGCGGTTCTCGGAGACCATGCGCGAGTTTCAGGAGGACATGCCGGAGCCGGATCCTGCCGAAGCCGCCGCGATAGCCGAAATCGGCCTCCCCGACGATGAGATCACCACGTGGGTGGACACCACCGCATTCAGCGGTCAGAAGTTCGACGCACTGGCCGCGCACGCCAGTCAGGGCGAGAACATCTTCTTCCTCAAGATGGGCAAGGAGCGGTTCGGCGAATTGATGGGCATGGAGACCTTCGTACGCGTCAAGGACGCCACCGGCACGGCCGTACCCGAGAACGATCTCTTCGCCGGACTGCGCTAATCCGCCCGTCCGACCGAGGCCCGGAAAAGCTCATCGGCCGCACGGCGCGATCCAGCAGCCCGCTTCCAGGCACTCGCCCGCCGCCTCGAAGCGTGCCCGCGCCCGCGGGGTTGACCTCTGGGCCCCGGCCGACGAGCGACCCCGCCGGTGGAGCCCGCCCCGTCCCCCTGGCGACCAACGCGACGGCCCCGCGGCATCGTCAATAGCCGTAGTGAAGTGGCGAGTTCGTCGATGCCTATGGCCAGGCCGTGCCATATCAGAGATGGTTGACGCAGCGCTCGACCTTGAAAGTACCTTGCAGAGCAAGACCCTAGTAGTGCTGTGACCGGGAAGGTTCACCAGGTTGGGCTGCGCTGATGACTCCCTCCGGCTCAGGTGGGATCCGGGGGCGCAGCCCATGATGGCGATTCTTGGAAAACCGACCAACGGTGCCCCTCACCTCACTTGATCTGGTTATCAACGGCTCGGGACGATTGGCATGCGTGATGCTGACCGCCATCCGGTGTTGCCTGGTCGATCAGGCACGAGGGTGCGTCCCGGCCCAGCTCACGGCTGTTCGGTGCCGGCTTGGGGCAGCCCTATCGCCTCCGCGAGGGTGGTCGGTCGGGTCGCGTATCGGTGGCGCATGGCGTCGCTGGCTGCGGGACCTGCGGTGAAGACGTAGGTGTCGCTGTCGTCGAGCCGGCGGCCGGTCTTGGCGTCAACGACGACAGGCTCGACTTCCTCGCCGCTGTGCGCGTCGATGAGGATCATGCTGCGTTCGGCCGGTGTGAGGCGGGAGTTACCCCACGCGGCCAGGGCGACGACCACGGGTCGGAGGGAGCGCCCGAGTTCGGTGAGGACGTACTCGTGGCGTACGGGGTTGGTCTGGTAGGGCCGGCGCTCCAGTAGTCCGTCGGCGACGAGGGTTTTCAGCCGGGTGGTGAGCATGCTGGAAGAGATGCCCAGACTCTCCTGGAACTGGTCGAAGCGCGTGTAGCCGTCGAAAGCGTCGTGGAGGATCAGCAGCGTCCACCACTCGCCTACGTGTTCCACCGTCGTGGACAGTGGGCACTCCCGGTCCTCCAGCCTGATCCGGCTTGCCATGGCAGCCATCCCCTCGGTTACTGCTAAAGTCGAAGTTAGTAGCTTCTACTTTAGCAGTAATGGCGGGAGCGGTGCCTTCTGCGCCCGCACCCGGAACGGAGCACACCGTGACCACACCCCTCAGCGAATCCCTTGAAGGCCGACGCGCCCTGGTCACCGGCGGCACCAAGGGCACCGGAGCTGCCATCGCCCGACGTCTCGCCCAGGCCGGCGCAACCGTGCTGGTCACGGCCCGCAGCCGCCCCGAAGACGTCGAGGAGAAGGCGTTCATCACCGCCGACCTGTCCACGGCCCAGGGCGCAGCCCACGTAGCCGCCGAGGCGGACGCCCGCCTGGGAGGCGTCGACATCCTGGTCAACACCCTCGGCGGGTCCGAGTCGCCGGCTGGAGGGTTCGCCACGCTCGGCGAGGACGACTGGGCCAGGGAGTTGAACACGAACCTGCTGGCCGCCGTCCGCCTGGACCGCGCACTCCTGCCGCACATGATCGCCACAGGTAAGGGCGTAATCGTGCATGTCACCTCTATCCAGCGCCGCATGCCGCTGTGGAACGGAACCCTGGCCTACGCAGCCGCCAAGGCTGCCCTGACCACCTACAGCAAGGGCCTGGCCAACGAGGTCGCCCCGCACGGTGTCCGCGTCAACACCGTCTCGCCCGGTTTCGTGCAGACCTCGGCCGCCGACAACCTCGTCGCCCGGATCGCACACGACGCAGACATCACGCAGGAAGCGGCGCTGAGTCGGCTCATGGACTCCCTGGGCGGCATCCCGCTGGGCCGTCCCAACCGGCCCGAGGAAGTCGCCGAGCTCGTCGCCTTCCTCGTCTCCGACCGCGCCTCGGCCATCGTCGGCGCCGAACACGTCATCGACGGCGGCACCACCCCCACCGTCTGAACCCGCCACCACCCCAAGGAGCGTCATGCACGACAACCAGCCCCGAACCAGCACCTCGGACACCCTGCCCGAGGTGATCACCCGCTACCTGACAGCGCACCGAGCCCACGACACCGCCAGCGCAATCACGGCGTTCACCCGCGAAGCCACAGTGATCGACGACGCAATACCTACGAGGGCACTGAGGAGATCGGGGAGTGGCTCGACCGATCGGCCACCGAATTCACCTACACCATCCACCTCACCGGCGCCCAGCAGACCGACGCAACCCGCTACATCGCCACCCACCACCTGGAGGGCAACTTCCCCGGCGGGAGCATCGATCTGCGTTACCAGTTCACACTCCGCGACGGCCTCATCGAACGCCTCGTCATCGAACCCTGAGTCCCTGCCGGCGCCACCCGTTGCCGCCTCAGGCTAGAAGCCCCGCTCGCCCCGCGATCTCGGTGACTCACCTTCCTGCCAGGTCAGGCCGCCACTCGCAGGGCCGTCCGCCCCAGCGGATGCCTTTCTCACTGCGGATGCGGGCGCGTTCCTTGCGTTCGGCGGCCAGGACGCCGCGGTGGCGAGCGTTGGCGTCGCGCCACCGGAGGTAGGCATGCAGGGCCCGGGTCCGCACGGTGTGGTTGGGTGATCGGAGTTGGCGATGGTGAACTGCCGCAGTGGTCCGAAGTGGGCCTCGATCGGGTTGGCTCACGAGGTGTAGGTCGGGGTGAAGCACAGCTCGACCTTGTGCTTCTTCGCCCAGCGGCGGATGGCGGCGCCTTGTGGACGGACAGGTTGTCCAGGATGACGCAGATCGGGGTGCCGTCGGGCCGGGCGGCACCGATCGACTTCAGCGCGGCCAGCGTATCGGTGGCGCCCTTCCTGCGGCGGTTGACGCCCCTCGCTGAGCTCGAAGAGCTCGTCGCTGAAGACGTTCGTGTTCACGGAGCGGGCTTTCATGGGCAAGGGCAGCACTACCCCGAGGGAGCGGTGCTCACGCCGGGGCTGTCCAACTGTCGCGTCCAAGTGGACGACCTCTTCGCAGCCGATGACCGGGTCACCGTGGCCTTCACCCTCACCTACACCCACGACCGCAGCGGCCGGGACCTCACCATGACGGGCATCAAGTCCTACCGGCTCCGAGACGGACGGATCATCGAGTTCTGGGGCGAGACCGACCTATACGGCCTCCTCCGCCAGGCGGGACTCGTACCCGAGCAGGTACCACCTCTCAAATCGGACCGCACCGGAGCCTCGCGACCAAGACAGTCACGGGTCAGGGCGAACGTTGCCCGATGCGGCACTAGGGCGCGTATCGAAAGTGGATCTTGGCCGTGGCCCCGATGCGGAGGCAGCGAAACGCCCCGGCCCCAGCCGTCGTCGGACAGCCGCAGGATCGGGGCGTCAGCAATTCCCTACGGAACCTTCACGTTGACGACAGGCGTCGTGGCATCGCCAATTTCGATGCGGCTATCCGGACTGGTGCAGTGCGTCGAGCCCTGGAAGCTGCCCGACCAGTTCACCTTCTTGCCACCCACCTCAGGCGTATAGAAGGTCGTCTTCGTGCCGTCCGTCTTGACCGACTGCGTTTCACTCGACGTCGCGGCCATCGAAGGAGCCCCGCCGGTGGAATACATCAACTGGCCATTGCAATGGACCTCGATGGTCGGCATGCTGCCGGCGCACTCGACGCGGGTCTTGTAGATGACACTCTTGGCGCCCTTGGAGTAGTGCGGCCTGTCAGCCGACGCCTTGCAGGCGTACGGGGGTCCGTCAGCCCCATGGTGACTGTCGGCTATCGCGGGACCGGTGGTCAGACCGCCAGCCATGATGAGGCTCATAGCTGAAATGGCAAGCGCCCTACGTGGGTTACGCACACTTCCCCCTGTTTCGCATAACGATGGGCCAGGTCACGGCCCTGCATGGATGTTCGAAACGGAGATTATCCAGGGGGTGGCAAGCGATCAAGAGTCGTCCCGTTCCAGGCAAACTTCGAACGACACCTGCCACCACTGTGGGTAGCGGGGGTATGGGCCGTCGCGTCTCAGTTCGCCCGAGCGGTGCCCGACATTCGGTGATCCCGGGGTGCGATTCTGTCGCATTGAGTCAACCCATGAGATGCGAAAGGCCCTATTTTGCCCAGCAGCTGATATTCCGGAATGGCCCGACATGAAGGTCGCGGAAAGTAAGAACAGCCGCGTCCAGCATGTGACATGGCGCGTCGGCGCACAGGACGTCACACTGATTACAGCGCCATGGAGGCTCAAAACGTCACTGGGCCGCGATCGACCGGGGCGTCGCATCAATAAACGATCGTGCCCCCCCCTTTCGTGGCGTAGCCGACCAACTGGTGGGATCTTCTGTGGTGTTGGGCAGCGCGGGGGCGCTTTCGGGGAGTTCGGGGTAGAGCTCGTCCATGCGGCCTTCGGGGAGGTGACGGCGGGGGCGCTCCCAGGCCGCCGACCCACGTCGACGGAAAGCCCGCGGGCCGGGCCATTACGGTTACCCCATGCACGTACGAGGAGTGGATCCGCAAGACACCACCTGGGAGCAGGACGACGCCACCTATCGGGCGTACTTCTGGGACAGGTCGGAGAGGGTGTCGGACGAGTACGAGGTGACTGGCGCCGACGTCGAGGACGTCCTGGCCTGGGCCCGTGCCAAGGCGGAGGAGACGGGCTCGGCCTACACGCTGTACGTGCGCGTCACCGACGAGGGCAGGCCCGGGCTGGTCCGCCTCAGCGGGGTGGCGGGCGACCCGTTCGCCTGAAATCCTCGCCCACCTAAGGGCTGTCCCGTAACCCCTGGCGGGCGCACGACGACAGCTACGGCACTCCCCCAGCTAACGCTGGGAGGTACCCCCACGCCGCGTTGTCGGAACATCCGGATACGCCCAGTATCCGGACGTCCCTCCGCCTTGCGATGCACCGCATCTGACGCCGCGCGCTGATCCACCAGGGATTACGGGGCAGCCCTTAGTGCCGCATCAGTGAACCTTCGCCCCGTCGGAGCGCGACGAACGTTCGGATACTGGTCCGTGTGCCTTCCGGCTCCAAAACCGTGTGCGAGCCATCCCGAGGGGTCTTTACCCTCCGGGCATGGATCTTCGCGAAGAGCTTCCGAGCGACAGACAGGCTGTGCGGGACATTCATCTGCAGGCATTCGGTGACCACGGCCTTGTCGTGGCCGACCTGATCGATAGCCTGCGGGACGCCATCACGCCCGAGGACGTTCTCTCGCTGGTCGCCGAGCATAACGGGCAGATCGTCGGACATGTCATGTTCACTCGCAGCCTGCTCGATGCCCCTCGGCGGCTGGTTGAGGTGCAAGTGCTCAGCCCGTTGGCAGTGATGCCCGAGCTTCAGGGGCGCGGTATCGGCTCGGCCCTGGTCCGACACGGACTGGGGACGCTCACCGAGCGGGCGGTTCCCCTCGTCTTCCTGGAGGGCGATCCGGGTTATTACTCACGTTTCGGCTTCGCACCCGGTGGCGGCCTGGGCTTCCGAAAGCCATCCCTGCGCATCCCGGACGGTGCCTTCCAGGCCATCAGGCTCGCGAGGTATGAGCCGTGGATGACGGGGACGCTGGTTTATGCAGAGCCGTTCTGGCGGCATGACGCAGTCGGCCTGCGTGAACCCAACGCATAGGCCATGAGGGCCGATACCCCTGTTGTGACATGACGCGCCGTTTGCAGCCGCGGCGCCATCCTGGTGGCCGCGGGCACCCAGTAGGGACTCCAGCCGGGCCATTCGCCCTCCGAGCGGAGTCCGCCGCTTGGGTAACGGCCCCGCGAGCGGCTACCGCAGCGCCCTCAAGCCTCCGAGCAGCAGTCCGAGACCGAACTCAAAGTGGGGTGTGAAATCCAGGCTGGCGAGGGCGGGCAGGGTGGCTGAGAGGTGTGGGTAGGTGCCTGCCGTGACCGCGTCGCCCAGGACACCTGGGTCTGCCGGTCCGCCGCCCCCCGGACGCAGGGCGGCCTGTTCCTCGAGGGTGTGCCCCACGGTGAAGTTGACCGCCGCCATCAGCGCCCGTGCCGCGTCCTCGTCGGCGAATCCCGCGTCGCGCAGGATGCCGATGCCGGTGTCGGCGAAGCCGAGGGTGTTCGGCCCCGTGGAGTGCGTACCGGCGAAGACCCGCGCCCCGTCGCGGTGGGCGAGCAGGGCCTGCCGCAGCGATCTGGCCAGGCCCGACAGGCGCTCGCTCCAGTCCGGATCGCCCGCGGGGGCGGCCGACACGTCCGCCACCATCCGCTCCGCCATCGCCGTCAGCAGGTCATCCTTGGTCGCGAAGTACCGGTAGAGCGCCCCGGCCTGCACCCCCATCGCGTCCGCCAGCCGCCGCATGGTCAGCGCTTCGAGTCCGACCTCGTTCAGCAGCGCCAGGGCGGTCTCAATCGTGCGTGCCTGGTCGAGGCGGGGCGGACGGCCGCGTCCCGTACGACGGGGCGCGGCGTCGGCTTCGGCGCCGGATGGGGTTGACGGGCCACTCATGCGGCTCATTATAGTGAACGACGTTCACGTGAACATCGTTCACTAAATTCTGACGTGGGAGGCACCCCCATGAGCACTGAAGTGATCGTCGTCGGAGCGGGCCCGACCGGGCTGATGCTCGGCTGCGAGCTGGCGCTCGCGGGCGTACGGACCCTGATCGTCGAACGCCGCCACGCGCCGCAGCCGAATTCCCGGGCGTTGACCCTCCACCCGCGCAGCATCGAGTTGATGGACCTGCGGGGGCTGGCCCCCCGGTTCCTCGGCCACGGCAGAACCGCGCACGGCTGGCACTTCGCCGGCCTGGACACCCAGTTGGACTTCACCGCGCTGGACACCCGCCACGGCTACACCCTCTTCATCCCCCAGGCCCGCACCGAGACCCTGCTGGAGGAACGGGCCCGTGAGCTCGGTGTCGAGATCCTGCGAGGCCACGAGGTCGTCGGGGTACACCAGGACGCCGAGGGTGTGGAGGTGGACGTCCGCGGCCCCGAAGGCGAGCAGACCGTACGCGCGCGGTACGTGGTCGGCTGCGACGGCGGGCGGAGTTCCGCCCGCGAGGCCGCCGGGGTCGGGTTTCCCGGCACCGACGAGACGATGACCGGTATCCTCGGCGACTTCGCGATCGTCGACCGCAACGATCCGGCGCTGCAGCGGGCGCGGGCCCGCGGTGTCCTGATCGTGCCGCTGGACGGCAACATCACCCTGTTCGTCTGCATCGACCCCGCGCGGATGCGGGTCTCCGCCCACGAGCCCGTCACCCTTGACGAGTTCCGCTCCTCGTTGAGGAGCCTGTGCGGCTCCGACTGCGGCATCGACGAACCGCGGTGGCTGTCGCGCTTCGGCAACGCCACCCGCCTCGCCGAGCGCTACCGCGCGGGCCGGATCCTGCTGGCGGGCGACGCCGCCCACATCCACTTCCCCGCGGGCGGACAGGGCCTCAACACCGGACTGCAGGACGCCATGAACCTGGGCTGGAAGCTGGCCGCCGAGGTACACGGCTGGGCGCCGCCCGGGCTACTCGACAGCTACGACACCGAGCGCCGTCCCGTCGGACAGGCCGTCACCGAGAACACCGAGGTCCAGACCCTGCTGGCGGAACTGACGCTCGTGGACCAGTACGCGAGGCCCGCAGCCGCCCTGCGCGAGCTCATCGACGAACTCCTGGGCATGGAGGTGGTCAACCGATGCCTCGCCGGCCGGGTCTCCGCACTCGACACCGGCTACCCGCCCGCCGGCGCCAACGCCGACGCGCTCATCGGCCGGCGGATGCCGGACATCGGCCTGACCGCAGCCGCCTCGAACGCAACACGGGCGAATGAGCTGCTGCTCCACGGCCGCTTCGCCCTGCTCGACTTCGCCGGCGACGAGGCACTGCGACCGGCGGTCGAGACCGGGTGGGCCGAACGCGTCAATACCGTCACCGTGACCCAGCACGACGACCACCCTGAACTGGAAGGCGTGACGGAGGTACTGGTGCGCCCTGATGGCCACGTCGCATGGGCCAGCCGCAGCAGCGATACGGATGCGCGCCGGACCGAGCGCACTGCGGCGCTGGCCGACTGGGCGGGCCTGTCCAAGGATGCACTCCCCACACCGAGGAGCGGCGCATGACCGTGTTCGCTGCGCCTGGCCGCTCAAGTTTCCTCCCTCCGGCCCCGGGCGGGTCCGCCCCTCCCTCATATGTACTGCAGAGATGGAGGAGTTGAGATGCGCCTCTTCGTCGTCGGCGCCAATGGCGGACTCGGCCGGCAGGTCATCATCCGTGCACTGGCGAACGGTCATCAGGTGACCGCCTTCGTCCGCAGGGCGGACGGCCTGCGTCCGCACCGTAACCTCTCGGTGATCAAGGGGGCGGTGGCGGACGAGCCCGCTGACGTCCGAAGGGCCATCGCCGGGCACCAAGCGGTGATCTCAGGGCTCGGCAACCCGCTGTGGCTCAAGGGCAGACAGGGCCCGGCGATCGTCGCGCGCGCGGCCGCGAACCTGGTGGCGGCCATGCACGAGGGTGGTGTGGAGCGCATCGTGATGCCGCTGGCCTGGGGCGCGGGAGCGAGCGCCCATCAAGCTTCGCCGCTGCTTCGAGCCGCGACCCGCACCTCATACGGCGGGACTACCGCGACTTCGACGCCGCCGAACACACCCTCACCACATCGGGCCTCAGCTGGACCGTCGCATATTTCGGGGCCCTGACCGACGCCCCACCCGGGAGCCACTGGTCCGTGTACGGGGAACTCCGCACTCCACACAACCTCGCGATAGCGCGCTCGGACGTGGCCCAGTTCCTGCTCGACGCGGCGGAGAAGAACCGCTTCGCCGGGGCACGCGCGGTCCTGAACGGGCCCTGCCGCAAGAGCCCCCGCCCCCCGCCGAAGGAGCCGCACCACGATGGGACGAACGAGCCGGCGAGCGGTCCCGAGCCGCTGGGCGAGGGGAGGCCCCGGCAGTGAGCGTTGTGGACATGACCGTGGTGATCACAGGGGCCAGTTCCGGCGTGGGTGCGGAGGCTGCACGCCAGCTCCATGACGCAGGCGCGCGGGTGATCGCCGTCGGCCGCGATCCCCGCAAGACGAAGGCTCTGACGGACGAGCTGGGCATCGAGGGAGCCACCGTGGACTTCACCGCCCTCGCCGATGTACGGCGGCTGGCCGACCATCTGCGCCGCAGGCTCACCCGCATCGATGTCCTCGCGGCCAATGCTGGAGGCATCCCTCGCGACACCCTGCGGACTCCAGCCGGCATAGAAGCGACCTTCCAGGTCAACGCGCTCGCTCCCTGGCTGCTGACCACCCTGCTCGCGCCGCTTCTGGGCGGCGGACGTGTGATCGCCACCTCGTCCCGCTCCCACACGGCAGCCACCCTCACCACCGACGAACTCGACGCGGTGGCCGCCGGCCTGTCCCGCCCCCTCGCGCACCACGTCTACGCCCGCGCCAAATTGGCCGGTGCCATCCTGCTGCGCGAATTCGGCCACCGCCACCCGGAAATCACCGTCGCCGACTTCCACCCGGGCGTCATCGCCTCCGACTTCGGCCGCTACATGGGCACTACCGGGGCCGTACTGAAAACAGTGGCCAGGCCGTTCCTCGACAGCCCGGCGGACGGCGCGCGCCGTCTGGCCTTCCTTGCGAGCGCGGACGCCGCCGACATCAACGGGCGGTACTTCGTACGGAACCGCCCGGCAGCAGGGTCCCCGCATCTCGACGACCGGGAGCTGGCGACACGACTTTGGCAGCTGGCGGAACGCCTGACCCGACCATGACGGGCGAGTCGGGCCAGCGGGCCGGTCACGCCCGCTCGCGGACATCCGCACGTCGAGAGACTTGTCGCGGAGGCGGTCGCAACGCCTGTGCGATGCTGACGCCGGGTCGCTCAAGCCGCCCGCTCCCGAACCGATCACCGCCGACCCGATCGGTTCCACCGAGAACCCTCTGCTCACACAGTCGTGGCTCGACCTGGCTTTCCTGCACTGGGCCGTTGACCCGTCACAGGTGGCCCACCTGCTGCCGACCGGAACAGTTCCGGACACGTTCGACGGGGCCACTCATGCCGGCCTCGTCCCCTGCCGTATGCACCGGGCCGAGCTGGTCACATGCGACGAGGGCCGCACCAGGGCGGCAGGGCTCCGGACAGCGCTCGACGCCCCCATAAGCGTCCTGTACTCCCCCGGAGCCACCGTCCGGTTCGGACGTCCCGCACGCTCCTCACACGCCGGCGGCATCCCCGCACCCTGAACAACCGCGCCCGCCACTGCTGAACTCGCCCCACCACGCCGCTGGGTAGCGGCACTGGACGTCCCCGAGCACCTGGTCGAGATCGAAGCCACCGCCGTCATCGACTGAACGCCCGTTCTTCGCGCTGGGACTGTCTGATGCCATTCCGCGGCCGTTCATGGATGTCCGCGCTCGACAGGGCCGGGCCTGCGGTGGCCGAGGACGGAGGCCAAGCCGCGGCGGCCCTGGGCGACCGGCCGGCCGCCCATCAGCCACTGAGGTCAGCCCCCGCAGGGGCGAGCGCCCAGGACCTTGGCGGTGAAGCTCGCCAGTTGCTCCCTCAACTCTTCGCGGGGTACGCGCCCTTGTCCGGCAAGGTGCTCGACGAGGTCCGCTCGGACGGAGGCGAGCAGGGCGTGTGCGGTGAACGCGCTGCCGGTGAGGCCCGGGATCTGCTCCAGCATGACGTGGAGCAGGGTGTGCCATCGCTCGTAGTGCTCCGCCCGGTAGGGGCTGTCGCTGCCGTTTCCCTCCAGGGCGAGCGCGAGGTGGCGGTTGTCGAGCTTGAAGCACAGCAGCGCGTCGAGCAGGGCGGGTACCCGCTGAAGCGGCGGGGTGGCAGGGCCCAGTGGCGGCGGACCCTCCTCGACGGCCTCCCTGACCGGCTCGAGTCGCGCTTCGTACAGCGCGCGGATCAGCCCGGTGCGGTCACCGAAGGCGCGGAAGAGCGTCCCCTTGCCCACGCCGGCCGCTGTCGCGATGTCGGCCATGGTGACGTCCGCGGGGCTTTCACAGCGGGTGAAGAGCGTGTCGGCGGCTGCGAGGACGGCCGCCCGGTTACGGGCTGCGTCCTTGCGTGGCTTGCGCTCGGTCATGAGACTCCCTCTGCTTGCGATGCGGACCGGCGGTCCGTATCGTGCAGTGAAACGGACCTCGGGTCCGCATCGTACGGGACGGAGAAACCCATGCCCGAGAACACCCCACCCGCAGAGCTGTATCGACACGGCCTACAACTGCTGCTGGACAAGAACATTCCCGCCTGGGTCGACCTGTGGGCCGAGGACGGCATCCTGGAATTCCCCTTCGCCCCCCAGGGCTGGCCCGGGCGGCTGGAGGGGAAGGACGCCATCGCGGCCTACATGTGCCACTACCCCGACCACATAGACCTGCACGACTTCCCCGACGTGCGGATCCATCGGACCACCGCCCCCAAGACCATCGTGGTCGAGATGCGCGGCATGGGCCGCCTGGTGGAGACCGGCGCTCCCTTCGATATGACCTACATCGCCGTCGTGACGGTTCAGGACGGGCGCTTCACCTCCTACCGCGACTACTGGAACCCCCTCGCCGTCCAGGAGCCCGGCGTCGACTTCGCCGGGAGCACCCGATGACCGCCACCGACACCACTTTGGTCATCGGGGCCACCGGCACCACCGGAAGCCGGACCGCCGCACAACTGATCGCGGCCGGCCACCGGGTGAAGGCCGCCAGCCGTCACGCCACCCCTGTCCCGGGCGCGGAATCGGTCCGCTTCGACTGGAACGACCCCGCCTCCCACGCAGCGGCCCTCGGCGGAGCCGACCGCGTCTACCTCATCCCACCCCTGGGCGACGCCGACCCGGCCTCGGTCATGCTGCCCTTTCTCCGACAGGCCCGCACCGTCGGCGTACACCGCGCGGTGCTGCTCAGCTCCTCGGCCATCCCCGAGGGCGGCCCGGCGGTGGGAGCGGTACACCAGGCCCTGCCCGGCCTGTTCGACGAATGGGCCGTGCTGCGGCCCTCCTGGTTCATGCAGAACTTCACCGGCAATCACGCACACGCCCAGAACATCCGCGCAAACGGCACGATCCAGACCGCCGCCGGGACCGGCCGGGTCGGCTTCGTCGACGCCGACGACATCGCCGCCGTCGCCGTACGTGCCCTGACCGGCGATCAGGCGCCCAACACCGACCTGCTCCTGACCGGACCAGAGGCGCTCAGCCACGACGACATCGCCACGATCATCACGGACGTTACGGGCCGGCCTGTGGTCCACCACCGCCTGGCCTTTGAACAGATGCGGGACCGTCTCACGGCGCTGATGCCGCTGGAGTTCGCCGAGATGCTGGCAGGCATGGACCGCGCCATCGCCGAGGGAGCCGAGGACCGCACCACCGACACCGTCCAGCGCCTCACCGGCCGCCCGTCGCAAAGCTTCCGCGCAGTCGCCGAACGGGAGATGGCGCGAAACGGATGAAGCTCGGCCCCGGGTTCGGCCTCCCGGGCTGCCGTCTGACCTGCTCGCTGTCGGGTACGGCTGCCAGTTACCCCCGCGGCCCCTCGCGTGCCCGCCGATCACCGCCGGGCCGTTCCACCGGCTGCGTCGTCTCGCCGCATGGTCGACAGAAGCAACCCTTCCGGGCGTGCGGCGGTTTTACCAGGCGTCGTGCTCAGAGGGGCAACCTCTGTCGAGAGGTACTGGTAAACCGACTGGAAAGGGCGTACTCCATGGTGCTCGATCCCAACTTCAGCTTGGACGTTCCGGAGGGTTTCGACGATTCGGATGCTGAGACCGGGGTGCATCCCATGGCAAGGAAGCTATTCCTTGGCACAACTGCCGCGGAAGCCTTCAGGAAAGCCCATGAGTGGCTGCGGGAACAAAAAGTCCGCCTGGTAGACGTGTCGTGGACTGTCTCGGACGGCGAGGACGAGCCCTACACGCTGAGCATCTATTTCACGTTCGAGCCGGATCCCGAAGACACCTGACCACGACTATGCAGTTTCGTTTGGGTCAGCCGGCAGGTTGTTGGCCGGGGGGATGCTAGATACGACGACGCTCTCGTCGTCCGGGGGGGGCAGAGCGGGCGAAGGACTCATCGGACAGGGCCTAGCGGTTCGGGCGGTTGGTGGCGTGGGCGTCGGCGAAGTCCCGTACCACGGTGAGAAGTTGCTCGGGGGTCTCCATCTGGGACATGTGCCCGGTGCAGTGGAGGAGCTCGAACCGGGCCCCGGGGATGGCTGCCGCGTAGGCGCGTCCGTACTCGGCGTCCACGACCTGGTCGCTCTCTCCCCACACGACGAGGGCCGGGTGCGTGACCTTGGCGAGGTGCTCACGAAGGGCGGGGTCGGCCATGGCCTGCGGCCCGGAGTAGACCTCCAGGGCGGCGAGGTTGGCGGCCATGACCGCGCGGGCGGCCTCGGGGAGGGCGGCGGGGTCGACGGCGAACTTCGCAGGGGCGTGGAGTTCGTCGAGCAGCCGCGCATAGGCCCGGGCGAGGGTGGGGACGTCGGTGAGCCAGGCGGGCCGGTCGGTGCCACCGAAGCCCGGGTGGACAGAGGTGATGACCCTGGCCTGCCGTTGGTCGGCGAGCAGGCCGGCGAAGGGCGCGACCGTCGACGGACCCACCGCCACCGTGCAGCAACAGGACCCACGATGCGCGGAAGCCAGTGGGGTTCGCGTCGTGCTTGCAGGTTTCCAGACGGGAAATCCAGACGGAAATTACGCCGCTTGGCGTGACCTGCCACCCCCAATGGAAGTCAGGGTGCTCGTCAAAATGCCCCGAGAATGCCAACAAACAGCGCAATATAAGACACTAGCGGCCATAGGCGCCGGTGCGGACGGTGCGCCGGGACGGGATCGGGTCCGCTCGCAGGGTGGGCGTTCCTGCTGGCCGGAAGCGGTCAGTCAGGGTGCTCGTGGCATCTGCTCGGCTGACGGACGAGAATTCCGCGGCCGTCCGGACAGACCGGGTGTCCCACAGGGACGGGCGAACAGACCATCCGGAGGGAGAGGGCGCTACGTGAGCGTGCAACGGGTGGGCATCGTCGTCCACGGAGGACGTCCCCGTGCCCTGGCAGCTGCCGACATCGTCCGACGATGGTGCGAACGCCAGGATGTCGGCTGCGTCGCCATCGACGTGTGGAGTCAGGACGAACAACGGCGGGACGCGCGGGAGGAGCTCGACGCTGCCGGCAGCCCCGACCTGATCGTCACGCTCGGAGGAGACGGCACCTTCCTCCGCGGAGCACGCCTGGCCGCACAGAACGACGCCCTTGTCCTAGGTGTCGACCTGGGCACCCTCGGCTTCCTGACCGAGGTCGCGGCCGACGACGTCGAGTGCGCGCTGGACACCATCCATCGCGGCCAAGTGGACATCGAGACCCGCCTGATGCTGACGATGCGGGCGTCCTGTCCGCTGAAGCTCCCCGAGGGGCTGGAGACCCTCCTGCGCTACGGCCGCGGTCCCGCGCTGCCGCCTCCGCCGGTGCGCCCCGAGTGTGCCGTCGCCCTGGACTGGGGGGTGGCTCTGAACGTGACCGCCCTCAACGACATCGTCCTGGAGAAACTGGCACGCGACCGGCAGGTCTCCCTCGGCGTGTCCCTCGCGGGCCGACTGCTCGCCTCCTACTCTGCCGACGCCGTCCTGGTCGCCACTCCCACCGGGTCCACGGCGTACAGCTTCGCCGCCGGCGGCCCCGTCATCTCCCCCGGAGCCGACGCCATCGTCTTCACCCCTGTAGCTCCGCACATGACCTTCAACCGCTCGGTGGTCGCCGCACCCGACGAGCCCGTCGCCCTACGCGTCCTGGGCCACTCCGGCCGGGCCGCGGTGAGCGTCGACGGCCAGTTGCGCGGTGTCCTGGATCCGGGGGACTGGATCGGTGTCTACGCGGCTCCCCAACGCCTGCGCGTCGCGCGGCTGGGACCGACCGACTTCTACGGCAGGCTGCGTGAGCGCATGCGCCTGACCGATGCCCCCGCGACAGCCGACGCCGATGTCACCCCGATGTGGCCCCACACCAGCCCGGTCCCCGACGACCTCGCACACCTGCGCCTTCCACCCGCGCCATCGGACATCGGCTGAACTGAATGGACGGGCCCTCCCCGGCTCGCTGCTCCTCCCCGTCTTGCGGCTGCCGCCACCACGGCCCGGGATGAGCCCCTGCCCGTCAACCGACGCCGAGGCGCTGGCCGAGTTGCGAACCGTGCTGCTTCGGGCGGATTTGGAGCGGCTCGGGCGGTACGACGAGCGGCGGGTACGACAGCGACTGCGGGACGGGTTCGCTCCGACGCACACCTGGGTGCTGGAGCGGTGCCACGACGCCCCCGGCGCGGTAGCGGACCGGGAGCTTGTCGAACCGTGTTGCGATCGCGCGGGGTGCCGCGCAGCTGACGGTTGGCGACTTGCGGCGTAGTGCAGGGCAAGCGCTGTCTGCTCCGTCGTACAGGGTGGTCTCCATGAGTGCTCTCTTCGATCTCCCTGAGCCCCGTCGGATCTTGCTGGGCGAGTACCCGCTGTGGGACGAGGCTCTTGCCCTTGTCAACCGGGACCTTGCGGTGACCTTGCCGGCCCAAGGACCCCTGCAATTGCTGGGACTTCCCTCGTACGACGAGGGCGTGGCCGAGTACGTCTGCGTGGCCCTGGCCAACGGCGAGTGGCACGGCAACGTCGTGGATCCGGACTCGGCGGACGCCCCTGTCCTCGCTCTGACGGCCATCACCGAGGCCGCACAGGAGACTGTCACGGAGTGTCTCTGGCAGACATGGCCTGTGTGCGACGAGCACGACCTCGGCATGCATCCGCGAGAGGCGGGCGGACAGCTCTCCTGGTGCTGTGCGGGCGGGGGCGTCCGGCGCGAGCGGGCTCACATACGGGCGGCCGTGGGCGACCTCGCCGGCCTCGTCCGCCCGCACCAGCCCCACCACAATCGGCGTGACGGCTGATTGCTTGCTTCACCACAGCCGCAGCAAGCCGCCGTGACATGAGAAGGGCCACGTCCGTCGGTGTTGTTGTGACGCAATACCTGGCCCGCACGGCCCAGCGCTTGCCGTCGACCGTGCCGATCCGGCGGAAGACGAGCCCCGCTACGGCCGCCTCCAGTCGTCGGACTCACCTGGCCAGGCATCCGGCGACCACCTCTTTGGGCGACAGCGACGCAGAGGATGCCGGCACTGTTCCACGCGACCACACGGCCGGCAGTCGTCAGCGGCCGCCGTCAGCGCTCAGCGTGCGGCGAGCATGCGCAACCCCTGCTGCAGTGAAGGGCCTCACCAAGTCAATCGAGAAACACGCCGCGCCCTTCTTCGGCGCTGGGGCCTGGCCGCGGTCCCCCAGAGCGGTACGGACAGCCCTTCCCCAGCATGGGGATGGTTGAGGGCAAGGTCCGGACCATGCACGAACCAATATGCTGCCGACAGCAGACACAGCCGCCATTGCAGCAGGTCAGCACAACTATGAGCGCTGTACCACCAATAGGCCAAGAACCTACTGGCGCTCCGGACACCTCACGTTCATGAAGTCACCAACCGCGACCGCTGGAGCTCACCGAACCGTTGCCCACACACGCTGGCCTGGGCTAACGCCAGCCCGGCCGATACCACTTTCCTCAGAACTTCGCAGGGGCTAGGTTATGCGTCCCGTCCGCCGAGGTGGTGGACACCCAAGCGATCGGCCGCGGCACCACCGTCGCGGTCAGCAGCTTGTAGAACTCGTTGCGGGACATGGCAGCGGGATCGAAGTCAGTGCGCATGGTGATCAGTATCCACGGAGGCGGCCGCAGATCCCACGGCGGATCCACGGCACGACCAAACCCCTGAGGTCGACGGAGAGTGCCCGGTATCGGAGCCGACAAGCACCAGGAGCCGACACCGTGTCCACGGCCCCAGCTCGCTACGACAAACGCGCCCGCCACTACGAAGCCCTGGTCACCCTCGCCTGCCCACGACTGTGACTGCCCTGACTTTGCGGACATGCCTAGCAATACGGCACGAGTACGTAGATGTCAGGAACTCATGGAGACTCCACGCTCGTCGGCGAGCGGGTGGCGCGGGCTGTCGAGCCGGTGCGGTCAGATCCTGCCGAACGGAAGGAAGTTTCCCTTTCAGGCATTCGCTGCCGAAGGGGTATCTAACGGCGACCATGGCACCCTACTCTGGAGCCGCCCCGGTCGCGTCGACGGACGTACGAACGTGGTGTACGGCATCGCGCCGGTGCGGGCGATCCGACCTGTCCGTCCGTCCCGGTCGTATGCCCAAGTCCCGGGCCCGGTGCAGCGCGTCACCCAGGGAGGCGAACGTGCCCAGTGGGGCTGGATCGACCGATTCCGCACCCATCGCGCCCTCCGGCGACACCGCCCCGGGCACTCCCAACGCGCCGGTGATCTCGCTGCCGAAGGGTGGCGGCGCCATCCGGGGGATCGGGGAGAAGTTCACGGCGAACCTGGTGACCGGCACCGGCGGGCTCTCGGTTCCCCTCGCGATCAGCCCGGGACGGTCCGGGTTCGGCCCGTCTTTGACACTCGGTTACGACTCCGCTGCCGGTAACGGCCCGTTCGGGATCGGCTGGGGCATCGGGCTACCGGCGATCACCCGCAAGACCGACAAGGGCATCCCGGGCTATGCCGACGAAGGCGAGGACTCCGAAGACACCTTCATCCTGTCCGGCACCGAGGACCTTGTCCCCGTCCTGGTGGAGCGCGGTGGAGAGTGGATCCGGAATCGCCGGTCGTGCAGGGTGGACGGCTCGGATTATGCGGTGTGCCGATATCGGCCGCGCGTGGAAGGCCTTTATGCGCGCATCGAGCGGTGGACTGACGTACGGTCCGGCGACGTCCATTGGCGCTCGATCAGCCGGGACAATGTCACCACCGTCTATGGACGTGATGCCGCCAGCCGCATCGCCGACCCGAACGACGCGCGCCGGGTGTTCAGTTGGCTGATCTGTGAAAGCCATGACGATGCCGGAAACGCGGTCCGCTATGAGTACAAGACCGAGGACGGCAGCGGCGTCGATCTCACTGCCGGCTGCGAACGCAACCGCACCGCGGCCGGTCGCGCCGCGAACCGATATCTGAAGCGAATCCGCTACGGAAACACGGTTTCCCGGCTGGTCTCCGATGATTCGGACCACATGTTCGAGATCGTGTTCGACTACGGCGAGCACGACGAGAGTACGGCCGAAGTCCGGCCGTGGGCCTGTCGGCTGGACCCGTTCTCCTCCTACCGGGCCGGATTCGAGATTCGCGGCTACCGGCTCTGCCGCCGGGTGCTGATGTTCCATCATTTCCCGGACGAGCCCGATGTCGGTCGTGACTGCCTGGTGCGCTCCACCGATCTGGTATATCGCGGCGATGCCGAGCGGGGCGGGGTGACGGGCGCGTTTTTGGAGTCGGTGTCACACAGCGGCTGGCGGCGGGCTTCCGGTGGATATCTCACCAGGTCGATGCCGCCACTGGAATTCTCCTATTCCCAGGCCGAGATCGACACCGAGGTACGCACACTCGACGCGGCTGACCTGGAGAACGCGCCGATCGGCGTGGACGGATCGGCCTACCGATGGACGGACTTGGAGGGCGACGGGCTGGCCGGGCTACTCACCGAGCAGGCCGGGACCTGGTTCTACAAGCCCAACCTCGGCGGTGGCCACCTCGGACCGATGCGCGTGGTACGCAGCCGCCCGACCGGCGGCCGGACCGAGCTGCTGGACCTGGACGGCGACGGCCGCCCGGCCGTGGTGGATTTCGGTGGCACCACACCGGGGTTCACCGAACGGTCCGACCAGGACTGGGAGGTGTTCCGGCCGTTCCGGTCCCGACCGAACCTGGCCTGGGACGACCCGAACCTGCGCTTCGTGGACCTCAGCGGCGACGGCCGGGCCGACGTGCTTGTCACCGGCGAGCCGGGCTGGACCTGGTATCGATCGCTGGGCGAGGAGGGATTCGACGCCGGCCGCCGGACCTGGCCGGCACGGGACGAGGAATCCGGGCCGCAACTGGTCTTCGCCGACCGCACCTCGTCGATCCACTTGGCGGACCTGTCCGGCGACGGGCTCGCCGACCTCGTCCGGATCCGCAACGGCGAGATCTGCTACTGGCCGAACCTGGGCCACGGCCGGTTCGGCGCCAAGGTCGGCATGGACTGCGCTCCCCGGCTCGACAGTCCGGACCAGTTCGACCCGGCCAGGATCCGGCTGGCCGATGTCGATGGTTCCGGCCCGGCGGACCTGATCTACCTGCACCGCGACGGGGTCCGGCTCTACCTGAACCGTTCGGGCAACGCGTGGAGCGCTCCGCACGCCCTGCCCGTGGCCTTTCCCCGGATCGAGAACGTGTCCAAGGTCGCCGCGATCGACCTGCTCGGCTCCGGCACCGGCTGCCTGGTGTGGTCCTCGCCACTGCCCGCCGAATCCGGCCGGCAGCTGCGCTATCTGGATCTGATGCGCGGCGGCAAACCCCATCTGCTCACCGGGGTACGCAACAACCTGGGCGCCGAAACCCATATCCGCTACGCCCCCTCGACCCGCTTCTACGCCGAGGACGCCGCCGCCGGGCGCCCCTGGCTGACCCGGTTGCCGTTCGTCGTGCACCTGGTCGAGCGCGTGGAGACGGTGGACGCGATCGGTCGTCACCGATTCGTCAGCCGGTACGCCTACCACCATGGCCATTTCGACGGGCCGGAGCGTGAGTTCCGGGGTTTCGGCATGGTCGAGCAGACCGATACCGAAGCGTTGGAGGCGTTGGCCGAGGCCGGCAATGTGGACGAGGCCACGTACCGGCCGCCCACGCTCACCCGGACCTGGTTCCACACGGGTGCCTTTCTCCCCGGACAGCGGATCTCGCGGCAGTTCGAACGCGAATACCACAACGATGACCTGTTACTCCCCGACACGGTGCTGCCGGACGGCCTGACCGCCGACGAGGCCCGGCAGGCATGTCGTTCCCTGAAGGGATCGGTGCTCCGCACCGAGGTGTACGCGCTCGACAACAGTGACGCCGAAAGCCGCCCGTACCGCGTCACCGAGCACAACCATCTGATCCGGATGCTCCAACCGGCCGTCGGCCACGCCGACTCGACCGGCAGGCCGCATGCGGTTTTCGACGTACACCCCAGGGAAACCCTGACCGGGCACTACGAGCGCACCGTGGACCCGCGGGTCGGCCATGAGCTGACCCTCGCCGTCGACGCATACGGCAATGTGCTGCGGTCGGTGACCGTCGGCTACGGCCGTACCCGCCCCTCCCCCGATCTCGATGAGCGGGACGCGGGACCGCAGCGGCGCACGCATATGGTGCTCACCGACCACGACTACACCAACGCCGTCGAGGAACCCGACAGCTACCGTGCGCCCCTGCCCTGCCGGACACGCGCCTTCGAGGTGCTGGCGCTCCGCCCCGCCGGGGACCGGTTCACCCACGCCGAGCTGACCCGCGCGCTGACCGGCATCGATCAGACCATTCCCTACCAGGACTGGGACGCACTGCCGGCGAAACCGGCACTCCGGCTCACCGAGCACGTACGCACCCTGTACCGGAGCGACGACCTCTCAGGGCCACTGCCCCTCGGCACGCTCCAGTCCCGCGCGCTGCCCTACCAGGAGTACCGACTCGCCTTCCCCGACGGACTGGTCACTGCGCTGTATGGGGACCGGGTCGACGAACCGATGCTGCGGGCCGCCGGATATCTGCGGCACGAGGGGGGATGGTGGATTCCCTCGGCGCGGACCGCGTACGCGCCACCGGACACGAGCGAACTGGACTACGCCGAACGTCACTTCTTCCTGCCCTGCCGGTTCACCGATCCGCTCGGTGACACCTCGACGGTCTCCTACGACGACTACGACCTGCTCCTCGTCGACAGCACCGACCAGCTCGGCAACCGCTACACGGTGGGTGAACGCGACGCCGACGGCAGGACGCTCTCCCAGGGCAACGACTACCGCGTCCTGCGGCCGGCCCTCGTCACCGACCCCAACCGCAACCGGGTCCAAATGGCCTACGACGTGCACGCCAGGGTCGCCGGGACCGCGACCATGGCCAAGCGCGAGGAATCCCTCGGCGACTCTCTGGACGGCTTCGACCCCGACCCGTCACCCGCGCTGGTGGCCCGGTACCTCGCCGATCCGCTCGCGGCCGGACCTGCGTTGCTCGGGTCGGCGGGGAGCAGGTTCTGCTACGACGAGTCGGCATTCTGGCTGCGCGGGAAACCGGCCGTGGTCGCGACCCTCGCCCGGCACACCCACCAGTCCGACCTCGCCCCTGGCGAGCAGAGCAGGATCACCCACACGATCGCCTACAGCGACGGTTTTGGACGCGAGGTCCAGTCCAAGGTCCAGGCCGAACCCGGTCCGCTGTCCGAGGGCGGCCCGGTCGTCGAGCCCCGCTGGGCCGGCACCGGATGGACGATCTTCAACAACAAGGGCAACCCGGTTCGTACCTTCGAGCCGTTCTTCACCGGGACCCACGCTTTCGAGTTCGCGGTCATCGCCGGGGTGAGCACGGTGCTCCTCTACGACCCGCTGGAGCGGGTGGTCGGCAGCCTGCATCCCGACCACACCTATGCGAAAACGGTGTTCGACCCGTGGCGGCAGCGGGTGTGGGACGGCAACGACACCGTGCTGACCGATCCCCGGCAGGATCCGGACATCGGCGGCCAGGTCCGCCAACTGCTGGCCACGGAGCCCGGGTGGACCACATGGCATGCCGCGAGGGCCGAGGGGGCCCTCGGCCCCGAGCAGCGGCGCGCCGCCGAGAAGGCCGCACTCCACGCGCACACGCCCACCGACACCCATCTCGACTCCCTCGCCCGCCCGTTCCGCACCGTTGCGCACAACCGGCACGCCAAGGACGGGACGCTCGTCGAGGAGCGTCTGGTGACCCGGACGAGCACGGATGTCGAGGGCAACGTCCGCGAGGTGCGCGACCCGCTCGGCCGCGCCGCGATCCGCCACGACTACTCGATGGTGGGCATGCAGGTGAGCCGGGCAGGCATCGACTACGGGGCCGGGGCACTGCTGCCGGACGTGCTCGGCAACCCGCGCTGCACCTGGAACAGCAGGGGCTTCCGGTTCCGCACCGAGTACGACGCCGGCCACCGCCCGGTACGCGCCTACGTCAGCGGTCCGGGTCTCGCCGGTGAGGTTCTGCACCAGAGGACCGAATACGGCGAGGATCCGGCCCGCAACCTGCGGACCCGGGTGTTCCGGCGGCACGACGGCTCCGGGGTCAGCACCCACGAGGCGTACGACTTCCGCGGCAACCTGCTGGAGGCGACGCGCCGGTTCCCGGTGGATTACCGGCGAGCGCCCGACTGGCGGGAGGAGGTCGCGCTGGAGGAGGAGGTCTACACCGGCCGCACCCGATTCGACGCGCTGGACCGCCCCATCAGCATCACCAGCCCGGACGGCACCATGGTCCGGCCGTACTACAACGAGGCGAACCTGCTGGAGCGTCTCGTGGCCACCTCCGACGGCAGGGACACCGTGCTGATCGCGGGGGTGGAGTACAACGCCCGCGGGCAGCGCACCGGGATCGACTACGGCAACGGCGCGCGGACCCGCTACACCTACGACCCGCTGACCTTCCGGCTCACCGCGCTGCGGACCCGCCGTGAGCGGCCGCGTTCCCGCCGCGAGCGCAGGACGGTGCAGCACCTGGCCCACTGCCACGACCCGGTCGGCAACATCGTCTCGATCCGGGACACCGCGCAGCAGAGGACGTTCTTCCGCAACCGGGTCGTCGAGCCCGGCGCGGACTACACCTACGACGCGGTGTACCGGCTCATCGAGGCGACCGGCCGGGAACACCTCGGCCAGACCGATCCCGGTGACACGGGCGACGCGCCCAGGGTGGGGCTCACCCACCCCGGTGACGGTGCCGCGATGGGGCGTTACCTACAGCGGTATGTCTATGACCCGGTCGGCAACATGCTGTCCCTGGAACACCGCGCATCCACCTCTCCCGGCTGGACCCGACGGTTCCGGTACGCCGAGCCCAGTGCGCTGGAACCGGAGGTGACCGGCAACCGGCTGAGCGGTGTGGGCGACGGCGAATTCGCTTACGACGCCAGGGGGAACACCACCGCGATGCCCGGCCTGCCGGTGCTGCGCTGGGATCCCGAGGACCAGCTGGAGACCACCGCCCGGCAGGTCCGCGGCGCCGGAACTCCGCAGACGACGTACTACTCCTACGACGCCACCGGACAACGCGTCCGCAAGGTCACCGACTCGTCCTGTGGCGAGGGTGGCACGGCGAGGAGAAGCAGCGAACGCCGTTACATCGGCCCGTTCGAGGTCTACCGGGAGTACGGCGCGGACGGCGCGGTGACTCTGGAACGCCAGACGGTGCACGCGATGGACGACACACGGCGCGTCGCGTTGCTGGAGCGTCGGACCCGCGGCGCGGATTCCGGTCCGGAACACCAGGTCCGCTATCAGCTGGCGGACCATCTCGGCTCCGCCACGCTGGAACTGGACCAGCGGGCCCGGATCCTCACGTACGAGGAGTACTACCCCTACGGCGGCACGGCCTACCAGGCGGTACGTGCCAAGACCGAGACGCCCAAGCGCTACCGCTTCACCGGGCGGGAGCGCGACACCGAGACCGGCCTGTACTTCCACGGCGCCCGCTACTACGCCCCGTGGCTGTGCCGCTGGACCAGCTGCGACCCGATCGACACACCTCAGGCCAGCTCGTACGAGTACGCCCATGGCAATCCGGTCGCGCTGGTCGACCTGGACGGCAGGAATCCGACGCCTCCCACGCACACCATCGACGACATCCTGGAGTTCGTTCGGAATCAGGCGGGATTCGAGGCCGGCGCCAGTACCAGCCCCGGCGCCATCAACCGGACGCCGCTGAACTTCAGCAGCAAGGCAGCGAGCCCGTTCGGCACCGCGGCGCACGGTCGCGTCGGCGGCGTACTGCGGGAGTTGCAGCAGCTGGGTGTGCAGGGCGCCGAGCGGATCTACGCCGATGTGCGGGTGATCGGCGGCACGATCACCGAAATCGGCGTCCCACCGGGGGGTCCGAAAGGGGCGCACAACCTCGATGTGGTGGTCGCCAAGGTCGGTCAGACGCTGGCGAAGGGGCAGAGCCTGCTCGGTGGCGTCGCCGAGGCGATCGGCGATTTCAAGTACGGCGGGGGCCGGATCGCCCAGAAGTACGCCGTCTATGCCTCCAAGCTGCTGACGCTGAACGCCCGTCCTCTGGCGGCCGCGGACTTCATCGAAGACGTTGCGTCCACCACGGCCAACGTCGAGCAGGCCGCCGCGAGCACCCAGCAGGCGGTGACGGCCACGGTCTCCGCGGCCGCGACCGAGACCGCGTCCGTCGCCAAGACCGTTTCGACAACCGCCCAGGTGGCCTCCGAGACCGGCGTCGCGGCCAAGGCGGTGGGTACGGGAGCGCGGGCCCTGCAGGCGGCCGCGCCGGTGCTCAAGGTGGTCGGGAAGGTGGCGGCCCCGCTGGCCGTGGCCGCCACCGCCCTCCAAGTGGCCACCGCGAAGACCACGGCCGACAAGGTCGACGCGGGAATCGGCGTCGTGTCCACAGCGGTCGGTTTCGCGGGCCCGCCGGGGGCGGTCGCCGCGGTCGGCATTCAGGGGACCGCGTACGTCAGCGGCAAGGTGGGCGAAATCGTCACCGAGAAGACCGGCAGCGAGACCGCCGGGGTGGCCGCGGCCACGTTGACCGGGGCGGCGGCGGGGGCAGGGGTCGGCGCCGTCGTCGGAAGCATCGTGCCCGGAGTGGGTACCGCGGTCGGCGCCGGGGTGGGCGCGGTCGTCGGCGCCGGCATCGGATTCGTCAAGTCGTACTGGAAATAGTCGTGTTGGAACAGCTGGAACAGCTGGAATCGGGGCGGAAGGGCGAAGATTGAGATGCCGGAGTTGATCATCGTTCGGTTGCATCCGACGAAGCCGATGTCCGCGGCGGATTTCCGGGCAGCCCTGGACAAGCTGACCGTGACGGCCTTCGACCTGACCTTCGCCGAGCCCAGGAAGGGCGTACAGATCGGCTCGGCGAAGGGGCTTGCCGTCACGCCCGTCGATGTCACCAAGCACGACGTGAACGTGACCAACACGGGGATCATCCAGCACTACCAGGACATCGCCGGCGGCGGTCTGCCGCCCGTGACCACACGGTTCCAGGAGGCGGTCGCCACCGCGGTGATCGTGGTGACACCGCCGTCGGGCCATCCGGAGTACCCGACCGGCTCCTCGTACGACCTCCGGCTGGAGCTGACCCGCGACGGCGTCCCCGTCGGCGGCGGGGAGCTGGACTTCAACATCAAGGTCACCAGCGTGGGCACGCTGCCGGTGCTCCAGCCGGCGTACTTCGCGATGCCCGCGAGCGCCTACGCGGCGGTGCCGACGATGTCGCCCGGAGGGGACCAGATCGAGCTGCCCAGAGACGGCACCCCGCCGAACTTCGCCGACCTGGTCGCGAAGATCGACAAGGTGCTGGCGAAGGATCCCGGCACCGGTGGCTCCCTCCGGCAGCGTCCGCCGCTCAGCCCGGCGCAGAGCCGGTACGTGGCAGCCGAACTGACCTGGGACCGGCTGGTGTATCCGCCCCCGGACCTGCCGCGCCCGCTCGGCGAGATGTACACCAAGCCGCCCGTGGACCCCGGTCTCGACAAGCAGCAGGCGGAGAACGACCGGCAGCGGTTCGAGGCGGAACTGGCCGGCTATCACGCCACCGTCGACGCGAAGGCGTCACTGCTGGCCACCTTCGTCTTCGCCGCCTCGGCGGCCGTGCAGGGCGAACGGCTGGCCGCGGACGCCGCCCGGGCGAGGCTCACCTTCCCGATCCTGACCGGCGCGGAGACCGGGCACGCCGCGGTGACCTTCGTTCCCCAGGGTGGCTCGACCGCACTGGACCCGACGATCGCCGTTCCGGCGGCGTACCTGTACGCGCTCGGCGCGACACTGCCGATGACGGTCGATCCCGAACACCGCTACGACGCGGCCCGTTTCGGCGTCGAGACGCAGTCCCTGGCGCAACTGCGCATCGCGATCGAGAACGGCGTGGTCGCCGCGTCCGAACCGCTGCTCACCAGGCCCGCCGAACCGGCGATCGGCCCGCAGGCCGCGGCTCGCCGACTGCGCGCGCTGGGCTCGGTCACCACGTCGGAGCCGACCGTCGCGCTGGCACCGCCGGTCTCCACGGTGGTGCGGTCGTGGAGCACGCATTCCGGGGCCACGGAGGCCATCGACGCGGGGTTCTGGGCCCCGGCCGCGGCCGCGTCCCCCGGACCGTACCTGGAGCTGGTGCTGCGAGCAGTCACCGGAAACCACGATCCGCTGGTGGTCGCGGTGGGGCAGCCGCCGCTCTCGGTCGCCACGGTGGCCGGGCTGGTGGCGGTCACCGATGAGCAGTGGCGCACCCTCCTGCGGGACAATCCCGCGCTGCTGCCGCCGTTCACCGAGCCGGGCACGGTTTCGGAGCGGGCACAGGCCTTCGTCCGGCACCTGCGCAAGTTCTTCACCGTCCCCGTCCAGCCCCCGACCGCGGAGGGGCCCGCCGCCGGTGGCCTTCCGACGCTTGGTGTGTCCGCCTCGGACGTGTTCGCCCGCATGATCGCGGCATACGGCGACCACGGCGGTGGCGCCTTCGTCTTCGGAGCACCCCGGGACGAGGCCGCGTTCACGGCCGCGCTGGCCGACACCTTCGGCGCGGACATCACGGCGCAGCGGTGGCTGGAGCAGGCGGTCGCGGTGCTCGACGCGCTGCACGAACTGACCGCGTTCGCGGCCGGTGACGAACTGCGGTTCTCGCTGATGGAAGCGCTGTACTCGGTCGGCTTCACCAGCACGTCGCAGCCCGCCGCGCTGCCGGCGGCCGATTTCGCCGCGGCGCTCGCCGGCACCGTCGCGCACCCGTTCGCCGCACAGATCCAACAGGCCGCGGGGGGACCCGCCGATCCGGCCGGCCCGCCGGACGAGAGCTTCGCGCCGGTCAACCCGGACGGCACACTGACCGACTGTGTGCCGCCGGATCACCTCTCACCGTTCGGCCCGCCGCAGTACCTGCACGACCTGCTGAGGATCTCGTCCGCGTCGACCTGCGAGCACCCCACCACACCTGCCAACGTGGCGTCGGTCGGCGAACTGCTCCTCGACCGCCGTGGCCCGCTCGGCGATCTGCAGGTGACGGCCGCCAACCTCGGCACTTCCCTGCCGGTGATCGACCTGGTGAACGAGAGCCTGGAGAAGCTGGCCGGCGGCGGCGCGCAGGGCGCGATCCACGACACCGCTGCGGATCGGCTTGCCGGGCACGTTCTGGGGCAGCCGCACGATCCGGCGACCCTGTTCGCCGCGGTGCCGGAGCACTCCTCCCCGGCCACCGAGGCCCTGCCCCAGGCTCACCTCGACGCGTACGCCCTGCTGCGCAAGGATTTCACCGCACCCGCCCTGCCGTACCACCAGCCCCTGGACGTGAACAGGTCCTACCTGCGCTTCCTGAGCACCAGCCGGTACGCCGCGATGCGCCGGTTCCGCAAGGAGATCACGGAGCTGGTGCTGGACCCGGTGCACGAGCCCGCCGGGTTCCAGAGCCACCGGTGGCGCTACCCGGTCCGGCTGGAGATCGCCTGCGAGTACCTGGGCATCTCCGCCGAGGAGTACGACCTGCTCTACGCCCACGACATCGCTTTCCGGAAGGCGCGGGGCCGACTGACCCTGTACGAGGTGTACGGGTTCACCAAGGAGTCCGCCGACGGACCGTCCTGGACCGGCACCGTGTTGCGGGTGCCCGAGTTCCTGGACCGTACCGGCCTGGGCTACTGCGAGTTCCTCGACCTGTGGCACAGCGGCTTCGTCGCCTTCCAGCGCGCCGTGCCGGAGGGTGCGGCCCCGGACTTTCCCGACTGCGAGCCGTGCTGTCCCGACGATCTGCGGATCAGGTTCACCGATCCCGCCGACGAGCAGGACCCGCGCGCCGCGCTGCGCAAGCTGATCGTTTTCGTCCGGCTGTGGCGGCGGCTGGGCGAGGGCGCGGCGCCGGGGATCACCTTCGCGATGCTGCGTGATGTGTGCGAGGCGCTGAGGCTGTTCAGCGGTTCCACGATCAACGCGGACTTCTGCCGCCAGCTCGCGGCGCTGCTCATCCTGCACGCGGAGCTGGGTCTCTCGCTCGTGGACACCTATCGGGCCGACGCGGCGTCGCCGGCCGAGAGAGCGCCGCTGCTGGGGCTGTGGGCCACCGAGCCCCCGGCCGCCGGAGCCGTCGAGCTCGTGCTGGACCGGATCGGCGATCTGGCACGGGCCCACTACTCCTGCGGGGACCGGGAACCGCGCTTCGCCAAGGCGCTCGCCGGGAACCTGACGGTGTTGTCCCGGCTGGCCGGGTTCGACCCCGGCACCGCGAGCGATGCCTGGCACGCGCTGCCCACACACACGCTGCGGTTCGTGGAGGTCCTCGGCAAGATCTACGCCTCCGACTTCACCGTCGGCGAGATCACGTGGCTCTTCACCGTCGAAGAGCACCGCGATGGTGACGACCCGTTCGCTCTCCAGGACCGCAACGAGTCGGCCGACGATCCCCTGTCACTGCCCGAGCCGGCGGGATCGACCGGGTGCGACGAGGCGCAGACGCTGTGGGCGCTGCGGCGGTCCCTGCTGTCCGTGCGCGTTTCCGAGGAGGACGCCGAAGCCTGGACATGGCCCCGGATGACCGCGACCTTGCGGGACGAGTTCGGCTACGTCCCGGCTTCGAGCGGACCCGACGCCTGGCGGGTGCTCGGGGAACACTTCTTCCCGACCGTGCTGGAGCGGTGCGGCTGCCCGGTCGATGTGCTGGGGCGCCAGTACCGTACGCCGCTGGCAGCAGCGGACACCTCTCCCCTGATGTGGCTGCGACCGGAGGAAGGGCCGTTCGGCTACGACAGCGCCGCGCAGGAACTGTGGACCTCGCTGCCGGTTTCCGACACCGAGGTGATCGAGGAGCTGAGCCGCATGCGGCCGCTGCGGGAGGCCGAGCGGGTCGCCGTACGCAACCTGTACTTCGCGCCCCGGGCCGCGCTCGCCCCGTTCGCAGCTCTCTTCGACAATGCCGAGCTCGCCATCGACACCCTGGTCTCCGAACCCGACGAGCAAGCAAGATTCGCCTTCTTCCAGGGCCAGTTCGCCAGATTCCGGGCGCGCTGCACGGTGATCGTCGATCACCTGGCGGCACACGTGGCCGCGGTGACCGGATGCCCGCCCGACGCGGACGCGGCGGCCACGGTGCTGCGCAGTTTGTGGGCGGACGAGAATGTCGCGGCGACACCGTGGGAGGCCGATGACGGCAAGACCCCCGAGGTGACCTGGGCGCCACCGCCCAGCGGTGGCGCGTTCGCCGCGCTGCTGGGCCTCGTCGGCACCGGTCTGCTCGGCGAACTGCACGACGGGGCGGGAGAGTTGGTCTGGAGGGAGACCCGCGGCCCGGCCACCGCGTTCGGTCCTGTGCGCGACCGCTACAACGCTCCAGTGCCCACCGTGTTGCCGGCGATGGACCTGGCGCTGAGCCCGGCCCGGTCCCGCTTGGTCGGCGTGCGCAACGGCTTCGCCATCAGGGAGGGTGACGCCGAGCCGCTCGGTGGCGCGAGTCCCTTCACCGTGTGCTGGAGCGGTGTGCTTCTGGTGGACGAGGCCGGGGAGTACCACTTCCACGCCGGCGCGCCCACCGAGGGCGACCTCGCACCGGACTTCTCCCGCGCCCACGAGCACCGCTGGCGGGTCACCCTGGGACGCGGCCAGAAGACCTGGATCATGCTGGACCACCACTGGACCTCCGACGACGCGCCGGCGGCCGCGTCACGGGGCGTGCGGCTGCGCCGGGGCGCCTACCGGATCACGATCGAGTACGCCCAGTCCGATCCGACCTTCGAGCGGGCCGAGGAGGTCTGTCCGGAGCACACCGGATTCCAGCTGAAGTATCGCGGCCCCGACAGCGACGGCGTGCTGACGGAGATCGGCTTCGACCGGCTGTTCCGGGACGCCAAGAACGGCACCCTGGGCGACGGCCTCGTGGGGTCCGCGGGCCGGTACGCCTCGGGCGAGGCCGCCGCGCAGTACCTGGAACGGCGCTACGGCGCCACCCTGCGCGACATTCGCCGCACCTACCAGCGGGCGGTGAAGGCGGCGCTGCTCGCCCGCCGGTTCGCGCTCTCGGCGACGATCGTGCCCGGTTACCGGCAGTCCGAACTGGGCCACCTGATCACGCATCCGCAATCCTTCGCCGGCACGTCCTACCCCAGGACCGGACCTTCGGCGTTCGGGGTGCACCACGCCTGGTTCGACTTCGACCTCCTGCCGGTGTCCGACCCGTACCCGCCGCAACCGGTGGGGGATCAGCGCACTGCACCGAGCCCACGCCGTCAGGCGGCACTCTTCGACTGGTGGGAACGGCTCTTCGACTACTGCCTGCTGCGGGCGGAGACCGAGTCCGCCCGGGAGCGACCGGCCTGGCTGCTCTTCGCCGACGTTCTCGAACAACAGCCCGACGACCCGGCGCAGCTGCTGCGACATCTGGGCGTCGATCTGGCGCACTCGCCCCTTCTGCACACCTACTTCGCGACGCCCCCGTATTCGCTCGACGCCGACGATCTCACCGATGAGCGGTGGGCGCTGCGGGTCTGGCAGGGTGAGAAATGGCTGACCCGGCTGCGCAGCCACTTCGCGTGCCGCTGGATCGGCGATGCCGTGCCGTGGAAGTGGGTCGCCGACGACCCCGGGGCGCAACCCGACTCGGGCAACACGAACCTCACCCGGTTTGTACGGGACGGCTGTTTCGAGAACGGCGAGCCGCTGCGCTACGAGGACCTGCGCGGGCTCAACGACGGCCTGCGGGAGCGCGCGAGGACGGCCCTGCTCGCGTACCTGTGCGGGATGGGCCGGGTACCGCTGCCGTGGGCGCCGGGCACCTTCGCGACCGCGCCGAAGGATCTCTCGGACCTCCTGGTCCAAGATGTCGAGGCGGGCATCTGCCAGCGGATGACCCGGATCGAGGAGGCCATCCGGAGCGTGCAGGCATTCGTCCAGCGGGCCCGGCTCGGGCTCGAACCCACACTGAGGCCGGGGCCGGAGTTCGTCCGGCTGTGGGAGCGGCGGCTCGCCACCTACCGGGTGTGGGAGGCATGCCGGCGCCGCGAGGTCTACGGGGAGAACTGGATCGAGTGGGAGGAGCTGAGCAGCGCCCGGGAGTCGGAGGCGTTCGCGTTCCTGGAGTCCGAGCTGCGCCGGTCGACGCTGACCGTGCCGGTACCCGGTGGACTGGAATGGTGGCCGGGGCAGCGGCCGCCGGAGCACCCGTCGCTGACCCTGCTCCAGGCCCGCGAACCGTCCGGAATCCAGCTGCGGCAACCGGCCCCGGAGGGTCTGGGGTTGCTGGGCACGCCCGAGCGGGCCGCCCGTAACTCCTGGCTCGCGCCGGTGCTCGGCCTCACCCCCGCCCGCCGGGACCCGGGGAACGACCGCCCCCGGCTTGAGCGCGACCCGCGCGATCACCAGCAGGGGACCGAGGACGACCCCACCGGACTTCCGCTGTGGCTGACCGCCGCGGTCCGCCTGGGCACCCGGTTCGTCCGGGTCGCCGCCGCCGGGCTCCCGCCCGCCGGGACGGAATTCGAAGCCTGGCACGAGGACACCGGCTGCTGCGCCCAGTGCGGCGAGGAACGGCACCACGTCGACGAGTACTACTTCTGGCTCGCCGATTCCGCGTGCTACTCGGCACGGGACCAGCACGCGGACGTCGGTGCTCAGCCGGACCGAACGCACCGCGACACCTCCGACTGGCACCGGCCGGAGAAGCTGCCCGCCCTGCTGGACTGGGACGCGCAACCCGTGGTGCATCTGTGTTGGAGCCGGGTGCGGCACGGCGAGTTCGACCCGCCGCGCCGGTCCGGCCAGGGCATCGCGGTCACCGGAGACACGGCCACCCTGAAGTTCTCCGGACGCACGGCGGATTCTCTGCGCTTCGAGGTGGTGGGCGCGGTCACGCCGGTGATCGGCCACGCCGACCCGACGCCACCGGGGTTCCGCTACGACCTGGCCCAGGACCACGCCGTACCGCTTCCGTTGGTCGAGCCGCCGGACCCGGCGCCGAGCTACCTCGGCGGGCTGGCCGCCTACCCCTACTTCGTCTACGTCGCCCCGGGGGCTCCCCTGCTGCCGCCCTCGCCGTTCAGCGTGGCGATGACCGTGGCGGGCGCGCTGCGCACCCACTGCCAGTACGAGTCCGCGCTGAAGTGGTACGAGCTGGCGTACCAGCCTCAGGCCCGCGACAACACCTGGGCCGCGTGCGCCACGGACAATCAGCGACGCCGACGACGGCAGGACGTTCCGTGCTGCCCGAGTTCGCCCGTCCGCGAGGACCGGGCCAGGAACCGGGCGGTGCTGCTGGCCCACCTGGAGACCATGGTGCAGTGGGCCGATTCCCACGCCTGCCGCAACACCGTGGAGGGCGCGCAGCAAGCGGGTGTCCTCCTCGCCGCCGTCCAGCGGATCTTGGGCGATCGCCCCACCGGGGTGCGGGCCGGGGAGCACGTCGGCGAGTCCATGACGGTGAGCGGCCTCGTCACCCGTCCTGCGCCGCTGAACCCGCGGCTGATCGCCCTGTACGACGACACCGCGGACCGTATCGCCCTGAATCACCACTGTCTCAACCGCTACCGGCTTCCCCAGCGTGGTGCCTTCGGTGAGACCGGGTTGCGGGAAGGGTGGCAGGAGACCGTCGAGCCGTGCGCCGGTGACTGCGCGGAGGACTGCAAGTGCGGCGGCAGCCCGTACCGGTTCACCTTCCTGGTGGCCAAGGCCAACGAACTCTGCGCGGAGGTACGCCAACTGGGCGCGGCGCTGCTCGCGGCCTACGAGAAGGGCGATGGCGAAGCCCTGGCCGCGCTGCGCAACAACCACGAGCGGCAACTGCTGGAACTGGCCCTGGACATCAGGAAGAACCAGTGGCGGGAGGCCGACTGGCAGGTGCAGGCGCTGGACAAGACCAAGGAGGGCGCGCTCGCCCGGCTGCGGTACTACCAGGAGCTGATCGCCGGTGGGCTCAACACCGGCGAGACCGGCTACGAGGCGCTGACCGGCGTGTCGATCGCGTCCCGGATCGCCGGCAACGTGCTGGAGGGCGTCGCGCAGGGAATCGGGATCAGCCCGGACATGTGGATCGGCATCGCGGGCATCATGGGCACCCCGCTGGAGTTCAACCAGCTTCCGGTCGGCAACAAACTCGCGTCCGGCTTCTCCACCGCGGCGCGGATCATGATGGCGATCGCCGACAATGCCAACACCGGCGCGGGTCTGAGCCTCACCGAGGGCGGCTGGGGTCGCAGAGAACGGGAATGGCACCATCAGGTCGAGGTCATCGGCATCGAGATCGAGCAGATCGAACGGCAGATCCTGGCCGCCCACCGGCGACGTGACGTTGCGCTGCGCGAGCTGAACAACCACCAGCAGCAGATCGACAACAGCGCCGAGGTCTCCGACTTCCTGCGGGACAAGTTCACCGGTACGCAGCTGTACCTGCATCTGCAGCGCGAGACCGCCGCGCTCTATCGCGGCCTGTACGAGGTGGCGATGCACACTGGCCGCCGGGCCCAACGCGCCTTCAACTACGAACGCGGCCACACCGCCCGTGCCTTCCTGCCCGAGGCCGGATGGGACGGTCTGCATGAGGGGCTACTGGCGGGCGAACGACTGCAGTTGGCGCTGCGGCAGATGGAAGGGGCCTACCTGGACGCCAACTGCCGCGAGTACGAGCTGACCAGGCACATCTCGATGCGCCAGGATTTCCCGCTCGCCTTCCTGCATCTGCAACACGCCGGCTGGGCCGAGATCGACATCCCCGAGTGGCTCTTCGACCTCGATCACCCCGGGCACTACCTGCGCCGCATCAAGAGCGTGACGTTGACGATCCCCTGCGTGGTGGGTCCCTACACCGGCGTGCACGCCCGGTTGACCCTGCTCGGCAGCAGCACCCGCGTCGATCCCGCGCTCGCCGAACCACCGGCCGGATGCTGCTCGGGCCCCGAGTTCGACGGCTATCAGGCCGGCAGCGACGACCGGCGCGTGGTCCGCGCCTACGGCGCGACCGAGGCGATCGCCACCTCCAGCGGCCAGAACGACGCAGGCCTCTTCGAGCTGCGCTTCGCCGACGAGCGCTATCTGCCCTTCGAGTTCGCCGGAGCCGTGAGCCGCTGGCGGATCGAGCTACCGCAGGAGAACAACCGGTTCGACTTCGACACGCTCGGGGATGTCGTCCTGCACCTCAACTACACGGCCAGGGAAGGCGGCGACGTACTGCGCGGGGCCGCCGGCGCCGCCGCACGGCGACACCTGCCGGGCGCGGGCCTGCAGTTGTTCGACGTGCGGCACGACTTCCCCGACGACTGGCACCGCCTGACCACCGCCACGGGCCCGGGGCGCTTGCCGCTGCGCTTGACACGCGCGCACTTCCCGTACCTGCCCGGTGATCAGGACCTGCGGGTCAACCGGCTCGGATTGTTCGTCGAGACCGCGGGCTGCGATGGCATCGGCCACGTCACGGTGCGGTTCAGGACTGAGCACGAGGCGCCCCACGGCCCCGACGAGAACTGCGGGTGCGTCGGGCACGACATCATCTGTGTGGCCAGTGCCGAATACCCGGGTCTGTTCCACGGGGAGCTGAGCCTGCCGTTGGCGCCGCTGCGTCGCGCCCGGGACCGCGAGCTGGGTGGCTTCACGATCCCCACCGATGTCGGCCCGGTCACCCGGATGTACATCCTGTGCGGCTACGAACTGGTCCCGTGACCTGCTCCGTGGGGTTTCGGGTGGGAGCGCCGACGCTGACGACGCTCCTCCCTCCCCAGCTGGCTGCCGCCGCATCGTCGCGACCTCGTCCCGCTCCCACACCGGAGCGACGCTCAGCCCCGAGACTGCCACCGCAGCCGCTACCCGCCCCGGCGGACCAGGACCGCACAAGCTCGGCGCCCGCGCCGAACTCGCGGCCGGGATCCACCCGAGGCGGGCAAGGTTGTCGGCGGCCAGGACGGCAGCGTGCAGCGGATGTCCCGGCTGATCAGCCCTCTTCGGTCGTGGCGATCCGGCCGGCGTACCGCTGCGTCCAGGTGGTGTCGGTGTCGACGGTGAGGACCACGTCGTAGTAGCCCTGCTGGGTCGGCCACCTGACGACGTTCGTCTTGCCGCCGGCCACCGTGACGTTCGTGGTGCTGCCGAGGTAGTCGTGGGCGGTGAGTGTGTAGCGCACCGGCTTGGTGCCGTCGTTGTGCAGCATGAGCTTCACCTGAGCCGCCTGATGGGTCTCCTCGCTCTTCAGCAGGGCGACCCCCACGCGCGGGAGGCCACCGTCCGTCTTTCCCGCGGGCGCGACCTGGCCGGCGAACGAGCGCACAAAGCCGTCGTTGGAGTAGATCGAGAACGCGTACTTGTGGTCGGTGACCTTGGTGTCCCAGGTGTACTTGCGCGGCTTGCTCGCGGTGACGGTGAACGGCGTGTTGGAGAACGGCTGGTACTTGTCGGGGAAGACCTGGAAGCACACGGCCTTGTCCTTCGCGCCGCCGGCCAGGGTCATCGTGGCGGTGACCGTCCCTGCCGCGCGGTCTTCCGAGATCGTCGCGTGCGGATGGAAGCTCAGCGGGCGCGGCTTCATGTGGTCGGCGGCGATCGACACCGGCTGCTCGGCGAGCGGGTCCGGGAAGGTGGCGGGCCCCGGTTGCGGGTGGGCGAAGTCGATCGCGCTGGTCAGGTCGCCCGCGATCGAGCGCCGCCAGTCGCTGATGTTGGGGCAGCGGAACGGCTTGCCGAGGTGGGCCGCCCAGTTCTCCAGGAACTTGATCGTCGAGGTGTGGTCGAAGACCTCCGAGGCGACGTACCCGCCGCGGGTCCACGGTGAGACCAGCAGCATCGGCACCCGCGCACCAAAGCCGAGCGGATAGTCGTCGGCGTACTCCCGCGCCGTGCCCGGCTCCGGCCACGGCGGCAGCACGTGGTCGAACTTCCCGTCGTTCTCGTCGTAGTTGAGGATGAAGAGGGTGTGGTTCCAGATATCGGGGTTGCTCTGGAGGATGTCGAGCACCTTCTTGACGTAGCGCTCGCCGTGCAGGCTGTCCGCGTCCGGGTGCTCGGACCAGCCGTACGGCGCCACGATCCAGGAAACCGCCGGCAGCGGGTGTTCCGCGCCCGGCCGGCAGGCGTCATGGAGGTCTTTGAGGACCGCGTCGAGGTTCTTGTCGGAGTCGTCGTTCGGCGAGGTCGTGCCGGAGTAGTACGTGGCGTTGCCGCGCCAGATCAGCCCTGTGCCGGGCTTCAGCTTCGGGTCGTCGGCGCTCAGCCCCTCCGGGTCGAACCCCTTGAAGTACTTCAGCTCGTTGTCGCCGTAGTCGCCGACCCAGCTGCTGACGTAGCCCTGTCGCCCGTTGCCGCTGTTGTCGGAGTAGAGCCGCCAGTCGATGCCTGCCTGCTGGAGCTGCTCGGCCACCGTGATCCAGGGACGGGAGTAGTTGGACTCATCGGTATTGCCCGTCTCGCTGTTGGCGGTTCCGCTCCACAGGTACTTCCGGTTGGGGTCGGTCGGCCCGAACTCGGAGCAGAAGTTCTGGTCGGCGATGGTGTACTGGGCGGCGACCGAGTGGTAGAAGCCCATGTAGGCGTCGCTGTGGTGGTTCATGCAGCTTGCGCCGCTGTGCTGCACCCACAGGTCCCACTTGCGGTGGTCGACGTCGCCCCAGGCTCCGTGGTCGTTGCCCCAGGTGCCGTCGTCGACCTGCGGGGTGACGATGTTGCCCTTGCCGTCCTTCTGCTGGAAGACGTTGGTGCCGTCCTGGAACCGCAGCGCCTGCTTGTCGTGGAAGCCGCGTATGCCGGGGAACGTGCCGAAGTAGTGGTCGAGGGACCGGTTCTCCTGCATCAGGATCACGACATGCTTCAGGTCGGACATGTCGCCCTTGAAGCCCTTTGGCAAGATGTACCCGGGCTTCGGAGCGGCGTACGCGCCGCCCGCCCCGGCGGTCGCGCCCAGCACCAGCGTCCCGGCGGCGGCTCCCGCGCCCTGGAGGAACCGACGGCGGGTGGCGCCGGTCGTCGTCTCGTGTCTGTCGCCGAACTCGGACTCGGGCGTCGGGGTGGTCGGATCGGGGGCCATGGATGCTCCTCACGAGGGAACAGATAGTTGGGCATGGGTACTGGGGCCGTTCACGTAAGCCAGCCGACGCCAACCCCGTGTGAACACTGGCTGAGCGACGACTGGCAACAAGCGGACGGTTGCGGGCAGCAGAGCCGGCTGGAGCCCGTGGCCCGCCCCGCCGGAGTCGCACCGGCACAGCAGTGCGTCGGCGGCGCTGCACGCCCCGGTCCGGGCCAGGCCGCTGAGGACCGGGGAAGTGAGGTCGTCGACCGCTTCCCCTAGGGCGCGTCGTTCGGATCATGGTGTCCCGGCCCTCCGGACGGCAGCGTCTACGCGAGCGGCAGGGCGCTCTCCTCCTGCTCGTCGGACGCTCGCGCGAATCCGTCTGTCAGCCTTCCCGGATGAAGCCCTCCCGCACCAGCCAGTCCTTCGCCACCTCGTGCGGGTCCTCCCCGTCCACGTCCACCCGCGCGTTCAGCCGCTGGGCCTCCGCCCCCGTAAGCCGCTTGGTGATCGGGGTGAGGAGGTCGGCGATGGCGGGGTACTTCCTCATTGTGGCGCTGTTCATCTCGGGTGCCGCGTTGTAGTTGGGGAAGAAGTGCCGGTCGTCCTCCAGCACCTTCAGCTTGAGTTCGGGAATGCGGCCGTCGGTGGTGGCCGCCACGCCGAGGGCGCAGGCCGCGCCCTCGGCGACCTGGGTGTAGACGACGCCGTCGTCCATCTTTTTGAAGTTCCCGCGCCGGAGGGCGAATCCGTACGTCTTCGCCACGCCCGGCAGGCCGTCCTCGCGCACCGAGAACTCACTTCCGCCGCAGATCGTCGCCGCGCCCGGGTCTTTCTTCGTCAGACGTGCCACGTCGGAGAGTGTGCGCAGCCGGTACTTCTGCGCATTCGCCTGGTTCGCGACCAGCGCGTAGGTGTTGTTGAGCGGGGCGGCATGCAGCCAGGTGATGCCGTTGCGGCGGTCCTCCTCGCGTACGGCCGCCCACTGCTCGTACGGGTCGACGAGGCGCTTGGTGTGACCGAGGTAGGTGATCCAGGCCGTGCCGGTGTACTCGTACATCCCGTCCGCCGCACCGGACTTGACCGCCTCGCGGGCACCGATCGAGCCCTGGATGTTCGTCCGGTCCAGGACTTCCGCGCCGGCCGCTTTGAAGACCAGCCCCATGATCTGGCCCAGGATGATCTGCTCGGTGAACTCCTTTGAGGTCACGGTCAGTTGGACGCCATCCAGCGGCCGCCCCTTCCCGATGGAGCCGGGCTGCACCGAGTCGGCCAGCGGGCTGCCGCTGGTCAGTCCGCAGCCGCTCAGCCCTGCGGCGGCGAGCAGCAGGGCGCCCGCGACGGCCGCCCGCACCTGGGCCAGGCGCATCAGTCCACCTCCAGGCCGCGTGGGCGTAGCAGCAGCCCGACGAGCGTCCCCAGCCAGTCCATGATCAGCACCATGGCGACCGTCAGTACGAAGCCGAGCACCAGCACCGACATGCGCTGATTGGTGGTGCCGGAGGAGCCCAGGTCCCCGAGTCCTCCTCCTACGCCGAAGGTGGCTGACGGTCATGTGCGGGAAGAGACCCGTGGCCTGGATTGCGTAGCCGATGGTGCGGCGGTGCGCCACGGGGTTGATGCCGGTGACGTCCTCGCCGCCGAGGGTGATCTGCCCCGAGGCCGGCTCGATCAGCCGGTTGATCATCTTAAGGGTGGTGCCCTTGCCGCAGCCCGAGGGCCCCACAAGGATCACGGTTTCGCCGGCTGCTTCGTCCCGGGTCACATCCTCCACGGCCGGGGCTCGGCTGTCCGGAGAGCGCTTGGTGAGGTTGTCCAGCCGGATACTCGCGCTGGCGGCGGCCGGCCGGCCGGGCCCGGCGGATCGGGCGGATCCGCCGGGGCCCGCGGCGCCGGACGTCGGGGAGGTCGGTTCGACGGTTTCGGCAGAGTCAGCCACGGATCCCCCGTGAGATGGTGAGCCGTCCGATCAGCACGTACCCGGCGTCGAACGGCAGGACTGGGACGACGATTCCGAGCGTCCCCGACAGTACTTCGTTGAGCGTGACTCCCAGAAGGTCACTTCTCGGTCCCTCCCTCAAGCCGGTCCTCCAGCGGTCAGACGTCCATACGGCGCCTGCCGCGACGCCCGGCGCACCAGTGGAATGATCCGGAGCGACACCGGATTCTCCAACGTGATCGCCGTCGAGGCCCGCACGATGTCATCGAATCCCACCATCCGGTCGATCACGCGCTGCAAGTCGGCATTCGAGCGTGCCACCAAACGGCACAGCATGTCACCACCGCGCCAGCGGCGAGGAGTACTTGGGCCGCGCCCGACGGGAGCCGCATCACCGGTTCAGCCAACTCGCACTGCTCGCCAACCGCTGACCCACCCGGGCATCCGACATGACTCCCCCGGTGGTGAGGGGACGGTACCGGGTCGGAGGGATTCCCGGTGTCCGTGACAGGCCGTTTGACACGGATGACGGCGTCGCCGGCACGCGGGGACGTACGAAACGGCTGAACGGGAACGTAGGCGTGTCCCGTCGAGTTCTTCACTCCTCCAGATTAGCGTGCGCGGCGCACGCTTTTCCTGTACGGTAATAAGCGTGCTCGACGCACGCATCTCCGACCGATGCACGGCGGGTCACTCCCGCACCCAACCGAAGGAATCCCCATGAACCGCACCGACGCCCACGCCGCCCTCACCGACCTGCTCCTCACCCCGGGCCTCGACCTCGACGAGGCCGCCGACCGGCACTTCGCCCCCGACTACCGCCAGCGCACCGACGGAAGCTGGGCGAACCGCATCGAGTTCCTCGACCACATCGCCCACCTGCGCACGGTCGTCGCCGGCGGCTCGGTCGAGGTGCACGACGAACTCGTCTCCGGCGACCGGTACGCCGACCGCCACACGATGGAGGTCATCAAGAACGACGGCTCCACCGTCCGCATGGAGGTTTACCTCTTCGCCGAGTTCGCCCCCGACGGCCGCTTCCGCCGTATCGAGGAGACCACCCTCATGCTCGAAGGCGCCGACGCCGACCGGAACCTCGGCAGCGCCCGCTGAGCCAGATTGCCCACCTGACGCCACGAGGCCGCCCCTGTCCCGGCGCATCGGCGGGGGCCGCCGTCGTGGCGCATCGTCCCAAGAGTGAGAGGAAGTGGTTGTCATGCTCGACGTGCTCATCGCCGGGGCCGGCCCTGTGGGGCTCTGGCTCGCCGCGGAATTGCGCCTGCACGGAGTGGAGGTGACCGTCGTGGAACGCCGGGCGAACCCGGACGGACGGTCGCGCGCGGTCGGCATGCAGGCCGGCACGCTGGACACCTTCGCCACCCGCGGCCTCGCGGAGCGGTTCATCGAACGCGGAACCCCGGTGCCGACCGGCCACTTCGGCGCGGCGACCACCCGGCTGGACTTCTCCACAGTCGGGGCGGTGCACCCGTTCATGCTCGCGCTCGGTCAGTCCGTCACCGAACAGCTCCTGGAGGAGCACGCGGTCGCCGTGGGCGCCCGGGTGCTGCGCGGGGAGGAGGTCGTCTCGCTCACCCAGGGGCCGGACGCCGTCGAAGTGGTGATCCGGGCCGGCGGCACCCATCGGACCGTGCAGGCCCGCTGGGTGGTGGGCTGCGACGGCACCCGCAGCGCGGTGCGCCGGGCGGCCGGCATCGAATTCCCCGGTCAGGACACCACCCTGACCGGGTGGCTCGCCGACGTCGAACTCGACGATCCGCCCACCGCGCCGCTCGCCGCCACCGGGCCGGCCGGTTCGTTCCTGGCGGCCCCGATAGACGACGGCGTCCACCGACTGGCGGGCCTCTCGACGGCCACCATGCACCACGGCACCGGCGAACCGCTGACCCTGGAGGAGGTACGCGAGCAGACCCGCACGCTGCTGGGACGGGACCTGGGCATCCGCAACCCCCGGTGGCTCTCGCGCTACGGCAACGCCACCCGCCAGGCCGCGCGGTACCGAGCCGGGCGGGCGCTGGTGGCCGGGGACGCGGCGCACATGTTCTTCCCGGCCGGTGGGCAGGGCATGAACCTCGGCATCCAGGACGCCACCAACCTGGGCTGGAAGCTGGCCGCCACCCTCCAGGGCCGGGCGCCCGACGGACTGCTCGACAGCTACGACGCGGAGCGCCGGCCGGCCGCCCGCGCCGTCATCGACAACACCCGCGCGCAGCTCGCCCTGTTCGCGGCGGCGAGCCCGGAGCAGATCGCGCTGCGCGAGGTCTGGTCCGCCGCGCTCGCCGAACCGCAGACCAACCGCCAGTGGGCCCGCCGGATCGCCGGCTTCGACGACCCGCTCCCCGCCGACACCAAACCCGGCGCGCACCCGCTGAACGGCACCCGACTGGCCGGCCTCGCCCTGGACACAGCCGGCGTACCCACCGCCCACCCGTTGATGCACCACGGCCGACCACTACTGCTGGACCTCGGCGGGACGCGGACACCGTGCCCCACAGACGGCCTGGAGCAGCAGGCAGGAACCATCAACGCCGAGGCAGCGCATCCGATCTGGCGGGACGTCACCGCCGTCCTCATCCGGCCGGACGCCCGGATCGCCTGGGCCAGCACCGACACCGACCCGCAGCGCCGGGGCGCGGACTGCCTCACCACCCTGCGCACCTTGTGCCGCTGAACGCCGCTCGATGAGCCCACCCACCGGCCCCGCTCGGCGGCCCTCTCTCACGGATAAGGCCGGATCATCGCGCGGCGCCCCCCAGCCTCCAGACGGGGGGACCCCCATCCATGTGTGCATCGCAAGGCGGGGAACCTCCGGGCGCCGGGCCGGACAGCCCATGGACCCCGCGACGTTCGACAGGCGCCTTTCGAACGGGCCAAGGGGCTCGATGGCAGCTGCGCGGTTCCCCCTTGGGAGCTGCGGACCGAGGTCACCCGCGGAGCCGGCAGCGAAGCCGCTGCCCTGGTCATGCAATTTGCGGCACCACGGCGGCAGGATCGCCGAGGAGAACCGCTGGCGCCCGCCTGTCGTCTCGTCGATGCGCTTGTCGTTCACCCGCGGGGCCTTCACCTCGACCGGCCCGGCCGCGGTCGTGACCTTCCGAGGCTGGTGATAGCCGTTGCGGACCACCAGGCGCCGCCCGCTCCCGGTGAGGTCGTGGATGCCGTCGGTGGTTGGGCTCCTCGAACAGCGTGAGCTGGGTGCTCACCGTCGCGTGGACGAACTGCGAGAGGAGGCCAACCGCATGCAGGTCGAGTCGGCCGTGGCCGAGCAGAGCGGAATCACAGCGTGGATCTTCCTTGGCGGGTGCGGCTTTATGACGCCGCACGAAGCTGTGCGGCCTCGTGGCACAGCGCCTCCACGGTGGCCGTCACCTCGGGAGAGCGGTCGCGGACCGTGACGGCGACGCTGGCTCGGCCAAGCCAGGCGGGGTCGTCGACTTGGATGATGCGGACTCCGGTGGGGACCGCGGCCGCGGCTACTTCGGGGAGTACGGCGATGCCGAGACCGGTGGCGACAAGGCCGAGGCGAGTGGGCCATTTTTTGGCGGCGTCGGCGATCCGCGGGTGGTCGAGGGTCGGCCAGGCGCCGAACTGGGGGTCGTCACGGAGGCCCTTGCCGACGATCCAGGGTTCGTCCCTCAGCTCGGTCACCGGGATGGTTCCGCGGCCGGCGAACCGGTGGTTGGCAGGGACGGCGAGCAGAAGGCCGCCGTCGAGGAGCAGGTCTCGGCGCAGGCCCTCGAAATCGTAGGCGGGCAGGTCCGGTCCCACGCCGATCACTGCGACGTCGATGCGGTGAGCGCGGAGTTGGCGAAGCTGCGTGGGCGAGGACGTCTCGCCGAACTCGACAATCAAACCCGGGTGGTCGTTTCCAAGGCGGGCCAATGTCCTGGGGACGAGCACGGCGGCGGCCGAGGGGAACGCCGCGATGGCGACTCGTCCGGTGACGTGGTCCTGCAGTCCGGCGAGGTGGTTGCGTCCGCCAGATCAGCGACCTCGCACGCGGCTACGAACCCCACCTGAAGGTGCAGGGTGTTGAGCAGTTCCTCAGCATCGTCCGGGCAGCGGCATGACACCACCAGGAGGCTCCTCATGAACGACGAGCTGGGACTCGCACCCACGCCCGGACCGCTGACCGCCGGGCTGCCCACGGCCCGCGCGGCAACGCCCGCAGATGCGGCAGGCATCATCCGGCTACGCGCCGAGTACGTTCTGTCCGAGCCGATGGGCGAGGAGTGGATCCGACGGTGCACCGCCGAGCTGGCTCCGCGGCTAGCCCCGGGTGGTGATGCACGGGCCTTCGTCATCGACGCCCCGGACGGCTCGATGGCCGCCTGCGCCCTCGGGCTCATCCATCGCGTGCTCCCGGCACCGTCCTACCCCTGGGGGCTGGCAGGCCGCGTGCACGTGGTCGCCACACGCCCGGATTCCCGACGCCGCGGCTACGCCAGGGCCGTTGTCCGCACTGCTCGACGAGCTCCGCACCGAGCACGTCACCCTGTTCGAACTCCACGCCAGCCAGGAAGCGGCACCCCTGTACCGCGAGTTGGGCTTCGCCAGCAGTTCAGCGCTGATGAGGATGACGCACCTGGAGGAGCCGGGCGGTCGGCTCCACTGACCGACGGACAAAGGGTGGCTTCGCAGACGGGGATGCCGCGGAGCCACCCCCTCCGCAGGTGCAGTCCACGCTCTCGTTTCGGGCCGTGGACAGCACCTGCGGCCGTCGACCGGTTCACGCCGCCGCGTAGCTCGCGCGGAACAGCTCCTGGGCGCGCTCCAGGTCCCTCCGGCTGCGCAACTGCACCTCCAGGTCCCCGGTTCCGTGGTGGCCGAGTCCGGTGACGTCGCGGGTGAACCCGGGCACGAGGTCAACCTGCTTGGGGGGCCCGCAGGTAGACGAGGAGCTTGGTCTTCTGCGGCGGGCAGACGCACGCGAAGTTCCGCAGGCGCTGGTATGCGCGGTACTGCTTGCGCTGGATGCGGTTCACGCCGTCACCCAGCCCGAGGTGCACCTCGTCGACCGCCGCCGCCAGCTCGCCCAGATCTACGCACCGGTCGCCCCCACTGCCGCACCGGCCGCGGGCCGGCGCGCCATCCGGGCGGTAGGTGTCCGGCCGGCGACGGAGGCGACGGTCTCAAGGCCCAGGAGGTCGCTGCCGAAGTATCTGCCATCTCACATGGGAGCATATGAAATCCATGCCCTAATTAGGAATTGGCGAGAACTACGACATTCTCCTCGTCTCCAGGGGAGGCTATCAGCTGCCCCCAGATTAAGCCCTACCGGGAAACTGAAGGCCTCGCCGACATTTCAAATCGACACAATGCGGAAATCGCTCACGCCGACGAGTCAGCAAAAAGTCGGCATCGACCCCGTGATCTTGACAGACGGCGCGCAGGGCCACAGTGGCAAGATCTTGGCCCGCCGCTGGCCGCTGGCCCGCAGAGCGTCTGGTAGGCCGTTTCCTTCGGACATCTGATCGTTGATCCGATCGCCGTCGCTGACTGATACCCAATGGGCTCGGGTCGAGCCACACCATCGCGGTGACGTCGACAGCCGCCACGGCGAAGTCGACCACCACGGTGACCCGGATCGCGGCCCGCACGCGCTTAGTTGAGTGGGCGGCCGGGAATGTTGCTGGGGGGCGGGCACGTGTGGGCCGCGATCCGATGCGCGCGGTGGCGTCAGCCGCCGGGAAGGGGATCGGGGTAGCGCTTGAGGACCTGGGCGGGGTGGTCTTCGTCCGTGGGCCAGAGCACCACGTGGTAGCGATCCTCGCCGTCCAGCCCGTCCTCGGAGATGGTGTGCAGGCCGCTGGAGTAAACGCGCACGGCGTATGTGCCTGGCGTGAGGCGGATACGGGGCAGCTCGTCGTCGAAGTCCGCCCCTCCGACGGCAACCGCAGGGGCCCGACGCCCCTTCGACCAGCTGTGGGGCGACCTCGATAGCCGGACGCGAGGGCGCCAAGGTGCGGTGACGCCTTCAGCAAGTCGTAGGTCTTCACATGGTGCGGCGGTCACCCCCCTGGGCTCCCTTCCCCTGCGCACGCAGCCGATCCGTTGGATTCGATCAGCTAGGTCCGCCGGGGCACTTGTCCCGTCATCAGCAGGTCAACGATCTTCTCGGCGAGGTCGTCGACGAAGTTGACGCCAGTGACCACCTGTCGGTAGAAGACGGGCCCCGCGATGATGTCCATGAAGATCTCGACGTCGACGTCTTCGGGGATGTCTCCGCGCTCGATGCCGCGGTTGATCAGGACTTCGCAGTTGGCTCGGCGTCCGTCCAGGAAGTGCCGCCGGAATCCCGCGAGGGTGCCGGGTTCGTGGGCGAGGTCACTCAACAGTGCCGGAAGCGCAGTTCCTGCGGGCGTCGAGGTGTAGTTGGCGATCGTTACTTGGAGCCAGGCGATCAGGTCGTCGCGGGTGTTGCCGGTGTCGGGTACCGGGCCTCGGTCCAGCGTGGCCCCCAGCGCCCAGCCTACGAGGTTTCCCTTGGACGGCCACCAGCGGTAGAGCGTGGCCTTGTGTACGCCGGCACGTGCAGCCACCTGCTCCATGGCCATGCGCTGATAGCCCTGCTCCGCCAACAGCTCCAACGTAGCCTTCAAGATCGCGTCACGACCACGAGGCCCTTCGTCGCTGCCCAGCGCGATGCCGTCGCCCTGCTGCATTGGTTTTGACATGACAGACATTCTCCATGCAAGGATATGCGCGACGCGACGTCGCGTCGCATTGCGTGTCAGCGAAAGGGAGTGGTGAGAGCCGTATGGCGGAACTCCCGGTCACTTTCGCTGCACCCCCTGGCATGCGGAGCGGGATCCAGAGTGGCGGGCCCGGAGCTATATGCCTCTTATGTCCGCATCGATGGAAGGCAGGCGGGTGTCTAAGGTGAAGCTTCCAGGGCGGCCACTCGCGACGGTTCGAGCGATGGCGGCTGCCTGCCTGCTGGGAGGGGTGGCCGGCTGGTCACTGACTGCAGTGGGCGCAATCGCTCCGGGGATCGCGGACGCGTACGGAGTCGAGCTGGCGACGGTGGGCCTTTTCACCACGGCTTTCGCGGTCACCTACGCGCTGTGCCAGATACCCGCTGGTGCGCTGGTTGACCGTGCCGGGTTCCGCTGCGTTGGCGCGGCAGGACTCTCGGTCGTCGCAGCGGCCTGTCTCCTGGCCGCCCTTGAGCCGTGGCCAGGGCTCGCCATCGCCGCCAGACTGCTGGCTGGCGTGGGTGCATCGCTCTGCTACGTTGCCGGCGCGGATCTGGCGCGAGCCAGTGGCGCCGGCCCCTGGGGGCAGGGCGTCTTCGGCGGAATCTCCGCCGCCGCAGGCGGAGTCGCCCTGATCGTCGTGCCGTGGACTGCCGAGGCCCTGGCCTGGCGGTCACCCTGGATTACCAGCGCCATATTCGCCGCCGCCGGACTGGTGACGTGCCTTATGGCGGCCCCCGTACCGGGCACGAAGCGCACACGGGCCGTCCCCAAGGGGGCAAGGCGGTCCGTGCTGAAGGATCGGGAGCTATACCATCTGGCAGCCGTGCACGCGGTCACCTTCGGCGGTGGGATCGTCCTCAGCAACTGGGCGGCACTCATCTTGCAGCGCTCTTGGGATATCGACCGCAGGTGGGCGTATGCCACTGCCTCTCTCGTGCTGCTGACCACGGTCATCAGCCGACCGCTCGGCGGACTTCTGGCTCGCACCCGCCGGCAGCAGGTCCCTATGGCGACGGTGGTGTCGCTGACCATGGGTGCCCTGGCCACGCTGGGGCTGACACGTCCGGGCCCGCCCCTCCTGGCCGTGTGCTGGACACTGCTGCTCGGACTGGCTTCCGGCCTCCCGTTCGCGGCTGTCTTCGCCACCGCGCAGCAGCGCCGCCCGGACCGTCCCGCATCCGCTGTCGGGCTCATGAACGCCCACGCCAACGCGCTGATCTTCGCCGGGACCCCGGCGCTCGGCGCAGCAGTGGGCAGCGGCCACACCTCGGCGGCTCTGACCGCAGCAGCTGTCCTGTGGCTGCTGCCTCTCCTCTTCCTGCCGAACAGCTTGGGGGAGGGCCCCGTCCGCTAGCACTAACCACAGTTTTCGGCCTTCGACGCGGCCGCGCCGCGTGAACGGGACAGGCACCTCCTGATCGAAGGCCGCAAGCGGCGGGAACGCCGGTCGCTGAGGGGCACCCTGCCCCCGGAGTTGACCTCTTTCGCCGCGATCACCAGTAACCCACGCACGGTGCGCAACGGGCTGCCGGTGCCGCACGCCCGGCGCATCGGAAAACTCTCAAAGGGACATGAACATGCGCGTCAACCATGAACGCCTACAGCGGCGCATGGCCGACTTCGAGCTGGACGCGATCGTCAGCACGACGGCTGAGAACCTCACCTACCTCACCGGCATCGACAGCGTCCACCTGGGGATGTTCCCGCACTCCGGGCGCGCCTTCGCGGTGCTGTCGCGGGACACCACCGCGGGCTCCGTATTCGTATGCGGCCGGTGCGAGGTCGACCAGTTCCTAGACGCCGACGAACCCATCGCCGAGGCCATCGGCTACGGACCGTTCTACCGCGAGAACCCCGCGGGCGCCCTGCTGGACGACGACCGCCTCCTGCAGCAGGTCAACGACGACACCCCCTTCGACGATGCGCTCTCCGCACTCGTCTACGCGGTGAAGAAGTCCTCCCCGGGCGGCGGCCGAGTGGCCGTCGACGAGGAAGGTATACCCGCGGCCTTCCTCGAAGCTCTCACCCAGCAGCTGCCCGGCTGGGAGATCATGCCCGGCGCCGCCCACCTGCGCTGGGTGCGCAAGGTGAAGACCCCGGTCGAGCTGAGGCGCGTCGCCGCCGCTGCCGCTGTGGCCGAGAACGCCATCCGCGCCACCGTCGCCCTCATGCACGAGGGCGTCACCGAACGGGAGCTGGTGCGTGAGTTCAACCGCTCTGTAGCCGCGCAGGGCGGCACGCCCAAGTTCACCCTCGTCCGCATCGGCGCCAACGCCGTCGCCGGGCAGCGCCGGCCCACCGGCACGGTGCTGCGCGGGGGCCAGGCGGTCTGGTTCGACGTGGGCGCCGTGGTGAACGGCTACTGGTCCGACATAGCCCGCGTGGCCACCCTCGGCGAGCCTGACCCGCGCATGGCGCACCTGTACTCGGCGATGCTCACCGGTGAGCAGGCCGCCATCGACCAGGCCCGCCCCGGAATGACCGGCGAGGAGCTCTACGACCTGACCATGGACGCCGTCCGCACCGCGGGAGTGCCCGACTACCGCCGCAGCCACGTCGGCCACGGCATCGGCGTCGAGGTCTACGACCCGGTGCTGATTCGCCCCGATTACAAGGACGAGTTGGAGCCCGGCACCGTCGTCAACATCGAGACGCCGTACTACGAGTTCGGCTTCGGCGCCGCACACGTTGAGGACCCCTTCGTGGTCGAGCCCGGCGGCAACCGTCTGCTGACCAGCCTCTCCCGCGACCTGATCGTCGTCGGCTGACCGCCCGCACCGGAACCCTCGCGGAAACACAGTGATCTACAACGACGTACTGGAGACCCTGGGCGAAACCCCGGTCATCCAGCTCCGCAAGCTCCTGCCCGACCCGCAGGACAAGATCTTCGTCAAGCTGGAGGGCGCGAACCCCTCCGGCAGCATCAAGGACCGGGCCGCACTCAACATGGTCGTCCAGGCAGAGCGCAGCGGCCGACTCACGCCGGACTCGACGATCGTGGAATCCACCTCCGGCAACCTCGGCAAGGCCCTCGCCCTCATCGGGGCCGTCAAGGGCTATCGCGTCGTCCTTGTCGTGGACCCCAAGACTCCGAAGACAGTGCTCTCCTACGCCACCAGCCTCGGCGCGGAACTGGACATGGTCACCGAGCCGGACGCCAACGGCGGCTACCAGGCGACACGTATCCGCCGGGTACAGGAGCTCGTAGCGCAGATTCCCGGGGCGATCACGCTCGACCAGTACAACAACCCCGACAACCCCCGGGCCCACATCCAGCACACCGCTCCCGAGATCGCAAAGGACTTCGAGCACCTCGACGCCCTGGTCGCGGCGGTCAGCACCGGCGGGCACCTCAGTGGCCTGAGCACCGGGCTGAAGGAGACGTTTCCGTCCCTGCACGTGCGCGCCATCGACGCCGTGGGCTCGGCCACCTTCGGGCACCCCTTCGCCCCGTACAAAATCCGCGGCATCGGCCTCGGCTGGACACCGGGCAATCTCCGCACCGACGTCGTCGACTCCCTGCACCGTGTGAGCGACACCGAGGCGTTCTCCACCTGCCGCGTCCTGGCCGCCGAAGAAGGGCTGCTGCTCGGGGAGTCCGGCGGTGCCGCCGTCTTCGCCGCCCTGGCCTACGCGACGGAGAACCCCGGACGGACGGTCCTCGCCATCGCCCCAGACGCGGGTGCCAACTACCTGTACGAGTCGTACGACGACACCTGGCTCTGCGAGCACGGTACGGATCCGGACTCTCTCTGGCGTAGCGGCGACGACCTGTTACGCAACGCCCGCTCCCCGCAGTACCCGGCCGCCGCCAGCACCGTGTCCGCTCCCGGCTCCCCTTGCTCCCCCGCCCCCACCGAGGTGTACGCATGACCATCCGAACCGGAGCCGAATACCTGGCCGGACTGCACGACGGCCGTGAGGTGTGGATCGCCGGCCGCCGGGTTGACGACGTCCTCTCCGAGCCCGTCCTCGCCTCCGCCGCGCACAGCATCGCCCGCCTGTACGACCTGCAGCACGATCCGTTCCTGCAGGACAAGCTCACCTACGAGGAGAACGGCGAGCGCTACCCGCTGTCGCTGGCCTCGCCGCGCGACCAGGAGCAGCTGCGACGCCGCGGCGAGGCGTTCCGCACCGTCGCCGAGTCGACCTTCGGCCTGCTCGGCCGCTCGCCCGACTTCATCAACACCGCCGTGACGGCGTTCGCGTCCGCCGCGCCGTTCTTCGCCCGCGCCGACCCGCGTTTCGGCCGGAACATCACCGACTTCCACGCCTCCTGCCTGGCTGCTGACCGTTTCCTGTCGCACGCGGCCATCAATCCGCCACTCAACCGGTCCCAGTCCTCCGCTGAGCAGGAGGACCAGGACGTCCACCTGCGCATCGTGCGCGAGACGAGCGAGGGCGTCGTGGTCCGCGGCGCCAAGCTGATCGGCACGTTGGTTCCCGTCGCGGACGAGATCGTGGTCTTCCCGCTGCCCAAGTACCAGCCCGGCGACGAGGCGTACACGGTGGCCTTCGCGGTCCCCGTCGCCGCCCCTGGGGTGCGCATCATCTGCCGCGAGCCCATCGTGCCCGACCCCCAGCGGCTCCTGAGCAACCCCCTGGCCCCGTACGAGGAGATGGACGCAACCATCGTCTTCGACGACGTCGTCATCCCCTGGGACCGGGTGTTCTTCCACGGCGACGTCGACGACGCCAACCGCCTCTACGATGCCACCACTGCCCGGCACCACACCGGCCACCACGGCATCATCCGCGGCGCCGCCAAGGCGGAGCTGCTGACCGGCATATCCGTCGCAATAGCCGAGATGACCGGCACCAACGCCTTCCTGCACGTGCAGGAGAAGCTCGGCGAGGTGCTCGGATCCCTCGAACTGGCAAAGGGCGGCATCCTGAGTGCCGAGGCCGGTGCCCGGATGTCTAAGTGGGGCACGTGGACCCCGGCCATCGAGCCGATCATGGCCCTGCGCTACCACTTCCCGCGCATGTGCGCGCGGATGATGGAGGTCATCCAAATCCTGGGCGGCGGCAGCCTGTTGAGCACCCCGGCCGAGGAGGACCTGCGCAGCGAGCTGTGGCCGGGCATTGAGCGGTTCTTCCGCGGCACCCGCGGCGTCGAGGCGGAGCACCGCATCCGGCTGCTCAAGCTCGCCTGGGACGCCACCGGCAGTGCCTTCGGCCAGCGGCAGATGCAGTACGAGCGCTACCACTCCGGCGACCCGGTGCGTCTGGCAGCGGCGCAGTACTTCGGGTACGACAAGGCCCCGCTCCTGGACACCGTAAACCGTGCCATGAACCCGGTCCCCGTGCCCGCCGATCTCGGCGCACCGACCCAGCGACAGGGAGCGCACACGTGACCTTGGTACAACAGCAGCCTCGATGCGGGAAGTTGCTCGTTCTCGTCGGCGCCGCGACACCCGCCTCGCGCTCACGATCGGCCGCCGAGTCGGTCTGCGCCGAGGCGGAACGCGCCGGGCTCGAGTCGCGCCTGTGGGACCTCGCCGAGGACCCACTGCCGCTCCTCGACACCAGCCGTGGCGGCGCCGGGCACGGGGCCGGTGCGCTGCGCGACCGTGTCGCCGAGGCCGACAGCCTGGTCCTCGTCACGCCCTGCTATCACGGCAGCTACTCCGGCGTGCTCAAGAACTGCCTCGACTACCTGCGCGCGGACGACCTGCGCGGCAAGCCGGTCGGCATCGCCGCGGTCGGGGCCTCGCTCACTGCGGTCCAGGCGTGCGACCACCTGCGGTCCGTGGCCAGGACGCTGGGGTGCGTCACGGCCCCGACCCAGACGGTCTTCGTCCACTCCGGGCCGGGCGGGCAGGACTCCGACCTGACCCGCGGGCAGCAGGACAGCGCGCTCGGCCGTATCCGCCGCATGGTGGGAGAGCTGCGGGCCCTCAGCGAGGCCACGTCGGCCCTGCGTGGGGCCGCCGAAGCCGATCCGCTCACCGCTGCGGGAGCCGGGGCATGACCGGCACCCCGCAGTGCGGGCCATACGGCGGCCGGGCGGTACCCGCCCGGGAACGAACACGTGTGCAATCCCGCGTCGACGGCGCGGGTCACACCGTCGTCGAGGTGGCGGCGCCGGATATCGCGTCCCGTATCCAGCCGGGCCAGTTCGTCTCGTTGCCGGCGCCGCCCGGCATCGGCCCGCCTGCCCGCTGGATGTTCTCGCCGCTCGGGGTACGCAGACCGCACGGAGCGGAGCCGGCGCTGCGCCTGGTCGCCCAGCGCTCTGCCAACGGTGCGCTCTCCCGGCTGAAGCCGGGCGACCCGCTCGACGCCATCGGGCCTCTGGGCAGTCCGGTCGCCCTGGCGCAGGACGTCAGCTCCGTGGTCGTGCTGGGTCTTGGCCACGGCGCTGCCACGGCGGTGTTCCTCACGGAGACCCTGCGGGCGCGGGGCATTGCGTGTACACCACGGCTGTTCACAACCGGGCCGGCGGCGCCCACGACGGATACACCATGGCGACTGGGCGACGGGACGACCGAGCCCTTGGCACAGCACCGGATCCATGATGCGGGGGACTGGCCCGGTCTCGTACGCCGCACCCTCGACGACGCCGGGGCCGACCACGCGGTCGTCACAGGGCCCCTGGCGCTGCTCCACGCCGCGGCCGACGTGTGCCGTCAGGCGGCGGTGGGCTGCACCGTGCTGCTTGAGCCTTTCATGGCCTGCGGAATCGGGCTCTGTCTCACGTGCGCGGTGCCGCTGGCTGCCACGGACACCACCGGGCCGCGCCACGTGGGCGGCTGCACCGACGGCCCGGCCTTCCCCGCCGAAGCCGTTGACTGGGAGCGCCTGCTGGCGGGTTCAGGAGTCAGAACATGAAGCCCACCTCACTCTCATCACCTCGCTCCGACCGCGTCACAGTGGACCTATCCACCGACCTGGCCGGGCTCCGGCTGCCCCACCCGGTCCTGCTTGCCTCCGGGACGGCGATGTACGGCAAGGAGATCAGCGCCTTTCTCAACCTGGCGCGCACGGGGGGCGTGATCACCAAATCGGTGCTCTCGCGCCCCTGGAACGGCATGCCTCCGGTACGTGGCACCACCACGCCGAGCGGCATGCTCAACTGCATCGGCCTCCAGGGCGAAGGCGTCGGCACCCTCCTCGACGAGCACCTGCCCTGGCTGCGCGAGCAGGGCGCGCGGACCGTGGTCTCCATCGCGGGCCACAGCATCGACGAGTACGCGGAGGTGGCAGCCGCGATCGCCGCGCACCCAGAAGCCGTCGAGACGGTGGAGCTCAACATCTCCTGTCCCAACGTCGAGGACCGCAACAAGATCTTCAGCCGCGATCCGGACTCGGCGGCCCAGGTGGTCGCCGGAGTGCGCGCCGCACTCCCAGACGTCACGCTCCTCGCCAAGCTCAGCCCCGATGTGACCGACATGGTCGAGATCGCGCACGCTTGCGTGGCCGCCGGGGCCGACGCGCTGAGCCTGATCAACACCCTCACGGGGGCCGCCATCGACCTGCGGACCCTCCGCCCCACGCTGTCTGGGACCTTCGGCGGGCTGTCCGGCCCGGCCATCAAGCCGGTCGCCGTGCGCTGCATCTGGCAGGTGCACCAGGCCCTACCAGAGGTACCGATCCTCGGCGGAGGCGGAGTGCGCAGCGGCCGGGACGCCTTGGAGCTGACGCTCGCCGGAGCCTCGGCGCTGTCCATCGGCACCGTGAACTTCGAGGAGCCCGACGCCGCCGACCGCATCACTGCCGAGCTGACCGACTTGCTGGCCGAGCGCGGCATCATGCGCTACCGAGATGCCATCGGCCTGGCCCACCGGGCCGACACACCGACCAAGGAGACCTCGTGACCAGTACCCTTGCCAATACCACGGAACTCAAGCACCTCATACGTGAACTCGCCCTGGTCCAAGGGGAGATCACCCTCGCTTCAGGGAAGAAGTCCGACCACTACTTCGACCTGCGGCGCGTCAGCCTCGACCCGCGCGGCCACGAACTCATCGGCGACGCGGTCCTGGATCACACTCGGGACTGGGACTACGACTGCGTCGCCGGCCTGGTGCTCGGCGCGGTGCCCATCGCCGTGGCCGCCATGGCTGCCGCGCACAAGAACGGCCGGTCGTTGCCGGCCGTTGCCATCCGCAAGGAAGCCAAGAAGCACGGTCTGGGCCGTCGCACCGAGGGCGTCGACCTGGCAGGGCGGCGCGTGCTCCTGGTCGAGGACACCTCCACCACCGGCGGCTCGCTGCTCACCGCCGTCGAGGCCGCGCGTTCGGAGGGAGCCGAGGTAGCCGGCGTGGTTCTGCTGGTCGACCGCGGGGGCAGCCGCGCCATCGCCGACGCCGGCTTGCCCGTGCGCTCCGTCTTCACCACCGACGATCTGAGGTAGTCAAGCCCGTGACCTCCCACCCACACCCGAGCGATGCCGTCACGTCACCCGCTGCCGGCTCTACGCGGAGCATCGCCGTCTACACGGGCTCCGCCGTCGGGGCTTCTCCCACTGTCGCCGCACAGGTCCGTGCCTTCGGCGCAGCTCTGGCCGCACGGGGCATCACCGTGGTCTACGGCGGCGGGCACGTAGGACTCATGGGCGCCCTCGCCGACTCGGCCCTCGCCGCGGGAGGCAGGGTCGTCGGCGTCATGCCCAAGTCCCTCGTGGACAGCGAACTGGCCCACACCGGACTCGACGACCTGCAGATCGTGTCCTCTCTGCACGAACGCAAGGCGCGCATGGCAGACCTCGCGGACGCTTTCGTGGCGCTTCCCGGCGGCTCCGGCACGCTGGAGGAGTTCTTCGAGACATGGACCTGGGGCCAGCTCGGCCTGCACACCAAGCCGGTCTGTCTGCTCGACATCGAGGGCAGCTGGCAGAGCCTCGTGACGATGTTGCAGGACATGGTGGCGCAGGGTTTCCTCGCCCAGCGCCACCTCGATGGCCTCGTCGTCGCCAAGGACGCCGACGATCTGCTGGCGCAGCTGTCGGCCTGGACCCCACCGCAAGCGAAGTGGACATGAAAGCAACCCGCACCCTTGAGTCCGTCGGCTGGCTGCATCTGCGCGACGGACGGCTGCTCGTCGTCCGTTCTGTCGGCCGCGATGCCTTCTACCTGCCAGGTGGCAAGATCGAGCCGGGAGAGAGCCGGAAACAGGCCCTGGTACGGGAAGTCAGGGAAGAGCTCGGCATCGCACTCGCCCCAGGGTGCCTGACCTCCGCCATGCTGGTCACGGCGCCCGCCCACGGCCTCGACAACACCGAACTACACATGCACTGCTACACGGGGCTCGGCCACGGTGAGCCGAAGCCTGCCCGGGAGATCGAGGAGATGGCCTGGGTCGACTCCCGCGACACCGGCCGCTGCGCCCCGGCGGTTGTCACCGTGCTGCGCAACCTGTGCGTCCAAGGGCAATGCGGTTGAACACCGCACCTCGGCCCCCGTTCACCGGCCACTCCCTCTTCTATCCCGGGCTAGGTCTAAAACTGACGGACGCTATTGACAGGTGGGTCTCTCGTATCTAGGAGACCTGCATGATGACCGAACGCGATCTATCGTGGCGTGCGAGGCACCGGCTGGCGGTGCTGCGCCACGGCGGAACGCGATCAGCAACCTGAGTCGGTGGATCCGTGACAGGACCCCCCGGTCCGCTCCCGCGCCCCGCGCCCGGCATCAACCACGGCCGCTGACGCCGCTGGCTCCGATCTTCCGCCGTACCGGAACCAGACCCCTGTCATGTGTGCCGCACCTGCAGGAGAAAGGGCGGGCCCGGAACATCAGCTCCGGGCCCGCCCGTGTCATCCCTCGTCCGGCGCTCCGGCAACGAGGGCCGGATCAGACCCGTGGATCAGCGGTTGGTCCACAGGTTCCAAAAGTGTCCGTTCGCGCACTGGAATTCGTCCCAGTGGTGGCGTTGGACGCCTTCCTGACCCGCCTCCAGACAACCGCCGCGGGTCCAGTACTTGCCGCGATGCACCCAAGCCGGGGGCGCTTCGACGGTATGGGCGGCACGGGCCGCCTGGACCGACTCCCGTTTGGGCTCGGCGGACGCCTGAGCTGTGCCCAGGCCCATGGTTCCCGCGAACGCGATGGCCGCGAGAAGGCTGGCTGCAATGCGCTGACACCTCATGTTTTCCCCCTGGTGTATGCGGTGCTGATGCCCCTTCAGATTCTGGCGATCGAATCCCACGAATCGCAAGAAACCCGCAATTCCGTAGCTGACGGGATCCATGCAGGATGAGTTATGGGAGAGCCGATGAGGGAAGCCGTCCAGGCCCTCCTCCGGTGGCCGTTCCGATGCAGCTGATCACGAAGCCCGGTGCGCCCTACCCGGGCCGGTGGAGGGCGGTCCTCGCGATCTTTCGAATCAGGGCAACGTGCGGGCGGTCGCGGTTTCCGACGAACCAGGTGAGAGCCATCGTGCACGGTGGCGCGTCCACCAAGTCCCGATAGACGATTCCGGGGCGCGGGTAGAAATCGCGAGCCGAGGAGGGGAGAAAACCGATGGCCTGCTTTCGGGAGATCGCGTGAAGTACGCCCTCAACATCAACGGCCGGCGGCCCGAATTGAATGGGAATTCCATTGGGGCGTGGATTGACCGCCCAGAAGTCCCGCCACACCCGGGGCGATTCCGGTGGCATCGTCACCATGGTGCGGGTGGAGAGATCAGCAAGGGTGATCCGCTCCTGCTCGGCCAGCGGATCGTCGGACGGCAAGCAGACGATCCGAGGTTCCTCGGCCAGCTGGTACACCTGGATACCGGAAGGTGCAGGCGGACGGAGGAAGGCCACATCCACCTCACCACGGACGAGGGCCGCGTACTGATTGATGAAGTTGAGGCTGCGCATCTCGATCACCAAATGGGGGTGAAGCCTGTGCAGTTCGTCAAGAATGGCACGGGTGTGCGGCATCGCCGGCTCGGCGGCGAGTGTGCCGACGAGGATACGGCCGGAAATCTCCCGCGACCGCACCTCGGCGACATGGCACAGGTTGGCCATGGCCTCGGTGACGGCACGAGCCTGCGGTAGCAACGCGTGTCCGGACGCGGTGAGCTCGACGGCACGGCTGGTGCGTTCGACCAGTTGGAGACTCAACCGCCGTTCCAGAGCGCGGATCTGCTTGCTCAATGCTGGCTGAGACATAAACAGCCGGGCGGCCGCGCGCCCGAAATGCAGCTCCTCCGCCAGTGTCATGAAGAGACGAAGTTGATGGACGCTCGGCTCGGAACCACCCCCGTTCGAACGAGCAAGCGAGGATAATGCCAATTCGCCGTCAGCACTCATATCCAAAATCTATCGCCACATGAGCATCGGCTCCATAAGCACGCGTAACTCGACTGTGGTGGATGCTTTCTTGAAGCCCGCAGCAGATGCCGAACGCTGCAGCCTGGGTGCCGAAGGGGCGGCATGGCAGCGCGGCGCTGAGCGGAGCCCGCTGACGTCCCCGGGCGGCCGACCGCCGGGGACCGAGGGCAGCCGAAAGCCACCCCTTCCCGTCACCAATCGACGCACTTCCTCACGCCACGGCACTAGGGTCTGTTGTGAAAGCGCTGGTCATAGTACTCCAGCTGTAGATCGTGATCAGACGTCGTGAGACGCTGCCCTTCATGATCGCCAAGCTGCAGTGTGTGGTGTTGGACTGTGCCGATGTCCTTGAGCTGTCCCGGTTCTACCAGTCGCTTCTCGGCGGCGTAGTGAACCAGCCGGATCCGCGGTGGTCGCTCGGCGACGGCTGGGCGACGCTCCACACCGACGGGCTCGTGCTTGCCTTCCAGCGGGTGGAAGACCATCAGCCACCACGGTGGCCGGGCCCCGCTCGGCCCCAGCAGTTCCACCTCGACCTGGGTGTCAAGGACCTGGAACAAGCCCAGGAATGTGCAGCTGACGGAGGCCTATGACAGTGGGTTCTGGGCTTTCTGTCGGAGTCGTTCGTAGGGTGTCTGGCCGGTGAGTGCGCCGTGGGGGCGATCGTAGTTGTAGTAGTCCTCCCACTCCTGGAGCTTGGTGTTGAAGAGGTTGACGTCATCGATGACCTGCCCCTCCAGGAGGCGGTAGAACTCTTCGGAATCGATGCGGTGAGATCGTTCGACCTTGCCGTTCAGCCGCGGGGTGCGGGGCCTGATGCGGACGTGGTCGATGCCTTTGTCGAGCAGGTGCCAGTGGAACGCTGAGCCGAACTCTTGGCCGTTGTCGGTCTGGACCTGCTCGACAGCGAACGGCAACTTGGCCAGGACGTGGTCGATGAATTGGATCGCGGTCTTTTGGTCATTGCGTGGGTAGGCGCGCAGGACACGGAGCCGGGTGCAGTCGTCGATGGCCGTGTACTGGTAGTAGCGCTTCTTGCGGCCCGTCTGGCCGAGGGGCTCGATGAACTTGACGTCTACCTGCAGCTGGTGGCCCGGACGCTGCTTCTCGTACCGCTTCCAGCGGGTAGAACGGCGCTTGTAGCGCTGGGAGGCCGGCAGACGGTTGAGACCCACCTTTTTCAGAATGCGCCACACGCCGGACGAGCTGACCTTGACGTCGTGGTACCGCTCCAGATACATCGCGATCTTGGACGGCCCAAAGTGGTACTGCGGACGCAGCCACAAGATCTTCTCCACGACGTCTGCCTTGGTGGCATGCGGCGTGTGGTGCGGTGCGCTCGAGCGGTCCTTCAGCCCCTCCAGGCCCTCAGCCTCGTAGCGCCGCAGCCATATGTAGTAGCACTGACGGCTGATGCCGTAATAGCGGCACGTGGCGGCCACACTGCCACTCACCTCTTCCACATGGCGCAGCACCGCCAGCCGGTGCCTCGCACGCCTCGATAGATCGCGTTCGGTCATCATGCAGGTCTCCTAGATACGAGAGACCCACCTGTCAATAGCGTCCGTCAGTTTTAGACCTAGGCCACTTCGACGAAATTGGTGAAATGCTGCCGTCGCCGAGCATGTTCCCTGGCCCCAGCGGCGCCCCACGAGGGACGGGCGCCGGACAGACCGAAGTCCCCTTCATTTGCGTCGAGTTAACCGTAGTCGTGTGCGCGACGAGGGGCTTGAAGGTGACCGATGGGCCGGTGGCCGAGCAAGGGGTGCTGACCGCGCCGGATGAGCTGTGGGGTGCCGCGATGCGGCAAGCCGAGGTGATCAGGCACCCGCCGTCAGCGAGTGCAGCTTCTGTGCCCGTTGGCGGTTCTGCGGAGCCGCCCGGTCCGTATGTAGTGGTCCTCGGGTTGCCGGTGAAACCACGGGTCTATGGGACCGTTATTCCGGTTGAGTAGCTGAGATCGATTCTGGACTCTCCATGGAGGTGGGCCGATGCCGAGTCTTGCGCGGATGCCGCTGGAAGGCGGCGGGGCGATTCTGCTGGAAGAGGTGGAAGGCGCACCGGAGTTCGACGGGCCGGTGAAGGCGGGCCGGGTCGGTGACGCGGTACGTGAGCTGCCTAGGACATTGCAGCAGTCTCTGGTTCCGGTGCGGGAGACAGCGCGGGCAGTGCTGGACCAGCTGCAACAGGCGGGTTCGCGGGAGGTGGAGGTGGAGTTCGGGGTGAATCTGTCGGCGAAGGCCGGGGCGGTCATCACCACCGGCGAGGTAGCCGTCCATCTGAAAGTCCGCGTCGTGTGGGAGAGCGGTGGATCCGGGCAGGACGCCCCGTGAAGAATGCGGGGACGATGGCGGGAGACGAGTCTGCGGCAGGCCGTGGTGGAGGCGCGATGGAGGGTGTACCGGAGAGCAACCTTGCCGGGGCGGGTGAGCCTTCGGTGCCCGAGTCGGTATTCCAGGTACTTGCGTCGGACGGCGGTGTTGCTGGGGCAGGCTTCCTGGCTGGGGAGGACACCGGCTTCACCTGTGCGCATGTCGTGCACGCCGCCGGGCAGTACCCGGGCGGTCGGGTGGAGGTGCTCTTCCCGCGTCTGCCAGACGCACCGCGGGTGATGGCCGATGTGGTGGCTGAGCAGTGGCGGGCACCGGAAGCCGAGGATGTCGCCGTTCTCCGCCTTGACTCAGTTCCGGCGGGGGCCCAGGGCATGGCTGTGGGTGCGAGCGCGGGGTGCCGGGGGCACCGAGTCTGCTCGTTCGGTTTTCCTACCCAGGCGCCGAGAGGCGGTCATTTCGGGTACGGCGAGGCCGGCAACCTGCTGCCAGGGGACAACGGTGCGGGACGGCTGCTTCAGCTGTCGAAGGCCAACGACCTGACGACCGGGTTCAGCGGCGGGCCTGTGGTGGACGAGATGACCGGCCTGGTGATCGGCATGGTTACTGCCATCGCCTCCCCCGACGCCCACCTGAAAGGGCTGGGCACCGCGTACGCCACCCCGGCCGAAGTACTGCGAGAGATCCAGCCCCAGCTGGCCGAGCACCAGGCCTGCCCTTATCTGGGGCTGGAGTCCTTCACAGCCCGGCACGCCGACTGGTTCCACGGCCGGGAGGCCGCCGTGGAGCGGGTGCTGACGGCGCTGGGTGGGGCCCGGCGGATGCTGATGCTGCTGGGCCCCTCCGGAGCGGGGAAGACATCGCTGATCAACGCGGGTGTCCTGCCCGCCCTGGCTAAGGGAGCGATACCGGGCAGCGACCGTTGGCTGCCCGTGTGTGCCCGACCTGGCCAGGACCTACTCACGGAGATCGGGGGCCAGGGCCTGCCCGGTGCGGCCAGCGACGGCCTGGTGGCCGCGGCCGAGGCCCGCCTCGCTGCCGAGCCCGACCACGACCGTCTGCTGCTGGTTATCGACCAGTTCGAGGAACTTCTCACCCAGCCGGTCCCCAACCCGTACCGACGTGCAGATGACGGGCGTCTCAGGGCCGTGGAACAGCTCGTGGAGCTGGGCGCTTCCCATGCCCCTGTCACCGTGCTCCTGGTCATGCGCAACGACTTCTACGCCCCGCTCGACGCCCTCGCCCCGGACTTGATGAACACCGTCCTCCCCGGACTGTGCAACGTCCCCGCGACGCTGAGCCGCTCCGAGCTGCTGGCGATCATCGCTCGACCCGCCGCGGCCCTGGGCCTACCGCTCGAGGCCGGCCTGGCAGACCGGATCGTCGACGACGTCCTGGCCGTCGACCCGTTCGCCCGGCAGGCGCCGGTCACGCTGCTCCCACCGCTGGAACTGGCCCTGCGCCAGTTATGGGTACGCCGTCGCCGTGAGGACGGCCAACTCACCCATGCGGCTTACGAGAAGATCGGCAAGGTCACCGGCAGTCTGACGACTTGGTGCAACCGCGCCCTCGGCCAACTGACCGCCGAGCAACGTCCCATCGCGCAACAGATCCTCACCGCACTTGTCCGGCCCGCCGACGAAGGCAACGGCGTCCCCGCGACCCGTCGGCCCGTTCCCCTCACCCGGCTCCGTGCCCTGGCGATCGGCCACAGCTTCAGCGGACCAGATGCCGACATCGTCTTCGACGACGTACTAGAGGCACTCACTCGCTTCCGCATCATCATCACCGGCACCACCACACCTCCCGACGCGGCCTCCGGTGAACCGGCAGCGGAGCTCATCCACGACGCTCTCATCCGCGGCTGGGCCGACCTGCGTGACTGGGTCGCCAAGGACCACCAGTTCCAGGTCTGGCTCCAGCGCGCCACCGAACAGCAAGACCGACACGAGCACAGCGGCATTCCCGGCGACCTACTGGACGGCTCCCTCCTCGCAGAAGGAGAGGAATGGGCAGATCAACGCTCTCTCCCGACCGACATCACCTCGCTCCTGGAAGCCAGCCGGCAGCATCAGCAGTCAGCCCTGCGCCGCACCCGACGCATCAACATCACTCTCGTCGGAATGCTGGTACTCGCCCTGGTCGCCACCGGCGTCGCGTTCGGCCAGCGGCAGACCGTCATCGGCCAGCGTGACCGTGCGGCGTCCGCACAGGTGGCCGGGGTCGCCCAGTCGGTTCGCCGCACCGATCCCCAGCTCGGTCGGCGGCTGGCGGTAGCTTCGGCAAGTCTTGCCAGCACCCCCGAGTCGTGGTCGGCCCTGCTCGCCCTGCACGACCAGCAGGAAGACGATGCGCTCAAGCTCCCCGGCTTCGTAGCGACGGAGTCCGATCTGGACAGCACCGGGCAGACCTTCGCGGCTGCCGGAGGCACCCGCGTGGAGTTCTGGAACGTCCAGACCCGCAAGAAGATCAGTTCCTACACCGCTCCGGCCAAGGTCCACCAGGTGGACCTTTCCGACGACGGCAAGACGGCTGCCGTGAGTACCGACGACGGATACACCCGCCTGCTCGACGTCTCCAGCGCCCGCCAACGCCACGCGCACGCCTACCCCACCGCCAAGCAGGACGGCGAACACTGGCCGGCGATGGCGATCAGCCCTCTAGGCACCTACCTGATGGTCCAGACGAACGACTCGGACCTAAAGACCACACTGACCGTCTGGGACAGCCGCACCGCCCGCAAGATCATCACTTTGAGCCCCCGTGCATCCGCTTTCTTCAGAGACTCTTCGTTCTCTCCGGATGAACGAGTACTTTCCCTGCCCGGCAGCGGGGGAAAGCCCTTCACCTGGATCGACTTGCGGACCAAGAAGCAGTTGCCCGTCCCCGTCCCCTACTTCGGGCTCAAGGCCAGCGACATCCACGGCCCTGTGGTGTTCAGTCCGGACGGCAAACTCGCTGCCCTGACAGCCGAGGGCGGAAGAATCAGCTTCTTCGACCGCACTGGAAAATACACCAGCATCGAACTCAAGGGCGCTGAGGACCCCACGGACTATCCCCTTTATTTCAGTCACGACGGCAGGTACATCGCGCAGAACGGCCTCGTCTGGGAGGTGTCGGTGACGAGTTCGGGACCTGTCATGCGCTACTCGACCACCCAGAGCGAGTGCTACCCCGGGACGGCCCTGCGTTTCACGGCCGACGACTCGCAACTCCGATGCGCCGGAACCGATGGCGTCGTCCGGTCGCTCGACGTGAGAGCGTTCACCAAACCCCCCAAGGAGAATGTTGGGTTCACTCAAGAGGGGGTGGTGAGTTCCGATCGGCGCACCCTTGCGCGCAACCTCGGCAACGACATCGAAATCTGGTCCCTGCCTTCACGAACCAAGCGTTTCACCGTGACCTCGCGCGCGGAGGACACGGGATACGCCGTGGAGGAGATCCAGCTCAGCCGCGACGGGCGTCGGCTCGCTGTGCTCGCCGGTACGACGATCGAGATCTGGGACACGGGCGGGAAGAAGGGATCAAGGCTCGGAAGCCTGCCCATCCTCAGGAAGGACCAGCGCAGCGGAACAACTACGGCGTTCGCGTTCTCACCGGACGACAAGGCACTCGCCGTCCAAACCGTGACACTAAACGGCACCAACGTTCTCACCTTCTGGGATCTGACCACCATGCGCCAGACCCGTCAGCTGCGCGCCGACCTCGGCTACCCGGATAACGGAGGGGCCGTCTTCTTCCTTCCAGACGGCAAGAGCGTGATCGCCGCCCCGAACTTCGGCAGGGTCGCGTTCCCCTCCGGCAGGGTCGTCACCAAGGGCGCCCCGAACCTGGAAGTGGACTCCGTCAGCGACGACGGGACGGTGCTCTACACCTACCCCCGTGGATTCCGGTCCTACGTCCGGCTCTGGGACGCTCAGACGCTCCGGCCCACAGGGGAAGACCTGCGCACCGGTCCCGTGAGCCCTCCCTTGACCGCGCCGGAACGAGCGACCGCCGTCTCACCTGACGGCCGACTCTTCGCCACCGTGCACCAGTCCGGACTCGGCTACCAGACCAAGGTGTGGGACAGCCGCACCGGTAGCGAGCTGGGCGTCCCACCCGTGGGGCCCCTCACCGAGATCGTCGCCCTGGCGTTCTCTCCCGACGGCTCGACGCTGACCAGTGTGGATCAGCATGGCAGTTTCTTCACCGACACCATTGCCCCTGCGCGGTTGATCCGAGATCTCTGCACCAGGTCAGGCCCTCTCACCGAACAGGAATGGAAAACTCTTATCCCTGACATCCCGTACCGCAAGACGTGCTGACCAGGTGAGAACCAGCCGAGCTCGCCGGACAGGTCGTCAGGATGACCAGCGCGCAAGGAGTTCAGACATACATGCAATGGGCTTCGGAAGTCTACAACCAAGGCGGCGAGTTCAGCGCAGCGCCACTCTCACAAACGGTTGCCACTCGTGTCCATGCTGCGCACCTAGCTAAGGGCTCGCATGACTGGTGATCGGTGCGATCGCACCTGACTGACCGCACTCGCATCACCGCCCGATCGAGCCATCGATCTGCTCGCGCAGGATGTCCGCGTGACCGGCGTGCCGGGCGGTCTCCTCGATCATGTGGACCAGCACCCCAGCGCATCGACGGCGGCGGGGTCTCGCGCAACGAGCGGGCGCCGGGGCGGTCCAGGTCGGTGCAGGCGAGGGCGACTTCGTTGGCCTGGGCGATCGCCTCGCGATAGGCGTCCGCCAAGTCCGACGCGGTGTCGTCGGCGGACACCGCACCCTCGTCCTCCCAGCGCTCGCTGTCGGCGCCGGTGTAGGCCCAGACGAACCGGTTGAGCTCGACGGCCTTCAGGTGCTTGAGCAACTGGAGCAGGCTGGTCCCGGAAGGGACGCCGGTCGTGCGGACCGCCGGCTCCGGGATGCCGTCCGCCTTCGCAAGGACGGACTCGCGCAGATAGTCCAGGAAGGTCAGCAGGGTGGTCTTCTCGTCGGCGTTCAGGCCGGGGGGCCGAAGATCGAGGCGGGGCTCCGTAGTCGTCATGGCGGAACCGTAGTTGATCGATTCAAGCCGTCAGTGGTCGTATGCGGTCAGCGCGAGTACTCGCTGGAGCACGCGGACAACCACACCATTGGGAGTTCGGCCGCGATGCCGTTCGAGGTGGAGCTGGCCCTTGGGTCTCGTTGATCGACTCGATGACCTGCCGCAACGGCTTGAACAACTGTGATCCGACCCGCTCGGCCTCGCCCTTGCGGGCCGGCAGCAGCAGCGCGATGTTCAAGTCCGCCAGTTGCGACTCGAATTCGCGGCCGAAGTAGTTGTTGTCGCCGATCAGCGTCTGGCCGGGTGGCCGGTCGGTGACCAGCGTCGGTTCGGTGGCGAAGATGTCGAGGAGCGTCTCGCGTTCCTCGGCCTTCGCCCCGGTCAGCGCGAACGCGATCGGCAGCCCGCCCAGCGTGCACAGCAGGTGCAGCCGAAGTCCCCAGAAATAGCGCGTATGGCTGGCGCAGTAGCCGTACCCGTGCACGCGTCTCGCGTCATTCTCGTGACAGCTCCTACACTCACCGTCACATGACGCGCTGACGCGAGGGGGACCGGATGGCGCGGGACGGATTACCCGAACAGGGGCACGCCGCCGCATCGGAACCGACGCTGGAGAGTCTGCTGTCGGTGATGGGCGCCGGTGCGATGGAGTTGTGCGTCGCTCCACGTGGCCTGGGAGCCGTGGTCGAGGGAGTAGCGGTGCTGGACTCGCTGGAGCCGGGGCTGCCGCCGGGGCAGGTGTTGCTGGCGGTGGGCGTCGATCCGCAGTCGGCTGCCGCCGTCGACGTCGTGCGCGATGCGGCCGGATCGCGAGCGGTCGCGGTGGTCTTCGGGCAGGGCAGGTCGGGCCGGCCCCCTGAAGCGTTGCGGGCGGCCGCCGAGGACGCCGGTACTGCGCTGCTTTTCCGGACGGCATGGTTCGGCTGGACGGAGTTGGTCGGGGCGCTGCGGGCGGGCCTGGTCCTGTCCGGAGTTCCCGCCGATCCGGCTGTGGCGGCTGTGACGTTGGGCGACCTGAACGGGCTGGCCGACGCGGTGGCGGTGTTGGTCGGCGGCGCGGTGACGATCGAGGACGTGGAGTCCCGGGTTCTGGCGTACTCGTCGACGAAGGAGGACGTGGACGAGTTGCGCCGACTGACGATCCTCGGCCGTCGGGTACCGGAGTGGCGAGTCTCCGCGATGCAGGAGGCCGGGTTCTTCCGGGCGTTGTGGGGTACAGGGGACGTCATCCACCGGCCGGCGCACGGGGAGAACCCCGAACGACTGGTGGTGGCCGTCCGAGCGGGTGGGGAGGTCTTGGGGTCGATCTGGGTGGCTGCCGCAGGCAGTGACCTCGCGCCGCGTGCATCCGACGCACTGCGGTCGGCGGCGCGGGTGGCCGCTGCACACCTGGTTCACCACCGGTCGCACCGGACACACGCCCGGTTGGTCGAGGATGCGGCCCGTGCGCTGCTCGACGGGCGGGGGTCCGCCGACATGCTCGCCGAACGCGCCGGGATTCCGCCGCATGGACACTGCGCTGTCCTGGCGGTACGCCCCGGAGGCTCCCGGAAGGGTGACGAAACCGGAAAGCTGCACGGCCTGCTGGCGGTGCGTTGCGGCGCGCACGACCTCAAATCGGTGGTGCTGCCGGTTGAACAGGGGGCCTTGGTGCTGCTGGGCGCGCTGCACCAGGACAGGCAGCGGGCCGTCGAACAGGTTTCACAACTGGGCAATTCACTGGTCCGGCAGGTGACCGACGCGTTCGGTCCGGGAACGAGAATCGGCCTGGGATCGGTGGCCGAAACCTTGGCGGATCTGCCTGAGTCCCGTCGGTCGGCCGACCTGGCGCTGAGAGCCCTGCTCTCGACGGGAGAGCACCGCGCCGTCGGGTTCGCACGCGAGGTGGCCGAGACGGTCGCCCTGAACCAGATCATGGACGCGCTGACGGGGCTGGCCCTGGCATCGGAGACTCCGGTGGCACGCCTGGTGGCATTCGACGCCGGGCACGGCGGGGGCACCATGGTGGAGACCCTGCGGGCATACCTCGACCACTTCGGTCACGTGCCGGCCACCGCCAAGGCGCTGGGTGTGCACGCAAATAGCCTGAGGCACCGGATCAACCGGCTCACCAAGGTATCCGGGCTCAACCTGCGCAGTCCCGACGCCCGACTGCTCGCCCAACTGCAACTGCGCCTGCTCGACCGCGGCGGCCGGGAGGCGTGAGCACTTGGGGCGCCTCTACGAAAAGAAGGTGGCGTCTTCGTGCACCAGCACAACGGTGGCGGTGCCACGGCCCGGGGTTCGCGCCACGGCGAGAACCGCGCAGCGGAATACCGGTACTCCCGACGAAGACACTGGCATCGTTTCGACGAGAGTCTGGTGGCCCGCCCAACAGCATCCGTGGGTGGTCGAGAATCTCGGCTCAGGGAAGGTGCACGATGAGTGCTTATGGCAAGGACCGGCGTGAGCGAATTCTGCGGGCAGCCGTAGAGCAGGGCCTCCTGGAACCCGAGACGGCCGTACTGGCCGGGTTCATCGACCTCGACGGCGTCAACGAGACCGTCACGTCCCTGCGGAGTGCATTTCCTGACTCGCTCCGGGTCCTGCACGCGTTCGCGGCCAAGGCGAACTGTCTGGTTCCCGTACTCCAAGAACTGCGCCTGAGCGGCATGGGCTGCGAAGTCGCCAGTGCCGGCGAGCTCGCCCAGGCGCTGGACGCGGGCTTCGAACCCGCACGCATGGTGTTCGACTCCCCGGCCAAGACCCGGGCGGAACTGGTCCAGGCACTGAGCCTGGGGGTCGCGGTGAACGCGGACAGCTTCCAAGAACTTTCGAGGCTGGACGAGATCCTGGCGACCCGCCGCTCCGACTCGCGGATCGGCGTGCGCATCAACCCCCAGGTAGGCGCCGGCTCGATCACCGCGATGAGCACGGCCACCGCGACGTCGAAGTTCGGCATTCCCCTGGAGGACGAAGGCAATCGACAGCGGCTGCTTCAGGCGTACCGCGACCGTCCCTGGCTCACCTGGGTGCACACGCACGTCGGCTCGCAGGGCTGCTCCCTGGACCTGATCGCCCGGGGCATCGCGAAGGCCGTGGCCTTCGCCGAGGAGATCAACGACTACCTCGGCCGTGGACAGGTGACCGGCATCGACATCGGGGGAGGTCTCCCGGTCAATTTCGGCAGCGACGAGACGACCCCCGGCTTCGACACCTACGCGGCCCATCTGCGCGACCACGCGCCTGCCCTGTTCTCCGGCGAGTACGAGATCGTCACCGAATTCGGACGCTCCGTCCTGGCCAAGAACGGGTTTACCGCCGCGTACGTCGAGTACACCAAGACCGTCGGCGGCCGTCCCATCGCGATCACCCACGCCGGCGCCCAGGTCGCCACGCGGACCGTGTTCGCCCCCGACGCATGGCCGTTGCGGATCGAAGCCCACGACCCTCACGGCCGCACCAAGCACAGCCCGCCCGTGCCGCAGGACATCGCAGGCCCGTGCTGCTTCGCCGGTGACCTGCTAGCACGCAACCGTACCCTGCCCCTCCTCGACGCCGGTGACATCGTCGTCGTCCCGGACACCGGCGCCTACTACTTCTCCACCCCCTTTCACTACAACAGTCTTCCCGAACCCGCCGTTCACGGCGCCCGCCTCGACGCCGACGGCCGGGTCACCTTCCAACTGCTCCGCCCCGCGCAGGCGGTGCACCCGGCCCCGGTCCTTGCCGGGAGGTAACTCTCGCCCTTCCAGTACATACGGACCCCGGCGTGACCGCACAAGAACGCCGACCGCAGTCACTAAGGCCAGGACGGCACCGAGCGGGAACGCCTGGCTGCCCAGAGAGAACCACAAGGCGAAGGAAGCAGGTGCAACCGCCATGAAAGTACGGCGCGCCCGGTCGGGGTGCTCCATGGAGAAAACGACCTCTCCGGGGCGATGGGAGGCCATCGGACGACGGCTGTCCGCCGCCGGGGTGCGCTGCGGCCGGACGGCGCGTGGTTCCGCGCGGTGGATCTCACGGCGCCGGCGGATCGCGGCCGACCAGTTTCTTCGGGGTGCGTGCTACGGGGCAGGCACTGCTGTAGTGGGCTTGCTGGTGGTGTGGGCGCAGACCCGTTGACGACGGCGCGAGCCCGGCACCCGCCCGACCTCGCTGCGCCCCGGGCCTCATGAGAGAGCCGGCCCCCACCTGGGTGGTTCCGGTGCTGAGCACGAGCGCCGGACAACAAAGAAGCCCCGGGCCACTGGTGGCCTGGGGCTTTCTAGTGGAGCGGGTGACGGGAATCGAACCCGCGTTCTGAGCTTGGGAATCAGGGGCGCCTTGGGGGGCAACAGTGCTCTGAGCTGCGACTGTTTGAGCAAGGGGCCTTGTTGGAGGCGGCCAGTTTGACCGCTGTTGGTCCTGGTCTACCGCGCTAAAGGGCTGGGATGGGGGTGGCCTCCGATGGGGTGGGGATTGTCCGATACGGGTTGGCGTTGCATATGTCAGCTCTAAGCTGCATGCGATCTTGCATAGGTCAGCGTGACCTTGCATCGAGGGGCGAGGTTAGCCGGACGTGGTGCATGCATGAGTGCCGTTGGACATCCGGATGTCAGTGGGGTTGGACGTCAGATGTCACTGGGGCCCAGTTGAAAGGAGCCGACCGTTGCTCCCCGGGGCACAAAGGTTGAAAGGCGGCGCACCGCTGCTCGGCGCACACGCCGAAGGCCAGGTCGGGCCCTTCGGCCTGTGCGGCGGTGATCATGGTGCGGAGGAAGACGACGCAGCCGGCCACGCACTCGCGTTCACCGTGCCGCAGCCGTGGAGCGCGGCCTGATGGCCGGGGGTGGCGGCAGGTCCTGACCGCCTTCGCCAGCGACCAGCTCCCCACCGAAGAAATGCGAACACCTGCTCGCGCAAGGCGCCGCCGAACACTCCTACGACCGTCGCCGCGACGACCACCCACTGGCCCCCGGCGACGTCCAACACATCGCCCTGCTGGAGTTCGGACTGCTGATCGACGACCAGACCGCCGAGACGGCTCTGGCTCGACGATGGGTGACCTCGTCACCGCCCAAGCGTTGAACCCACCATGCAGGCGTGGCGCGGTCACATCCCCCCGCCGCTCCACGCGGCACCGGCCGGCAGCCTCCACGCCCGCCCGGCCACGAGGCTGCCGGACCGGCCGGTCACGTTGGGCCCCGTCCGTCCCGGCACCCAACCGAGAGCCCTGATCACGAATCAGCGCGATGACGGAACCCGTCGGCATGGATGATTCGCCCCGGGCGGCGGCCCCGGTGGGCTGCCGTGGTGCGGTGGAGTGCAATGAGGGCAGCGTCGTCGTCGAGACGTCCGCCGGCATGCGCGAGCAGGTCACTGCGGATGTGGTGCAGCAGCGAGGCGGGGCTGGCTTCGGTCCACTGCGCGGCCCGCCTCTCGAACGGGTAGAAGCCGCCGTCACCGTCGCGTGCCTCGATCACACCGTCGGTGTAGAGCAGGAGGGTGTCGCCGGGCTCGAAGGAGAACACGTCCACCGTGTAGTTCGTTTGTCCAAGGCCGCCGAGCCCCAGTGGCGGTGCGGGGTGCAGGCTCGGGGTGGTGACGGCGCTGCCGCGGCTGAGCAGCAGCGGGGGAGGGTGCCCGCAGCTGGTCATCTGGGTGATCTGGTCCCGGTCGGGGATCTCCAGCAGCAGCGCAGTGGCGAAGCTCTCCCCGGGCTCCTCCGCCTGCTCGAAGTCGGCCAGGTAGCGGGCCACGCTCTGCTCCAGGGCGGCGGCCAGCTCCGGAAGGGAGCGGTGCTGATAGGCGGCTTCACGGAAGGCCCCGAGCAGGAGGGCGGCCTCACCGATGGCGGGCAGGCCCTTGCCTCGTACGTCCCCGATCATCACGCGCACCGCGCCGTCGCATCGGGTGGCCGCGTACAGGTCACCGCCGATCTGCGCCTCATCCTCGGCCGCCAGATACAGACAGGCGATCTTCAGCGGGCCGATCTTGTCCGGCAGCGGCCACAGCAGGACATGCTGCGCCGCCTCGGCCACCGACCGCACCTGAGCCAGCTGGGCGCTACGCCGCTCGCGCACGGCAGACAGAAACACGACCAGAACCGTCAGCAGCGCGAGAGTGGTGATCTGCACTATGTGGTTCGTGGTGGCCAGGCCGCCGTGAAACACCGCGATGATCACCTGGGCTGCCACGGCGAGCCCGCCGATGAGCCCGGTCACCAAGGGGCCGGCGAACGCTGCGGCGATCGCGGGCGCGATGGCCAGCGCCGGTCCCAGATGAATGTCCGCAGGAGAGCGAATGTCCGCCACTGTGATCACCACGATGAGCGCGACAGGGATCACTAGCAGCGCACGGCTCGATCGCCAGGGCTGCCGTAGACCAGCAGGCTGCAGCTGGGAGCCCATGCCTCCACCCTGCACCGCGCCGCAGCAGCTGACCACCGCGGCTGGCAGGAGATGCCCGCATCGCGAAGATCGACATCACCGTCAGCGATCTCCTAGCCCTGCGGCAGGCCCCGACCGAGATCCGCCAGGGGACCGGGGCAGGTCAGCAGCCGGATCATGCCCTCGTCGCCGATCCACTCCGGCTCGCCGAGCATCAGCCCGAGCCCGAAGGCGTGGTCGGCGCGCTTGCGGTCCCGGTATGCCTGGGCCGGGCATACGTCGTCGCAGTACCGGCGCCGGGCCGAGGAGCCCCTCGGCAGCCGGGCCCCACACGAGTCGCAGAAGCGGATGCGGGCCACGCCTCCAGGGTCGCTCTGCGGTGGGGTGGCTACTCGTCCCGGCCGGCATCGTCACCCTGGTCCGGCCTTGGGGACCAGCGGTACAGCCATTAACGCTAAGCAGTTGATCTTGGTCTGGAGTGGTGAGCTACGAGGACGGCGTCGTGATGTGGACGAGCCTCAGGGTGGGGCGTGGTGGGGCGAATTCGCCGAGTTCCAGTGCTGCCTCACGCCAGTTGGCGGCCAGTTGGAGAAGGCGCTCGCTGTCGTGGCGGAAGAAAATCTTGTGGCACTCCGCCCGGCGGAGGGCTTCGAGCTGGCTCGCCAGCTCCTGGCGGGCAGTCGAGGTCCTGGCGTACCCGATCCTCACCGGCCGCTCGGTGCGAGGCGCGGGGATCACCGCAAGCGCGGGGCCCTGCTTCCACGCGCGGCCCGGTCGGCGGGCACCGGCACTTCGAGCTCCTCGCGGAGCGCGGGGACGAGGGCGAAGCGGGCGGTGTGGTACTTCGCGGCGGTCTTGCCGCCCCGGGTGCGGCGGGCGCTGCCGGCGGGCGCGTCACAGTTCGGGCAGTCGTGACGTTCTACCGCCAATGCGGCCTGATCGGGCGTCAAATCCATGGCGGGCAGCCTCTCAGAAGTGCCTCGCCCAACGCGCCGGTTTCGATAGGACTTTTGCGAGTGGCGACCTGCGGAAACGTGATCGCTCCGGGGGCTCTCGCAGAACTCTCACAGATGGTCATTTGTGAGAACCAGCGGCGTTGCTGTCCGCTATGGACAGGGGCACGCTGCCCCCATCTGAACCTACTTGGCCGAGAGAGCAGGTGGGGACGAAGCGGCGAGGCCGGCCGGGGCTTGCTGCAGCCCCGGCCGGCCCCTTCATTGATGCCCGCCTTCGTTCGACAGGCTCTCTGTTGTCACTTGCCAGTCAGGGCCCGCCATGCAAGCTGCCCCAATATGACCGCTGCCGTCTGCGCGACCGCCGCGCCGGTGCCACTGGCGGCACCGACCGGGCGAACATCGTTTACCAGCTGGCCGGTGACCGTCGGCGGAGGCGGAGGCGGAGGAGCCATCTGCCCGGTGTACTGGTAGCTCATCGTGAACCTTTCTGACTGTTCGAGTCCCGCAGAAGCGGGCTGATTCAATGGTCGCTCGGGGCCTCACGTTTGAATATGGGAGGAACCTGGATGCACATCAACCGGAGTGAGGGCTTTCCCTGTATCCCCGGGGCACGGCTGCGCTACTCCTATATGTTGAGGGTAACCGTGAGCCTCTTGGGCTATTCGGGATCACTGTGCCTTGTGTTGTCGCTGAGGTACGCAAGGACGATCAGGACTCGGATGTTCATTTTCAGTTCCCGTTCCTGGTCAGGCGAGGGAAGCTCGTAAGCTCTCCTGATGGCCCCGATGTGCCGATCAACCGTTCCCTCGGCCATCCTCAGTTCCTCACCTATTCCCTTATTCGTCCGTCCTCGTACGATCAGCTCGGCGACCTCTCGCTGCTTATGAGTCAGTCTGCCTCCACGACCTGCCAAACCTTGCAGCTCTGCGTCGATGCAGATACCTCCGGCCCTGACCGTTTCTGCGCATTCCAATAGTTCCGCGACGTCGGCGACTTTGTCTTTGAGGAGATATCCGACCCGGCCCCCCTGTTGCCCGATCCTCATCATTTCCAATGCGATGCGCATTTCGTCGTGCTGAGAGAGGGCGATCAGTGCAATTCCGGGGAAACCGCGCCGGATTGTCCGTGCGACCCTCAGTCCGCCGAACGATTCTTCGCCGGAACGAGAAAAGTTGATGTCCAGCAGAATCACGTCGGGAGCGACACCTTGCTCAAGCTGTCCGAGCGTCTCTTTGATGGACCTGGCGCTGCTTACTCGAACTCCGTGTTCCCGTAGCCGTGGTGCAAGCGTATCGTGGAGTAGGCGCGCATCGTCAGAGATCATGATGTGCATGGCAGTTCCGCCTTCACGTGCGTGCCCACACCCAGTGGACTATCAATGGACAACTTTCCCCCTAGCACGGTCACCAGTTTTTCCACCCGCTGAATTCCGACACCCGGGGACTTGGATGAGTTCGCGCCCCCGAGGCCATCATCAACGATCTCCACAATGAGCCGATCGTGTTGATGAGTGGCGATGACGCGAATCGTCCGGGCTTGCGCATGGGTCATGGCATTACGCACTGCTTCACTGACGACCCCGTACGCGATATACTCGACTCGCTTTGGCCAGCGCGTTTCGGGGATGTCCACATGCACTGGAAGCCGCAGCCGATCACGCAACGACATGACGCCAGCGCGCAGACCAAACTCCTCAAGTGTCGGCGGCGAGAGCTTGAACGCGACATCCTTGATCTGGCGCTGCAACTGCTTCGACATGGCTACTCCCTCCTCTAGCAGCTCGGTCACGCCAGGGGTCAACTGGGTTCCCAGCCGACGTCTGAGGTCGGCGAGGATGCTTAGAAGGCCGATCACTTCATTCTGCCCGCCGTCATGGAGCTCGATCTGGAGATCCTTGCGTCGCTCAATCTCCTGGTCGATCAGCGTCTGACTGGCTTCCTGTAGCTGGTCTAAATTTCTACGCAATTCCGCTTGGAGGGCCGCCCTCTCTAGGACAATTCTGGTTACGGTCGCTACCGACCTTAGCTGCGGGGCGCCGGCCAGAAACGAATCATGAATGAGGGCGCCGAGCGGCCGACCACCCCATTCCAGAAACGTCACGCGACTCGGATCTGCGGGTAAGCCGATGGTTTCGCCCAGCGAGTTTGCGTATCGTTCTTCGCTGGGGAGCCATGGGTGAATCTCGATGCTCGGGTCGCCCAGCCACTTGGCCAGAAGCTCCCGGTATCCATCGCTTTCCGCCTGCTCGAAGTCAACCAGTCGTTCAAAAGCGTTGACTCGGCCAACCCATTCCCGAAGTGCGCCAACCTGACTGGCAACGGGAACAAGAAGTACAGACGTGGCATAACCGAAAAGGAGGATGTGATTCAAAGGAGCGGGGGCGTGTGTCAGCGCGACAATCAGAAAGCCCCCAACGATCACAGTAGCCAGAGTAGCGGAGAACCAGACCGGCGTAGCATTCCTGCGCATCGGTGGACTCGCTGACCGCCAACGGCGAACCAGCAGCACGAAAACGGTGGCACAGAGGACCATGCCAGCTGCCGTTCCAACTGTGGCCCACGGCGAGTAGGTGCCCGCATTTGGGTCGCCCCAGACTTGTGGGGGTGGCGACTCTTCGACGAAGTATCGGACGGTCTGAGTGATCAGAATGACACCGTAGAGACCGGTGACGACCAGAGTTGCGATGGGGTCCCGCAGTCGGCCCGAGGGAAAGCTCAGAACGATCTGGGCCATGACTGCGGCGTTAAAGAAGAACAGGCAAAAACCAACCGCGTACAACACCCGGTGTTCACTGAATTGCAGATCGCCGATATACCACGTCAACCCGTATGCGACCAGCAGAGTACCGATACCGCCCGCACGCGGCCGCCGTAACAGTATGACGATCCCGGCAGCCAGTGCGAACATGCCTGCGCTTTGGATTGGGATCTGCATCCACCATGGCCATGGCGCCTTTTCAACGGACAGCGATATGGCGTACGTTGCGAAGGCTCCGCAGGCCAGCGCTACCCCAGTGACAGCCGCTGCCCGAGGGGAGTTGGGGGTAGCTGAGCCAGCAACCGACTCGTCCGCGTTTCCCGATAGGGCTGGTGTATCGGCGTTCGGCATCTATCCATCCTCGGCATCCAGTGGTGTCAGCACCAGACAGGTATCCCCACTCTTTCCCACGGTCATGAAGGATTGCCCTCCCGCTCCTGTCGCAGACCCAGGACGCGAGCGGCTCCGGTAACGGCACAACGGATGCCGGGCGCCTGGTCATGCCGCAGCCGGGACCTGGTCGTCCTCCAGTACGCTGAAGTCGACGTCGAGGCGGGTGTCGTAGTCCTCCGGGGTGATCCCGAGCTCGTGGGTGGAGTAGGCGCCGAACCGGTTGATGTGCTCGGTCAGGTACGGCGAGATCTGTGCCAGGTCCAGCGGGTCGATCACGTGGCCCTCGGCTTGCAGCTGCCGCACCGCGTCCGCGATGTCCAGGGTGTTGTGGAAGATCACCAGGCTGGCCAGCAGCGAGGTGAACTTCACGTCCTTCTCCTGCTCGACCGGGTCGTTGTGCGCGACCGTGCCGCGCTGGCCGAACCGCACCCAGTCGCTGAAGTGACTGCGCGTACTGGTATCAGACCGGCTCTGGCCCACGCTTGCACTGTCGCGGCGGCACCGTACGGTCGCCTGCAACTCGTACAGAACAAGCCCACGGGCGCCGCATCTCGCACCCCGAGTAGGCACGGCGAAGAGGCCTCACCGGGGCCCCCTAACTCTTCACATCCGTCAGTGCACCTTGTGGTAGGCGTCGCGGATTTCAGCAGGCACTCGGCCGCGGTCGTTGACCTCGTAGCCGTTTTCCTTCGCCCACGCACGGATCCTTGCACTCTCCTCTCCAGCCGCCTTGACCGAGCGCTTCGCTGCCTGGCCTTTGGCCCTCCCGGTCTTCCGGGCTGCCTTGATGAAAGGACCGAAAGCCTCGAGCATCTGCTCGTAGGAGTCCGGGCCGAGGTCGATCTCGTACGGCACACCGTTGAGAGCGAAGGTGTGGGTAGCAGCCTCATGAGTCTCTTCGCCCGTGAGGTCGTCCGTGTAAATGGTGACAATCTTCTGTGCCACGAGGCAATCCTAGACCGCAGGGAAGCGGAAGATGCCGGGACTACTGCGCTGCAGCTAAGCCATCCCCCTTCCAGCGACACCCCCGGATGCCAGCCATTCTCAAGAAAGACGTTAAACAGCAAGCCGACTTCGAAAATCGAGCCTGCAGAGCTGCTCGATACCCGCGGCCATCTGTTCCCCAATCCACGTCACACGAAGGGTGTCATGACGGGTCATCAGGTATACCTGACGCTACGTCAGCAAATCAGCATTGAGTCAGCATGCACCCTGCCAGAGGTGGTGACAGGAGGCGACACATGCACATGCGCCAATCCGACCCGTACCACCTCTGAGCTGCAAAGATGCTGGCCAACCCGCTGCACCCACAACACCGCCGCCAACCTGGTGCCAATGGAAGCCGAAGAGGCACCGGGCCCAGCCTGACGGGTCGCCGTGCTCATGCACGTCCAGCTCGCCACAGGCCGCGCTGCTTCCGGCCAGGCACCGACGGTCCGATGGAGGCGCATTCCAGGACAGCGTCGGCAGCCCAGCCCCGGCCATACAGCAAGCTGACGTCAAGATCCGGACCCGGCACGGACCAACGCTCTGCCCCTGCGGTCACAGCCACCATTTCAGCAGGTCAGCAACGCTAGAAGGTCTGTACCACCAGAAGACGAAGAACCTGCTGGTGTCGTGCACACCGAACAAGCGCGGCTTCTTCTAAGCGCCCGCGGAAAGGTGCCTGGACTGGGCTTTGCCTGGCGGGCGCCTTTCGTTCGTCCCGTTCGGACCATGGCCCGGATTGCGTTGCACCTCCGACTTCCTCGCATGTGCTCTGCACGGTCCCGGTTTCACCAACCGGGGACCGTCTGCTACGTATCGCGTCGAGCCACGGGACTCGCACGCAGCCACTGCATTGGTTTGGCCAGGAAGCCAGCTGGTCCGGAGAGCGGGAGTCACACCGTCCGTGACGAGCACCAGTGGCTCGTCGTCCATGAGTCGGTCGAGGTTGTCGGCAGCGACACGTGAGGAAGTACCAACGACTTGGGCGATGTGCCGGGTCGCGGCTCCTTGGGTCGCGGTCTTGGCGACGAGACCGTCCGGCGGCCCTTGCCTCCCGGCCCGGCCGGCGCTCAGACGTTACGCCGTGTTGTACGAGCGTCACCGTGCATAGCCTGTTCCGACGCTCCTGGACCACCACCACTGGGAAGACCGCCCCACCCGCGACCCGCTGTCCGGGCGAGCCCCTAATATCATTTGGCGTCCTCCCACGGACGCTGACGCCCGCTGGGTCGTGCCCACCGCCCCACGCCCTGCACGACGACTCCACCGCATGACAATGGAGTCGATCATCGAGGAGAGGAACGTTCATGCGCGCCCGGAGCATTGCCACGGCCACCGCAACAGCATTGGCACTGGTGGCCGCTCGTGACCTTGTCCAGAAGAAGCACGCATTGCTCCGGAACTTCCCCGTGCTCGGGCACGCCCGGTACCTGTTGGAGACGATCGGGCCTGAGCTGCGGCAGTACATAGTGACCTCCAACGACGAGGAGCGCCCGTTCAGTCGTGACCAGCGCACCTGGATCTACGCGTCGGCGAAGGGGGAGAACAACTACTTCGGGTTCGGAACCGACAACGACGTCGAGCACACGCAGGGGCACGCCTACCTGAAGCAGCGCACGTTCGCCGGCACGCTGCCCGACGCGCACGACCCGCAGGCCCCACTGCCGTCGGCCAAGGTGCTGGGCGGGCCGCGCGGGCGCGCCAAGGCGTTCCGGCCGGCGAGCGTGGTGAACATCTCGGCGATGAGCTTCGGGTCGCTCTCCGGCGCGGCGATCACGGCGCTCAACAAGGGGGCGGCGCTGGCGGGCACCCTGCACAACACGGGCGAGGGCGGTCTCTCGCCGTACCACCGCAACGGCGGCGACCTCGTCCTTCAAATCGGTACGTCCTACTTCGGCTGCCGCAACGAGGACGGCAGCTTCAACATCGACAAACTCAAGGATGTGGTCGCCGGCGCCCCGGTCAAGGCGATAGAGATCAAGCTCTCCCAGGGCGCCAAGCCGGGGCTGGGCGGAATGCTGCCGGGCGCGAAGGTGACCCCGGAAATCGCCGAGATCCGCGGCATCCCGCTCGGCGAGGACTGCGCTTCCCCGTCGCGGCACACCGCGTTCGACGACGTCGACTCGATGCTCGACTTCGTCGAACTGCTCGCCGCCGAGACCGGCCTGCCGGTCGGGATCAAGAGCGCGGTGGGCGAGATGGAGTTCTGGCAGGAGCTGGCCACGCTGATGGCGCGTGGTGACCGTGGTGTCGACTTCGTGACCATCGACGGCGGCGAGGGCGGCACCGGGGCGGCGCCGCTCACCTTCTCCGACTCGGTGTCGCTGCCCTTCCGGATGGGCTTCTCCCGGGTCTACGGCGTCTTCGCCGAGCGGGGGCTGACCGACGACCTGACCTTCATCGCCTCCGGCAAGCTCGGCCTGCCCGAGAACGCCGCGGTCGCCTTCGCTCTGGGTGCCGACATGATCAACGTGGCCCGTGAGGCGATGCTGTCGATCGGCTGCATCCAGGCGCAGAAGTGCCACACCGACAAGTGCCCCACCGGCATTGCCACCCAGAGCCCGTGGCTGGCCCGCGGCCTCGACCCGACCTCGAAGGCCACCCGGGCCGCCGTCTACCTGCGCACCCTCCGCAAGGAGCTGATGAAGGTCTCGGCGGCCGTCGGAGTCGCCCACCCGGCGCTCATCACGGCCACGGACATCGAGATCATGAACGGCGACTACGAGGCCCGTACCCTGGCCGGCGTCTACGGCTACAAGGACGGCTGGGGCGAGCTCGGCCCGCATCTCGCCGAGGAGATCACCGCACTGCTCACCGCCGAGCAGTCCTCCGACCGGAAGCCGACCGCCTGACGTGGCCCTCACGGCAGGCACCACGCTCGCCGCTCCCCTGCCCGGAGTGCGCGCGTGGCGCCGGCCGGTGGCACTCTTGTCTTCCCTGCTCCACGAACAGCCCCTGCCTAGGTGATCACAACATGAGCGAAAAAGTGAGATTCCCGAGCGTCGTCGGCCCCGAACTGGCCGGAGCGATCGACCTGCCGGACGGCGAGATCCGCGGCTGGGGGATCTTCGTGCACGGATTCACGCTCGGCAAGGGCTCGCCGGCCGCGTCGCGCGTCAGCAAGCAGCTGGCACGCGAGGGGATCGGCATGCTGCGCTTCGACAACCTCGGGATCGGGGACTCCGACGGCGACTGGGGGGACGGTTCCTTCACCGTCAAGGTCCAGGACACGATCCGTGCCGCAGCGATGATGGCGGAGCGAGGGACTCCGGCAGACCTGCTGGTGGGGCACTCATGGGGAGGTGCCGCCGTCCTCGCCGCGGCGGCCGAGGCCACCGGCGTCCGCGCGGTCGCCACGATCGGGGCGCCGGTCGATCCCAGCCACGTCGAGCGACAGTACGACGCCGTCGTGGACCGCGTGCTCAGTGACGGGTCGCACGAGTGGTTCGTCGGCGGGCGGACCCTCGTCCTCAAGCGCGCCTTCGTCGAAGACGTCCGCCGTGCTCACCTGCGGGACCGGATCGGCGAGTTGGACCTGCCGCTACTCGTCCTGCATTCGCCGACCGACAACACCGTCGACATCGCCAACGCCGGGGAGATCTTCCGCGAGGCACGACACCCGCGAAGCTTCGTCTCGCTCGAAGGAGCGGACCATTTCCTGACCGCCCGAGGGCAAGCACAGCGAGCCGCCCGCATCATCAGCGCCTGGGCCGACCAGTACGTCCACGGGTCACAGCCGTAGCCGGGGATCAGGTACACGGTCAGAATTGCAGCCACAGAGAACGAGACTCGGCAAAGCGCCGGACCTGGCCGACAAGGTAAGGCCGCACCCCGCTGAGCGCACGGTCCACATCGCGACGATGCAGGCTGACGATCTCCCGGCCGGCGGCCGCGGGTCCTACAGCTGATCCGCATCACCACCAAGCCCCTGAGTCCGACAGAAAGTGCCCTGCGCGCCGGGCGCCACGACCTCGTGCGCGCTCCTCAGCGAGCGTGTCAGCCTGCGCCCTCGGCGCCCCTCCGAGCGCGACGCCCGGCCCGCGTCACCGTACGGATGGCCACGTCATGACCGCCTGGCGCGCACCGCCTCCGCCTACCAGGTGACCGGGAGCTCGTGCAGGCCGAAGATGGCCGCGTCGTTCTTCAGCGGCAGGTCTTCAGCGGGGCCGGCCGGCCGGAGTCCGGGGATGCGGCGGAGCAGGGTGTCGTAGACGATCTCCAGTTCCATGCGGGCGAGGCTCTGCCCGAGGCACTGGTGCGGTCCGTGGCCGAAGGCGAGGTGCTGGCGTGCGCCGCGGTCGACGTCCAGTGTTCCGGGGTTCTCGAAGACGTCCGGGTCGTGGTTGGCCGAGCCGCCCAGCGCGAAGACGCCTTCGCCGGCGCGGATGGTCTGCCCGCCGATCTCGACGTCCTCCTTGGCCACGCGCGTGGTGATGATGTCGGTGATGGTGAAGTAGCGCAGCAGTTCCTCGACGACCTGCGGCGTGGAGCCGGGGTCGCCGGTGAGGCGCGCCCGCAGCTCGGGCGTCTCCATCAGGGCGAGCATGCCCAGCGAGATCATGTTTCCGGTCGTGTCGTGTCCGGCGGTCAGCAGCAGGAACGCCAGGTCGACGAGTGCGTCGTGGTCGTACGCGCTGTCCTTTCGGCCCTTGGCGATCTGGCGGCTGAGCAGGTCGTCCCCCGGGACCTTCTCCTTGGCCGTGACGAGCTCGTCCAAGTAGGTCTGCAGGTCGAAGAACGCCTGCTGCCGGGTCAGCGGCGGGAGGGTCATGCTGAGCATGCGGGAGGTGCGGTCCTCGAAGAAGTCGCGGTCGGCGACGGACACACCGAGCAGCTCGCAGATGACCAGGGACGGCACCGGGAAGGACATCGTCTTCACCAGGTCGGCCGGGTTGGGGCCGGCGAGCATCGCGTCGACGCACTCATCGACGATCTCCTGGACGCGCGGGCGCAGGGCTTCCATCCGGCGGAAGGTGAACTCGCCGACCACGGCGCGCCGCGCGCGGGTGTGTTCGGGCGCGTCCATGCCCGCCAGGGACAGTGTGGAGTCCTTGTCGCTGCGGGCGAGTTCGACCAGCATCGGGAAGTTCGGATCGGCCCGGTCGGAGCTGAGGTGCGGGTCGAGCAGCGCCTTGCGCACGTCGTCGTAGCGGGTCAGGATCCACGCCGGCTTGCCGGTCGGCAGGGTCACCTTCGACACGGGCCCGCTCTCGCGGAGGCCGTTGTACTCGGCGGGCAGCCGGTAGGGGCAGGTGCGGGGGAAGGGGAAGGCGGGCGGGATGCCGCCGTCGGTCGGTCCGGTCACGGGATATCGCTCCTCATCGGTGGTGGGTGCGCGGTGGCGCCGGAGGTGCGCCGCGCCGTCGCCCGGGGTTGGGCCGGCGCTCCTCCGGCGCCACCTCGTTCGAACGTCCCCGGTCAGAGGGGCTTTTGGGCGGTCAGCAGGACGGAGCCGAATTCGTCGACGTCGATCATGGAGGCGGGGCTGAACTTTTCCTCTGCCTCGTCGTCGAAGACGGTCTGCATCTCCTGGGAGCCCTTGCTCATCTGCTCGAAGGTCTGTCGCACGCTCTGCTCGGTGATGTCGAGGAGTTCGACGAAGCGCAGGCCTGCGTCGCGCAGCATGGGCACGTAGTCCTCGGGCCGGGCCAGCGTCATGATGAAGTCGCGCAGCAGCCGGTCCACCGCGGGCTGCTTCTCGGCGGGGATGGGGCCGCGCTCGAAGAAGTCGGTGAGGACCAGGCGGCCGCCGGGGCGCAGTACGCGGCGGATCTCGGCGAGGACCCGTCCGCGGTCGGGCATGTGGAAGATCGACTCGATGGCGATGGCGGCGTCGAAGGAGTTGTCGGGGAAGGGCAGTTCCATGGCGTCGGCGTGCCGGAACTCCACGCGGTCGCTCAGGCCGGCGCCCTCGGCGAGGGCGGTGGCGCGGGCGATCTGGTCCTTGCTGATCGCGATGCCCGTGACGTGGGCGCCGGTGCGCCGGGCGATCCGCATGGCCGGCTGGCCGACTCCGCAGCCGACGTCGAGGACCCGCTGTCCCTGGTCGATCCGCAGGCGGTCGGTCATCGTGTCGGTGAGCCGGTCGGCCGCTTCCACGAGCGGGGTGTCGTTGTCGTCGACGTCCCAGTAGCCGAGGTGGAGGCTGCCGCCGGCCGCTTCGGTGTCCAGTGCGGTGAGGCGGTCGTAGAGGTGTCCGACCTCTTCGGGGACGGGGACGGCGACGGGGGCGGTCGTGGTCGTGGACGTGGACGTGGACGTGCTGGACATGAAGTCCTCCGTTTTTCTGTCTGGTGAATCGGTAAGGGAGGGGTGGAACTTGCGCGGTGGGCGCGTGGATTCGGCCGGAAGCGCCGGAAGCGTCTATGCGACGCAGGCTGAACGCCGAGGGAAAATGGGGCAGGTGGAGAATTCACTGCGCATGGTGTGCAGCCCGCCAGCTGTGTGGCGTCCGGGCCTGGAGATCACCATACCGGGCGGGAAGAAAATGGGGAACAATTTCACCGGAAATTCCGTGGAGACAGGAAAATCCAGGGAGTTCACCCTTTCTTCCCGCAGGGCGTGGTGTTTTCATTCAGCGATTCTCACGAGCATTTTGCCGGTGTTGGCGCCGCGCAGCATGTCGATGAATGCGGCGGGTGCGTTCTCCAGTCCCCTGACGACGGTCTCCCGGTAGGAGATTCTCCCGTCTGCCAGCCAGCCGCCCATGCGGGCGGTGAACTCGTCCGGGAGGTCGGCGTGGCCGCCGACGAGGAAGCCGCGCAGGGTGATGCCCTTGGCGATGGCCTGCGTCAGGTTCCGTGGGCCGGCCGGCGGGTCCTTCTCGTTGGCCTGCGAGATGCTGCCGCAGAGGGCGAACCGCGCGCCCATCCTGGCCAGGACCAGGGCGGCGTCCAGGTGGTCGCCGCCCACGTTGTCGAAGTAGACGTCGATGCCGGCCGGCGCGGCCTTCGCCAGTTGTTCGAGAACCGGTCCGTCCTTGTAGTCGAATGCCGCGTCGAAGCCGAGCTCCCCGGTCAGATAGGCGACTTTCTCGGCGCTGCCCGCCGATCCGATCACGCGTTCCGCGCCGCAGAGCCGGGCGATCTGACCGACGAGGGAGCCCACCGCGCCCGCGGCGCCGGAGACGAACACGGTGTCGCCGGGCCGGAATTCGGCGACCTTGAGCAACCCCGTGTAGGCGGCGTGCCCCGGCATACCGAGCACTCCGAGATACGCGCCGGGCGGCGCGAGCGCCGGGTCGATCTTGACCGCGCCGGCAGCGCCCACGACGGCGTACTCCCGCCAGCCGAGGCCGTGCAGGACCAGGTCACCGACGGCGAGGTGCGAGGACTTCGAGACGACGACCTCGCCGACGGCGCCCCCGTCGAGCGCCTTGCCGACGGCGAACGGCGGAACGTAGGACCTGGTTTTGTTCATCCGCCCGCGCATGTACGGGTCGACGCTCATCACCAGGTTGCGGATCAGCACCTGGCCGGTCCTGACTGCGGGCGTTTCCGCCTGCACGACCGAGAAGTTCTCAGCGGTCGGCCACCCCTCGGGGCGGGCGGCGAGCCGGACTTCGGTGCCCGTGGACGGAACGGTCATCACGTTCTCCTCGACTGCGGTGGGGTGTCCGTCACGCACTGGGCACACCGAGGGTGTCGCGCCAGTGCCGGCATGCGGTGGCGATGTGTTCGGCGGCACCGTCGAGCAGCATGAGGGCGATCCGGTCCACGTGACGGTGCCGCCATGAGGCGAGTTCGGTGCCTTCGACCCACTGGTTGAAGGCACCCAGCGCCGGACCGGTCTGGACCTGGTAGTTCACTTTTCCGGAGCCGTCGCCGTTCATGGCGAGGCGCGTGGTGTGGAAGAAGTACCAGCGGAATACCAGCGCCATCTTCTGTTTGGGCTCGGCGTCGGCCCGGTCGATGTCGGCGTCGCGGCCCTGCGACCGGAGATAGGTGCGTACTTCGTCCCAGACCTCTTCGATGCTCTTTCCGAAGTAGGTTCTCTCCAGGAGGGAGCGCGTTTTCTCCGGAATATCGTCGAGGCCGGCGTAGTGGGAGTAGAGGGAGAACAGTTTGTTGGCCCGCGTGGGGAAGAAGACGCCTTTGCGGAGCACCTGCACCTTGGCACCGAATTCGAACATGTCGCCTGCGGGGGCGTAGGCGGTGTCGGCGATGCCGACGTCCTGCAGCATGTCCTTGACCTCGGTGCTCATGCCGGATTCCACCGTGCACTGGTTGATGGATCCGGTGAGTACGTAGTCGGCGCCCAGCATGAAGGCCGCCGCGACCGCCGCGGGGGTGCCGAGGCCGCCGGCGAGCCCCATGCAGATCTGTTCGTCGTAGCGGTACCGGTCCTGGGCCTGCTGCCGGAGCTTGAGCATGGCGGGCATCATGACCGTGGCGACGCCGCCGTCCGTGTGCCCGCCGGAGTCCGCCTCGACCGTGATGTCGTGGCTCATCGGCACCGTCCGGGCGAGCTCCGCCTGTTCGTCGGTGAGGGCGTTCTCCCGGCGGAGCCGGTCCAGGACCGTCCCGGGGGCGGGTGCCATGAACTGCTCGGCGACCTCCGGCCGGGAGACCTTGGCCACGATGCGGTGGTCGCACACCGTCCGGCCGTCGGCACCGCGGCGGAGTCCCCGTGCCCGGTAGAGGACGAGTGCGGGGGTCATCTGCATGAAGGCCGACGCCTCGATGACGGGGACGCCGTCGCGCATCAGCACGTCGACCAGCGCGCGCTCGGCCGCGGGGTCGTCGTGGTCGGCCAGTACGTTGACGCCGTAGGGCTGCCCGTCGGCCAGGCCGTGCTGGACCTCCTTCACCCCCTGCTCGATCTCCGGGAGCGGCAGGCCGCCGGTTCCCAGGAAGCCGAGAATGCGGTGCCGGCCGAGCCTGACGACCATCTCGGCCGAGGCGATTCCCCGGTACATACCGCCCACGGCGTAGGCGTGGCGCACGCCCATGCGCCGGCGGAACAAGGGGCTGCCGAGCGCGGCGGCCGGTGTCTCGGGCCGGGCAGCCGGTGCATCGGGCCGGGCGACCGGCCGCGGGGCGGAGCGGATCTGGTCGATCAGCCTGCCGAGCACGCGGCCTCCGAGTTCGACGAAATCGGTGACGCCCTGGTCGAGGAGGTGGTGGACGCTCTCGGTCCAGCGCACGGGCTGCACGATCTGGTCGACGAGCGTGCGCGCGGTCCGGCCGGGGACGTACGGGCGCGCCGTGGCGTTGGCGATCACGGGCGTGGCCGGGTCCCCGAGGGCGAATCCGTCGGCGAAGCGGGCGAAGTCCTGCTGCGCCTGCTGCATCAGGGGCGAGTGGAAGGCGCCGGACACGTTCAGTCTCACGCAGCGGACGTCGCGCGCCTCAAGGTAGGCCACCAGCGCGTCGACGGTCGCGGTGTCGCCGGACACGACCTTCTGCTGCGGTGCGTTGTCGTTGGCGACGGTCAGGCCGCAGAAGCCGCCCTCGTCGAGGAGTTCGCGCAGCCGTGCCGCGTCGACCCCGACCACGGCCGCCATGCCACCGCCCCGTGCCTGCGCCATCAGTGCACCGCGCCGCTGGACGAGGCGCAGTCCGGTCGCGAAGTCGAAGGCGCCGGCGGCGTGCAGGGCGCAGTACTCCCCCAGGCTGTGGCCGGCGAGGAAGGCCGGCTCGTCGCCGGTGCTCTCGCGCCACTGCCGGTGGGCGAGCGCCCCGACCACGAACAGCGCGGGCTGCGTGTACTCGGTGCGGCCCAGTTGCCGGTGCGGATCGTCCAGGCACAGTGTGCGGAGGGAGTAGCCGAGGACTTCGGAGGCTTCGTCGGCGAGTTCGGGATACGCGTCGAACAGCTCGCGTCCCATGCCGCGCCGCTGGGCGCCCTGGCCGGGAAAGACCACTGCCTTCATGTCAGCGGCCTCCCTGCGCGGAGGTCGCCGGGGCGGCGGCGTCCTCGGCCGCGTAGAGCCGGTCGCAGAGGCGCATCAGCTTGTCGAGCGACTGCGGGGCCGTCATGACCTCGGCGTGCATCGAGGTGTCGACGTCGATGGTGAAGAAGTCGTCGATCTGGTCGGCCCACTCCTGCCAGTACGCGATGTCGTCCACGGTGGGGAGCTCGGGGTTCGGGAAGAGCACCATGTGCTCCTCGAAGGCGCCGAAGAACTTGCCGCCCCGGTTGCGCAGGTAGTAGCAGCGCAGTCCGTCGCGCTTCGGCAGCGGGTCCACCGTGTACGTCTCGCCCTGCGTGGCCTCGAAGTAGCGGGACAGCTGCCGGACTCGGGAGCGCAGCTGCGTCTCGGTCTTGCTGACACCGCGGGCGAGGGCGGCGTCGATCAGGGAGCCGAGGAACTCCTTGGGTTCCAGGGTGGTGTCGACCTCGTCGCGGCGCAGGATCGGGGTGCTGCCGCCGTGCGAGTCGAAGCGGTTGTTGCCGAGGATCAGGTTGACGGCGCGGAAGTCGCTCACCTTGGTGACCACGTCGGCGTCGAAGTTCCCGCCGACGATGAGGGCGTTGGCCTTATTGGTGGATTCGGCGTCCAGCGTGTCCAGCATGACCAGCGTGCGCACGTCGGCGCCCGTCAGCTGGAGCTGTCGCACGGTCTCGTACGCGAACAGGCCGCCCAGGGAGAACCCGCCGATGTCGTACGGGCCTTCCGGCTGTACGGCGAGGATGAGGGACGCGTAGTGCTCGGCCATGGCGTACTGACCGGTGAGGATGTCGGTGGAGTCGATCCAGCCCTTCGGCTGGATGCCGTAGAAGGGGCGCGGGCAGCGTGCGGCCAGCGGGGCGTAGGACTCCACGCCGCCGTTGCCGTGGTGGACCCAGAACACGGGCCGGCCGGAGGTGACGCCGTTCATGCGGACCAGTTCGGGGAAGTCGTTCGGCGATGCGGGCGCGGTGCGCCGTGCCGAGGCCTTGGCCGGTGCGGCGGCCGCCGGGGCCTCCTCAACGGGAGCCGCCGAAGCGGGCTTTGGGGCGGTCGTGTCGGTGTCGGAGGCCGCGCCGGTGTCAGCGGCCGTGCCGGTGTCGGAGGCCGTGCCGGTGATCGCGTCGACGACGTCCTGCAGCGTTTCGCAGCCGGCGATGACGTCGAGGGTGAGGGACGCGTCGAGGTGCGTCTGCGCCTGGGCGAGGAACTGCATCATGAAGATGGAGTCGAAGCCGTAGTCACCCAGGGACTTGTCCCACCGCAGGGTCTCGACGTCGACCTCCAGCAGCGTCGCCATGAGGTCCGCGACGACGGTTCCCACGCTCGACGGCTCGGCCGGCTCGGCCGGCTCGGCCGGCTCGGCGGCCGGCTCGGCGGCCGGCTCGGTGGCCGGTGCGGTGGCCGGTGCGGTGGCCGGTGCGGTGGCCGGCATCGTCGCGGCGGCCGGCGCGAGTTCGGCAGTGGCCTCCGGCTCCGGGTGCGTCGGCAGGAAGCGCTCCCGCATCCGGGCGTGGTCGCCGTCGAGGGCGATGGCGCTGGGCAGGCCGGTCGCCCAGACGCGGTCGAGGGCGTCGATGCCCACGGATGCGCGCATCGGCCGCATGCCCACGGACTCCAGGAGCTGGACGGTCGACGGGTCGGCGCCCATGCCGCCCTTCTCCCACAGCGGCCAGTTCACCATCAGGGTGCGGCCCGACCGGCTGCCCCGGTCCACCAGGGAGTCGCGGTGGGCGGCGTATCCGTCCATGAAGGCGTTGGCGGCGGCGTAGTCGGCCTGTCCGACGTTGCCGAAGGCGGCCATGGAGGAGAAGCCGATGAAGCAGTCGAGCGGGACGGCGGCGGTCGCCTCGTCGAGGTGGCACAGCCCGGCCACCTTGGCCGCGAACACCTCGCGGAGGTCGTCCGCGGTCTTCCTGGCCACGAAGCCGTCACGCAGCACTCCGGCGGCGTGCACGATGCCGTGCAGCGCGCCGTACTCGGCCTGGACCTCGCGCACGACCCGGGTCACGTCGGCGCGGTCGGCGACATCGAGCACGCGGTAGTCGGCACGGGCTCCCAGCGCCCGCAGGGCGGTGAGCAGTTCCTGCTGTGCCGGGCCGGCCGGGCTGCGACCGCACAGGACCAGGGCGGGCGTCTCGACGCGCCGGGCGATGTCCTGCGCGAACAGGGCGCCGAGTCCTCCGGCGCCGCCGGTCAGCAGGTAGACGCCGCCGTCGCGCCAGGGCAGTTCGGGTGCGGCCGGTGCGACTTCACGCCACTGGGACACCTGCCGGCGTCCTCCGCGGTAGCGCACGGCCTCCTCGGCCGCGTCGGCGCCGTCGCGCCGCAGCCGTCCGGCCAGCTCGGCCGGGGCCAGGCCGCCGTCACCGTCCAGTGCGATCCACTGCGTCAGCAGCTTGGGGTGCTCCATGCGCGCCGTGCGGAGCATGCCGCTCAGCCCGCCCAGCCAGGGCGCGTGCGCGGGGGTGACGACCTGGATCAGGCGCGGCTCCCGGGCGGCCTCCGGTGCCTTGTCGCGCAGCAGCTTCAGCAGCCGCTCGGCGTACTCGGTGTAGCGGGTGCCGGTCTCGCCGCGGGCCTGCCAGGTTTCGCAGGTGGCGCCGCCCAGCGCTGCGCCGAGCGCGGTGGCGTCCGCCGCCGGGAGTTCGCACAGGACGACGTGCCGCTCGACGTCGTCACCGTGGTGCTCCGGTGCCGCGCTCTCGCGCCAGTCCGCCTGGATCAGCAGTGCGGGCATGCTGGTCGGCTCGGCGGCGCGGGGCGCCTGGCCCGGCTTCATGCGGGTGGAAAAACCCAGCAGACGCACGCAGACGTTGCCCTGCGTGTCACAGAGGTCGATGTCCAGGCGGCGTACGCCGGAGTCGCGGCGGTCGTCCGCGGCACGGCGCACCAGCGCCCAGCCCTCGGCCGGGGTGGGGGCGAGGACCTGTACCTCGCGCACGGTGAACGGGAGTGCCGTCCCCTGCGGGGTGTCGGCGTGCTCGCCGAGCGCCAGTCCCAGGGTGGCCTGCAGGGCGGCGTCGAGCATGACCGGGTTGAGCGTCAGCGAGGATGCCGCCGCCTCGGGGAGGACGAGGCGGGCAAGGGCGCTGTCCGCACCGTGGTACAGCTCCTGCACGGCCCGGAACGCGGGGCCGTATCCCATGCCCATGCGCGCGAACAGCGCGTAGCACTCGGCGCCGTCCCGCCGGAACGGGAGGTTCGCGCGCAGTGCGTCGATGTCGTGTGTGTCGTCGGCGGCGAGGAGTGCGGGGTCGGCGTGTGCGGTGCCGTTCGCGTGCAGGACGCGGTCGCCGGAGCCGTGGTCGTACACCTCGAATGTCCCACCGGCCGGGTCCACGTCGACGGCGAGGGTGCGCAGTGCCGTCACCTCCAGGGGACGCAGCCAGGTCACGTCGCGCAGGCGCACGCCCGTGGCGGTGGCTGCGGACGTGGCCCGGACGAGCGCGTCGCGCACGAACTCCAGGTAGGCGGCGCCGGGCAGGACGGGCGTGTCCCCCACGCGGTGGTCGCCGACGTAGAACTCGTGCCCGGTCAGGTCGCGGCGGTAGGGCGACGGTTGGGCGTCCGGCGCCGCGGCCACCGGGGCCGGAGGCCGGTGCGTGCTCTTCGCGTCGGTGATCCAGTAGCGCTTCAGCTGGAACGGGTAGACGGGCAGCGGGATGCGCCGCATCGGCCGGCCGGCGTACAGGCGCCGCCAGTCCACGTCGAAGCCGGTGACCCAGAGTTTGAGCAGGCGTCCGAGCTTGCCCTTGGCTATCCAGCTGTCGATGGCGAGGGCGATGTCGTCGTCTCCGGCGAGCTCGTTCCACGGCCCCGGGCGCTGTGCCCGTCCGGTGTGCAGGCCCTGTGCGGTGCCGCCGTCGAGGAAGGCGCCCAGCCGCTCGCGCAGGTCGGCGAGCGAGGGGGTCAGGAAGGCGAGGCGCTCGTCCATCGCGACGCGGCCCACCTGCAGCGTGTGGGCGAGGTGCGGCAGGTCGGCCTCGCCGAGCCCGCCCGCGTCGATCCAGTCGGCCAGCTGCCGGGCCCGGGCGCGCAGCATCTCGGGCTCCGGGGCGGACAGGACGACGGCCACGGGGTCGGGTGTGCTCACCGCCGGTACGGGCCGCGGCACGTACTCCTCAAGAACCACATGGGCGTTGACGCCGCCGAAGCCGAAGGAGCTGACTCCGGCCCGGCGCGGCAGCTCACGGCCCTCCGCGTCGCGCAGGGCGGGCCAGGGCTGCTGCTCGCGTACGAGGTGGAACGGGCTGCCGTCGAGGTCGATGTAGGGGTTGACGGTGTCGCAGTGCAGGCTCTTGGCGAGCGTGCGGTGCCGCATCTGCAGCAGCACCTTGATCACGCCGGCGACGCCCGCCGCGAGTTCGAGATGACCGATGTTGGTCTTCACCGTGCCGATACCGCAGTGGGCGTCCTCGACCACCGCGCCGTGCTCCTCGTACAGCTCCCGGAAGGCGGCCTTGAGCCCGTTGATCTCGACCGGGTCGCCGAGTTTGGTGCCGGTGCCGTGGGCCTCGATGTAGCCGACCGTCCGAGGGTCGATGCCCGCGGTGCTGTAGGTGCGCCGGATCAGGGCGGCCTGGGCCTTGGGGTTGGGCGCGGTCAGGGAGTTGGAGCGGCCGCCGTGGTTCTCGGCCGTCGAGCGGATCACGCCGTAGACGTGGTCGCCGTCGCGCTCGGCCGCCGACAGGCGCTTGAGCACCAGCATGCCCACGCCCTCACCACGGGCATAGCCGTCCGCGCGGTCGGAGAAGGTCTTGCAGCGTCCCTCGACGCTGAGCATCCCGGACTTGCTGAAGCTGACGTGGCCATCGGGGATCACCATGGTGTTGATACCGCCGACGACGGCCATGTCGCACTCGCCGCGTTCGATCGAGATGACGCCGCGGTGCATGGCGACCAGGGAACTCGAACAGGCCGTCTCGATCGGCTCGCTCGGCCCGTGGACGTCCAGGAAGTAGCTCATCCGGTTCGGGCCGACGGAGGGGACGCTGCCCGTGGGCGTGACGCTGTCGCCCCTGCCGCTGCTGCGGTCGGAGAGCAGGCCGTAGCCGGTGTCGCTGGTGCCGACGAACAGGCCGAGGCTGCTCCCGGCCAGGGCGTCGGCGGCGTAGCCGGCGTCCTCCAGCGCCTTCCACACGTACAGCATCAGCAGACGCTGCTGCGGGTCCATGTGGACGGCGTCCTTCGGAGCGATGCCGAAGAACAGCGGATCGAAGTCGGCGACGCCGTCCATGAAGCCGCCCCACTTCACGTTGGTGCGGCCCGGCTCCTGGAGGGGGTCGCCGAAGAGGGCGCGCCAGTCCCACCGGTCGGCGGGGACTTCCGCGATGCAGTCGCGGCCGTCGCGCAGGTTCCGCCAGAAGGCGTCGAGGTCCTCGGCCTGGGGGAACCGGCCGCTCATGCCGACCACCGCGATGGGGTCGTCGTGCCGGTCGGCGGGCGGGGGGACGGGTGCGGCCGGTGTGGGGACGGCTGCGGCCGGCACAGGCGTACCGACGAGCTCCGCGGCCGGGGGCTCCGCGGCCGAGGGGTCCGCGGCGGCGCCGGGCGACTGCAGCCCCAGGCGGGCGGCCAGCGCAGGGCCGTACTCCTCGGTCAGGTGGGCGCCGAAGGCCTGGATCGTCGCGTGCTCGAACAGCACGGTGGGCACGAGCTCCAGGCCCAGCGCGTCGTTCACCATGTTCACCAGCTGGGTGATGACGAGGGAGTCGAGCCCGTATTCGCTGAGGTCGACGTGCACGTCCAGGTCGTCCTTGGTGACCTTGAGCAGCTCGCAGACCTTCTCCACCACGACGGCGCAGACCCGCTCCGTCAGGGCCTCGGTGTCGACGACGTCAGCCGGCCGTGCGGTGTGCGTCTGTGCTTGCGCCTGCTTCTGCTCCTGCCCCTGCTCCTGCCTCCAGTCGCGGATAAGGCGGAGCGCTTCGTTCTGTCCCACCTGTCCCTCGCGAATGAGCCGGTGCAGGTCGTCCAGGGATGCGATGCGGGTGGTGCTCATGCCAGGCTCCTCTTGAATTCGTCCGCGCTCATCTCGCGTCGGCCAATGGCTTCGATCAGGTCCAGCAGGTAGGCGTCGTCGGACCCGGACGGCGGCTCGGGTGCCCGTTCGGCGGGCCGGGTGGGCTCGCTGTCACCGGTGGGCTCGCTGCCGCCGAGCGTGCGGACGCTGAAGCCGCGCAGGCGTACGCACACCTCGCCGTCGTCGTCGCAGAGGTCGAGGTCGAGGCGGCGCACGGCGCCCATGTGGTCGTCCTCGGCGAAGCGGACGACGACCCAGCCGGTGCCCGGGACCGCCCGCAGCACCTCCAGCTCACCCAGGGCGAACGGCAGTGCCGTGCGCGGCGTGCCGGGGTCCTCGACGAAGAGGCCGACCGTGGCTTGAAGGGCGGCGTCGAGCATGCCCGGGTTGAGTACCCAGCCGCTCTCGCGGGACGCGGCGGCGGGCAGCTTCAGCCGCGCCACCGACTGCCGCGAGCCGGTGTGCAGGCGCTCGATGCCGCTCAGTGCCGGGCCGTAGGCCATGCCGATGCCGGTGAAGCGTGCGTAGCAGGTCTCGGCGTCGAGCACGGGGCCGTCGCACTGCGCGCGCAGGGCCGCGAGGTCGAGCCGCTCGGCGGGCACAGCGGTTGCGCGCCGCAGCTGGCCGCGGCCGAAGGTGACGCGTTCGCCGTCCTCGTCCACCGCGTACACCTCGTAGCTCAGTCCGCCGCCGGCCCGGGTGGTCAGCGTGGTGTGCACGTCGGTCGCCTTCTCGACGGTGAGCGGGCGCAGCCAGGAGGCCAACTTCAGCGACCAGGCGCGTGCGTCGCCGCCGGCCGCCTGGACCGCGGCGGCGCGCGCCATCTCCAGGTAGGCCACCGCCGGCAGCACCGGCACCGCGTCCGCGCCGACGTCATAGGCGGTGGGCCGACGCCCGGGCCGCCAGCCGGAAACCGTCTCCATCACCTGGGCGCGTACGCGGTGGTCGGCGAGGAAGAACTCGCGGCCGGTGAAGTGCGAGGTGTAGCGGTGCTCGGTCAGGTCCGACGTGTTCGTGTGCACCAGCGGGTGCAGTGCCTGCGTCTGTGGGCCGTTCGCGGGGCGCGAGGTGTCGACCCAGTAGCGCCGGAGGCGGAACGGGTAGGTCGGCAGGGCGATCCGGCGCGGGCGGCGCCCGGTGTGGAGGCGGTCCCAGTCGAAGGGGGCGCCGTTCACCCATGCCTGGAGCAGGCGGGCCCAGTCGTGCCGGCTCGCGCTGTCGGGGTCGTCGTGCGGGCCGAACCCGGCTGGTGCGTCCGGCAGGTCGACGCCGCGCGGAACCTTGCCGCGGAAGACGTCGGCCGCGGGCTCGCCGCGCAGCCAGGACTCCAGTGCCTCCCGCAGTTCGCCGGCCGTGCGGGCCAGGCAGGCGAGGCGCTCGGTCATGGGCGTGCGTCCGGTCTGCGTGGTGTAGGCGATCGACACCATGTCGGTGTCGTCGTAGTCGCCGCGGCGCAGGGCGTCCACCCAGCGCTCGGCGAGTTCGCACAGCACGTCGGGGTGGCTCGCCGACAGGACGACGGGGACGGGTGCGGTGGGCGCCCGGTCCGGCTCGGGTGCGGTGCGCGGCTGGTACTCCTCAAGCACCACATGGGCGTTGACGCCGCCGAAGCCGAAGGAGCTCACTCCGGCCCGGCGCGGCAGCTCACGGCCTTCGGCATCGCGCAGGGCGGGCCAGGGCTGCCGTTCGCGTACGAGGTGGAACGGGCTGCCGGCGAGGTCGATGTAGGGGTTGACGGTGTCGCAGTGCAGGCTCTTGACCAGGGTGCGGTGGCGCATCTGCAGTAGCACCTTGATCACGCCGGCGGCGCCCGCGGCCAGTTCGAGGTGGCCGATGTTGGTCTTCACCGAGCCGATGCCGCAGTGGGCCTCCTCGACCACCGCGCCGTGCTCCTCGTACAGCTCCCGGAAGGCGGCTTTCAGCCCGTTGATCTCGACCGGGTCGCCGAGCTTGGTGCCGGTGCCGTGGGCCTCGATGTAGCCCACCGTCCGAGGGTCGATCCCGGCCTTCCCGTAGGCCTCCCGCAGGAGGGCGGCCTGGGCCTTGGGGTTGGGCGCGGTCAGGGAGCTGCCCCGGCCGCCGTGGTTCTCGGCCGTCGCGCGGATGACGCCGTAGATGTGGTCGCCGTCGCGTTCGGCCGCCGACAGGCGCTTGAGCACCAGCATGCCCACGCCCTCACCACGGGCATAGCCGTCCGCGCGGTCGGAGAAGGTCTTGCAGCGGCCTTCGGGGCTGAGCATGCCCGCCTTGGAGATGCTGATGTGCCCGTCGACGCTGACCATGGTGTTGACGCCGCCGGCGATGGCCAGGTCCGACTGCCCGTCGCGGATGGCCTGGACGGCCCGGTGCAGGGCGACCAGCGCGCTCGAACAGGCCGTGTCGACGGGCTCGCTCGGACCGTGCAGGTCGAGGAAGTAGCTCATCCGGTTCGGGCCCATCGAGGGGGCCGCGCCGGTGATGTCGTATCCCTCGATCATCGGCGAGTACCGGGTGACGAGGGTGCTGTAGCCGGTGCTGGTGGTGCCGGCGATGAGGGCCGTGTTCGTGCCCGCGAGGGCCTCTGCCGAGTACCCGGCGTCCTCCAGCGCCTTCCATACGTACATCAGCAGGAGCCGCTGCTGCGGATCCATCAACTCCGCTTCCTTCGGGGAGATGTCGAAGAACAGCGGGTCGAAGTCGCCGACGCCGTCCATGAAGCCGCCGGACGTCACGTTCGACGTGTTGGGCTCCTTGACGGGGTCGCCGTAGTGGGCGCGCCAGTCCCAGCGGTCCGCGGGGACCTCACGGGTGCAGTCGCGGCCTTCGCTGAGGTTCTCCCAGAACGCGTCGAGATCGTCGGCCATCGGGAAGCGGCCGCTGATACCGATGACGGCGATCGGCTCGTTCCCGGGCGCATCCGTACGGGGCGCGGTGGTGTCGGAGGTGGCGGGCTCCAGGACGGCGGGGGCCGCCGCGCGCGGTTCCTGCTGCTGTGCCGTGGTGGCGGCGACGCGGTCGGCGTGGTGGTCGAGGAGGTGGTCGACGACCCCGTCCAGGGTGGGGTTCTCGAAGAACAGGGTCGGTGCCAGCGAGAGCCCGAACTCGGCATTGAGGTCGTTGGCGAAGCCGATGTACGAGAGGGAGTCGAAGCCGTAGCGGGTCATCTCGGCCGTGCCGGTGATCCGTTCTGCGGGCACGTCCAGCAGGTCGGACACGCGGGCGATCAGCTTCTTCAGCAGCGCCTTGTGCTGCTGCTCCCGGCCGGCCGTCGCGACGGGCGCGGCGGCGCTTTCGGGCCCGGCGGAGCGCTCGGGCGCGGGAGCCGGCGGGACCGTCCCGAAGTGCTGGGGGTGGGGGTCGAGCAGGTGGTCCACGACCTCTCCCAGGGTGAGGTGTTCGGAGAAGGGCTTGGACACGGGCGGAAGCCCGAACTCCGTGGTGAGGCGGGCGGCGAACCCGGTGAGCGAGACCGGGTCGAACCCGTACTCGCTGAGCTCCACCGCGCCGTCGAGCTCCTCCGCCGGCACGCCCAGCACGGCGCTGGCGTGGCTGAGGGCGCGGCCGAGGACCTTCGCGTGCAGGGCGGCGCGGTCGGGTGCGGTCACCGCCGGTGCGGCGCCCGTGGCCTCCGGGGCGGTCAGGAGGGTGGCGTCGATGCGGGCGCGGTCGCCGAAGACGGCCAGGACGTGCGGGGCGCCGGTGCCGTAGGCGCGGAGCAGCGCCTCCACACCGTGCGGGGCGCGTAGCGGCACCATGCCGACGCTGTCGTGCAGGCGGCGTTCGGTGGCGGCGTCCACCGTCATGCCGCCGTCGGCCCACAGGGGCCAGCCGACCACCAGTGTGCGGCCGCGGCGCTCGCCCCTGGCCACCCGCTCGTGGCGGAGGCCGGCGTAGGCGTCCATGAAGGCGTTGGCCGCCGCGTAGTCGCCCTGGCCCTGGTTGCCGTACGCCGACAGTGAGGAGAATCCGATGAAGCAGTCCAGGTCGAGAGCGGCGGTGGCTTCGTCGAGGTGGACGAAGCCGGCGACCTTGGCGGCGAGGACCTCCCGCAGCTCTTCGGCGCTCTTACGGGCCAGGTAGCCGTCGCGCACCACACCGGCGGTGTGGACGACGCCGTCGAGGCGGCCGTGCTCGGCGACGACGGAGTGCACGCAGGCGGTCACGGCGTCGCGCCGGGCGACATCCAGCACCCGGTAGGTGGCGGACGCTCCCGAGGCGCTCAGTTCGCGCAGGAGGGCACGCTGGGCGGGGCCTTCCGGCGAGCGCCCGCAGAGCACGAGGGCGGCGCCGGGCGCCTGTCGGGCGATCTCGCGGGCGAACAGTGCGCCGAGCCCGCCGGCTCCCCCGGTCAGGAGGTAGACGCCGCCGGCCTTCCACGGGCGGGCCGGATCGGCGTCCTCGACGGCGGTCCACTGCGGCACCCGGCGCTGCCCGCCGGAGTACCGCACGGCCACGTCGTCGGGGCTCGCCGCGTCCCGGCGCAGGTGCTCGCACAGCGTCGCGGCGTCGACGGGCGTCTCCACCTCGACGAGCTGGGTCAGCAGCTTGGGGTGCTCCATGCGGGCCGTGCGCAGCAGGCCGCCCAGGCCTGCGAGGACCCGGTTCTCGCCGTCGGCGGGCACGACCACCTGCAGCAGGACCTCGCCGTCGCGGGTGCGCGGGACGAGCTGCTGGAGGCGGGCCAGCACCGTCTCGGCCTGGCGGGTGAAGCACCGGGCCGGATCGCCGTCGGCGGGCAATGCGGTGCAGGGCACACCGAGCCCGTCCCGGACCGCCGCGGGGTCGGTCCCTACGAGTCCGCCGAGCAGCACCTCGTGGTGCACCAGCGGACGCGAGGCCCGGGTGTGCTCGGCCGGGCGCCAGCCGGCCCGCATGAGGGTGAGCGTCGCGCCCACGGTGTCCTCCCCGTCGGCGAGTTCGTCACCGGCGGAGTCGTCACCGGCGGACAGGACGCGTGCGGTGAACCCGAGCAGGCGGACGCACACCTCGCCGTCGTCGTCGCACAGTTCGATGTCGATGCGGCGTACGGCTCCGCCGCCGTCGCCCGCTGCGGGCCGCACCACGGCCCACCCGCCGGCCGGGCTCGGCGCGAGCAGCTGCACCTCCTCCAGGACGAAGGGCAGTGCCGGCGCCACGGTGTCGGTGTCCTCGGCCAGTGACAGGCCCAAGGTGGCCTGTACGGCGGCGTCGAGCATCGACGGGTGAAGGGCCCAGTCGGCGCCGTCCCGGGCGGCCTGCGGCAGGCTCAGGCGTGCGACGGCGAGCCCGGCGCCGACGTGGATCCGCCGGATGCCTCGCATGGCCGGGCCGTAGCCGATGCCCATGCGGTCGAAGAGCCGGTAGCAGTCGTCGTGTTCCAGCGTGCGCACGTCGCACCGGGCGCGCAGCGCGGCGATGTCCACGCGCGCGGGTGCCGACGTCCCGCACCGCTCGATGCGTCCTTGCCCGTGGACCACGGGCTGTTCGCCGTCGGCCGCCGTGGTGATCTCGTAGGTGAAGGCGTCGTCCGCGCACGGCCGCAGCGCGATCTCGACCGCGGTCGGGCCGGTGATCCGTGCGGGGCGCGACCAGACGACGTTGCGCAGGCGGGCGTGGGCGGGGTCGACGCCCTCGGCCCGGGCCGCCGCGTACGCCAGCTCCAGATAGGCCACGCCGGGGAGCACCGGCACGTTGCGCACCCGGTGGTCGTCGAGGAAGAACTCGCGGCCGGTCAGCTCGGCGGCGAAGGACGGCGAGCCGGGATCACCGGTCAGCCGGCGGCCTTCCAGCGGCGACGGGGCCGCAACGGGGGCCGGGGCGCGTACCGGAGCGGAGGCCGGGGTCGCGGCGGGGGCCGGGGTCGCGGCGGGGGCCGCCGGACGTGATCCGACCCAGTAGCGCTCGCCCGCGAACGGGTAGGCCGGGAGGGACACGATACGGAAGCCGCCGTCGCCGAAGAGCGGGGCGAAGCCCAGATCTTGACCCTGGGCGAAGAGCCCGGCCAGCTCGGTGAGGCTGTCGTGACGGTCGGGCTCGGCCATCAGGCGGCCGGCGCGGGCGACCTCGGCGGGGTCCTGGCGGCGGTGCCCGTCGGGCGCCTCACCGGTGACCACGCCCGCCGCCCGGCCGTCGCGCAGCCAGGTCCGCAGGGCGGCGACGAGCTGCTCGCGGTCCGTGGCCACGCCCGCCCAGCGGTGGCTGCAGTGGCGGCGTCCGGCGGCCAGGGTGTACGCCACGTCGCCCAGGTCCAGGTCCTCGTGGGCGAGGGCGTGGTCCAACAGGCGCTCGGCCTGGGCTCGGCGGCCGGCGTCGTCCTGTGCCGACAGGACGATCAGCCAGGCATGCCGGGGGCCGTGTCCGGCGCTCTGCACGGCGGGGGCCTGTTCGATCAGTGCGTGCGCGTTGGTGCCGGCGGCGCCGAACGAGCTGACGCCGGCGCGGCGCGGACCGTCGGCGGGTGCGGGCCACGGGCGCAGTTCCGTGTTGACGTAGAAGGGGCTGCCCTCCAGCGTGATCGCCGGGTTGGCCCGGCGGAAGTGCAGCGACGGGGGCAGCTGCTCGTTCCTGAGCGCCAGCAGCACCTTGATGACGCCGGCCACGCCCGCGGCGAACTGGGTGTGCCCGAGGCTGGTCTTGACGGACCCCAGGGCGCAGCCTTGCTCGGGCGCGTCGCCGAACGCGGCGCGCAGGGCCTCGAACTCGATGGGGTCGCCCAGCGGCGTGCCGGTCCCGTGCGCCTCGATCAGCTGGATGCCGGCGGGGTCGACGCCGGCGCGCTCGTGGACGCTGCGCAGGAGGCGTTCCTGCGATCCGGCGCTGGGCGCGGTGAGCCCGTTGGTGGTGCCGTCCTGGTTCATGCCGGAGCCGCGGATCACGCCGTAGACCTGGTCGCCGTCGCGCAGCGCGTCGGCGAGCCTCTTGAGCACGACCACGCCGGCGCCCTCCCCCGGCACGAAGCCGTCGGCGCGCTCGTCGAAGGTGTGGCAGCGCCCGCGGGCGGACAGCATGTTCGCCCGCACGGCGGACCGGTAGAAGATCGGCGTGGACTGGACGAACACTCCGCCCGCCAGCGCCATGGACGTGTTGCCCAGGCGGAGGTCCTGGCAGGCCTGGTGAATGGCCACCAGCGAACTGGAGCAGGCCGTGTCGACCGCCAGCGCGGCACCCTGCAGGTCGAGGAAGTAGGAGATCCGCGAAGCGATGACCGAGGAGATGTTGCCCCACAGGGTCTGCGGTGGCGCGTCGTCGCCGATCAACTGCTGGTAGTCGCTGGGTGAGCCGCCGACGTAGACGCCGCACCCGCGGCCGTCGAGCCGTTCACCGGCGTAGCCCGCATCCTCCAGGGCGTGCCAGCACTCCTCCAGGAAGATGCGCTGTTGCGGGTCGGTGTAGGTGGCCTCCTTACCGGACATGCGGAAGAACCAGGCGTCGAAGCGCTCGATGTCGTCGACGAAGCTTCCGTACTGGCGCGGGGCGTCCGCGCCCAGCTCCTCGTCCATGTCCCAGCGGGTGACCTCGCCGACCAGGTCGTCGCCCGCGGCGAGGTGTGCCCACAGGGCGGCGGCGTCGGGCGACTGCGCGAACCGGGCGGCGATGCCCACCACGGCGATGCCGTCGTCGGCCGGGTCGTCCGCAGGGGCCGCGGGGGCCGCGGGGGCTTCAGCGGGGACGGCGGGAGTTGCAACGGAGGCGGCAGGAGCAGCAGGAGCGGCGGACGGAGCCTCGGCGGCGTGCCCGTGGTCGTCCTGCGCCGGAGCCCCTCCGGCCCCGGCTGCCGGCTCGCGCAGCGCACTGGAGGACCGCAACTGCGCCCCGTACCGGGTGACCAGGTGGTTCGTCAGCCGGTCGAGCGAGCTGTGCTCGAACAGTGCGGTGCTCGGCAGATCGACGGCGAGGGCGTCGTTCACCGCTGCGACGAGCCTGACGGTGAGGATCGAGTCCACGCCGTAGTCGGAGAAGGACGCCTGCGGGTCGATCTCATCGGGCTCCATCATGAGCACGCGGGAGAGCTCGGCCAGCAGGAGTTCGCCGGCCAGGTACCGCACGGTCGCCTCGTCCGTGTCCGGTGTCGGCTGCGCGGGTGCCGGCCGGGCGGGCTCGGGCGACGGGGCGGCGGCAGGGCCGTTCGCGGCCTCCGGGGCCTGGTGGCGCCGGCTCGGAGCAGCGGCCGTCGGCCAGTAGCTCTTGCGCTGGAACGGGTAGGTGGGCAGCGGCGTGCGGCGTACGTCGAGGCCGGAGAACAGCGGCGCGAAGTCGACCTGTTCGCCGTTCAGGTACCGGTCCCGGGCGCGCTCCGGCGAGGTGTCGCCGCGCCGGCCGGCGGTGTCGCTCCGTCCGTCGGTCAGCCAGGCCTCCAGCCGCTGTGCGAGCGTGTCGCGGTCGGCGGCGACAAAGGCCGCGCGGTGGGTGAAGTGGTCCCGGCCGGCCGCCAGCGTGTAACTGACGTCGCCCAGCGCGGCGTCGGGTGTGCGGCGCAGGTACGCCAAGAGGTCCTCGGCGCGGTGGCGCAGCGCCTCGGGCTGCTGGGCGGACAGGACGAACAGCAGCTCGCCCGCGGCCTGTTGGCGCTCGTCACGGTCCGGGGCGTTCTCCACGACCAGATGGCCGTTGGTGCCGCTGAAGCCGAACGCGCTCAGGGCGGCGACGCGCTTGCCCTGGCCGTTGGGCTGCCACGGCCGCAGCGTGGTGTTCACGTGGAAGGGGCTTTCGGTGAGTCGGATCGCGGGGTTGGGGTCGTGGTAGTGGAGGGACGGCGGGATCTGGCCGTGGCGCAGCGAGAGCACGACCTTGAGCAGGCTCGCCACGCCCGCGGCGGAGGTGGTGTGGCCGAGGTTCGTCTTGATCGAGCCGAGGGCGCAGGTGTCCCGGCCGCCGGCTGTGCCGAACGCGCCGACCAGGGCCTGGCATTCGATGGGGTCGCCGAGCTGGGTACCGGTGCCGTGCGCCTCGACCATGCCGATCTCGGCCGGGTCGATGCCGAATTCGGTGTGCACCTGGCGGATGAGGCGTTCCTGCGACAGGGCGCTGGGTGCGGTGATGCCGTTGGTCGCCCCGTCCTGGTTGACGGCGGAGCCGCGGATCACGGCGTGGATGTGGTCGCCGTCGGCCAGTGCGTCGGACAGGCGACGGAGCACCACGACGCCCACGCCCTCGCCGGGGACGAATCCGTCGGCGGCGGCGTCGAAGGTGTGGCACTTGCCGGTGGGCGAGAGCATCCCGCCGCGGCCGGCCGCCAGATAGGTCTCCGGGGTGGTCTGGACGCTGACGCCGCCTGCGAGGGCCATGTCGGTTTCGCCGCTCCACAGGCCCTGGCAGGCGAGGTGGACGGCGACCAGTGAGCTGGAGCAGGCCGTGTCGACCGCGACGGCGGGACCCTGGAGATTCAGGTGGTAGGCGATGCGCGCCGGTACGACCGAGGGTGCGTTGCCCCATGCCGCCTGGGCGGGCGGCGCGTCCTCGAACCACTGGGGGTAGTCGCCGCCGGTGCAGCCGGCGTAGACGCCGCACCGGCGGCCGTCCAGCGCGGAGCCCGCGTAGCCGGCATCCTCGATGGCCGTCCACGCCTGTTCGAGGAACAGCCGCTGCTGGGGGTCGGTGTAGGTGGCTTCGAGGCCGGTCAGGTGGAAGAAGCGGGCGTCGAACCGGTCGATGCCGTCGAGGAAGCTGCCCGCGCGGCAGGACAGTTGGTCCTGGCTGTAGCCGGAGAGGTCCCACCGTTCTACCGGGCCTACGAGGTCGCGGCCGGCGGCGAGGTGCTGCCAGAGGGCGTCGGTGTCGTCCGACTGCGCGAAGCGGCCGCTGATCCCGACGATGGCGATGGGCTCGCGTCCTTCGGGACGGTTCGGCGCTCCGGCGGCGTCCGGTGCGGGCACCGGTGCCGCTGCTGCGGGGACCGGTTGCGGCCGGTGGCTCTCGGCGAGGTGGGCGGCGAGCTGCGCCACGCTGCGGTAGTCGAAGACGACCGTGGTCGGCAGGTCGGTGCCCAGCTCCTCGTTGAGGCGCTGGACGAACCGGACGCCGACGATGGAGTCGAGGCCGTAGTCGGCGAACGCCCGGTCCGGGCCGATCCGGTCGGCGGGCATGCGCAGCGCGTCGGCGAGCGCGGCCAGCACCACGTCCGTGACGGCCCGGGCCGAAGCGGAGGCGGCGGCCGGAGCCGCGGTCTCCGCCGGCGGCGGGGAGGGAGGGCTGCTCATCTCGGGCGTTCCGGAGAGCAGGCGCGGGCTGCGGGCGAGACCGTCGCTGTGGGCCACGACGACCTGCTGCCCGAGCGCCAGGGCGTCCCGCGCCGGATGGCGGATGCCGGTGAAGCCTTCCTGCTCCAGTACGAGCTGCCAGGCCGCCGGTGACAGCGCGGGGCTGCCGGGCACCCGCAGTTCGGCGTCGTCGTGCAGCCACCAGCCGTCGAGCAGGCCGAAGGTGAGGTGGTTGACGAGGTAGAAGCCGCTGATCTCGTTGAGGGCCAGCAGGCCGTTGCCGCGCAGGAGCGCCTTGGCGTGCCGCAGGGCGGGGCGGATGTTGTCGGTGGCGTGCAGCACGTTGGCCGCGATGACGACGTCGAAGGCGCCGGTGTCGAGCCCTTGGGTGTGCGGGGGCCTGGCCGCGTCGAAGATGCGGTAGGTGAGGTGGTCGCGGCCCGGCCCGAAGGTGTCCTGGGCGTTCTGCAGGAAGGCCTGGGACAGGTCGGTGAAGCAGTACTCAGTCAGGTCGAGCCCTTCGCGGGCGAGGCGGTCCAGCACGGGGCCGGTGGTTCCGCCGGTGCCTGCGCCGATCTCCAATACGCGCAGGCGGGCGCCGGGATCGGCGTCCCAGCGTGCGCGCAGGAAGGCCGCCACGTGTTCGGCGAGGACGGCGTTGAAGTGCGCGGCCACGCGGTTGTCGCGGTAGACGCCTTCGACGAGGGAGAACTCTCCCTGGGGGAAGAGCACGTCGGTGGCGCGCACCCGGCCGCACAGGACGTCGGTGAGCGCGGGCAGGGTCCGGTCCAGCAGGTTCAGCGGTGCGCGCAGGTCGGGGTTGGCGGCGGCCCAACGGGGTGTCTGCGCGGCCCAGTCGGCACGGCAGGCGTCGGCGTCCGTGGCGGCCGGGCTGCCGGTGGTCCAGCGGCCCCGGTCGTCGATCATCCCGTGCTCGGCGAGCGCGTGCAGGGTGGCCGAGAGCCAGCCGTCGAACCGTGCGTCGACGCCCTGCCGCTCCCGCCACTCCCGGAGGCCGTCGCGCGGCTCCTCCAGACCCGCTCGGCGCAGCTCGGCGGCGAGGCGGCGGAGCAGGAACGCGTCGATCTCGCCCGGGACCGGGCCCTCGTGGTAGGCGGCCAGGCCGGTGGGCAGCGCGAGGGCCGCGGCGCCGTCGCGGGCCGCCGCACCGTGCGCCTGCGGGGTCAGCGTCTCCGCGGTGAGCACCCCTTCGACGGGCAGCGGGCGGCCGAGGCGCATGAAGCCGATCTGGTGGAGCGGGCCGGCCAGGAGGCGCTCCAGTGCGCCCATCGCCGTGGCCGGGACGATCGGGGCCAGTCCCATGGACGTCACGTCGCGCAGCAGCTCGTCGGGGACGTTGCCCCAGTAGCCCCAGTTGACGACCTTGACCCGGCAGTCCAGCGCCTCGCGCAGGGCGGCGGCGTGCGCGTCCTCGAAGGCGCAGGCCGCCGAGTAGTGCGCCTGGTGGGAGTTGCGGATGAAGCTCACCAGCGAGGAGATCAGCAGGACGAAGTCCAGGCCGTGCCCGGCGAAGACGTCGGCGAAGTGCACGCACGGGTCGACCTTGGCCGCGAGGGTGGCTTCCAGTTCGTGCTCGGTCATCCGGGCGAGCGGCGTGTGACTGAACACCATCGCCAGGTGCACCACGCCGTCGATGCGGCCGTAGCGGCGGACGACCTCGTCCCGCATGCGGGCGAGCGCGCCGGGGTCGGAGGCGTCGGCGGACAGGTAGACGGGAGCCCGTCCGCCCGCTGCGGCCCGGTCCGCCTTGGCCCGGATGTCCTCGTCCTCGGCGCGGCGGCCGACCCATACGACGTGGGCGTCGTGTTGCCGTACGAGGTATTCGCTGAGCAGCACGCCGAGGTCGCCCGCGCCGCCGATGAGCACATAGACGCCGTCGCGGCGCAGCACGGGCTCCGCGGGCGGCTCGGTGGCGTCCACCGGCAGGAGCTGACGGCGCAGCCACTGGCCGCCGCGGCGGACGAGCGGGTGCGCGCGGCGGTCGGCGGGCAGGGCGAAGACCTCGTCGGCGACGAACGGTTCGCCGTCGGCCAGGTCGACTGCGCGGATGCGCCAGTGCGGCTGCTCCTTGGCCAGGCCGCCGAGCAGACCGTGCAGGCTCGCCTGCGCCGGGTCGGCGGTCCCGGAGCCGCCTGCGTCGAACGCGCCGCTGGTCAGGAGGGTGAGTCCGAGCCGCTGCTCGTCCCGGGTGAGGGCCAGTGCCTTGAGGACCCGGAACATCCTCCGGATCGCCGCGCGCTGCGTGCCGATCTGCGCCTCGGCGCCGTGGGCGGCGGCTGCGGTCGGGAACTGCATGACGACGTGGTCGAAGTCGCCCAGGACGGCGAGTTCGTCACGCACCTCTTCGGCACAGGACGCGGCGGTGTCCAGCACCACGGTCTGCGGGCGGCGGGCGGTCAGCTCGGCGAGGGCGTCCGGTGCGAGGCCGATCGCCACCACACGGGAGGCGGCGGACGGGTAAGGGCTGCCGCGCAGCAGCCGGACGGGCTCCCAGACGGGGTGCAGGGTGAGGTCGCCCGCGGGAAGCTCGTAGGAATTGGCCGGCCGCGCGGGCGGGGCGGGCACGGCGGACGTCGTCGCAGGCGCGGCCTCCACGGCAGGGGGCGGGGTGGCGGGCTGCCGTGCGGCGTTCCCGAACGTGGCGGGGATTTCCTGGAGTTCCGGAAGTCCGTCGGTGTACCAGTAGCGCTCCCGGGCGAACGGGTAGCCGGGCAGTCCGACCTTGCGCGGCTTGGGTCCCTCGGTGTGGAGGCGGGCCCAGTCGACGGCCAGGCCGCTGGTCCAGGCCTCGGCCAGCGGCGCCGGCTTTCCGCGCCGTGCCCAGCGCACGGCCGTCTCCTGGAAGTCCTCGTCGGTGAGGAAGTCCTTGACCGCGCCGCCCCCCTCGCCGCCGGGGTTGAGGTACGCGCCCGCGGGCAGCGTGCTGCCGAGCGCGCAGGCGTCCAGCGCGTCGACCAGGGCGGGAAGCGTGCTGACGGCCACGGCGAACCGTGCGGTCATCGCCTCGCGGCCGACCTGCAGCGTGTAGGCGATGTCGGGCAGGTCCGCGCTGCTCCACCGCTCCTTGCGCAGCGCGTCGCGCAGCCGCCCGGCCGATTCGCGCAGGCGCTCTTCGTCGAAGGCGGACAGCACCACGACGACGGTTTCGCCACGGTGCGCGGGCGCCTCGGGCGCATCGGGCGCGAGGTCCTTCCCGGCGTGCTCCTCGACCACGAGGTGGGCGTTGGAGCCGCCTGCGCCGAACGAGGAGAGGCCTCCGAGGCGCGGGCGGGTGCCGGTCCTCGGCCAGGGCGCGGCTTCGCGCTGCAGGACGAAGGGGCTGTCGGCGAAGTCGATGTCGGGGTTGACGCGTTCGGCGTGCAGGGAGGGCACGAGCGTGCCGTGCCGCATCTGCAGCAGCAGCTTGGCGAGTCCCGCGATACCCGCCGCGGACTCCAGGTGGCCGATGTTCGACTTCGCCGAGCCGATGGCGCAGAAGTTCCGGGCGTCGGTGAACTCGGCGAAGGCCGCGTTCAGCCCGGCGATTTCGATCGGGTCGCCCAGCGAGGTGCCGGTGCCGTGCGCCTCGATGCAGCCTATGTCCCGGGGGTCCACTCCGGCCCGGCGCCAGGCGCTGCGGATGACCGCCGCCTGCGCGAGCGGGTTCGGCACGGTGAATCCGTGCGTGTGGCCGCCGTGGTTCACCGCGGTGCCGCGGATCACGCCGAGGATGCGGTCGCCGTCGGCGACGGCGTCGGCGAGCGGGCGCAGCAGCACCGCGCCGACGCCCTCGCCGGGCACGTAGCCGTCGCCGCCCTCACCGAAGCTGCGGCAGCGGCCGTCGCTGGAGGCGAACTGGCCCTCCCCGATCATCAGGTACTTGCCCGGGTGCACCGACAGGTTGACCCCGCCGGCCAGGGCGACACCGCACTCCCCTCGCTGGAGGGCGGCGCAGGCGAGGTGGATCGCGGACAGCGCCGAGGCGCACATGGTGTCGACGGTGACGCTGGGGCCGCTCGCGTCCAGGAAGTAGGAGACGCGGTTGGCGATGGACGCCAGGCTCCCCGGCACCACGACCGGCTCACCGCGCACGCTGTACTCCGCGCCGTAGAGCTGGTACTCGGAGTACATCGCGCCGGCGAACACCCCGATGTCGCCGGCGTCCTCGGCCACCCGGGCGCGGGCGGCGGCGCGCAGGGCGCCGCGCGAGTAGCCGGCGTCCTCCAGCGTGGTGTGGGCGCACTGCAGGAACAGCCGCTCCTGCGGGTCCATCGTGGACGCCGCCTTCGGCGAGATCCCGAAGAACAGCGGGTCGAACTCGTCGATCCCGTCGAGGAAGCCGCCCCACTTGCTGTACGTCCTGCCGGGCACGCCGCGACGCGCGTCGTAGTAGCGGCTGTGGTCCCAGCGCCCGGCCGGGATCTCGGTGATGCTGTCCCGGCCGGCGAGCAGGTTCTCCCAGAAGGTGTCCAGGTCGGGTGCGCCGGGGTAGCGGCCTGCCATGCCGACGATCGCGATGGCCATGCCCTGCTCGGCGCGGGGCGGTTCGGCGGCGATGACGGGGGCCGGCTCCGGCCCGGCGGCCTGCGCGGGCTGCGCGGGCTGCTCGTCGGTGCGCGCGGCCCGCGCGCCGCTCAGGCCGACCAGTTTCGCGAGCGCGTCGGGCTGGGTGCGCAGGAAGTGCTGGACGAGGCCGTCGACCGTCCGTACCTCGAAGAACAGCGTGCTGCCGACGTTGCAGAGCCCCTTACGGACCGCTTCCGTCAGCTGGACGACCAGGATCGAGTCGATGCCGTAGCGGTCGAAGGGCACATCGGCGCGGATGTCGGCGACCGGCAGTTGCAAGGTGTCCGCGACCAGGGTGCGGAAGTGGTCACGGGCCAGGTCCGCCAGGAGCTCGTCGTCACGTACGCCGTCGGCGGCGACCGGATCCGGTGTCGGGGCGGGCAGTTGAGGCTCGGCGGCCCGCGGCCCGGCCTCGGGGAGGGTGCCGCGGAAGGCGGACTCCCCGTCCGGGCGCGGCTGGCGGATCGCGCCGTCGCTCTCGGCGACGATCACCTGCTGGCCGAGGTCGTCGGCGCCCGCGGCGGCGACGAACGCCGCGCGGAAGCCGACCTCGCCCAGGACCCGCCGCCAGCTCTCCGGCGCCAGGCCCGGAGAACCGGGGATACGCGGCGCCGGGTCGTCGTAGAGCCACCAGCCGTCCAGGAGGCCGAACGTGAGGTGGCTGAAGAGGATGTTGTCGCTCAGCTCGTTGAGCAGCAGCAGGGCGTTCGGGCGCGCGGCGGCCTTGGCGTTGCGCAGCGTCCTGCGGATGTTGCGGGTCGCGTGCAGCACGTTGGTGGCGATCACGACGTCGTACGCGCCGGGTTCCACCTCCTGGCCTGCCAGCGGCTTCTCGGCGTTGAAGAGCCGTGCGTCCAGGTACGGGGCGATCTCGCCGTACTCCCGCTGCCCGTACAGCAGGAACGCCTTGGAGATGTCGGTGTAGGTGTACTTCTCGATGTGCCGGGCCCACGGCTGCAGCCTGCGGAGGACCGTGGCGCTGGTACCGCCGGTGCCGGCGCCGATCTCCAGGATGCGCAGGCGGGCGGACGGGTCGTCCGCCAGCCGCCGTTCGAGGTAGCCGACGAGGGTGTCGGCGAGCACGTCGTTGAAGTAGTCGGCGACGGGGTTGTTCTTGTACACGGCCTCGACAAGTTCGAGCGAGGCGTTCGGGAACATCACGTCGGTGGCCGGGCGGCGGCCGGTGAGGATGCCGGTCATGGCGCGCAGCGTCGTGTCGACGAGGATCGCCTGGGGACGCTTGGCGTCGTCGGCCAGCCACTGCTGCCGCGCCCGGTCCCAGTCGGCCCAGGCGTCGTCGACGGATCCGGTACGGGTATCGAGGGCCGCGTACGTGTCTTCGCCCTCGCGGTGCAGGTGGCCGGCGTCGGCGAGGACGGCGAGGGTGTGCTCGGTCCAGCGCGCGTAGCGGTCCTCGATGCCGCCGACGGCGCGCCACTCGGCGGCGGTGGCCGCGCGGCCGTCGCGGAACAGGCCCAGGGACTGCAACAGCGCCCAGGTGATGCGGACGAGTGCGTCCTGCATGGCTCCGGCGTGCCCGCCCGCCTTCTCGCGCAGCTGCGCGATCTCGGCGCGGCGGTCGGGGCGGTCCTCGCCCAGGGCGCCGATCAGGGACGGGATGGTGACGGCCGGGTGCGTGAGGGCGTCGTCGTCGTGGAGGCCGTCGATGCTGCGGGTGTCCGTGGCCTTGAGGAGTGCGAGCTGCGGGTACGGGGAGGCCAGCAGGGTGTCGAAGGCGGCCATGCCCTCGTCCGGTTCGATCGAGCCCAGGCCCAGCTGTGCCATGCGCTGCCGGTAGCCGTCGGCGGTGACGACGCCGACGCCGGCCCAGTAACCCCAGTTCATGACCTTGACCGGGCAGTCGAGCCGGGTGGCAAGGTGCTCGGCGTAGGCGTCGGCGAAGGTGCAGCCCGCCGCGTAGTTGGCCTGGCCGGGGGCCTTGAAGAAGGCCTGCATGGAGGAGAAGAACGCGACGAAGTCCAGCGGCTGGCCGGCGAAGGCGTCGGCGAGGTTCACGGCGATGTCGGCCTTGGCGGCGTACGTCGTGCGGAACCGGTCCTCGTCCATCCGGGCGAGGGTCTGGTCGCCGAGGACGATCGCGGTGTGCAGGACGCCGCGCACGGGGCCGTGCCGCCGCACGATCTCGTCGCAGGCGCGGCGCAGGGCCTCGGGGTCGGTCGCGTCGGCCTGCACGTAGTCCGGCTTGGGGCCGTGGGCCGCCAGGGCTTCCTGCTGAGCGGCGATGGCGGCGTCCAGCGGGCGGCGTCCGATCCAGACGACCCGGGCGCCGTGACGGCGCATCATGTGCGCGGTCCACACGGTGCCGATGCCGCCGGCGCCGCCGATGGCCACGAGCACGCCGCCGGGCTCGCGCGCGGCGGCCACGGCCCCGGGCCCGTGCGTCTCCAGCAGGCGCAGGCGGTACCACTCGCCGTGCCGGTGAGCCAGGGTCTCGCCGCGGGGGTCGGCGGGCAGAGCCAGCAGAGCCGGCCAGGGCACGGCGGCGTCCGCCTCGATGTCGGCGACGCGGATCCGCCAGTGCGGGTACTCCTTGGCCAGGGTGCCGGCGAGGCCGTGCACACCGGCGTGGGCGGGGTCGGCACCGGTGTCGCCCGGTAGCCGGCGCGCCTGCCGGGTGACCAGGGTCAGGCCCATCTCACGGGCGTCCGCGCCGTCGGCCAACAGCGCCTTGACCAGACGGAATACGGCGAGGGTGCCGTCGTACCGCGCGGCGTCCGGGGCGCCGGCGGGGCCGGCCGGGGCGAGCCAGAAGACGTGCTCGGCGCCGGCGGGCAGCCGCGCGGCCAGCTGGTCGACCGGTTCGTCGGCGTGGGCGTCCAGGACGGTGGCGTCCGGGTAGCGGCGGCGGAGCCCGTCCCGTTCCTCGGTGGTGCCGCCCAGCAGCACGACGCGGGTGTGCGGGTGGGGCCAGGGGGCGGCGGGCGCGGCGGGCGCGGCGGGCAGGGCGTCCCACACCGGTGCCAGCAGCGTGGCACGCGGGGCCGCGCCGGACGGGGCGGTCATGCGGCGGAACGCGTAGCCGCGCAGGCTCGCGGAGAGCTGTCCGTCGTCGTCGTACACGTCGATGTCCACTTTCGTCACGTCCCGGTCGGCCGAGGGGGTGTAGCCCTCGGTGTGGCGCAGGTGGGCCCACATGCGTTCGGTGGTGGGGGCGAAGAGGTCGGCGGCGTCCAGGGCGAAGGGCAGTGCGGGTGCGCCGCGTTGCTCGTCGAGCGTGCCGGTGGCATCGCCGTAGAGGCCGACGACGGCCTGGACGGCGCCGTCGAGCATCGCGGGGTGCAGCGCGAACGCGCCGTCGCGGGCGCCGTCGGGCAGGACGAGCCGGGCCAGGACCTCGCCGTCACCAATGGCCAGGGTGTCGATGGCGCGCAGGCGCTCTCCGTGGCGGATGCCGACGGCGTCGAGGGCCGCACGGCACTGGCTCCGCGACAGGGTGCGGCGGCCGCAGCGGGCCCGCAGGTCGTCCAACGGCGTCGGGACGGGCGGGCCGGGCGTGGCGATCCGGCCCTGGGCGTGCACGGTCGAGCCGTCGCGCAGGACGCGGAAGGCGTCGCCGTCCCGATCGACTCGTAGTTCGGCGCCGCCGTCCCCGACCGGGAACGGCTCCGGCCATACGACATCGCGCAGGCCGACCGGCGCGAAGGAACTGCCGGTCACGGCACGGCGTGCGACCTCCAGCGAGAGCACGCCGGGCAGCACGGCCCGGCCGTTGACGTGGTGGTCGGCCAGGAAGAACTCCTCGCCGCCGAGCCGGAGGCGGTAGGCGGCCTCGTCCGTGTCCTTGTGCCCCTGGCTCTCCCCGGTGTCGGTCGTGTCGGTCCAGTAGCGCTGCCGCTCGAACGGGTAGGTCGGCAGCGGCACCTGGCGGCGCGAGGCGGACGCGAAGCTGTCGGCGAACCGGTCGGCCTCGCCCCGTACGTACGCTGCGGCCAGCGCGGCCGGGGCAAGGGCGCGCACACCGCCGACGGGGCGCGGGTCCGCTGCGGTCTCCCCCTGCAGCACCGTGTCACCGGCGGTGCCGGACAGCCAGGAGCGCAGGCGTGCCGCCAGGTCGGGCAGGCCGGCGGCGACGACGGCCAGCCGGTGCGCGAAGTGGCTGCGTCCGGCGGCCAGGCTGAAGGCGACGGCGTCGGCGGGCAGACCGGGTTCGCGGTCGAGGTGGGCGAGCAGCCGTTCGGCGACGGCACGGAGCGCGGCCGGGGTGCGGGCCGACAGCAGAAAGGCGTGTTCCCCGCCCGCGCCGGTCGTCCGCGGGACCGGGTGCTCCTCCAGCACGATGTGCGCGTTGGTGCCGCTGGCCCCGAAGGAACTCACGGCCGCCCGGCGCGGGCCGCGGGCAGGTGCCGTCCAGGGCTGCGGGGCGGTGGTGACGGTGAACGGGCTGCCGTCGAGTACGACGGCGCGGTTGGCCTCGTGGAAGTGGAGCGACGGCGGGATCTGCCGGTGCTCCAGGGCCAGCAGCGCCTTGATGACGCCCGCGATGCCGGCGGCGAACTGCGTGTGCCCGATGTTGGTCTTGATCGATCCCAGGACGGCGCTCCCGGCCGGGGCGTCCTCGAACGCGCGGGTGAGCGCGCGGAATTCGATCGGGTCGCCGAGCTGGGTACCCGTGCCGTGCGCCTCGACGAGCTGGATGCCGCCCGGCTCGATGCCGCTGCGGGCGTGGACGTCGCGCAGGAGCTGTTCCTGCGAGGCCGCGCTCGGGGCGGTGATGCCGTTGGTGGTGCCGTCCTGGTTGATGCCGGAGCCGCGGACGACGCCGTAGATGTGGTCGCCGTCGCGCCGGGCGTCGGCGAGCCGCTTGAGGACGACGGCGCCCGCGCCCTCGCCCGGGACGAAGCCGTCGGCGCGGGCGTCGAAGCTGTGGCAGCGGCCGCTGGGCGAGAGCATGCCCGCGCGGGTCGCCGACTCGTACAGCCGCGGCGTGGTCTGGATGAACACCCCGCCCGCAATGGCCATGTCGGCGTCGCCGGAGAGCAGGTCGCGGCAGGCCAGGTGCAGGGAGACGAGTGAGCTGGAGCAGGAGGTGTCGGTGGTGAGGGCAGGGCCCTTGAGGTCGAGGTGGTAGGCGATCCGGGACGCGACGACCGAGCCCATGGTGCCCCACAGGGCCTGCGCCGGCGGCCGGGCGTCCAGCTGGTCGTGGTAGTCGCCGGCGTAACAGCCGGCGTAGACGCCGCAGTTGCGGTTGGTCAGGCGTTCGCCGGTGTAGCCGGCGTCCTCCAGGGCGTTCCAGCACTGTTCGAGGAAGATGCGCTGCTGGGGGTCCATGGTGGTGGCCTCGACGCCGGAGATCGCGAAGAACACCGGGTCGAACTGGTCGATGCCGCGGACGAAGCTGCCGGAGCGGCAACTCACGTCCTGGCCGAGCGGCCAGCGGGTCACCGGTTCGACGAGGTCGTGGCCGGCCATCAGGTGGTCCCAGAGCGCGCGCGGGTCCTCGGCGTCGGCGTAGCGGGCGGCCATCCCGACGACGGCGATGGCGTCGTCGTCCGGCGCCGGGGCGACGGCTGCCGGGGAGGCCGGTGCGTGCAGCGCGTCACGGTAGGTACCGATGATGAACGCGTGCAGGCGCTCGACGGTGCCGTGGTCGAAGAGATCGGTGGTTTCCAGCGCGGTGCCGAGGGCCGTGTTGAGCGTGTGGACCAGGTTCACGCCGAGGATGGAGTCCAGGCCGTAGTCGGCGAAGGGGCGGCGGCGCTCGATCTCGGCGACCGGCATCTGCAGGGCCTCGGCCAGTGCGTCGAGCAGGATGCGCTCGACGTCGGCGGCACCGGCCGCCGTCGGGCGGGACGGGGCGGCCGCCGGCGTCGTTGCCGGGTGCTCGCTGCCGGCCGGGCCGAACCAGAACTCCCGTCCGGCGAAGGGGTAGGCGGGCAGGTGGACCCGTGCCGGCGTGTCCGCACCGGCGTGCAGGCGGGTCCAGTCGAGCGGCATGCCCTTGGCCCAGAAGGCGGCCAGGTCGTGCCAGTCGCCGCGGTTGATCCAGCGGGCGACGAGGGCGCGCAGTTCGTCCTTCTCCGCCAGGGCTGCCAGGGTCTCGCGAGTGGCCCTGACGCGGCCGCGGGACCACGGGCCCTCGGCCTCGGAGCCGGAGCCGGAGCCGGAGCCGGCGAGGAAGGCGTCGAGCTGGTCGAGCCATTCCTCGGGTGTGCTCGCGACGAAGCACACCCGCTCGTCCATCTCCTCCCGTCCGGTCTGGAGGGTGGCCGCGACGGCGGGCAGGTCCACGGGGGCTCCGTTGCGGAGCAGGTCGGACAGTTGGCCGGCCCGTGCGTGCAGGTCCTCGGTGGTCCGGGCGGACAGCGGCAGCAGCACCGGCCGTGCGGACGGGGCGGGCGTGGCGGGTGCGGTCGTCGGGCTCCGGTACTCGGCGACGATGACATGGGCGTTGGCGCCGCCCGCGCCGAACGAGGAGATGCCGGCCCTCCGCGGGCCGCCGTCCGCGGGCCGCGGCCAGGGGGCCCCGCCGGTCTGCAGGGTGAACGGGGTGGCCGCGAAGTCGATGTCGGGGTTGGTCTGTTCGGCATGCAGGGTGGGCGCGAACTCGCCGTGCTGCAGTTGCAGTACGGCCTTGGTCAGGCCCGCGATACCGGCAGCGGCCTCCAGGTGGCCGATGTTCGACTTGACCGAGCCGAGGGCGCACGCACCGCTCCCGCCGGCGTCAGGAGCGAAGGCCTGGGTCAGACCGTCGATCTCGACGGGGTCGCCGAGCCGGGTGCCGGTGCCGTGCGCCTCGATGTAGCCGATGCCGGCCGCGGACACGCCGGCGCGGCCCAGCGCGTCGCGGATCAGCGCGGCCTGTGCGCGCGGGTTGGGCACGGTGTACCCGTTGGTGCGCCCACCGTGGTTGATGGCGGAGCCGACGATCACCGCGTGGATGGGGTCGCCGTCGGCCTCGGCCGCGGACAGCGGCTTCAACAGCACCGCGCCGACGCCCTCGCCGGGCAGGAACCCGTCGCCGCCGGCGCCGAAGCTGCGGCAGTGCCCGTCGGTGGCGAGCATCCGGGAGCGGCACAGCTCGACGTACGAGGAGGGGTGCAGGTAGAGGTTGACACCGCCGGCGATGGCCAGCTCGCACGCGCCGTGGCGCAGGTGCTCGCAGGCCTCGTGAATCGCGGTCAGCGACGACGAGCACATGGTGTCGATGGGCATGCTCGGGCCGTGCAGGTCCAGCAGGTACGACACCCGGTTGGCCAGCGATCCGAAGGACGTGCGCGGCGCGGGCGGCAATCCGTCGGTCGCCGGCGGGCGGTGGCGGTCGAAGCCGGTCTTGGTGATCCCGGCGAAGACGCCGACCGACGATGCGTGCTGCTCGGCGAGGCGCTGCCGCGTATAGCCGGCGTCCTCCAGCACCGACCAGGCGCTCTCGACGAACAGCCGTTCCTGCGGGTCCATGTCGGCGGCGTCGCGCGGCGCGATCCCGAAGAACGCGGCGTCGAAGCGGGCGAAGTCGTCGAGGAACGCGCCCCACTTGCTGTAGCTGGCGCCCTGCTGCACGGCCCGCTGCGGATCCGGTTCGTAGAAGGGGTCCAGCGGCCAGCGCTCGGCGGGGACCTCGCGGACGCTCTCCCGGCCCGCGCGCAGGTTCTCCCAGAACGCCTCCAGGGTCGGGGCGTCCGGGTAGCGCCCGCTCAGGCCGATGATGGCGATCGGCTCGTCCGCGTCGGCCGGACGGGGCCGCGCCGTCAGCGGCGCGGCCGCCGTCGCCGGAGTCCCGGCCGGGGCGGCGGCCACGTCCGGGACGTCGCCGAGCCAGCGGCGGCAGCCGTCCGCGTGCTGCTCCGCCAGGTGCCCGGCCAGGTCGTTCAGCGTCGGGTACTGGTAGAGCACCGTCTTGGGCAGGGCGCCGAACCACTGCGCGAACCGGCGGTTGAGCCGGGTCACGGCAAGCGAGTCGATGCCGAAGCCGTCGAGCGGAGCGGCGGCGTCCAGCCGGGCGGGGTCGAGCCGCACCGTCTCGGCGATCAACTCCTTCAGCAGGGGCAGCACGCGTGCCCGCAGTTCCGCCGGCCCCGTCTGCGGCGTCTGCGCCTCCTGCGGACCTTCCTCGTCCACTCCGCTCTCCTCGTCCATGACCAGTAGGTGTGGTGTGCCGAGCGCCAGTGCGCCGTGCAGGGCCCGCAGTGCCGTGTCCGTTGTCAGGGGGCGCCCGAAGCGGGCGGTGAGCGCGGGCACGTCCTCGGCCGGGACGCTCATCCCGCCGTCCTGCCACAGCGGCCAGCCGATCGAGACGCTCGCGCCGTGGCGCTCGCCCGCGGCGGCCAGGCCGGCCCGGTGGGTCAGGTAGGCGTCGAGGAACCCGTTCGCGGCGGCGTAGTCGGCCTGCCCGGGGTTGCCCAGCGTCCCCGCGCCGGAGGAGAACGCCGCGAGGAAGTCCAACGGCAGGCGGCGGGTGGCCTCGTCGAGGTGCACCAGCCCGGCGGCTTTCGGCGCCAGGACCCGCTGGGCGTCCTGGTGGGACTTGCGGATCACGTAGTCGTCGCTGATCAGGCCCGCCGCGTGCACGACCCCGTCGAGCCTGCCGTACGTGCCCACAAGGGAGTTGACGAGCTCCGCCACGGCGGCGGCGTCGGCGACGTCCACCCGGCGGTACTCGGCCCCCGGGCGCAGCTCACCGGGCCCGGGGCCCGCCGGCGAGCGTCCGCACAGGACGACCCGGGCGCCGGGGGCGTGCCGTGCGATGTCGGCGGCGACCAGCCGGCCGACGCCGCCCGCTCCCCCGCTGATCAGATAGACGCCGTCGGCCTTCCACACCGGCGGGGCTGCCGCCGGACGCGGGGCCGCTGCCCAGGCGCGGACCTGGCGGCGGCCGCCGGTGTAGCGCACGTGGTCCGCCGCCTGCCCGGACTCCGCCCGCAGCACGCGGGCGAGCTCCTCGCCCGACGGCCGCTGCGTGAACTCGATCAGCTGGCCGTGCAGCGCCGGGTCCTCCTGCGCGGCGGTGCGCAGCATGCCGATCAGACCGGCGTAGCCGTACGGAGTCCCCTCCCGGCACACGACCTGCACGGAACGGGGGCCGCCGGCCGGCTGGTTCAGCAGCCGCTGGAGCTCGCCGAGCAGCAGGGTCGCCGCGTGCTCGTAGGCGGCAGCGGGCCCGTCGTCACGGCTTTCCACGCGGGCGACGGACACGCCGGGCAGGTGCCGGCGCAGGTCGGTCACGTCCGCGTCGGGGGTGTCGCACAGCACGACCAGCCGCCGGGTTCCGGGGGGCGCGGTGCGCTCTCGCGCCGGTTCGTCGCGCCATGCCGGCACACGAAGGATGTTTCTGCTCACGTTCATTCCGTTCCAGGTCACGGGGCGGCCGGGCCGCCCGGTCCGGGGAGGAGGCAGGGGGAAGCGTCAGGTCCTGCTCAGGGCGTCCGGGCCGGCACGGCCGTCGAGGACCGCGTCGAGCAGCGCCGCACGGGCATCGGTCTCGAACGCGGGCTCGGCCGCGGGGGGCTGGACGGGTACCGCGGGCGGCGGGACGGGGGCTGTGTCGCCCGCGGGCACCCAGTAGCGGTCACAGGCGAAGGGGTACGCGGGCAGCCGCACGGTGCGGCGCTCGCCTGCGGGATGCATCGCCTGCCAGTCGACCGGGGCTCCGTCGCACCACAGGGCCGTCACCCGGTCGAGCCGTCCGTCATGGAGGGACCGGGTCACCTCGGGGGCCTGCTCCGGCTTGCGCCGCACTCCGGCGCCCCGCGACCGCCTGATGCCGCCGGTGTGCCAGCCGGCGGGCTCGTCGCCCGCGAGGAACCGGTCCAGCGTGCCGAGCAGGTCGTCCATGCTTCCGACGACGAAGCCCAGGCGCCGTTCCATGGCCTCCCGGCCCACCTGGAGGGTGAACGCCAGGTCCGCCAGGTCCGGGGCGTGTCCGTCGCGGCGCGCCCGGTCGAGGAAGTCCCGCAGTCGTCCGGCCGTGGCACGCAGCCGGTCGCCGTCGCGGGCGGACAGCACGATGGCCTGGGGGGCGGTCGGGCGGGCCGGCTCCGCCGGTGCGGGCGGTACGGGCGGTGCTTCGAGAACGACATGGGCGTTGGCGCCGCCGAAGCCGAAGCTGCTCACTCCGGCCCGCAGGGGCCACGGCCGCCCGGTGGCGTCGGTGCGCGGTTCCCAGCGGCGCAGTTCGCGTACGACCTCGAATCCGCCGTCGCGCGGCAGGTGCGGGTTGAGCCGGTCGCAGTGCAAGGTCGGCGGGAGCTCGCGGTGCCGCATGGCGAGCAGCACCTTCAGCACGCCGGCCAGGCCTGCGGCCGACTCCGCGTGGCCGATGTTGGTCTTCACCGAGCCGAGCGCGCACGGCCGGGCCGCATGCGCCGGCCTGCCCTCGGCGGTGCGCAGCGCGCGGTAGGCACTGTCGAGGGCGTTGACCTCGACCGGGTCGCCCAGGCCGGTGCCGGTGCCGTGCGCCTCTACGTAGCCGATGCTGTCCGGGTCGATGCCGCGCATGGCGTCCTGGATCAGGGCGGCCTGCGCCTTGCCGTTGGGGGCGGTCAGCGAACCGGCGCGGCCGCCGTGGTTCTCGGCGCTGCCCCGGACGACGCCCCAGATGGCGTCGCCGTCCCGCTGCGCCTGGGCGAGCGGCTTGAGCAGCACCGCGGCGACGCCCTCGGAGCGGACGTAGCCGTCCGCTCCGGCGGAGAAGGTCTTGCAGCGGCCGTCGGGGCTGAGCATGCCCGCCATGTGCGTCGCGGCGAAGGTGTCCACGCTCAGCAGCAGGTTGACACCGCCCGCGATGGCCATCTCGCACCGGCCCGACCGGATGTGCTCGACGGCGCGGTGCAGCGCGACGAGCGAGCTGGAGCAGGCCGTGTCGACGGGTTCGCTCGGCCCGTGCACGTCCAGGACGTAGGAGATCCGGTTGGCCAGCATCGAGTGGGCGTTGCCGGTGGCGGTGAAGCCGTCGGGTGCCACGCCGCTGGCGTTGAGCAGGTGGTGGTAGTCGCTGCCGGAGACGCCGAAGTAGACCCCGGTGTTCTCGGGGAGGCGCGCCGGGGCGTAGCCGCCGTTCTCCAGCGCGGCCCACACGGTCTCCAGGGCCAGCCGGTGCTGCGGGTCCATCAGCTCCGCCTCCAGCCGCGACAGGTGGAAGAAGTCCGCGTCGAAGCGGTCCACGCCCTCGATCCGGCCGGCGAACTTCGGGAAGTCCGCCCGCGCGACGACATCCGCGTAGGGGCCGCCGTCGAAGCGGTCGCCGGGGTAGTCGGCGATCAGGTCCTCGCCCGCGCGCAGCTGCTGCCAGAAGGTGTCCAGGTCGTCCGCGCCGGGGAACCGTCCGGCAGCGCCGACGATGGCCACCGCGTCGTCGTCCGGCCCGGGCGCCGGCATCGGCACCGGGGACGGCTGGGCGGCGGCGACCGGCGCGGGTGCGTCGGTGATCGTGGGTGCGTCGGTGATCGTGGATGCGTCGGCGCTCGTGGGGAGGCTCAGCTCGGGGCCGTAGCGGTCGAGCAGGTACTCGGCGAGGCTGCGGATGTCGGCGCACTCGAAGAAGACGGCGGGGGTGAGGTCCGTGCCGAGGATGCCGTTGAGTTCCGAGGCCAGTTTGGCCAGCGCGATGGACTCGAAGCCGTACGCGTGGAAGTGCGTGTCGAGGTCGATGTCGGCCAGGTCGAACTTGAGCAGGTTGGCGACGGTCTCGCGCAGTGACGCGACGAGCGCCGCCGGCCCGTCCGCGACCGCCGGCACGGTCCCGGACGGCTCGACCGCCGGCCGCACGGCCTCCGACTGCTGCCGCTCCCCCGTACCGACCGGCGTCCGCAGCACCGCACGCGACGCCTGCGGCAGTGCCACGAGTGCTGCGCCGGCCTCGCCGGGGAGTGCCGGCTCAAGGTCGCCCGGTGTGAACTCGGCGTCCTCGATCCGGCCCAGCACGCTGCCGTCCTCGTCGAGGAAAGCCGCATGGAAGACGGCGTCGGACGTCCGCGCCAGCACGATCGCCCGGGTGCGCTCCCACTGCTCGCCCTGCACGGATCCGACCCGCACCACGGTGGCGTCGGTCCGGCCCCACGCGTGCTGAACACCCTGGACCAGCCCGGCGAGCGCCCAGGCCGGGAGGTGCACGTGCTGCTTGTGCGGGTCCTGGCACATGGCCGGTTCGGCGACCCGTACGAGCAGCCGGTGGGCGTCGAGTTCGGTGACCCCTTCGACGCTGCGCGCGTACGGCCGGGCGTCGAGGCCCGCGGTGCCGAGCGCGGCGTAGAAGCCGTCCCGGTCGAGGGTCGCGGGCGCGCTGCGCATCTGCGGCATCGAGGCGTCTTCGGCAGGCGCGGACGGTACGACGTCGGCGGCGAACCGGAGCGTGGACTCGTCGGCGTGCCACAGCTCGACGCGATGCGCGCCGTCGCCGGACGTGCCGAGCCGCCAGGTGAACGTCTCGGGGGTGTCCGCGGGCGACGGGAGGGCGGCCCACTGCGCGTTCCGCAACCGCAGCGGCCCTTCCAGCCCGGCGAGCCGCGCGAACGCCAGTGCCGCGTCCAGCAGCGCCACGGTGGCGTAACGGCGCTTGCGTCCCACGGTGTAGACGTAGTCGAGGAGTTCGTCGCCGCGCAGCCGGAGGGTGTAGCGCACACCGCCCAGGTCCGAGGCGTTGACGCCGACCCAGGGGTGCGCGCGCCGGGCGAAGGCGAGCGGCCGCAGCACGCTGGGCGCGTCGTCGTCCTCGGGGTACCAGCAGCGCACCTTGTCGAAGGGGTAGGCGGGCAGCGACTGCTTGGCCGGGCGGCTTCCCGCCGGCCACAGCAGGTCCCAGTCGACGCTCGCGCCGTCCGCCCAGTGCTGCGCCAGCTCCGCCTGCTTCCCGTCGCGCAGGGCCTGTTCGACGGTCGCCGCGTCGGCGGTGCGCCGGCGCCGCAGCGTGCTCGCCGTGAAGTGCACGTCTGCGGGCACGCCGGGTGACTCCGCCGTCCAGTCCACCGCGGACAGCCGGGCCAGGCGGGCCTGCGCGTCCGCGATGTCGTCCGCGACGAAGGCCAGCCGGCACGGCAGTTCGTTCTTGCCGGTCTGCAGGGTGTACGCGAGGGCGTCCAGGCCCGGTGCGGTCTCCCGTACGTGCTCGTGCATGGCGCGCAGCACCGTCTGCAGGGCCTGGGGCGTCATGGCGGAGAACACCAGCAGCCGCGGGCGTCCGCTGTCCGGTGCGGCGACGACCTGGCCGTCGTACTCCTCGACGACGATGTGCACGTTGATGCCGCCCGCGCCGATGGACGTGACGCCTGCCCGGCGCGGCGCCTCCTCGCCGCCGACCACGGGGCGCCGCCACGTGTCGCGGTGGCGCTGCACCACGAACGGGGTCTTCTCGAAGTCGATCGCCGAGCTGAGCGTCCCGGCGTGCAGCGAGGGCGCCAGCGTGCGGTGCTTGAGCTGCAGCAGCACCTTGGTCAGGCCGGCCATGCCGGATCCGGACAGCAGGTGCGCCACGTTGGACTTGACCGAGCCCAGCGCGCAGAACCCCAGGTCCTGGGTGTCCCGGCCGAACGCGAGGGCGGCGCCCTTGATCTCGATGGGGTCGCCGAGGGAGGTCGCCGAGCCGTGACCCTCCAGGTAGCTGATCGTGCGCGCGTCCACGGCGGCGTCGTCGAGCGCCTTCTCGATGGCGCGGGCCTGCTGCTGCGGGCTCGGCACCGTGAAGCCGTTGCGGACCCCGGCGTTGGTCATGCCGCTGCCCTTGATCACGCCGTAGATGTGGTCGCCGTCGGCGACGGCTTCGGCCAGCGGCTTGAGCACGAGCGTGCCCACGCCTTCGCCGAGGATCGTGCCGTCGGCGCCGAGGCCGTAACTGCGCACGACTTCGGCCGACTTGGTGGTGAAGTGCGCCTGCGAGGTCGCGATGAGGTCGAACGGGTGCAGCATCAGATTGATGCCGCCGACGACGGTCATGCGGCACTCGCCGCTGCGCAGCATCCGCACCGCCTGGTGCACACACGCCGACGCAGAGGAGCACATGGTGTCGAGGAACGCGGACGGCCCGGTGAAGCCGTAGTGGTAGGACAGCATGTTCGCCATCACGCCGAGCTCGCTGCCGCTGGTCGCGGTACCGCGCATCAGCATGTTCTGGAAGCCGTAGAGCGAGTAGCTGTTGTTCATCGAGCCGACGAGCACGCCGACGTCGCCGTCGTAGCGGCGCCGCAGCGTCTCACGTGAGTAGCCCGCGTCCTCCAGGGCCGTCACGCCCGCCTGCAGGAACAGCCGGACCTCCGGGGACAGCAGCTCGGCGTCGCGCTGGGAGATGTTGAAGTAGCGCGGATCGAACGCCTCGACGTCCCGCAGGAAGGTGCCGGTCTTGACGACGGTCTTTCCGTCGACGTCACGCTCGTCGAAGTAGATGTCGCTGTGCCGCCACCGCGATTCCGGGACGGGCTCGAAACTGTGCCGGCCCTCGCTGAGCAGCTCCCAGAACTCCTCCAGGGTGTCGGCGCCCGGGTACCGGCCTGCCATACCGATGACCGCGATGTCGTGGCGCTCCGGATCGGCCCAGGCCGGGCGGGCGCGCCCGGCGGCGGCCTCCACGGACGGCCGGGCGGCCGGGGTGGGCGCGGCCGCGGGCGGCTCCTCGACGGCAGGCCCCTCCGGGGCGGCCTCCTCGGGCGCGGGTGCTTCGGGGGCGAAGAGTTCGAGGAGCCGGTCACGGTGCTCGGCGACGAAGTAGCCGGCCACGCCCCGCAGATCGACGTACTCGAAGAAGAGCGTCTTGGGCAGCGAGCCGAAGGTGTCCTCCAGCTTGCTGGTCAGCTCGACGATGGAGATCGACTCGATGCCGTAGGTCTCCAGCTTCTCCTCGGCCAGGATGTGCTCCGCGTCCTGCAGGGTCACCTCGGCGAACAGGTTCCGCAGCAGGTCCTGTGTACGGGCGACGAGTTCGCTCTCCTCCAGGACGGCCGGCGCGGCCGTGTTCCGCTGCACCCCGGACGTGCGCGGCTCCGGCTTCGCGACGCGGTCCAGGCCCGCGTATCCGCGCAGCTTGGACCGCTCCCCGAAGAGCACCACGCGGCGGACCGGTGAGGCGGAGTGCAGTGCGCGCTCCAGTGCGTCCAGGCCGGTCTCGCTCGGCAGTGGCACGGTCCCGGTGCGCTTGCGCAGGTAGGCGAGGCTGGCGTCGTCCACGCGCATGCCGCCGTCGGCCCACAGCGGCCAGTCGACGGAGCGGGTCACGCTGCCGGCGGCCTGCCGTCGTGCGGCGAACGCGTCGAGGAAGGCGTTGGCGGCGGCGTAGTCGGCCTGCGCGGCGTTGCCGAAGGCGCCCGCCACGGAGCCGAACAGCAGGAGGAAGTCCAGGCCGTGGGCGCGCGTCGCGTCGTCGAGGTACGCGGCGCCGTCCACCTTGGGCGCGAGTACGGCGGCGGTGCCCGCGAGGGGCTTGCTCGCGAGGTAGCCGTCGTCGAGGACGCCGGCCGCGTGGAACACGCCGTCGAGCCGTCCGTACAGCGCGCGGATGTCCGCGACCGCGTCCCGCACGGCGGCCGCGTCCGTGACGTCCGTGCGGCGGTACGCCACTTCGCCGTGGGACAGCCGGGCCCGCAGTGCCTCGATGGCCCGGCTGTCCGGCGAGCGGCCGCTGACGACGACCGTGGCGCGGCGGCGCTCGCAGAGCCGCTCGGCGAGCAGCAGGCCGAGGCCGCCGGCGCCCCCGGTGATCCAGTAGACGCCACCGTCGCGCAGCAGGCTCTCTCCCGCCTCGCCACGGGGAAGTTCCACGAAGCCGTGCCGCAGTCGGCGGTCCTGGGCGTCGTAGGCGACTTCGGTGTCGTCTCCGGCGCCCGCCTCCGCGCTGACTACACGCTCGAAGCGGTCGGCGTCGCGGGGGTCGTAGCGGTCGAGGAGCACCAGCCTCCCCCTGAAGGAAGGGTTCTCCTGCTGTGCGGTCTTCAGCAGCGCCGCCAGGGGGGCGTAGACCGGCGAGTCCGGGGCGCCCGGGGCGACGACGAGCACGTGCCGTCCCGCACCGAGCAGTTCCCGGACCTGCGGGTAGCAGGCCTCGAACGCCGCCTTCATGGCGACGGCATCGGTGGCTTCCGCGGGAACGGCCAGCTGCCGGATGTCCATGCCCAGCCGTGCGGCGCTCGCCGCTGCGAGGTCGCCGTCCAGTGCGGCGTTGAGCACCGTCACCGGGCCGGCCGGGGTGGCCCGACCGGCTGCGGGGGCCGGGGCAGGGGCCTCCTCCCATACGCCGGTGACCTCCAGGAGCTCCCCTTCCGGGGCCTGGACTGCTGCCGGTTCTGCGGTGGGCAGTTCCCTCGACGTGTAGCCGGACAAGCGCACGCACAGCCGGCCGTTGCCGTCGAACAGATCGATGTCGGCTCTGGCCATGCCGCCTGCCGTGCCGCTGCCGGCCGGCCGCAGCCACGCCCACATCGTCGCGGTCGTCGCCGCGTGCACGGTGAGCCGGTCCAGCGCGAACGGCACCACGGGGGCGCCGGGCCTGCGCCAGCCGCCGTCGGCCGAACCGAGTGCCAGGGCCGCGAGGAGGGCGCTGTCGAGGATCGCGGGCTGCAGCGCCATGCCGTCCGGGGCACCCGCGGGGAGCCGCAGCTCGGCCAGCACGCCGTCCGGACCGCGGTGCAGGGCGTGGAGGCCGCGCAGGGCGGGGCCGTGCTCGATGCCGCTGGACCGCAGCGCGGCGTAACCCTCGGCGGCATCGACAGGCTGGGGGAAGCGCTCGCGCAGCGCGCCAAGGTCCGTCTTCTCGGCCGCGGCGGCCTCGCCGTACTCGACCCGGCCGCTGGTGTACGGCGTGCCGTGCTCGTCGGTGATCGCGTAGTCGTAGCCGTCGGCGGCAGGGGTCAGGCGGAGCTGCGGGGAGAGCACGGTGTCGCCGACGAGCAGCGGGCGGATCCACACCGCGTTGCGGATGCGGGGCGTCAGCCCGGCCCGGGCACCTGCGGCGGCGGCCCGTTCGGCTGCCACGGTGACGAGTTCCAGGGCCACCACGCCCGGGACGATCCGTGCGCCGTTGACGAGGTGGTCGCGGACGAATCCCTGGGTGGCGTCGAAGTGCAGGGGGAAGGTCCAGCTGCCGCCTTCCGGCGTGCCTTCGCCGAGCGGGGCGGGAGCGGTGTGCGTCGCGCCGCGCTCCGGCCTTCCCGTCGTCTCGTTCCGGTCCGTCCGGAACCAGTGCGGCGTGCGGGCGAACGCGTAACCGGGCACGTGCACGCGGCGGCCGCGCTCGGGCCACGGTGCCCAGTCCACGGCCAGGCCCTGGGCCCAGGCGGCCGCGAACTTGTCCCACCGGCCCTGCTCCAGCCAGCGCTCGGCCAGGGCCGTCAGATCGTCCGCGTCCAGGCCGTCGGGGGCCTCGGTTCCGGCCCGGCCGCGCGGGCAGTCCGCGGGCGGGCCGTCCCCCGCGGCGACGCTCTCCAGCTGTGCCGCCCACTCCTCGATGCCGCTTGCGCGGAACACCACGCGCTCGCGCATCGACACCCGGCCTTCGCGCAGCGTGCGGGCGGCATCGGTCAGGGACGGAGGATCGTTCTGCGCCATCCGGGTCCGGACCCAGCGGGCGAGCCGGGCGCATGTCTCGCGAAGCCGCTCCTCGTCCATGGCGGACACCGGCAGCCACTGTTCGCCGGCGTCCTCGGTGGCGGCCACCGGCTCCGCGGATTCCAGCAGGACGTGGGCGTTGGTCCCGCCGAATCCGAAGGAGCTGACGCCCGCGCGCAGCGGTGCGGACCCTTCGGCGTTCCAGTCGGTGAGGCGGTCGAGGACGTACAGCGGGCTGCCGTCGAGGTCGATGAGGGGGTTGAGCTTGCGGAAGTTGACCGTCGCGGGCAGCTTGCGGTGGCGCATGGCGAGGATGACCTTGAGCATGCCCGCGATGCCGGCGGCCCCTTCCAGGTGGCCGATGTTGGTCTTCACGGAGCCGATGCCGCACCGGTGGGCCGGAGCCTCCCCGGGCCGGTCCGCGCCCAGGTCGGCGAAGGCCTGCTTGAGGCCGCGGATCTCGATGGGGTCCCCGACCGGTGTGCCGGGGCCGTGGGTCTCCACGTAGGTGACGGTCTCGGGTGCGATGCCGGCCTTGCGGTAGACACCCGCGATCAGTTCGGCCTGTGCGGCCGGGTTGGTGACGGTCAGCGAACTGGTGCGCCCGCCGTGGTTGCTGCCGATGCCCTTGATCACGGCGTGCACGGCGTCACCGTCGCGGCGGGCGTCCGCGGCCCGCTTCAGCAGCACGATGCCGCCGCCCTCGCCGCGCACATAGCCGTTGGCATTCGCGTCGAACGCCCGGCACAGGCCGTCGGACGAGAGCATGCCCGCCTTGGCGAAGGCGATGAAGTGCCGCGGCGACCAGGTCAGATTGACGCCGCCGGCGAGCGCGAGGTCGCAGTCGCCGGCCTGGAGGGCCTGCACCGCCTGCTGCACGGCCACGAGCGAGCCCGCGCAGGCCGTGTCGTTGACGACGCTCGGTCCGCGGAAGTCGAAGTGGTGGGAGACCCGGTTGGCGATGATCGCGTACGCGGCGCCGGTCGGGTAGTAGGCGTCGATCTCCTCGACTTCCTGCTCCATCAGCTCGGCGTAGTCCCAGTGGCAGACGCCCATGAAGACACCGGTGCGGGAGCCCGCCACGCGGTCGGCCCGGTAGCCGGCGTCCTCCAGGGCGTGCCAGCTCATCTCCAGGGCCATCCGCTGCTGCGGGTCCATGGACTGCGCCTCGCGCGGGGAGATCTGGAAGAAGTCGGCGTCGAAGCAGTCGGCGTCGTCGACGAAGCCGCCCCAGACGCTGTTGGTCTTGTTGAATTCGCGGCGCGGGTGACCGAGGTGGTCCTCCTTTCGCCAGCGGCGCTCGGGGACCTCGCTGATGAGCGAGCGGCCCTCGGCCAGGTGGCTCCAGAACTCCTCGGGCGTGCGCGAGCCGGGCAACCGCAGGGACAGGCCGATGACGGCGATGTCCCGGTCGTCGGCGAGGACGCCGTTCTCCTTCTTCATGGCGCGTTCTCCGTCCTAGGCCGACTGGGCGCCGCTGCGCCGGTCGACGACGTACAGGGGGACCCCGAGCGGAGTCCGGCGGCGGGCGTTGCCGCGCACGTACCAGTGGTGCAGCCAGACCGTCGACGCCAAGGAGACGAAGGCCTGGTTCTCCTTCGTGCCGATCTGCTCGGGCGGGCTGTCGAAGACGCGGTCGCTGAACCGCTTCACGAAGCGCGCGTCGAGGACGCCGATCTCGTCGAGGGTGCCGGGGTCGGTCAGCAGCTCGCGGTAGTCCGGGCGGGAGCGGACGAACGCGGCGCTGTCCGGGGCGCGGTAGGGGAACTTCCCCTTCTTGACGATCCGTTCCGGCAGCACATCGGCGTAGGCGCGCTTGAGCAGGTACTTCTCGTCGTAGGGGTCGCCGAACCGCAGGTTGACCGAGGCGGCGCGGCGGACCACGGCGGGGTCGAGGAAGGGGCAGCGGTTCTCCACGCCGTGGGCCAGCGCCATGCGCTCGCCCTGGGTCGAGAGCAGGTAGCCGCTCAGGAGCGTGCGGAACTCCAGCCACTGGGCCTTCTGCACGGGGGTGAGCTGTGCGTAGCCGGGCTCACCGGCCACGAGTTCCCCGAGGGCCGCAAAGGGGTCGCCCGCGTTCTTGAGCAGCCGGGCGGCGAAGCGGCCGTTCTGGAACCGCATCTGATGGGAGAAGAGGCCGGGCAGGGTCTCCTCGGTGAACTGCCGGTAGAGGCCGAGCATCCGGCGGTGGCCGTCCTCACCGCTGAAGTGGCGCAGGTACGGGTAGAGCTGGCTCATGCGGCGCAGGCGGGTGTCGTCGTCCAGCTCGTGCCAGGTCGACAGCAGCAGCGTGTCCTTGAAGATGCCGTAGCCGAGGAAGGCCTCGTCGGCGCCCTCGCCGCTGAGCACGACCTTGATCCCTTCGCTGCGGACGTGGCCCGCCAGCAGGTACATGGGGACGAAGGCGGTGCGGAAGACGGGCACCTCGGCGTGCCGGACGGCTTCGGGGAAGGCGTCGACGACGTCCTCGTCGGTCACGCGCACGGTGGAGTGGCGCGTGCCCAGGTGTGCGGCCAGCTCGGCCTGTTCGGCCGATTCGTCGAACTCGGCGTCCTCGAACTCGATCGAGAACGTCCGCAGCGGGCGGCTCGTCCGCTGCGCGGCGAGGTGCGCGATGATCGAGGAGTCCAGGCCTCCGGAGGCGTAGACGCCGACCTCGACATCGCTGCGCAGGCGCACGTCGACCGCGGCTTCGAGGTCCGCGCGGACGAGCTCGACGGCCTCCTCCTCGCTCTCCGGGGCCGGGCCCGGGGCCAGGTCGAGCGTGGCCCAGCGGCCGCGCCGGACCTCGTCGCCGCGCACGGACAGATACTCGCCCATGGGGATCTGCTCGATCCCGCGGTATCCGCTCTGGCCGGGCAGCGGGGTCCAGGTGGCGAAGACCGACGCCAGCTGTGCCTCGTCGAAGGCGAACCTGAAGTCCGGGTAGGCCAGGAACGCCTTCATCTCGGAGGCGAACAGCCACGCGCCGCGGTGGCGCGCCACGAACAGCGGCCGCTTGCCGAACCGGTCGCGCACCAGGTGCAGCTCGCCGGTGACACTGTCGTAAAGGGCAAAGGCGAAGGCCCCGTTGAAGCGGGGCAGGCAGTCCAGGCCCCAGGCGACCCAGGCGTTGAGCACGACCTCGGTATCGGACTCGGTACGGAAGGCGAAGCCGCGGGCGGTCAGCTGCTCGCGCAGCTCCCGGTAGTTGTACAACTCGCCGTTGTAGCAGAGCCAGTAGCGGCCGTCGGCGCTGCCGACCGGCTGCGAGCCGGTGGACAGGTCGATGATGCTCAGCCGTACCGTGCCCATGGCCAGCCGGTCGTCGAGGAAGCAGCCCGCCTCGTCCGGGCCGCGGTGCTCGATCTGGGCGAGCATGCCGTGGATCAGGGTCTCGTATTCCTGCGGTGGCAGGGGGCTTCCGTAGAAGCCGGCGATGCCGCACATCGGGTCACCGGCTCCCGGCGGCCCGCACGCGGGCGGCGTCGACGAACGCGACGATGCCGGACAGCGAGACCGCGACGTTGCCGAGGATCTCCTCGCCGAGCGGCACGCCGTACTCCTCCTCGATGTGCGTCATCAGCGAGATGTAGCCGAACGAGTCGAGGATGCCCGCCTTGAACAGGTCGGTGTCCTCGGTGATGTCCGAGTCGAACTCGAACATGAACCGCTCTTCCATGTGCTTCTTGAGTTCCTGCTTCATGGCTGTCCGTCACCCTCGGGATGGTCGATTCGGGACGCGTGCCGGTGGCCGGCGCGCGTGAACTCTTCGCTGTTCCGGCGCGGCGTCAGGGGGCCGCGAGCCCGGCAGCGACGATCCGGGCCAGCGCGGGCCACTGGGACCGGATGAAGAAGTGGTCACCGGGGAACCGGTGTGTGGTCAGGGGCCGGGTGCTCTCCTGTTGCCAGGCCTCCAGGTCGGCCCGGGTGAACCACTCGTCCTCGCCGGCCATGGCGGTGACCGGCACGTCCAGCGGCGGGGCGTCCTCGTGCCGGTAGGCGCCCAACGCGGTGAAGTCGGCCCGGATGACCGGCTCGTAATACGCCATCAGGTCGGGGTGCTCCCACAGCTCCGCCGGGATTCCGCCGAGCTCCTTGAGGTGGTCCCAGAAGGCGTCGGCCGGCAGCTCCCAGGTGTGGCGTTCCCGGCTCGGGACCGCCGGTCCGCTCTCCCCGGAGACGAACAGGTGGGCCGGTGCGGGCAGCCGCTCCTCACGCAGCCGGCGACAGAGCAGGAACGCCAGCCGGGCTCCGAGGCTGTGGCCGTAGAGCGCGTACGGGGCGTCGAGCCGGTCCCGCAGCTGCCGGAGCAGATCGTCGACGATCGCGGCGGGGTCGCGCAGCAGCGGCTCGGAGGCGCGCCGGCCGCGTCCGGGGCGTTCCAGCGTCACGACGTCGACATCCGGGCAGTGTTCGGCGAGTCCTGCGTAGGCGCGCTCGTCGCCTCCGGCGTAGGCGACGCAGAACAGGCGTGGCCGTGACGGCGGCTGCGGCTTCGGCTGTCGAACCCCGTGGGCGGGGGCCGCGTCGATCTGCCGGATCATGCGGGTCAGGACTCCTCCCCCGCCCACCTCACGGCAGTGGCCGGCGGTCGTGCGCTCCAGCAGGTGGCGGACGCTGTCCAGCCACTGCACCGATCCGCAGATCTGCTCGCTCAGCGTCGCCGCGACGTCCTGGTCCGGGTACGGCCGTGCGGTGAGGTTGGCGATCACCGTGGCCCGCAGGGGCGCGAACCGGAAGCCTTTGAGGAAGGCGGCGAACTCGTCGCGGGCAGCGGCCATGAACCGCGAGTGGAAGGCGGCCGAGACCTTCAGCCGGGCGACCCGGGTCCCGCGCGCGTCGAGCGTCTTGTGCGCGCGCTCGATCTCGTCCCGGGCCCCGGACAGCACGGTCTGGACGGGGGTGTTGATGTTGGCCACGTCGAGCTGCGACAGGCCTTCCTCCGAGAGGAAGGCCCGCACCTCACCCGCGTCCGGCCCCACGACGGCGAGCATGGCCCCGTCCGGAGCCCGGGCCATCAGCTCGCCCCGTTTGAGGACGAGCTTCAGGCCGGTCTCGAAGTCGAAGGCCCCGGCGGCGTGCAGGGCGTTGTACTCCCCGAGGCTGTGGCCCAGCAGGTACGCGCCCTCGGGTTCGCCGCGCTCCAGCGAGTCCTGGTAGGAGAGGGCGTTGACGACGTAGAGCGCGGGCTGGGTGTAGCGCGTGTCATCGAGCCGCCCGTCCGGGTCCTCCAGGCACAGCCGCGGGAGATCGTAGCCGAGGATATCGCTGGCCAACGCGGTCAGTTCGGGGTATCGGTCGAAGAGGTCGCTTCCCATGCCACGGGTCTGGGACCCCTGGCCGGGGAAGAGCACGGCGGGCATTCCCGCTGCGGAAGCCCTCACGCCGGGCCCGCAGCACAGTGTTCTCGGGTGACGGCAAGGCAGTCGTCCGGCGGGTTCATGACCTCCCCCTTCAGCGGTGGTTTCCGATGACGGGCATCCTGCAGCACCCCCCTTGCAGCGGCCTGGCCTTCACACTGGCGAATTCCTGCCGTTCGCTGTACCGGTTTTCCGCCAACCTTGCCGAACGCCCTGCCGAGACCTTGCCGTTCGCTTGCCGACAGCCAGGGTGATCTTGGAACGTCCCCGTTCTCTATGCAAAGCTCCGGTTTGGAAGGGCACCGGCCGCACTGCGCCACCCGCCAGCCAGCACGATCGCGCGTGCGAGAACGATTGGGACCGATATGCCTTCATCTCTGACGCCGAATCAGCCCCCCGGCACTCCGGCCTCCGAGGACGGCCCGCACGGAACTCCCCTCCAACTGACTGTTCTGGGCCCCATGTCGGCGCGCCACGACGGCCGCGACCTCCCACTCGGTCCGCCACGCCGCAGAGCCCTGCTCGCCCTGCTCCTCATACGCCTGGGGCGTGTGGTGCCCACGGAACTGCTCATCGAGGAGCTGTGGGGCGAGGAGCCCCCGCGTCAGGCCGTCGCCACGCTCCAGAGCCACGTGTCCCACCTGCGCCGCGCGCTGCAGCCGGCGTCCGGGCCCGACCGCCCCACCGTGCTGCGCCACCGCGCGCCCGGTTACGTCCTGGAAATCGCCGCCGAACAGCTCGACGCCTGCCGCTTCGAGCGCCTGGTCGCCGAAGGGCGGCGGCGGCTGGAACAACGCGAACCGCTCGCCGCCCGGGACCGGTTCGCCGCAGCCCTGACACTGTGGCGGGGCTCGCCCTATGCGGAGTTCGACGGCCATGCTCCGCTCAGCGACGAGAGTGCGCGGCTCGAACACGTCCGGCTCACCGCCGTGGAGTCCTGCGCGGAGGCCCGACTCGCCCTCGGGGAGGCCCAGGAAGTGGCCGCGGGCCTCGACCGCGAGGTGCGCCGCCACCCGGCGCGGGAACGCCTGGTCGGCCACTTGATGACGGCCCTGTCCCGGCTCGGGCGGCAGGCCGAGGCGCTCGAAGTGTACGAACGGACCCGCGTCCACCTGAACGAGGAGTTCGGCGTGGGCACGGCCGCCGAACTCCGCCGGGTCAGGACCGCGATCCTGCGCCAGGAGCCGGGGGCGGGCGGTCCCCCCACGGGACCACGCCCCGGTCGCCCCGAACCTGCCGGGCCCGCACTGGGGGCTCCGGTGATCGGGGTGGCCACGGCGCAGGACGACGACGGTGCACGAAGGCCGGATGCGCACCCGCCGCGCGCGGCACAGGAGCCCGAGCGGCCCACAGCGGCCGAGGCGTCCGGTGCGATCGGCCGGGCAGCAGCGGCTCCGGACGAGCTCGCAGCAGACCGCGGTGCTGACGCTCCCCAGGACGGCACGCTGTCCGCCGGATCGGGAGGGGCCGGAAGCGCTGCCTCGGACGGGGCGCAGGCGCACGAGACCACCGCCGCACCGGGACCCGCGCGCCGGCCGGTGACGATCACCGCGACATCGCGGTCGACCACCGCGGATTCAGCGGAGAGCACGCGTCCGACGCAGGATGCGAAGGCCCAGGAGCACGACACGAGCACCGAGGCCTCCGGGCCGGTGTACGGCGCACCGGGCGCCCAGTCGCCGTTCACCGGCCGCAGCGAGGAATTACAGCGCCTGACCGCCGCGGCGGCGAGCGCGCTCGCCGGTCACGGGCACGTTGCGGGCGTCCTCGGCCCCGCCGGCGTCGGCAAGACCCGTCTGCTCCTGGAACTCGTCCCCCAGCTGGAAGCCGCCCGCGCCGGCGAGGTCGGCACCGGTCAGGAGAGCGCCGGCCTGGAGGTGATCTGGAGCCACTGCTTCCTGGGCGAGGGCGTGCCGCCCTACTGGGTGTGGACCCAGATCCTGCGGCGACTGTGCACGACCCGCCCGGACGCCTTCCGCGAGGCGGCGAAACCGTTCGGCACCCTGCTCGCCCCGCTGATGCCCGAGCGCGCGGCGCGGCCCGGCGGCCTGGCCTCCGAATCCGACTGGGGCCAGGCCCGGTTCCTCACCCACGACGCGGTCTGCGAGGTCCTGCTCGCCCTCGCCGCCCAGCGCCCGCTCGTCCTGCTCATGGAGGACCTGCATTGGGCCGACCCCGCCTCCCTGGACCTCCTCAGACTGCTGAGCACCCGCAGCCAGGGCCACCCGCTCGGCATCGTCCTGACCGCCCGTGAGCACGAGATCGAGTCCGACGCGATGCTGCGCCGCATGCTCTCCGAGGTCCTGCGCGGCCCCAGGACCGAGACCCTGCGGCTCGGCGGCCTGCCCCGCCGCGCTGTCGCCGCCCTCGTCGTCGCCCAGGCCGGACCCGGCGTCGATGCGAGAGTCGTCGAGGTGCTGCACCGGCGCAGCGAGGGCAATCCGTACTTCGTCATGCAGCTCCTCTCCCTCCTGGGGGACGCGCGCAGCCTGCGGCGGCCCGACGCGGTGGACGTGCTCCTGACGCGCGTCCCGACGGGCGTCCGCGAGGCCCTGCACCAGCGGTTCGCCGCACTGCCCGAGACGGTGCTGCGCGTGCTGCGGCTGTGCGCCGTCATCGGCACCGAAATCGACACCGACCTGCTGGAGCGCACCGCCACCGAGGACGAACCGGTCACCGCGGCACTGGAGTCGGCGATCCGCGCCGGGCTGCTCGGCGAGGACCCCCACCACCCGGATCGGCTCCACTTCACCCACGCCCTGGTCATGGAGACGCTCATCGACGAGCTCACCCGCGAGGACCGGCAGCGGCTGCACGCGAGAGTCGCCGAGGGGATATCGACCCGCACGCTCGGTCAGGTGGCGGACGAGGAGATCGAGCGGATCGCCCACCACGCCTGGCACGCCAAGAGCGCACTGCCCACTGAAGAAACGCTTCCTCTCCTGCTGCGCGCCGCCGAACAGGCCGAGCAGCAACTCGCCTACGAGCAGGTGGAGACCTGGCTGCGCCGCGCGGTGCACCTGGTCGGCCTGCTGCCGCCCGGCGACCCCTCGGCCGTGTCCCTGAACCAGCGGCTGCACATTCAACTCGGCCAGGTGCTGGCCATCACCCGGGGCTACGGCCACGCCGAGGCCCAGACGGCACTCGCCCGCGGCCGGGCGCTGAGCGCGGCCACCCACTCCCCCGAGGACCCCTCGGTGCTCTGGGCCCTGTGCGCGGCGTACATCGTCACCGGCCGCTACGACGCCTCACGCCAGTTCTCGGGCCTGCTCCGGAACCTCGCCGACCGGACCGGCCACCCCGTGGCGGTGCTCGGCGCTGCCTACGGCGAGGGCATCGTCCTCCACATCCGCGGCCAGTTACGGCAGGCACTCACCGAACTGGAGCACGGCGTCGCCATGGCGGACGAGTACGCCGGCGAGGGCCACTCCCTGGCCCGCACCTTCCAGCACGACCCACGCGTCTCCTGCCGCTCCTACGACACCTTCACCCACTGGCTCATGGGCAACCGCAAGACCGCCACGGCACGCCGCCGCGAATTGCTGCGCCTCACCGAGTACGACAGCAGGCCCTCCGACCGCTCCTTCGCTCTCTACGTGGACGCGGTCGTGGCTGCCTGGGAAGGCGACGCCCGCACGGCCCGCTCCTCCGGCGCCGAGGGAGTCCGCCTGGCGGACGAACACGGACTGCTCTACTGGAAGGCAATGCTCGGCGTACTGGAGGGCTGGGGCCGCACCCACTCCGGCCAGGAGGACGGCCTCACCCTGATGCACTCCTCCCTCGCCGAACTCCGCAACTCCAGAACCCACTTGCGCCGCCCCCTCCACCTGGGCCTCCTCGGCCAGGCCCAGCACCGGACCGGACGGACGGAGGACGCGAAGACCACCTTCCACGCCCTCCTCGCAGCCGTCGGCCAGGGCGACGAACCCGTCTACCTCCACCCGGAACTCCCCGCCACCCGCCTCCTCCACGACCTCCTGGGCCGTGGCGCCGCGGAGGCGGTGGCGGCCGGGTGAGGGCGGCGGCCGTTCTTGTCGGAGCGCTCGACCAGATCGGCCATCGGGTGCTGGACTGTCGCGGCACTCCCTATCCGACATCGGGCGCAGACCGTACGTCGATCCCGTCCCCCGTCCGCTCCATCTCCAGCACGACGAGCTCGTTCCGCCCCTTTCGCCACAGATGGCTCGGCGCGTACAGGGTGATCTGCGGCCCGAGGGACCAGTAGCGGCCGAGCGCGAATCCATTGAGCCAGACCATGCCCTTGTCCCAGCCCGGAAAGGCAAGGAAGCCGTCCGCCGGGGTGTCCACATGAATCCGCGCCCGATGGAACGCAGGGCCGGTCGGCGTGTCTTCGCTGGTGAATTTCAGCGCGGAGAGGTTGTCCAGCGGCAGCCGGCGGATCTCCCAGTCGTGCAGTTCTTGTTCGTCGAGGAGTACCTTGCCGCTGATTCCCTTGGGGTCGTTGAGGCCGTCGCCGAAGTTGATCCGCCCGGTGGGGTCCACCAGGAGGTCGAGGGTGCTGGACGCACCGGCCACGGTGACGTCGACGGAGTGGTCCGGCTGGTTGCGGTCGAAGGTGCCGATCCGCTTGCCGTCGCTGAACACCAGCGCACGGTCGCCCAGCCCCGTGAGCCGCAGCCCCTTGGTCCCCTGCTGCCCGCGCACCCGGGTGCGATAGTGGATCAGTCCGTGTGCCTGCCCGAGGGCCTCCATGTGGACGGGGGCGGTACGCCGCACCGGAGTGCTCAGCGCGTCGAGCGACTCCATCAGCGACACCGACTCGCGGACGGCGACCCGCTGAGCCGGCATGCGGTGTGGCGTGGCCGGCAGGGGCGTGTCCGGCAGCGTGGCGTATTTGCCGAGCACCTCGCGCACCTTGTGGAATTTCGCTGTCAGTTCGCCGGATTCGCTGATCGGGGAGTCGTAGTCGTAGCTGGTGACGGTGGGCTGATAGGCGCTACCGCTGAGGTTGGCACCGGCGGACCAGCCGAAGTTCGTTCCGCCCACCGCCATATAGAAGTTGACCGACGCTCCCGCTTCGAGCATCTTCTCCACGTCGGCGGCGGTCTGCGCCGGGTCGGTGGTGTGGTGCCGCTCTCCCCAGTGGTCGAACCAGCCGTCCCAGAACTCCGTGCAGAACAGGGGCTTGTCCGGCTGGAACGCGCGCAACTCCGCGAAGGGTCCGGTGGGATCCCCGCCGAAGTTGACGGTGGACAGGAGATCGGGAAGGCTGCCGGCCTTCAGCGCTTCCTGAGTGGCTCCGTTGGAGCAGAACAGCAGGCAGTCGATGCCCTGGGCGCGCATGGTGTCCCGCAGATGTTCCAGGTACGCGTGGTCGTCGCCGTAACTGCCGTACTCGTTCTCGACCTGCATGGCGATGATGGGCCCGCCGCGGGTGGCCTGCAGATCGACGAACCGGGGCAGGAGTTCGGTGAACCAGGCGTCGACCGCTCGCTCGAATGCGGGGTCGGAACGGCGTAGCGGCGCGTCCTTGTCCTTGAGGAGCCAGGCGGGCAGGCCACCGAAGTCCCATTCCGCGCAGATGTACGGTCCCGGTCGCACGATCACCTTCAGCCCGACCTCGTCCGCGGTCCGCACGAAGGCGGCGACGTCCCGCCATCCGCTGAAGTCGGCTTTCCTCTCGTACGGTTGGTGGAAGTTCCAGGCGACATAGGTTTCCACCGTGTTCAGGCCCATGGCCCGCATCCGCAGCAGCCGGTCGCGCCAGTCCTTGGGGTGCGTCCTGAAGTAGTGAAAGGCACCCGAAAGGATCCGGAACGGCTTGCCGTCCAGCAGGAATTCCTTCCCGCGGATGGTCAGTCCCCTGGGGCCTTCGGCCTGGGCGAGGACTGTCCGGCTGTTCCCCACGGTGACACCCACGGACGCGGCCGCCACCGTGGCTGCGCTCAGGAACCTACGTCGGCTGAATGGCGTCATGCCTGCACTCCTCGACTCAACGGATCGTCGCCCACGGCTCGAACATGTTCAGTAGTGCGCGTTTCTGTGCATTGAGAGTGTTGTGCAGAACAGAAACGAGCACAAGGGTTCGTGACTGAACACGGCGAACGGAGGCTTGGACGAGCCGCACACCAACTGCCCGGCAGGGAGACGATGTTCCGGCCGCCAAACTCAGCCCGGAGCGGACCGGCGAAGCCCCGGCAGACTCCTCCGGTGGCGGTCCTCGCGATCGCCGGGCGGCGATCATGCTGCCCTGGCCGACGTCAGGAGCTCGTGAGGATGACGAGTTGCTGGGTCGCCCGGGTCATCGCGACATAGCGGTCGACCACTCCTTCAACGCCGTTGCCGAATGCCTCTGGGTCGACGAGGACGACCAGGTCGAACTCAAGCCCCTTCGAGAGCTCCGGGGTCAGCGACCGGACGCGGGACGTCGCCCGGAACGTGCCCTCGTTGATGTCGCCAGCGCCGATGACGCAGGCGATTCCGTCGGCATGCGCAGCGAGCCAGCTCTCAAGGATCGAGTCCAGATCCGCAACCGCTCCGTGGACTACGGGGATGCCGCTGCTGCGAATGGAGGTCGGCACATTGGCATCCGGGAGCACGCCGCGGATGACCAGCTCGGCCTCCGCCATGACCTCTTCCGGCGTGCGGTAGTTGATGCTCAGGGAGGCCACGGTGATCCGGTCGAGCCCGACCCGCTCAAGCCGTTCCGGCCACGATTCCGCGAATCCGTGCCTGGCCTGGGCACGGTCGCCGACTATGGTGAAGCTCCGGGACGGGCAGCGTTGCAACAGCATCTGCCACTCGGCGTCGGTCAGTTCCTGGGCCTCGTCCACGATGATGTGCGCGAACGGGCCGGCGAGAGGCTCCGGGTCGGTTCCGGGCAGTGCGCTCTCGTCGATCAGGGTGTCCTGCAGGTCCTGCCCGTGCAGCATCGTCACCGCACCTTCACCGTCGTCATCGGCCTCCAGCAGGCCGTCGATGACGTCGGCCCTGCGCGCACGTTCGGCGGCGACAGAGGCCTCGTGCCGACGCTTGCGTACGGACGCCTCCGGATCGCCGAGCCGCTGCCGTGCCGCGTCCAGGAGCGGGAGGTCGGACACCGTCCAGGCCTGGGCGTCCGTGCGCTGCAGCTTGCGCACGTCCTCGGGACTGAGCCAGGGCGCGCACTTGCGCAGGTAGGCGGGCACCGACCACAGATCCCCTACGAGGTCACTCGCTTCGAGCATCGGCCACGCACGGTTGAGCGTCCTGATCAGCTCTCGGTCCTGCAGCAGCGACCTCCTCAGCAGGTCCGGCGGGGCGTCACTCTCGTCCTTGTCCATCAGGATCGTGAGCAGCTCCTCCCTGATCTGATCGCGCGCCTCGTTGTGCGGAGTACCTGGTTCCACTGCTTCGAACGCCGCCGCCCAGTCATCGGCGCTCAGCCAGAGGTCGGACCAGTGGCTTGAGACGGTCATCCCCTCGGTGGGCGGCTCCTCGTAGATGCCGACGGCCGGCTCGATCGCCTTCACCAGGTCCGCGGACGACTTGAGAAGGGCCACGCTCGGGTCGGTCTCGGCCGCCGCGCCGGCTCCCTCGGTGACGAGGTCGCGCAAGGTGCAGGTCTGTACGCCCTCCTCGCCGAGGCTGGGCAGGACATCGGCGACGTAGGCCAGGTAGGGCCGGCTCGGACCGACGAACAGCACACCGCCCCGACGGTGACCGAGACGCGGGTCGGCGTAGAGGAGGTGGGCGGCGCGGTGCAGCGCGACGACGGTCTTGCCCGTGCCCGGACCGCCGTCGACGACGAGCGCGCCGCGGGATCCCGCCCGGATGACGGCGTCCTGGTCGGCCTGGATGGTGGCGAGCACGTCGCGCATCCGGGCCGACCGGTTGCCGCCCAGGCTGGCGATGAACGCGGACTGGTCGTCGAGCGCGGCGTGCCCCTCGAGCCCGTCGGCGGTGAACACCTCGTCCCAGTAATCGCTGATCCGACCGCGGGTCCAGCGGTACCGGCGGCGGCTCGCCAGACCCATCGGGTGGGCGTGGGTCGCCGCGAAGAACGGCTCGGCGGCGGGGGAACGCCAGTCGAGCAGCAGCCGACGCCCCGCGCTGTCGGTGAGGCCAAGACGTCCGATGTACACGGGCTCGGGGTTGTCCGTACGGACGATGTGTCCCAGGCACAGGTCCAAGCCGAAGCGACGCAAGGCGCGCAGGCGACCGGTCAGCCGGTGGATCTCCGTGTCCCGGTCCATCGCCGCCCGGCCTATCCCGCCGGGTGCCTTGCGCTCGGCATCGAGGCGGTCGGACAGTTCGGCGATCGCCTGCTCAAGGCTCTCCGAGAGGGCCGCGAAGTGCTGCTCGTCGCCGTCGATCAGCGCCGGGTCGGCCTTGGGGACGAGGTGCTCGGGGAGGTCGAACGCGCTGGTGGTCAGGGGGTTCATGTCATCAACTCCGGTCCGAGGTCGCTGCCACGACGGCCGGCTGCGCGCACACCCGCATCTCGGTGCCGAGTGCCCGCACCCGCAGTACTCGTCCCTTCACCTGCTCGACGTCACCGCACGACCCATAAATCGACAACACCACACGCACTTCGTGAATCTCCTATTACTGCAGGTTCTGACCTCGGGCCGGCGATTCTGCCCCACGACCTGGGCCTTGCCGCAAGCCCCCCAGTGCGCTATAAGTTAAAAATGGCAAGGAGTGGGAATTCCTCCTTGCCTTTGTCGTCCACTGGGGACGACTCGCCTGCCTGATGACGTGACGAAACTCGGGCCCTACCGTGACAGGTCATGAACATCCTGATCGTCGGTGGCAGTGGCTTCCTGGGTCGTGAGTTGGCTCAGCAGGCATTGGCAACCGGGCACGCCGTGACGGCGACCTTTGCGACCCGTGCCGGCAACATCCCCGGGATTCAGTGGCTGCCCATGGACCTTCGTCGCAGCGAGGAGATCACACCGGCGCTGAGGGAGACCCAGCCGGACGTGGTCATCAATGCGGCGTATCGCAAGGCCGACTGGGCAACCACGGCCGACGGCGCGATCTGCCTGGCGATGGCCGCCGCTCAGCACGGATCCCGGCTGGTGCATGTGTCCAGTGACGCCATCTTCTCCGGCGCCGACGTCCACTACGACGAATCCGCCACACCGGACCCGGTCACGCCATATGGGGCTGCGAAGGCTGCGGCCGAAACGGCGATCCGCCTGTTCGTCCCGGACGCCGTCATCGCTCGTACTTCGCTGATCATCGGCGACGGTGGCTCCGTGCACGAGGCATTCGTCCACGACCTGGCCACCGGGCGGCGAAATGGCGTGCTGTTCACCGACGACATCCGGTGCCCCGTGCATGTCACCGACCTCGCCCGGGCCGTTCTTGAGCTGGCCGCCGGCGATCACGCAGGTGTGTGCCACCTTGCGGGAGCAGATGCAGTCAGCCGTCATGAGCTCGGTGTCCTGATCGCCGACCGCGATGCCTTGGATGCCTCCCTGCTGACCGCCGGATATCGCGCCGACACCGGTTCTCCAGGGGCCCTGGACGTCCGCGTGGACAGCAGTCGGACGCAACGCACATTGCGCACCACGCTGCGCGGCGCCCGGGACTTCGTACGTCGCGAGCGCTGACCCGTACCGCGGCTGGACGACGCCGTGGTGCTGGAGAGCCGCCCGGAGCTCTTCGGCGAGCGTACGGCTCCGTTGACGGGGTATCAGAGCGACTGCCTGTTCGCCGGCACGACACGCGGAGTCTGCGCGACTGGGCACTGGCTACGCGAGCCAGTAACTCGGAGCGGTTTTCCCGGCAAGAAGCCAACGCCACGCCGCGCTTAGTCCTGAAAGAGTGAAAGGTTTGCAAATTCCTTCATGGTGAGGGCTTACGCGTCGAAGGGAGTGTCAGGAAGGCGGCGTGGGCCGCTTGGATCGACCAGGAGATTGTTATGTCACGGATCACGCGGGTCACTGCCATCGCCGCGATTGCGGCAGGCACCGCCCTCGGGGGCATTTCGACGGCGTTCGCAGACGCTGGCGCGGCCGGCGGCGCGGCCGGTTCACCAGGAGTGGTGTCGGGCAATGCGATTCAGGTCCCGATCCACATTCCGATCAATGTGTGCGGTAACACCGTCAACATCGGGGGGCTGCTGAACCCGGCCTTCGGCAACACCTGCATCAACGGTTCGATTGAGCGTCGGGTGGTCGTCCACCACCATCACCGCCGCGTCGAGCACCACCACGCCAAGCACACCAAGAAGCACCCCAGGAAGCACCGCCACCACCGGCCGGCCGGCGGCGTGCACACCGGGGGCGGCGGCATGGCCGGCTAGGACGGGAACCATCCCGGGTGCGGTGGCCGATGGTCACGCGCTGCCCGGGACGGCCGCTGAGGCCCTGTAACACCACCGGGGCCAGCCCGTAACACCACCGGGGCCAGGTCGTTTGCCCGTCAGCCCTTCCACCTTCACCGGAGGAGACGGCCCGGCCCCGGACACATCCCCCTCAGCGGTGTAGTTCTTGCGCCATCAGCAGACGACGACCTGTTGGTGAGCTGTACGGCGAAGAAGCGGGGTTCTTCCAGAGGCCCGTGAAAAGGCGCCTGATCTGGGCTTTGCCCGTCAGGCGCCTTTTGTTCGTCCCGTTCACAGCAGGGGCCGTCCGGCCGCTCTCAGCTGAGAAGGCACTTTTGCTTTCCGGCTCAAGGCCCGGGCGCTGCCATCGATGAAATGCAGAGGTCAGTTCGTCTTGGGGTGTGGGTTGCCGAGGTAGGGAAACTCGTTCAGAAGGTCGGTGTGAGGCTCGAGCCCGGTGGGAGGGATGTCGCCCGCCGAGAGGAAGGAGAGCCGGTAGTTGATGACGTCGTCGGTGAAGACGCGGCCGTTGGGGTACTGCGCGGGCTTCGAAGGGTCGAAGACCAGCATGTCGGGCAGGATGCGGTCGGCGTCGATCGCCGCGATCGCCTCTTCTCGCGTGTAGTTGCCGGTGTGCCCCATGAGGTGGACGAACTGATCGGTCCAACGGTCGCGGTCGTTCACCGGCTCACTGGCGTTGTATTCCTCCTTTGTGTCGTCGGTGTTGAAGAAGCTGCTGACCGAAGGGTGGCCTGCGCGGTCGGCATGGACGAGCCGGCCGTCTTTCCGCACACTGCAACGGCCCCAGATGCGGATCTCGGGGTGGGCGCGGAGCTCACTCGTCGGCAGTTCCATCACCATCGAGAACACGTTGGCCTTCGTGTTCGAGTCCACACCGGTCCACGGTGACTTGCCGCCGAGATGGGGCGCGGTGAAGTTTCGGCCGCCGGTGGTGTCGAAGAGATTCTTGATTCCGTCGAAGTCGAAGAAGAAGGCGTCGCTGCGGCTGCCGGCGAAGAACGTGTACGGACCAGAGGTGGCGCGGTTCGCCATGGTGCCGAACGACACCTCGGCGTCGGTGACGACCTGCTGTCCGACGGCTTCGGCCGAGCGGGCCTCCTCACCCGTTGCCATGAAGACGCTGAAGGTCTGACGGCCGTCTTGCGGGGGCGAAAAGACGTAGCTGATCGCCATGTTGGCGAGACAGTCCCCGTCGTTGTCGACGTTGAGCCGATAGATGGCATCAGGGTGCAACGCATCAGCGTTTGGATTCGCGTTGAGGATGAGCACCGTCCTCGCCGAGTCAGCTGGGGACTGAAACGCGTAGAGGTCACAGAGGTCGAGCCTTTGGTCCCCGAGCGGTGCACCAAGGCTGAGACCGGTGAAGTGATTCGACATCCTGCATGTCCTTTCGCTGGTGAGGGGCTGACGGTCGGGTGGGCCAGATCTGGCGCTGGGGAACGCGGGTGGCCTTTCCCTGCCGAGTGAGGCTCGCACGCGTGATCCGGATATTGGAGCATGAAAGCGCTCAAATCGGTCGGATTCATGTGGGTTCAGGGCCTGGTAGGCCTCGTTCAGTTCGCCCACGGCAGCCGGCGTGAAGGCGGCCTCGCCCGTGCGCACCGGTGCCCCGCACGTTCCTTCCCGTCCGCCGATGCCTTCCGCGTCCCGGCGCGGCGTTCCAGGGAGGGGGCGTTCCCGCAGGTCAGAGGTGGTACGAGCGTTCCGGCGTCCCGTTTTCCGCGGTGGCCATGGCGGCTGGGACGGAAGGCGTCGCAAGCTCAGGACGGCAAGCACCGACGACCTCATGTCGACCTCATGCAGAAGGGGGGCACCATGCGGACCCGCTTCCGGCGCCGCCGGTTCCGCCGCGCCGATGTCACTGACGCGGTGGCCCTGGCGGTGCTCGCCGCATCAGCAGCGACCGTCTTCCTTTCGATCGTCAGCCGTCTTTGACGTCACGTATGCCGACCGGACCCCACCGAAAGAGAAAGCACCCACTCACTATGCGCATCGCCCGTCACACCACCCGCCTCGTCGCCTCCGCCGCCGTACTGGCGGCCGCCCTCTCACTGACCGCCTGTGAGAACGACACCAAGAAGACCGACAGCCAGGCGCCGGCCGTGTCCTCCCATCCCGAGTCCGGCGGCCAGGGCACCCCGTCCTCATCGGGCGCGAAGGGCCCGGCCAAGGACGGTGACTCGTCGAAGGCCGCGTCGGGTGCCGCCGGCAGCGGAGCCGGCGGAAAGAACGGCTCCGGTCAGGCCGCCGGTAAGGGGTCCGGCGGCCAGAAAGCGACCGTCGCCTGTACCGGGGCGCAGGTCAAGGTCACGGCGACCAAGGTCAATCGCCCGATCAACCACATGCTCCTCACCGCCACCAACACCGGGTCCGGGCCCTGCCACGCCTACAACGCCCCGTACCTCCGCTGGGACGACGCCCAGGCCGCCACCGCGTTCCTGGACAAGTCCAAGCCGCAGGCCGTGATCACGCTCGCACCGGGCGAGTCGGCGTACGCGGGGGTCATGTACCAGTCCGCGGACGGCTCCGGCAGCGGCGGCTACACCGCCCGGACTCTGGGCGTCCTGTTCGCCAACCGGGCGGGGAACGGTTCCACCGGCCCTGCCGTGCGGCTCCCGCTGCCCAAGGGCGGTATCGCCACGGACAGTTCGGCGTGGGTCACGTATTGGCAGTCCACCGCCGAGGAGGCGCTGACCTGGTGAGGGGGCGTCACTGATCTCGGTCGGGCCCGGGACCGGCGTATGCCTCGGGCCCGGGCTCAGCCGTTCTCCTTCGGGGCGGGAATCCACTTGCTGCCGCCCAGGGGGTAGTCGTACTGAGGCCGGCCGGCCAACCCGCTGGTGTGGAACGGCTCCCCGTTGTCGTCGATCCGGAGCGTGCCGTGCCGGTTCCCGCTGGACCACTCCAGCTCCATGTACCAGCGCACGTCGCGGCCTCCGGCCCGGGCGACGACCTTGAAGACCTCGGGGTCCCGCTCGCTCACCTTGTAGGGGAAGTCCCGCTGTCCGTTCTGCGGAGCGATCCGTGGCTGCGCCGCGTCCAGGGAGACCCCGAACACCTTGGGCGTGATGCCACCGCCACAGCCCACGCCCATGCTGTAGGCGTTCCAGGCGGGTGGCGCCGAGCTTCCCACCACTCGCACCCTCAGGGCGTGCAGTACCACTGTCTCGTCACCCGCGCCCTGTACCGATAACTGAACCAGCTGGCTGTCCGCCGAGACCGCGCCCAGCGCCGAGATCCAGCCCCGGGCGACCTGTTCGGCGGGCGGCGGGGGCATCTCGCCCGGGTCCCGGTCGACCAAATAGCGCTGACTGCACGGGTCCTCCCAGGTGTACGGGCGGACGTCCACGCTCACCGGGAGCCCGGCCCGGTCGACCGTGCCCGGACCGGTCGCCCGGTCGCCGGCTCCACCGGACGCCTTGCCGCCGGGCGTACGGGACGAGGACGGGGACGGGGACGAACTCGCGCCGTCCTCAGCGGGCGGCTTCGCGGACGCCGACGCCGACCGGCCGCCCCCGGTCTTCGCCGGCTTGCTGCCGCTCTTCGTGGTGGTAGCCGCCCCGGCTGCCGCCTCGCGGCCGTCGCCGCCACCGGAGGAAGCCAGTCCGGCGACCAGCGCGGCGGATGCGGCCACGGCGGCCGCGGCGATCCCTGCGGCCAGCGCGATACGCCGCCGGCCGCCGGCGGGCGTCATCTGGGGCACGGACCGCCCCTCGGGGGCGAGTTCGGCGTTCTGACCGGGGCCGGAAGTGGAGAGGGGAGGGGCAGGGGAAGCGGAAGCGGAGGTGGCGGGCGCGGCGACGGGGGCCGTCGGTGGCGCGGTACCGGGACCTGACTCGACCTCAGATTCAGTATCCGGCGCGGGCTTGGCCCCAGCCCCGCATTCCGGCCCGGGCTCGACCTCGGGCTCGAACTCGGGCTCGGCGTCGGTCCCGGCCGTCGTCACGGGCGCGGACTCGACCCCCGGCGCTGTCACGGCCCCAGACTCCGCACCCCGCTCCCCACCCGCGCCAACAACCGCCGCGCCACCGCCCCCTTGCCTGCGGTCCCGCTCCCGCCGACGTGCCTCATCCGCCAGGATCCAGCGCCGGTGCAGCTCCACCAGCTCGTCCGGCGTCGCCCGGCACAGCCGTGCGAGCCGCTCAAGCGGTGCGTACTCCGTCGGTACCGCGTCGCCGTTGCAGTAGCGGTGCAGCGTCGATGTGCTCATGTGTAACCGTTTCGCGAGCACTCCGTAGCTGTACCCGGAGCGGTCCTTCCACTCCTTCAGCAGCGCCGCGACCCCAGCCGCTTCCTCAGCCGCCCCCACTGTCACTCCCTCCCCGCCCGCGCGCACCGCACTCGTGCAGTCCGCCGAACACATCCGCTCCAACCACCCAGACAACGCCGATGCCCCCGCCACCTCCCGGATTCTCCGGATGGCCGATCCGCCGGTGCCCGCGTGTGTCCCCGGTGGTGTGCGTCGCCCAGTACGTGAGGATCATGTTCGCACCGATCCGTCCGGCCGCCGACCGGACCTCCGGACACGCCCAACGGCCCCCCTCGGTCGTTCTGTTGCCACCTGCTGTCGACGCTGCGAGGCGCTCAGGGGCGGGCCGTCCAGTATCGCTTGAGCACCTCCAGCTGGAGGGAGCATTCGAGGGAGGTGACTTCCTCGCTGCCCTCGAAACCGCCGGTCCCTACGACACCGACCAGCAGGCCACCATGCACCTCGACCACACCTGGCACCTGGCACCTGGCACCTGGCACCTGGCACCTGCACCCCGGCACCCCCGCAGGCTCGGCCACCACAGGAGGACCGGCATGACCTGGTGCCGCATCAGAAAACCTTTGAGCCGTAGTGACGTGCCGCGCCGTTCGGGCTCATGGGCCGGGTCGTGGCCGCTACGCGGATTCGGCGCGGAAGGCCTTCGGCTGAGACCGCCGCGGGAGTCAGCTGCCTGACAGCTTCTCCTGCAGCCAGTCGAAAACGACCTCACAGTGCTGCTGCGGGGCCATCGGGGAGCAGTGCAGCTGCGCACCGGTGGCCGCGGTGAGCTTCACGTAGTCCTTGGGAGCCGTCAGTTTGGCGTACATCTGGCGTGGCTGCCCCGGATAGAACTGCTCGTCGTCGTAGTCGAGGACCAGCGTGGGCATCTTGATGCGGCCCACGACATCCGTGATGTCCAGCGAGGTGATGAGGGTGGCGGGGGTGTAGAAGTCGGTGAACATCTTGCCCTCGCGGGCCGCGAGCATCGCCGGCCCGGAGAAGGGCTCGATGCGCTTCTTCAACGTGGCGGCCGCGGACGGCGGCAGCTCGGGGACGACCTCCTTGTTCCAGATGTTGTTGGTCTTCTCCTTGTCCGGGGTGAGGATCTGCCGGACCTCCGGAGGAAAGCCGAGCCAGGGCGAGAGCACGCCGGGCATCGCCACCAGAGCGGCGATCCGGGTCTCGAAGGCCGCGGCCCGGGGGGCCAGATTCCCGCCCATGCTCAGCCCGGTCAGGGCGATCTTCCTGCTGTCCACGTCCGAGCGGGCGGAGAGCCAGTCGACGAGCGGGGTGACGACGGTCTCCCAGCGTGGCGTGAAGACCACCTGGTTGACGAAGAGCAGCTGACCCTGGCCGGGCCCGTCGTACACCAGGGCGTTCCAGCCGCGCTGCAGAGCGGCCTGGACGCCATAGGTCCACATGTCGACGTTCTGCCCGTCGCTGCCGTTCGTGAGGATCACGGTGGGGCGCCGCTCGCGGGAGTCGTCCGGACGGAAGAACCACACGGGCAGCGGGGTCTTCCCGTACGGGACGTGGGCGGTCACCGGTGCCGGGTCGCACAGCCCGCAGAACGTGTCCCAGGCGTCCCGCCCGGCCCTGTACAGCTCTTCCTCGCTGCCGGGGGTGTCGGAGCCGAGGACGAAGAACAGCGCCTGGCCGTAGTACTGCGCGGCCCGCAGCGCACGGAACCGTGTGGTCTGCGTCCCCGGCTTGCCGCTCCGGGGCGGCTCCCTCAGCTGGTCACCGAGTCTCTTGAAGGTCTCGGTGTACGTCTGCGCGGAGAGGCCGGCCTTGTTGATCGTGTTCACGGCGGTGAGTACTTCGCCCACCTCACCGGCGCCGTAACCGGCCGAGCCGAGCGCGAGGAGCCCGTTGAAGTTGAAGCCGGGGTCCTTGAAGAGCGTCATCACGCCGGGCGTGGGTCCGCTCACGGGTCCGGAGGCCCATGCCGTGCGTGTGGGGGTGGGCTCCGGCACGGACGAGGCGCCCGACGCGGTGCACCCGGCAGTCAGCACGGCCCCCGCCCCACCGATGAGCCCGGCCATCGTGGTGCGGCGGGTGGGACCGGATACGTGCTCGCCCGAGGCGTGGGTCATACCAAGTGAACGTACGAGCCACGCCCCTGGGCACCTCGCTCCGACACCCGCCGTTCCCCCGAACGGCACTTCACGCGTTGCCTGGCGGCGTCGTACGGAGCCGGGCGGGCGGGTGCATACGTCGGCCCGCCCGGTCCTGCGGGACGGCCTCCGGCCCCGGCCGGGTACGCCTCGCTATCCGAGTTATCCGAACTGGCCCGGCTGGTAGTCGCCCGCGGGCTGCTGGACGATGACGTTCGCGCGGTTGAAGGCGTTGATGACGGCGATGAGGGACACCAGGGCGGCGAGCTGCTCCTCGTCGTAGTGCTTGGCGGCGTTCGCCCAGGCCTCGTCCGTGACGCCACCGGCCGCGTCGGCAAGGCGGGTGCCCTGCTCCGTCAGCTCCAGCGCCGCGCGCTCGGCGTCGGTGTAGACCGTGGCTTCCCGCCACGCCGCGACCAGGTTGAGGCGCAGCGAGGTCTCACCGGCGGCAGTCGCGTCCTTGGTGTGCATGTCGAGGCAGCCACCGCACCCATTGATCTGACTCGCGCGGATCTTCACCAGCTCCTGCGTCGCGGCCGGCAGCGACGAGTCGACGAGCACCTGGTTCGCCGCGATGATGTGCTTCCAGAGCTTGCCTGCGAGCGGGCTCTCGAACAGGTTCAAACGGGCACTCATGGTGAACTCCTCCATCGTTGTCGATGCCTACACCGAGAGGACGAAACCCCTCGGCGGGGTGTGACATGAACGAACGTGACCTGCGTCTCCCCTGAGCCGAACCCATCGGCCTAGGCACTGAACCGCCGTGTGGTCGCACGCAACCGCTTGCCCCGCTTGCCGAGCACCACCCGGACAGGGATCAGCACCGCCCACCACAGCATCGCGCCCGTCGGTGAGACGAAGGCGAGCGGTACGGCGACGACGAAGACCAGCACCGTCGACGCAAGGTCGGCCACATCGTTGCGCACGATGGGGTCGGGCAGTGGCGCGCTCCCCAGCCATGGGCGCTTCCACAGCACCACCGCCAGCGCGAGCTGCGTGGCCCCCATGGCCGCGACGGCGCCGGAGTAGATGGCCACGGACTGCGGCAGGTCCGCGTACTCGGCCAGCAGGGTGGTGGGGAACGGCATCAGGGCGACCAGCCCCAGGCCCAGCAGCACCAGCTTGACGACCGTCCCGTCCACGTCCCGCACGGACTGGAAGAGCTGGTAGTGGCCCCGCCAGAAGGCCGCGATGACCAGCACGCTGAGGGCGTACGCCCACACTTTGGGCATCACATTGCTCAGCGCCCGCGCGAAACCGTCGGCGTCCAGCCCGTCGGGCAGCGCGATGTCCAGCGCCAGCAGCGTCATCGCGATGGCGAACACTCCGTCGGACAACGCGAGGAGTCGAGCTGCGCTCCCCTCGTCGTCCCGCACTCTCCGGCCACCGTTCACCACGCCACTCTAGGATCACCTGCCCCGGAACAGTCCGATTGGTCCGTTGCACGTGTTGAGCCGTCAGGCGTGGCTGCACGGACTGCGGGCTCCAGCCCGGCGCGGCTGCCGAGTGACTAGGAATCGAGGACCGCGGCGACGGCTTCGATCTCTACGAGCTGGTCGGAGTAGCCGAGCACGGTGACGCCCATCAAGGTGCTGGGGACATCGTGGTCACCAAAGGAGTCGCGGACCACCTGCCAGGCGGTCACAACGTCTTCCCGCCTGGTGGAGGCGACGAGCACCCGCGTACTGATGACGTCCTGCAGCGACGCACCGGCGGCGTCGAGTGCGGCTCGCATGTTCTCGACGGCCTTCGCCGCTTGGCCCGCGTAGTCCCCGATCGCTGCCGTGGAACCGTCCTCGTTGAGCGGACACGCACCGGCGAGGAAAATGAGCCGGGACTCGGCGGGCGCCGTGGCTGCGTAGGCATACTCAGCGACGTCGGACAAGGAATCGGAGCGAATCAAAGTGATGGCCCGGGCCAAGGTCGTTTCGGTCCCTTCTCGTCGTCATGAAGCTCAGCCATCCTGTCCGGCCGCCCCGGAGCACGACCATCTCCCGGAGGAGTGGACACATGGAGCTGGAGCTTCGGCATCTGAGGGTGCTGTGTGCGATCGCCGACGCCGGGAGTGTGGGACGGGCCGCATCGGAGCTGGGCTACTCGCAGCCGGCGATGAGCACCCAACTCCGGCGCATCGAGCGGCACTTCGGGAAGGCGTTGTTCGAGCGGAAGGTATCGGGGGTCGAGCTGACGCAGTACGGCGTAGGGGTCCTGGCGCAGGCACGTGACGTCCTGGCCCGCGCGGATGCCATAGGGCGCGGTCCGGCGGAGAGCGTTTCGCGCACGCGCCGGCCGCTCCGTCTGGCCGCGACCAACTCTCCGGTCCTGTCCGGCATGGTCGTCCGACTCCGGAGCCGGTTGCCTGACCTCGCGCTCACAGTGAGCAGTGTGTATCCGTCCTCGGAGATCGTCCAACTCCTGGAGGACGGCGAGGTGGATGCCGCGATCGCCGCGGACTATCCCGGGCTGGAGCTGTGGCACTCGGCCGCCGTCGCGCACCGCGGGATCGTCACCGAGCCGTCCTTCGTCGCCCTGCCGTCGCATCACCGGCTCAAACACTGCCTGGAGGTCGGGCTCGCAGATCTGGCCGAGGATGCATGGTTCGTCACTCCGGACGACGGGGCCGGCTGGCCGGGCGTGTTCTACGCGGCCTGCGAGTCGGCCGGTTTCACCCCGGCGGCGGTGCACGAATTCCTCGGCGACCAGCTGCAGTTGCAGAACATGATTGCAGAGGGTCTCGGGGTCTCCATCGTGCAGGCGACGCTTCGTCCGGTCCCCGGCGTCCTCATCAAACCGCTGACCGGCACACCGCTGTGGTGCCGTTACGTACTGGCCTGGCGGCGTGCGAGCCCCGCCGACGAGATCGCGGATACGCTCGTCAGCTCCGCCACCGCGGCGTACCGCGCACTCATCGCGCAGTCCCCGCACCTGCGGAGGTGGGCCTCGCGGACCTGGAGTGTGACCGGTCCGCAGGTCGCGGTCCGGCCCGACCGGGGGCCTTTGCGGCACCGCCGGGATCTGGCCAACGGCGAGGATGCGCAAGGACATTGACGCCTCGCCGGGCGGAAGCCCCGCGATGTCGACGCCTCCTGGGACGTTATGCCGGGTCAGCCCAATGTGCTATGTCACACCTCATTGTCGGCGGGTGAAGTGCGCTGAGATGGTGCCGCACACGCCTCATACGGTTTCCCGAGGCGCATCTGTTTCCCCCCACGAAGGAGCAGGGATGCGCTACCGCTTCACCTGGCCCAGATGTGTGGTCGACAGCCTGGCCGCCTGCACGACGATCGCCTGCCTGGCGACGCCCGCGGCCGCCACGCCCCACGCGATGGCCGTCGCCAAAGCCGTGCCCATACCCCCCACCACTTCTCACCCCGCACCGCCGCCCGTCGGCTCAACCGTCAGCACAGGCGAACGGCCGGATGTGCAGGGCCGGCCACTCTCCCCCACCCAACTCCCCCCGCTCAGGGCGCAGAAGCCCCCCACATCCTTCTCCGCTGCGGCCTCCTGCAGCCCCGGCGACTTCGGCAGCCGGACCGGAGCCGAACTGGTCACGGCCGTCAAAGACGCGACCACAGAGTGCGTCAACACCCTCTTCTCGGTCACCGGTAAAGACGCACACGACGTGTTCCGCGAGGACCAGATGGTCACCGTGGCCAACGCCTTCAAGGACGCGGCGGCGGCGTATTCCGGCGACAACTCGGCGAAGACGTTGCAGCTCGTGCTCTTCCTGCGCGCCGGATACTACGTGCAGGACAACCACCCTGATGACGTCGGCGACTACGGTCAGAACCTGGCGGCACCCGTCGAAGGCGGCCTGGACGCCTTCTTCGCCAACTCGCACTCCAAGGACGTCACTTCGAAGAACGGCGATGTCCTCAGCGAGGTCGTCACCCTCTCCGACAGCGCGAACGCGCAGGGCCGCTATCTGAACGTCTACAAGGAGGTGCTGAGCGGGTACAACAACTCGTACAACGACATCCCCAGCATGCTGGCGTCCGTCAACAACGTCTACACCCCGCTCTGGCGCGGAAACTGGAACCCAGAGTATGTGAAGGCGGTGACGGCCGACCCGAGCATTATCGACACGCTCGACTCGTTCGCGCGGGACCACCTGGACCTGCTGGGCACCGACAAGTCCTATCTGGACTCCAACGCCGGGATGAACGTGGGGCGTTACGTCGAGCACGCGCCGCTCCGGGACAAGGTCCGGCCGCTGATGAAGGGCCTGCTGGACGCCTCGAAGATCACCGGCAAGACCGCCCCCCTGTGGGTCACGGTCGCCTCCCAGGCCGACTCCTACGACAAGGACAACTGCTCGTACTTCGGCGTCTGCGGCCTGGCCGATCAACTCACGAAGGCGGCCCTGCCGGTCAGCCACAACTGCGACGAGACGCACACCATCAAGGCGCAGTCGCTGACCGCCGCCGACCTAGAGGCCGCCTGCGCCAGCGTCCTGAAACAGGACCCGTACTTCCACAACCTGGTGAAGGACAGCGGCCCGATTCCCGACCAGCACGAATCGACCATCCAGTACAGCGTGTTCGGCAGTCGCAGCGACTACCAGACCTACGCCGGCGCGATCTACGGCGTCGACACCAACAACGGCGGCATCACCATGATCGGGGACCCGACCAAGCCCGACAACAAGCCGCTCTCCATCATGTACCAGCGGGACGACGACAACGGCTTCCCGGCCCGGATCTGGAACCTCAACCACGAGTACACGCACTACCTCGACGCCCGCGACGACATGAAGGGCGACTTCGGCAAGCAGACGTCGGTCCCGGACGTGTGGTGGATCGAGGGACTCGCCGAGTACGTCTCGTACGGCTATCGCGGGATCACCGACACCGAGGCGGTCACCGAGGCCGGAAAGCACACGTACAAGCTGAGCACGTTGTTCCAGAGCACCTACGACAACAGCGATGTGACCCGCACCTACCCCTGGGGCTACCTCGCGGTCCGCTACATGTTCGAGAAGCACCCGGACGACATCGCCAATATGCTCGGGCACTTCCGAACCGGCGACTACGAAGGCGGCTACGCCGTCTACAACACCGGCATCGGGACCCGCTACGACGACGACTTCGACACCTGGCTCACCGCCTGCGCGGCCGGCGCCTGCGCCGCCAAGGCCCGGTGACGTACGGAGTACCGCACCAAGGCATGAAGCACACGGCATGAAGCACCAAGCATGAGGCATGAGGCTCCTGACGCAATCCGTTCGGCGGCGGCCGGGCGGACCTGTCAGGAGCCTCATGCCGGTGTACGGGACTCAGGACTTGGTCATCCGCACCACGTCCCCGGAGCCACCGCCCGACAGGACGTCGATCCGCGCCCCGGTGGTGGGGTCGGTGAAGCTCTGGCCGGGTGCGTACGCCGCCAGGTCGAGGGCGGTGCAGCCGGCCGGCGGGGTGGTGGACGGATGGGCATTGATGATTCTGACCGGGCCCGTGCCGGTGACGGCGGCGGAGTCGACCTTGTATATGAGGACGCCGGTGGAGCAGGCGTCACTGTCATTGCCCTCGGCGCGCCGGGACTCCGCCACGTACGCCGTCGTCTCGCTCGTACGCAGTACGGCGATCTTGGTGCCGCCGGGGCGTTCCACGGGAGTCAGCCGTACGGTGCGCGACCCCCGCGCGGGCAGGCAGGCGACCTGGGTGTCGCGGGTCCAGCCGAGCTTCCAGGAGTGCCAGCCCAGGTACTGCGGGGCGGGGCCGGCGATGTTGCCCATGAGGTCCCAGCCGCCGACGTACTGGTGGGTGGCCCCGGTGAAGGAGTACAGGTCGGGCAGCCCGAAGGTGTGGCCGGTCTCGTGGTCGGCCACCTTGTATCCCCAGCGCCACATGTCCTGGCCGAACGTCACGGCCCACTTGAGGCGGGTGCCGTCGGCGGTCACACCGGGCGTGGCCGGGTCGTACAGGTAGGTCGGGGAGAAGGAGATCGCGGCCGCTGCCTTGGTGGGGACGATGTACACCATGTCGTAGCGGGAGAAGTCCGCGTAGGGGTCGGCGGCCGTGATCGCGTCGCGCACATACTTCTCGTGTTCCTCGAAGGTGAGATCGCGGGTGAAGCCGTAGGACGTGGAGTCCGCCGGCATGCGGATCCAGCGCTTGAGCGAGCTGAGGGCGAGGCGGGAACGGCCGTAGCTGGCCGTGCGCATCCAGTCGGCGGCGGGGGCGAGTTGCGCCGCGTACGCGTCGGTGGAATCCGTGGCCGGGGCGTCCGGGAAGTCCACGTACAGGGTCAGCACCCGGTGTGTCCCGGTGGACCGCTGGAACCGGACCCGGTCGGTGGGGTGGCCCTCGTCGGTCCAGCCGGTCCTGCCGGGGAGGGCGCAGCTTCCGGCCGGGGCCGGGGAGGCCGCAGGTTCAGTGGCGGTGGCGGTGGCAGGGGCGGCAAGACACGGGCCGGCCACGAGGGCGACGGCCACGGCGAGGGGGCGCAGTCGGGTGGGCAGGGCAGACATGACTCTCCCGTCGGAAGTGCGGGGCAGGGTGTGGCAGGGGTGCCAGGGGTGGGGAGCGGGCGCGAGGCGGTTGGGCCTGTCGTTTGGATCAGGTTGGATCGGGGAGCGGGGTCTGGTGCGTGCAGCTGCAAGGCGGAGGATTGAGGCAACGCGGAGCGTTGCTGATTGACGACAACGCCGCAGATGCGCGTGCCAGGCCCCGCGAGCCCGACCTGATCCAAACGACAGGCCCTAGGCGCGGCCTGCGGCCAGGTCCATGAGGCGGGCCAGTACGAGACCGCCGGATGCCGAAATCCCGTCGTGTTCCCACTCGTTGGTGACCCAGGCGCGGGTGGCGCCGACCTCGCGCGCGGTGCGCAGGGAGAGGCCCGCGTCCACGTACATGTCGTCGTGGTAGACGGCCGCGGCGAGGGGCACCTCGTTGGCGGCGAGGCGCTGGGGGTCGTACAGGGGCGGCCAGTCGGTGCGCGCGGCCAGGATTTCGGCGGCGTCCGCGAAGGGGCGCAGGCCCGCGATGTCGCGGAACATCCAGGGGTAGATCATCTCGCCGGTGAGCAGGAAGGGATCGGCCTCCTCGGCGAATTCGGGGAAGTCGGCGAGGGCGCGGGCGGCCGCCCAGCCGGTCGGGCCGGTCCCCTGCCCGTACAGCGTCTCCTGCAGGACGGCGAAGAGCGGGTTGTCGGTGAAGGCGGTGAGGGTCATCGCCTGGTGGAGGAAGGTGTCGGTCAGCTCCCCGTTGTGGTCGAGGGATTCGTCGAGGAGCCAGTGGATCCGCTCGAAGCCGTCGCCCATGCCGAGGGCGAGGCCGAGGGTGCGCAGGCGGCGGACGGTGAGCCGGTCCCCGTCGGGCAGCCGGACGTCGGTTGCGGCCAGCAGATCCGCGATCTTGCTCAGGCGAGGGGCGTCGTCGGGGTAGCGCGCGTAGAAGTCGAGGACGCGGTCGCGGACGCGCGGGTAGGTGCGGGCGTACACGTCGTCGGCGGTGGCGGCGAGACCGGGCAGGCCGCCGGTGACGTAACAGGCCCGCAGGCCCTCGGGGGCCCGGGAGAGGTAGGTGAGGGTGAGGAAGCCACCGTAGCTCTGGCCGAGCGTCTCCCACGGTGTGGCGTCACCGCACAATTGACGGCGTATCAGTTCTGCGTCGGCGACGATCGAGTCGGCGCGGAAGTGGCCGAGATACGCGGCGAGCTGCTCAGGAGAGGAGGAGCGGGCGGCCGTCCGTGCGGTGACCGGGGTGGAGCGTCCGGTGCCGCGCTGGTCGAGCAGGAGTACCCGGTGGGTCGTGAGCGCCTGGGGCAGCCACCCGGGTGAACCGGCCGACGGGCGGGGCGACTTACCGCCCGGGCCGCCCTGGAGGTAGAGCAGCCACGGGAGCTCTTCCCGGGTGCGGGACGGGTCGACGACCTCGCGTGCGAACACCTCGATGGTCGGGCCGTGCGGGGCGGCGTGGTCCAGGGGGACAGGGAACACGTGGTCGGTGGTGGCGTACGCGGGGTTCATGGATTCCTTCCGAGGCCGAGGCAAGGGCCAAGTGCGGTGTGACATTGCATAGCCAGCGTGAAGCAACTGCTCTCGTCCGGGAAGCCCTTGTTCACGCATGGTCCCGTGAGGTGGCGGCCCTCCCCGCGCCACCAGCACGCCCACGATGCGCTCGTCAGCGACCCCGGCGGGCGTTGAGCCGGGCGGCCTGGCGCGTCAGGTGGTCGCGTTCGGCGAGGTTGGGTGCCTTCTGGGCCGCCTCGGCGTACAGCCGGGCCGCCGTCGCCAGGTCGCCGTCGCGCTCGTGGAGGTACGCCGCCACAGCGGCGTGGCGGGGCAGGGAGTCGTTCAGCGCGGCGAGCGCCGCCAGGCCGGCGCGCGGTCCGTCGGCCTCGCCGACGGCCACCGCGCGGTTGAGCCGGACGACGGGGCTGTCGGTCAGGCGCGCCAGCTCGTCGTACCACTCGACGATCTGCACCCAGTCGGTCTCCTCGGCGGTGGGCGCGTCGGCGTGGAGTGCCGCGATGGCGGCCTGGGCCTGGAACTCGCCCAGCCGGTCGCGGGCGAGGGCGGCCTGCAGGATCTCGACGCCCTCGGCGATCAACTCGGTGTCCCACCGGCCGCGGTCCTGCTCGGCGAGCGGCACCAGGCTGCCGTCGGGCGCGGTCCGGGCGGCGCGCCGGGCGTGGTGGAGCAGCATGAGGGCGAGCAGACCGGCCACTTCGGGGTGGTCGATGGCGGCCGCGAGCTGCCGGGTGAGCCGGATGGCCTCGGCGGAGAGGTCGACGTCGCCGGAGTAGCCCTCGTTGAAGACCAGGTAGAGGACGCGCAGCACGGTGGCGACGTCGCCGGGTTGGTCGAAGCGGACACTGGAGACGGTGCGCTTGGCCCGGCTGATGCGCTGCGCCATGGTCGCCTCGGGCACCAGGTAGGCCTGGGCGATCTGACGGGTGGTCAGCCCGCCGACGGCGCGCAGCGTGAGTGCGACCGCGGACGACGGCGTCAGCGACGGGTGGGCGCACAGGAAGTAGAGCTGGAGCGTCTCGTCCACCGCGGGTGCGGGCCCGGGCGGCGGCTCCTCGTCGACGAGGTCCTCACGCCGGCGCCGGGCGGCGTCCGACCGGGTCGCGTCGAGGAACCGGCGCCAGGCCACGGTGACGAGCCAGCCTTTCGGGTCCCGCGGAGGGTCGGCCGGCCAGGCGCGGACCGCCTCGACCAGCGCGTCCTGCACGGCGTCCTCGGCCGCCGCGAAGTCGGCTCCGCGGCGGACGAGGATGGCGAGCACGCTCGGCGTGAGGCTACGCAGCAGAGCCTCGTCGCTCCAGGTCACTTGAAAGTGCAATCCGTTACGGTCGGTGACGCGGCCAGGAACGGGCGCACCTCCAGCCACTCGTGGATCGGCTTCCCGCTCGCCCCGGGGGCGGCGGACAGTTCCCCGGCCAGCTCGACGGCGCGCTCGTAGGTGTCGACGTCGATCACCATCCAGCCGGCGATGAGGTCCTTGGTCTCGGCGAACGGGCCGTCGGTGACCGGCGGGCGCCCTTCACCGTCGTACCGGACCCAGGTGCCCTCGGGGGCGAGCGCCTGACCGTCGACGAACTCGCCGGTCTTCTCCAGCCGGGCCGCGAAGTCGTTCATGTACTGCACGTGCGCCGAGATCTCCTCCGGCGTCCACCGGTCCATGGGCACGTCGTTCACCGCCGCCGGGGCGCCGCGGTAGTGCTTGAGCAGCAGGTACTTGGCCATCGTGGTTCTCCTCGGTTCTGGTGCGACCCATTGTGGTCGCGTTCACAGCAGGGACGGAGCCGGCCACGGGTTCTCGACATCGGCGTCCGAAAATTTTTGGCTTTCCCGCGGCGGGGGCTTTCAGCCCTGGTCGAAGGCCGGTCGGACCCTCCGGACCTGCCGGCGGGCGGATGGGGCCGAGTGGCTCATGCCGTACGGCGGCCGCTCCGAGCACCCTGGAGATGCGGGGCAGTGCGCCGCCGGCCACCACGGCGAGACGAGCCGGAGAGGGCATCTCGGTCGCCTAGGGCCTGACGCCGGCCAGGGCTGCCCGACCCGACGCATCCGTCGGAGGAGGCTGAGCACGTCATGACGAACCTCATCACCGTCGGTCTGGACGGCACTCCGCAGTCGCTCTCCGCGGCCGTGTGGGCCGCGCGGGAGGCGACGCTGCGCAAGGGCCGGCTGCGGCTGCTGCACGCCTGGGTCCTGCTTGCTCTGGAGCCGAACGGCACTCCGTCCGAGAAGGCGGAGCAGAACTACTGGCCGCGCCGCATCGTCGAGGACGCACAGGCGGCGGTCGAGTCGGCCTGCCCGGATCTCCCCGTGGACGTGAGTCTGGTGCGTAAGGACCCGTTCGAGGCCCTGACCGATGCCGTCGAGGAATCGGATCTGCTGGTGCTGGGCTCGCGGGGGCTGGGGGCCGCGGCGCGCTTCACCCTGGGGGAAACCGGCCTGGAGCTGGTGACGCACACCGAGACCCCGACGGTTCTGGTGCGCGCCCAGCAGGACGCGCCCGCCGACAGCGCGAACGGCAAGGTGACCGTTGGTGTCGGTCTGCATGCCGCCTGCGAAGAGATGCTCACGTTCGCCTTCGAAGCCGCGGCACGGCGCGCGGTCCCGCTGCATGCCGTGCACGGCAGGCACCTGCCCTCATACGCCTACAACCGCGGTGGCGGTGTGGAGCGGAGCGCCGCCGAAGATGCGGTGCGCGATGCACAGGGCGAGCTGGCCGCCTCGCTGCGTCCGTGGCGGGAGAAGTTCCCGGCCGTTGCGGTGGACGAGGAAGTGGTGATGGAGAATCCGGTGGCCGCCCTCCTGCACCGCAGCGCGCACGCGGACCTCCTGGTCGTCGGCCGTCGGCACCGCGGGCGGCTGCTGCCCCCTCGCATCGGCCACGTCGTACAGGCAGCCGTCCACCATGCCCCGTGTCCCGTGGCGATCGTCCCGCACTCATGAATCCGGGCGGCAATGCGCCGTCCTCACCGACGGGTTCGTGCCTGAGCGGCGTCCCGGCGCCACGTCGCCACTCGACGCAGGGAGGACGAGGGAGGACGAAGGGATCTGGACACGATGACGAAACGCGAGAAGGGCTCCGGCTCGGGGGCCGCCCGGGCCGGCAGCGACCTGGGGCGGCGGGCCGCGATGAGAAGGGAGCAGCTGGGGCTGACCCGCGCGCATGTCGCGGCCCGGGCCGCCGCCTCGCCGGGGTATCTCCGGTACGTGGAGGACGGCGCGGCCGAGCCGGGCATCGGCTTCCTGCTGCGGCTGGCCGGTGCGCTCGACACCACGGTGGACGAACTGGTGGGAGGGACGGCGGAGCTGCCGGCGGGCTTCGGTGCGGCCGCGGCGCATCCCGAGGTGCTGGTGCTCAGCCCCGACGAGTGCCGCGAGAAGCTCTCCACCCACGGCGTCGGCCGAGTGGCGGTGACCGTCGATGACGCACCCGCCGTCTTCCCCGTGAACTACACCGTCGCCGGCGAGCTGGTCGCCTACCGCACCGATCCCGGAGCCGGACCGGCCGCGGCCGCCGGCCACGAGGTCGCGCTGGAGGTCGACCACCTCGATGACGCCTTCAGCCAGGGCTGGAGCGTCCTGGTCGTAGGGCCGGCGCACATCGTCACCGACGCCCACGAGGCCCGCCGGCTGGTGGATCACGCGCACACCGGCCCCTGGGTCGGAGACGGGCGCCAGCAGTGGATCGCGATCCGTCCGACCCGGATCACCGGGCGCCGGATCCGGGTCATGGGCACCCACGTCTCGCCGAAGGCGACGTCGTGAGGAGGACGGGTCGAGGTCGAGGCCGGGCCCCGGGCGACACGGTCTGCTGAGGCGCAGGGCCCGGCCCGGTGACGGCAAGGAGGACGGTTGTATCCGCAGCCCCGACGGTGTGGAGGTAGGTCATGGGCGGCTCTGTTGTCGTAGGTCTGGACGGGCTCGGGAACAGCGTGCCGGCGGTGCGCTGGGGCGCCGAGGAAGCCGCCGCCCGGGGCCTCCCGCTGCACCTGCTGCATGCCTGGACCTCCCAGCCCCTGAACCTCCCCCTCGCCCCGGAGGCCACGAACAAGCAGCGCTTCGGGGCCGAGGTGCTGGGCACGGCCGAAGCGATGGCGCTCAGGGCACATCCCGGCCTGTCGGTGACGACCGAACAGGTCGCGGAGCAGGCGGTGGACGCCCTGGTGGAGCGCGGTGGGCAGGCCATGATGATGGTGCTCGGATCGCGCGGGCACGGCGCCATCGCCGGCTTCCTGCTCGGCTCGGTCAGCCTGCACGTCCTGGGGCGCGCGCAGTGCCCGGTGGTCCTCGTGCGGGAGGAGGAGACCGCGGTCTACGGGCGGCCGGAGATCGTGGTCGGCGTCCAGGAGCCCGGGACGAAGGGCGAGGGCGTGCTGGAATTCGCGTTCGCCGCTGCCGAGGCCCATCACATGGCGGTGCGCGCCGTGCGGGCGTGGCAGCCTCCCGCGGGCGGGGAGCCGGTCCCCGCCGCGCCCGCCTCCGCGCCGGACGACGAGGGGCCCTCGGCCGCGGAGGAGGAGATGCTCACCGGCATTCTGGCGCCGTGGCGGGCGAAGTTCCCCGGCGTCGGCGTCATCGCCCACATACGGCGGGGCAGAGTGGCCGCGGTGCTGCTGGAGGCCTGTGCGCAGGCCGGTCTCCTGGTTGTGGGCCGTCGGGTGCAGCGCACCCCGATGCCGCTCGGCCCCCTCGTCCTCGCCGTTCTGCACCATTCCCCGTGCCCCGTCGCGGTCGTGCCGCGGCTCTGAGCGCCGTGGGGAGGGGCGGCCGGGACAACGGGATGACGACACCGCGCGCCGAGCGGTGCTCTCGCACCTCGCCTCGTTCCAGGTGAGGCGGCCGCCCGCGGTCACTACCGTGGAAGGTGTGACCGCACCCTGGGCGGCCGCACCGGAGGGCGCCGTGGGTGACGAGAAGCCTGGCCGAGCCGAAGACGCGCCGTGGCAGCTGGGTGCGCTGCCCGAAGAGCTGCACGAACGCCTCCGGGCCGTGGAGCGGAGCGGCGGCGGACCGCCGCATCTGCTGCTCGAAGCGGTGCTGTCCGTGGGCAAGGGGCTGGAGCTGCCGCAGGTGCTGCGCCGCATCGTCGAGGCCGCGGTCGTGCTCGTGGACGCCGAATACGGCGCGCTCGGCGTGCTCGGTGACGACACCCGCATCTCCCAGTTCCTGACGGTCGGGATCACCGAGGACGGGGCGAAGGCCATCGGCGAGCTGCCGGCGGGCCACGGGATCCTGGGTGAGCTGATCCGTCATCCCGCGCCGCTGCGCCTGGCCGAACTGGGCGAGCACCCGTCGTCGTACGGATTCCCGCCGCACCACCCGCCGATGCGGTCGTTTCTCGGGGCACCGGTCAAGGTGCGCGACAAGGTCTTCGGAAATCTCTACCTCACCGAGAAGCGCGGTGGCCGGGAATTCGACGCCGAGGACGAGACCGTGCTGTCGACGCTGGCGGTGGCGGCAGGTGTGGCCATCGAGAATGCCCGTCTGTACGAGGAGGCCCGCTATCGCCAGCGGTGGCTGGCGGCCAACGGTGAGATCGTCGCAGGACTGCTGACCGGAGCGGGCGGGGCCGACGTCCTGGAGACGATCGTGGACCACGCGGTGCGCATCCTCTCCGCCGACCTCGGTGTGCTGGCGCTGCCCGAGGACGACGACAACTTGCGGGTGGCGCTCGCTGTCGGCGTGGATGCCGAGGTGCACCGAGGGCTGGTGCTGCCCCGCCGCGGCTCGTTCGCCGGCGCGGCGCTCACCGCCCGAACTCCCTTGAGCAGCCTGGATATCGAGCACGATCCCCGCATCACCGCCGGTCCACCCCGGTGGGCGGGGCTCGGCCCCGCGGTCGCCGTTCCGATGATCACCGGCGAGCGGGTGCGCGGTGTGCTGCTGCTGGCCCGGCTCCACGGCCGTGCGCCGTTCACCGAGCCGGAGACCGCGCCGCTGCCGACGTTCGCGGGGCAGGCCGCCCTCGCCATGGAGATGGCCGATCAGCGGCAGAGCGCCGAGCAGCTGGCGCTGCTCAAGGACCATGAGCGCATCGCCCGTGACCTGCATGACCTGGCCATTCAGCGGCTCTTCGCGACGGGTATGACGCTGCAGAGCACGCTGCGCTTCGTCGATCATCCGGAGGCCAGTGAACGGCTGTTGCGGGCGGTGGACGATCTGGACGAGACGATCAAGATCATCCGGTCCACCATCTTCGGGCTCCGCGCGCACGAGACCGGCCCGGCACCCCACGGTCTGCGGGTCCGCACGGTCACCGTGGCGGAGCAGGCCACCCGCACCCTGGGCTTCGCACCGGCCCTCCACATGGAGGGGCTCATCGACACGGACGTACCGGCCGGCATCGCCGAGCATGTGCCGGCCGTGCTCGGCGAGGCGTTGAGCAACATCGCCCGGCATGCGCACGCGACCACCGCGGACATCTCCCTGGTCGTCCGCGGCGGGAGCCTGACGCTGACGGTCGAGGACGACGGCGTGGGCATGCCGCGGGACGGCAGGCGCAGCGGGCTGAGCAATCTGGCCAAGCGGGCGGAGAGTCTAGGCGGCACGATGACCATCGAGGCACCGTCCGAAGGCGGCACCCGGCTGGTGTGGCGCGCACCTCTGCCCGTTGGCCCGACATGAGCCCCAGGCCGTGTGCCACGGCCGTCGGCTCAATGCGACCCGGCGGCCGGATCCGGTGGGGCCGCGGCCTGGGTGGCGAGGACTGCTGCCTGGATGCGCCGCTCCACACCGAGTTTGGCGAGCAGCCGGGAGATGTGGTTCTTGACGGTCTTCTCGGACAGGTAGAGCCGCTTGCCGATCTGACGGTTCGTCAAACCTTCGCCGATCAGGCCGAGGATCTCCCGCTCCCGCGGGGAGAGCCCGGACAGGGCGTCCTCCTCGGGCGCCGCCTCGGGGTCCGCGCCCCGCAGGCTGCTCATCAGCCGTGTCGTGGTCGCCGGATCCAGCATCGAGCGACCGGAGGCGATCGTCCGCACCGCGGTGACGAGGTCCGCCCCCTTGATCTCCTTCAGCACATAACCGGCCGCACCGGCCATGATCGCGTCGAGCAGCGCCTCGTCGTCGTCGAACGAGGTGAGCATCAGACAGCCCAGCCCCGGCATGCGCGAGCGCAGCTCCCGGCACACGGAGACGCCGTCCCCGTCCGGCAGCCGCACGTCCAGCACCGCTACGTCCGGCCGCAGCGCCGGACCGCGGGCCATCGCATGGTCGGCCGTACCGGCGTCCCCCACCACGTCGATATCGGGTTCGGCATCGAGCAGGTCCTGCACACCCCGCCGGACGACCTCGTGATCGTCGACGAGGAACACCCGGATCGGCCGCTCCGGTGAGAAGGTGTCCGGCTTGCCCATCACGCCCTCCGGCGGGTACGACGTCCGCTTCCACCCCGCTTTCCCATCGTGGCCCCTGGCGCAGCGGCGTGCCATGGCGGAGCGGTCCCGCCGCCTGCTGTGCGGAGCCCCTCACCCACCTACGGGCGCCCGGAACTGCGGCCCGCCACCGGCGGTTCCCCCTGCCCGGGGGCCGGCCCTTCGAGGTCGAAGGTCACGTCCACGACGCCCTCGACCGCCCGCACCAGCCGTGCCGCGACGGGGAGCAGCGCGGCGTTGCGGATCCGGCCGCTGAGGGTGACCACGCCGTCGGTGACACGGACCGACAGCTCCGGTGCGGTTGCGGCGAACAGCCGGCCCACGACCTCCGTACGCACCTCCGCCGCCAGGTCCTCGTCGGAGCGGAGGAAGACCTTCAGCAGGTCCGAGCGGCTGACGATGCCCTGGAGCAGCCCTCCGCTGTCGACCACGGGAAGCCGCTTCACGGACTTGTACGCCATCGTCCGCGCCGCCTGCGCGAGGGTGTCATCGGCGTGCACCGTGAGGGCCGGCGAGCTCATCAACTCCCCCGCCGTCACGCCGCCGGCCTTGCGCACCGCGTCCGACCGCCGCAGCTGTTCCATCCGGTCGGGGTCCGTTTCCCGGAACTCCTCCTTGAGCAGCAGATCGGCCTCGGAGACCACCCCGATCACCCGCCCCTCCCCCGCGAGCACGGGCAGCGCGCTGACCTTCCACCGCTGCATCGTCTCGACGATCTCCTTGAAGCGCGCCTCCTGACCGATCGCCACCACCGCCTGCGTCATGACATCGCGGACGGTGCGCGGAGTGTGCGGAGTGTGCGGAGTGTGCGCCATGGCTCCTCCTCGGTACGGGCCGACGCCGCACGGGCCTTGCGACACTTCCAGCGTGCGCTTGCCGGCCGGTGCCGGGCAGGGGCCGTCCGGCTCCGGAGTCCGCCGACCGGCATGACGCCCCCGTGTGGGGCCACCGGTCGGCCGGTGCGCTCCGCCCACCTCACACTTCACCGCTCTCCGCCCGGACCGCCCGTCGCCGTGGGCCCCGTGCGGGCGGCATCCGGTCCGGTCACATCGAACTCCACGTCCACCACCCCCTCGACCGCGCGGACCAGGCGGGCGGCCACCGGGATGAGCGAGGTGTCCCGGACGCGTCCGCGCAGCGTAACGACCCCGTCGGCCACGGTGACCTGCAGATCCTTGGCCTGCGTCGGGAACAGTGCGCCGACGATGTCCCGGCGGACCTCCTCGGCCAGGTCGTCGTCCGAGCGCAGAAAGACCTTCAGCAGGTCGGCCCGGCTGACGATGCCGCCCAGCACGCCGTGCGCGTCCACCACCGGAAGCCGCTTGACGGACTCCCGCGCCATCACCCGAGCCGCCTGGGAGAGCGTGGCATCGGCGCGTACGGTCAGCGCGGGACTGGTCATCAGCTCCCCCGCCGTCACCGCTTCCGCTCGGCGGACGTCGTCGACCCGCCGCAGCTGCTCCAGCCGGTCGGGGTCCGACTCCCGGAACTCTTCCTTGGGCAGCAGATCGGCCTCGGAGACCACCCCGACCACCCGGCCCTCCGCCGCCAGCACCGGCAGCGCACTGACCTGCCAGCGCTCCATGGTCTCGATGATCTCCTTGAACCGCGCCGCACGATCGACCGCCGCCACGGTCGTGGTCATCACGTCGCGGACGATGTGCGGGGTGTTCAGCATGGCGCCACGCCTCCTCGGTGCCGGCCGCCGCGAAACGGCCGGGGTGACACCTCCAGCGTGAGCGGGGCGGCCGGGGCCCTGACAGGGCCGTCCGGTCCCTTCCGCCGTCGGCCGGTCGGCCCCCTCAGCGGCCGGCTTCTTCGTCCGCGGCCGGGGGGAACGTCACGGTGAACGCCGTGTGCCCGGGGCGGCTCGTCATGGCGACCGAGCCGCCGTGGGCGGTCACCACCGCGTGCACGATGGCGAGCCCGAGCCCGGTGCCACCGGCGGCACGCGAACGGCTGTGGTCCGCCCGGACGAAGCGGCCGAAGATCTCGGGGCGGACCTCGTCCGGGATTCCCGGGCCGTCGTCCGCCACGGTCAGCCGCGTGCCCAGCTCATCGGCCGTGAGCCGCACCGTGACGGCGGTTCCTGCGGGCGTGTGGCTGCGGGCGTTGGCGAGCAGATTGCCGATCACCTGATGCAGCCGGTGTTCGTCGCCGGTGAGGGTCACCGCCGTCTCGGGCAGCTCCAGCAGCCACCGGTGGTCGGGACCGGCCGCCCGCGCGTCGTCCGTCGCATCGAGCACCAGGCGGGTCAGGTCCACCGGGGCACGTTCCAGAGCGCGGCCCGCGTCGAGCCGGGCGAGCAGCAGCAGGTCGTCCACCAGGCGGCTCATCCGCTCCGACTCCGACTGGATACGGTCCAGGGCGCGCCGCACCTCGGCGGGGACGGGCCCGTGGTGCCGCAGGGCGAGTTCGGCGTGGCCGCGGACATGGGCCACGGGAGTGCGCAGCTCGTGGCTGGCGTCGGTGGCGAAGTGGCGCAGCCGCTCCTCGCCGGCCTGACGGCGTTCCAGGGCGTTGCCGACATGACCGAGCATCCGGTTCAGGGCGGTGCCCACCTGCCCGACCTCGGTGTGCGGGTCCGCCACCGGAACGGGTGCGGGCATGGCCACCTCGCCGCTGGCCAGGGGGAGCTCCGCCACGCTCGCGGCAGTGGTGGTCACCCGTCGCAGGGGGCGCAGGGACAGCCGTACCCACATCGCCCCCATCACGCCGGTGACCAGCAGGGCCCCGCCGAAGACCGCCGCCTCCACCGCCTCCAGCCGGTGCACGGTCTCCTCGACCGGGTGCAGCGGCAGCCCCGTGACGAGAACATCGCCGTCGTCTCCGGACACCGCGTTGACGCGGTAGCGCCCCAGCGCGGACAGCCGGATGCTGTGGCCCGTACCGTCCGGGCGAAGAGCGGCCAGCGACCGGCGGTCGTCGCCGGTGAGCGGCACCTTGGCATCTGCCGCCGCACGGACCACGGCCGCCTGTGTCGTGGTGCCGCGCAGCAGCCGGGCGCCGAAGGTGCCCTCCGACTGGCCGCGGGTGTCGGGCCGGTTGTCGGCGTCCGGCCGTGCCTCGTGTTCCAGGCTCACCGCGAACCGGCCGCCCGACGCGGACAGCTGCTGGTCCAGGCGCCGCACGAGAAAGCCTTCGAGTGCGAAGACCGTGGTCACGCCCACGGCCAGGCAGGCGAGGGCGAGCAGGGTGACCAGGCCCGCGGTGAGCTGGCTGCGCAGGGTGCGCGGAAGCAGCCGTCTCATGCCGCCTCCGGCTTGAGGACGTATCCGACGCCCCGGACCGTGTGGATCATCGGTGCCCGGCCGGCGTCGATCTTCTTGCGCAGATAACTGATGTAGAGCTCGACGACGTGCGACTTGCCGCCGAAGTCGTAGGACCAGACCCGGTCGAGGATCTGCGTCTTGGACAGCACCCGCCGCGGGTTGCGCATCAAGAAGCGCAGCAGCTCGAATTCGGTGCGGGACAGGTCGACGAGGTCGCCGCCGCGGACGACCTCCCGCGCCTCCTCGTCCATCACCAGGTCGCCGACCACGAGCCGGTCGCCCTCCGGCGCCTGCGCCATGCCGGCCCGGCGCAGCAGCCCGCGCAGTCGCGCCAGCACCTCTTCGAGACTGAACGGCTTGGTCACGTAGTCGTCGCCGCCCGCGGTGATCCCCGCGATGCGGTCCTCGACGGAGTCACGTGCGGTCAGAAAGAGGACACAGACGGTTTCCAGCTCCTGGCGCAGCAGGTGCAGCACCCGCAGTCCGTCGATGTCGGGGAGCATCCAGTCCAGGACGACGGCGTGCGGACGGAACGTCCGTGCCACCGCGAGCGCGCCGGCGCCGTCGGCCGCGGTGCGGACCGCCCAGCCTTCGCCGGCCAGCGCTCCGGACAGCACTTCGGTCAGGTCCGGTTCGTCGTCGATCACGAGGACGCGGACCGCTGATCCGTCGTCGCCGTGCAGGTGGCCGGTGGTGGGGTGGTTGTCCATGGTCACTCCAGGATCCCCCGCGCCAGGAGGTGCCCAGGCACGCCCCTGCTCTGAGTTTCCTCTGAATCCGGCGTCCAGGGCTCGCGGCGGGGCCGCTCAGAGGGTCTTCAAAGGTTGCGCTGCCACGGTAGCCCTCCCCACGGAAACGGAGCCCCATGACCACGCTGTCGCACCCCCGCCGCGGAGCGGCCCTGCGCCCGGGCCGGCCACCCTCCTTCGTGCCGCTCCTGGCACAGGCCGCCGTCTGGGCGGGGGCCGCCGGTGTGCTCGGCCTGTGGTGGACCGGCACCCCGTCCGTGGTGAGCCCGGCGGACTGGCTGACCGGCGCCGGCCGGATCACCGGGCTGCTGGCCGGATACGGCTGCGCGGTGCTGGTGGCGCTGATGGCCCGGGTGCCGCTGCTGGACCACCGCGTGGGCACGGACCGGCTGGCCCGCTGGCACGCCATGGGCGGCCGCTACACCCTCTCCCTCATCCTCGCCCACGTCCTGCTGATCATCTGGGGGTATGCGCTCGCCTCGCACAGCGGCGTGGTGCACCAGACGACCACCCTCGTCCTTGACTATCCCGACATGCTCATGGCCACCGCGGCCTTCCTGCTCCTGATGGCCACCGCCGTCGTCTCGGCGCGGGCCGCCCGCCGCAGGATGAGCTACGAAACCTGGCACTACCTCCACTTCGCCACCTATCTGGCCCTCTTCCTCGCCTTCGGCCACCAGCTCTCCAACGGCGCCGACTTCGTAGGCCACCAGCCCGTCCAACTCGCCTGGTACGCCCTCTACCTCGGCGTGGCGGCACTCCTCGCCTGGTACCGCTTTCTGCTCCCCGTACGCCGGGCGCTGCGTCACCGCCTCCGTGTCGCCGACGTCCGCCGGGAGGCACCGGGGGTGGTCTCGGTCCACCTCACCGGCCGGCACCTGACCGAACTGGGTGCACAGTCCGGCCAGTTCTTCCGCTGGCGGTTCCTGACACCGGGGCTGTGGTGGACCGCCAACCCGTACTCCCTCTCCGCACCGCCACTCCCCGGCCACCTGCGCATCACGGTGAAGGAAGCCGGCGGGCACAGCGCGGCCCTGGCAGGCCTGCGGACCGGAACCCGGGTCTGGGCCGAAGGCCCCTACGGCTCCTTCACCGCAAGGCGCCGCAGGGCCGAAAAGGTGCTGCTGCTTGCGGGAGGCGTCGGCATCACCCCCCTGCGCGCCCTGTTCGAGACGCTCCCCGGCGAGGTCACCCTCCTCTATCGGGCACGGCGGCCCGAGGACCTCGCGTTGCGCTCCGAACTCGACGCCATCGCCGCCGCCCGCGGTGCGACGGTGCACTACGTCGTCGACGAACCGGCCGTTCATTTCTCCCCGTTGACGGCCCGCGCCCTGCACCGCCTGATACCGGACCTGGCCGCGCACGAGGTGTACCTGTGCGGCCCGCCCGGCATGACCGAGGCGGCCCGGCGCGCCCTGCGGGGCGCCGGGATACCGCGCCGTCACATCCACCACGAGTCGTTCGAGTTCTGAAGGAGCCACCGCGTGCGCCGAGCCGTCCTCACCACCGCGTCGACCAGCGCTCTGGTCGTCCTGCTGCTCACTCTCAAGCCCCACCACAGCGCCGACCCGATCGGTGGGACACCGCAGACGGGCGCCGCTTCGGTACCGGCGCCTACCGGCAGTACACACCGGGGCACCGCTTCGGCACCGGCTACGACCGGCAGCGCACACGGGAGCGCCGGACAGCGCAACGGGACGTACACCGGTGCCCCGGTCACCACCAAGTACGGCACCGTACAGGTCGCCATCAGCGTCAAGGCCGGGCAGCTGTCGACCGTCAAGGTGCTGAAGGCGCCCTCCGAGGACGCCCGCAGTCGCGAGATCGCCGCCTATGCCCTGCCGCGGCTGACCCAGGAGGCCCTGAACGTCCACAGCGCTCATGTCGACGCGGTGTCCGGTGCCAGCTACACCAGCGCGGGATATGTCCGGTCCCTCCAGAGCGCACTGGACGAAGCCGGTGTCTGAGCCACGGCGCGGCCTGCGCCATGTCGAGCAGGCGATGGGCACCGTGTTCTCGTTCGACATCCGCGACACCCCCACCGCGGCCATCGGCTCCGCCCTGCGCGACGCCGTCGCCTGGCTCCACCACGTCGATGAGGTCTTCTCCCCCTACCGTCCCGACAGCGCCATCAGCCGTCTCGCGCGGGGTGAGGTCTCCCCCGCCGACTGCTCGCCCGAGGTACGGGAGGTCCTCGGCCTCTGCACGCGGGTCCGCCGCGCCACCGACGGCTGGTTCAGCCACACTCCGGACGGCACCCTCGACCCGTCCGGCCTCGTCAAGGGGTGGGCCGTGGAACGCGCCTGGCAGATCCTCCACACGGCGGGCGCACACAACCTCTGCGTGAACGGCGGTGGCGACCTCCAGCTCAGCGGGGAGTCCGCCCCCGGCGTCCCCTGGCGCATCGGCATCGCCCACCCCCTGCGCCCCGGGGCCCTGTGCACCGTCGTCACGGGTCACGATCTGGCCATCGCCACCTCGGGCACCGCGGAACGCGGCGCGCACATTCTCGACCCGCACACCGGCGCGCCCGCCGACGGCCCTGCGTCCGTGACGGTGGTCGGCCGCCGGCTGACCCTGACCGACGCCTACGCGACGGCGGCCTTCGCCATGGGAGGGCGGGCCGCCGACTGGCTGGAACACCTCGACGGCTATGAGGCGTTCGCCGTTCTCCGGGACGGCCGGGTCTGGCGGTCCACCGGGTTTCCCGGCGATGAATGAGGAGTCCGTCAGACGCGATGGACGTCGGCCGTGACGATCACACCGTCCTGAACGGTGTACGTACCGGTGAACCGCTGGTGGGAGCCGTTGATCAGCGTCAAGTCGTAGGTCACCGTGACCTTGTTGCCGGCCACGGAGTCGACTGTGACGACGTTCTGGTCGGTGCCCTGGTTGGCCGTCACGAAGGAGTCGTACGGCCGCCCTGAGGTGTTCTTCCCGCCCAGCGCCCAAGCCGCCTCGAATTCATCGTTGTTGATGGCCGCGAAGTATGCCTTGACCACGTCCACGGGAACGGGCTGTGGTTGCTGGGCCGGCGCGGCCGCAGGGTGGGCGGCCGCGGCCGGTGCCGTGGCGGTGACCGCCGGTGCCGCGGCCCCGGCGGGCTGGACGACGCCGAACAAGGCGCCGGCACCGGAAAGGGCCACGACGACCGCCGCCCGCACGAGCGTCATCCGCACGGTCTTCACCACGGACACGGCGTTCGCCACGGACACGGTCTTCACCACGGAGGTGTCACATCCTGGAAGCTCCGTCATCATCGGACATCCCGGGGATTCGAGTGTGTGGGCCCACCTGGTCACCTGCTCACCTGTGTGCCTCACCTCGGTGGATGACGTAGGTGGGGCACGCAGGCAGGTGAAGGTGGGTTCGTCATTCCATCGTGCGGTACTTGTCCCGTGGCTGCACCTGCGGCCGGCTGTGGGCGGGGTGCGCGGGCGACACAGTCCACAGCGTGACAACTGGTGTACACGGGGTCACCGGACTTGATGCGTCATTCGCCCACCGCGCGGTGCATCCGCCGGAAGCCGTCGAGTCCCGTTCCGCGGCGGTCGTGCCGTTCGCCCTGCGAGACGAAGCCGAGGCGCTGGTACAGCGCCCAGGCCCGGGTGTTGGAGCAGGAGACGTCTCCTTCGAGGTGGGTCAGGCCGGCCGTGCGGGCCAGCCGTTCCGCCTGCTGCACCATCAACGAGCCGTAGCCCTGGGAGCGGTGGGCCGGCCGTACCGCCAGGTTCGCCATGAAGAGGGCGTTCGGGCTCGGCGGGGCGAACAGCCGGGAGACGGCCGCCGACCGGCGCAGCACCGACAGCAGGCAGCGCGGCCCGAACCGGGCGGCGGACAGCAGCGTCTGGAGGCTCAGCGCCTGGTAGCGCTTTCCCCGGTACAGCGTCATGGTCGCCAGTACCTCGCCGTGGGGTGCGACCGCGAGGATCTGCTGGGCGTGCCCGAAGATCCCCCGTCCGCGGAGGAAGTCCCGCCGCAGCAGCGCCGCCGGTCCGCCCGGGACGCCGCCCATCGTGCTGTCGAGAAGGCTGCGGGAGGACTCCCACATCAGGGGCACGACTTGGTCGGCGTCCGTGGGGCGGGCGGTGCGGAACTCGACGGGGAGGGGGGTGTTCATGGGTGCTCCGTGGGTCGGGTGGCGAGCGCCTGGCGCGCTGCGGCGCAGACGTTGTCGAGGGTGGGTTGGCGGATCAGGTCGCGCAGCCGGGCGTCGAAAGCGGGCTCGCCGGCCGCGCCGACCACGTCGGTGGCGACCGCGGCGAGCATGCGCAGCAGCGTCAGGGAGTCGCCGCCGAGCCGGTGGAAGTCGTCCTGTGGTGCGAGGTGCAGGTCCGGGCCGCCCAGGACGCGAGCCCAGATCGCGGCGACGGACGCTGCCACCGGATCGCGCCCGGAATCGGGTGGCCGGTGCCCGTCCTCCGCGTCGTCGGCCGGCGCGGCCCCCGCTCGCGCCTCTGCGGCCGGACGTGCGCGAGCGAACGGGTCCGGGAGCGCCTGGACGTCGACCTTGCCGTTGACCGTCCACGGGAAGGCATCCAGCACGCGGACGGCCGCCGGGACCAGGTACGTGGGCAGTTGTCGGGCCGCGTGCGTCCGCAGCTCGTCCGGGGCGGCGGTGCCGGTGACGTAGGCGCAGAGCACGGGTTCGGCGCCCGGGCGTGGCGGGCGGGCGGTGACCATCGCGCGGCGCACGCCCGGATGCCGTTCCAGTGCGGCCGCCACCTCGCCCGGCTCGATCCGGTGGCCCCGGACCGACAACTGGTCGTCGGTACGGCCCAGGTAGCGCAGCACCCCGGCGTCCGTCAGCTGCGCCAGGTCGCCGGTGCGGTAGACCCGGGTGCCGTCGGCGAGGTGCCCGAAGCGCTCCCGGTCGAGGTCCGGTCGGCCGAGGTAGCCGCGCGCCAACTGCGCGCCGGACAGGTGGATCTCGCCCACCTCCCCCGGCCCGGTGAACCGCCCGTCGGCGTCCAGCAGGTACGCCTCGGTGTTGTCCACCGGGAGGCCGATCGGCACGGCCGGGAGGTCCCCGTCACGCTCGGCGTCGAAGGTGTGCACGATGCAGCCGATGGTCGCCTCGGTGGGGCCGTACTCGTTGACGATCCGGCAGTCCGGGCCGAACATCCGCTGCACCCGTGCGGCCACCGGGCCGCGCAGCTGCTCGCCGCCCACCACGAGCACCCGGAAGGAGCGCGGCTCGATGCCGAGTGTGGTGAGCAAGTCGAGGTGGGCGGGGGTGAGTTTGAGGGCGTTGGCGCCCGAGCTGGTCAGCAGGTGGCGCAGCGTGCGGTGGTCCGGCTCGTCCGGGACCAGGGCGATGCTGCCGCCGGCGGCCAGCGGCGCGAAGAGCGTGGTGCCGGTGAGGTCGAAGGCCAGGGACGTGAACAGTGCGAAGCGGGTGGTGGCATCGACCCGGTACCGGTCGGTGGCCCAGCGGGTGTAGTTGACCAGCGCCCGGTGCTCGACCACAACGCCTTTCGGGCGGCCCGTCGAGCCGGAGGTGTAGATGACGTACGCGGCGTCGTCCGGTCCCGCCGTCCCGGGGTGCGGCTGCGCGCCGCTCACCGGCAGCTCGTCCAGGACGATCGCGGGGCAGTCCGGTCCCGGCAGCGCCCGGTACGTGCTGCCGGTCAGGCAGTGGGAGGCGCCGGCGTCGGCGAGGACCGCGGCGATCCGGGCCGGCGGATGCGCCGGGTCGAGCGGCAGGTACGCGGCGCCTGCCTTGAGTACGCCCCACAGGCCCGCGACGGCCGCCGCAGTGCGGTCGGCGAGCAGCCCCACGACCGCGCCGCGCCCCACGCCCCGGCTGCGTAACTCCGCGGCCACCACGTCGGACCGGCGGTCCAACTCCCCGTACGTCACCGTGCCGTCCGGCCCGGTGAGCGCCACCGCGTCCGGGGCACGGTGCACCTGCTGCCGCAGCAGCGCCGTCAGCGTCAGCGGGGGAACGGAACGCCGCGGGCCCACGGCCACCGGGCGGCGCCGTGCGCGGGGGGGCAGTGCTTCGCACACCGCGTCCAGCAGCGCCGCCGCCCGGGTGTCCGCGCGGGCGCCGCCGGGGTGGGACATGGCCAGCTCGGTACGGCCCGCGCACTCCACGGCGGTGAACGACAGCGGGACGAACGGCGCCTGGACCGGCAGCGAGTACACGGTGCGGGCCGCGAAGCCCGGGGCGGACACCTCTTCCGGGGCGAGGCGTCCGAGGGTGGTGACCAGGGCCGAGCAGGGGTAGCGGCCGGCCGCCGCGGTCGCCGTGTGCGCGGCCGTCAGCAGTGCGGCGAGAGGAGCGAGCGGCAGCCGGGCCGCCGACTCCTCCTCGCCGACGGCCAGTTCGCGCCGTTCGGCCAGGGCCCGCAGCAGCTGCGCGTGCCACTGTTCCCAGGGGTCGCCCGCGCTGCCGTCGAGGAAGACGGGGAGGCTGAGATTGGCGGTGGAGCGCAGCTGCGGACGGTGCCGCCGGAGGTCCACCGGCACCATCACCCGGGTGGCGCCCGGGGCAAGGTCCGCGAGGGCGGCGGCGGTCTTCGCGACCAGGCCGGGGTGGCTGCCGTGCAGGGTCCGCCGCTGCCAGCGCGGGGCCCGGCCGTGGCGGACACCCGCGAGCGGGGACCGCCACCGTGGGGCGACCGGCTCGCGGTGGGCGCCGCCGAGGGCGTCGAGCAGGGCGAGGTCGTACAGCGGGGACGGGGCCCCGACGGGGGCCTCTCCGCGCAGCGCCCGGAAGACGTCCGCCGTCCAGGCGAGCGCGCCCCGCGCGTCCATGACCGCGTGGTGCACGCGGAAAACCAGCGTGGTGGTGGCGCCCTCGGTACGGACGGCCACCTCGCAGCTGCGGCCGTCGCCGGGGGCGAGCGGGGCCCGCAGCGCCGCACCGAGCCCGGCCACGATCCGTACGGCGGGGGGCCGTCCGGAGTCCGTCCAGATCCGGCCGCGGCGGCGCAGGCGCGCCCCGGGGCAGGCGGCGGACGCCTCGTCGACCGCCCGGCGCAGCGCGTCGGGAGCGATCGTGCCGGTGCCCTCGACCACGATCTGGACGGCGAACGGCGGGGCGAGCCGGCCGCCGGCCAGGTAGAGCCATTCGGTGGGTGAGACCGGCCGCTCGAAGCGGGTGCTTTGGGGCGGGCGGTTCGGTGCAAGCACCGGCTCCCTGCCGGTGCGGGCCTGCTGGACGTGGGTCATGACGATCCGTTTCGTTGTGCTCGGCTGCCGCGGTCGCGCCGGGCGGCGGCCCGTGCGCGGGAGCCGGGGAGCTGTGCTGGGTGCCGCTCCCGGCTCACCGGACGGCGCGTACGAAGGCCTCGGCACCGCCGGCCGACTCGACCCAGGCGGTCAGCTGTCGCAGCCCCGTCTCCTGGTCCGTGTCCGCGGTGTATCCGAAGTCCCGTGCCGCGGCGCTCGTGTCGTAGGTCGTGGAGCGGGTGAGCAGGGCGACGGTGTACCGGCTCAGCGGTGGGGCCACCCGTGCCCGCAGCGGGGGGAGTCTCCAGAGGCGGTCGACGGCCCCCGCCAGGGCGTCCCTGACCAGCGGCGGGACCGGGCGGGTGGGCGGCAGCGCGCCGAACAGCCCCGCCAGCCGGGCCAGGAAGGCCCACAGGTCCGTCCGCTCCCGGTCCGCGATGAAGTACGCCTTGCCGCCGACCCGTTCCGCCGGGGCGGCGGCCGCCCGCAGGCACGCCGTCACCGCGTTGTCGCAGTGGCACAGGGACACCTCGACGCGCTTGCCCGCGGCGAGGTCGGGCAGCCGGCCCGCCCGCATCGCGCCGACCAGGCGCGGCAGGAAGCCGGAGTGGTCGCGCGGCCCCCAGATGCCGCGCGGGCGCAGCGCGACCGTGGTGAAGTCCGGCCCGTCCGCGGCCAGCACCCGCCGTTCCGCCGCGGCCTTGGTCTCCGAGTACAGATTGAGGAACCGGTCGGGGTAGGGAATGCTCTCGTCGATGTCGAACCGGTCGCCGTCCTTGACCGGCATCAGCGCGCTGGGACTGCTGACGAACACGAAGCGGTGGGCGCCGGCCCGCCGCGCGGCGTGCAGCAGCTGCTCGGTACCGGTCACATTGGCCTGCCAGAACTGGGCCCTGGTGCCGAAGTCCACCACCCGCGCCGCGCTGTGGTGCACGACGTCCACGCCCGCCACCGCGCGGCGCAGGGAATCGGCGTCCTCCAGCGCACCGTGGACCAGCTCGACGCCGTCCAGGGTCCGCAGCCGGGTGAGGTCGCTGTTGCCGCGGACGAGGGCCCGTACGTGATGTCCCTCGGCGAGGCAGCGGTCCACGAGGTGTCCGCCGAGGAATCCGGACGCACCGGTCACCAGGACCTTCATGCCGCCCCCTCCCCCGTGCCCGCGCTGCGATGTGCGGGGGTGATCGGCGGCAGCGTCCGCCACCAGGTCGCTCCGTAGAGCATGGTGAGGCCCACTGTCGCCGCGGTGCTCCGGCCGGCGGCCCGTCCGCGCGGCAGCGCCGCCGGAAGCTGGGCGGCGTGCACCACGAGGCTCAGAAAGGCATCGGTCCACCACAGGGCCGTCAACACCGGGGAGTGGAACGGCCGTACGGCGCCGAGCAGCAGGTACGCCCAGCCCGCCAGCGGGATCGCGCGCAGGGCGGTCTGCCGCCGCCGTGCGTGGCGGCCCAACTGCCGGCCGGCCCAGCGGGCCAGCCGTTCGCGGCCGATCTTCGCGTTGTGCCGGGGGTCGACGGGGAAGGCCGGGTGCCGGAGGAAGTCCTGTACGCGCCGGGTCTGCGGGTGCCCGGCGGCCAGCTGCCGCAGTTCGGTGACGAGGGTGCGCCACTGCTCGCGGCCGGTCCCCGGCTCGGTCTCCACGCAGAGCACCGGCCGTTGTGCACCCGCCGCTCCGACGCCGACCAGCGCGGTGCGCCGGACCAGCGGGTGGGCGTTGAACACGCCCTCGCAGCGGACGGTGTGCAGGTCGCCCTCGGCGGTGGTGACGCGCTGGGTGCGTCGCCCGGCGAACCACAGCCGGCCCGCGTCGTCCAGGCTGCCCAGGTCACCCGTGCGGTGCCAGAGCCGGGCCGGGCCGTTAGCCGGGTGCTCCTGGATCTTGTGCTGGGCGTCCGCCGCCGGGTCCGCGTGGTAGCGCCGGCTGACCGTCTCGCCGGCCACCGCGATCTCGCCGACCTCGCCCGGCCGGACTGCGAGCGCGGGCTCCCAGGACGGCAGCGGCCCGTCGCTGGTCCGCACGATCCGGACGTCGACCCCGGGCACCGGCCGGCCCACACAGGTGCCGTCGCCCCGTGCCGCGCGCGCCGCGGTCTCGCCCAGGACGTCGGCGGACTCCAGGGAGGAGATCGGCAGCGCCTCGGTGGCGCCGTACGTCGTATGGATCTCGGCCGCCTCGTCCAGCACGTCGCGCAGTACGGCGACGACGTCCGCGGGCACCGGAGCGCCACCGGAGACGACGCAGCGCAGCGCCGGGAGTGCGGTGGGCCGCCGGCGGAGGTGGTCGCCGAGCACCCGCAGCAGCGCCGGGGAGGCGAACATGGTGTTGACCTCGAACCGGGCCAGCGCCGCCACCACCAGGCCGGGTTCGGCGCCGGCCACCTTCGCGGGGGCCACCGGGGCCACCACCAGGGTGGAGCCGAAGACCAGATCGAGGATGCCGTAGAGCGGCAGCGTGACCAGCGAGACCTCCTCGCGGCTGCGCCGGTGGGCGGATGCGATGCCGCGGGCCGTCGCGGCGGCCATCCGGTGCGTGTACTCCACGCCCTTGGCCGGACCGGTGCTGCCGGTGGTGAACCCGATCATCAGCAGGTCGTCACCGCTCGCCGGCCGGCTCTCCGCTGCCCTCGCGGTGGCCGCGTCGTCCGCCGAAGAGTCCGAGTGGCGCAGCCCGTTGAGGGTGTGGCCGCCCCAGAACCATCGGCGGCCCACGGTCACCCGGACGCGGGCGCTCGCGAAGGTGCGGCGGCTGAGCACGCGGACGGCGTGCGCGGCCGGCGGCCCGATGAACGCCTCGGCGCCCACGGTGCGGTAGCAGTGCAGCATCCGCCGCACGCCCATGCCGGGGTCGACCACGACGGGCACGGCACCGATCCGGAACAGCGCGAACGCGAGCGCGAACAGGTCCGGCCCCGGGGGCGCCATCAGGACGGTTTTGGTGCCCCGCCCGATGCCGCTGCGCAGGAAGCCGGCCGCCAGGGCCTCGACCTGCTCCTGGAGGGCGCCGTAGGTGAGCGTGCGGTACCGGATTCCGCCGCCGGCCTCGGTGCCGTCCGGGTGGATGATCGCGGGCTTGTCGGGGAAGGCCCGGGCGTGGTGTTCCAGGTGCCGGGCGAGGTTCGGCTGTACGTCGTATTCCTGACGCTCCGCCAGAGTACGCATGGTGCCGCCCTCACCTTCCCGTCAGGCGGTAGCCGGCGCACGCGGCGCTCGGCCCGGCGCCCACGGTGAGGAAGAGCAACTCTTCATAGGCGTGCGGCAGTCCGCCCTCAAGGGCGGTCAGATAGCCGAGGACCGGGGCGGCGGTGTGCGGTTCGCCGGACCGCTCCGGGTCGCTTCCCGGCAGGCCGGCGGCCTGGACGGAGGCGGGGTCGAGGCCCAGCCGCCCGGCGAGCCGCGCCGCGAAGTCGGGGGTGGGGCGGGAGCAGACGACCATCGTGCGCTGCGGGTCCAGGCCGTGCTCCTCGACGTACTCCGACACCGTGGCGGCGGCGAGGTCGAGCAGCTTTCCGGCCCGGTCCGCGTCCTGCTCTACGGTGATCAGCTGCCGGCCCCCGGCCCCCATCGCGGCCGTGTCCAGATAGCCGGAGATGCCGGTCGGCCCCGGACCGCTCCGCAGGTGCACCGGCCCGAATCCGGCACCGGGCTCGGCGGAGCGCTCCAGCAACAGCGCCCCGCCCAGGTCCTCGTACGGGTATCCCGGGTCGTCGGCGGCCCGCCCGCCGGGGTGGACGTCCGCCGCGGTCACCAGCACCCGGTCGGTGCTGCCGGTGTCCAGCAGGGCCTGCGCCACCTGTACGGCGTTGAGCACGCCGCAGGCACCGTTCATCAGGTCGAAGGAGAAGCCGGCGCTGGGCACGGCGTCGGCGAGATAGTCCAGGTTGATGCCCGCTTCCTTCTGCACCATGGCCGCGAGGGCGGGTTCGAAGGTGTTGGACTCGCGGTAGACGCCGACGTTGATGAGCACCCCGACGGAGTCCGGTGACAGCCCCGTCCCGGACAGGCAGTCACGGGCGGCCCGCCCGGCGAGCTGCACCGTGGTGGCAGAGGCATCGGCGGGTCGCGGCAGCGCGAGGGAGGCAGCGGCGATAACGGCACCCATGGCTCACACCCCCATCGTGGAGATCGTGGCGGACAGGGCCCCGGCGACCACGCCCGAGGCGGCGGGCACCAGCAGGAACTTGCCGCCCGGCCGGGCCGTTCCGGCCCTCAAATGCTCGCGCAATACCAGGAAGTGGGAAGTGGTGGCGGTATTGCCGAACCGCTCGACCACCGACAGCGACTGCGGCATCCCGGTACCGAACACCTCCTCACCGGTCCGGTTCACGAACTCGACGAAGCGGGTGCCGACCTGGTGTTGCACGATGTAGTCGAACTCCTCGTCGGCGAAGCTGCGGCCCTGTTTGGCCAGTACGTCCCCGTGAAAGGTGGGCCAGAGCCGGAGCCGGTCCCGCTTGTGCATCTGCTTGTTGTCCGTGTAGAGGGCGATGCCCTCGGTCCGGTCGCTGGGCATGCCCAGGCACAGGTGGGAGTACTCCGCGCAGGTCATCATCTCCACGTAGTGGATGCGGTCGGCCTCGTCCACGGACTCGTCGAGGATGACGGCCGCCGCCGAGTCGCCCACCGAGAGCGAGGCGAACTGCGGATCGTAGGAGTCGGTGATCTCGGCGGCCGCGGTCTCGGCCACCTTGGTGGCCTGCTCGCCGCTGACCACCAGGCCGTTCCTCGCCACGCCGGCCCGGATGAGCCGGTCCAGCAGATACACACCGGTGAGCATCCCGGCGCAGGCGTTGGACACATCGAAGTGGATCGCGCGCCGCGCTCCCAGCTCGCCGGCCAGCTGCCGGGCGAAGGAGGGCTCGAAGGCGAAGCGGCCGCCGTCCTGGAAGCGGGTGATGGACGCGGAGATCACCACGTCCAGATCGGCCGCCTCGTAACGGGAATTGCCCAGGCAGTCCCGGGCCGCCCGCAGGGCCAGACCGTAGGAGTCCTCACCCGCCTCCGGCCGGGGGTCATGGACCCTCCGCTCCGCCACCCCCGTGATCCGTTGCAGGTCGAATTCCTGCGTCCCGGACACCTGGGCCACCAACTCCGCAGTCGTCTGCACGGTGGGCGGCAGATAGGCGCCGAGCGCCTCTAACCGACTGCTCCTGCTGGTCATCGTCCTCACTCCTTTTCCTGGCCCCGCTCGTGGGTACCGGCGGCAGAGCCGGCACGCACCACGCGAGGCCGCACGGCGGGATGTTCGTCCCGCACCTCCACCGAGGCAGCGCGAAGCGGGGTGCGGGCCGTCGGACGGCCCGCACCGGCCGGTGGCGCGGCGATTCCCCATGGAGGCCCTGCCAGGGGGCATGGCCCCGTTCACGGCAGGAAGCTTGCTGATTTCCTACGGAGGCGGCGTCAGCGGCGCACCCCGCGTTGCCGCAGCCGGAGGCGGACCTCCCGGTCCTGCCTCTCTGGAGCGGCGTTGATACTCACCGTATCCTGTGATCTGACCGGATGACCTGACATGGCGCATGACGTTGATCACTGAGGACAGTGGGTGAGCCTCCGGAACCAAAACCCCGCGGCGAACGACGTGCCTCCGCCGCGGCTCGCGCCCAGGGGTGTGCCCTGCCGCACGCGCACAGCAGAACGGTCTGCCTCGCATGTGCTCACGAGGCAGACCGTTCCGCTGTGCGTTCTCCGCGTACTCCGCGTACGTGGTCAGGGGTTGGGCGTGGGCTCCGTGTCCGGGGTCAGACACCGGTCGACCGCCGTCGCCAGTGCGGTGAGTGCGGGGCGGCGCAGCATGCTGTGGTGGGTGCCGTCCACCGGGTGGGCGGTGGGGGTGCCGGTGGTGAACGGGCGCCATCCGGCGAGACGTTGCCGTGCCTCGGTGGCGTCCCCGGCGACCAGCAGGGTCAGCGGGCCGTCGTAGGGGGCCGGTCGAGTCGTCCAGCGCGTCCGTGGACAGCCGGGTGACGGCCGCCAGCACGGCGCGGAGGTCGCGGGCGGCTCCCGCCGTCACCGGCGCCACCGGGCCGGCGGATTCCGGGGTGGTCGCGAGGGGCGGCAGCGCGCCCTGCAGCCAGGCGTCCCGGCACGCCTGCCGACGCAGCTTTCCGCTGGTGGTCCGGGGGATGCCGCCCCGGCGGGTGAAGTGCACGGCCGCGACCGCGACATCGAGTTCGGCCACGACCGCGGACCGTACGGCGTCCGCCATGCCCGCCAGTTGGTCGGGGGGCGTGTGCCGGTCGGCCTCCAGCACGAGCGCCAGCGCCTCCGCGCCGTCCTCCTCGAAGCCGAACGCTGCGGCGGCGTCCGGGTCGAGCGCGGGGTGCGTGGCGGCGGCGATCCGTTCGGCGTCCTGGGGATGCACGTTGCGGCCGCGCACCACGATCAGGTCCTTGACCCGGCCCGTGACGTAGAGCTAGCTGGCGCTGCGCGCGCTTGCGGCTGGTGGGCAGCGGCACGGCCACCATGCCGGCGTACAGACAGGCGAAGAAGGCCACCACGAAGTCGAGACCCGGCGGATACAACAGGAGCAGCCGGCTGCCCGGTGGCTGTTCGGCCTCCAGGCGGGCGGCCAACTCTCTGACGGTGGTTACAGGAAGGCCGAGACGAGCTTGGTCACGGCGACGGCCTGGGTGTCCACGAAGAAGTGGTCGCCATGGACCGGGTGCAGGGCGAACGACGCGGTGGTCCGGGCGGCCCAGCCCGCCATCTGGTCCGCAGAGGCACGGTCGTCCTCGGTGCCCGCGAGCGCGAGGATCGGCACGTCGAGCGGCGGCTCGGCGCGGTCGCGGTAGGACTCCACGATCGCGAAGTCGGCACGGAGGGCCGGCATCAGCAGGCTCATCAGTTCCGGCTGGGCGAGCACCGCTTCGGGCGTACCGCCCAGGTCGCGCAGGGCCTCGGTGAACTCGTCCGCGGGCAGCCCGCTGACCTGCCGGAACCGCCACGGCAGGTCCGGCGCCTGGCGGCCGGACACCACGAGGCCCTGCGGCATGGGCAGGCCGCGTCGCCTGATCTCCAGGCACAGTTCGAAGGCGACGGTCGCCCCGAGGCTGTGGCCGAAGAGCACGTACGGCCTGTGCAGTATCCCGGGGAGCGCGTCCGCGAGCGGATTCAGCAGTGACGGCAGATCACGGCAGGGTTCCTCGCCGTAGCGGCGGCCGCGGCCCGGCGGGGTCATGGCAAGCACCTCGACCGACGGTCCGAGCAACTCCCCCCAGCGGCGGTAGGTCTGGGGTCCCCCGCCGGCGTACGGGAGGCAGAGCAGCGTCCGCTCGGCGAGCGGAGCGGGCTCCCCCGTCCACCAGGGAGCGGCCAGGGAATGTGTGATGCCGAACATCGCGTGTCCTCGTTCCAACGACGGCAGGCCGGTCAGCCGCGCAGACTCAGCGGCCGCATGTCGGTCCATACCCGTTCCACGTGCGCCAAACAGTCCTCCTTGGCCCCCTGGAACCCGGCGTCGGTCCATCCGCCGGGTATCTCGAGGTCGGCCGGCCAAATGGAGTACTGCTCCTCGTGGTTCACCACGACACGGAATTCAGCAATTGCTTCGCGCTCTATCACTTCAGCCCCCACTTTTACACGTACAGGAATCATGAAACACCGGCCCAAGGCAGCACGGAGAAACCGGACTCAGAGAGCCCAGAGCACATTGGGTCGCAGTCAGACACGCCAAGAATTTAACGTCGGAAACAACCGACGTTCCCCTCATCCCCGTTCAAGCCCCCTGGAGACCGATCCCTGTCATGTGGTCAGGAGTGGAGACCGGCTTCCGATGCGAAAGGTACAGCACCGCGTCGTCACCGCCAACACCGTGCTCGTCGTGATCTTCCAGGTCCGCCTGAGCCGCGGCGCCGACACGGTGGAGGGCGGGGCCCGCGCCCAACGCCGGGCCGGGATCCTGCTCGCGCTGTCCTGCGTCGGCATCGCGGCCGCCGCGGCGGCGACGTCACCGGCCCTGACGATCACCTTCCTGGTCGTGGCGGTCCTGTTGCTCACCGCCGGCGAGTTGCTGCACATGGCGGGAAGCCGGGGCATCTCCTACGGGCTGGCCCCTGACCACACCCGGGGCGAGTACCTCGGCGTCTATGCGCTCGGCATGGCCTTCGCCGAGACGGTCGGCCCGGTCTCCACCGCATCCCTCGGCGTCGGCAAGGGCGCCCCGGGTTGGCTCGCCATCGCTGCCGTCTTCCTGGTCTCCGGCCTGGCCGTGGTGCCGGTGGCCCGCCGCGCCCTCGCGAACCGGGCAGCGGCGCAGGCTGCGGACGTGGCCGGCGGCTCCCCCGCCGTCGTCGCGGCCACCGGAGGTGCCGAGTGACCCGGCGTTCGCTGCGACGACTGCTCCCCCACTGGTCGGAGATCCGCTGCGCGCTCGTCGACACCGTCGGCGAACTCACCGTGCGCCGCCCCCCGTACGCCCCACAGCTCGCGGAAGCACTGGCCACCATCGTGCCCGCCACCCTCGGACGGCACATCGCGGCACTGACCGACGCGGGCCCCCGCTGGCGCGAGAACCAGCAGAGCATCGCCGCCACGCTCCGGCATCTGCACACCGAGCTGACCGGGGCCGGGTACGAGGTCGCCGAGCAGCGGTACGGCGAAGCCCCGCACCAGATCAACCTGTTCGCCACACTGGCGGGCCGGGACACCGCGGCGCCGCTGGTGGAGGTCGGCGCGCACTGGGACACCGTGGAAGGCAGCCCCGGGGCCGACGACAACGCGAGCGGCGTCGCCGGGGTGCTCGAAATCGCCCGCGCCCTGCACGGCCTCGGCCCGCGGCAGCGGGGGATCCGCTTCTGCCTCTTCGGCGAGGAGGAGGAGTGGATGACCGGAAGCGGCGCACACGTCGCACGGTTCACCGCCGCAGGGGAGGCAGTGGAGGGCCTCATCGCACTGGAGATGATCGGCTTCCGGGACCCCCGGCCGGGCGCCCAGCGCGCCCCACTGCGGATCCCCGGCATCTTCTCGCCGCCCCGGACCGGGGACTTCATCGCCGTGATCGCCGATCTGCGCTCCTTGCCGTTCGTCAATGCGGTGCAGCGCAGCGCCCGGAGGTACGTCCCGGACCTGAAGGTCTATCCGCTGAAGAGGACCGGCGGACTGCTCCGTGACGCCGCCCGCAGCGACCACCTTCCGTACTGGCGGGCGGCCCGCCGCGGCCTCCTCGTGACCGACACCGCAAACCTGCGCAACCCCCACTACCACAAGGCGAGCGACACCCTCTCGACGCTGGACCTCGACTTCGCGGCGGACGTCACCCGCGCCGTGGCCGGGGCACTCGTCGACCTGGCGGCCCGCCGGCAGAGCCGATCCCGCGGGAACCACCCGCAGCGCTCTTGATAATGGCATCCATTTTCATATAGCCTCCTCGACGCACACACTCACGCCACACCCCTTCGAGGAGAGCCGCCATGGCCGTACCCAAGCGGAAGATGTCCCGCAGCAACACCCGCCACCGCCGCGCGCAGTGGAAGGCCACCACCCCCCAGCTGGTGCCCGTCACCATCGACGGATCCGTGTACCGGGTACCCCAGCGGCTCGCGAAGGCATACGCCCGCGGGCTGCTCCGACCCGAAGGCTGAGTCGCAGTGACGCACGACCGACTTCCCGTGACAGTCCTCTCCGGTTTCCTGGGCGCAGGAAAGACCACGCTGCTCAACCATGTCCTGAGCAATCGCGAGGGCCTGCGCGTCGCGGTGATCGTGAACGACATGAGCGAGATCAATATCGACGCGGCGCTCGTACGCGGCGGTGCGGCCGCCCTCTCCCGTACCGAGGAGCGCCTGGTCGAGATGACCAACGGGTGCATCTGCTGCACCCTGCGCGACGACCTCCTGGAGGAGGTGGAGCGGCTGGCACGCGAAGACCGCTTCGACTACCTCCTCATCGAGTCCAGCGGCATCTCCGAACCCATGCCGGTGGCGGCCACCTTCGCCTTTCCCCGCGACGACGGCGCCACCCTGGGCGAGCTGGCCCGGCTCGACACCATGGTCACGGTGGTGGACGCGGCCGCCTTCCTGCCCGAGCTGAGCGGCGGGGACCAACTCACCGAGCGCGGCCTCGATCAGTACGAAGACGATGAGCGCACCGTCAGCGACCTGCTGATGGACCAGATCGAGTTCGCCGACGTCCTCGTGCTGAACAAGCTCGACCTCGTCGGCGAGGAGGATGCGGCCACGCTGCGGGCCGCGCTCACCCGCCTCAATCCGGCGGCCCGGATCGTGCCGTCCGTACACGGCCGCGTGGACCTTGCCGAGGTCCTCGGCACCGAACGGTTCGACCTGGAGCGTGCCCAGCAGGCCCCGGGCTGGGTCATGGAGCTCAACGGCGATCACGTACCGGAGACCGAGGAGTACGGGATTTCCAGCACCGTCTTCCGGTCGGCGCGCCCCTTCCATCCGGACCGGCTGTGGACGTTCGTCACCGAAGAACTCGACAGCGGTACCTTCGGACAAGTCCTGCGCTCCAAGGGCTTCTTCCACCTGGCCAACCGGCCGCAGGTGACGGGACTGTGGTCACAGGCCGGAGCCGTGGCCCGGTTCGAGCCAGCGGGCGCCCACGACGCGGACCTGCCCCAGGGCCAGGAGCTGGTGTTCATCGGCGCCGGCCTGCACGCCGCACCTCTCCAGGCGGCTCTGCACGACTGCCTGATGGCAGAAGGCGAACCCGTCCCGGGCGAGGACCCCTTCCCGCCATGGGACACCTACGGCATCGACGAGGCCTGCGCGCACGACCATCCAGAAGCTGCTTGACCACCGCGGGGCGACGCTCAGAGCCCTCCACAACGGACGCCAACAAGGCAAGGACAGAGACAAAGACAGAGACAAAGACAAAGGCAAGGAGGTCACCCACTCCTTGCCACTCTCAACGTATAGCGCACCAGGGGGCTTGCGGCAAGGCCCAGGTCATGCCGCAGAATCGCCGGTCTTAAGCCAGAAGTTGAGCACATGGGAGTCGCGAAGTGCGTGTGGTGTTGTCGACGTATGGATCACGCGGGGACGTCGAACCGATGGCGGGTCTCGCGGTGCGGTTGCGGGCACTCGGCGCGGAGGTGCGGGTGTGCGCGCCGCCGGACGAGGACTTCGCGCAACGGCTGGCCGGTGTCGGCGTGCCGCTGGTGCCGGTCGGCCCGTCGGCGCGCGCGCTGACGAAAGCGGCGCCGCCGCCGTCATCCCTGCCCGAGCGCGCGGCCCAGGTGATCGCCAGCCAATTCGACGCGGTCACCGCGGCGGCCGAGGGGTGCGATGTGCTGGTGGCGACCGGCATGCTGCCGGCCGCGGCGGGCGCGCTGTCGGTGGCCGAGAAGCTGGGCATCCGCTCCGTGTCCGTGACCTTCCAGCAGCTCACCGTGCCGTCACCGCACCGCCCGCCGCTGGCGTATCCGGGCCGGCCGCTCCCGCCGGAGGTCACCGACAACCGGGTGCTGTGGGAGTTCGACGCCCAGAGCATCAACACGTTGTTCGGCGCGGCGCTCAACACCAACCGGGCGGCGAACGGCCTGCCGCCGGTGGACGACGTCCGCAACTACGTGATCGGCGACCGGCCGTGGCTGGCGACGGACCCGATCCTGGACCCGTGGCAGGAGACACCGGACCTCGACGTCGTCCAGACCGGCGCGTGGATCCTGCCCGACGTGCACCCGCTCCCGGCCGAGCTGCTGGCGTTCCTGGACGCCGGCACACCACCGGTGTACGTGGGCTTCGGCAGCATGCCCATGCACACCTCGACGGACATCGCCCAGGTGGCCATCGAGGCGATCCGCGCGCAGGGCCGTCGCGCGGTCGTGGCCCGTGGCTGGGCCGACCTGGCACCGATCGACGGCCAAGACGACTGCTTCGTCGTCGGCGAGGTCAACCAGCACGCCCTGTTCGCCCGGGTGGCCGCCGTCGTCCACCACGGCGGCGCGGGCACCACGACGACGGCCACCCGGGCCGGCGCGTCTCAGGTGGTCGTCCCCCAGGCAGCGGACCAGCCGTACTGGGCGGGCCGCGTGGCCGAGCTGGGCATCGGCGTGGCACACGACGGCCCGACTCCGACCTTCGAGTCCCTGTCGGCCGCGCTCAGGACGGCCCTGACCCCCGGGACCCGCGCACACGCGACCGCTGTGGCCGGCATGATCCGCACCGACGGGGCGACGGTGGCCGCGCACCTGCTGCTCGACGCGGTCGGCCGGGAAAGGGTGGGGGCGTGAGGCTGTCCCGTGGGACACGGGGGCCGTTGGACGATTGCCACTGGAGGCCAAGGCCGCGACGGCTCCCTCTGGCTCCCCACAGGCAACACCTGGCTGCGCACAGAAGCCTGAAGTGATGTGTGACCTCGCTGGTCAGAGCTGACGTTGACAGTCACTCAGGGAGGGTGAGTGAACGAAGGCCGGCGTCCAGTATGCGGATCAACTCACCCACCCGCCCGCCGCCACCCGGTGCCGCTGGGAAGCGTGTGAGCACGTCGACGACGACCGGTGTCGCACGATGCACCGCTCGCTCAAGTTGTTCGGCGCCCACGTTCCGATCGTCGCCGGCGACGAGTTCGGCCGCTCGGGCCGCGTAGGCGCCTGCTCCGAGAATGTGCTTGACCTGTGTGGCCTTGGCCAGCGGATGCAGGTAGGCGGCGCCTGCCGCAGACATCGCTGCCAAGGCTGCCTCGCGCGCAGCCGTGGTGTCCGTACTCTTGGCTGCCTTGAGGGCCGCCCACGCCGTGTCGCGCAGAGCTTTACCGCGCTCACCACCCCGGGCGAACTCCCACGCGGCACGGATAGCGTCTCGAGGCCGCGAGTCCTCCGGCTGATCGGCCTCGAATACCTTGAGCACCACCTCCGCGCACGCCGCAGCGAACGCGGTGACCTCACGCAGGTCCTGCTTACTCAGAACGATCTCGGTCGCTTGCCCAGTCATGGTTCCATCTTCGACCACTGTCCTGCTGCGTAGAGAGGGCAACGAGTTCTGTCTCGACTGAGCATCCCCCGGGACGGCGAGGTGGGGAGCCGCCTCCCCTGACCACGTGCGTACCGGGTCCGCACCCCTCACTCAGAGTCGTGCGAGGGCCGGCATGAGGTGCAATGCGTTGTCCCGGTTGATGCCGCGTCGCTGGCTGTCGGAGAGGGCCGGGTCCCGGTCGAGGGCCGGAGCCACGACATCGGTGATGATCTCGGCCGATGTGGGGGGCCAGTCGGTCCCGTAGAGGATCCGGCCGGGATCGACGGTGGAGATCAGCGTGGGGGTGGCGGCGGGGGACATCGGTGCCGCGGTGTCGTAGTAGAAGCGATGCAGGTAATCGCGGACGCGCGCTGGCTCGATTTTCGGGGTGAGCATGTGCGTGAAGAGTTCCAGGCGCGTGGCCATGTAGGGCAGGAATCCACCGCCGTGGGGAAGGATGAACGAGAGATTCGGGTACCGGTCCAGGGTCCCGTGGAGAATCAGGTTGATGGCGGCGCGCGTGGTGTCCAGCAGGAAGTCGCACATGAAGGGCGGCAGCCCTTCCATGACCGGACCTGAGGGGATCTCCATGGGGTGGGTGCTGATGACTGCTGATCGCTCGTTGAGTTCTGCGAGCAGTGATTCGTGTGCCGCGTCGCCGAGGTATTCGCCTCGCATGCTGGTGCGGGTGCTCACGCCGACGGCACCGTAGTCGTCAAGTCCCTTGCGAATGGACCAGCTTGACGTCTCCAGGTCGTCGAGGAAGACCGGGGTGAAGAAGGCGAAGCGCCGGGGGTGGGCCTGTGCGAGATCGGACATCGCCTGGAGGGAGAGGTGCAGGCCTTCCTTACGCTGCTGGGGATCCTGGGCGGGGCTGCCCGGCATGGCAGCGGTCAGAATGCTGGTGCTGATCCCGGCCTTGCTCATGACGTCAAGCGTGGTTTGCTCGTCCCAACGAGTCCACCAGGGCAGCTTTTCGCGTCGTGTCAGGCCTTTGCTTTCGGCCCAGTCGATCCAGGCCGGGGCGGTGAAGTGATGGTGTACATCCACGCGGCCGTTCTCGGTGCTCTGGTCCCCTCGGGCGGTCTTCCCTGCCCGTCGCTTGTCAGTGCCGGGAGAATTACTGGGGTGCTGCTCGGGTGATGTCACGGGGATCTCCCTGATCTGACAGGCTGGTTGGGGTCCGTCGGTGTCGGCGCGGAGCTTGCTGGAGCGGTTCGCTACGGGCGGTGCAAGAGCTTTCTGAGGACGTCCGCCAAGACCTTGTGCGGGTCCCCCGCGGCGCCGTTGCCCGACTTCCATGCCACGAAGCCGTCCGGGCGTACCAATACCGCACCGTCGTCATGCGTTCCGTGCAGTTGCGCCCAGTCCACTCCGGGTTCCGGGAGCAGGTCGCAGTCGGCTGTATTGCCGATGAGGTAGCCGGCGAGAGGTACGTCCAACTCTTCTGCTACGGCGCGAGCCGCTGCCCGCCAGGGGCTGCCCGCGGGACCGCTGAGGAGGGTGAAGGATTTCTCGTACAGATCGAGGGTGGACATCCGCTTGCCGTCTCGCTCGACCCACAGATGGGGAGCCCGGCTGCCGGGTGCTCCGCCCAGTTCGAATTGGCGGGGAACGACGTCGCCGTCCGGATCGCTGCCCAGGATTGCGTCCGAGGCATAGCGGTAGCACAACGCGACGGTGAGCAGGTCGGCCGGATCGTTGTTGCGGGAAGCGGCCGCGGTGTATCCGGGGTGCTGTTCCTCCACCGCTTGCTGTGAGGCGCGGAGGGTGGTGGCCAGGGCAACCGACCTCCGTTCCGCCTGATAACTGTCCAGCAGGCCGCGGCCGGCCCAGCCGCGCAGTACGGCGGTGATTTTCCAGGCCAGGTTGTGTGCGTCCTGGATCCCGGTGTTCGAGCCGAATGCGCCCGTCGGCGGCATTTCGTGTGCCGAGTCGCCGGCCAGGAATACCCGGTCCCGGCCGTAACTGTCGGCCACTCTGTTGGCCGCATGCCAGGGGGCCTTGCCGGTGATCTCCACGTCGATGTCGGGGTCACCGGCTGCCGCGCGGATGTGCGCGGTGAGGCGCGTGTCGGTGAAGGCCTCCAGCGTCTCACCGCGGTCGTATGCCCAAGGGACGTGGAAGACCCACTTCTCCTCGTTGTCCACCGGCAGCAAGGCTCCCTCGCCGTCGGGGTTCGTGATGTAGCAGACGACGAACCGGCGGTCACCCACCACGTTCTTGAGGTTTTTGCTGCGGAACGTGACGCTGACGTTGTGGAACAGGGTTCCCGGGCCGGAGTGTCCGATATCCAGGCTCTTGCGGACCGGGCTCCTGGGGCCGTCGGCGGCAATGAGGTATTCCGCATGTACCGCTCGTGACTCGCCGGTTTCCCGGTTGCGCAATTCGGCATGGACGCCGCTGTCATCCTGGGTGTACGAGATGAGCTCCGTACCGAACCGCACATCGCCGCCCAGGCCCCGGGCGTACTTCAACAGCACCGGCTCCAGGTCGTTCTGGCTGCACAGACACCATCCGGACGGGGTGATGCTGGACAGCGTGGAATCCGGATCGATGCGCGGGATGATCCATCGCTGCTCGTCGCTGGAGAGCCTTTCCGTCTGCAGCACCCCGTCGTTCCCCGAGAGCGCGGAGGCCGCCTCGCGGATGGCCGGCTCGACGCCTGCGGTGCGGAAAAGCTCCATCGTACGGATATTGTTTCCGCGGCCTCGCGGGTGCATGGACGTCTCGGCGTGACGCTCCACCAGGAGGTGTTTCACCCCCAGGCGGCCGAGGAATACCGAGGCGGATAGACCGACCAAGGATCCACCTGCAATGAGTACCGGCACGGATTCTGCAGCGCTGTCACTCATGTCTGTTCCTCTTGTCGGCGTCCTGAAGGCCAGGGCTGATGGATGCGAAAGGCCAGGACTGAATGGATGCGGATCCTGGGAACAACTCTCGACCGGTGGCCTTCCGATGCGCGAGTCCTGTTGCTCCGATCGGGAGGCGGGAGTGGCGGGTCCAGTTTTTTTTGCGGCGTAGGGCCGGATAGGACGCCCCTCCGGAGGCAATGGCGGCCCCCGAATGGGCTAGCACAGAAGTTTCGCGCTTACTGACTCCGGGAAGTTTTCGATCGGCCCTCCGTATTCATTCAGCCTTGAAGGCAGGGCTCTCCCTCCATGCAGCATTCATCTCGGCTGCAGTTCCAGCGGCAGCCCTCACTTCAGGATGAGCCGTGACAGACGTATATGAGTCTTCAGACCCCGCAGCTGCCGCCTCCGCATGCACCCCGGAGTTCCGCACGAATCCGCACCCCGTCTATGCCCAGTTGCGGAAAGACTCTCCGGTCTGCCCCCTGCTCCCGCCGCACGGCGTGGAAACGTACCTGATCACCCGGTACGACGATGCGCGGACTGCGCTGGCGGATCCCCGGTTCAGCAAGGACATGTACGGGGCCATGGACGCCTACCAGCGGATCTTCGGGGACTCCTCGGTGGCGCTGGACGACAACATGCTGTTCTCCGACCCGCCCAAGCACACCCGGCTCCGCCGGGTCGTCAACGGCGCGCTCACTCCGCGTCGTGTGGACGCCCTTCGCCCGCGGGTCCAGGAAATCGCGGACGGACTGCTCGACCGGTGCTCGACCCGCGAACCGGTGGACCTGCTGCCCTCCTTCGCCTTCCCGCTTCCGCTGAATGTGATCTGTGAGCTGCTCGGCGTGCCGGAGGACGAACGCGAGCAAGCCCACACGTGGTCCGTCACGGTGGCCAAGACGGGATTCGGGCCCGAGGCGAAAAAGGCGCTCGAAGAAGCCGAGGGGAATCTGCGCAACTATCTCGTCGATCTCATCGCGCGCAAGCGGCGCAACCCCGGCGAGGATCTGATGAGCGCGCTGATCACGGCTCAGGACCAGGACGGAGCGCTGACCGACAGCGAACTGGTCTCGACCGCCTGGGTCCTGCTCTTCGCCGGCCACAAGACCACGGCCTACCTGATCGGGAACGCCGTCTACCATCTGCTCACCAACCCGGAGCAGCTCCGCACGGTGAAGCAGGATCCGGCCCTTTTCCCGCAGGCCATTGAGGAATTGCTGCGGTATGAGGGGTCCGTCGAAAACTCGACGTTCCGTTATGCCACCGAAGACGTGAAGATCCGCGACATGCTCATCCCGAAGGGCGCGCTCGTGCAGATCGCCATCGCGTCCGCGAACCGGGACCCGGAGGCATTCGATGAGCCGGACCGGCTCGACCTGATGCGCGAGGGCGTCCAAAGCACGCACATCGCGTTCGGTCACGGTCCGCACTATTGCGTCGGGGCTCCGTTGGCGCGGCTTGAGATGCAGATCGCGCTCACCACGCTGTTCCGCAGGTATCCCGACGTCGCCATGGCCGTACCGTCGGACGACGTGCGATGGCTCACGGTGCCCTTCCCCGCGTTCCGTGGCCTGGTCGAACTGCCCGTGTCCCTGGATCCCAGCCGGATGCGCTGACGTCCGGAGGGCGGCGGGAGTTGGTGGGCGGGCTGCTCGTAACGGCTGTGCAGCCCGCCCGCCGAAGAGGCTGAGGGGCGAACTCGCAGCAGCCCGCCCGGCCACGGGGTCCGGCAGACCGGGCGTCAGGCGCGGACGCCGAGCGGTACCACCACCATCTTCGTCACCGTGCCGTCGTCCCCGACGACATCGCGAATGTGCTGGGAGCCCAATTTGCCGGCCAGGCCCAGGCAGGGAGTGTTTTCGGCGCCCACCATGCCGTAGACCTCGGTGAGCTTCAACGTGTTGGCGGCGTAGTGCAGCAGCCCTTGCACGAGTTCGGTTCCCAGGCCCTTGCCCCAGTGTTCCCGGACGAGCGCGGCGACGGCCTCGTGACCGTCGACATTGCCCGTCTTCTTGAGCTCCGCGTGGCCCACGTACGCGCCGTCGGACCACACGGCCCATATGTCGAACAGGTTCTTCGGGTAGACGTCGGTAAGGATGGACTGGAATATCGATCGGATGTCTTTCTCCGGTGATCTTTCCTGGCCCATCCAGCGGCAGACGACTTCATCCCTGAGCAGGGCCACGAAGACGTCCTCGTCCTCGGGCCGGTAGGGCGAGAACACCAGTCGGTCGGTGTGCAGGGTAGGGGTCATTCCAGAGTCCTTCTCATTCGTGAGAACCGGGAGATCTCGGTGGCGTGAGAAACGATGCCGGGCCGCTGGGGAGCCGGCGGAAGGTCAGGGATGTGCACCGTTTCCGGGCGGCCACACGAGCCGTTCACCAGGGACGAACGTGGCTGCGCGAGTCCTTCGCCGGCCGGCGGGAGAAATGCTCCGCGCGATCACCGCGGCCCCCTCACCCCGTCAACGTCCTGAATTCAGCACTCAGGCACGTGCCCTGCGCGTGATGCACCCCACTGGTATAGCGCAAGAAGCCATCTTTCGTCACTACCCGGCACCTAAGCGGAATGACCGTCAATTTGGACGTACGTCAGCATCAGTAGGGGATGTGTAACGGGGAGGTGTTCCGTGGAACTCTTCTCCTCATTTTTCGGCAAGGAGGAATGCCTGGGAGGGGGGATGTGATAGGGGAGCAACGGGGCGCCGCAGGGCGTCTTGGGGGGAGAGACGGATGCCGCGAGGGGGGAAGTCGGCTTCGTCTGTGGGTACTTCGGGGATTGGTGCCCGGGCCGTGCGGCGGCGGTCGCCGGCGTTTCGCCGTGCGACGCTGACTCGCTGAGCTACTCGACCCGGCTTCCCCACGCGTGGGGGCCGGGGAGCGGGGTCTCGCGGAACTTCCGGGGCCATGGGGAACGCGCGGGGCGCGGCAGGTGGCCGCGCCCCGCGGGGCGGTTCAGGAGCCGGCGTTCTCCATGCGCTCGCGCAGGCTGCGCGGCCGCATGTCGGTCCAGACCTCGTCGACGTACGCGGCGCACTCGTCCTGGGTGCCCTCCTTGCCCACGGCCTGCCATCCGGCGGGGATCTCCAGGTCTGCCAGCCACAGCGAGTACTGGTCCTCGTCGTTGCGCAGCACCTGGTAGCGGGCGTTCTCGTCCATGTCGTGCTCTCCCATCGTTGGTTGCTTCACTTCGTTGGTTGCTTTACTTCGTTGGTTGCTTCACTGAGCGGTTCATCGTGCGGCTGCGCAGGCCGGGGTGGCCGGGAGGTCCGGTCCGGTGCGGCGGGCGGGCAGTCGACGACGTTCAGGGGGTCTCCGGCAGACGGTGTGCGGAGACGGGCGCGGTGGAACGCCGCGGTGGGTGCGGTGCGTACCGCCGGGGCCGGTCGCGCGAGCGGTGGTCCCGATGGTCTCCCCCGGGCTCATACGCTGTCCCGGGCGTGCTGGGCGATCCGGCGCAGCGCTTCGGCGAAGTCCTCGGCGACCGCTCGTACCGTCGCTTCCTCGTGGACGCCGGGGCGGTAGTGCCAGGTGAAGGCGAGCCGCCCGTTCTGCACGGCGCCGACCGCCTCCAGCAGATGGGAGCCGCCGTCGCGCGGGTCGTGGTCCTGGCCGAAGGAGCCGTGCTCGGCGCGGACGAGTCCACCGCCGGATCCGCCCGGTCGGGCGTCCCACTGGCCCAGGTAGTTGAAGACGATCTGCCCGCGGCCGGTGCGCTCCAGGCGCGCGCGCACCTCGGCGGGGCCGTGGGTGCGCAGGGCGCCGAAGCCGAGGCCGTTGCCGGGCACGGCGCGCAGTTGCCGCCGGACCGACTTGACCAGGGCGCGCCAGTCCCGCGACGGGCCGAGGTCCGCGGGGTCGGGCACCTGGAGGCCGACCGGGTAGACGGTGGTGAACCAGCCGACCGTACGGGAGAGGTCGACCCCGTCGAGGATGTCCTCGCGGCCGTGGCCTTCCAGGTCCACGCAGACCCGGTCGCGGCCGGTCCAGCGCGCCAGCGCCAGGGCGAGTGCGGCCAGCAGGACGTCGTTGATGCGGGTGCGGTAAGCGGTGGGGGCCGCGCGCAGCAGCGCCGTGGTGTCCGCCTCGTCCAGGGTCACGGTCACCGTGCGGGCCTGCCGGGTGGGCGCGGCACCCTCGTGGTCGACCGGTAGTGGGGCGGGGGCCACGGCGTCCTCCCAGTACGGCAGTTCGTGGTCCAGCCCCCCTTCGGCGACGTGCGCGGCCAGGCCGCGGGACCAGTCCCGGAAGGCGGTGGTCCGCTCGCCCAGGGTCACCGGCCGGCCCTGTGCCGCCTGTTGGTAGGCGGTCTCCAGGTCGTCCAGGATGATCCGCCAGGACACGCCGTCGATGACCAGGTGGTGGGCCACCAGGAAGAGGAAGGCGGGGCGGTCCGTGCCGCCGGTGAACAGCGCCGCCTTCAACAGCGGGCCCTGGCCGATGTCGAAGCCCGAGTGGAGGTCGTCGGCGGCCTTCTCCATGGCCGCGTCGGCCTCGTCGGACGGCAGACCGGTCAGGTCGTGCCGGGTCAGCACCCGCGGGTCGGGGGACGGTGGCGGGTTGTGCTGGCGTCGGCGGCCGCCGTCCTCGGTGAACCGCATGCGGAGCGCGTCGTGGTGGGTCAGAAGCGCGGCCAGGGCCGCCTCCAGGGCCGTGGGGTCGGGCTCGCCGTCCAGTTCGAGCAGCGCCGACTGGTTGAAGTGGTGCGGATTGGCCCGGGGGGTGGCGAAGAACCAGTCCTGGATGGGGGTGAGCGGCAGGTCGCCGGTCACCGGGCCGTTGTCGGTCCGCTCGGGTTCGGTGGTGACGACGCTCGCCAGTGCGGCGACCGTCTGGTGGGTGAACAGGTCCTTGGTGGCCAGGTGCAGTCCGGCCCGGCGCAGCCGGGAGACCACCTGCATGCTGAGGATCGAGTCGCCGCCGAGGTCGAAGAAGTTGTCGTCGGCCCCGACCGTGTCGAGACCGAGGACATCGGCCCAGATCTCGGCGATCCGGCGTTCGGTGTCGGTGCGCGGCGCGACATGGCCGGCGGTGGTGGCGGACGCCGGCTCGGGGTCGGGGAGGGCACGGCGGTCGGTCTTGCCGTTGGGGGTCAGCGGCAGTTCGGCCAGCGGGACGAACACCGACGGCACCATGTGCGGCGGGAGGCTTGTGGCCAGGAAATCGCGCAGTGCCGGGACGGGCAGCGGCTCAGTCGTCCCGCCGGCCGGGACGACATAGGCGACCAGGCGCCCGGGGCCGGTGTCCGCCCGGCCGGCCGCGCCGGTGGCGCGGACGGCGACCACGGCGTCGCGTACCTGGGGGCTGCGCCGCAGCGCGCTCTCGATCTCGCCGGGCTCGATGCGGAAGCCGCGCACCTTGACCTGGTCGTCGGCGCGGCCGGCGTACCGAAGTTCGCCGTCGGCGCCCCAGCGCACCAGGTCGCCGGTGCGGTACATCCGGCTGCCCGGGGTGGCGAACGGGTCGGCGACGAAGCGGGCCGCGGTCAGTCCCGGGCGGGCCAGGTAGCCGCGGGCGAGTCCGGCCCCGGCCACGTACAGCTCACCGGTGACACCGACCGGTACGGGACGCAGAGCGGCGTCCAGGACGTAGGCCCGGGTGTTGTCGACGGGGCGGCCGATCGGCGGCGCGCCTGCCTCCGGGACCAGCGGATCGGTCCAGGTGGCGACCACGGTGGCCTCGGTGGGGCCATAGGAGTTGATCATGCGGCGGTCCGGCGCCCAGCGTGCCACGAGGTCGGCGGGGCAGGCCTCGGCGCCGACGATCAAGGTGCGCAGGTCCGGCAGGGCGCCGGCCGCCTCAGGCGGCACGGTGGACAGTGCCGCGGGCGGGATCAGGGTGTGGGTGATCCGCCGCTCGGCGAGCACCTGGGCCAGGCGTTCGCCGAGCAGCGGCCCCTCCTCCCCCGCGATCAGCGTCGCTCCCGCGAGCAGGGAGATGCTCAGCTCCAGGTAGGAGGCGTCGAAGCTGGGCGAGGCGAACTGGAGGACCCGGTCGCCGGGTTGGACGTCATACCGGGCCGCGGCGGCCGAAGCGAAGCCGGCCAGTCCGGCGTGGGTGACGACCACCGCCTTGGGGGTGCCGGTCGAGCCGGAGGTGTAGATGACGTACGCGGGGTGGCCGGTCCGCAGCGGTGCGCTGCGGTCCTGGTCGGTGGGTGCGGAGGCCGGGCCGTCCGCGCACCAGACGGCCTCCGGGTCGTCGAGGAGCACGGCTGCCGCGGAGTCGCGCACCATGAAGTCCCGGCGCTCGGCCGGGTAGGCCGGGTCGACGGGCAGGAACGCGCCGCCGGCCTTCGCCACGGCCAGTTGTGCCACGACCATCTCCGCCGAGCGGGGCAGTGCCAGGGCCACCAGGCGCTCGGGGCCGACGCCTTGGGCGATCAGCCGGTGCGCCAGCCGGTTGGCCGCGGTGTCCAGCTCGGCGTAGGTCAGCTCGCGTGTGCCCTGTACGAGAGCCACCGCGCCGGGTGTCCGGTCGGCCTGCCGCTGGAACAGCTCGGGCAGGGTGGCCGGGGGTACCGGGCGGACGGCACCCTGCCGGTCGGTGAGCAGCCGCCGCAGGGCGTCGGCGGGTGCCAGGGGCAGGGCGCCGAGCGGGCGGTGGGGGTCGTCGGCGATGCCGGTCAGCAGGGTGGTGAGCTGGTCGGCCATCCGCCGGGCGGTGGCGGGGTCGAAGAGGTCGGTGTTGTAGGTGAGCAGGCCGTGGAGGGCGCCGGAGTCCGTCTCGGCGAATTCCAGGGTGAGGTCGAAGGCGGCGTCGTCGCGGTCCGTTTCGATGTCGCTCACCTGGAGGCCGGGCAGCTCCATCGCCTCGCCGGGCGCGTTCTGCAGCACCACCATGGCCTGGAAGAGCGGGGTGCGGCTGGTGTCACGGGCGGGCTGGACCTCGTCCACCACCTGCTCGAACGGCACGTCCTGGTGCGCGAAGGCGTCCAGCACGGTGTCGCGGACGTCCGCCAGGAACGCGGGGAAGCCCTGTGCGGGGTCGACCGTCGCGCGCAGGACCAGGGTGTTGACGAAGAAGCCGATCAGCCGCTGGGTCTCGGCGCGGTCGCGGCCCGAGGTGACGGTGCCGACCGCGATGTCCTGCTGGCCGGACAGCCGCGCGAAGAGGGCCTGGGCCGCGGCGACCAGCGTCATGAACAGGGTGGTCTGCCGGGTCCGGCCGAACTCCTTGAGGCGGTGGGCCGTCTCCGGCGGCAGGACAAGCCCGGTGGTCGCGCCGTTTCTGGTCTGCACGGGCGGGCGCGGCCGGTCGGCGGGCAGCTGAAGCGGCTCGACTCCGGTCAACTGCTCCTTCCAGTAGCGCAGTTGGTCCTCGGCGGCCGGGCCGGTGCGTGCCGTTCGCTGCCAGTGGGCGACATCGGCGTACTGCACCGGCAGCGGGGGCAGCTCGGCCGTCGTGCCGTGCAGCGCGGCCCGGTAGAGGTGGGACAGGTCGCCGGTGAGCACGCCGGTCGACCAGCCGTCGGTGATGATGTGATGGAGCGTCAGGGTCAGTACGTGGTGGTCGTCCGCGAGCCGGACCAGTCCGGCGCGCAGCAGCGGGCCGCGGCGCAGGTCGAAGGGGCGGGTGCGCTCCTCGGCCAGCAGCCGGTCCAGTGCGGCCGGGCGGTCGGCGGCGGGCAGGGACGACAGATCGCGCAGCGGCAGCGGCACCTCCCGCGGCGCGTGGACGATCTGGACGCCCCGGCCGTCCACGCTGTCGAAGGTGGTCCGCAGCGACTCGTGCCGGGCCGCCAGCGCGGTCAGGGCGGCGGCGAGCGCGGCGGTGTCGAGCCGGCCGCGCAGCCGCAGGGCGAGCGGGGTGACGTACTCGGTGCTCTCCGGCGTGAACGCGTCGAGGAACCAGAGGCGTTGCTGGGCGAAGGACAGCGGCATCGGGGTGTCCCGGTCCACCGGGGTGAGGGCGCCGCCCTCCTCGGCGGGCTCCTCCCCCGCCGTGAGCAGCGCGGAGAGGGCGGCCGGGGTCGGGTGGGTGAACACGGCCCGCGGGGTCAGCTCGGTGCCGAACGCCTCCGTCAGCCGGGAGGCGAGCCGGATGCTCAGGATCGAGTCGCCACCCAGCGCGAAGAAGTCGTCCGCCATTCCGACCCGTGCCACGCCGAGCACCTCGGCCCAGACCTGAGCGGTGCGGCGTTCGGCCTCGGTGCGCGGGGCGACCGGCTCCGGCCGGTCCGCCGCGGCGGCCGGCGCGGGCAGTGCTGCGCGGTCCACCTTGCCGTTGCCGCTCAGCGGCAGCGCCGGCAGGGGGACGAACGCCGTCGGGACGAGGTAGTCGGGCAGGGTGTCGCGGGCGTATCCGCGCAGCTCGTCGGTGTCGAGTCCGTCGTGGCCGACCACGTAGGCGACCAGGTGTTTTGCGCCGGGCCGGTGCTCGCGGGCCACTACGGCCACGTCCGCGACGCCCGGGTGGGCGGCCAGTGCCGCCTCCACCTCGCCGGGTTCGACGCGGAAGCCCCGGATCTTGACCTGGTCGTCGGCGCGGCCGAGGAACTCCACGGTGCCGTCGGGCCGTCGGCGGGCGAGGTCACCGGTGCGGTACATCCGGGCGCCGGGCGGGCCGGACGGATCCGCGACGAAGCGCTCCGCGGTGGCCCCGGGGCGGCCGAGGTAGCCGCGGGCCACCCCCTCGCCGGCCAGGCAGAGTTCGCCCGCGGTGCCCGGCGGCACCGGGCGCATCCGGGAGTCGAGGATGTGGACGCGCATGTCGTCCAGCGGGCTGCCGATCGGCACCGCGGCGGGGACCGCGGCGGCGTCGGTCATGGCGAAGGACGTCGCGAAGGTCGTGGTCTCGGTCGGGCCGTAGCCGTCCACGACGGTCAGGTCCGGGCAGGCGGACAGCGCCCGGCGCACGGCGGCGGCCGGTACCACGTCGCCGCCGGTCCACACCTGGCGCAGCCCCGCGAAGCAGTCCGGCGCGTCCTGGGCCAGCAGCCGGAACAGTCCGGCCGTCAGCCACAGCGCCGTCACCTCTCCCCCGGCGGCCAGCCGCCGCAGGAGGGCCGCGTCCACCGTGCCGGGCGGGGCGACCACGATCCGGCCGCCGTTCAGCAGCGGCGCCCAGACCTCGAAGGTGGCGGCGTCGAAGGCCACCGGTGAGTGCAGCAGCACCCGGGCGAAGTCGGGGCCGGTGAACCGGCTGTCGGTCGCGAGCGCCGTCACGTCCCGGTGGCGCACCCCGACGGCCTTCGGGGTGCCGGTCGACCCGGAGGTGAACATCACGTACGCCAGCCGGTCCGGGTCGGCGGGCGGCAGCGCCTGCGCCGCGGCCGGGGCGGCGGTCCGCGCGGCGGTGACCTCCTCGGCGGTCAGCCGGACCGTCACACCCGCCTGGTCGAGCAGCATCCGGCGGCGTTCCTCGGGGGCCCGGCCGTCCACGGGCAGATAGGCGCCGCCCGCCTTGAGCACCGCGAGCTGGGCGGCCACGAGCGCGGCCGAGCGGTCCATGAGCAGGGCGACCCGGTCCTCGGGGGCCAGGCCGCCGGCCAGCAGCCGGTGGGCCACCCGGTCCGACCAGTCCGCGAGCTGACGATACGTCACTTCCAGGCCGTCGTCCGTGAGCGCGATCGCGTCCGGGGTACGGCGCACCTGTGCGGCGAACCGGTCCACCGGCGAGCCGGCCGGGGCGTGGCGGGCGGGGGTGTTCCACCGGCGCAGTACCGCGCGGTCGGCGTCGGTGAGCAGGCCGAGGTCGTCCAGGCACCGGTCGGTGCCGTCGGAGACCGCGGTCAGCAGGGTCTCCAGGCGGTCCGCGGCCCGCTGCACCGTCTCCTGGTCGAACAGCGTCCCGTCGTAGGCGAGGTCGAAGCCGAGGCGGTCGTCGAGGTAGGCGCGCAGGCACAGCGGGAAGGTGGTGGCGTCCTCGGCGCGCACGTCCTGGATGCGGATGCCCGCACCGGTGGCGGCGGCCTCGTCGAAGGGGTAGTTCTCGAAGACCACCATGCTGTCGAACAGCGCCTCGCCCGAGGGGAGTTCGCTGAGGGACTGGATGCGGGCGAGCGAGACGAAGTCGAAGCGGCGGGAGTCGCTCTGCTGCTCCTGGAGGCCGCGCAGCCAGGGCAGCACGCCCTGGGTGCCGTCGATCACGGCGCGCGTCGGGACCGTGTTGATGAACATGCCGACCATCGCCTCCACCCCCGGCAGTTCGGCCGGGCGGCCGGAGACCGTGGTGCCGAACACCACGTCCTGGCGGCCGCTGTAGCGGGCCAGCAGCAGCGCCCAGGCGCCCTGGACCACGGTGTTGACGGTCAGTCCGCTCCGCCGTGCCGTGCTGCGCAGCCGCTCGGAGACCTCGGGGGTGAGTTCCAGGTGCACCAGGGCGCCCGAGCGGGCGCGGTGCGCCTCGACGGGGGGCCGGTCGTAGGGCAGCGGGGTGCGGGCGGTGAACCCGGCGAGGGTGTCCGTCCAGTGCCGCTCGGCCTCCGCCTCGTCCTGCCCGGCCAGCCAGTGCAGGAAGTCCCGGAACGGGCGGCGGGCCGGCGGCCGGACGGTACGGCCCTCAACGGCCGCCGCGTACTGCGCGCACACATCGGCGAAGAGCGCTCCGGTGCTCCAGCCGTCGAGCATCAGGTGGTGCGAGGACCACACCAGCACGATCTCGTCGTCGGGCAGCGCCGCCACCGCGATCCGGCTCAGCGGTGCACGGGTCACGTCCAGGCCGGCCGCCCGGTCCGCGGCGAGCAGTTCCGCGAGCGCGCCCTCGCGCTCGTCGGGGGTCAGGGTCCGCCAGTCGTGGTGGGTGACGGGCAGGACGGCGTGGCGGTGTACGACCTGCACCGGGTGGGGCAGGCCCTGCCAGTGGACGCTGCTGCGCAGCGCCGGGGTGTGGTCGGCGACGGTCTGCCAGGCCGCGGCGAACGCCTGCGGGTCGGCGACCCCGGCGATCCGCAGGGCCATCTGGTCGAAGTAGGCGCCCGCCTCGTCGACCAGCCCGTGGAAGAGCATGCCGGCCTGGAGCGGGGTGAGCGGGTGGATGTCCGCGACGTGCTGTCCGTCGCCGGCGATCAGGTCCACCTGGTGCTGGTCGAGCCCGGCGAGCGGGAAGTCGGACGGGGTGCGGCCGCCGGTGTCCGGCCGGGCGCAGTGCGCGACGATCTCGCCCAGCGCCGCGACGGTGTCCTCGGCGAGGCGGCGCACGGTGGACTCGTCGTAGCGCGCGGGCGAATAGGTCCAGCCGAGTTCGAGCCGGCCGTCCTGGACAACGCCCGTCACATCGAGGAGGTAGGTGCGCTCCTCGTCGGGGTCGGTGTCCGCGCCGGCCGGCGGCAGGGCGGCGCGGTAGAGTCCGCCGCCGTCCGGCTCGGTGCCGGACGCGACGTCCCACTGGCCGTGGTAGTTGAAGCCGATCTGCGGCGACGGCGTGTCGGGCAGCGTGCCCGGCCGGGCGAGATGGCGCAGGGCGCCGTAGCTGAGGCCGCGCAGCGGGACGGCGCGCAGCTGCTCCTTGACGGACCGTACGGTCTCGCGCCAGTCCGCGTCGGGGGCGACGGTCAGGGCGAGCGGGAATTCGGCGGTGAACCAGCCGACGGTGCGCGACAGGTCCAGGTCGTCGAAGAGGTCCTCGCGGCCGTGTCCCTCGACGCCGAGGAGCACGGTGTCCTGGCCGCTCCAGCGAGCCAGGGTGCGGCCCAGGGCACTCAGCAGGACGTCGTTGACCTGGGTGCGGTAGACGTCGGGGACCTGGCGCAGCAGGGCGTCGGTCTCGGCGCTGCCCAGGCGGACGGTGAGGGTGGCGGCCTCGGCGTGGGTGTTGCCGCCCTCCCGGTCGGTGGGGAGGTGGGCGGGGGCCGCGCAGGTGCGGGTCCAGTACGCCAGGTCGTCGTCGAGGGCGCCGGAGCGGGTGTGCTGTTCCAGGCGGGCCGCCCAGTGTCCGTAGCCGCTGCTCGCCGGGGGCAGACTGGCCGGCCGGCCGGCGGCGGCGTGGCGATAGGCGGTCTCCAGGTCGCCGAGCAGGATGCGCCAGGACACCCCGTCGACCGCCAAGTGGTGGACGGTGAGGAGGAGTTGGGCGGGACGATCGGGCCCGAGGTCGAAGTACAGGACCCGTACGACCCGGCCTTCGGTGGGGTCGAGGGAGGTCTGCGCGGCGGTGGCCGCGTGCTGGACGGCTGCCTCCTGGGCCGGCTCGTCGAGTCCGGTCAGGTCGTGGCGGGTGAAGACGTCGCCGGGGGCGGTGGGCAGGACTTCCTGGTGCCAGGCGCCGTCGGTGCGGCGGAAGCGGGTGCGCAGCGCCTCGTGCTGGGCGACCAGGGCACCGGCCGCCTGCCGCAGCGCCGGTTCCGTGCTGTCCGGGGCCAGTTCCAGCCGGTGGGTCATGGTGAAGCGCAGCGCGTCGCCGGGCCGCCGGTCGTCGAGGTACCAGTGCTGGATGGGGGTGAGCGGTGCCGGTCCGGCCGGGGCCGGGGCGGCGTCGGCGGGTGGCGGGGTCACGGCGTCGGTGCGCAGGGCGAGTTCCGCGATCGTCTGGTGCCGGAAGACGTCCTTGGAGGTCAGGGCGAGGCCGGCCCGGCGGGCCCGGGAGACGATCTGGATGCTGAGGATCGAGTCGCCGCCGAGGGCGAAGAAGTTGTCCTCGACGCCGACGCGGGGGATGCCGAGCACCTCCGCCCAGATGTCGGCGAGGCAGGTCTCGGTGTCGTTGCGCGGCGCCACGTGGTGCGTCGCGGTGTCCGGCTGCGCCGGAGGCGCGGGCAGCGCGCGCCGGTCGGTCTTGCCGCTGCTGGTCCGCGGCACCCGCTCCAGCGCGACGAACGCCGCGGGGACCATGTAGTCCGGCAGCGTGCGGCGCAGCTCGACCCGCAGCTCCTCGGCCGGGGGTGTCCGCTCCCCGGCGGGGACCACGTAGGCCACCAGCCGCGCCCGGCCGTCGTCTTCCCGCGCCACCACCACGGTGTCCGCGACCTCGGGGTGGGCCAGGAGGGCCGCCTCGATCTCGCCGGGCTCGATACGGAAGCCGCGGATCTTGACCTGTTCGTCGGTGCGCCCCAGGAACTCCAGCAGCCCCTGCGCGTCGTGGCGCGCGCGGTCGCCGGTGCGGTACATGCGGGTGCCGGGCGGGCCGAACGGGTCGGCGACGAAGCGCTCGGCGGTGAGCCCGGGCCGCCCCCGGTAGCCGCGGGCGACCTGGGCACCGGCCAGATACAGCTCGCCCGGTACCCCGGCCGGCACCGGCCGCAGCCGCCCGTCGAGCACATAGGCGCGCAGGTTGCGGCCCGGCCGGCCGATGACGGGCCGCTCGGCGTGGTCGGTGAAGCGGCCGTAGACGGCGTCGACGGTGCACTCGGTGGGGCCGTAGACGTTGTACGCGGTGAGGCCGTCGGTCTCCCGCAGCTCCCGCCACAGCGGCGTGCCGACGGCCTCGCCGCCCACCATGAGGAGGCGCGGACGGTGGCCCTCGCCGGTGAACAGACCGGCGGCCATCAGCTCGTGCAGGAAGGTCGGTGTCACATCGACGACGTCCAGGCGCTGTGCGGCGATCTGCCCGACGAACGCGGCCGGGTCCAGGCGTACGTCCTCGTCGATGAGGTGGACCTGCTGGCCCAGCGCCAGCATCAGCGGGCCTTCCCACGAGGTGTCGAAGGAGAAGGCGCCGCTGAGCGCGAAGCGCAGTTGCTCTCCCCCGGTGGTGTGCGGGGCGACGAGCCCGGCCCGGTGGTCGTGGCAGAGGTTGACCAGCTGGCGGTGTTCGACGGCGACGCCCTTGGGCCGGCCGGTGGAGCCGGAGGTGTAGTTGAGGTACGCGGTGTGGGCGCCGCACAGCGGCGCGATCCGGTCGGCGTCGGTGGGGTTGTGGGTGGGCAGCCCGTCCAGCGGGGCGTCGCGCAGCGTGCCGGGGGTCAGGACGGTCTGCGGCGCGGCGTCCGCGAGCAGGAACGCGATGCGGTCCTCGGGCAGGTCCGGGTCCAGGGAGAGCTGGGTGCCGCCCGCCTTGAGGACGGCGAGGAGGGCCACCACCATGTCCGAGGTGCGCGGCAGCCGGACGGCGACCACCCGTTCCGGGCCGGCGCCGAGGCCGATGAGGTGGTGGGCCAGCCGGTTGGCGCGGGTGTTCAGGGTGGCGAAGTCGAGGGTGGCATCCCGGGCCACCAGGGCGGTGGCGTGCGGGGTGCGGGCGGCCTGGGCCTCGAACAGCTCGGTGAAGGTGGTGTCCGGTACGGGCAGCGGCTCGCCCTGCCACTCCTCCAGCACCTGCCGGCGCTCCGGGGCGGACAGCAGCGGCAGTTCGCCCACCGTGCGTCCGGGGTCGTCCGCGATCGCCTCCAGCAGCAGCCGCAGCCGGCCGGTCATCCGCTGGACGGTGGCCGCGTCGAAGAGGTCGGTGTTGTACTCCACGAACGCGGTGAGGCCGCCGTCGCGCTCGACGAAGTCGAAGCCGAGGTCGAAGGAGGAGTGGCGGACCGGCGGCTGGACGGTCTCGACGTCGAGGCCCTCCAGCTGCGGGGCCTCGCCGCCCAGGTTGTGCAGCGCGACCATGACCTGGAACAGGGGGGTGCGGCTGGTGTCCCGCTCCGGCTGGAGGACGTCCACGAGCCGTTCGAAGGGGACGTCCTGGTGGGCGAAGGCGTCCAGCACGGTGGCGCGCACGTCCGCGAGCAGGGCGCTGAACGGGCGGTCCGCGGGCACCCGGCTGCGCAGCACCAGGGTGTTCACGAACATCCCGACCAGGTGCTCCAGTTCGGGGCGTTCGCGTCCGGAGGCCACGGTGCCGACCGCGATGTCCTCCTGGCCGGCCCAGCGGGCGAGGAGGACCTGGCAGGCCGCGAGCAGCGTCATGTAGAGGGTGGCGTCGGCGCCGCGGCCGGTCTCCCGCAGCCGCTCGGTCAGCCCGGCGGGCAGCGCGAACTCCAGCAGCGCGCCGTTCTTGGTGCGGACGGCGGGCCGCGGCCGGTCGGTCGGCAGCTCCAGCGGAGCGACGTCGGCCAACTGCTGCTTCCAGTAGGTGAGTTGCTCTTCTGCCCGGTGGGTCCGGGCGCGCTGCCAGACCGCGTAGTCGGCGTACTGGACGGGCAGCGGGGGCAGGTCCGGGCGGCGGTCGTGCCGGGCCGCCGCGTACAGCTCGCCCAGGTCCCGGCCGAGCACGGCGGTGGACCAGCCGTCGGTGACGATGTGGTGCATGGCCAGGGTCAGCATGTGCTCGTCGGCGGCGAGGCGGATCAGCCGGGTGCGCAGCAGCGGCCCGGCGCCCAGGTCGAAGGGGGTGGCGCCGTCGCGTGCCAGCAGGTCGTCGAGCGCGCCGTGGCGGGCCTGCGGCGCGAGGGCCGACAGGTCGTGCAGCGGCAGGTCCACCGGAGCGGGGGCGTGCACGCGCTGGTGGGCGTGGCCGTCCTGGTCGGCGAAGGTGGTGCGCAGCGGTTCGTGCCGGGCCACCAGGGCGTCCAGGGCGGTGCGCAGGGCCGCCTCGTCGAGGGGGCCGCGCAGGCGCAGCACGAAGAAGGTCAGGTACTCGGTGCTGTCCGGCTCGAAGCGGTCCAGGAACCACAGGCGCTGCTGGGCGAAGGACAGCGGTACCGCGGCGGCGCGGTCGGCCACCGGTATCGCATCGGCCGCCGCCGGGCGGCCCGCGGCCGGACCGGGCAGGGCGGCTGCCAGCGCGGCCACCGTCGGCCGGGTGAACAGCAGCCGGGGTGAGACCTCGGCACCGAGGGCGGCGCGCAGCCGGGAGGTGACGCGGATGGCGAGGATCGAGTCGCCGCCCAGCGCGAAGAAGTTGTCCTCCGCGCCCACGTCCCCGGCGTCCAGCACCTCGGCCCACACCCGGGCGACGAGGCGCTCCGCCTCGGTGCGCGGGGCGGTGCGGTCCGCGCCGGCGGCGTAGCCGTCCGGGCCGGGGGCGGGCAGCGCCCGGCGGTCGAGCTTGCCGTTGACGGTCAGCGGCAGCGCGTCCAGGGCGACATAGGCGGCCGGCACCATGTGCGCGGGCAGGGTCTGCTCCAGGTGGGCACGGAGTGCGGCGGCGGGCGGCGGGGCGTCCTGGCCCGCGCCCACGACGTGGGCGACCAGCCGCCGCACGCCGGGGGTGTCCTCCCGGACGTCCACCACGGCGGCACCGATGCCGGGGTGGGTGTGCAACGCGGCCTCGATCTCGCCGAGTTCGATGCGGAACCCACGGATCTTGACCTGCTGGTCGGCGCGGCCGAGGTACTCCAGGGTGCCGTCGGGCCGCCACCGGGCCCGGTCGCCGGTGCGGTACATCCGGCTGCCGGGCGGGCCGAAGGGGTTGGCGACGAACCGCGCGGCGGTCAGGCCGGGGCGGTGCAGATAGCCGCGGGCCAGGCCCTCCCCCGCCACGTACAGCTCGCCGACGGCGCCGTGCGGCACCGGGGCGAGGTCGCCGTCGAGGACATGGACGCGCAGGTCGGGGAGGCCGGAGCCGATGGCGCTGGCGGTGGCTCCGGTCACCGTGGCGCGGTCGAGCGGGGCGTAGGAGACGTGCACGGTGGTCTCGGTGATGCCGTACATGTTGACCAGGGCGGGTGCGGTGTCGGGGTGGCGCTCGTACCAGTCGGCCAGCCGCGCCAGGTCCAGCGCCTCGCCGCCGAAGATCACCGTGCGCAGGCTCAGGCGGGCGCTGAGCTCGGGGTGTTCGGCGTCCGCGCGCATCAGGGGGTAGAACGCGGAGGGCGTCTGGTTGAGCACGGTGACCCGTTCGTCCGCCAGCAGGCGCAGGAACTCCTCGGGGGCGCGGGCGGTGTCGTGCGGGACGACGACGAGCCGGCCGCCGTGCAGCAGCGCGCCCCAGATCTCCCAGACGGAGAAGTCGAAGGCGTAGGAGTGGAAGAGCGTCCACACGTCGTGCTCGTCGAAGCCGAACCAGTGGCGGGTGCGGGAGAACAGCCGCACCACGTTCGCGTGCGGGACGACCACGCCCTTGGGCCGGCCGGTGGAGCCCGAGGTGTAGATGACGTAGGCGGGCGACTCCGGGAGCGGGCGGCGGGCGGTTTCCGGGCCGGTGGCGGGGCGTTCGGCCAGGTCGTCGCGGACCGCGGGATCGTCGAGCAGCAGCCGGGGGACGTCCGTAGCGGGGAGCCGTCCGGCGACGGCGGTGGTGGTCACCAGCAGGGCCGGGGTGGCGTCGGTGAGCAGGTGGGCGATGCGGCCGCCGGGGAGCTCGGGGTCGACGGGGAGGTAGGCGGCGCCGGTCTTGAGCACTGCCACGATGGCCACGATCAGGTCCGCCGAGCGGGGCAGGGCGAGCGCCACGAAGCGCTCGGGACCGGCTCCGTACTCGGCCAGCTTGTGGGCCAGCCGGCCCGCCCGCGCGTCGAGTTCGGCGTACGAGAGAGTGTCGCCGGCGCAGGTCACGGCGGTGGCGTCGGGGGTACGGGCGGCCTGGGCCGCGAAGAGGTCCACCAGGGTCGTCTCGGGGCGGCCGTGCTCGGTGCCGTTCCAGTCGACCAGCATCCGACGGCGTTCCTCGGCGGTCGTCCACGCCAGCTCGCGCAGCGGGCGGTCCGGGTCGGCGGCGAGCTCCGCGAGCAGCAGGCACAGCCGGTCGGCGAGCGCGCGGACGGTGGCGGGATCGAAGAGGTCGGGGTCGTAGGCGAGGTCGAAGCCGAGGCGGTCGCTGTGGTGGGCGCGCAGCACCAGGGGGAAGTTGGTCGCGTCCCGGGAGGTGACCTGCGCGAGGCGCACCCCGGCGCCGGAGGTCCGGGCCTCGTCGAAGGGGTAGTTCTCGAAGGCGACCATGCTGTCGAAGAGCGCGGTGCCGGCCGGTACGTCGCTGAACGCGGCGAGCTGCGCCAGCGAGACGGTCTCGAAGCGCCGGGACTCGGACTGGGCGTCCTGGAGCTCCTGCAGCCAGCCGGCGGCGGTGCGGTGCCCGTCGACCCGCACCCGGGTGGGCAGGGTGTTGATGAACATCCCGACCATCGACTCGACGCCGTGCAGGGTGTCCGGGCGGCCGGAGACGGTGGTGCCGAACACCACGTCCGGCTCTCCGCTGTAGCGGGCCAGCAGCAGCGCCCAGGCGCCCTGCACCACCGTGTTGAGGGTCAGTCCGGCGCGCCGGGCGCAGCGCAGCAGCTCCGCGGAGCGTTCGACGGGCAGGCTCACCGTCAGCACCTCGGCGGAGCGGGCCCGGTGGGCCTCCCGGGGCGGGCGGTCGCAGGGCAGCGGCGTCGGGGTGGCGAAACCGGCGAGGACGGCACGCCAGTGCTCCTCGGCCGCGCGGCCGTCCCGGCCCGACAGCCAGCGGACGTAGTCGCCGAAGGGACGGCGGGCGGGCGGCGCCGGTTCACGGCCGGCGACGAGCGCGGCGTACTCCTCGCAGACCTCGGTCAGCACCTGGGCCAGGCTCCAGCCGTCCAGGATCAGATGGTGCGAGGTCCACAGCAGCCGCAGCGCTCCGCCGGGCAGCTGGATCAGGGTGAGCCGCATCAGCGGTGGGGTGCCGAGGTCCAGGCCGCGCTCCAGGTCCTCGGCCTGGAGCCGGGCGAGTCCGGCCGTGCGCTGCTCCTCGTCCAGGGCGCGCCAGTCGAGGTGGACGACGGGCACGGTCGCCCGGCGGTGCACGAGCTGGAGCGGTACGGGCACGCCCTCCCAGACGACCGAGGTGCGCAGCACCGGCGTCCGGTCGGCCACCCGCTGCCAGGCCCGGGCGAACGCCCGCGGGTCGGCGACCCCTTCGAGCAGCAGGCTGGCCTGGTCGAGGTAGACGTCGTCCGCGCCGCCCACCAGGCGGTGGAAGAGCATGCCTTCCTGGAGCGGGGTCAGCGGATAGATGTCCTCGACGGCGCGGCCGTCCCCGGCGAGCCGGTCCACGCCGGCCTGGTCGAGGCGGGCCAGCGGGAAGTCGGAGGGGGTGCGGCCGCCGGCGTCCGGCCGGGCGCAGTGCGCGGCGATCGCGGTCAGCGCGCGGACCGTGCCGTCCGCCAGGTTCCGGACGGTGCTCTCGTCGTGCACCTGGTCGCTGTAGTGCCAGGTGATCTCCAGGACGCCGTCGGCCACCACGGCCGAGATGTCCAGCAGGTGGTCGAGGACCTCCTCGGCGGCCAGGTCGCGGCCGGGGGCCTCGCCGGCGGGGGTGAAGTCGCCGTCGTGCGCGCTCTCCCACTGGCCGTGGTAGTTGAAGCAGACCTGGGGCAGGGGCAGCGCGCGCAGGGCGCCGGCGGCCGGGTCGGGTGAGCCCAGGCGGGCGAGCGCCTCGTAGCCGAGACCGCGCCGGGGGACGGCGCGCAGCCGTTCCTTGACCGCCTTGAGCGTGGCGCCCCAGTCCGGCTCGTGCGATGGTCCGGGCAGGGTGAGCGTGACGGGGTACTGGGTGGTGAACCAGCCGACGGTCCGGGACAGATCGGCCCCGTCGCGGGCCCCCTCGGCCCCGTCACCGGCGGCCTCGTGGAGGTCTTCGCGGCCGTGCCCCTCCAGGGCCAACGTCACCCGGTCCGTGCCCGCCCAGTCGGCGAGCACCCGGCCGACCGCGCTGAGCAGCACGTCGTTGATCTGGGTCCGGTAGACACCGGGCACCCGGCGCAGCAGGGCCTCGGTGGTGTCGCGGTCGAGACGCGCGCGGACGGTGCGGGCGGACCCGGCGAGCGGGGTGCCGGGGCGGTCGGCCGGCAGCGGGGTGCGCGGCGCCTCGCTCTCGGTGCGCCAGTACGCCAGGTCGTCGTCCAGGCCGCCGTCCCGTACGTGGCGGGAGAGGGCGGTGGCCCAGGTGGTGAACGGTGTGGTGGCGGGCTCCAGTTGGACCGGCTCGCCGGCGGCGGCCTGGTGGTAGGCGCGCTCCAGGTCGGCGAGCAGGATGCGCCAGGAGACGCTGTCCACGGCGAGATGATGGGCCGTCAGGAAGAGCTGTGGCCGGTCGCCGGGGGCCGGCGGGAACAGGACGGCGCGCAGCAGCGTGCCGGTGTCGGGGTCGAGGGCCGCGCGGGCGGCGTCGGCCGCCGCGGTGCGGGCGGCGTCCCGGGCGGCGCCGGTGGTCCCGGACGGGGCGTGCCGGGTCAGCAGGCCGGGGGCGACGGGAGCGCCGGGGTGCTGGCGCCAGGTGTCGCCCGTGCGGACGAAGCGGGTGCGCAGCGCCGGATGGTGGGCGGCCACGGCATGCAGGGCCCGCTCCAGGGCGTCCTGGTCGAGGTCGCGGGGCAGGTCGAGCAGCATCGACATGGTGAAGTGCCGCAGCGGTCCGTGGGTGGCGAAGAACCACTCCTGGATGGGCGTGAGCGGGGCCGGGCCGGTTTTGTCCGGCTGCCGGGGCGCGGGAGCCGGGGCGCTGCGCTGGTCCACGGCGGCGGCCAGTTCGGCGACGGTCTGGTGCTGGAAGACGTCCCGGGAGGTCAGGTGCAGGCCGGCGGCGCGGGCCCGGGAGACCGCCTGGATGCTGAGGATCGAGTCGCCGCCCAGCTCGAAGAAGTTGTCGTCGGCGCCCACCTGCGCGACGCCGAGCACCGCGGACCAGATCCCGGCCAGCGTCCGTTCGGCAGGGGTGCCCGGCGCCACGAACTCGCGCTCGCGCGGGGCCGCGTCGAGGTCGGGGGCGGGCAGCGCGCGGCGGTCCAGCTTGCCGCTGCTGTTCAGCGGCAGGACGTCGAGGACGACGAAGGCGGCGGGGACCATGTGGCCGGGCAGGGTGCGCTGGAGGGCGGCCCGCAGCTCGGCGGCGGCGGGCGGGCCGGCCTCGGTGGCGGGGGTCACGTAGGCGGCGAGCCGGGCGTGGCCGTGCGCGTCGTCGACGGCGACGACGGCCGCCTCGGCGACGGCCGACAGCGCCCGCAGGGCCGCCTCGATCTCGCCGGGTTCGATGCGGTGGCCGCGGATCTTGACCTGGTCGTCGGCGCGGCCGAGGTAGTCGAGCCGTCCGTCAGCCGTCCAGCGGGCGAGGTCGCCGGTGCGGTACATCCGGCTGCCGGGCGGACCGAACGGGTCCGCCACGAACCGGGCGGCCGTCAGTCCGGGCCGGTGCAGATAGCCGCGCGCGACCTGGTCGCCCGCGAGGTAGAGCTCGCCGCCGACGCCGGGCGGCACCGGCTGGAGCCGGTGGTCGAGCACATGGGCGCGGACGTTGGCCAGCGGCCGCCCCACCACGGGCCGCCCGGGGCCGTCGATGCGGCAGGCCAGCGCGTCGACGGTGCACTCGGTGGGGCCGTAGAAGTTGTACGCGGCGACGTCCGGCAGCGCGGACAGCTCCTGCCACAGGTCGGGCCCGACCGCCTCGCCGCCCAGCATCAGCAGCCGGGGGTGGTGGCGGGGGTCGGTGAGCAGTCCGGCGGGCAGCAGCTGGCGCAGGTAGGAGGGGGTCAGGTCGAGGAAGTCGATGCGGTGCGCGACGGCGTACTCGACCAGCGCGGCCGGGTCGAGCCGGGTCGCCTCGTCGACCAGGTGCAGCCGGTGGCCGTCGGCCATCAGCAGCACGCCCTCCAGCGAGGTGTCGAAGGAGAACGACGCGGTCAGGGCCACCCGCAGCGGGCCGCCTCCGGCCGCGGCGACGAAGCCGTCGCGGTGGCCGGCGAGCAGGTTCATCAGGGACCGGTGTCCCACGGTCACGCCCTTGGGGCGGCCGGTGGAGCCGGAGGTGTAGATGACGTAGGCGGGGTGGCCGGGGAGCAGCGGGGCGCGGCGGTCGCTGTCGGTGGGGTCGATCGCGGGCGCCGATGCGGGCACCTCGCGCAGCGCCGCCTCGTCGAGCACCAGCAGCGGCCGGGCGTCCGCCAGCAGGAAGTCCAGGCGCTCGGCGGGCAGTTCGGGGTCGAGGGGCAGGTATCCGGCGCCGGACTTGAGGACGGCGAGGATCGCCACGACCATGTCGGCGGTGCGCGGCAGCCGCAGCGCGACGAGTTGTTCGGGGCCCGCGCCGCGGTCGATGAGGTGGTGGGCCAGCCGGTTGGCGCGGGCGTTGAGTGCGGCGTAGTCGAGCGTGGTGTCGCCGGCGACCAGGGCCGTGGCGTGCGGGGTGCGGGCCGTCTGCGCCTCGAACACCTCGGGGTAGGTGGCGGGGGTGACGGCGAGCGCGGTGTCGTTCCACTCGGTGGTCAGCCGTCGCCACTCGCGCGCCGAGAGCAGGGACAGCTCGCCCAGCGGGCGGTCCGGTTCGGCGGCCACGCCGTCGAGCAGGAGCAGCAGTTGCTCCGCCATCCGCGCCACCGTCGAGGCGTCGAAGAGATCGGTGCGGTACTCCAGCAGGCCGGTCAGCCCCTCGCCGTCCGGGACGAACTCGACGCTCAGGTCGAAGGTGGCGGCCCGGCGGGGCACGGTGACGTTCTGGGCGGTCAGCCCGCGCAGGCCGGGGGCCTCGGGCGGGGCGGGGTGCAGCAGCACCATGACGTCGAAGAGCGGGTTGCGGCCCGCCTGGCGTTCCGCCCCCACGGCCTCCACCAGCCGTTCGAAGGGGGTGTCGTCGTGGGCGAAGGCGTCGAGGACGGTGCCGGCCGCGGTGTCCAGCAGCTCGCGGTAGGGGCGGGCGGTGTCGACCGGGCAGCGCAGCACGACGGTGTTGACGAAGAAGCCGACCGCGCGCTCCAGTTCGGTGCGGCCGCGCCCGGGCGTCAGCGAGCCGACGCTGATGTCGTCCTGCCCCGACCAGCGGGCGAAGAGCGCCTGGCAGGCCGCGATCAGCGCGGTGAACAGGGTGGTGTGCTGCTCGGCCGCCAGCTTCCGCAGGCCGGCCGTGGTCCGCGGCGGGACGCGGAACTCGTGGACCGCGCCGCTTCCGGACTCCGCACCGCTGCGGGGACGGTCGAGCGGCAGCTCCAGCGGCGCGGCCTGGTCCAGCTGCTTGGTCCAGTAGGAGAGTTGCTCGGCCAGCAGAGCGCCGGTCAGCCGGCCGCGCTGCCAGACGGCGTAGTCCGGGTACTGGGTCGTCACGGGTGCGAGCGCAGGCGTCCCGCCGTGGGCCAGGGCGTCGTAGAGCGTGCACAGTTCGTCCAGCAGGACGCCCATGGACCAGCCGTCGGTGACGATGTGGTGCGCGGTGAGCAGCAGGACGTGCTCGTCGGCGGCCAGACGCACCAGCAGGGCCCGCAGCAGCGGCCCGGTGCGCAGGTCGAACGGGCGGGAGTACTCCGTCAGCAGCAGCTCGTCCAGCGCCGCGTGGCCCCGGCCGGGCTCGTCCGGGTCCGGGTCGCCTGCGCATTCCTGATTGGCCGTCAGGTCACGGACCGGCAGCGGCACCGGAGCGGCCGGGTGCACCGTCTGCACGGGCCGGCCGTCGATGTCGTGGAACGTGGTCCGCAGCCCCTCGTGGCGCTCCAGCGCGGCGTCCAGCGCCCCGGACAGCGCGGCCCGGTCCAGGCTGCCGGTCAGCCGCAGCGCGACCGCGCTGTTGTAGCGGCAGTCGCCGGGCCGCAGCTGGTCGAGGAACCACAGGCTCTGCTGGGCGAAGGAGAGCGGCAGCGGCTCGGACCGGTCCGCCCGGGGGATGGTCTCGCGGGCCTTTGCGGCCGGTCCGCCGGTCTGCCCCGCCAGGCGGCGGCGCAGCGCTTCCTGCAGCTCCTGCGGCAGCGCCGCGGCGCGGCCCTTCTTCGAAGACGTCATGGGGTCGTTCCTCACCGTTCGTCGTGGTCGCTGTCGCCGTGTACGGCGTCTTCGAGTTCGCGCAGGATGTGCTCCTCCACCAGGTCCGCCAGGGCGGCGACGGTGCGGGAGACCAGCACATCGCGGGGTGTGAGGGACACCCCGAAGGTCTCGTTGGCCCGGGAGGCGATGAGCAGGCTGCGCAGCGAGTCGCCGCCCCGTGCGAAGAAGTCGTCCTCGACGCCCACGGTCGTCTCCAGGGCGGTGGACCAGATGTCCGCGAGAAGTTCCTCGGTGGGGGTGCGCGGGGCGACGTGCCGGGCCGGCTCCCCCGCGTCCCGCCCGGGTGCGGGCAGGGCGGCGCGGTCGGTCTTGCCGTTCTCGGTGAGCGGGAAGCGCTCCAGGACGACGAAGGCCGAGGGCACCATGGGGCCGGGCAGGGTGCGGGCGGTGAAGGCGCGCAGCTCCGGGCCGGCCGGAGCGTCAGCGCCGGGTGCCGCGAGCAGATGGGCCACCAGCCGCGGCAGCCCGGGCTCGTCCTCCCGTACGGTCACCACCGCGTCCAGGACGGCCGGGTGCCGGGTCAGGGCGGCCTCGACCTCGCCCGCCTCGATGCGGTGGCCGCGCAGCTTGATCTGGTGGTCGGTCCGGCCGAGGTGGTGGAGCTCGCCGCGGGCGTCGCGCCGGACCCGGTCGCCGGTGCGGTACATCCGGGTGCCCGGCGGGCCGTACGGGTCGGCGGTGAAGCGGGTGGCGGTCAGGCCCGGCCGGTTCAGATAGCCGCGGGCCAGCGAGGCGCCGCTGATCCAGAGTTCGCCCGGGACGCCGTCGGCGACCGGGCGGAGCCGCTCGTCGAGCACGTACACCCCGGTGGCGGGCAGCGGGCGGCCGATGGGGGGCGCGCTGCCGTCGGGGCGCAGCGGGCCGGACCAGGTGGCGACGACCGTGGTCTCGGTGGGCCCGTACGAGTTGATCATCCGGTGGTGCGGGGCCCAGCGGGCGACGAGTTCGGCGCCGCAGGCGTCCGCGCCGACGATCAGCGTGCGCAGGTCCGGCAGGGTGCCCGGGGTGTCGGGCGGCACCGTGCCGAGCGCGGCGGGCGGCAACAGGGTGTGGGTGATGCGCTCCTCGCGCAGCACCGCGGCCAGCTGCGCACCGAGCAGCGGGCCGGGCGGCGGCACCACCAGGCAGGCGCCGGCCGGCAGGGACATGCACAGCTCCAGCACCGAGGCGTCGAAGCTGGGGGTGGCGAAGGCCAGGACCCGGTCTCCCGGGCGGACCTGGTAGTGGTCGGCCTCGGCGGCGGCGAAGCCCGCGAGGCCGCGGTGGGTGACGACCACGCCCTTGGGGGTGCCGGTGGAACCGGAGGTGTAGATCACATAGGCCGGGTCGTCGAGGTCGAGCGGGCGGACGCGGTCCCGGTCGGTGGGCCGGTGGCCGGGCGCGGAGTCGTCTTCGGCGTCCATGAGTTCGCGGATCTCCGCGGCGTCCAGGGTGACGGCCGGGGCGGCGTCGCGCAGCATCAGCGCGATCCGCTCTTGCGGGTAGCCGGGGTCCACCGGCAGGTACGCGGCGCCCGCCTTGGCGGTCGCGAGCTGGGCGACGACCATGTCGTCCGATCTCGGCAGGACCAGGGCGACGAGGTCACCGGGGCCCGTCCCGCGGGCGAGGAGACGGTGCGCGAGGCGGTTGGCCCGCGCCTCCAACTCCGCGAAGGTGAGCGTCCCTTCCGGCCCGCGCACGGCGGTCTCCTCGGGCCAGCGGTCCACCGCCGCCTCGACGAGTGCGGCGAGGGTGGCCGGCGCGACCGTGTCGGCGTCCGCCGCCGGGCGGCCGGTGAGCCGGGCCCGCTCGTCCGGCGGCAGGACGTCGATCCCGTCCACGGACGCGGCCGCACCGGGCGCCGCCAGGGCGGCGAGGGTGTGCACCAGCTGCCCGGCCAGCGACCGCGCGGTGGACTCCTCGAAGTACCGCGGGTCGTAGCCGAGTTCGACGCACAGTTCGGAGCCGGGCGAGATCACCACGGTGAGCGGGTAGTTGGTGGCTTCCAGGGCGTGCAGATCGCGGACCCGCAGGCCGTGCGCGGTGGCCGCCGTGTTGTTGATCGGGTAGTTCTCGAAGACCACCAGGCTCTCGAACAGCGGCTCCCCGGCGTCCAGTGCGCTCCAGTCGCGCAGGTCCGACAGCCGTACGTGGTCGAACCCGCGGGCGTCGGCCTGCGCGGACTGCAGCGCCCGCAGCCAGTCCGCCGGAGCAGCGGTGCCGTCCACATCGACCCGCACCGGCAGCGTGTTGATGAACAGGCCGGTGATGGCGTCGGCTCCGGGCAGATCCGCGGGGCGGCCGGAGACCGTCGTGCCGAAGCACACCTCGCGCTCCCCGCTCCAGCGCGACAGCAGCAGGCCCCAGACCCCCTGGACGACGGTGTTGAGGGTGAGGTGGTGGCGCCGGGCGAAGTCCGTGAGTGCGGTGGTCCGTTCCGCGTCGAGCCGCTGGGAGTGCCAGGTGCCGGCGCGGGTGGCGGCGCCCTGGGCGGGGCGCCGGTCGTAGGGCAGCGGGGTGGCGGCGGACAGCCCCGCCAGCTCCCGGCGCCAGTGCGCCTCGGCCGGGGCGGTGTCGTGGCCGGCGAGCCAGGCGGCGTAGTCCACGAACGGCCTGCGGTCCGGCAGCTGGGGCTCGGTGCCCGCGGCGAGCGCCGCGTGGCAGGCGAAGACGTCCGAGAGGACCTGGAAGACGCTCCACCCGTCGAGCAGCACATGGTGGAAGGTCCACACGACCCGCACCTCGGCCGGGGAGAGCCGGATGAGGGCGACGCGCAGCAGCGGTGCCCGGTCCAGGGCGAGGCCGCGGGCCCGGTCCTCGGCGAGCAGCCGCTCCAGTGCGGCGTCCCGCTCGTCCGGCGGCAGGGCGCTCCAGTCGTACTCCGTCACGGGCAGGGTGACGGAGTGGTGCACGGTCTGGAGCGGCACCGGCACGTCGCGCAGCACGACCGCGCTGCGCAGCACGGGGGTGCGGTCCACGACCTGCTGCCAGGCGGCGGCCAGCAGCCGCAGCTCGTGCACGCCGTCGACCACGAAGGTGGCCTGCTCCACGTAGAGCCCCTGGTCGGGCTCGTCCAGGCCGTGGAAGACCAGGCCCGTCTGGGTGGGGGTCAGCGGATAGATGTCCGTGACGTCCCGGCCGTTGCCGGCGAGCCGGTCGACGGTCTCCTGGTCCAGGCGGACCAGCGGGAAGTCGGAGGGGGTGCGGCCGCCGGCGTCCGGCTGCGCGCAGTGCCGGACGATCTCGCGCAGTTCGGCGGCCATCTCCTCGGCCAGCCGGGCGACGGTGTCCCGCCGATGCAGGTTCTTCGAGAACGACCAGGTGAACTCCAGCCGCTTGTCCGCGACCAGGCCGACGACATCGATCAGCTGCGGCCGGTCGGCGGCCGGGTCCATGCCGCCCTCCAGTGCGCCGTACGGCGCGTGCAGCAGGCCGCCGCCGGCGGAAGCGCTCCAGTCCTGCTGGCCGAGGTAGTTGAAGCCGATCTGCGGGGCGGGCGGGAGCCCGTCGGCCGCCGGCGTGCGCAGATGGCGCAGCGCGCCGTGCCCCAGGCCGTGCCGGGGCAGGGTCCGCAGCCCCTCCTTCGCGGACTTCAGCGCCGCCGCGAGGTCCGCCTGCGGCGGCAGGTCCAGCGCGATGGGGAACATGGTGGTGAACCAGCCGACGGTCCGGGAGAGATCGACGTCGTCGAAGATCTCCTCGCGGCCGTGGCCCTCCAGTCCGATCAGCACCCGGTTGTGCCCGGTCCAGCGGGCCAGCACCCGGCCCAGGGCGCACAGCAGGACGTCGTTGATCCGGGTGCGGTAGGTGTCCGGCACGTCCTGGAGCAGCCGGCGGGTCTCCTCGGCCTCCAGGCGGACGGTCACCGTCTCCTCGGAGTCGGCGGTGTTGCGGCCCGCGCCGTCGGTGGGCAGCTCGGCGTGGCCCTGCGGCCCGCTCCAGTACGGGAGTTCGTCGTCGAAGCCGCCGGCGGCGGTGTGCGCGGAAAGCCGCTCGGCCCAGGTGCGGAAGGAGGTGGTCTTGGGTCCGAGCTCGGCCCGGCCCCCGGCACGCACCGCGCGGTAGGCGGTGTCCAGGTCCTCCAGGAGGATGCGCCAGGACACCGCGTCCACGACCAGGTGGTGGGCCGCCAGCAGCAGGACCGGGCGCTCCTCGGCACCGAGCCGGCACAGCACGGACCGCAGCAGCGGCCCGCCGCCGGCCAGGTCGAAGCCGGCGCTCAGGTCCCGGGCCAGCGCGCGCAGCGCTCCGGGGCGGTCGCCCGGTGCCCAGTGGGACAGGTCGCGCACCTCCAGCGCGGGCGCCGCGCCGGGTGCCACGCCGAACTGGCGCCAACGGCCGTCGCCGGTGGGCTCGTAGCGCATCCGCAGGGCATCGTGGTGCTCCAGTACGGCGGCCAGAGCGACGCGCAGCGCGTCCTCGTCGGTCTCGGCGGTCAGCTGGAAGGACAGCGACTGGGTGAAGTGCCAGGGGCTGTCGGGGACGGTGTCGAACAGCCAGTGCTGGACGGGGGTGAGCGGGACCTCGCCCACCACCGGGCCCTGTTCGGCGCTGGTCACAGCGGTCGGCTGGCCTTCGGCGGCCGCTGCCAGGGCGGCGACCGTCTGGTGGACGAACAGCTGCCGCGGGGTCAGCTCGATGCCCGCGCGGCGGGCTGCGGAGACGATCTGGATGCTGAGGATCGAATCGCCGCCCAGGGCGAAGTAGTTGTCCTCGGCGCCCACCCGCTCCACACCCAGCACCTGGGCCCAGATGGCGGCGAGCGTCTTCTCGGTGTCCGTGCGCGGCGGGCGGTGGCCGCCGGCCGGAGCCGCCCAGTCGGGCGCCGGCAGGGCGCGCCGGTCGAGCTTCCCGGTCGCTCCCAGCGGCAGCCGCTCCAGCGGGACGACGACCGCGGGCACCAGATGGTCCGGCAGGCGCTGCGCGAGGAAGGCGCGCAGCGCGGCGGGGTCGGGGCGCGCCGCGCCCCGCCCGACCGCATAGCCCACCAGCCGCTTGTGGCCGTCGGTCTCGACCACCCGGGCGGCGGCCTCGGCCACCTCCGGGTGGCGGGCCAGCGCGGCCTCCACCTCGCCCAGTTCGATCCGGAAGCCGCGCACCTTGACCTGGTCGTCAGTGCGCCCGAGGTACTCCAGCTGCCCCTCGGCGTCCCAGCGCACGAGGTCGCCGGTGCGGTACATCCGCTCGCCCGCGGGGCCGAACGGGTCGGCGAGGAAGCGCCGGGCGGTCAGTCCGGGCCGGGCGAAGTACCCGCGCGCCACGCCCGTACCGGCGAGGTAGAGCTCACCGGGCACCCCGACGGGCACCGGCTGGAGGCGCGGATCGAGGACATAGGCGCGGGCGCCGGTGACGGGGCTGCCGATCGGCGGGGTGCGCTCGGGGTCGTCGGGGTCGCAGTGCCAGGCGGTGGCGTACACGGTGGCTTCGGTGGGGCCGTAGATGTTCATGACCCGGCAGCCGGGGACGGCGGCGCGGACCTCCGCGACGGTGCGGGCGGCGAGCCCCTCACCGGCCAGCACCACGGTGTCTGCGGTGACCTGGACGGTGTCCTCGGCGAGGAGTCGGCCCAGGGCGGAGGGGACGGCGCTGAGCAGGCCCGCGGTCCAGGGGCCGCGGCGTTCGGCCAGCGCCAGCAGGTCACCGACCAGCTCGACGCAGCCGCCGGACAGCAGTGGGCAGACCATCTCGAAGACCGAGACGTCGAAGTTGAGCGAGGTGGAGGCCACGACGTGGGACAGGCCGCGGTCGCCGAACTCGGCGGCCGCCCAGTCGGCCAGTGCCACCACCGAATCATGGGTGACCACCACGCCCTTGGGCAGGCCCGTCGACCCCGAGGTGTGGATGACGTACGCGGGGTGGGCGGGCAGCAGCGCACCGGCCCGCTCGGCGTCGCCGAGGTCGGCGGCGGACCGCTCCGCGAGCCGCTCGGCGGTCCCGGCGTCGTCCAGCACGAACCGGGTGGCGGGCCCCTCGGGCAGCCGGCCGGCCAGGTCGGTGGTGGTGAGCACGATGTCCGGCCCGATGTCGTCGAAGAGGAAGGCGATCCGCTCGGCCGGGTACGTGGGGTCGACCGGCAGGTATGCCGCGCCGCTCTTGAGCACCGCGAGCATGGCCACCATCAGGTCGGCCGTGCGCGGCAGCGCGAGCGCCACGAACCGCTCCGGGCCGGCGCCGGCGGCGCTCAGCAGCCGGGCCAGCCGGTTGGCGCGCTCGTTCAGCTCCCGGTAGGTCAGCCGGTCGGCGCCGGCCACTACGGCCGGGGCGCCGGGGGTGCGGGCCGCCTGCTCCTCGAAGGCCGCGGGCAGCACCCGTTGCGGTCTGCGGACGGCCGGTCCGCCGAACTGCTCCAGGAGGCGCCCGCGTTCCGCCCCGGTGAACAGGGGCAGATCGGCCAGCCGGCGGTCCGGGTCCGCCGACATCTCCGTCAGCAGGACTCGCAGGCACTCCCCCAGCCGCTCGACGGTGCCGGCGTCGAAGGCCGCCGGGTCGTAGTCCAGGGTGATGGCGAGGCGCTCGCCGGGGGCGACGACCACGCTGAGCGCGTAGTTGGTCGGCTCCAGGTCGCGTTCCTGCTGGATGCCCAGGCCGTGCCGGGCCAGGGCCGCGCTGTCGAAGGGGTAGTTCTCGAAGACCACGATGCTGTCGAACAGGCCGGTCCCGCCGGGGAGTTCGCTCCAGGTCTGGAGCTGGGCCAGGGAGACGAAGTCGAACCGGCGGGACTCCGACTGGGACGTCTGGAGTTCGCGCAGCCAGTCCAGCAGCGCCCGCTGCCCGTCGACCCGCACCCGGGTGGGCAGGGTGTTGATGAACACGCCGACCATGGACTCGACGCCCGGCAGCGCGGCGGGCCGGCCGGAGACGGTGGTGCCGAAGACCACGTCGTCGCTGTGGCCGTAGCGCGAGAGCAGCAGGCCCCAGGCGCCCTGGAGGACGGTGTTCATGGTCAGGCCGGCCCGCTGCGCCGTCTCCCGCAGCCGGGCGGACTCCTCGGCACCGAGCGTGACGCCGACCGAGCCGGACGAGGCGGTGCGGTGGGCCTCCAGGTGCCGCCGGTCCCGCGGCAGTTCGGTCGGGGAGGTGAATCCGGCCAGCGCGGTGCGCCAGTGCCGCTCGGCCTGCGTGCTGTCCTGCTCCGCCAGCCAGCGCAGATAGCTGCTGAAGGGGGCACGCGAGGGGACCTCGGGGCGGCGGCCCGCGGTGAGTGCCGCGTACCGCTCGCAGATCTCGTCGAAGACCTGGGCCGCGCTCCAGCCGTCGAGCAGGACGTGGTGGAAGGTCCACACCAGACGGACCCGGTCGGCGGAGAGCCTGATCAGGGCGAGCCGCATCAGCGGGGCGGTGGTCAGGTCGAGACCGGCCGCCCGGTCCTCGGCGAGCAGGGTCTCCAGGGCGCGCTCGCACCGTTCGGAGGTCCATCCCGACCAGTCGTGGTGGGTTATGGGGACGGTGGCCCGGGTCCGGACGATCTGCAGCGGCTGGGCGGTCTCCTCCCACACCAGTCGGGTGCGGAGCATCGGGTTGGCGTCGGACGCCTGCTGCCAGGCCGTGGCGAGCGCGGCGGGGTCGGTGACGCCGGAGAGCACCAGCTGCACCTGGTTGAAGTAGGCGCCGGACGACGGATCCATCAGGCCGTGGAAGAGCATGCCGGCCTGCATCGGGGTCAGCGGGTAGATGTCCTCGACCGCATTCCCGTCCGCCGCGATCCGGTCCACGGCCGCCTGGTCGAGGCCGGCCAGCGGGAAGTCGGAGGGGGTACGGCCGCCGGCGCCCGGGCCGGCGCAGTGGGCGACGATGTCCTCCAGCGCCGAGAGCATGCCCGTGGCCAGGGCGGTGACCGTCTTCTCGCGGTGCACCCCGCTGCTGTAGTACCAGGTGAGTTCCAGCCGGCGGTCCTCGACCCGGCCCACCACGTCCAGCAGGTGCGGGCGGACCGACTCGGGCGCGGCGGCGCCGTCCAGTCCGCCGCGCACCCCGCGGATCAGGCCGCCGCCGTCGGCGGACCAGTCGAAGCGGCCGAGGTAGTTGAAGCTGATCCGGGGCCGGGGTGCGCCGGCGAGCTCCGGGGCACCCCCGAGATGGCGCAGGGCCCCATGGCCGAGCCCCCGGCCGGGCACGGCGCGTAGCTGCTCCTTGACGGAGGTGAGCGCCGTGGCCCAGTCGCCGGCCGGCACGTCGAGGGCGACGGGGAACAGGGTGGTGAACCAGCCGACGGTGCGGGACAGGTCGACGTCGTCGAAGAGCTGGTCCTCGCGGCCGTGTCCCTCCAGGCCGACGGCGACGGTGCGCTCACCGGTCCAGTCGGCCAGCACTCGGCCGAGCGCCGTGAGCAGCACGTCGTTGATCTGGGTGCGGTAGACGCCGGGCACCTTCTGCAAGAGGTCGTCGGTGCGTCGCCGGTCCAGGCGGACGGTGACCGAGCGGAGGTCGGCGATCGTGTTGGTCCCGGCGGAGTCGACGGGCAGCGCGGCGGCGCAGCGCGCGCCCACCGCGCTCCAGTGGGCGAGCTCCCCGGTGAAGCCGCCGGCCTCGGTGTGGGCGCGCAGCCGCCGGGCCCATTCCTGTACGGAGGTGGTCCGGGCGGGCGGACGCACCGGCTCCCCGGCGCGGGCCTGCCGGTAGGCGCTCTCCAGGTCCTCCAGCAGCACCCGCCAGGAGACACCGTCGACCACCAGGTGATGCCCCGTCAGGAACAGCTGGGGTGGCCGGTCCTGTGCGCCGGTGAAGAGCCGGGCGGCGAGCAGCGGGCCGGACTCCAGCCGGAAGCCGGCGTCCGCCTCGGCGCGGGCGGCGTCGACCGCGGCGTCGCACTCCTTGCCGGTCAGCCCGGTCAGGTCGTGCGCCCGCAGCAGCTGCGGGTCCGACGCGTCCGGTGCCGGGCAGTGCTGGCGCCAGGTCCCGTCCGCCTGCTCGGTGAAGCGGGCGCGCAGGGCGTCATGGTGGGACCACAGGGCGCGCAGGGCCGCTTCCAGGGCCCGCGGGTCGGGGTCCTCGGCCAGCTCGATGACGACGGACTGGTTGAAGTAGCCGGGGCGCTCGGGCCGGGCGTCGAGGAACCAGTGCTGGATCGGGGTGAGGTCGACGTCCCCGGTCACCGGGCCGGTGCCGGTGACCTGCGCGGTGGCGCCGGTGGCGGCGGCCAGCGCGGCGATGGTGGGGTGGCGGAACAGGTCCCGGGGGGTGAGGGACAGGCCCGCCCGGCGTGCGCGCGAGACGACCTGGATGCTGAGGATCGAATCGCCGCCCAGCATGAAGAAGTTGTCGTCCACGCCCACCCGGTCGATGCCCAGCAGGGCACACCAGATCTCCGCGAGGATCCGCTCGGCCTCGGTGCCCGGCGCGCGGTGCTCGGCTGCAGTAGCGGCCGACCAGTCGGGGGCGGGCAGCCGTCGCCGGTCGACCTTTCCGTTGCCGGTCAGGGGCAGCGCGTCCAGGGTGACGAAGGCGGCCGGGAGCATGTAGTCGGGCAGCACCTCGGCGAGGAAAGCGCGCAGTTCGGCCGCCGGCGGCACGGTCGCTCCCGGGGCGGCCACGACGTAGGCGACCAGGCGCTTGCGGCCGCCGTCGGCGAGGACGGTCAGCACCGCTTCGGCGATGGACTCGTGGCCGGTGAGCGCGGCCTCGATCTCGGCCGGTTCGACGCGGAAGCCCCGGATCTTGATCTGGTCGTCGGCGCGCCCCACGAAGTGGAGTTCACCGTCCGCGCTCCAGCGCACGATGTCGCCGGTGCGGTACATCCGGGTGCCGGCCGGGCCGAACGGGTTGGCAAGGTAGCGTTCGGCGGTCGCGCCGGGTCGGCCGCCGTAGCCGCGGGCCAGTCCGGCCCCGGCGATGTAGAGCTCTCCCGGGATGCCCGGCGGCTGCGGCTGGAGCGCGTCGTCCAGTACGTAGACCCGGGTGTTGTCCAGGGGACGCCCGATGGGCAGGGCGGCGGGCAGCGGGTCGCCGGCGCGGAAGACCCGCCGGGTCGCGAAGGTGGTCGTCTCGGTGGGGCCGTAGCCGTCGACCACGGTGAGGTCCGGGCAGGCGTCGAGCAGCCGGCGGACCGCGGCACCCGGTACGGCCTCGCCCCCGGTCCACACTTCCCGGGCACCGCGCAGACACCCGGGGTCCTCCTGGGCGAGCAGGCGGAACAGTCCGGCGGTCAGCCACAGACAGCTGACGCCCTGTTCGGTGATCGCCCGGCGCACCGTGGCGGCGTCGACCTCCGTCGGCGGGGCCAGCACGGCCGTACCGCCGCGCAGCAGCGGTACCCACAGTTCGTAGGTGGCGGCGTCGAAGGCCTGCGGGGAGTGCACCAGGACCCGGTCGTGTGCGGTGAAGGCGCGGTCGAAGGCGAGCGCGACGACGTCCCGGTGGCGCACCGCGACGCCCTTGGGGCGCCCGGTGGAGCCGGAGGTGAACATCAGGTACAGCAGGTTGTCGGGGTGGACGGCGGGCAGCGGCGCACCGTCCGGGGCGGGGGTGTCCGCGGCACCGGGCGACACCGCGGCCGCTCCGTCACCGGTGAGCAGCAGGGTGCGCCCGCCAGGTGCCGCCTCCTGGGCGGTCTCCTCCCAGGAGGCGTCGGTGAGGACGAGGTCCGCCGCGCTCTCCGCCAGGACCTGCCGCAGCCGCTCCCGCGGGGCGCGGCCGTCCAGCGGGACGTACACGCCGCCCGCTTTGGCGAGCGCCAGCTGGGCGACGACCAGCGCCGCCGAGCGGTCCATGAGGACCCCGACCGGACGCTCCGGTCCGACCCCGAGCCCGGTCAGCCGATGGGCCAATGCGTCGGCTCTCTCATCGAGTTGACGGTACGTCAATCTCAGCTCCCCGGCGTCCAGGGCCATGGCGTCGGGGGTGCGCCGGGCCTGGGCGGCGAACAGCTCGGCCACCGTGCCCTCGGGCAGGGCGGCGGCGGTGTCGTTCCACTCCTCGACGACCTGACGGCGGTGTGCCGCACCGAGCACCGGCAGCCGCGCGGGCGGGCGCCCGGCGTCGTCGGCCATGCCCGCCAGCAGCACCGTCAGGTACTCCCCCATCCGCTCGACGGTGGCGGCGTCGAACAGCTCCGGGTCGTAGCCGAGCCGCAGCGCCAGCTCCGCGCCCGGGTAGGCGACCAGGCTCAGGGGGTAGTTGGTGGTCTCGATGCCGTCGAGGCCGCTGAGCCGGAGGCCGTGCGCGGCGGCGAGGTCGTCACCGACCGGGTAGTTCTCGAAGACCACGATGCTGTCGAACAGCGCGACCCGCTCGGGCAGGTCGGCGAAGGCCGTCAGCCGGGTGAGCGGGACGAAGTCGAAGCGCCGGTCGTCGGTCTGGATCTCCTGCACCCGGCGCAGCCAGTCCCCCAGGGTGCCGTCGGCCGGGACGGTCAGCCGGGTCGGCACGGTCGCGATGAACAGCCCGTTCATCGCCTCGACGCCGGGCAGCTCGGGCGGCCGTCCGGAGACGGTGGTGCCGAAGACGACCTCGCGGCGGCCGGTCTGCCGGGCCAGCAGCAGCGCCCAGGCGCCCTGCACCAGGGTGTTCACGGTCACCCCGGTGCGCTTGGCCAGCTCGTCCAGGGCGCGGGTGGTGTCGGCCGAGAGGGTGCGGCGCACCGCTGCGGTGGACTCGGCGCGATGGGTCTCTCGGGGCTCGCGGTCGTAGGGCAGCGCGGTGGGCTCGGCCAGGCCGTCGAGGCGGGCCCGCCAGTGCCGTTCGGCCTGTGCCCAGTCGCGGTCGCGCAGCCAGGCCACATAGTCACGGAAGGGCCGGCGGACCGGCAGGCCGCTCTCCGCCGCGGTGTCCCCGCCGGACAGCAGCGCATGGCACCGGAAGACGTCGGACAGCACCTGGAACAGGCTCCAGCCGTCGAGCACCAGATGGTGGAAGGACCACACCACCTGGACCTTGTTGTCCGACAGCCGGGCGAGGGTGAGGCGCTGGAGCGGGGCGGTTTCGAGGTCGATCCCGCGCCGCCGGTCGTCGTCGAGCAGCTCTTGCAGCCGCGCCCGGCGCTCCTCGTCCGGCAGAGCGCGCCAGTCCAGCCGGGTCACCGGCACCGTGGCGTCGCGCTCGACCACGAGCAGCGGATCGGGTACGTCCTGCCACACCACCCGGCCCCGCAGCACCGGCGTACGGTCGGACACCCGCTGCCAGGCCGCGGCGAGGACCTCAGGGTCGGGCACGCCGTCCAGCACGAAGGTGAGCTGCTGGAAGTAGACGCTCTGGTCGTCCTGGGACAGCCGGTGGAAGAGCATGCCGGCCTGGGTCGGGGTGAGCGGGTGGATGTCCTCGACGGCGGCGGCGTCCTCGCCCACCACCCGGTCCACGGCCGGCTGGTCGAGCGCGGCCAGCGGGAAGTCGGACGGGGTGCGCCCGCCGGCCCCCGGCCGGGCGCCGTGCCGGGCGATGTCGCCCAGCGCCCGGGCGAAGGCACCTGCCAGCGCGGTGACGGTCTCCTCGTGGTGGAGGTTCGCCGAGTAGAACCAGGTGAATTCCAGGGCGTCGCCGTCGAGCCGGCCGACGACCTCCAGCGCGTGCGGCCGCGCCGCCGCCGGGTCGGCGTCCAGCGACAGCTCGCGGTGCGGGCCGCGGTAGAGGCAGCCGTCGCCGCCGGGCAGGCCGAACTGGCCGAGGTAGTTGAAGCTGATGCCGGCGGTCGGCGTGGTGGGCAGGCCCTCCGGCCGGATCAGGTGGCGCTGGACGCCGTAGCCCAGACCGCGGCGCGGCACGGCGCGCAGCTGCTCCTTGACCGACTTCAGCACGGTGCCCCAGTCCGCGTCCGGTGCCACGGTGAGGGCGACCGGGTAGCGGGTGGTGAACCAGCCGACCGTGCGGCTCAGGTCCAGGTCGCTGAAGAGCTCCTCCCGGCCGTGGCCCTCCAGGTCCACCGGGACCCGGTCCCGGCCGGTCCACCCGTGCAGCGTCCGGCCGAGCGCGCTCAGCAGCACGTCGTTGACCTGGGTGCGGTAGGCGCCGGGCAGGGTGTGCAGCAGGACGGAGGTGTCCTGCGGGGTGAGGCGCACGGTCACCGAGCGGGCCGACGCATAGGTGTTGGCGCCGTCGAGGTCGGTCGGCAGCTCCGGGTCGCAGGAGCGGGCCAGCGCGGTCCAGTACCCCGTCTCGTCCTGGAAGCCGCCGGTGCCGGCGTGTTCGGTGAGCCGGCGGGCCCAGTGGCGCAGCGGGGAGGACTTCGCCGGCAGCGCGGCGGCCTGCTCGCCGCGCTGCCGTGCGCGGTAGGCCCGGTCCAGGTCCTCCAGCAGGATCCGCCAGGAGACGCCGTCGACCACCAAGTGGTGGACGGTCAGATGCAGTACGCGGGGCAGCCCGGCGCCCCGGTCGTGGAGTACGGCGCGCAGCAGCGGACCGCGGGCCAGGTCGAACGGGCCGAGGTGGACGGCGGTGTCGTCGGGGCCGCGGTGGTGGTGCAGCACGCCCGCGGGCGCCTCGGCGTCGATGTGCTGGAGCCACCGGCCGTCGCCGTCGCGCGTGAAGCGCGAGCGCAGCGCGTCGTGGTGGGCGACCACCTCGCGCAGGGCGGCGTCCAGCGCCGCGGTGTCCAGGTCGTCGGCCAGCTCGACGGACAGCATCTGGCCGAAGTGGCCGGCCCGGTCGGCGTCGCTCTCGAACAGCCAGTGCTGAATGGGCGTCAGAGGCGCGGTGCCGGTGGCGGCCGCCTCGGGTGCCGGGCCGGCGGCCGGCCGTTCGGCGGCGTCCACGCACTGGGCGAGGGCGCCGACCGTCTGGTGCCGGTAGACGTCGCGCGAGGTGACGGCCAGCCCTGCCTGCCGTGCCTGGGCGACCACCTGGATGCTGAGGATCGAGTCGCCGCCCAGCGTGAAGAAGTTGTCCTCCACGCCGACCTGTGCCACCCGCAGGACGTCGGCCCACACGGCGGCGAGCGCCCGCTCGGTGGCGGTGCGCGGCGCCACGTACTCCGCCGTCCCCGCGGCCGTCCGGTCGGGGGCGGGCAGCCGGCCCCGGTCCAGTTTGCCGTTGGGGTTGAGCGGCAGCGTCGGCAGGACGACGACCGAGGAGGGCACCATGTAGTCGGGCACACTGCGGCCGAGTTCGCGGCGCAGCGCACCCGGGTCGAGCTGTGCCCCGGGCGCCGGCACGACATAGCCGATCAGGCGCTTGTGGCCGTCGCTCTCCTGGGTGGCGGCGGCCGCCTGGGCCACCCCCGCACAGCGCAGCAGCGCCTCCTCGACCTCACCCAGCTCGATGCGGAAGCCCCGCACCTTGACCTGCTGGTCGGCCCGGCCGACGTACTCCAGCTCGCCCTCGGCGGTCCACCGCACCAGGTCGCCGGTGCGGTACATCCGGCTGCCCGGCCCGGCGAAAGGGTCGGCGACGAACCGGGTGGCGGTCAGCCCGGGCCGCCTGAGGTACCCGCGGGCCAGGCCCCCGCCGCCGAGGTACAACTCCCCCGTCACGCCCGGCGGCTGGGGCCGCAGCAGGCCGTCCAGGACGTAGGCGCGGGTCCGGGCGACGGGCCGGCCGATCGGCGGGGACTGCTCGGGGATGCCGTCGCCGGCGAACCACGCGGTGGCGTACACGGTGGCCTCGGTCGGCCCGTAGATGTTGGCGACCTGGGCGGACGGCATGGTCCGGCGGATGTCGCGCACGGTCTGCGCGGGCAGTGCCTCACCCGCCAGCACCACCGTGTCGGCCCGGACGGTGGCGGCGTCCCGGGTGAGCATCCGGGAGACCACCGACGGCACCCCGCTGAGGAGACCGGCCTGCCGCGGGGCACCGTCCGCCCGGTCGGCGAGGGCCGGCAGGTCGGCCACCACCTCGATGCTGCCGCCGGCCAGCAGGGGGCACAGCAGCTCGAAGACGGACACATCGAAGTTGAGCGAGGTGGAGGCCACGACATCGGTCAGCCGCTGCCGCCCGAACGTCTCCCCCGCCCAGCGGGCCAGGTCCGCCACGCTGGCGTGCGAGACCACCACGCCCTTGGGCCGCCCCGTCGAGCCCGAGGTGTAGATGACGTAGGCGGGGTGGCGGGGATCGAGCGGCCGCGCCCGTTCGGCGTCGGTGAGGTCGCCCTCCGGGTACCCGGGCAGCGCGGCCAGGGTCGCCGGGTCGTCCAGCACCAGCGGCTCGGTGCCCTCGGGCAGGCAGCCGGCCGTGTCCCGCGTGGTCAGAACGACGGCCGGAGCGGCGTCGGCGAGCATGAACCGGATGCGCTCGGCCGGATAGCCGGGGTCCACCGGCAGATATCCGGCACCCGCCTTGAGCACCGCCCACAGCACGGCGACCAGATCGGCGGAGCGCGGCAGCGCCAGCGCCACCAGGGATTCCGGGCCCACCCCCCGGCCGGCCAGCAGCCGGGCGAGACGGTTGGCGCGCCGGTTCACCTCGTCGTAGGTGAGCTGCGTCCCGCCGCAGGCCACGGCGGTCCGGTCGGGCGTACGGGCGGACTGCGCCTCGAAGAGCGCGGGCAGCGTCGTCTCCGGGGCCTCCTGCTGCGGCGCGTTCCAGGCGTCGAGCATGGTGCGCCGCTCGTCGTCCGTGAGCAGCGGAAGTTCGGCCACGGTCCGGTGCGGGCCGTCCGCCATGCCCGCCAGCAGGAGGTGCAGATGACGGCTCATCCGGGCCACGGTCCGGGCGTCGAACAGGTCGGTGTTGTACTCGACGGTCAGCCCGAAGGAGCCGTCGCTGCGCGGCAGGAACTCCAGCACCAGGTCGAACCGTGCGGCCGGGCGCGGCAGCGGATGCTCCTCGATCCGTACGCCGCCGACCTCCTGCGGGTGCACCATGGCGGTCTGCTGGACGACGAGGACCTGCACGAGGGGCGTGCGGCTGGGATCCCGCGGCGGGGCCAGCTCCTCGACGACCCGGTCGAACGGCACGCCGTCGTGGCTGAAGGCATCCATCAGCGTGGCCCGCATCGTGTCCAGGAACCGGTCGACGGTGACCGCGCCGTCGACATCGCTCCGCAGGACCACGGTGTTGACGAAGAAGCCCGCCACGTCCTCCAGTTCGCGGCGGTGGCGTCCGTTGGTGACGGTGCCGAACGCGATGTCCCGCTGGCCGGTGTAGCGGGAGAACAGCACCGCGGCCGCCCCGGAGAACAGGGTGAAGGGGGTCGTGCCCTTGGCCCGGGCAAGTCTGCCGAGACGTGCGACGAGGTCCGCGGGCAGCTCGTGGCGGTGTGCCGCGCCGGCCGTGGTGCGCACCGGCGGCCGGGGCCGGTCCGTGGGCAGGTCCAGCTGCGGCGTCCCGGTCAGCTGCCGCTTCCAGTACCCGAGGTCCGCGGCGTGCCGGGCGGGCGCCGGGCGCCCGTGCTCCCACACGGCGAAGTCCGGGTACTGCAGGCCTGGTTGCGGCAGGTCGTCCGGCTTCCCGTCGGCCTCGGCGGCGTACAGCGCGGCCAGTTCCCGGACCAGGATGCCGACCGACCAGCCGTCGGTGACGAGGTGGTGCTGGGCGAGCAGCAGCAGGTGCTCCTCGTCGGCAAGCCGGATCAGCAGCGCGCGGGTCAGCGGGCCCTCGCACAGGTCGTAGCGGCGCTCCAGCTCCTCGGTCAGCAGCCGCTCGGCCGCTGCGGGGTGCTCGCCGGCCGGCAGGGTGCGCAGGTCGGCGGTGCGCAGCGGCAGAGCGGCGGCGGCGTCGACCCGTTGCACACCGCGTCCGTCCACCGTGGTGAAGGTGGTGCGCAGCGCGTCGTGGCGCGCGGCGAGCCGGTCCAGGGCGCGGCCGAGCGCGCCTTGGTCCAGCCGGCCGCGCAGCCGCACCCCTACCCCGGTGTTGTACTCGCTGCCGCCGGCGGTGAGGTCGTCGAGGAACCACAGCCGCTGCTGGGCGGCGGAGAGCGGCAGCGGGCGCTCGCGCGCGGCCGGCGGGATCGGCGTCGCGGGGTCCGTGCCGTCCGCCCCGTCCAGGAGGCTGGCCACTTCGGCGACGGTCCGGGCCGTGAACAGGTCCCGGACGGTCAGCCGGACCCCCCGCTCTTCCCTGATCCGGGAGAGCACCCGCACGGCGAGGACGGAGTCGCCGCCGAGGGCGAAGAAGTCGTCGTCGGCGCCGACGGGGTGCACGTCCAGGACGTCCGACCAGATGCCGGCCACGGTCCGCTCGGCGGGTGTCCGGGGCGCGAGGTGGCTCGCGGTGTGGGCCGGGCCGGGCTCGGGCAGGGCCGCCCGGTCGATCTTGTGGTGTGCGGTGAGCGGGAACGCGTCCAGGACCACGACGGCGGACGGCACCATGTGCGCCGGCAGGCTGCGGGCGACCGCGGCCCGCAGCGCCGCGGGCTGCGGCGGCCGGCCGGCGTCCCCCGGCGTCACGTAGGCGACGAGCCGCTGCCGCCCGGGCTCGTCCTCGCGCACCAGGACCACCGCTTCACCGACGCCGGCATGGCCCGCCAACACCGCCTCGATCTCGCCGGGTTCGACCCGGAAGCCGCGTATCTTGACCTGCCGGTCGAGCCGCCCGAGGTACTCCAGCTCGCCGTCCGCGTTCCAGCGCGCCAGGTCTCCGGTGCGGTAGAGCCGGGTTCCGGGCGGTCCGTACGGGTCGGCCACGAAGCGCGCGGCGGTCAGGCCCGGGCGGTTGAGGTACCCGCGGGCCACCCCGTCGCCCCCCACATACAGCTCACCGCTGGTCCCCGCCGCCACCGGACGCATTGCCGCGTCCAGCACATGCAGCCGGGTGTACGGCAGCGGCCCGCCGATCGGCGGGGTGCCGCCACCGACGGCCAGCGGTCCGGTCCAGGAGGCGACCACCGTGGCCTCGGTGGGACCGTAGGAGTTGATCAGCCGGCGCCCTGCGGCCCAGCGGTCGACCAGATCGGCCGGGCAGGCCTCGGCTCCCACGATCAGTGTCCGCAGGTCGGGCAGGCTCCGGTCACCGGCCGGGGCGGGCAGCGTGGCGAGCGCGGCCGGCGGGATGAGCGCGTGGGTGATGCGCTGCTCGGTCAGCACGTCGGTGAGGTCGTCGCCCAGCCACGGGCCGTCCGGCGGCACCACGAGGGTCGCGCCGGACAGCAGGGAGATGCACAGCTCCAGGACCGCGGCGTCGAAGCTCGGGGACGAGAACTGCAGGACGCGGTCACCGGGTTCGACGGCGTACCGGTCGGCCGCCGCCGCGGCGAAGCCGGCCAGTCCGGTGTGGGCGACCGTCACCCCCTTGGGGACGCCGGTCGACCCCGAGGTGTAGATGACGTAGGCCGGGTGCGCGGCGTACAGCGGCGCGCACCGGTCCGCGTCCTGCGGGGTGTGCTCCGGTCCGGTGGCGAGCCGGAGCCGGGCCGGATCGTCGAGGACCACGGCCGGATCGGCGTCGGCGAGCATCAGCTCCCGGCGTTCGGCGGGGTAGGCCGGGTCAACGGGCAGGAACGCGCCGCCGGCCTTGGCCACGGCCAGTTCCGCCACGACCAGTTCGACCGAGCGGGGCAGCACCAGCGCCACCGTGCGCTCCGGCCCCACGCCGCGGCCGATGAGGTCGTGCGCGAGGCGGTTGGCCCAGGTGTCGAGTTCGCGGTAGGACCAGGTCCGCCGGCCGTCCGTGACGGCGGGTGCCTGCGGGGTGCGCGCCACCCACGCGGCGAACAGGTCGCCGAGCGAGCACGGGGGCACCGGACGGACCGTGCCGGGCCCGGCGACCGGCGAACCGGTCCGGGTCTGCGCCAATGCGGACGCGGGTGCGGAGTTCTCGTGCGGGTCCGACATGGAAGTCAGTCCTTCGGGGCGGGGACGGGGCAGGGCAAGGAGACGTCGAGCAGCCCGGGAGAGCGGTCCCGGACAGGGGGCAGGGCCGAGGTCCGGCCGGGCCCGGCGCAAAGAGCGGGGAGGCGCGCGGGCCGCCGGCGGCGGGCTCGGCTCAGGCGGCGGTACGGCGGGCGGTGCGTCCGGAGATCTGCAGCCGGTCGATCGCGCCGGTGTCCGGATCACGCACGAAACATCCGCCGGGCACCCGGCGGCCGGACGCGGGGTCCACCAGATCGCAGCTCAGATCCGCGTAGCAGACGAGGGGTGCCGGAGTGTCGCCGCTCACGGACAGCGCCAGGGAGCCCTCCGCGTCGGCGGTGACGCGGTATTCGACGGTTCCGTTGTGGTAGGTCCCGGCGCACTGGGGAAGTGCGAGGGGACGGCCGGCCTCCCGCGGGCGCGGTGCCGCGGGCACGCTCACCCCGGTGATCTCGGCGAGGTCGTCGGCCAGTTCGTGCCACAGGGCGGTGCCGCTGTTGGCGTTGCTGGTGAAGGCGACCACGGTGCCGCTGTCCGGTTCGGCCCGCAGATGGCAGGAGGTGCCCTGCGCGTTGCCGTCATGGCCGCACCACTGTGCCGCGCCCTGCTGGAAGAGCGCGAGGCCCAGCCCCCAGGCGTCCGCCAGGACACCCGGCACGGCGCCGGGGACCGGCCGGCGCATCTCCTCGGCGGCGTCCTGTGGCAGCACCGGGCGGGGGCCGTGTCCGATCAGGTCCCGGCCCAGTGCGACCAGGTCGAGCGCGCTCGCCAGCAGGCCACCCGCCGGCGCCTCCACCGGCGCGAGGGTCTGCTGCACCGGCAGGACGCGTCCGGAGAGCGGGTTGGCGGAGTGGCCGCTCGCCACCGGTCGCTCCGGCGCGGGGTCGCCGAGGAAGGCGGGCCGGGTGCCCAGGGGTTCCAGGAGGAAGGCCCGTACCGCGTCCTGCCAGGGCATGCCCGTCACCGATTCGATCAGCCGGCCGGCGGCGACGAACCCGGCGTTGGAGTAGGAGAACCCGGTCCCGGGCGGGCACACGGTGTCCCGGTCGGCGCAGTGCGCGGACAGATAGCGGGACGGCGTCAGGGCCGCGGCGTCGTCCGAGTCGGGCCCGGTCGGGAGTCCCGCGGTGTGGCTGAGCAGCTGCCGTACGGTCACCTGCGGCGTCCGCAGCTCCGGCACGTACAGGGCGACCCGGTCGGCCGGCGCGAGGTCGCCGTCGGCGGCGAGCAGCATGACGACCGCGGCGGTGTAGCACTTGGTGACGGAGCCGAGCGGCACCGCGGTGTCCGCGGTGAAAGGCCGGCCCGTGGAGACGTCCGCCTCGCCGGTGTGGACGCTGTACGTGACCGAGTCGGTGTGCACGGCGAGTTGGGCTCCGGGCACCTGATGGGCACGGGCGAGCGTGTGCAGACGCTCTTGTAACAGGCGTCGTATCTGCGTCTGCTGCCGGCTTGCGACCGGAGCGCTCGTGGCATACGGCATGAGAAAGCTACTCCCGGATCTCGAAATTCACGAGGCGTTGATGTGCCGGCTCACCGTGAACCGGTTCCGGTCGCGGTGTCGGCGCACCGGCCTCCGGACCTGATCGCCGAGGTGTGCTCGACGGCTGGACTCCCCGCGTGCCCGCGTCCCCTGCGGCCATGCACGCCGGGAACGGCGCTATGACCTCCGTACCTCCAGCGGCAGTCGGCGCACGCTGACGATGACGGCGGGATTCTGGATCTCGACCTCGCTGCGACAGGCCACGGCGATCTCAGGGAAACGTTCCAGCACCAGCCGGAGGGCGATCCTGGCCTCCAGCCTGGCCAACGGCGCACCGAAGCAGAAGTGGATGCCGTGGCCGAAGGTCAGGTGCGGGTTGGGGCTGCGGGTCACATCGAAGTCGTCGGGACGGGCGAACCGGGCCGGATCGCGGTTGGCGGCGGCCAAGTTGGCCATCACCACCGAGTCGGCGGGCAGCGTCCGCCCGGCGAGCCGCACTTCACGGGTGGTCCGGCGGCCCAGTTCGGGGAAGGGCGGCAGCCAGCGCAGCACCTCTTCGATGACATCCGGCAGCCGCCCCGGATCGGCGCGCAACAGAGCGGCCTCGTCGGGGTACTGGTCGAGGCTGAGCACGGCATTGCCCAGCAGGGCGGTGGTGGTGATGTGCCCGGCGACCAGCAGCAGCGCCACGAAGCCGACGATCTCCTGGTCCGTCAGGCGCACCCCGTCCACCTCGGCCTGCACCAGCCGGCTGGTCAGCCCCTCGCCCGGGTTCTTCCGGTGGTGGCGGATGTGGTCGAGGATGTAGCCGTTCATCTCGCGCACGGTGGGCGCGATGGAGTCCAGCGCGCGCTCGACATCGGCCATGTCCAGCGAGGAGCCGATCTCGTCCCCGCCGAAGAGGGTGGCCGCCCACTCCTGGAACAACGCCCGGTCGCCGGCCGGTATCCCCAGCAGTTCGGCGATGACGATGATGGGAAGCGGGTAGGCCAGCGCGTCGACCACGTCGAACCGGTCGCGGTCCTCGACGGCGTCGAGCAGCTCCGTGGTGACGGCGTGAATCCGCGGTTCGAGTCCGGCCACCACTCGCGGGGTGAAGGCCTGGCTGACCAGGGTGCGCAGCTTGCGGTGCGCCGGCGGGTCCATGCCGACGAAGTTGCCCTGGCGGAAGGTCTCGAAGTCCGGCTGGGTGGGGGCCAGCCCGGAGAAGTCGGAGGAGTACGCGGCCGGATCGGCGAGCACGGCGGCCACGCTCTCGTGGTCCAGCACCTGCCACAGCTTCTGCTGCTCGTCGTAGCGGACGGGGCCGGCCTGCCGCGCGGTTCTCCACCCGTCGACGAGCTCGTCGAAGGCGAAGGGGGCCTGTATCAGTTCGTTGCTGGTCACCGGTTCTCCCTGGCGAGCGGGTCCGGGAGGGTTCGCTCCTCGCCGGCAGTGGTGCAAACGACCGGTAGGCGGTCATGTGCCCCGGAACGGTGGATTGCGATACGGCACAACGGACTCACGTCACCGCCTTTTCCTGACCTTGGTTACTTTCTTGATTGTTTTCGGTGCGGGCAAAATCGCCGCTCCGGGACTCCGTGCACGGTGGTGTCGCGGTCACCCCGGGGGGCGAGGCACACCGAGTTCCACGACCGCACGGTCGTTCAAGGGGACGCGCGCACGTGAATTCCGGCGCACGGCAGGCAGCAGCGCGCGAATACCGGGTGGCGCGACAAAGTGACATCCTGCGCAGCCGCATTCGCGTTCCGGGTCGTCAGGGACGCGGGCAGCGCCGAGTGCCACTGCACGACGGGCGACACGGGCGGCGCCCCACCGCGACCTGCGGCGGACAGCGGCGCGAAGGCTGCCTCGGCGGTCGGCCGGGTCCCCACCGGGGCCGTACCGCGGGCCGTTCACGGACAGCGTGCGGGCCGCAATGTCACCGGCCCGACCCTTCCGTCCCTCGGCGCATCCCACCGGGGAAATACAGCCGATTTCGCCTTCCCACTCGGTGCACAAGTCCGCGAGCACCCTCCCCCACCATCCGTCACTCCATGGACAAACGGTAGCGACTGCACAGTCGACCTTCCCGATATCACTGATCCCCCACTGAAGAACCTCGCGCATGACGCGAATGCGACGTCCCGTCCCGGACAAAAGGCGGCTGATCCCACACGCCAACCACCGCTGCCGAAAAAGAGAACGAGAGAAGAGTACGCATTACTGGCAGGTATCGCTTGGTGTTGTCAGTGATTCGTACCCCTGGAAGCTTTCGCGCCAGTTCGACGTGGCCACAGTCTTCACTCCCGGTCATACGATAGCAACCCCCCAAAGCTTCACGGAGGGTGACTTCAATCCCCAGTTGCCTTAACTCGCCCGTAAGTTACCGGGGACCCCTGTTACTCCTGAGGCTCCGGATTCGACTTCCCGTTCGAACCACCTGCGGCGAATTGGCTGCCACCACGCCCGGAAAGCCGCAAAACCCCTACCGGGACACCGGTCCCCGCCGCAGGGCAACGCCCCCACCACCACGACAACGGCGCAGCCCAGACGGGTCGAGCTTCCTGACAGAGCGTCAATTCAATGACACTTTGCCGAACTTGGTCGACACCCCACGGCCAGACGACGGATGTCTCGGCGTCACCCGGGCCGGGCCACGCCGGCGACCAAGGGGTCCGGGCGGGTCCGGAATGGCGGCCCGGGCCGATTCGGTGGCGTCCGGTCAGCCAGGAAGACGCCCCACTCGATGTCTGACTTTCGACGGCCGAATCATTGGCTGGATTTGATGCCTTGCGGGCAGCGCGCGCACCGCGGTATTCAACCCTCCGCCGAATAGGGGGAAAAGAGCGGCCATGCGCCCCAATAGGCCGCGACTTTGCCCGGGGACGGCATCCCGGGGCGGCCCACCAGCCCGGCCGATCACGGTTTCTTCCAGCCCGCCTGCATGGCACCCGGGCATGTGCAGGTGCGAAGAGACAGGTGCCCATCGGGCGGTCGGCAGAGCCGTCTGGGACCAACGATGAGGGCAGCGCGTCCAGTTGCGGGGCCGACAGCCGGGCGCAGGCACGCGCGGCGCCCGCTCATCGAAGGCCGAAATTGGCGCATACGTGCGACTGAGGCGTGCTTAGATATAGCTTATGTCTCCCCGGGCGATGCGCCGGGCAACGGTGCACGACGCCAGCACGCTCGTCGGCTGAGCCGTCTCCGCGCGCCGAGGGCCCGCCCGGCCCCGCCGCGAGCGGTCCACGGCCGCACCCTCACCCCGCATCGCCCCTTCCGCTTTCCTCACCCACCTGACGTCAGCCGGGTCCGGCTGACGTCACGACTACAACAGAAGAGTTCATGAGACGAATACCTTGGACGCGCACCGCCACCCTGGGCCTGTGCGCCTCGATAGCGTCGCTCGCCCTGGCCGCTCCGGCGACCGCGGTCCCTGACCTCGCCGGCCGGGCACCCGCCTCCGCCACTCGGAGCGCGGCGGCGCCGCTGTCGCACCCCACACCCCCCGCGCCCTCGGCCGCGCCGACCACGCCGCCTCCGCCGGGCGCGCCGGTGAAGCCCTCGAAGGGCGTGACGCCGGAGGAGATCCGTAAGGCGCAGGAGGCGGAGCGGTATTGGACGCCCGAGCGCATCCGCAGCGCGGTCCCCGTCGAGGTCCCGGAGACCGGCGGGAAGCCGGACGAGCAGCGTGCTCCGGCGGTGCGGGGCAAGCGGTCGCTGCGGGAACCGAGTCATGAGGTCGGCGCGGGCATCGCCACGGTCGGTGTGTTCCTGATCCGCAGCACCGACGGATCGCCGACGCCCAACCAGTTCTGTACGGCCAACTCCGTGACGTCGCCGACCAAGAGTCTGGTCATCACGGCGGCACACTGCCTCAAGGGCAATAAGTCCTACAGCAAGGTCGCCTTCGTCCCCGGCTACCGCGCCGGTGCCTCGACGCCCGGCCAGGCCGGGGAGACGCCGTACGGCATCTTCCCGATGCAGGAGGGAAAGGTCTGGATCGACGGGCGGTACCTCTCCCCCTCCCCCTATGACGATGTGGACTTCGCCTTCCTCCGTGTCGGACCGAACTCCCGTGGCCAGCTCCTGGAAGACGCGACCGGCACCGGCAACACGCTGACCACCACGTCGTCCGCGAACCTCGCGCGCAAGAACGTGACCCTCATCGGTTACCCCGGCGGCCAGAAGACGCCGCTGCAGTGCACGAACGACACCAGTGCCGTCAAGAACCGGTTCATGGAGATCAAGTGCGCCCGATTCCGCTCGGGCGTCAGCGGCGGCCCGTTCCTCGACGGCTTCGACGGCAGCCGCGGCAAGCTCGTCGGGGTCATCGGCGGCTACAACACCGGTGGGCTCTCCGACGACATCTCCTACTCCTCACAGTTCGACGACGACGTCGTCCGGCTCTACGACCAGGCGGTCGGTGACGCGGAGCCGGACGATCCCAACCTCATGGGCAGCGCCGGCACCTGGCAGCACGCCACCGTCCTGACGGCCGGCAGCTTCCACACCGCCTCGGTACGCGACGACCGCAGCGACCTGATCGTGCGCTGGTCCGACGGTGAGGTCTCCCTCTACCCGGGTAACGGCAAGTTCGGCTTCCGCAAGGACGTCCAGCTCCTCAAGAAGAACAAGGACTGGGAGCAGGCGCAGGTCATCACCGCCGGCGACTTCACCGGCGACGACACCGACGACCTCTTCGTCCGCTGGGCCAACGGCAGGATGACCCTCTACAAGGACGTCGACGAAACCAACAAGCTCACCGACGCGATCCAGCTCCGCGGCCCCAACAGCACCTGGACGCACGCCGCGAACATCACGGCCGGCCGCTTCGGCGGCGGCAACACGGCCAAGGACGACCTCGTGGTGCGCTGGGACGGTGGCGGGGTGACGCTTTACACCAACGTCGACGCCGCCGGGCTCCACGCCGAGAAGCAGCTCGCCAAGAGCAACACGACCTGGCCGCACACCGCGGACCTCGCCGCCGGGGACTTCAGCGGCCCCTCGGGCGACCAGGATCTGTTCGTCCGCTGGGACGACGGCGAAGTCACCGTCTACGAGGACATCGCGGCGGCCGGATTCAAGAAGGAGCACCAGCTCCGCCCCGCGAAGTCCGTATGGCGCAGTGGCCTGCTGGTCACGGCCGGCGCGTTCGGCGGCGGTTCGGGCCAGGACGACCTCATCGCTCTGTGGCCCAAGGGCAAGCTGAGCCTGTACGCCGACACCACGGCCACGTCCCTGGCCCGGGAGCACAACCTCGTCCCCGCAATGGCCAACTGAGCATCAGCGCAGATGTGCTGCGGCGCCGGCCCGGGACGTCCCGGGCCGGCGCCGCGTCCTTGATCAGCTGGTCAGCTCGACGTCCGGCTGGTCGGGTGAGCCGTCCCCGGCATGCGCGAGGACGACGCCGGCCACGGTGCGGGCGGCTTCCCGCGGGGACGGCGCGACGGTGCGCTCGGAGAGCGGAAGAGGGGCCGGGGCCTGGTCCTGGATGCCGAGGAAGGCCCGGTTGACCACCCGCTCCGCGGCGTGGCCGTCGTCCCACATGCAGAAGCGCGCCCGGAACGCGGCACGCAGCTCCCTGGCCCGCTCGTCGTCCCAGCGGCCGCTGCGGAACGCCTCGATCAGCTCGTCCTCGCTGGTGGCGATCGTCCCCGGGGTGTCTCCCGGCTTGCCGGAGAGCAGGTCGAAGGTGACGCCGCGGGAGCGGACGTACGTCTCCCAGTCGTCCGCGTAGGTGATGATCGGCCGGTCGAGGTTCGCGTAGTCGAACATGATCGACGAGTAGTCCGTGATCAGTGCGTCCGCGGCGAGGCACAGCTCCTCGACCGAGGGGTGCCGGGAGACGTCGATCAGCGCACCGCGCTCCTGGAGTTCCTGGAGGTGCGGGTCCTGCCCGTAGAAGTAGTGGGTGCGGACGAGGAGGACGAAGTCCGGGCCGAGCTCCCTGGTGATCTTCTCCAGGTCGAGCTGCGGCACATAGCCGACTTGGTAGTCGCGCACGGTCGGGGCGTAGAGGACCGCCGTCCTGCCGGGTGCGATGCCCAGCCGGGCCCGGATGTCGAGGACGTCCTGGGCACCGGTCCGGAAGAAGACGTCGTTGCGCGGATAGCCGGCATCGATCGACTCGAAACTGCAGGGGTAGACCCGCTCCCACTGCTCGCTGGTGTGCTGGTTGGCAGAGACCGACAGGTCCCAGCGGTCGGCGCGTTCGAGCAGCTTGCGCATGCTCATGCCCTTGACGGCGGCCGGGTACTGCTGCTGGTCGATCCCCATCCGCTTGAGCGGGGTGCCGTGGTGGGTCTGGAGGTGGATCTGACCCGGGCGCTTGACCACGGTGTCCGCGAAGTTGACGTTGTTGACGAAGTACGTCGCGCGTGCCATCACCTCCCAGTAGCGCTGCGAATTGACGACGACATGGTCCATGCCCTCCGGCACGGTGTCCACGAGGTCCTCGCGCACCACCCACACACCCTTGAGGTGCGGCGCCAGCTCCTTGGCCTTTTCGTAGACCGCCAGCGGATTGCAGGACGGGGTGCGGTTCCAATAGGCGCTGAAGACGGCCAGGTTGGGGTCGAGGGGCCGCTTCAGCTGCATCCGGTAGAAACCGGAAGTGGCCCGCTTGCTCACTGCGCGCTGGGCCTTGCGCAGACGCTGCTGCCCGTTCTTCCGGGTACGGCTCAGCAGATTCACGGCCTGGAAAACGCGGTACGAACCGCGTTCCAGGGCCTGGAACTGAAGGGCGTCGACCTCGGCGGGCGGGGTGAATCCGGCGGGCTTGTGGCGCCGGTACATCTCTGCGGCACGACGGAAGAACTCCGGCCGGTCCTGGACGAGGACCCGGCTTTCGCGTGCGCCGGTGAAAAGGAAATGGCTGATCATTCGCTCGAAGAACAGCGGCCGCAGCGGAGTGAGGTCCGGCCGGCCGTCGAGAAACTCGAAGAGCCGCTGGTACTGCTCGAATATCGTGAAGTGCTTGCGGCCCGGCGTCTTCATGGAATTTCCGTGGCGGCGCTGCCGGTAGTCGACACAGGCGTGGTCCAGACACACGGCACGCTCAGCGGTGAGCATGGTGGTGTACACCATGAGGGCGTCCTCGTAGAGCCCGTCGGTGTAGCGGAAACCGTTGTCGACGAAGAACCGGCGCCGGAAGGCCCTGTTCCACACCACGGCGAACATCTGGAAGAACTCGGTGCGCTCGGCGGGCCGGAACACCTCCGCCCCGGCCTCGGCGAGGAGTTCACGGGCGGCACTCGGCTTGACCGCATGCCACCAATAGCTGCGCACATGATCGAAGAGCAGCAGGTCCGGGTCCTCGGAGTCGGCCAGGCGGTCGGCCATGGCGCGCAGCGCCCCCGGAGTGAGGGTGTCGTCACTGTCGAGGAACAGCAGATAGTCCCCGCTCGCCCGCGCCACCCCGGTGTTCCGGGCCGCACCGATGCCACGGTTCTCCTCGTGGCGCACGGTGATCACCCGCGGGTCGCGGGCGGCGTACTCCGCCAGGATTTCACCGCTCCGGTCCGGCGAGCGGTCGTCGACCGCGACGACCTCGAAGTCGGCGAAGTCCTGCTCCAGCAGCGAGTTCAGGCACGCGCGAAGGTAGCCCTGCACGTTGTAGACAGGAACGACGATGCTGAAGCGTGGGGCGGAGCTGAGGCCCGTTTCGGGCATGGCGGGGTTACTCCTAGAAGATGTCGGCCGCACGACGCAGGCCTGAATTCTTGTGACTGTGAGTGTGACAACCGAAAGCGCGGACAGGTTGCGCCTGGGCTGCGTGGCCTTCCTGTTGTGTCCATCACACTCAAGGCTCCGGGTCATCAACGGGCGCGCTGCGTGCCAGGCGGAGTGGACGGCAGCAGTTTCACGGGCGGGCTGCGGCGGCCCCATGACGCGCACCCGGTGACGTACTTCACGGCAGCCGAAAGAACGAGCCGCGCACGCCATACGTCCCTCTATGTACACCTTTATTGCTGCGACCGAAAACATCCCGCGGGCCCGGCTTGCCGTGGCGGCTGTCGCGAGTGATGACCGGGAGACGGAAACTCGGAAGGACGGTATTCCCGTGTCGCTTTCCCTCGCCTTTGGCGCCGGCGTCCTCGGCAGTGTGCTGATAGCGGTAGGGGCCACGCTGACCGATCGCCCCCGGCGTATCGCTCACCGCGTGGTGCTGGCTCTCGGATGGCTATGGGTCGCCTGCGTCATCGGCTTCACCTTCGGCACCCGGTCCGGCGGCGGACAGGCCGTCAATCTGACATTGCTCGATGTGGCCAATCCCGCGGACCTCATCGATTTCCTTCTGAACATGGCGATGTTCGCCCCCGGTGGCATTCTCCTGGCCGTACTGCGCACCGGTGTGTGGCCGGCCGGTGCGCTCGCCTTTCTCGGTTCCCTCGCCATTGAGGTCACGCAGTATCTGACCGCGTCCGGACGGACCGCGGACATCAACGACCTCCTCTCCAATACCTTGGGCTGCACAGCCGGTTATGCCTGCGCGGCGGCCGTGGGAAAGGCCGCACACGAAATCGGGCGGCGTCAGCGGTACGCACACGAGGTCGACAGGCTTTCCCGCCTGTAGCGCAGCGGAGCCCGGCGTCCGAGACCGTTGCCGCCGCCGGGTTGAGCACGCCTCGCCGACGCCGCCCCGTACGCTTCCCTCGTCAGAGTCGCGTACGAGGAAGGAGCGGACCGCGGTGCGTGTACTGCTGGGCATCGCCGGTGCCGTGATCGTGCTCGGGATCTTTTCCTCGGTGCTGCACTCGCTGGTGATCCCCCGGCCGACGCGGCCGGGCTTCAGCCGGTACGTCCAGCGTCTGGTGCAGTGGCCGTTCCGGCTGGTGGCCGACCGCCTGCCGAGCGTCGAGGCCAGGGACCGGGTGCTCGCCCCCATGGCGCCGCTGGCCATCGTCGTCACCCTGATCAGCTGGCTGGTGGCCTTCCTGATCGGATATGCGCTGCTGGAGGCGTCGGTGAGCCGGCTCGGCCTCAGGGAGGCGCTGATCGAGGCGGGCTCCTCGCTCTTCACGCTCGGCTTCGCCAGCGGCAACCGCGTGTCCCTGAACGTCATCGACTTCTGTGCCGCCGGCACCGGCCCGATCGTGATCGGTCTGCAGGTGGGCTATCTGCCCGCGCTCTACGGCGCCTATCAGCGCAGGGAGACCGAGGTGACCCTGTTGCAGGCCCGGGCCGGCAGCCCGCCGTGGGGGCCGGAGATCCTCGCCCGCTATGCGCAGGTCGATCTGCTGGACGACCTCTCCGAGCTGTTCCGGAACTGGGAGCGGTGGAGCGCCGGGGTGAGCGAGAGTCACACCACCTACCCGATCCTGATCCACTTCCGCTCCCCGAGGGTGTCCCGCAACTGGCTGATCGCCCTGCTGGCCGTATTGGACGCCGCGGCCCTGCAACTGGCCTTCAACCCCTCCCGGCGGCAGGCCGAGGTGCGGATGGCGCTGCGGGCGGGCTTCGTGTGTCTGCGCGACATCGCCGACACCGAGGGCATCCCCTATGACCGTGACCCTCACCCGGACGACGTACTGCAGTTGGATTACGAGGACTTCCTGCGGGGCGTGGAGCGGATGAGGTCCCAGGGCTACCCCATGGAACGCACACCGCAGGAGGCGTGGCCCCATTTCCGTGGCTGGCGGGTCAACTATGAGCCGCTCGTCTACCGCCTGGCCCGCGACATCGAGGCGGTACCGGCCCCGTGGTCCGGGGCGCGCCGCACGGAGATGGCCACCTACGCCCCGCGCACCCCGATCGACCGCCGCCCCGTCGGGTAGGGCGGGTCGTCGGAACAGCCCGGGCGGGCCGGCCTCAATCCCGGGGCAGCAGTGAGCCGAGCGGTCCGAGATCGAGGTTGAGGTCCTCCAGGCGCAGACCGTGCTGGTCGCACAGCTCGGTCATCCGCGCTTCGAGATGCATCAGCGTCTCCCCGATCCGCTCCACCTGCTCGTCGCTGAGATCTCCCTGTTCCACCCGGCGGATCGCCTGCCGTTCCATCAGCTGCCGCAGGAGTTCGACGACGGTGAGCACCAACGAGGCCAGATCGCGGCCGACTTGGTCCCGGTCGATGTCGAACCTGCTCGGCGCGTGGTCCGTCCGCTCGGTCACAGCGGGCCCCCGTCCGCCCACGGCGCGGGCATCCGCTCACTGACCGACGACAGCAGCGCGTGCAGGGAGAGCCGCACCAGGGGCACGTCCGCGATGGCGATGACCAGGTCCCCGCTCACCACGACCCCCGTGGAGAGCACCCGGTCCAGCAGGTCGACGAGCGGCACACCGAGGGGTCCGGCGAGCGGGCCGGGCGTGTCCCAGGGCACGGGCGCGTGTGCGTGCGCGGACACGCTCACACCTCCCCGACGAAGGAGTACGGCACCCAGGGGCCGGACAGCTCGATCTGTGCTCCGGTCCGCGTGCGCCAGGTCTCCACCGCCTCGGCCAGTTCCTCCGCGCGGTCGTGCGGGAGCAGGTACGCGGCATTGAGGATCTGCCGCCGGGATGCGGCCCCGGTCATCTCCTGCCCGTGCGGACGGAGCCGGCGGGCCGCGGTGGCCAGCCGGCTCAGCGCGGCATCGACGTCTTCGGCGGTCTGCAGCGCACGGTCGTGGCGCTGCTCCCGTGCCTGATGGAGCCCTCGCTTGCGTTCCAGATAGGCACGGCCCGCGCCGGCCTTCCCGCTGCCCTGCGGACCGTCCGGAGGCGTCTGGTCGGACGGTCGGGGAGCACCGGCGGGAAGCGAGACCTTCACCCCCCACTCGGCCTGTCCCTCGATGCGGTCCAGCACCGCGGTGAAACGGGCCGCGTCCTCCCCGAGGGCCTGACGTGCGCGCTCGTCGCTCCGGTAGAGGGTGGCGAGCGCCAGCGGTGCCGTGGGTCCGCAGGCGGCGGCCGCGACCACCACCTCGTGGTGGGCGCGTGCGCACCGTTCGAGCTGCGTACGGTCCGACAGCCGCTGCTCCCAAGCTTCCTGGGTGAATTCCGCCGCGGGCACGTGCTGGACGACCGCCGTGAGAGCCCCGCACCGCAGCGCCCGTACGGGAAATCCCTCGGCGAGCCCGGGCAGCCCGGTCAGCGCGGCCGGCGTGAGCTGCCGGCACACGGCGTAGACATAGGTGGCGGTCTCGGCGGCAGTCGTCCCGTTCGCCGGCGTTCCGGCCTGCTGCTGCGTCGTCATGTCCCTGCCGCGTCCTTCCTCCTGGAGGAGTCCGTCGAGCCGTTGCCGTCGCCGGACTCCAGTGCCTCCACCCGTTCGCGCAACTGCCGGTTCTCCGCGCGCAGTTCACTGTCCGCGGCCTTGGAGCTGAGCGCGGGATCCGTCTCCCACCAGTCGATGCCGGCTTTCCTGGCCGTCTCCACCGAGGACACGAACAGCCGCAGTCTGATCGTGAGGAGCTCGATGTCGAGGAGGTCGATCTTGATGTCGCCGGCAATGACGATGCCCTTGTCCAGGACGCGTTCGAGGATGTCGGCGAGGTTGGTGGTGCCCGGGCCGTTGGCGGGCGGAGCGCTCGGGCGGTAGTCGACGTCGGTCATCGGGTCACGCTTCCCGGCGCGCGGCCACTGCCCGGGGCAGCGGCGAGGGGGACGTCGGTCGGCCTCACGTTCTGACACCTCTCCTTCGGCACGCGGCCGGTCAGCACCCGTGCAACAGGTCGAGCAGCTGCTCCTCTTCGCGTTCGAACGCCTCGGCGCTGAGGTGGCCGGCTTCGAATTCGTGGTTCAGCGCGGCGAGCCGGGCGCGGACCAGCGACGGGTCGTGCAGCTCGTTGTCGGCCGCCTGCGCGAGTTGATCGGCCACCCAGACCACTCCGCGTACGGGCGCGAGCGGCAGCGTGAGCACTGCGCTGATCAGCCCCATGTCAGGCCCCGAGAGGGGCGGCGGAGGGAAGCGGCTCCAGAAAGCTGTAACACGGCAGGGGGCCGGCCACCCGCAGTACGACGCGGTCCTCCCGCTGCCGGGCCAGCCGCTCGGCCTCCGCGACGAAGCCGGCGCCGTCGCCACGGTCCACCAGGAACGACACATTGACCTGGCAGCCGGTGACCTGCGGCCCGGCGCAGACGGCATGCGCGGAGGACGACAGTTCCCGCACGATGTCACGGCCCGCTTCGGCCGCCCGGCGCGCCAGTGCGGTCGCCACCGCCTCGCCCAGGCGGACGTTCGCCTCGTAGCTCGGCCGCCGGCGGGCCGCCTCGCGCAGTCCGCGGATCGTGGCGTCGCCCTTGACGAGCGCGGGCAGTGCCTCGTCGGCCGGCAGCGCTTTGACGTTGATCTCGACGCGGCCCGCGACGCCGTCCAGTGCGGCCAGCTGACGGTCCTCGGCCTCGCTGAGCTGGCGGCGGATCACCGACTCGTCCGGTGCCACCATGCCGAAGCGCATCGGGAGGACCGGCCCGTCCTCCGCCAGTGCCAGCAACAGTTCCTGGTGCGCGAGCAGATCGCGGCGCCGGGCCCGGAGCCGCGGCGGTGCCTGACTGATGACCGCGGCCAGCCGCCCCTCTTCGACCCGTCCCACGGTCCCCGGAGGGTCCCCGACTCCGCCCAGTGCGGGCGGCAACGGATGACCGGCCCGGACGATGCCATAGACGTAGATGCCCTCGTCCGTCACTGTCACTGCGTTCAGTCCTCCTCTTTACGCCGGCGGGAAGCGGCGCCCGTCCGGGCGGTACTGCGCCGACGCCGCTGCGGCTTCGACTCCTCCTCGGATTCCTCGTCCGAGTCGCCGCCCGCGCCCACCGCGGAGCGGACGGTTTCGCCGACGGATTGGGCGGCGTCCTTGACCTTGCTCTTTCCGATGCTCTTGGCGGCCTGGCCGCTGAACAGCTCGGGCACGGTGACGCTGCCCGAATCCCGCTCCAGATCCAGTCGATTGCACGCCTCCGCGAACCGCAGATACGTATCGACGCTGGCGACCACGATGCGGGCATCGATCTTGAGGATCTCGATCCCCACCAGGGACACCCGTATGAAGACATCGATGACCATGCCCCGGTCCAGGATGAGCTCCATCACGTCGTACAACGTGCCTGCCCTGGGCGGGCAGGGAACCACCTCACCGGACAGTCCGGTATACGTCGTGGTGCCCATCTGGGGTGTCCTTTCAGCAGGTGGCGGCGGTGCGCTCACTCATCTGCCGCACCGCGCCGATAGCGGCGGGTCCGGTAGTACTCCAGCAGTTCGCCGTCGGCGTCGAGCCGCACCTCGTACGTCGCGAGGAGGCTGGTGGTATCGGGGATGCGGAGCAGCTCCAGCACGTCCACCTCGACGCACCAGCCGTGATCGGTCCGGCGCACCGCCGATACGCCCTCGGCCCGATGGCTGATCAGGTCCTGCAGCAATTCAGCAGCACGGCGAGCCATCGCCCCGGGCGCGTTCCCGGACTCCTTGGTCCGCTTTCGGGCAGCCGTCGACGATGACCGAGTCCGCGTTCGGGATTGCTCTGCCATGCACCCCAGTCTCATCGCAATCCCGACCTGCGCATCCTGAGCGCGGCCGGATGACGGCGGGGGTGGATTCCCTGCGCCGGCGGGGCCACCCGGACGGGTGTGATGGCAGCCCTCCACGTCTCCAGCCGGAACCCGGACCGGCCGATCCGGCCTGCGCCACCGCCCACCGCACAGCCCGCCGCACGGCCCCCGAGCAGCCCGCGGTCGTCGCCGAGGGAGCACGGATGCCCTGATCACCTACACTCGGCGGATGGCGAAGTATTTCGACGTGCACCCGGAGAATCCCCAGCGACGCACCATCGGCAATGTGGCGGACAGTATCCGCTCCGGCGCGCTCGTCGTGTACCCGACCGACTCCTGTTTCGCGCTGGGCTGCCAGCTGGGCAGCCGGGACGGCATCGGCCGGATCCGGTCGATCCGCAACCTCGACGACCGCCATCACTTCACCCTCGTGTGCCAGAACTTCTCGCAGCTGGGGCAGTTCGTGCACATCGACAACGACGTGTTCCGCACGATCAAGGCAGCGACGCCCGGCAGTTACACCTTCATCCTCCCGGCGACGAAGGAAGTGCCCCGCCAGCTGCTGCACCCGAAGAAGAAGACGGTCGGCGTCCGGATCCCCGACCACGCCGTCGCCCAGGCCCTGCTCGCCGAGCTCGGGGAACCGCTGCTCTCCAGCACCCTGCTCCTGCCCGACGAGGAGGAGCCGATGACCCAGGGCTGGGAGATCAAGGAACGGCTCGACCACGTGGTGGACGCGGTACTCGACTCGGGCGACTGCGGCACCGAGCCGACCACCGTCATCGACTTCTCCGGCGGCGAACTCGACATCGTACGCCGAGGAGCAGGCGACACGACGCGGTTCGAGTAGGCGCTTTTGACCACCTCGTCAATCACCGTCGTGACCTCGACTATCATCCGAGGCTGCGCTCAGCGTCGGGACATGTAGAGGCCGAGGGCCTTGTGCAGGACCTTGTTCAGCGGGTAGTCCCACTCGCCGAGGTATTCGACGGCCTGGCCGCCGGTGCCGACCTTGAAGCGGAGCAGCCCCAGCAGGTGGTTTCCCTCTTCGAGGGTGTCGGTGATGCCGCGGAAGTCGTAGCGGCGGGCGCCGAGTTCGTAGGCATCGGACATCATCCGCCACTGAAGAGCATTGTTCGGCTGGACCTCGCGCTTGCGGCTGGTGGAGGCGCCGTAGGAGTACCAGGCATGTTCGCCGACGGTAAGCATCGTGGCCGCCGCGAGCATCTCCCCTTCGTGATGAGCGAGGTACAGGCGCATACGGTCCGGGTCCTCGGCCCTCAACACGGTCCACATGCGCTGGAAGTAGGCCAGCGGACGCGGGATGAACCGGTCCCGCTCGGCGGTCTCGACATACAACTGATGGAACGCGACCAAATCCTCGTCACCACCCTGGACCACCTTGACGCCGGCCTTCTCCGCCTTCTTGATGTTGCGGCGCCACTGCTGGTTGAGGTCGCGTCGGACCTCCTCCAGTGACCGCCCGGCGAAGGGGACCTGGAACACGTAGCGCGGTTGCCCCGCGGCGAAGCCGTCCTCGCCGTCGAGCTCGGCCTGCTGCCAGCCCATCTGGCGCAGCCGGTCGGCGATGCCCAAGGCCCGCGGCTCGCGCGCAGTCGCCTCCACATCCCCCAGCCGCCGTGCCTGCGGGTCGGCGATCGCAGCCTTGACCGCCTCGGCGCTCCAGCGGCGGGTCACCACGGGCGGCCCCATCTTCACCGAGAACACACGCTGCGACTTGAGGTAGGCAAGCATCGGCTCCAGCCACTGCTCCAGATCTGGTGCGGCCCAGTCGATGACCGGGCCTTCGGGCAGATAAGCGAGGTAGCGCTTCAGCTTCGGCAGTGGCCGCAACAACACCAGTCCAGTGCCGACGAGGCGGCCCCCCTCGTCGAACCAGCCCAGACTCTCCGCCCGCCAGTCCGGCTTCACGTCCCCCCACGCGGGAACCTGCATGTGACTCACCGAGGGCCGGGCAGTGACGAAGGCCAGATGCTCCTCGCGGGTGATCGCCTTCAGGCGATAGCTCATGCGCAGTGCTCCTTTGTCCGAGGCGCAAGCCTACTGAGGCGTGAACAACAGCGGTGAACACTCGCCCTGAGCCGCGCCGGCCTCCCACGTTCGGGCCGCACCCTGAGCCGCGCCCGGTGGCCGCATCAGCACGTACCTCAGCGCCGCCGAGACCACGGGGCCGGCGCGCCGGACCGCCCGCCGGGGGCACGGGACGCGGTGACATCCGCACGGTCAAGAGGCCTTCCCCACAGGGGCGTTGGCCTCGTCGCGTAATGCGGGTGATAGATTCTCAACACGTGTTTATTTTCTTGAAGTCGGCCGTGAAGCCTGCGGTGGGGGGCACGTCGTGGCGTCCGCACCGCAGCGTGGAGAGGGAGCATCATGCGCATTCTCATCACTGCACAGGCGAGTTATTCCCACCTCGCCCCTCTGGTGCTACCGGTGGCGGAAGCAGCACAACGGGCAGGTCATGAGGTAGCCGTCGCCACCGGACCCGCCGTGGTCGAGCACATCGAGAAGCGGGGACTCACCGCGTTCACGCTGCCGAGCGTCAAGGGCCTGGGGGACGTACTTCAAGGGGGAGCGCTCCAGCGTCCGATCGGTATGGAGCAGGTCGGTTCCGTGACGATAGAACTGGAGCCGGGGTTCTTCGCGGCGGCCTTCGTCGGGCTGTTGGCCGCTCCCTGCGCACGCGACCTCCTCGACCTGGCGCGGGAGTGGCAGCCGGACCTGATCCTCCATGAGTCGACCGAGTACGGCGGCTATCTGGCCGCTGAGCGCCTCGGCATACCGCACGGCGCGTTGGACATCGCTCCGATGGCGCCCTACGCCCATCCGGTCGTCACGGAGGAGCTCAACCGGCAGCGTGCGGAATTCGGCCTGGAGCCGGTTTCCGACCCCTGGCACCCCTTCCGCGCCTTCCGCGCCGGAGTCGTTCCGGAGGACTTCTACCCGACGGACAGCCGGCTGCCCGGCGCCCGCCACTATCGGGTTCCGGCGCAGAAGACGCGCGGCACCCTCGACCCGGACATCGCCCAACTCCCCACGGACCGGCCGCTCGTCCTCGCCACCCTCGGCTCGAACGTTCCCCGGTTTTCCGACGGTGCCACCGCTCTGCTCCAGACCATCATCGAGACACTCGGGGAGCTGCCGGTCACCGGTGTCGTGGCGCTGGGAGCGGACCGCGATCCTCAGCTGTGGGAGGGGCCGCGCGCCGACAACGTCCATCTGACGTCGTTCGTCCAGCAGGAACTCCTGCTCCAGTCCAGCGATCTGTTCCTGACGCATGCGGGCTTCAACGGGACCCGGGAGGCGCTGACGGCCGGAGTGCCCATGGTGGCTGTGCCGTTGTTCGCCGAGCAGTCCCAGAACGCCGGCCGGCTGGAGGAGTTGGGCGTCGGGACCCAAATCAAGGCCCAGGACGTCACCCGCGAGGCGCTGTCCGCGGCTCTGCGCACCGTGCTGGAGGACCGCTCGTACCGGTCTCGCGCCCAGGGACTCCAGCGCCGGGCCCATGCACTGCCGGACCTCGACCGGCTGGTGGAGGACGCGGCGGCGCTGGTCTCCTGAGCCGGGCGACTCCGGCCTGCCACCGGCCCGGCCGGATCGGGGTCGGTGGGGAGCGCGCACGGCGGCCGTGGATCCGGCACTCGGCGGCCCCGTGCGCACCCCGGCGCCGTACGCGACGGCCGGTCGGGGGCGGCCGCGCCGGCGAAAGCCACGGTGCAAGGCCCTGGTGCCACGGGGAGGTGCTTGTAGCATCAGGTCCCGGCACCGGAAAGGGGACCGACTGTGACCTGCGCCGATGCAGTGACGAATGCGCCCGGACGGGCCGCGCCACGGGAGACCGGGGCGCGCGGCCCGGCCGCGGAGGCAGCGCTTCCGGAACGTAAGGGCGAGCGCACGCGTCGGCGCATCCTGGCAGCTGCGCGTCGCAAGTTCGCAGAGGTCGGCTACGAGCGCGCCACCATCCGTGCCATTGCGGCCGAGGCCGACGTGGACAAGTCGTCCGTCATTCAGTACTTCGGCAGCAAACAGGAGCTGTTCCGCGAGGCCGTCCGCTGGCACATCCCGCACGACGAACTCACCACCGACAACCCGGGCCACACAGTGGAGAACCGTCTGCGGGGCATGCTGGACAACTGGGCGGCGGATCAGGACAGCCCCATGGCCGTGCTCCTGCGGACCAGCATGACGAGTGAGGACGCCGCGGAGCTGCTGCGCCGGCATGTGACCGCGGAGGTGACCGACCATCTCGCCGCCACCATCGACACCCCCGATGCCCGGCTGCGCGCCGCGCTGTTCGGCGCGATGATGATGGGCATCGCCAGCCAGCGCCATCTGCTGCACCTGCCCGACCTGGCCGAGGCCGACGTGGAGGACATCGTGCGGCTCGCGGCTCCCCTGCTCCGCAGCCTCATCGCCCCCGAGGCGTAGCCGCTCGCGCCGTCGGGGCGGCGCACGCCTCACAGCGCACGGGTCTCAGTAGGCAGGGAAGGCCCAGCCCCCGGGGTAGAACGGTTCCCGGTCGCCGCGGAAGGCAGTGGAGGCGTGTGCCAGTGCGCCCGGCCGGAGTTCTTGTACGAGTCCCGCGGCCGCGAGTGCGGTGAGTGTGGTGCCGCCGAGGAAGGCCGCGCCGAGCTCGGCCGAGGTCATCCGCAGGTCGGGGGCGGCAGCCGTGCGGGCGCAGCCGGCTGTGTCGCCGTCCGCCTGCAACCGGTAGCGGCCGGCGTTCCACGGGCAGAAGCTGTCCTGGACGTCCAGGACGACGTCCAGCGCCGTGGTGTACCGACGCCCCGCCAGAGCGCGGTCGACGTCGACGAGGCGTACCCACAGACGGTCCACTTCGGTGGTGCGCACTGCCCGCGGGTCGGTCAGCAGGTGCGGGAGGGGCTCGTCCACCGCGGCCTCGTACTCGATCCACGGCACCAGGTCGATTCCGGCGAGGAAGCGCCACAGTGCGGCGTATCCCTGCCGGGAGACCGCCGCCAGCTCCACGACCTGCACGGCGCTCGCGTTCGCGCCCAAGATGTCCCGTGCGCTCTTGAGCCGGTAGAGCGCGTAGCCGGTTGCCCGGCCGTCCGGTTCCCGGTGCACGGCGTACCGCAGAGCGCCGGCGCCGCCGCGGGCCTGCGGCTCGTCGTCGAGGCGGCTGTCCCAGGCGCGTTCGGCGCGGGCGGGCCAGCCGACCGTGCGGAGGCGCACCTGCTCATACACCGTCTCGATGTGCGGACGGGCCTCCTCGCGACCCAGAAGCCGGATGCTTCCCGCCCCGAAATCCGTGCCGGGGCGGAAGTCCATGGCACGCTTTTCGGCGCGCAGTTGAGCCCCACGGGAGGACGGGCCGTAGCCGTACCGCCCGTAGATGCCGGCCTCGGCGGGACGCAGTGCCGCAATCGGCTCGCGGCCGCACTCGTGCAGGTCGGTGAGCTGTTTGCGCATCATCGCGGTGAGGATGCCGCGGCGGCGGTGGGTGGGGGCCACACCGACCCAGGTGACCCCCGCCACCGGAAGCACGGCCCCGGGGACCGTCAGCGAGCGGGTGTAGGCAGCGGTCCCGGCAACGGGGAGGTCACCGTCGAATGCCGCAAGGGTGCGGTCCAGCTCGACAGTTGCGCGTTCCCGGGCGATTTCTTCGTCGGACCGGTCATCGCCGTAGGTGTTGGCGATGACGCGGGCCCAGGTCTCGAACTCGGCATCAGTGACGGGGCGAAGCGGAAAGGATTCGGGCACGGCGTCTGTGTAGCCGATGAGGCGACATGGGCGCGAGGGGTTTTCCCCGGTTCTGGCGAGGGCGCCGATCCGGAGGTGTTCCCCGGCGGGGGCGCCGAGCGGGCAGGCGGCGGGCGACAGCGGTGCGGCCCGGGTGCGGGGCCGTTGCGGGCCTGCCGGTGACAGGCCCGCAACGGCGTGCGCAGGTGCGGTGATCAGAGCCGGTCGAGGATCTTGTTCATCTTCGCGACCTCGGCGGTCTGGTTCTTGATGACGTTGCCGGCGAGCTTCTTGGCGGTCGCATTGCGGCCGTTGCGCTGCTCGTCCTTGGCCATGGTGATCGCGCCGTTGTGATGGCCGATCATCATCTGCGCGAACTTCTTGTCGAAGCCCGTGCCCTTGGCGGCCTTGAGGTCCGTCATGTCCTTCGCGGACATCATCCCGGACATGCCGCCGGAACCGTGGTCCATGCCGCCGGAACCATGGTCCATACCGGGCATGCTGTGCGCGGACGACGCCGGGGCGCCCCACGCCTTGAGCCATCCCCGCATGGTCGTGATCTCGGGGCCCTGGGCCTTCTCGATCGCCGCCGCCAGGGTCTTGATCTCCGTGTCGGAGGCCCTGCCATCGGCCAGTCGGGCCATCTCGACGGCCTGCTGGTGGTGCGGGATCATGCTCTGCGCGAAGGTGACGTCCGCGTCGTTGGACGCCCCCGGGGCGGGGTTCGCCCCGGACTTCTTCGCGGCGGACGGCGCACTCGTGCTCCCGTGATCCGTGCCGCTCGACCCATCGTTGCTGCCGCACGCGGCGAGCAGCAGGACTCCCGAAGCGAGGACCCCCACGGCCGCGAGGCGGCGGTTCAGGGGACGTCGGACGGTGCGCTGGAGGGAACTCATGTCGATACACCTCATGTTGTCGGTCGTACAGATAGGTGGCGCGTACGCGGCTTCGCAGGCCGCGCACAGTGCGCGGCCGCGAGGGCGGGTCGGCCTAGATCCGCAGGACGGACAACCGGGTGAGATCAGGTGGGCGAGGTGGAGGGTTGGGCCGCAGCAGCACGACGGCCTTCGCCAGGTGGTCCGCCAGCCATCCGGGCGTCCGGGTGAGTGCCGCGCCCAGCAGTATCGCGAGCGCCCAGGTGCCGAGCACGGCGCTGCACAGCGAGGCCATGTTCATGCCCGTGCCGGGTCCGGGAGCGTAGTGCGAGGGCGGGTCGTCGGTGGAAGTCCCGGAGTGTGCGGAAGTCGCGGAGTAAGTGGAAGTCCCGGAGTGGGCGGAGCGGGTGGGCGGTGCCTGGCGCGTCGGGGTGTCGGCGGCGGCAGGGGGCCGGGACATCGCGGCCATGCCGGTGGTGTGGCCTGCCGCGGCGTGGCCACTGGACCCAGCGGTCCCATCCGGATGCCCGACGGTATGCATCACGAAGACGCCGAGCGCGAGCACCACGACCAGCAGGAGATGCGCCATGGCGCCACCTGCTCGTACGTACCGTCTCGTGTTCACCGCTGCCGAACCTCCTGAGGAGGAGCGTACCCAAGCAGGCGGATCGAGCCGTGCTTCGGGGGCCTGCGCGCCTGTCGGCAGCTATCAGCCGGCAGGCGGTTCCCAGACCGCGCAGTCATGGGCGAAGAGCACGCGTCGTGGGTCGAGGGCAGCCAGGCGGTCCCACCACCGAGGGGTGGGCAGCGGTACGTCCGGAGCGTGCGGTGCAGCGTGGCGGGCGAGGTGGTCCGCGGCGAACTCGGATGCGCGGTCGTACGCCTGGCCGGCCAGGATCACGGTGCCGTCGCCTCGCCGGATCACCAGGGATTGGTGCCCGTCGGTGTGTCCGGGCGTCGGGAGGATCCAGATGCCCGGCCGGACCTCGGCCTCGCCGGTGAATTCCTCATAGCAGGCGCCGGGAAAGTCGATGAGTTCGTCGAACGTGTAGTCGCCCCGGCGGGCGGTGGTCAGCTCCACCTCCTGCACCAGAATCGGCTTGCCGCCCAGCAAGGGATTGCCTCCGCAGTGGTCGAAGTGGAGATGGCAGTTCACCACCAGCGAGATGTCGGCGAGCGTGACTCCGGCCGCCGACAGGGCGTCCTGCAACGACCGGCGCCGAGGCCGGTAGTGCGCTTCGGTCTCGGGGTCCGCGTGACCGATTCCCGTGTCGAAGAGGAGCAGTCCCTGGTCATGCCGGACCAAGTAGGCCAGCACGGGCTCCACCCGCGGTAGCGGGCCGCCGGTCTCCGAGGCGGGCCGGACGATATACCCCAGGTCCAGTCGGCGTACTGCGGTGTCATTCCCCATCGGGCCATGCTGACAGCCCGTCATGCCGGTCACCGGTTGTTCCGCCGACGGCGGACGGATGGGCACGCATCGTGGGGAGGCGCTCCCGGGCAGCCGACGCTCGCGGGCCCCCGACCACCGGCCCCCGGCAGCCTTCGCCTCCGTAACCCCGCCCCCAACCCCACGCCATTCGCGCACGATAACCGCTCCGCACTGCCGCCCCGGCGCAGTGCCACAAGGGGGAGTTGGCACATGCAGAGCACGAACGGCGAGGCCACGCTCGTCATAGCGGTGGTGGTCGTCGGTCTGGTGATACGGCGGCAGTTGCGCACCCGGCCGGTGCGCCGTATCGGGAGCAAAACATCCTGGTGCGTCGGCCAGCGGCCCGGCTGGCCCCGAGGGTCGCGCTCGGGCTGCCGGCCGGTGTCTGAGGCCGCGAGGGCTGGTCAGACACCTCGGAAGGCGGCGCCGTCCCCCTCCGCGGCATGGCGCAGAAGGGGACGGCCGGGCGTCAGCGGGATTCGTGGAGCACCATGGCCGAGCCGCCGCCACGGCGCTTGGGTTCGGCCACCGCCGTGATCTTGCCGCCGGGCAGGAACTCCAGCGCGGCCACCGCCCCGATCTCCGGTGAGGGGGTGAAGGCCTTCGGGGCCAGGACGAACCGGTGCCCCAGCGCCTCCAGCTTCTTGCGTTCGGGAGAGTCGAGGAAGGCCGGCTCGGCTTCCGTCTGTGCCGCGTTCCGCTGCGAGATACGTGGTGCGGCGACCGCGGCGGGCAGCGACATGCCGAGGTCAAGACGGTTGACCAGGGTCTGCAGCACGGTGGTGATGATCGTGGCGCCGCCCGGCGAACCGACGGCCATCATCGGCTTGCCGTCCCGCAGGACGATCGTCGGCGACATGCTGCTGCGCGGACGCTTGCCCGGGCCCGGCAGGTTCGGGTCCGGCGTCCCCTTGGTGAGGGGCGCGAAGTCGAAGTCGGTCAGCTCGTTGTTGAGCAGGAATCCGCGGCCGGGCACGGTGATGGCCGAGCCACCGGTCTGCTCGATCGTCAGGGTGTAGGAGACGACGTTGCCCCAGCGGTCCGCGGCGACCAGATGTGTGGTCGACGGCCCCTCGTGCGGTTGCTTGCTCCCGGTCCTGCCCTGGCAGCCCGCGTCCGGGTGGCGGGGGTCCGCCGGGGCCAGCGGGCTGGTCAGTGCCTTGTCGGAACGGATCAGGCAGGCCCGGCTCTTGGCGAATTCCTTGGCGAGCAGAGGCTTGGTGGGCACATCCGAGAACGCCGGGTCGCCCACCCAGCGGTTGCGGTCCGCGAACGAGATCCGGCTGGCCTCCAGGTAGTGGTGCAGGGCCTGCGTCTTGTCGGCCTTCGAGAGGTGGAAGTTGTCCAGGATGTTCAGCGCCTCGCCGACCGTGGTGCCGCCCGAGGAGGACGGCGCCATGGAGTAGACGTCCAGCCCGTGGTACTTGATCCGGGTCGGGTCGCGGCGTTCGGTCGTGTAGCGGGCGAGGTCGCCCGGCTTCATCAGGCCGGGCCGGGCCTGGTGGTGGGCGCCGGGTGCCATGGGCGGCTTCTGGACGGTCCGCGCCACATCGCGGCCGATGCTGCCGTGGTAGAGCGCGTCCACGCCTTCCCCGGCGAGCTGGCGGTAGGTCCGGGCGAGGTCGGGGTTGCGGAAGCGGGAGCCGACCACCGGGAGCTCGCCCTTGGGCAGGAACAGGTCCGAGGTGGACTTGATGTCCCGGAAGCGCTTCTCGTTCATGGCCGTCTGGGCCCGGAACTCCTTGTTGACCACGAAGCCGTCGTCGGCGATCCGGGTGGCCGGGCGCAGGGCCTTCGCCAGGGAGACCGTGCCCCAGCTCTTGAGTGCCTTGTCCCAGGTGGCCGGCGTGCCCGGGACACCGACCGACAGCCCCGAGTTGATCGCGTCCTCGGTCGGCAGTGGCTTACCGGTCGCCTTGTCGAGGAACGAGTCCGCGCGCATGGCGGCCGGCGCGGTCTCCCGGCCGTCGATGGTGCGCACCTTCTTGGCCTTGGCGTCGTAGTAGACCATGTAGCCGCCGCCCCCCACTCCCGCGGAGTACGGCTCGACCACGCCGAGCGCTGCAGCGGTTGCCACCGCCGCGTCGACGGCGTTGCCCCCCTTGCGCAGCACCTCCAGCCCCGCGCGGGAGGCATACGGGTTGACGCTGGACACCGCGCCGCCGCTGCCGGTGGCGACCGCCTTCTTCGCGGGGGCCGGCGGCGTGGACTCGGCGGCGGCCGCGGTCCCACCGGCACTGCAGGACGTGGCCAGCAGGGAAAGACTGAGCGCTGCCGCGGACGCGGCGGCGACAGCGGCACGACGGACAGCCATACGGCCTCCAGGATTTCGCTGTGGTGTGCAGGGAATTCCCGAAACCCTGGCACCGTTCGGGTGGCGGATCAACGCTGAGCTGCAAGGTTTGCGTGAGATCTGAGGTTTCCCCTCGGTAACCTCCGAGGGGTGGGGGGATGCGGTGGTCCGCTTCGGAGCCGCGGGCGCGGCGTCGGCGCAGGGGAGCAACTCCCCCTCTTCCCCGGCCTGTTGACGCTTTTGCCGGTGAGTCGGCACCCGAGGGCCAGGGGGACGCGCGACCGAGGGCGGGAAGCATCCTGCCCCCCGGGGGGACCTGAGCGGGGCCCGGCCACCACGGCGCCCGCCTCGCCGCGCCCGGCGTCTCTCCGGAGTCCGTGCCACCGCTCCGGTGCCACCACTCCGGTGGACACGCGGCCGCCACGTCCGCGAACACCATGGTGGGCACGGTGTCAATGCATACCCTGACCTGGCCGTCGCGTAGATGGCTGGATCCTTTCGCGGTACGACAGGAGCACACGATGGCCGCCTCCGCCCCTGCCGGTTCGTCCGGGACCGCAGTGCGGCATCGCTTCCGGGCGTGGATGCTGGAGGGGCTGGCCGACATGGCCAAGCACCACTCCGGTCCGCACGCCACTCCCCAGGGGGTCGTACAGGGCCAGCGGTGGTGGCGGGTGATGTGTCTGACCGGTGTGGACTACTTCTCCACCCTCGGCTATCAGCCGGGCATCGCCGCTCTGGCCGCGGGACTGCTGTCGCCGGTGGCCACCGTCGTGCTGGTCGTGGTGACGCTCGCCGGGGCGCTGCCGGTCTACCGGCGGGTGGCCGAGGAGAGTCCGCACGGCCAGGGGTCGATCGCGATGCTGGAGCGGCTGCTGACCTTCTGGAAGGGCAAGCTGTTCGTCCTGACCCTGCTGGGTTTCGCCGCCACCGACTTCCTCATCACCATCACCCTGTCGGCGGCCGACGCCGCCACCCACCTGGTGGAGAACCCGCACGTCAGCAACGCCCTGCAGCACCAGCAACTGGTCATCACGCTGGTCCTGATCGCCCTGCTCGGTGCGGTGTTCCTCAAGGGCTTCCTGGAGGCGATCGGGGTGGCGGTCGTCCTCGTGGCCCTCTATCTGGGGCTCAACGCGGTCGTGGTCGTCGTCGCGCTGTGGCATGTGCTCACCGCCGCGCAGGTCATCCCCGACTGGTCGCAGGCGCTGACCGCCGAGCACGGCAACGTCCTGGCGATGATCGGAGTGGCACTGCTGGTCTTCCCGAAGCTGGCGCTGGGCCTGTCCGGCTTCGAGACCGGCGTGGCGGTCATGCCCCATATCGAGGGCGACGCAGCTGACACCGAGGAACGGCCGGTGGGGCGGATCCGCGGGGCGAAGAAGCTGCTCACCACCGCTGCCGTCATCATGAGCGTCTTCCTCATCATCACCAGCTTCGTGACGACCCTGCTCATCCCCAAGGAAGCGTTCCAGCCCGGGGGTTCGGCCAATGGGCGCGCGCTGGCCTATCTGGCCCATGAGTATCTGGGCTCCGCCTTCGGCACCGTCTACGACGTGTCCACCATCGCCATCCTGTGGTTCGCCGGCGCCTCGGCCATGGCCGGCCTGCTCAACCTGATGCCGCAGTATCTGCCGCGCTACGGCATGGCGCCCCACTGGGCCCGGGCCGTGCGCCCGATGGTGCTGGTCTTCACCCTGATCGCGTTCCTCGTGACCTGGCTCTTCGATGCCAACGTGGACGCCCAGGGCGGCGCCTACGCCACCGGCGTCCTGGTCCTGATCAGCTCCGCCGCGATCGCGGTGACCCTCGCCGCCCGGCGCGCCCGTGAGCACGGCTGGTGGATCGCCTTCGCCGTGATCGCCGTGGTGTTCGTCTACACCACGATCGCGAACATCATCGAGCGCCCCGACGGCGTCAAGATCGGCGCCTGCTTCATCACCGGCATCATCCTGCTGTCGTTCCTCTCCCGCCTCGCCCGCTCCTTCGAGCTGCGGGTGACCAGCGTGGTGCTCGACGACATCGCCCAGCGGTTCATCCGCGACATCGCCCAGCGCAAGATCCGCTTCATCGCGAACGAGCCCGACCAGCGCGATGTCGCCGAGTACCGCGACAAGCTCCAGCAGATCCGTACGGACAACGACATCCCCACGTCCGAGGACTTCATCTTCGTCGAGGTCACCATCGGCGACCCGTCCGAGTTCGAGAGCGAACTGCAAGTACGCGGCGAGGTGCTGCACAACCGCTACCGCGTGCTCTGCCTGGAGAGCCCCGCCGTCTCCAACGCCCTGGCCGCTCTGCTGCTGCATGTGCGCGATGCCACCGGGCATCGGCCGCACATCTACTTCGAGTGGACCGAAGGCAACCCCTTCGCCCAGTTCCTGCGCTTCTTCCTGTTCGGCCAGGGCGAGGTCGCCCCCGTCACCCGCGAGGTCCTCCGCGAGGCGGAACCCGACCGGGCCCGCCGCCCTCACGTACACGTGGGCTGAACGACGGCGCGCGTACCGCAGCCGGCCCGCTTCCCTGCCGCCCGCCCAGCGTTAACCGCAACTCCCCTTCGATGTAAGGAAGTTGGTCGTCCGGTGCATCGACGGCAACGTACCTGCCGCTCCCCCGCCCCGCGCCCTGTGCCGCTCCGACTGAAGAGAAGGTGACGGGGTACACGAAGGCCACCGTTGATCAGTGGACAAGGGGAGAGGGGCGCGTGGTGAAGACCGATGAGTTGAGCGTCGAGGTGTCCGTCATCGATCCGCAGGTGGCGGTCGTGGTCGTCCAGGGAGAGCTGGACACTCAGACCGGCACCTTGCTTCATCATCAGCTCGCCAACCAGCTCGTGCACGGCCGGCAGCACCTCGTGCTCGACCTGCGGGCCGTCCCGTTCATGGATTCCTCCGGCCTGAGCGTCCTCATCCGTGCGGGCAACGACACCAAGCGGGTCGAGGGAAGTCTGCGGCTGGCCGCGGTGTCTCCCGAGGTCCGGCGGCTGCTCGACCTCACCGGGATCAGTGTGTCCATGCCGGTGCACGCCAGCCCCGAGGAGGCGCTCTTTGCGATCGCGGCGGCCTCGCTGCCCGATGGGGCAGCGTCCGGGCCGGAGGCCGGCACGAACACCGGCGGGTGAACGGGGTCGTGCGCCTCGTGGCGCAGCGGGCCCGGCAGCTGTCGGTGGGGGCCCTGCTGCTCCTGGCCGTCGGCTTCGTGGCCGCCTCGGTGCGGTGGTCGCCCTGGTACGGGCCGCCGGCCGTGCTCTTCCTGGCGCTCGGCGTGCTCGGGGTGGCCGATCTGACCCAGCGCCGCCACTCCGTGCTGCGCAATTACCCGGTCATCGGGCATCTGCGCTTTGCGCTGGAGGCGCTCCGGCCGGAATTGCAGCAGTACTTCATCGAGCGCAACTTCGACGGCCGGCCCTTCGACCGTGATGTCCGCACCCTCGTGTACGAACGCGCCAAAGGCGTCGACGCGGAGGAGCCCTTCGGTACCGAACGGGACGTCTATGCCACCGGGTACGAATATCTGGTGCCGTCCATGGCGCCCGAGCCGGTGCCCGAGCAGCCGCCCACGGTGCGGATCGGCGGACCCGACTGCACCAAGCCGTATGACATGGCGTTGCTGAACGTCTCGGCGATGAGCTTCGGGTCGCTTTCCGCCAACGCCGTGCTCGCCCTGAACAAAGGGGCCGCCATGGGCGGTTTCGCGCATGACACCGGTGAGGGCGGACTGTCCGAGTACCACCTGCGGCACGGTGGCGATCTCATCTGGGAGATCGGGACCGGCTATTTCGGATGCCGCACCGCCGACGGGGAATTCGCGCCGTCCGAGTTCGCCGAAAAGGCCGCTCACGAGCACATCAGGTGCATCTCGCTGAAGATATCCCAGGGCGCCAAACCGGGCATCGGCGGTGTGCTGCCGGGTGGCAAGGTCAATGCCGAGATCGCCCGGGTACGCGAGGTGCCCCAGGGTCGCACGGTGCAGTCCCCGCCCTATCACCGGACGTTTTCCACCCCGCGTGGGCTGGTCCATTTCCTCGCGAGGATGCGCGAGCTGGCCGGCGGCAAACCCGTCGGGTTCAAGCTGTGTGTCGGTTCGAGACGGCAGTTCCTCTCGGTCTGCAAGGCCATGCGGGAGGAGGGGGTGACCCCGGACTTCCTCGTCGTCGACGGCGCGGAGGGCGGCACCGGGGCCGCTCCCCTGGAATTCGCCGACCATCTCGGTGCCCCGCTGACCGAAGGCCTGATCACCGTGCACAACGCACTGGTCGGCTGCGGACTGCGGGACCGCATCAAAATCGGCGCGAGCGGAAAGGTCGCCACCGGCGCCGATATGGTCAAGCGCCTGGTGCAGGGGGCGGATTACACGAATGCGGCACGCGCCATGATGATGGCCGTCGGTTGTATTCAGGCACAGCGCTGCCACACCAATACCTGCCCGGTCGGAGTGGCGACCCAGGATCCGCGCCGGGGCCGGGCCCTGGACGTCGGTGACAAGTCCGCGCGCGTGCACAGGTTCCAGAAGGCAACGGTGCACAGCGCCCTGCAGATCATGGGCTCCATGGGCGTCCGGAATCCGGACGGCCTGCGGCCCTGGATGCTGCACCGGCGGATCGATCCGCTCACCGTCCGGTCGTACGAGGAGCTCTACGACTGGCTGCGCCCCGGCGAGTTGCCGGCGGACCCGCCGCAGGACTGGGCCGCGGACTGGGCGGCGGCCGACCCCGATCATTTCGGTGTCTGAGACGGGGCGCTTCCCGAGGTCCGAGCGTCACAGGGCGTTGAACTGGCAAGTCACCCGCATAGGAGTGTTCTTGCTGGGTAGGCGGCCGCTGTGCGTTCGCGTGTGCCGGACGCGCAGGGAGGCATGATGACCACCGTCGTGAACGACACCACAACCGAGCAGCACTCCGACCTGGCCGCAGAACTGCCGGAGGTGGAGTGCCCCAGCGCGGTGGCCCCGAGGGACGCGAGGGAGCTGTCGAAGCAGTTCTTCGACCGGCTGCAGTTCCTCGACGAGGGCACGCACGAGTACCAGTACGCGCGGAACACGCTCATCGAGATGAACATGTCGATGGTGCGCTACGTCGCGCGTCGCTACCGCAATCGTGGCGACGACATGGAAGACATCATCCAGGTCGGCACGATCGGACTGATCAAGGCCATCGACCGCTTCGACCTCTCCCGTGAGGTCGAGTTCTCCACCTTCGCCGTGCCCTACATCCTCGGCGAGATCAAGCGCTTCTTCCGCGACACCGGCTGGGCGGTGCACGTCCCGCGCCGGCTGCAGGAGCTGCGCAGCGATCTGGCGAAGGCCAAGGAAGAGCTCCATGTCCAGCTCGACCGCGACCCCACGGTCCAGGAACTCGCCGCCCATCTGGACCTGTCGGAGGACGAGGTGATCGAGGGGATCGTCGCGGCCAACGGCTACTGCGCCGGCTCGCTGGACACCCCCACCGATCCCGACCCCTCCCACCAGCGTCGTGCCCTCGCCGATGTCCTGGGCGAAGAGGATCCGGCCATGGGGACCGTCGAGGACCTGCACGCCCTCGCGCCGCTGCTGCAGGAGCTCGACCCGCGGGAGCGCCAGCTGATCGAGCTGCGCTTCGGGCAGGAGATGACCCAGTCCCAGATCGGCGCCGAGCTCGGCGTCTCCCAGATGCACGTCTCCCGTCTGCTCACCCGCACCCTGACCAAGCTGCGCGCCGGCATGCTCAGCGACCGCTGACCGGGACCGTTCCCGTCGGGCGGGCTCCGGCCGTACAGGCCGGGTGCCCGCCCGCGGTCGTTGGGTCGCCCGCCCCGGGACCGTAGCCCCGTACGCCCTCCGTACGGGCCGTGGGCCGGGGTGGGGTGCATGATGGAAGTAATCGAATAGACGCACGTGAAGAGGCGTAATTCGTGAGCGACGGATTCCTGGAGACCGGTTACGGGAGCGACGAGACCGGTGGCGAGGACGTACGGCCCGACCGCGAGGGGCAGGCCGAGGCGTTCGATGCGATCGGTGACCGCTATGACGAGGCGTTCCCGTTCAAGGAGGGACAGCTCGCGGCCGGCGAGTGGCTGATCCGCTCGCTGCCCGGCGGCTCCCGCGTACTCGACCTCGGCTGCGGCACCGGCCTTCCGACCGCCCGGCAGCTGGTGGACGCGGGGTGCGAGGTGGTCGGCGTCGATCTGTCCCGTGGGATGGTCGAGCTCGCCCGTAAATATGTGCCCGATGCAACGTTCCACCGGCTGGACATCGCCGACCTGGCGCCCGGCGGCCCGCACGACCTGGGCCGCTTCGACGCGGTCGCGGCGTTCTTCTCCCTGCTGATGCTGCCGCGTGCCGAGATCCCCCTCGCGCTGCACACGATCCACGACCTGCTGGTCCCCGGTGGCCTGTTCGCGCTCGCGATGGTGGAGGCCGACGTCGACTACTTCACGATGCCGTTCCTCGGCAACACCATCCGGGTGTCCGGCTATCTGCGGGAGGACCTGCGCAAGGTCATCGAGGCGGCGGACTTCGGGGTCGTCGAGGAGACCTCGTACACCTACGCCCCGGCGATCTCGGACGTACCGCCCGAGGAGCAGCTCTTCCTGCGCTGCCGGCGGCGCGACTGAGGCCGCCCGGTACGTCCTGGCACCCACCGGACGGACACCCACGAGTGACGGACACCCACGAGTGATGGAGCCCCGTACCCCCGACCACGGACCCGGCAGGCTCCCCGCCGGATCCGGAGGGCGCCCTGCGGAGGGTGCCCGGGGGGAAGCGGAGCGTGGCCCCGAGGCACAGACCGACCGTCTGCGGTACCTCGAATCCGCGACGCGGCGGATCGCATGGGGCAGCGACCGGGACGAGACGCTGGGGGAACTGTGCCGGGCGGCGATCCCCGCGTTCGCCGACGCGATCCTCGTCCATCTGCGGGACCCGCTGCCGAGCGGGGAGGCGGAGCCGGCCGAACCGAGCGTCCTGCGGCTGCACAGCATGGCCCAGGGGCCGGAGGCTTCGGTCACCGAGGCGCCTGCGGGGGCCGCCGAGTTCGCACCGCTGACGGTGAGCGGACGGTTCGTCGGGATCCTGCTGGCCGGGCGGCCCGTGTTCGGCGACGCCCCCGGGCTCGTGCCCACGGTGACCGCCCTGCTGGAGCCGGTGGCGAGCCTGCCGGCGACCACCGCACCGGGCCGGCGGCTGATCGTCGCCCCGCTGTACGGCCGCCGGCACGTCCTGGGCACCGTCGCCCTGCTGCGCGGGGCCGGCCGGCCCGCCTTCACGGAGGACGATCTGCTCGTCGCCTCGCAGCTGGCCACCCATGCCGCGCTCGGCATCGACAAGGCGAAGGTGTCCGGCCATGAGGCCTCCATGGCGGACGCGCTCCAGCTGACGATGCTGCCCTCGTCGCTGCCCCGGACCACGGGCGTGCGGCTGGCGAGCCGGTATCTGCCGGCTGCCGACACCGCCCAGGTGGGCGGCGACTGGTACGACGCGATTCCGCTACCCGGCAACCGCGTCGCGCTGGTCGTCGGCGACGTCCTGGGCCACTCCATGACCTCCGCCGCGATCATGGGCCAGCTGCGTACCACCGTGCAGACCCTCGCCGGGCTCGACCTGCCGCCGGAGGAGGTGCTGCATCACCTCGACGAGCAGGCCCAGCGCCTGGGCAGCGAGCACATGGCGACCTGCCTCTACGCCATCTACGACCCGATAGCGCAGCGGCTGCTGATCGCCGACGCGGGCCATCCGCCCCCGGTGCTGCTGCACCCGGACGGCTTCGGCGAGGTGCTGCAGATCCCGCCCGGCGCGCCGATCGGGGTGGGCGGCGTCCCCTTCGAATCGGTGGAGATGCCCGCGCCCACCGGAGCGACCCTGCTGCTGTACACCGACGGCCTGGTCGAGTCCCGGGAGCGGGATGTCTGGGCGGGGGTGGAGCTGCTGCGCGCCCGTCTGCAGGCCGCCGCCGACGCGTTCGGGTCCCCGCCGCTGGACATGCTCTGCGACGCGGTGCTGAACATCCTGGAACCGGAGAGCCTGGACGACGATGTCGCGCTGCTCGCCGCCCGGTTCGACGGGTTCCCGCCGCTCAATGTCGCGTACTGGTTCCTCAGCCCGCAGCCCCAAACGGCGGGCCGGGCACGGCAGTTGACCCGCCGGGCACTGCACCGCTGGGGGCTGGACTCGATGCTCGACGCGACCGAGCTCATGGTCAGCGAGGTGGTGACGAACGCGGTGCGCTACGCCTCCCGGCCGATCGCGCTGCGGCTGCTGCGCACCGATGTGCTGCGGTGCGAGGTGGGCGACGATTCACCGCAGGTGCCCCGGATGCGGCGCGCGCAGGCGGGTGACGAGGGCGGGCGCGGCCTGTTCCTGGTCGACCAGCTGGCCCAGCGCTGGGGGGCGACGCGGTTGAGCACGGGCAAGGTCGTCTGGTTCGAGCAGCAGATGCCCGAGGAGCGCCGCCAGAAGACGCCCAGCGCGCCCTGACTGTGGCCCGCGGCGGCGCCCGGCCCGGGTTCAGATGGCCATCGCCTCCTGGAGCCACCGGTTCACCCGGTAGGGCAGCCACCACAACAGCGGTCCGGTGCGGGCGATCAGCCGTTCCGCCAGGAAGTCGGCGGTGATGGCGGCGGGCACGTCCGACTGCGGGGCGCCGTAGGCCAGTTTGTCGATCGCCTCCCGGTATGCGGGCTCGTCCGCGGTGAAGCGGCGCAGCTCGCCCCACCGGCGGTCGCGGATCTGGACGAACCCCGGGCCCTGGCGCCACAGGCATTTGCAGAGGTAGTGCTCCCTGCGCCACTGGGCGAGCGCGGCCGCCGGGTCGGCGGGGCCGGTGAGGGTCCCGGGCGGCTGGAGGTGGCTGAGGTCGCGCCAGCCGTCGTCGGGCTCCGCGGGCAGGCGCAGCTGCCACTGCACCAGGACCGCGCGGGCCGTCAAGTCGCGGATCAGGCAGAGCCGTTGGACGGCGTGCGCGGCGGCGCCGAGCTCGTCGACCGCGGTCAGGTCGATCTCCTCGGCGAACCGCACCCGGCGTACCCCGAGTTCCCACAGCCGGTCGGCCTGTTCCGTCGGCGGGCCGGCCGGAATGAGGGTGCCCAGGCTCATGCCGGGCAGTGCGCAGGCGGCTTCGTCGTAGTCCCGCCAGGCGCTGAGCGTCGGCCCGGTGGGGGTGGCGGTGCGGTGCATGGTGTCTCCTCGTGGACCGGCGTCAGACGTGGGCGACGGCGCGGGCGGCGTCGTCCGGCTGTTCCTGCGGGGCGGGGGCGGCATGGGTGTGGCGCATGTAGTCGAGCCGCAGCAGGTCCTCGTTGACGGCCGCCGGTGCCAGATGGACGTACTGGCCGCCGTCGGTGAAGACCAGGCCGAGCGTCACCCAGTGCTGGAGCAGGGCGTGGACGGCGGTCGCGTCGACGGGGTGGGCCGGCAGCCGCGCCGCGAGCTTGCGGATCAGGGCGGCGGGGGCGTGCGGCTGGTCGAGGAGCCGGAAGGCCGCGGTCTCCAGCGGCTCGGTGAGTTCCATGGCGCCCCAGTCGAAGGCGCGCCGGCGGCTGACCAGCACGATGCGGTCGCCGAGGTCGGCGTGGGTGAGCCGGGCGTCCGCGTGGTGCTTCTTCCAGGCGCCGAGGGCGTCGTTGAGCGCGGTGACGGTGGGCTCGGTGATGCCGCGTTCGGGTGCCTCGAAGACATAGGCCAGATCGAGCAGTTCGGACTCGGGCAGGTCGTAGGTGAAGCGGTAGTGCTCCTCGGGGCGCAGGCCGGTGAAGCCGAGTTCGGGCCGGTTGAAGTACGGGCTGAAGCGTTCGATCGCGATGCGGGCGGACAGGTCGACCGGCGGGTCGAGGTGTTCCAGGGCCGGTATCTGGGCGATCACCGGCTCGTAGTCGGCGGCGGTCTCACCGGGGAAGCCGTGGAGGTAGTTCCAGCAGACCGAGAGTCCGGTCTCGGCTCCGTCGCGGAGCATCCGGACGTTCTGACAGCCGCTCACGCCCTTGTCCATCAGGTCGAGCACCCGGCTGTTCAGGCTCTCGATGCCCGGCTGGACGTAGATCATTCCGGCCTCGGCGAGGGTGCGCAGCTGGGCCCGGCGCATGTTCGCCTTGATCTCGATGTGCATCCGCAGGTCGTAGCCGCTGTCGATGATGCGGGGCAGGACGGTGGTGAGGTAGCCCATGTCGAGGATGTTGTCGACGAGGTACATGTCCAGCACCCGGTGGCGGCGGGCCAGGTCCATGATCTCTTCGAGGAAGGTGTCGGGGCTCTTGCTGCGGAACTGCATGAAGGAGCCGTTGAGGCCGCAGAAGGTGCAGTGGTGCTTCTCGCCCCACCAGCAGCCGCGGGCCCCCTCGACGACGAGCTTGGGCTCCACCCAGTTGCGCGCCACGGAGGACGCCAGCCGCTCGAAGTAGCCGCTGTAGTCGGGCGGGAGGATGGTGGCGGGCGGCAGCGGGCTGGTGCTCATCGGGTTGGCGGTGCTGGTGCCGTCGGCCTGCCGGTGGCACAGCCCGGGGACGGCGGACAGCTCGGTGCCCTCGTCGAGGGCGGTGAGGAGCTGCGGGAAGGCGGCCTCGCCCTCACCGCGGACCACGAAGTCCAGGAAGCCGAAGTTGCGGTGGGCGGCGGCGCCCTGCTCGGCGTCGCAGTTGGCGCCGCCCATGACGGTCTTGATGTGCGGGGCGAGGCGCTTGACGTATTTGGCGGCGGCCAGCGCCGCGGTGTTCTGCTGGAAGGTGGAGGTGAAGCCGACGACGTCGGGGCCGGCCGCGACGATCCGAGTGGCGATCTCCTGGACGAACTCCGGTACCACGCGGTGCAGTTCATGGGACATCTGCAACCGTTCCGCGCGCAGTTTGCCGCGCATCGAGGCACTGAACTCCTCGGCGCGCCACTCGGGATCGTCGTAGAGCGCGGAGGAGAACACCCAGTCGCCGCATCCCATGAAGTACGAGGAGAGCGCATAGAACTGGTAGTCGTCCCCGGTGAAGGCGGTACGCCGGGTGATCCAGTCGGTGAACTCCAGGTTGGCGTGCAGGACATCGGCGTGCCCGGAGGTGCGCTCGTCGACGCTTCGTCTGAGGATTCCGAGTGCGAGCGAGGGCAGATCGATCGGGGACCAGGGCATATTGACCAGCAGGACGCGCATATCGGCTCCACGTACGGCGGCGGAAGGGTTGGCGGGCGGCCGGCGGCCGGCCGGTGCGGTGCACGGGTCCGGCCGGCCCGGTGGTGCCGGGCCGGCCGGGGAGGGTCAGTCCTCCTCGGTGTCCTCCGCGTTGCGGAACGGGACGGTCACCGTGATGCCGACGGTCGGCCGGCGGTTCTCTTCGTCACCCGTGAGCGGGTCGTTGTGGATGATGTCCTTCTGCATGGCTGTTCTCCTGTTCTGGCGAGTTATGGAACGTGCGTCGTGCACTCGGGGGCACCGGATGGGCCGGTGCCCCCGAAGACCCCGTCCGCTGCGGAACGGGGAGTTCGAGGGGCCGCGGGGGCGCGGCGCAGATGCTGGTCCAGGAAGCCCATGGCGCGCTGCAGTACGGCCATGTGGTGTGCGCCGCTGTATCCGTCGTGGCCGGTCTCCAGCCACAGGGACTCGTGCGGCACACCCGCCTCCCGCAGGGCGGTGAGGTAGCCGCGTACCTGGCCGGGCGGGCATTTGGCGTCGAGGGTGGCGGCGATCACCAGCAGCGGGGCGCGGACCTCGGCGGCGTAGTGGAGGGGTGAGCTGCGCGCGTAGCGTTCGGGTACGTCGTCGGGGGTGCCGCCGAACAGCCGCTCGTCCAGGGCCCGCAGCGCGGGGGTGCCCGTACGGTGGGCCGCCACGCAGTCGGCGACCGGTTTGACGGCGACCCCCGCCTGCCACAGGTCCGGGCCGGTGCCGAGCGCCAGCAGCGCCAGGTAGCCGCCCCAGGAGGTGCCCCACAGACCGATCGCGTCCTCGCGGGCCAGGCCGCGGCGCAGCAGATCGGAACGGACCGCGACGAGGTCGGCGACCTGGGTGAGCCCGACGCCCGCGCCGAACGCGGTGCGCCAGCGGGGCCCGTAGCCGGTGGAGCCGCGGTAGTTGACCCGGGCGACCGCGAACCCGGAGGCGACCAGGGAGTGCACCTCCGGGTCGTAGGCGTCGCGGTCGTGGTCGGCGGGACCGCCGTGCACCAGGAACACCAGCGGAGGCCGTCGGCCGGGGGCCGAGTCCGGTTCGCTGAGCAGGGTGTGCACGGGCCCGTCCGGGCCGGGGGTCCACAGCTCGCGGTGCCGGCCGGGTACCCGGGCGGGCAGGGTGGCGAGCGCCGGGAGGCGGGTGCCGGCGGTGGAGCGCATCTGCGGCGGGGTGGCCGCGTCGGTCCAGAGGTAGTGCACGTCGTCGCCCGGGTGCGGGGCGGCATCGAGCAGGGTGCCGGGCGGCGAGGGCACCGGGGTCAGGGTGCGCCGGTCGAGGTCGGCGGCCGCGAGGGTGGAGCGGCCGTGGCGGTCCTGGCGGACGAGGACCCGGCGGCCTTCGGGGTACCAGCGCGCGGTGATCTCGGTGTCGAACCGGCACCAGTCCTGGGCCCGCAGCCCCGAGCCGGGCCGCCAGGTGGCCAGCCGGTAGTGGCCGTCGGCCTCCTGGACCAGCAGCAATTCGGTGCCTGCCGGGGAGGGTGCGAAGCCGAGCGCCCACAGCCGGCCGGTGCGTCCGGAGAGCTGGTCGAGCAGGGCCCCGGAGCAGGTGAGGAGGGTGACCGCCCGGTCGGAGCCGGCCGCGCCCGACAGGGCCAGCAGCCCGCCGGACGGCGAGATGCCCGCCAGCAGCGCATGGCCGTCGACGGTGTGCACCGCCCGGGCCGGGCCGCCCGGCATGCCGAGGTGCACGGTCATGCCGTGGCCGTCGCCGAGGCCGATGGCCACCGTCCCGGCGTGGCTGACGGCGAGTCCGTGCGGCAGGCCCGAGGGGAGACCGGTCAGGCCGGGCTGCCGCGGTCCGCCGTCGAACTCCTGGAAGTACCAGCGCCCGGCGCCGCGCCGGTTCTCGGCGAACCACCACACCCGGGCGTCGGCGTCGAGGGCGCAGTGCAGGGTGCCGTCCGGGCTGTCGGTGACCTGGCGTGCGGTGCCGGTGGCAGCGTGCCAGGTGAAGATCTCGCAGCGGCCGCCGGCGTCCGCGGCCAGGGCCATGCGTGCCGGGTCGCGCGGGCAGACCTCGGGGAGCGCCGGCCGGTAGACCCGGAAGCCGGTGCCGGGGGACGGGGCTGCGGCGGGGCGTGCCGCGTGCGGGCTCATGCGGGCTCCTCCCCCGTGCCGCGGGTGAGGGCCGGTGCCGCCCAGGTCGCATGGAGCGCGACCGCGGCCAGTAAGGCGGCGCAGCCCACGAGGGTGGTCCCGGGTCCGACCCGCCCGGCGGCCAGCCCGGCGAGGGCCGGTGCCAGGGCCGCGGCCGCGCCGGACGCGGTGGCCAGCACGGTGCCGGTGCGGGCCTGGAGCCCGGGCGGTATGACCTGGATGATGCGGGCCTGCAGCGCCACGGTGGCCAGCGGCGTGAGCAGACACAACAGGCCGAAGAGCAGGCCGAATTGCCAGGCGTCGCGGGCCGCCGCCAGGGCCGCGGCGGGCGGCAGCATCAGCCAGGACACCGCCACCAGCACGCGCGTCGGGGAGCGCCGGCCGGCCAGTCGGGGCGCGAGCAGCGCGCCGGCCAGCCCGGCCGCCCCGGCGAGCGCGAGGACGAGACCCGGCCCGGCCGCGCCGCGGCCCTGGTCCTGCAGGGCGAAGACCGTCGTGTAATACAGCGCGGCGAGCAGCCCGTTGACGGCCGAGAGCCACCCGAGCGCCAGCCGCAGGAGGGGCTCGCGCCGGATCAGCGCCACCCCGGCCCCGGCCTCCGCGGCCGCCACGCGCCAGTTCCGGCGCGGGCCGGCCGGCGGCCGCTGTTCCCGGGGCGGGGACAACTCGGTACGCAGGGCGCGGATGCAGCCCGCCGCGACGACGTACGAGAGGGCGTCGGCGAGGAACGGCAGCCAGCGTCCGGCCTGGAAGAGCAGCCCGCCCAGGGCCGGCCCGAGGACCAGGGCCCCCCGCTCCCCCGCCTGTAATCGGGACAGCACCCGCCGGTGTTCCGCCGGCGGACACACCAGGGCGACGGTGCCGAGCGACGCCGCCTCGTAGCAGGAGGTCGCGGACCGCTCGACGAGTACGGCGCCGATGAGTACGGCCATCGGGACCGTGCCGGACCGGACGGCCAGCGCGACGCCGGTCATCGCGGCGGCGGACACCAGCGCGGCGCCCACCATCACCTTCTTGCGCGCCCCGCGGTCGGCGGGTACCGCGGCGAAGGGGCCGAGGAGCAGCGTGGCGGCCGCGCAGACCCCGGCGACGGCCCCGACCTCGGCGGGGGTCCGGCCCAGGCTCAGCAGCAACAGCGGCAGGACGAGCCCGGACATCTGGCTGCCCAGCGCGTCACAGGTGCCCGCGCACCAGAACAGCCGCATGTCGCGGCGCACTTGGGCCGGCGGAACGGCGGATGCCGTCGCCGGGGCGGAACCGGTCACCGGGTACGGCCCGGGGCCGGTCTCGCGGGTGACGCCGGGCGTAAGCCGCGCGGTGAGTCATCCGCCGGGGTTGCCGACGTGCGCCGTTCCATGCGAAGCCACCTCGTATCCGTGGGTCGACCTTGAAGATCGACCTCACCAAAAGGTCAACTTGCGGGGGAAATGTGTTCGAAGTGTGCCGGAGCTTAACCAGGCGGTGACGTAGGCCACAAGATGTCGGTCCATGAACACCTTCGGGCGGCATGTCACCGGCCCGGAACAGTCAGCGGACACCGGCCGGGACGGTCAGCGGACACCGGCCGGGACGGTCAGCGGACACCGGCCGGGACGGCGAGCCGGCCGCCGGCCGGGACGGGCGAGCCGGCCGTCGCGCACCACCCGCCGCCCCCTCTCCCCCCACGCGCCCCCCTACCGCCGGCGGTGCACGCGGGCGAGGAGCAGGACGGTGTCATCGGCCGGAGAGCTCGCCACGAGACGGGAGAGGATGCGGTCGGCCGCGACCTCCAACGAGCCGGGGATCCGGGCCAGTTCCTCCTGGAGCTGGTGCAGACCCTCGTCGATATCGCGGCCCCGCGCCTCGATGAGGCCGTCGGTGTACAGGGCGAGGACGGCGTCGTCGGGCAGGCCGATCTCCGCCGTGCGGAAGGTGGTGCCGCCGATCCCGAGGGGGACGCCCAGCACCTCGTCGATGACCTCGATCCGGCCGTCGGGGTGCCGGACCAGGGGCGGCGGATGACCGGCGCTGGCGAGCCGGGTGCGGCCGGTGAGGGGGTCGTAGCGGATGTAGAGGCAGGTCGCCAGCTCGATACCGGCCTCCAGCGCGCACTGGTCGAGTTCGCCGAGCAGCTCGGCCGGTTCCTGGTCGTGCCGGGCCAGCGCCTTGGCCGTGATCCGCAGCCGGCCCATCGATGCGGCGGCCGAGACCCCGTGTCCCATGACGTCACCGACGACCAGGGCGACCCGGTGGTCGGGCAGCGCGATCACGTCGTACCAGTCGCCGCCGACCTCGGTGACGCGGCTGCCGGGCAGATAGCGGTGCGCGAGGTGCAGATACGGGCTGGGCGCCAGATAGCTGGGCAGCAGGGCCCGTTGGAGGGTGAGCCCGATGTTCCGCTCCCGGTTGTACAGCCGCGCGTTGTCCAGGCACAGCGCGGCACGCGAGGCGAGCTCTCCGGCCAGGCTGAGGTCCTGCTCGGTGAAGTCCGCCCGGCGGGCGGACCGGCCGAAGATGGCGAGTCCCTGGACCGTTCCCCGGGCGATGAGCGGGGCGAGGAGGAGGGCGACCAGCCCGCTGTCGGCCATCAGCCGGGCCCGCGAGGCGTCCAGCACCGTCCGCGCCAGGAAGTCGTCGTTCACCGGCACGCAGATCGGACGGCCGGACCGCAGCATCTGGTGGATCGCGGAGCCCGGTGGGTAGTGCACCACTTTCAGCCCGCTGACCAGCTCCGTCGCGGGAGCGGGCAGTACGGTGCCGGAGGCGATCCGCCGGGTGTCCACGGGCAGCGCCGGGTCGAACGACTCGCTCTCGTTCCGCCAGTCCACGAGCTCCACGACGGCTCCGTCGCAGAAGTCCGGCACCGCTGCGTCGACCAGTTCCTGGGCCGTGACCTCCACGTCCAGGGTGGTGCCGATGCGGGCCGAGGCGCGGTCCAGCAGCGCCAGCCGCTGCCGGCTGGCGGTGGCCTCCACGATGGCCTGCTCCTGGTCGGTGACGTCCACCAGCAGCCCGCCGACGCCGGGCCGGCTGCCGACGGCCTGGGTGAGCGGGAAGAAGCTCACCAACAGCACCCTGTCCCGGTCCGGGTGGCCGCGGGTACGCATCCCCACCCGCACCCCCTTGACGGTCCTGCCCTCGGTGGCGACGGAGCGCAGCATGCGCTCGTACTCACCGTCGTCCGAGGTGATCATGATCTCGGCGAGGTGGCGCCCGAGGTGTTCCTCGATGGGCAGCCCGTTGATGTCGGCGAGTGCCTGGTTGAGGTGGCGGTAGCGCAGTTCCTCGTCGAGCATGACCAGGCCGATGGGGCAGGTCGCGAAGAGGGCGTCGAGGAAGGCCAGGTTGGTCTTGACCCGGTCCAGCTCGTCGCTGCGGCTCGCCAGGGCCATCACCACCGTGTGCCCCGCCTCGCCGGTCACCGGGAAGACCCGGAAGCCGCAGTCGAAGTCCGTGCCGTCCCGGTGTCTGACGCGCTGGCGGCCGCGCCAGTAGCCCTCGGTACGGCCGCGGTCGGCCATGCGGGCGCATACGTCCTCTTCCGAGGAACCGCCGGCGGTTCCTCGGAAGAGGAATGCGCCGGGCCGCGACAGCGCCTCGGCGGCGCGGTAGCCGAAGAGGTCCTGGGCGCCCGGGCCCCAGTAGCAGATCCGGTTGTCGTCATCGATGCCGCACACGGCCACCGCCACGTGCTGCAGCAGCGACCCGGGCTCGGACCAGAGCGGACCCCGGGCCCTCGCATCGCTCGGCCGATCTGATGACACCGGCTTTCCCTTCCGGCCGTCGCGTGGGCCGGCTGCTCCGCCCAGCGCGGCGGAGCGGCTCTCTCAATTCTGCGCTCGTCGCGCACGTACGGACACCTCGGACCGCCGCGGGGCCGGGGACGCCGCTCACCGACTCGGTACCACCGACGACAAAGTCACACGAAACCCTGTAAAGCCGTAAAAAGCGGGCGTAGGCTGACCAGGACGCCGTATTGCACCGCGAGCGAGCGATGGAGGCGTCGTATGACCGACCCTTACGGCTTCCTCAAGACCCCCCGCCGGCCCATGGCGGCGCGCCCCGTCGAGGAGCGGCTGCACGACTGGCACGAGGTCTACGCCGGGCAGGCGCTGCTGCCGCTCATCTCGGAGCAGGCGGGGCGCTGCATGGACTGCGGCATACCGTTCTGCCACAGCGGCTGCCCGCTGGGGAACCTCATTCCCGAGTGGAACGCGTACGCACGGCGGGGCGACTGGCGGGCCGCGGCCGAGCGGCTGCATGCGACGAACAACTTCCCCGAGTTCACCGGGCGGCTGTGCCCGGCACCCTGCGAGGACGCCTGCGTCCTGGCCCTCAACGCCGATCCGGTGACGATCAAGAACGTCGAGCAGGCCATCGCCGACCAGAGCTGGGAGCGCGGGTACACCTCGCCGCATCCACCGCAGCGGCTCAGCGGAAAGTCCGTGGCCGTCATCGGCTCGGGACCCGCGGGCCTGGCGGCGGCGCAGCAGCTCACCCGAATCGGGCACACCGTCGCGGTCTACGAGCGCGCCGACCGCATCGGCGGGCTGCTGCGCTACGGCATCCCCGAGTTCAAGCTGGAGAAGTGGCACCTGGAGCGCCGCATCGCGCAGATGCAGGCGGAGGGCACCAAGTTCCGCACAGGGGTGGACATCGGCCGCGATCTCGACGCCACCGAGCTCACCCGGCGGCACGATGCGGTGGTCGTCGCCGTCGGCGCCATGGAGCGGCGCGAGCTCGCCGTCCCGGGCCGCGAGCTGTCCGGCATCCATCAGGCCATGGACTATCTGACGCTCGCCAACCGCGTCACGGAGGGCGACTACGGCTCGCCGCCGCTCACCGCCGAGGGAAAGCACGTGGTGATCGTCGGTGGCGGGGACACCGGCTCGGACTGCCTGGGCACCGCCCTGCGGCAGGGCGCGGCCTCCGTGGTGCAGCTCGACATCAACCCGGAGCCGGGCGACGTCCGGCCGGAGGCCCAGCCCTGGCCCATCTATCCGAAGGTGTTCCGGATCTCCCATGCGCACGAAGAGGCCCGGGGCCGGGAGGGCACGGATCCCCGGCTCTTCTCCTCCGCCACGCTCCGCTTCGAGGGGGACACGTCCGGCCGGGTCCGCGCCCTGCACCTGACGGAGGTGGAGCCCACGGCCAGGAAGCCGCGGCCGGGCACCGAGCGCGAGATCCCGGCGGAGCTGGTTCTGCTCGCCCTCGGCTTCTCCGGTCCGGAACGCGGTGGCGGACTCATGGAGCAGCTCGGGCTCACCCTGGACGACCGGGGGAATTTCGCCCGGGACGCCGGCTTCGCGGCCGAAGGGGCGCAGCGGGACGCGTGGCCGGTCCGCCGCGGGACGGACGGGGTGTTCGTCGCGGGCGACGCGGGCCGCGGCCAGTCGCTGGTGGTGTGGGCCATCGCGGAAGGACGGTCCGCCGCGGCGGCCACCGACCGCTATCTCACCGGCTCCACCGAACTCCCCTCCCCCGTCTCCGCCATGGACCGGCCGCTGGTGGCGTGAGGCCGCGCCCGCGGCTACGGCGACTGAGACACGATCAGATGGATCCCGTAGCCGCCGAGTGCGGCGCAGAGCGCAAAGCAGAGAAACGCGGTGGCCCGTGCCAGCGGATCCGCCACGCTGCCGCGCCCGGTCCCGTTCATCCGCAGTCTGTGGGAGCGGGCCAGCGCGATGATCCCGAGCGAGAAGACCACCACGAGCAGGGTGACCAGGGTCAGGCTGACGACGCAGACCACGACGAGGCCGTGCCAGTCGATGTGCATGTCTCACGCCTCTTTCTGTGACGCCCCGACGGGGCCGTACGCATGCTCTCCAACGGGCGGGCCGGCCGCCGGCGCCACGGTCACGCCATGAGGTCGTCGGGCTGGTCCTGCTGCGCCTTGTCGGGGACTTCATTGACGTTCTTGGCGTGCACGGGATGGCGGCGGGACAGCGCGTACATCCCGCCGACCGCGACCAGCGCGGCCCCTGCCGCCAGCACGAGACCGCCGGTGCCGTGCCCCGCCAGCCAGGCCGAACTGCCACCGACCGCGGCGGCGGCCGGGAGCGTGAGCACCCAGGACACCGCGATCCGGCCGGCGATCCCCCACCGGATCTCGGCCAGCTTGCGGCCGAGGCCCGCGCCGAGGATCCCGCCCGCACAGACCTGCGTGGTCGACAGCGGGAACCCCATGTGCGAGGACGTCAGGATGACGGTGGTGGCCGTGGTCTCCGCGGTGAACCCCTGGGGCGACTCGATGTCGGTGAGCCCCCTGCCCATGGTCCTGATGATCCGCCAGCCGCCCGCATACGTGCCCAGCGAGATCGCCAGCCCCGCGCTGAGGATCACCCACCACGGCGGTTCCGCCCCCTGGCCCAGCACACCGGCGGAGATCAGGGCCAGCGTGATCACGCCCATGGTCTTCTGGGCGTCGTTCGTCCCGTGGGCCAGTGCGACCAGGGAGGCGGAGCCGATCTGCCCGGTCCGGTACGCGCGGGTGACGGGCCCGCGCGGCGCATGACGGGTGATCACGTAGGCGAGGTACGTCGCGAGCAGGGCCGCCACACACGCCACGGCCGGCGAGATCACGGCGGGGAGCACGATCTTCTCCACCACCTGCCCGAACCGGACCGCGCTGGTGCCCGCCGCGACCCAGACGGCCCCGATCAGCCCGCCGAACAGGGCGTGCGACGAGCTCGACGGCAGGCCCGCGAGCCAGGTGAGCATGTTCCACAGGATCGCGCCGAGCAGCCCGGCGAAGATCATCGTGAGGCTGACCTTGCTGTCGTTCACGATCCCGCCGGAGATCGTCTTGGCGACCGTCGTGGACAGAAACGCCCCCGCCAGATTGAGGACCCCCGCGATCAGCACGGCGACCCGCGGAGTCAGTGCCCCGGTGGCGATGGAGGTGGCCATCGAGTTGGCCGTGTCGTGGAACCCGTTGGTGAAGTCGAAGGCGAGCGCCGTGACGATCACCGCAACGAGCAGGAGCGAGACGCCGTCCACCGGTACCTCCAGTCCAGAAGCGCACATTCCGGACGCGTGACGTTACAGTAAGTAACGACCTCGGCCTGCTGAGCCTCGCCGTGCGGCGGCGGCCGACCACTGCACCAGCCGCCATGCCCTCTGCCCACCGGCCTGGACGCACACGAGCCGATGGGTTCGGCCGGTTGCCCGGCCGAACCCATCGGCTCGTGTGCGTCAGTTCAGCTCACGCAGCGGGATCAGTGACCGCCCTCGTCGACGACGGCGACCTCTTCGATGTTCTGCTCGATCGCCTCACGCGACACCGCGGTGCTGCGGGCCCAGAAGTAGATCACCAGCGCGAACGCCGTGACGACCACCATGTCCCACCACAGCGGGAGGTGGCTCTGGCCGCCGAAGCCGCCCTGCCAGGAGATCAGACCCATGCCGATCAGGTACACCGGAAGCCACCGCGCGGCCTTCCAGTCCAGGCGCGGGGCGTTCGGCAGCTGCTTCTTCGTCGCGTACCAGGCGTAGCTGCCGAGCAGCACATACCCGATGATGATCGCCCAGCCGAGCCGCTGGAGGGTCTCCCAGCCGGCCCAGTAGATGATCAGGCTCGCGACGATGAAGGACAGCGGCGAGATCACATTGCCGCCGGGCAGCCGGTACGGACGCTCGTGGTGCGGCAGCCGGTTGCGGAACACCCCGAAGGCCAGCGGGGCACCGGCGTACATCAGCACGCTCGCCGAGGTGATGAAGGAGACCAGCTCCTGCCAGCTGGGGAAGGGCAGGAAGCAGACCACGCCGGTCACGAACGAGATGATCAGGCCGAACCACGGCACGCCACGACGGTCGGTCTTCTCGAAGAGCCGGGGCGCGTAGCCGTTCTTGCTGAGGCCGTAGGAGATGCGCGAGGTCGAGGTGGTGTAGATCAGGCCGGTGCCACCGGGGGAGATGATCGCGTCCGCGTACAGGACCCAGCCCAGCCAGCCCAGACCCACGACGGTGGCCAGACCGGCCCACGGGCCGCTGATGCCGGCGTAGTCGAGCTTGGCCCAGCCGTGCGCGAAGGAGGCCAGCGGCAGCGCACCGATGTAGACGACCTGGAGAAGGATGTAGATGACCGCGCCGATCAGGACCGAGCCGATCGTGGCGCGCGGCAGGTCGCGCTTGGGGTTGCGGCTCTCGCCCGCGAGCTGGATGGCCTGCTCGAAGCCGAGCAGCGCGAAGATGATGCCGCTGGTGCTGATGGCGCTGAGCACGCCCTTGGCGCCGAACGGTGCGAAGCCCTGCGAGGTGAAGTTGTGCGGGTGGAAGTTGGTGGCCGCGAGGATGAAGATCGCCCCGAGCGGGACGGCGATCTTCCACCAGGTCGCCGCACTGTTGGTGTGCGCCAGCACCTTCACACCGAGGAAGTTCACCGCGACGAAGATCGCCATCAGGACGACGGCGACGATGAAGCCGCTGGTGGTGAGCGTTCCGTTCGCGTTCAGGAAGCCCTGGGCCCAGGACCAGTGACCGGCGTAACCGATCATGGCCTCGACCTCGATCGGAGCCACCGTTGCTGCTTGGAGCCAGGAGAACCAGCCGAACGACATGCCGGCCAGGCCGCCGAAGGCGTAGTGCGGGTAGCGCGCCGTACCGCCGGCCACCGGGAAGAGGCCGCCGAGCTCGGCGTGCACCAGTGCCAGCAGGACGATCGCGACCGCGCCGATACACCAGGAGATCAGCGCCGCCGGGCCCGCCACCACTACGGCCTTCTGCGCTCCGTACAGCCAACCGGACCCGATGATGGAACCGACGGAGGCCCACATCAGACCGATGAGTCCCACATCCCGGCGAAGGGAGCCGGATTCACGTGGCCTGACCGGAGCGATCTCGTCAACGCTTGCCATAAGAGGCCTTTCAAGACAGGACTGGCTCAAAATTTGCCTCAGATTAGGGAGCATTCAGAGCCCTGCAAAGAGCCATTGGCTGAATAGTTATATTCCGTGACCTTCCTTTAGGAAGTCATTACCTAACTCTCGACTCGTCACTGTGGACATTCGGCGGAAGATAGGCAGGGAAGGGTTCTACGGGTGGCCGAGGTAGCACTCAGCAACAATCCGGTCACCCATCCGACTGTCGCCGCCGCGTCCACTTGAGGAAATCTTGAGGTTTCTCGGCGGGGCATTGTCATGACCGGAGAAAGCCCTGCTCCCGCGGCCGGTATTTCCGCAATGGATCTTCGCCCCGCCCCGCCCCTCACCGAGTGGCAGTGCGGGGACCGGGCGAGCCAGGGCGCGCCCCACCTCGGCATACCGGGTGGTCAGGCGGCGGCCCGCCCGCCCGGGCGCCGGGCTCACAGCCTCCGGGCCCACTCCGTGAACCCGCTCCCCCGCGGCCGCCGCGTCACCCTCGCGGCAAATAGGAGGATGAGGAGTGCAATAGGAGGGAAGGACGCCGAAGAAGCGGCGACTTCGACCGGACGGCACCCGTGGCGATCACTCCCGACCGGATCTGGAATTTTCTGCACCCGCCGACTCCCTGGAGCCCAAAGAAGGTTTCGGAGTTCTGATCGAAGAAGCCGACATGGTCTTCAACGGCGGGCGAATAAACGATGTATAGGCCATCAAGACGTTCCTTGCACAAACGGCTCGCCCTCAACATCCGCCGGGGAGTTAGAAAGTTCCGGACCACCCACGGCACCCGCCCGGGACCCCGCCCGGCGCACGGCCGGACGTCCGGGCGGCCATGAATGCCGCAGGGGGCACAACTGGGCGCCCACGTACGTCACTTGGCGAACGTGCACACCTTGGACCTCAGGGGCGTATCAACTCGGCCGGGCCCCGGGTTCGTTACGCATTGCGAGAACCTCTGTTCGATATCCGGGCGCGGGGTCCGCGGCACCGCCCGCGCGACCCACAGGGGCGGCGTGGTGGCGGAAATGGGCCTCGCACAGCCATGCGATATCCCGGCGTGGTGTTGTCAGGTGCAGGAGTACGCAAGGTACACATGGAGCATGGCCCGAATCTCCGGCCGCTTCCCGTGGCTAACCTCGGAGCGCAGGTTCACCGGTCGGCACTCGGACGACGACGGTCGGCGTGAGCGGCGTGGCGGCTCGCCGACGGCATCAGCGGGACGGCTGCGCGCGCTGGCGAGTACCCGCAGCGTCGCCGGTCAGATGTTCCTCCTCCAGGTCCTGATCGTGCTGCTGCTCATCGTGGCTTCGGTGACCGCGTTGCTGCTCCAGTCCCGCAGCGACAGATTCCAGGGGGCACGGGACCGTTCGGTCGCCGCGGCCGAGGCCTTCGCCCACAGCCCGGGTCTGGTGGCCGTGCTGCGCAGCCCCGACCCGTCCGCGGTGCTCCAGCCGCTGACCGAGGCGGCCCGCAAGCGGGCCGGCGTGGACTTCATCGTCGTCATGAACCGTGCCGGGATCCGCTATACGCATCCCAGGCCGGAGCAGATCGGCAAGCGCTTCATCGGCACCATCGGGCCCTCGCTCGCCGGCCGCGTCACCATCGAGAGCGTCGTCGGCCCGCTCGGCCACGAAGTGCAGGCGGTCGTCCCCGTGAAGGACGCCCGGGGCACGGTGGTGGGCCTGGTGTCGGCCGGAATGCGGGTCAGCCGGGTGAGCAGCGCGGTGGACCGGCAACTCCCGGTCGTACTCGGCGCCGGAGCCGCCGCACTCGCGCTGACCACGGCCGGCACGGCGCTGGTGACCCGCCGGCTGCGGCGCCAGACCCACGGGCTCGGCCCCGTGGAGATGACCCGGATGTACGAGCACCACGACGCGGTGTTGCACGCGGTGCGCGAGGGCGTGCTCATCATCGACGCGGACGGGCGCGTGCTGCTGGCGAACGACGAGGCGCGCCGGCTGCTCGGCCTGTCCCCCGACGTGGAAGGGCACCGCGTCACCGGCCTCGGGCTCGCTCCGCGCACGGCCGAACTCCTGGTCTCCGGGCGCGTGGTCACCGACGAGGTGCTCCAGGTCGGAGACCTTCTGCTGGCGGTGAACATCCGGCTCACGGATCCCCGTGGTGGACCGTCCGGCACGGTGGCCACGCTGCGGGACTCCACCGAACTGCTCGCCCTCGCGGGAAAGGCGGAGGCCGCGCAGAGCCGGCTGCGGCTGCTGTACGAGGCGACCGTCGCCATCGGCACCACGCTCGATGTGCGGCAGACCGCCGAGGAACTGACCCGGGTCGCGGTCGACAGGTTCGCCGACTTCGCCACGGTCGACCTCGCCGAGCCCGTCCTGGCCGGCGAGGAGCCGCCGGCGGGCGCGTACAGCGAGGCGCCGGAGCTGCGCCGGGTGGCGCTGTCCGGTCTCCCTGAGGACCATCCCCTCTACCGGGTGGGCGAGCTCCACCGGTACACCGTGCCCAATCCGATGGCCACCGGGTTCATCACCGGACGGTCCGTGCTGGTCCCCGATCTGCGGGACGCCGAAGAGTGGCGCGCCCAGGAACCGGAGCGCTTCGAGCTGGCTCTGGAGCACGGCTGCCGGTCCCTCATCACCGTTCCGCTGCGGGCCCGCGGTGTGCTCATGGGGGTCGCCAACTTCTGGCGTTCCCACGACAGCACCCCCTTCGAGGAGGGCGATCTGTCCCTGGCCGACGAGATGGCGGCCCGGGCCGCCGTGAGCATCGACAACGCGCGCCGCTTCACCCGCGAGCACACCATGGCCGTCACCCTGCAGGAGAGCCTGCTCCCCCGCGGCCTGCCCGAGCAGGACGCCCTCGACCTCGCCCACCGCTATCTGCCCGCGCAGACCGGGGTGGGCGGCGACTGGTTCGATGTCATCCCGCTGCCGGGCGCCCGGGTCGCCCTGGTCGTCGGTGATGTGGTCGGTCACGGGCTGCATGCCGCCGCCACCATGGGCCGGCTGCGTACCGCGGTGCAGAACTTCTCCAGCCTCGACCTGCCGCCCGACGAGCTCCTCAGCCACCTGGACGAGTTGGTCCACCGCATCGACCACGAGGTGACCGGGTCGGACGACGAGGCCACGGTCGCCGGCGCCACCTGTCTGTACGCGATCTACGATCCGGCCGCCGGCCGCTGCACGATGGCCCGGGCCGGCCACCTTCCGCCGGCGCTCGTCCACCCCGACGGCACCGTGGAGTACCCGGATCTCCCCGCTGGGCCGCCGCTCGGCGTCGGCAGCCTCCCCTTCGAGGCGCTGGATATGCACCTGCCCGAGGGCAGCAGCCTCGTCCTCTACACCGACGGCCTGGTCGAGGGCCGCAACCACGATATCGACACCGGCATGCAGAACCTCGCCGCGACGCTGGCGCAGCGCGGCCGGACCCCGGACGAGATCTGCGAAGCCGTCCTGAGCGCGCTGCCCCCGGCCCGGCAGCGCGATGACATCGCCCTGCTCGCGGCGCGTACCCATCTGCTGGACCCCGAGCGCATCGCGGAGTGGGAGGTCCCGTCCGACCCCGCGGCGGTGGCCGAGGCACGCGCGAACATCACACGGCAGCTGGCGCAGTGGGATCTGGACGAGATGGCGTTCGCCACCGAGCTCATTCTCAGCGAGCTCATCACCAACGCCATCCTCTACGCCACCGGTCCGCTCCGGGTGCGGCTGCTCCACGACCGCACCCTGATCTGCGAGGTCTCCGACACCAGCAGCACCTCCCCGCACCTGCGGTATGCGGCCGAGGAGGACGAGGGCGGCCGCGGGCTCTTCCTCGTCGCCCAGCTGGCTGAGCGATGGGGCACCCGGTACACCCCCGACGGCAAGATCATCTGGGCCGAACAGACCCTGCACTGAGCGGCGGCGGGCGGCCGCGCCGAGCGGTGGCGGACGGCCGCGTCAGCCGGGGACGTACGCGAAGCCGCCCACCCCGCTCCTCCTCTCACCGCGCCTTGTCCTTGACGTCCACCGGCCGGTCGGCGTTCAGCTCGCTGAAGAGCTTGTGCGCCTGGGCCTTGTCCCAGAGCACGGCACTGCCCTTACGGGTACGGAAGCCCAGGCTGGCCACCGGAACGTTGATCTGCTTGCCGTGCCCGCCCGTGACGCCCTGGACCGCCCGGAACATCCTCGCCAGGTCCACCAGGCCGGTTTCCCGGTCGACGATGAGCGTGTCCAGCCCGGCGTTCAGCGCGCCGTAGAGCGAGAACGGGTTGAGCACGGTGCCTGGCTTCCCCGCCCGGTGAGCAAGCGCGGACAGGAACTTCCGCTGGTTCTTGCTTCGTCCCAGGTCGCCCTGGGCCTCCTGGTGGCGCTGGCGGACGAAGGCCAGCGCCGCCCTGCCGTCGAGGGTGTGGCAGCCCTTGGTGAAGTTGGCCCCGGACTTCTTGTCCTTCAGGTCCCGGTCGAGGCAGATCGGCACGCCGCCGACCGCGTTGACGAGGTTCACGAAGCCCGCGAAGCCGACTTCCACGTAGTGGTGGATCGGCACGCCGGTGTTGCGCTCGATGGTGCGGACGAGCATTTTGGGGCCCCCGACGGCGAACGCCGCGTTCAGCTTGTCCTTGACCGGGCCGTGGTGCTTGCCGGTCATGGGGCTGGTGTAGCCCGGCACGGTCAGCCAGGAGTCACGTGGCAGGCTCACCATGGTGGTGCCGCCCGCGCCGGTGTGCAGCAGAATCATCGAGTCGGTGCGCCGGCCGCCGGCCGATCCGGTGTGCAGATCCCGCTTCTCCTCGTCGGTGAGGCCCTCGCGGCTGTCGGAGCCCACGATGAGGTAGTTGGTGCCCTTGCCGGCCCGCTGCCCCTGCCCGGGTGTACCGAGGTCGACCTCGGTGTTGAGCTTGGTGTCGGCCCAGGCGAGGGTGCCGGCCGGGATGGCCAGGAGCACCACGAGCACACCGATGACGACGCGCCGCACCGGCCTCCTGCGCCGGGAGCGATGCGACCGCCGCGCGACGCCGGGCCGTTCCTGTTCCTGTTCTTGTTCCTGTTCTTGTTCTTGTTCTTGTTCTTGTACCTGTTCTGTACCGGCGCCTCCTCGGTCCGTACGGCCGACTCCGCCGTTCGGAGGGCCGTCTCCGCGGTCCGCTCGGCCGTCCTCCTGCCACGACCAGGGCGGGCCCTGCGGGGTGGCGTAGCCGTCCGCAAAGGGTTTTGCCGGGTGCGGATGCCGGGGCGGGTCCTCGCGCCACGGGGATTCGGTCACGTCCACCACCTCCCCCGCCACGATGCGCCGGCCGTTCCAGGATCCGCCCGCTTCCCACACGTCCTCCAGATCGGCGTCCTGCGTCAGGTCCGGACGGGCGCCCGCCCCGTACGACGGGTGCTCGGCCGGACCGTACGGGCCTCCGCCAAACACATCGCTGCCGGCCCAAGGGCCCCGCGAGTTGCTCATGTGTGCACTCTCCTCGGTCACTTCGACGACAGACTGCTCGGCTGCGGGACGGGCTCCTTGAGCAAGTGCTGGTTGGCGGTGCCGGCGCGCTGCATGCGGTGCCACTTCAGCCGGGTGCCGAGCAGGGCGGTGACCACGGACTGGATGACGACGAGGTACAGCAACTGCCGGTAGAAGAACAGCTGGAGCGGCAGCGCCCACAGCGACCGGAGCCGCTCGTGGTCCAGCCGCAGGGCGTAGGCCGCGGTGATCAGCTGGATGACGAGGAAGCCGAGCCAGACCCCGACCGCCTGCGCGGTGTCGCCGAAGCACAGGCCGTACAGGGCGAAGACATCGACGACCGGCGCGAAAAGCGGCAGCACGATCTGGAACAGCGCGAGATAGGCGAGCCCCCGGCGGCCGAAGCGTCCGGCCGGGCCGACTTCCACCACGGCGTGGCGGTGCTTCCACATGGACTGCAGGGTGCCGTAGCACCAGCGATAGCGCTGCCGCCACAACTGGCTCAGGCTGCTGGGCACTTCGGTCCAGGCGATGGCCGACTCCTCGTAGACCACCCGCCGGCCCATCCGCCACAGGGCCATGGTGAGATCGGTGTCCTCGGCGAGGGTGTCGTCACTGATACCGCCGATGGCCAGCAGCGCGTCCCGCCGGAAGGCGCCGATGGCGCCGGGAACCGTGGGCATGCACTCCAGCACCTCGAACATGCGCCGGTCCAGGTTGAACCCGAGGACGTACTCCAGGTGCTGCCATCTGCCCAGCAGCCGCCGCCTGTTGCCCACCTTGGTGTTTCCGCTGACCGCGCCGATCGTCGGGTCGGCGAGCGGCTGGACGAGGCGGTGCAGGGCCTCCGGCTCGAAGACCGTGTCCGCATCGATCATCACGATGATCTCGCAACGCGCGTAGCGCAGGCCCGTGCTGAGCGCCCCGGGCTTACCGGAGTTGGGCTGTTCCACCACGGTCACCCGCGGATCGGTGATACCGCGGGCGATCTCGACGGTCCGGTCCGTCGACCCGTCGTCGATGACAATGATCTGCAGGTCGCGGTGGGTGGAGGCGAGCAGCGAACGCACCGTGGCCTCGATGCCCGCCTCTTCGTTGAACGCGGGCACCAGCACCGTCACCGGGTCGTTCACCTCGCGCAGCCAGGGCGCACCTGAGCGGTGCCGGCGCCGGCGCCGTACGTGCACCCGGGCCAGGAGGGCGAGCAACACCAGCCGAAGCATGCCCAGTCCGCCCGCGATGCCCAGCGCCCAGGTCATGGAGCGGGCAAAGGTGTGCCCGACGGACTGCGTCCACATCAGTGCCTCGCCCTGTGCCCGCTCGGCCAAGGACGCGGTCGAGGTCATCGAGGGCCGTCCGAGTCCGCCCGTGACGGTGGTGAACTGTCCCACGTTCGGGTCGGCCAGCAGCTTCTTCGCCTCCTGGTATCCCAGGGCGGTGTGGCTGTACTGGCGCACCACGCCCAGTGGGGGCTTACGCGACCGGGCGGTGGCGGCGACCACGACGTACCCCTGGGAGGTGGCGCGCCGTGCGGCCGCCCATTCGGCGCCGCACAGCGTGTCGGCGGTGGTGGTGTGCGGCAGCCGCAGCAGCCGGGTGTTGACGTCTGCGGCCCCCGCCAACGCGGTCTGGGTGAGGGCGAGTTCCCAGTGCGAGCGCAGGTGCGAGGCGCTGCCCAAGTCGCCGCCGGTATAGGTGTACGAGCCGATCTCATGGCCCTCGTCGCGGATCCGCCGCACCAGTTCCGGATGGCGGGCCGCCTGATTGCCGTAGAGGAAGAACGTCGCCCGCGCGTGCCGGGCCCGCAGCAGGTCGAGCAGGCGCGGGGTCCACACCGGGTCGGGCCCGCCGTCGAAGGTGAGCGCGGCGGTACGGAACGGCATCTGCGCGGTCTCGGCTCCCTTGCCGGTGACCCGCAGTACCGGGTCCCCGTTGTCCGCGGACCTCGGGATGGGACTGGTGCAGGCTCGTCTGTGCCGGGCTCCGTCGACCTCATGGGTCGTCCAGCCCTCGAACAGCAGTGAAGCGGCGACGATGGGGAGGATCAGCAGCAGCAATAACCAGTGCCAGCGTGGGGGGCGGCGCAACGCATGCCGCCCCTGCCCTGACAACGCCACAATGGGCCCTTTCTGTCGAGCGGACGTGCCACATCAGAGGCGTGCGTCCGCGCAGGCAGCCATGGCGCCTGCGCGGACGAACACGTCTCGGGTCAGTGCAGGCGAGGCTTCACGCCGGAGGGCGGAAGCGCACCGGTCCGGCTGTGGTCACGGGGCAGGGGTGGTGCGGGAAGGGGCCCTGGAGGTGTGGTGACCGACGGGAACAGCCCGTCCGGAGGTGTCCGGAGTCTCCGAGGGACCGGGGCCGCGCGGCGCTCTGTGCGCCGGGCGCGACGTGTGGTCCGGGAGCGGATCGGCCTTTCCCGGCGCCGGCTTTGCGGCCGGCTGCAGGAGGCCGCCGAACACCACGGCGAGGAGGACGAGATATCCGGTGCACATGCACCCTACGGTCAACGCTGCATGCCCCAGGAAGCGTCTGCGCCGACCTGAGTTGTCGACAAATACGGGACGATTCCCTTGCTTACCGGGGCGACTGCTGTGGGGGGTAGCGGTTCGCATGGAGCGTGAGTGTAACCAGTTAACCGCGAATGAGAATAGGCAAGGTCAGCCAGCCTCTTCCGCCCTCCGATGACGGCGGCAAAGGCCGCCGGACGAGCCGGGACTCCAGCTCCCCCTTATGATCTCACTCGTCAACATACCTATTCACACACGCCGATGGTTCACAGCGAGCCGGATCGATGCCCCCGCGGGGCCCGGCAACCCCACCCCGGCCAAGTCATACTGTGAAGTAACTCACGCCGAGTGGCGATAGCGTGAAGTAATTGAACTGCTTACTGCGCACCATGTTCGTTTTGCGCCTGACTGACCGGTAACGAGCCGCTTGTGCAGGCCGGTTCCGCATCGCCGCCCGGCCTCCCCCCATGGGCGCCGCGGCCCCGCACCCGCCACCGCCGGGCACCGCGCGCGGCCCCCGGCACACCCCCGCATCAGGCACTTTGACATCGCCGCACTACGCCACCGGGAGCCCGGGCCCAGCGGCCAAAGCGGCACCCAAGTCCCTTGATTCCACCGAATGGTGAGATACCGAGTTAATACCACGAGATATCCCGGCACGCCGCACTCCTGTGCCGCCCTGCACCCCCACCGCAGAAACCAAGCGAAAAAGGCACGGGACAGGCCAGCCATATCGAGTGCAATTCTCCGTTAGTCGAAATTGCCGCATCCCTTTACGGTTGAGAACGGCCACGGATGGATACCCGGCCCCCATTCCCCTGGATGACCGCCACCGATCATGGCCGGAATGCTTGCACCGACAGCTCCTTCACCTTCTCCCGGATACCGCCATATCGGCAGCAGTGATCAACGGACTTCCTCCCTACATCTCGACGAACCGGCATTGACGGTCTGTTACGGGAGGATTTCCTGACCATGGAGGCAAAGTCGTCAGCCGGACGCTCTCGCACCGCTCCACGCGCTCGCACCCCGGGGGTCGGTCACCCACCTCACCTGCCCGTACCGAGCAGCCGGCCTGCGATCGTGATGCCCCGTCAGGTCAGTGACACCGGGGCACACCGGGCCTCGGGGCAGCACAGCATGGCCCGCCCCGTCCCGTCAGCAGGCCAGGAGGGGACGTTGCACAAGTCCCGGGCCCCGGGGCACATGCGGCGTCGCTGCCGTTTACCTGTTGTATCCCCCATGTTTCGTCTGATGTCATGGCCCGTTCACAAGAATGGGCCCCTAAGCAGCCCGGGATGCCGCGCGTGTGCCCGCCTTTCCCGCCTTCCGGCAGCCGTGCACAACCGTCCACCGAAAGTCAGCGGAAGTCGCCGGCAACAGTGTGGCTCGCGCTTCGAGCGGCCTCCCGGCTGCTTCCACAGAACCAGGACGCCCCACCATCCGCCCCGCCGAAAGTCTCAATCCCGGCTCGCCACAATGCTGTTGGGGGCGAACTGGGATGCAGTTCCCCGGGGATGCGCCCGCACAGTGCCGGGCATCGGCGGATGATCGCAGGAGAACTACGAATTACCTGCCAGTTCAGTGCCTCTTGACCACTGCTGCCGGCGTGTTCCGCCCCCGCGTTGTGCCGGTCTGCCGCCCCGGTACTCCGGTGCCGCATTCCCCGGAACTCCGCACGGCCGCCCCAGCCACCCCCGCCATGCCTCCCTACCCCACCCCCGCCGCCGCGTCCCGCTCGGCGTACTTCTTCAGTGTCAGTAGTTGCTTGCGCATCATGACCAGGTCCCCCCAGGCGAGGAGTCTTTGCTGGAGGCGCCGGATCAGCGGGCGTCGCGATTCGCTGACGACCTTCACCAGGAGCCGGCAGCCGTCGCCGTGCGGAACGACGACATAGCTGACGGCCATCTGCCCGTACCTCCGTGCCGGTGCCTCGGGAAGCACGCCGGTGAGGTGCTTGTCCGTGGCGAAGTCCACGAGGTCGAAGACCAGGAAGCGCTGTCCGACAGCCAGGGGAACCAGGTTCGGCGTGAGACGGTCGGGGCTCTTCCGGCCGCGGAAGTCGATCCAGTCGTAGCTGTACGGCGCGATGGTCAGCTGGCGGACCCAGCGGAACACCGTGGCGCACGGCGCTGCCACCTCCACGGCCCGGGTCCAGCCTTCATAGGGGACCGTCAGAAGTCCGTCGCACGGATAGTGCGCCTCGCGCTCGGCGGCAGTCGTGCCCCAAACCCTCCCAGTGAAATCCATGTCAGGACAATACGCCGTGCCGTGGGAGGGGCGGAGTGTGGGCAGGCCACTGAGGAAATCGGGCTTGAAGCGGTCGGATCCGCTTCTGGTCAAGAGTCGGCTGAGGTGACCTCACCGTGCCCCGGCCGTCAGGTTGACCAAGCACCGGGCAAAATTTCGGCAAGAGCGTGATAAAGGCTGGGCAAGGACCGACATGACGGCTGTTCTGCCGCGAACCACGCCACGGGGGTCATGCACTCTAAAGCTATCGGCGACAGCGTTGGACGGACGCGGGGCCCATCGGCCGTTGCGGCGATGGAGGGCCGTTGCGGGGCGGTGCGGGCTCAACGGGGATGATACCACGGCGAATTCAAACGGCTCGGTGATCGGTTGGGGCAGTAGGCTGACCGAATCCGTTCGGTCCGTCGATCCGTTCCGGTCACCCCCGGGCCCGCTCGCGCTGACCGGCCTCCCGCCCTGCACGGAAGAAGGTGACACACATGGACCGCACAGGGGCGACGTTCGTCGCGGAACAAGGTCGCCGGCCCATGGGTTGGGGTTGAGGGGGACGGCGCGCCGCTAGAGGAGGAAGTCGGCGAGGGAAGCGGCGCCGAGACTCTGTACGCCGCCGACTCGCCGAGGGGACAGGGAAGTTGAGCGTGCCGCGCCCGGTCTTCGTCGTATCGCAGTGCCGGCAGGTGCGCACTCGGACTCGGGCAGCTGCCGTGCGAGCGCGCCGGCGGGCCCGTCGCTGTTCTTGGGTGAGCAGGGAGAGCCGACGCCCCAAGGGGGCCGGAGGCCTGACCGCTCTGCTCGCCGACCAACAACATGTTCTCGGGTTAGAGAAGTTCTCTGGATGAACGGGGGTTGCGGTGCTGGAGGAAACGCACTTAGAGCAGTGGGGCGCCCGGAGGAACGGGAGCGTCGCGGGGTGGGACCCGGATACCGGTCGGGGCACGTCCGGGGAGCCGCCCGCACACCCCGCGGTGCGGGTGATGCTGGTGGCGGAGCAGTCGGTGACCCGGGCCGGGCTTCGTTCGATACTGGCTTCGGCACCGGAGTTGCGCGTGGTCAGCAGCTTCGGCGACCCGGAGCAGGCCGCGGACGCCTTCCGCGAGGAAGCGCCGGATGTCATCCTCGTCGGCACGCGTGAGGGGCTGGCCGCGGACGCGGCCGCCGCGCAGAAGCTGCTGTCGGTGCATGCCGCGCCGGGAGCGAAGGCGATTCTGCTGCACTCCGCCGCCACGAGCATGGAGGTCTCCCAGGTGCTCACGGGCGGTGTGCACGGCTGTATCGATCCCGCGATGGACGAGGACCAGATCATCCGGGCCGTGACGACGGTCGCGCTGGGCGGCGCGGTGTTCCTGCCGGCGCCCACAGTCCAGCCGGTGGAGGTGACGCTGGCGATCGACGGGCCCTCCCCCGCCGAGGCCCGTCTGACCGAGCGTGAACGCGCCGTACTGGGCAAGCTCGCCCGCGGACTGAGCAACTCCGAAATCGCCTCCGAACTGTTCCTGGCCGAGGCCACCGTGAAGAAGCATCTGACCCAGGCCATGCGGAAAGTCGGCCAGCCCGACCGGCTGCGGGCCGGTCTGTACGCCTACCAACATGGCATCTTCGGATAGTTGAGCGGGGTATCCGGCGGGCGACCATTGGAGTATTCCGGGGTGACCAACGACGAAGCGCAAGCCTCCGAAGGTGTGTTCTGCCGGATGCCGACCAACAGTTAATTTGGCTGCACTCTTTCGTACGGCTTGCTCGCCATTACCCGAGGGGTGGCGAGCCATGTCTCGCCCTACCCAGCGGGGGTTTCGTTGAGTGACTTAAACGTCAGCCATGTGGAATTCTTTGTCGGGGACGCCCGGCAAGCCGCCTTTTACTACCGCACCGCATTCGGATTCGAGGCGATCGCCGAGGGCGGTCCGGAAACCGGTCTCACGGACCGCAGATCGATTCTGCTCGCCCAGGGCGACATCCGTCTCCTGATGACCTCCGACCTGACCTCCGACGGGACGGTCGCGCGGTACGTGGCCCGCCACGGGGACGGGGTGGCGAACATCGCGCTGCGGACCGGGGACGCCGAGGGCGCGTTCCGGCAGGCGGTCGGGCACGGTGCCGAGCCGGTGGCCACCCCGTCCGTCGTGGAGCAGCCGGACGGCGCGGTCACCACGGCCGCGGTCACGGCGTTCGGCGACGTCGTCCATTCCTTTGTGCAGTACGCGCACGAGGGGCAGCTGCCCGGCCCGCATCTGCGTGCCCTGGAGACGGCCGGGAACGTGGAGAGCGGCGAACAGCTGCATACTCTCGACCATTTCGCCGTCTGCCTCCCGGCCGGTGAACTCGCCCGCACCATTTCCTTCTACCAGCACGGGCTGGGATTCACCGAGGCATTCGAGGAGTTCATCGAGGTCGGCGACCAGGCGATGGAATCCAAGGTGGTGCGCAGCGCATCCGGCGCCATCACCTTCACGTTTCTCGAACCCGATGTGCGGCGTAAGCCCGGCCAGATCGACGCATTCATCGATGCCCACGGCGGAGCCGGCGTCCAGCATCTGGCTTTCGGCACCTCGGACATTGCCACCGCGGTGAAGAAACTCTCGTCCGATGGCGTCGAGTTCCTGCACACCCCTGCCACGTATTACGAGGCGGTGGAAGGCCGGGTGGGTTCCCTCGGCGGCGATCTGGACGTCCTGCGGGAGCTGTCCGTGCTCGCCGACCGTGACGACTGGGGCCTGCTGTACCAGATCTTCACTCGTTCCCCGCACGCCCGGGGGACCTTCTTCCTCGAACTCATCGAGCGGCGCGGGGCGCAGACCTTCGGCAGCGGCAACATCAAGGGGCTGTACGAGGCGGTCGAGCGGGCCCAGGCCGGTGCCGGCGCCGGTGCTCGATGACCGGCGGCACGCTGGACCGGCCGCTGACGGTCGACGAGTACGCTCCGCTCGCCCAGGCCCAATTGCCCGCGGCGACCTGGCACTACGTCGAAGGCGGCGCCGGCACGGAGAGCACCGTGGCCGCCAACCGCGCCGCGTTCGGCCGGGTCCGGATCCGGCCCCGGGTGCTGGTCGATGTCGCCCGGTGCGAGCTGTCGGCCACGGTCCTCGGCGACCCGGTCGGGGTACCGCTCGGCGTGGCCCCCATGGCGTACCACGAACTCGCCTGCGAAGAGGGTGAGTTGGCGACCGTCCGGGCCGCCGGGAGCCTGTCGGCGCCCACCGTGGTCAGCATCTTCGCCAGCCGGACCTTCGAGGACATCGCCGCGGCGGCCGCCGGCCCGCTGTGGCTGCAGCTCTACTGGCTGCACCGGCGCGATGTCCTGCAGAAGGTGGTACGACGGGCGGAGGCCGCCGGGTTCCGCGCCCTGGTGCTCACCGTGGACACCCCCCGGCTCGGCAGACGGCTGCGCGAGGCGCGCCACGGCTTCCACCTGCCCCCGCACATCGCGGCACGCAATCTGGACGGCGAGGTCACCGGATTTCTGCACGACCGGCGCGACGGCAGCTCGGCCCTGTCCCGGCATGCCGACGCCTTCATCGACCCGTCGCTGAACTGGTCGGACCTCGACTGGCTGCGGTCGCAGACCCGGCTGCCGCTCGTCCTCAAGGGCGTGCTCACCGCCGAGGACGCGGCGCACGCCGCCGAACTCGGCGTCGACGGGCTGGTGGTGTCCAACCACGGCGGGCGCCAACTCGACGGCGCTACGGCCACGTTGGACGCGCTGCCGGAGGTGGTGCGGGCGGTCGGCGGCCGCTGTCCGGTGTTCCTCGACGGCGGTGTCCGGCACGGGACCGACGTACTCAAGGCGCTGGCCCTGGGCGCGCAGGCGGTCTTCGTCGGCCGTCCGGTGCTGTGGGGCCTGGCCGCCGACGGAGAGGCGGGCGCCCGCCAGGTGCTCAGCACGCTGCGGGACGAACTGGAGGACGCCATGGCGCTGTCCGGCTGTCCGTCCCTCAAGGACCTCGACCCGACGCTGCTGGCCCGCGGGCCGGCCACGGCAGCGCATGACGGATTTCCACGGCCCGGCGGAAGGATGAACGATGACCACTGACGCATTCCAGCTCAGCCCCGACGACCGGAAGCTGCTGCCCTCCGACGAGGAGGTGGAGTTCTACCAGGAGCACGGCTGGTACCTGTCGCGCAAGCTGCTCACCGACGACGAGGTCGACACCCTGGTGGAGGCGAGCGAGCGGTTCTACGGCGGTCACCGCGACCGGACCCTGCCGGTCCGCCCGCCGCGCCTGGCGTACTGGGACCCGTCCAAGGGCGATGTCCACCGGCACAACGACTACATCTTCTACGAGGACGACACCGTCCGCCGGATCCTGTCCAAGCCGGTGATCGCCGCGGTCGCCGCGCGGATCGCCCGGACCAGCCAGATACGGCTGTGGAACAGCACCCTCATCTACAAGCCCCCGCGCCCCGAGGACGAGGGCACCATCGTGCCCTGGCACTTCGACCGGCACTACTGGCAGACCTGCACCTCCGACGAGATGCTGACCGCCTTCATCCCCTTCCACGACTGTGACGAGGAGATGGGCACCATCACGATGGTCGACGGCAGCCACCGCTGGAAGGAGGTGGGCGGGAACGACGCGACCACCCGGCACTTCGCCGAGCGGGACCGGTCGGAGCTGGACGAGATGCTGGAGGAGAACGCCGCCTTCAACAACGAGACGGTCCGCAAGGTCCCCGTCGTCATTCCGAAGGGGCACATCAGCTTCCACCACTGCCGTACGTACCACGGCAGCGGCGTCAACCGCAGCGACCGTCCCCGCCGGGCGATCTCGTTCCACCTGCAGGACCGGACGAACCAGTACCGGCCGTTCCAGATCTCCACGGGCGAGAAGGTCGTCTACAACAACGACGTCCTGGTCCGGCAGACGCCCGACGGCCACCCCGACTACACGGACCCGGAGTTCTGCCCGGTGCTCTGGCAGGAGCAGGCATAATGCGGCGGCCCGGACCGGACACCGGGCTGCGGGCGGCCGATCTCCACTCGTCGCTCTCGGACCCGCTGCTCGACGTGATGAACTTCCTCAACGAGGTGACGCTGCGGTACCCCGACGCGGTCTCGTTCGGTCCGGGCCGTCCCTATGACGGGTTCTTCGAGGTGGACCGGATCAGCACCTACCTCGACACCTATACGCGGTACCTGGAAGAGGACCTCGGGCGCACCCCCGAGGAGGTCCGCACCGCGCTCTTCCAGTACGGACGGACCAACGGCCAGATCCACGAGCTGGTGGCCCGGACGATCGCCCAGGACGAGGGGATCCACACCGATCCGTCGGGCATCGTGATCACGGTGGGCTGCCAGGAGGCGATGGTCCTGGTGCTCAGGGCGCTGCTCGCCGACCCGGACGACGTACTGCTGGTCACCGACCCCGGGTATGTGGGGATCACGGGCGCGGCGCGGTTGCTGGGGGCCGAGACGGTGCCGGTCCCCGAGGACGGGGCCGGGCTGGACCTCGCCGCGCTGCGGACCACGCTCGCCGCGGTGCACGCCCGAGGGAAGCGGCCGCGCGCCCTCTATGTGATCCCGGACTTCTCGAACCCCTCCGGGACGTCGATGCCCACCCCTAAGCGGCACCAGCTGCTCGACCTCGCCGCCGAAGAGGACTTGCTGCTGCTGGAGGACAACCCCTACGGGTTCTTCAGCCGCACCGGGGAACGCCGGCCCACCCTGAAATCGCTCGACACCCGGCACCAGGTGATCTACTTCGGTTCCTTCGCCAAGACGTGCTTCCCGGGGGCGCGGGTCGGCTATGTCCTCGCCGACCAGCCGGTCACCGGTGACGACGGGCGGCGCACCCTCCTCGCGGACGAGCTGTCGAAGATCAAGAGCATGGTCACGGTCAACACCCCGGCGCTCGCCCAGGCCGTCATCGGCGGCATGCTCGTCGCCCATGACTGCCGGCTGCGGGACGCCAACAAGGACCTCATCGAGTTCTACCGCGGGAACATGGAGGCGCTGCTGGACGCGCTCGCGCGGCATCTGCCCCAGGACCGGTGGCAGGTGCGCTGGAACGTGCCGGACGGCGGGTTCTTCCTCGTACTGACCCTGCCGTTCGCCGCCGACAACGCGTTCCTGGAGGAGGCGGCGCGCGACTACGGGGTGATCTGGACCCCGATGAGCTACTTCTATCTGGGCGACGGTGGCGAGCATCAGATCCGGTTGTCAGCCAGCTATTTGACGCCGGATCAGATCGAGGAAGGAGTGCGGCGGCTCGCCTCGCACCTCATCCACCGGATGGGCCAGGGGTAGCCCGTGGCTCTCCCAGAGCTGCGCACCGCCGCGGTCGTCGGCACCGGCCTCATCGGCACCTCCGTCGCCCTCGCCCTCACGGCGCGGGGCGTGACCACCTACCTCATCGACCGGGACGAAGCCGCGGCCCGCACCGCCGCCGCACTGGGGGCCGGCACGTTCGGCGCTCCCCCGGCGCCGGTGGACCTCGCGGTGCTCGCGGTGCCGCCGGCGACGGTGGCGGAGGTGCTGGAGGAGCACCAGAAGGACGGTCTGGCGCAGGCGTACACCGATGTGGCCAGCGTGAAGGGCCGCCCCCAGGCCGAGCTGGCGGCCCGTGGGTGCGATCTGACCTCGTTCGTCGGCGGCCATCCCATGGCGGGACGGGAGCGCTCGGGTCCGCGGGCGGGCCGGGCGGACCTCTTCGACGGGCGGCCCTGGGTGCTCACGCCGCATCCGGCGACCCGGTCCGCGGTGCTGCGCCGTGGGCTGGAGCTGGTCAGACTGTGTGGCTCGGTGCCCGTCGTGCTGGGCCCGGAGGCGCATGACCGCGCCGTCGCGCTGGTCTCCCATGTGCCGCATCTCCTCGCCACGCTGATGGCGGCCCGGCTGTGCGACGGCGAGGACTTCGCGGTACGGCTGGCAGGCCAGGGGCTGCGCGATGTCACCCGGATCGCCGCGGGCGACGCCGGCCTGTGGACGGACATCCTCGCGACCAATGCGGAGGCCGTGGCGGAGATCCTGGGCGAGCTCGCCGAGGACCTCGACGCGGTGCTGCGGGCGCTGCGGACGCTGGCCGCGGCTCCCGCCGGTCCGGCGCGGTCCCGCCCCGCCGCGGAACTGACCGCTCTGCTCCGCCGGGGCAACACGGGCCATGCCAGGATCCCCGGCAAACACGGCGGAACTGCCTTACCATACTCATCAGTTCGGGTCGTCCTGCGGGACCGGGCGAATGAGCTGGCCCGGCTGCTGGCCGACGCTTCGCTGACGGGGGCGAACATCGAGGACATCCGTCTTGAGCACGCGACCAACAAGGACGCGGGCCTGGTGGAACTCCTCGTGGCAGGCGAGTCGGCCGGCCGGCTCGCGGCCGATCTCACGCGCCGCGAGTGGACCGTCCACGTATAGCGGCCGGTGCGCGGCGTCCGAACGACAGCGGGCCGAACGGGCCTTGGCGAGCGAATCCAGGAGTGCGACTGTGCGGGCAGTAGTGATGTTCGGGGCAGGGGACGTCCAGGTGAGGAAGGTGCCCGACGCCCGGCTCGACCGGCCGACCGACGCGTTGGTGAAGGTCACCCATGCCGCTATCTGCGGCAGCGACCTCTGGCGCTACCAGAAGCTCGCGCCGACGCCGGACGGCGTCCGGCTCGGGCACGAATTCCTCGGAGTGGTGGAGGAAACCGGCGCGGAGGTAACCTCCGTACGCCCCGGCGACCTGGTGCTCGCCCCCTTCAAGTGGTCGGACGGCAGCTGCGAGTTCTGCCGTGCGGGGCTGCACAACTCGTGCCTGAACGGCGGGTTCTGGGGCGGGGCACTGGACGGCGGCCAGGGCGAGCGGGTGCGGGTGCCGCTGGCGGACGGCACGCTCGTCCCCCTGCCGATGGAGCCGGACGACCCACGCGTACCGGCGGTCCTGGCGCTGGCCGATGTGCTGTGCACGGGGCATCACGCCGCCCTTTCCGCGCGGGTGGGTCCGGACAGCACCGTCGCCGTGATCGGTGACGGCGCGGTCGGGCTGTGTGCGGTACTGGCCGCCGCCCGGCTGGGCGCGCCGCGCATCATCGTGCTGGGACGGCACCCCCGGCGTACCGACCTGGCCCGCCAGTACGGCGCCGTGGAGGTGGTGGCGGAGCGCGGCGCGGCCGCCGTCGAGCGGGTCAAGGAGCTCACCGGCGGCCATGGCGCGGACGCGGTGCTGGAGTGCGTCGGGACCGGCGCGGCGCTGCGGGACGCCCTCGACATGACGCGTCCCGGTGGCGCCGTCGGCTATGTGGGCGTGCCGCAGGACGGCGAGGGCGTCGACGTACGGCGGTTCTACCGCCGCAACATCACCCTCGCCGGCGGGGTCACCCCGGCCCGGGCATACATCCCCGAGCTCCTGCCCGATGTGCTGTCCGGGCGGCTCGATGCCTCTGCCATCTTCGACCGCACCGTCGGGCTGGACGGGGTTCCGGACGGCTACAAGGCCATGGCCGCGCGCGAGGCGCTGAAGGTGCTCATTCGTCCCTGAGTGCCCACAGCACGCTCGTGAGCCCCGCTTCCCAGCCGTACCGGGTAGCGGGGCTCACGAGCATGTGGGGCCCGCAGCGCACGCCTCAGGTATCAGGACGAGAGCTCTCCGTCGAACACGGTCACCGCGTGGCCCAGCAGCGTGACCCGGTCGTCGTCGCTCAGCTCGACGCCCACCCGCCCGCCGCGCGCGGACAGTTGCACACCGGTCAGCGCGGTACGCCCCAGCCGTCCGGCCCAGTGCGGTGCGAGGACGCAGTGCGCGGCGCCGGTGACCGGGTCCTCGGGGATGCCGGCGGCGGGGGCGAAGACCCGGGAGACGAAGTCGTGGTCGTCGCCCTCCGGGGCACTGGCGGTCACGATCACTGCCCGTCCGCTGAATCCGGCCAGGGCGGCGATGTCCGGGGCCAGCTCGCGCACGGCGTCCGCCTTCGGCAGCTCCACGAGCAGATCGTGCCGGGCCCGGCCCGTCCACACCGGCTCGGCCCCTAGGGCCTTGGCGAGCCGGGACGGGACGGGGGTGGCGGTCGGCGGGTCCGCGGGGAAGTCCAGAGTGAGGGCGCCCTGGTGGTGCCGGCGGGCGGTCAGCACTCCGCTCAGGGTCTCAAAGTGCAGATCCGTGTCAGGGGCGGTGTGCTGGATCCCGTAGAGGACGTGGGCGGTGGCCAGCGTGGCATGGCCGCACAGATCGACTTCCACGGTCGGGGTGAACCACCGCAGCCCGTAGGTGTTTTCCCCTGCGGGATGAACAAAGGCCGTCTCCGACAGGTTGAGTTCGGCGGCGACCCGTTGCATCCAGGCGGCGTCGGCCGGCTCGTCCAGCAGACAGACGCCGGCGGGGTTCCCGGCGAACGGCCGGTCGGTGAAGGCATCGACGATGAAGGCACGCATACCTCCGACGCTACTGTCGGCGGGCCGTCGCGAGGGAAACGGGTACCGGTTGGCGCTCTTCGGACCACATCCCGGAGCCCAACGGGGCAGGGGCAACGGTCCGAGAGGAGGGTGTCCACCACTCTCGCGATCATTAGGATTCATCACCGATCGTTGTACGGGACAGCAACCGGCCCCGCCTCGTCCAGGCGGCGGGCCCAGGGCGCACCGGCGTCCGGAAGGGCAGGGATGGACAGCACTGAGGCCAAGGTCCCGCCGTTGCTCCTCGCGGTGCTCATCTCGCTGAGCGTGGGCGGGCTGATGTCCTCGGACATCAACCTTCCGGGGCTGGCGCAGACCGCCCACGCCCTGGGCACGTCCGTCTCGGCAGTGCAGGCGACGTTCAGTCCCTACCTCGTGGGACTGCTCGTGGCCCAACTGCTGTACGGGCCCTGGTCCGACGCCCTCGGCCGACGGCGCCTGGTCATCGGCGGCTTCTCGCTCTACGCGGTGGCCTCGCTGGCCTGTGCGCTGTCGCCGAACATCGCCGTCTTCGCCGCGGCGCGGCTGCTCCAGGCGCTCGGCGCGGGCGCGGGACTCGTCCTGGCCCGCGCCATCGTCGGCGATCTGTACGGCCAGCAGACCGCGGCCCGCGTCTTCACCACGATCATGCCGGTGGTCGGCGCCTCACCGGCCATTTCCCCGCTGATGGGCGGCTATCTGACCACCCTTCTGTCGTGGCGCTCCCCCTTCTTCCTGACGGCCCTGATCGCGCTGGCCACCGTGGTCGCGGTCGTGCTCCGGGTGCCGGAGTCGCTGCCGCCGGAGCGCCGGGCGCGGCGGCTGCGGACGACGGTGGGGAACTACCGGCATCTACTGGCGAGCGCCAAGTTCTGGGGCTTCGGCCTCAACCTGGGCATGGGGTACGCGGTCTACACCGGCTACCTCGTCGCCTCCCCGGTGATCTTCCAACGCCTGGGCATGAGCACCGAGATCAACGGCTACTGCTACATCAGCATCGCGGCCGCCTATATCGCGGGAAACCTGCTGTCGCGCCGTCTGGTCGCGCGGCACTCGATCGACCGGCTCCTCGTCCGGGGCCATCTGATCTTCTCAAGCGGTGCGTTGGTGCTGCTGGCGCTGGGGCTGACCGATCCGCACACGCCGTGGCCGCTGCTGGTCCTGATGACGGCGGTGACCATCGGCAACGGCTTCCTGTTCCCGATGTCCGTGGCGGGCGGGGTGACCTCGTTCTCCGCCATGGCGGGCGCGGCCTCCGGACTGCTGGGGGCGGTGCAGATGGCCGGCGGCAGCTTCGCGTCACTTCTCGTGAGCAGGATTCCGCCGGATGTCCGCTCCTTCTCGATTCTGGTGGCGGTCTTCGCCTTCACGGGCCTGATCGCCTTCCACTCCCTGCGGGCCTTCGCCGCCCGCCCCACCACCGGGTCCGGCGCGGTCCAGCAGGCACCTGCCGCGCCCGTCACCTCCGCAACCCCGAACGAAGACTGAGGAGAAACACCGATGGGTCAGGTCACTCGCCGGCTGGAAGAACTCGGACTGACGTTGCCTCCGCTGCTGCCGAAGCTGGCGAATTATGTGCCGGCGAAGACGGTCGGCGAGCTGGTCTTCGTCTCCGGCCACGGTCCGCTCAACCCCGACGGTTCGGTGAAGTACCGGGGCCGGCTGGGCGCGGACTTCACGGTGGACGACGGCAAGGAAGCCGCCCGGCTCGTCACGATGAACATCCTCTCCGCCCTCCAGGCCGAGCTCGGCGACCTCGACCGCATCCGGGAGTTCGTCAAGCTGCTGGTCATGGTGCAGTCCGCGCCCGATTTCCAGGAACAGCATGTGGTCGCGGAGGGCGCCTCGGATCTGCTCACCGAGGCCTTCGGGCCCGAGTGCGGCTCTCACGCCCGTTCGGCCGTCGGCATGATGAGCCTGCCGTTCGGCATCGCGGTCGAGATCGAGGCCGTGGTACGCATCGCTCCCTGACCGGCCCTGCGGTGCCCCGGCCGGGTTCGTGGTCCGCACCTGACCGCCCGGCCGGGCCTGCCCGCCGTTCGGGTGAGCGGTGCGGGCCGAGCGGATCCCCGGCCGCTGCCGTGCCGTGTGCCGCCCCGGGAGCGGCGGGGGGCGCGAGGCGGCGCTCCGGGCCCCCGGTCGCGCGGCGGTCTCCTGGCGGGCGAAGGCGCCGGGCCTCTCATAGATTGGCCGGGTGGGGGCCGTGAGCGGGCGGAGATGGGGCAGGAGCGCGTGCGGAGACCGGAGCTCGACCATGCGGCGCTGTTCGCCGCGACCCCCAGCGCGTGCCTGGTCCTCGATCCGGATCTGGTGATCGTGGACGTCAATGAGGCGTACCTCCATGCGACGGGCCGGACCCGGGACGACCTGCTGGGACAGTTCGTCTTCGACGCCTTTCCGGACAACCCCGCGGACCCCGATGCCGAGGGGGTGCAGAACCTGTATCCCTCGCTGCGCCGCGTACTGGCCACCGGGGAACCGGACACGATGGCGGTCCAGCGGTACGACATCCCCCTTGCCGACCGGCCGGGGGACTTCGAGGAGCGCTGGTGGTCCACGATCAACACCCCGGTCCCCGGACCGGACGGCAGGGTGGCCTGGATCATCCACCGGGTGGAGGACGTGACCGCCTTCGTCCTCTCCCGCCGTTCGCGCCGGCTGCCCGGCGGGCGGCTGAGTGAGCGCGAGGAGGCGATGGAGGCCGAGCTGTACGTCCGGGCACGGGCGCTGCAACACCTCAACGAGGAGCTGCGCCGGGCCCACTCCCGCGAACGCCAGGTGGCCCTCACCCTCCAGGAGGCGATGCTCCACTCCCCGGACCTCGCCCGGCACCGCGACATCGCCGTGCGCTATCTCCCCGCCATCGGGTCGCTGAACATCTGCGGTGACTGGTACGACATCGTCGACCTCCCCGGCGGCGGATTCGCGGTCGCGGTCGGCGACGTCGTCGGTCACGGGCTGGAGGCCGCCGCCGTCATGGGCATGCTCCGCAGCGCCCTCAGCGCTGCCGACCGCTCGGTCGTCGGCCCCGCCCAGGCCCTGAAAGTGCTGGGACTGTACGCCCGGTCCGTCGACAAGGCCCTGGCCACCACCGTCGTCCAGGCGCTGATCGACGTCGCCGGCCGCCATCTCACCTACAGCAGCGCCGGTCACCCCCCGCCCGTCCTGCTGCACCCCGACGGCAGCCACGACCTCCTGGACCAGGCCACCGACCCGCCCCTGGGCGCCCACCCCGAACATGTGCCCCGCGTCCAGGCCCATGTGCCGTACACGCCCGGCGACACCCTCATCCTCTACACCGACGGGCTGATCGAACGCCGCGACGAGGACATCGACGTCAGCCTGACCCGCCTGACCGACGCCCTCGCCCCGCTCAGCAGGCTCAGCCCGGAACGCCTCGCCGACGCGCTGCTGGCCCGCCTCGGCGTCAGCGCGGGCGCCCCCGACGACATCGCCCTCGTCATCGTCCGGCTGTAGCTCCTACCTGGCCCAGTTCTCGTACAGCTACGGCCAACGGACAAGTAGCTCTGAGTAACTTGAATCCCCTGTGTCAGCGCGTGGCGCGTGATCAATGGCCAGCACTCGTCGCCATTTCAAGGTTGTGGCTCATGCGTTCCAGGACGCGGACGGCCGTGCGGTACTCGTCCATGGAGATCCCGGTCGTGGACAACTCGCGGAACGCGTCGACGCGGGCAGCCACGTCGGTCAGGCGCTGGCGACCACCAGGTGTAAGGGCGAGCCGGTCTGGTGCGGGGCGGTCCGCCCAGCCGGCGGCGAGAACGGTGTCGATGGCTCCAGTCAGCGTGGCGATGTCGGCATTGGCGGTGAGGGCCGACAGGACTTCGATGTCGGCGACCTCGGGGGCGTCATGGATGACGTTAAGGACCTGCCAGGCGATCCGTGTGAGGCCGAACTCCGCCAGCATGTCGTTCATGTAGCAGGTGAGGGCCTTGTCGGTGCGGTTGAGCCAGTAGCCGATCGGTTTCATGAGCGTGCTCTTTCACTGGTGGGCCGTGTTGTCCGGCGTCAACCGGGCAAGCGTGCTGGTCCATGGCTCCCGACATGGCGGCGTCGGCGCGCTGGAGTGCGCCAGGCAAGGGCGTTGCCGGTGGAAGCCTGCGGGCGTGGCTGGGCCCGGGCCGCAGCCGCGGGCGGAGATGTCACTGGGGCGTGGGCGCGTGGGACAGGAGTGCGGGCCAGTCCTGGGCGACGGCCCAGTCGGTGAAGCTGTGCCAGCTGACTTCCGGGTAGTCACGGCGTAGCCCGGTGACGTCGACGTCGAGGCCGACGGTGGCGAAGTATTCGAACATGGCTGCCAGGTCGGCCGATCGGCTCCGGACGTAGGCCAGGGGTACTTCCTGGTGGGCGACCGGGAGGCCGAGGGCGGTCGCGAGGATCTGCGCCATCTGGCTGGGGGTGCACTCGTCGGAGGCGATGTCGATGCGGTGGCCGGCGAAGTCGTCAGGGCGCTGGAGGGCCAGCGCGGCGAATGCGCCGATGTCGGCGGCGGGGATGAGCGTGAGGGGCCGGTCGGCAGGCATGGGCCAGGCGAAGGTGCCGTCGCGCAGACCATCGAGAGTCCAGCCGCTGGCGTAGTTGTCCATGAACGCCGCCGGGGCGATCACTGTCCAGGGCACCCCGGCCGCACGCAGGTTCCGCTCGACCAGGCGCTTGCTCTCGTAATGCGGGACGCCGGTGCGCCGGTCGGCGTGAGCGGCGGACGTGAACACGATGTGCCCGAGGCGGGCCTCTGCCGCGGCATCGACCAAAGCCTTGCCCTGTCGGACTTCGGTGGCAGTGTCGGTGCCGAACGGGGTGGTGACCGCGAAGAGGGAGTCCGCTCCGGCGAGGGCAGCCTCCAGCGACGGGCGGTTGTCGAAGTCGGCATGGCGCACCTCGGCACCGAGACCGTGCAAAGCGTCGGCCGCGGGCGAGTTGGGATGACGGGTGAGTGCACGCACCCGGTGCCCAGCCGCCAGCAGGGCGCGGGCGGTGGCTCCGCCCTGGGCTCCGGTGGCTCCGGTGACGGCGATGGTGAGCATGGTTCTCCAAAATTGGTAGTATCACTGCGTGACGCATTAACTGCGTCGCACAGAAGATTACGGGATTTTGCTGCGTCGCGCAGTAATTTGGAGTGTGATCCAGATGCCAGACTCACGTCGGGCCCGGCTGTACGAGGAGTTGTCGAGGGAGTCCCGCCGTTACCTGGCGGCCTACGTGCTGTTCAACCAGGCCATCGCCGACCATCTCGGACTGCACCCAACCGACGTGCAGTGTCTGAGCCTGCTGACCGCAGAGTCCGGGCCGCTCACGGTCAAGCAGGTCGCCGACATGACGGGCCTGACCACGGGCTCGGCCACACGCCTGGTCGACCGGCTCGAACGTGGCGGCTACGTGCTCCGCGCCCCCGACCCACAAGACCGCCGTCGCGTGCTGGTCAGTCCGGTGCCGGATCGCATTGCCCGTGTCACCGCGGTGTGGGACGACCTCGGCCAGACCTGGCAGGCGCTCCTCGACGGCCACACCGAGGACGAACTTGAGGTGATCACCCGGCACATGCGACGGGCACACGACCTCAGCCACGCCCAAATGCAGCGCTTGCGGTCCCGGCCGAAGCCAGACTGAGTCCGGGAAACGCCAGTCCACCGACCGGACGCCGATGAGATGGCGCCGGGACAGCTCTTCCCGCCATTGCCCTGGACGTCAGCTGGCCGCTACTGCTTGCTCCCGTTGCCTACGCTGCCCGGGCATGGTGGGCCCGGAACCGAGGTCGAGAGGGTTGCGTGAACTGCACGCAAGATTAAGGCAGTTGAGGCCGCGCCGGGAGGACCACCGCCTGGGGCGTCGGGCGTTACCGCTCCTGTTCCACCAATTGCTTCAGCTGCTGGAGGTCGGTCCGCAGGCCCCGTTCGATCGCGGCCGCCTGGGCGAATCCCTGTGGTCCGCCGAACGCCTCCTTGACCGTGCCCGGGTCGTACTCGAAGCGGGCCTGGAGCCGGGTGTGCTCCTGGTCGATGGGCAGCAGCGAGAAGGTACCCGCCAGATCGGGTCCGCTGGTGGTGTGCCACCTCATGACGTTTTCCGTGCTGTCGTCGGTGATCTGGACGTCGCACTCCTTCGCCTGGCCACCCGCGTCGAGGTCCAGATGCGTCCGGTCCGTCCCCTGCGACCGGGCCTCGCGGACACCGTCGACGCACCGCGGATAGGTCTCCGCGCGGTGGAGGCAGTCCCAGGCCGTTTCGAGGGGAACGCTGATGTCGATGTGTTCTTCGAGAGTGCTCATCGCGCACCTCTCAGCTCGGTTCACGGCTACCACTCCAGGGTGCTCCGGGCGGGGGCCGGAGGCGACCCGGCCCGAGGATGTCCGGTGCCGCCGGGGCGGGCCGGGTGGCGGTCGGCGGTCCGGCCGCGGGGCCGGTCTACGGTGGCCCGGTGACAGCGAGTGCACAGAAGCGGGAGTGCCGTCGCGATCTGTGGGCGGTTGCGGGTGCGGTAGCTCTGTTCGTGCTGGCGGCAGTGGTCGGGCGGGTCCTCAACCGGACCGTGTACGGGGCCGAGGGAATTCTGCGGCTGGAGTGGCCACCGCTGTACGCCTGGTGGCTGCCGCATGTCGGCCCCGGCACTCCGGCGGCGCTGGCCGTGGCCGCGCTGGTGGTGGTGCAGGGGCCGGCGGCCGCGCGGCGGCTGCCGTGGCGGGTGCTGGTGGCGGCCGTATGGGGCGCGGCGATGGCCTGGACCTGGTCGCTCGCGCTGGTCGACGGATGGGGCCGGGGCGTCGCCGAGCGGCTGACCACCAGCCTGGAGTATCTGCAGTCGGTGGACCGGGTCCGTCACCTGGGCGTTTTCCTGAGCGACTTCACCCACCACATCCTGGTCGGCTCGCCGGACCTCTGGCCGGCGCATGTGGCCGGTCATCCGCCGGGTGCGCTGCTGACGTTCGTCGGGCTGGACCGGATAGGACTGGGCGGCGGCGCCTGGGCCGCCGCCTGGTGCGTCACCGTGGGGTCCTCGCTCACCGCGGCCGTCATGGTGACCGTCCGCGCGCTGTGCGGTGAGGCACTGGCGCGCCGGGCCGCCCCGTTCGTCGCCCTCGCCCCGGCGGCGGTGTGGATCGGGGTCAGCGCCGACGGCTACTTCGCGGGTGTCGCCGCCTGGGCCGTCGCCCTGCTGGCCCTGGCGGCCACCCGCCGTACCCGGGCGCCCCGGCTGACCGCGCTGGGCGCGGGGCTGCTGCTCGGCTGGGCCTGGTACCTCTCCTACGGCCTGACGTTGCTCGTCGTGCTCGGGGCCGCGGTGCTGCTGCTCGCGCGCTCGGCCCGCCCGCTGCCCTATGTGGGTGCGGGCGTCCTGGTGTGGGTGGTGGCCTTCACCTGGGGCGGGTTCTGGTGGCCGGACGGCTATACGACGCTGGTCGAGCGGTACTACCAAGGTGCCGCGAAGGTACGCCCGTACGGCTATTTCCTGTGGGCGAACCTCGCGGCCCAGGTGGCGAGCGTGGGATTGGCGACCGTCGCCGGTCTGCGCCGGGCCGCCGGTGCGGTGTGGCCGGCGGTGCGCGGGACGCGGCGCGCGGCGCCGGCCGGTCGGGGCGCCCTTGCCGTCCTGGTCGCGGCGGGGCTGGGCATGGTGCTGCTCGCGGATGTGTCCGGGATGAGCAAGGCGGAGACCGAACGGATCTGGCTGCCCTTCGCGGTGTGGCTGCTGCCCGCGTGCGCCCTGCTGCCGGCCCGCACCCACCGCTGGTGGCTGGCCGCGCAGGCCGTCCTCGCCCTGCTGGTCAACCATCTGCTGCTGACCGGCTGGTGAGCGGGCACAGCGGCCGTACGGGGTCGCGGGGGCGGCACGGGTTCGCGGGTTCCCGGGCGTCCGCTCTTGCCCCGCCTGGCGGCGGAGCCGGGGCGCACGCCGCCCTACTCCGCCGCCTTCTGCTGCGACAGCGGAATGTCGTCCCATTCGGCGGTGAGCCGGTCGATCACCTCGACCACCCCGTCCACGCTTTCGCACATCCGCACGGCGATGGGGACCAGGCTGGTGCGGTCCAAGGTGCCGGTGAGGGTCACCGAGCCATTGGAGACATCGACCGTCACCGTGGACGGTGGCACCCCGAGCGTGCGGGTGAGCACCTCCTCCAGCACCTCTTCCTGGATGGCGCGGTCGCGGCGCAGGAACAGCCGCACGAGGTCGCTGCGGCTGATCACGCCGATCAGCCGCCCGGCGTCGTCGATCACGGGCAGCCGCTTGACCTTCTTCTGCTCCATGAGCTTGGCCGCCTCCACGACGCTCCACCCGGGCCGGGCCACCACGGCGGGGCTCGTCATGATCGCTTCGGCGGTGGTCGACCCGAGCTTCGCGATCTGCCGGCGCAGCAGATCGGCTTCGGATACCACCCCCACCACCTGCTCGTCCTCGTCGACGACGGGGACAGCGGTGATCTCATATTCGTCGAGCAGACGGGCAATCTCCTTGAAGGTCGTGCCCCGTTGGACGACGACGGCATGGGGAGTCATCAGGTCTGCCACACAGCGGTGCCTCATTTCGGCCAGTCCCTCCGGGTCTGCCCGGGCCGTCTCTGGTGACGCCACGGGCGGGTCATCCGGTACTGCCAAGCCTGCCTCGCGAGGGGCGGGCCTGCCGCGCACCGGTGCAACTTGCATGGGGTGAAGGGGCCCGGGGAGGCGGAACCGTCCCGGGCCGGGGTGATCACGGGGCCGTTGTCAGCCGCCCCCGGCGGCCGGGCAACGGCACGGTGTGCAGCGCAAGAGGCACGGGCCGTGAGGGCGGAACCCCGTTCCGTCCCGCGTGCGGCCCCTCCGGCGTCGGGGGCCTGCGGCCGGCGGTCCGATGCCGTGCTCGCCGCGTTCAGTCATGCTCGCCGCGCTCAGTCATGGGGGACCACGGCGACCGGGCAGGACACGTGGTGGATGGCGGCGTGCGCCACCGGTCCGACGCGCGGTGCGAGCAGCGGACGGTGCAGCCGGCGGCCGACGGCCAGGAGCTCGGCCCCGAAGACCGTCTGGACCAGGGCGCGGGTCGGGCTCTCCGGGAGGACGGTCTGCTGCACCAGCACCTCGGGAAACCGCTCACACCACGGGCGGATGGCGTCCCGCAGCTCGATGTCCGCCTCTTTGGTGAGCTCCTTCTCGGCATCGGGGTCGATGCCCCAGGGGGTGTAGGCGTGCACGGGCAGCGGGCGCCCGTGGACGGCCTGCAGGGGAAGGCCACGGCTCGCCGCGGCGTCGAAGGCGAAGGCGAGCAGCCGCTCGCAGGGCCCGCGCAGGCCGAGGCCGACGACCACCCGGGCGTCGGAAGCCGGCGTGGTGCCGTCCGGGCGTTCCTGACCTGGCGGTTTCGCCCGGTCACCGGCCCGGACGAGGATCACCGGCCCCTTCGCCCGGCCCACCACGTCCAAACTGACATCCCCGAGCACATAGCTCTCCCAGACCCCTAGGGCCCGCGAACCGAGCACGAGCATCTGCGACTCGGCGGCCGCCTGCAGCAGCGCCGCCTCGGCCTCGGACCCCACCAGATCCTCGATGATCTGCAGCCCCGGGTGGCGCGTACGCACCTCGTCCCGGGCCCGGCGCACAATCTGCCGGGCGCCGGCGTTCTGGTCGCGGTCCGCGGGGGTGTCCGGCGCCTCGGCGGCCAGCAGGATCCAGGCATGGAGCAGCCGCAGGACCGACTGCCGCCGGTCCGCCTCGTCAGCCGCCCAGTGCGCGGCGGCCAGGCTCTCCGGCGAGCCGTCGAGCCCGACGGTGATGATTTCCGGCTCCATATCTGTCCTTCTTTCGCGCTCCGAGGTCCGACCGCATCGGCCCGTCGGGGCGACCGCGGCGGTCCCGTGGGACGTAGCTGCATGCCCCACGGAAAGGCGGCGTACGGGTGCGACGGGGCAGTGGGTGGCCCATCGGTGCTCCTCCTCGGCGGGTGCGCGCGGGGCCGGGCGACATGCCCACCCCAGCTACCGAGCCTGCTGGATGCCCCGGCCCGGCACCAAGGAGTCGATGGGCGCTGCAAGGAGACCGAACGGCCCGCCGACGCCCTGCCATATGGCCCTTGACCGGATGTGCCGGACCCGCTCCGCCATACCGCGCCGGACGACCTCAGGACCGTCGGGCCGGACGACCTCATGCCCCTCGGGCCGCACCGGCCGCGGTGCGCACCCCTCCGCCTCGCTCATGACGCCTCCAGAGGTACGACGTCCGGCCCCTGTCCCCATCGTGGCCCCTCGTGCAGGGGCGTGCCAGGCCACACAGCCGCGGGCCGGGTTCGGCCGCCGCACAAGGCACACCGGAGTGGCGCAAGCGGTGTCGCGTCCGGTGGGCGCCCAGGCGGAGGGGGCGGCGTCTTCCGGGTGCGCGGAGTGCCGGCCCGGCGACGGGGTACCCGGTTCGGAGAGGCGGGCGGGGGCCCGTCGGCGTCGGCAGGAGGGAATCCGCATGGCCATCGCCAAGACCGGCATCCTGGTACTGGATTGCACGGAGCCCGCGCCACTGGCGGACTTCTATGCACAATTCCTCGGCGGAGAAGCACGGATCGGGAGCAGCCCGGACTACATCGAAGTCGTCGAGGGCGGCCAGATCCACCTTGCGATTCGGCGGGACCCGGGCGCGGCCCCGGCCAGTTGGCCCCGCCCCGACGACTCACAACAGGCTCATCTGCACTTCCTCGTCCCTGAGGACAACATGGACGAGGCCGAGCGCGAGGCCGTCGCGCTCGGCGCGCGGCCGCTGGAGACGCGCGAGAACCACGGGCCCTATGACGCCCGCCGCTATGCGGATCCCGCGGGCCACCCCTTCGTCCTCGCCGCGAGCGAGGGGCACGCGCTGGGGCAGGCGAACTGAACGAGCCGTCGGCCGGTGGCGGACCGGAACGGCCAGGGGCGGCGGGAGGACCACGTCCCCGCATCGGCAACGGCCCGACGGATCACCGTCTCGGATGATCCGCCGGGCCGTATGCCGTTCTCCGTGCCGGGCTCCGTTCCCCGGAGCCATCCGGTCAGACGGCGGCGCGCTGCTCCTTGCGGCGGCGCAGCACCAGGAACGTACCGGTCACGCCCCCCGCCACCACGGCCGCGCCGATGGCGACCGGAAGGACGACGGAGCCGGCGGAGTCACCGGCCGCGGCGGCGTTCTGCATCGCCGGGCCCGGGTCGATGGTCGTGTCGACCGGTGCGACATGCCGCACCGGGCCGACCGACTTGACCGAGCCGTCGGTGTTGAGGAGCACCTGCTTGTTGTTCGGGTGCCGGAAGTCGAACATGCCGTTCAGCGAGCCCGCCCGGGCGTCGAAGGACGCATCGCCGATCTGCCCGGTGTGCCAGTTGTGCTCGATGAACTTGATGATCGAGGTCTGCTCGGTCCGGGTGTGGTCGATCTTGTTGACCTTGCTGTACGGCGAGATCACCAGCAGCGGCTGCCGGGTGCCGGGACCGCAGCGGTCCTTGTAGCCGCCGGCGGCCGCGGGGCCCGCCTGGCAGGCCGGGCTGTCGGTGGCCTTGCCGTTGGAGCCGGTGCTGGTGTCCTTGGAGCCGTTGCGCGGCTTGACGAAGGTGTGGTCGTACCAGCCGTCGGAGTCGTCATAGGCAATGACGACGGCGGTGTCCTTCCACTGCGGCGACTGCTGGATGCGGTTGATCTGCTGGACCAGGAAGTGCTGTTCGTCGATCGGGTCGGAGTAGGCGGCGTGCGCGTCCTGGTACGCGGGGGCCTTGAGGAAGCTGACGGCCGGCAGCTTGCCCGCCTTGAGCACGGCGTCGAAGTCGCTCAGGTCGTAGTTGTGGTTGGCCTGCCCGGCGTGGCCGACCTCGCTGACGCTCTTCGGCGGCAGGTGGTGCGGGTTGGACGTCGACTTGTAGTACTCGAACGGCGAGTGGTGCGGGCTGTAGTCGACGGCCGCCGCTCCCCCGATGTTGGCGTGGGTGGTCCCGCCGCACTTGGCATAGTGCCCCGCCTGGCCGTCCCACGCGGTGCTGGGCCGGAAGCCGCCCTGGAACCAACCCCAGCTGACATGGCGGGAGTTGAGGACGTCACCGATGTTGCGCCCCTGCATCGCGGCGAGCGCGTTCTTGCTGGTGTGGTCCTTGTTGGAGCAGTCGTCGTAGGCCGGGTCCGGGTCCTTGACCATGGTGCCGACGCCCTTGGCATCCGGCGACTGCACGGCGTGCGGATCGGGCGTGGCGGTCTGCTTGGGGTGCTCCGTGCCGGAGGCCGGGTCCATGGAGACGACGCCGTGCGTCTGCCCGGAGATCAGGTTGATCGCGCCCGGTGAGGAGGGGCCGTAGACCGAGCTGAAGGAGCGGTCGTTGAGGGAGTAGTGCTGGGCGTAGTTCCACAGCCCGGTGACGGTGTTGCCGTCGTAGTAGTCCATCACCAGTCCGGGCTCGCCGTAGAGCCCGCCGGAGCACTTGCCGGAGTCGGTGTTCTCGACGAACTTGTCGGCCTTGCCGCCGTTGTACGCGTACTGCTCGGGCCCGTAGTCGTGGTTCTGGTCGCAGGTCAGGGCCTGCTCGGGGGTGAGCCGCTTGGGCGCGTACTGGTTGGGGTTGTGCTTGAGCAGCCCCGCGGTGCGCAGGTTGTCGATGTCCCGGGGAGTGCGCGGCGAGGGGGTGAACTTGGTGCCGTCGGTGTTGGCGGCCTTCGGGTACGTCGCGAAGTAGTGGTCGAACGAGATGTTCTCGTCGAAGAGCACGACCACGTGCTTGATGGGGGTGGCCGTACGGGAGGAGTCGGGCGCTCCGGCCGCCGCCCATGCGGGCCCGCCGGCACCCAGGGCCGCGAGGGCCGCGGCACCCGTGAGGGCCCCCAGACTCCGTATCGTTGCTCGTCTTCCCCTACTGGCCATGCTGGTTCACCCTCCGGGCAGGGACGTGTCGGTGCCGTACGGCCGGGATGTTCTGCCGGTCGGACGGCGGTGCGGCAGAGCCATGATGGCCTGAGAGTGAACACTGGGTCAGGTAACCCAGGCCAAACCTTGACCGCGTGTTGACCCTTCGGGCCCGGAGGCGGCCGCCGGTCATGCCAGCAAGGCCCGGCCGTACCAGTCGGCTTCGCCACGGACGCCGGGCAGAGCGAAGAAGTATCCGCCCCCGAAGGGCTTGATGTAGTCCGCCAGCGGCTCGCCGGCCAGCCTGCGTTGCACGGTCTCGAACTGGCGGGCAAGGTCCTGCTGGTAGCAGCAGAACAGCAGGCCCATGTCGAGGTTGCCGTTGCTGTCCGTCCCGTTGTCGTAGTTGTAGGCACGACGCAGCAGGCGCTGGTCGTCGGTGGCCGCGGTCCGTGGGTTGGCCAGCCGGATATGGCTGTCCAGGGGGATCACATCGCCCTTGGGATCGCCGGGATAGTGCGGCGTGTCGTGTTCGGCGTCGCCGTCCAGGGGTGCTCCGGTCTCCCGGGCGCGGCCGAACATCCGCTCCTGTTCGGTCAGCGACACCCGGTCCCAGAACTCCACCAGCATGCGGATCAGCCGCACCACTTGGTAGCTGCCGCCGACCGCCCAGTCCGGCTCGCCCGCGCCCCGCCCCACCCACACCAGACGGTCCATCTCGCGGGCGGAGCGGGCGTCCGGGTTGGCCGTACCGTCCTTGAACCCCAGGAGGTTGCGGGGCGTCCCGGACGGCCGGGGCGGGCTGGTGAAGCCGTCCAGCCGCCAGCGCACCTGCATCCCGCCCCGGGTGTGCCGGGCGAGGTCGCGCAGGGCGTGCAGCACGGTGTCCGTGTCGTCCGCGCACAGCTGGATGCTCAGGTCGCCGTGGCACCACTCGGCCCGGAGGTCGTCGTCCGGGAAGGAGGGCATGGTGGTCAGGTGGCGCGGCGCCCGGCCGTGCAGCCCGAACCGTTCGTCGAACAGGGCCGCGCCCACGCCGACCGTCACCGACAGCGCGCCGGCGGGGACCTGCGGCCCCAGGAGGCCCGAGTCGGCGGGCGGGCCGGTGATGCCGACGGGTGCCGGCAGTCCGCCGCCGGTCAGGAAGCGGGCCCGGGCCGTGACGGTGCGCAGCAGGTCGGCCAGTTCGCGGCGGTCCCCGGCGGTGACGTCGAACGCGGTGAACGCCGTGACCCGGCGGGGCGGCGCGAGCACCGAAGCCTGCCGCGGGCCGTGGAACGGAACCGGGAGCGCGGCTTCCGCCAGCAGCCCCGGGCCCGGCACCGGCACCGTCGCGCCGGCCGCCGGCAGACCGTCGCCGGGCGCGGCGCCGCCGGCCGCCAGACCGGCCCCGGCCAGTGCGGCACCCCGCAGGAATCCCCGTCGCCCGACACCGTTCATGCCCGTCACACCGTTCTCCGCGCATCGCACAGCGTCGCCACCGACGCCAGTCGTTCCACCAGGTCTCCGAGGGCCGCGTCGACGCGCTCCCGCCGGGCCCGGTCCAGCTGGGCCGGCGAGGTCCACCGGCCGCCTCGCCGGAAGCCGTCGAGCAGCCGCTGCGTGCGGTCCAGTTCGTCCTCCAGCTGCCGCAGACCGGGGTAGCGGGTGACCAGCAGGGGGCGCAGTCGGCTGAGGACGGCGCGGGTTCCGTCGAGGTTGGCGCGGGCGGTGGCGAGGTTGCTGCCGCTGCCGTAGTCGGTCCGCCCGGTCAGCTCGAACTCGATGGTGTTCTCCAGGATTTCGTGCGCCCGCAGGCCGAGGTCGGCCGGGTCCATCCGCTCCTGCGCCCAGTCGTCCCGGAGCTTGCCCACGGAGGCGACGAGCGCGGCGGCCGGTGCGCGCAGGGCGGCGGCCGACTGCCCGTGCCACAGCCCGTATTCGAGGCGGTGGAAGCCGGTGAACGCGGGGTCCCGGTCGCCCTTCGGCAGACCGGCGCCGGTGCCGTTGATCTGCTGGTCCGCGTCGCCGAAGGTGCCGTACGCCGCGCCCAGCCGTTCATAGGCGAGGTGTGCGGGCAGCCAGGCGTTGCGGGCGCCCGCGAGGTCCCCGCGGGCGACGGCGTCCCGTAGCGTCCCGGTCCGGCCGACGAGGTCGTCCAGGCCGCGCCCGACCCACTTCTGGTAGTCCAGTGCCGGGGGAATCAGGTCGTGCTGGGTGAGCGGAGCCGCGGCCGGGCCCGCGGGGCCGCCGCCGTCGATCCGGACCGTGGGCCCGGTGACCGCGTCGGCATCGTCCGGCAGGCACATGAACGCGTAGTACCCCTGGCCCAGCCGGACCCGCAGCCGGCGGGTGGTCCCGGGGCCGAGCCCCTCCACCTCGCCGTAAACCGCCCCGTTCCGCGGGGACTTGAGGTAGACCTCGGCCGCGGTGTCGGAGGTGTTGTGCAGCTCGAAGACCTGCGTCCCGGGGCGGGCGTGTGCCCAGCCCCGGCCGCAACCGCTCGGCGAGACCTCGACGGTGGTGTGCGGCAGCCCGTCCGCCGTGCCCCGGCCGTCCCCCGCCGCGCCCCCCGGGCCGTCGGCCAGCACCAGCGTCACCAGTAGGCCGGCGACGAGGAGCGCGCCCCCGACACCCCGCACACGGGCGGACCGCAGCCATGGGGGGCCGGATCGTGGCACTACCGGCCTCCCGGGGGTCGTTCACAGCACGCGCGCGCGTACCTGGTGCAGGCAGAACAGGGCCTCGGTCCCGGCACGTCCACCTGCCGTGCCCGACGGCAACGCTGCACATGCTAAGCAGCACGCGCCGCCCGAACACCCATTCCCCCGAAGAGATACCAGAACTTCCCGCGTGGTTCACCGGGGCGTCGCCGTACGCGGTCGTCCCGCGGGGCACGGCGGTGCCTCCGTCCGTTCTGGGCAGTCCGGGGCCGTCATGAGGATCGGAGGGCGGCGCATATCGGCTCCGGGCGACTCCGGCCGGGCACACCCCGTCAGACGCCGTACCACCCGATTGGCCCAATGCTCCGGGCGCCCGGGCGGGGCCGGGAGCCGCCGGGAATGGCGGGACATGGTGCGCTCACCGGCCCGTTTGCCCGACGGGCGGAAAGGCCATTCGGGGCCTCCCTGTGTTTCGATCCTTGGGAGGAAATGGGCGCTTTTTCTGCCCGCGGCCCCGTTGCTGCCGTGCACAGGCGCCTTGCTGTCTTCGCAGGCGGTGAATCCGCTCGCGCCCTTCTCACTTCGGGAGTGCGATATGGAATCCGGCGCCAACGTCTGGAACTGCCCATTCGACTATGCCGAGGCTCTTGAATTCGACCCCACACTCAAGCGCCTGCTGACCGAGGAACCGGTCGCCCGCATCCGGCTGCCGTACGGGGAGGGCGAGGCGTGGCTCGTCACCCGGTACGAGGACGTGCGCACGGTGACCACCGACCGGCGCTTCAGCCGCAGTGCCATCATCGGGCGGGACTTCCCCCGTATGACGCCCGAACCGATCGTCCAGGACGAGGCGATCAATGTGATGGACCCGCCCGCCAGCAGCCGCTTGCGGAGCCTGGTCTCCAAGGCCTTCGCGCCGCGTCAAGTGGAGCGCATGCGGGCCCGCACCCGGCATGTCGTGGACGAGCTGCTGGACCGGATGGCCAAGCACGGCTCGCCCGCGGACCTGATGGAGAGCCTGGCCTCCCCGCTGCCGCTGACCACGATCTGCGAGGTGCTCGACATCCCCGAGGCCGACCGCGGCCAGCTGCGTGCGCACGCCCGGACGATGATGAACGTCAGCCTCGACAACCGGGACAAGGCCGTGCGGGCCAAGGCTGAGATGCGCGGCTACTTCAAGACGCTGACCGCGAAGCGTCGTCAGCACCCGGGAGACGACCTGATCAGCGCGCTGGCCACCGCGCGGGACGGCGACGAGGTCCTGGGCGACCAGGAACTCACCGTCATGGCCATGGTGCTGCTCATCACCGGCCAGGACACCACCACCTACGAGATCGGCAACCTCACGTACACGCTGCTGACCCGGCCCGACGACCTGGCCATGCTGCGCTCCCGCCCCGAGATGCTGCCGCAGGCGATGGAGGAGATGCTGCGGTTCATTCCGTTCCGCAAGGGCGTCGGCATCCCCCGGGTCGCCACCGAGGACGTGGAGCTGAGCGGGGTGACGATCCGCGCCGGCGACATCGTGCACGTCTCCTATCTGACGGCCAACCGGGACCCCCGGAAGTTCGACCGGCCCGACGAGCTGGATCTGGAACGTGACAAGCCGTCCCACATGACGTTCGGCTGGGGCGGGCACCACTGCCTGGGCGCCCCGCTCGCCTTCACGGAGCTCGAAGTCGCCCTCGGATCCCTGCTGGAGCGCTTCCCGGAGCTGCGGCTCGCGAAGGCGCCCGAGGACGTGCGCTGGAACACGACCTCGATCTGGCGCTATCCACTGGAGTTGCCGGTCGCCTGGTGAGGGGGCCGGCCCAGCGAAATGCGGATCTCACCCGGCTGGCGTACGGTTACTAGTCGGAAAGATGATCCATCTGCACGGGGAGAGGTCATTCTTCGACTGGCCCGCCAATTCTCTACAAGAGTCGTCAACCCCGGGCCTTTGGGCCCGCCAACGGTTCCTTTGCCCGTTTGACCAGGCACCGTCCCGCGGCGGGTTCCACCGGCCGAATTCGACTCGCATTCTGCGAGGGGAATTGCACAACGGCGGTCCCTGGTCTGCAAGGAGTGCATCCCATGGCGGTTCTGTGCAAACCTGCAATAGCGGTCCCTGAATACGTCATCACCCAAGAGGACACCCTCGAACTCGCACGACGGCTGCACAAGGACCACTCGCAGCTGAAACTGGTGCTCCGGCTGATCGAGCACACCGGCGTCCTCAAACGGCATTTGATCCAGCCGATCGACAAGGTGCTCAAGCACCCGGGCCTCGATGCCCGCAACGCGGTGTACGAGGAGGAGTCCAAGGCCCGTGTCCCCGCGGTGGTGCGTACGGCACTCGACCAGGCCCAACTGGAGCCGCAGCAGATCGACCTGATCGTCTATGTGTCCTGCACCGGCTTCATGATGCCGGCGCTGAGCGCATGGCTCATCAACACCCTGGGCTTCCGGCCGGAGACCCGGCAGATACCGATAGCCCAGCTCGGCTGTGCCGCAGGTGGCGCCGCAATCAACCGGGCACATGACTTCTGCACGGCGTACCCCGACGCCAATGTGCTGATCGTGGCGTGCGAGTTCTGCTCGCTGTGCTACCAGCCCACGGACCTGGGCGTGGGCTCGCTGCTGTCGAACGGCTTGTTCGGGGACGCGGTCGCCGCCGCGGTGGTGCGGGGGAACGGGGGCACCGGCATCAACCTGGAGCGCAACAGCTCGTACCTGATCCCGAACACCGAGGACTGGATCTCCTACGCGGTGCGCTCCACGGGATTCCACTTCCAGTTGGACAAGCGGGTGCCCGGCACCATGAAGCCGCTCGCCCCGGCCCTGCGCACCGTGGCGGAGCAGCACGAATGGAACGCGGGCGACCTGGACTTCTACATCGTCCATGCGGGCGGCCCGCGCATTCTGGACGACCTGTGCCACTTCCTGGACGTACCGCCGGAGGCCTTCCGCTTCAGCCGCGCGACGCTCACCGAGTACGGCAACATCGCCAGCGCGGTGATCCTCGACGCCCTGGGCCGGATGTTCGACGAGGCATCGGCGCTCGACGGGCAGCGCGGTCTGCTGGCGGGCTTCGGGCCCGGCATCACCGCCGAGATCGCCCTGGGCACGTGGACCTCGACCCCGGCGACGGCCAGGTGAGCGCGCGTGCTCGGTGCGCCCGGTGGTGAACCGCCGGGCGCACCGGGCGCACCGGGCGGTCCGCTTCCGCTGCGGCCGGACGCCCCGGGAGCGGGTGCGGGGCCCGGGGCCGCGGGCGCGGGACCGCGGGGGCGGCGGGCGCGGGGCCGCGGGGGCGGCGGGCGCGGGGCCGCGGGGGCGGCGGGCGCGGGGCCGCGGGGGCGGCGGGCGCGGGGCCGCGGGGGCGGCGGGCGCGGGGCCGCGGGGGCGGCGCGGGGCCGCGGGGGCGGCGGGCGGGAGCGTGGCAACAATTGGCACATACGTCTCTTTTGCGTTGAATGGGAATATCTTTACAGATATGTCGGCACGCTTTATGCAGAAGACGAAGGCGGCTTGCCTCCATCACGGCAGGTGAGAGGGCCTGCGGGGCAATTTCCGGGCAATCACGGGCCGCTCCGGGAGTGGGCCGCAACGCGAGGAGAAGAAGACCATGGCACGTGCAGTGGGTATTGACCTCGGTACGACGAACTCGGTGGTCAGTGTGCTGGAGGGCGGCGAGCCCACGGTGATCACCAACGCCGAGGGCGCCCGGACCACCCCGTCGGTGGTGGGCTTCGCCAAGGGCGGGGATGTGCTGGTGGGCGAGGTCGCCAAGCGGCAGGCCGTGACCAACGTGGACCGCACCGCGCGCTCGGTCAAGCGCCACATGGGCGAGGCGGAGTGGCGCTTCCCGGACAGCGGCGACATCGACGGCAAGCGCTACACCGCACAGGAGATCTCCGCGCGGGTGCTGCAGAAGCTCAAGCGCGATGCCGAGGAGTACCTGGGCGAGGACGTGACCGATGCCGTCGTGACCGTTCCGGCGTACTTCAATGACGCCCAGCGCACCGCCACCAAGGAGGCCGGGGAGATCGCGGGCCTGAAGGTGCTGCGGATCGTCAACGAGCCGACCGCCGCCGCCCTGGCCTACGGCCTCGACAAGGAGAACGACCAGACCATCCTGGTCTTCGACCTCGGGGGCGGCACCTTCGACGTCTCGCTGCTGGAGATCGGCGACGGCGTCGTCGAGGTGAAGGCCACCAACGGCGACACCCATCTGGGCGGTGACGACTGGGACCAGCGGATCGTCGATTACCTGACCAAGCAGTTCAAGAACGCGTACGGCATCGATCTGTCCCAGGACAAGATGGCCACCCAGCGGCTGCGGGAGGCCGCCGAGAAGGCGAAGATCGAGCTGTCGGCGGCGACCGAGACCACCATCAATCTGCCGTATCTGAGCGCGACGGCCGACGGCCCGCTGCACCTCGACGAGAAGCTCACCCGCTCCCAGTTCGAGCAGCTGACCAGCGACCTGCTGGAGCGCTGCAAGACGCCGTTCCACAATGCCGTGAAGGACGCCGGAATCAAGATCTCCGACGTCAATCACGTGATCCTGGTCGGCGGCTCGACCCGGATGCCCGCGGTGACCGAGCTGGTCAAGGAGCTGACCGGCAAGGACCCGCACAAGGGCGTCAACCCGGACGAGGTCGTCGCCATCGGCGCCACCCTCCAGGCCGGCGTCCTCAAGGGTGAGGTCAAGGACGTCCTCCTGCTGGACGTCACCCCGCTGTCCCTCGGCATCGAGACCAAGGGCGGCATCATGACCAAGCTCCTGGAACGCAACACCACGATCCCGACCAAGCGCTCCGAGATCTTCACGACGGCCGAGGACAACCAGCCGTCCGTGCAGATCCAGGTCTACCAGGGCGAGCGCGAGATCGCGGCGTACAACAAGAAGCTCGGGATGTTCCAGCTGACCGGTCTGCCGCCGGCCCCGCGCGGGGTCCCGCAGATCGAGGTCTCCTTCGACATCGACGCCAACGGCATCATGCACGTCACGGCCAAGGACCTGGGCACCGGCAAGGAGCAGAAGATGACCGTCACCGGCGGCTCCTCGCTGCCGAAGGACGACATCGACCGGATGGTCCGCGACGCCGAGCACCACGCCGAGGAGGACCGCCGCAAGCGGGAGACCGCGGAGACCCGCAACCAGGGCGAGCAGCTCGTCTACCAGACCGAGAAGTTCCTCAAGGACAACGAGGAGAAGGTGCCCGGTGAGATCAAGAGCGAGGTCGAGACCGCCGTCGGCGAGCTGAAGGAGAAGCTCAAGAACGAGTCCCCCGACGGCGACAACACCGCCGAGATCCGCACCGCCACCGAGAAGCTCGCGGCCGTCTCCCAGAAGCTGGGCCAGGCGATGTACGCCGACGCGCAGGCGCAGTCCCAGGGCTCCGGGCCGACCGCCGAGGGCTCCGGCGAGGGCGGTTCGGGAGCGGCCGGCGGCGAGCAGGACGACGTCGTCGACGCGGAGATCGTGGACGACGACAAGCAGGAGGGAAGCGCACGATGAACCGCCCGCCCCATGTCCGTGGCCTCCCCCACCCTCCGCTGGCGCTCGTCGGACACGGGCCGGAGGAGAGCCCCGGGCCGGTCCCGCCCCGTACCACCGACGGGAAGGAGCCGGCCGAGCGGGACACCGGCAGCCCGTCCGGCGAGGCCCGGGGCGCCGAGCGGCCGGTGCCGCCGGAGGCGGCGCTCCGCGCCGAACTCCGGGAGCGGACGGCCGACCTGCAGCGGCTGAAGGCCGAGTTCGACAATTACCGCAAGCGGGTGCACCGCGATCGTCTGGCGGTGGGCGAGATCGCCGTCGCCAATGTGCTGAGCCGGTTGCTTCCGGTGCTCGACTCGCTGGCCGAGGCCACCGAGCGCGGCGAGGTGACCGGCGGGTTCCAGCGCATCGCCGAGGCGCTGCACACCGAACTGGCGGCGCTGGGCCTCCAGCCGGTCGGCACGGCGGGTGCCCCCTTCGACCCGCAGATCCACGAGGCCCTCACCTTCACCCCCGACGAGCGGCTCGACCGCGCCCTGTGCACCGAGGTCCTCCGCCAGGGCTACCGGGTCGGGGACCATCTGCTGCGGCCAGCACAGGTGGCCGTCGCCGGGCAGCCCCCGGCGGAGTAGCGGGGATCCGCCGCGGGGGGGGATGACTGCCCGTCACCGCACGCACGGGAGGCAACCGCCCGTCACCGCACGGGCATTGCAACTGACGGTCCGTCACCTTACTCTTCCGGCACACCCCCACCGCACCGGGGCGCTCGTTCGGTCTCATCCCTACGACGCGTACGCGGTGCAGCGGGGCGGCACGCCGCGAGCCGCGTGCCGGGAGGACAGCCATGTCCGACGACAGCGCTCGAAGGAACTCCCTCACCCGCCGTACGCTGCTGGGCGGGGCCGCCGCGGGGTTCGCCGCGGCAGCGGGGTTACGCCCCGCGTACCGCATCCCCGCGGGCAGCGCCGCGGCCACCCTCTCCCCTCCGCCGGACTTCCCCGCCGGCATTCCGCTCTCCCAGCAGGCCTTCCGGAACTGGTCGCTGGAGATCGTGGTCGAGAACGTCTGGACCGCGTCGGCCCGCACGCCCGACGACGTCGTCACCCTCGCGAACTGGGCCCATCAGCACGGCTACCGGCTCCGCGCCCGCGGCAAGGGCCACACCTGGTCCCCGCTGGTGCTTCCGGCCGGGGCCGACACCGGCCGTACGGTCCTCGTCGACACCACTGCCCACCTCACGGCGGTCAGCGTGCGCCCCGGCGGCCCAGGGGCCCCCGGCAGCGTCACCGCGCAGGCGGGGGCGACGCTCGACGCCATCCTCGCCCGCCTGGAGGAGTCGGGCCTCGGCCTGGCCACCACCACCGCTCCGGGCGACCTCACCATCGGCGGGGTGCTCGCCATCGGCGGGCACGGCACCGGGGTGCCCACCGCCACCGAGAATCCGCCCGCGGGCGCCGGCTTCGGCACACTGAGTTCCCAGGTCACCTCGCTCACCGCCGTGGTGTGGAGCGAGCCGGCAGGCCGCTACGTCCTCAAGACCTTCACCCGCAGCGACCCGGACATCCGCGCCTTCCTCGTGCACCTGGGGCGCGCCTTCGTCACCGAGGTGACGATGACCGCCGCGGCCAACACCCGGATCCGCTGCCAGAATTGGTACGACGTGAACGTGGCCACCGTCTTCGGACCACCCGGCACCGGCGGGCGCACCCTCGCCTCCTACGTGGACCGCACCGGTCGGATCGAGGCGATCTGGTTCCCGTTCACCGATGTGCCGTGGCTGAAGGTGTGGAGCGTGGCACCGGCCAAACCGCCGTTCGCCAAGCAGCTCGACGGCCCCTACGCCTACACCTTCGCCAACCGCGTCACCGAGGACATGTCGAAGCTGCTCGGGGAGATCGCCGCGGGCGGGGGCGACAAGACACCCGCGTTCACCAAGCTCGCCATGTCCATCGTCGGCTCCGGGCTGATCGTCACCGGCACCTGGGACGTCTGGGGCTGGTCGAAGAACAGCCTGCTGTACGTCGAACCCACGACGCTGCGGATCGTCGAAGCGGGCTGGGCGGTGCTGACGTCCCGGGCGAAGGTGCAGCGGGTGGTGCACGAGTTCTACGCCCGCTACCAGAGCGTGCTCACCGCGTACCAGAGCCGCGGCTCGTACCCCGTCAACGGCCCGATCGAGCTGCGGATCACTGCTACGGACCCGGTCGACGGTCCGCTGCTGTCCCCGGCGCGGGCCCGCCCGGACCGTCCCGAGTGGGACACCGTGGTGTGGCTCGACTTCGCCACCTATCCCGGCACGCCCGGCGCCGGTCCCTTCTTCCGTGAACTGGAACAGTGGATCTGGCAGAACTACACCGGTTCCTACGCGACGGTGCGGCCCGAGTGGTCCAAGGGCTGGGCCTACACGGACGGCGGGCCGTGGACGGACCCCGCCGTACTGGGCGGCACCGTTCCGGCCGCCTTCGGCGACTGGCACACGGCCCGGGAGAAACTGAACTCCTACGACCCGGCGCGGGTGTTCTCCAACGCCTTCCTGGACACGCTGCTGCCCTGAGCGGGGGCGCGCGCTCGCTTCGTTCTAGGCGGGGCGGAGGGTGAGCGCGCCCCTGGGCCCGCCGGCCGTGCACGGGGCGAAGCCGGAGCCGATCGAGTCCAGGAGCGTGCGCAGCCACCGGGAATCGTCCGCGGAGGCGGGCCACAGCCGCATCTGCCGGGACTGCAGCGGGACGATCCGCAGCTCGTGCAGCCGGCCGGTGTCCGGGTCCACCGAGACGAGGTAGAGCAGCCGCAGGTCGTCCCGGTAATGCTCGTAGCCGGTGATGCCCTCGTAGTCGTCGATGAGGTCGCCGCACCCATGGATCACCAGCTTGCCGCGGTACGCCTCCAGGGCCCGGGGGTGGTGCGAGGAGTGTCCGTGGACGACGTCCACCCCGCCGTCGAGGAGGACGTGTGCGAAGGCTGCCTGGTCGCGGGGCACGTGATAGCCCCAGTTGGAACCCCAGTGCACGGAGGCCACCGCGATATCGCCCGGCTGCTTCAGCTGCCGTATCCGGTCGGCGATGCCGGATGCGGCGGCCCGTGAGGGCTCGGCCACGAAGGCGACCCCGGACCGGTCCCCGGTCGCGGCCCAGGTGCCGGGGATGCCGCTGGACGGCATCCCGAACGAGAAGACCAGGACCCGGCGGCCGCCCGCGACGGGGACGATCGCCGGGCGGCTCGCGGCAGCGGCGTCCGCGCCGGCACCGGCCGTCCGCAGCCCCGCCTCCGCCAGCGTGGCGAGGGTCTCCGCCAGGCCGCGGCGGCCGAAGTCGAGGACGTGGTTGTTGGCGAGTACGCAGACGTCCGGGCGGGCGGCGGCCAGGCACGGCAGGTTCGCCGGGTTCATCCGGTAGTGGATCGCCTTGTCGGGCTCGAAGTCGGAGTACCGGGTGACGCTGGTCTCCAGATTGATCACCCGGGCGACGGGCGCCGCCTCGTCGAGCGCCGTCAGCGCCTCGCCCCACGGCCAGGAGAAGGCGGCCGGACGGGGAACGGGACCGTTCGCCGCCTCCGCCAGCGCGACGTAGTCACGGGCGTCCCGGGAGTAGCCCTCGCGCAGCGCCGGATCTCCGGGATGCGGCAGGATCTGGTCGACGCCACGGCCGAGCATGACGTCACCGCAGAGGAACAGCGTGAGCAAGTCACCGCCCATTCCCCCAGGTTAGGTCCGGACGGCCGGGGTTTCTCGGCGGACCGGCGGGCGCCCGGCGCCCCGGCTCCGGGAGCGGCGGACCGGCCGTGGTCAGACGGGGAGCCCGGCACCCTGACGGGCCGGCTGTCCGGTGAAGTAGTGCACGTACTCGTGCCGCAGCCGGAAGCCGGCGGTCCAGGCGAGCAGCCGGCTGGGGCGGTGGTCGCGGGAGCAGGTCCAGCTGGGGGTGCGGCCGCGGGCGGCGATGTCCCGGCACAGGGCGCTCACGCAGGCCAGGGCCAGGCCCCGGCGGCGGTGCGCGGGGTCGGTGAAGCAGGCGACGTCCTCGTACGCGGTGCCGTGGACGTAGGTGCAGGCGACGGCGAGCATCCGGTCCCGGTCGAGGGCCGCCCAGCCGAGCCCGGAGGCGGCGAGCCCGGCCGGGCCGCCCCAGCTGGCGTGGATCCACGCCGCGTCCGCCGCGAGGGCGGTGAGCGCCGGCGCATCCTCGGGTGCCAGTCTGCGGACCGTCACGCCGTGCGGGGGGCGCGGCATCGCTGCCGGCACCCGGTGCACGAAGAGCATCCGCTCCCACGGCACGATCAGACCGAAGGCGTTGCCCAGCGCCGGCAGGAAGCAGCCGGCCGCCCGTACGTAGTGCGCATCGAAGACCGCGAGGGCCTCGGGGGCCAGGGCGCTCGGATCGCCGCGGAGTAGCACATGGCCGGCGCAGGCCACGGCCACGGTGCGGGGCCCGACGGCGCGGTCGGCCCACCAGCGGCCGGTTCCGGTGGCCCGCACATGCTCGGCCAGCGCGGCCGTCCCCGGTGCTCCGGCGGCGAACCAGCGGGTGAGGGTGGGGAGTTGGGCCGGGGCGAGTTCGATCACGGGGGTTCCTCGGGTGTCGCGGGGCGGCCCGGACGGTGCCTCGTCGCCGTGCGGTGAGCTGCCGGGCGGCCTCGGAGGCGGTGGCATTGGCACCCGAACCGGCACCGGCACCGGCGCCGGCAACCAGGACAGTACGGGAGGATCAGAACATTTCAGGTGCGATCTCTGCCGAGGCGGGAGGTGGCTCCACCGAACGGACCCCACCGCCCAGAGCCCGCGCAGCTCCAGTCGCCTCCCGGCACCCCGTACGCCCCCGCGCGCGGCCCCCTGCGCCATGTGTCGCCACCCGGATCCACACGGTGACCAGTGAAGATGCGGCCTGGACTCCGCGGAGCGGTGTGACACAGTGGGAGGTGACTCGACCGCGCGGTCGGTGTGTGCAAGAGAGGGCATGTCATGTCCCTGGATTCGGACCGTCTCGACGCGGTCACCGCGCACCCCAGGTCCGCTCCTCTGCGGAGCGAGGAGTACGAGGACCTCTTCGATCAGGCGCCGGTGATCTTCGCTGCGCTGAGCGGCCCGCAGCATCTGCTGGAGGCGGCCAATCCGGCGTTCTTCGAGGCGCTCGGAGGCGGCCGCGGCCGCACCGGTGTGCCGCTCGGTGAGCTGATCCCGGAGCTGGCCGCGCAGGGCGTCCTCGACCGGCTCGACACGGTGTACCGGACCGGCACCCCGTACCGGGCCCGCGCCGGACGGCTGGTGCTCGGTGCGCCAGGTGCGCAGCGGGAGGGGTTCTTCGACTTCACCTACGAGCCGCGCCGGGACGCGGTCGGCCGGGTCGACGGGGTGATCGTGATCGCGGTGGAAACCACGTCGCACCACCACGCCCAGCTTCTCGCCGCCGAGCAGCGCGTCCTGCTGGAGCGGATCGCGCGCGACGCCCCGCTGAGCGAGATCCTGACCGGGATGGCGCTGGCGATCGAGGAGCTGTCGCCGGACATGATCGTCTCGGTGCTGCTCGCCGATGCCGACGGCCGGCATCTGCGGCACGGCACCGGCCCGAGCCTGCCCAGCTTCTACAACGCGGCGATCGACGGCATCGCCACCGGTCCGCGCGTGGGCTCGTGCGGTACGGCCGCCTATCTGCGCGCACCGGTGATCGTCACCGATATCGCCACCGACCCGCTGTGGGAGGACTACCGCGAGCTGGCCGAGCAGGCCGGGGTCGCGGCGTGCTGGTCCACCCCGATCATGGCTGCGAACGGCCGGCTGCTGGGCACCTTTGCGATGTACCACCGCACCCCCAAGGCCCCCGACGACAAGGACGTGACCCTCAGCTCGGCGTTCGCCCGTATCGCATCCCTGGCCATCGAGCGCCACCAGGCCAAGGAGGCGGGCCGCGCCGCCCAGGACCGGGAGAAGGAGGCCCGGGAGGACCTGGCCTTCGTGCTGGACGCCAGCACCGCCATCACCCGCGAGCCGCACTTCACCGACTGCCTGCAGTGCCTGGCCCGGCTGACCGTGCCGACCCTGGCGCCGCTGTGCACCGTCCATGTGCTGGAGGACGGCCGGACCCGGCGGATCGCCGTCGCCGCCACCACCCGCTCCGACGAGGATCTCCTCGCCTTCCCCGCCGTACGCGACCGGGTCGACGAGGCGGTGGCGCGGGTCCTGGCCTCCGGCAGCACGGAGACGGACCACTCCGGCGCCGCACGGGACACCCGCGCCGGGATACCCGGCACCACCGGTTACGTCTGCGTCCCGCTGGCCACCCGCGGCCGCACCTTCGGCGTGCTGACCCTGCTGGCCACCGGCCGGCCGCTGGACGGCCACATCGCCGCCCTCGCCGAGGAGCTGGCCAGCCGGGCCGCCGCCAGCGCCGACAACGCCCGCCAGTTCTCCGACCGGGTCCAGCTCGCCCGTGAGCTACAGGCCGGCCTGCTCCCCCCGGAGCTGCCCAGGATTCCCGGTGTCGAGCTGGCGGCGTCGTACCACCCGGCCGGCGAAGGGCTCGATGTCGGCGGCGACTTCTACGACGTCTTCCCGCTCCCCGGTGACCGCTGGGCGGTGATGATCGGCGATGTGTGCGGCCGCGGCGCGACCGCCGCCACCACCACCGGCATGGTCCGCCACACCGCACGCGCCGCCGCGCGGCTGCTGGACGACCCGGCGGACGTGGTCCGCGCCATCAACGACGCGCTGACCGGCAGCTCGGTCAGCGCGGACCACTTCGTCTCGCTCGTCTACGGAGAACTGCTGCCCGGCACCTCCCCGCTCACGCTGGAGCTGCTGCGCGCCGGCCATGTCCCCCCGCTCGTCCGCCGCACCGACGGCACCGTCGAGCAACTCGCCCAGTCGGGCCTGCTCCTGGGGGTCGGCCCGGAATTCGACGGCTCCCCGTGCCGGGTCGAGCTGCATCCGGGCGACAGCCTGGTCCTGGTCACCGACGGCATCACCGAGGCGCGCTCGCCCGACGGCGATTTCTTCGACGAGCACCGGCTGACCGACGCCCTCCTGACTTCCGGCTCCTCCTGTGCCGCCGGCCTCATCGCAGCGGTCAATGCCGCGGTGACCGCCTTCGCGGGGCCCTCCACCCCCGATGACCAGGCCGCTCTGGTCCTCACCGCCGTCTGAGCCCCGCGCCGCTGCCGACCGGCGGGCGGGCCGTCCCTGCCGCTCCCCTGCCGCGTCGGACGGATCGTGCTTATTTTTGCCTCATGGACCAAGCGCCCCGCGACGCCTTTGACCACCCCGACCCGCTGCGCCGGCTCACCCTCGACGAGCTGCGGCTGCGCACGAGCATGAAGTGGCGCACCTACCCGGACGACGTGCTGCCCCTGTGGGTGGCGGAGATGGATGTGCCGCTCGCCGCCCCGGTCGTCCGGGCGATCACGGAGGCGGTGGCCCGCGGCGACACCGGCTACCCGTCCGGGACGGCGTACGCCCGTGCCCTGGCCGACTTCGCCCGGACGCGCTGGAACTGGCCCGGGCTCGCCGTGGAGCGTACGGCGATCGTGCCCGATGTGATGCTGGGCGTCGTCGAGATGCTCAAGCTGGTCACCGGCCCGGGCGACCCGGTGGTGGTCAACTGCCCCGTCTATCCGCCGTTCTACCAGTTCGTGACGCATATGGACCGGCGCGTGGTGGAGGCGCCGCTGGGCGAGGACCTGCGGATCGACTTCACCGTGCTGGAGGGGGCCTTCCGGCACGCCACCGCGGGCGGGGGCCGGGCCGCGTATCTGCTGTGCAGTCCGCACAATCCCACGGGCACGGTGCACAGCGCGGAGGAACTGGCGGCGGTGGCGGCGCTGGCGGACCGGTACGGCGTACGGGTCGTCGCCGACGAGATCCATGCACCGGTGGTGGCTCTCGACGCCACCTTCGTGCCCTATCTGAGCGTGCCCGGGGGTGAGCGCGGTCTCTCACTGATGTCGGCGTCCAAGGCGTGGAACCTGGCCGGTCTCAAGGCCGCACTCGCCGTCGCCGGGCCTGCCGCGGCCGACGACCTGGCCCGCCTTCCGGAAGAAGTCAGCCACGGCCCCAGCCACGTCGGCATCCTCGCCCACACCGCCGCGCTGCAGGACGGCGGCGACTGGCTCGATGCGCTGCGCGGCGGTCTCGACGACAACCGGCGGCTGCTCGCCGACCTGCTGGCCGAGCGGCTGCCCAAGGTCCGTTACCGGCCGGCCGAGGGCACGTTCCTCGCCTGGCTCGACTGCCGCCCGCTCGGCCTCGGCGACGACCCCGCCGCGGTGTTCCTCGACCGCGGCAGGGTGGCCTTCAGCTCCGGTCCGCTCTTCGGCACCGGCGGCGCCGGTCATCTGCGGCTCAACCTGGCGACCTCTCCCGAACTGCTCACCGAGGCCGTCCGGCGGATGGCCGTGGCGGTCGCCTGACACCGCGATCGCGCGGCTGCGGATTCCGTCCCCGGCCGACGGCGCCCGCGTCCGGCGCTCGTCATGCCGGGCGCCTCCCTGCCCATGCACCCCTCCTGCAGCACAGAATTCCCCTTCCCGCCGCACCACTTGACAGTCCCACCCATTGGGACAGAGTCTCGTTCAGTGGGTTGGTTGAACGCCGTAATTGCCGTAAGTGCGGCGCAAGTCCCAGTGACAGCGTCTGAATTGGCTGGCTAGGGTCACCGGCGAGTCGGATGCGCAGCAGGGACTGGGAAGGGCCGAAGGCGACCATGAGCAAGGCAGTGACGCCGGAGTCCGGCCGGGCATCCGGCGGCGGGGGCGCGGGCGAGCGGGCGGCGGGCGCACTCGACCGGGGGCTGGCGATCCTGACCCATGTGGCGCGCCACCGCGGCATCTCCACCGCGGACATCGCCCAGGCGCTGGGGCTGACCCGCAGTACGGCCTACCGGCTGGTCGACCGGCTGCAGGAGCAGGGCTGGCTGGCGCAGGCCCCGGCCACGGCCCGGTGGCAGTTGGGACCGGCGGCGGTACGCCTGGCGTCCGCGGCGGTCGCCTCGACCACGCTGCGGGATGCGGCCGCGCCCGCGCTGCGCAAGCTCGGTGAAGTCACCCAGGAAACCGTCAGCCTCGGTGTGCCCAACGGCCTGACCATGGTGTTCGTCCACCGTGAGCGCGGCACGAGGCCGGCCACGGTGACCGCGGAGCTGGGTGCGGCCCGCCCGCTGCACTCCACCTCGCTGGGCCGCGCCTATCTGGCGGCGCTGCCGCAGCAGAAGCTGGAGGACACCCTGATAGAGCTGGTCCGCGACCCGCTGTCACCGGTGACCGCGGCCACGGTCTCGGATCTGCATGCCGAGATCGAGCGCACCCGGGAGCGCGGCTGGTCCCAGGACCTGCGGGACTTCGACGAGTCGAGCTGCTGCTGCGGCGCCGCCGTCCATGACCACACCGGGATGCCGGTCGCCTGCATCAGCGTGGCCGGTGTGGCCGAGCGCATGGGGCCGCTGATCCCGGCGTACGGGCCGCTGGTGGCCCAGGTGTGCCGGGAACTCTCCTACGATCTCGGCTATCTGCCGCCCGCTTCCTGATATCCCGGGCAGCCGGCCCCGGCCCCGGTGCCGTCGCGCACCCCGCCCCGCACCGGGTTGACCAGGCACCCGATCCCCTCCACTTCCGACTCCAGCACATCGCCCGGCCGCAGGGCGCGCGGCGGCCGCATGAAGTCGCCGCAGCCGGCCGGGGTTCCGGTCAGCACCACGTCGCCCGCCCGCAGGGTGAAGAACCGGCTGAGGTAGGCGATCAGCGCAGGGATGCGGAAGACCATGTCGGCCGTCGTTCCGTCCTGCACCGTCTCGCCGTTGACCCGGGTACGGATCCGCAGCCGGTGCGGGTCGGAGATCTCGTCGGCGGTGACGACCACGGGCCCCAAGGGGCAGAAGGTGTCCAGGCCTTTGCCCCGCATCCACTGGCCGTCGCGCTCCTGCAGATCACGGGCGGAGATGTCGTTGGCGACGGTGTAGCCGAAGACGTACTGCAACGCGTCCGCCTCGGGCACCCGGTGGGCCTCGGTGCCGATGACGACGGCCAACTCGGTTTCCCAGTCGACGCGTTGGGTGAGGTCCGGGTCGAAGACGATCGCCTCGCCGCTGCCGATGACGCTGGAGGAGAGCTTGGGGAAGAGGACGGGCTCGGAGGGCCACTCCCAGCCCATCTCCGTGAGGGTCTCCGGGTAGTTCGGGCCGACGCCGTAGAGCGCGCCCGGCCGGTAGGGCAGGGCCGGCACCGGGTCGGTGCCGATGGGCAGTTCGCTCCACGACCAGGGCAGGGCGCCGCCGGCGATGACCTCCGCCAGGGTGACGGAGGGCGGCGCCAGCCGCCAGGGGTGCTGCGACGCGAGCCGGCCGACGAGCCTGCGGCGCCCCTGATGGGTGAGGGTGGCCAGATGCATGGGTGAGCTCCAGGGCGATGCGGCGCCCCCCGTGGGCACGGCGGGGCGGTCTGCTCAGGGGGATGGAGTACCGGACAACGGGGCGCCAGGCCCCAGGGCGGATGCGGCGCACGCCGCCGGGGAATCCCTCCGCGGCCGGCCGGGGAAAGCAGCCGCCGCACCGGTCGGGAGGGGCGGGAGCGCGCCCAGGACTGCGGGTCTTCCGTCATCGGGGACGGGCGCCGCCCGGTCCGTCAGGCCGGCCCCCGCCGCGTGACCTTCCTTGCCATCTTCCCCTCCTTCAACACCGCATCGGGTCCCACTGGTTGGGACGTGCGAGCAATCGGTGGGAGGCGGTCTGCCCGACGGTAAGCGAGACCGTGCGCCGACCGCAATGGCCGATGCGCTTTCGGCGGCCGCAAGTCGTATGGGGAGGCGGGCGCGCCGCCCGGGAGGGAGTCGGCCGAGGGTGCGTACCCGGCCCGCCGGCCGCGCCGGCCCGGCCACCACCCCGCGGCCGCCGGGTCGTTACCGCCCCTGGCCCGCGAACCGTTTTGGACTGCGGGGCGTTTCTCCATACGATCCGTCGATGATCACAAGAAAACGGCTGGCGGCCGGGGTGTGCGGCCTGCTCGCCGCGATGACCGTCGCGCTTCTCCCCACACCCGCCCTCGCCGCCGGTGAACCGGATGCGGACGCTTCTCCCAAGGTCGAGTTGACCCTCGACGTCAGCGGCTCGATGCGAGCCCGCGACATCGACGGGCAGAGCCGGATGGCCGCGGCCAAGCAAGCCTTCAACGAGGTGCTGGACGCCGTGCCGGACGACGTCCAGCTGGGCATCCGCACCCTCGGCGCCAACTACCGCGGCGAGGACCGCAAGGTCGGCTGCAAGGACACCCGGCAGCTCTACCCGGTCGGGCCGCTCGACCGGACCGAGGCGAAGACCGCGGTGGCGACGCTCACCCCCACCGGCTGGACGCCCATCGGGCCCGCCCTGCTGGGGGCGGCCGACGACCTCAAGGGCGGCGACGCGAGCCGCCGGATCGTTCTCATCACGGACGGCGAGGACACCTGCGCCCCGCTCGACCCCTGCCAGGTGGCGCGGGACATCGCCGCCAAGGGCATCCATCTCACCGTCGACACCCTCGGGCTGCTGCCGGACGCCAAGACCCGCAACCAGCTGAGCTGTATCGCCGAGGCGACCGGCGGTACCTACACCTCGGTGGAGCACACCAAGCAACTCCGGGACCGCGTACACCAGTTGGTGGACCGGGCGGCCCGTCCGGTGGCCACTCCCGTGGCGACCCAGGGGGCGGCGGACTGCGCCGGCGCCCCCAAGCTCAAGCCCGGTCTCTACAGCGACCGTGAGAAGTTCGCCGAGCACCGCTGGTACCGCGTCGACGTCCGGCCCGGCCAGGAGCTGCGGGCGTCGGTCAGTGTCGCCGCCGACCGGGCGGTCAACAACGACTACGGGGTCCTGCTGCGGGCCTCGACCGTGCACGGCCGGGAGATCGTCCGCGGCGCGGAGGCGGGCGACGGCCGTACGGATGTGATCTCCTCCGGGCTGCGCTATCCGAAGGCGCCCAGCGATGCCTCGGACGAGGACGCGCCCGCGGCGGAGACCGTCTGTCTCCAGGTCAGCAACTCCTTCTCGGCCCCCGCCTCGGTCAAGACCGACCCCGGGATGCCGGTCGAGCTGACCGTCGACCTGGTGGACGGCCCCTCCGACGCCTCCGACGCCGCCTTCTTCGGGCTCGGCCACGGCTGGTGGCTGCTGATCACCCTGGCCCTGTCCGGGCTGGTGGCCGGTCTGCTGTGGGGCTGGATCTCCCGTTGGCGCGTCACCGTCTGGAGGACCAACTGATGCGTACCGTACGCACTCTGCTGACCGCTGTGCTGGCGAGCGCCGGCCTCCTCGGCATGGCGGGTACCGCCCTCGCCGACAGCCCGTCCCCCTCGCCGAGCGGCAGTACCGGGGCGGAGGCGGCCGCGCCGACCGAGGCCGGCACGTCGTTCCGTACGGCGACCGCCATCAGGCCGGGCCAGCCGGCCACGGCCAGCGCCTCCACCGGCGACTACCTCTACTGGGTGCTGCCCGTGGATGCCGGACAGCGCGCCACCGTCAAGGCCAAGGTGACCCTGCCGCAGGCCGCCCGGCACGGCGCGGCCACCTGGCAGCTCGATGTCTACGACGGGCTGCGCCGACGCCAGGCCTGCACCTACGGCGCCCAGACCAGGGCGGCCGACAAGGACACCGGCTCGGTCGAGCTGTCCTGCACGCTGCGCACGGTCCGCGCCTGGGCGGAACCCTGGGCCAACGACCCGCTGCCGGGCAGCTACTACATACGGCTGACGGTCGTCGATCTGCCGAAGGACGACCTCGGTCTTCCGGTACACGCCGAGGTCGACGCCACCACGGCCGACACCGGCGGCGCCCAGGCGGTGGACGGCACGCTCGCCGCACCCCTGGTGCCCGGCGCCTCCACCGCAACGCCGCAGGACAAGGAGAGCCCGGCGGCGCAGCCCGCGGCCCTGAGCGAGCCGGACGGCGGCTGGTCGTCCGGCTGGTGGTCCGACCGCTGGATCTGGACGGCGGTGGGCGGGCTGCTCGCGGCCCTCGCCGGGATCGCCGGGTATCAGCTGACCCGGGGCTCCGGCCGCCCGGCACGGATACCGCCGGGCGCCTGACCGAACGGGGCGGCCATGGCAGGGTCATGGCCGCCCGACGGACGGGGGCACATGGCCGCGCCTCGCCGGGGGCACGGCCGCTGTCTCAACGGGGACAACCGGGCGGCGGCAGTACCCCGTCAGGGATCAGGGGTCAGGCGTCAGGGCTCAGCAGTCGCAGCAACTGCAGCAGTCACAGCAATCGCAGTTGCAGTCGCAGCAGTCGCAGTCGTCGCAGCACCCCTCGCGCTTCTTCCGCGACCACGGGCCCTCGTACTCCTCCGCACAGCAGAGCTTGCAGGTGCAGCACAGTCCGATGGCGACGGCGCAGCCGGCGAAGAAGCCCCGCGGCTTCTTCGGCTGCTGCGGGAAGTGCGGCATCCCACCGCCCCCGCCGCCCGGGCCTCCCCCATGGCCGCCACCCGGACCGCCGGGCGGCACCGGGCCGCCGCCGTGCGCGTGTTGCGGGCCGTTCAGCTGCTGACCCTGGACGTACGGGCCACCGGCGGCCGGTGCCTGGCCGTACGGGGGCTGTCCGCCGTAGGGGGACGGCCGGCCGTATCCGTTCCCGTACGGGCCCGGGCCCTGGCCGTCGTACGGCCCCGGCGCGCCGTGCCCCTGGTGGGAGCAGGCGGCCGTCCCGAAGGCACGGTCCACCGACCGGCGCAGCTCATGCACCAGCAGCACATGCACCAGCCTGGAGTCGCTGAACTCCACCTCGCGCAGCGCGAGTCGGATGCCGTGCAGGGCGTCGTCGCACAGCCGGCGGGCCTGTGCGGGGGTGGCGCCGGTGGCGGTGAGCGGGTTCCAGGCGCCCTCGGCGGCGTCCGCCGCGCGGTCCTCCACGGCGTCGAGAAGGTGGGCCAGGCGTCCGAAGAACCGGCCCGCCTCGGCCAGTGGCGCGGCGTTGCCCGGCCGGCCCGCCAGCACCGCGGTGTGGGCGAAGGCCGCGGCCGTCGCCGTCTCGGTCGGTTCGGTGACGACCGTCAACGGGGTGCCGGGGCCGGCCAGTTCCTCGATGCCCAGCTGCCGGTCGACCGCACCGACGAGCAGCGTGGTGTCGAAGCCGAGGGCGGCGCCGGTGCGCGCCCCGGCCCGGTCCCAGCCCGCGGCGACCTTGCGGGCGGCGGCGGCCACCGGCCGACGGCGCAGCAGTCCGTTCCGGTCGGCGACATGGTCGCGTATCTTCGCAGAGGCGAGCACCAGGGACACCGAGGCCGCCAGGCGTGCGCCCTCCCCCTTCGCCACCGAAGCGGTCCGCATCCCGCGCAGCGGGCAGGGCCCGGCGGTGCGGCGCGGTGCCTGAGCAGAGCCGGACTGGGCATCCGTCAGCACGGAGACGATCAGCCCGTCGTAGTTGGTGACGACCCGGGCGAACTGCCCGTGGTCGCCGCGCAGGGCGAGACAGAGTCCGCACAGGTGGGCCATCCACTCGGCCTTGAGCCCTTGGGACAGCCGATGGGTGCAGGGCCTGACGATTCCGAACACGTGGAAACCCCCGTAAGACGTCGGCAGGGCACGGCCTGAGCCGGTGTGGCAGGCCTGGCCGACCCGCAAAAGCGTAGCGAGTGGGCCGTTGACCTGGACACACACCCCTGGTGCGGGTGCCGGATGGGGCTGACGGGTCGTCAAGTCACCGAGGACGGGCGGGCGGTGCGACCGGGGAGCCGGGCGGGGCGCAGAAGTGCCGCGGCCGCTCCGCCCCGCCAGGGGAGGGCGAGGGCGGAGCGGCCGCGGGGCCCTGGTCCACAGGCAGGCCGGGCCGGGCCGGGAATCGGGGAAAATCCCTCGGCGCACCCTTGAGTACGGAGCGTGCCGCGGGAGCGTTCAACCGGATTCCCGATCCGTCGAAGCCGGTGTGCCGGCCCGGCGGGGCCCCCGGGCGGTCGTCAGCTGAGGATGCCCATGCCCAGCAGGCCGAAGAGGAGGGCGCCGACCAGGATCCGGTAGATGACGAAGGAGTTGAAGGAGTGCTTGGCCACGAACTTCAGCAGCCAGGAGATCGAGGCGTAGGCGACGACGAAGGAGACGACGGTGCCGATGGCCAGCGGTGCGACGGCGGCGCCGCTGCCGATGGCGTCCTTGAGCTCGTAGATGCCGGCGCCGGTCAGGGCCGGGATGCCGAGGAAGAACGACAGGCGGGTGGCCGCGACACGTTCGAGGTCGAGGATGAGGGCGGTGGACATGGTCGCGCCGGAGCGGGAGAAGCCGGGGAAGAGGAGGGCGAGGATCTGCGAGCAGCCGACCCACATGGCGTCCTTCAGCGAGGTGTCGTCCTCACCGCGCTTGTGCCGGCCCATCTGGTCCGCCGCCCACATCACGCCGCTGCCGATGATCAGCGACCCGGCGACCACCCACAGGGAGGCGAGCGGGCCCTCGATCAGGGGCTTGGCGGCCAGGCCGACGACGACGATCGGGATGGTGGCGTAGATCACCCACCAGGCGAACTTGTAGTCGTGGTGATAGCGCTCCTCGCGGTTGCGCAGGCCCCGGAACCACGCGCCCACGATGCGCACGATGTCCTTGAAGAAGTAGACGAGTGCCGCGGCGATCGCGCCGACCTGAATGACGGCGGAGAAGCCGACGACGGCCGTGTCGTCGACGCGGATTCCCATCAGGCCCTCGGCGATCTTGAGGTGACCCGTGGAGGAGACCGGGAGGAATTCCGTCACCCCCTCGACGGCTCCGAGGACGACGGCCTGGCCGATGCTGATGGCGCTCATGGGATCCATTTCTGGGAACGGTGCGGACGGCGGGCGCGGGTGCGCCGCGGTGGGCTGGGCGTGGGGCGGTGCGGCCGGGTGTGCGCCGGGAACCCGGTGGCATCGGCGTCATCGGCGATGTTCTCGGCTCGGCCGGGGCGGGTCCCAGGGGTGACTCCGGCGTCGCCTGCACACAGGTATGTCCCGGCATACAGACCGGTGAGGTGACTGTACTGGGGGTTGCGCCGTCCGGCCGAAAAGACCGGCTCCAGGGGCCGCCGCGGGGCCTGTGCGGCGGGGCGGCGGGAGCGGGGCAGCGGCGGCGACACCGGGGAGAGAAGGGTCATCACGGCGGGCCGGGGGGACGGCCGGCCGCCGGGGCCCGGGGCGGCTGCGCGGCGGTTCCGACCGGCGGCGAGCCGGGCGCGCGCAGCGGGGCACACAGCCATGCGGTCAGTCCCTCCCGTAGGGAGCCGGGGTGCGTTCCGCGCTTCCGGACGTCTACAGTGCCACCCAATGGTCTACAACACTGTAGACGACCAGCGGCGCGCATCCCGCCCTGGCCGGGCACGGGCTCCTCATGCTCAGCGGGCCCGCCGGAGGCGGGGAGCCACCCAGCATTGTGGGCCACCGGCCCCCGCACGCTCACATCCGGAGTACTTCACAGCAACGCCTCGTAGGGTGCCGCACCATTCCCCTCAGTCCACAAAGAGGAGCCAGGATGCCGCTCACCATGATCAGTACGGCCATCGCCCCCACCACCACGGCAAGAAGGCCGCGACGGCCCACTGATCGCTGGGAGGCCGTTTCGTGACCCTCGCCTCCCACTCCGTTCGCCCCCCGGGCACCGGCCGTGCGGCGCCCGAACGGCCCGCCGTCCGCGCGCCCGCAGCCGCCGGCGCCCCGGGCGACAAGACGCGGCCCGCCCCGGAAAAGCCGCGGGACGCGTTTTTCGACAACGCGAAGTATCTGGCCATCGTGCTGGTGGCTCTCGGCCATGCCTGGGAGCCGCTCTATGCCACCAGCCGGAGCGCGGCCGCGCTGTACATCTTTGTGTACGCCTTCCACATGCCCGCGTTCACCGTCATCTCCGGCTATTTCTCGCGCAGTTTCGATATGCGCCGCGACCGGCTGCAACGGCTGATCACCGGCGTCGTCGTCCCCTATCTCCTGTTCCAGACGGCCTATGCGCTGTTCCGTTACGCGGCCGGCGACACCCCGAGTTTCTCGGTCAGCCTGGCCGACCCGTGGTTCCTCACCTGGTTCCTGGTCGCCCTGTTCATCTGGCGGCTCACCGCGCCGCTGTGGCGGATCGTGCGGTGGCCGGTGCCGCTGGCCCTGGCGATCGCCGCGACGGCCTCCGTGTCGGATCTGGGCAGCGATCTGGATCTCCAGCGGGTCCTGCAGTTCCTGCCGTGCTTCGTCCTCGGCATGTGCCTGAAGGCAGAGCACTTCAGCCGCCTGCGCTGCTGGCCGGCGCGGATCGCCGCGCTGCCCGTCGTGGCCGGGGCGCTGGCCTTCGCGTACTGGGCCGTGCCGCGGATGAACGACGCGTGGTTCTACCACACCGACAGCGCACAGAACCTGGGCGTTCCGTGGTGGTGCGGCGTGCTGATGCAACTGGCCATGTTCGGCTGCTCGCTGGTGCTCACCGCCTGCTTCCTGGCCTGGGTACCGGGCCGCCGGGCGTGGTGCACCGCACTGGGCGCCGGCACCCTCTACGGCTATCTGCTGCACGGCTTCCTCGCCAAGGGCTCCCGCTGGTGGGACTGGTACGACGCCGACTGGATCCACACGCCCTGGGGCGCCGTCGTCGTCACCCTGCTCGCCGGCGCGGTGGTGACCCTGCTGTGCACCCCGCCGGTGCAGCGGATCTTCCGCTTCGCCATGGAGCCGAAGATGCGCTGGGCGTTCAGAGCCGAACCCCGGCTCGGCGCGGCACCGGGGCGTACGCCATGACCCGGCAGAGAGGGCGAAGCTGAATGACGAGGACCGCTCCCCGCATTCTGGTCGTCGAGGACGACCACGGCCTGCGCGACGTACTGGCCCGCGGACTGCGCGACGAGGAGTTCGACGTGGTGACCGCCGCCGACGGTGCGGCGGCGCTGCGCACCGTCGACGCGTCGGTGGACGCGGTGGTGCTCGACGTCGGACTGCCGGATTCCGACGGGCGGGACGTCTGCCAGGCGATGCGGGGAGCGGGCGTCACCGTCCCGGTGATCTTCCTTACGGCGCACGGCAATCTCACCGACCGGCTCGCCGGTTTCGCCTCCGGAGGCGATGACTACCTCGCCAAGCCGTTTCACCTCAGCGAGCTGGTGGCCCGCATCCGGGCGGTGCTGCGCCGCGCGGCCGCCGACGGCAGCATCGTCGGCGGGGACGGTGCGCTGCGGCTGGACCCGGTGCGGTACCAACTGACCGTGCACGGGGAGGCGGTCGCCCTGACGCCCACCGAATTCCGGCTGCTGGCCTGCCTCATGGCGGACCCCGGGACCGTCGTCCGCCGCCGGTCCCTGCTGCGCGCGGGCTGGCCGGAGGGCGCCCAGGTCAGTGACAACACGCTGGACCAGTATCTGTGGCGGTTGCGCCGCAAGCTGCGCGAGGCGGACAGCCCGCGGGGCATCGGTACGGTCCGCGGCATCGGCTACCGCTTCGCATGAGACGCCCCCGGCGCACCCTGCGCGGCCGGCTCGCCCTGATGGCCCTGATCACCGGCGCGGTGTGGGTCGCCGTCCTGACGACGGCCTTCAATCTGGCGCTGGAAAAGCGGCTGCACGAGCAGGCGGACGACGTGCTGCGCACCCGGGCGGAGGCCGTGGCGAGCACCGTGGAGGCCCGGCCGGACGGGCGGCTGGTGGTCCATGAGCCCGCCCAGGACCAGGCGCTGGACTCCGGAGTGTGGATCTACCAGGGCCGCCGGATCAAGGAACGGCCGCCCGGCGCACCCGCCGCACTGCAACGGCGGGCGGAGCAACTGTCCGGCGGACACGAGGTGTTCAGCGACGTCGCAGTCGGCGCCGACGGCGGGTCCGGCGCGACGCGGCTCTACGCCCTCCCGGTGCCCGCCGCCTCCGGCCCCGGGCAGGCCGGCACCGTGGTCGCCTCCGTGAGCCTGGACCCTTACCGCAGCACGGCGGACGCCGCACTGGCCGGTTCCCTGGCACTGGCGGTGCTGCTGCTCGGCACCGTCTACCTGCTCACCCGGCTCGTGGTCGGGCGCGCCCTGCGGCCGGTCGCCGAGATGAGCGACCAGGCCACCCGGTGGAGCGAGGCCGGCGCCCCGGAACGGTTCGGCGCGGCCGGCCGGCCCGCCGAACTCGCCTCGTTCGCCACCAGCCTCGACGCACTGCTGGACCGGCTGGCCGCGGTGCTGCGCCATGAGCAGCACCAGGCCGCGGCGCTGTCCCACGAGCTGCGCACCCCGCTGGCCCGGATCACCGCGGAGACCGAATGGCTGGCCCGGCGCCCGCGGACCGCGGCCGAGCAGGACACCTCGCACGAGGCCATCGCGCACGCCGCCGCGACGATGCGGCAGATCTGTGACTCCCTGCTCTCCGAGGCCCGTACCCGCGGTGCGCAGACCCCCGGCAGCTGCCGCTTCCCCGCTCTCGCGGAGGAAATCGCCCGGCGCATCGCGGCCGACCACCCGGGCGCACCCGCCGTGGCGGTGACCGGCGATCCGGTGACCGCGGGCGTACCGGCGGCGGTGGCCGAGCGGATCCTGATGCCGCTGCTGGACAACGCCCGCCGGTACGCCGTGCACACCATCGCCGTCCACTGCACGGCCGGCGCCGGCCAGGTCACGCTGTATGTCGGCGACGACGGTCCCGGCGTGCCCGAGGCGTTCCTCGGCGCGCTCTTCGAACCGGGCCGGCGCGCCGATCCCGGCGACGGGCACGACGGCGCGGGCCTCGGCCTGGCGCTGGCGCGGCGGCTGGCCCGCGCGGCCGGCGGTGACCTCACACTGGCCGCCGCCGGCCCCGGCGCACGCTTCGCCGTCACGCTCCCTGCGGGCTGACCTCCCCGGCCACGGCCACGTCCCGCTTGGTGCGGATGAGGTGGACGACGAGCCCGAGGATGACGGCCATGGGTATCCGTTTCGGTGCTCATGGTGCCGGACGGTGTCAGGGGGCACCTGAACGCTGCCTGACCGGCGCACGGCCTCGTTGACGCCGTCGGGGGCCGGGGGCCTCCCGGACACCCCGGCCGGCAGCCGCCGGCGGCGCCCCGCGGCACCGATCGCCGCGCCGGATAGCATCAGTACTGTTGGCGTGGCTCATACGTGCGAGGGCGGCTCTTTTTTGGGCCGGCCGGCTGCTTGACACCGACGGGACCCGGATCCGTCTGCGAGCCGGCCGTCCGCCCGATGAGCCCAGGCCACCCGAACCAGCAGAGGCACCACTCATGGATCCAGCTGCCGCGGCATCACCGCCCCGTACGGGCATCAGCCTGCGCCAGTTGCTGATGTCGCTCGGCGAACCCCTGGTGGAGCTGCAGGCCGCGCCCGCCGGGCTGGATGTCGAGATCAGCAGCGTGGCACTGCTCGACCCCGAGGACCCACCGCGGGCGCACCCCGGTGAGCTGATCCTCGCGATAGGGGCCCGGGGCCGCGCCGCGTTCCCCGCGCTGCGGGTCGCCGGGCGGGACGGCGCCGCCGCCGTCGCGGTGAAGCTGGACGTTCCCGGGCAGGCCGCGGCGCTCAGCGAGACCGCCGTCGAAGCGGGCGTGGCGCTGCTGTCCGTACGGGGCGAGGCCCGCTGGGAGCAGGTGGACGCGCTGGCCCGGGCGGCCCTCGACAGCGCGCCGCAGGTGCTCCCCGGCGAGGGGCCGGAGGAGGGCGACCTGTTCGCGCTCGCCCAGACCACGGCGATACTCACCGGCGGCATCGTCAGCATCGAGGACACCACCAACCGTGTGCTGGCCTACTCCCGCTCCACCGACTCCGACGAGGTCGACGATCTGCGGCGGCTGTCCATCCTCGGCTGGCAGGGCCCGGAGGCGTATCTGACCCGGCTGCGGAAGTGGGGGGTGTTCCAGCGGCTGCGCGCCTCCGACGAGGTGATCTGTATCGACAGCCACCCCGAGCTGGGGATCCGCCGCCGGCTCGCGGTGGCCATCCGGTCCGGCGAGCGGCAGCTGGGCACGATCTGGGTGCAGGAGGGCTCGACGCCGCTGACCGAGCAGTCGGACCAGGCGCTGCTGGGCGCCGCCCGGGTCGCCGCGCTGCATCTGGTGCGGCGCCGCCGGGAGCTCTCCGCCGATCTGACGCTGACCCGTACGCTCGCGGCCGGCCTCCTGGAGGGCAGCACCGGCCCCCAGCCGCTGGCCAGCCATCTGGCCCTGGACGCATCCCGCCCGGCCGCCGTCCTGGGCTTCTCGTGCGCGACCGACGAGTCCGCCGCACCGGAGCTGACCCGCTCCGAGGTCAGCAATCTGATCTCGGTGCACACCGCGGCCCGGCACCGCAGTGCCCTGGTCACCCAGGTCGACGCGCGGATCTATGTGCTGCTGCCGCAGCTGCCGCGCAGCATCGACACCGGCACCCTGCGCGGCTGGGCACAGGCGATCGCCGAGGCCGCCCGGCTCCATCTGGGCCTGTCGTTGTGCGGCTCCGTCGGCTGTATCGTCCCGGGGCTCGGCGAGGTCCCCGACTCGCGCCGGGAGGCGGACCGGATCCTCGACGCCATGGTGACCGTCGGCGTCACCACCACGGTCGCCGCACTGCCGGACATCCAGGCGGAGGTGCTCGTCAGCGAGGTGCTCGCGCTGCTCTCCGCGCACCCCGAGATGCGTGACCCCCGGCTGACCGCCCTGGTCACCCATGACAGCCGGAACCAGGGGCAGTTGGCGGAAACCGTCCTCACCTATCTGAACGCCTTCGGCGATGTCCGGGCCGCCGCCGCGGAGCTGCATGTGCACCCCAACACGCTGCGCTACCGGATCCGCCGGGCGGAGGAGCTGACCGGCCTCGACCTCAACCGGCCGGACCAGCGGCTGCTGGCGATGCTCCAGCTGCGGCTGCCGCCCGCCGGCTGAGCCGGAGGGCGGCGCGGGCGCCCCAAGCCCCACCGGCGCCGGCCGGCGCACCAGGCCCGGCGCCGCTCTGCCGCGCACCCGCCCACTGGTCCACGATTCTCCTAAAATGGGCGATATTGCTCCATTGAGCAGACGGGTTCGCCATGATGACCTCGGAGAATGCCCCGCCAGGTGGGCCGGATCGCGCAAGCGACCTCGCGCAGGCAGCCACCGCCGAACTCGACGGACAGGGGCGGGTCATCGCCTGGACCCGGGCGGCGGAGCGGCTGCTGGGCTACCGGGCCGAGGAGATCCTCCACCGGCCCGCGACGGAGCTGCTGGCGGTACCCGGCGATGCGGCGAAGGTGACCGCTGTGGCCCGGTGGTGCCGTGCCGCGGACGGCTGGGGCGGATCGGTGGCGGCACGCCACCGCGACGGCCGGAATCTCCAGCTGGCGGTCCAGGCCACCCCGGTCCTCGACGGTGCCGGCCACGAGCGGTGGTCGGTCCTCGCCCTGGAGGAGTGGCGGCTGCCGGGCGGCGGGGTGAACCAGCTGGTGCTCGAACCGTTTCTGGCGCATGCGCCGGTCGGGATGGCCGTGCTGGACACCGCGCTGCGCTACGTCTGGGTGAACGACGCCCTGGAGCGGCTGATCCCCCTCGACCGGCGGCTGGGGAGGAGGGTGGCGGAGGTGCTGCCACCGCTGGAGGCCGAGGCCTTCGACGAGCGGATGCGGCGGGTGCTGACGACCGGGAAACCGGTGATGGACTACGAATTCCGCAGCCCCACCTACGCGGACCCCACCCAGGAGCGCTCCTACTCGGCGTCCTTCTTCGGGCTGTCGGACTCCCGGGGCCGGCGCATCGGCATCTGGTACATGGTCATCGATGTCACCGAGCGCTGGCGGGCCCAGGAACGCCTGGCCCTGCTGAACGACGCCAGCGTCCGTATCGGCAGCACGCTGGACGTCACCCGGACCGCACAGGAACTGGCCGATGTCGCCGTCCCGGCGCTCGCCGACTTCGTCGCCGTCGATCTGCTGGATTCGGTCCTCAAAGGCGGGGAACCGGTTCCCGGGCCGGTCGACAGCACCCCCGTCATGCGCCGCTCGGGTCAGCAGTCGGTCCACGAAGGCTGCCCGGAGGCCACCCTGGCCGTGGGGGAAGCCGTCCGGCGCTCCCCCACGTCACCCATCGCCCGCTGCCTGCTCACCGGCGAGTCGCTGGTGGAGCCGGTGCTGGACGTCGCCACCAGCGCCTGGGTCACCGAGGACGCGGCGCGGGCCGGGGTGATCCAGGAGTTCGGCTTCCGCTCGGTGATGGTGGCGCCGGTGCAGGCCCGTGGCATCACCCTGGGCGCGGCGACGTTCTTCCGCTCCCGCCGTCTGGGGCCCTTCGTCGCGGACGACGTACGGCTGGCCGAGGAGCTGGTCGCCCGGGCTGCCGTGTGTGTCGACAATGCGCGCCGCTTCACCCGGGAACGCACCGCGGCGCGGGTGATGCAGCAGAACCTGCTGCCGCACGAACTGACCGGCGGCTCCGCCCTGGAGGTCGCGTCGTGGTACTTCCCGGCGGACGCCCCGAGCGGGGTGGGCGGCGACTGGTTCGATGTGATTCCGCTGTCCGGGGCGCGGGTCGCCCTGGTCGTGGGGGACGTGGTCGGACACGGCCTCAACGCCGCGGCCACCATGGGGCGGCTGCGCACCGCCGTACGCACCCTGGCCAACCTGGACCTGCCGCCCGACGAACTCCTGGCCCGGCTGGACGACCTGGTCACCGGCCTGGTGAAGACGCACGGCAGCGAGCCGGCGGCGGACGCCGGGAGTCCGAGCGTGGCCTCGACCTTCATGGGGGCCACCTGTCTGTACGCCGTGTACGACCCGGTCAGCCGGCAGTGCAGCATGGCGCGCGCGGGCCATCTGCCCCCGCTGATCGTCCGTCCTGACGGCACCGTCGACTCCCCCGACCTTCCGGCCGGACCACCGCTCGGACTCGGGACGCTGCCCTTTGAGGCCTTCGAGCTGGAACTGGCCGAGGGCAGCCTGATCGCGCTCTACACCAACGGGCTGATCACGACCTGCGACCGGGACATCGGCGTCGGGCTGTCCCGGCTGAGCACCGCCCTCGCGGTCCCCGGACCGGCGTTGCAGGACATCGGCGGGAACGTGGTCGACGCCCTGATGACCGGCCCGCCGTCGGACGACGCCGCACTGCTGCTGGCCCGGACCCACGCCCTGGGCACGCACCAGGTCGCCTCCTGGGAGCTGCCCGCCGACCCGGCGGTGGTCGCCCGCGCCCGTACCCTCGCCGACCGGCAGCTGTCGGAGTGGGGAATGGACGAGCTGCTGTTCACCACGGAGCTGATCGTCAGCGAACTGGTCACCAACGCCATCCGCCATGCCGCCGGACCGATCACCCTGCGGCTGATCCGGCAGGACGCCCTGATCTGCGAGGTCTTCGACACCAGCAGCACCTCGCCGCGGCTGCGGCACGCCCGGACCACCGACGAGGGCGGACGCGGGCTGTTCATCGTCGCGCAGCTCGCCCGGCAATGGGGCACCCGCTACACCCCCACCGGCAAGATCATCTGGACCGAGCAGAGCATGCCGGCCGGCCCCGATACCTCCGATGAACCGTTCTGAGCCCCGCTCGCCCGGCCGGTCTTCCGGAGGCTGCCCCGCTCAGCGGGCTCCGGGAGCGGCGCGGGCCGTGTCCAGCCCGTCCCCGGCCGCCGCCGCGGGCACATGCCCGCAGTCGTCCCCGGCCGGCACGGGCCAGCCGACCAGACCGTGTGCGGGCAGGTCGACATAGTCGCAGTCGGCATCGGCGACGACCTGCCGCGGCGGCCCGCCGGCCGGCCGGGACGTCAGATGGGCGGTCACATAGGCGGCGCTGGTCCGGACGATGTCGCGGGTCAGCCCCAGGGGAAGCAGCGAGCGGGTCTCGGCGATCGCCTCGTCCTCGCCGGCCCGCAGCACCACCCGCACCTCGGGCGCCACCGCATGGGCGGCGACCGCGACGGCGATGTTGTCGAGCTCATGGGAGCCGACGGCGGCGAGGGCGCACGCCCTCCCCAGCCCGAGCCGCGCCAGCACCTCGCGGTCCTCACCATGGGCCAGCACCACGGGTATCCCCATCGACCGCGCGAGGCGGAGGTTCGGGGCGGCGGGCTCCCGCTCCACGCCGATCACCGGTACCCCCAACTGACGCAGCGTCTGGCACAGCCGCAGCCCCACCTGTCCCAGCCCCACCACGATGACGTGACCGGAACGGGGCAGCACCCGCGGCCCCAGGACCCCGACCAGCCGCGGGCCGAAGAGCCGGTCGACGATGCCCGCGGTCAGCAGCGCGGTGAAGCCCACCGTCACCAGCATCGCCACCCCGGACACCACCTCGTACCCGGGGTGGCCGTCGTGCGGTGCGGCCGGCCCCACCCCGGCGACGACCCGGGCGGCTTCCAGGAAGGCGGTGCTGGCCGGCCGGTGGAACACGCTCACCAGCCACGCCCAGTCCAGCGCCAGGACGGCCACGATGCCCAGCAGCCCGATGAGCAGCAGCCGGGCGTCCGCGTCATGGGGCTGCAGCTGTCCGCGCAGCCGTCCGAGCAGCGCCCGCCGCCGGGCCGCCGCGCCGGCCCGCCACGGCGTCTCCACCAGCCGTCCCCGCTGCCGGCGGACCGCCACCGCCCCGTGCCCGTCGTCCCGTACGGCCAGCGCCTCGGGGTCCACGCACAGACCGGCCAGCGTCGGCGCCAGGAGGTCGGCGGGCGAGACCGGGACGCAGTCGTGCAGGAGCAGCCGCAGCTGCTGCGCCACGGTGCGGTCGAAGACCGTGACGACGATCCGGACGCGGTCGCAGACATGGCGTACCGCGAGGGCGTAGCGCAGCGCGGACAGGTCGTCGCCCACCAGGACGGCGACGCCGTCGGGCCGTGCGGCGAGCGCACGGCGCAGGTCCCGGTCGTCGGGTGCGGCGAGGTGGTCGACCCGGTGGCCGCTGCCGTCCAGCGAGGCGCAGACCCGGCGGGCCAGCGTGGTCGCCCCGATCACCACGAACCGCTCGCCCGGAGGCGTCGTCGCAGGCGTCTTCGGAGATGCCGCACTGCCTTCATCCGGCGTTCCGTCAGCGGACCCGCCGCCGTCGCCCACCACCGGTGGGGTGGGGGAAGAACCGGTGGTCACAGCGGTAGGAGTCTGTCGGGCGGGGGGAAGGGCGGCCATGGAGTCCCCTTGCGCGTCGGCCGGCGGTATGACCGAACTCACGCTAGAGCGCGCGAGGTGCGGGGCATCTGTGCTGCTGACCAAGGGTTCGCGCGCGGCATTGTCCGAGCGCACCAGCCGCCGCTCAAAACCCACCGAAGCAGGCCCCGTTGGCGGCTTCGATACCGGGCGGAGTGTCGCTTCCCGCTAGCGTGAGCTGCTTTCTCCGCTCCGGCACATTGGCCGGACGGACAGCCATTGAGAACGAATTTGTCCGTTCTCACAAATATTTCGCGACGCACCGCCACATACGCTTGCGCAAATCCAATCCGGACGTGATGCGGCTCACCTCTCATGAGGAGGACGGGCGAATAGCGTGGCGGCGCAAAACAAGCGCTCCCCATCCACGCAGGCATCCGTGGGCCGCGGCCGATGTGCGTCGCGCCTTGGAACTTCGACAGGGCCATGATCGCCACCTGCCAGCACCCGGCCCTGTCGTGCGTCCGGATATTGAGGCGATCAGCTGTCACCACATGCAGGACCCTCCAACCCTCATTGGATGTTCAGATGTCAACTTCTCCCTCCAGCTCTGTGGCTGCCCCGCCCGCCCCGCCGGGGAACGGGCAGGCTCCAGAGCAGTCCGGTCTGCAGTCGGGCCTCAAGAACCGCCATCTGTCCATGATCGCCGTGGGTGGAGTCATCGGCGCCGGCCTGTTCGTCGGCTCCGCCTCCGGCATCGCCGCCGCCGGCCCCGGCATCCTGCTGTCGTACGCCCTGGTCGGCGCGCTCGTCGTCTTCGTGATGCGGATGCTGGGCGAGATGGCGGCCGCCAACCCGACCTCCGGCTCCTTCTCGGCGTACGCGGACCGGGCGCTCGGCCGCTGGGCCGGCTTCTCCATCGGCTGGCTGTACTGGTTCTTCTGGGTCGTCGTGCTCGCGGTCGAGGCGACCGCCGGCGCCGCGATCCTGACCAGCTGGGTCCCGGCCGTCCCGCAGTGGGCCTGGGCACTGATCGTGATGATCGTCCTGACCGCCACCAACCTCGCCTCGGTCTCCTCGTTCGGTGAGTTCGAGTTCTGGTTCGCGGGCATCAAGGTCGTCGCCATCGCGGCCTTCATCGCCCTCGGCGGCCTGGCGATATTCGGCGTGCTGCCCGGCACCCACCACGCGGCCACCGGCTTCGGGAACCTCACCTCCCACGGCGGCTTCCTTCCGCACGGGCCCAGCGCGATCCTCACCGGTGTGCTGATGGTCGTCTTCTCCTTCATGGGCAGCGAGATCGTCACCCTCGCCGCCGGTGAGTCCGAGGACCCGGAGCGTGCGGTCACCAAGGCCACCAAGAGCGTCATCTGGCGAGTCGGCATCTTCTACCTGGGCTCGATCCTCGTGGTCGTCTCCCTGCTGCCGTGGAACTCTCCCGCGATCGCCAAGAAGGGCTCCTACGTCGCGGCCCTGGACTCGATCGGCATCCCGCACGCCGGCCAGATCATGAACGTCATCGTGCTGACCGCCGTGCTGTCCTGCCTCAACTCCGGCCTCTACACCGCCTCCCGGATGGCCTTCTCCCTCGGCCAGCGCGGCGACGCCCCGAAGGCCTTCGCCCGGACGAACTCCCGTGGCGTCCCGCAGGCCGCGATCCTGGCCTCGGTCCTCTTCGGCTTCATCGCGGTGGGCTTCAACTACCTGTGGCCGACCACGGTCTTCCAGTTCCTGCTGAACTCCTCGGGCGCGGTCGCGCTCTTCGTCTGGCTGGTCATCTGCTTCTCGCAGCTGCGGATGCGCGGCATCATCCAGCGCGAGAGCCCCGAGAAGCTGATCGTCCGGATGTGGCTGTTCCCGTACCTGACCTGGGCGACGATCGCGATGATCTCGTTCGTGCTGGTCTACATGCTCACCGACGACAGTGAGGGCGGCGGCCGGATCCAGGTGCTGCTGTCGCTGCTGATCGCCGTGCTGGTGGTCGGGATCTCGCTGGTCCGCGACCGGCTCGGCCGCGGCTCCGCCGAGAAGGCAGCCGTCACCACCCGCTGACCGGAAACCGTGCCGTACGGGCAGAGGTGCCCTTCCCCGCACCTCTGCCCGTACGGCACGTCTGCACGTCCACACCGCTGCCCGTACGGCACCTCCGCACCCCCGCGCCTCCGCACCGCACCGGACCGACTACGCTCGGCCGCACCTCCGCCCCGACGCACCAGGGAAGACCGCCGCAGACATGCCCGTGTTCAGACGCCGCAAAGGCAGCGTTCCCCGCCTGGTCCCCGAGCTCGACGACGCCCCTCTGGGCCAAGTACGGCGACGCGTCGAGACCTGCTGGTCCCGCGGTTCGCTGGACACCGCGGTCATGGCCCTGATGGCCAACGTGATCGACGACGCCGGCGAGGACTGGGACCGCAAGGCCCACCGGCTGGCGGTGCTCGCGGGGTCCGCGGGACGGTCGCTGCCCGGCATCTGGCGCCAGCACCGCCCGGAGCACCACGGCGCACTGCTGCTCCACGCCTGGTCGGATCTGCTGCACGCCCGGCAGCAGGACGCCGCCGTCGATCTGGACGCCACCCGGGAGACCTGCCGGCTCGCGGCCGAACTGGTCCCCGCCGACCCCACCCCGTGGACCCTGCAGCTGGCCCTCCTCCGCCTGGAGCGGCGCCCGTCCTCGGAGCTGTCGGCGATCTGGCGCGAGATCAAGGCCCGCGATCCGTGGAACCGTGAGGCACATCTGCAGGCCCTGGGCTATCTGTCGCCGGACGAGTGCGGCTCCAGCGCCCTGGTGCTGGATCTGCTCGACGGCGTCCGCTCCGCCATGCCGTCCGATGCCCCGGCCGCCGGACTGGAGCTCACCGCCTACGTCCGCAGTCACCAGCGGGCGGTCGCCGAAGGCGGGCTGGCAGCCGTGGGCGCCGGCGAGATCTGGCGCCGCCCCGACGCCGCCAGGGCACTCGACCATGCCGCGCACTACTGGACGAGCCCGGGATTCCTCAGCCATGCGGCCGCCCTGGCGGACCTCAACCTGCTGGCCTATGCGCTGCTCAAGTCCTCCCGGACCGACGAGGCCGGTGCCGTGCTGCGCGCCACCGGAGGCGTGGTGGTTCCCTGGCCGTGGAGCCTGGAGGGAGACCCCGTGGAGCGGTACGCGCATTACCACGGGCGGTATGCGAGCGATGATCCCGACGCAGGTTCCGCGGGGCGCGGGGGCCGGCGGCGCTGACGGCGCGACCGGCGAGCGCAAGAGGCGGCCGGCAACTCGGCCCCGCTGAAAGGCGCGTGCCGGGGCGCGGAGCATATGTGCGAGCGCCTACCCGGAACGGGTGGTTTTGTCGGCTCTTGCGGCGTATCGGGAGTGTCCGGCTCTCTTCCAGGGGATCCCCTCACGGAAGAGGGTTGGGAGATCCGCATGCGCGACAGCGTCAGCACCGGCCGCCCGGCGGCACGTGACGGCCTGCGCATGCTGCTGTTCCTCGCGTTGCTGGCCCTGCTGTTCGCCACGCTGACGCCCTGCTGTGTGCACGCCCCGGCCCTCGACCCCACCGGCTGCCCGCTCCGGTCCGGCGCCCCCGCCGCAGCCGCCCCGGCCGAAGGTCCGTGCCTGCCCGCGGGGCCGGTGCTGGCGTCGAACGACGGGGCCGCCAAGCATCCGGGCAGCGGCGTCCGGCGCCTGTGCGAGGCGACGCTCTGTCATCTGCGCCCGCACCTCCCCACCGGCGCCGGCGGCAAGACGCTCGGGGACTCTCCCGTGACGGAGATCAGCCCGGCCCCTGGAGATGCCTCCTCCGCGGTGGTCATGACGGCCGCCGCCCCTGCCGCGCCGAAGCGAGCGGCCGTCCTGCGCTGCTGAGCCGGCCCGGTCGCACTCAACTCCCCCTGTTCCCACGGGACTTGGGGCGAGTGCGGCCTGCCGTCGTCAGCGCTTTGGACTTCCACCGCAGGAGATGTGGCATGCCCCTCGACGTCTTTGCCGCGCTCGGCGCGCTCGTCCGTGCCGAGGCCAGGCGCACCGCACCGGATCCCAGGACCGCACCCGCCGACGAGACCCTGCCCCGGCCCCCGGCCAGCCCGGCTCCCCCGCCGCACGGCCCGCAGGCCACCGCCCCCGCCACCGCTCCCCCGACCCGGAGGTGCCTGCTGTCCCGGATGCTGCAGAGGCTGGCGGCGCTCTTCCGGTAGGGGCCGGACAGCCCCCTGGCGCAGTCGGTCCAGGCTGGGGGGCGGCCATCTCGGCCGGCGCACCGTTTGTCCGTCCCCGCGGTGGGCGCGATCCTGGGGTCATGGCCACCGTCGCAGGCCCGGACACGGTGTCCGGCTGGGCCGTTCATCGCCCTGGCCCGGTCGACTCCGGGCCACTGGCCTTCGTCCGCCGCCCCACCCCCGAGCCGGGCCCCGGCGACCTGCTGCTCAGGGTGGAGGCCTGCGGTGTCTGCCGTACGGATCTGCATCTGGCGGAGGGCGATCTGCCGCCGCACCGAACGGCTACCGTGCCGGGCCACGAGATCGTCGGCCGGGTGGCCGCCATCGGTGAGGCGGTGACGCAGTTCCGGGTCGGCGACCGGGCCGGCGGGGCATGGCTGCGCGGCACCTGCGGGGTCTGCCGGTATTGCCGTGCGGGACGCGAGAACCTCTGCCCGGACTCCCGGTACACCGGCTGGGATGCCGATGGCGGCTTCGCCGAGGCCGCGCTCGTGCCCGCGGACTACGCCTACCCGCTGCCAGACGCCCAGGACGCCGCCCTGCTGGCGCCGCTGCTGTGCGCCGGGATCATCGGCTACCGCGCGCTGCGCCGCAGCGCACTGCCCCACGGCGGCCGGCTCGGCCTCTACGGCTTCGGCGGCTCGGCACATCTGGCCGCGCAGGTCGCCCTCGCCGAGGGCGCCACCGTCCATGTGCTGACCCGGTCCCCGCAGGCCCGTGAACTCGCCCTCGAACTGGGCGCGTCCTCGGCGGGCGACGCCTACGACAGCCCGCCCGAACCGCTGGACTCGGCGATCCTCTTCGCACCGGTGGGCGATCTCGTGCCGGTGGCGCTGGCAGCGCTGGACCGGGCGGGAACCCTCGCCGTGGCCGGGATTCATCTCACCGACATTCCCCCGCTCACGTATCAGCGCCATCTCTTCTACGAGCGCAACCTGTGCAGCGTGACCGCCAACACCCGCCAGGACGGCCGGGAGTTCCTGGCGGCCGCGGCGCGGATCGGCATCCGGGTCACCGTCAGCCCCTATCCGCTGAGCCGCGCCCCGCAGGCGCTCGCGGACCTGGCCGCCGACCGGGTACAGGGGGCCGCCGTGCTGACGCCGGACTGATCCGGGGCCCGGCGGCCGCCGCGCTGGTCCGTCCGCGCCACCCCGGCCCGCCGCGGACGCATCGAGCCCCTCCCCGGTCACCCGCCGTGTTCCGCCTGTCGACTAGCTCCCGCCTCCCTGCGTGCCGCACCATGGAGACAAGGCGGTAATTTCCGACTTATCCGATGAGGCGGTGGCGGGGCGGACGCCCTGGCCCCCGAGGGCGGATACGGCGACCGTGGCTTACGACGACGGCTTCCGGCGTACGGAGGCGGTACAGGCAGTGACCGCACGAGTCCTTGGGTCTACCGGGGCCGAGCTGACCGCCGTCTACGTGCCGGCCGAAGCGGACGGCGAACTTCAGCTGGCCGAGATGGTCGGCGGCTCCGGTGTCCCGTACGGACTGCCGACGCGCTACACGCTGTCCGGCACTTCCCCGGTCGCCACGGTGTTCCGCACCGGCGTCCCGCTGTGGCTGGGCCCGGCCGAACTCGCGGAGTACGGCACCGCCGGTCCCCCCGAGACCACCGGCGCGGACGCCTGGAACGACTCCGGCACACCCCCGGCCGATGTCTCGCTGGCCGTGCTGCCGCTGGGCGGGGAGACCAAGCGGCTGGGGTGCCTGGTGGTCGTGGAGCAGGCCGCGGGGGCCTTCGACGACGACCGCCGGCATCTTCTGGAGCTGCACGCCGACCAGGTGGCGGCGGGGCTGGAGGCCGTGGGCGCCCGGGTCATGGCCCGGACCGAGCGGCGGTCGCTGCTGGGACCGGGGCTGGACACCCTCCGTGGCGGCGCCTTCACCCTGATGCTGCGCACCGGACGGATGGAGGCGGACCGCCAGGTGCTGGAGCTGTTCGGCATCCCTCCCGAGCAGTTCGACCGGCGGGTGGAGACCCTGCTGGCGCACACCGCACCGGACGATGTGCCCGCCCTGATGTCGATCGTGGAGCCGGGCCGGCAGCCCGTCCCCGGCCAGCAGCTGTCGATCCGTATCCGCCGGACCAATGGCGAACTGCGCTGGCTGACGCTGCGCAGCCGGGTGCTGGTGGACGCCGACGGCGCCCCGGAACGGATGCTCGGGGTGGTCGCCGACGCCTCGTATCTGCGCCCCACCGCCGACGAGGTCTCCATCGTGCAGCGGCTGTCCGCCGCACTGGGCGGCGCCACGACCGTCCGGGACGTCAGCCGGGTGGTGGTCGCCGCGCTGCGGCTGCCGCTGGCGGCGAGCCGGATCGCGGTAGCCGAGCTGGAGGCGGACCGGCTGGTGGTGTGCGTCCTCGATCCACCGGAACCCGCGGACTGGCCCGCCTTCTGGCAGTCGGAGTGGCGGTCGGAGTGGCCCGATACGTCGTGCCAGTCGATGCCCACGCTGGAAAGCGTGCTGCGGGCCGGCCATGTGGCCCTGTGGCCGCGGGGGGCCGCCCTCGAACCCGGCCTGGCGGACATCGGGCCCGGCGGTCTCGCCGTCCTGCCGCTGCCGGCCGACGGCCGGATCGTCGGGGTGTGCCTGCTGGGGTGGGACAAGGAGCATGCGTTCGGGCCGGAGGAACGGTCCCTGCTGACCGCGACCGCCGGTCTGGTGGGGCAGGCCCTGGTCCGCGCCCATGCCCTGGACGCGGGGCACGAGCTCGCCACGATGCTGCAGCGCAGTCTGCTGCCCCGCAAGCTGCCGTCGCTGCCCGGAGGGGTGGCCGTCGCCCGCTATCTGCCCGCCACGATGGGGCTCGAAGTGGGCGGTGACTGGTACGACGTCATCCCGCTCTCCGACGGCCATGTCGCGCTCGTCATCGGCGATGTGGAGGGCCACAGCGCCGGCGCGGCCACGATCATGGGCCAGATGCGCACCGCCATCAGGGCCTACGCGGTGGAGGGCCATCCGCCGGATGTGGTGGTCTCGCACGCCAACCGGCTGCTCCTGGGCATGGAGACCGATCTGTTCGCCACCTGCTGCTATGTGGACCTGGACATGGAGGAGGGCATCGCCTGGTTCGTCCGGGCCGGACATCTGCCGCCGCTGTTGCGGCTGCCCGACGGCAGCACCGAGGTACTGCCGGTCGAGGGCGGGCCGCCGCTGGGCGTGGCCGCGGACGGGGAGTTCCCGCTGACCGAGGTCGGGCTGGCCCCGGGCACCGTGCTCGTGCTGCTCACGGACGGCCTGGCCGAGTCGGCCACCGTCCCCCTCGACGACGGCATCGGCCGGGTGTGTGAGGCGCTCACCGCCGCCGATCCGGCCGATGCCGGGCGGCTGGCCGATGACCTGCTCGGCAGCGCCAAGCGGCGCGACGACGACGTGGCGCTGCTGGTGCTGCGCTACGACGGGATGCGGGTCCGCCCCACCCGCGTGCGCTGGGCGGTGTGGCGCCTGCCCGACGCGGTGATGCACGCCCGCCGCTTCACCGCCCGCACGCTGCGCTCCTGGGGCGTGACGGACGAGCTGGACGTGGCTTTGTTGGTGGTGTCCGAGCTGGTCACCAACGCCATCGCACACACCCAGGGCGAGGTCCGGCTGGATCTGACGCTGACCGCGGACCGGCTGCGGGTCGCGGTGAACGACGCCTCGCCGCGCGCCCCGGCCAAGCCGGCGAGCGTGGACTGGGAGGCGACCGGCGGCCGCGGGCTGCTGCTCGTCGAGGCGATGTCGGCGTCCTGGGGTTCGGTGCCGTTGAGCGGCGGCAAGCAGGTGTGGAGCGAGATCACCCTCCAGCCGGGAGAGCGGCTGGTTGCGGCGGACGCTGCGGACGCTCCGGACGTCCACTGGAACGGCGAGGAGGTGCGCTGAGGTGCGTGCACGGCTGCGCGGAGCCGGCGTGATCCTGGCCGGGCTGTGCCTGATCGCGGGCCCGGTCGCGTGCGGGGAGGCCGGCGGCGTGCACGAGCCCGGCGGACCGTCCGGCGGGCCGGTGCGGATCGGTGTGCTGCTCCCGGACAACACCTCGCGCTTCTACAAGTTCGACCGGCCCCTGATCGAGAAGGAGATCCACCGGCTGTGCCGCGAATGCACGGTGGAGACGGTCAGCGCCCAGCACGATGTGGCCACCCAGCAGCAGCAGATGGACGCAATGATCACCAAGCGGGTCGAGGTGCTGGTGCTCGACGCCGTCGACTCCAAGTCGCTGCGCTCCTCGGTCGACGACGCGCACAAGGCGGGCATCCCCGTCGTCGCCTACGACCGCCTCGTGGAGGGGCCGGTCTCGGCGTACGTCTCCTTCGACGGTGCGAAGGTCGGCAAGTTGCAGGGCGAGGCGCTGCTCAAGGCGCTCGGCAGCAAGGCGCACAACGGCCAGATCGTCATGATGAACGGCGCTTCGACGGACCCCAACTCCGCCTGGTTCAAGCGGGGTGCGCTGGCCGCGCTGCAGGGCAAGGTGAAGATCGGCAAGGCGTACGACACCGCCGGCTGGCGGCCGGAGAACGCCAACCTCAACATGTCCGCCGCGATCTCGGCGCTCGGCGCCGACACCATCGTCGGCGTCTACTCCGCCAATGACGGACTCGCCGCCGGCATCATCTCCGCCCTGCGGGCCGCCAAGATCGATCCGCTGCCGCCGGTCACCGGCCAGGACGCCGAACTCGCCGCGATTCAGCGCATCGTCAAGGGCGATCAGCTGATGACCGTCTACAAGCCCTTCACGCCCGAGGCCGACACCGCCGCCGCCATGGCCGTCGCGCTGGGACGCGGCAAGAGCCTCGGCACCCTCACCACCCACAAGGTCAACAGCCCCACCACCCAGGGCATTCCGGCCGTGCTGCTCACCCCGATCCCGGTGACCGTGCACCACATCAAGGACACCGTGGTCAGGGACGGGATGTACACCATCGAGCAGATCTGCACCCCCAAGTTCGCGGCCGCCTGTCTGAAGGCGGGGCTCACCAAGTAAGGCAGGTAGCCATGGAGTCCGGCGCATCCGTCCGGCGACCGCCGTCGCCGCCGCTGCTGGCGCTGCGCGGCGTCTTCAAACGGTTCGGCGCCGTCCAGGCACTGGCCGATGTCGATCTGGAGGTCCGTGCCGGCCAGGTCGTCGCGCTGGTGGGCGACAACGGCGCGGGCAAATCCACGCTGATCAAGGTGATCGCGGGCGTGGACCCCGCCGACGAGGGAGTGGTCGAGTGGGACGGCCGGCCCGTTCAGATCACCCGGCCCCACGAGGCCCAGGCCCTGGGGATCGCCACCGTCTACCAGGACCTCGCGCTGTGCGACAACCTCGACGTGGTCGGCAATCTCTTCCTCGGCCGCGAGATCCACCGGGTCGGTGTGCTCGACGAGGTGGAGATGGAGCGTCTGACCCTGGACCTGCTCGACACCCTCGCCATCCGGATGCCCGATGTGCGCCTCCCGGTGGCCTCGCTCTCCGGAGGCCAGCGGCAGACCGTCGCGATCTCCCGCTCGCTGCTCGGCGAACCGCGGCTGGTGCTGCTCGACGAGCCCACCGCGGCCCTGGGCATCGAGCAGACCGCCCAGGTCCTCGACCTCGTGGAGCAGCTGCGCGAACGCGGTCTCGGCGTGCTCCTCATCAGCCACAACATGGGGGACGTCAAGGCCGTCGCGGACTGGATCGCGGTGCTGCGGCTGGGCCGTAACAACGGGTTCTTCGATGTGACGACCACGTCCCACGAGCAGATCATCTCCTCGATCACCGGAGCCACCGACAACGCCGTGACGCGCCGCGCCTCCCAAGGGTGGGGGGCGTAGCCGTGAGCCGGACATGGACGCTGCGGAAGCAGAAGCAGGCCGGTGCACAGGGCGGCGGGGCCGGGGCCGTCACCGCGGCTGACCGGCGGCAGCTCGCCGCCGGGGCCGGGCCCGGCGGCCAGAACCCCCTGGAGATCCTCAAGCGCCGGTTCCACAGCGGTGAGCTCGGCTCGGTACCGGTCGCCCTCGGCCTGGTCGTGGTGTGGATCATCTTCGAGAGCCTCAACGAGAACTTCCTCTCGCCGCGCAATCTGTCCAATCTGAGCGTGGACATCGTCGGCCCCGGCATGATCTCGGTCGGCGTCGTCTTCGTGCTGCTGCTCGGCGAGATCGACCTCTCGGTCGGCTCAGTGAGCGGCCTGGCGGCGGCCGTTTTCGCGGTGCTGAGCGTCAATCAGGGCATGCCGGAGGCACCGGCGCTGCTCCTCGCGGTGCTCGGCGGCACCCTGATCGGGGCCATCCAGGGCTTCTTCCTCGCCAAGGTGGGGGTGCCGGCGTTCGTGGTCACCCTTGCGGGCCTGCTGGGCTGGAACGGCCTGATGCTCTACATCCTGGGCGCCAGCGGCACGATCAATATCGACGAAAACGGTCTGGTCGCGAAGCTGACCAGCCACTACTTCACCAATGTGGCCGCCGCGTACGGCCTGGCGGCGCTCGGCACCGCCGCCTTCTTCCTCACCTCCTACCACGGTCTGCGGCGGCGCCGGGCGGCCGGCGTGCCCTGCCGGCCGCTGAGCGAGATCGTCCTGCGCACGGGCGTGCTGGCGGTGATCTCCCTGGCGGCGGCCTGGGTGCTCAACCAGTTCCTGGGGCTCCCGCTGGCCCTGCTGATCTTCCTCGTCATGCTCGTGGGGCTCGACTACGTCCTGCGCCGCACGCCCTACGGCCGCATGATCTTCGCGCTCGGGGGCAGCGTCGAGGCGTCCCGGCGCACCGGCCTCAATGTGAGCCTGGTGCGGATCTCGGTCTTCATGATCTCCGGGACGATGGCCGCGATCGGCGGCCTGTTCCTGGCCTCGCGCGTCACCTCGGCGAGCCAGACGTCCGGCGGGGGCAATCTGCTGATGGACGCCATCGCCGCCGCGGTCATCGGCGGCACCAGCCTCTTCGGCGGCCGGGGCCGGACCTGGTCGGCGCTGCTCGGCGTCCTGGTCATCCAGTCGATCGCCTCCGGGGTGGCCCTGATGGGCATCCAGACCGCCGTGCAGTTCATGATCACGGGCGGGGTGCTGCTCGTCGCCGTGGTCATCGACTCGCTCTCCCGGCGGGCACAACGGGCACACGGGCGGGTGTGACCCGCCGGGGCGGCGGGAGTTTGCGCCCCGGCCGGTCACGGAACACCTCAGCCGATGTCCGCGATCCTGCACGCCCTGTCCATCACCGGATCGATGACCTGGGAAATCACCTGGGCGCTGATCCTCGGCTTTGCGCTGTCCGCGGTCGTCCAGGCCGTGGTGCGCCGCTCCACCGTGGTCGGCCTGCTCGGCGACGACCGTCCCCGCACCCTGACCATGGCCGCCGCACTGGGCGCCGCGTCCTCGTCCTGCTCGTACGCCGCGGTCGCCCTGGCCCGCTCGCTCTTCCTCAAGGGGGCGAACTTCACGGCCGCGATGGCGTTCGAGATCGCCTCCACGAACCTGGTGATCGAACTCGGCGTGATCCTGGCGCTGTTGATGGGGTGGCAGTTCACGGCCGCCGAGTTCATCGGCGGACCGGTCATGATCGTGCTGCTGGCCCTGCTGTTCCGCCTCTTCCTGCGGGACGCCCTGCTGCGCCCGGCCCGCCGGCAGGCCGAACGGGGTCTGGCCGGATCGATGGAGGGGCATGCCGCCATGGACATGTCCGTACGCCGCGGCGGGTCCTTCGCCCGGCGGCTGTTCTCCGCCGAGGGCTACACCTCGACCTCGCACGTCTTCGTCATGGAGTGGGCCGCGATCCTCAAGGACCTGGTGATCGGCCTGCTGATCGCCGGCGCCATCGCCGCCTGGGTCCCGGACAGCTTCTGGCGCGCCTTCTTCTTCGAGGGGCACCCGCTGGCCGCGAAGCTGTGGGGGCCGCTGATCGGTCCGCTGGTGGCGATCGCCTCGTTCGTCTGCTCCATCGGCAATGTGCCGCTGGCGGTGGTGCTGTGGAAGGGCGGTATCAGCTTCGGCGGGGTGGTCGCCTTCATCTTCGCCGACCTGCTGATCCTGCCGATCCTGAACATCTACCGGAAGTACTACGGCGCCAGAATGTCCCTCTTCCTGCTGGCCACCTTCTACCCGGCCATCGTGGTGGCGGGCTATTTCGTGGAATTCACCTTCGGCGCACTGGGGCTGATCCCCCGCCAGGCCGACGCCATGATCCCCATGTCCGGCGTCTCCTGGAACTACACCACCTGGCTGAACATCGCCTTCCTCCTCCTCTCCGCCGCCCTGGTCCACCGCTTCCTGCGCACCGGGGGCCGGGCCATGCTCCGCATGATGGGCGGCGCACCGCCCGACGGCCGGGGGACGCACCCCGTGCCCGGCGGCAGCGGCCCTGGCCCGCACTGACGAAGGTCGGTCGGTCAGAGGACGAAAGTCTGATGCCCCGGCGGACAGGGCCGCGCACCGTGGGGACTAGGCGCGGACCTGTCTAGCGCGCCGGGATGGAACGAAACCATGAAGGACGTCGTCACCGCAGGGGTGGACGGTACGCCCGAATCCCTGTCGGCGGTCCTGTGGGCGGCCCGGGAGGCCCAGCTGCGGCAGGCGCAATTGCGGCTGCTGCACGCCTGGGTGCTGCTGGCGCCGGAGCCGAAGCACCGCCCCCCTCCCGACCAGGACCAGAACTACTGGCCGCACCGGATGATGCACGAGACGGCCGCGGAAGTGCGCACCCGCTTCCCGGACCTTCCGGTGGAGATGATGTTGGTGCCCAAGGACCCGCTGGACGCCCTCCGGGAAGCCGCGGAGGTGTCGGACCTGCTGGTCCTCGGCGCCCAGGACCTCGGCCCGGTGTCCCGCTACGCCCTCAGCGAGCTGGGGCTGAAGCTGGTGCCGTGCACCGATGCCCCCACGGTTCTGGTGCACGCCCGCCAGGAGGACACGGCCGAGCGGGACCGAGCCGTACTGGTGGGGCTGAGCCTGCACGACCCGTCTGTGTCGCTGCTCGATTTCGCCTTCGCCGCGGCCTCCCGGCGGCGGACCACCCTGCGGGTCCTGCACGGCAGGCACCTGCCCTCGTACGCGTACAACCGCGGCGGTGGGGTGGAGGCGAGCGCCGCCCGGGAAGCAGAGCACGATGCCCGCCAGGAGCTGTCCGCGGCGCTGGATCCGTGGCGGGAGAAGTACCCGGACCTCCCAGTAGACGACCGAGTGGCAATGCAAGGACCTGTGCCTGCGCTGGTGCACCACGCCGCGGACGCGGAGCTGCTCATCGTCGGCCGCCGGCACCGGCACCGGTACCGGCTGCCGGGCCCGCGGATCGGCCGCGTCGTCCAGTCGGTCGTCCACCGCGCGCCGTGTCCGGTGGCCGTGGTGCCGCACGACGGGACGCCGTCCAGGGGCTGAGACGGCCCGCGGCCGCCGGAGGACGACCCGCCCCGGGAGGCGGATGATGGCGGTGAGGGCTGACGCCCGGGACCGGCTGCCGGCGGGGGGCGGCGGGCGGCCCGGTCGCGCCCGTCCGCGGGCTCCGGCGGCGGCGCCCCGGGAAAGGAAGCGGAGGCTATCCATGGGACACACAGTCGAATGGCCCGTCCGGCTGTACCTCGTCGAGGAGGACGGGAAGACCACGGCGCGGGTGGCGCTGCACACCGGAACCACCACGCTCACCGGGCAGGGCACGGCCCGGTGCAGCCCCGACGACCAGGACGTACCGGAGATCGGGGACGAGATCGCGGCCGGCCGGGCGATGCGGGACCTCGCCGGACAGCTGCTGCAGGTGGCCGACAAGGACCTCGAAGGCGTCGGCGCCGCACCGCCCCGGCGTGAGCAGCGCGTCGCCTACGGCTGGACGAGTGCGATGGCATGAGCCCGGTGCGGGCCGGCCACCGCCCGGCCGGGGCCCGCCCGCGGAAGGGAGTCGGCCATGTCGGATGCGACGACCACCGACCTGTACGAAGTGACCATGGCCCTGTCGTACCTCCGCGAGGGCATGACGCAGCCGGCGACCTTCAGCTGCTTCGTGCGGACACTGCCGCCGGACCGGGGCTTTCTGATCGCCGCCGGGGCCGAGACGGTCCTCGATTACCTCTCCGGCTTCCATCTCGGACACGAGGACGTCGAGGTGTTCGCCGAGGCGCTGCAACGGCCGGCTGAGGAGCTGGCGCCGCTGCTGGACCTGCGCTTCACCGGCGAGGTCCGGGCCGTGCCGGAGGGGCGTGTGGTGCTGGCGGGTGAGCCGCTGCTGGAGATCACCGCGCCGCTGCCGCAGGCGCAGCTCGTGGAGACCTTCGTGCTCAACCACCTCAGCCATCAGACGGCCATCGCCTCGAAGTGCATCCGCTGTGTGATCGCCGCGCAGGGATGCGACCTGGTGGACTTCTCGCTGCGGCGTACCCACGGGACCGCGGCCGCCCACCAGGTGGCCCGGCTGGGGGCCATGACCGGTTTCGCGGGCACCAGCAATGTGGCGGCGGCGCACGCCGAGGATCTGACGGCGGTGGGCACGATGGCGCACTCGTACATCGAGGCGTTCGAGGACGAGGAGGCGGCCTTCACGGCGTTCGCGTTGTGCCATCCCGGACCGGTGACCTTCCTGGTGGACACCTACGACACCGAGTCCGGCGTCGCGGCGGCGGCGCGGGTGCTCAACGGGCTGGGGCGCGGGGACGGCTCGGCCATCCGTCTGGACAGCGGTGACCTCGCACAACTCGCCCGCCGGGCCCGCGCGATCCTCGACAACGCGGGGCTTCCCCAGGTGCGCATCGTCGCCAGCGGCGGGCTGGACGAATACGCCGTGCACGACCTGCGGCGCGCGCGGGCGCCGATCGACGTCTATGCGGTGGGCACCCGGGTCGGCGTCAGCGCCGACGCGCCCGCGCTGGACTCGGCGTACAAGCTGGTCGCCTACGACGGCCGCCCGGTGATGAAGCTGTCGGCGGCGAAGCTGACCGCCCCGGGCCGCAAGCAGGTCTTCCGCCGGCCCGGCTGCCACGATGTGCTCGGCCTGGCCGACGAGCCGCTCCCGGCGGGCAGCACCCCGCTGCTGGAGACGCTGATGCGCGACGGCCGGCGCAGCACGGCGCGCGGCCGGCTCGACGACGCCCGGCGGCGGGTCGTGGCCGATGTCGCGGAGCTGCCCGCCACGGCCCGTTCCATCCGGTCGCCGCACGCCGTGCGGCCGAAGATGTCGCGGCGGCTGTCCACCCTGACCGAGCGCGTCCGGCGGCGGATCGAGCGGGAGGTACTGGCCCCGTTCGGCACGCACGCCTGAGCCCGCGCGGGCATTTGTCCGTACCGTCGTGGCATGGCGGAGAAGCACGGCAACGGGCCCCGGAAGCTGTCCCGGTCGCGGTACGAGCAGGAGCTCTACCGGCTGCAGACGGAGCTGGTCAAGCTCCAGGAATGGGTACGCAGCGAAGGGGCCCGGCTGATCGTGGTCTTCGAGGGGCGGGACGCGGCGGGCAAGGGAAGCACGATCAAGCGGGTCACGCAGTACCTCAACCCCCGGGTGGCGCGGATCGTGGCCCTGCCGCGGCCCACCGAGCGGGAGCGCACCCAGTGGTACTTCCAGCGCTATGCGGAACACCTTCCGGCGGCGGGCGAGATGGTGCTCTTCGACCGCAGTTGGTACAACCGGGCCGGTGTCGAGCGGGTCATGGGGTTCTGCACGCCGGCGGAGCACCAGCGGTTTCTGCGCCAGTGCCCGGTCTTCGAGCGGATGCTGGTGGAGGACGGGATCCTGCTGCGCAAGTACTGGTTCTCGGTGAGTGACGAGATCCAGGAGCAACGTTTCCGGCGCCGGCTGGCGGACCCGGCTCGGCGCTGGAAGCTCTCCCCCATGGATCTTGAGTCGCTGACCCGCTGGGAGGAGTATTCGCGGGCCAAGGACGAGATGTTCGTCCACACGGACATCGCGGAGTCCCCCTGGTACGTCGTCGAGAGCGACGACAAACGGCGGGCCCGGCTGAACATGATCGCCCATCTGCTGTCGACCGTGCCCTACCACGAGATCGCCCCGCCGGCGCTGGAATTTCCGCCGCGGCCGGCCGCCACCGGCTACCAGCGGCCGCCCCGGGATCTCCAGACGTATGTGCCCGATCATGCGGCCCGGCTGGAGCAGTGAGGAGCGGGCGTCAGAGGTGCCGCGGTACGACCGCCACGGGGCAGGCGGCATGGCACAGCGCGTGGTGCGCCACCCGGCCGGGCTGGAGCCCGAAGTGGCCGTGGCGCCGCTGCACCCCCACCACCAGCAGATCCGCGGCGGCCGCGCGGTGCACCAGCACCTTGTGCGCCGCCCCCTCGACGGTGGCGCGGCGCACCCGCACCGCTGGATGTTCCCCGGCCGCCTGCGCCAGCGCCTCGTCCAACACCTCCGCCGCCCGCTCCTCCCGGACGTTCCGGGAGCCCGCGACGGGCGGCGGGGCCTCGTCGGTCCCGTGGGCGGGGAGCGGCCAGGCGCAGACGGCCATGAGCAGGCACTGGCGGGCCTCGGCCTCGCGGAAGGCGAAGCGGGCGGCCGTCGCGGCCGTGGCCGGGTCGTCGATCCCGAGGAGGATGCGCCCGTGCGTGCCCGCCAGTCCGGCGGCGTCGCCGCGCACCACGATCACCGGGCACTTGGCGCGGGCCGCGACCGTCAGGCCGACCGATCCCAGCAGCAGACCGGCGATCTCGCCGCGCCCCCGTGACCCCAGGACCAGCGCCGAGGCATGGAGTCCCTCGTTGAGCAGGGTGGTGACCGCGTCGCCGGGCAGCACCTCTGCCGTGATCGTGACCTCCGCGTTCCGCCGTCGGGCGTGGGCGGCGGCGGAAGTCACCACGGCCTCCTCCAGCACCTGCTCGCCGGGGCGTTCCGCGCCCTCGGCGAGCGACGCTCCCTCGTAGTGCTCCCAGCTGGAGGCGTGCACGATCCGCAGCGGGAGCCCGTGGCGGGCCGCCTCGTCCACCGCCCAGTCCAGCGACCGGACGGCGGAGTCCGACCCGTCGGTCCCCACGACCAGCGGATGCTCCATCACCGCCACTTCCTTCCGGGCATCGGCGACGAGGTGGTGCGTACTGCCACGGTCGCACCGTGCGCTGCGGTGTGCAGGATCCGCGACGGCGTCTGGGCCGCCCGTGAGCCCTGCCGCGGCCCCCGTCCCGACCAGCCCCCGGAGAGGGCCGTTCGGCCCCTCCTTCCGGTCCCGCACGGCATGCCACGGTCGGGGCAGAGGCAGGGGGTACGTGATGGCTCTGGGCACGCTCCGGCCGTGGCGGCGCGGTCCGCTCCGCCGGCGTTCGGATGTGGCGGAAACCTGGCTGGCGCTGGTCACCGGCGTGCTGATCGTGGTGGGCGCACCGGCCGCGGGGCTGGCGGCCGCCCACGCGGTGGACGACGGCGCCGCACGGCAGCCACCGGGCCGGCACACCGTCTCGGCCGTGCTGACCGAGGACCCGCCGGCCCGCATCGGGGTGGATACCTCCGGGGGCCTCGGCACCCGCACCCACGCCACGGTGCGCTGGACGGACGCCGACGGCCGGACCAGGACGGGCATGACGACGGTGGCACCACACCTGCGGGCCGGCGACCGGACGTCCGCCTGGCTCGACCGCCACGGGAGCCTGCTCCGCGACCCGGTCACCCCCGGCCGGGCCAGGAGCGAGAGCATCGCGGTCGGCACCGTGTCCGCGACCTCGGCCGGCCTGCTGCTCTTCGGCACCGAGCGCGCCGGCCGGGCCCTGCTGAACCGCCGGCGCTATGACCAGTGGGAGCGGGAGTGGGCGGCCGAAGACCCCCGGTGGGGGCGGCCGGCGGCGTGACGCACGGCGGGGGCCCACCGGAGAGGGTTACGGGCCGTCCGTGCGGCGCGCCCCCGGCCCGTAGCCGTGGTGCCATGGAAGGGACACTCCGACGAACGGAACCGTCACCATGACCGGTGCGCCGTCCCTGGCAGCGCCGCTGCGCTCGCTGCGGGCCGTGGTCTTCGACACCGACGGGGTCATCACCGACTCCGCCGCCGTGCACGCTGCGGCCTGGAAGGACGCCTTCGACGCGTGTCTGTCGGCCGCGGGCGGGCAGCGCCCCTTCGATCCGGCGGACGACTATCTGCGGTACGTCGACGGCCGCGCACGGGAGGACGGGGCAGCCGCGTTCCTGCGCTCCCGGGGCCTTGAGCTGCCGCTCGGCGAGGTGGACGACGCCCCGGGCACGGCCACCGTCCGCGCCGTCGCGGCCCGTAAGGACGAGCTGTTCACCGCGCAGCTGCACACCCGTGCCATCGCCACCTGGCCCGGCACCGTGCGCCTGCTGCACGCGCTGCGGGACCAGGGGGTGCCGTGCGCCGCGGTCTCCGCCTCCCGCCATGCGACCGAGCTGCTCTCCGCGGCCGAGGTGCTGCCGCTCTTCGCGGCCGTGGTGGACGGCAATGAGGCGCACCGGCTGGGGCTGCCGGGCAAACCTGACCCGGCGCTCTTCGTGGAGGCGGCACGACGGCTCGGGGTCCCGGCACATGACACCGCCGTGGTGGAGGACGCCCTGGCCGGTGTCGAGGCCGGCCGCCGCGGCGGATTCGGCCTGGTGGTGGGCGTGGACCGGACGGCCGGACCGCACAGCGCCGCCGCCCTGCGCCGGCGCGGCGCCGATGTGGTGGTGTCCGACCCCGGTGAGCTGCTGCGCTCCGGGGAGGGCGGATGACGCGCGCGTGGACCTGGTCGTACGAGGGGTACGACGCGGACACGGAACGGCTGCGCGAATCGCTCTGTGCGCTCGGCAACGGCTACTTCGCCACCCGCGGCGCGGCCTCCGAGGTGCTCTTCGGCCCGGCGCACTACCCGGGCACCTACGCCGCCGGCTGCTACAACCGGCTCACCTCGACCGTGGACGGCCACACCGTCGAGAACGAGGACATGGTCAACCTGCCCAACTGGCTCCCGCTGCGCTACCGGATCTGCCCCGCCGACACCGCTCCCGGCCCCTGGCTCTCCCCCGACCACGCCTTTCTGACGGAGCACCGGCAGACCCTGGACCTGCGGCACGGCACCCTGACCCGCTGGTCGTGCTACGAGGACGAGGCCGGCCGACGCCTGAGCGTGGAGCAGTGCCGGCTGGTGCACATGGGGGATCCCCATCTGGCCGCGCTGCGCACCTGTTTCACCGCGCACGGCTGGTCGGGGGCCGTGGAGGTGGAGTCCGGGATCGACGGCGCGGTCCGCAACGCCGGCATCGCGCGCTACCACGGCCTGGCGGACCAGCATCTGACGGGATGGGACACCGGTGACGAGCGGCCGGACATCGTGTGGCTGAGCTGCCGGACCCTGGACTCGGACATCCGGATCGCGCTGGCCGCCCGGACCCGCGCCTCGGCCGGCCGCGGCGGGATGCCCCACCCGCAGCTCTCCGCCCTGCAGGCCTTCCACTCGCTGGTGCTGCCCGTCACCGCCGACGTCCCCTCGGTGGTGGAGAAGACGGTGACGCTGTACACCTCCCGCGACCCGGCGATCGACAGCCCGCTGCACGCGGCGGTGGACGGGGTGGTCCTGGCTCCGCACTTCCGGCAGCTGCGCGCTTCGCACCGCCGCGCCTGGGAGAACCTGTGGCGGCAGGCCAAGCTGGAGGTCCCCGGGGAGGCCGGCGGCATCCTGCGGCTGCACCTCTTCCATCTGCTGCAGACCCTCTCCCCGCACACCGCGGAGCTGGACGTCGGGGTGCCGGCCCGGGGGCTGCACGGTGAGGCCTACCGCGGGCATGTCTTCTGGGACGAGCTGTTCGTGCTGCCGTTCTTGAACCTGCACCTCCCGCAGGTCTCCCGGGCCCTGCTCGACTACCGCTACCGGCGGCTGCCCGCCGCCTGCCATGCGGCACGGGAAGCCGGCCGCGCCGGGGCGATGTACCCGTGGCAGAGCGCCGGTGACGGCCGCGAGGAGACCCAGCAGCTCCATCTCAACCCACGCTCGGGGCGCTGGCTGCCCGACCACTCCCGGCTCCAGCACCACGTCGGATCGGCGATCGCCTACAACGTGTGGCAGTACGGACAGGCCAGCGGCGACACGGAGTTCCTGCACACCAGGGGCGCGGAGATGCTCGTGCAGATCGCCCGCTTCTGGGCGGCGGCCGCGGACTGGGACGCCGCCCTCGGCCGGTACCGGATCCGCGGGGTCGTCGGTCCCGACGAGTACCACGACGGCTATCCGGGCGCCGTCGCGCCGGGGGTGGACGACAACGCCTACACCAATGTCACCGCGGCCTGGGTGCTGCTGCGCGCCCTCGATCTGTGCCGTACGCTCCCCGAGGCCCATCAGCGGCAGCTGTCCGAACGCCTCCAGCTCGACCCGGAGGAGCCCGAGCGCTGGGACGACATCGCGCACCGGCTCCATGTGCCCTACCACCAGGGCGTGATCAGCCAGTTCGCCGGGTACGAGGAGCTCGCCGAGCTGGACTGGGAGGGCTACCGGCAGCGTTACGGGGACATCCGCCGGCTGGACCGGATCCTGGAGGCGGAGGGCGACACGGTCAACCGCTATCAGGCCTCGAAACAGGCCGATGTGCTGATGCTGGGCTATCTCTTCTCGCCGGCCGAACTCGGCTCGGTGTTCCGCCTGTTGGGCTGTCCGCTCGACGACGACACCTGGCACGCCACCGTCGACTACTACCTGCACCGCACCACGCACGGCTCCACGCTCAGCGCCCTGGTGCACGCCTGGGTGCTGGCCCGGGTACACCGCCCCGACGCCTGGACGTACTGCGAGGAGGCACTGACCGGGGATGTGGCGGACGTCCAGGGCGGCACCACCGCGGAGGGCATCCACCTGGGCGCGATGGCCGGCACCCTGGACTTCGTGCAGCGCGGCATGACCGGCCTGGAGACCCGTGACGAGGCCCTCTGGCTCGATCCGGCGCCGCTGCGCGAGCTGTCGAAGTTCGGGGTGCGCATCCGCTACCGCCGCCACTGGGACATCGATCTGCGCATCCGTGCCGAGCAGGTACACATCGCGGTACCGGCCTCCGACAACGCCCCGGTGCGGGTGAATCTGCGCGACCGCTCGTTCGCGCTCGCCCCCGGTACGTCCCGCCGGCTCGACCTGCCCGAGGACCCCTGAGGGCGCGGCGGCGGCACAGCCCGTCCCGCGGACGAGCCGTGCCACCGCCGGGCGCACGGCGCCGTCAGCGTCGCAGCGGACCCTCACAACTGAAGTCCGCGGTGCCGGCCTTGCCCGAGGACCAGATGTCGGTGGGCCCGAACGAGCAGTTCATGTCGTTGAAGTTGTTCCCGGCGGGCTTGGTGCGCTCCAGGATGAAATAGTCGACGGTGTCGGACATGTCCTTGAAGATCTGGTCGGGACTGCCGGCGTTGCCGAGGTTGGCGGTGATCCGGCCGGTGCACAGGAAGCGGCCGATGCCCGGGTCGCCCTCGTCCTTGCAGGTGGGCGTGTTGGCGGTGGCGGCGGCGAAGGCGCTGCGGACCTCGCCGGGCGTGGCGAACTTCAGCGAACCGTTGGGCGTGAACGCCGTGCTCGGCACATAGAGATCGTCGAGGTGGGCGATCTGGGTGTCGAGGAACGCGTCGTACTGCTGCTGGAGTCCCGTGTCGGATCCCATGCGGTTGCGCCAGTCGTCGAACGCGGCCGGGTCGTTGTCCCGCAGATGCCGGTACATCTCCTGGAGTTTCGCCGGGTACTGGCGCCACAGGAACTCGAAGAACGTCCCGGCGTAGGAGTAGAACCGGAAGCCGTCCCCGTCGTAGGTCGCATGCAGCATCTGCTGGATGGTCATGCGGGGTTTGCCGCCGGCGGTGTCCGCGATGATGTCGCGGACGAGGGACTTGCGTACGGCGATGCCGTGGTCGCGGGTCGAGCCGTCGAAGAACTCGGCGCTGCCCTCGTCCATGGCGGTGGTGCGGTCGCCCTGGTACCAGGGGCCCTCGCCGAAGAAGCCGGGTACGGCGAAGCGGCCGTTGAGGTAGTGCGTGTACTCGTGCCGGAAGAGCTCTTCGAGGGTGAGGCTGGAGTCCTGGGGGACGCGGCGCTGGTAGGTGTAGAAGGTGGCGCCCTGCTCTATGTAGACGCCGCCGTTCTTCGTGCCCATGCCGGTGAGCAGCGGGTGGTAGACCTCGTAGTCGCGGCGGGAGGCGTACAGGACGATGGTGAGCGTGGTGTTGGGGTCGCCGGCCAGCGGCGTCTCGGTGCCGATCACCCGGTGGAACTGGGCCCTGACCTGCTTGGACGCATAGTAGAGCTGGTCGACGACGGCGCGGTCGAGGGCGGTGCGGACCTTGATGCCGCCGTTGTCGTAGGAGTACGTGCGCGGGAAGATCCGCTTTTCGATGTCCTCCTTGCACACGGCGTAGGGCTTGCAGGCGTTGAAGTAGTTGAGCCAGCTCGCGACCTTGGCCCAGGGCTCGCTGCCGTCGCCGAAGTTCTGCACGAGGGGGCCGAGCAGGGCGCCGAGGTCGGCGATGATGGCCCGCTTGAGGGAGGCGATCTCACCGAAGCGGCCGTACTCCCCGAGCGCATCGCGGACGACCCAGGCGTTGGGCGTGTCCTTGAGGTGGGTGTACTTGGCGAAGGCCTTGAAGACGGCGCGGTAGCCGGGGTCGGTGGCGGCCGCGTACTGGAAGGCGGTGTCCTTGTTGCCGGGGTAGACCCCCAGGTAGTTCACGGACAGCGCGGCGAGGGCGGCGTTGCCCCAGGCCGGGTCCTTGTGGGTGGCAGTGTGCGCCGGGTCCATGGTGGCCAACACTCGCTCGATCAGGTCGAGTTGATGCTGCCGCAGCCCCGGCGCGCTGGCGGCGTAGAGGGCCTCGCGCAGGGTGTCGGCGTTGGTGCGGGTGACGTCGAAGGTGCGGGCCGCGGTGCCGAAGGCGTCGACCGCGCGCCGTACAGCGTCGACGGTGGGGGCGTCGGTGGTGTCGATCTCGTCGTGCGAGAAGTCCTGGTAGGCCACCGCGTGCAGGTACGTGAACATCTCGTACAGGTGGCTGGTGTTCTTGCCGTCGTGGGCCGCGGCCAGGCCGGTGATGCGGCGCGCCACGGCCTGGACGTGCGCGTCGGACATGACCGGGATCAGCCGGGGGTCCCAGGTCCACAGGAGGCTGCGCAGACAGACGTCGGCGGTGACGGCCGGGTCGGCGAGGAAGTCCGCGAACTGCTCGGGGCTCAGGCCGGTGATGCCGTCGAGGGTGCAGGGCGCGACGGCGGATCTCCCCTGGTGCGGCGCGGTCGGCGGTCTGGTCTGCGGGCCCGGGATGCCGTCCCTTCCGACGAGGGAGCGGGGCGCGGGCGGGGGCGTGACGGCGAACTTGGGTGCCCGGGTGAGGCGTTGGGCGTGATCGAAGGGGTTGTCGGTGGGAACTGACGGCCGGGTGGCGGACGGTTGCGCCTGGTGCGCTCGCGCGGGGAGGACGGACGGGTGGGACACGGCGGCCCGGGCCGGCTGAACGCTGGGCAGGGCGAGGGTCGCCGCGAGGCTCGCGGCCAGCAGGATGGTGCGCGGCAGATGCGAAGGGGGCACCTGAACCTCCGGAGGGGGGTGGGGGGTTGAGAGTGGAGAGCAAGGCGAGGGGCCCTTCACTCCACGAGGTGTGACCCATAACATAGTAATGTGAAATTGCACTGACAAGGCTTCAGGAACTTTCTTTCCCGGAGGTGTCCACATGACCTTGCACCACCCCCAACTCCACACCGGGAGCCACGACTTGCCGGTGTCGAGCGCCCTCGCGGACTTCATGACCGACGGATGGGCCACGCCCTCGCTCCCGGCCGGCACCTGTGTGCCCGGCTTCGCGCACTTCGCCGGGCGCCGGGCCCGCCTCGCCGCACGCTTCCCCGGCGAGCGGCTGCTCGTCCCCGCCGGGGAGTTGCGGGTCCGCTCCCACGACTGCGACCACCGCTTCCGGCCGCACAGTGCGTACGCCTGGCTGACCGGGCTGACCGGCGAGGACCAGCCGGGCCATGTCCTGGTGCTGGAACCGGACGGCGAGGCGGTGCTGTATCTGCGGCCGCGGTCGCCGCGGGACGCCGACGGCGCGTTCTACCGGGACCGCAAGTACGGCGAGTTCTGGGTGGGCCGCCGCCCCGATCTGGCCGAGGCCGAGCAGCTCACCGGCGTGCGCTGTGCGCATCTGGACGACCTGGCGCCCCGCCCGTCCGACCGGAATGCCGCCCAGGACGCCGAACTCGCCACCGCCCTCAGCGAGTTGCGGCTGGTGAAGGACGCCTGGGAGGTGGATCAGCTACAGCAGGCCGTCGATCACACCGTCACCGGCTTCGAGGATGTCGTACGGTCCCTGCCCGCCGCGCTGCGCCACCCGCGCGGCGAGCGCTGGATCGAGGGGGTCTTCCAGCTGCGCGCCCGCGCCGAGGGCAACGGCACGGGGTACGAGACCATCGCCGCCGCCGGCGCGCACGCCTGTGTCCTGCACTGGATCCGCAACGACGGCCCGCTCGACCCGGACCAGTTGCTGCTGCTCGACGCGGGGGTGGAGACCGACTCGCTGTACACCGCCGACATCACCCGCACCCTGCCGCTGTCCGGGCGCTTCTCCCCCGTGCAGCGCCGGGTGTACGAGCTGGTGCTCGCCGCCCAGGACGCGGGGATCGCCGCGCTCAAGCCGGGCGCCAGCTTCCGCGACTTCCACCGGGCGTGCTCGGGCGTCCTGGCCGAGGGCCTGGCCGACTGGGGGGTGCTGCGCATCCCGGCGGCACAGGCACTCGCCGCCGACAGCGGTCTCCACCGGCGCTACACGCTGTGCAGTTCCGGCCACATGCTCGGCCTCGATGTCCACGACTGCGGCCGGGCCCGCGCCGAGCAGTATCTGGACGGCGTCCTGACCGAGGGTCAGGTACTGACGGTCGAGCCGGGGCTCTATCTCCAGCCCGACGACGAGACCCTGCCGCGGGAGCTGCGCGGCATCGGCGTCCGTATCGAGGACGACCTGGTGATCACGGCGGACGGGGCCCGGCTGATGTCGGGCGGGCTGCCGCGCACCGTCGACGGGGTCGAGGAGTGGATGGACGGGCTGCTGGCCGGGAACGCCTGACCCGGCGGCCGTCCCCGGGCCCGGCCGTCCCGGGCCCGGTCAGCCCTGGCGGTCGCGCAGCTCCGGCACCGGTGGTTCCGCCCGCGCCTGGGCCCACAGCGAGCGGACATGACCGAGGTGGCGGGCCATACAGGCCTCGGCCGCCTCGGCATCGCCGGTCAGCATCAGGTCGAGGAGTTCCACGTGTTCCTCGGCGGAGGGCAGCAGCTGGTTGCGCTCGTCGAGGCGGGTGAGGCCGTAGAGACGGGAGCGCTTGCGCAGTTCGCCGACCGTTTCGACGAGGCGGTCGTTGCCGCTGAGACCGAGCAGCGCGAGGTGGAAGCGGCGGTCGGCCTCCAGATATCCGATCAGGTCGTGTGCGCGGGCGGCGGCGACGATCTCCAGGGCGGCCGGGCGGAGGGCTTCGAGCTGTTCCCGGCCGGCGGTGCGGGTGACCTGGCCGATGACCGGGACCTCGATCAGTGCCCGGATCTCGGTGTACTGATCGAGGTCGCGCTCGCTCACCTCGGTGATCCGGAAGCCCTTGTTGCGTACCGGTTCGACCAGACCCTCCCGGGCCAGATCGAGCATCGCCTCGCGCACCGGGGTGGCGGAGACACCGAAGTCCGCGGCGAGGCCCGGGGCCGAGTAGACCGATCCCGGGCGGAGTTCGCCCGCTATCAGGGCCGCGCGCAGCTGATGGGCGACCTGATCGCGAAGTCGCTCCTGCGCGGTGATCAGGCTGCGGTGCTTGAGTTCACCCATCGTGGTCCTCCGAGTTGCTGCGGAGTGCCAGCGTACAATGTCACGTTGCGCGAACCCCCTGGTGGCGGCAGTTGCCAAGCCGCCGCCCCGGTCCGGCGTTCAGAGCAGGAACCCCGCGGGGAACGGGTCGGCCGGATCGAGGAAGTACTGCGCGGTACCGGTCACCCAGGCCCGCCCGGTGACGGTGGGGACGACGGCCGGCCGCCCGCCGACCGTGGTCCGGCCCACGAGCCGCCCGGTGAACTCCGTCCCGATGAAGGACTCGTTGACGAAGTCCTGCCCCAGGAAGAGTTCCCCGCGGGCATGCAGCTGCGCCATCCGCGCGGAGGTGCCCGTACCGCAGGGTGAGCGGTCGAACCAGCCGGGGTGGATGGCCATCGCGTGCCGGGAGCGGGTGGCATTCGATCCGGGTGCGGCGAAATAGACGTGCTTGAGGCCGCCGATCCGCTCGTCCTCGGGATGGACCGGCCGGTCGGTGGCGTTCACGGCGTCCATGAGGGCGAGTCCGGCGGACAGGATGTCGTTCTTGCGGTCCCGGTCGAAGGGCAGCCCGACGCTGTCCAGCGGCAGGATGGCGTAGAAATTGCCCCCGTAGGCGAGGTCATAGCTGAGCGTGCCGTATCCGGGGACAGTGACCTTGCGGTCGAGTCCGGCACAGAACGCGGGCACGTTGGTGAGCGTGACGGCCGTCGCCGCCCCGTCCGTGACCTGCACCTCGGCGGTGACCAGCCCGGCCGGGGTGTCCAGGCGCACCGTGGTCACCGGTTCGCACACCGCCACCATGCCGGTCTCGACGAGGACGGTGGCCACCCCGATCGTCCCGTGCCCGCACATCGGCAGATAGCCGGAGACCTCGATGAACAGCACGCCCCAGTCGGCGTCGGGGCGGGTCGGTGCCTGGAGGATCGCCCCGCTCATGGCGGCATGGCCGCGCGGCTCGTACATCAGCAGCGTGCGGATGTCGTCGCGGTGTTCGGCCATGTACAGCCGGCGCTCGGCCATGGTGGCGCCGGGGAGGGTGCCGATGCCGCCGGTGATGACGCGGGTGGGCATGCCCTCGGTGTGCGAGTCGACGGCATGGAAGACGTGGCGGGTGCGCATGGGTTTCCTCTCAGTGGTGGCCGTCGGCGAGGAGCTTCTCGGTGGCGGCGCGGAGCTGGGCCGACTGCCCGGCGGGGAGCGGGAAGCGGGGCGGGCGGGTCGGACCGCCGCGGTGGCCGGCGAGGTCCATCGAGAGCTTGATCGCCTGCACGAATTCGGGCTTGGAGTCCCAGCGCAGCAGCGGATGCAGGGCACGGTAGAGCGGCAGCGCGGTGTCCAGGTCCCCGGCGACGGCGGCCCGGTAGAGGGAGCCGCAGGCCTCGGGCAGCGCGTTCGGGTAGCCCGCGATCCAGCCGACCGCGCCGGCCAGCGCGAGTTCGAGGAGGACGTCGTCGGCGCCGATCAACAGGTCGAGTTCCGGGGCGACTTCGGCGATCTCGTAGGCCCTGCGGACATCGCCGCTGAATTCCTTGACGGCGACGATGCTGCCGTCGGCATGCAGCTCGGCGAGGAGGCGCGGGGTGAGGTCGACCTTGGTGTCGTAAGGGTTGTTGTAGGCGACGACGGGCAGCCCGACGGCGGCCACCTCGGCGAAGTGGGCGCGCACCGCTGCCGGGTCGGCGCGGAAGGCGTTGGGCGGCAGCAGCAGGACGGATCCGGCGCCCGCCTCGGCGGCCTGCTCGGCCCAGCGGCACGCGGTGGCGCTGTCGTACGCGGAGACGCCGGGCATCACCCGGTCCCCCGCGCCGGCGGCCGCCACGGCGGTCCGGACGACCTGGGCACGCTCGTCGTCGGTCAGCGTCTGGTACTCGCCGAGGGAGCCGTTGGGGACGACGCCGTCGCAGTCGGCAGCGAGCAGCCGGGCGACCTGGGCGGCGTACGCGTCGTGGTCGACGGAGAGATCGTCGCGGAACGGGAGGGTGGTGGCGACCATGATGCCGTGCCACGGGCGGGTACGGATGACCATGTGCAGTCTCCTTCTATGAGGTGTGACATTTTACTGACCTTTAGCGGATTGCCAAGACCGCCGATCCGAACCGGCATTACTCTCGGGCGAGTTCGCCCAGCGTGACGGGGCAGGCGAGGAGCCTGCGGCCGGCCCCGGTTTCGGTCTCCCCCGCGAGGTGCGCCACGGCGGGACCGCATACCCGCCCCTGGCACCAGCCCATGCCGGCCCGGGTGAGCAGTTTGACGGTGCGGGTGTCGCCGGCCCCGAGGCCGCCGACGGCTTCCCGGATCCGGCCGGCCGTGACCTCCTCGCAGCGGCAGACCTCGGTGTCCGCGCCGAGCCAGTCGGACCAGCCCGGCCGCGGCGCATGCGCGGCGGACATCGCCCCGGCGAACCGCCGCAGCCGGTCACGACGCCGCCGCAGCGCATCCCCCGCCGTCCGCCGCGCGATGTCGTACGCCGCCAACTCCCCTTCCACAAGGGCGAGTTCGGCACCCCCTACACCGCCGGCCTCCCCGGCAGCCCAGACCCCGTCGACCGTGGTCCGCTGCCGGCCGTCGAGGACCAGCGCGGCGGTGCCGTCGGGACAACGGCGGGTCGCACAGCCCAGCGCGGTCGCCAGGTCCAGCTGCGGTACGAGTCCGTGCCCGACGGCGAGCGCATCGCACGGGATGCGCAGCCCGGTCCCGGCCACCGGCCGCCAGTCCCGGTCGAGCCGGGTCAGGGTGACGGCCTCGACCCGGTCGGTGCCGTGCACGGCGGTGATCGCGCTGTGGGTACGGAGGCGGACGCCGTACCGACGCAGGGTGGCCGCGTGCGAAGCCCCTTCGACGAGCTTGCGCGGGTTGGCGGCGAGGGTGCGCGGCGCGCGGGCGTATCCGGCGTAGCCGCCTGCCTCAGCAACCACCGGCACCCTGGCTCCGGCGGCGGCCAGCGACCCCGCGACGGCGAGCAGCAGCGGCCCGCTGCCCGCGACCACGATCCGCTGCCCCGGCACCACCAGCCCCGCCTTGAGCATGGCCTGCGCACCGCCGGCACCCACGACGCCGGGCAAGGTCCAGCCGGGGAAGGGCAGTTGACGCTCGTACGCACCGGTGGCGAGGAGCACCTTCCGCGCGGCCACCTCGGCCCGCCCCTGCGCCCCGTCGGGCCCGGTCATCGCGCGTACGGCCCAGTGCTCCGCCTCCCGGGTGACCGACCAGACATGGTGCTCGGTGAAGTGGTGGACCCGCCCGGCCGCCCGGTGCACCTCCAGCCGGGCTGCACGCCGGGCGAACGCGCCCCAGGAGTGGTGCAGGGCCTGCGGACGGGCCGCGCCCAGCCCGGGGGCCGACTGCCGGTAGAACTGTCCGCCGGGCCGGGCGGCGGCATCGACCAGCGCCACGGTCAGCCCGAGGTCGGCGGCGGTGACGGCGGCCGCGAGCCCGGCCGGCCCCGCGCCGATGACGGCGAGGTCATGGGTGTCAGACGGCGAGTTCGGCACGCCCGTGTCCCTCCTGGGTGGTGACCGCGTCCCCCGGCCGGGCCGGCACCAGGCAGGCCCGTTGATTGGGGACGCCGTTGACGGTGGCGAGACAGTCGAAGCAGGAACCGATCCCGCAGAAGGCGCCCCGCGCCCGGCCGCTCTGGCGCGTGGTCCGCCAGGAGAGCACCCCCGCCGCCCAGAGTGCGGCCGCGATGCTCTGCCCGGGCAGCGCGGACAGCGACCGCCCGTCGAGCGTGATCTCGAACGCCGGTCCTGGCACGGCCCGTACGAGCTCGGCTGGGGTGCGGCGTCGGCTTCGGGTCATACCGGGCTCCGTTCGGCGCGGGGGTGTGGAGTGGATTGCGGCGGGGCGGCGTGCGGAGCGGCGCGGCCCCTCCCCACTCGGTTCGTCCCGGCGGGGTTCACCCTGACTCCGCTCATTCCGGCTCCGTTCCTTCGGTGAAGCGCTCCGGGCGGAACGGGCGCGCGTCCAGCGGGCCGGGGGCGTCCGTCAGCGCGGCGGCGATCAGCCGGCCGGTGGCCGGGGCGAGGCCGATGCCCGCGCCCTCGTGGCCACAGGCGTGCAGCAGACCCGGGGCACGCGGATCGGGGCCGATCGCCGGGAGGTGGTCCGGGAGATAGGGCCGAAAGCCCTGGTACGTACGGATCACCCGGACGCCCGCCAGGACGGGGAACAGCGCCGCCGCCTGGGCGGCGAGCCGGCGCAGCACGTCGGCCGAGAGCGTGCGGTCGAAGCCGACGCGTTCCCGGCTGGCGCCGATGAGCACCGGGCCCGCCGGGGTGCCCTCGACGACGGCGGAGGTCTGCAGCGCGGCCGAGCCGCTGGCCACGTCGGCGACATAGTCCGCGGCATACACCTTGCGGCGTACGACACGCGGCAGTGGCTCGGTGACCAGCACATATCCCCGGCGCGGCAGGACGGGGACGGTCACCCCCGCGAGCGAGGCCAGCCGGCCGGCCCAGGTGCCGGTGGCGTTCACGACCGCGGGGGCAAGCAGGTCGCCGCGCGGGGTACGGACGCCGCGGACCGCCCCGCCAGGCCCGCGCAGGATGGCCGTGACCTCGGCCCCCAGATGCAGTCGGGCTCCGGAGGCACGCAGCAAGTGGGCGGCGGCCAGGGCGGGCTGGACCTGCGCGTCCTGCGGGTAGAGGACGCCGCCGGCGAGGCCGGGCGCGAGATGGGGTTCGACGTCCCGCAGCCGGTCGCCGGGGACGTCCGTGCTCTCCACGCCCGCCTTTTCCTGCGCCGCACGGAACGCGCGCAGGGACGTCATACCGGACTCGTCGGCGGCGACGACCAGGCCGCCCTTCGTCTCGTACTCGATCTCCGGCGGGAGTGCGGCGGCCAGTTCGCGCCACAGGCGGGTGGAGAGCAGCGCGAGCGCGAGTTCCGGGCCCGGCTCCTTGTCGGAGACCAGCAGGTTTCCCTCGCCGGCTCCGGTGGTGCCGCCCGCGACGGGTCCGCGGTCGACCACGGCGACGGAGAGACCGGCGCGGCCGGCGTAGTACGCACAGGCGGCGCCGACCACACCGGCCCCGACGATCACGACGTCCGCCGCATCCAGGGAGTGTCTGTGTCTCGTGGGCACGTCAGTAATATGTCACACAACACAGTCTCGGAAAAGGGTACTTCGTGATCCTCGGCCGCGAACTCCCCCAGGGCGGCGGGTGGAATGGGGCTGCCCATCCCGTGTCGTACCCATGCTTGGCGCCTCGTACGGCCCCGGGGGGCGGCGGAGGGGCGACCTGACCAAGGGCCGGGGGCATGTCGGAGCAGAAGCCGAAGCCGGAGGACTCGGTGTGCGGAATTCGTTGCCATATGAGTTTATGGCGACGAAATCCCGCTCCATCTAGCGAGACGACCACGGGATCAGTAGAATCCTGGGAAAGGGTCGGCTACCTGCCCCGCCCCCTCCCCCGCACCCTTCGGAAGGGCCGTGATGACCTCCCCCTCGCCCGGGCGGACGCTGTCGGAGACCGAGCGCACCCGCCATCGCCGGCTGCGTGAGCAGGGCAGCCTCGACCGGGCCGCGCTCGATGCCGTGCTGGCCGCCGGCTTTCTGTGCCACCTCGGTGTGCTCGTGGACGGCTCACCGATGGTGGTGCCCACGGTCTATGGCGCGGACGGCAGCACGCTGTACTTCCACGGGTCGGTCGCCAGCCGCAGCCTGATCGCCTCGCCCGGCGCGAATGTCTGTGTCACCGTGACGCATGTCGACGGGCTGGTGCTGGCCCGCTCGGTGTTCGAGCACGGCGTCAACTACCGCAGCGCGATGGTGTTCGGCACTCCCCGCCAGGTCACCGACCCGGAGGAGAAGCTCGCCGGTCTGCGCTGTCTGACCGAACAGGCGGCGCCGGGCCAGTGGGACTACGCCCGGCGCCCGAGCCGCAAGGAACTCGCCGCCACGGCCCTGCTCGCCCTCTCCCTCGACGAAGCTTCCGTGAAGATCCGGACGGGTCCGCCGGACGACGGGGACGGTGCGGACGCCGAACTCGGCCTGTGGGCCGGTGTACTTCCCCTGCACTCCTCCTGGGGCCCCCTCGAACCGGCCCCCGCGCTCCCCACGGACCTCGCCCCTCCCGCGCATCTCGCCGAGCGTGCCGCGTCCCCGGCCGGCCGCCGCGGTCCAGACGCCGCTGTCTGATGCCTGCTCCGCCCGACCGTGTCAGGGGCGGGACGTTGCGGACACCGCCTAGCGTGGAGGAATGGACGAGACCGGGGCGGCGCAGACACCGCCGGGCAGCGACGAGGAGGCCTTTCCGGCCTACCGCGCGGCGCGGTGCGACGGGCTCGCCGAGCTCGACGCGCAGTTGATCGGGTGCCGGGCCTGTCCCCGGCTGGTGGAATGGCGGGAGCGGACCGGCGCGCATCCGCGTGCGGCGTTCCGGGACTGGGAGTACTGGGCGCGCCCCGTCCCGGGGTTCGGGCCGCCCGACGCGGCACTGGCCGTCGTCGGGCTGGCGCCGGCCGCGCACGGCGGCAACCGCACCGGCCGGATGTTCACCGGGGACGCCTCCGGTGACTTCCTGTTCAGGGCACTGCATGCGGTCGGCCTCGCCTCCCAGCCGACCGCGACGCACCGGGGCGACGGCCTGGAACTGTACGGGGTCCGGGTCACCGCGCCGGTCCACTGCGCTCCGCCGGAGAACAAGCCGACGCCCACCGAGCGCCGCACCTGCCGGCCGTGGTTGTCGGCGGAGCTGGAACTCCTCAGCCCCCACCTCCGGACGGTCGTGGCGCTGGGCGCCTTCAGCTGGCAGGCGCTGCTGCCCGTACTCGGCGAGGCGGGGTGGCCGCTCCCCCGTCCCCGGCCGGCGTTCGGTCACGGCGTCCAGCTGACCCTGCCGGCCGCGGGCCCCCGGCGGGAACTGCAGGTGCTGGGGAGCTACCACCCCAGCCAGCGCAATACGTTCACCGGCCGGCTCACCTTCGACATGCTCGTCGAGCTGCTGGCGCGCGCCGCCGGGCTCGCGGGGCTGGGGCGTCCGGGCGGCTGAAAGCACCGGGCCCGGGACACCGGCTGCCGCGAGTGGTGCGCACCCGGTCGGGTCCCCGGCCCGGTCACCGCGCGCCGTACACCGCTCCCGGCTCCTCGGCGACGGCCAGCAGCCGGCGGGCGGCCGCGCCCGCTTCGGCCGGGGACCAGCGGCTCCCCTTGTCCGCGGTGGGGCCGGGGCGCCAGCCCTCCATCACCGTGATCCGGCCCGCCTCGGCCTCGAAGACCCGGCCGGTGACCCCGGCGCTGTCGGCGGAGGAGAGCCAGACCACCAGCGGGGAGACGTTCTCCGGGGCCATCGCGTCGAACTCCCCGTCGGCCGGCGCCGCCATCGTCGCGGCGAAGGTCCGCTCGGTCATCCGGGTGCGGGCGGCCGGCGCGATGGCGTTGATCTGGACGCCGTAGCGGGCCATTTCGGCGGCGGCGACGAGGGTGAGGCCGATGATGCCGGCCTTGGCGGCGGAGTAGTTGCCCTGTCCGACGCTGCCGAGCAGCCCGGCGCCCGACGAGGTATTGATGACGCGGGCGTCGGGGGTGCGGCCGGACTTGGCCTCGGCCCGCCAGTGGGCCGCGGCGTGCCGCAGCGGGAGGAAGTGGCCCTTGAGGTGGACGCGGATGACGGCGTCCCAGTCGTCCTCGTCGAGGTTGACGAGCATCCGGTCGCGCAGGAATCCGGCGTTGTTCACGAGGGTGTCGAGCCGGCCGAAGGTGTCCAGGGCGGTGGCGACGAGGGAGGCGGCGCCTTCGGTGGTGGTGATGTCGCCGCGGTGGGCGACGGCTTGGCCGCCGTGTGCGCGGATCTCGTCGGCGACCTGCTGGGCCGGGCCGGCCGAGGCGCCGGCGCCGTCGGCAGCCACCCCGAGGTCGTTCACCACAACCTCGGCTCCCTCGGCGGCGAGGGCCAGCGCATGGGCCCGGCCGAGCCCCCGGCCGGCTCCCGTGACGGCGGCGACCCGTCCGGCGCAGATTCCGGTCATGTCAATTCTCCTTGGGGGCTTCGGCATCGGCGATCGAGGGGGTCTCGTCGGACACTTCACGGAAGGCGGTGGGGTGGTTGGCCATGGAGTGGTTGACCGTGGGGCGGTTGACGGTGGCGGCGTCCAGGAAGGCGGGGCGCTCGCCGCCCCCGTGGACGAGCAGGCTGGCGCCGGTGACGTACGCGGCCCGGTCGGAGGCGAGGAAGACGCAGGCGTCGCCGATCTCGGCGGGTTCGGCGAGCCGGCCGGCCGGGACGGTGGCGCCGACGGCGGCGATGCCCGCCTCGTCCCCGTAGTGCAGGGCGGAGAGTTCGGTGCGCACCATGCCGAGGACGAGGGTGTTGACGCGGACCAGAGGAGCCCATTCGACGGCCATGGAGCGGGCGAGGTTCTCCAGGCCCGCCTTGGCCGCGCCGTAGGCGGCGGTGCCGGGCGACGGACGGGTGCCGCTGACGCTGCCGATCATGAGGACCGAACCGCCGGCCGGCTGCTGCCGCATCACCTCGTAGGCGGCGAGCGAAGCGGTCAGCGGGGCGAGGAGGTTGAGCGCGACGACCCGGGCGTGCCGGTCGGCGTCGGTCTGTCCGAGCAGCCGGTACGGCGTGCCGCCGGCGTTGTTCACCAGGCAGTCCAGCCGGCCGTGCGTCGCCGCGAGCCGGTCGAAGAAGGCCCGTACGGCGTCGGGTTCACGCAGATCGAGGGGGTGGAAACGGGCGCTGCGGCCGGCCGCCGTGACGGGGCTGGCCGGCGGCCGGCGGGCGCAGATCACCACCTCGGCGCCGGCCCGCAGGAAGGCGCGGGCGATGCCGGCGCCGACGCCCCGGGTGCCGCCGGTGACCACGGCGAGCTGTCCGGACAGATCGAGGGTCAGGCTCACCCGGCACCCCTCCCGCAGCGCGCGGTCCGCTGCTAACTTCGCTACCTAACAAACGCTTGGTGGAAAGGTAGCTGATCCGCTCATGGGTGTCTCCACCTCCAGGCCGGACCACGGCATCGCCCTGGTCACCGTCGACTTCCCGCCGGTCAACGCCCTTCCCGTACAGGGCTGGTACGACCTCGCCGATGCCGTACGGGCCGCCGGGCACGACCCGGACCTGCGCTGTGTCGTCCTCGCCGCCGAGGGCCGCGGCTTCAACGCCGGTGTCGACATCAAGGAGTTGCAGCGGGACACCGCCGCCGGCGGTCATGACGCCCTGATCGGTTTCAACCGCGGCTGTGCCGAGGCGTTTTCGGCGGTCTACACGTGCGAAGTGCCGGTCGTCGCGGCGGTGCACGGCTTCTGTCTGGGCGGCGGCATCGGGCTGGCCGGGAACGCGGATGCGATCGTGGCCAGCGAGGATGCCACCTTCGGCCTGCCGGAGCTGGACCGCGGTGCGCTCGGCGCGGCCACCCATCTGGCCCGGCTGGTCCCCCAGCATCTGATGCGCGCGCTCTACTACACCTCGCGCACCGCCACCGCCGCCGAACTCCAGGCGCACGGCTCGGTGTGGAAGGTCGTCCCGCGCGCCGGTCTGCGCCGCGCCGCACTGGATCTGGCGCGGGAGATCGCCCGGAAGGACGGCGCTCTGCTCCGGCTCGCCAAGGCCGCGATCAACGGCATCGACCCCGTGGACGTCCATCGCAGTTACCGCTTCGAGCAGGGCTTCACCTTCGAGGCGAACCTCAGCGGTGTCGCCGACCGCGTCCGCGACACGTTCGGCGCACCGGCCGGCGCACCGACGACGGAAGGCTGACCGTGACCGACAAGACCATGACGCCCGAGGACGTGGTCTCCCGGCTGCGCAGCGGGATGACCCTCGGCATCGGCGGCTGGGGGGCACGCCGTAAGCCGATGGCGCTGGTACGGGCGCTGCTGCGCTCCGACATCACCGATCTGACGGTGATCTCGTACGGCGGTCCCGATGTCGGGCTGCTCGCCGCCGCGGGCCGGATCCGCACGCTGGTCGCGGCGTTCGTGACCCTCGACTCGATCCCCCTGGAGCCGCACTTCCGCGCGGCGCGCCAGCGTGGTGCGTTCGAGCTGCGGGAGATCGACGAGGCGATGTTCCTGTGGGGCCTCACCGCCGCCGCCCACCGGCTGCCGTTCCTCCCCGTCCGGGCCGGTCTCGGCTCGGACGTCATGCGGGTCAACCCGGGCCTGCGGACGGTGACCTCGCCGTACGAGGACGGGGAGACCTTCGTCGCCGCGCCGGCGCTGCGGATGGACGCGGCGCTGGTCCATCTCAACCGTGCCGACCGGCGGGGAAACGGCCAGTACCTGGGCCCCGACCCGTACTTCGACGATCTGTTCTGCGCGGCCGCGGACCGGGCCTATGTCTCCTGCGAGCGGCTGGTGGACGACTTCGGCACGGCGGTGCCGCAGACGCTGCTGGTCCCGCGGCACGACGTGTCCGGAGTCGTCGAGACCCCGAACGGGGCGCACTTCACCTCCTGCGTCCCCGATCACGGCCGCGACGAGGCCTTCCAGAAGATGTACGCGACCACGCCCTGGCCGCAGTTCGCCGAGCGGTTCCTGTCCGGGGACGAGAAGGCGTATCAGTCGGCGGTCCAGACCTGGCACGAGGAGCAGCAGTGAGCCCGACCAGCACGGCCACCCGCGCCGAGTACTGCGTGATCGCCTGTGCCGAGGCCTGGCGCGACAACGGGGAGGTGCTCGCCAGCCCGATGGGCCTGATCCCGTCGCTCGGCGCCCGGCTCGCCCGGCGCACCTTCTCCCCCGATCTGCTGCTGACCGACGGGGAGGCGCTGCTCGTGGGTCCGGACGGGACGGCGGAGGGCTGGCTGCCCTACCGCCGGCATCTGGCCATGGTGACCGGCGGGAAGCGGCACGTGATGATGGGCGCGAGCCAGCTCGACCGTTTCGGCAACCAGAACATCTCCTGCATCGGCGACTGGCACCGGCCCGCCCGCCAGCTCCTCGGCGTCCGCGGCGCACCCGTCAACACCCTGAACAATCCGGTGAGTTACTGGGTGCCGAAGCATTCGGCACGGGTCTTCGTCGAGCGGGTCGACATGATCTGCGGGGTCGGCTACGACAGCGCGGCCGCCGCCGGCCCGTCCGCGACCCGCTACCACCGCATCCCGCGCGTCGTCTCCCACCTCGGGGTCTTCGACTTCGACACACCGGACCACCGCATGCGGCTGGTCTCCGTGCACCCGGGGGTGACGGCCGGACAGGTCCAGGAGGCCACCGGCTTCCCGCTCGCGCTGCCCGCCGAGGTGCCGTACACCCGCGAGCCCACCGCCGAGGAGCTCCGGCTGATCCGTACGGAGCTCGATCCGGAGCGGCTGCGGGAGCGCGAGGTGCCGTCGGCATGACGGACGACCGGATCGAACCCCGGATCGAGACCCGGATCGAGACCCCGCTGACCCGGCTCGTCGGGGTGCGCCATCCCGTCGTGCAGACCGGCATGGGGTGGGTGGCCGGGCCCCGGCTGGTGTCGGCCGCGGCCGAGGCGGGCGCGCTGGGGATCCTGGCCTCGGCCACCATGACCGTCGGGCAGCTGCGGGCGGCGGTCCGCGAGGTCGCGTCCCGTACGGAGGCACCCTTCGGGGTCAATCTGCGGGCGGACGCGGCCGATGCGGCGGACCGGGTGCGGATCATCGTGGAGGAGGGCGTACGGGTCGCCTCGTTCGCCCTGGCCCCCTCCCGCGAGCTGATCGCCCGGCTCAAGGAGGCGGGCGTCGTCGTCATCCCCTCGGTCGGGGCCCGCCGCCATGCCGAGAAGGTCGCGGCCTGGGGCGCGGACGCGGTGATCGTGCAGGGCGGCGAGGGCGGGGGGCACACCGGGAGCGTCGCCACGAGCGTGCTGCTGCCGCAGGTGGTGGACGCGGTCGGCATCCCGGTGATCGCCGCGGGCGGCTTCTTCGACGGCCGGGGACTGGTCGCGGCGCTGGCCTACGGAGCGGCCGGGATCGCCATGGGCACCCGCTTCCTGCTGACGTCGGACAGCACCGTGCCACCGGCCGTACAGGCCCGCTATCTGGCGGCCGCCGTCGGCGACATCACGGTCACCACGAAGGTGGACGGGCTGCCGCACCGGATGCTGCGCAGCGAGCTGGTCGAGGCGCTGGAGCGCTCCGGGCGCACCGCCGCGCTGCTGCACGCGGTGCGCCGGGCAGCGGAGTTCAGGAAGCTGTCCGGGCTGAGCTGGGCGCAGATGATCCGTGACGGCCTGGCGATGAAGCACGGCCGGGACCTCTCCTGGAGCCAGGTCCTGCTCGCGGCCAACACCCCGATGCTGCTGCGGGCGTCGATGGTCGAGGGCCGTACCGACCTCGGGGTGATGGCCTCCGGGCAGGTCGCGGGGGTGATCGGGGATCTGCCGTCCTGCGCGGAACTCGTCGACCGGATCATGGCGGAGGCGCGCGCGACGCTGGCCGCGCTGCCGGGGCCGCCCTCCTGAAGGGCGCCGGGCGTCTCCCTGATGATGCGTCAGAGTCGTTCGATGATGGTGACGTTGGCCTGGCCGCCGCCCTCGCACATGGTCTGCAGTCCGAACCGGCCGCCGGTGCGCCCCAGTTCGTGCAGCAGCGTCGTCATCAGCCGGACGCCGGTCGCGCCGAGCGGATGGCCCAGGGCGATGGCGCCGCCGTTGACGTTGACCCGCTCCGGGTCGGCGCCGGTCTCCTTGAGCCAGGCCAGGACGACGGGCGCGAAGGCCTCGTTGATCTCGACCAGATCGATGTCGTCGATCGACATGCCCGCCTTCTTCAGCGCGTACGCGGTCGCCGGGATCGGTGCGGACAGCATCCGGATCGGGTCCTCGCCGCGCACCGACAGATGGTGGATGCGGGCCCGCGGGGTCAGACCGTGCGCGGCCACCGCCCGCGCGGAGGCGAGGAGCAGGGCGGCCGCACCGTCGGAGACCTGGGAGGAGACCGCCGCGGTCAGCCGGCCGCCCGGAACGACCGGCGGCAGGGCGGCCATCTTCTCCAGGGAGGTGTTACGGCGCGGTCCCTCGTCGGCGCTGACCTCCCCGTAGGCGACGGTCTCCCGGTCGAAACGGCCCTCGTCGCGGGCGCGGACGGCGCGCTGGTGCGAGCGGAGCGCGAACTCCTCCATGTCCGCGCGGGAGAGGTGCCACTTCTCGGCGATGAGTTCGGCGCCGTGGAACTGGTCGACGGGCGCGTCCCCGTAGCGGGCCCGCCAGCCCGTGGAGCCGGCGAACGGCCCGTCGGTCAGCCCGAGCGGTTCGGCGGCCCGGCGGCTCGCGAAGGCGATCGGGATCTGCGACATGTTCTGCACCCCGCCCGCGACGACCAGGTCCTGGGTGCCGGCGAGCACGGCCTGGGCCGCGAAGTGCACGGCCTGCTGGGAGGAGCCGCACTGGCGGTCGACGGTGACGCCGGGCACGTGCTCGGGCAGCCCGGCGGCCAGCCAGCACGTCCGGGCGATGTCGCCGGCCTGCGGTCCCACCGCGTCCAGACAGCCGAAGACGACGTCCTCGACGGCGGCCGGGTCGACGCCGCTGCGCGCCATCAGCGCGGTCAGCACATGGGCGCCAAGATCGGCGGGGTGGACGGCCGACAGACCGCCGCCCCGCTTCCCGACCGGGGTACGGACCGCTTCGACGACATAGGCCTCGGACATGGTGGTCTCCTGGTTCAGATTCTGCGGAGCCGGCGGCCGGCCGCGCAAGGCACGGCCGGCCGGCGCTCCCCGTCTCAGGCGCGCTGGGAGCTGACGGACACCGTTTCCCCGGTCAGGTACGAGGCGTAGTCGCAGGCCAGGAAGACGATGACATTGGCGACCTCCCAGGGCTCGGCGTAGCGGCCGAACGCCTCCCGTTCGGTGAGCTCCGCCAGCAGCTCGGGGGTGGTCACCTTCACCAGATGCGGGTGCATGGCGAGGCTGGGCGCGACCGCGTTGATACGGACGCCGTAATCGGCGGCTTCCATTGCGGCGCAGCGGGTCAGCGCCATCACGCCGGCCTTGGCCGCGGCGTAGTGGGCCTGGCCGCGCTGGGCGCGCCAGCCGACGACGGAGGCGTTGTTGACGATCACGCCGCCGCGGCCGGCCGCCTTCATCCGGCGCAGGGCGCCCCGGGTGCAGCGGAAGGTGCCGTTCAGGGTGGTGTCGAGGACCGCGGCCCACTGCTCGTCGGTCATCTCGACGAGGTCGGCGGTGCCTCCGAGACCGGCGTTGTTGACCACGATGTCGAGGCGGCCGTGGCGCTCCTCGGCCAGCGCCAGCAGGGCGCCCACCTGGTCCTCGTCGGTGACGTCGCACGGCAGGGACGCCACCTGGCCGGCGCCGAACTCCGCGGCGAGCGCCTCGGTGCTCTCCCTCAGACGGCGCGCATGGCTGTCGCCGATGACGATCCGGGCGCCCTCTTCCAGGAAGCGGCGGGCGGTGGCGCCGCCGATGCCGGCGCCGGCGGCCGCGGTGATGACGGCGGTCCGGCCGTCGAGCAGCCGGTGGCCGGGCACATAGGGGGGCGAGGTCATGCGCGGGCCTCCTGGGACGGGCCGGGTGCGGGCCCGGCGCGGGCGTGCCGCCGGCGCTCGGGGGAGCCGGCGGGGGCGGCCCTCGGCGCGGAAGCGCGGCGGCGGGGGCCTCGACGCTGTTCCTGACGGTACGTTAATCTACCAAACACTTGTTAGGGAAGGAGTGCGGATGCCCGCTGCCCGAGACGACGAGGCCCTGCCCGGCGAACGGCACGCACCACTCGCCGTCCGGCCCCTCCACGGGCCGGACGCCCGCAGCGGACGGCGACCGTCCGGCCGGTCGGCGGCGGCGTGATGGACCTCGAATTCACCGCCGCGGAGCAGGAGTTCCGGGCCGAGGCGCGGAACTGGCTGGCCGGCCATGTCCCCACCGCGCCGCTGCCGTCGCTGGAGACAGCCGAGGGGTTCGCCGCCCACCGGGAGTGGGAGCGCCGGCTCTCCGCGGACCGCTGGTCGGTCGTCTCCTGGCCAGAGGAGCACGGCGGCCGCGGTGCCTCGCTCCTCCAGTGGCTGATCTTCGAGGAGGAGTACTACACGGCCGGCGCACCAGGGCGGGTCAGCCAGAACGGCATCCACCTCCTCGCCCCGACGCTCTTCGCGCACGGCACCGACGAGCAACGCGCCCGCATCCTCGGCCCCATGGCCCGCGGCGAGGTGATCTGGGCGCAGGCCTGGTCGGAGCCGGAGGCCGGGTCGGATCTGGCGTCGCTGCGCTCGACCGCCGTACGGACCGCCGGCGGCTGGCTGCTGAGCGGGCAGAAGACCTGGTCGTCCCGGGCTGCCTTCGCCGACCGCGCCTTCGGGCTGTTCCGCAGCGATCCGGACACCGCCCGGCCGCACCAGGGCCTGACCTATCTGATGTTCCCGCTGGACGCCCCGGGCGTGACGGTACGCCCCCTCGGCCGGCTGGACGGCAAGCCCGCCTTCGCCGAACTCTTCCTCGACGAGGTCTTCGTGCCCGACGCGGACGTGATCGGCGAGCCGGGGCAGGGCTGGCGGGTCGCGATGAGCACCGCGGGCAACGAGCGCGGCCTGACGCTGCGCAGTCCGGGCCGCTTCTCCGCGGCCGCGGAGCGGCTGGCCGCGCTGTGGCGCGAGGCCCCCGAGGCGGTTTCCGGGCCGCTCACCGACCGGGTCGCCGATGCGGTGATCGGCGCCCGCGCCTACCAGCTGTTCGCCTACGCCCATGCCTCCCGGCTCGCCGCCGGGGAAGGCCACACCCCCGTCCGTACCGAGCCGGGAGCGGGCGACCTCGGCGCCACATCGAGCCTGACCAAGGTCTTCTGGTCCGAGCTGGACATCGCCCTGCACGAGACCGCCCTGGACCTGCTCGGGCCGTCCGGCGCGCTCACCGAGGGCGCCGGGGAGGCGCCCGCACACGGGCTCTGGGCCGAGGGCTACACCTTCGCCCTCGCCGGGCCGATCTACGCCGGCACCAATGAGATCCAGCGCGACATCATCGCCGAGCGGCTGCTCGGCCTGCCGAAGGGACGCCGGTGATGCGGTTCCTCCTGAGCGATGAGCAGCGGGAGTTCGCCCGGGCGCTGGACGGCATGCTGGGGGCGGCCGGCACCCCGGCCGCGGCGCGGGCCTGGGCGGCCGGGGAGCACCGGCCGGGCCGGGCGCTGTGGGAGCGGATCGCCGAGGCGGGGGTGTTCGGGCTGGCGGTGTCCGCGCGGCACGGCGGGATGGGGCAGCTGCCCGCCGAACTCGCCGTCTCCTTCCATGAGTTGGGGCGCCATGCCGTACCGGGGCCGCTGGTGGAGACGGTGGCGGCGGCCGCGTTCCTGGAGCACCTCGGTGCGGGCGCCGCGGCCGGTGAGTGGCTGCCGCGGATCGCCGCGGGCGAGGCCGTGGTCGGCCTGTGTGCCGACGGCCCGTACGTGCTGGACGCGGATGCCGCCGACGCCGTCCTGGTCGTCGAGGGCGACACGGTGCGCCGTGCGGACGGCCATGGCCCGTTGCAGGCGTCCCTCGATCCGGCGCGGCGGCTGTTCCGTCCGGTCGGCGGGGCGGTGCTCGCCCGCGGCCCGGCGGTGGCCGCGGCCGCCGCCCACGCCCTCGACCTCGCGCGGCTCGCCACCGCCGCGCAGTCCCTCGGCCTGGGCCGCGCGCTGCTGGCGGCGACGGTCTCCTACGTCACGCAGCGCACCCAGTTCCAGGTGCCGATCGGCTCCTTCCAGGCGGTCAAGCACCGGCTGGCCGACGCCCTCATCAGGCTGGAGTTCGCCCAGCCGCTGGTCCACGGGGCGGCGCTGGCCCTGGCGGCGGGCGCGCCGTCGGCCGGCCGGGAGGTGGCCGCGGCGAAGGTCGCGGCGGGCGAGGCCGGTTACGCGGCGGCGCGGACGGCACTGCAGCTGCACGGCGCCCTCGGGTACACCGAGGAGCTGGACCTCTCGCTGTGGATCCGCAAGGCCCGTCCGCTGCGGGACGCCTGGGGCACGCCGGCCGACTGCCGTCGCCGCGTGCTGGCCGCCTGACCGGTCCGGCGCCTTGGGCCCCCGGCCGCCGCCGCACCGCTGCCGGGCGGCTACCGGCGCCGGCGGTCCCGCTCGTCCAGATCGGCGAGCATGGCGTCGGCCAGATCCCGCTCCGCGGCGTAGTACCGCTGCGACCACTTCAGGACGAGGGAGGGGCAGGCCCAGGCCTCCTCGGCGCGGGCGCCGTCCACCTCGGCGCGCTGCCGCATGGACTCCGCGTACTCCCGGTGCCGGCCCAGCACTTCACGCATCCGGTCGGCCTCCAGCAGATGGCCGAGCCACAGTCGCAGCATCACCCCGTGCTTGAGGACGGGAGGCTCCACGGGCGCCTCGCGCGCCCAGTGCCGGACCGCCGCCATCCCCTCGTCCGTGATCACATACACCCGTTTGTCGCGGTCGCCGGTCTCCTGGGCGACCCTCCGCGCGCTGACGTAGCCGGCCTTCTCCAGGCGCTTCAGCTCGCCGTATATCTGGCTGAAGGACGGGCTCCAGTAGAAGAAGCGCAGCGACCCGTCCGACCATTTCTTGAGGTCGTAACCGGACAGCTCGTCACCGAAGGAGAGCAGTCCCAGCACCGCCCAGCCGGTCGCCGGCAGCGCCGGTCGCTGCGTCTTGCCGGAGTTCACCGCACGCGCCCGCTTCTCCGTCACGGACGGCAGTGTACGGTTCCGGATCCGTCCCGCGCCTGGGGCAACCTCGCCAACTCCCCTTCCCTCGCGTACGCCTGACCGTCCCTCGCCGCCCGCGACCGCGGCCGGGCGGCGGGCGACGGCATCTCCCCCGGCACCCGGCACGGCGTCCGGACCACCGCGCGCGATGGCGGGCGCGGCATGGGCGGAGAAGCCGGGCGGCCGGGGCGGCACGCATCGGCGGGAGGGTCAGGGGCGGATCCGGACGCCCGGCACCCCGGCCCGACCCGGCCCGCTCCGGCCGCACCCTGCGGACCCGGACCCCCTGTCCAATAGTGGAAAGGTGAGCGAGCAGCAGGGAACCTCCCCGCCGTCCGGGCCGCGGCGTTCGGCCGGCGGGCCCGTCCGGGCGCTGCTGCGCAGAGTGCGCTACCTGCGGGTGCACGGCGTGCCCGGCCTGCGCGGACACCGCTCGGTGGTCGGCAATGCGGTCCGGGTGACGGCCGCCTCCTGCCTCGCCTTCTACCTCTGCCGCTATGTGCTCGACCTGACCGCGATGTCCGTCTACGCCACCTTCACCGTGGTGTCGCTCGGTGCGCTCGCCCGGATCCCGGGATCGGGGCGGCAGCGCGCCGCGACCACCGTCATGGCGATCCCCGCCGGCCTCGTGCTCATCACGCTGGGCACCCTGCTCGCCGTGCAGACCTGGGCGGCCGTCCTCGGCATGCTCGTCATCGGCTTCATGGTGGCGTACGCGGGCACCACCGGGCCGCGGATCGCCGGGGCGGCCCCCGGCATGCAGCTGCTCTACATCCTGCCGTGCTTCCCGCCGTACGCCCCGGAGGAGCTGGTCCAGCGGTTGACCGGCTTCCTGCTGGGTGCCCTCCTGCTCGCGCTGGCGCAGCGGTTCCTGATGCCCGAACCGGAGACCCCGCCCTTCGGCCGGCTGCTGGCCGACGCCGCCGACGCCGCCGCGGACCTGGCCGACCACCACGGCGGGCCCACTCCCGTGCAGGCGCTGGCCCGGGCGCACCGGGCCGGGGAGGCGCTCCGGCCGACCTCGGTACCGCCCGCGGACCTGCCCGCCTCCCCCACCCTCACCCACAAGGCCATGGCGCACGCCGCCGAGGCCGTCCGCACGCTGCTGACCCGGCTGGACACGCTGCACACCGTGGCGACCGGCCCGCACCACACGTACCACCCGGAGACGGTCGCGCTGCTCGAAGGCATCAGCGCCGCCGCGCGCGGCACGGCGGACGCGCTGCGGCAGGGGAAGCGGCTGCGGCCCGGGGAGGGGCCCTCCGCCGCGCCCCTCCAGGAGGAGCTGACCCCCGTCCGGGCCCACCGGGCGGTGGCCACCCTGGACCGGCTGGGCGCCGACGACCGGCTGGTCTATCTGCGCCGCCGGTCGCAGGTGGTGCAGGCCGCCGACTGCGCCGTGGTCCTCGTGCTGGCCACCCGGCTGCTGCTCGGCGACCGTACGGTCGACCGGAACCCGGTCGGGCACAGCTTCGCCTATGCGCAGGTGCACGCCCCGCGGCTGTGGTGGCAGCGGCTGACCATCCACCTCACCCCCCGCTCGGTGATCTTCCAGAACGCCTGCCGGTTCGCGCTGGGCCTGGCCGCGGCGCGGGCCATCGCCGGGGTCCTCGACCTCCAGCACGGCTTCTGGGTGCTGCTGGCGACACTGACGCTCACCCGTACCACCACCCTGGAGACCTGGTCCGCGGTGCGGCAGGCGCTGCTGGGCACCCTGGTCGGCGCGGTGCTGGCCGCCGGGCTGCTGGTGGTGGTCCACGACCGGGACACGGTGTACGCGGTGATCCTGCCGGTGGTGATGCTGACGGCGTTCATCGCGGGGCCATTGCGCGGGCTGGCCTGGGCGCAGGGCGGGTTCACGCTGGTGGTGGCCACGCTGTTCGCGCAGGTCACCCCGTCCACCTGGCAGCTGGCCCCGGTACGGCTGATGGATGTGCTGGTCGGCAGCGTCATCGGGCTGGCCTGTGGTCTGGTGGCCTGGCCGCGGGGCGCGGGCAGCGAGGTGCGCCGCAGCATGGCGGCGCTGTGCTCCGCCATCGCCGACGCCATCGGCCAGACCACCGCACAGGTCGTCGAACGCGCCGGCAGCACCGACATCTTCGCCCTCAACCGCGCCCTGATCCTCGCGCGGGAGAGCCTGGCCCAGTACCAGTGCGAGGCGCGGGAGAATGCCGCCGGGCAGCCGGACTGGCCCACGGTGCTGGTCGCCGGGGCGGACGCGCGGCGCGGCGGGCGGCTGCTGCCCGGCCGCCCCGGCCGGATCGCGCCGCACGAGGTCGGAGCCTGGCTGCGCCGGGCGGCCGACTGCACCGCGGCCGACTACCGCGCCCTCGCCGACCGCCTCTGCGCCGACCGCGGTGTGCCGTACGAACGCCCCCAACCCCTCGACATCCGCGCCCTGTTGGCCCTCGCCCCGCCCGTGCCGCACCACGGCCCGGACCGGGAGCGCCGCGCGGTCTCCGCCGCCCTCCTCCTCGACTCGGTGATCTGGCTCGATGCGCTCACCGACGATCTGAGCCGCATCCACCAGGAGATGTGAGGCCGGTGCGGTGCGCCGCGGGGCCGGTGCCGGACGCCGCGGGACGGGTGCCGTGTGCCCCGGCTCCGGTCCGCCCGGGTGCGGACGGGGGTGTTGCCCCTGATCCTGAAGCAGTGGAGCCGTGTGTCACGTGTGGCGTCGCGTCTCCCGGGCACCCGCCAGGGCACGAGCCAACAGCACAAGGAACCCGGCAAGGCAGCATGCCGCGGTAGCGCCGTGGCAGCGGAACGGACGCACATGAGCAATGGATTCATGGGTCCGGAGGGTTACGGCCCGGACTCTTTCGGTGACTTCCTCGCGCGCTTCTTCGGTGCCGCACAGTCCGCGGACGGCAAGGCGGGCAAACCCGCGCACCCGCAGGCCGACATCGCCCGCATGATGAGCGGCCCCGCCCGGGACCTGGTGACCTCCGCAGCCGCGTACGCCGCCGAGCACGGCAGCCCGGAGCTCGGCACCGAGCATCTGCTGCGCGCCGCCCTGGCCGCCGAACCGACCCGCAGCATGCTCCAGCACGCGGGAACCGATCCCGACACGCTGGCGGCCGAGATCGACCGCGGCGCCGGTACGGGGCCCAAGCAGCGCAGCGTGGCGGTCACCCCCGCGGTCAAGCGGGCGCTGCTGAGCGCGCACGAGATGGCGCGGGACAACGGGGCCTCGTACATCGGCCCGGAGCATGTGCTGGACGCCCTGGCCGCGAACCTGGACTCGGCGGCTGGGCGCATTCTGAACCTCGCCCACTTCGAACCATCGGCCGCGCCGCAGGGCAGTCACGGGCCGCAGCACTCGGGGGGTGAGCACGGCGCCGCTCCGAAGCACGACACGCCGACCCTCGACAAGTACAGCCGCGATCTGACCGACCTGGCCCGGGCGGGCCGGATCGACCCGGTCATCGGCCGCGGGGAGCAGATCGAGCAGACCATCGAGGTGCTCTCCCGGCGCGGGAAGAACAACCCCGTGCTGGTCGGCGACGCGGGCGTGGGCAAGACCGCGATCGTCGAGGGCCTGGCCCAGCGCCTCGCGGACGGGGACGTCCCCGAGACCCTGGCGGGCCGGCGCGTCGTCGCCCTGGATCTGACGGCCGTCGTCGCCGGCACCCGCTACCGCGGTGACTTCGAGGAGCGGATGAACGCGATCATCGAGGAGGTCCGCGCCCACCCCGGCTCACTGATCGTCTTCATCGACGAGCTGCACACGGTCGTCGGCGCCGGCGGGGGCAGCGGGGACGGCGGTTCCCTGGAGGCGAGCAACATGCTCAAGCCCGCCCTGGCCCGCGGGGAGCTGCACGTCATCGGGGCCACCACCCTGGAGGAGTACCGGCGGCACATCGAGAAGGACGCCGCGCTCGCCCGGCGCTTCCAGCCCATCCTGGTGCCCGAGCCGAGCGTCTCCGACACGGTGGAGATCCTGCGCGGCCTCCAGGACCGCTACGAAGCGCACCACCAGGTCCGCTACACGAACGAGGCGCTGCTCGCCGCGGTCGAGCTCGCCGACCGCTACATCGCCCACCGGTTCCTTCCCGACAAGGCCATCGACCTGATCGACCAGGCCGGCGCCCGGGTGCGGCTCCGTTCGGGTGCCACGGCCACCGATGTGCGCGAACTGGAACGCGAGGTGGAGCAGCTGGCCCGGGACAAGGACCAGGCGGTGGCCGCCGAGCAGTACGAACGGGCCACCGAGCTGCGCGACCGGCTCGCCGAAGTCACCGCGCGGATCGAGGCCGAGCGGGGGGAGCCGCCGAGCGACTGCCGGATCGTCAGGGTCAGCGCCGAGGACATCGCGGAAATCGTGTCGCGGCAGACCGGTGTGCCCGTGAGCAGCCTGACCCAGCAGGAGAAGGAGCTGCTGCTGGGGCTGGAGGGGCAGCTGCACACCCGGGTGATCGGGCAGGACGACGCCGTCACGGCCGTCTCCGAGGCGATTCTGCGGTCGCGGGCCGGCCTGGCCGACCCGAACCGTCCGATCGGCAGCTTCCTCTTCCTCGGCCCGACCGGCGTGGGCAAGACCGAACTGGCCCGCGCGCTCGCCGAGGCGCTGTTCGGCAGCGAGGAGCGCATGGTGCGGCTGGACATGAGCGAGTATCAGGAGCGGCACGCCGTCAGCCGGCTGGTCGGTGCGCCCCCCGGATACGTCGGCCATGAGGACGCGGGCCAGCTGACCGAGGCGGTGCGCCACCACCCCTATTCGCTGCTGCTGCTCGACGAGGTGGAAAAGGCGCACCCCGATGTCTTCAACATGCTGCTGCAGGTCCTCGACGACGGGCATCTGACCGACGCGCAGGGCCGCACGGTCGACTTCAAGAACACGGTCATCGTGATGACCAGCAACCTCGGCTCCGAGGCGCTCAGCGGCGGCCGCGGCGTGCTCGGCTTCGGCCCGGACATCTCCGGGGCGGAGGCCGGCGACGGCGCGCGGGAACGGGCGCTGGGCTCGCTGCGCGACCACTTCCGCCCGGAGTTCCTCAACCGGCTCGACGAGATCATCGTCTTCCGCCGGCTCACCGACGACCAGCTCCGGCAGATCACCGGTCTGCTGCTCGACGGGACCAGCCGCAGGCTGCACGCCCAGGACATCACCATCGAGTTCACGCCCGGCGCCGTGGACTGGCTGACCCACCGCGGCCACCAGCCCGAATACGGGGCCCGGCCGCTGCGCCGCACCATCCAGCGCGAGGTCGACAACACGCTCTCCCGGCTGCTGCTCGACGGTGCGCTGTCGCCCGGGGACCAGGTGCGCGTGGAGGTCAAGGACAACGAGCTGGCCTTCAGTACCGGCGTGAAGAAGTAGGAGGCCCGGTGGGAGGACTGGGGCCGCGGGACACCGCGCCGGGCCGCCGTGAGTCGCCGGAGGAGCGGGCCGACCGGCGGTGGGCCGAGCTGCTGCAGGAAGTGCGGGTCATCCAGACCGGCGTGCAGATCCTCTTCGGCTTTCTGCTGACCGTCGTCTTCACCCCGCGCTTCGCCACCCTCCAGCAGACCGACAAGACCATTTACGTGGTGACGGTCCTGCTCGGCGCGGCCACCACCGGCGCGCTGGTCGGCACGGTGACCTTCCACCGGCTGGTCGCCGGCCACCGGCTGAAGCCCGAGACGGTGTTCTGGGCCTCCCGCCTGTCCATGGTGGGGATCGTCCTGCTGCTGGCGACGGTCACCTCCGCGCTGCTGCTGATCCTGCGCATCGCGATGAACGACTCCGCCGTCCCCTGGGTCGTCGCGGGGCTCGTCGGCTGGTTCATGCTCTGCTGGTTCGCGCTGCCGGCCTGGATTCTGCACCGGTACTCGTCCAGGGAGTGAGCGGGCGGCAGGGGCAGTGGGCAGCAGGGGCCTGCGCCCGCCGGGCCGGGACACCGTGGGCCCCTGCCGGACGAGCCACACCGGCTGCGGTACGCAGGACGGGCCGCCAAGGGCGCGGGCCGGTCCCCTGGTCAGGGTCCCGGCCCGCGCCCTTGGCGGCCGTTGCGGAGTGCGTGGTCACGCCCCCGCGGTGGCCGCGCCGGCGCGGCGCGGACGGGTCAGCAGCGCGGCACCCGCGAGTCCGGCGGTGACGATCGCCAGGGCCACGGCGAGCATCTCGGGCCACATGCCGGTGTCTCCCAGCCCGCTGCCCAGCGGGGCGAAGACCCCGGCCCGGGACAGCGCGTGCAGGGCGATGATGATCATTGCCCCGGCGGCACTCGCCGTCCAGACCAGGGCGGTGTCGCGCATCGCCAGCAGCCCGGCCAGCATCAGATAGATGACGGCGATGGCCATCGAGAGCCCGGCGACCGCGGGCGCGCCCTGGAGGTGCGCGGCGTTCACCGGCAGATGACCCAGCCCGCACAGCGCCAGGGCCAAGGCCGCCGGCCAGCGCAGTACGGACCGCAGCACGCCGGGGACCGCGTAGCCCGGCTGGCGGGATGCATCGTCCGGCGTGGACCACGGCCCGCTCTGCGGCATACCGGTCGTCCGCTGGGCCCACGGCGGGCGGCTCGGCGGCTGGTTGACCAGGTTCTCGCGCTGCCCGGGGGCGAGCGGCTGACCGTCGCGGCCCAGGGGGCGGACATCGGGGTCGAGGACGTGCATGTTCGCGGTGGGGTCCGGTTCGAAGGGCCCACCCGGCCCGCCGGGCCCGCCGGGCCCACCGGGGCCGCCGGGGCCGCCGGGGCCGCCAGGTCCGCCGGGGCCGGGCGGGAAGTGCTCGGCCATGGGGTAGTCCTCGCCGCCGCCGGCCTTCGTACGGTCGAACAGCTCGATCAGCTGGGCGACCTCCTCGACGGATCTGTCGACGGCCACCGCGCGCAGTGCGTCATTGCTCGATTCCGCGGTGTGCGGAGCGGCTCTGAGCATGTCGAAGAGCGCAGCGACCTCGCTCACCGGACGGGAAATGACCGCCATACGCAGCGCTTCATCACCGGGGTTGGGAACGTCGCCACTGCGCTTGAGCAGCTCCACAAGGGCGGCGACTTCCTCCAAGGGCCGATTGGTGACTGCCTCCCACAAAAGGGTGCGGGCGGAGTTTTTCTCAGGGGTCATGGGCGGAAAGTGCTCGCCGGTTCCTGTCGAGGACAGTTCGGCGTCGCCCCCACAAAGAGCTGGTTCGGATGACATGGAGGGACTCCACTGAACGAGGGGAGCGTCAAACACCAGAAGCGCTGACACTCGGCGGACTGTGAGCGTGCTGTGCTTCAGCCAACGTCCCTACGGGCCGCCCTCGCCATTCAGGAAGGCCATCCGGTGGAGACACGCCGTGACGCCCGGGCGTGCCGCGCCCCGCGGCCGCGGACCGGCGGACTCGGCCGGACCCCACAGGCCCGGCCCGCCCCACCCGGCGACACGGGTGCGCCCCGCCCGTCCCCGGTGCTCCTGACAGCAGGACTGACAGCAGGACTGACAGCGGGACATTCCTCCTCACGGAGTGTGACTTTGCGGGGGTTGCTGGGCGCTGCCCGGCCTGATTCGCTGGTAATACAGCTCTCCCCCACACCGCCCAAGGAGAGATCATGAGCGCTACCGGAGAATCTCGCGGACGCATCCAGCAGATGCGCGACAAGGCCCAGGAATTGCAGGCGGCCGCGGAACGCGCCGGCGACCCCGAGGAGCGCAAGCGGCTCCAGGAAAAGGCGCGCAGGCTGCAGTCCCAGAGCGAGCAGGAAAGCGGGATGGCCAGCGGAGACATCTACCCCTCGGAGTGAGGGCCGCTCCACGTCCTCACGGGAAGCGGGAAACACCGCGGACGGGACGCGCCCTCGGGCCGCGTCCCGTCCGCCGTATTCCCTCCGCTGTGTTCTGCCCCGCCGGGAACTCCCGGCGGGTCGGCCCTGCTACTTCTTGACGAATTCGGTGGTGTAGGTCTTCTTCAGGTCCACCGTGGCGTTCTTCAGGTTGGGGTTGAAGGACTTCAGCACCCGCTCGACGGTCGCCGGGCCGTCGGCCGGCATCACCCCGTCCTTGGTGAACATCGGCAGGGTGTCCTTGATCGCCTGGGCGTACAGCTTCTTGCCGCCCTGGGCGTAGTCGGCCGGCATCTTGGCGGCGATCTGCTCGGCGGTGTGGGTGGACATCCACGTGAGGGTCTTCACGAAGGCCTTGGCCAGCTTGTGCACGGTCTCCTTGTGGCTGTTCACCCAGTCGGTGTTCATGTAGAGGCTGGAGGAGGGGTAGGGCCCGCCGAGCGCCTTCTGGGAGCCCTCCGGGGTGCGCATGTCGAGGAGGACCTTGCCGAGGTTCTTGTCCACGATCTGCGCGACCGTCGGGTCCGTCGTCATCCCGCCCTGGATCGAGCCCTGCTGGAGGGCCGAGAGGAACGTCTGGCCAGCGCCGACCGCCACCGGAGTGAACTCGTTGGTCTGCACCCCGTTCTTCACCGCGAGGTACTTGGTCAGGAAGTCGGTGGACGAGCCGAGGCCGGTGACACCGAGCTTCTTGCCCTTGAAGTCCTTGGGCGAGGTGAGCTCACCGGCCGCCTTGTTCGACACCACCTCGACCTCACCGGGGGCGTGCGCGAGCTGCACCACCGACTCCACCTGCTTGCCCTTGACCTGCAGATCGAGGGTGTGGTCGTAGAAGCCGACGACGCCCTGGACGTCGCCGGAGACGAGCGAGGTGGTGGCCTGCACACCGGCCGGTTCGGTGAGCAGGGTGACGTCCAGGCCCTCGTCCTTGAAGTAGCCGAGCTGCTGGGTGAGTCTGGCCGGCAGGTAGATGACCTTGTCGAGGCCGCCCACCATGATCTTGATCTTGCCGTTCTTGTCGTCGGAGCCGGCGGCCGCGGAGCCGCCGCCGCAGGCGGTGAGCGTGGTCAGGGCGAGGGTGGCGGCGGCCACGGCGGCCGAGATCTTCAGTGGGGTACGCATGGTCATGTCCTTGTGAGGTGGCAGGCGGAAAGGGGGGTGGGGGCGGGAGGGGTCAGCGGCCGTCGCCGGCGTCGGCCGGCTTCCAGCGGAAGAGCCGCCGTTCGAGGAAGGCCAGCAGCCCCTCGGCGAGCAGGGCGACCACGGCGAGGATCACCATCGCGGCGTACACACCGGCCGCGTTGAAGGTGCCCTGGGACGCCGCGACCAGCAGGCCCAGTCCCTTGGTCGCGCCGATGTACTCGCCGACGATCGCGCCGATCAGCGCGAAGCCGAAGCTGACGTGCAGGCTGGTGAAGATCCATGAGGTGGCGGAGGGGATCACCACCTGCAGGGTGACCTGGCGGTTGCTGGCGCCGAGGATCCGGGAGTTGGCGACCAGGTTGCGGTCGACCTCGCGTGCGCCCTGGAAGGCGTTGAAGAAGACCGGGAAGAAGACCAGCACCACGGCCGAGGCGACCTTGGAGGCCGGTCCGAGGCCGAACCAGATGAGGAAGATCGGGGCCAGCACGATCCGCGGGAGCGCGTTGAGCACCTTGATGTACGGGCCCAGCACATCGGCGAGGAAGCGGATCCGGCCCAGCGTGATGCCCAGCACCACACCGCCGATGACGCCGATGACCCAGCCGAAGAGCGCTTCGTAGAGCGTGTACCAGACCTGCTCCCACAGCGTGCCCTGCGGGGTGCCGTGCAGCGCCCACTGGACCGTCTGGTCCCAGATCTTCGAGGGCATCGAGAAGTTGAAGGGGTCGATGACGGCGGCGCGGGCCAGCCACTCCCACAGCACGAGCAGCCCGACCAGCAGCAGTACCCGGGTGCCGTACACCAGGAGCTTGTGGTTGCGGGCGGCGCGCGCCCTGGCCTGCGAGCGGTCGGTGCGGCCCGGTGCCGTGCGGGAGGTGACGGGGGTGACGGTTTCAGGCGACATGTGCGGCACCCCTCTCGCGGGTGATCCGGACCTCTTCGCCGAGTGAGGACCAGATCTCCCGGTAGATCTCCAGGAACCGCGGCTCCAGCCGGATCGATTCGACCTTGCGGGGACGCGGCAGATCGACCGCGAAGACCTCCTTGACGGTCGCCGGACCGGCGGTCATGACCACCACCTTGTCGGCAAGCGCGATGGATTCCTCCAGGTCGTGGGTGACGAAGACGACGGAGGCGCCGGTGCCCGACCACAGCTCCAGCAGTTCGTCCGACATCAGCGCGCGGGTCTGCACGTCGAGCGCGGAGAACGGCTCGTCCATGAGGAGGATTTCGGGGTCGTTCACGAAGGTCGCGGCGAGGGCGACGCGCTTGCGCTGCCCGCCGGAGAGCTGATGCGGATAGCGGTCCTCGAAGGCCGCCAGTCCGACCCGGGCGAGCCATTCCCGGGCCCGCTGCCGGGCCTCCGTCTTGGGGACGCCGCGGAACCGCGGGCCGGCCATCACGTTCGACAGCACGGTGCGCCAGGGGAAGACCGCATCCTGCTGGAAGACGAACCCGATCTTGTCCCCGATGCCCCGGACCGGCTCGCCGGCGACCAGCACGTCACCTTCGGTCGGCTCCTCCAGCCCACTGACCAGGGTCAGCGTGGTGGACTTGCCGCAGCCGGTGGGGCCGACGACCGCGACGAACTCACCGCGTTCGACGACCAGATCCAGATCCCGGACGGCGGTGTGCAACGCCCCCGAGGGAGTGCGGAATGCCTTGCTCGTACCCCGCAGTTCGATAGCGGGGCTCGTGTGCCTGTTCATGGCCGGGAGGCTAGGAGTGAGCGGGGCCACAGCGGCAGCCTTGTGGTCGCAAGCGGCTTTCTGCGCGCAAACCCTGTTGTGCTCATTTTGCTCGCGCTAGAACAGCTAAGTCTTTATCAAGGGGTGCGCATTTGCTCACGCACGGCCTACCGTGCGTGCACCGCGAGATAACTGGAAGTTTCGGTTCCGCAAGCGAGCGGAGGGCCGGAGACGAGGGAGGCCCCATGCGCATCCGCCGGCCCCGACGTGTCTTTGCGCAGGTGCTGACCGCGCAAGTGACCCTCACCACCGGGGTCATGGTGCTGGCCACCGGCCTGTTCCTGGCCCCGCTCAGCTCCCAGCTGGACGATCAGGCGATGCGCCGTGCGCTGTCCATCGCCCAGACCACCGCCGCCGAACCGGACCTCGCCCGGGAGCTGGCCGCCACCGCGCCGGACGCCCACGGGCCGGTGCAGGCCGACGCCGAGCGGATCCGCAAGGCGACCGGGGCGCTCTACATCGTGGTGATGGACACCCGCGGAGTGCGCTGGTCGCACACGAACCCCGCCGAGATCGGCCGGCACGTCTCCACCGACCCCAGCCGGACCCTGGCCGGACGGCAGGTCCGGCAGATCGACACCGGGACGCTGGGGCGTTCGGCCCGCGCCAAGGTGCCGCTGCGCGACGACCGCGGCCGGATCGTCGGCGCGGTATCGGTCGGCATCGCCTACGACAGCGTCCACAGCCGGCTGCTGGGCACCATCCCCGCGGTGCTGCGGTACGCGGGCGCGGCACTGGCCGTCGGCGTCCTGGCCGCGCTCGTCCTCGCCCGCGGGCTGCGGCGCCGTACGCACGGGGTGGCGTTCGCCGACATCTCCGCACTCCTCGACGAGCGGGAGGCGATGCTGCACGGCATCCGTGAGGGGGTGGTCGCCTTCGACCGGCGCGGCCGGATCCGGCTGGTCAATGACGAGGCCGAGCGGCTGCTGGGCCTGGACGGGCAGGCCGCGGGGCGGGCGCTGGACGAGGTGCTGGCGCCGGGCCGGACGACGGATGTGCTGGCCGGGCGGGTGGCCGGCGCGGATCTGCTGGCCGTCAGCGGCGGGCGGGTGCTGGTCGCGAACCGGATGCCGACGCCGGACGGCGGGGCGGTGGTGACGCTGCGCGACCGTACGGAGCTGGAGCTGCTCGGGCGTGAACTGGACAGCACCCAGGGGCTGTTGGACGCACTGCGGGCACAGGACCACGAACACGCCAATCAGCTGCACACGCTGCGCGGACTGCTGGAACTCGGCCGGCACGACACGGCGGTGGCCTTCGTCACCGAAGTGACCAGCGCCCAGCGGACCTCCGCCGAGCAGATCGCGGAGCGGGTGCACGACCCGCTGCTCTCCGCGCTGCTCGTCGGCAAGGCGGCCATCGCGGCCGAACGCGGCGTACCACTGCGGGTGTCGCCCGCGACGCTGCTGCCCGATGCGGTGGTCGACCCGCGCGATCTGGTGACCGTCCTGGGCAATCTCATCGACAACGCGCTGGACGCCGCCGCCGGGCACCGCCGTGCCGAGCCGTTCGTCGAGGTGGAGCTGCAGGCCGAGGGCAGTACGGCCGTGCTGCGGGTCTCGGACACCGGAGCGGGGGTGCCGCCGGAGCTACGGGAGCGGATCTTCGCCGAGGGCTGGTCCACCAAGGCCGTCCCGCCGGCCCCCGCGGACGGGCCGTCCGGGCGCTCGGTGGCCTTCCACCGCGGCCGGGGCATCGGCCTCGCGCTGGTGCGCCGGCTCGCCGAGCGCTACGGCGGGATGGCCCGGGTGACCGCCCGCGCGGGCGGCGGCGCGGTCTTCACCGTCGTCCTGCCCGAGGCGCTCGCCCCGCCGGCCGACTCCCCCGGGCGTGCCCTCACGACCACCGGAGAGCCCAGGTGAGCGGGGTGTCGCGGCGCCGGGAGCGCCAGGAACGAGCGGAGTCGGCCGGGCGAGGGCCGAGCGCAGAATCACAGCAGCGAAGAACCGGGTGAGCGGAGCGTCACGATGATCGATGTCCTTGTGGTGGACGACGACTTCCACGTCGCCGAGATCAATGCCGCCTACGTGTCCCAGGTGCCCGGCTTCCGGGTCGCCGGCCGCGCCCACACCGCCGCCCAGGCCCTGGCCACGCTGGAGCGCACCCGGATCGATCTGGTGCTGCTCGACCACTATCTGCCCGACGAGACGGGGCTGGCGCTGGTGCGGCGGCTGCGGCAGCTCGGCCACCGCACCGACGTGATCATGGTGACGGCGGCGCGGGACGTCGCCACCGTCCAGGACGCGATGCGCAGCGGCGCGCTGCAGTATCTCGTCAAGCCGTTCGGCTTCTCCGGGCTGCGGGCGAAGCTGGAGGGCTACGCGGCGCTGCGCCGGACCGTGGCGGGGGTGGGGGGCCGCGGCGAGGCCGGCCAGGAGCAGGTGGACCGGATCTTCGGCGCCTTCCGGGCGGCCGACTCCGCGCACACCGAGCTCCCCAAGGGCCACTCGGCGGCGACCGTCGAACTGATCCGCCAGGTCCTGGACCAGGCCGGACACCCGCTGTCCGCCCACGAGGTCGCCGAACGCTCCGGCGTCAGCCGCTCCACGGCACAGCGCTACCTCAAGCACCTCGAACGCAGCGGCCACATCACCCTGACCCTCAAATACGGCGACACCGGACGCCCCGAACACCGCTACCGCTGGACACGCGCCCACTGACCGAGGCCCGGCGGGCCGCCCCGGCCCGCTGCCCTGGCCCGACTTACATGCCCGGACTTCCGCGGCGGCGCACCGCGCGACCAGGCACCCGTGCACCGACAGTAGCCGGGCCACTACGACCGCCCGCGGGGTCCAAGGGGCCGGGCCCGGACCCGTCAGGGGAACGATCTGGGCCCCACCCCTTGACAGCTCCCCCGGCCGGATCCGACGATCCCCGAGTGAACCTGTCAGACAGCCAGACAGCTGGCGGCACCCCTCGGCGCGTCAGTGCCATGGAAGCGGTGCTGCACCATTTGCGCGACGCCATCGAGCGGGGCGACTACGCGGTCGGCGACAAGCTCCCGTCGGAGGCAGAGCTCTGCCGCCGGCTGGAAGTGAGCCGCCCCGTGCTCCGCGAGGCGCTGCGCGCGCTCCAGACGATGGGGCTGACGGTCTCACGTACCGGCAAGGGCACCTTCGTCGTCTCCGACGGTGCGGCGGCCGACCCGACCTTCGGCGACTACACGGCGAGTGACCTCCTGGAGGTCCGTCGTCATGTGGAGATCCCGGTGGCCGGGTACGCGGCCGTGCGCCGGACGCCGGAGGACCTCGATCACCTGACCCATCTGCTGGAGCGGATGGAGCAGGAGACCGACACCACCGCGTGGGTGGCGATGGACACCCTGTTCCATCTCGCCGTCGCCCAGGCGGCCCGCAATCCGGTCTTCCGCCGGGTCATCGAGGAGATCCGCGATGCACTGGCCCGCCAGTCGGCATTCCTCAATGAGCTCGGCGGACGGCGCGAGCAGTCCAACCGGGAACACCGGGCGATCGTCGAGGCCCTCGTCGACAGCTCCGAACAGGACGCCGTGGACGCCATGGCGCACCACCTCGCACGCGTCGAGACGACGCTGACCACCATCGTGCGGCCCCAACACCACACGGCCCCCTCCACGGAAGACGAGGATCACGCGTGAGCGAGCAATCCCTCCGGCAGGCGGAACGGCAGCAACAACAATCCACACAGGACGCCGCAGAGCGGCCGGCGGGCGGGCATGTGGACGCCGGCGACGCCGGTTATCAGAAGTCCCTCAAGTCCCGGCACGTCAACATGATCGCGATCGGCGGGGCCATCGGCACCGGGCTCTTCCTGGGCGCGGGCGGCCGGCTCGCCGACGCCGGGCCGTCACTGTTCGTGGCGTACGCGCTCTGCGGACTGTTCGCCTTCCTCGTGGTGCGCGCCCTGGGCGAGCTGGTACTGCACCGGCCGTCCTCCGGGGCGTTCGTGTCCTACGCCCGGGAATTCCTCGGCGAGAAGGGGGCGTTCGTCGCGGGCTGGATGTACTTCCTGAACTGGGCGACCACCGGAATCGCCGACATCACGGCGGTGGCGACCTATACGCACTACTGGGGCATGTTCTCCGATGTGCCGCAGTGGGTGATCGCACTGATAGCCCTCGCGGTCGTGCTGACCGTGAACCTCATCTCCGTGAAGATCTTCGGCGAGATGGAGTTCTGGTTCGCGATCGTCAAGGTCGGTGCGCTGGTCGTCTTCATGCTGATCGGCATCTTCCTGCTGGTCACCCAGCACCCGGTCGGCGGCCACTCCCCCGGCCCCGCGCTGATCGCCGACCACGGCGGGATCTTCCCGACCGGAACGCTGGCGATGCTGCTGGTCATCCAGGGTGTGGTGTTCGCCTATGCCTCGGTCGAACTGGTCGGCGTCACGGCGGGCGAGACCGCCGAGCCGGAGAAGATCATGCCCAAGGCGATCAACTCGATCATGTGGCGGGTGGGCATCTTCTACGTCGGCTCGGTGGTCCTGCTGTCGATGCTGCTGCCCTGGAGCTCGTACTCGGCCGACGAGAGCCCCTTCGTCACCGTGCTGTCCCGTGTCGGCGTGCCGGCCGCGGGCGGCGTGATGAACCTCGTCGTGCTCACCGCCGCGATGTCCAGCCTCAACTCCGGCCTCTACTCCACCGGCCGCATTCTGCGGTCGATGGCGATGTCCGGCTCCGCGCCGAAGTTCACCGGCGTGATGAGCCGCAGCCAGGTCCCGTACGGCGGCATCCTGCTCACCTCGGGAATCTGCGTCCTGGGCGTGGGCCTCAACTACGTCGTGCCGAGCGACGCGTTCGAGATCGTGCTCAACTTCGCGGCGATCGGCATCCTCAGCACCTGGGCGATGATCATGATCTGTCATCTGCTCTTCTGGCGGAAGACCCGGGCCGGGGAGCTCGCACGCCCCAGCTACCGGCTGCCCGGCTCGCCGTGGACCGAGAGCGTGACGCTGGCCTTCCTCGCCCTCGTCCTGGTGCTGATGTGGGCCGACGGCGGAGCGGGCCGGACCACCGTGCTCTCGCTCCCGGTGATCGTGGCGGCACTGGTCGGCGGCTGGTTCCTGGTACGCGGCCGGGTCGGCACCCTGCGGGACGCGGCGGCGCACGAGAGCGGTGCACCGGTGGCCGCCGGGAGCCCGGACGCCGCCGACACCATTCCCCACCCCCGGCCTGGCGAAGGCCCCCACAGCAGTGAATCCAGCGAGAGTTGATGATGAGTCAGAGCAGCACCATCCGGCCGCACCGCGCCCCGGGCGAAGCACCCGCGGTCCGCGAACCGGCACACGTACCCGTCGCCCACGTGGTACGCGGAGGAATGATCGAGGGCGTCCACCACGGGTCGGTGGTGGTCCTGGCGTCCGACGGGAGCGTGGCGTTCCAGGCGGGCGACATCGAGGTCGCGTGCTACCCGCGCTCGGCGCTGAAGCCCCTCCAGGCGGTCGGGCTGCTGCGGGCGGGGCTGCCGCCGCTGGACGACGAGTTGCTGGCCCTGGTCGCGGCCAGCCACTCCGGTGAGGAACGGCATCTGTCCGGCGCCCGGCGCATCCTGGCCGCCGCGGAGCTGGCCGAGGACGACCTGCGCAACGTCCCCGACCTGCCGTACGACCCGGCCGTCCGCGACGAGTGGATCCGGCGCGGCCTCGCCCCCTCCCGCCTGGCGCAGAACTGCTCGGGCAAGCACGCCGCCATGCTGCTGACGGCCCGCACCCGGGGCTGGCGGCTGGACGACTACCTCGATCCCGGGCACCCCTTGCAGCAGGAGCTCGCCGCGACCGTGGAGGACCTCACCGGCCAGCGCATCGCCCGGGTCACGGTCGACGGCTGTGGCGCCCCGCTGTTCTCGGTCTCGCTGCACGGGCTGACCCGGGCCGCCGCCCGGCTGGCGACGGCGGCGCCCGGCACCGACGAGGGCCGGGTCGCCGAGGCGATGCGCGCCCACCCGGAGATGGTCTCCGGCAGCAGCCGGGACGTCGCCCGGCTGGTGCGGGCGGTGCCCGGTCTGCTCGCCAAGGACGGCTTCGAGGGGGTGCAGATCGCGGCGCTGCCGGACGGCCGGGCCGTCGGCGTGAAGATAGCCGACGGCGCCGACCGCGCCCGGATGCCGGTGACGGCGGCGGCCCTGGCGCGCTGCGGCGTCGACCCCGAGGTCCTCGCCCCCTTCGCCACCGCCCCCGTCCTCGGAGGCGGCGCACCGGTGGGCACACTCCGGGCCGTGCACACCACGGCACCACACCTCTCCTGACACCCCATCACCTCACCTCCGCACACCCCTCCCCTTCACAAAGGACCCTCAGCACCATGACTGCCGCCGGCCACCGCCGCGAACACGATCTGCTCGGCGACCGCGAGATACCGGCCGAGGCGTACTGGGGCGTGCACACCCTGCGCGCCAGGGAGAACTTCCCCATCACCGGTACGCCGATCGCCGCCTACCCGCATCTGATCAATGCGCTCGCCGCCGTCAAGGAAGCCGCGGCCCGGGCCAACGAGGACCTCGGACTGCTGGACCGGGAGCGGGCCGACGCCATCGCCGCCGCATGCCGGGAGATCCGGGACGGCGGCCGGCTGCACGACCAGTTCATCGTCGACGTCATCCAGGGCGGTGCCGGTACCTCGACGAACATGAACGCCAACGAGGTGATCGCCAACCGGGCGCTGGAGATCCTCGGCCACGACAAGGGCGACTACCGCCATCTGCACCCCAACGAGCACGTCAACCTCAGCCAGTCGACCAACGACGTCTACCCGACGGCCGTGAACGTCGCCACGATCATCGCCGTACGGGAACTGCTCGACTCGATGACCGTCCTGCGCGAGGCCTTCGCCGCCAAGGCCGAGGAGTTCCACGACATCCTCAAGATGGGGCGCACCCAGCTCCAGGACGCGGTGCCGATGACGCTGGGCCAGGAATTCTCGGCGTACGCGGTGATGCTGGAGGAGGACCAGAGCCGGCTGGCGGAGGCCGTCCTGCTCATCCACGAGATCAACCTCGGCGCCACCGCCATCGGCACCGGCCTCAACGCCCCCAAGGGCTACGCCGAGGCGGCCCGTGACCACCTGGCCACCCTGACCGGTCTGCCGCTGGTCACCGCCGCCAACCTCGTCGAGGCCACCCAGGACTGCGGCGCCTTCGTCCATCTCTCCGGTGTCCTCAAGCGCATCGCCGTCAAGCTCTCCAAGAGCTGCAACGATCTGCGGCTGCTCTCCTCCGGCCCGCGCGCCGGCCTCGCGGAGATCAACCTGCCGCCGGTACAGGCCGGTTCGAGCATCATGCCCGGCAAGGTCAACCCGGTGATCCCGGAGGTCGTCAACCAGGTCGCCTTCGAGGTCATCGGCAACGACGTCACCATCACCATGGCCGCCGAGGCGGGCCAGCTCCAGCTCAATGCGTTCGAGCCGGTCATCCTGCACTCCCTCTCGGAGAGCATCACCCACCTCGGCGCCGCCTGCCGCACCCTCGCCGAGCGCTGCGTGGCGGGGATCACCGCCAACACCGAGACCCTGCGCGCGAGCGTGCAGAACTCCATCGGCCTGGTCACCGCGCTCAACCCGCACATCGGCTACACCGCCGCCACCGCGATCGCCAAGGAGGCCCTCGCCACCGGCCGCGGCGTCGCCGAACTGGTCCTGGAACAGGGCCTGTTGCCGGCCGACCGCCTCGCGGCCCTGCTCCGGCCGGAGGAAATCGCGGGCACCGGGGGCGCCAGGTAATCCGCGTCCGCGGCAAGTGCCAGTGGTCCGGTGCACCGACTCGGACCACTGGTGCCGGCGCCATCCCTGATCTTGCGTGGGCATCCCCGGCTTCAGCCGGGGAGGGAAACGCATCCGCGGATCGGAGGCGCGCAGCGCCGGAGTTCACTGCTCCTGTGGGGTGACGGTCGGATGGGCCGCTTCTGGTTCTCGATGTACTGCCGGACCACGGTCAGCGGTGCGTCGCCGCAGGACCCGGCGAAGTAGGAGATATCGGGGTTTGGTTCCCAGCGCGGTGACATACTCCAAGAGGAGAAGCTGGCCGGGGAAGGGAGTGGGCCGGATGATTCGTGCGTACAAGTTCCTCATCAGGCCCACCGCGGGCCAGCAGGCCGCACTGTCGGCGATGCTGCGGGATCACTGCACGCTCTACAACGCTGCGCTCCAGGAGCGCCGCGACGCCTACCGGCACACTTCGAAGACGACGGTCCGGTACGGGCAGCAGTCCGCCCAGCTCAAGGACATCCGGGCCTTCGACCCGGACCACGCCCGCTGGTCCTTCAGCTCGCAGCAAGCCACCTTGCGACGCCTGGACAAGGCGTTCTCTGCCTTCTTCCGGCGCATCAAGGCCGGTGAGGCGCCCGGCTATCCGCGCTTCCGCTCACACAAGCGGTTCGACACGGTGGACTTCCCCAAGGACGGCGACGGCTGCCGTTGGGACGCCACGCCGCACGACCCCGTCACCCGTGTCCGGCTGCAAGGCATCGGCTGCGTCAAGGTGCACCAGCACCGTTGCGTGGTCGGCAAGGTCAAGACGGTCAGCGTCAAGCGGGAAGGCCGCCGCTGGTACGTCATCCTCACCGCCGACCAGGCACAGCCCGAACCTCTCCCGAAGACGGGCAGCGTCGTCGGCATCGACATGGGCATAGCCAACTTCCTCGCCGACTCAGGTGGCGAGTTCGTGCCCAATCCCCGCCACGGCGCAAAGGCCGCCGCGAAACTGGAATCCGCACAGCAGGCACTCGGCCGGTGCAAGCGCGGCTCCAAGCGCCGCCGCAAGGCCGTGGAAACGGTGGCCCGACTGCACCGCAAGGTGCGCCGTCAGCGACTGGACCACGCACACAAGACCGCGAACACCTACGTTTGCGGCAACGACTTCATCGCGCACGAAGACCTCAAGATCCGCAACATGAGCAAGGCGCCGGTACCCAAGCCGGACGCCGACAGGCCGGGCGCGTTCTTGCCCAACGGTGCAGCCGCGAAGGCCGGACTCAACCGCGCGATCGCTGATGCCGGATGGGGGGTGTTCCTCCAGATCCTCACCGCCAAGGCAGCATGCGCCGGACGGGAAGTAATGGCCGTGGACCCCCGCAACACCTCCCGGCGGTGCCCCGAATGCGGGCACACCGCCAAGGAGAACCGGCCCACCCAGGAGAAGTTCCACTGCATCTCGTGCGGCCACAACGCGCACGCTGACACGGTGGGCGCCCTGAACGTTCTACGGGCCGGGCTGGTCCGTCGTGACGCCAACCCGGCTTAGCGAGAAGCCCCCGCGTTTACGCGGGGGAGGAGTCACGACTCGGACAAGCTGCGGCACATGGACTGGATGCCCCTGCTCTCCACACTGACCGGTGCCGTCATCGGCATCGCGGCCACTCTGCTCGCCGATCGCAACCGGTGGCAGCGGGAGGAGGCCAGGCACGCGCCTGCGCACGCTGCGCGACGCCTACGCCCGAGGGGTGGCGGTCGGCTCCGCCGAGGCAGCGCCCCTGATAGCGCAACGACGGGCGGCCATGGCGCAGATGCGTCACCTCATGCGTGCGGACCTGGGCATCGGGCCCCTGGGGATCGAGTGAGCGAGTGAGCGAGACGATCCGCAAACAGCGACGCGTAAAGCTCACTTGTCGGGCGGGCGTGTCTCCTGCGGGATGTGGTGGATGAGGAGCAAGGCGATGTCGTCGGTGTGCGGTGCGCACGGTTCGGTCCGCTGGACGAGGGTCTCGGCGAGGGCGCTCATCGGCCCCGGTGGCGACTGCGCGAGGCGGTCGGCCAGGCTGCTCATCGCCTCCTCGATGTCGCAGCCGGGGGCCTCCACGAGTCCGTCGGTGTACAGGGCGAGCGTGCTGCCGGGGTGGAAGGGCACTTCGATCGTCGGGTAGTCGGCGTCGGGGTCGACGCCGAGCAGCAGGCCGGGCGGCAGGGTGAGGACTTCGGTGCGGCCGTCGGGGTGGCGGCAGATCGGCGGCAGGTGGCCGGCGGTGGCCAGCCGGGCGCGGTGCTGCGCCAGATCGAGGTGGACGTAGAGGCAGCTGGTCAACAGGCTGGCGTCCATGTCGGTGAGCAGTCGGTTGGTGCGGGCGAGGACTTCGCCGGGGGGTGCGCCGGCGGTGGCGTGCACGGCGGTACGTACCTGGCCCATGAGGGCGGCGGCGTTGACGTTGTGGCCCTGGACATCGCCGATGGTTGCAGCAGCGGTGTGGGCATCGAGGCGGACCAGATCGTAGAAATCGCCGCCGACATCGATCGTGCGGCCGGCGGGAAGATAGCGGGCGGCCACGTCCAGGCCCGGGACGGCGGGAAGGACGGTCGGCAGCAGGCCCGCTTGCAGGCTGCGGGCGAGGTGGTGTTGGGCGTCGTAGAGGATGGCGCGGTCCAGGGCCTGCGCGATGAGGCCGGCGAGAGAGGTGAGCACGGCCCGTTCCTGCGGCGTCCAGGGGAAGGGCCGGTCGTAGCCGAGCACCAGCAATCCGGCGGGGGAGCCGGAGGCGATCAGGGGGAAGAAGGCGCATGCGGCGATGTCCTCGAGGACCACCACGTGTGGGTAGGCCCGTACGAGGTCCTCAGTGGTCGCGAAGAAGCTGGGAACGCCACTGGTCAGGGCCTGGACGCCGGGGGTCTCGTCGGTCAGGAGGGTGGCGTCGAAGCGGGCCATGAGCGTGGCGGTGAAGCCGCGTTGGCCGATGACGCGCAGCCGGCCCTCCTCGGCCGTCAGCAATGCCAGGGCCTGGATGTCGAAGGCCGACATGAGCTGGCTGGCGACCCGCTCCATCACGTCCCGGACCCCGACCGCTTCGGCGAGCGTGGCGGCCAGGTGCAGCAGGTGGTAGAGCACATTCGCCCGGCCCGGGGCCGCGGGCTCCGGCGCATGACGCGGTGGCGGGGTGCCGGCGGAGTCGGACCCGGCGGCCGGGGTGATCAGGACGCTGAGACCGCCGGCGTCCGGATGGAGCTCGAAGGACAGCCGGCGGTCCGGCGGGCGCAGCGCGGTGAAGGAGAGGGACCGACGGCTGATCACGGCGGCCCGGTAGTGGTCTTCGAAGCCCGGATCGTCCAGCCAGGGCAGGGCCTCCCAGGGCAGAGCGCCCAGCAGATCGGGGATCTCGGCGCCGACCAGCTCGGCAGCGCCAGCGGTGACGAAGGTGATCCGGCCGTCCAGATCCAGCGCACAGCAGCCCTCGGGGAGCCGTTCAGCGAAGTCGAACGCGGCCAGCGCCTCGGCCGCCGCGGGAGCGCGGGCCCGCAGTGTCGGGATCAACCGTGGCTCCCGGCCGGGCAGTACCGGGTGGTCGCTGTCGGCGGCCCGCTCCAGCAGCAGCCCCAGGCGCCGGCAACAGGATTGGAGCGCGTCGGCCTCCTGCTGGGCCAGTTCCGGCGGGTGCGCGCCGGGCCACATCAACGCCAGCCCGCCCCACACGGCCGTATCCGTGGTGATCGGCGCGATGGCCACCGCGAACGCTTCAGGCAGCAGCAGCGCGGTCCGCGGATACCGGCGCGCCACCTCCTCGTAGTCGTGCAGCCATACCAGCCGCCGCTCCCGGACGGCATCGGCCACCGGAGCCCGGGCCGTCAGCCACACCTGCTCCCAGGGGGCGACGATCCGCCGGGAGATCCCGGTCAGCACGGTCAGTTGCAGATGATCGGCGCCCGGGGGCAACAGGTAGACCAGCCCCCCGGCAGCGTCCGCCTCCTGCACGGCCTGCACCAAGGGAGCCTCCAGCAGCATGTCGGAGCCCCCGGCTGCGGCGCCCCCGAAGAGACCCTGCACCGCCGTCACCCGCCCCCGTCGGCGTGCACGGTGGCGGCCCGTACGCGTCCGAAACGACTGCGCGCCGCCTCGGCAGCGATATCCAGGGCGGCACCGGTCTGCGCCCAACTCGTCCCGACCTGCCGGTCCACCGCCACCGCCCGGCGCATCAGCCGGCCGACCAACTCTGGCAACGACCCGCCGCACCGGCCACACCAAGCATCCACATAGGGGCATTTTACGTCTGATATCGGGCGAGGGCCGGAGGCCGGGCCGGACCGCAGCCACGGTCCGCTCCCCTGAGGCGCTCGGCGCGAAGTGGGAGCCGCGAGGTTTCCGCGGACGGTCCCGGCGGGGCGGCGACCGGCCGGGACCGGTGGGGACACCGGGTGAGCCGCGTGAGTCCGGTGGCGGGCCGGACGTGACCGGCGGGCCGATCAGACAGTCAAAACCCTTTGAAACGTGGTCAGTTGAAAGGACCGCGGGCTCACCCGTCAGCAGCCCCGCCCCCACGCGAGAGGGTCGCGCGGACCCACTTGCCGCCCTCGGGGTCGCGGCCGCAGGTCCAGGACTCGGCGAGCGCCGCGATGATCTGCATGCCGCGTCCGCAGTCCTCGTCATGGCCGGCGGCGCGCTGGACCGGCAGGATCATGGACCCGTCATGCACCTCGATGTGCAGCACGTCGGCCTGCAGGGCGAGCCGGAGAGTGGTCACGGCATCCGTCCCCCGTTCGCGCCCGTAGGCGGCCGGCAGCCGCGCTCCGTGGCGAATGGCGTTCGTGGCCAGCTCGCAGACGATCAGCACGGCGGAATCGATGAGGTCTTCGCTCTCGCCCCAGAACCGCAGGGACTCCGCGGTGAAGTTCCGGGCTTTCCTGGCGGAGGACAGGACTGCCGGCAACGTGAGCGAGACAGAAGGAAGTTCGACATCCCACGGGATGGCGAATTCAGCCACTGCAGTCATTTCCTTAACCCTTCAAACAAGCAAGCGCGCGATCCACCCGGCCGCGTTTGCAGCATTCGCCGCTTTTGCTCAGATGAGCATCCACAGCTCATATATGCAATTACTCCCCATTAAAGATCCGCAAAGGGCGATGTCAATGGTTTTCGAGGCCTCTTTTGAAACATGAGCAACTCATGCTCAGACGAGCAGTTTCGGCCGGAATTCGTGACGGTGCGCAGCAGATCGACGCTGCCCGGTGAGCCGCGCCAGGTCATTTCACGGCGCCGAGCGAGAGGCCCTGGACGAGCTTGTCCTGGGCGGCGAATCCGGCGAGGAGCACGGGAAGGGAGATGAACGTGGCGGCGGCGCACACCTTCGCCAGAAAGAGGCCCTGGCTGGTGACGAAGCCGGTCAGAAACACCGGCGCGGTGCCGGCGACGACGCCGGTCAGGACCCGGGCGAAGAGCAGTTCGTTCCAGCTGAAGATGAAGGAGATCAGGGCCGTTGCGGCCAGGCCGGGGAGGGCGACCGGGGCGACGATCCGGGTCAGCGTCGTGGCCAGACCCGCGCCGTCGATCGCGGCGGCCTCCAGCATTTCCACCGGAATCTCGGCGAGGAACGAACGCATCATCCATACCGCGATCGGCAGATTCATCGCGGTGTAGAGGAGGACCAGCAGCCAGACGTTGTCGAGCATTCCGGTGTGCTGTGCGACGAGGTAGAGCGGGAGCAGTGCGGCCACCAGCGGCAGCATTTTCGTGGAGAGGAAGAAGAAGAGGACGTCGCGCCATTTGCGCACCGGTTTGATGGACAGGGCGTAGGCCGCGGGGACGGCCAGGGCGAGGACCAGGAGCGTGGAAACCACCGAGGCGGTCAGCGAGTTGAGGAGCGGGGGCCAGGGACTGACGCCGCTGCCCTCGCCGAAGAACTCGCGGTAGCCGTGCAGGGTGAGCGGAGCGCCGAGGCTGGGCGGGTTGGTCGCCGCATCCGTCTCGCTGTGCAGGGAGGTGAGCACCATCCAGGCGACGGGCACGAAGAAGAGCAGTCCGCACAGCCAGGCCAGCAGGACCAGATACGTGTGCCTGCGACGCCGGCGCCGGGCGGCGGCCGGCAGCCGCTGGACGGCGCGCAGCAGGCCGGTCATCGGCTGCCCTCCTCGCGCAGCAGGGACGAGACCGTACGCAGCGCGAAGGCGGCCACGATCAGGGAGCAGATCACCACGACGACGCCCTGTGCGGACGCCAGCCCGTAGTCGTGGGCCTGGTAGAAGGTCTGGTAGATCGTGTACGGGAGGTTGGCGGTGCCCAGGCCGCCGGAGGTGAGGGTGAAGACCGCGTCGAAGTTCTGGACGAGGTAGATCGTCCCGAGCAGGGCGGCGAGTTCCAGGTAGCGGCGCAGATGCGGCAGCGTCAGATAGCGGAAGATGTCGAACGCGGAGGCGCCGTCCACCAGGGCGGCCTCGACGGCGTCGGCGGGCCGGCTCTGCAGTCCGGCGAGCAGGATCAGCATCATGAACGGCGTCCACTGCCAGATCAGCGTCACCTCCACCGCGACGAGCGGAGCACCGGTCATCCAGTCCGGCTGCGGCGGGCTGTCGCTGCCGAACAGGCCCCACAGCCAGGTCAGAACGCCGTTGAGGAGGCCGTAGGAGGTGTTGAACAGGGCGTGCTTCCACAGCAGGGCCGCGGCGACCGGCACGATCAGAAACGGCGTGATGAGCAGGGTGCGGACGAGGCCGCGGCCGTGGAAGCGCCGGTCGAGCAGCAGCGCGAGGCCCAGCCCGAGCAGCAGGCTGACCAGGACCACGGTCACCGTCAGCAGGATCGTGGTCACTACCGCACTGCGCAGCGCGGGGTCGGTGAAGACGGCCCGGTAGTTGTCGAAGCCGGCGAAGCCGCGGTTCTGGGGGGCGAGTGCGTTCCAGCGGAGGAAGGAGATCACCGCGGTCGTCACGAACGGGAGTTGGGTGACGATGATGAGGAAGAGCAGGGCGGGGAGGAGGGGCGCCCGGCGGGCCCGCACCGTGGCCCGGTCCATGGCCGCACGGCTGCGGGCGTCCACGGCACCGTGCGGGCCGGACGCCGAGGCGTCAGTGGCCTGCGTAGACAAGGGCCACCTCCGCCGCCAGTCGCTGGCCGTGCCGGAGTGCGGCGGCCACGCTTTGCTTGCCGGCAATGGCCGCACTGATCTCCTGGCTGGTCTTCGTACCCAGGTCGGCGAACTCGGGGATGTCCACGAACTGGATGCCGGGCACGGGCCGGGGCTGGACCCCCGGGTCGTCGGGCCGGGCCGTACTGATCGCCCGCTCGGTCGGGCCGGCGAAGGCCCGGGCGGACGCGGTGTATTGCGGGTTGCGGTAGAGCGACGCCCGTTTGCCGCCCGGCACCTTCGACCAGCCCAGCTCCCGGCCCACCAACTGTTCGTACTTCTTGCTGGAGGCCCAGGAGATGAATTTCCACGCCGCGTCCTGGTGCTTACTGGCCTTCTGCAGCCCCCATGCCCAGGTGTAGAGCCAGCCCGAGACGGCGGTCCTCTCCACCGGCGCCGGTGCGTAGCCGACCTTCCCGGCGACCTTGGACTCGCCGCTCTCCAGCGAACCGGCGCCGGCCGTCGCGTCGTACCACATCGCCACCTTGCCCTGCTGCATGTCATTGAGGCACTCCGTGTAGCCGGCTTGCGGGGCGCCCGGCTCGCCGTGTTGGCGCACCAGATCGACATAGAACCGGGTGGCCGCGGCGAAGGCAGGGCTGTCGACCTGCGCCCGCCAGTCCTTGGTGAACCACGTCCCCCCGAACGTGTTCACCACGGTCGTCAGCGGGGCGATCAGCTGTCCCCAGCCGGGCTGCCCGCGCAGACAGATCCCCTTGACGCCCTTGCGGATGCCGTCCAACTTGGCGGCCATCGTGGCGACTTGGCGCCAGGTGGGCTTGGCCGGCATGGTCAGCCCGGCGGCCTTGAGCAGGTCCTTGCGGTACATCAGGAACGACGACTCGCCGTAGAACGGCTCCGCGTAGACCTTGCCGTCGGCGGCCGTCAGGGACTTGCGGACCGGGGAGAGGATGTCGCCCTGGTCGAAGGCGCGGTCCTTGGCGGCCCGCGCACCCAGGTCGGTCAGCCAGCCGTTACGGGCGTAGATCGGCGTCTCGTAATTGCTCAGGCTCGCCACGTCGTACTGCCCGGCCTGGCTGGAGAAGTCCTGGCTCATCTTGTCGCGCAGATCGTCCTCCGGCAGCACCGTGAAATTCACCTTGATGCCGGTCTCCTTGGTGAAGTGCTCGGCGGTGAGCCGCTGCAGATCCACCATCTGCGGGTTGTTCACCATCAGCACGTTGAGGGTGTTCTTGCCGCTGTTGCCGACATCGCCGGCGCCCCGATAGCAGCCGCCTGCCGCCAGCACCACGGCCAGGGTCACGGCGGCCTGCCGGACGAGGTGACCGGGGCGGCCTCGTCCGGCCCGACCACGGCGTCGTGCTCTCACGGCTGGCACCTTTCACCCCGCCCACTTCTGCCGGCACCAGGTCTATCGCCTCGGGGCGCGAACGTGCCCCTGCCGGCGGACGACAAGCGCACGGTTCCCGCGTTCAGAGCAAGCTTTCGGCCACCCTGGCGTCGGTGACCACGCCGTTGAAGAGACCGGTCTTCACCGCCGCCGAGGCAGCGGTTGCCCGTTCGATGCCGTCGGCCAGCAGAATCACCTCGGGCACCTTGCGCAATTCGTCGAAGCTGATGGCAATGACCCGTTCGGTGAGTTCGGGGACGATGATGCGTCCTTCCGCATCGAGCAGATGACCCGCGACTTCGGCGCATACTCCGCGGCTGCGGTACTCCTCACGTTCGGCGTCACTGAGCGCGTCGAACACGGTGGAGAGCCCCGGCCCCCATCCGCCGACGGTGACCACGGCCTTGGTCAGCCGGCTGAAGTGGCGGATCGCGTCGACCACGCCGGGCTGCTCCCGCAGCATCCGGGCCGCCGTCGCATCGGGCAGCAGCAGCGGTGCGTAGATGGGGTGGACGACGCCGCGCGAAATGGTGGCGGCCCGGCGTACCGCCTCCACCGCCGTCTTGTTCACGGGCCGCAGCGGGGTCACCCCGCACAGCTGGACGACCGTGCAGCGGGCGAGTGTGGTCAGCCCGAGGCCGAGGGCCTCGATCTCGGGGCCCCAGACGAGCCCGAGGACATCGTTCTCGGTGACGATCTCGGCGAGCAGGTCGGCCGCGACCGCGCCGAGGCGGCGGGTGGCCTCCACGGTGTCGTCCGGGACCTCCTGCCGCGAGTCGATGACGATGGCGTGCCGCAGGCCGAATCGCGTGCGCAGGGCGTCGGAGAGGTCGGCGTCGAGTTCGGCGGGCAGGCGGATCTCCAGCCGGATCAGGCCGTCGCGGAGGGCGGTCTCCAGGGTCCGGGCCACCTTGAACCGGCTGATGCCGAATTCCTCGGCGATCTCCATCTTGGATTTGCCTTCGAGGTAGAACCTCCGGGCCATCGCAGCCGTTTGGACCAGGTACTCCGGGCCGGTGTGGTGGGTACGCATGGCAGGCCTGGCCTTTCTGGACGCTGCGCCGTCGGTGCTCGCATGAGCGCGTACGCCTCATATGCACCTTTTCTCCATTAAAGACCCCTGGAGGGCGCTGTCAACGCGCCCACCGGCTGCGGCTCCTCCCGGTGCGCATCGGCGTGCCCACCCGGCTCCTGCTGCGGCTCGGACGGCGCCTTCATGCCCAGCACGAGGACGGTGCTGAGCAGATGCAGGGCGGCATAGATCCACATGACTCCCCCGATGCCGATCACGCCGATGAAGACCGTGCCGATGAGCGGACCGAAGGCCATGCTGGCGCCGGCCCCCAGCGTGTACGCCGACATGATCTGGCCCTTGCGCTCCGGATCCTGCGAGGTCATCAGCGGCGGCAGTGGCACGTACCCGGCCATGCCGACGCCCAGCGCGCCGGCCGCGATCGCGACGGCGAGGTAGTGGTGCCCGGCGGCCTCGGGCACGTAATACAGCGCCAGACAGGCGAGCGCGGAGACCACACCCCCGAGCCAGGCGACGGTCTTGCGCCGGCTCCACCGGTCACCGAGCGCGCCGAAGGTGACGACACAGGCGAGGTTGCTGACCATCATGACGATCAGCAGCGAGGCCCACTCCTGCGGGCGGAAGCCGATCCGATCGACGAGGAAGAGCGGGAGGAAGACCCACACCCCGAACTGCGAGGTGGTGTTGATGAGCCGGACCACCGCCCCCATGCCGACGCGCGGCTTGGCGAACATGATGGTGAAACAGCCCAGGAAGGTACGCGGCAGGCCGACCCGCTCCGGCCCCCTGGACAGGCCCTGGAATCCGGTGCGTTCGCGCAGCAGGAGCAGGACGACCAGGGCGCCGGCGACGATCATCGCGAGGGACACCCACAGCGTGCGGTAGAAGCCGATGGTGGGCTTGAGGGCGGAGACCAGGGCGGAGCCGATGACGGGGTAGCCCATGGTGAAGCAGAACCAGAACCAGCCGAGCGCCTTGCCGAGCTGCCGCTCCGGGGCGCCCGCCATGATCCAGACCATGAATCCGTAGGCGAACAACGGATATCCGAAGCCGCGCAGGCCGTAGGTGAGCAGGATCAGCCAGTAGGAGTGGGCGGGGACGGCGACCGCGAGCAGCAGGGTGTGGCAGACCGCCCAGCACAGGGCGCCGGTCATCATCACCCGGCGCGGCCCCCACAGGTCACAGAGCCCGCCCGCCAGGAAGGCACCCACCGCGGCGGTGACGCCGTACACCGTGAAGATGATGCCGACGCCCGCCTCCGCGAAGCCGAGGTCGGTCTTGAAGTACGTGGGCAGATAGCTGGTCTCCACCCCGTCGCCGATCATGAAGAGCAGGACGCCGATATAGCCCCATATGAGGGCTCGGGGGATCCCGAGGACGGCGGGGCGGGGCAGCGACGGATCGCGCTCTTGGGGTGTGCGCAGCACAGCGGGGACCTCCTGAGGGGCCGGGCGTTCGCCCGTTGGTGGCCATCAGACTGAACAACCTCACAGAGAATTTCAAGAGCTTCACATAAAGTGTGTGATGTTCTAGGGTGAGAACACGGCGGAAGACCGTCGCGAAACGAACGGGGGATGCCCACGATGAGAGCGAGCCGCGGCTCCGAGGCCGAGGTGGAGGAGCGCCGTCAGGCGGTGCTGCGCCATGTCGCCCAGGAAGGGGAGATCCGCATCGCCGACCTCGCCGCGCGCATGCAGGTCAGCGTGATGACCATGCACCGGGACCTGGACAACCTCCACGAGCGGCAACTGCTGCGCAAGGGCCGCGGAGTGGCGACGGCCTTCTCCAACGTCGCCATGGAGAGCGCGCTGCGGTTCCGGGAGAACACCAATGTCGCGGTGAAGAACGCCATCGCGGACGCACTCGTGGACGAGGTCTCCCCCGGTGACACGGTGCTGATCGACTGCGGCTCCACCCTCTTCCCGCTCGCCCGCCGGCTCGCCACCGTCGACGGGATCCGCGTGATCACCAACTCGCTGCGCATCACCTACCTCCTGGCGGCCTCGCCGGCCGAGGTGACGCTGCTGGGCGACCGCTTCTACGAGGACTTCGAGTCCTGCGCGGGCCCGCAGACCCGGCGTCAGCTGGAGGACATCCGCGCCACCGTCGCCTTCGTCACCGCCACCTCGGTCCGCGACGGCCGGCTCTTCCATCCGGTGCGCGCCTACGCGGAGTCCAAGCAGGCGTATCTGCAGGCCGCCGACCGCGCCGTACTCGCCGTCGACCACAGCAAGTTCGGCCGCACCGCCACCTACGCCTACGGCGATGTCAGCGGCTACGACCTGCTGGTCACCGACACCGGAACACCGGAGCGCGAACTGAAGCCCGTCCGGGACCTCGGCGTCGAGGTCCGCACCGTCGAACCCCAGAGCTGAACCGGCCCGAGCCGAGGCTCCCCGCCCCCGAGCGCACCCCCTGGCGCACCCCCGAGAAAGGCCCCGATCCATGCGTGCTGTCGTCATCCACACCCCCGAGCACTACGAGGTCACCACCGTCGATGACCCCACCCCGGGCCCCGGTGAGGTGCTCGTGGCGCCCGCCGCGGTGGGCATCTGCGGCACCGATGTGCACATCGTCCAGGGGGAGTTCGCGCCCACGCCGTACCCGATCATTCCCGGCCACGAGTTCACCGGAGAGATCGTCGCGCTGGGGGCCGGAGTGACCGGTCTGCGCACCGGTGAACAGGTCGCGGTCGACCCGTCCCTGTTCTGCGGCGCCTGCCACTACTGCTCCATCGGGCACGGCAACCTGTGCGAGAACTGGGGCGCGATCGGTGACACCGTGGACGGTGCGATGGCCGAGTACGTCAAGGTGCCGGCCGCCAACTGCTACCGGCTGCCTTCGAGCGTCGACGTCGCGCAGGGCACGCTGATCGAGCCGCTGTCGTGCGCGGTACGCGGCTTCGACGTCCTGCCCCGCCGCCTCGGCGACCACTACCTCATCTACGGCGCGGGCACCATGGGACTGATGATGCTCCAGCTCGCCAAGGCCGCGGGCGCGGCCTCGCTCTCGGTCGTCGACATCAACAAGGACCGCCTGGAGATCGCCGAACGCCTCGGCGCGGACGCCACTGCGGCAAGCGCGTCGGACCTGGACCGGCCGCAGGGCTGGGAGACGGTCATCGACTGCACCGGCGTCATCCCCGTCATCGAGGACGGCCTGACCCGGGTGCGCCGCGGCGGCACCTTCCAGCAGTTCGGCGTCGCGCCGTCCGCGTCCAAGGCGTCCTTCTCCCCGTTCCGCGTCTACAACGACGAGATCACCATCGTCGGGTCGATGGCCGTCCTGCACAGCTTCGGGCGGGCCGTGGACCTCATGGCGAAGGGGGTCATCGACGCCGACACGATGATCACCCACAGCTTCGGACTCGACGACTTCGGCGCCGCCCTGCAGACCTTCCGGGACGGCTCCGGCCGCAAGATCCAGCTCCGCCCCCAGGCCTGAACTCCCCTCCCCCTTCGTCTCTTTGCACGGAAGCGAAAGCGACAACGTCATGCCCACAGTTGCCGGGGTGGACTCCTCCACCCAGTCCTGCAAGGTCGTCGTCTGCGACGCCGACACCGGGGAGGTACTGCACCGGGGCCGCGCCGCCCATCCCGAGGGCACCGAGGTCGCCCCCGAAGCGTGGTGGCAGGCGCTCCTCGAAGCGGGCAACGGCCTGCTGGAACACGTGGATGCCCTCGCGGTCGCGGGGCAGCAGCACGGTCTGGTGGCCCTCGACGCGGCCGGACGGCCGGTGCGCGACGCGCTGCTGTGGAACGACACCCGCTCCGCGCAGGCCGCGACGGATCTCGTCGCTGACCTCGGCGGGCCGGAGAAATGGGCCGAGGCGGTCGGCACCGTACCGGTCGCGGCCATCACCGTCGCCAAGCTGCGCTGGCTGGCCGAGCACGAACCGCACCTCGCGGACCGCACCGACCGGGTGCTGCTGCCGCACGACTGGCTGACCTGGCAGCTGTGCGGCGGCCCCGGCACGCGCGCCGAACCGGTCACCGACCGCGGGGACGCCTCCGGCACCGGCTACTGGTCACCGGCCGAGGGCGCCTACCGCCGCGACCTCCTCGCCCTCGCCTTCGGCGACCGGACCCCCGAACTGCCCCGCGTGCTCGGCCCGTACGAGGCGGCCGGCCGCACTCCGCACGGAGCCCTGGTGGCACCGGGAACCGGCGACAACATGGGCGCGGCGCTGGGCCTGGGCATCCAGCCCGGCGACGTCGTCATCTCCCTGGGCACCAGCGGCACCGCCTTCGCCCTCTCCGACCACTGCGCGGCCGACCCCACCGGCGCCGTCGCCGGCTTCGCGGACGCCACCGGCCGCTTCCTGCCGCTGGTGTGCACCCTCAACGCCGCCCGGGTCCTCAGCTCCACCGCCCGCATGCTCGGCATCGCCCTCGACGACCTCGGCCCCCTCGCCCGCGAGGCCGGGCCCGGCGCCGGCGGCCTCGTCCTGCTCCCCTATCTGGGCGGCGAGCGCACCCCCAACCTCCCCGAGGCCGCGGGCAGTCTGATGGGCATGCGCAAGGCGAACATGCACCCCCCGAACTTCGCCCGGGCAGCCGTCGAAGGCATGCTGTGCAACATGGCCGACGCCCTCGACCGGCTGCGCGCCCAGGACGTCAGCGCCCGGCGCGTCCTCATCATCGGAGGGGCGGCCAAAGCCCCTGTGGTCGGCGAGATCGCCGCCGAAATCTTCGGAACCCCGGTCACCGTGCCCCAACCCGAGGAGTACGTCGCCCTGGGCGCGGCCCGCCAGGCCGCCTGGGCCCTCGCCGGCACTCCCGAGCCGCCGCACTGGCCGCTCGCCGCGGCCCGAGAGGTGCCGGCACCGGCCGATGATTCGCCCGGGCGCAGGATCCGGGAGGCCTACGCTGATGCCCGGGGGATGGTGTACGGGTGAGCGGTTGTTGCCCCCTTTCGCCGCTCAGCGCGCGCACGTGCGAGGTGATGGGCGGTACGGAGCAGCTCGCGGACTGCCGTATCCGTCCGCCGGCCCGGATTCACCACCGCGAGCCAGCCGAGGGAGCCGTAGACGGGGTGTGCCCGCACGGCGTCCGCGGCGCCGGGGTCGTCGTTGCTCGCTGGTTCGCGCGGCGCGTGGCCGGTCCAGTGGCGGAAGGATTCCTTCCCGGCGGCGATATTGACGCGGAACGTATCCGGGCGGTGCAGGCGCGCACTCTCGTCGCCCGGGTAGTCCTTCGTCACGATCGTCGCGAAGGGTTGGGTCGCCGGCGGTACGACGCCGTCAGGAGAGTAGAAGAAGTAGGTATCCCCCCAGCTGATCTCCGGTGAGCCGTCGTCCGGTCCCGGCCTGACGGCCAGGACTCCATCGAGGTCTGCCACGAAGCTGATGATCTCGTCCATGGTCATGTGCTCAAGCGTTTCATTAAGGTGCTTGTGGAGACTTCGCGCCGGAAGACGAAGGAGCTGCGGGTGTCAACTCTCAAGTCGTCGGCCCTGCGTACGGTCGATGTCGCGCGAGGTGCCGGGTACTCCGTCCAACAGGTCCGCAATCTCGAACGAGACGGTGTACTGCCGCCGGCGACGCGCACAGCCGCGGGCTACCGGCGCTACGGCGAGATTCACCTCCACTCCGCGCTGGCCTACCGAGCCCTCGCGGCCGCCACGGGTCCGGTGGAGGCCAAGCGGATCGTTCGCGCCGTCCATGAGTGCCCGACCTCGCAGGTACTTGCCCTCCTCGACGCGGCACACGCCCGACTCGACCGGGAGCGTACGGACCTCGCCCTCGCCAAGGAGGCCGCCGCGGCGATCTCCGCCGAGCCGATCGGCGACGTACGCCCCTCGGATGCGATGAGCGTCTCCGAACTTGCCGCCGCGCTAGGAGTGCGCCCCTCGACCTTGCGGCACTGGGACGCCGAGGGGCTGGTGGTTCCCGACCGGCTCTCCCCGCGAGGAACGCGACGGTACTCACCGGCCCACACCCGGGACGCCCGGATCGTCCACCAGCTGCGGACGGCCGGGTACCGCATCGCCCCGCTCCGGGCACTGATGCCGCAACTGCGGCGCGGGCACCGTTCAGAAGACGTCGAAGCCGCACTCGCGGCCCGGGACGCGTACATCACGGCTCGCTCCCGTGCCCTCCTCGACGCCACCGTCGCACTCGCCGCAGTCCTCGCCGCCGTCCCGCGTGCCCACGACCGGATTTCTTCCTGAATTACGGCGAACTCCCCGCGCAGGCACAGCGGCCGGCAAAAGGCAGAGGTAAACGCAGCGGCAAACGCACCGGCAAAGGCCGCGGCAAAAACAAAGGCAAGGAGGTCAAACCACTCCTTGCCACTCTCAAGGTATAGCGCACAGGGGGGCTTGCGGCAAGGCCCCGGTCGTGCCGCAGAATCACCCGCCGAAGCCATAACCTGCACAAACACAGGGGGATTGGGATGTTCGACGTGATCATTGCCGGCGGTGGACCGACCGGCTTGATGCTCGCCTGCGAGCTGCGGCTGGCCGGGGTGCGCACGGTCGTGCTGGAGAAATTGACCGAGCCGACGCGACAGTCCCGCGGGCGGGGCCTGCACACGCGCAGCGTCGAGATGATGGACCAACGCGGTCTGCTCGACCGGTTCCAGGCGGTCAGCGAGCAGTTCAAGGTCGGCAGTCTCTTCGCGGGCTTGATGAAGCCGTGGCCGGACCGGTTGGACACCGCGCACCCGTACGGCCTTGCGACGCCGCAGACCGTCACCGAACGGCTGCTCACCGAGCGCGCTGTCGAGCTCGGCGCCGAGATCCGGCGCGGCTGCGAAGTGGTCGGGCTGAGCCAGGACGAGCACGGGGTGACCGTCGAGCTGGCCAATGGGGGCGCAGCCGCCGAGGGAGAGGGCAGCACGCGGCTGCGCTCGCGCTACCTCGTCGGCTGTGACGGCGGCCGCAGTACGGTGCGCAAGCTGGTCGGCATCGGCTTCCCCGGTGAGCCCGCCAAGGTCGAGACGATGCTGGGTGACATGGAGGTGACCGCGGATCCGGCGACGATTGCCGCCGTCGTCGAGGAAGTCCGCAAGACCCAACTGCGGTTCGGCGCCATTCCCGACGTGGACGGGAGCGAGGGCGTGTACCGCATCGTCGTGCCCGCCGCAGGGGTGGCCGAGGACCGGACGACCGCGCCGACCCTCGACGAGTTCAAGCAGCAGCTGCGGGCCGTCGCGGGCACGGACTTCGGCGCGCACTCGCCGCGCTGGCTGTCCCGGGTCGGCGACGCCACCCGGCAGGCCGAGCACTACCGGGTCGGCCGGGTGCTGCTGGCCGGCGACGCGGCGCACATCCACCCGCCGACCGGCGGGCAGGGGCTCAACCTCGGGGTCCAGGACGCGTTCAACCTCGGCTGGAAGCTGGCCGCCGAGGTCAACGGCTGGGCACCGGAGGGGCTGCTGGACAGCTATCACGCCGAACGGCACCCGGTGGGCACCGCCGTGCTGCACAACACCCGCGCGCAGATCACGCTGATGGGGACCGATCCGGGTACGACCGCGCTGCGGGAGCTGTTCTCGGAGCTGTTGGACTTCGAGGAGGTGAACCGGTACGTGACCGAGATGATCACCGCGGTCGGGGTCCACTACGACTTCGGCGAGGGCCACGCACTGCTCGGCCGGCGGATGCGGGACGTGGGGCTGAAGCGGGGTCGCCTCTACGAGCTGATGCACGGCGGCCGCGGGCTGCTGCTCGACCAGACCGGCCGGCTCTCGGTGGCGGGGTGGGGGGATCGGGTCGACCACGTCGTCGACGTCAGCGAGGAACTGGACGTGCCCGCGGTGCTGTTGCGGCCGGACGGGCACGTGGCGTGGGTCGGTGAAGAGCAGCAGGAGCTGCTCGGCCAGCTGCCGAAGTGGTTCGGCGCTGCCGTGAGCTGAGCGCGCAGGTGTAACAGGAAAGTCCGGGGCCTCGGCCGTGCGCGTGCACGGCCGAGGCCCCGGACCTGCTGCCGGATGACTGCCGCTCAGTCGGTGACGGTGGCCCGCCGGTCGCGGCGCTGCTTGAGGTGGCCTGCACCGGCCAGCACCGCTACCACGGCGGCCGTGCCGGCGAGCTGCTGACGGCCGTCTGCGCTTGCGGCCATGACGGCGAAGACGCCGAGGATGGCGGCGAACGCCACCCAGGTCAGATAGGGGAAGCCCCACATCCGCACCGAGAGCAGCTCGGGTGCCTCGCGCTCCAGACGGCGGCGCATCCTCAGCTGGGTGAGGCAGACGATGGACCAGACGACCAGCACCGAGCAGCCCGCGATGTTCAGCAGCCAGGCGAACACGGTGGTCGGCCAGACGATCCCGGCGATCACGGCGGCGAAGCCGAACAGGCAGGACGCCACCACGGCCGCCGCCGGCACACCCCGGGTGACCCTGCCCAGGAAACTCGGGCCCTGGCCCCGGTGGACGAGGGAGTACGCCATGCGCGACGAGCCGTAGATGTTGGCGTTCATCGCGGAGAGCAGTGCCAGCAGCACCACGATCTGCATGATCGTGCCGGCTGCCGGGATGCCGATCTGGTCGAGGACGGTGACGTACGGGCCCTCGGTAGCGACCTTCGGGTTGTTCCACGGCACCAGGGTGACGACCACGGCCATGGAGCCGATGTAGAAGACGGCGATGCGCCAGACGGCCGTACGGACGGCGCGGGCCACATTCCGGCTCGGGTCGTCGGACTCCGCCGCCGCGATGGTGACGGTCTCCAGACCGGCGAACCCGGAAATGGTGGTCAGCAGGCCGGCGGCGAGCCCGGCGGCGCCGGTCGGGAAGAAGCCGCCGTGGCCGGTGAGATGGCTGGTGCCGGGTGCGTCGCCGAACACCCCGAGGATGCCGAGCACGCCCAGCACCAGGAAGGCGACGATCGTGGTGACCTTGATGGCGGCGAACCAGAACTCGAACTCGCCGAAGTTCTTGACCGCGGTCAGATTGCTGGCGCAGAAGAACACCATGAAGATCGCCACCCAGCCGTAGGCCGGGATGAACGGCACCCAGGTGTGCATGATCGTGCCTGCCGCAGTGGCCTCGGCGGCCACGCCGGCGCAGAGCATCAGCCAGTACATCCAGCCCGAGGTGGCGCCTGCCCACGTGCCGAGTTCCTCCTCGGCATGCACCGAGAACGAGCCGGTGGAGGGCCGGGCCGCGGACATCTCGCCGAGCATCCGCATGATCAGCATGACCAGCGCGCCGGTGGCCACGAAGAGGAGCACGATGGCCGGCCCGGCCGCGGCGATGCCGACCCCGGAGCCTACGAAGAGCCCCGCGCCGATGACCCCGCCGAGCGCGATCATCGACAGATGGCGCTGCTTGAGGCCGTGCGACAACACGGCCTCGCCGTGCTGCGCTGCCTGCGGGGGGTCCTGGGGGGACCGGGTGAATGTCCGACTCATGGTCGTGCCTGTTCATTACGTGAGACGTTCGGTGAGCCCCAAGAGTGTGAAGGGGCACGTGCGCACAGGAGGTGAACGCCCGCTATTCGGACCTTTTGCGCACACATGGTGAACGAGCTGACACGCAATGAAGCCCTTGTTTCATCGGGAGAGTCGTCAGAAAGTCATCGATTCATCGGGAGAAGTCACAGCAATGGCATCGATTCATGGGGAGAGTCGGCGGCAGCGGTTGAGCGCTGACCGCACGGCGCCGGCCACCCAGCGGGGGCCGCGGCACCCGTCCTCCCGGTCAGCGGACCGCAGCAGCAGGTGCGTACTCGCTGAGCAGCAGCGCGATGTCATCCGTACGGTTCGGGGACCCACGGGCATCCCTCAGAAGCTCGTCGGCCAGCTCCTCCAGGGAAGCCGCGCGCGCATGGGCCAACGAGGCCCGCAGCCGGTCGATGCCCGTGACGACGTCCGACCCGCGTCGCTCCACCAGCCCGTCCGTATAGAGCGCCAGGATCGAGCCGGGCAGGAAGTGCAGGTCGGATTCCGGATAGTTGGCCGCTCCGGTGACGCCGAGCAGCGGACCGCACGGCAGATCCAGCGCCTCCGTATGTCCGCCGGGCCGGCGCAGCAACGGCGGACAGTGGCCCGCGAGGACCACCCGCGCGACCCCCGAGCCGGGGTCGAGGCGGACGTAGCAGCAGCTGGCGAGGGGCCCTGGGTCAAGGTCCAGGAGCAGCCGGTTGGTACTGGAGATCACGTCGCCCGGCCGGTGGCCGGCGGTGGCGAACGCCCGTACCGCACTGCGCAGTTGGCCCATGACGGCCGCGGCGGCGACGTTGTGCCCCTCGACGTCTCCGACGATGAGCGCGACACCCTCCCGGGTGGGTATGACGTCGTACCAGTCGCCGCCGATGTCCATACCGCGCGTGCCCGGGAGATACCGGCCGGTGACACGGACGTCGGACAGCGCGGGCAGCCGGTGCGGGAGCAGGGCGTCCTGCAGACCGTGGGCGACGGCGAATTCGGCGTCGTAGAGCCGGGCCCGTTGCAGCGCATGGGCGATCACCCCGCCCAACGCGGTCAGCAGATCGCGGTCGTCGCCCAGAAAGCGGCGAGCGTCGTCGAAGCCGAGGACGCAGGCGCCCACAGGGCGGCTGGAGGCGATGAGCGGAAGGAACGCCCAGGAACCGGACTCGCTCGCGTGGAATCCGGGATAGGCCCGCGCGAACTCCTGCCGGGACTCGATGAACAGCGGAGCCCCGGAGATCAGCGCGTCCGACACGGGCAGGCCGGGGCGGAGCGGCACGCCCTCGAACCGGTCGAGAAAGCCCTTGCGGTAGCCGCGCTGCGAGAGCAGCTGCAAGCGGCCGTCGGTCACGAGGTACAGCGCCATCCGCTGGCCGCCGAAAGCGGGCAGAAGCAGCTCGTCGACCACATCGCACACCTCGTGGGCCGTCACCGCCTCGGTCAGCGCGCTGCCGAGCTGGAGCACACGGTAGAGAGTGCCCAGGCGAGGGGCGCGGGGCGACGTCGCGCCGAGCGCCACTTCCTCCGCGACCGGTGTGCCCGGTCCGGCATCGGCCGGCAGCGGCCCCCGGAGACGGGCCGCCCAGCCCGTCATGCCGTGCGAGCCCGGATGGAGGGAGAACACCAGCCATTGGTCGGGTGGCCGGCGGGCGAGGAAGGAAACCGGCTGCTGGGAGACCATGGTGGCCCGGTAGCGGTCCTCGTAGGCGGGATCGGCCAGCCACGGCAGCACGTCCCAGGGGCGGTGGCCCAGCAACTCGTCCTGGCGGACCCGCAGCAGGCGCGCGAGGCCGTGGTTGGCGTAGGTGACACGCCCGTCCGGGGCGAGTGCGAAGAAGCCGTCCGCGAGCCGTTCGATCGCCTCCACGGCGGCCATTCCGGTTCCGGCGTCGAGAACGGCGCCCACCAGGTGGGCGCGCGTCTGCCGGTCGTCGGGAGCGTCCGGTACGCGCCCCCACAGCTCGACGGTGCGGTGCTCACCGCCGTCCCGTAGGTGCAGGGCATGCGCCAGCACATGCCCTTCCTCCACCGCGGTGCGGGCGGCGGACCGAAGGCCGGGGAGGCCGGCGTCGTCGATCTTGGCGGCGAGGGTGGCCGCCTGCCCGTCGAACTCGGCGGGGGCGATCCCGAAGATCGCGCAGAGCTCGTCGTCCGCCACGAGGGTTCCGTTGTCGAGGTTCCAGTCGAACAGCCCCACCCGTACCGCGGGGGCCGGTCGCGCCGGCACCACCGCCGGGGCGGCTCCCGCCTCGCTCTCCCCCAGCGCGCCGCGTGCGTTCAGCTCGGCGAGCGCCGCACCGAGGCGATCGGCCGTGGCGCGCAACCGTCGTCGCTGCGCCTTCGACAGCCCTTCCCCCTCCGGTTCGGCAGCCCACACCACGGCCATCGCTCCGAAGACCGCATTCCCCGCCTTCACCTGCACGGAAGCCGATCCGAACGCATAGGGCAACGCCATGGCGAGCTGCGGAAACCGCCGCGTGGTCTCGTCAGCTCCGGCCAGATGAACCGTCCGACCGGATCGGTACGCCACCGCCACCGGGATGGCACTGTTCACCGGAATCCGCTCCCAGCCACCGAGCAGCGAGGGCGGCGTCCCCGACACCGCGCTGAGCACGAGCGAGCGCCGGTCGCGCGACACCAGGAACACACTGCCCGCATGCGCCCCGGTCACCTCAACAGCTCGGACCACGGCGCTGAGCAGAGCATCGTCACGCTCCGACGTCCCGCCAGTGCGCACCGTGCCAGCCGGTGGTGCACTCGACTCCGAACCGCTGGGTGGCATAGCACCTTCTAAGGGTGGCCGTACTCCCCTTCCTCCTGCCCTTCACATTTTAGGCGTCGCCTCTAGCCCTCACGGAGTGTTGGGCTACGGGGGCGGAGGAGCCGCAGTTCTTGGCTCTGGGGGCTCCAGCCGGGGGATGTCGGACTGTTGCGGGCCCGGCCGCGGCGGCCATCGCGGCCGGGTCGCCCGTAGGAGCGTCACCCGAGCACCCTCGCCGGTCCACACACGACCGAGGACCGGTCGAAGCCATTCTGGCGAAGGTACAGCAGGGCAGCGAGTTACACAGCTCGCAGTTGTCGGAACTCGTGTTCCGCGAGCGGGAAACGGGACGAGAGGACGCTGGAACGGAGGTCGCCCGTGAGGGCAGAGGCCAGGAACTCCGTGCAGGAGCAGGAGAAGTGCTCCCAGCGTTCGCCGCGCGCTTCATTGACCATGACGGTCCAGCTGTCCGGTTGCCGGCCCGGCCGGACGAGCCAGTACAGGCACTCTCCGTTGTCTGTAGTGGCCCAAGGGATGACCCGAGCCCCTTCTTCCTTCAGCTCGTCCGGCTTCTTCTCGAACTCCCAGAGTCCCTCCAGCGCCTCGGTTTGCTGGCCTTCCCATTCGAGGAGATCGTAGTTTTCGTTGGGGCAGCCAGGCTCCAGGACATAGAGGTAGTCGTCCCAGTTACTCCCGCCGTAGGCCCGAAGGAACTCCTTGTAGTCCGTCGGCAGTTCAACGCCGAGTGCCTGTTCCGCCTGGCCCCAGGCCTTCTCCCTGGCCTCCGGGGGAGGAGGGAGAATCCGCATGAGACGGGCAAGCGAAGCATTCATCGAATGCCCTCACGTTCGTTCAACGCCCCCGGTCCCCCCTCAGGCCCACTCGACGAGTTGCAGCACGACGCCGTTGGGGTCGGTGACCTGGAACAGCCGCTCGCCCCAGGGCTCTTCGTGCAGGGGCATGGTGATGGGTGCGCCCGCCGCGCGGAGGCGCTCCTCGTGGTCGGCGATGCCGGTGACGGTGAAGGCCAGGATCAGGCCGGACGCCCGTTGGTCGCGCTGCTCCGGCGGCAGGACCTCGATGCCGCGCTCCAGCAGGACGATGTCCACCGCGGCGTCGTCGCGCGTCAGCGAGGCGAAGCCGTCCGCGGCCGTGACCTGCGTATAGCCGAAGTGGGTGAGCAGAAAGTCGCGGGAGGCGGCGACGTCGTCGACGGTCAGGGAGACGGTGGAGGCGGTGATGTTGATGGGTTCTCCTCAATGCGGTACGGCAGGCAGGGCAGTTGGGGCAGGGGGCGTATGTCCGCGCCAGGGTCCCGGCAGTTTTTTACGTCGGGTATATATTTACGTGCGGAGCATCCAGCCGTCAAGGTGATTTTTACGTCGGATATAAACTTGGCTCATGAGTGCTGAGCCGCTGAGCCTTCGCGAGGCCAAGAAGCAGGAGACCAGGAAGCTGATCTCCGACCACGCCACCCGCCTCTTCCTTCAGAAGGGTTTCGACGAGACGACGATCGCGGAGATCGCCATCGCCGCTCGCGTCGCCAAGAAGACCGTCACCAACTACTTCGCACGCAAGGAGGACATCGCCCTCGACCACCACGAGGCATTCACCGCGAGCCTCGCCCGCACCGTCGAGACCCGCACTGAGGGCGAATCCGCCCTTGCCGCGCTGCGCTGCGCCTTCAGCTCCGCCGTCCAAGAACACGATGCCGTGGCCGGCTTCGCCGGGCCCGACTTCTCCCGCATGATCGCCGACAGCCCCACCCTCACCACGCGGCTGCGCGACCTGCACGACCAACGAGAGCGGGCCCTGGCCGACGCCCTCGCCACCGCCACCGGCGCCGCCCCCGAGGACATCACCCCCCGTGCCGCGGCCGCCCAACTCGCCGCCGCCCACCGCCTGCTGTTCTCCCGCATTCAGGAACTCACCCTCGCCGGGCACGACAACGACCACATCGCCGCGACCCTCGCCGCCGAAGCCGCCCAGGTCTTCGACCAGCTCGAACCCGCCCTGGGTGACTACGCCGTCCGATAACGCCACGGCGGCTCGCCTACAAGGCAGGGCACGAGCACGTGGGCCGCAGCACCCCCCGGCAGGGACACCGATGCCCAGCCCGGACGAGGAGCACCGAGTTATAAGAATTCGCTGACCACAAGGGCCAAATGGGCATAAAACTTTACACACGAGAAATTGCCCTAATCCGCGCCTAATGCCCGAACTGCTGGTCCGCATTCCCTCTCTTCCTGTGCACATGCAGATCTCCGGTCCACACCCGGAGGTCGGAGCGAGGAGGAGTGCAGGAGTGATGGCAGGGCGGCGAAGGCGTACGAGGGCAGCCACCGGCGGGCGGCGTGTCCGGTGGGCGCGGCTGATAGGCGTGGCGGTCGCCTGCCTGCTTGTTGCGGGTGCCGCCGTGGGGTACTGGGTCTACGCGCAGGTCGTCAAAGGGGTGCGGACCTCGGACGCGCTGGGTGACAAAGGCCCCGGCTCGTCCCACGGGGACCAGAACATCCTGCTGATGGGCCTGGACAGCCGTAAGGACCTCAACGGCAATCCGCTGCCGAAGGACCTCCTGGAGCAGCTGCACGCCGGAGCCAGCAGCGATGTCGGCGGCTACAACACCAACACCCTGATCTTGCTGCATCTGCCCGCCGACGGAAGTCGGGCCACGGGACTGTCCGTGCCGCGCGACGATCTCGTCGATGTCCCCGGCTTCGGAAAGCAGAAGATCAAGGAAGCGTACGGCCTTGCCAAGGCGCGCGAGGAAAACAGGCTCGTGGCGCAGGGGGTGAAGGACCACACCGAACTGGAAAGCAAGGGCAGGGAGGCCGGCCGCCGTACGGAGATACAGACCGTGCGTAACTTCCTGGACGTGCCCATCGATCACTTCGCGGAGATCAACCTGGCCGGTTTTTACGATCTGGCCGGAGCGTTGAACGGCGTGGACGTGTGCCTCAAACAGCCGACCAAGGAAAAGAATTCCGGAGCCGACTTCCCTACGGGCCGCCAGACGCTCAACGCACGGCAGTCCCTGGCCTTCGTGCGTCAGCGGCACAATCTGCCCCGCGGAGATCTCGACCGCACCCGCCGGCAGCAGGCCTTCCTGCTGTCCGCCGTCCACAAATTGGAGGGCAGCGGCACGCTCGACAAGATCGGGAGCGCCTACTCCCTCCTCGAAGCCGCCAAACGCGACATCGTGATCGACAAGGACTGGGGCCTGACGGACGCGGCCGGCCAAATGAAGAAGCTGGCGGGCGGCAATGTGGCCTTCCATACGCTGAAGATCAACGGCTTTACCACGTACCGGGGCGAATCCGTGAATGTCGTCGACCCCGCCACGGTGCGCCGGCAAGTGCAGGAATTGCTGCGTCCGGCTCCCTCACCAAACCCTCCGTCCACGCACAGCGGACGCGAAGCCCCCACGACCCCCTCACCCCGCCCGGGCTCGGGTGACGGCAGCGCGGGTGACCCGAAAACGCTGGGCGGGGACGGCGTGCCCTGCGTCGACTGACCACGCGCTTACGTACCGATGCGGCGACGCGAACTGCGGCTGCCATGGCCTGACCGCAAGGAGGCAGAGAATGAAGAGACGGCACATCGAACTCGTCCGGTCAGGCAGTGCAACCGGCCTCCGCATTCCTCTGTGCGTCCTGGACGCGACCATGGGTGCGGTCTCCACCGGACGAGCCTTCTTCTTCCGCGAGCCCCTGGACGGCGCAGCGCTGCGGTCATCATTGGCGAGAGTCCTGAAGTCCTATCCACTGTTGAGCGGTCGCGCGGAAAGGGACGCGAACGGCGTCCTGCATGTGCTGTGCGATGACTCCGGAGTTCGCTTCGAAGAAGGGAACTCCTTGGTGGACATGGGAAGTTGCACGGTGTCCCGGAACGGACAGCCCGCACTGAACACCTTCCTGCCGAAGGCCTCTGTCGTACGGCTCGTGGGGCAGGGCGTTCCCCTGCTCGCGGTGAAGCTCACCCATCTGGCAGGTGGCGGATCAGTCCTGGGCGTGCACATGAAACACGTACTGGCAGACGGGCAGGCCTATACGCAATTCTTGCTGGACTGGGCCGCCGAACACCGCGGCCTTCCGTACCGCACGCCCTGCCACGACCGCTGGTTGCTCGACGGCCTCGCGGACGGTGCCCCACCGCAGAAAGGGGAGCACAACAGCCGCTTCGTGGTGGCTTCGCGGCGGGAAAAGTACGCGCTCCTCAGCCGCATGACGCTGAGGGCCCGGAAGCTCAGAACGACGACCTGCCGTTTTGAGGCTTCGGAGCTCCACGCGATGAAGCAAGCGGCTACCGCCCACCTGCCCTACGGCTGGATCTCCACCAGCGACGCCCTCACCGCGCACTTGTGGCACCTTCTTGGCCCACTCCGGGCCCGGTCGGCCACGTCCGTCGAACGCCTGGGAGTACTTGTGGATTTCAGCAGCTACCTGGAGGAAATACCTGAGAACTACTGGGGGAACACGATCACGTGCACCGAACTGCGCCTGCCGGTAAGTGAAATGCGGGACTGCTCACTGGGGAAGACGGCGCAGTTGATCCGGGAGAGCATGTCAGAAAACACTGCGGCCAATGCCCTCGACGAAATTGCCTATCTGCGCGAGCAACGCTTGGCGGGCCGGGAGCGGAAGGTGATGCCCCGGATGCTCTACCGAGCCTACACAAACATGCTTCAGGTGAACGATCGGGCCAAACTCCCCTTCTACGATCTCGACTTCGGCAGTGGGGCGCCCTTTCGTTGCGAATTGCCGCACGTGCCGATTCCCTGGGCCGCGCAGATCATGCCGACGCCGGAGAAGGACGGTTCCCGCGAGGTTCACCTCAGTCTGCCCGAAGCCGCGGCAGAAGTTCTGACCGCGGAGCCGTCCTGGCAGGCACATCTGCACAAGTACGCTTGAAGAACCCCGCCACATCATTACGCCCCGGCCGGCCACGGTCGGCCGAGCGGTGAGCATGCCTCCGCACGATCAGTCCTCGGTGATATCGGCGCTGACGATGGCGCCGTCGGACACCGTGTAGGTCCCGTGGAACTTCTTCACCGAACCGTTGTTCTGCGTCGCGTTCAAAGTGGCGCGGACCTTCCCGGTGTCCTCGGTGTTCACCGCGCTGAGCGAGATGTACGCCGTGGTGTCGTAGCCCGACTTCCACCGTGAGAACGAGGAGCCGCCGATGTTCTTGCCACCGAGGTCCCAAGCAGCCGAGAAATTCCGGCTGTTGATGTCCTGATAGAACTCCTTCACGACCGCGCTCGCGTCCTCGGGAGAGGGCGAGGTCTCCGCCACGGTGGGAGTGTCGGTGACGGTCGGCGGCCAGGTCTCGGGCTCGGCCGGGGTGTACACGTCGGTCGGCGGCTCGGAGTTGACGCCCAGGCCAGGCTCCGAAGGCGGTTCGGTCGACGGACCGGCATCGGCCGCCGAGTACGCAGTCTCCGTGGACGAGCCGGGCAGAAGGTACGCCGTCACGCCGCCCCCTACGATCAGAGCCGCCACCAGCCACAGCAGCCACTGTGGGAGGACGGTGGCCCCCACGCGGACGTAGCCGTACCGGGTGGTGGCTCCGGCGGGCCGGGCCGTGTCCTGTGGCGCACCGCCCTCGTGCGGCATTCCGCAGCTCGGGCAGGAGGTCGCGGCGGGGTCCTCACAGCGCGCGCCGCAGTAGATACAGGATGGCATGGTCATCTCCCCCCGAGATTCTTCGCGTTCTTCGGTTCCTGGCCTGTGCGTTGCGCCCGCCTACAGCCCGCGGACGGCCTCTTCGATCGTCTTCGCCAGGGCGGCCAGAGCGGTGAACCCCGGCACCGCGCTCACGAGCCCCTTGGCGAACGTCCGCAGCGTGCCCTTGCGCGGTTCCGGCGAGGCGACTTCCTCGCGCGCATCCTCCGCGGCCTCGATCAGGTCGGCGCGGTCGGGGTGGTCGGACCGGCCGAGCTCGTCGATCAGCCGGGAGAGCAGGTCGTCGATCTCCTGGGGAGAGTGCTGCTGCCCGCCGCCGGTCTGGTTCAGCGTGCTGTCCCCGACCTCGGCGCTCGCATTCCGGCCGCTGGCGACGGCGCTGCCGACGACGTTCGAGCCGCCGCTCGCGATGATTCCGTTGTTCTTCTGCATTCCGATTCGTCATCCCTTCTCGGCTCTCGGTCCAGCCTTCTCGGCTCTCGGCCCGGCCTTCTCGGTTCTCGGCCCGGCCTTCTCGGCTCTCAGTCCAGGTTGAGCAGCGGGATCTTGTTGATCATCGTGGAGACACGGGACCTGTCGCCGGAAGCCACCGAGCTGGAGTCCACCCGCGCTCCCCCGGCCGCGATGATCCCGTTGTTGATGATCATTTGCTGACGCTGCACCAGCTCGCCCACGTCGATGCCGCGCTCCACGGCGAATTCGACCAGTGCGTCCAGGACCCGCTTTTCGACCGTCTTCAGGACCATGCCGCTGTCGGCGTTCTGGAAGTGGCGGTGGTGACCCGCGGACGCGGCATGCCGGCGCACGCTCAGCCGCGCCCCGTAGTCGAATCTGCGCAGCCTGGTGATCAGCTTGTTCTGCCGGCGCCTCCGCCAGGACATGCCGTAGTCGGGAGCGAATCCCGTAACCGCCCGCACTGGTGCGGCCAGCAGCACGAACACGGTGCTGACCAGGGTTTCGGTCAGCAGACTGAAGACCTCGCGCACGGGCGGGCGGGGCATGAGGGTGTCGATGACCCGGTAGCGGTCGAGCAGGGGGTACAACACCGTCGGGACCGCCTCCACGAAGAGGTTGGAGTCCGAGCGGACGAAGCGCAGGAAGAGGGAGGTGACCACCTCGCCGCCCCAGCCGGTGGAGTGCACGGCGAGGTACGGGCGTGCCCCTTCCTCGGGTGTCCGTTTCAGCGCATCCAGCTGTTCGTTCGGTACGCGGGCGATGGGGCGGCCGAGTGGGTCGGGCAGGAAGCGCCGGTCCTCCAGGATGGTCGAGCCGTCGACGAAGAGGCGCTCCTCGATCTCCAGACAGGGCAGGGCCAGGGTGCCGACCCGCTCGGCGATGTGGGCGTAGAGATCCGCCACGTCGAATTCCTGCGGCTTGCTCCCCGGCTCGTTCGAGGTGGTGACGTCGAAGGTCAGGGACCACGAGTTGCGTTCGAAGCCGTACCCGATGAACGGCGAATAGCCGCTGTAGGTGGTGACGTTGCCCTCGGCGTAGGTGCCGATCTGGCGGAGGCGCGTCGCGATGTCGTCATTGAGCGGCGTGGGCGCGGCCGCCGGGTCGAACCGGTCCGGGCGCAGGCTTTGCAGATGGCGGCCGTACTTGGTCGAGAGCTCGAAGGAGAACAGGGTCACCCAGGAGAGGAACAGCACCAGCAGGGTGATTCCGCCGTCGCCGACCCAGAAAGTGAAGACGAAAGCCAGCAGGAACAGGACGGTGAGTACGAGGTCCCGGCCGTGGCGGCGGGTGTTGGCAAGGTAGGCGTGCCGGAGGGCCACCGGAATGTCGCACGCCGGGGCGGCCACCACCCCCAGATGGGGTTCGGCTGCGAGCTGTTTGATGAGCGACTTGGCGTACTCACGGTCCAGATAGGCGGCCGCGCAGATGTACCTGGTCACGTCCCGGCCGTTGCCCCACCGCGGTACGGCGATGCGCCGCTGGGCGGTGCTTCCGTTGAGCCGTTCCATGGACACGGTCGGTGCCGTCGGCAAGGAGCCGGAGAGCACCGGAATCGTCGCGGCCGTATCGCCGGCTTCCACGGCTGCACCGCAGTGGGCGCAGAATGCGGCCCCCGGGACCAGGCCCTGACCGCAGCCGGCGCATGCTGTCGATTGCGTCATTGCTCCCCCCGTACATGAGACGACCTCACGTCCGAAAAGTGCACCACAAAGGCACCTGAGAAAACGTCAGAGTCACTCTTTGAGTCAGTTCCGTTACAGATCCGGAAGGGAGGGTGGCTGCCGCGTCCGACCGCGTCGGGTCACCCGCGCTGTCCGTACGGCGCCTCCCGTCAGGCTCGCGTGACCAGGAATGTTTTACGGGGCGCCCGGCGGCCCGTATCGGGCTGAATGGAGGCAGGATGGCCTGGGTGGGGCGTTCCGGCACGTGGGTGCGGGTGTCCCGCCCGGGCCCGTCCGGCGCGTGGGGCGGGCCGGGTCCGGGGGCTGATTCCGGACCGTCGCCAGGAAACCGATCGGCACGAAGGAGAGAGAGCCGGATGCGTATCGCGCTGTGCCAGATGACGGCATCGACCGATCCGAAGCAGAACCTCGCGGAGGTGCAGGACCACGTCCGCCGAGCGGCGCGCGAGGGGGCCCGGCTGGCGGTCCTTCCCGAAGCGGCCATGGTGCGGTTCGGGGCGTCGCTCGGCGCGGTGGCCGAGCCGCTGGACGGGCCATGGGCCGAGGGGGTGCGCGCGGTCGCCCGGGAGACGGGGGTGACGGTGGTGGCGGGCATGTTCACCCCGGCTGACGGCGGGCGGGTCGCGAACACCCTGCTGGCGACCGGGCCCGGGGTCGAGGAGTCCTACGACAAGATCCATCTGTATGACGCCTTCGGTTTCCGGGAGTCCGACACGATCGCGGCGGGCAGCCGGGTGGTGACCATCGACGTCGACGGGGTCCGGGTGGGTCTGGCGACGTGTTACGACCTGCGCTTCCCCGAGCTGTTCCGGGCGCACGCGGACGCCGGGGCGACGGTGTCGGTACTGCCCGCCTCGTGGGCGGCGGGGCCGGGCAAGCGTGCGCAGTGGGACCTGCTGGTGCGGGCCCGCGCCCTGGACGCGACGGTATGGGTCGCGGCCGTCGATCAGTCCGCCCCGGACCCCGAGGTCGATCCGGAGGCCCCGACCAAGACGCCGAGCGGGGTCGGGCACAGCGCACTGATCGGCCCCGACGGGACCGTACGCGCACAACTGGGCGCCGCGCCGGACCTGCTCGTCGGGGAGGTGGACGCCGAGGAGGCGCTCCGGGTACGGCGGGCCGTGGCGGTGCTGGACAACCGGCGGCTGTAGGGCCTGTCCGGTGGGTCAGGCGGCCAGGAGGCTGCGCCGGGTCGCCTGGAGGTGGCTGTCGATGGCCGCGCAGGCGGCCGCGGCGTCCCCGGCCGCCAACCCGTCGAGGATCTTCCGGTGTTCGGCGAGCACCTCGTCGTGGCGGTGGCCGGAGCGGTAGTGGGCGGTCACGCCGGCCCTGGTCTGACGGCTGCGCAGGGCGTCGTGCTGACGGCTCATCAGGGTGTTGCCGACGGCGGCGACGAGGGTGGCGTGGAAGCGGTGGTCGGCGGCGAGGAACTCCTTGGCGCCGGCCTCGCCGCGCAGCGCCTCCTGCCGGTCCAGGATGCCGGCCATCTCCTCGACGGGTGCGGTGCCCCGCTCCGTCGTGCACTGGGCGGCGAAGCGCTCGATCAGACCGCGCATCTCCATCAGTTCGCCGATCTCGCGGCCGGACAGCGGGGCGATGTGGGCCCCGCGCTTGGGCACCAGCCGCACCAGATCCTCGGCGGCGAGCAGCAGCAGGGCTTCCCGGATCGGGGTGCGGGAGACGCCGATCCGGTCCGCGATCTCCTGCTCGGACAGGAAGCGGTCCTGCATGGCCGGGTCGGTCAGCACACTTTCCTTGAGATAGGCGTAGGCCTTCTCGCGCCCCGACTGCATCGCCCGCTCTCCCCACTCGTGACATCCCGCCACGGGATACCGCATACCGCCTGTATGCGAAGGCTACACGGTGGGCGGGGGTCAACGACCCGCGGTGTCCACCCGCCCTGATGGTGCGTCATGGAGGCCGAGCCGCAGATGCTCGACGTGGAAGAGCGCCTGGTCGAGGAGTTCGGCGACGTGGTGGTCGTAGAGCGCGTAGACGATCGAGCGGCCGTTGCGTTCGCCGGTGACCAGGCCGAGATTGCGCAGCAGCCGGAGCTGATGGGAGCAGGCGGACTGCTCCATCCCGACCGCGGCGGCGAGATCGCCGACCGCGCAAGGGCCCTCCTGGAGGCGGGCCAGGATGCGCAGCCGGGAGGGGGTCGACAGGGCCTGGAGCGTCGCGGCGACGTCATCGGCTCCCACGGCGTCCAGTCGCTCGCGGGTGGTGGTGCGGTTGTCATCCATTCCGTGGCCCATGGGAGCCATCTTAACGACGATAGATGAAGACCTCTTCATTCGTTCCGGTACGGTGGTGACCCTGCCGGTTCCCCGCCCGTGAAGGGTTGTTCTGTCATGCCTGCTGCCGTCCTCCAGCGTCCGCCCCGGGCGCCCGCCGCCCGGCCCGGCGCCCCGAGGCGCACCCGGGTCCTCGCCCTGGCCGAGGCCCGCTGGGCAACCGCGGCCACCGTTGCGTTCCTGGTCGCGCTGCCGCTGCAACTCACCGGCGCACCGGCCGGGTTCTGGGGGCCGCTCTATGTCCTCACGTACGTGACGGGTGGGTGGGAGCCGGCCTGGTCGGGGCTGCGGGCGCTGCGGGAGAAAACCCTCGATGTCGATCTGCTGATGGTCGTCGCCGCCCTCGGTGCCGCGGCGATCGGTCAGGTGCGGGACGGGGCGCTGCTGATCGTCATCTTCGCCGGCTCCGGCGCCCTGGAGGCGCTGGCCACCGCCCGTACCCAGGACTCGGTGCGCGGCCTGCTCGATCTCGCCCCGGGCACCGCGACCCGGCTGGCCGACGACGGCAGCGAGGAGACCGTGGCCACCGCGGACCTGGTCGTGGGCGACCTCGTCCTGGTCCGGCCCGGCGAACGGATCGGCGCGGACGGCCGCGTACGGCACGGGACCAGCGAGGTCGACCAGGCCAGCATCACCGGTGAGCCGCTGCCGGTGGTCAAGGAGTGCGGTGACGAGGTGTTCGCCGGCACCCGCAACGGCACCGGCGCGCTGCGCATCGAGGTCGAGCGCGATGCCGGCGCCTTCGTCATCGCCCGGATCGTGGCCATGGTCGCCGAGGCCTCCGGGACCAAGGCGCCCACCCAGCTGTTCATCGAGAAGGTCGAACAGCGCTATGCGATCGGCATGGTGGCCCTCACCCTGGCGGTGTTCGTCCTCCCGCTGGTCTGTGGCGCGGATCTTGAGCGCGCCCTGCTGCGGGCCATGACCTTCATGATCGTCGCCTCGCCGTGCGCGGTGGTGCTGGCGACCATGCCGCCGCTGCTGTCGGCCATCGCCACCGCCGGGCGGCACGGTGTGCTGGTCAAGTCGGCCGTCGTCATGGAACGCCTCGGCCAGGTGGACGCCGTCGCCCTGGACAAGACGGGAACCCTGACCGCGGGCGCCCCGCAGCTGACCGCCGTCCGGCCGCTGCCCGGCCCGGGGTGGTCCGAGGAGACCCTGCTGACCTTGGCGGCCGCGGCGGAACACGGCAGCGAACACCCCCTGGCCCGCGCGATCGTGGCCGCCGCCCGCGACCGCGGGCTGTCCCTGCCGGCCGCCGAGGAGTTCGCCGCCACCCCCGGCACCGGCGTACGGGCCACCGTCGACGGCACCCGGATCGCGGTCGGCGCCCCGGCCCGGATGCTGCCCGCCGGCCATCCGGCCACGGCCCAGGCGGACGCCCTGGTCGCGGAGTTGGAGGAGGCCGGACACACCGCGGTCCTCGTACTGGCTGCCGGGGTGCCGGCCGGGGTGCTGGGCATCGCCGACCGGCAACGCCCGGACGCGGCCGCCACCGTCGCCCTGCTCGAAGCGCTCACCGGCCGGACGCCGATGCTGGTCACCGGCGACAACCCGCGGGCCGCGGCCCGGCTCGCCGCGGCCGTCGGCATCACGGACGTACGTGCCGGACTGCTGCCCCAGGACAAGGCGGCCGCCGTCCGCGCGGAGGAAGCGGCCGGGCGACGGGTGCTGGTGGTCGGGGACGGGGTGAACGACGCCCCGGCGCTGGCCGCCGCGCACACCGGGATCGCCATGGGCCGGGCGGGCTCCGACCTCGCTGTGGACACCGCGGACGCGGTCGTGGTCCGGGACGAACTCGCCGCCGTACCGGCCGTGATCGCGCTGTCCCGGGAGGCCCGCCGGCTGGTGGTCCAGAACCTCTTCCTCGCCTCGGTGTTCCTCTCCGGTCTGGTGGTGTGGGACCTGGCCGGTGAGCTCCCGCTGCCCCTGGGCGTCCTCGGCCACGAGGGCTCCACCGTCCTCGTCGGCCTCAACGGGCTGCGGCTGCTGCGCACCGCGGCCTGGCGCCGGGCGGCGGCCCCGCGGTAGGGGTCACCGCCCGGCAGCGGCGGCCACGGGTCCGCCCGGAGCGAGGCGGGAATCCCGGACCGCCGACGGCCGCGGGTCAGGCCCCCTCCCCCGCCAGCCGGTCGGTCACCCACCGGTGGAAGGCGCCGATGTGGTGCTCGCTGGGCACCAGCACCCCGCCGGCGCGGTACGCACGGGAGCTCATGGCCGGCTGGGTGCGCTCGCAGGCGTCGAAGTCCTGGGCGTTGACCCGGTGGAAGAGCTCGACGGACTTGGAGAAATCGGCGCCGGAGTCGACCACCTCGGGCAGATACAGCCAGTCGCATTCGACGACGGTGCGGTCGGGCGCCATCGGGAACATCCGGTGGACGATGACATGGTCCGGGACGAGGTTGACGAAGACCTGCGGCCGGACGGTGATCGCGTAGTACCGGCGGTCCTGGGTGTCCTCGATGCCGGGGAGCCGGCCGAAGCCCTCGGTGCCGTCCACGGTGAATCCGGTGGCCTCCTCGGCGAACGCCGCACCGTGTCCGACGTAGTACTGGGCGGCGAAGCCGTCGGCGAACTCCGGGAGCACCTCGGTGAGTTCGGGGTGGATGGTGGCGCAGTGGTAGCACTCCATGAAGTTCTCGATGATGAGCTTCCAGTTGGCGTGCACGTCATAGGTGAGGCGCTTGCCGAGGGCGAGGCCTTCGGTGCGGTAGCGGTCGAGGGAGGCGGTGTCCCCCAGCCGCTCGATGGCCGCACCGATCACGGTGTCCTCGAAGGACGGGGGTTCGTCGGCCAGGCACACCCAGGCGTAGCCGAGCCACTCGCGCAGCGGGACGGGGACCAGACCGCGCTCGGTGCGGTCGACGTCCGGCATCTTCTGCAGGTTGGGGGCGGCCACCAGGCGGCCGTCGAGGTCGTAGGTCCAGGCGTGGTACGGGCACTGGAGGTTGCGGCGGACCTCGCCGGACTCCTCGGTGCACAGCTGCGCGCCACGGTGCCGGCAGATGTTGAGGAAGGCGCGCAGGGCGCCGGAGCGGTTGCGGGTGATCAGTACGCTCTCCCGGCCGATCCGGACGGTGCGGAAGGCGCCGGGCTTGTCCAGGTCGGCGCTGCGGACCGCGCAGAACCACAGCCGCTCGAAGATCTTCTCCTGTTCCTGGCGGAAGATGTCCGGGTCGGTGTAGTGGTGGCCGGCGAGGGTGGCGAGCAGGCTGGGTGCGGTCGCGGGAGTTGCGGTGGCTGCGGCCGGCGCGGACTGGGTGGGTGTGGTCGTCATATCCGGTCTCCTCAGGCGGCCGCGGCGGCGGGCCGGCGGGGGTCGAACAGCTCGATGGGATGCGCGGTGGCACCGGTCAGTGCGAGATCGGCGACGATCTCACCGACCACCGGCACGAACTTGAAGCCGTGGCCGGAGAATCCGCAGGCGACGGTCACGGTCTCCGGGTGCGCGGGATGCCGGGTGATCACGAAGTGTTCATCGGGGGTGTTGGAGTACATGCAGGTGGCGGCCTTGAGGAAGCGGCCGGGGAGCGCGGGCAGCCGCGGGGCCAGCTGCGCGGCCATGGCGCGTACCTCGTCGTCGTGCACGGTGCGTTCGATGGTCTCGGGGGTGCAGACGGTGCCCTTGCGGAAGAAGGCGACCTTGGCGCCGCCGGCGGGGCCGTCGATGGACGGGAAGCCGTAGATCTGGACGCCCCGGTCGTCCTCCCATATGTAGATCGGGTGCCGGTCCGGGACGAAGTGCGCGGTGCCGCCGTCGGGGGCGAACCAGTACATGACCTGCCGCTCGATGGTGAACGGGACGCCGAGGTCGGTGAGCAGCTCGGGCGCCCAGGCTCCCGGGCAGATCACCAACTGGCCCGCGGTGTAGGAGTTTTCGGGGGTGTGGACCCGGACCCCGGAGCCGCCGGGCAGCTCCTCCCAGCGGGTGACCGGCTCCTCGAAGTGCAGCTCGGCGCCGTCCTGGCCGGCGAGCTGGACATGGGCGGCCACGGTGTACTCCGGCCGGACCAGGCCCGCCCGCTCCTCGTACAGGGCGACCTCGTCGTCGGCCGGGGTGAGCGTCGGGAAGCGGCGGCGGATCTCCCTGGCGTCCAGCATCTCGTGCGGGAGGCCCCACTGCCGGGCGGACTCCAGGCTGCCGCGCACCGTACGGCTGTCGGGGCGGCCGACCATCACCCCGCCGCAGAGGGTGGCGATCTCCCGGCCGGTGTCACGCTCCAGCTTCTCGTACAGCTCGTACGAGCGCAGCAGGAGCGGTACGTAGGCGGGGTCCTCGAAGTAGGACTGCCGGGTGATGCGGGAACCGCCGTGGCTGGAGCCGCGGTTGTGCACCGGGCCGAACTTCTCCAGGCCCAGGACCCGGGCGCCGCGGGCGGCGAGATGGTGGGCGGCGGCGCTGCCCATGCCGCCGAGGCCGAGGACGATGACGTCGTAGGTGGGAGCCATGCGGTTGCTCCTTCTGCGTACGGGGTGCGGGTGCTGCGTACGGGGCGTGCGGGCGGCCGGCCGGCGCCGCACCGGCCGTTCCTACCTGCGGATGCGCTCCATCTGCGGGTCGAAGAGCGGCTCCTGGGCGACGGTGGCGGGGATCTTCTCACCGAAGTACTCGATATGGACGGCGGTGCCGGGGACCGACGCACCGGCCGGCAGCCAGGCGTAGGCGATCCCGCGGCCGATGGTGTAGCCGTAGGCGGCGGAGGTGACATAGCCGGCCGGGGCACCGTCGACATGGACGGGTTCCTTGCCGAGCACGACGGCCGAGGGGTCGTCGAGGGTGAGACAGCTGAGCTTGCGCGGTGCGGTGTCCTCGCTCATGCCCTCCAGCGCGGCCCGTCCGATGAAGTCGCCCTTGGCGGGACGGACCGCGAAGCCGACGCCGGCCTCGTACGGGTTGTGCTCGGTGGTCATGTCATGGCCCCAGGCGCGGTACCCCTTCTCCAGGCGGAGGCTGTTGAAGGCGCTGCGCCCGGCGGCGATCACCCCGTGCTCCTGCCCGGCCTCCCAGAGCGTGTCCCACAGGCGGAGCCCCAGGTCGGCGGTGGTGTACAGCTCCCATCCGAGCTCGCCGACGTAGCTGAGCCGCATCGCCGTGACCGGGACGTGGCCGAGGTGGGTGTGCCTGGCCTTGAAGTAGCCGAAGGCCTGGTGGGAGAAGTCGTCGCGGGTGAGCGGCTGGACGAGGTCGCGGGCCAGCGGGCCCCAGACGCCGATGCAGCAGGTGCCGGAGGTGATGTCGCGGACCTGGACTCCCCCACTCTCGGCTTCGCTCAAGCGGGAGGGGCCCCCATCGTCGGGGGCGTGCCGGAGCAGCCAGTCGAGGTCGGATCCGCTGTTGGCGCCGACCTGGAAGCGGTCCGGGGCAAGCCGGGCGACGGTGAGGTCGGAGCGGATGCCGCCGGCCTCGTCCAGGAGCAGGGTGTAGGTGACCGCGCCCGGCTTCTTCGCGAGGTTGTTGCTGGTCATGCGCTGGAGGAAGGCGAGGGCACCGGGTCCGGTGACCTCCAGCCGGCGCAGTGGGGTCATGTCGTACAGGGCCACCTTTTCGCGGGTCGCCTTCGCCTCGGCGGCGGCGATCGGCGACCAGTAGCGCGCCGACCAGGCGTCGCGCGCGGGGAGTTCGAGCCCCTCGGCGAGCGGGGCGTTGGCCTCGTACCAGTGCGGGCGTTCCCAGCCGCCGCCCTCCAGGAAGTACGCGCCGAGTTCCTGCTGCCGGGGGAAGAAGGGGCTGGTGCGCAGCGGGCGCGGCTGGTCCATGGGCTGCAGCGGATGGAGGACGTCATAGACCTCGATGAAGCTCTGTGCCCCGCGGTCGGCGATGTACGCGGGCGAGCGCTGGGCGTCCTCGAAGCGGTAGAGGTCGCACTCATGGATGTCGATGGCGGGCCGGCCGTCCGTCATCCACTCGGCGACGGCCTTGGCGACGCCCGCGGAGTGGGTGACCCAGACCGCCTCGGCGAGCCAGAATCCGCGCAGTTCGCGGGATTCGCCGAGGACCGGCATGCCGTCGGGGGTGAAGGAGAAGACGCCGTTGAAGCCCTCGGCCACCCGGGAGTGAGCCAGCGCGGGCAGCAGTCCGATGCTGTCCTGCCAGCTCGGGGCGAAGTCGTCCGGGGTGAAGGGCAGTGACGACGGCATGGTGGGGGCGTCGTCGTAGGCGGGGACGGTGAAGGGGTCGACGGGCATCGGGCGGTGGGCGTAGGAACCGATGCCGAGCCGGTCGGTGTGTTCGCGGAAGTAGAGATCGCGGTCCTGGAAGCGCAGGATCGGCTTGCTCGCCTCTGTGCGCGGGTCGTTGACGCCGGCGAGTTCGGGCAGCGGTGCGGTGGTGGCGTACTGGTGCGCCAGCGGGAGGAGCGGGACGTCCACCCCGGCCATCGCGCCGATCACCGGGCCCCAGAAGCCGGCGGCCGAGACGACGTGGTCGGCGGGGAAGGTGCCCCGGTCGGTGACCACGCCGGTGACGTGGCCGTCCGCCCGCTCGATTCCGGTGACGGTGTGCCGCTCCAGGAAGCGGGCGCCGCGCCCGGCGGCCCGGGCGATCTGGGCGCGGCAGGCGAGCAACGCCCGGGCCAGGCCGTCGTCGGGGGTGTGGAAGCCGCCGTGCAGCCGGGTCTCGTCCAGCATCGGCCACAGCTGCTTGCACTGGTTCGGGGTGAGGAGTTCACCGCGTACGCCCCAGGAGGCGGCGAGTCCGGCCTTGCGGTGCAGGTCGGCCCAGCGGGCCGCGGTGGTGGCGACCTCCAGTCCGCCGACGGGGTGGAAGCAGGGCAGCCCGTCGACGTCGAGGGAGCCGAACTTCCGCACCGTGTAGGCGGCGAACTCGGTCATGGTCTTGGACGGGCCGGTCTGGAAGACCAGGCCGGGCGCGTGCGAGGTGGAGCCGCCGGGGGCCGGCAGCGGGCCCTGTTCGAGGACGGTGACATCGCTCCAGCCGCGGGCGGTCAGCTCGTCGGCGAGGGAGCAGCCGACGATGCCGGCGCCGATGACAACCACACGGGAACGGTTTGCGGGCGTGTGGGACATGCCCCTCCTCCTGCTGCTGGTCGGGGGTGGTCGGGCGGGCGGGTGGGTGCAGCCGTTGCGGGTGGGTGCGGCCGTTGCGGATCAGGGGGTGTGTAACACCGTCACAGGACCACGACGGAGCGCAGGACCGTGCCGTCGCGCATCTTGTCGAAGGCGGACTCCACCTCGTCCAGGGCGATCGTCTCGGTGACGAATCCGTCGAGGTCGAGCCGTCCGCTGAGGTAGCGGTCGATGAGGACCGGGAAGTCCCGGCTGGGCAGACAGTCGCCGTACCAGGAGGACTTCAGCGCGCCGCCCCGCGAGAAGAGATCGATCAGCGGCAGCTCGATGCGCATGTCCGGTGCGGGGACGCCGACCTGGACCAGCGTCCCGGCCAGGTCGCGCATGTAAAAGCCCTGGGTGTAGGTCTCGGGGCGGCCCACCGCGTCGATCACCACATCCGCGCCATGACCGCCGGTGAGGCCGCGGACCGCCTCGACGGGGTCCGTACCGCGGGAGTTGACCGTATGGGTGGCGCCGAAGCGGGTGGCGCCGTCCAGCTTGCGGTCGTCGAGGTCGACCGCGATGATCCGGCGCGCCCCGGCGACCGAGGCGCCGGCGATCGCCGCGTTGCCGACCCCGCCGCAGCCGATGACGGCGACGGTGTCCCCGCTGCCCACGGCGCCGGTGTGCACGGCCGCCCCGTATCCCGCCATCACTCCGCAGCCGATGAGTCCGGCGGCCTCAGGGCGGGCATGGGGGTCGACCTTGACCGCCTGTCCGGCGGCGACCAGGGTCTTCTCGGCGAAGGCCCCGATGCCCAGCGCGGGACTGAGCGGGGTGCCGTCCAGGAGGGTCATCGGCCGGGCAGCGTTCCGGGAGTCGAAGCAGTACCAGGGCCGTCCCCGGCGGCAGGACCGGCAGCTGCCACAAGGCGCCCGCCAGGCGAGGACGACGAAGTCACCGGGCGCGAGATCGGTGACCCCGGGCCCGACGGCCTCGATCACACCGGCCGCCTCATGGCCGAGCAGAAAGGGGAATTCGTCGTTGATCGCGCCGTCCCGGTAGTGCAGGTCGGTGTGGCAGACCCCGCAGGCCTGGACGGCGACGAGGACGTCTCCCGGGCCGGGATCCGGCACCAGGATCGTCTGCAGCTCGACCGGTGCGCCTTGTTTCGCCGCGACGACGGCATGGACTTCGTGTGGCATGCCCTACCCCTCAGTGTTGCGCACTGCACGACTGGTTGCGCGATGAGAGACATAGTGGGAACGCCGGATCGGCACCGTCAAGGGGGTGTGGGTGACCTCTTCACACCGTGACGGGCATTTCTCAGGACCGCTTGACGCATGGGCCCAGCGCTTGGATTCTGTTGCGCATAGCGCTCCATCGTGCGCACCGCGAAACTCGATGATCCAGGGGGTCCTGTGATTCCGGTCTGCCGTCTCGCCGATCTGCCCACCGGCGAATCCGTACGCATCGACACCGCACCTCCGATCGCCGTCTTCCACGCCGAGGGGCAGTTGTACGCGATCGACGACACCTGCACCCACCAGGACGCCTCGCTCGCGGACGGCTGGCTGGAGGGGTGTCTGGTCGAATGCCCGCTGCACGCCGCGACCTTCGATCTCCGTACGGGAGCGCCCACCTGTCTGCCGGCCCGCCGGGCGGTGCGCACCCACCCCGTGACCGTCGAGGACGGCATGATCTACGTCCAGCACGCCGCCGAGGAGGGCACCGCCGCATGAAGTCGGTCGCTGTCATCGGAGCCTCGCTGGCCGGCCTGTACGCCGCCCGGGCCCTGCGCGCCCAGGGGTTCGACGGCCGGCTGGTGATCGTCGGGGACGAGCACCACCGCCCCTACGACCGCCCGCCGCTGTCCAAGGACTTCCTCACCGGCACCACCGGCCAGGACCAACTGGCCCTGGCCGACGCCGAGGAGATCGCCGAACTCGACGCCGAATGGCTGCTGGGCACCGAGGCCACCGGCCTCGACACCGGCGGCCGCACGGTGCTCCTCGACGGCGGCCGGTCCCTGACCACCGACGGTGTGGTCATCGCCACCGGCGCCACCCCGCGCCGCCTCCCCGGCCCGCCGCCCGCCGGCTCGCACACCCTGCGCACCCTCGACGACGCGCAGGCCCTGCGCGCGGACCTGACGCGCGGCCCGGTCCGGGTCGTGGTGATCGGCGGCGGCTTCATCGGCGCCGAGGTCGCCTCGTCCTGCACCGCCCTCGGGCATCACGTCACCATGGTCGAGGCCGCCCCGCTCCCCCTCGTCCCCCAACTCGGCGACACCATGGCCGGAATCTGCTCCGCCCTCCATGCGGACCACGGCGTCACCCTGCTCACCGGCACCGGGGTCGCCCGTCTGCACAGCGGCGGTGCCGGCAACCACGTCACCGGCGTCGAGCTGGCCGACGGCCGGCTGCTCCCCGCCGACGTGGTCGTCACCGGCATCGGCGTCCAGCCGCGCACCGCCTGGCTGGCGGGCTCCGGACTACCGCTCGACGACGGGGTCCGCTGCGACGCGGGAGGCGTCACCCCGCTGCCGCAGGTCGTGGCCGTCGGTGATGTCGCCAGGGCGGCCGGAACCCGTACCGAACACTGGACCAGCGCCACCGAACAGGCCGCCACCGCGGTGGAAAACCTCCTGGCCGGCCGCACCGTCGCGACCCACCGGAACCTGCCGTACTTCTGGTCCGACCAATACGGCGTCCGCATCCAGTTCGCCGGCCGGCGGCTGCCCGACGACACCCCGCGCATCATCGAAGGCTCCGCCGACGACCGCAGCTTCCTCGCCTGCTACGAACGCGACGGGCAGCCCACCGCGGTACTCGCCCTCAACCGCCCGCGCCCCTTCATGCGGCACCGCCGCGCACTCGCCCGCGCCGCCGAGCCGGCCACCACCTGACCCGCCCGGCCGTGGTCCCGGCGCAGTTCGTCCGGGTTCCACGCCGGAGCCGGCAGCGCCGCCGGCGCGGGACCGTAAGCACCGCCCGATCGGCTCAGCAGTCCGTAGTGGGGACATGCGCCCGCAGGACGGCCTCCACGGCATCGGTGTCGTCCGGCGTGAGGAACGGGCGGACGAAACGGCCGAGATCGAGGATCAGCGCGTCCTTCTTCGCGGGCCGCCCCGGGTCCAGGCTCGCCCAGTACCGCGGGTGCCCCGTCCCCCAGATCCGGAGCTGCCCGCCGAAGGCACCCATCTCCACGCGCCGGAACGCGCGGATGGACGGGTACGGGACGGTCTTCGTCCCCCACGGGAAGTAGTAGCCACGAATACGGAGGGCGCCGGAGGTGCACTCGATCCAACGGTCCCGGTAGAGGCTGCCGCTCATCCCGCGCCTCAACTCTCCGCGCCGTCGCGTGGCTCGATGCGGTACTGGAACGCGGCACCGCCCGGGTCGCACGCCGTCGCCCCTCCGTCGACGGTCAGCACCGCACCGTTGACGAAGGAGGCGGCCGGCGAGAGCAGCCAGGCGATCGCCTCCGCGACCTCGTGCGGTTCCCCGGCGCGCCCCACCGGCAGCAGCCGGGTGGCCTCCTCGTACGCGGCGTCCACCCCGCCCGCCAGCCCGGCCTCCTTGGCGAAGCGCACCATCCGCCCGTCGGCCATCTCGGTACGCACCCAGCTGGGGCAGACGATGTTGGCGCGCAGCCCGTCCCGCCCGTAGTCGACGGCGAGCGAGCGGCAGAGCTGGAGCAGCGCCGCCTTGGACGTCGCGTAGGCGGCGTTGCCGTTGCCGTTGCGCAGCGCGGAGACCGAGGCCACGGCGACGACCGCGCCACGACTCGCCAACAGGTGTGGGAGTGCGGCGCGTTGCAGGAGGAAGGGGCCGGTGACATTGGTGGCCATGACGGCCTCCCAGTCCTCCATCGACAGATCGCCGACCGCGCCACTGCGGGCGATCCCGGCGTTGAGCACCAGCCCGTCGAGCCGTCCGTAGGCGGACACGGTCGCCTCCACGAGACCCTGCACCGCCCCGGGGTCGGCGGTGTCGGCGGGGTGGGCCAGCGCCCCGGTCTCCTCGGCGAGGCGGTGCAGCGGTTCGGGCCGGCGACCGGAGATCACCACCTGGTGCCCGGCCGCCCGCAGCAGCCGGGCGGTGGCCGCACCGATGCCCGTACCGCCGCCCGTCACTAGGACAACTCGCTCTTCCGCCATGGTCGTTCACGCCTCCCGTATGGGTCGCCCACTGCCTCGGCGATCATACGGAGGAGCACCGGTCGGGCGGGGGTTTCCGGCCGCGGACCGCGACCGGCCGCGGACCGCGCCCTCAGGTGCCTCCGTGGCCGGGTGAGATGGGTGGGGTGGTGGAGGTGGTGGCTTCCCACTGGCTGAGGATGCCGTCCCAGTCGTGCTGGGCGGCCGTGATGGCGTTGGCGTCCCAGGTGCCCTGGGAGGGCTGCTGGTAGTGGTGTTGCTGTGGGTGCTGCTCGTATACCCGGTACTCCTGATACTCCTGCTGCTCCGGGTAGTTCTGGTACGGGTGTTGCTTCCAGGGTTCCTGCTCGTAGTGCTCCCGTGGCGGCTGCGGCGGCCGCTCGTGCCAGGCCGTATGGGGAGTCTCGGTCTGCGGGGAGGGAGGCGGGACGTTGACGAGGCGGCGATGCCGGCCGATGCGGTCCGCCGGCGGCGCGGGACGGCTTTCGGCGGACAGCTGTTGGGCGCGTGCCACCAGGATCCGGACATCCAGCCCGAGTTCGGCGGCCAGGGCGGTGAGGTCAACTCCGGCCTGCCAGCTGCTCATCAGGACCGCGTCCAGGGCCGGCGCCCAGGCGGGTTCGTTGGGCTGGGGCACGCCGGGCTGGGGTGGGGGGACCGGAGCCGGGGCCGGAGCCGGGGCCGGGGCCGGCGGACCCGCGACCGGTGGACCCGCGGTCGGCGGGCTCACGCTGGGCTGACTCGCGGTGGACGGGCCCGCAGGGGGTGCGGCGGCCGGCTGCGCAGGGGCCGGCTCGCACGCGGGCTGGGACAGCAGGCTCTTGGCGACCGCGCGGGCGTCGTCCTTGCCCACCGTGCGCCGGGCCAGGCGCACTTCGCGCTCGTCCAGGCCGAGCAGGTCCGCCACCACCGCATCGCTGCCCACCGTCACGGCAAACGCGGCCAGGGTCCGGGAACGACGGGCCTCGGCCTCGTCGAGGAGTCCCTGCGTACGGCGGACCTCGTCATCGCTGCTGCAAAACGCCTGTGCGAGGACCGCGTGGCGCTCCCACAACTCCCTGGGTTCCATGACTGCGACAACGTCCCGTCGTCCGTATTGGACCGCTTCCCAGCTATAGATCACTGCATAAGGTGATTCGAGAGACAGACGTCCCTGCCTCCGCCGTGGAAACTGTGGCGGCTGCAAAAATACGTCGTGACCACATGCCGGAAGAATCGTTTCTACGGCCATGAGCGTCCCCTCTTCCGGCACCGTCGCAGGTCACGGACAGACGTCCCTCCCCCGCCCCGGCTCCGTCCCGCGATGGCTCACCGCGGAGATCGTCCGACAGACCCCCGTGTACGCAGGGCTGGCGAAGCTGTGGACGGAGCGTGCGCGCACCGTGCCCGGAGTCGCCGATCCGGAGTGGCAGCGGCTGGTCTCCTACCGCGCGCTGATGGAGGAGACCGAGATCGCCCTCACGGCCCTCCGGCCGCACCGCGCGCCCGATGTGCTGCCGCCGAGAAAGGCGGTGCCCGCGGCCCGTCCCGCCCGCCTGGACGCCTGAAGCCGTCGCCCGCCGGCTGCCGGACCGGCGCGCTGAAGCGGCGCCGGGGCCGGAGTACCGTTGAGTTGTCGAGGAGTTCCCGCTGCCCGGCCACCGCGCCGGCAGCGGCTTTGACCAGCGACGGAACCCGGGTGAGCGCGACGGATGACACGGACTTCAGCCCGATCGGCGTGATCGGGCGGGTGACCGTGTCGATCCCGGCCGACGGACCGGGCGAGGTGCTGCTGCCCGTGCGCGGCGGGACCGAGGCCTTCGCCGCCTGGTCCCGTGTGCCCATCGACCGGCATACCCAGGTCATCGTGGTGGACCACACCTCGGCGCGGTCGGTGATCGTCGCGCCGCTGCCCGCATGACCTGGCCGGACCGATGATCATGGCCGGCCGCCAGCCGGCTTTCCCCCGCGGCCGTGCCCGCACACGCAAGAGCAGCCGGCCGCATCGGACCGGGAGTCCTGCAATGTTGTTCTGGCATGTTCCGGCGCCGAACGAGGCGCTGTTGATCTCCGGCTCGAAGCGCCGGGCCGGGGACGCGCAATTCCGTATCGTCACGGGCCACGGCAGCTGGGTCCTGCCCGTCAAGCAGAAGGCGAGCCTGCTGTCGCTGTCGCTGCGGGAGGCGGAGATCTCCGAGGACTGCGTCACCCAGCAGGGCATCCGGATCGGGGTCCGGGCGGTCGCCGTCTTCAAGGTCGGGGACGACCCGACGTCGATCGCCAATGCCGCGCGGCGGTTCCTGGACGAGCAGGCCACCATGGAGGAGCTGGTGGGCCGGATCTTCGCCGGTCATCTGCGCTCGATCGTGGGCGGACTGACCGTCGAGCAGATCATCCGGGAGCGGGACCGCGTCGCCCAGGAGGTCAAGGACGGCAGCCACTCCGAGATGGAGAAGCTCGGCATCGTCGTCGACGCCCTGCAGATCCAGGAGATCGCCGACACTTCCGGCTACATCACCAACCTCGCCGCCCCGCACGCCGCGGCGGTCGCCAGCGCGGCCCGGATCGCGCAGGCCAAGGCCGACCAGGAGGCCACCCAGCGGGAGCAGCAGGCGGCGGCGCTCAAGGCCGAGTACGAGCGGGACACCGCGATCAAACGGGCCGGGTTCCACGCCGAGACCGAGCAGTACAACGCCCGCGCCGCACAGGCCGGACCGCTGTCGCAGGCCAGGGCCTCGCAGGAGGTCATCGAGGAGCAGACCGCGCTGGCCCAGCGGCAGGCCTCGCTCGCCGCGCAGCGGCTGGAGGGTGAGGTGCGCCGCCCGGCGGACGCCGAGGCCTACCGGCTGCGCACCCTGGCGGAGGCCCGGCGGGACCAGGTCCGGTTCGAGGCGGACGCCCGCGCCTACACCGAACGGGCCGTGACGCAGGCGCGGGCCGATGCGAACACGGCGCTCGCGGCCTCGCTCCGGGACGGCAACCAGGAGCTGATCGCCGCCAACCGCACCGTCGAGAACCTCCCGGCCCTCGCCCAGGCGGCCGCCGAGGGCATCGCCGGCTCCCGGCTGACCGTGCTCAACGGCACCGACGGCATGAACGAGATCGTCTCCGGCATCGTCGGCCAGGGGATGGCCATCCTCGACAGCCTCAAGAAGGCGACCAGCGCCTCCGGCACCGTCTCCCCGCGCGCCGACGGTGCGGGATCGCTGCCGCAGAAGGTGACGAAACTGCAGCAGGACGGGACGGGGTCCGGCTCCGCCTGACCGTACGGGCCGGCTCGTTCCGGTCTCCGTCTCCGGGGCGCGGCCCGCCGGGCACCCGGAGGTGTCCGGCGGGCCGGCCCGCTAGGACCCGGTCACGGCCGGCGAACTGCCGGCTCTCCTCACGCCGCGGCGGCCGTGGGCGTACGGCGCCAGCGGGTCAGGACGAGGTGCGCGAGGACGCCGAAGAGCAGCCCCCAGAAGGCGGATCCGATGCCGAAGAGGCTGACGCCGGAGGCGGTGGCGAGGAAGGTGATCAGGGCCGCCTCGCGGTCCTTCTCCTCCTTCACCGCCCCGGTCAAGCCGCCGGCCAGGGCACCGAGCAGGGCCACGCCGGCGACCGCCGCCACGAGTTCCTTGGGGAGCCCGGCGAACAGCACCACGAGAGTGGAGCCGAACGCCCCGATGAGGAGGTAGAACGCTCCGCAGGAGACGCCGGCGATATAGCGCCGCTGCGGGTCGCGGTGGGACTCGGGGCCGGTGCAGATGGCCGCGGTGATCGCCGCGAGGTTGATGGCGTGCGAGCCGAAGGGCGCCAGCGCCGTGGAGACCAGCCCCGTGGAGCCGATCAGCAAGCGGTCCTTGGGTTGATAGCCGGACGCGGTGAGCACGGCCATGCCCGGTGCGTTCTGCGAGGCGAGGGTCGCCAGGATCATCGGCACGGCGATGCCGATGAGCGAGGCGACCGAGAAGTCCGGGGTCGTCAGGACCGGCTTGGCGAGCTCGATCCGGTCCAGATGGATGTCCAGCCGGGACCCGGCCGCACTGGCCACGACACCCACCGCCAAGGCGACGAGGACGGCGTAGCGGGGCAGCCACCGCTTCGCCAGGAGGTAGGCGAGCAGCACCGAACCGGCCAGGAGCGGTGCGGTCTTGAGCGAGGTGAACACCCCGGTGCCGAAGGAGAACAGGATGCCGGCGAGCATCGCGGAGACGACGGGCGTGGGCACCTGCCGCATCAGCCAGCCGAACACCCCGGTCAGACCGACCAGGGTGATCACCAGGCCGGTGACGAGGAAGGCCCCGATGGCCTCCGCGTAGGAGTACGCCCCCAGACTCGTCACCAGCAGGGCCGCGCCCGGTGTCGACCAGGCGGTGATCACCGGCATCTTGGTGCGCAGGCTCAGCGCGATGCAGGTCAGACCGCTGCCGATGGAGATGGCCCACACCCAGGAGCTGGTCTGTGCGGTGCTCAGATGCCCGGCGGAAGCCGCCGCGAGCACGATGACCAGCGGGCCGGAGTAGGACACGACGACGGCGACGAAGCCGGCCAGTACCGCGGACAGCGAGACGTCGTGCACGAAGCCGCGCCGGTGTCCGCCGTCCGGGGGCACGTCCGCTGCGCCCTGCGGGCCCGTGGCGTCCGGCGGTGCGGCGTCGGGGTGGGGGGTGGGGGTCTGTGCGCTCAACGGTCTTCCTTCACGGCCTTTTCCAGGGCCTGTTCGAGGTCGGCGACGAGGTCTGCGGGGCTCTCCAGACCTATGGACAGGCGCAGCATGTCCTTCGGCGAGGTGCTGTCCGGCCCCTCGAAGGTATAGCGGTGTTCGACCAGACTCTCCACACCTCCCAACGACGTGGCGCGAATGAAGAGTTCGCAGTGGTTGGCGGTGCGCAGGGACTGCTGCCACGGGCCGTCGACATGCAGGGAGAGCATGCCGCTGAATCCGCCGGTCATCTGCCGGGCGGCGATCTCGTGCCCGGGGTCGGTGGGCAGGCCCGGGTAGGCGACCCGCCGGATCAAGGGGTGGGCGGCGAAGTGCTCGGCCACGGCCATCGCCGTGGCGGAGATCTGGCGCATGCGCGGGAAGAGCGTCCGGATGCCCCGCACCAGCAGGTAGGTCTCCAGCGGGCCGAGGATCGGGCCGGTCAGCCGGCGGTGCAGCTGCAGCCGCTCCCATATGGCGTCCCGGGCCTCGGTGCGCTGCGGCGCCTTGACGAGCAGTCCGGCGACGACATCGGTGTGCCCGTTGAGGTACTTGGTGCCCGAATGCATGATCAGGTCGGCGCCGAGGTCGAACGGCCGGGCGTGCACCGGGGTGGGGACGGTGTTGTCGACGCCGAACAGCGCACCGGCCCGGTGGGCGATCTCGGCGCAGCCGGCGAGGTCGGTCACCAGCCAGGTGGGGTTGGCCGGGGACTCCGCCCAGACCAGTGCGGTCGGGGCCGCGTCCACGGCGGCCGCCACCGCGTCCAGGTCGTTCATGGGCACCTGGACGACCTCCAGGCCGCGCTGCGGGCCGAATTCCCGCAGCCACTTGGTGAGACCGAAGTACATGGTCTGCGGGACCACGACCCGCGCGCCGGCCGGCAGTACCTGGAAGACGGCGGTGGCGGCGGCCATTCCGGACGAGAAGAGCAGCGCGTCCGAGCCGCCCTCCAGGCCCGCCACGACCTGCTCGGCCTGCTCGTACCCCGGCGTGCCCTGGTCGCGCAGGTACGCGAGCCCGGCCGGCGCCCGGTAGTCGTTGTCCCGGGCGTAGGTGGCGCCCAGACTGATCGGGGGCGGCACGGCGCCGGTGGTCGGCGAGCGCCAGCCGTCGCCCTGTGCGGCCCGGGTCTCGGGCCGGTACTCCTGGGTCCACGGTGTGTAGGTGTCGCTGGTGTTCATCGCTTCCTCGTGATCAGAGACGGCAGGGCGGTACGCAGGGCGAGTTCGGCGTCCAGCAGTGCGCGGGAGGGCACGCCGGGCGAGGGGACGTAGTGGTTGTAGTAGCTGGATCCTTCGGTGTGCGGTCCGAGGAAGAACAGCCGCGGCTGCGGGGTGCCCGTGCGGTCGATGCCCTGGCCCTGCCGGGTGACGTCCAGCCCGTGCACCGCCGCTCCGCGGTGGGCGAGGGTACGGACGCGGCCCGCGGCGACGAGCGTGCCGAGCAGGGATCCGGCCACCCGGTCCGCGCCGGGTTCGCTCACGTGCGCCTGCACGACGTGGTCGACCTCCATCCGCAACGGCCGGTCCAGGCAGGTGGATTCCAGCCGCCAGGGGCCCTGACCGGCCGGTGCGACGACCTTGGGCCGCGGGCCGGGGCCGAGCCGGACGATCCCGGCGTCGATCAGCGAGAGCAGCTCCGCCGACCGGTCCAGCTGCGGGCCGATCACCAGCCGGTTCACCGTGGGGGCGAACTCCCCGAAGAACGTGGCCAGCGACGCATCGTCGACGCCCGGCGGATCGATGACCGCGCGCAGCACATCGCGGTGGTCACGGAGCACTTCCAGGGCTTCCTTCAGCGGGGCGGCGCCGAGGCCTTCGCGGGCCTCGGCCAGGTCGGCGGCGACCTCCGCGGTGAACCAGTCGAGGTAGGCGTCGTACCCCGTCCACTGCCGGTCGGTGAGGTCCGCGGACAGGATGCCGGTCACCGGGCAGGGGCCGAACTGCGCGTGCAGTTCGCCGAGCACCGCCTCATGGCCGTCGCGTGCGCAGCGCCGGGCCAGTTCCAGTCCGGCACCGGTGGCGTCGTCGTACTCGCGGGCCAGCAGGGTGCGGTAGTAGGCGAGTTCCATCTCGGCTTCGATCAGCGGCAGGACGTCGCGGGTGAAGCCGAGGCGGCCGTCCGGTGTGCCGGCCCGGATCTCGTCGAGGCGGTCGGTGGTCAGTGCCAGCGGTGCGAAGCGCACCCGCCCCGGCCGGAGACGGGGGCGGCTGCGCGAGGGCATCCCGGAGCGGTTGGTCAGGACGATCGACGGCTCCCGTCCGCTGGGCAGATAGCGCATCCCCGTCGCGTCCGTGAGGTGCTTGCCACCGCGGCCGAGGGTCAGGGTGGCGAGCACGTCCATGGCGGTCAGCCCCATGCCGAGGACGGCCACCCGCTCGCCCGGTCCGATGCCGTCGAGCGCCGTGGGCAACGGATAGGGGCGGGTGACCAGTCGGGGGTCGGGGGCCGGCGCCGCGGGCAGATACAGCGAGTGGTGGCCGACGGTGACGAACACGGCATCGGCCTCGACGCGGCTGCCGTCGGCGAGGACGACCGTCTCGGTTCCGGATCCTCCGGGGAGGATGTCCACGGCGGTCGTACGGTGCCGGATCAGGGTGAGGCTCTCAGGGGCCGCGCCGGTGATCTCCCCCGCGGCCCAGGCGAGATACTCGCTCAGCAGCCGGCGCGGCAGGAAGTCGTTCGGCTGGATCTCCCGCCCCTCTCCGGTGCGCACGGTGTAGCCGTCGTCGGCCAGCCGCAGATCCCGGCGGAGGCACCACTCGTGGAGCGACGGGCCGGGGACCGGTACGGGGCCGTCCACCATCTGCGCGTCGGCAAAGGCGGAGAGCTGACCGCAGACGGTGTTGAGCAGCAGGTGATCGGGCTGGTCGGCCAGATGGAATCCGGCGCCGAAGGGCTGCGGGTCGATGAGGTGGACGGTGAGCGGGGTCGGCCGTTCCAGGCAGTGCGCGACCAGCCGCTCGAAGACGCCCAGCCCCCGCGATCCGGCACCGACAAGGGCGACGGAGAGGGGTATGTGGCTCACCACCGGCGCGTCTCCCCGAAGAAGTTGGGCACCTCGATCGTGCTGCCGTCCTTGCGCGCCTCGCCGAGGACGAAGGCCCCCACGGCCAGATCCAGCACGCCCAGGCCGAACGGCGAGAAGATCACCGGGCGTTCGGGCGAGAGCTTCACCTCGCCGTTCAGCACTCCGGCGAGGGTTCCGGTCACGAACTCACGGGAACCGGAGCGCTGTTCGGCCAGATGCGGTGACGTGTTGGCCTTGAGGCAGTGCTCGACGTCGTCGAGGATGTTGTCCGCCGCCAGGACCACTTCGGGCGCGAGGTCGCGCAGTGAGATGTTGAGAACGAGCTGGCCGGGCCTGAACGGCGCGGTGACATAGGGCTCGAGCGCGGTGGTGGCGAAGACGACGGTGTCGGCCGCGAGGGCGGTATCGAGGTCGGCGGTGAAGGACGCCGGACGGTCCTGGGTGGTGCGGATATGGCCGGCGAGGGCCTGGCCGGAGGACTCGTCGAGATCGTGGACGAGGTAAGCGTCCGGGGCGCAGCCGGCGACGTTCAGGTAGTCGCAGATGTTGCGCGCGATGACTCCACCGCCCACCACGGCGATCCGGGTCCCCTCGAAACCGTCCGGGCGCAGCGCGGTCGCCGCGACGGCCGCGGAGGCGGCGGTGCGTGCCGAGCTGATGCTCGCGGCTTCGAGACAGGCGATCGGATACCCGGTCTCGTAGTCGTTGAGCACGAGGACGGCCGAGGCGCGCGGAGCCCCGATCCGGGTGTTGCCCGGGAAGCTCGCGATCCACTTGATGCCGGCGAGCTGGACGTCGGCACCCAGGTAGGCGGGCAGCGCAATGATCCGGGAATCCGGCTTTTCCGGGAACCGGAGGAAGTAGCTGTCCGGGTTGACGGAATCCCCGGCCTCATGTGCCTGATAGGCACTGCTGACAATGCCCAGCACGTCTCCCCGTTTTCCGTGCAGGACATTGCGCACCGTTTCACCGGCGACAATCTCAAAATTGAACACAATGATTCCCCCCTCTCGGGCCGGTGCCCGAGAAAACTAGTGGCCGACTATCTCGGGCCAGCGTTCGGCCACCCATGCGTCGTCGTAGATGGTCTCCAGATAGCGGTCCCCGAGGTCCGGCGAAATCGCCACCACCACACTCCCTTCCGGGATTTTCTTGGCGGCGTCCTGTACGGCGCACAGCACCGTGCCGGTCGAGCCGCCCAGGAGCAGCCCCCGCTCCCGGGCGAGAGTTCTGCACATCTCGACGGAATCCGCCTCAGAAATGAGCACGACGTCGTCGAGGTTCGTCGTATCGAGTATTTCCGGACGTCTGCTGGTGCCCAGTCCGGGAATGTGGCGGCGGGCCGCCGGGCCGCCGAAGGTCACCGAGCCGACGGCGTCCACCGCGATGATCCGGGTGGCGGGGCTGTGCCGGCGGAGGTACTCCGCGCAGCCCATCAGCGTCCCCGTGGTGCCGGCCCCGATGAAGGCGTAGTCGATGTGTCCGAGCCCCTCGACGAGCGCGCGGCCCGTACGGTCGCGGTGTGCCTGCGGCCCGGCCGGGTTGGCGTACTGGTTCAGCCAGTACAGGTCGGGCTCGCGGCGCAGGCGCTCGGAGATGTAGTCGATCCTTGATTGCAGAAAGCCGCCGTGGGCGTCCCTGGCCTCGATCACCACGACCTCGGCTCCGAGAACGGCCATCAGGCGCCGTGAGCGGACAGTGGCATTGGGGTCCGTGACACAGGTCAGCGGATAGCCCTTCGCCGCGCACACCATCGCCAGGGCGACGCCGAGGTTTCCTGACGTCGACTCGATCAGCCGGGTCCGCGGAAAACGGAGCCCGGCATTCTCGGCCGCCGCGACCAGCGCGACGGCAGTCTTGAGCTTTACCGAACCAGCTGGATTGAGACCTTCCAGTTTCAGAAAAACGGAACTTCCCGGAACCAGTTGGTCCAGCTGAATGAAGAGATCATCCAGCACGAGATCATACACTTCTTCCGCTATCACCAGAATCCAAACCGTTGAAAGTGGGCAGCGCAAGGCAGCTGTGCTCGCAGAGCGAGTTCCCACGGGCTTGTTGGCCGCGCACACGGGTCAGGCGTGCGCTACGCAGAAGGGACTCTTCCCCCGTCCCCCATTGACCGCAAATCCCCCATTCGCGATGTGACAGGTTAATCCTGCCATCAAGCAAGGCCAATGACAATGTTTGCCCAGAATCCAAAAACAGGAGGCGATCATTCCGTCGCGGTACGGGCCGGAGGGCGACCACCGGGGCGCTCGCCACCCTGGCAACGTCCGGTGGCCGGAAGGGCGTTGAGCCCTTGACGGGCACGCCCGGGCGTGCCCCGCGCCGCGGCGAGGGCGGCACGGCACGCAACGGGCCCGGGAGGGTGTCCCGGGCCCGCCACATGACTGACCGACAGGGGTCAGAGGATGCCGAGCAGTCCGAGGCCGAGCAGGCCGTCCCGGTCCCGGTCCCGGCGCTGGCCGTCACGGCTGTCGCGTGCGTAGCCGTCGCGGCCGTACCCGTCACGCCCGTAATCGTCCCGCCCGTAACCGTCGCGGTCGTAACCGCTGTCGCGTCCGTAGCCGTAGCCGTCACGACGGCTGCCGTCACGGCCGAAACCGTCGTAGCCGTCATGGCCGCCGTGTCCGAAACGGCCGTGGTGGCCGTGGCGGCGGTCGTGGCGGCACTTGCAGTAGCGGTGCCCGAAGTGGTGGTGGCCCCGGTCGCAGCGAAGGCACATCGTGCTCTGCTGCGAGCTGCTGGGGGGCGGGGTTGCGGCGGTGGCGGCACCAGCCGTCGGCACCACCAGGGCAGCTGCGGTCAGGCCGGCCAACGCCAGGCCGCGAGGAATCGAACGGAGCATGTTTCCACCTTCACTCGACTGCGCAGAAAAAGGATATTTTCTGCAAACATGACGATAAAGGGGCATATGTTCCCCGACTTGCGACCCGCCGGAGAGTCACTGGAACGCAGCAGGAGACACGGCGGCCCACCGAGCTCCTGCCCGCTCACTCCGGATTCCCGTCCTTTTCGGCGCCTTCACCGGCTTCCTCGGCTTCCCCGCCGCCACCGGCTCCCCCATCTTCCCCGTCGCCCCGGCCATCCTTCGGCAGACTCTCCAGCAGCCCTCCCAGCGCGCCCAGGACGAGCGAGCACACCGTGTCCGGGTCGGCGCTCGCCAGCGGCTCCTTGCCGACCACCACGCGCATCAAGCCAATTCCCAGCAGCCACGACAGTGCCAGATCGCCGCGCAGCCCCCCGGTGTCGGATTCCGAGAGCGTGGCGAGGACCTCCGCGTACTCCTCCCCCAGTCCGCGCAGCGCATCGGCGATCTCGTCGCTGCCGCCTATGGAGCGCAGACAGACCTCCAGCGAACGGTCGCCGCCGTCCCTGCCGCCGGCCAGCATGCCGCGCAGCGCGACCTCGAACAGCCGCTCGGCGGGGGTGGTGCGCAGCTGCTCCTGCCCGCCACGCGCCATGACCTCGCCGAACAGTGCCTTCTTCGAGCCGAAGTACCGGAACAGCAGGGCCTGATTGGCCCCGGCCCGGGCCGCGATGTCCCGTACCGTCGCGCGTTCGTAGCCGCGCTCGGCGAACAGCTCCGACGCAGCATCCAGCAGCCGCAGCCGGGTGCCCTGTGCGTCCCGCCGGTGCGCGCTCGCCGCGCCGTGCTGCGGGGGCTTGGCCATCGCCACGCTTCCTTTCCGTCGGGCCGTCACCAGGACGGCCACAATGCGTCGTTGACCGCCCCGTGGGAGCGGCTTACGTTTGTAAGCAGGTGCTTACACAAGGGAGGTCGCCATGACCACGATCGATACAGCACCCCTCTCCTACCCGTTCAATCTCGCGGAGAGCCTTGCGCTCGCCGAGGAGTACGAGCAGGCCCGCAACCGCCCGGGACTGCTGAAGGTACAGATGGCCTACGGAGAGCCGGCCTGGCTGGTGACCCGGTACGCCGAGGCCCGGTTCGTCCTCGGGGACCAGCGCTTCAGCCGCGCCCTGGGAGCCGTGCACGACGAGCCCCGGCAGTCCGAAGGGCGCCGCGACAGCGGCATCCTGGGCATGGACCCACCCGATCACACCCGGCTGCGGACGCTGGTGGCCAAGGCCTTCACCGTCCGACAGGTCGAGAAACTCCGCCCACAGGTACGGCAGTTGACGCAGGAGCTGCTCGACGAGCTGGAGGCGGCCGGGCCGCCCGCCGATCTGGTGGACCGCTATGCGCTGCCCATCCCCGTCGCCGTGATCTGCCGGATGCTCGGCGTGCCGGCCGAGGACCGGCCGCGCTTCCGGGTGTGGAGCGATGCCGCTTTGTCGACAAGTTCCCTGACGGCGGCGGAGTTCGACGCCAATCTCGAAGAACTCCGCGCCTATATGGGGCAGTTGATCGAGGAGCACCGGCAGGCCCCGCAGGACGATCTGATGACGGCGCTGATCGATGCCCGGGACGTCGGCGACCGGCTGTCCGAGCTCGAACTCGTCGATCTGTGCGTCGGGATCCTGGTCGCCGGGCACGAGACCACCGCCACCCAGATCCCCAACTTCGTCCTGGCGCTGCTGGATCACCCGGGCCAGCTCGCCCTGCTGCGCGAACAGCCGCAGCTGATCGGCAATGCCGTGGAGGAGCTGCTGCGCTTCGTTCCGCTGGGCAGCGGCGCGGGCCAGCCCCGCTATGCGACCGAGGACGTCGAGGTCGGCGGGACGCTGGTGCGGGCCGGCACCCCGGTCCTGATCGCGATGGGCGCGGCCAACCGGGACGCGCTGCGCTTCGAGGCGCCCGGGACGCTGGACATCTCCCGCCCCGCGAACCAGCATCTCGGCTTCGGCCACGGCGTCCATCACTGTCTGGGGGCGCCGCTGGCCCGCCTGGAGCTCCAGGAGGCGCTCGGCGCGCTGCTCACCCGGTTCCCGGGACTGCAGCTGGCCGGTGATGTCGAGTGGAAGAGCCAGATGCTGGTGCGCGGGCCCCGGGTGATGCCGGTGGGGTGGTGAGCCGATGACCTGGAACGTGGAGATCGACCCCCGGCAGTGCATCGCCTCGGGATCCTGCGCCGCCATCGCACCGGATCTCTTCACGCTGGACGGCAGCCATGCCCGTCCGCTGCACGACCGGATCGACGAGGACGAACGCGCGCTGGATGCCGCCGATTGCTGCCCGGTTCTCGCGCTCACGGTGCGGGACGGGGCGGAGGTCATCGGGCCCCGGCCGTAGGGGCCGTACGCAGAGACGCAGAACGGTGCCGACGGGGCGTGGCCGGGGCCGCGCCCCGTTTCGTATGCCGCGGCGGACGGCGCCGGCCCGTGCCCGCCCCATTCCGTATGCCATCGCCGGACGCCCGGCCGGACCACGAGGGCGAGCCTCCCGCGGCAACAGCGGACGTCGCAGGTCGGGCCCCCTCTCGTCGCGTTCCGGAAGCGGGGTGCGACGATGGGCCTGTCATGGATGCGGGGCAGGTTCTCAGGGGGCTACGCGCCGCGGTGTTCGCGGTGGTGTGTGTGCTGCTCGCCGCGCTGGGACACGTGGTGATGTCGGATGCCGCGGTTCCCGCGTGGATGCTGCTCGCGGCCGGAGCGGTGACCGCGGCCGGCGCCTGGTGCTGCGCCGGCCGGGAACGCGGCCCGCTCCTGGTGGGGTTGCTGACCGTCGGCACCCAAGCGGCGTTGCACACCGCGTTCTCCTTCGGCCAGGCGCTCGCCGGGCCCGCAGGCGGCGCACCGAACTTGCTCGCGAGGCGGTGGGCGGACACCTGGCTGTGCGGTGCCGACGGGACGCCGCTCCCGGACGACCAGTCCGCGCAGCTCGTTCAGCTGATGCACCGGCAGATGGCGGCCGGGTCCGCGAGCGAGCACACCGGCGCCATGGCCGGCATGGACCACATGAGCCGGATGGCCGGCACGGACGGGATGGCGGGGATGCACGACAGTGCGTCCGGCATGGCAGGGATGCACGGCAGTGCGTCCGGCATGCTCGCGGCCCATCTGCTGGTCGCGCTGCTGAGCGCCGGGTGGCTGTGGGGCGGCGAGCGGGCGGCGTTCCGGCTCCTGCGGTGCGCGTCGGCCTGGCTGTTCGCGCCCTTGGTGCTGGTCCTGCGGATCGTCCTGCCGCCGGCACCGCCTGCCGTGCGGGCCGCCCGGCAGGAGCCGCGGCGTGCGGTGCACCAACTTCTGCTGGCCCACGCGAGGTCGTTGCGGGGTCCGCCGTATGAGCCGGCTGTCGGCTGACAGCACGGTCGAATTCCCGAGCCGGTACACGGGCGCCGAGGGCTCGCGCCCCTGTCCGGCTCCGACTTCACCGGTCCCCGCCGTGTGCGGTGACCGGGTCATGCGAAGGACTCCAGATGATGAATCCTGTCCGGATGCCGGTGGCGCTGCCGCCCGCGTCCGCTTCGGGCACCATGGCCGGCGCGGGCGGGCGCCCGTACGCCACCGCCCCGGCCGGCTCAACCGGCCCGTTTCCCGCCGCTGTCCGCCCTGCCGGGAGATACCGGCCCCGGCCGTACGGAAGCCGGCCGCAGCCTGGCGAGCAGCGCATCGGCGGCCGCCGGGTCGTCGACGTCCTCGGGATGCCCCGCGGCGCGGCGCAGACCGGCCGTCAGCGCGCGGCTCTGCGCCTCCCAGCGCCGGCACTCCCGGCAGTCGGCGAGGTGCGTCTCCAGCCGGCGGGCGGTGAGACCGGGGGGCAGTTCCTCGCCGTCGAGGCGGGCGGAGAGTGCCGTACGGATGCGCGTGCAGAGCATGCGCCCATCCTCCCCGAAGCGCGGCCGGGCGGCGAGGGGCGGTGCCGGGATGCGCGATGACGAGAGCGTGACGGGCTGGGCGCTGGCCGCCCGCAGCGGTGACGAGCGGGCCGTCGAGCAGTTCGTCCGGGCCACCCAGCTCGATGTGCGGCGCTATGTGACCCATCTCAGCGGCGATCCGCAGGCGACCGACGACCTGGTGCAGGACACCTACGTCCGGGCGCTGCGCAGTCTGCCCCGGTTCGAGGGCCGGTCCTCGGCCCGTACCTGGCTGTTGACCATCGCCCGGCGGGTGGTGGCGGACCGCATCCGGTCCCATGCGGTCCGGCCCCGGCTGGCCGCCACGGACGACTGGCAGACGGCCGCGGAGCGGGTACAGCCGCGTGGGGTGCCCGGCTTCGACGAGGGCGTCGCGCTGGCCGAACTGCTGGCGGCGCTGACGCCGGAGCGGCGGGAGGCGTTCGTCCTCACGCAGCTGCTGGGGCTGCCGTACGCGGCGACGGCCGGGGTGATCGGCTGCCCGGTGGGGACCGTCCGGTCCCGGGTGGCCCGGGCCCGCGAGACGCTCGTCGGGCTGCTGACGGAGGCCGAGCGGCCCGAGTCGGCCGGCCGGCCGCGGGATCTCGCGGGCGCGGTGGCCTGACGGGCCGGAACCGGCGGGGCGAACGGGGCTCATGGGCGGACACGGCCATGGGCCCCGTCGCGGTGGTTCACCGGCCGGGCGCCACCGCCAGGGCCCGTACGGTGCGCGGTGGGCTGTGGCGGAAGTGCAGGGTGAAGGTGAGCCGGTCGCCGGGCGCGAGCCGGGGCGGTGGGCTGACCATGACGTCCAGGGTGGTCGCGGTCATCGTCAGGGCGTCGCCGGCCGGGACGGTGGCGTCCTTGGCCATCGCCATGCTGCGGGCGTTGTCGCCGATGTCGACGGTGCGGCTGAGCATCGCGCGGTGGCCGGCGGGCCCGGTGACGCCCGTCAGGACGTCGTCGGAGCCGCCGGTGTTGCGGATGGTGAAGAACGCGGCGGTGGCGTCGGACCCCGCGGGGATCAGTACCCGGCCCTCGGCGACGCTCAGTTGCGCGGGGGTGCCCGCGTTGCCGGCGGCGGTCCAGAGGGTGAGCATGCCGAGGGTCGCCAGGCAGGTGAGCAGCGGAACGGCGAGGGCCTGGACGGGCGGCCGCGTCATGTGGTCTCCCAACGGGTCTGGGCCCGCGGGCCGTGGGGGCGGCGGGCGGTGGTGGCCCCGCGCGGGCGCCAGGCGCGCAGCCGGAGGCTGTTGCCCACGACGAGCAGGGAGCTGGCGGACATCGCGGCGGCCGCGAGCATCGGGTTGAGCAGGCCGACGGCGGCCAGCGGCACGGTGATCAGGTTGTAGCCGAAGGCCCAGCCGAGATTGGTGCGGATGGTGCCCAACGTACGCCGGGCCAGCCGTACCGCGTCGGCGATGGCCTGGAGGTCCTCGCGGACCAGGGTGACGTCGGCGGCACCGATCGCGGCGTCGGTGCCGCTGCCCATGGCGATCCCGAGGTCGGCGAGCGCCAGCGCCGCCGCGTCGTTGACCCCGTCCCCGACGACGGCGACGCGGCGGCCCTGCTCCTGCAGGGTGCGGACCAGGTCGGCCTTGTCCTCGGGGCGGGCCTCGGCGTGGACCTCGGTGACGGCGAGATGGCCGGCCACCGCCCGGGCGGTGGCGACGCGGTCACCGGTCGCCAGGACCGGCCGCAGCCCCAGACGGCGCAGATGGTCGACGGCACGATAGCTGTCGGGGCGCAGCGCGTCGCCGACCGCGAACACCGCCTCCGGGGTGCCGTCGACGGTGACCAGGACGGCGGTGTGGCCGTCGGCCTCCGCGGACCGCACCGCCTCCGGGAGCGGCGCCGGGAGCCCGTCGAGGTCGCCGGGGCGGGTGACCGCCACCCGGTGCCCGTCCGCCGTGCCCTCGACGCCGTGTCCGGGTGTCGCGGTGAAGTCCCGTACGGGCAGCAGGAGTTGCTTCGGGTCCGGGTGCCGCTCGCGGGCGTGGGCGATGATCGCGCGGGCCAGCGGATGCTCGGAGCCCTGCTCGACGAGGGCGGCCAGCCGCAGCACCGCGGTGGCGTCGAGGCCGCCGGAGCGTGCGGTGAGGGCGGTGACGCCCATCTGTCCCGTGGTGAGGGTGCCGGTCTTGTCGAGCACGACGGTGTCGACATGGCGCAGCCGCTCCAGCGCCTCCGGGCCGCGGACCAGGATCCCCAGCTGGGCGCCCCGGCCGGTGGCGGCCAGCAGCGCGGTAGGGGTGGCCAGCCCCAGCGCGCAGGGACAGGCGACGACCAGGACGGCCACCGCGGCGGTCACCGCGGCCTGCGGGTCGGCTCCGGCACCGAGCCAGAAGCCCAGGACGGTGACCGAGACGGTCAGTACGGCGGGGACGAAGACCGCCGCCACCGCGTCGGCCAGCCGCTGGACCTTGGTCTTGCCGGTCTGCGCGTCCTCGACGAGCCGGGTGATCCGGGCGAGTTGGGTGTCGGCGCCCACCGCCTCGGCCCGTACCTCCAGCAGACCGCCGGAGTTGACCGCGCCGCCGACGGCCGCCGCGCCCGGGCCGACCTCGACCGGCCGGCTCTCACCGGTGAGCAGGGACAGGTCGAGGGCGGAGCTGCCCTCGACGACGGTGCCATCCGTGGCGACCCGTTCGCCGGGCCGGACCAGGAAGCGGTCGCCGACCCGCAGCCGGCTCACCCGGATGCGCTGTTCCCCGTCGGGCGTCGGCACGGCGACGTCCTTGGCGGCGAGTTCGGCCAGGGCGCGCAGCGCGGCGCCGGTGCCGCGCCGGGCCCTGGCCTCCATGCGGCGCCCGGCCAGGACGAACAGCGGGACGCCGACGGCGGCTTCGAGGTACAGGTGCGCGACGCCGTCGCCCGCCGTGGGCAGCAGGCTGAACGGCATGGTCATCCCGGGCGTACCGGCCCCGCCGAGGAACAGCGCATAGGCGGACCAGCTGAAGGAGGCGGCGACGCCGAGGGAGACCAGGGTGTCCATGGTCGCAGCGCCGTGCCGCAGACCGCGCAGCGCACGGGCGTGGAAGGGGGCGGCGCCCCACAGGGCGACCGGTGCGGCCAGGACGAAGCACAGCCACTGCCAGTTGCGGAACTGCCAGCCGGGCACCATCGACAGCACCAGGACGGGCAGCGAGAGCAGCGCGGTCACCAGCAGCCGGTGGCGCTCGGCGCGGGCGGCGTCGTCCCCGGCGTCCGGGCCGGCGGCCGGTGCCGGGGACTCGTCCGCTTCCGGCTCCGGGTCGGGCTCGGGGAGTTCGGCGGTGAAGCCGGCGGCCTCGACGGTGGCGATGAGGTCGGTGACCGACACCGCCGCGGGGTGGCTGACCGTGGCCCGGCCGGTGGCGAGGTTGACCGAGGCGGCGACCCCGTCCAGCCGGCCGAGCTTCTTCTCGACCCGGCCCACACAGGCGGCGCAGGTCATGCCGCCGACCGTGAGGGTGGTGGTGTGCTCGGCGGCCTGCTGCGACGCGGGGGCGGGGCGGGGCTGTGGCGTCATCGGGACGCTCCCGCCGGCACCGGGCGGGGGGCCGCGGCGCCCATGCCGTGCATCCCGCCCATGTCCCCGCCGCCGTCGGGCGCATCACCTCCCGTACGGCTGCCGCCGGCCGGGTGCAGTCCCGGGGCCACCGGGCCGACCGCGGCACCGGCGGCGTACGCGAGGGTGCCGAGCACCACCAGCAGCGCGAGGAAACCGAGGACCGATCGTGCGGGCAGCAGCCGGGCGACGGCCTGGCGACGAGGGGGCCGACCGGGGTCGGCGGAAGAGCTGGACATCGCGTCATGGTGGCAGCTGCGGGCGGTGCGGCGGGGGCGATCGGGGGCCCGTTGGCACGTGAGGTTTGTCCCGTTCCGTCGCCGGAACCGTGTGGCCCCCGGAGCCGACTAACTGGGTTTGCGCTGCCCGCTTCGCCGGCCCGCTCCCCCGCTTCCGGCCGAATTTCTCCCCGCCCGGCGGGAACTCGGCGCGCGCCGTGCCCGACCTCTCCAACACCGTGCCGTCCGGGCGCGGTTCGCCGTCACCCGAGGAGGATGCCGTGTCCAGACCGTCCGATCCCGTGGAGCTCTACGGGCCGGAGTACAAGCGCGACCCCTATCCCCTGTACGCCGAGCTGCGCGAGCGCGGCCCCGTCCACCGGGTGCGTTTCCCGAGTGGGGTGTGCGCCTGGCTGGTCACCGGCTACGAGGCCGCCCACCGGGCGCTGACCGACGCCCGGCTGGGCAAGCACCACTCGCGGGGCAACGCGGCCTGGCGGGCCCGCGCCTCGATCATGCCCGAGCCCCAGCACTCCCAGCTCCAGGTGCATCTGCTGCACCAGGACCCGCCCCGGCACACCGAGTTGCGCCGGCTGCTCGGTGACGCCTTCGCGCCGCAGCGCGTCGAGGGGCTCCGGCCGCGCTTCCAGGCGATGGCCGATGCCCTGCTCGACGGGCTCCCGGAGAGCGGCGAGGCCGATCTGGTCGAGGCCTTCGCAGCCCGCTTCCCCTTCCGGGTCCTCGCCGAGGTCATCGGTCTGCCCGCGGAGTTCGAGGCCCGCTTCGACCGGGACTGGGGCAAGGTGGTCCAGCCCGTGGGGCCCACCGACCCGGGCCGCCCGGCGTACGAGGCGCGGCTGCGCGGGCTGCAGCAGTACATCGCCGATCTGGTCCGTCACCAGCGTGCGGTGGGCGGCGAGGATCTGCTCTCCCGGCTGGTGGCCGCCCACGACGCCGGTGCGCTCGGTCCTGAAGAGCTGGATTCCATGATCTTCCAGCTGCTGGTGGCGGGGCAGGAGCCGGTCACCAACCAGATCACCACGGCCCTGGTCACCCTGCTGCGGCACCCCGCGCACCTCGCGTCGCTGGCCGGCAATCCGGACCTGCTGCCCCGCGCGGTCGAGGAACTCCTGCGGTACGACAGCGCCTTCGAGCTGACGACCTGGCGGTTCCTCGCCGAGGACGCCGATCTGCACGGGACCCGGGTCCCGGCGGGCGACTCGGTCATCGTGTCGCTATGCGCGGCGAACCGGGATTCCCGGCAGTTCCCCGACGCGGACACCCTCGACTTCGACCGCTCCCCCAACCCGCACCTCGCCTTCGGCCACGGCATCCACTTCTGCCCCGGTGCCGCGCTCGCCCGTATCGAACTCCAGATCGCCCTGGGCACCCTGCTGCGACGGCTCCCGGGCCTGCGGCCGGCCGCCCCGGAGAGCGAGCTGAACTGGATCCCGGCCGTCCTGGCGCGCGGGGTCGACCGGCTGCCGGTGGCCTACGGCACCGCGGGCCGCTGTCCCGTCACGAGCGGGCCTGATGCCGCGTGCTGACCGTACCGGCGCCTCCGGGCGCGCGCGCCGATGTCCAGGCCGTGTGTGCGGCGGTGCTCGGCATCCTGCTGCCCCACCGGCGCACCCTGGACGCCGGCCACGGCGACACCCCCGACGCCTTCCCCGCGCAACTGCGGCAGCTGGCCGGGCCGGTGGCGGCGGGCGAGCCGATCGTCTTCACCCTGCCGGGCTTCCCGTGCAAGTCCCCCAACCCGGCCAAGGTGCTCGGCCACCTGCCCGACGAGGGCGAACGGCTGGCGCTGCGCTTCCTCGACGGGCTGTGCGCCCGGATCGCCGCCGTCCATCCGCCCGGGGCGCGGATGGTCATCTGCTCGGACGGCCATGTCTTCAGCGATCTCATCCAGGTGCCGGACCGTGACATCGATGCCTATGCCGACGCCCTGCGCACCCTGCTCCACGACGAGGGCCTGACCCAGCTGGACGTCTTCGACCTGCGGGACGTGTACGGGCAGGAGCTGTCGCACGACGCCAAGCGGACCCTGGTCCACGAGCGCTACGCCCCGGCCCTGGAGACCCTGCAGTCCCTGACGCGCACCGACGAGCCGACCCGGCGGCTGTACCAGGGCATCACCAGGTTCCTCTTCGAGGACTCCGTCTCGTTCGCGGGGACCCGGTCGGCCCGGCAGCGCAGCTCCCGGCGCCGGGCCTACGGGGTGATGCAGCGCAGCCGCGCCTGGGGCGATCTGATCGCGGCCCACCACCCGGGGGCGTTCCGGCTGTCCATCCATCCGCAGCCGCGGGGCTCGGCCAAGTTCGGCATCCGGCTGCTGGACGCGCCCGATGTGTGGCTGACGCCCTGGCACTCGTGCGTGCTCGAACACCCCGACGGGCGGCGGGAGTTGCTGCACCGGGCGGACGCCGAGCGGCTCGGCCGCCCGGTACTGCGGCAGGGGCGGCCGAGCCACTTCGCGGCCGGCTGAGGCGGCGGGGCGGGCCCGTCAGCCGTTGCCGGCGGGCAACGGCTCGCGATGGTCGAAGGCGATCAGCGGATCACCGGTGAGCGGGTGCGCGGTGACCGCGGCGCGCACCCCGAACACCTCGGCCAGCAACTGCGGCGTGAGCACCTCGCGCGGGGCGCCGGACGCCACCACCCGCCCGGCGTGCAGCACATGCAGCCGGTCGCACAGGGAGGCCGCGGCGTTCAGGTCGTGCAGGGAGATCAGCGTCGTACGGCGCTGGGCCCGCAGCAGCGCGAGCAGCTCCACCTGATGCCGGACATCGAGGTGGTTGGTGGGCTCGTCCAGCACCAGCACCTCCGGGTCCTGGGCGAACGCACGGGCCAGCAGCACCCGTTGCCGCTCGCCCCCGGACAGCGCGGAGAACCGGCGGGCGCCCTGCCCGGCCATGCCGACGGCGGCCAGGGCGCCGGCCACGCTCTCCCGGTCGGCGCGGTCCTCGCCCGCGAAGGCCCGCTTGTAGGGCGTACGGCCCATCGCCACCACTTCGCGCACGGTCAGCTCGAAGTCGCTGCCGCGCTCCTGCGGCAGCGCGGCGACCTGCCGCGCGGTCTGTCCCGGTGTGAGCGTGCGCAGATCGGTCCCGGCCAGCAGCACCCGGCCGGCGGTGGGCCGCAGATGCCGGTAGACGGTCCGCAGCACGGTGGACTTGCCGCTGCCGTTGGGCCCGACGAGCCCCGCGATCTCGCCGGCCGCCGCCATCAGACGCACTCCGGCGACGACGTCGCGGCCCGCATAGCCGACGTGCAGATCCTCGATCTCGACGGTCACCGTCCCGCCTCCATCCGCCGGTCCAGCAGGAACAGCAGGACGGGCGCCCCGATCATCGCGGTGACGACGCCCACCGGCAGCTCCTGGCTGTCCATGGCCGTCCGGCACACCACGTCCACCACCACCAGCAGCAGTGCGCCGGTCAGCGCGGACAGCGGCAACAGCCGGCGGTGGTCGCCGCCGAGGACCAGCCGGCACAGATGCGGCACCATCAGGCCCACGAAGCCGATGGCGCCGGAGACCGCGACCAGGACACCGGTCAGCAGTCCGGTCACCACGAACAGCTCCCTGCGCAGCCGGGTGACGTCCACGCCCACGCCGGCCGCGGTCTCGTCGCCCATGAGCAGCGCGTTCATGGCACGGGCCCGCGCCTGGAGCGCCAGCAGCCCGGCGGCGACCGCGGCCGCCGGCAGCCACAGGACGCTCCAGGTGGCCCCGCCCAGGCTGCCCATCAGCCAGAACAGCACGCTGCGGGTCTGTTGTTCATCACCGGCCTGCAACACCAGATAGCTGGTGAAGCCGGAGAGGAACTGGCCGATGCCGACCCCGGCCAGCACCAGCCGCAGCGGCGAGAAGCCGCCGCCCCGCCGGGCGATGCACCACACCAGCGCGAACGAGGCCAGCGCACCGGCGAACGCGGCCGCCGAGAGCCCCAGCCCCAGGAGGGCGTCGGCCGAGGCGCCCAGCACGATGGCGGCGACCGCGCCGAGCGAGGCGCCGTTGGAGATGCCCAGCAGATAGGGGTCGGCCAGCGGATTGCGCACCATCGCCTGGGTCGCCGTCCCCACCAGCCCGAGCCCGGCACCGGCCAGGGCCGCCAACAGCGCACGCGGCACCCGCAGTTGCCACACGATCAGGTCGTCGGTGCCCGGCCGGGGCGACGCTCCGCCGAGTCGCCGCAGCACCACCGACCAGACGTGCCCGGGCGCGATGTCGGTGGAGCCCAGGCAGACCGCCGCGGTCAGCGCCGCCAGCAGCGCGATCCCGAGCCCGGCGGCGAGCAGCCCGGCGCGCGGGGTACGGCGCCCGGACCGCCCCTCGTCCGCCGCCCGGACGCCCGGCTCCACCACCGTCTGCGTCACTTCCGCGCCGCCTTGAACCGGTCCGCATGGACGGTGTGCGCGATCTCCTCGACCGTGTCCGCATTGCCGACCCCGGCGATCGTCGTACGCTCCGAGCCGATCCGCAGGAACTTCCCGTTCCGCACCGCCGCGAGGTCCTTGGTCGCGGGGAAGTTCTTCAGGAACGCCGCGGCCTCGTCGAAGGCCTTGGCGTTGGCCGCCGCACTGCCCCGGTCGCGCACCCCGAGCTGGATCCAGTCCGGGTTCTTGGCGACCACGTCCTCCCAGGAGACCTGCTTGAAGTCGCCGTCGCAGCCGTCGAAGACGTTGCGCGCCCCGGCCTGGCCGATCACGGCGTTGGCGACCTGCTTGCGGCATACGGCGACCGGCTGCTTGGTGCCCGCGTCGTAGTCGAAGAAGAAGTACGTCGGCCGCTTGCCGGGGGCGAGGTCACCGACCGCCTTGCGCACCGCGCCGACCTTCGCACGCATCCCCGCCACCAGGGCGTCGGCCCGCTTGCCGGTGCCGGTCACCGCGCCCAGCCGTCCGATGTCCTTCTCCACCCCGGACAGATCCTCCTGCGCCTTGCCGGCCGTCGGCGCGCAGGCGGTGGAGGTCAGATGGAGGTGCTTGATGCCGGCCGCCGCGTACTCCTCCTCGGTCGGCGCGTCCCCGGCCCCGCCCATGGTGTCCATCGAGGCGAAGGTGTCGACGTACAGATCGGCGCCCGACCCGAGCAGCTTCTCCTTGGGAATCACCGACTTCCCCAGCACCGGCACCTTCTGGGCCGCGCGGTCCAGCGCGCCCGGCAGCGTCCCCTTGCCGGGCGGGAACCCGGTCCCGATGACCCGGTCGCCCGCGCCCAGCCGCAACAGCATCTCCAGGGCGGCGGCATTGCTGGTGACGATCTTGCGGGGTGCGGACGAGAAGGTGAGCGAGCCCTTGCAGTCGGCAACCTTCACGGGAAACCCGGCCCCGGAGGCGGCCTGGTCCGTGCCCGCTCCCCCGCCGCCGCTGCCGCCGCACGCGGTGGCGCCCAGCGCGACGACCACCGCGAGACCGCACAACTTCCCAGGACGCATGGCGCTTCTCCCCTACGCTCACCGGCCGGTGCACCGGCCGTCTCGCCGCCGCAGCCGCGGTCGGCGGGCCGCGGTCACGGCCCGGCACAGGTAGTCGGCCCGAGAGCGGAGGCGGTTCCGGGACGGGGGCGGCCTTTTCCGTCCGGGAGGGTCACCTCCTCGAAGGCGATGTCTCCACGCTACGTAGGAAAGCCCCAACTACGGGCCATGTTCAGGCCGTTGACAGACATGTCCATTCATTAGAGGCTTTCGAAGTTCCTGACGGGGGGACTGCGGAGCACCGGAATGCTGCGATGGACGGTCCACGCCGTCTCGGGTGGAACGGTCGGGCACGTCACTTGCGGACGTACTGACCGAGCACCGGTACTAGCGGAAGGAAACGAAAGTATGAAGTTACGTCGATGGGACGCCAAGTCTCGCCTCGTGCAGCGAGTGGGAGCCGTGGGGGCCGCGGCAGCCCTCGCTGTCGTCGGCACCGTGTCCACGGCGGGAGCGGCGACTCCCGACCTGGGCTCAGGCCGGGTCCTCGGCAAGTCCGAACTCGCCTTCTACCCTTCGCACCATGGCGGAGCCGCCGCCAGCTCAAGGGTCATCCACTGCGAGATGGTGTTCATCGGGGCCAACCACGGTGCGCCGCACCACTCCGGCCACGTGCCGGGTACGGTCAACGTCCGGGTCCGCGTGACCTGCACCAAGCCGGTGAGGATGATCCGCGCAAAGATCGGCCTCTTCAGCAACCACGGATCGAAGATCAATCCCTACGGCAGCGTCGGGCGGGCCGCCGCCAGGGGCAACGCGGCGCTCGTCTGCCGGACCGGCTACTACCAGGGCGAGTCGGCCGCCCAGATCACCGCGCCCCCCGGCTACACCCCGCACACCGCGAACATGGGCGCCAAGACCTCCAAGGTGCACCTCACGCGGTGCTGACCCTGGGAATCAGCGATTGATCTCATCGCTGTCCGCCCACACGGGATCGGTCACCTCGACCGGCACGGCCTCCAGTCGCTCATCCGCCAGCACGTCGGCGACGAGCGCCGCCGTGCCACCGAGGTAGGTGGAGTCGAGGTCGATCTCGGTCGCGACACACCAGGACCGGTCGTCGGGCCAGAACAGGTTGGGCGACTGCGGAGCGAGTGACATCGCCAGTTCCCCGGCAGCGTCGAGCGGGCCCTCGAGCAGGAGATAGCTGCGTTCCGGCAGCTCCACTCGGGGGCCCTTGACGATGCCTGACGGAAACTCCGGTGGCAGCAGACCCGGCTCCGGCTGCCCGTCCCCCTCCTCCTTCGACGTGAAAGTGAGGGTCGCGCGGCCGTCCGACGTGGACTCGTACCCGTCCCAGACGCAGAACCAGCAGCGGTCCTCGGACGTGGTGTGCCGGGCCAGGACGTCACACAGCGCCGCCAACGTGGCAGGAGGCAGCGTGCCCGGGTCGGGCTCCTCCTCCCAAGGCTTCGCCGCGCGCACCTCCGACGCAGGAGTGGCGAGCGCCCGGAACTGTACCCGCGGATGCACCACCCTGCCCGACCATGCGGCCACCTCCGCCCAGGTCACGGGGCTTTCGTCGGACGCCGACGCCGGATGCAGAATCCGCGCGTACGCCTCGAACCCGTGCGGCACGAAGGCACCCACGCCGGACCCGAAGGGCCCGGTCCTCGCCACCACCCAGTCGGCCGCTGCCACATCCCCAACCGGCCGCAGTCGCGAACGCCGAACCATGGTCTGCACCTCCTGCAACCATCCCCCGGCCTGGTGCGAAGCCGTCACCGGCAGGAGCACGTCCACCGGCAGCGGGCCCGCTGAGACCTCCGCCAACGGGCGAACCTACGACCTACGAGGAAACTGCTACGACCTACGAGGAAACTGGAAGAAACAAGGGTAGTAGCTCCGACCCTACAATGTGACGCGTCACCACCGGCACCGGGAGGCGGCCGATGACAGCGGACGCGGCGGGCGCGGCACACCTTTCCGCCACGACGGACCCTCGGGCGCCGGCCCCCGAGGTGCCCGAAGCCGTACGGTCGCTCGCCGCGCGCTGTGTGCCCCGGGTGAACGAGCTCGCCCGGCTGATGTCCCAGGACACCTTCGCGCAGCTGCACGGCTATGCCGAACTCCCCGCCGACGTCAGGGAGGTGGAGATCGCGGCGACCGCGCGGCACGGGCTGCGGCTGTTCCTGGAACGGGTGGTGCACGATCCGCGGACCGGCCCGGACGACACCGGATTCTTCCGCGAGCGCGCCGCCCAGCGGGCCGAGGAGGGCATGCCGCTGGAATTGCTGCTGACCACCCACTGTGCGGGCGCCCGGGTGCTGTGGCAGGCGCTGCGGGAGGCCGCCCGGCCCGGTGAGGAGGCCGCGCTGGTCGAGCTGGCCGGCTATCTGCTCGGTGCCGAACAGCGAGTGGTGGGCGCGGTCACCGAGACCTACCTCGACGAGCAGGCGGCGCTCGCCGCCGAACGGCGCGCGGACCGCCGCGCCCAGGTCCGCGGGCTGCTGGCGGGCACCGCGACCCCGCCGGCCGGCAGCGGACTCGACGGCCCGTCGCTGGTCCTGGCCGTACAGCTGCCGGACGACCCGCGGGCGCCGGTCGCCGTACGGCGGGCGGCACGGCGGCTGCAGAGGGCGCTGGACCGGGCCTTCGGCAGGGAGGTGCTCACCCTGTTCGACGGCGCCGGAGGCCAGGCGATCGTGCCCGGCCGGGCCGAGCCGCCGGCCGGTCTCGCTGAGCGGCTCGCCGAGGCCGGCGGTCCGGGCGTACGGCTCGCCGCCGTACCCGCGGAGCAGGGCGGGCAGATCCCGGAGGCGGCACGGACCGCCGCACGGATCATCCGGGTGGCCCGGGCCTGTGGCCATCCGGCCGGGCTGCACCGGCTCGATGACGTCCTGTTGGAATACCAGCTGTCCCGCCCCAGCGCCGGCAGCGACCGGATCGCCGCGCTGCTCGACCCGGTCGCCGGCCGGCCCGAACTCCTCGAAACCCTCCGAACCCATCTGGAACAGGCGCAGGACCGCCGCGCCACCGCCCGGCTGCTGACCCTCCACCCCAACACCGTCGACAACCGGCTGGCCCGGATCTCCGCACTGACCGGGCTCGATCTCTCGACGCCCCGGGGCGCGGCCCTGGCACTGGCGGCGCTGCTGCTGCGCGACGCCGGGGACGAGAGCTGAACCGCAGCTCCCCGCGTCACGGCGTGACGATCGGAAAGATCCAACCCGGCTTTTCCAGCAGGGAGTTGAAGGCGAGCAGAGCCCCGGCGTCGCCGTCGACGGTGACGGTACCGGCGGTGATCTCGTCGAGGAACGTGGTAGCACCACTGAGGACCGCGTTCAGAGTGGTGCGTGCCAGGCACAGCGTGGCGTGCGGCCGTTCGCCGCGGGGTGCGTCGCCGGGCATGGGGGTGAGCGCGCCGTTGGACAGCAGCAGCGTCCAGGTCTCGGGGGCGGCGGCCGGGTCGCTGCCGTCCGGCGCGGACCCGATTTCCCAGCGCAGAAGGAGGCGCCGGCCGCCGGCCCGAGGACCGTTGAGGCGGACGGCCATGGACTGGAAGATCTGCTCGGCGGTGAGGGCGGCGAGGAGGTCGGGCGCGGGGCGTGCGGGGGTGCCGGCGACGGGGCCGCGCAGCTCGGCGGCGCCCGTCAGGTAGAAGTTGCGCCAGGGGCCGGACTCGGCGGCCCGGCCGAGTCGTTCGAAGGCGTCGGCCTGGAGAGCGCGGGCCCCCGCATGGTCCGGTTCGGCGAAGATGACGTGGTTGACCACTTCGGCCACCCAGCGCAGATCACCCGCCTCGTACGCCTGGCGGGCCTTGGCCAGCACGGCGTCGGCGCCGCCCATGAACTCCACATAGCGCCGGGCCGCGGCCACCGGCGGATGCTGCCACAGATGGGCCGGGTTGCCGTCGAACCAGCCCATGTAACGCTGGTACACGGCCTTGGCGTTGTGGCTGAGGGTGCCGTAGTAGCCGCGGGCGTGCCAGGCGCGCTCCAGCGCGGGCGGGAAGCGCAGCTCCTCGGCTATCTCGGCGCCGGTGAGCCCGGCGTTGATCAGCCGGACGGACTGGTCGTGCAGGTAGGCATAGGCGTCGCGCTGCTCCTCCAGGAAGCGGATCGTGCGGTCGGCTCCCCAGGTGGGCCAGTGGTGGGAGGCGAAGACGACATCACTGGAATCGGCGAACAGCCGCAGGGTCTCGGTGAGATAGCGGGCCCAGGCGCTGGGGTCCCGGACCAGCGCGCCGCGCAGGGTGAGGACGTTGTGCAGGGTGTGGCAGGCGTTCTCGGCCACGCACAGCGCCCGCAACTCGGGGAAGTGGACGTTCATCTCGGCCGGCGCCTCGGTGCCGGGCGTCAGCTGGAAAACCATCCGGATGCCGTCGATCACCTCTTCCTGACCGGTCGCGGTGATGTCCAGGGTGGGGGCGATCAACCCGACGGATCCGGTCGAGGTCGTCTGGCCCAGGCCGCAGCCGATCTGGCCGGCCGGTCCCTTGGGCAGCGCGGTGCCGTACATGTAGCCGGCCCGGCGCACCATCGCGGGGCCGGTGAAGACGTTCTCGCTCACCGCGTGTGCGAGGAAGCCGGCCGGGGCGATCACCGGTATCCGGCCGGCGGCCACGTCCGCGTCGTCGACCACGCCGCGTACCCCGCCGAAGTGGTCGAGGTGCGAATGGCTGTAGAGGACGGCGGTGACCGGGCGCGGCCCGCGGTGCGCGCGGTACAGCGCCAGCGCGGCGGCCGCCACCTCGGTACTGATCAGCGGGTCGATGACGAGGACACCGCGGTCCCCCTCGACGAACGTGATGTGCGAGATGTCCAGGCCGCGTACCTGGTAGAGGCCCGGTACGACCTCGTAGAGGCCTTGCCGGGCGACAAGCTGGCTCTGGCGCCACAGCGAGGGGTGGGCGCTGGGCGGGCAGTCGTCGTCCAGGAAGGCATAGGCGTCGTTGTCCCAGACGACGCGCCCGTCGGCGTCCCGGATAAGACAGGGGTCGAGGCGGGCGAGGAACCCGCGGTCGGCGTCGGCGAAGTCCTGTTCGTCGTCCCAGGCGAGATGGCTCATGGAGGCGATTGTCGGGCGGTCACGGGCCCGGGTTCATGGTGCTGCGGCACAGAGCGGGCTGTCACGGGTCACAACCCGGACGGGTTCGCACCTGCGACCCCCGCTTCAGGAATCCGATCTCCCGAAGGCAGGAGTTGTTGCTCCACAGCTGACGAAAGCTGCCGATACAGCGCCTCTGGGTAATGTGAGGTAGTTGAGTGCTTCGTTGAGCAACGCGACCCACTCGTAGGCGTCACGTTGAATGCCACGTCGCCACTGCGGATGAGCCGCGTCAGCTTCGGTACGAACAACATCGAGAGCCGCTCCGTAGGCCGGCCTGACCGCGCCGGCCAGCCTTACGGTTCACTGGAACGCCGCTGGAACTCCTCCTCGAAGATTTCGACAAACTGCCGCTCCCGAGCGGAACAAGCATCAAGCCGCCACCTGTCACGCGAACGCTGCCAATAATCGCGGCCAGGGTGCGACTTCATGATCTCTATGGCGTTCGCACGAATCGAGGCAGAGGGAATCCCTCCGGCCTCGGCCCCCATCCACAGATAGGCCAAGATCAACCGGCTGTACGTATGCTGACGCCACTCCTGGCCCTGAAGCCCGTGCATGGGCCCCCAGCACGGACGCAGCGACTCATCCTCCATCGCCATCAGAAGAAGGTCGCGCTGGAAGGTTCGCATGGCCTGAAACTTCTCAAGACGAGCTTGCTTGGCTTGCAGGACCAGCGAGTAAGCCACTCCTACCACAGCCAGAGCAGAAAGCACGGCCGAGATCGATGCATACGTCTGCCCAATTTCACTCAGCCTCGACCATCTCTTGCCGAAGTTCGGGGCCGCAGCCTCAAGGATGAACGGCGCGGCGGAAACCAAGGCCAGAAGAACGGCACAAGCAGCGGCAAAGATCAGCGGGGTCCGCGATCTGACTGCCTTTCTTCCCTGAGCTCCTTCGCCTGCATCAAGATTCCTCAAAGCGCCCCCCACCGTCGGCCCTGCTGTAAGCCTAGAGTCAATCGATCCGACCGTCTGCCCCTTGAGTGCTGATGTCCGGCCCTCACAGCGGCCGAAAGCAAGTAAGTCCAGGTCGGCGGAGCGCTTTGGGCTGGAGCATTCGTTCCCGCCCCGGGGCCGCCGCCGGCGGCCCGGCAAGGGCTCCCTGGGCCGCTGGCGCTACTCCGCCGCCGGGGGTGGGACGCGGGCCGCGGTCAGCTGCCGCAGGGCAGCGCGGCGGCGCAGCACGGCCCTGCGGAGCCGCCAGATGCGCTGGGACCGGCGGAGGTGCAGCAGTCGGTCGATCGTGTCGTGCGGCATGTGCTGCGCGTCGTGCGCGAACTCCTCAAGACTGCGCAGCAGATACCACCCGTCGGTCCCCAGGACCTCGCGCTCGCGACGCACGAACGGCGCGACCGCCTCCCACAGCTTGACCACCCGAATCCGCAGCAGCGCCACCATCTCGTCGTCCACGATGTCAGCCAGCCGCAGCACCGCGATGTTCTGGTAGTAGTACACGACGTCGTACACCTGCCGGCGCACGTCGTCCGGAAGCCCGTGAAGACCCAGTGCCGGGTCGTACTCGGCGAGCAGCCGATGCGTCACGAACCAGTAGCGGTCGTGGAACTCCACCGACCGGAAGTCCGCGAGCAGGTCGACGTACGCCGGTAACTGGTTGCTCCGGCGCTGCAGACCGGCATGCGAGACGGCCGAATACAACGTGACCAGCAGTGCCACCACCGACAGCCCGGTGGCCACGAAATTGAACACCACGACTCACCCCCCTGGCCGGCCTGCCCCAAGCAGCCCGCCTCCCCTCATAGTGCCCCGTAAAGGACGGCCGCGCGGGCAAGTCTCGCGAACCTGACGAAGCGCTGCTGGGCGTTCGGCAAGACCTTCCACGGCAAGCCCACGCGCCACCAAAGGAAACGACGTCTCACTGGTCCACAGTCGGCCTTCCGGTGTCGGTCGCACGGATGCTCAGCTCGTACGGGCAGTCATGCAGTCGTGCCGACGGACGGGAGGGGCAGACCTGCCCTAACGGCTACTCGCTGGCCCTGGGCCGCGGATGGTACGGCCCGGGCACCGACAATCGCCGCCCGGTGCGCGGCGCCACGACGAACAGCCCTACGCGCCGCGCCTGGCGCCGTTGGGCCACACCACATCCACCGGGATCCCCGCGCTGCGAGCCTGCTCGACGGTGCCCGCCGACCGTATACGGGTAGAGCTGAGCGAGTTGCTGACGGAGCCCGTCCCGTTGCATGAGGGTGCACGGCACGAGTTCGTCCCGCGTCGGTGCGCTCCCGGGCGTGCACCGCGTCCAGACGGAGATCGTCTCGCGATGGGTCAAACGAGCCGGCCCCCTTCTCATTCCCCGCACCTGAGTCTTCGTTGTTCACGCTTCCAGTGGCGGCGGGGATGCGAACCCGCGCCCCCGCCCGGGGAGTGCCCCGCTCACGGATCCAGCCCACTCCCCTGAGGCCCATACAGATCCAGCAACCGCACCCGGGTGCCGTGCAGCCGGTCGGCCACCGTTTCGGCTACATAGCGGTACATCGCCCGGCCGAGGACGGGGTCCGACTCGCACAGTTCTCGGACCGTCGCTGCGTCGAACTCCACCGCGTCGACCGGGCCGACGGTCTGGGCGCCCAGATGCCACAGGTAGGGCGGGAACAGCCAGGACCAGCCGAGCAGTTCATCGCGGCCGAGGGTTTCCACGACCGCGGCCTGACGGCCGGGGACGCGCTGGTCGAGCACGACCTGTCCGCTGCGGATGATCCAGAACCGGTCCGCGCGCCGGCCCTCCTCGAAGAGGCGGGTGGCGCGCGGCAGCGACACCTGGCGGGCGATGTCCTTCAGCCGCCGGCGCCGGTCGGGTGGCATGGCGTCGAACAGGTCTTTCGCTCTGGCCATCTCATTCTCCGTCCGCTGGCTGCTTTGCAAGATAAGCGGTGCACTGCGGGGATACGGGGAATGGCCCGGTGGGCGGGGCGGCGTCCCCGGCGGGCGGGCGTCCTGGCGGGCGGGGGCGGGCGTCCCCCGGCGGGCGGGCGGCGTCCCGGACCCGTCAGGTCAGCTGACGCCGCACCAGGTCGTGCAGCGCGCCGCCGGTGTCGGCGAGCAGCTCGGCCGGCGGGCCCTGCTCGACGATCCGGCCGTCCGCCATGACGATCACGCGGTCGGCGTCCATGACCGTGGACAGCCGGTGCGCGATCACCAGCCGGCTGGCGCTGAGCTGGCGGGTGCTGTCGCTGACGATGCGCTGGGTCTCGTTGTCCAGGGCGCTGGTGGCCTCGTCGAAGAAGAGCATCCGCGGGCGGCGGACCAGCGCCTGAGCGATCATCAGGCGCTGCCGCTGGCCGCCGGAGATCGCGGAACCGCCGGAGATCATGGTGTGCAGGCCCATCGGCATCCGCTTGATGTCCTCGGCCAGGCCCGCCATCTCGGCGGCCGCCCAGGCCTCCTCCTGGGTGAAGGCCTCCGCGCCGCAGATGCAGTCCAGGATCGAGCCGGTCAGCGGCTGGGCGTTCTGCAGGACGACCCCGCACTGGCGGCGCACCGCCGCCTGGTCCAGGGCCGACAGGTCCTGGCCGTCGTAGAGCACGCTGCCGGCGGTGGGCTTGTCGAAGCCGATCAGGAGGCGCAGCAGGGTCGACTTGCCGCAGCCGCTCGGGCCGACGACGGCCACGAACTCACCCGGCCGGACCCGCAGCGAGACATCGTCGAGGACGAGCGGGCCGTCGTCGGTGTAGCGGAAGGAGAGCTTCTTGGCCTCGATGGCGCCGGAGAGGGCGCCGGGCTGGGCGCTGGCGCCGCGCACCTCCGGCTTCTCGTCCAGCACCGGCTTGACCTGCTCGAACATCGGCAGTGCGGCGGCCGCCGTGACGAAGGCGCCGGTGATCTGGGTGACCGAGGTCAGCAGCATCGTCACCGAGGTGTTGAAGGTGAGGAACGAGCCGGCCGACATGCTGCCGCGGGCGGGTCCGGCCAGCAGCATGAACATGATGAGCGAGCAGAGCGGCAGATAGACCGCGTTGAGGACGGTGGTCAGATTCTTGATCCGGCCGGCCTTCTGCTGGAGTTCACGGGTGCGGGCGAACTCCCGGGCCCAGGCCGCGTACGCGAAGCTCTCGGCCGCGGCGACCCGCAGCTTGGGCAGGCCCCGCAGGGTCTGGAACGCCTGGTTGTTGAGCTTGTTGCCGAGCTTGACCAGCCGTCGCTGCCAGCGCAGCTCCCACAGGCCCATGGCGAGGAACACCGCGCCGATGACGATCAGCATGCCGATCGCCGCCAGTGCCAGCGGCACGCTGAAGCACAGCAGCATGACGAGGTTCATCGCGCCGATGGTCAGGGACTGCACGGCCACCGGGCCGACCCCGGACAGCACCCGCCGGATGCTGCTGATGCCCATCGCGGCGCTGGCCAGCTCGCCGGTGGAGCGTTCGGTGAAGAACTTCGCCGGCAGCCGCAGCAGCCGGTCCCACACGGCCGGCTGCAGCGCACTCTCGATCCGGCCCTCCATCCGCAGGACGGTGAGGTTCTGCAGCAGCATGAAGGCGGCGGAGACGATGCTGGTGACGATGACGGCCAGCGCGACCTGGACGATCAGGCTCTTCTGGGCGCTGGGCACGTACACCCCGAGCACCCTGCCGGTCGCGAGCGGGACGAGCGCGCCGAGGGCGACCGTCACCAGCCCGCTGAGGGCCAGGTTGCGGACGTCCATCCGGGTGCCGCGCAGGCTGAAGCGCATCAGTCGCCACATGCTCATGGGCCGCTCCGGCAGCGGGCGGTAGAACATCACGGCGCGCGGTTCGAGCTCCTCGGCGTTGTCCTTGCCGATCCGCATCCGCATCCCGGAGGCCGGATTGACCGCTTCGTAGCGACCGCGCCGCCAGAGCAGGGCCACCGGGGCGCCGGACTTGGCGCGCCGGCCCACCAGCGGGCCGGTGTTGGTCCGCCACCAGCGGCCCTGGAGCCGGACCGCGCGGGTCCGGATCCGCGAGCTGACCGCGATCCGTTCGACCGGGGTGATGCGGTCGTTGACGGCCCCGCCCTTGGGCGGTTCGGTGAGGGTGATCCCGGCCGCCTCCGCGACCGTACGGCAGACCGCGAAGGTGGCGTCGTCGCCGGCCCGGCCCGGCCCGTCGCTGCCCCGCCCGGACCGGTCCGGGCGGCCGATGGAGGCCAGCAGCGCCTGGTCGGCCCGCTCGCGGACCGCCTCGCCGGCCTTGATGCCGGCCGCCGTGCGGTCCTCGTGGGCGCGCTCCAGCTGCTCGATCCACCGGTCGACGGCGGACAGCAGCCGGTATTGCTGATTGACCATCTGCTGCCACAGTCCGGGGTCGACCAGCAGATCGCCGGCCGCCTCCGCGCTGTAGGAGGCGCCGTACTGCACGCTGCCGGGCGGGACCGGCATCCACAGGACGTCGTCGTCGGCCACCGCCTCGTCGCCGGGCCGGCCGTCGAGCGGGGCCTCGAACAGCACGCCCAGGCTGCGGGCGGTGCCCAGGGCGAAGGCGTGCTCCAGCGCGGAGGGGGCCGGCTCACCGTGGCCGGCGTACCCGTAGCCGTACGGGCTCTGCTCGCCGTACTGCCCCACCGTCGCGTACTGCCCCGTCTCCCACTCGGGGCGGGCCAGTTCGCGCAGCGGGATCCGGCGCAGCCGGCAGTCCTGCGACGGGCGGCCGAGCAGGGTGTGCTGCGGGCCCTCGACCGGGCCGAGCAGCAGGGCGCCCGCTTCGAGCCGGCCGAGGAAGTGCCAGTGCCCCTCCTGGGCGGCGTCGACGGCGAAGAGGTCCAGCGCGCCGCCCGTGACGAGCCACAGCACATGCGGGCCCTCCAGGGGAACGCTGCGCAGCCCGGTGCAGTCGACGGGCGTGCCCAGAGTGCCCAGCGCCTGGGTCACCGCGTCGGTGTCGCCCGGTCCCACGACCGCGGGCGGGGGCATGGATGACACGTCAGTGCTCCTTGACCAGCTCGGCGTACGGGCCCCCGGCGGCGACGAGGTGCTCGTGCCGGCCGCGTTCGACGACCACGCCGTGGTCGAGGACCACGATCTCGTCGCTGTCGCGGACGGTGCTCAGCCGGTGGGCGATGATGACGCAGGCGCAGCCGCGGCGCCGCAGGTTGTCCATGATGATCTGCTCGGTCCGGGCGTCCAGTGCGCTGGTGACCTCGTCGAGGACCAGGATGCTGGGGCGCCGGACCAGGGCGCGGGCGATCTCCAGCCGCTGCCGCTGCCCGCCGGAGAAGTTGCGGCCGTCCTGCTCGACGCGGCTGTGGATGCCGTCGGGGCGCCGGGCGATGACGTCGTCGTAGAGGGCGGCGTCCTTGAGGGCGGTGATGACCGCGTCGTCGGGGATCGAGGGGTCCCACAGCGCCACGTTGTCGCGGACCGTGCCCTCGAAGAGGAAGATGTCCTGGTCGACGAAGGACACGGAGGCGGCCAGCGCGCTGCGGGAGAGATCCTCCAGGCGCTGCCCGTCGATGCGGATGGCGCCTTCCCAGGGGCTGTAGAGGCCGGAGATCAGCCGGGAGACGGTGGACTTGCCGCTGCCGGAGCCGCCGACGAGGGCGACCTGCCGGCCGGGGCCGACGGCCAGCGAGAAGCCGGTGAGCAGTGGTTTGTCCAGCGGGCTGTAGCCGAAGGTGATGTCTTCGAGCGTCACATGGCCCTTGAGCCGCCGGGTGTCGGAGTCCGGGCCGGGGCGGGAGTAGAGGGTGTCGGCGGGGAAGCTCTCGACGTCCTTGAGCCGGGCCACGTCGGCGGCGAAGTCCTGGATGCGGCCGGCCACTCCGTTGAGCCGGGTGATCGGTGCGGTGAAGCGGGTGACCAGCGCCTGGAAGGCGACCAGCAGGCCGATGGAGATATGGCCCTCGACCGCCCGGAGGCCGCCGATCCACAGGATCAGCGCGCTGTTGAGCGTGGCGAGGGTCGGGGCGACCACGGCCAGCCAGGCGCTCGGCACCCCGAGGCGCTGCTGTTCCTCCAACGTGGTGGCGTGCTGGCCGGCCCAGCGGCGGAAGTAGCCGTTCTCGCCGCCGGTGGCCTTCATCGTCTCGATGAGCTGCAGACCGGTGTAGGCGGTGTTGGTCAGCCGGGCGGTGTCGGCGCGCAGTTTCTGGGTGTGGGTGGCCCGCAGCCGGACCACGATCCGCATGGCGACGACGTTGAGCAGTGCGATCCCCACGCCGATGACGGTCAGTTGGGGGTCGTAGGTCCACAGCAGGAAGGCGTAGAGGATGACGACGACGCCGTCCACCGCGGCGGCGGCGAGGTCGCGCGCCAGGGTCTCGGCCACCGCGTCGTTCGACTGCAGCCGCTGGACCAGGTCGGCCGGGCTGCGCTGGGCGAAGAAGGTGACCGGGAGTCTGAGCAGATGGCGCAGGAAGCGGGCGCTGGTGAGGGTGGAGGAGATGATCCGGCCGCGCAGCAGGTTCGCCTGTTGCAGGCCGGTCAGCACGGCGGTCAGCGCCACCATCGCGGCCATCGACGCGAAGAGCGGCCCCAGCAGCGAGGTCTGGTTGCCGATCAGGAACATGTCGATGTACGTACGGCTCAGCGCGGGCACCGCGGCACCGACCGCGACCAGCAGCAGGCTGGCGAGGAGCGCGGCCAGCAGGGTGCCGGTCGTTCCGCGCATCCGGGCGGGGACGGCGCTGAGGATGCCGGGCTTGCGGCCGCCCTTGCGGAAGTCCTCGCCCGGCTCGAAGACCAGGGCGACGCCGGTGAAGCTGGTGTCGAAGTCCTCCGTCGCCACGAAGCGGCGGCCCTTGTCGGGGTCGTTGATGTGGACACCGCGGCGGCCGAAGCGACGGGCCGTGCCGTCGTAGACGACGTAGTGGTTGAACTCCCAGAACAGGATGGCCGGCGCCTGGACTTCGGCGAGCGCGGCCGGTTCCATCTGCATGCCCTTGGCCTGCAGCCCGTAGCTGCGGGCGGCCTTGAGCAGGTTGCTGGCGCGCGAGCCGTCACGGGAGACACCGCAGGCGATCCGCAGCTCCTCCAGGGGCACATGCCGTCCGTAGTGGGCCAGCACCATGGCCAGGGACGCGGCGCCGCACTCCACGGCCTCCATCTGGAGGACGGTGGGGGTGCGGACGGCCCGGGTCTTCTTGGGCTTGGGGGCCGGCGGTGCCGCCCGGCGGGTACGGCGGGCGCCGGGGCCGGCCTCGGGGCGGTGCCGTCCGCGGCCGGGCGGCGGCAACTGCGGCTGCGGGGCGGCGGAGTCGTGCGGCGCGGTCACGGCAGCAGCCAATCGATCGGGTGCTGCGCGGCCAGGTGGACGGCGCCGTCGGCCAGGGTCATGGAGTCGACGGCGTACGGCGGGCCGTCGGAGGTGGACCAGGCGTAGCCGGACCTGTTGTGCGGGGCGGGGTCGAGCTGGACGAGGACCGCCACCGGCTGGCCGTGCCGGGAGAACTGCTCGCCGAGCTGGCTGCTGCCCAGGAAGGTGCTGATCCGCTGGCGGGTCTGCGCGGTCCGGCCGACCGCCTTGACCCGGCCGCGCAGCACGCCGTACTGCTGGCTCGGCACGGACTGGACGGTGAGGTCGACGGAGGCGCCGACGGGCACCGTGGCGCCGCTCTGGGCCGGGACGTACAGCATCGCCGTCAGGGGGTCGCGGTCATGGGCGACGCGCTCCACGGAGGCCACCTCGGCGCCGGTCGTGACGACGGCGCCGATCGTGGCGGACATGGTGGTCAGCCGGCCGGCGGCGAGGGCGCGGACGACGGTGCTGCCCCGCGGGGTACGGACCTTCAAAATGGGGGTGTTGGCGGCCACCCGTTTGCCTTCTTCGGCAAGTACGGCGGTCACCTGGCCCGCGACCGGGCTCTGCAGGACGTAGCTGCCCTGGCCGTGGGTGAGGATTCCGGGTGCGTTCAGGGTGGACGACACGGTGCCGGTCACCGCCCATACGGAGGCGGCGAACACGAAGAGGACCGTGACCGTCAGCACCAGCCAGCCCTGGGGCCGGGCGAACCGCACCGGCAGATCGATTTCCTCGGGCGACTGCAGCTTGGAAAGGGCCTGTTGGCGGAACTGCACGACACTCTTCCCTCAACTGCAATGGTCTGTTCAGACGGTGGCTGCCGGGTACCCCGGGGCCGGGCAGGGCCTGGCCGGTCCGGGGCACCTGGCGCGACATGTCGGCAAGGAGGGGACGCCGACCTGCCGTTGTCACCTTGAGCCGACTGTGCCGCTAGCGGCACAGAAGGGTCTCAGAGACCCGAGACCAGGCCGGTCGCGGTGCCCACAACGCCGGAGGTGTTGACGCCGGTGGCGCCGTCGACCAGGCCGGTCGCGGTGCCGACGGCGCCCGAGACCGGGGCGATGCTGTCAACGGTGCTGGCGGCGGTGCCGACCGCGTTGCCGAGGAGGCCACCGGACACGTTGTCCAGGTCGCTGTCGGAGATTTCCTGGGTCTGGACCTGGGGGGTGGAGTTCATGATGTTTCCCTTCGGATGAATATCTCTAAAAAGCTGCGTCCGTACCGTCCGGTGGGGTGGTCCGGGCGCGCAGCGGCAGTCGGGTACCCGAAATCGGGAACCGATGGTGTGACTCCCGCAGTGCGAAGGATCAAAGCATGCGGGCGGGTTGCGCTGCTAATCGGACGGCCGCTGATCCGGATGCCAACGCCCCGTCGAATTACCTGACGTGCACGGGCATCCATGACTTGGTGGCAGCTTCTTCACATCCTCTTCGGTTTCCTTTCGGGCACCCCGGCAATGTCTCGTTCGACGAACAGGACATTCCCGCACCAAACCGCTTATGCGCAGGTCAGCGGGGTGACGCGACACCGGAGAGGCTGTGCCGACTGCGCAATCGCTGTGCAGATCCTTTGAAGACCTTCAGTTTTTCCGGCACCCGGCCGCGACAGGGTCGCGGAACTCCGGCACACGCTTCCGGCACACCGCCATGAATGTTGCACGATCATGAACTGTGACCGATTCGCCCGGACTTATTGGACCCAATTGCATACACAGAAAGCATGGAAGGGAATCATCAGCACCCTCCTCATGCTATTCGCATGGAAAGGGATCGAGTGACCGGAGAACGGACATAACCGCATAACAGCGGGGCTTCGGACTCGGCGGTAATACGCGGCTACCGCCGACAACACCGGCACCCCGGTGGCCGTCGCCCACCGGGTGCGGCACCGTGAAAGAACGCTGCGGGGCCGGCGCCCCGGGAAGGAGCCGCGCGTGGAACCCGTCGAGGCGCTGGAGCGGATCGCCTTTCTGCTGGAGCGGCAGGGTGCGGTGCCCTACCGCGTCCAGGCGTTCCGTACGGCCGCAGCCGTCATCGGCGCACTGCCCCGCGACGAGCTGCACCAGCGCGCCCGCAACAGCTCCCTGGGACGGCTCAAGGGGCTGGGCCCCAAGACCACCCGGGTGGTCGAGGAGGCGCTCGCGGGCGTGCGGCCCGTGTATCTGGCACACCTGGAGGAGGAGGCGGGCGGCCCGCTGGTCGACGGGGAGCAGGGGCAGCGGCTGCGGCGGGCGCTGCGCGGAGACTGCCATCTGCACTCGGACTGGTCGGACGGGGGCAGTCCGGTCGAGACGATGGCGCGTGCCGCCCGCGACCTCGGCCATGAGTGGTGTGTGCTGACCGACCACTCCCCCCGGCTCACCGTCGCCCGCGGGCTGACCGCCGAACGGCTGCGCCAGCAGCTGTCGCTGGTGGCGGAGGTGAACGAGCAGCTGGCGCCGTTCCGGCTGCTGACCGGCATCGAGTGCGACATCCTCGACGACGGCTCGCTCGACCAGGAGCCGGAGTTGCTGGAGCAGCTCGACGTGGTGGTCGCCTCGGTGCACTCCAAGCTCCGGATGGACGAAGGCCCGATGACCCGGCGCCTGCTCGCCGCGGTCCGCAATCCCCTCGTGGACGTCCTCGGGCACTGCACCGGGCGGCAGATCACCGGCAAGCCGCGCCCGGAGTCCCGCTTCGACGCCGGGGAGGTGTTCGCGGCCTGCGCCGAGCAGCACACCGCGGTGGAGATCAACTGCCGTCCGGACCGTCTCGATCCCCCGCGCCGGCTGCTCCGCCAGGCGCTGGCGGCCGGCTGCCTGTTCTCCGTCGACAGCGACGCCCACGCCCCCGGCCAGCTGGACTGGCAGATCTACGGCTGTGCCCGCGCCGAGGAGTGCGGCGTACCGGCGGACCGCATCATCACCACCTGGACGGAGCGCCAGTTGGCCACCTGGACCCGGACGGGCCGGACCCCGCGCCGCTGAGCGGGCGAGGGGTCAGGGGGTGCCCGGTGCGGTCTCAGGCGGTGCCGGGCGTGCGGGCGCGGGGGCGCTTTCCGCGGGGGCCGGAGTGAGCCGCAGCGCCACCACATAGGAGACGACCACGGCGACGATGACCAGCGGCATCACGGTCAGACCGCTGTATCCCAGCAGCAAGGTGGCCAGCAGCACCGAGGTCATCGGGAGCTTGAGCATCGCGACGCACATCGCGCCGACGCCCATCGCGAAGGCAGCGGTGAGCGACAGGCCGGGCAGATGGGACAGCACGACACCGCCCGCCGCACCGAGGAACAGCGCGGGAAAGATCGGGCCGCCTCGAAAGGCACTCAGCGACGCGCAGTACGCCAGGCCCTTGCAGAGAATCAGCATCAGCAGCGCCGTCACCGTGTAGCCGGCACTGTCATGGAACAGCGAGCCCAGCGCCGACTGGCCCGAATAGAGCATCTCGGTGGCGGACTTGCCGGTGGCCGCGGCGAAGGCCACCGCCAGGGCACCCACCACCAGTCCCATCAGCATCGTCGCCGGGACGCGATGGCGGACGACATGGCCCTTGAGGAACACCGCGAGCCGCCGTACACCGGTCGCCGCCAACGCCGCGAGCACGCCGATGACCAGCGCCCAGCCGAACTCCGGGACCGTCGGCCCCGCGGCCTTGGGGATGTCGTGCAGCGCGAGCGAGTACGTGCCCAGGCCGGTCCAGTCCCCCAGCCCGGTGAAGACGAGCGCACCGATCCCGGCCGCGAGCAGGCCGGGCACCAGCACGATCCCCAGCATCGGGCCGCCCAGCCCCGACACCTCCATCAGGAGGAACGCGCCCAGGAGCGGCGAGCCGAGCAGTGCGCTGACCGCGGCGAAGCTGCCGGCGGCGCCCACCGCGGCGGCCGCCTGGTCGGGCACCCCCCGGCGCAGCAGCCGTAGGGCGCCCGCGGCCAGGCCGCCGCCGAGGGCGATCAGCGGCGCCTCGGGGCCGAGCACCACACCGAAGCTGAGGGAGGCCAGGGCCGCGAGCACGACACCGGGAAGCGCGGAGAGCGGGGGCGCGCCGCTGAGCGACAGCCCGTCCGCCGGTTCGTGGCCGCCATGGCCCGGCAGATGACGGACGGTCAGCCCGACCAGGAGACCGGCCACCACGAGCAGCGGGACCGGCCACCAGAGCGGCGTTCCGGCGAAGCCGAGCGCCCGCGGCAGGTCGCTGTAGAGCAGCGGTTCCAGTACGTGGACCAGCGCGAGGAAGCCGAAGGCGAGGGCGCAGACCGGGAAGCCGACCACCGCCGCCACCAGCAGGAGCTTGAGATATCCGCGGCCGCGCACCGGCGCGTACGGGTCCTGCGGCACGCCGGCCTGCGCTGGGCCGACCGGGCCGGCCGGACCGACCGACATCCGCCTCGCCTCCTCGGAACCGGGGCTGCCCGGCGCCCGCCCGGGCCGCCGCCGTGACGAGCCTGCCACGGGCGGTCCGGGTCGGCATGTCCGGCGCGGCCGGCTAGGTGCCGGACGGGAGCCGTCCGTACGGCCGCGCGGCGCGCGGCGGCCGCCCCCTCACCCCTGCGGCGCCGCCGCCTCCCGCAGGGCGGCCAGGACCGGGCGGAGCAGGGGGTGGTCCTCGGCTCCGCGGCGTACCGCGGCGAAGACCCGTCGGGTGGGGGCCACGCCGTCGACGGGACGGACCACCACGCCCGTGAGGTCCATGTCGCGCAGCGCCGAGCGGGGGACGAGGGCCACCCCCGCCGCGGCCGAGGCGAGCGAGACGACGGCGCGGAAGTCGTCGGAGGAGTGCTCCAGCCGCGGCTCGAAACCGGCGTATTCGCAGGCCAGGACGACCACGTCATGGCAGGGGTTGCCGGGGTAGGGGCCGATCCAGGGGTCGCCCGCCAGATCGGCCACGGCCACCTGGGTCGCCTCCGCGAGCCGGTGGCCGGGCGGCAGGACCGCGTCGAACGGCTCGGCGTAGAGCGGGACGCGGGTCAGCCGCGGGTCGTCGGCGCGGGGCGCGCCCCGGTATTCCACGGCCACCGCCACATCGACCTGCCGGTCGAGGACCATCAGCAGGCTGGCGTCGCCCTCGGCGTCCTGGACGCGGACCCGGATGCCGGGGGCGGTACGGGCCAGCGCGGTGAGCGCGGGTGCGACGACCAGGCCGATGCCGGTGGCGAAGGCCGCGACGGTCACCGTGCCCGCCTCGCCCGAGCCGTAGGCGGCGAGCTCGGACTCGGCGCGCTCCAGCTGTGCCAGGACGGCGTTGGCGTGGGTGAGCAGGATGTCGCCCGCGGCGGTCAGCCGCACGCCGCGGGCGCTGCGCTCCACCAGTCGGTGGCCGGTCTCCTGTTCCAGGGCGGCCAGCTGCTGGGAGACCGCCGAGGGGGTGAGATAGAGCGCGGCGGCCGCGGCGGTGACCGTGCGGTGGTCGGCCACCGCACGGAGGATGTGCAGCCGTCGTGCTTCGATCATGCTTCCATTTTCGCAGGAGCGGCCCGCGGGCCGCGTCAGCCGCCGAGCGCGGCCCTCGCATCGATGAAGGCGTCGACCGCGCGGTTGACGTCCTCGGTGGAGTGCGCGGCGGACAGCTGGACCCGGATCCGTGCCTGGCCCTGCGGGACCACGGGGTAGGAGAAGCCGATGACGTAGACCCCGCGCTCCAGGAGCAGCTCCGCCATCCGGGCCGCCTCGGCCGCGTCACCGATCATGACGGGGGCGATGGCATGGTCGCCGGGGAGGACGTCGAAGCCCTCCTCGGTCATCCGGGAGCGGAACAGCGCGGTGTTGGCGTGCAGCCGCTCGCGCAGCTCGCCGGCCGACTCCAGCAGGTCGAGCACCTTCAGTGAGGCGGCGGCGATCACCGGGGCGAGCGAGTTGGAGAAGAGGTACGGGCGCGAGCGCTGGCGCAGCAGGGCGACGATCTCAGCGCGGGCCGCGACATAGCCGCCGGAGGCGCCGCCGAGGGCCTTGCCGAGGGTGCCGGTGATGATGTCGACGCGGTCCATGACGTCGTGGAGTTCGGGGGTGCCGCGGCCGCCGGGGCCGACGAAGCCGACGGCGTGCGAGTCGTCGACCATCACCATGGCGCCGTGCTGCTCGGCCAGGTCGCAGATCTCCCGCAGCGGTGCCACATAGCCGTCCATGGAGAAGACGCCGTCGGTGACGACCAGCTTGCGGCCGGCGTTCCCGGCCTCCTTCAGCTGGCGCTCCAGGTCGGCCAGGTCGCGGTTGGCGTAGCGGAAGCGGCGGGCCTTGGACAGGCGGATGCCGTCGATGATCGAGGCGTGGTTGAGGGCGTCGGAGATGACCGCGTCGTCCGGGCCGAGGAGGGTCTCGAACACGCCGCCGTTGGCGTCGAAGCAGGAGGAGTAGAGGATCGTGTCCTCCTGGCCGAGGAAGCCGGCGATCCGCTGCTCCAGCTCCTTGTGCACCTCCTGGGTGCCGCAGATGAAGCGGACCGAGGCCAGGCCGTAGCCCCAGCGGTCCAGCGCCTCGTGCGCGGCCGCGACGACCTCGGGGTGGTCGGCGAGGCCCAGGTAGTTGTTGGCACAGAAGTTGAGGACCTCGCCGGGGTTGCCTCCCGCGGTGACCCCCACGGTGGCGGACTGCGGGGTGCCGATGACCCGCTCGGGCTTGTGCAGTCCGGCGGCGCGGATCTCTTCGAGGGTGCCGCGCAGTTCCTCGCGTACGGAGTCGAACATCAGGATTTTCTCCAGGAGTTGGGGTGGACGGAGCTGGCCGGGAGAGGTGCGTCAGACGGTCCAGTCGAGGATGATCTTGCCGCTCTGGCCGCTGGCGGCGTCGTCGAAGGCGGCGTCGAAGTCCTGGTACGGATAGCGGCCGGTGATCACGGGCGCGAGGTCGAGACCGCCTTCGAGCAGCACGGACATCGCGTACCAGGTCTCGAACATCTCCCGGCCGTAGATGCCCTTGATGGTGATCATGGAGGTGACGATCCGGGACCAGTCGACCGGGAACTCCTCGGCGGGCAGGCCGAGGACGGCGATCCGGCCGCCGTGCGTCATGTTGGCGATCATGTCTTGCATCGCCTCGGGCCGGCCGGACATCTCCAGTCCGATGTCGAAGCCCTCGCGCAGGCCGAGTGCGCGCTGGCCCTCGGCGATCGGCGTCTCGGCGACGTTGACGGCCAGGCTGACGCCGACCTTGCGGGCCAGCGCGAGGCGCGCCTCGCTGACGTCCGTGATCATGACATTGCGGGCGCCGGCGTGCCGGGCGACGGCGGCGGCCATGATGCCGATCGGCCCGGCGCCGGTGATCAGCACGTCCTCGCCGACCAGCGGGAACGACAGCGCGGTGTGCACGGCGTTGCCGAACGGATCGAAGACGGCGGCGATGTCGAGGTCGACGGGGACGCGGTGCACCCAGACGTTGGTGGCGGGCAGCGCCACGTACTCGGCGAAGGCGCCGTCGCGGCCGACGCCGAGGCCGACGGTGGCGCGGCACAGATGGCGGCGGCCGGCCAGGCAGTTGCGGCACTTCCCGCAGACCAGATGGCCCTCGCCGCTGACCAGATCGCCGGCCTTGATGTCGGCCACGTCGCGGCCGGTCTCCACCACCTCGCCGACGAACTCATGGCCGATTGTCAGCGGGGTGCCGATCGACTGCTGGGCCCAGCCGTCCCAGGCGCGGATGTGCAGATCCGTGCCGCAGATGCCGGTGCGCAGCACCTTTATCAAGACATCGCCCGGGCCGATGGCCGGTTCCGGCACGTCCATGAGCCAGAGTCCCGGCTCTGCTTTCTGCTTGACCAGTGCCTTCACCGCAACGGCTCCCGTACGTACGTGACCTGCCGGGGGCACGCGCCGGCCGCCCGATCTTCGTCAGGAAATCTTCCCTACCTCGGCCGCCGGGTCCATCGAGGTTTTCTTAAGCGCGGTCACAGCTGCCCTTTACGCCCCGCTGTTTCCAGGGGTCACAGGCCTCTCACGGACCGCGGGAACCGCAGAAAATCAGCCATCGGAACCGATCATGCCCAGGTCAGCGGGGTGCCCGGCGGAGCCGTTATCCGGGCGGCCCGGGGAGGCTCCCACCGCTCTCCGGAACCACCCGCGCGGAGGCTTCCGGCTGCTCCGGACGGCCGAGGCGGGCTCGGGAGTGTAAACGTTCGCCACCGCAAGCGTCGGAATTCATCACAGCTTGAGTGGCCGTGAGACCCGGGTGCACGGGGCTACGTAGGACTGAGTGCAACCACACGGGAGCTGACGCGACGCACCGCCGCCTCCTGTGTGCCTCGTTCCTGTGCGTCCCTGGAGGTCAGTGAATTGAGCCACCGACATGTGAACAAGCGGACCGGTGCCATCGCCGGCGCCGCTGCGGTCGCCATCGCGGGCGCAGCGATCCTGCTCCCCAACGCCAATGCGAGCCAGGACCAGCCGGCGGCCCCGAAGACGCTCAGCGCCCACTCGGCCACCCAGCTCGCGACGTCCCTGAAGGCGGATCTGGGGGACCAGTCCGCCGGGTGGTACCTGGACAGCGGCAACGGCCACTTGGTCATGAACGTGCTGTCGAAGGACGACGCCGCGAGCGTCACGGCCAAGGGCGCCGTCGCCAAGGTCGTGCAGAACAGCATGACCGCGCTGAAGGCCGGTGCGAAGACGCTGCGCGACAACGCCTCGATCCCCGGCACCGCTTGGTCGATCGACCCGAAGACCAACAAGATCGTGGTGGTCGCCGACAGAACCGTCACCGGCGCGAAGATGGCCACGCTGTCCAAGACCACGGGCGGCATGGGCGCCGGCATGGTCACCGTCAAGCGGTCCCAGGGCGAGTTCAAGCGGTACGACGGTGGGGAGGCGGGAGGTGCGGCCGCCGGCGGTGCCGGGCAGGCGGCGGGCGGCGCCGGGGACTCCGGCGGGGCCGCGGCGGCCGGCGGCGCGGGCAACGCGGCGTCCGGCGGCGCGGCCAACTCCGGCGGTGCCAACTCCGGCGGCGGGCAGGCGGCCGGCGGTGCCGGCGACGCGGGCGGTGCCGGCGGCGGAGGCGGACAGGCCGCAGGGCCGGTCGGCGGCAGTGCCATCTTCGGCGGCAACGCACGCTGCTCGCTGGGCTTCAACGTCACGGTCAAGGGCGCACCCGCCTTCCTGACGGCGGGTCACTGCGGCAACGACTCCAAGACCTGGACGGCCGACCAGGGCGGCAGCCAGCCGCTGGGCACGGTCGCCGACTCCAAGTTCCCGAAGACCGACTTCGCACTGGTGAAGTACGACGACGCCGCTGCCAAGCCGGACAGCTCGGTCGACCTGGGGAACGGCAGCACCCAGAAGATCACCAAGGCCGCCGAGGCCGCCGTGGGCATGAAGGTGCAGCGCTCGGGCAGCACCACCGGCGTCCACGACGGCACCGTCACCGGCCTTGACGCGACGGTGAATTACGGCAACGGCGACATCGTCAACGGCCTGATACAGACGGACGTCTGCGCGGAGCCCGGCGACAGCGGCGGCTCGATGTTCGCCGATGACTCGGCGGTCGGCCTCACCTCGGGCGGCAGCGGCGACTGCACCCAGGGCGGCGAGACCTTCTTCCAGCCGGTGACCGACGCACTCAAGGCCACCGGAGCGGAGATCGGCGCCGGGGGCGGTGCCGCGGGCGGCGGTGACAACGGCGCCGGAGGCGACAAGGGCGCCGGCGGTGCGAATGGCGCGGGCGGTGCCAACGGCGCGGCCGGCGGCGACGCGGGCGCGGGAAACGCCGGTGCCGGCAACGCGGGGGCCGGCAGCGCCGGCGCGGGCTCGCAGGACCCGGGAGCCGTCGGCGGTGCCCAGGACCCCGGTACCGGAGCGGACGACCCGGGAGCCGGTGCGCAGGACCCCGGTACCGGAGCCCAGGACCCCGGTACGGGTGCCCAGGACCCGGGAGCCGGCGGCAGCGGTGACGCCGGCGCGGGCAGCGGTGATTCCCTGAACTGACCTCTGTAGACCCCACCGTGTCCTCGGCCCTGCCCCCTTCCACCGTGAACGGGCGCGGGGCCGATGCGCGGTGCGGGGCCTTGGCGCGGTGCGGGTCCGCTGCGCGGTGCGGCGCGGGTCCGCTGCGCGCTGCGGCGCGGCCGGAGCCTCAGGGCGACGTGATGGTGAAGAGGCCGCCGTCGGGATCGCGGACGACGGCCTGCCAGCCCCCGGCCTCGGTCGGTGTCACGGGAGTGACCGTCCCGCCGGCCTCCACCGCGGCGGCCGCCACCTTCTCGACATCACTGACCGGGAAGTGAACATGCCAGCGGGGCCGCACCCGCGGGTCCGGGGCGGACTCCACCCCACCGCCGCGCAGCGTGGCCACGGTGTGGGTGCCGTCGCGGACGATCACCTGGTCGTGCTCATAGGTCACGTCGCAGCCACCCGGCTTCCCGGAGGCCCAGCCGAAGACCTCCGCGTAGAAGATGGCCGCGGCGAAGGCGTCACGGGTGCGCAGTTCCAGACAGGCGGGCGCATTGCCCTGCCCCACCGACCAGGCCAGCGTCTGCCCTTCCCAGAAGCCGAAGGTGGCGCCGTCGCGGTCGGCGGCGAGGGCGGCGCGCCCGGGGCCGAGCTTGAGCGGGCCGACGGCGACCGTCGCCCCGCGCTCGCGGATCCGGTCCGCGGTCTCATCGGCGTTCTCCACCGCGAAATAGGACGTCCAGGCCACCGCGACCTGGAAGCTCTGGGCGAGGGCCCCGATGCCGGCCACCGGCTCCCCGTCGGCCACCGCGACGCAGAACTCCTCGCCGAGACTGGCCGGGCGGAACCGCCAGCCCAGGACCGCGGAGTAGAACTTCTGGGCGGCCTCCAGATCGTGAGCCATCAGGCTGACCCAGCACGGAGCGCCACGTACCGCGGTGACGGGGCCACGGGCCGACCTCACATCTGCCTCCTGTCGCTCACCACCCCTTCCCACTCTGCCAGCGACGGGGCAGGGCCGCACCAAGGGCGCGTCCCGGTGCAGCGCAGTTGTGCCGGTCTTGATCCGGCTCGATGCTGTAGGTACTGAACCGGGCTGGGCTGATGCCATGAACGCATGGAACGCGGCGGAGAGTGCCGACTTCCGTGGTCCCCTCGACGTCACCAGGGCGGCCACAGCGGTTCTGGATGCCCAGGACACGGTCATCGGGTGGAGCCCGACCGCCCAGAATCTGCTCGGCTACCGCCCCGAGGAGATCATCGGACGCCATCTGGAGACGCTGGTTCCGGCCGGTGACGCCTGGGCCGAGCAGTCACCGGACGCCTCGCTGAGCAGCAGCCAGTCCCGTGCGGTGCGGCACCGCGACGGCCGGCTGCTGCGGATGGCCGTGGCCATCTGCGCGCTCGCCAAGGTGCCCGACGGCGCCGGAACCGTGCCGGCCCGGGTGCTGGTGGCGGCCGAGCTGGGCGCACACCGGATGTGGGAGTCCCGCCAGGCGATGCTGCACGGTCTGGCCACCCAGTCCCCGGTGAGCCTGGGCATCTATGACTCAGAGTTGCGGCTGACCTGGGCGAACACCGCGTACATCCGAGAGGTCGGGCTGCCGTTGCGGGAGTTCCTCGGTGCCCGGGCCGACGAGCTGTATCCGGATGCCGAGTTCATGACCGACGGCTATCCGCGCACCCTCGACGCGGTGATGCACCAGGTCATCGACACCGGCGAACCGATCCTCGATCTGCACCTCGTCGGCCAACTGCCCTCCGACCCGGGTGTCGATCACGTCTGGTCCTGCGCCTACTACCGGCTGCAGAACGCCCGCGGTCAGGTGCTCGGCGTGTGCGAGGACGCCTTCGACATCACCGGCCGCTACCAGGCACAACGGCGGCTGAACCTGCTGGTGGAGGCCGGTGCCCGGATCGGCACCACGCTCGACATGACCGTCACCGCGCGGGAGATCACCGAGGTGGCGGTCCCGGACTTCGCCTCCATGGTCACCGTCGATCTGCTCGGGTCCGTACTGGACGGCGAGGAGCCGGGGAAGGCCCACGGCGGCGTGCCCACCCTGATGCGGGTCGCCGCCCGCTCCCTCCACGGCGCCTCGGACGGCCCGCCGGCGGGGCCGCACCGCGTCGAGTACCCGCCCGGCTCGCTCCAGTACCGCAGCCTGTCCTCGGGCGGGATGGTGCGCGACGAGGGCACCCTGGTCGTGCCGCTGCGGGCCGGCGGTACCCCGATGGGGCTGGTCACCTTCATCCGTGGCACCCGTCCGTCGCTCTTCGACAAGGAGGAGACCGAACTCGCCGAGGAATTGGTCATCCGCACGGCGGTGTGCCTGGACAACGCCCGCCGCTTCGCCCGGGAGCACAAGGCCGCGCTGACCCTGCAGCGCAATCTGCTGCCGCAGCATCTGCCGGCACAGTCCGCCGTCGAGCTGGCCTACCGCTATCTGCCCAGCGACGACCGGGCCGGGGTCGGCGGCGACTGGTTCGATGTCATCGGCCTGTCGGGTACCCGGGTCGGGCTGGTCGTCGGGGACGTGGTCGGCCACGGTCTCCAGGCCGCGGCGACCATGGGGCGGCTGCGGACGACCGTCCGCGCGCTGGCCCGGCTCGACTTGTCCCCCGACGAGCTGCTGAGCCGGCTGGACGATCTGGTGGGGCCGACCACGGAGGGCGCCACGGCCGCCGAGGACAGCATCCCGCCGGACGATGTGACCATCGGTGTGACCTGCCTGTATGCCGTCTATGACCCGGTGTCGCGGCGGTGCACCATGGCGCGGGCCGGCCATCTGCCGCCGGCCGTCGTCGCCCCGGACAGCGGCCTGTCCTTCCCCGCTCTGCCGGAAGGTCCGCCGCTGGGCCTGGGAGGCCTGCCGTTCGAGTCCCTGGAGATCGAGCTGCCGGCCGGCAGCCTGATCGCGCTGTTCACGGACGGGCTGGTCGAGGCCCGCGACCGGGACGTCGACGAGGGGCTGGAGATCCTGGGCCGGGTGCTGAGCGAGCACGACCGGCCGCTGGACGAGCTCTGCGACCGTGCGCTGGACGAGCTGCTGCCGGACGGGCCGGCCGCCGATGACTCGGCGCTGCTGCTGGTACGCACCCGCGAGCTGGACGCCCGGCAGGTGGCGGCCTGGGAGCTGCCCACCGAGCCCGCGGCCGCGGGCCGGGCCCGCGAGCTGGCCACCCGGCAGCTGGAGGAGTGGGGCCTGGAGGAGCTGTCCTACACCACCGAACTTGTGGTCAGCGAGCTGGTCACCAACGCCGTACGGCATGCGTCCGGGCCGCTGCACCTGCGGCTGCTGCGCGATCAGACGCTGCTGACCGAGGTGTCGGACACCGGCCACACCTCGCCGCACCTGCGGTACAGCGCCAGTGACGACGAGGGCGGGCGAGGGCTGTTCATCGTCGCGCAGCTGGTGCAGCGCTGGGGCACGCGCTACACGCCGTACGGCAAGACGATCTGGACCGAGCAGGCGTTTCCGCCGCGGTATCCGGGGGCTCCGCGGCCGGACGGCTGACCGGCCGCGGCGGTCCGGGGCCCGGACCGGCCCGGCGCACATCGTGCGGGTGTTCGGAGGCGGTCCCATGATGGAACCAAGCGAGGTCCCGGCGACCCGGCGGGCGCGGACAGAGGAGGACCTGTGACGACCAATGGCAGGGAGAAGTCGGCCGAGCGGCGGCCGGCCGAGCTGTACACCGGTAGCGAGCGGCCCTACGACCCGGAGGATCTGGTGAAGGTGTCCGGGCGCGAACCCACCCCCGCGAGCCTGGAATGGGCCAGGCGCCTGATCGCCGAGGAAGGTCCCGGCGCCATCGAGCGGTATCTGCCGTGACGGCCGGCGGCTGAGAGCGGCGGGAACGCCGGGCGGCCCGTTCCGCGGTGGGGTGTGCCATGGGCGCACCGTCCGCGGAACGGGCCGTCCGCCCCTTCCGGGAGCGTCGTGGACCCGGTCCGAGGCCGTCGTGGACCCGGAGGTACGAGTGATCCGCCGTCCCCGGGGGGCGCGAGCTGCTCTGCACCGCCCACCGTCCCTCCGGCTCCCGTAAACACCTTGCGGCGGCCCGCAGCACCCGCAAAGATCCTCTCGACCGCCGCCTGCCCGCGCCCGGACGCTCGTCCCGCCGCCCTGGCCACAGCACTTCCTCCAGGTCCTGGCCCCCGCAGACGGCGCACAGCACCGCCATCCCCTCAGCACCTTGACACCCCACCGGCCGTGCCCAGCCCGGGCACGCGCCGCGGAAAGGACCCCACCGTGACCACCGAACGCATCGCCCCGCCCGTACGCGCCGGCGAGCGGGAGACCCTGCGCTCCTTTCTGGACTTCCACCGGGCCACCCTCGCCATGAAGACCGACGGCCTGTCCGACGAGGACCTCAGGCGCCGGTCGAGCCCGCCGTCCACGCTCTCCCTGCTCGGTCTGGTGCGGCACATGGCCGAGGTGGAACGCAGCTGGTTCCGTCGGGTGATCAACGGCGAGGACCTCCCGCTGGTCTGGTCGGCCGAGGGCGACTACCAGGCGGCGTACGACGCGAGCACGGCCACCCGCGCGGAGGCGTTCGACGCCTGGCAGACCGAGGTGGCACACGCCCGCCGCATCGAGCAGGCGGCCGCCTCGCTCGACGTCACGGGCTACCAGCCCCGCTGGGACGAGCATGTCTCGCTGCGGCTCGTGATGCTGCATCTGATCCACGAGTACGCCCGCCACAACGGCCACGCGGACTTCCTGCGGGAGGCCATCGACGGGACGGTGGGTGCCTGACGAGCCGTCAGCTTCCCTACCCGGACCGGTGTTTCGGGTGGGCAAGCTGACGGGGCACGTCCCGGGGCCGGTCCGCCGGACAGCCCCTATCCGAGTTCCAGGCTGGTGACCGCGAAGGTGCGCTCCTGATCCGCCGGCGGGAGGGGGCCGTTGTACATCCGGACGGTGTGCGACTGCGGGGTCAGGCCGCGGGCGGTGGCCAGGGTGTGGGCGGCGTGCCGGGGCCCGGGGATGTCGAGGAAGACCTCGGCGGCCGGGCCGGCGGTCGCGGCGAGGGCGTCGAAGAGGGCCTCCGCGACCTCGGTGGTGTCGGCGAAGAGCGGGCCGATGCGATGGCCGGTGCGGGCCGGACGGATCACCCCGTAGCCGGCGACCGCCCCGTCGCGCAGAAACACGCGGGCGGTGTGGCCGGGGGCGCTCAGCCAGCGGGTGACGAAGGCACGGCGGTCGGCGGGGAAGCAGCGCCGGTCGTAGTCGGCCACGGCGTCGAGGTGCGCATCGGTGACGGGGACGACCTCCGGCGGCGGGGTGCCGGGGCCGGCGGGGCGTCCGCCGTACCGGACGGTCTCGTACGCGGGGGTGAACCCGGCCCGCTCGTAGGTGTGTTGCTGGGCGGGGACCGCGTCGAGGCCCACGGTCCGGGCACCGGCGTGCGGGACGGCGGCGCGCCAGGTGGCGAGTCCCAGACCCTGCCGGCGGTGGTCGGGGTGGACGAGGTAGTAGCCGAGAAACGCATAGGTGTCGGAGTAGTTGACGACCGAGACGGCGGAGACGGTCCGGCCGGCGCGGCGGCCCACGAAGAAGCCCGCGGGGTCGATGGGGTGGAAGCAGGCGGTGTCGCCGCGTCCGGGGTTCCACTCCTCGTCGGCGGCCCATTGGGCCACCTGGTGCCAGTCGTCCAACGTGGCGGTGGTGACGGTGAGTTCGCCGGTGACGGGCTGGGGGTCCGGTGCGTTTCCGAGCGTGGGCATGCCGGGAGTTCGTCCCTTCTGGTGGGGTCAGGGGGCGAGCGAACGGGGGGCGGTGCAGAGCCGGTGGCGGTGCGCGGGGCGAGCCGGAGTCAAGGTCGCGGCCCGCCCCGCGAGCCAGGTGCCCTAGATGAGGTCCATGGCCGCGACCTCGTCGGGACGGCCGTAGCTGACCGGCCCCTGGAAGCGCCGTCGGGCGGTGGCGAACCACCACACGGTGGCGATGATCAGCACCACGGCCAGCGCGAGGGGCGCGTAGTTGAACGAGGCGGGGGTGATCGGGGACGCCTGCGGCAGCATGAACAGCACATTGCTGACCAGGATCCAGACCACCGCGATCGCCGCGACGGGCTTGCCGTAGCGGCCGAGGTTCCACGGCCCGGCCTGGAAGTCGTCGAGCCGCAGCCGCAGGAAGATGGGCACGGCGTAGGCGAGGAACAGCCCGACGACATTGACGCTCACCACGGCGGTGAAGGCGGTGTGGGACCACCAGCCGGGCAGCACCAGCACCAGGGGGCAGGCCGCGGCGAGCCAGACGGCCTTGACGGGGGTGCGGGTCCGCGCGGACACCGAATGCCACCAGCGGGAACCGGGCATCGCACCGTCCCGGGAGAAGGCGAAGATCTGCCGGGTATTGCTGGTCATGTTGGCCAGACCGCAGAACAGCATGGCCCCGATGACGATCAACAGCAGGAACTTCGCGGTGCCCTGGCCCAGCGCGTCGACCAGAATCTGCACCGGCGGTGCGTCGGCACTGGCGGCATGCCCGTAGTCACGGATCGCGTACACCAGGGCGAGCATGAGGACCAGTCCGGTGAGCGCGGAGTAGCTGATCGCCCGCATGATGCCCCTGGGCGCGTTGACCGTTGCCTTCACGGTTTCTTCGGACATGTGGAAACTGCCGTCGAATCCCGTGAAGGTCCAGCTGGTGACGAGCAGGCCCAGCATTCCGCCGTACACCGCATCCGTGAAGCCGGTGTTGTTGACGAAGTGCAGCGCGAACGAAGGCGACTGATGGTCGGCGGGGATCACGGTCAGTGCGCCGACGATCACCACCATGCCGATCAGCAGCCACCACACGGAAATGCGGTTCACCACCGCAACCAGCTGCACCGTATAGGCGTTGGCCAGCGCCTGGAGAAGAAGGATGGCCGCGGTGATGCCGACCGTTTCCTGTGGCGTCGGTTGGTAGTCCGGCCACTGCATGGCGAGGAATGCCTGGATGAACGTGGCGGCGGCGAAGTTGGTGGCGGCGGTACCGCCGACCTGGCCGACGAAGTTCAGCCAGCCCGTGTACCAGGACCAGGCGCCCTGGTGGCGTTTGGCCAGCTTGCCGGCCGAGAAGTAGAGCGCGCCGCTGGTCGGATAGGCGGAGGCGATCTCGCCCATCGCGGCGCCGACGAACAGCACCATGACCGAGACGCCGATCCAGCCGAAGATCAGGACCAGCGGCCCGCCGGCGTTCATCCCGAAGCCGAAGGAGGAGAAGATTCCGGAAATGATGTTGATGATCGTGAAGGAGATGGCGAAATTGTCGAACGCGCGGAATCTGCGGGTGAGTTTCCGCGGATAGCCCATGGCGTGGAGCGTGGCGTCATCGTCGAGGGTGACGGAATCTGCCGTGTGGGGGGATTTCGAGCGAGGTGGCGACGTACGCTCGGACACAACCGAACCTTTCTGAAAAACCGGGGGAATGGGTCGGGGTGAGCTGATCGAACGGGTGGGGGGAATGAACGGTCCCGCGCGACGATGAATCCGGCGCGACCGGACACTTTTTGTGCATCAGCCGTCGTGCGGCACGGGAAGCCCGCAGGAACGTCTGGCCTTGGTCAATTGGTCCTCGGGATCACCGAATGCACTCCAGGGCATACGCGAGGCATACGGCCCCATTGCCGTGAATACTTCCCGCGCCTCGAATTCGCGATTCGCCATGAACAGTGCATGTGCCAGATACGCCAGATCCAGCACCGGCGTGTAACGGTAATCGGCAACCCGCGGGAACCAGTTGCGGTAGATGCCCATTGCGGTGGTGATCCACTGGGGCTGCTCCCAGGTGCGGTCCGCAAGCAGCGCGGACGGGTTGTAGTCCTCGACCAGCGCCACCAGCGGCAGCAGCCGCAGCGGCGAGTCGGCCGGGGCCCGCTGGCTCAGGAACGCGGCAACGTCCCAGCTCGCGCTGGACGAACCGCCGTAGCGGGTGAAGAAGAACGACAGGAAGCGGTGGTGTGCCTCCCGGTGCCAGGGCGCCAGCCGGAGGATGTGGGCGAAGAGGTACCAGGGGCCGGGCGGCGCGGTGAGCAGCCCCTGCGGCGCCGGGTCCAGCGGGCGGTCCAGGCGGGCCAGTGCCAGCTGGGCGACCCACGGCGTGGGGTCGTCGGGGAGCAGCTTCGCGGCCCGCTCACACGCCGTCTGCGCTATCCGCGCCAGGGCGCCCTGGCGCCGGTCGCCGGCGTCGGCCATGCGCAGGGCGCGGAGCATCGCCACCCGGGCCCAGAGCAACGCCGCCTCCGGGCCGGGCTCTTCGGCCAGCCAGCGTTCCGCCAGGTCGGAGTCGGCCGCCACGGACGCCAGCACCAGCGACCGGTGGGCCCGCACCTCGTAATCCTCCCGGGCTTCCTGCAGCACCTCGTGCGCGCTCAAGTACCGTCCAGTTCTGACGTCCATACACGCGTGCGCCAGCGCCCGGTCATTGGCTGCTGGACTCCACACGTACTGTCCCTCGAATGAGCCGGCCGCCATGGTCCCCTCCCGGTCACGAAGGCGTCATCCCCCATCGCATTCCAGCCGTGCCGAATTCAGCTGGATCGCCGCCACGGGTCAAGTGACAGCGGCCACACCCTACTCACCCTCAACTCCCCGCGAAAACAAGCCGCCTGGAATATCTGGTTCCGCACCTTTTAGCCTATCGATGAAATTGAAAAGAGAACAACTTCTCGGGAGGACCTCCCGAACCTCTCCACTTTGACGCACCGTTAGTTACAGTGCATTTATTTGGCATATTCACACGTTCACGACATCTCCACAACTGAACATCGACGCTTATTACTCCTCCGTATCATGTATGGCAAGGGTGCCCCGCGCAGTTCGGCCCAGCCGGGGCCGGGACTCCACCCCCTGCGGGCCCGGAGCGCGCCGGGGAACGCCACGGAGGCAGCGCAAGCGGAAGGGGCTTGACGTCCCCCGTCGCGCCCGGCCGGTACGCACAGGCCTCCCCACCACGCCGGACGGGGCGGGGCGGCGGGCCGTCGCGCCCAACGGGCCGGGCCGCCATCCGAGTTGGTGGCACGAATCACAAAGTCGGCTCAAGAGCAACCGAATTCGCGGAAGCTACTTTCCGGAACCGCTCGATCACATGTAGCGTTCATCCGGACCGGAGGCCGTGACTTCGCACCACGTCATGGCTGGGTACGGGCATGGGCGCGAGCGTTCTCGCGGTACGAACGGAGCGATCGTCCCCGCTGGGCGCACCTACAGCAGACGCGCCCGGTTGCCGCACCGCCGGACCGCGTCGCGATCGCTGCGTCGCCTCAGCACCCTGAACGTCGAGCACCGCCATGTCTGTCCGTACACGCCTGCTTTGCAAGAGGAATGGGCCCAGATCATGTTTATGAACTCCTCGACGACCCCGCTTGCGTTACGACAGGACGCCGGCCCCGGGCAGCCGCCCATGGCCGGGCCGGGCGACGAGCCGCCGCTGGCGGTCGACCGGCTCCCCGACGGCACGTGGCAACTGACCCTGCACGACCTGGAACCGGTCTCGGTGCACCGGCTGCCGTCGGACGAGGTCCACATCATCCTGGCGCCACCGCGCGACGAACCCGCCCCCGATGCCGCACCCGCCGCCCGGCCCCGGCCGGAGCCGATCCGGATCGACACCGCGGCCCGCACCGTCTTCGCCAGAGGGCGCCAGCTGGAGCTGCCCCGGCTGGAATTCGATCTGCTCGCCCACCTGGTGCGGCATCCCCAGCGCACCTTCACCCGGGAGCAGCTGATGGCCGCCGTCTGGCCCAGCTGCCAGTCCAGCAACCGTACGGTCGATGTCCATATCGCGCGGGTGCGCCGGCGGCTGGGGCCCGGCCCGCGCGACGCCATCACCACGGTGTTCGGCATCGGCTACAAGTACCAGCCCACCCCGTAGGACCGCTGCCGCACCGGCGCACAGCAAAGGGCCGGTGGCCGACGGGTGTCGGCCACCGGCCTTGGGACGCAGCTCAGCAGACCGGCAGCGGGTCGGTCTCGCTGGAGATGTCGGTGTCCTTCATCCAGCCCCACGCCCCGTTGTCGGCCTGGGTCCACTCCCACCGGTTCGGGTGCGGGCCGCCGACGTGGCCGCCGTTGTCGCTGCGGCAGACGAACCAGGACGGGTTGGAGTTCATGTAGCCGACGACCGTCGTGCTGCCGGGCTGGTAGACGGGCGCCCCGCGCCTGTTGTTGCACCACCAGTGGCTGCCGCTGTACCAGCAGGCGTTGGCCAGGCCGTGCGTGGCGTGGTGGGCGCCGGCGGCCGGGCGGGCCTTGACCGGTCCGTGGGCCGCCGGGGCCGGCGGGCCGTCGGCCCGGGTGGCGGCAACGGACGTACCGGACAGGGCGAGTGCCGCGGCCGCGGCCCCCATCACGGCGACGGCGGAGATCCTGCGGATCATGTGGAGTCCTTCCCCCGGAGATGTTCCGTGTGGTCCGAGCCCGGACGACTGCCCGCGCTCGGGCTCCACCATGGCGGGGACCGGCCCCTGCGGCGAGGCATTTCGGTGCTCGCCGAAAAGGTCGGGGCATATCACCTCATGTCCTGGTAGTCGCGCCTCATGTCCGGGCAGGCGTGTCTCATGTCCCGGCAGGCGCGGCGGAGTTCAGATGGGCGGGGGTGCCGGACGGCTCCTTGCGTACGAAGGCCCGGCGCAGCGCGTGATAGGGCTGCTCCGGGTCGAAGAAGATGCGGTGCATACGCGCCAGTTCGTCCTCGCGGTAGGCAGCGAGCGGCCGGTCCGCCTCGTCGCGTTCCCGGTCGGCCTTCTTCGCGGCGATCCGGGCCTGGGTCGAGGCCGCTGACGCCAGGCGGACGGCGAGGTGGGCGGTCTGCGCGGCGAAGTCCTGCGCGGCACAGTCGAGGATCCGGTCGACCAGGCCGAGCCGCGCCCCGGTCGCCGCGGTGAGCGGCAGGGCGCGGGTGGTGAGCTGCTCGGCGACCTCGGGGCCCGTACGGCGGGGCAGGGTGTAGGTCCAGTACTCCGAGCCGTAGAGCCCCATCAGCCGGTAGTGGGGGTTGAGCACGACGGAGGAGCGGCACCACACCTCGTCCGCGGCGAGGGCCAGCATCGCCCCGCCGGCCGCGGCGTTGCCGCCGAGCGCGGCGACCACCAGCCGGTCGGTGGTGGTCAGGACGGCCTGCACCAGGTCGTCCATGGCGTTGAGGTTGGCCCAGGATTCCCCGGCGGGGTCGTCGGCGGCCTCGATGACGTTCAGGTGGATGCCGTTGGAGAAGAAGTCCCGGCGGCCGCCGAGGACCAGCACGGACGTCGGCCGGGAGCAGGCGTGGCGGTAGGCGGTGAGCAGGCGCCGGCAGTGGTCGGTGCTCATCGCGCCGCCGGGGAAGGAGAACTCCAGGAAACCGGCCGGGCCGTCCTCGCGGTAGCGGATGTCGGCCCAGGTGCGGGGGCCGTCGCCGGGGCCGAGCGGGGCCGGGACCTCGGGGAGCGGCGGGAGGCGGTCGCCCAGTGCCAGAGTGGCGGGCAGCTTGACGGTGCCGGGCTCCCCCGGGGTGCGGGGCGGGCGCAGTTCCGGGATCCACACCGCGCCGTCGGCCGTCGCCCGGCAGATCGCGCCGCACCGGGTGGCGAGCAGTTCGCCCGGCCGGCCGGTCAGGGTGTCCTCGGGGTGGCCGCCGTGCAGATACCAGATGTCGCCGAGGAGTTCGTCCCGTACGCCGGGCTGTGAGTCGGCGGCGCGCAGCGTGCGGACGACGGTGTCGGTCGGGTCGCGGCGCCAGTCGATGCGGCGCGCTTCCTGGCGGAGCGGCGGCCGGGGGTGGCCGGTTTTCGCGGCGGCGGGGAGGGCGGCCTGTGGCTGCGGGCGATGGGTGCCGGACGCCACCCGGGCGACGGCCGTCAGGACCGCCTCGACCGCGGCGTCGGCGATCTCGTTGCGGTACAGATCGCTCTTGCCCACAGCGGGGACGGGGCACTCGGCCGAGGCCCAGATGTCACCGGCGTCCATCTCGTCATTGGCCTGCAGGACGGTGACGCCCCACCGGTCCGCGCCCAGCTGCACCGCCCAGTCCACCGAGGACGGGCCCCGGTCGCCGACGGGGCCGGGGTGCACGATCAGACAGGGCCGGGCGGACCACACCTCCCGGGGGACGGCCGTCTTGAGCATCGGCGCCACGATCAGGTCGGGGGCACGGCGCTGGACGACCTCGGCGAGCGGTGTCTCCCGGGTCACCAGCTCCACGCTCACCTGGTGTCCGCGGTCGCCGAGTTCGGCGTACACGCGCTGCGTCAGGCTGTTGAACGCGCCGGCGATGAGCAGAATGCGCACGGCAGACTCCCCTGGAGCTGGAACCGATGGGCGGGTGGCTGATCGTGAGCGTTCCCCGCCCGCGGCCGCGGGGCTCCGGCTGCGTGTCCGGGTCACCCGATCGACGGCCGCCGTGCGGCGCAATGCGGGGCCGGCGGGCGGCGACCCAGGTACGAGCTGACGGCCCGTCACTTAGTTCCACCGTTGCTCATCTCGACGAAATCCCGCCAAAGTTGGCGCGCCGGACACTCTTCCCCACCCCAGCGGCATTGCCCTTCATTGACATTTACTTGGTCATACTTTTACCTTCGGTGGTGCCGGCATCGGTGCAGGTCAGCACCTGTACCACCCGTCTACCGCACTCATCGGAGGTTCCCGTGGAGCAGCTCATCAAGAAGATGGCCCAGGACGGCGTCTGGCAGAACTGGCTCGCCGCCAACTCTGCACAGCAGGCGGCGAAGAACGGCTGCATCAGCGCGGCGCCGAAGTCCGGCTGCATAAGCGCCGCCCCCAAGGCCGGCTGTATTTCCTGACCCTGCGCCACCGAGGTGCCCGGGAGCGGGCCGGCGAGAACCTCCTGCCCGCCGGCCAAACGGCCGCTCCCGGGCACCGCCCCTTCCGGGCCCCGCCCGACCCCCCCTGTGGGGCATCGCATTCCGAAAAGTGACGAGGATTCCATGGATGGGCAGCCGACCCCCGAGGTCATCGAGCAGATCCGCGACATACCGATCTATCGCGAGTCGCTGGCGAAGGGCCACTTCCCCGTGCTCGACAAACCGGAAATCGCGCGCGGCTTCCCCGACAACTGGATGACTCCCCGGCTGGCCGCGGCGCTGGAATCCGGAGACGCGGAGTTCGTCCTCTCCACCGGCACCCACCACGCCCGGATGCAGATCATCCGGCCCCCGTATTTCCTGCTGCACTCCTACTACCAGCTGTGGCGCACGCACCCCGATATCGGCGACACCTGGGAGTCGGGCTGCCGGCGGGTCTCGCTGACGACGGTGCTGGCCACGGAACACGTGGCCCGGGTCAATGCCGCACGGCGCGGCGCCGACCCGGAGCCGGTGCCCGCCCTCGACGACCGGTGGCTCGACGAACGGACCTGCTATCTCAATCTGCGGCTCGACCCGGCGCTGTGGGAGCGCACGGAGGTGGTGCGGATGCTCAAGGAGATCCAGGACGCCCGGCAGGCGCATCCGCGCGGCTGGTACCACCTCGACTGCTCCGGGTATCACCTGGCGCATCTGCTGCGGAAGGTCGGAGAATGGGGGCTGTGGGACGACTTCCCGCCGCCCGCCAGCATCATCCACGCCTATGAATACACCCCGGCGAACGTCCGGCGTTTTCTGCACCAGCACTTCGCCTGCCCGGTCATCGACCTGTTCGGCAGCACCGAACTCGGCTATCTCTACTTCAGCGACCGCCGTGGCACCTATTGGCCACATCTCGACAAGATGACCGTCGAACTCCACCCGGTCGCGCCCGACAGCACCCTCTACGAGCTCACCGTCTCCAGTGTCCGCAACCCCTATATGCCGCTGATCCGGTACCGCTCGGGCGACTGTGTGCGCACCCTGGACGGCACCCCGGACCCGGGAAAGATCTCCCAATTCAGCGGCCGGCAGAAGGAATTGCTGAGCACACCGGACGGACCCGTCGCACAGGGCGACCTCGACCGGTGCATCGCCGAGGTATCACCGCACGTCTTCGTCTACCAATTGCAGCTGACCGGCGATGCGGAAGCACGCCTGGCGTACACGACCTTCCAGGGCACGCCCCTCGGCCCCGACCGGGCCGCGGCGCTGGCGGAAGCGATCGGCGCACTGACCGGCCGGCGCTGCCGCACCGAGCACCGCGGGCACCTGCCCATCGGGAAGTCGGGAAAGTACGCCTGGCTCACGACCGCCACCGCACCGGACGACGTCCCCTCCCGGACAGGAGAAGCATGACCAGCCAGCCGTGGATATCCGCCGGCGATCTCAAGCAACTGCTCGGTGAGGCGCTGCACACCGAAGTGGTGACGCATTTCGCGGACAAGAGCGACGCACCACGGGAATACGTGGAGCGCCAGGTCACCGAATGCCTGCGCTATCTGTATCTCGTCTCCCGGCACCATGACCAACTCGGCGGCCTGTTCCTGCCGGTCGAGCAGGACATCGACGAGATCTGGCACTACCTCATTCTGCAGACCCGTGAATACCGGGAGCTGTGCGGGCAACGGCTGCCGGGGCACTTCTTCATCGAACACCGCAGCATCGCCTACGAGGACTACCAGCAGGAGCCGGGCCGGGAGCAGGCACTCGAAGAGGCCCTGCGCTGGATCCCCTTGTACTGCCGGGAATTCGGCCCCTTCGACGAGGGAGCGCTGCCGCACTGGACGATCGTGCGCTTCCTCCATGAGCAGATGGGGCTGTCCCTCGATGAGATCGCCGCGCTGGAACCCATGGCGGCGCCGGCCTAGGCCGGCGCCCTCGAACCGAAAGGAATCATGAGGGCATCCCACGGTGTGCCGGCCCCCCGAGAGGTGCCGGAACAGCGCCGGATTCTGGCGGTCCTGGTCTTCTCCCAGATCCTCAGCGGCGCGGGCCTCGCCGCCGGCATCACCGTCGGCGCACTGCTCGCCGAGGAGATGCTCGGCTCGACCGGTCTGGCGGGCGTGCCCAGTGCGCTGTTCACCGCCGGGGCCGCGCTCGGCGCCGTCGGCATCGGCCGGCTCTGCCGGAGCCACGGCCGGCGCCCCGGGCTCGCGCTCGGTTACGCCGTCGGGGCGCTCGGCAGCCTCGGGGTCGTGGCGGCCGCCGCCCTCGGCAGCGCGCTGTTGCTGTTCGTGGCCCTGCTGGTCTACGGGGCGGGCACCGCCACCAATCTGATGGCCCGCTATGCGGGGGCCGACCTGGCGACGCCCGCGCGGCGCGGGCGGGCGGTGAGCACGGTGCTCTTCGCCACCACGCTCGGCGCGGTGGTCGGCCCCAACCTGGTGGCACTAACCGGAGAGGTGGCCCACTCCTGGGGCATCCCCCGGCTCGCCGGGCCCTTCCTGCTGGCGGTCGCCGCGTTCGGGGCGGCCGCGGTGGCCCTGGCCGCGCTGCTGCGGCCCGATCCGCTGCGGCTGGCCGAGCAGCTGGCCGCGGCGGCACGGGACGACGGCGCGGCCGAGGGCCCCGCGGAGGGGGACGCCGGCCGGACGGACGCGTCCGGGCACCGGCTTGGGGTGGCCGTCGGCACCACGGTCATGGTCCTCACCCAGCTCGTGATGATCGCGATCATGACGATGACGCCCGTCCACATGCAGGCACACGGCCACGGCACCCAGGCGGCGGGGCTGGTCATCGCGCTCCATGTCGGTGCGATGTTCCTGCCCTCCCCGCTCACCGGTCTGCTCGTCGACCGGCTCGGCCGGCGGTGGATCGCCGGCGCTTCCGGGGTGACGCTGGCGGCCGCCGGGGCGCTCGCCGCCCTGGCACCGCCGCACTCGGTTCCCGCGCTCGCCGCGGCGCTGGTGCTGCTCGGCCTCGGCTGGAACTTCGGACTGGTCAGCGGCACCGCCCTGGTCATCGACGCGCTGCCGCCGGCCCGACGCGCCTCGGGCCAGGGGCTGGTGGACGTCGGGATCGCCCTCGCGGGTGCGGTCGGGGGCATGTCCTCGGGGCTGGTCGTCGTCCTGGGCGGCTACCGGACGCTGGCGCTGGCCGGCGGGCTGCTGGCGCTGGCGGTGATACCCGTCCTCGGGTGGGCGGCCCGCCGGCCGGCACCCGCCCCCACCGCCGCGCCGGCACCCCGTACGGAAGCGGAACGGACGTGAACGGCCGCGCGGCCCGCGGACGTTCCCGGCGGCGAATTCGGCAGATCATGAAACATGGCGTCATTTCTCGTTATCACGGAGGAAACCTGGATGATGCACTGTCAGGGCAGGGTGTAGCCGTATGGCCGAACCACGGGGGACCATGATGCGGAAGGACACCGGCATACCGGGCAGCGCACCGTCGCTGCGCCCGCGCCGCCTGCCCTTGACCGCCCTGATGGTGATCCTGACGTTCCTGTTGGGCACCCTGGCGATGGCGCCCGGCGCCGTAGCGCACGAACCGCCCGGACCCTTCGCCACGACGTCCGCGGGAGCCCGGCCGGCCCTCAAGCCCGGCTACGGCCACACCGAGAAGAAGACCAAATACGAGACCGAGCGCGGCCAGCCCCGGCGCACCGCCCGGGCCTCCGGCGGCGTCCCCCATCACACCGGCCGCCAGCTGCCGCCCGGTCATGGCGGGCCCATGGCGCCGCCCCTCGACCTCCCCACCGGGACCGCCGCGGCCGGCAACTCCACCAAGGCCGCCGGCAGAACGGTCCAGCTCCCCGTCCTGCACTGCGCCTTCCTCTGCTGAGCACGGCCGGTGGGGGTCCGCCCCACCCGTCGCGCCTCGTACGTTCCCGCCACTCCCCCACGGTGGCACCCCTCATCAGCAGGAGACCTTCTCGTGGAGACCTTCATCCAGCATGCCCGGGACCTGACGGCCCGTATTGCCGACCGGCAGGACGAACGGGAGACCTACGGCCGGCTCGCCGCCGGCCAGTCGCCCCTCGCCCTGTTCATCACCTGTTCCGACTCCCGCGTCGTACCGTCCCTGATCACCGGGGCACGGCCCGGCGAACTCTTCGAACTCCGCACCGCCGGCAACGCCGTTCCCGTCTACCAGGAGGACATGGCGGCCTGTGCGGAAGCCGCCACCATCGAGTACGCGATGCGCGTCCTGGGCGTGGCCGACATCATCGTGTGCGGGCACTCGCACTGCGGTGCGGTCGGCGCCCGGGTCCGCGGCGAGGACCTGAACGGCGCGCCTGCCGTCCGGGACTGGCTGACCCAGCAGGTGTCCGACCGGCTGCCGCAGGACGCGGATTCCACCGTCTCCGCCGCGGTGCAGCAGCATGTGCGCGAACAGCTCGACCGGCTGCGCGGCTACCCCTGTGTCCAGGAGCGGCTGGCCGCCGGTGAGGTGTCACTGCACGGCTGGTTCTACGAAGTGCACACCGGCCTGGTGGCGGCACATCACCCGGCCACCGACTTGTTCCTCCCGCTGTGAAGGCGCGGGTACCTCTCATGAAGCGATTCCCCTCGTTCGGGGCGGATTTCACCGCCTCTCTCGTCGTGTTCCTCGTGGCCGTCCCGCTGTGTGTCGGGGTGGCGGTCGCCTCCGGCGTCCCGGCCGAACTGGGGCTGGTGACCGGTGTGGTCGGCGGACTGCTCACCGGTCTGCTCCCCGGCAGCAGCCTTCAGGTCAGCGGCCCCGCCGCCGGGCTGACAGTGCTGGTCTTCGAAGCCGTCAAGGAGTACGGGCTCGGCGCCCTCGGTGCGCTGGTGCTGGCGGCCGGTGTCCTGCAACTGGCCATGGGTGCCCTGAAGTTGGGCCGTTGGTTCCGGGCGATCTCGGTCGCCGTCGTCCAGGGCATGCTGGCCGGTATCGGTCTGGTCCTGATCGCCGGGCAGCTCTATGCCCTCACGGACGCCAAGGCACCGGGCACCGGCCTGAGCAATCTCGCCGGGCTGCCCGGCCTGGTGGGCGACACCATGGGCTCGGGGACCGCGCTGTCCGCGTTCGCCATCGGTGCGGGCACCATCGCCATCCTGGTGCTGTGGCCGCGCTGGCGGCGCGGCGCCCGGATCCTCCCCGCGCCGCTGGCCGCGGTGGCCCTCTCCACCCTCACGGTGTGGGCGCTGGATCTGCCCGTCGCACGGGTCGAGGTCAGCGGGGTGCTCGACGCGATCCAGCCCCCGGGCCTCGGCGACTTCGGCAAGCTCACCGACGTGGGGGTGCTCGGTACGGTCCTCGCCTTCGCGCTGATCGCCTCCGCGGAGTCCCTCTTCAGCGCCGCCGCGGTCGACCGGCTGCACGACGGGCCGCGTACGGACTACGACAAGGAGCTGATGGCGCAGGGCGCGGGCAACACCGTGTGCGGTCTGCTCGGTGCGCTGCCGATGACCGCCGTCATCGTCCGCAGCGCCGCCAATGTGCAGGCGGGCGCGAAGACCAAGCTGTCGCGGGTGCTGCACGGGGTCTGGCTGCTGGTGTTCGCCGCGGCGTTCCCGGCCGCGCTGGGCGTGGTGCCGGTGGCCGCGCTGGCGGGCGTACTGGTGCATGCCGGCTGGAAGCTGATCCCGGTGCGGGAGCTGGGTCCGCTATGGCGGGAGCACCGCGGCGAGGCGCTCGTCCTGATGGTCACGGCCCTCGCGATCGTGACGGTCAACATGTTCGAGGGCGTCCTCATCGGTCTGCTGCTGGCCGTCGCGAAGACGGCCTGGGAGACCTCCCACGTCCACCTGGAGATCCACACCCCGGACGACGAGGACGAGCCGGTGCAGGTGCGCGCCGTCGGCAACGCCACGTTCCTGCGGCTGCCCAAGCTCCTCGACCAGTTGGAGACGCTGCCCGCCGACCGGGATGTGGAGCTCGACATCAGCGGGCTGCGCCATCTCGACCACGCCTGTGGTGCCGCGCTGACGAACTGGGCCGACCAGCACCGCCGGAGCCGGCAGACGGTGGAGCTGGTGTCCTGACCAGGTCGCCTGCCCGCCCCTCCGCGGGGCGGGCAGGCGCGCCCGGGGCGGGACACCCCGCGACGGCACGCCGGGCCGGAATGATGGCACCGGTCCGGTGGTTGAGTGAGGGTCAGGACGATCAAGGCCGGGCCCGCCGGCCGCGGCCGGTGCCCCGCCGGTCCTCGTAGATGGGACGGACAGCATGCCTCTCCTCGGTGAGTACGAGCCCAGCCCGACGCAATGGGTGCGCGACCAGGTCGAGCTGTACGAGAGCTCCGGCGGCACCCAGGGCACGACGATGCGCGGCATGCCGGTCGTCGTCCTCACCACCCGTGGTGCGAAGAGTGGCAAGATCCGCAAGAGCCCACTGATGCGGGTGGAGTACGAGGGGACGTACGCCGTGGTGGCCTCCCTGGGAGGCGCGCCCAGCCACCCCGTCTGGTACCACAACGTGGTGGCCGACCCCCGGGTGGAGCTCCAGGACGGCCCGGTACGCCAGGACATGACGGCCCGTGAGGTCACCGGCGAGGAGAAGGCCCTGTGGTGGGCGCGCGCGGTCGAGGCCTACCCGGACTACGCCGACTACCAGGAGAAGACCGAGCGCCAGATCCCGGTGTTCGTGCTGGAGCCGGCGGCCGCCCCGCACTGACCGGGCCGCCGCCGGCGCTCAGAGCGTGACGACGGAGACCTCGGTGGCCTTGACGCTGGTCCATACGGACACCCCGTCGGCGAGGCCGAGTTCGAGGGCAGCCGAGGGGGTGATTTCGGCCACCAGATCGGGGGCCCGGTCGGAGGTGACCAGGACCCGCAGCCGGCTGCCCGCGGAGGTGATCTCGCGGACGGTGCCGGGCCAGACGTTGCGGGGGCTGCCCGCCGGCTTGTCGAGGTGGACGGACACCGCCTCCGGGGCGATGATCGCCAGCGCCCGGACGCCTTCGGGGAGGCGGTCGGCGAGGACCAGCCGGCCGCCCTCGGTGAGCGCGAGGCCGTCGCCGTCGGCGGTGCCCGGCCAGGCGTTACGGCCGAGCATCCGGGCGACCCAGGGCGAGCGTGGATGCCGGGTGACCTCGGCGGGCGGGGCGTCCTGGAGGGCGCGGCCGTCGTCGAGGACGAGCACCCGGTCGGCGAGCGAGACCGCCTCGACGGGGTCGTGGGTGACGAGCAGACAGACGCCGCCGAAGGCCGCCAGATGGGCGCGCAGGGTGTGCCGGACGTGGGCGCGGGTGGTCTGGTCGAGCGCGGCGAGCGGTTCGTCGAGCAGCAGCAGCCGGGGCCGGGCGGCCAACGCCCGTGCCAGTGCGACGCGTTGGGCCTGACCGCCGGAGAGCTGGGCGGGCTTGCGGTGTGCGAGCGGGCCGACGCTGAGCCGGTCGAGCCACTGCTGCGCGGTGCGGCGGGCCTCGGCGCGCGGGGTGCCGTGGGCGCGCAGCCCGTAGGCGGTGTTGGTCAGCGCCGTCAGATGGGGGAACAGCGCACCGTCCTGGGGAACCCAGGCGACCCCGCGGCGGTGCGGGGGCAGCGCGCTGACGTCGGTGTCGCCGAGGCGCAGCGCGGCGCGGGCGCGCGGGGTGAGGCCGAGCAGGGCGCGCAGCAGGGTGGTCTTGCCGGCGCCGTTGGGGCCGACGACGGCGATGGTGCTGCCCGGATCCGCGTCCAGGGTGAGCTGGTTGAAGCCGGTGACCTCGGCGTGCAGCGGCCAGCGCTCCCCGGGCGCCGGGAGGGCGGTGTCGGGCTCCGCAGTGCCGGTTGCGGGCGGCGCCGGGAGGACGGTGTCGTCGGCCGGCCGTACGGTGCGGGCCGGGCGGCCGGTGGTGGCGCCGGTCCAGCGGCCCCGCAGACAGATCAGCACGGCCATGGCGATGACGAGCAGCAGCAGGGAGACCGAGGTGGCCGCTTCCGGGGCGTCCTGGAGCAGCAGATAGACCTCCAGCGGCAGGGTCTGGGTGGTGCCGGGCAGATTGCCGGCGAAGGTGATCGTGGCGCCGAATTCGCCGAGCGCACGGGCCCAGGTCAGGGCGGCGCCCGCGGCGAGGCCGGGGGCGACCAGGGGGAGGGTGACGGTGCAGAAGACCCGAACGGGTGAAGCGCCCAGGGAGGCCGCGGTCTCCTCGTAACTCGTGCGCAGCCCGGCGAGTGTGCCCTCCAGGCTGATGACGAGGAACGGCATCGCCACGAAGGTGGCCGCGACCACGGCGCCCGAGGTGTGGAACGGCAGCACGATGCCGAAGGTGCCCTCCAGCCAGGGACCGAGCAGCCCGCGGCGGCCGAAACCGAGCAGCAGCGCGACACCGCCGACGGTCGGCGGCAGCACCATCGGCAGCAGCACCAGCGAGCGGACCAGCGCCTTGCCGGGGAAGTTGACCCGCGCCAGCAGCCAGGCCAGCGGGACGCCCAGCAACAGGGCGAGCCCCAGCGCGCAGAAGGACACCAGCAGCGACAGCCGGAGGGCTTCGAGGACGCCGGGAGAGCTCAGATGGGTACCGAGCTCGCTCCACGTCGTGCGGGCGAGGATGCCGACGAGCGGCAGCAGCAGGAACGCGACGGCGATCAGCGCGGGCACGGCCAGCGCGAGCGGGGCGCGGCTGCCGGGGGCGCGCGGCCCGCCTGCCGGGGCCGGGGCGGGGATGCGGAGGCGTCTCATCGGGGTTCCTGGGATCGGGACGGGCCGGGGGGGCGCGCACGGGTCCGCCGCTCGGCCGGACTCCCGTGCGCGCCCCGCCGGTTACGGCTTCTGGAAACCCGCCTGCTGCAGGATCTTCTGCGCCTCGGGCGTGCTAAGCCACTTGACGAAGGCGGCCGCGGCGGCGCTGTGCTGGGAGGACTTGAGGGTCGCGGCCGGGTAGGAGGCGACGGCGTTCTGAGCGTCGGGGATGGCGACGGCGGCGACCTTGTCCGGTGCGGTGGCGGCGTCCGTCTTGTAGACGAGGCCGGCGTCGGCCTCGCCGAGCTCGACCTTGCTGAGCACCGCACGGACGTTGGGCTCCTGCGAGACCGGCTTGACCGTCAGCTTCTGGGCGTCCAGGACCTGCTTGCTGTAGCGGCCGACCGGCACCTGGGAGGCGGCGAGGACGACCTTCAGCTTGCTGTCGGCGAGGTCCTTGAGGTGCGCGATCTTCTTCGGGTTGCCCGCCCCGGTCACGATCACCAGCCGGTTCTTGGCGATCACGGTGGGCTCGCCGGCGTCGGCCTTCAGCCCGTCCATCGTCTTGGTGTCGGCGGTGACCAGGGCGTCGGCGGGCGCGCCGTTCTTGACCTGGGCGGCCAGTTCCTGGGAGCCGGCGAAGGAGAAGTTCACCTTGGTGCCCGGGTGCTCCTTCTCGTAGACCGCACCGGCCTTCTTGAAGACGTCGGTCAGCGACGAGGCGGCGAGCACGGTGAGGTCCGCCTTGGCGGCGCTGCCGGACTTCGTGGCGCCCTCGTCCTTCTTGGCGTCGTCCTTGCCACCGCAGGCGGTGAGCGGAACGAGGAGGGCGGCGGTCACGAGCGCGGCGGCGGCGCGGCGCCCGGTGAAGAGCTGGGACATGTGGCGGGACTCCTTGGGACGCGGACGACGGTGTCGTCGGGGCGATGGGGAAAGCCGCGCCGTGGACAGGCGACGCCGCTGAGGTGAGGCAGCCTGCCGGTGGGGGACGGTGGCCCGCCGGGGTGCAGCCCGTGACGGGTCAGGTGCGGTCGATGTGCACGCTGGTGGACTTCACGCGGGCGGTGGCCTGCATGCCGACCTCCAGTCCGAGTTCCTCCACCGCTTCCCGGGTGAGCAGCGACACCAGGCGGTGCGGACCGGCCTGGATCTCCACCTGGGCGGCGACATCGCCGAGCTTGACGGCGGTGACGATGCCCGGGAAGGCGTTGCGCGCGGAGGTGTACGAGGTGTCGTCCTCGCCGGTGCCGTTCTGCGCCAACTCGATGGAGAAGGCGGCCAGATCACGGCCGTCGATGAGGCGGCGGCCGCCTTCGTCGCGGTGGGTCGCGACCTTGCCGGCGTCCGCCCAGCGGCGGGCGGTGTCCGGGCTGACGCCCAGGAGCCGCGCCGCCTGCCCGATCGTGTAGGACTGCATGTGCAGCAAGATAGGCAGCATGGGCTCGCACATGCAATGCCATGAGGTGATTCTCCAGGGCAGATGTCAGACCCCTCGGAGGAACCGACGACACCTCGGCGTCCGGCCGCCGACTGCCCCGCATGCCGGGACGAGTTCCGCCGTCCTCCTCGGTACCCGCCCCCTTCGCATACCCCCTGGCACCTGCACTGTGCGCCCGGGCGGCGGCACGGAAGCCGACTAGAGTGCAGCGGACAGAACAGCACATACGCCACAAAAACCAAGAGCCCCTTGCTCCCCTCCCGGTGAGGCACTGTCCATGAGCCTGAGCATCCGTAACCAGATTCCCGGCACCGTTCTCTCCGTCACCCCCGGCGAGGTCATGGCAACCGTCAAGGTCCGTCTGGACGGCGGCCAGGAGATCACCGCCGCGATCACCCTGGAAGCCGTGCAGGAACTGGCCCTCGAACCGGGCTCCGCGGTGCGCACCCTGATCAAATCCACCGAGGTCGCGCTCGCCACCAGCACGCTCGGCGGCGTCAGTATCCGCAACCGGATCCCCGGCACCGTCACCGAGGTCGCGACGGGCGGCGCGATGGCCGGCGTCAAGGTGGCCGTCGCGGGCGGTGAGCTGACCGCCGCCATCACCAAGGACGCGGTCGACGACCTGGGCCTGACGGCCGGCTCCGAGGTCACCGCGCTGATCAAGTCGACAGAGGTCGCACTCGCCACCGGCTGAGCCCGGCATCGAGGGGAGCTCGTAGGGCCGGGGGCGTACGGGCTCCGTACGGCACCGGTCGTCGGAGACCTACCGGCCGGTCATGCCGCCGGTAGCCGGCTCCGCGGTCCGCGCACCGGGTCCGCCTCGCGGCTCGGCCGACCCTCATCCGACCCCCGCGACGCACCCCGGACCGCCCCCCGGAGCCGCCACGACTCTCCTCCCGGCACGAGCCGCCGCCACGTGGATGCATCCGAACAGAGCAGCTCGCTCCGCCATCGGGGCAACAATCTCACCCGGAGCACCACACCGCCCTACTCCATCGATACCGGGCCTCATGATCACTATCTCCCCTTTTCCGCAAGGGAGTTGAGACGTGGCGGCGGGCTGAGACGCCATCACCGTCGCCCGAAAGATGAGCACTCGTCCGATTTCTCCCATTGCGTCCGATAAATGACGATGTGAATCTGGTATCCCATTCGTCGAAGGAGTTGATCGCATGGTTACGGATCGCACAGCGCCGGTCGAGACGGCCACCCTGGCCGCCGAGGTCGAGGGACTGCTTGAACCCGCCGAGGCCGACGGCGTTTACCGCGATACGCGCGAGTGCACCTCAGCACTGCTGTTTTTGGGGCTGCTGCTGATCTCGCCGCCCACCCCCCGGCCCAAGACTGACAACCGATAAGGCTGAGGGGAAAGCGTTGGCTGAACAGACGCAGGGAGCAGTCCCGCTCAGCGCTGTGATTGCCGATGCCGCAACCGGGGTCGCCCTCGCCCTGCGGGGTGAGGGCGGCCCTTATGCGTTGTCCGGCATTCTGCGGCACAACGATGCGCTGACCCCGGCGGCGGTCCGGGTGCTCGGCGCCGATGCGCTCGCGCCGTACGCCATGGAGCACCGCGGGGCGCCCGTCGCCCCCGAGGACGAAGCGGTGGTCCGGCAGGCGCTGGCGGCCTACCCACCGGGGGCGGATGCCTCGGAGGTATCGAGTTGGACCTACCGGGGCCTGGTCGAGGCCTCGCACGCGTTTCTGCCCGCGGGCGCCCAGCCCTGGCCGCCGCCGCCCGAGGCCGCGACCGGCTGGGTCGACAGCACGCCCTGGCCGAAACTCTCCCACCGCGTGTCCCAGCTCGCCGCGCTCGCGCTGCCCGGGCTGGCGCCCGGCCTCGCCGAGCAGCTGACCGAGCGCACCGACGATCTGTCCCGCGGTTTCGTCCGGGCGGTCCGCCGCCGGGACTGGCTGCAGGCGGCCGGTCTGGGGCGCTGGCTGTCCCGGCTGCCCGACGTGGCACCGACGCTGGGGCTCGACAGCGGGCTGGCGTTCGTCCGCCAAATGGGTGGTGCGGACCCCCGGGTGGCGCTGCACATCGTGGCCGCTCAGCGTTTCTACGGACGGGGTTGGTGACCGGCGGCCGGGGCGACCCCGGGCTGCTGGACCGGATGGTCCGGGGCAGCCTGGGGTGGCTGGACGAAGCACGCGGCTTCTTCCGGCTGCCCCCGAACGTGACGACGGACGCCGACCCGAATCTGACCCTCAAACCGCTCGGCGAGCTCGCCGAGCTGACCCAGCTCATCGGGGTACTGCACCCGCGGGACGAGATCCGTCAGTCCGCCCGCGGGCTGTTCGCGTTCGCCTGGAACGAGACCCGGGACGGTGAGCTGTTCGCCGAGCTGATCCACGGTGAGCCGTTCGCCACCTATCCCGTGGAGCTCTACGGGACCTTCGCGCAGGCCGGGCTGCGGCATGCCGACGCGGACGCGCTGGTGCAGACCACGACCAGGCTGCGCGGCTGGCGGGTGGCCCGCGAGGATCACACCCGTACCCTCAACGTGCTCAACGCGGAGCGGCGGCTCGGGCTCCGCCAGCACGCCGACTTCGCCTCCGTACTGGCGCTGACCGGCCTCGGCCGGCTGCCGGAGCCCTGGACGCTGGACCGCAAGTCGGTCTACGGCGTGACCCATGACGTCTTCCACCTCACCGACTGGGGGCGCAACCGGCAGCGGCTGTCCCCCGAGTTCGCCGGCTATCTGCGGCTGTGGCTCCCCTCCTGGCTGGACACCTGGCTGGAGGAGGAGATGTGGGACCTGGTGGGCGAGCTGCTGGCCGTGACGGCCTGCCTGCCCGCCGCCCCCTTCGACCCGGTGGCCTGGCAGCGGCTGGCCACCGCCCAGGCGGCCGATGGCAGCGTGCCCGAGATCGGCGCCGCGCCGTCCTCGGGTGACCCGGCCGAAGCCTTCCTGGCCTGCTACCACTCCACCCTGGTGACCGCGTTCGCCGCCACCCTCGCCCGGATCGCCTGCGACGAGGCCGAGGCCGGTCCGGTGGCCGGGGATCCGGCGCTGGTGGGCGGGCGGACCCCCTGCGAAAGCGAGAATGCCCCGTGACCGTGACGGCCGCGTCCCCCGCCCTGCTGCACGCTGTCGGCGACCGGGCCCTGACCTGGCTCGACAACCACCGTGAGCACTTCCGGCTGACCGCCGCCGACTTCGCGGACAACACCGCGGTCACCGAGCGGCTCAAGCCCATCGGGGAGCTGGCGCTCAATATGCAGGTGCTGTTCCGGGAAGGGGTGGCCGGCTCCCGGCAGAAGGCCCGCGCCGGACAGCTGCTGGACTTCGCCTGGCGGGAGCTGCTGGACGGCGGCAATGTGCTGGCCCGGCTCCAGCACGACGAGCCGCTCTCCCCCGTCCCGGTGGAGGTCTATGCGACCTTCCACGAACTGGGCCACCGCCACCCGGGGCTGGAGGCGACGCTGGAGGTCTGCCGGCGGACCACCACCTGGACGACGCTGGAGATGGTGCCCAACCGGCGGCTCGGCGTGCTCAACGCCGAACGCAAGCTGGGGCTGCCGCCCAGCAGCGACTTCGACCAGGCCATGTCCCGTACCTGGCTGGGGCAGCTGGCCGAACCGTGGACGGTGCAGCTGCACATCGCCTACGACCTGACCCACACCGTCTTCCACCTCACCAACTGGGGCGAGTTCCCCGAGCGCATCCCGCCGGCCGTCGCCGACTATCTGACGCGGTATCTGCCGGCCTGGCTGGAGGACTGGGCGGACCTCGAACACTGGGATCTGCTCGGCGAGCTGCTCGTCGTCGACGCGTGTCTGCCGCGGCCCGCCCTGGACGCGGAGCTGTGGGAGCGGTACGCCGCCGCGCAGTCGCCCGAGGGCGCGATGCCCATCCACCAGCAGATGCCGCAGGGCGATCCGGCCCAGGTCTTCGATCAGGTGCACCACCCCACCCTGGTCGCCGCGTTCGCCTCCGCGATGGCCACCTCCCGGGCCATGTCCGCGGTCTGATGGGGTCCGACCTCGTGGGACCGGCGCTCGGTGACCGCCTGGCGGACGCCGTCACCCTGATCGACGCCCCCGATGTCGTGGTGGCCGTCACCCGGCACGGCAGGCGGACCGTGATGACGGGCGGCTCGGCCCTGGCGCCGCCCACCCCACGGCATGCGCTGCGCTACGAACTGGGCTCGCTGTCCAAGACGTTCACCGTGCTGCTGCTGGCCGACCTGGCCCGGGCCGGCGCGCTGTCCCTGGACGACCGGCTCGCCGTGCATCTGCCCGAGCTGCCGCTGGCGCATCCGCACTCGCGCCGGATCACCCTGCGGCATCTGGCCACCCACACCTCCGGGCTGCCGCGCATCCCCGCCGACCTGATCCCCGGCGCGCTGGTGAAGCCGTACGACAACGGCTACGCCCGCTACGACACCGAGCGGCTGCTGCGCGCCTTCACCCGGACCCGGCCGCGGAACCGGCCCGGCACCCGCTGGCGCTACTCCAACTTCGGGCTGGCGCTGCTCGGCCCGGCCATGTCCCGCGCCGCCGGCGACGGCTACGCCGCCCTGCTCACCGACCGGGTGCTGCGCCCCCTCGGGCTGACCGGCACCACGCTGGCGCCCGGCACCACGGGCACCGATGCCATCGGTCACCGCGCGAACGGCGTGACACCGGTGCGCAGCACCGAGATGGGCGCCTTCGTCGCCGCCGGTTCGGTCCGCGCCACCCCCGGCGATCTGCTCACCTACCTGGAGGCACTGCTCTCCCCCGACGGCACTCCCCTGGCCGGGGCGCTGCGCGACGTCCAGGTGCCGCTGCTGCGGCGCGGCTGGCGCAAGCGCCACACCCACACCCTGACGTGGTATCAGCACCCGTCCCCGCGCGGACCGTTGCTCTTCCATGTCGGTGCGACCTTCGGCCAGCAGGCGTTCCTCGGCTACCACCGGGCGTCGCACACCGGCGTGGTCGCGCTGGCCACCCGCCGTGGCCGTACCTGCCGGATGACCGGCACCGCCTACGACCTGCTGTACGCGCTGGCCGGCGAGTCCCCGGCCTGAGCCGGGGGCCGTCGCCGGTCCTCACAGGTCGCCCGCCAGGATCCGGGGCAGGGCGGTGCCCGGGCCCTCCTCGCTGGCCTGGTGGAAGGCGTCCGCATACGCCTCGTCGCCGATCGCGGCGCGGGCCCGCTGTTCGCACTGCGCGCGCACCGCACGCAGTTCCGGGGTGCCGCGCTGGGGGTGCCCGACGGTGCGCCAGACGGCCTGGCCGCTGCCGGACACGCGGGCGGCGGCCGCGCCGTCGCCCTGGGCCGCCACCGCGGCCGCGAGCAGGTCCAGGCCGAGCGCGATCCCGAATTTGTCGCCGATGCCCTGCTTGGCCGCGAGCATCGCCCGGGCGTGCTCCGCCGACTCCTGGGGCCGGTCCTGGAACAGCGAGATCAGCGAGAGCTGGTAGTCGGTGTAGGAGCGGGTCCAGTACTCCCCGCGCTGCTCACAGCCGCGGCGCAGGGCGGTCGCCGCGGCGCGGGCCTCGGCGAGCCGGCCCAGACCGGTGAGCGCGAAGATCTGTACGAGGTGACAGCGCAGCCGCCCTGGAGAGTCGAACGGGGCGTGCGGCGGCGGGCCGAGCACCTGGGCCACGACGGTGTGCGCGGACATCGGGCGGCCGGCCATCAGATGGGTGAGGCCGATCAGATAGCCCGCCTGGAGCACCGCCTCCGTGTCCCGGGACTCCCGCGCGGCGCGCGCGCACTCCCGGCCCAGGGCCTCGGCGGAGGCCAGCTCGCCTTGCAGCAGCACGGCGACGCCCAGCGTCCACAGCGCCCTGGTGCGGGCCGGGCCCGGGCCCGAATGGGCGGCGAGGGCCCGGGCCACATAGTCGCGGGCCTCGTGCAGATGGCCGCAGCAGCTCCAGAAGAACCCGATCGAGGCGCCGAGTTCCTGGGCCTGTTCCGGATCGGTGGCCAGGAAGTGGTCCAGTGCGGTGCACAGGTCGACGTGGGCGTCGGCGATCCGGCGGTACCAGGCGAGCTGTTCGGGGCCCAGCCAGCCCTGCTCGGCCTGGCGGCCGAGGGCGGCGAAGTGGGCGGCGTGCCGGTCGGCGAGGGTCCTGGACTCGGCGAGTTCGGCCAGCCACATCCGGCCGTACTCGCGCAGGGTGTCGAGCATGCGGAAGCGGGAGCCCTCGCGGCTGAGCACCGACTTGGCGGCCAGCCCGGCCAGCGCGGTGCGCACCCCCGGTCCGGTGAGCGGCCCGCCGGCGCACACGGCGCTCGCGGACTCCTCGTCGAAGGTACCCCGGAAGACGGACAGCCGGGCCCACAGCAGCCGCTCCAGCGGGGCGCACAGCTCATGGCTCCAGCCGATGGCGCAGCGCAGGGTCCGGTGCCGCGGCGGCTGCACCGGGCCGTCACCGTCGAGGGCGTCGAAGCGGGAGGTGAGACGGGCGGCGATGCGCTCGACGGAGCTGTGCGCCAGCTGGGCACCGGCCAGTTCCAGGGCCAGCGGGATGCCTTCGAGGCGCCGGCAGATGGCGGCGGCGGCCGCGACGCTGCGCGGGGCGGTGAGCCGCCGGCCGGGGGCCGCGGTGCCGGCCCGTTCGGTGAACAGGGCCAGCGCGTCGTTGTCGCCGGTGCAGGACAGCGGTCCGATCTCGGTGGTCCACTCGCCGACGATGTCCAGCGGCTGTCTGCTGGTGACCAGGACGGTCACGCCCGGGGCGGCGGTCAGCAGATCGCCCAAGAGGTCGCGGCAGGCCTCGACGAGATGCTCACAGGAGTCCAGCACCAGCAGCAGCCGTCTGTCCGCGAGCCACTCGCACAAGGCCGCCACCGGGGTCCGCGCCGAGTGGTCCGCCAGCCCTACGGCATCGCAGACGCCGGCCACCAGCCGGCCGTCACCCTGCAGGGGCCACAGATCGGCCCAGCAGACCCCGTCGCGGAAGCGGGGCGCCGCCGCGCGCGCGGCCCGCATCGCGATCCGGGTCTTGCCCACACCACCGGGACCGGTCAGGGTGACCAGCCGGTGCTCCGTCAAGTCGTTGCCGATCCGGTGCAGTTCAGCTCGTCGACCGATGAAGGTGGTCGACTCCTCGGGAATGTTGCTCACCACCGGCCCAGTTTGCCCCAGCCGCGGCGTACCGAGGAGTCCGGTGGTGTCAGCGCGCCGGGGCACGAGGTTGACGGACCGCCCCGCGGACGGGTCGTCAGGGGGTGACGACGGGGAAGTTGGGGCGCGGGGTGCTGAGGAGGCCGAGGAGTTCGTGCAGTGCGCCGGTCTCGCCGTCCTGTGCGCGCTCGCCCGGTTCGTGGCCGGCGAGCAGGTCGAGCAGTTGCGGCTTGGTGAGGGTCAGCGTGAGGTCCGGGGTGCGCTCCTTGGCCGGGGTGGGCGCGCCGGGCGAGCTGAGGTGGGTGAGGGCGCCGTGGGAGAGCGTCAGATGCCAGGTCCGGTCCTCGTCGGGGAGGTAGAGGTCGAGGGTGAGGGCGGTGGACCAGGCGCGGGGGCCGTCGATGCGGATGGCGAGCGAGTCGAGGAGCTGATCGACGGTCAGGGCCCGGGCCAGCTCGGGGTCGGCGGTGTCCGGCGAGGCCTCGGCGAGGGTGCCGCGCAGTTCGCTCGCACCGGTGAGGTAGAAGTTGCGCCAGGCGCCGTTCTCGCAGCCGTGGCCCAGCCGTTCGTAGACGAGGGCGAGGGCGCGCCGGGCGCGGAGGTTGTGGGGGTCGGCGAAGACGGCGTGGTTGAGCAGGGTGGCGGCGAACCGCAGATCGCCGTCGGCGGCGTACCGCTTGCCCGCGTCCACCGTGGCCTCGATGCCGCCCATGGTGTCCACGTAGCGTCGGGCCTGCTCGGCCGGCGGGTGCTCCCACAGATGGGCGGGGTTGCCGTCGAACCAGCCCAGATGGCGCTGGTAGATCGCCCGGACGTGGTGGCTGAGCGAGCCGAAGTAGCCGTGGTGGGCCCAGGCCCGCTCCAGCTCGGGCGGCAGCCGCAGCTCCTCGGCGATCTCGGTGCCGGTGAGCCCCTCGTTGAGCAGCCGCAGCGTCTGGTCGTGCAGATAGGCGTACAGGTCGCGCTGCCCGGCCAGCAGGGCCGCCACACGTTCCTTGCCCCAGGTCGGCCAGTGGTGGGAGGCGAAGGCGACCTCCGCCTCGTCGCCGAACAGGGCCAGTGCCTCGCCCAGATAGCGGGCCCAGGCCCGGGTGTCGCGGACCGCGCCGCCGCGCAGCGTCAGGACGGTGTGCAGGGTGTGGGTGGCGTTCTCGGCCAGGCAGAGCGCCTGATGTGCCGGGAGGCTGAAGTTCATCTCGGCGGGGGCCTCGGTGCCGGGGGTGAGCTGGAAGACGGTACGGATGCCGTCGACGATCTCCTCCTGGCCGGTGCTGGTGATGTCCACGGTCGGCGGGATGAGGGTCATGGTGCCGGTGGAGGGGGCGGTGCCCAGACCGCAGCCGATCTGGCCGTCCGGCCCCTTGGGGAGCCCGGTTCCGTACAGGTAGACGGCGCGCCGGGCCATCGCGACGCCGGCGTCGATGTTCTCGCTGACCGCGTGCGCGAGAAAGCCGGCCGGCGCGAGGACGGGCACGGGGTGGTGGCCGTGCGGCAGTACGCCGCGGGCCCCGCCGAAGTGGTTGACGTGCGAGTGGGTATAGATCAGGCCGGTGACCGGCCGGTCGCCGCGGTACTTGCGGTAGAGCTCCAGGGCCGCGGCGGCGGTCTCGGCGGAGCGGAGCGGGTCGATGACGATGACACCGTGGTCGCCCTCGACCAGCGTCATATTGGCCAGGTCCAGACCGCGCGCCTGGTAGATGCCGTCGGTGACCTCGTACAGACCCTGCCGGCTGACCAGCCGGCCCTGCCGCCACAGGCTCTCGTGCGCGGTGTCGGGGCAGTTGCCGGCCAGGAAGGCGTAGGCCTCGGCGTTCCAGACCACCCGGCCGTCGTCCATGGTGATCTCGGGCGGGTCGAGCGCCGCGATGAAGCCGCGGTCGGCGTCGGCGAAGTCTTCGTGATCATCCACGGGCACAGCGGTCACGGGACGCCACCTCTCCGGGGCGAGGGGCCACAGTCGGAGGACCCATGCAACCGATTTAACCGAATTTACCCGGTTACCGCATGCGTGCGGGCGGGCGGCCCCGGCAGGGGGCGCGCCCCCTCACCGCACCCGGACGCGGCCCTGATGACGCTGCGGCGGCGGGGAATCCGGGGGCCCGGCGCGCCCGCACGCACAGCCGCCGGCCGGCTCGCCCCGAGGGGCGTACGGTCGGCGGCTTGTCACACGCCCCCGTGGGGAGCGCGTCTCAGGTGGCGCGGCGGCTCTTCGACGCCGCGGCAACACACATCGCGCCCAGCAGGAACGTCAGGGCGCCGACGACGATGTTGTTCCAGATGACACCCGCGTCCGGAGCGCTGCCGACGATCCAGGGCGAGATGATCATCCACACACCGATCGCGCACATCGCGCCGCTCAGGCCGTACATCCGCTCCGGGGTCACCGTGAAGCCGACCGCCAGCAGGGCGATCGCGATACCGAGGATGAGGTTGTGCGTCACGAGCGCCGGCTGTGCGGCCGTGAAGTGGAGGACCCACGGCGAGACCGCGCAGTACAGGCCGACCAGGAACACCGGTCCGTCGACGAGTACCACGTCCCGCCCGCCGAGTACCCGGTCGTACCGGGCCTGCATCTCCGATGCATCGGGGTGACCGGCGAGATCTCCCCTGTGGTGTGAGACGTCGGCCATGCGACTCGCCTCCTTCGTTCGCAAGCTGGCCGTTTCCGCGCGGCATAGGACCACGCACTTTTTATTCTGCGCTTATGTCGCCTTTATGTGTAGATGAGGGGACAGATGAATTGTGAACCAGTGCCGTCGCACCGCCCTCACCTGCGGTCGAGCGTCTTCCCCAGCCCCAGATTCCAGCGGCCGTCGCGGCCGCTCAGCTCGGTCACGGTCAGCGGCGGAACGTCCAGCCGCCAGAAGGCCTCCTCGGGGACGCGGAGGGCGCACACCGCCGCGGCACGGACGACGTCCGGCTCGACGACGGCCAGCACCCGGCCCCCGTCCCCGGCCGTCCGCGCCAGCCAGCCCGCGATCCGCGCGCACAGCTGCCGCAGCGACTCCCCGCCGTGTCCCGCGAAGTCCGGGTCCGAGAGCCAGGCGGACACCGCGGCCGGATCCCCGTCGGCGACCTCGGCCAGGGTCCGGCCGCGCCAGGCACCCATCGCACAGCCCGCCAGCTCCGGCACGGACCGGACCGCCAGCCCGAGCTCCTCGGCGGTGTGCCGGCACCGGACCGAGGGCGAGACCATGCTCCGCTCGACAGGCGGCAGCGCGCCGGCGGCGGCCCGGGCCCGGCGCCGCCCGGCCTCGCTCAACGGGCCGTCGTCGTCGAAGCGCACCTCACGCTGAGCCAAACCCGCGGCCGCTGAGACCAACATCACCCGAGTTGTCATGACCTCTTCTTCCGCTTGCTGCCCGCGACGGCAACCTCTCGATACCACAAGGGAGTTGACGGTCCGGCGCGCCCTGTCCTGCGCCTCTCCGCCCCCTCGGGGGCCTTGGCCCGGCGGTCGGTCCGCGGTACCTTCCCGATGATATTGACGACGACATGACGGAAGCCGGTGGGATCCCGGCGCGGTCGCGCCACTGTATGTCCGGTCTTCACCAGCCCAGCAGGGCCGGGACCGGGCGAGCCAGACCCGGCATGTCGTCAGCACTCCACCGACAAGGGACGCGAGTTCCCCGCACAGGAGGTTCTGCCATGGCTCAGACCATCGCACCCCCGGCCACCGGCGCCGTCACCCCCGCCCCGCTCCCCCTCAAGGCCCTTGCCCCCTGGGCGCTGTTCTTCGGCGTCCTGATGCTCGTGCTGCTGTACTTCATCGGCGCGGAGCAGGGCGCGACCTCACTGCTCTCCGGTACCGAAGTCCACGAGTGGGTCCACGACGGGCGCCATCTTCTCGGTTTCCCCTGCCACTGATCGGACGCCGCCTCCATGAACTCCGTCACCATCAGAGCCCTTCTGGTGCGCGGGATGCTCGCCGGTCTGGCAGCCGGTGTCCTGGCCCTGGTCGCCGCCTTTCTGCTGGGCGAACCGCAGGTGGACGCCGCCATCGCGTTCGAGGAAGCACACAGCCACGAACACGAGATGGAGGTCGTCAGCCGAGGTCTGCAGTCCACTGCGGGGCTGGCGACCGGCGTGCTGGTCTACGGCGTGGCGCTGGGCGGGATCGCCGCGCTGGCCTTCTGCTTCGCGCTGGGGCGGATCGGCCGGTTCGGTGCCCGGGCCACGGCAGTGCTGCTCTCCGGAGCGGCGCTGCTGGCCGTCTACCTCGTACCGTTCCTGAAGTACCCGGCCAACCCGCCGTCCGTCGGTGACCCCGACACCATCGGCACCCGCACCACCCTGTATTTCCTGATGATGGTGCTCAGCGTCCTGCTGGCCGTCGCCGCCACGATCCTCGGACGGCGGCTGGCTCCGACGCTGGGCAACTGGCACGCCACGGTCGCGGCCGGCGCCGCGTTCGTGGTGGCCGTCGGCCTCGCCTATGCGTTCCTGCCGGCCGTCAACGAGGTGCCCGCCGACTTCTCCGCCACGCTGCTCTGGCAGTTCCGGCTGTCGGCGATCGCCATCCAACTGGTGCTGTGGACGGCCTTCGGGCTGGTCTTCGGTCATCTCGCGGAGCGTGTCCTGCCGGCACGGCAGGAAGCCGCCGCGGCCGAGAGGGCGGCAGCCGCCGCTTCCTGATCCGGCGGCCCCGGCCGACCGGATCACCGAGGGAGGGCCCGCGACCACACGGTCGTGGCCCTCCCTCGTGGCATGCAAGGCCACCTGCCCGTACCGTCCGGTCGCGTCAGGACAGCCCGGTGATGCCGTCCAGATGCGGCAGATCGTGGTCGAGGCGCTCCCGTTTGGCGCGGAGGTAGCGGATGTTCTCCGCACGGGGCGGCATCAGCAGCGGGACCTGTTCGGCGACCGGGATACCGTGCCGCACCAGCGCCTCGCGCTTGCGCGGATTGTTCGACATCAGCCGCACCGACCGCACGCCCAGGTCCTGCAGTATCTCGGCCGCGGCGCCGTAGTCGCGGGCGTCGACGGGCAGCCCGAGCGCGATATTCGCCTCCACCGTGTCCAGCCCGCCCTCCTGCAGCTTCATCGCCTGGAGCTTGGCCAACAGGCCGATACCGCGGCCCTCGTGGCCCTGGAGATAGACCAGAATGCCGCGTCCTTCCGCCACGATCGCGCGCAGGGCCGCGGACAATTGGTCGCCGCATTCGCAGTGGGTGGACGCAAAGGCATCACCGGTCAGGCATTCCGAATGCATCCGGGCCAGCGTCAGCTCGCCGGCTACATCGCCGTGGACCAGCGCCACTTGCTCGATGCCGCTGCGGTGGTCGAGATAACCGACGGCGCGGAATTCGCCGTATGTGGTGGGTAGCCGGACCTCCACCACCCGTTCCACGCCCGGTTTTTGGCCCAGGGCATCGTCGAAAGCGACACGGAGGTTGCGCACGGCATCGTCGTCGGGGTCCATCATGGCGTGGATCGTACCCGCGTGAGGAAATGATCGTCAGGAGTCATCAGAACACAACAAGTATGCTGCGAAGTCCATGACTCGGTGAGTCAGTGACGAAAGGCCGCAGCACACCATGACCGCTTCGGGACACCCGACTTCGCCCCCCGGCCCGTGGCCGGCCGACACCACCGAGGACGTACGGGCGCGGCAGCCGGCGATGGCCGTGCTGCCCATCGGCAGCTTCGAGCAGCACGGCGCCTTTCTGCCGCTGGCCACCGACACGGTGATTGCCTGCACCATCGCCAGGGAGCTGGCGGCCGCCCATCCCGTCCAGCTGCTGCCGCCGCTGACGGTGTCCTGTTCCCACGAACACGCCGCCTGGCCGGGGACCGTCAGCATTTCGGCGCGCACCCTGCATGCGGTCGTCACGGACATCGCCGATTCGCTCCGCCGGTCCGGTATCGACACCCTCATTCTCGTCAACGGGCACGGCGGAAATTACGTGCTGCGCAATGTCGTTCAGGAATCCGCCGGGCGCGGTGTGCGGATGGCGTTGTTCCCCGGATCGGCCGACTGGGACCGGGCACGCGCGCGGGCCGGGGTGCAGACGTCCGGGCACACCGATATGCATGCGGGAGAGGCCGAGACGTCCATTCTGCTGCACGCCCATCCCGAATTGGTCAAGGAAGGCTATGAATCGGCGGATTGTGTCGCCGATGACCGGAAGCACCTCCTGACGCTGGGCATGTCGGCCTATACCGAATCCGGAGTCATCGGACGGCCGTCACTGGCATCCGCCCGGAAGGGGCGGGAATTGCTGGCCGGGCTGACCGAGACATTCGGCGAATATGCCGCACTCTTCGGGGCGGGGGCACCGGCCGATGACTGAGGAACTCGACGCGGCAGCCGCCTGGGACCGGCTGCGGGACATCCGAACGACGGCCGCGGCGCACGCCGCCGGGATGGTGGCCGACGGCGACGGCGGGCTGCGGTGGGGGCTGCCCGCCACCCCTGAGGCCATGGAGCTCACCGCCCGCTATCTGCCGCTGTGCCTGGCCGGCCCCCGGGTCGCGTTCGCCCAGCTCGGGCAGAGCCTGGACGGCTTCATCGCGACGCGTACGGGCGATGCCGACTTCGTCACCGGCCCGGAGGACCGCTGCCATCTGCACCGGCTGCGCGCGCTCGCCGATGCGGTACTCGTCGGCGCGGGCACCGCGGTGGCGGACGATCCGCGGCTGACCGTGCGCGCCTGTACCGGGAACAATCCGGTGCGGGTGGTGCTCGATCCGCGGGGCCGGGTGCCGCTGCACAGTGGGGTGTTCACCGATGGGGCCGCGCCGACGCTCTGGGTGGTGGGGCCGGACGTCGCCCCCGCGTCCCGGCCCGTCGGGGTCGATGTGCTGGTGCTGCCGGATGCGGCGGCCTTCGAGCCGGAGCGTCTGCTGGCCGCGCTGGCGGCGCGCGGGCTGGGCCGGGTGCTGATCGAGGGCGGTGGGGTCACCGTGTCGCGGTTCCTGCAGGACCGGGCGCTGCACCGGCTGTACGTCACGGTCGCGCCGGTGCTGCTCGGCGACGGCGTCCCCGGGCTGCGGTTTCCCGGAACGCCGGTGATGCGGGAGGCGCTACGCCCGCCGCTGCGGCGCGCCCTGCTCGGCGAGGACACGCTCTTCGAGCTCGACCTGCGGCCGCTCGCCGCGCCGGGTGACGGAGCGGCGGACGAGCAGGACCGCGGCGCCGGGCAGGCTCGCCACGAAAGCCAGCACGCCGTAGATCACGGCGGTGGTGAGCCCCTGCGCCGCGCCTAGTCCGGCGGCGCCGAAGGCCCACGCGGCGACGCCTTCGCGTGGGCCCCAGCCGCCGACGTTCAGCGGCAGCGCCATCGCCAGCAGCGCCAGCACCACCAGCGGCACCAGTTCGGCGATCGGCGCGGTGGCTCCGGCCACCCGGGCGGCCAGCACGAACATCCCGAGATAGCCCGTCAGGACCGCCACGGACGAGAGCGCGACACCGGGCCACACCCCCCGGCCGAGCAGGCCCTGCCGTACCTCGGCCAGCATGCCGCGGACGGCGCGTTCGGCCCGCGAGGCACCCCGCCGCGCCCGCAGCCTGAGGGCGGCCGCCGTCAGCAGCACGGCCACCGCGGCCACGGACAGCGCGACGGCGGGCGAGGTGAGGACGCGGACGACCGGCGCCAGCACCGGGGAGGGCCGGACGAGCAGCACCGCCGCCCCCGCGACGAGCAGGACGAGCTGGCCCGCGGTGCGTTCCAGAACCACTGCACGCACGCCGCGGCCCAGATCACCGGAGGTGCGGCCGTGGCGTACCGCGCGGTGCACATCGCCCAGCACGCCGCCGGGCAGGGCCGCGTTGAGGAACAGGGACCGGTAGTAGTCCGCGACGGCCCGGCCCAGCGGCAGCCGCAGTCCGAGACCGCGGGCCACCAACGACCAGCGCCAGGCGCTGCACACCGTGGTCAGCAGGCCGATGGCGAGCCCGGCCAGCAGTGTGGCGGCGTCGATCCGGCGCAGGCCCGACACGAAGGCGTCGGATCCCAGATGCCACACCAGCGCCACCAGGATGCCCAGCCCCGCGAGCATCCTGAGCCACGCCGCCCAGCGGGACCGGTCCATCACGCGCTCCCGGACACGGGCCGGGGCAGCGCCAGCAGATCGGTGTGGTACACCTCGACGTTCAGGTCGCCCGCCGCGCACTCCTCCAGCCGGCGGCGCAGATAGGCGACGGCCTCGGGCGCCAGATCCGGGCGCTGGGCGTGCGCGGCGCCGACCCAGCCGCGCAGCCATTCGGCGATCAGCGCCGACTCGACACAGCCGAGCCGCCAGGGACTGGACCGGACCAGGACCGTAGCACCGCGCCGCTCGAACGCCGCGACCGCCGCCGCGATCGCATCCGGACCGAGCAGCGCGCGGCCCTGGTCCGTACGGCGCTGATGGTCGTTGAAGGCCTCGGCGATCTCGACGTCGAGGGGATCGGACGGGGTCAGTTCGACCCGTCCGGCGACGGAGAGGGCCAGCAGCACCGGGCAGCCCGCGCGGACACAGGCCTCGGCGAGGTCCTCCACCTCCTCGCGGGTGAGCAGGTCGAGCAGCGCGGAGGCGGTCACCAGCGAGGTGCCGGCGAGGTCGGCGGCGCTGAGGTCGGCCAGATCGCCGCGCGCGGTCGTGGCCTCAACGGGCGTGCCGTCGGCGGCGGTTACCGGCATTCGCGCCCCGGCGTGCTCCAGCAGCAGGGGGTCGTGGTCGTGCAGGATCCAGTGCTGCGGCCCGGGCAGCCGGACGGCGAGCCAGCGCCCCATCGAGCCGGTGCCACAGCCGAGGTCACGGATCACCAGCCCCCGGGTGCCGTCCGGGCCGGCCTCGGCCGACTGCGCGGAGAGCCGTTCGCGCAGCGGACGCAGCAGTTCCGGTGCGCGCGCTGCGGCATCGGCGCGCTCGCGCAACTCCAGCCAGTCAGGGGCGAATCGGGGCCGGTCAGGGGCGTTCATCGTGCGCTCCGGGGCTCGTGCCGAAGCCGTTCGAGCGTCCCGGCCAGACTGTGCGACGTCATCTCCCACCCCTCCAGCATGGCACGCCGCCCGCGCGCCGCTTCCCTCAGCCGGCCGCGCAGTTGCGGATCCCCGAGCCAGTCACGGAGCGCACCGGCGAGCGCCGTCGGCCGTCCGGGCGGTACCAGGAGACCGGGCACACTGCCGTCCGGAGCCCGGCCGACCGCCTCCGGTACGCCGTCCACGTCCGTGGCCAGCACCGGAATCCCGCGCCCCAGCGCCTCGGTGACGACCATGCCGTAGGTCTCGGCGTACGAGGCGAGCAGCAGCAGATCGGCGGCGGCGTAGTGGGCGTCCAGCTCGGCGCCGGCCCGCGGCCCGGTGAAGGTGATCCGGTCGTCGAGGCCCAACTCCGTCACCCGGCGGCGCAGTTGACCGGCGTAGCCGGCGTCGCGGCCGAGCCCGCCGACGAAGGTGCAGCTCCAGGGCAGCTCGGCGACCTCCGCCAGCGCCTCCACCAGGAGGTGCTGGCCCTTGCGCGGGGTGACCGACGCGACACACAGCAGTCCGGTGGCGCCGTCGGTGCCGGACGCGGCGGGCGCCGCGTCGGCCCCCGGCCTGGCGACATGGACGCGCGCGGCGGGCAGCCCGTGGTGCGCGACGAGCCGGCGGGCGGCCCAGTCGCTGGTGGCCACCACGGCCCCCGCGGCGTGCAGCGTGCGGCGTTCGCGGGCGTCCAGCTCCGCCGCCACGGCGGCATCGAGCCCGGTCTCGTCGGCCAGCGGCAGATGGACCAGGACGGCGAGCCGCAGCCGGTCCGCCTCGGGGAGGAGTACTTCCGGGACCCCGCAGGCGACCAGTCCGTCGAGCAGGACCACGGCGTCGTCCGGCAGCTGCGCCAGATGCTGCGCCAGCCCCACGCAGGCGGCGGCGTCCGGCCGCGGCCAGCTTCCGTGCGCGGCGTACGGGTGCACCCGCCAGCCCGCCGCCGGGAGTTCGCGGCACACCCGGCGGTCGTAGGTGTTGCCGCCGCTGGGCGCCGCCGGATCGTCGACGTCGCCGGGCAGGACCATATGCACCACGCGCTCCGCCGTCGCCGTGGTGCCGGTGCGGGTCACAGAGTGCGCTCGTAGGTCGCCCAGGCGATGTGGGATTCATGCAGGGTGACCGATATCCCGGTCAGCTCGCGGGCGCCCTCGCCGAGGTTGCCCGCCTGGATGCGGTCGGCGAGCCGGTCGGCAATCACCTTGGCCAGGGCCTCCGTCGAGGTGTTGATGCCGGCGAAGGCGGGCTCGTCGTCGAGGTTGCGGTAGTTCAGTTCCCCGACCACGGCCCCGAGTTCCCGGGTGGCCAGGCCGATGTCGACGACGATGTTGTCGTCGTCGAGCTCCGGCCGACGGAAGGTGGCGTCCACGAGGAAGGTCGCGCCGTGCAGACGCTGTGCGGGTCCGAAGACCTCGCCACGGAAGCTGTGGGCGACCATCAGGTGATCGCGGACGGTGATGCTGAACAAGGCCGTTCCTCCGGTGTGATGTCGGTCTCAGTGACGGTGTCGCGAGAGGGCGAATTCAAGGCGGTCCACGGGGCGGGGACCGCGGCCTAGCCGTCCGCCGGGGTGTACCGGATGCGGTGGCACAGCGCGGGGAGGTCGCCGGAGGCGAGCCGGGGCATCACCCGCGGCAGGTCCTCGAAGGCGGATTCGCCGGTGATCAGCGCATCGAAGGCGGGGTCGGCGAGCAGGTCGAGGGCGAGTGCCAGGCGGTCGGCGAAGGTACGACGGGCGCGCCGGGCCGGGGAGACCGCGCCCACCTGACTGCTGCGCACGACCAGCCGGCGGGAGTGGAAGGCCTCCCCCAGCGGCAGGCTGACCTGCCGGTCGCCGTACCAGCTCAGCTCGATGACGGTGCCTTCCGGGGCGAGGAGTTCGAGCGAGCGGGCCAGCCCCTGCTCGGTGGCGCTGGCGTGGACGACCAGGTCGCAGTCGCCCAAGGCGTCCTGCGGCAGCGCGAAGTCCACCCCCAGCGCCTTGGCGGTGGCGGCCCGTGCGGGGTCGGCGTCGACCAGCTGTACCCGGACGCCGGGGAAGCGGGCGAGGACCGCGGCCACGCTGCAGCCGACCATGCCCGCACCGACCACCGCGATCCGGTCGCCGACCAGCGGCGCGGCGTCCCACAGGGCGTTCACCGCGGTCTCGACCGTGCCCGCCAGGACGGCACGCGAGGCGGGGACGGAGTCCGGTACCGGGGTGACCGCACTCGCCGGGACGACGTAGTGCGTCTGGTGCGGATAGAGGCAGAAGACCGTGCGGCCCAGCAGGGCGGACGGCCCCTGCTCGACGACTCCGACGTTGAGGTAGCCGTACTTGACGGGTGCGGGGAAGTCGCCTTCCTGGAACGGCGCCCGCATCACGGTGTGCTGGCTCTCCGGGACACCGCCGCGGAAGACCAGTGTCTCTGTGCCACGGCTCACACCGGAGCAGACCGTGCGCACCAGGACTTCGTCGCCCCGGGGCTCCGGGACCGGCACCGTCCGGATTTCGCCCTGGCCTGAAACGCTTAGCCAAAAGGCACAAGCGACGCGCGGCATAGGGATCCTCCTGGACGCTACGCGGATGGTTCAACAATGCTGGGGATCATGGGGACGCCGTCACGATACGCAACACCCTTCGAGTCCGCCACACGTCACGGGAGGCATGGTGGCCGTACAAGAGCGCTACGACACAAGGCCGTTCGGACCGGACATTACGGCAGGAATGGGCGTGCAGCTGTTGCTGCTGGAGGTGCTGTGCCGCGCGGTCGGCCTGAGCATGGTGGGCTGGCTGACGGGTCTGGTCTTCGCGGTGGCCACCTGGGCCGTCCTCACCGTCGCGGTGCGCCGGTCGTGGACCCTGACGTTCGGCCCGGCCAACCGCGTCACGCTGGCCCGCACCATCCTGGTCGGCGGCGTGACGGCGATGGTCGCGGACTCCTTCGGCCGGCACGTACCGGTCGCGGTGCTGATCGCGTTCGCCGCCGTGGCGCTGGTCCTGGACGGCGTGGACGGGAAGGTGGCGCGGCACACCGGGACGGCGACCCCGCTCGGGGCGCGCTTCGACATGGAGGTCGACGCCTTCCTGATCCTGGTGCTCTGTATCCACCTCGCGCTGCCGCTGGGCGCCTGGGTACTGGCCATCGGCCTCATGCGGTACGCCTTCGTCGCGGCCTCCTGGGTGCTGCCGTGGCTGCGCGGGGCGCTGCCGCACAGCATGGCCCGTAAGACCGTGGCGGCGCTGCAAGGCGTCGTGCTGGTGGTGGCCGGGGCCGGGATCCTGCCCAGGGACTCGGCGGCCGCGGCGGTGGCGGTGGCGCTGGCGCTCCTGGTGTGGTCGTTCGGGCGTGATGTCGCGTGGCTGTGGCGGGTCAGGGAGCGGGCGGGCGCGACGACCGTGTCGGCGGTCCGTGCGCGGCACGTACCCGCGTGGTCCGTCACGTCCCGGCGTGCCGCCCCAAATAAATAACCATCGCCAGGAAGAGCAGCAGGAGCTGGGTGACGACGATGTGGAGCAACACCCGTCGCCACAGGCTGTGCCGGGGGGCCCGGTGGGTGAGCAGTACCGCGCCGGGCAGCCGCGCCAGCTGGGTTCCGGGCCGGACCGCGGCCGTACGGGAGCGCTGGATGCCGCAGCGCGCGGAGGTGGCGCGAGGTACGGCGCTCTCCGGGCAGGCCCGGCCGTGGCCGGGTGCCGTGCGCAGCGGTCCCCGTCCGGGCGGCTGCCCGCGGCAGGGGCGTACGGTGCCGTGCCCGGAGGGCGTGGGTATGCAGGTACGGGAGCGGACCGCCCGCCACGGCGGCGGCCCCTTACGCCTTGCTGCGCCGGACATCAGCGCTCACCCTTTTCCGTCGCAGGACGAGCGGAGGGTTCCGGTCCGGTCACCGTGCCGGGGACGGAGCGGGCGGATCACGAGGCCGCCCCCACGCCGTCGACCGCGAGCAGTGCGCCGACCTCGGCCGGACACGGCGGAACACAGGCACCGTTCACCGCTGCGCCCCGTCCCCGGGACGGGGCGCGGACCGCGTCACGCGCACTCGTTCCCTTACCGATTCGGCGAAACCGCCCACGCATGTCCTCCGCGTTCAGGCCGACCGGCCGTCGCGTCATCTGTTGAATTGCGGAATTCTGCAACTGTAGACGACGGGGACGGGCGGCTTGCAGGGGTGTGCCGGACACACCTCCTGCCCGGGATGTTCCCGGCGCCCGGGTGCGCCCCCGCCGGGTCGCCGCCGGCCACGGTCCGGCTCAACGGCTGCTCCCCTCATGGTAATTGCGGAAGGCGGACGCCGGAACCGCGCGGGCGGCGTTCCGTGCAGGACGATTCCGATGGACAGCTCCGCCCCTCAACCGCATAGTCACGTCCATGACTTCATGGGTACGGCACACCACGATCGACTGCACCGACGCCTATCGTCTGGCCTGCTTCTGGGCACAGGTGCTGGGCGGATCGCTGGCCGAGGACGATCTGCCGGGCGATCCGGAGGCCACGGTCACGGCGGCGGGCGGTGCGCTGCTGTTCCTCACGGTGCCCGAGGGCAAAACCGTGAAGAACCGGGTGCATCTGGATCTGCAGCCGCAGGACCGGAGCCGGGACGAGGAGGTCGAGCGGCTGCTGGCGCTCGGCGCGACCCTGGTGGCCGACCACCGCCGGGCCGACGGGACCGGGTGGGCGACGCTGGCCGACATCGAGGGCAATGAGTTCTGCGTGGAGCGCAGCGCGGCGGAGCGGGCGGGCTGACCCTGCGGGTCCAGGGGGCAGCGGCCCGGCGTCCTCGGCCGGCCGGGCCCTCCGGTCCGTTCGGGGCGCCGCGGCCGCCTCCCCCGCGGCCGTTGGGGTGATCAAGCAGGCCCGCTGCCCTCGGGCCGGTGTCGTCGGCCGGGCCTGGCGCGTTGTTCCTCCGTGACCGTTTTCCGCGCCCGACCGTGGTTTCTGCCGACCAGCCTCGCGGCATTCCTGACCGAGGTGTGGCCGGACGGGCCGGCTGATGCCCCGTCGGACACCGGCCCCGACGCCCGCCCCGATGCCCGCCCCGACGCTCCGTCCGATACCCGGTCCGGCGCACGGTCCGATACCCGGTCAGCTGATTCCCCGTCCGCCGGTTCCGCGCCGTGCGGCGAGGCGTTCCGCACCGGCGACGAGTGCCAGCGGGACCCCGCTGACCGGCCCTGATGGGCGGTCCGGTGCCCGGCCGGGCACCGGACCTGACGGCGTGTCGTACACCGGCCGCCGTACCCACCGTCATCAACGGCTCACCACATGTGGCGAGCGAGCATGATCGCCCATAGCTTCGCCTCATGGCGCTACGACAGATGAAATACCTGAGCTGCGTCGCCGCGATGCTGGTCGGCGGACTGGGCGCGGCCGCACCGAGCGAACCGGCCGGATACCACGTCGTCCACCCCGGCGAATCGATCCAGCAGGCGGTGAACAGGGCCCGGCCGGGCGACACCATTTTCATCCGGCCCGGTCACTACCGGGGCAGCGTGCTGATCACCAAGCCGCGGCTGCGCCTGATCGGCGCGGGCCGCAGGACGGTGCTCGGCCCGTCCGGCAAGCGGGCCCAGAACGCCTGTGGACGCGAGGGCAACGGCATCTGCATCATCGGTGAGCGGGGCAGGCGGCTGCATGACGTCACGCTCCACGGGCTGACCGTCCAGGGCTTCCGGAAGACCGGTGTCTGGGCCTCCCGCACCGACTGGCTGACGGTGCACGAGGTGACCGCGCGGCACAACGGCGTGTGGGGCATCGCGCAGGAGAAGTCCACCCGCGCGGCGATCCGGGACAACACCGTCACCGGCAACGGCGACTCCGGCATCTACCTGGCGAACGTCGTCGGGGAAGAGGGCGGCGCCACCGACAACCGGGGCGCCACGATCACCGGGAACCGGCTGTCCCACAACCGGATCGGCATCACCCTCCAGCGCGTCCGGAACCTGACGGTCGCCCACAACGGCATCTCCGGGAACTGCGGCGGCATCTTCATCGTCGGCGACGAGTCCCGCCCCCGGGCCGGCGCGCTGACGGTACGGGACAACACCATCGTCAAGAACAACAAGCACTGCCCCGCCAATGGCCGCCTGCCGTTCATCCAGGGGGTCGGCATCCTCCTCACCGGCACCGAGCAGGCGCTGGTGCGGCACAACCTGATCCGCGAGAACCGCGGCGCCTCCCCGTTCTCCGGCGGCGTCGTGCTCTTCCCCAGCTTCGTGAAGTCGCTCAACGAGCGCAATGTCATCAGCGACAACATCGTGCTGCGCAACAAGCCCGTGGACCTGGCCAACCGGGACCGCGCCGGCCGGCACAACCGGTTCCTCCGGAATGTGTGCCGTACCTCGCAGCCGGCCGGACTGTGCCCACGGCCGCACCGGGAGCACAGGATGCACCCGTCGTCAACGGGAGAATAGAGGCGGAATGACCACCGTAAGTCCCACCCCCCAGCCGGCCATGCAGCTGCGTGAGCTGATCTTCGGCGCCGCGTGTGCGGCGGCCGTACGGGCGGCGGCGCGCCTCGGCGTCGCCGATGCGCTCGGCGACCGGCCCACCACCGCCGAGGAACTGGCCACCGCGGTACGCGCCGAGCCGCGGCCGCTGGAGCGGCTGCTGCGCACCCTGTCCTGCTACGGAATCTTCGCGGAGACCGACGACGGGAAGTACGTCCACACGGACATGTCCCGGCTGCTGCGCGAGGACAACCCCCACAGCCTGCGCTACATCTCCCTGTGGTGCACCGAGCCGTGGACCTGGGACGCCTGGCCGCGGCTCGACGAGGCGGTGCGCTCCGGCCGCAACGTCTTCGACGGCCTCTACGGCAAGGGCTTCTTCGAGTATCTGCACCAGGACGCACCGGAGTCCGCCGAGGTCTTCGACCGGGCGATGACGACCTCCAGCAAGCAGTCGGCGCAGGACATCGCCCAGCTGCTCGATCTGACCGGGGCGTCGTCGGTGGCGGACATCGGCGGTGGCCAGGGGCACGTCCTGGCGAGTCTGCTGGAGAAGTACCCCGCGATGCAGGGCACCCTGCTCGATCTGCCCAGCGTCGTGGCGAACCCGGACCCCCGGCTGCGGGACGGCGGCCCGCTCGCCTCGCGGGTACGGATCGTGCCCGGTGACTGCCGGAAGGAGATCCCCGTCCAGGCCGATGTCTACATCATCAAGAACATCCTGGAGTGGGACGACGAGAGCACCCGCCGCACGCTGCACAACGTGGTCGGGGCCGCCCGCCCCGGCGCCCGCGTCGTGATCATCGAGAACCTCGTCGACGACAGCCCCTCGATGAAGTTCACCACGGCGATGGACCTGTTGCTGCTCCTCAACGTCGGCGGCGCCAAGCACACCAGGGGCAGCCTGGTGAGCCGGATGACGGACGCCGGACTGAAGGTCGGCGAGCTCCGGGTCGTCAACCCGTATCTGCACGCCTTCGAGTGCACCGTCCCCGAATGAGCCCTGGCAGGAACGGCAGGTCGCCTGGCGAGGAGACTGCTCCTCACCAGGCGACCTCGCCCCTGCCCGGGCCGGCGCGGAAGCCGGGGGATCACCCCGGCGCCGCGTACGCGTCAGCCGCTGCCCTCGCACTGCCAGCTGTAGAACTGCTGGGCCTGTGCGTCCTTGGGGCTGCGCCAGGTCTCCGGGTCGTAGGCGCTGACGAAGGCGGAGAGCCGCTCGCTGACGTTGCGGAACTCGGGGTGCTCCGCCACCTTGGCGATCTCCGGGCCGGGCGGCCGGTCGGATTCGATGAGGTGCAGATACACGTCACCGAACTGGAAGAGCGTCCGCCGCTTGACCCCGACCAGGTGGGGCAGCTCCGTACGGTCGGAGACCCGGAAGACCTCGGCGATGTCCGGGGCGGAGCCGGGTGCCATGCGGGCGACGATCAAAGCGTGATGCATCAGGGGGGTCCCTTCATTGCCGCCGGGTGGCGGTCCGGACGCGGCCTGGCGGGCCGTCAGCTGACGGTGGCGGAGCGACGCTCGCGGTCCCGCTGTTCGATCTTGTCCCGGATGAGCTCCAGCTGGATCCGGGAGTTGCGGTTGATGAGCTCGGTCATGCCCTTGTCGTCGACCGGCGCATCGGGCTTCATCGCGAAGTCCTGGGTCCAGTGCATCGACGTGCCGCCCGGGATCTCGGCGTACTTCCAGTGGATGTCCATGTGCGCGAAGGGGCCGGTCTCCACGCGGCGGGCGCGCACCGTGCGGGCCTTGCGGTCGACGGTCCGCTCGGAGACCCAGCTCCAGACGGTGCCGTTGTCGTCCGGGTGCATCGTCAGCCGGAAGGTGGTCTTGTCGCCCTCCCTGGAGAGCACCTCGACCGAGGCGTACTCGCTGAACAGCTGCGGCCAGTTCTCGATGTCGTTGGTGATGTCCCAGACGAGGTCGAGGGGCGCCGCGATGGTGATGTCGTTCTCGGTGTGGCCGGACATGTCAGGCTCCTGTCGTAGGAACGGATTCGGGGGCGGTGTTGATGAGGTCGAGGAAGTCGCGCGGCGTCTTGCAGCGCTCGGCGTCGGTCGGCATCGGCCGGCCCTGCCGGTTCTCCAGCTCACCCACGATGCCGAGGAGGCCGAGCGAGTCCAGACCGAACTCGGCGAAGGTCGCGTCGGGCCGGTTCGCCAGCTCCTTCGGATCGACGGTGAGGCCGGCCGCGGACTTCATCAGCGCGGCCAGCTCATTGAGCGTCAGTTGAGCGTTCATGCGGGGTTCTCCTTCTCACGAGGGGGACCCGGAGCCCTGCCGCAGCACCATTGCCGCGTTCGAGCCCATCAGTCCCCGGCTCAGCACCAACGCCGTCCGCAACTCGCCGGGGCGGGCCCGGCCGGTCACCACGTCGAGGTCATGGCAGACGTCGACGACGTTGGGGGTGGGCGGCACGACGCCGTGCTCCATGGCGAGCACCGCGGCCGCGGCGTCCAGTACGGGGGCACCGCAGTACGCCCGGCCGGTACCGGTCTTGGGTGCCGTCACCGGGACCTGCGCGGCGTGCCGCCCCAGGGCGTCCGCGAGCGCCAGCGCCTCGGCCCGGTCGGCCGCAGGGACACCGAGCGCGTCGGCGAACACCACGTCTATCTCCTCCGGGGCGCACCGCGCGTCCTGAAGTGCACCGCGGATCGCATGCGCCAGCCCCTCCCGGGACTCCTCCCACAGGGAGGCCCCGGTGAAGGTAGCGGCATGCCCGGCCAGCACGGCCCGGACACTCGCCCCGCGGTCGACGGCGGCCGCCTCCTCCTCGACGATCAGCATCGCGCCGCCCTCGGCGGGCACGAATCCGCACGCACCGCTGGTGAACGGGCGGTAGGCGCGGGCCGGATCGTCGAGCCGGCTCAGATCGTCGTAGCCGAGCTGGCAGACGACCGAGTAGGGGGCCAGCGGTGCCTCCGCGGCGCCCACGACGACGGCATCGGTGCCGCGCCGTATGGTGCGGGCGGCATGCGCCAGCGCGTCCAGGCCGCCGGCCTCGTCGCTGGCCACCACTCCGCACGGCCCCTTGAAGCCGCCGCGGATGGAGATCTGGCCGGTGCTCGCCGCGTAGAACCAGGCGATGGACTGGTACGGGCCGACGTAACGGGAGCCCTGGCCCCAGAGCCGTTGCAGCTCCCGCTGGCCGAACTCACCGCCGCCCGATCCGGCGGCCGTGACGACTCCCACCGCGAACGGTGAGTCGTTGTAGTCGGCGCGGCCCATCCGGGCGTCGTCCAGCGCGAGGTTGGCCGCCGCCATGGCGAAGTGCGTGAACCGGTCGGTCTGGACGAGGTAGCGCTCCTCGATCAGATCCCCCGGTTCGAAGCCGCGGACCTCGCCCGCGACCTTGAGCGGCAGATGTTCGCACCCGTCCCGGGTGACGTGGTCGAGGACGCTGATGCCCTCGACGGTCGCCTTCCAGAAGGTCTCGGTGCTCACCCCGTTGGGGGCGATGACGCCGATGCCGGTGACGACGGAGCGACGTTCCTTCGGGGAGCTCATCTTGCCCTCCCACCCTGTTGGGTCAGTACCACCGCTGACTGGAAACCACCGAACCCGCTGCCGACCGAGAGCACCGAACGCAGCGGCAGCTCCCGTGCCGTCTTGGGCACGTAGTCGAGGTCGCACTCGGGGTCCGGAGTCTCGTAGTTGGCCGTCGGCGGCACCACCTGGTGCGTGAGTGCCAGCACACAGGCCACGATCTCGATCGCGCCGATGGCCCCCAGTGAGTGGCCGACCATGGATTTGATGGAACTCATCGGGATCTTGCGGGCGTGTTCGCCCAGCGACCGCTTGACCGCAGCCGTTTCGTGCCGGTCGTTCTGCTGGGTGCCCGAGCCGTGGGCGTTGACGTAGTCCACCTGAGTGGCGTCGAGCCTGGCGTGGGCCAGGGCCCGGTTGATCGCCTCGGCCATCTCCAGGCCTTCCTGGGTCAGGCCGGTCATGTGGTAGGCGTTGCCGAAGGTGGCATAGCCACGGATCTCGCAGTGGATGCGCGCACCGCGGGCGCGGGCGTGCTCCAGCTCTTCCAGCACGAGGACGGCGCCGCCCTCACCCATCACGAACCCGTCGCGATTCGCGTCGAACGGCCGTGAGGCATGGGCGGGGTCGTCGTTGTTGGGGGAGGTCGCCTTGATGGCGTCGAAGCAGGCGACCGTGATCGGGGAGATCGGTGAGTCGGACGCACCGGCGATGCACACATCGGCCTTGCCCTCCTCGATGGAGTGGAAGGCGTAGCCGATGGCGTCGAGGCCGGAGGTGCAGCCCGTGGAGACGGTCTGCACCGGCCCGTGCGCGCCGACCTGTTCGGCCACCGCGGAGGCGAGCGAACTCGGGGAGAACGCCCGCTCCAGATAGCGGCCGGCCGGACGGTGGTCGACATCCCACCGCTGCCCGTGGCCGCTGACGGCGACATAGTCGTGTTCCAGCCGCGTGGTGCCGCCGACGGCGGTGCCCAGGGACACCCCGATGCGCCAGGGATCCTCCGCCCCGGCGTCCAGCCCGGCGTCGCGCAGCGCCTCGCTCGCGGCGACCATGGCGAACTGGACGTACCGGTCCGAGCGGGCCACCTGCTCGCTGCTCAGACCGTGGGCCGCGGGATCGAAGTCGCACTCGGCGGCGATACGTGAGCGGAACCCCTCCGGGTCGAAGAGGGTGATCCCACGGGTCGCCGTACGTCCGGCGGACAGCAGGTCCCAGAAGGCGGGCACCCCCACACCGCCGGGCGCGACGATACCGACGCCGGTGACCGCCACGCGGCGGGTCATGACACCGGCTCCGTGCGTTCGGGCGGTGCGGCGGGGGTGCTCTCCTCCGTGCCCTCGGTGTCGACGTGCCCGAGCTCGGGGCGCGGGGCCAGCGGACCGAGGTGGAAGACCATCCGGGCCTCCACGTCCCCCACGTTGCGGAAGCGGTGCCGCATATAAGGGGGAATCAGCAGACCCTGGTCCGGGCGCAGCGGGTGCGCCTCGCCGTCGAGGTCCACTTCGAGCGCGCCCTGGACGACGTACACGAACTCCTCGGAGTACGGGTGGTAGTGCTCGCCGATGCGCTCGCCGGGCTGGACGAGTGCCATGCCCATGAAGCCGCTCGTGGCGCCCACCGCGCTGGGTGTCAGCATGGCGCGCAGATCACCTCCGCGCCGGCGGTTGGGCTGGGTCTCGCTGAGGTCCACGATGCGTGGGCGGTGCGTGGTCATGGCTGATTCCTCCAGGGGCGTGGGGCCGGCGGTTGAGGGGGAACGGGACCTGCTGCGGGCGGGTGCGCTCAGGCGTCCGGCGCCCAGCGGTCGGTGATGAGGGCCATGTCGGAGCGCTCGAGGAAGTGCGCCACCTCGCGGTCGTTCGACAGACCGCCGGCCACATCGGTGTCGAGGAGGCGCCGCAGCACCGCCGTCTTGCGGGGACCGCGGACACCCAGCGCCAGCATGGGATCGCTGTCGAGGGGGATCCGCAGATCGATGAGCCGGACCACCACGTCGTCGCGCTGGAAGACGGTGCTGCCGGTGATGGGGCACTGCGGGTCGTCCGCGGCCAGCTCGTCCTGGTGGGCCAGCATCCTGGCCAGGGCCATCCCGCACCCCTCTTTGGCGGGGTAGAACAGCGCGTGCCGGCGGATGCCGTCGGGCTGCTGCCCGCTCGCCGCGACGTGGTGCACCGCGGGCAGCGCAGCGCGGGTGAAGAACACCCGGGCGGAGTTCGGGTCGCTGAGGTCGCGGTCCTGCTCCAGATACGGGTTGACGGCCTCCTCGACGGCCCGGATCTCGGGTTGCTGGGAGATGTGACGCAGCGCCGCGACCAGGTCGCCCTGTACCTCCACCGTGCGCACGACGCGGTTGCCGTGCATGAACAGGGAGGTGCGGCGCAGCCGCGTGGTGTCGTCGACCCGGGCCTCCGGGGAGGTGTAGCCGGCGAGGATCTCCGCGACCATCGATTCGCTGCCCGGCTTCACGGTGAAGGTCAGTGCGTGCCGGACGACGCCGTCGCCGACGCGGGGGTTGGCCTGCAGCCGGCCCTTGGGGGGCTCGGGGGCGAGGCTGGCGATGTTCGAGGTCTCGCGCAGGACGCTGAAGCGCAGCGACCGGGTGTCGCGCACACAGCTGTGCAGCGGCTGGACCATCTTGACGTGTTCCTCGCTGTTGACCCAGGCGAGGAAGGGCGGTGCGCTCTCCCACTCACTGGTGATGAGCCACTGCGAGGGGTTCTCGATGGACTGGCACAGTTGGTCGTTGATGTGCCCGGGGACGGACGCGACCTGATTGCGCAGGTGCTCATAGGCTTCCATGAAGCGCTGCTGGGCTCCCTCGTGGAGATCCAGAAGCAGCACGACCCGAAGCCGCGAGCCGTCGAAGGCTGACTGGGATATTCGTTCCGACAGCGTTGTCATCGTCTACGCATCTCCTTCGGGGCCCGGTGGCCCCAGTGGTGCGTCGTCAGTTCCGGTGCGATCCGGTGACTGAGCCGGATGGTGGGGCGGCCTGCCCGGTGTCCGGGGGGCGTCCCGGATTCGATCGTGGCCGGGACCCACGGGCGGCGCGAGATCTGTGAGCCATGCAGGTGAACGGTGATCGAACAGAGCCGGGGCGGACGCTCGTGCTCCATCTGCCGTACGCATCCGTGCCGCTGGAGCACGCGAGGAACCCCACCGCCGGGAGCTGATCCCGGTACCCGTCTCCGTCGAGCCGCAGGTCGGCGCATCACCCCACCGTTCCCGGGACGTCCGGGCGTCCGTCAGCCGCCGGCCGGGGAGCCCGGACGCCGCCCGCCCGCGTGGGTGACAGGGAACGACGGCCGCACGGGGGACTGTTCGGGGAGGCCGGTCCGAACAGCGGGTCCGTGGGGGCGCCTCGGCCCTGCCGCCCGGCCCCGGACCGGGGCGAGCCCCGGCGGACTTCACCGGCGGGCGCGGTACCGGTCACCTTCGCCCGGCAACGGCCCTACTGGGACCGGACGTTGAGGCCGCCGACGAGGCTCCGTGACATGCCGCCGGGCGGGTCGCGGAGCCGTACTCGGCCGACCGGGTCCTCCTCGCCGGCGCCCCGGGCCGACACGAGGCGTCCCCACCGGCGCGGGACGCACCGCAGCCGGCCCCCGTGGCGCACGAGCCTGCTGACCAACAAGCGACCGACGGAACGTCCCCCGGCCCTTCGCGGCGCGAACGTATCTTCTGCCCGTCACCACCGCAGGGGCTTCTGAGAGCCGTCCCGGCCGCGTCCCGCAACTCGGGGGCCGAATTCCGGTTGAGTCCGGACATGGACGCCGAGAAGCCCGCCTCGCACCCCTTCCAGCGCATCTCCCTCCCCCGCCGGCCGCCGCCGCTGCCGCCCCCCGACCCCCAGGCACGGCGGCCGGCCGAGGGGGAAACGCCGATCTTCGACCAGCTGCTCAAGGAGTGGCGCTCGGGGGAGCTCCGGCCGGTCGTGTCCTGGCCGGTCGACGATCCGGGGAAGATCAGGGCGGGCGCCGCTGTTGGGACGGAGGATGGACGTCCCTGTCCGCGGACCCGTAACGAGGAGCATGACCGTGAGCCTGTACGACATCCCCCTGCGCACCCTGACCGGTGAGCCCGCTTCCCTCGCCGACTACCGGGGCAAGGCCCTGCTGGTGGTGAATGTGGCGTCCAAATGCGGGCTGACCCCGCAGTACGCGGGCCTGGAGCGGCTGCAGCAGCGCTACGGGGACCGTGGTTTCGCTGTGCTGGGCTTCCCCAGCAACCAGTTCGCGGGCCAGGAGCCGGGCACCGCGGAGGAGATCGCCACGTTCTGCTCGGCGACGTACGGCGTGAGTTTCCCGCTGTTCGAGAAGACCGACGTCAATGGCGCGGACCGGCACCCGCTGTATGCGGCGCTGACCGCCACCCAGGATGCCGAGGGCGCGGCCGGTGACATCCAGTGGAACTTCGAGAAGTTCCTGATCGATGCCGGCGGCGAGGTCGCGGGCCGCTTCCGGCCGCGCACCGATCCGGAGGCCGAGGAGCTGGTCGGCGCCATCGAGGCGGCCCTGCCGGCCTGAGCCCGGGACCGGCCTGAGCCGGGACCGGGCCGGCGAGGGCGAAGCCGGCAGTGGCCGGGAGCGTCAGGCGACGGCGCTGCCGGCGCCGTCCGTGACCCCGGCCGGCCCGGTGGCCTCGGCAAGAGCGTCCGTGGCGCCGTCGTCGTCGGGGACGAGTTCGAAACTGCCGGTCAGCCCGGTCATGCGCAGCAGCCGCGCGACGCTCCCGTCGCCGGTGGCCCCGCTCAGCCGTAGCCTGCCGCCCCGCTGCCGGGTGCGCTGGCGGGCGCGGCTGAGCAGGGACAGTCCGGCGCAGTCGATGAACGTCACCGCGCGCACGTCCAGCACGAGATCGACGCCCTGGGCGCCGGTGATGTCGTCCAGCCCGTCGGACAGCACCGACACGGCGAGGATGTCCAGCTCACCGCGGATTTCGAGAAGGGTGGTGCCGCCCGCCGCGCGGCTGGGTCCCACGAGTCTCGGGTAGTACTGACCTTCATCCATCGGCCCGGCCCACTTTCATGCCGAGGCGCGGGATATGGCCACGCGTCTGCGGCGGAGATGTTCGGAACGTGTGGGGGGCGCCCGGCGCAATCCGGGCGGGTCGGCCCGTTTCCGGGTCGTTGGTGGTGTGGTGGTGTGTCTGCTGTGCCCGTGCGTTTCTGCAGCTGTGCCCGTAGTTGACTACGGCTTACCCGCAGCTCGGGGGCCTCAAGTCCCGGCGCACGACTCAGCTCCAGGTTGTCTCAAAGTCGCCCCTGGCGGGTGTGGCCGGGATAGGCGACCAAGGTCCGCGCTTTCCGCTGCGCCCCGTACCCCACGGCCGAGGTGGCCTGCTCGCCCGCCCGCGCCGCCGATCCGCTCCCGTAGGCCTGGACGGCATGGATCACGCGCAGGTCAGGCCGTGTCCCGGCTGAACCGGAGATACCGTCCACTTGGCATGGATAACACGCTTTCGACCGAATTAGACTGTCCGAACGGCCGGAAGTGAGAGGTGTGCCCTGAAGCCGTCGGACCCCGCGGGAGATTTCCCCGACCGCACCGCGCGGAGCTTGCGCGCGCTGGCGGGCGGGCCGATCTCCCGGCTCCCGCAGCTCCTGGAAGCGATGGTGACGGTCGGTTCCGATCATGATCTGCGCCGTGCGCTGGACCGTATCGCCGAGAACGCCGCCGCGCTGACCGGAGCGCGTCATGCCGCTGTCAGCCTCCTCGACGAGGACGGCGACGGCCCCGGCGAGCTGATCACCCACGGCCCCTCCCCCTCCACCGAGCATCCCGCCGGAACATTTCTGGAGGTGCCCATACAGGTGCAGGGCGAGCTGTTCGGCACGCTGTGCGTGGCGGGGAAGGACGGCTGCGGGGGGTTCGGCGACGGGGATCTGCACCTGGTGCGGGTGCTGGCCACCCAAGCCGGCATCGCCGTGAGCAATGCCCGCACGCACGCGGCCGCCCGGCAGCGCAGACGCTGGATCGACGGGACGGCCTCCGTGACCACGGCGCTGCTGACCGAGCCCGACACCCGCTCGACGACCCCCAACGCCCTGACCGTCGTCGCGGAACAGGGCCGGGACCTGGCCGAGGCGGCCACCGGCGCGGTGCTGATGCCGCACTCCGACGGCGGTATGGAGATCGTGGCGATCTCCACCGTGCTGCCCGAGGCGGTACGGGCCGAGTCCGAGCGCGCCAGGATCCCGCCGCAGAGCCCGGCCGTCCACCAGATACGCGCCGGGCTCGCGGTGTTCTCCGACAACTTCGGCGGCGACCCCCGCTCGATCTCCCCGCTCTCACGCCACTACGGCCCGATGATGCTGCTGCCACTGCGCAGCAGCGGGCGGGTACTGGGCGCCCTCGCGCTGTGCCGCAGGCCCGGCGAGCGCCGCTTCAGCCACACCGAGCGGACCCTGGGGACGCAGTTCGCCGCCCAGGCCGCGGTGGCGCTCGTCCTCGCCGACCGGCACCGCGACCGCGAGCAGCTCGCCGTCTTCGAGGACCGCGACCGCATCGCCCGCGATCTGCACGATCTGGTCATCCAGCGGCTGTTCGCCACCGGGATGCTGCTGGAGACCGCCCGGCGCAAGGCGCAGCTGCCGGAGGTGGCGGAGGGGGTCGGCCAGGCGGTCGACGAGCTGGACGCGACGATCCAGGAGATCAGGTCGGCGATCATCGCGCTGCAGCAGGGGCCGGCCGCGGTGCCCGGACTCCGTACCCGCGTCCTGCGGGAGGCCGACGCCGCCACCCCCGTGCTCGGCACCCGGCCGTCGGTGCAGTTCCTCGGCCCGGTCGAGGCCCGCCTCGACGACGAGGGCGGCCGGGAGCTGCTGACAGCGCTGGCCAAGGCGCTGGTCGGGGCGGCCCCGTCGGTGTCCGGAGCGGCCCACCCGGTCCGCACCGAGGTCGTCGTGGACGCCCTCGCCACACTCCCCGACGGCCGCCCCGCGGTACGGCTGACGGTCAGCGTCCCGGCCGACACCGAGGCCCTCACGGTCTGGGAACGCCCGCTCTGACGGTGCCCGCGTCCTCGTCGGTGAGCTCCCCACGAGGCGGGTTTCCGCGGGCCCGGGTGGCCACCGGCGATCCTTGTGAGTGAGCGTGGAGGAATCAGTTGACCTCAACATTGCTTGAGGTTCTAGGTTTCTCTTATGTCGCCGGTCACGCACGGCGATCCCGTGACGACCCCGACGGCTTGGAGGCCACGATGGACATGGAAGTCACCGCCTGGCATGCGCTGCACAGCACGATGACCGCGCAGCAGGGCCGGCGCCGCTTCTCCCGCGGCACCCTGCGCCGCATCGCGGCGTTCGCCCGCCCGCACCGCCGCCGGCTGCTGTGGTTCCTCGTCCTGAGCACGGTGACCGCGATGCTCGCGGTGGCCACCCCGCTGCTCGCCGGCCGGGTCGTGGACGCGATCGTGAACGGCGACCCGTCGGGCGTGGTCGTCGGCCTGTCCGGGCTGATCGCCGTGATCGCGGTCGCGGAGGCGGGGCTGGGGCTGCTGACCCGCTGGCTGTCGGCGAGCATCGGTGAGGGGCTGATCCTCGATCTGCGGACGACCGTGTACGACCACGTCCAGCGGATGCCCATCGCGTTCTTCACCCGCACCCGCACCGGCGCGCTGGTCAGCCGTCTGAACAACGATGTGATCGGCGCCCAGCGGGCGTTCAGCGACACCCTGTCCGGGGTCGTCAGCAATATCGTGACGCTGCTGCTCACCCTCGTGGTGATGCTCGGCCTGTCCTGGCAGATCACCCTGATCGCGCTGGTGCTGCTGCCGGTGTTCGTGCTGCCCGCCCGCCGGGTCGGCCGGCGGCTGGCGGCCCTGCGCCGGGAGGGGGCCGACCACAACGCGGCGATGGGCACCCAGATGACCGAGCGGTTCTCCGCGCCGGGCGCCACCCTCGTCAAGCTGATGGGCCGACCGGCCCGCGAGTCCGCCGAATTCGCCACCCGGGCCCGCCGGGTGCGCGACATCGGGGTCCGTTCGGCGATGGTCCAGACGTACTTCGTCACCGCCCTCACCCTGGTCTCCGCCCTGGCACTGGCCGTGGTCTACGGGCTGGGCGGATTCCTCGCCCTGCACGGAAAGCTGGAGCCCGGTGCGATCGTCTCGCTCGCCCTGCTGCTCACCCGGCTCTACGCCCCGCTGACCGCGCTGTCCGGCGCCCACATCGAGGTGATGAGCGCGCTGGTCAGCTTCGAGCGGGTCTTCGAGGTGCTCGACCTGAAACCGCTGATCACCGAGAAGCCGGACGCCCGCGCGGTGCCCGACGGCCCGGTGTCGGTGGAGTTCGACGCCGTCCGCTTCGGCTACCCGTCCGCCGACAAGGTCTCGCTGGCCTCCCTGGAGGAGGTCGCCGCCCTCGACACCCGCGGCGGCGAAGAGGTCCTGCACGGCATCTCCTTCCGCGCCGAACCGGGCCAGATGGTCGCCCTGGTCGGCTCCTCGGGCGCCGGCAAGTCGACCGTGGCGCAGTTGCTGCCGCGGCTGTACGACGCCGATGCCGGTGCGGTCCGGCTGTCCGGGGTGGACGTCCGCGATCTGACGGCGGCCTCGCTGCGCGACGTGCTGGGGATGGTCACCCAGGACGGGCACCTCTTCCATGACTCGATCCGCGAGAACCTGCTGCTGGCCAGGCCGGAGGCGACCGAGGCCGAGCTGTGGGACGCGTTGCGCCGGGCCCGTCTGGAGGAGCTGATCGCCGGGCTCCCCGACGGTCTGGACACCGTCGTCGGCGAGCGCGGCTACCGGCTCTCCGGGGGCGAACGCCAGCGGCTGACCATCGCCCGGCTGCTGCTCGCGCACCCCCGGGTGGTGATCCTGGACGAGGCCACCGCCCATCTGGACAACACCTCCGAGGCGGCCGTGCAGGAAGCCCTCACCGAGGCGCTCGACGGCCGTACCGCCCTGGTCATCGCCCACCGGCTGTCGACCGTACGGGCCGCGGACGTGATCCTCGTCGTCGAGGACGGGCGGATCGTCGAGCGCGGGACGCACGAGACCCTGCTGGCGGACGACGGGCGGTATGCGGAGCTGTACCGGACCCAGTTCGCCGACTCGGAGGACCGCCGGAAGGCCGCCGGGGAGGAAGCCGGGGGCCCGGACGCGGGGCCGGATCTGCTGCCGGAGTCGGCGCTGGCGAACTAGGGCCTATCCGACCCTGATCCGCCGGACAGCCCCTAAGGCGGACACGCCCTGGGCCCCCGCCTCTTGGCGGGGGCCTTCGCCATGCCGAAAACTGAGGCGATGACGCAGCGCGCGGAACACTCCACGGTCATGGACCGCCTGGCACTCGACGATCTGATCAACGGCTATGCCCGCGCCGTGGACGACGGCGACTGGCCCGGCTATCTGGCCCTGTTCACCCCGGACGGGCGGGCCGACTACCGCTCGGCCGGCGGCATCGAGGCCGGCACCGAGGACATCGCGGCCTGGCTGGCCGAGATGCTGCGGCAGTTCGCGATGCGGCAGCATCTGATCGTCAACCGCCGTATCGACCTCAACCGGCGCGACGGTGCGCCCGGCGACACCGCCACCATCCAGGCCGACTACCTCAACCCGATGCGGCTCGCCGGCGCCGCGGACGACGGCGACGACGACCCGACCGCCCCCAATTACACCTGCGGCGGCCGCTACGACTTCACCGCCCGCCGTACCCCCGACGGCTGGCGGCTGACCGGGGTCGTGGTCCACGAGAAGTGGCGTCAGGTGCGCGCCCTCGGTGACTGACCGTCCGGGGCCCCCTCCCGGTCCGGAATCGGCCGTTGCGGCGACACCCCTTTCCTTGATCCGCCGGCCCGCGCAGACTGGCCGTCCGGCCCGCGGACACCGGGACGAGGGAGGCGGCATGGACGGAGCGCTCGGCCACCGGCCGCGGTGGCTCGGCTCCCCCTGGGTACGGGGCCTGGCCGCCGCCCTCGCCGGCGCGGTGCCGGCCCTCACCTTTCCCGCGCCGTCGTGGTGGTGGCTGGCGTATGTCGCGCTGGTCCCCTGGCTGCTGCTGGTGCGGTCGGCGCCGACGTACCGGCGGGCGGCGCTGGACGGCTGGCTGGGCGGCACCGGCTTCATGCTCGCCGTCCACCAATGGCTGCTGCCGAGCCTGCACGTCTTCATCCTCCTGCTCGCCCTGCTGCTCGGGGCGCTGTGGGCGCCGTGGGGGCTGCTGGTGCGCGCACTGCTGGGCGGCGCGCCCGGAGCGGACGGAACGGCGGGCGGCGCGGGGCGGCCGGCGACGGGCCGGCGGTACGCCGCCGCGCTGGTGCTGGTGCCCTCGGGCTGGCTGATGGTCGAACTGGTCCGCTCCTGGGAGTACTTGGGCGGGCCCTGGGGGCTGCTGGGCGCCGGACAGTGGCAGGTGCCGCCCGCGCTGCGGCTGGCCTCGATCGGCGGGGTGTGGCTGCTGAGCCTGCTGATCGTGGTGGTGAACACCGCGGTGGCCGAGCTGATCGCCCGCCCCGCGGCCTGGCTGCCGGCCGTCTCGGGGCTGCTGGTGTGCGCGCTGGCGGGCACCGCGGCGTGGCTCTGGGCGCCGGTCCCCCGCGCCGCCGGCACGGTGCGGTTCGCGGTCGTCCAGCCCGGCCCGACCGGCACCCCGTCGGCGCGGCTGGCCCGGAGCGAAGCGCTCACCCGGTCGCTGGCGGGCCGCGGGGTACGGCTGATCGTCTGGGGGGAGAGCAGCCTCTACGAGGACCCGGCGGACCGCCCGGCGCTCGCCGCCCGCCTCGCCGCCCTCTCCCGGCAGACCGGCGCCGAACTGCTGGTCAACGCCGACTCGCCCAAGGCCGGCCGGGCCGGCATCTACAAGAGCGCGGTACTGATCGGACCGGACGGGCCGACCGGTGACCGCTACGCCAAGATGCGGCTGGTGCCCTTCGGCGAGTACATACCCTTCCGGCCCGTGCTGGGCTGGGCGACCCGGGTGGGCAAGGCGGCCACCACCGACCGGCTGCGCGGCACCCGTCAGGTGCTGCTGCCGGTGGCCACCGCGGGCGGGCTGCGCATCGGGCCGCTGGTGTGCTTCGAGTCCGCCTTCCCCGACATGAGCCGTCATCTGGTGCGGGAGGGTGCGCGGGTGCTGGTCGCCCAGTCCTCGACCTCGACCTTCCAGCACAGCTGGGCGCCCGCGCAGCACTCCTCACTGGCCGCGCTGCGCGCCGCGGAGAACTGGCGGCCGATGGTGCACGCCACGCTCACCGGCATGAGTGCGGTGTACGGCCCGCGCGGCGAGCAGATCGGCGCGCGGCTGGGCACCGACCGCAGCGCGGCGGCCGTCTACGACCTGCCGCTGGCCGAGGGCACCAGCCCGTACACCCGGTTCGGTGACTGGGCGGTGTACGGGGCGGTGGGCGCGCTGCTGCTCGCCGGCGGGTACACGGGACTGCGGGCGCTCAGCAGGCGGCCTGCGCCAGGGCGTCGGTGATCACCCGTTCGCACAGTTCGTGGGTGCGCAGCGCGTCCCGGGCGGACGGCTGCCGGCCGGCCCGTACGTCGTCCAGGAACGCCAGCACGATCTGCTCGATGCCGCGCTGGCGGGCGACCGGCACCCAGTCGCCGCGGCGCCGGATGCTCGGCTGTCCCTTGTGGTCGATGACCTCGGAGAGATTGACGACCTGACGCCTGGTGTCCTGCCCGGAGACCTCGAGGATCTCCTCCGCCGAACCGCTGAGGCGGTTCATGATGCCCAGGGCGGTGAAGCCGTCGCCGGACAGCTGGAGCACCACATGCTGCATCAGCCCCTCCCGGATCCTGGCCCGCACATCGATGTGGTCGACCTCGCCGGGGACCAGGAACCGCAGGGTGTCGACGACATGGATGAAGTCGTCCAGCACCAGCGTGCGCGGGTCCTCGGGCAGGCCGATGCGGTTCTTCTGCATCAGGATCAGCTCGCGGGCGTGCTCGCGGCACTGGGTGTAGGCGGGCGCGAAGCGGCGGTTGAAGCCGACGGTGAGGCCCACGCCGCGGTCCTCGGCGAGCGCGACCAGGCGCTGGGAGACGGCGAACTCGTAGGAGAGCGGCTTGTCGACGTACGTCGGTACGCCGGCTTCGAGCAGCCGGGTCACGAGCTCGGGGTGCGCGGCGGTGGCGGCATGCACGAAGGCCGCGTCCAGGCCCGTGGCGAGCAGTGCGTCCAGGTCGGTGTGGAGCTGCGCGCCGGGCAGCCGGAGGGTGTCGCCGACGCGTTGGAGGGTGGCCGGGGTGCGGGTGTACAGATGCAGTTCGAGACCCGGTTGTGTGCCCAGCACCGGGAGGTACGCCTTCTGGGCGATGTCGCCGAGTCCGATGCAGCCGACCTTCACTCGTGCTCCCTGGGTTGTGCCGCGTTCGTGGTGCCTGGCGTGCCGGAAGCATACGTGCCGGCCGGGGGCCGCCGGCCGGCGATTCCGTCGAGGCCGCGCAGCGCCGGCTCCGGTGCGAGGCGGGCGGTGGGGGTCCCCTGCGGCGGCTGAAGACCCGCCGTCCCGGACGCGGACGCCCTACGGCGTGTGCCCCGCCGCCCGGTCGATCCGCAGCTGGAGCCGGTCGATCGCGTCCCGCAGGCCCTGGCGGTATTCGCCGTCGGCGAGGGCGTTGACCGACGCCCTCGCCCGCCGCAGCTGGGCACGGGCATCGGCCGGACGGTCGAGGGCGGCGTAGTCGGCCGCGATATTGAGATGGAGGGAGGGGAAGAACGCCCGGAGCGCGATGAGGGGGTGGCGGGGGCCGGGACCATCGGCGATCTTCGGCTCCACGGGCGCGGCGGCGGTGCCCGCGGGCCGCTCGGTGACGAAGCCCTCGGCCGCCTCCAGGGCCCTGAGGTCCCAGTCGAGTTCGTCCCGGGGGTCGTCCTGGGTGTCGGCCATGTAGTGGGCGAGGGTGCAGCGGTGGAAGGCGTCGCCCTGCGGCCCGATCTCGTGCCACAGCGCCGAGAGGCGGTTGCGTGCCTCTTCCCGGTCGCCGGCGCGGTGCAACATGATCGCCTGGCCGATCCGGGTCAGCACGCCGTCCTCGGGCGTCGCCTGCCGCCGCTTCTCCATCACCGCGCACTCCCGGATCGTTCACCACCGCCAACGTCGTTGCCTCGACGCTAACCGCCGGACGGCACCTGCGCGCGGTGTGCGCGACGCGCCCGGGCGGCAGGCCTGACCGCGCCGCTCCGCCCGCCGGCCCGGTGGCTCAGCCCAGGTCGGGGATGCGCCAGTCGATCGGCGCATGGCCCTGGGCGGCGACCGCCGCATTGATCTGGGTGAAGGGACGGGAGCCGAAGAACTTCTTCGCCGACAGCGGGGAGGGGTGCGCGCCCTGCACCACGGCATGCCGCTCCTCGTCGATCAGCGGCAGCTTCTTCTTGGCGTAATTCCCCCACAGCACGAAGACCGCCGGCTCGGGCCGGGAGGCGACCGCGCGGATCACCGCGTCGGTGACCTTCTCCCAGCCCTTGCCCTTGTGCGAATTGGCTTCGGCCTCGCGGACCGTGAGGACGGCGTTCAGCAGCAGCACACCCTGCTGGGCCCAGGGCATCAGATAGCCGTTGTCCGGAATGGGGTGGCCCAGCTCCTCCTTCATCTCCTTGTAGATGTTCCGCAGCGACGGCGGTGTCTTGACGCCGGGCTGCACGGAGAAGCACAGACCGTGGCCCTGGCCCGCGCCGTGGTACGGGTCCTGGCCCAGGATGAGTACCTTCACCTGGTCGTAAGGGGTCGCCTCCAGCGCCGCGAAGACCTGCTCGCGGGGCGGGTAGACCGGACCGTTGGCCCGCTCCTGCTCGACGAAGTCGGAGAGCTCCTTGAGATAGGGCTTCTCGCACTCCTCGCCGAGGGCCTCGCGCCAGGACTCGGGCAGCATGTCGGTCACCACGTCAACAACCTCCGGTGTGCGTTGCGTTCTCAGCCACAGAACCTACCGGCGGCCACTGACAATGCGGTCTGCGGGCCGATGGGGCTCCCGCGGCTTGGCGGCCGGGGCCGCGCCGGGCGGTGTCGACCCGCCTTGTCAGGATCCCATGTCTTCCCGGCGGGTCCGCCGACGCGCGTGGTGCCGGCCCCCTGAGAGGGCCGGCACCACGGATTCCCATCGGAGCGCACACCGGGGCGAGGCCTCCTCGGGGCCCGGCCCGACGCCGTCGGACCCCGGCGTAGAGATCCCTGCGTAGAGATCCCTGCGGTCAGACCCCGACGTTCAGGAACAGACCGCCGTCCACGACCAGGTTCTGGCCCGTGATCCAGCCCGCGGCCTCGGACAGCAGGAAGGCCGCCGCCCCGCCGATGTCCTCCGGGACGCCCAGCCGCGCCATGGGGTAGCCGGCCGCGGCCTCCTCCTCACGGTTCTCGTACAGCGCGGCGGCGAACTTGGTCTTGACCACCGCGGGCGCGATGGAGTTGACCCGCACCCCCGGCGCGAATTCGTGGGCGAGTTGCAGCGTCAGGTTCACCATCGCGGCCTTGCTGATCCCGTACGCGCCGACGAACGGCGAGGCGCCGAGGCCGGCGATCGAGGCGATGTTGACGATCGCGCCGCCGTTGTCCTTCTGCCAGGCGTGCCAGGTGCGCTGCGCGAAGCCGAGCGCCGAGACGACGTTGGTCTCGAACACCTTGCGGGCGACGCCCAGGTCGAGGTCGGCGATGGGGCCGAACACCGGGTTCGTCCCGGCGTTGTTGACGAGGTAGTCGACGCGGCCGAAGGTCTCCATGGCACGCTCGACGGCCACGGCCTGATGGGCCTCGTCATGCGCCTTGCCGGCGACGCCGAGCACCCGGTCGGCGCCCAGCTTCTCGGCGGCCTCCTTGAGGGCGTCCTCGTTGCGGCCGGTGATGACGACCCGGTCACCGCGGGCGACCAGGGCCTCCGCGATGCCGTAGCCGATGCCGCGGCTGGCGCCGGTGACCAGCGCCACCTTGCCGGAGGGCGCGGGCAGGCCGCTGTTCTGCTCGGTCATGTCCAGTTCTCCCGAAGTCGGTGGGGCGGTCAGTTGAGCGGGCCGCCGGCGACGTACATGACCTGGCCGGAGACGAAGCCGGCCGCCTCGCCGGTGAAGAAGGCGATGGCGTTGGCGATGTCGTCGGGCCGGCCGACGCGCTGCACGGGGATCTGCGTGGCGGCCGCGGCCTGGAACTCCTCGAAGCCCATCCCCACGCGCTCGGCGGTGGCGGCGGTCATGTCGGTGACGATGAAGCCGGGGGCGACGGCGTTGGCGGTGACCCCGAACTTGCCGAGCTCGATGGCGAGGGTCTTGGTGAGGCCCTGCAGACCCGCCTTCGCCGCCGAGTAGTTGGCCTGGCCGCGGTTGCCGAGCGCCGAGCTGGAGGAGAGGTTGACGATCCGGCCGAACTTGGCGTCCACCATGTGCTTCTGACAGGCCCGGGACATCAGGAACGCACCGCGCAGATGCACGTTCATGACGGTGTCCCAGTCGATCTCGCTCATCTTGAACAGCAGGTTGTCGCGCAGCACACCGGCGTTGTTGACGAGGACGGTCGGCGCACCGAGCTCGGAGGCGACCCGCGCGACCGCCGCGTCGACCTGCTCCGCGTCGGAGACGTCGCAGCCGACCGCGATGGCCTTGCCGCCGGCCGCGGTGATCTTCTCGACGGTGTCCTTGCACGCCGCCTCGTCGAGGTCGAGTACGGCGACGGCACGGCCCTCGGCGGCCAGGCGTACGGCGGTGGCCGCGCCGATGCCGCGGGCCGCGCCCGTCACGATGGCGACGCGCTGCTCGGTGGTGGACATGCGGGTTCTCCTCACCCTAGAAACCTCGACAAGCGGCCCGCCCCACCGATCCCGGGGTGAGCAACCGCTTAGTAGCCTGAGCAGGGCTGACGCTAGAAGCCCGGCAGGGCGCTGTCAACGCCCCACCACTGCGCCGTTGCCCACCTCACCGCGCGGCGGGCCGGGACCCGGCGGAATCGCGCCGGGACGACAGAGCGCCCGGCCCGCCCGACGGCGGAACCGGGCGCCCTCGGCGCACCCGCGCTCCTCAGCGCACCAGCAGCTCCAGCAGCCGCGCGGCCTCGGTGGTGGGATCGGCGGTCAGTCCGGTGTGCACCGGCCCCGGCTGGACGATGGTGCTGCGCGGCGCCACCAGCCAGCGGAACCGGCGCCCCGCGTCGTCCCCCGCCGCCTGCCCGGCCTGCTCGCCGCCCGCGCAGATGCCCTCGACGGCGCCAAGCGCGGCGCGTACCCCGGCCACGTCGGTGGTGGGGTCCAGGGCCAGCAGCCGGGCCTCGTCCAGATGGGTCCGGGCCTCGACGAAGCGCCGGGCGTGGCAGTACACGACCACCCCGGCATTGATCATCTCGCCGCGCTCGACCCGGGGCACGACCCTCAGCAGGGCGTATTCGAAGACGTCGCGTCCGTTGTGCAGACCGGTCACTTCACTGCCCTCCGTACCAGCCGTGCGGCCAGCCATTCCGGTGCCTGCGAGGGCTTGTCCTTGGTCGGTTCCCCCAGGGTGATGTGGTCGCTGATGGTCCGGGCGCGGGCCATCAGCGTGGTCACGTACGCCCGGCGCAGCGCCTCCGGGGAGTCGAAACCGGGCTCATCGGCCAGCCATTCGTCCGGGACCTCGGCAGCGATCCCGGTCAGCAGCTCCTCCGTGATCTGCGGGGCGAACTCCTCGGCCGCCGCGGCGAGATCCGGACCGAACGTGGCCAGCACATGGTCGGAGGCGTCGTACGGCCGGGCCGAAGCCTTCTGCGCACTCGGCCAGTTGTGGTGCCAGATCATCGCCGCGCCGTGGTCGATCAGCCACAGTTCGCCGTGCCAGACCAGCAGATTGGGGTTGCGCCAGGACCGGTCGACGTTGTTGATCAGTGCGTCGAACCACACCACGCGGCCCGCCTCGCGAGGCGTCACCTCGAAGGCCAGCGGATCGAAGCCCAGCGATCCGGGGAGGTAGTCCATGCCCAGATTGAGCCCGCCACTGGCCTTCAGCAGCTCCTGGACCTCCTGATCGGGCTCGCCCAGCCCGATGACGGGGTCGAGCTGCATCCGCACCAGATCCGGCACCCGCAGCCCGAGCCGGCGGCCCAGCTGCCCGCAGATGATCTCGGCGACGAGCGTCTTGCGCCCCTGCCCGGCGCCGGTGAACTTCATGATGTAGGTACCGAGATCGTCGCCCTCGACGATTCCCGGAAGCGAGCCGCCCTCACGCAAGGGCGTGACATAGCGGGTCGCAACGACTTCGGTCAGCATTGTCCCAGTCTCCACGACTCATCCACGGTGCAATCCACGGTCAATCCTCTGCAGGTGAACCCCAGGTCGGCGTCGCCATCAACCCTGGGGATAATCCGGGGAGTTCCGCCTGGCATCCCGCTCCCCCTCTCGCTTCCGAGCAGCCCGCCGATGGCCGTGCGCCCCTCGGTCACGGCCTCCGGCACAAAGGGGGCATCATAACCGAGCGTGACATCTTCGCCCCATGATTTTGTCTACGCCGCACCTGGCCGGGCGCGCCTCCAGAAGCGCACCGAGCACCGGCGCGCGCCCTGCACATCGGTTCCGGCACGTACAGAAGCGAGGCCGACGCCGCACGGAGAACCCACCCCAGTGATCCTCATAGGGCCGACTCCGCGCCCCCTGACCCGGACGGCCCTGCGACGCCGCGGCGGCCGTTAGCACTCCCCCGTCAGAAGTCGTTGCCTGAGCTGGTCCTGGTCCTGGTCCTAGGGGGTGAGGACCGTCTTGATCATTCCGTCGTCCTTGGCCTGGAACGTCTTGTAGGCCTGGGGCCCGTCTTCCAGGGGGAGGGTGTGGGTGGCGAAGTGGTCGACTCCCAGGGGGTCCGCGTCGTTCAGGAGAGGAAGGATGTCGTCGATCCAGCGTTTGACGTTGGCCTGACCCATCCTCAGCTGAATCTGCTTGTCGAACAGGGTCAGCATGGGGACCGGATCGACCGCACCGCCATAGACCCCGATCAGGGAGATCGTGCCACCTCGACGCACGGCGTCCACGGCCGTGTTGAAGGCCGTCATGCTGTCCACACCCGCGTGCGCCATGAGCTTTTCGCCCAGGGCATCGGGCAGCATCCCTGCCAAGTTCTGGGCGGCTCGGGTGACCGGGGCGCCGTGGGCTTCCATGCCGACCGCCTCGATGACGGAGTCCGTGCCGCGCCCGTCGGTGAGCCGCCGGATCTCCTCGGCCACGTCCTTGCCGTATTCGTTGAGGTCAAGGGTGTGCACACCACGCTCCCGGGCCCGGGCGAGGCGTTCGGGGACCAGATCGACGCCGATGACTTTGCTTGCGCCCTGGTGGAGGGCGATGCGGGCAGCCATGTCGCCGATCGGACCGAGCCCCAGTACGGTGACGCTTCCGCCCGGCGGGACGGCCGCGTAGACGACGGCCTGCCAGGCCGTGGGCAGGACGTCGGAGAGGTAGACGAAACGCTGGTCCGGCGGCCCGTCGGGGACCTTGATGGGGAGCGTGTTCCCGAACGGCACGCGAAGGAACTCCGCCTGGCCGCCGGGGATGTGCCCGTAGAGCTTGGTGAACCCGAAGAGGGAGCCTCCCATGCCGCGGTCGGTGACCTGAGTGGTCTCGCATTGGGAGTGCAGACCGCGCCGGCACATCCAGCACGTGCCGCAGGAGACATTGAACGGAACCACCACCCTCTCGCCCACCGACACCTCGGTGACGTCGCTGCCGGTCTCCGCAACGATGCCCATGGGCTCATGGCCGAGAATGTCGCCCGCGTCGAGGTAGGGGCCGAAGACTTCGTAGAGGTGCAGGTCCGAGCCGCAGATGCCGGTGGAGGTAATGCGCACGATGATGTCGGTCGGTTCCTGAATCGTTGGATCCGGGACGGTCTCCACGCGTACGTCGCGCTTTCCATGCCAGGTCAGAGCTCTCATCGTCACTCCCCACGAGGTCTCCTGTTCCGGAACTGACCCCCGCTACCACCATGCGACTGATGCCGAGCATGCGCAGGCCGGACCGCAACAGCAGCGCGGCCCGGCGAGGCCCGCCGTCCGCACTCCGGAAGGGGCCGCCAGAAGACACGACGGGAACACCTGGTCGGCAAGCGACCGAGAGCGGCGATTGTCCCGAGCGGCGTGATCACCCAGGTCGACGTCGCTACGCCTTTGCAGGACAGCGGCCTGGGCACCCGCGCCGTTGCGCACCTGCGCGCCTGCTACCCCGAGGTCACCTGGCGCAGCTGCCTAGCCCAGCGCATGACGCGTGACCTGGCCCCTCGCATGCGCCTGCCCAACGACGGTGCCGGCCTGTCGTGTCCACACCTCCCACCCGGTGCCTCTGGGGGCCGCGGGGGGCCGGGGCGCGCACGGCGGTGAATACGCGGAGGCGTGGGGTTCTCCGCCCACCGCACCGCGCGTCGGCTCATGGGCGTCGGCTCCGACTTCTGTGACCAGTTCCCTGGCCTGCCTGCCGGGGAGGCGTGGCGCCAGGGCCTCCGCCGAGCGTCCGGGGTAATTCGCCCGCATTGCGTTAACTGCGCGGCCTTCGTCGGGAACCCGTGCTCTCACGCACCCGGTACCGACCGAGGTGCGCAGCGAGCGGAGGCGAAGATCGTGGGTCATGGCGGCGATGTCATCCAGGAGTTGACCACCGACCATCGTGAGGTCGACGACCTGTTCGGGCAGTTCGAGGACACCATGCCGGGCAGCCCGGACCGCAAGCGGCTGGTCGATGCCCTCACCATCGAGCTGGTGCGGCATGCGGTCGCCGAGGAGATGCACCTCTACCCGGCCGTGCGTGAGCACCTGGAGGAGGGCGACGCGCTGGCGGACAAGGAGCTCGCCGACCACGCCCGCGTCGAAGAGCTCCTCAAGGCCCTCGAAGGGCGCGAGCCGGACGACCTCGACTTCGACCGCCTTGTGGTCAAGCTCAGGACAGAGGTCACCTCGCACATCGATGACGAGGAGAACCACCTCTTCCCGCAACTGCGCAACCACGTGCACTCCTACGTCCTCGAAAGTCTGGGAGAAAAGGTCCGCGCGGCGAAAAAGACCGCCCCTACCCGCCCGCACCCCGCCGCACCGAATACGCCCCCGGCCAACAAGCTCCTCGCACCCGGGCTCGGCCTGGTCGACCGCGCCCGCGACTACGTCACCGGCCGCGGCCGGTAACCACACCCCAGCGTCCAGAAAGGCGAGGCCACCACGCCCGTAGCACGCGACGGCCGCTCCCGGACGACCAAGGAAGAGCTGCGCAAGGCCCTGGGCAGCTGACCGGCCGCACACTGGTGAAGACAGCCGTGTCGCTCGTCTGCCCGCCGGGAGCGTGCCCCCGTAGGGCTGCGTTATCCGGCGCTCGCACGCCCGGGCAGACCAAGCTGCACGCCGCCTCGGCGCTTTCCCACCACGGCTTACCCGCACGGGACCTGCTGGCCCGTGATGCGAAGGAGAACGATCTCATGCAGCTTCCGCGCCGAGCCGGTAGCGACGGCGACGACAGGCTCGTTTCCCTGAGTCCCCCCAGCCTGATCGGGCGGGAGGGCGGCGGACCGGACATGTGGACCAGGCAGCTCGGCAACGAGCCGCGGCAGGATGCGTAAAACAGAGCTGGTCACCTTCGGTCACAGCACGGCGGAACGACCGCAGTTGATCGAACTGCTGCGCGGAGCGGACGTGCGGTCGGTGGTCGACGTACGGATCGGGCCGGGCAGTCGTCGCAACCCTCACCTGTTCCGCAGCAGCCTCGCCCACTGGTTGCCGCAGGCCGGCATCGCTTACCGATGGGAACCGGACCTGGGTGGCTTTCGCAAAGCACCCGCCGACTCCCCGGACGTCGTCTGGCGCAACTCCTCATTCCGGGGCTATGCCGCCTACATGCGCGAGCCTGCGTTCGTGGCAGCGATGGACCGACTGCTCGACGAAGCCGCTCGTGCCCGCACGACGGTGATGTGCAGCGAGGCGGTCTGGTGGCGCTGTCACCGGCGCCTGATCGCCGACTTCGCCACCGTGGCCAGGAACGCCACCGTGCAGCACCTGATGCACGACAAACGGCTGGTGCCCCACCCACCGACGCCGGGACTACGGCTACGCCCCGATGGCCTGCTCGTCTACGACGACACCGCAGCCGCCGCTTTCCCTCAACCCCGCCGGCTCGGAGAAGAGCACGGCCCATAACTCCGACGGGGTCGAATGCCTCGCCACGCCAGACAGCGTTCGGGCACGAACAGCTGGCACTGTCCGGCGCCCACCCCTCAGCGCTTCCTGGAGGTCCTGCCGGCGACTACGACTCCGCCGTGGCCGCCGACGCCGCCCGACTGTCGGCCGCTCAGCGGCCGTCGAGCGGAACCGTCGCCTCGATGGCGAAGCCGCCGTCCGGCCGGCCCCCGGAGGTGAAGGTGCCGCCGAGGGCGGTGACGCGTTCGCCCAGGCCGACGAGTCCGCGGCCGCCGCTGGGCAGTTCCGTGCCGGACGGGCCGTGCGGTGCGTCGTTCTCCACCCGTACCCGCACCGCGTCGGTCAGGTAGCGTACCTCGACGCGGACGGGGGCCCCGGAGGCGTGCTTGGCGGCGTTGGTCAGGCCCTCCTGGACGAGGCGGTACAGGGCGCCGCTGAGGTCGGCGGGCAGCGTACGGGGGTCGCCGGTGATGTCGAGGGCGATCGGGGCCCCGGTGCTGCGTGACTCCTCGACCAGAGTGGTGACGTCGTCGAGCGTCGGCAGCGACGGTGCCGGGTCCTGGTCGTCCGCGCCGTCCATCCGCAGCACATTCAGCACGTCGCGCAGTTCGTTGAGCGCTTGGCGGCCCATCTGGCCGATCAGTGCGCCGGTCTTCCGGGCGACCTCGTTGTCCCCGCCGGCCCCGGCTTCCAACGCGCCGGCGTGCACCACCATCAGGCTCACGCGGTGCGAGACCACATCGTGCATCTCACGGGCGATCCGGGCCCGTTCCTGCATCCGGGCCTGCGCCTCCTTGAGGTGCTGCTCTCGCTCCAGGCGCTCCGCCCGTTCCCGCAGGTTCACCAGCAGACTCTGCTTGGCACCCCGGTACATGCCGAGCAGCACCGGCACCACGACCATGGACACCAGCAGGACCATCACCAGGGGGGTGACCACCCGCAGGTTCGTGGAGTACGCCCAGCCGAGGAGCATGGCCGCGGCCGCCCCGGAGATCATCAGCAATTGGCGGCGGGAGCGCCCGTATTTGGCCACCGTGTACAGAGCGACCGGCAGCGTGCTGAGCGGCGGCAGGACCAGCGGCAGCAGCGCGATGGCGGCCAGCGCCACCCCCGCGGGGTAGCGGCGCCGCAGGACGAGGGTCAGGCCCGCAAGGGGCACCAGGGTGGCGAACACCGGCACCGGCAGCAGCAGTGCGTCGTCGTTGACCGTAGCCGCGGTGAGCGCCGCCGCCGGGTTGGCCAGCGGGAACAGCAGCACCAGACAGACGTCGAACAGCATCGCCCGCCGACTGTTCCACCAGCCCGGGTGCCGGCCCAGGGTGCGGAGTCCGACGAGCACCGGCAGGATGACCGCGGCCAGCAGCACCACGGTCAGCACCACCCCCCGGTACGAACCGTCCATCCCGTGGCGGGGGCCGAGACGCTGGAGGTGCACCAGGGCGATGGCGAGGACGGTGACCAGCCCGAGGGGTGCGGCGATGGCCACGGTGCGGATCGGCCGGGTAAAGCGGGCGAGCGAGTAGTACGCGACGGTGACCGTCAGGACGGACCCGGTTCCCAGCAGCAGTCCGCCGGTCACCACGGCGGCCACCGCGACCGGGAAGCGGCGCCGGAACAGCAGAAGCAGGCCCGCCGCTGCCGTCAGCCAGCCGGATATGGACGGCGACAGCGGACTGTAGATCTCCCCCGGTGCGAAGCCTTCCCGGATCTGGGGATCCAGCAGCGCGCAGCCCAGCGCGATCACCGCATCGAGGACCACGGTGTACCACGGGCGCATCCGGCACAGTGCCCGCACCCGGCTCCGCAGGTCGTTCCGCGCGGACGCCTTCCCCGAAATCACGGAATGGGAAGGTGACTTCTCCGTGGTTTCGGTCAACGGTGCGGAGTTTTTCTCAAGGGTCACGGGAATAACCAGACGGCCGGCGGAGGTGTCCGGAGATTGTAGGGCAGTTCCGTCCGGTCCGGCAGACGGACCATTTCATGACGCGATACGGCACGGTAATGACTTCGCAATGTGACCCTTCAATAACTTTGGGTCATCCTCGCCCTCCCTGTTGCATTCTGTGCGGCGCACCATTCGGTTGGAGTGGATCATCAGGGAGGGCTCGGGGAGGGCTTCCGCAAGGGCCGGCGCGTGCCTGTGGAGCCTCGCGAGAAGCTTCCGGTTCCCACCGCAAAGAGATGCGGAAACGATGGCCACGCGTAGGGAATGGTCACGCGCAGGGCAATGGCAGCGCGTACGGCGGGGGAAACGGGGCGTGGGCAGCCGGGACATCGACGAAACGGGAACGCTGACGTATGAAGCGGCCCGACTTCATTTGCAGCAGAACACTTCCGCATTTCGGCGGGACGTGATGCCCGATGCTCGATGGCGGATACCCGATGCCGGATGCCGGATTCCTCTGCGGACAATTGACGGGAAAGCGCGTGCCCGCAAGAACGGCCGACCGGGGGCCGGTGCCGATCCCGCTCTCCGTCGTGGCCGCCGGGCGTAGCGAAGCAGCACGTCACGGGCGGGTCTTCCGCAGACGTCTTCGATATGCCTAGTTTCTCTCCAGAGATCGCCATCCCGGACCAGCACCGTCCGGGCCGCCCGCCCCCGGAGGACAGCACCTTGGACAGCAGTGCCCGGAACGTCGAGCACACCGTGAACTCCGCTGCATTTCCCCGCCAGTTCGCCCGCACCCGTCGCTTCTCCCTCGGAGTGCCCCGGCAGTTCACCGTCTCCCCCGACGGCTCCCGGGTGCTCTTCGTCCGTACGGGCTCGGGCACCGATCCCGTGGGCCGGCTGTGGCAGTACGAGGACGGCAAGGAACAGCTGCTGGCCGATCCGGCGCTCCTGGTGGGGCACGGTTCCGGGGAGGTCCCCGAGGAGGAGCGGCTGCGCCGGGAGCGCGCCCGGGAGCGCTCGGTGGGCGTGGTGTCGTACGCGACGGACGACGCGGCCCGCCTGGTGGCGTTCGCCCTGTCCGGAGCCCTGTGGGCGGTGCGGACCGACGGTGGCGCGCCGTTCTCCGTCCCCGCGGCGGGGCCGGTGGTCGACCCCCGCCCCTCCCCCGACGGCCGGCACGTCGCCTATGTGAGCCGTCGCTGCCTCCACGTCGTCGATCTGGCCGGTGCCGACCGGCAGCTGGCCCGCGCCGAGGGCCCGGACGTCTCCTACGGGCTCGCCGAATATGTCGCCGCCGAGTCCATGAACCGGATGCGCGGATACTGGTGGGCGCCGGACAGTCGCCACCTCCTGGTGGCCAGGGTCGACACCGGCCCCGTGGAACGGCGTTACACCTCGGATCCGGCGGACCCGACGAAGCCACCGCGGGCGGTTCCCTACCCGGCGGCCGGCACCCCCAATGCGGAGGTCACCGTTCAGCTCCGCTCCCTGGAGGGCGGGCGCATCGACGTGCAGTGGGACCGCAAGGCCTATGAGTACCTCGTCGCCGCCGGCTGGGACGCACACGGCCCGTTCCTCACCGTACAGAGCCGTGACCAGCGCATACTGCGGACGCTCGCGGTCGATCCGGCGACCGGGGCCACCGAGCTGCTGCACGAGCGGACCGATCCCGCCTGGGTGGAGATCGTCCACGGCACCCCCGCCCGTACGGCGTCGGGCGACCTGGTGCTCCCCGAGGACGACGGCGACACCCGGTATCTGACCGTCGGCGGCCGGCGGGTCACCCCCAGGGGGCTGCAGCTGTGCGAGGTCCTCGGGGTCGAGGGCGAGCAGGTGCTGTTCACCGGGAGCGAGGACCCGCTGGAGACCCATGTGTGGCGCCATGAACCGGGCCGCGGCAACCGGCGGCTGAGCCGCGGGCCCGGCCGGTTCACCGGCGTGGGGCGGGGCGGCACGGTCGTCCTGGCCGGGGTGACGCCACGGGGTGCCGAAGCCCGCGTCCTACGGGAGCCGGCGGCCGGCACGGGGACCGACCAGGACGCGCCGTACGAGGTGATCCGCTCGCTCGCCGAGGAGCCGTCGGTCACCCCGCGGCCCCGCCATCTCACCCTCGGCGAACGGCAGTTGCGCGGCGCTCTCTTCCTGCCGTCATGGCACGAGGAGGGCACGGGGAAACTGCCGGTGCTGCTCGACCCGTACGGGGGGCCGGGAATGCAGCTGGTGGGGCGCGCCCGCGGATGGTTCACCTGTGTGTCGCAGTGGTTCGCCGAGCAGGGCTTCGCGGTGCTGGTCGTCGACGGCCGCGGGACCCCGAACCGGGGCCCGGCCTGGGAGAAGACCATCCACGGCGACCAGCTCACGCCCGCCTTGGAGGACCAGATCGATGCGCTGCGGGCGGCCGCGGGGCACTGCGGTGACCTGGACCTGGCGCGGGTGGCGATCCGCGGCTGGTCGTTCGGCGGGTTCCTGGCCGCGGGCGCGGTGCTGCACCACCCCGAGGTCTTCCATGCGGCGGTCGCCGGTGCGCCGCCCACCGACATGCGGCTGTACGACACCCACTGGAAGGAGCGGTACCTGGGCCACCCCGACGAGCAGCCGGAGAACTATGCGCGCTGCTCCCTCATCGGCCACGGCCATCTGCTGAGCCGCCCGCTGCTGCTGGTCCACGGGCTCGCGGACGACAATGTGGCGGCCGCGCACACCCTGCGCTTCTCGGCGGAGCTGCTCGCCGCGGGCAAGCCGCACAGCGTACTGCCGCTGCCCGGCGCCACCCATCTGCCGGCCGATGACGCGGTCAACGAGCAGCTGCTGTTCTTCCAGCGGGATTTTCTGCGCGAGGCGCTGAAGGGGCGCACCGAGGAGGACTGAGGGGCGTTCCTTTCGTGGCCCTCCTGCCCCCGTTCGAGCCTGGATTTGTACCTCAGCGAAAGGAACGCGTCCGCTTTGAACGCCCCGGGCCATCCCTCCGTATGGACCCGTGCAACGCCCATGGAGCAGAGCGCGCACCGAAGGCACCACCAAGAACCGGAGGCACACCATGGCTCGACAGGCAGCGTCGGAGCGGACGGAGACCGCAGCGATGACGGCGACGGAGGAGACCGGCCCGGCGGAGGACGAGACCTACCCGGCGGCGGAGCGCGGGGCGGGACGGCGGGCCGTCGTCGCGGCGGTCGGCGCGGCCGGGCTGACGGCGGCGCTCGCGGCCTGCGGCGGCAGCAAGATGGACGCGGGCAGCGGCGACTCCAAGAGTGCGGCCGGCGAGCAGTCGTCCGCAGGGGCGAGCGGCGGGGGCAGCGGCAGTGGTGGGGGCAGCGGCAGCACCCTCGCCAAGACGTCGGAGATCCCCAAGGGCGGCGGCAAGATCTTCAAGGCCGAGAAGGTGGTCGTCACCCAGCCGCAGGACGGCGAGATCAAGGCGTTCTCCGCCATCTGCACCCACGCGGGCTGCGTCGTCGGCGAGGTCTCCGGCGGCACCATCAACTGCATGTGCCACGGCAGCAAGTTCGACATCAACGACGGCAGCGTGAAGAAGGGCCCCGCCACCAAGGCGCTGGCCCCCGCCAAGGTGGACGTCAAGGGCGGCTCGGTCACCCTCGGCTGAAGCAACGGGCGCCCGCCCGGTCCCCCGTCGTCCAGGTCAGCAACCGCGGCGCGGTCGTCGCCAGCTGGTGAGGACCTCCTCCGTGGTGGTGACGGTGGCGACCAGGGCGAGGGTGTTGCGGACCATCGCGGGGGTGTACTCGGCGGGCACCCCCGCGATGGCGTCCGCGGGCACCACGGCCGTGTAGCCCAGGTTGACCGCGTCGAACACGGCGTTGGGGACCGCCACGTTCGCCGACACCCCGGTGACGACGAGCGTGCGGCACCCGAGGTTGCGCAGCAGTGCGTCCACCTCGGTGCCGGCGATCGGCGAGAGCCCGTGCAGTCGCCGCACGACCAGGTCGTCTTCCGTCACCGGAATCGGATCGGCGACACGTACCGCCGTGGACCCGGCGAGCTGCTGGACGGGCAACCGCTCGGCCGCCTTGAAGAGACGGGCGTTGTGGCTGGCGCCGCGGCCGTCGGGACGGCGTTCGGCGATCGCGTGCAGCACCTGGACGCCGGCGTCATGGGCGGCTGCCACCAGCCGCGCGACGTTGGCCAGCGCCCCCGACGTACGGGCCGCCTCGGCCAGTTCGGGCAGGGCGCTGTCCGGGCCGACCACACCGCGCTGGCACTCGACGGTCAGCAGCACCGTAGTGGCCGGGTCCAGTGCCGCGCCGAGCCGTGCGGCGTGCGAAGTCATCGCATTCCCCTCTGGCGGTCCGATTCCCTCACGGGCCGGTTCACGGCGGGTGAGAGTAGCGGCCATTGCGTACGCCAGGAAGAGCCCGCATGCTTTCTGACGAGCAGTCAGTTGATGGATGTGTGTGGGATGAGTGTCGGGTGAGCGGGGCGGTGCCCGCAGTAGGGGCTGCCACACGGCGGAGGGCGGGGACGGATGGCCGACACACAGCGGCGCGGGCGCCGGATCATGATGACGCGCGGCGAGCTCGATGCATTCCTCGGGACGCAGCGCACCTGCCGGGTCGCGACGGTCGGCGGCGACGGCGCACCGCACGCCGGTGCGCTGTGGTTCGTCTGGGACGGTACGGCGCTGTGGCTGTATTCGATCACTCGCAGCAGGCGGTGGGCACAGCTGGGCAAGGACCCGCGGATCGCGGTGGTCGTCGACGACGGACACGAGTACGGCGAGCTGCGCGGCGCCGAGCTGACCGGCCGGGTGGACTTCGTCGGGGAGGCCCCGCGCACCGGCGAGCCCTGCCCTGAACTGGACGCCCCTGAGCGGCTCTTCGCCGAGAAGTACTTCGGGATGCCCCGGATGCCGCACGACGGCCGGCATGCGTGGCTGCGTCTGACGCCCCGGTCCGTCGCGTCATGGGACTTCCGCAAGATCCCGGGAGGTGCGTGAGCGTCGGGTCCTGGGGGTGTGAACGTCGGATCCGGGCGGGTGCGTGAACGTCGGATCCCGGGGTGGGAGTGGGCGCCACGGCACGCCGTACCCCCATGCCGTGATCCCGTCGCCGGAATGCAGGTGCTCGCCGCGGGCGCGCGCCCGGCCGGCTGAAGTTGATCTCCGTGGGGAGATCGCGTTGTCAGTGGTCTCTGCGAGAGTGGTGTCCGTCAGCCCGTTCCGCGCCGGCAGGGGTGCGGAAGCGGGAGGGCCCGGCCGTGACGGGCCGGGCGCCGACGAGGACGAAGGAGACCCGGTGAACGTGCTCTTCCCCGCGCTGCGCGATGCTTCGCCCGCCCCCGCGCTGCGCTTCGGCGACCGCGCGCTGAGCTATCAGCAGTTGGCGTCGGTGGCGGGCGCGCTCGCCGAGCGGATCGCCGGCGAGAGCCGGATCGCCCTCTGGGCGACGCCGACGCTGGAGACCTCGGTCGGCGCGGTGGCCGCGCTGCTCGCGGGGGTGGCCGCGGTACCGGTGAATCCGAAGATCGGAGAGAGCGAGCTGGCGCACATCGTGGCGGACAGCACTCCGTCGCTCGTCCTGGCCGAGCCGGGCGCCGAGCTGCCGGGGCCGCTCGCCGCGCTCGCCCGTGTCGACATCGAGGCCGCGGAGCCTCCCGAGGGGGCCGGACCGGCTCTGCTGCCGGCCGAACCGGGCGACGAGGCGCCGGCCTTGATCGTCTACACCTCCGGCACGACCGGGCCGCCCAAGGGCGTCGTCCTCCCCCGGCGCGCCCTCGCGCACACCCTGGACGCCCTGGAGGACGCCTGGCAGTGGACCGCCGACGACGTCCTCGTCCACGCCCTGCCCCTCTTCCATGTCCACGGCCTGATCCTCGGCATCCTCGGCCCGCTGCGCCGCGGCGGCAGCATCCACCACCTGGGGCGCTTCAGCACCGAGGCGGTGGCGCGGGAGCTGTCCGCGGACGGGACGATGCTGTTCGGCGTACCGACGATGTACCACCGCCTGGCCGCGGAGGCCGGCCAGGATGCCGTCCTCGCCAAGGCGCTCTCCCGGGCCCGGCTGCTGGTCTCCGGCTCGGCCGCGCTGCCGCAGACCGATCATGAGCGGATCGCGGCCGCCTGCGGCCGGCGTGTGATCGAGCGCTACGGCATGACGGAAACCCTCATGAACACCAGCGTGCGGGCGGACGGCCCGGATGCCGTGGGCACGGTCGGGGTGCCCCTGCCGGGGGTCTACGTCCGGCTCGTCGACGATGCGGGCCAGGCCATCGAGGCGGACGACGCGGAGACGGTCGGCGAGATCCAGGTCCGAGGCCCGAACCTCTTCGTCGAGTACCTCAACCGCCCCGATGCCACCGCCGCCGCCTTCGACGGCGGATGGTTCCGTACCGGCGACATGGCGACCCGCGACACCGCCGGGAACTACCGCATCGTGGGCCGCAAGGCCACCGACCTGATCAAGAGCGGCGGCTACAAGATCGGCGCGGGTGAGATCGAGAATGCGCTCCTGACGCACCCCGGGGTCGCCGAGGCCGCCGTCACCGGTGCCCCGGACGAGGACCTCGGCGAGCGGATCGTCGCCTGGATCGTGGTGCGGACCGGCCCGGACGCGGCACCGGCGCCATCCGGCCAGGAGCTCGCGGATCATGTCGCCCGTCAGCTGGCGCCGCACAAACGGCCACGCACCGTGCACTTCCTGGACGCCCTGCCGCGCAATGACATGGGCAAGGTGCTGAAGCGTGAGCTCCGTGCGTGACGAAGGGCTCGGCGAGGCCGGGGACCGACCAGGCCCTCCCGCCGAGGCGATGCCGTGCGCACGACTGACGGCCCGTCAGGCCATTGCCGCGGTCTCGGAGACGTACACCGAGCTGACCGTGCCCGAGGGAAGCGGCGCACCGGCCGCGGCACCCTTCGCGCCGGACGGCCCGCTCGGCTGGCGCGGCTACGACGACATGCGGGCCCGCGCCCACGCCCGCACCGGCGAGCACGAGTCGGTGGTCACCGCCCTGGCCACCATGGGCGGCACGGAAACGGTGGTGCTCTCCTTCGAGTTCCGCTATCTGGGCGGCTCCCTGGGCGAGCGCACCGGCGACCGGCTGGAGGCCGCCTACCGTCTGGCGCGCGAGCGCGGCCTGCCGGTCGTCTCGCTGATCGCCACGGGCGGCAGCCGGATGCAGGAAGGGATGCGCGCGCTGACCCAACTCCAGCGGGTGGCCGCCCAGTCGGCACACACCCGCGCCGCGGGCCTGCCGCAGATCGCCGTGCTGCGCGATCCGACGACCGGCGGCGGCTGGGCCACCCTCGGTGCGGCCGCCGATGTCATCCTCGCGCTCCCCGGAGCACAGGTCGGCTTCGCGGGCTCACGGGTCCGCCCCGCGGACGCCGACCCGTACGCCTACTCCGCCGAGGGACAGCTGGCGTCCGGCCATATCGACGCCGTCGTCCCGCCCGACCGGCTGCGCGCCACGCTCCAGCACTGGCTGCAACTCCTGTGTGGATCAGGCGAGTTGGGCTGCGGCACCATGGAGCCGGCCCCGTTGCCGTACGCACTCGGCGTACCGGGGCTGCCGGAGACCGGCTGGGGTGCGGTGGCCCGCGCCCGCGAGCCGCGGCGGCCGCGCGCCGAGGCCTATCTACGGGCCTACTTCGACGACCGCGAGGAGCTCAGCGGCGACCGCTGTGGCGGCGTCGACCCCGGGATGCGGTGCGGCTTCGGCCGTCGTGACGGGCGCACGATCGCCTTCGCGGCCCAGTGCGGCACGGCCACCCGCCCGGCCGGCTTCCGTACCGCCGCCCGCCTCGTCCGGCTCGCCGACCGGCTCGGCATACCGGTCCTCACGCTCATCGACACCCCGGGGGCCGCCAATGACGCGGCGGCCGAGCGTGCCGGGGCCGGAGCGGCCATCGCCGACACCTTCGCGGCGCTGGCCACCGCCCGGGTGCCCGTCACATCCCTGCTCATCGGGGAAGGCGGTTCGGGCGGCGCGCTGGCGCTGGCCGCACCTGACCGGCTCTGGGCCACACCGGACAGCTACTTCTCCGTGATCGCCCCGGAGCTGGCCGTGGCCATCCTCAAGCGCGACCCGGCACAGCTCCATGACACCGCCGACCAACTCCGCATCCGCCCGCAGGATCTGCTCGACCTCGGCGTCCTCCGCGGTATCGCCCCACCGGCCTGAAGCTGAAGGGGGTGAGGCGGCCGGCCACCCGGCCACGCCCGCCTCAGCAGCCCTCCACGCTCCTTGCGGCCGTACGGAGCGCTGCCACCGCCGCCCGGATCGAGGGCCTGCGGTCGGCATCCTCGCGCCAGATGGCATAGACATGGCGGCGCATCGTGTGGGGTACGGGCACCACGCTCACCCCCTCCGGCACCGGCCCGCGGCCGAGCCGCGGAGCCACCGCGATCCCCAGCCCGGCCGCGATCAGGGCGAGCTGGGTGTGATGCTCCTCGGCCATGTGCGCGATCCGCGGCTCCATGCCCTTGCTGCGCAGCGTGAACATCAGCCAGTCGTGACAGAACTCCCCCTGCGGCCAGGAGATCCACTCATCGTCCGCGAATTCCTCCAGCTCCACGGACGACCGCCCGGCCAACGGATGGGTGGACGGCATCGCGACATCGGCCGGATCATCCAGCAGGGGCGCCTTGGCCAGCCCCTCGGGCAGGGACAGCGGCCGGTTGTACCAGTCCAGTACGACCGCCAGATCGATATCGCCGCGCACCACCCCGCGTACCGATTCGTCCGGCTCCATCTCCGTCAGCCGCGCGCGCAGCTGGGGGTGCTCGGCGGCGAGCGTGACCAGCGCGGCCGGGAAGAGCCCCCGCGCGGCGGTGGGAAAGGCGCCCAGCCGCAGCTCACCCACCGCCTGGCCGCGATGCGCCTCCAACTCGGCCTGTGCCAGCTCGACTTGGGACAGGATGCGGGTGGCATGGTCGGCGAGCAGCCGCCCGGCGTCGGTCAGCCGCACCCCGCGTCCGTTCTTCGCGAGCAGCTGCTGACCGGTCTCCCGCTCCAGCTTCGCGATCTGCTGCGAGACGGCCGAGGTCGTCACATGCAGTCCGTCGGCGGCCGCACTCACCGAGCCATGGCGGGCGACGGCACTCAGCGTCCGGAGGCGATCAAGGTTCAACATATAAGTAATGCTAAGCGATACCCGGCAAGAAATCTCGCTTGTGCTACGAAGTTGTAGCCCGCATCGTGTACGCCATGAGCACCACCGCCGGCGCGCCCACCGCCTCCGCCCATGCCGCGACCTCCCAGCCCCCGTCCGCCGAACCTGCTGCCGGCCAGACCGCCGCGGCGGCTGCGCCCATGGCGGCCGCGAAGCCCGCCGGCCGCGCCCGCGGCTGGCAGTTCCGCTTCGCCGTCCTCTCCCTGATCTGGGGCTTCAGCTTCCTCTTCATCAAGGTGGGCACCCAGGGCTTCGCGCCGCTGCAAGTCACCCTGGGCCGGGTGGCGTTCGGTGCGCTGGTGCTGCTGACCATGCTCGCGATCAAGCGCGAGCGACTCCCCCGCTCCGTGCGTACCTGGGGCCATCTCGCCGTCGCCGCGCTCTTCCTGAACGTGCTGCCGTTCTCCCTCTTCGCCTACTCCGAACTGACCATCCCCTCCACGCTGGCCGGGATCTGCAATGCCACCTCCCCGCTGTGGGGCATGGCGCTCTCGGTGGTCGCGCTCTCCGAGGACCGCCCCACCCGGCGCCGGGTCGCAGGTCTGGGCATCGGCTTCCTGGGCGTACTCACCGTGCTCGGCGCCTGGCAGGGCTTCGCCGGCACGGATCTGACAGGCACCGCGATGGCCCTGGGCGCCTCGCTCTGCTACCCCATCGGCTGGATCTACGTCCGCCGCACCCTGGGGGGCGGCGGACACTCCCACCTCTCCATGTCCAGCGCCCAGTTGCTACTGGCAACCGCCCAACTGGCCGTCGTGACACCCCTCTTCACGACCGGACCGGCGCGCATCTCCCTCGTCCCGCTGCTTGCCGTCTTCGCACTCGGTGCGCTGGGCACCGGCTTCGCCTTCCTCCTCCAGTACGGCCTGGTGGACGAGGTCGGCCCCACCACCGCGCAGATGGTCACCTACTTCGTCCCCCTGATCGCCACCGCGGCCGGAGTGGTGCTCCTGCACGAGCGGCTGAGCTGGAACACCCCGGTCGGCGCCCTCATCGTGCTGGCCGGCGCCGCACTCACCCAGAGCAAGCCCCGCGCGCGCCACATGTCCGGCCCACGGCCCGGCTCCACCGCCGCCTGACACCCCGCCCGGACACGCACACGCCAGATCCGCGAGCCCCCGAGCCGGTCTCGGGGGCTCCCGCACAGCCTCCCGGGTGCAGGTGCACAACTACGAGCGCTACTACCTCAAGGGGGGCAGCTGATGACGGCGACGAGGCCCAGCGGACCGCCCAGCGTCCTACCTCGCGGCTGAGGTTGAGGTTGACGTCGACGCCGCAGTGGAGGACGACGGTGGGCGGTTCCGCCGCCTCCGGCTCCGCCCCGCCAGCGGCCCCGCCTCGCCACCCACTCCGCCCCGCCACCCCCAGCTCACTCGTACCGTCGCGCCTCCCCCCGCCCCGTTGCCGCGGCCACGGCATCCGCCACGGGAGCGATGTCGTCATCGGAGAGGCCGGAGACGGTGATTCGGATGCCGGGCGGGGAGTGCAGGCGGAAGCGCGCGCCGGGGGCCACCGCCCAGCCGGAGTGCAGGAGCCGGGCCACCGCGCCGGTCTCGTCCGGGACCGGTACCCAGACGTTCATACCGCTGCGGCCCCGCGCGCGGACTCCGCGCTCCGCCAGCGCGCGTATCAGCGCGTCCCGCCGCCGGCCGTACGCTCCGGCCACCGCTGCGGGATCGATCGCCGACGTCCGCCACAGGTGGGCGACCGTGTCCTGGAGGAGATGACTGATCCAGCCCGGGCCGAGGCGTTGCCGGCCGGCCACCCGGTCGATGGTCAGGGCGTCCCCGGTGAGCACCGCCAGCCGGAGGTCCGGGCCGTACGCCTTGGCCGTCGACCGGACCAGAACCCAGTGGTCGGTGACGCCGGAGAGCGGATGGAGCGGGAGGTCGACGATGCCATGGCCATGGTCGTCCTCGATGAGGAGGACCTCGGGGTGCCCGGCCAGGAGGGCGCGGAGTTCGGCGGCGCGGGCGCGGCTGACGGCGGCGCCCGTGGGGTTCTGCGCCCGGTCGGTGAGGACGACCGCGCGGGCGCCGTCCTGGAGGGCACGGGTCAACTGCCCGGGCAGCGGGCCCTCGTCGTCCACCTCGACCGGCGCGGGGCGCAGTCCGAGCGCCGGAATGAGATCCAGCAGGCTTCCCCACCCGGGGTCCTCCAGTGCCACGGTGTCACCGGGCCGCAGGTGGGCAGCGAGCACCCGCTCGATGGCGTCCAGCGAGCCGCTGGTGACCGCGATCGGCCCGGCCGGCACGCCGTCGGCGGCGAAGGCCGCGCGGGCCAGCGCCGCCAGCTCCTCGTCCACGGCCGGCGTGCCGTAGAGCGCGGGGCGCCGCGCACTGTGCGCCGCGGCCTCGGCCAGCGCCCGTTCGAGCGGAGGCAACAGCGAGGGATCCGGGTTGCCGTCGGAGGCGTCCCGGACACCGGGCGGAGCCTCCACCCGCAGGGCCTCGCGCGGGGTGCTGGCGGGCCGGGGGCGCACCCGGCTGCCGCGCCGGCCCGCGGTTTCGATCACCCCGCGGTCGCGGAGTGTGCGGTACGCCGCCGCGACCGTATTGGGATTCACCTCTAGGTAGACCGCCAACTCCCTTAGCGGGGGCAGGACTTCGCCCGGTTGGAGCTCGCCCGCACCGACGGCTCGCTCGACACTTGCGGCAATCTCCGATGCGCGCCGCCCTTCGATCCGATACTCTCCTAGCACAAACATGATTATGCACTAGTGCAATGGAGTTGGCAATGCCCCAGGCCGCAATGCCCCAGGCCGCAACGTCCGGAGCCGCAATATCCGGAGCCGCCTCGTCCCGAGCCGCGTCGTACGAACCGACCGAGCGCACGACCCCCACCCGCGCCCGCCAACGCGCCACCTACGACCACGAGACGGTGCACGCGATCCTCGACGAGGGCTACGTCTGCCATCTGGGCTTCGTCCGCGACGGTTCCCCGGTCGTCCTGCCGACGCTCTACGGCCGGGTCGGCGACCGCCTCTATCTGCACGGTTCGACGGGGTCCCGCCCACTGCGGATGGCGGGTGCGGCACCGGACCCGGGCCTTGACGTGTGTGTCACGGTCACGCACGTCGACGGGCTGGTGCTGGCCCGGTCCGCGTTCCACCACTCGATCAACTACCGCTCTGTCGTGGTGCACGGCACCGCCCATCAGGTCACGGACCCGGAGGAGAAGACCTCCGCGCTGGACGCGCTGGTCGATCATGTGCTGCCGGGGCGCGCCGCGGACTCCCGGCCGGGGAACGCCAAGGAGCTGGCCGCCACCTCCGTGATCCGCCTCGACCTGCGCGAGGTCTCCGCCAAGATCCGCGCCGGCGGCCCGGACGACGAGCCGGAGGATCTCGCCCTGCCGTACTGGAGCGGCGTGCTCCCCGTGGCCCCGGTGTACGGCGCCCCCATACCCGCCGACGATCTCGCGCCCGGCACTCCCGAGCCGGCCTATCTGACCGCCCGCTGAGGAGCCGCCGTGCTGATCCACCCCTGGGACGCGCCCACGGAGGACGCCGAGTGGCAACAGTGGCTCGCGGCGCACGACTTCGGTCAGCTGGCCGCCAATGGACCACCCGGCGAACCGCCGCTGCTCCAGCCGCTGCACTTCGCCTACGACCCGGCCCGCCGCGAGGCCGTCACCCACCTGGCCCGCCCCAACCCCCTCTGGAGCGCGCTGGAACACCGGCCCACGGTGGTGCTGAGCGTGGTGGACGACTACACCTTCATCCCCGGCCCCTGGCAGGCGGACGAGGACCAGCCGCCCGAGCACGGCGTCCCCACCAGCTTCTACGCCGCGGTCCAGCTGATCTGCACGGCCCACATCGTGGACGATCCGGCGGCGAAGGCGGCGCTGCTGCAACGGCAGATGCGCCACTTCCAGCCGGCCGGCGGCTCGGCCCCGGTGGCCGCGGGCGAGGCGCCGTACGGGCGGCTGCTGTCCGGCATCCGTGGCCTGCGCCTCGAAGTGCGGGACGTCCGCGCCAAGTTCAAATACGGGGGCAAGCGGAGCGAGGCCGTCCAGCACCGTATTTCTGCGCGCCTCGCCGAACGCGACGGCCCCGGGGACGCGGCGGCCCGCGCCCATCAGCAGCGCCGTCTGGCAACGGCCGAGGGGCCCCTGCGGACACCCGGGTCCTGAACGGCGCCCCCTGGCCGGCGGCGCCACGGATCGGCCCGCCCCGGGGGCCCGCCCACGCTGCCAGCCCGAGCCGGAGGCCCGGCCGACGCCGCCGGCCGGGCCCCGTCCTCAGGCGGGCCCCGTCCTCAGCCCGCCGCCGGCGCCGCCGACCGGGCGGCCGCCACCGCTCCGCGGGCCTCCGTCACCGCCAGGGCGGCAACGGCCGTCAGCAGCACCCCGGTTCCGGTCGCCGTCGCCACCGTGAGCCGCTCCCCCAGGAACGCCACCGCGAGGACCGCCGCCGACACCGGCTCGATCAGGGAGAGCACAGACGCGGTCGCGGCACGTACGGCCGCCAGCCCCGCGAAGTACAGCCCGTAGGCCAGCGCCGTCGGCACCGCCGCGATATAGCCCAGCAGCAGGAGACTGCGCCCCAGGTCGTGCGCCTGCGGCCACAGCCCCTCCGCCGCCGCGAGCGGCAGCAGACACAGCGCAGCGACCGCGAAGGCCCCGACCGTCGAGGCGTAGGGATCGCCGCCGCCGGACTTGCCCAGCCGCCGGGTGGCCAGCGTCATCGCGGCGCAGCCGGCCGCCGACAGCAGGGCCCAGCCGACACCGGCGGGACGGACGGTCGCCCCGCCGTCGCCACCGAGGACCAGGATCGTGAGCCCGGCCAGCGCCCCGGCGACCGCCAGGACCCCGCCCAGCCCGAGCCGTTCCCCCATCGTCATGCGCGCCCCGATGGCGATGAGGACGGGGCCCGCCCCCATGGTGACGACGGTGCCCACAGCCAGCCCGGTGGCTTCGACGGCCGCGAAGTAAGCGGCCTGGAAGACGGCGAGGGCGACCCCGGTCACCACGACCCGGGTCAGGCGCCGGCTCAGCGGCTCGTACGGAGCGGGCACGGCGGCCGGTCCGGAGCGGCGGCGCAGCAGCGCCCGGACGGCAAGCAGGAGGAGCAGGCCGCCGAAGGTGCGCCAGAAGGTGAGGGCGACGGGGCCCAGTCCGCTGCCCCGGTAGAGGAGGGCGGCGGCGGCACCGGCGGTGCCCCAGGCGGTCGCGGCGAGTGTCACGTACAACAGCCCCCGGCCCACGGGCAGGGCGGAGGAAACAGTGGCATGCATGGAAGTGCTGCTCCGGGAAATCCAGGACGGCGCGAGGCGCCGTGGAATGGTCGCGTGATCCCGTGTGCAGGCAGCGACGATCGGCTCGGGAACCAGCCCGAGCCGGGGTTTCCTCGGAGGCCGCCGCCCGCGTTACGCGGCGGGAGGGGGCAGCACGGTCGAATGCATGATCGACACCCTACGTCGCCCGGGATCCGGCCGACAAGTCGTCCCCGGAGCGGTCCCCGGACCCCGGGGCGGTCGGGAGCGCCGGGGACACGGCACCACCCGGGGCACGCACGCCCGCACCGTCCCCGGCCCCGCCGGCTCCAGCCCCGACGGCCCCACCGGCTCCGGCCACCCGCACCGTCTCCGTCGTCTGCGGCTTGGCCGACTGCGCGATGAAGGCGCCGGTCAGCACCACCAGCCCGCCCACGAGCTGCGGGGCGGAGAGATGCTCGCCGAGCAGGAACCAGGCCAGGACGGTCGCGATGACCGCCTCCAGACAGGCGACCACCCCGGCCACCTGGGGCGAGAGCCGACGGATCGACACCACCCCGGTGAGGTAGGCGGCCACCGTCGCAACCAGCACGATCCAGGCGAGCAGCAAGACAGCGGGCACCCGGGTGCCGTTCATGTCCGCACCGCCGCCGAGCAGTTGCCAGTGCATGCCCCAGGGCCGGGCGATCGGGGTGAGGACGACGGCGCCGAGCAGCAGCCCGTAGGCGATCACACCGAGCGGGTCCGCCGCGTCGTCGCCGTCGGTGCCGTGGTCGGAGAGGACGAAGTAGCCGACCTGGCAGCAGGCCGCGCCGAGCGCCAGGGCCAGTCCGACGGCATCGAAGCTCAGCCCCGACCAGACCTCGACCACACACGCCAGTCCGCCGACGGCCAGCACCACCCCGACCGCCGCGGCACGGGTCACCGGCCGCTTCTGCACGAACCTGACCCAGCCCAGCACCAGCGCAGGTGCCAGATATTCGATGAGCAGGGCGACGCCGACGGGGATGCGGGAGAGCGCGGCGAAGTAGCAGGCCTGGACACCGGCGACGGCAAGCAGCCCGAACCCCACGAGCAGGGCGGGCCGGCGACGCGGCAGTGCGCGGTGGCGCCAGGCGATCGGCAGCATGACCAGCGCGGCGCCGGCCACCCGCAGCCAGGTGACCTGCAACGGTTCCAGGCCGGCGGATATCAGGGGTTTGGCGGCGACGCCCGATCCTCCGAAGGCCAGGGCGGACAGCAGGGCGATACCGAGACCGGCACCGCGCCCGCCGGTCGCGCCGCTACGGCTGCTCGCCCCGGGGGTGGACGACGGCTGGCCGGCCCCCTGGGCCGCTGGAGTGGACTGGCCCGATCCGGCCGATGGACCTGCCGGGCTCCCCGAAGACACGTGCATCGGGTCATCATGACCAGCCCGCGTCAGCAGCGCCACCCCCGATGCCCCTGTCATTCCTGGCCGGGGGTCTCTCCGTCCAGACGGGCGGCCAGCCGGCCGGTGTCGACACCGGCGCGGCGCAGCACCTCGACGGCCCGGGATTCGGGGTCGTCCACCAGGGCGGCGAGCAGATCCAGACAGCCCGCGCGGGTGGCATAGCGCGCATGCGCCCGGTCCAGGGCTCCGTCCATGGCGGCGGCCGCGGCCGGTGACCAGCCGGGGACACCGCCCTCGACGAGGGGGACCGCGCCGGAGTCCTCGACGGCACCGAGCCACCGGAGTCCGTAGCCGATGCTGCGCTGGACGAGATAGCCGAGCAGCCGGGCGACCTGCGGGCCGCCGTCGAAGGCCGCGCGCACGGCGGGGTCCGATTCCAGGAGGCCGTGCAGCAGATGTGCGGTGTCGACCTGCCGGTCGCCGTCGCGGGAGGCCCTCCTGCGGGCAGCGGAGACGACCGACGCGAGCTCTACGGTGAGCCGATCGCCGAGGTCCTCCGGAGCGGAGCCGTCACCGGCGCTGTACGCAGTACGGTTTTGCACAGCATCCACCCCACCAGCCCCGAAACGCCGGAGCATCCCCGGTGGGAAGCATTTGCACCTCCCACGCTGGTTGGGCAGGCCGGTACCCGGCTCATCCTCACGGAGGAGACGAGAAGGAAAGGTGAAGGTCGGACACGAAGGACGGGGCACCCCGGGGCTCGGCCAACTGACGACCCATCAGAAAGGGCCCACGCCAGTATTGAACCTTCACCCCCGCGCGGCTACGTTCCGCGGCAGCAGCCAGGGACCGTCACCGAAGGGGTGATCGTATGGCCGAAGTCACCGCACAGGCCCGCATCGAAGCGCCGGCCGACACGGTCTGGAACCGGCTCACCGACTTCGATGCGTACGGCGAGTGGAACGCCACGCACACCGCCTTCCCCCAGGGCGGCCCGTCCTCGCTCGAAGTGGGCGCGGGCTACGAGGAGCACATGAAGCTGATGGGCTTCCCCGCGGAGGTCACCTGGACCGTGCGGGAGCTGGAGCCGGGACGGCTGCTCGGCATCGAGGGCAAGGGCCCGATGGGCGTCACCCTCACGATGCGCTACGCACTCACCCCGGACGGCCCGGCGACGGCGGTGCGAATCGACGGGACGTTCACCGGCGCCGCGGTCTCCCTGATGGCCGGCAAACTCAAGGACTCGGCGGGCGCCGCGCTGCACGAGTCACTGCGCGGGCTCGCCGCCCTGGTGGCCTGAACCTTCGGGGGGCCACGCTTTCCTTCTGCCCCCCGAAGGCCGTCCACCAGGCCTGTTCACCCCGCACTCAGTCCTCTTCGGCGAGGATCAGATACAGCTCCTTGCGCGCCTTGTTGACCACCGCCATGGCCTTCTCCCGCTGTTCGGGACTGCCGGTGGCCCACACTTGCCGGAACGCCTCGACCAGGCCGCCGCCCGCCTTGCGGATCTCGTTCATCGCCTCCCAGTCGACGCCGCGGCCGGCGTCCTCCCAGGGGGCGTCCGAACCGCTGTCGGCCTCGGTGCGCCCGGCGTCGGTCAGCGAGAACAGCTTCTTGCCGCCCTCACTGGCACTGGCGATCAGCCCCTCGTCCTCCAGGAGCTGCAGCGTCGGATAGACCGAGCCGGGACTGGGCTTCCACGCCCCGCCGCTGCGCTCGGCGATCTCCTGGATCATTTCGTAGCCGTGCATCGGACGGTCCTTGAGCAGCGCCAGGATCGAGGCGCGCACATCGCCGCGTCGCGCCCGGCCACGCGGTCCGCCGCGCCCCCGGCCGCCACCGAAGGGCGGGCCCCCGAAAGGCGGCCCGAACGGGCCGAAGGCGGAGCGCCGCCGCTCCCAGCCACCCGGGAAGTCCCCGCGGCCGCCGTGCCGGCCAGGTCCGCAGTGTTCATGCCGGTGCTCATGTCCGTGTTCATGTCCTTGGGAACGCATGATGACGTCCTCCGTTTCTTTCTTTGATCGGTCGCGATGCCTCAACGATATATCGGGACTGTTCGCCGAAGCAAGCCCTGAGCGATACCTGAGTGACCTGTGCCGGTGGATGTACGGGCCCGGGCCGGTGGCTTGATCGGTCCGCGATTCTTGATCGCTGCCGAGCCTGCCGATTGACTGGCCGGCATGACTGAGCTCGGACCCGTCGCCTGGCCACCTGCCCCGATCAGGACCGAGAGGCTCGTGCTCCGTGAGCCCGAGGCCCGGGACCGTGCGGCGGTCATCGAGCTGCTGGCCTCGCCAGAGGTGGGCACCTACCTCGGCGGCCCTCGACCGCGTGACGAGCTCGAACGCGCGACGCCCGAAGCACCCAGCCGGCGCCCCGGCCTTTTCATAGTCGCTCTCGACGGAGCGATGATCGGCCAGATCACACTCACCAGAGAAACGGGGCACCTTCGTCAGGCTGCCGGGAAGGCCGAGCTCGGCTACCTGTTCCTGCCGCAGGCATGGGGACGCGGATACGCCGCCGAGGCGTGCGCAGCGGCACTCGACTGGTTCGCCGACGCGCTTCCCGGCGAACCAGTGGTGCTCGCCACCCAGACCGCCAACGTCCGCTCGATGCGCCTCGCGGCGAAGCTGGGGTTCATCGAGGTAGAGCGGTATGAGGCCTACGGCGCCGAGCAGTGGTTCGGCACGTGGTCCTCGGTCACGCCGTCCGATTGACCTCGTGCTCGACAGCGCGGATCCGCATCTTCCGCCGGCGGTATGCCTTCTGGCGGCAGCGCTGGAAGCATGTCCGGCGGGTGACCTGTGACTTCCTTCGGGCAAAGGACCCGAACGGACCGGCAGGGCGGTGCCTCAAGGTTGCGTGGCGCAGCCGCCAAAAGCCCGCCCTCCATCGGGATTCGCCAGACCCCCGCCCCATCGGCGGTCTACCGTACGAACATGCCGCGTCACCCGCTGCAGTCATACGAGGAGGAGTCCCGTGCCATCGCCCTGTGACCCCAAGTACGCTCCCGTCGGCGATGTGGGCGCAGCGCTCATGATGATCGACTCTCGGCTCAAGGCCGTCTACGACAACAGGACCGAGACCGACCCCGAACAGCAGCAAATGGTCGACCAGTTCGCCGCGTCCCTGGGCCCTACGGGAATCGATGCACTGCTGGACGGCGCGTGCACGCTCATTTTCATGCTCATGAGGTGGCTCCGGCTGGCCTGCGAGGATCACGACAAGGACGTCATCGAGTACTCGGTGCCGCCCCTCGTGGCCACGATGCGCATGATGCCCAAGACCTTCCGCCCCGAGGTCATCCCCACCATGACCGGCCTGCTCGTCGCCGCGGCCACCGACCTGAGCCCCAACTTGTGGCGCGCCCAGTACGGACGCTGGACCGAGGCCGAGATGAATCCCCTGGAAGCCACGGCCGTCCTGCTCGCGGAGCACGTCAACCGGATCGCCGACGACCACGACTTCGCCACCCGCTTGATCACAGAGGCGCTGTCCAGCTCGGACGAAGACTGACGTGCAGCATGGGGGCGGGCCGCGATACCAGTGGGCGTGCCGTTTCCTCGCGCCTCATCCGACGTTTCCGCCCCTGGCCCTGCATCCATTCCCTGACTAGAGTCAGAGAATGGATGCAGGGCAGATCAACCAGGTGCGGCGGTTCAACCGCACCGTCACCGAACGCGTGGGCGTGCTCCACGACCACTACCTGGGGCTCGACCGGCCGATCGGTGAGGCGCGGCTCCTCTGGGAAATCGGCGAGCAGGGTCAGGACGTGCGGCGGCTGCGCGAGCGCCTCGGGCTCGACTCGGGGTACGTCAGCCGGATGCTGCGCTCCTTGGAGGCCGACGGCCTGGTGACGGTGGAACCGCAACCGCGGGACAAGCGGGTGCGTACCGTCCGGCTCACCGACGCGGGCCGCACGGAGCGCGCCGTGCTCGATGGCCGCAGTGACGAGCTGGCCGGCTCGCTGCTGGAGCCGCTGAACACCGCCCAGCGCGCCCGGCTGGTCGCCGCCATGGCCGAGGTCGACCGGCTGCTGACCGCCGCGACGGTCACGCTGGACGCCCTCGACCCGGACCACCCCGACGCCCAGCGCTGCCTGCGGTGCTACTTCAGCGAACTTCAGGAGCGCTTCGAGACCGGCTTCGACCCCGCGCAGAGCCTGCTGCCCGACGCGGGTGAACTCCGCTCGCCGCACGGCTCGTTCCTGGTCGCCCGGTTGCACGGCGAACCCGTCGGCTGCGCCGGTCTCAAGCTGCCGCCCGGCGCCCCGGCCGAGATCAAACGCATGTGGGTCGCACCCCACGTCCGGGGCCTCGGCGTCGCCCGCCGGATCCTGGCCGAGCTGGAAGCATGGGCCGCCCAGCACGGCCACGACGTCGTGCGTCTGGACACCAACCGGGCGCTCACGGACGCGATCGCCCTCTACCACTCCTGCGGCTTCAGCGAGGTCGCCGCCTTCAACGACGAGCCGTACGCCCACCACTGGTTCGAGAAGCGGATCGCAAGACCGTCGCAGGAGTGAGGGACCCGGCGCCCGGTGCCCGTCCGGCTCATGCCTCCAAGGTCCGATGAGGCCGGTCAGCCTTCGGCGAGACGGGACGGTGGGCGTGCGGCAAACCGGCGGGTGCCAGAGACGGCCCCCGCCCCCCTCCCCCGTCCAATTCCCTCGAATTGGCCTTGGTCTGCGGCTTCGCGGCACCTCTACGCTCGCCGCCATGAGGATTCGTATCGTCGACGCCTTCAGCGCGCGTCCGTTCACCGGCAACCCCGCGGGAGTCGTGCTCCTCGACTCCGGCGCCTTTCCCGATACGGCCTGGCTCCAGCAGGTCGCCACCGAGGTCAATCTCTCCGAGACCGCCTTTGCCCACCCGCTGCCCGAGGGCGGCGACGCCGACTGGGCGCTGCGCTGGCTCACCCCCACCGCGGAGGTGAACATGTGCGGGCACGCCACGCTGGCCACCGCGCACGTCCTGCACACCACCGGCACGGCCACCGGTACGGTCCGCTTCCGCACCCGCAGCGGGGTGCTGACCACCACTGCCGACGCCGGCGGGGCGATCACCATGGACTTCCCGACCGCCCCGCTCACCCCCGTCGAGGTGCCGCCGGTCGTCGCGGCGGCGCTGGGCTGCGAGATCCGCTCCGCGCACGACACCGGTCCCGATGTCGGGGACCTCCTGGTCGAACTCCCCGACGAGAAGGCCGTCCGCGCACTGTCGCCCGACCTCAAGGCGCTGGCCGGGCACGGCGGCCGCGGCGTGATCGCCACCGCGCGCGCCGACGACCCGGCCGGCGGCCATGACTTCGTCTCGCGCTGTTTCTTCCCCGCGGTGGGCATAGACGAGGACCCGGTCACCGGCAGCGCGCACACCGCGCTCGCACCGTTCTGGTCGGCGCGCCTGGGCCGTGCCGCACTGGTCGGCCTGCAGGGCGCCGCCCGCACCGGATACGTACGGACCGAGCTGCGCGGTGACCGTACGCTGCTGACCGGTTCGGCGGTCACGGTCATCGACGGGGAGCTGCTGGTCAGCGGCTGATCCGACGCCCGTACCGGCGGTTTCAGGGCGGCGCGGCAGGCACGGGCGGTGTCCCGCGCCGCGCCCGTCTCACCTCGTCGGCAGCCACCCCACGTGGCCCGCGAGCACCGCGTAGCCCACGAACGCCACGATGTCGATCAGGGCGTGTGCGGCGACCAGCGGCCCGACCCGCCCCCACCGCCGGTAGAGCAGGACGAAGAGCACGCCCATCACCATGTTGCCGAAGAAGCCGCCGATGCCCTGGTAGAGGTGGTACGAACCGCGCAGCAGCGAGCTGGCCGCGAGCGCCGCCATCGGCGACCAGCCCAACTGGCCCAGTCTGCGCAGCAGATATCCGACGACCACGACCTCCTCCAGGACGGCGTTCTGCACCGCGGAGGCGATCAGCACCGGAATCTTCCACCACACGTCGGGCAAGGCCTCGGGCACCACCGTCAGATTGGCTCCGGCCGCCCGCGCGCCCAGGTACAGCAGCAGACCGCTGCCGCCGATGACGGCCGCGATCCCGACCCCGCGGCTCAGGTCGAAGCCGGGCCGCCGGCGGTCGAAGCCGACCGCCCGCAGCCCGCCGGCCCGCTCCCGCAGCAAGAGATGCGCCACCAGCGCCACGGGCACCAGCGCCGTCGCGATCCCGAACAGCTGCCAGGCCAGATCCAGCCACGGCCGGCCGTGCGCATGGGAGGGGTTGAGCGTCGCCGCCTGGTGCTTGAGGCCGCCCGGCTTGGTCACCGAGCCGACGAAGCTGATCAGCGCCGACAGCGCACTGGCACCCAGCGAAAGCGCCAGCACGATCAGCGTTTCGCTCCGCAGGATGCTCCGGGACGGCGCCCCCTCCGTCCCCGTACCGGAGCCTTGGCCCGGAACGTCCGCATCGGCCACGGGACTTGTATCCGACTGCACGCTTCCTCCACTTCCGCATTACCGCCTCTTCGTCTCCACCGCCCCGCTAGGGTCTCGACAGCAGGTACGAAGATCGCGCGCGACAGGCCGGGGAAGCGCGCCATCCGCATGGCGCGCTCCGCCCTCTCCCCATCGACTGCCGATCGAGCCCCGAGTAGGAGAGGCGCTACCGCAATGGGACGACACAGCTTGCCCGACGGCTCCGCACCGGCGATCACGGGGTCCCGTCACCCGGCCCGCCGGCGCACTCTCGTCCTCGCCACCGGACTTGCGCTCGCCGTTGTGGCGGGCTCGGTCGTGGCGCTGCGCAGCGGCCTGCTCCCGTTCGGGGGGCCGTGCGACGGCAACTCGACGCGGCTCGATGTGGCCGCCGCGCCCGATATCGCCCCGGCGCTCGAAGCGGTCGCCCGGACGGCCCGCGACGGTGCGATACGTACCGACGGCAAATGTCTGGACGTCCAGATCACCGCGCGCGCTGCCCATGACCTCGCCGACGCCTTCGGACAGCGGCCGGCCGACCCCGAATTCCAGGTCTGGATACCGGATTCCAGCCTGTGGGCGGAGCGCGTCGGCGCCGAGCGCGGCACCCCCCTGACCACCGCCGGCACCATCGCCTCGTCCCCGATCGTGCTGGGCGCGGTCCCCACGGCCGCCACGTCGCTGGGCTGGCCGGCCAGGACCTACCGCTGGGCGGAGCTGACCCGGGCCGCGACCTCGTCCGGCGCGCTGCGGCTGGGCATGGCCGACCCGGCCCGCAGCGCCACGGGGCTGCTCGCGCTGGCCCGTACCAGCGCCGCCGGCGGCAAGGAGGGCGACGATGCCGACACCCGCACCGCCGCGGCGGCAAAGCTCCTCCACCAGCGGGTCGCGGACGGCGACAGCGGCGTGATGGCCACCCTGCCGAAGGACGACTCCGGTGCGGCCCGGGACAATCCGAGCCGCAACCGGGCGCTGCTGCTGTCCGAGCAGGCGGCGTACGCCCACAACACCGGGTCGGGCAGCGGGCCCTCCCTCGACCTGTTCTATCCGCGGGACGGCGCGGCCCGCCTCGACTACCCGTACGTCCTGGTCGACGACGAGGACATGAGACCCGAGCAGACCCGCGCCGCCAACCGCTTCATGACGCTGCTGGGCGAGGCCGCCGGACAGCGCATCCTGCGCGCCCACGGCTTCCGGGACGGCAACGGCGGGGCGAACGCCAGGGTGATCCGCACCGCCGGCGGGCGCGCGCCCCAGCCCTCCGCCGCCGGCCCCGCCGATCCGCCGACGGTCCGGGAACTCCAGGCGCTCATGGGCATGTGGACGATCACCGTGCAGAGCACCCGGCTCACCACGGTCGTGGACGCCTCGGCGTCGATGGGCGCCCCGGTCCCGGCCCAGGGCGGCCGGACCCGGATGCAACTCGCCAGGAATTCCCTGCTCCAGGCGCTGGCCACCTGCACCCCCGACGACGAGTTCGGGCTGTGGACATTCGCCACCTTCCTGGACGGCCCCAGGGACTATGCCGAGGTGGCGCCCACCGGCCGCCTCGGCGACCGGGACACGAACGGCGCCACCCACCGGGACGCGCTCACCGCCGCGATCGACTCACTGACCCCGGAGGCCCGCAGCGGCGCCGGCCTCTACGACACCACGCTCGCCGCGTACGAGAAGGCCCGCACGACGTATGCGAGCGGGAAGTTCAACGCGCTGGTCCTCGTCACCGACAGCGCCAACGAGGACGCCGGCAGCATCGGCCTCGACGGCCTGGTCGCCCGGCTGACGGAACTGGCCGACCCCAAGCGGCCGGTGCCGCTCATCGCCCTCGCGCTCGGCCCGGACGCCGACACCTCCGCACTGCAGCGCATCGTGGCACCGACCGGCGGCTCGGCACACCGGGTCGACGACCCGTCGCAGCTCCACCGGGTGCTCCTCAAGGCCATCATCACGGCGGGCGCCAAGGGCCCCCGCTGAGCACCCCGCACTCCCTCCCGCTCCACTACGGCGCTCCGCTATGCCCCCTCGGTCGCCGCCTGCCGCTGCCCCGGTACGGCGGACCGCCCGCCGACCGCCCAGGCGACCGGCCAGGTGTGCACCGGCGTCCCGGTGTGCATCAGCTCGCCGTAGCGCCGGGTCATCGCGGCGAGTGCGGCATCCCGGTCCAGGCCCTGACGCCGGGCGTGATGGAAGGCCGCGGCCTGCCACGACGCCCCGTTCACCCGTCGCCGGCAGCGCTCCTCGATGATGCCGAGATAGTGGTCACGGTCGGCCGGCTCCACGCCCCAGGCGTCCAGTCCCCGGGCCGCCAGCGGCAGCAGCTCCTTGCGTACCAGCCGTACGGCCGGGATGTCGGCGAGGCCGCCGGACCGCCCGGGACGGGGCCAGGCCAGGGTGGCGTCGATGCCGTACCGGCAGGCGGCGTCGAAGTTACGGGCCGCGGCGGCGAACGGAAGCCGGCTCCACACCGGGCGCGGCTCCTCGGCCAGGGCCCGCACCAGGCCGTAGTAGAAGGCGGTGTTGGCGATGACATCGTCGACGGTGGGACCGGCCGGCAGCACCCGGTTCTCGACCCTGAGGTGCGCGACACCGTCGGCGACCGCGTAGACGGGGCGGTTCCAGCGGTAGACGGTGCCGTTGTGCAGCGTCAGTTCCGCGAGGTCGGGCACCCCGCCCTCGTCGAGGACCCGCAGCGGTTCCTGCGGCCCGCACACCGGAAGCAGCGGCGGGAAGTAGCGCACGTTCTCCTCGAAGAGGTCGTACGCGGAGTCGACCCAGCGCTCGCCGAACCAGGTACGGGGGCGCACCCCCTGGGCCTGCAACTCCGGCGAGCGGGTGTCGGTGGCCTGCTGGAACACCGGCGGCCGGGACTCCCGCCACAGCTCCCGGCCGAAGAGGAACGGCGAGTTCGCACCGACCGCCACCTGCACCGCGGCGATGGCCTGCGCCGCGTTCCAGACGGCGGCGAAGCGGCCCGGTGTCACCTGGAGGTGCAACTGGACCGACGTACAGGCGGCCTCCGGCGCGATCGAGGGCGAGCGGGAGACCAAATGCTCCACGCCCCGGATGTCGAGCGCGAAATCCTCTCCCCGGGCCGCCCGCATCTGGTCGTTGAGCAGGACGTACCGGTCGTTCTCGGAGAGGCTGGCGGCCGTGAGGTCATTGGCGTGCAGGGTCGGCAGAATGCCGATCATCACGATCCTGGCGGCGACCTCGCGGGCCTTTCGTTCCGCATAGCCGAGACCCGTACGGAGTTCCTCGGCGAGCTGGTCCAGCACCCGGCCGCTCAAACGGTGCGGGAGGATGTTGACCTCAAGATTGCACTGGGCGAGTTCCGTCTGGAAATCACCGCTGGCGATGCGTTCGAGAACTTGAGAGTTCATCATGCGGGGCAGCCCGTCGGCGCCGGCGAGATTGAGTTCGATCTCCAGGCCCATGAGATTCCTGGGACGGTCGAATCGCTTCTCTCGCAGGAGCCTCTGCAATCCCTCAAGGCACTCGTGAAGCTTTCTTCGATAACGCTCCCGGTCCGCCAGGTCGATCCCGTCCGCGGCGACCTTCTCCCCCATCGAAGGGTCCTTCCTCGAGTGAACGGCCCGCTACCACGGGCTGCTTGGGGCCGTCCCCGACACCGCCGGGGCTCGCGCTACGGTCGATGATGCCCCGGCAATCTGATCGATAACGCGTCGGGGACGGGCGGCTGCCGATAGGCTCGAAGTGGTGCAGCCTCCGGCATGCCCCACAGGCATATCTCGTCGGTCCTCGCCCCTCGCATTTCTCCGGTGAGAATCACCGGCGAGATCCGGCCTACCGCGCCGGTCAGGGAATACGAGGTGGCCTCATAAAGCCGCGGCACAAAGCGGCGGAAAACACCTCGCGCAGGGGTCTGGATTTCACCTTGCCGAAAATCCGCAAGGCCGGTAGCCGAAACTCTTTCAGAACATACGTCGTATAAACTCCGCTTACGAGGCAGAGACTTGGCGCCCAGTGTCCCGGTGTTTCCACCGCCACGGGGGCCAGCGGCTGACCCCGCCGCGCCGCAGCCCCGGCCGGCCACGCTCTGACCCCGCCCGCAGACAGCGCCGTCTGCACCCGCCGCGCCGCACCGTGTCTCGAAGTGAGAGGCGACCCATCATGCCGCTGCTCCTTGCCCCTGCCCCTGCGCCTGCCCTGCGCAGCGTCCTCGCCGCCCTCGGCTCTCCCGGCGCGGTCCGCGAGGCCCCGGTCTCCGCACTCCGCACCCATCAGGGGCCGCTCAGCCCCGATCACCCGCTGCCGGTGCACGTCTGGAACGACATCAGCCGGCCCGGCGGCACCCCGCACACCCATTTGGCGGGCTGGCGGTTCCTGGTCCGTGGCGGAGAGCGTGCCGTGGCGACCGCCGAGGCCCGGCTCACCGCCGACGGCTGGACCTTCGCGCGCTTCTGCGGCGGCCCCTACGTCGCCGCGACCGAGCAGGCACTCGCCCAGGCCGAGGCGCTCACCACGCCCCTCCAGCCGCGGCTGCTGTCCGTCCCCGAGCTGTACATGCTCACCCTGTGGCTGCATCACGACACCGCCTCCGACGGCGCCGAGGGGCTGCCCGCGGCCGGTGACCTGCTGGTGCCGCTGGCGCCCGCCCCGCCGGGGATCGCCGCGCACCGCCCGCAGCGCCTCGCCGATCTGCTCCCCCGGCTCGCTCTGCGGCTCGCCCCGGCCCCGCTCCTGCGCGAACCCGCCTGATACACCGCACCGGCCCCGCCCGCACGCGGAGAACCGGCGCCCGCCGTCCCGCCGGTCCATGCCCCGTGGCCCCTTCCGGCCACGGGGCACGCTGTCGCGCTCACCCACGCGGACTAGCCCAGGGATGCCACTCCCAATCCTCTTGGGAAGGAGTGCAATTGAGAGCAACCGCCCGCACGGGTGACGCGTCAGTATCGAGTGAGTACCGCTGCTGCGAAATCCCTGCGGAATCCCCTCCGTGGGGCAACACTGGGACCGACCGAAGGAAACGGGGGAGCGGCCATGAACACCTCATCGCGCCGCACGACGACGTTCACCACACCGCAGCGAAAGACAACTTCCATGTGTCAGCACCAACCGCCCTGCCCGTCAGCAGATTCCACCGACCGGGAGGCCGCACATCTCGTGGCGCACCACCCGGAGCAGGGCTGGAGCCTGCTCTGCAATGGCGTCCTGCTCTTCGAGGACACCGGTGAACTGCTACCGAACGGGCAGGTCATCGCCCCGCACCGGGCCCGGGCCACCGCCGCCGCCTGACCTGCGGCCGCCCGGCGCGCGTAACACCAGGGCCCCCGGCACACCTGCCGAGGGCCCTTGATGCTGTCCGCCGCTATCAGCCGTCGTACTCGTCCAGCGGCGGGCAGGAGCAGACGAGGTTCCGGTCACCGAAGGCACCGTCGATGCGGCGCACCGGCGGCCAGTACTTCTCGCCGGCGTCGACACCGGCCGGGAAGACGGCCTCCTCGCGGGTGTACGGGTGCGCCCAGTCGCCACCGAGCGCGGCCGCGGTGTGCGGGGCGTTGCGCAGCGGGTTGTCGTCCTTGTCCCACTCCCCCGAGCCGACCTTCTCGATCTCCGCCCGGATGGCGATCATCGCGTCGCAGAAGCGGTCCAGCTCGTCGAGGTCCTCGCTCTCGGTCGGCTCGATCATCAGCGTGCCGGCCACGGGGAAGGACATCGTCGGCGCGTGGAAGCCGTAGTCGATCAGCCGCTTGGCGACGTCGTCGATGCTCACGCCGGTCGCCTTGGTCAGCGGCCGGACGTCGATGATGCACTCATGGGCGACCAGGCCGCCGGGGCCGGTGTAGAGCACCGGGTAGTGCGCCTCCAGCCGCTTGGCGATGTAGTTGGCGCTCAGGACCGCGACCTGGGTGGCGCGCTTGAGGCCCTCGCCGCCCATCAGCCGCACGTACGCCCAGGAGATCGGCAGGATGCCGGCCGAGCCCCAGGGAGCCGCGGAGATCGGCCCGACGCCCGTCTCGGGGCCCGCGGCGGGCTGCAGCGGGTGGTTGGGCAGATACGGCGCCAGGTGGGCGCGGACGCCGACCGGGCCGACGCCGGGGCCACCGCCGCCGTGCGGGATGCAGAAGGTCTTGTGCAGGTTGAGGTGCGAGACGTCGCCGCCGAACTTTCCGGGCTCGGCGAGACCGACCAGCGCATTGAGGTTGGCGCCGTCGACGTAGACCTGGCCGCCGGCGTCGTGCACCGTCGCGCAGATCTGGGTGATGTGCTCCTCGAAGACGCCGTGCGTGGAGGGGTAGGTCACCATCAGGACCGCGAGCTCGTCCCGGTGCTTGTCGATCTTGGCGTGCAGATCGTCGGCGTCGACCTCGCCGTCCTCACCGGTCTTGACGACGACGACCTTCATGCCGGCCATCACCGCGCTGGCGGCGTTGGTGCCGTGCGCCGAGGACGGGATCAGGCAGACCGTGCGCTGCTCGTCGCCGTTGGCGCGGTGGTAAGCACGGACGGCCAGCAGGCCCGCCAGCTCGCCCTGCGAGCCGGCGTTCGGCTGGAGGGAGACCTTGTCGTAGCCGGTGACGACGGCCAGCCGCTCCTCCAGCTCCTGGATGAGCGTGAGGTAGCCCTCGGCCTGGTCGGCGGGCGCGAACGGGTGCAGCTGGCCGAAGGCGGGCCAGGTGACCGGCTCCATCTCCGTGGTGGCGTTCAGCTTCATCGTGCAGGAGCCGAGCGGGATCATGCCGCGGTCCAGCGCGTAGTCCTTGTCGGCGAGGGTGCGCAGGTAGCGCAGCATCGCGGTCTCGGAGCGGTACTGGTGGAACACCGGGTGGGTGAGGTAGTCGTCGCCGCGCAGCAGCGTCTGCGGCAGCGCTTCGGCGACGGCCGCGTCCAGCTGCTCGATGTCGCCCTGCACGCCGAAGGCACCCCAGACACCGGCCAGCTCGGCGCGTCCGGTGGTCTCGTCGCAGGCGATCCCGACCAGGTCGGCGTCGACCTGCCGGAGGTTGACACCGGCCTGACGGGCGGCGGCGACGACCTCGGCCGCCCGGCCGGGCACCCGCGCGGTCAGCGTGTCGAAGTACGCACCGTGCACGATCTCCACGCCGCCGGCCCGCAGGCCCTCGGCGAGGATCGCCGCATAGCGGTGGGTGCGCCGGGCGATGGTCCGCAGGCCCTCGGGGCCGTGGTAGACGGCGTACATCCCGGCCATGACGGCGAGCAGCACCTGCGCGGTGCAGATGTTGCTGGTGGCCTTCTCGCGGCGGATGTGCTGCTCACGGGTCTGCAGCGCGAGGCGGTAGGCCTTGCTGCCGTCGGCGTCGACGGAGACGCCCACCAGGCGGCCGGGCAGGCTGCGGGCGAACTGGTCACGTACCGCCATGAAGCCGGCGTGCGGGCCGCCGAAGCCCATCGGGACGCCGAAGCGCTGGGTGGTGCCGACCGCGATGTCCGCACCGAGCTCGCCGGGCGAGGCCAGCAGCGTCAGGGCCAGCAGATCGGCGGCGACGGTGACGATCGCGCCCAGCTCGTGGGCCTGCTCGATGACGGCACGCGGGTCGCGGACCGCACCGGAGGCGCCCGGGTACTGCAGCAGTACGCCGAAGACGCCGCGCTCGGCGACCTCGGCGGGAATCCCCGCGCTCAGGTCCGCGACCACGACCTCCACGCCGGTCGGCTCGGCGCGGGTCTCGATCACGGCGATGGTCTGCGGCAGACAGTCGGCGTCGACCAGGAAGACGCCCTGCTTGACCTTGCCGACCCGGCGGGACAGCGCCATGGCCTCGGCCGCGGCGGTGCCCTCGTCCAGGAGGGAGGCGCCGGAAGTGGGCAGCCCGGTCAGCTCGGCGACCATGGTCTGGAAGTTCAGCAGCGCCTCCAGGCGGCCCTGCGAGATCTCCGGCTGGTAGGGCGTGTACGCGGTGTACCAGGCCGGGTTCTCCATGACGTTCCGCAGGATCACCGTCGGGGTGAACGTGCCGTAGTAGCCGAGTCCGATCATGGACGACAGCACCTGGTTACGGTCCGCGAGGCCGCGCAGCTCCGCCAGGACCTCGGCCTCGGTACGGGCCTGCGGCAGGCCGAGCGCCTCCGCGCTCTTGATCACGTCGGGTACGGCGGTGGCGGTCAGTTCGTCCAGCGAACCGAAACCGACCTGCGCGAGCATCTTCGCCTGCGCCTCGTGGTCGGGACCGATGTGCCGGCGCGCGAAGGGGGTGCCGCTTTCCAGCTCGGTAAGGGAGATGCGATTGGTGCTCATCTGCGGGGGCCTCCTGGTCGGTACGACCTACGAGGGGCACCACGGCGCGGGTGCCCGGACGGCCTCCCCCTCTGTCATCTCAACCTGAGAGCTTCACCGGCCCGCGCGAGGCGGCCCGGCTTTCACCGTCGGTGAGGAGGGGTCCCGGAGCTGTGCCTTCCGCGGCCCGCCCTGCTTTCCAGAGTGACCTCGTCCATGCGGTACGTGTGCCTGAGAGATTCCGGGGAGGATTTGCTCCTTCGGCGCCCTGGTCGCGAACGACAAGGACTCTCCCGCACGGGGTCTACGGCCATTCGCCAGCCTACCAGCGCCGCACTCGAGGGATCCTTCGAGTGGCCGGGGCATGAAATGTGCCGTTTGGTAGTTGTCACAGGGCAGTTGCGACCAATTGGAGGGGCCGTGCAAACCGATATCGATCCCCGGAGCCTGATCGGCCGCAAAGCGTTCGACCGGAACGGCGCGAAAATAGGCACGATCGACGAGGTCTATCTCGACGACGCGACGGGGGAACCGGAGTGGGCGGCCGTGCGCACCGGACTTTTCAGCCGGGACGCGTTCGTCCCCCTCGAGCCCAGCAAAATGGTCGGTGAGGGCCTGCACATTCCCTACGACCGCAAGCTGATCAAGGACGCGCCGGACTTCGGCGTGGGCCGCCATCTCTCCCCCGAGCAAGAGCTCCAGCTCTACCACCACTACCGCTTGGATATCTCCTCCCCCACCGATCCGGTGTCCTCGCCCGGTTCCGGCGACAGCGACTTCGGCAAGATCGCCGGCTCGGACGACTGAGCATCCGCCGGCCCCCCGCCCACCAGCGGCAGGGGCTCCCCCGGCCGCAGCGCCGGGTCCTCGACAGCAAAGGTCCGCACCCTTCCCGGTGCGGACCACGGCGTTTCGAAACGGATGGTCACTCTCCCCACCCCGCTCCCCTGCACCCAGCCGGCACCGTACTCGTCGTGCACGACGTCCAGGCCCGGGTGCCAGCGCCTCGGCAGCTCCTCCCCGGCTTCCTGCACCGGTGCCCCGCCTCCGTCCGCCTCCGCCGCCCTCGCGGTCGCCGCCGCCTCCCGCTCCGTCGCCACCTGGGCGAACAGATCCTCCTGTGTGAAGTCGGCCAGCCCGCTGACCCCCACACCCAGCAGCCGGACGCCGCCGGTGGTGTCCACCGTCTCCAGCAGCCGTACGGCGGCCTCCCGGATCACCGCAGGGTCGTCGGTGGGCCCCCGGAACGTGTCGGAGCGGGTCAGCGTCGAGAAGTCGTAGTTCCGCACCTTGATCACCACCGTTCGCCCGGAGCGCCCGGCCGCCCGCAGCCGCTGTACGCAGCGGTCTGCCAGCCGCAGCACCTCGCTGCGCACCCGCGCCCGGTCGGTCAGATCGACCTCGAAGGTGTCCTCGACCGAGATGGACTTCGCGTCCCGCTCGGCCACCACAGGGCGGTCGTCCCGGCCCAGCGCCATGGCGTAGAGCCCGGCACCGTGCGCCCTGCCCAGCAGGCGCACCAGCTCGGCCTCGCCGGCCTCCGCGGTCTCCGCGACGGTGTGGATCCCGGCCCGGCGCAGCGTCTCGGCCGTCGCGGGGCCCACCCCGGGCAGCGTCCGCACCGTCATCGGGCCCAGCAGCTCCCGCTCGGTGCCGGGCTCGATCACCACCAGCCCGTCCGGCTTGGCCGCCTCGGAGGCGATCTTCGCCAGCATCTTGGCCCCGGCGAGCCCCACCGAGCCGGTCAGCCCCGTGGTAACCCGGATATCGCGCCGCAACTGCTCCCCCACGGCCCGTACGGCCCCGGTCTCGGGCGGCACCCCACCGGCCTCCAGATCGACGAACGCCTCATCCAGGCTGAGCGGCTCCACCAGCGGCGACAGCGCATGCAGCAGCTCCATCACCGCCTCACTCACCTGGCGGTACAGCGTGAAGCGAGGGGCCAGATAGGCGGCATTGGGGCACAGCCGGCGCGCCTGGGCCGTGGGCATCGCCGAGCGGACGCCGAACACCCGGGCTTCGTAGGAGGCCGTGGAGACCACTCCGCGCGCGCCGATCCCGCCGACGACCACGGGCTTTCCCCGCAGACTCGGCTTGGCCGCCTGTTCGGCGGCCGCGAAGAACGCATCCATGTCCAGATGCAGGATCGTCGGCGCAGGTCTCACATCTCCGATGCTGCCCCATGCCACTGACAATCGGCCCGATGCCGGGCCGCGCTCACCGCCGGGGGCTCAGCCGGCCCGGTTGCGCCGTCGCGCCAGCTCGTCGTGCGGGTTCTTCCCGACCAGCGTCTCGCCGGTGTCCACACGCTCCCCGTGGAGCTGTGACAGCGCACCCTCCACGTCCCGCCACACCACGCCCACGGCGATCCCGAAGACGCCCTGGCCGCCCTGGAGCAGATCCACGACCTGGTCGGGCGAGGTGCACTCGTAGACGGTCGCCCCATCGCTCATCAGCGTCATCCGCGTCAGATCCGCCAGCCCCCTCGCCCGCAGATGCTGCACGGCGGTCCGGATGTTCTGGAGCGACACCCCGGTGTCCAGCAGCCGCTTGACGATCTTGAGAACCACGACGTCCCGGAAGCTGTAGAGCCGCTGGGTGCCGGAGCCGTACGCCGGCCGGATGCTCGGCTCCACCAGGCCGGTACGCGCCCAGTAGTCGAGCTGCCGATAGGTGATGCCCGCTGCCGCACAGGCGGTCGGGCCGCGATAGCCGATGTTCTGCGCCTCGCAGTCCCCCGACACCGCCGCGGCCGGTGCCGGGGCATGGTTCGCTGCCGCGCCCGAGTGGAGCGGCAACGCCCCTTCCGCCGCCATACCGTCGCCGGTGATTGCCACGCCGCCCTCCGTCCTCCACGTCCCGGACGGGACCTGCCATATCGACGGTATGCAGTCACTCGGGGTGCGTCAACGATCGCCGCGCTCGCCACGCCGAGTGATAATCACCCTACGAGTGGTTTCTCGTGACCCCGCACGGGGAACGGCTAATTGTTTGGCCGGAAACAGGTGGTTCGACCGGCCGGAATCACTGGCTGTTGGTGCCGAAGTCCTCGGGAGAGATCTGGTCGAGGAACTCGCGGAACTTCTCCACCTCGTCCTCCTGCTCGTCCGGGATGGCGATCCCCGCGTCGTCCAGCACACCGTCGGTACCGAAGATCGGCGTTCCGGTGCGCAGCGCCAGCGCTATGGCGTCGGACGGACGCGCGCTGACCTCGACTCCGCTCGCGAAGACGAGTTCGGCATAGAAAACCCCCTCGCGCAGATCCGTGATGCGGACCTGCGTCAGTTCCTGGCCCACCGCTTCGAGCACGTCCTTGAAAAGGTCGTGCGTCAGCGGCCTGGCAGGGACCATGCCCTGCTGGGCAAAAGCGATGGCGGTGGCCTCCCCTGGCCCGATCCAAATGGGCAAGTAACGATCGCCTCCCACCTCCCGCAGGAGCACGATCGGTTGGCTGGAAGGCATTTCCACCCGGACACCCACGACGTCGAGCTCGTTCACACAGCAACCCTAGGACGTGCCCGGCAGGTTTGGGTAGTCGGGCACTCGTTTGCTCACTACAGCCGGACCCGCAGGGCGCTCTGCAGGAGGGCCGCGTGCAGCCGTACGGACAGCGTCGCCAGCTCCCTGGCGGTCGCCTCGGCATGCGCTCTGGTCTGTGGGTTACGGTGCCGCCGAAGGGGTGCAACGACCTGTTCGACCAGGCCCGCCTCACGCTCGGCAGCCGCCTTCACCGCACGCAGATGCCGCGGTTCGAGACCGAAACGGCCCAGGTCCGCGACAAGTTTGGCCACCGTGACGGCCTCGATGTCGTATCCGCCCTCCGCATGGGAGACGATGAGTCCGTACGACTCCCAGTCGGCGAGCGTCGCCTCGTCCACCTCCGCGGCGGCCAGCAGCTCGGCGCGGCCGATCCGGGCAGCCGTAGGGCGCTCCGCGCCCGCGTCGTGGACGCCCTCGACAAGATCCCGCGAGGGTGTGGCCGGAGCCGGCAGCTGCACCTGCTCACCGCGCTCCAGGGCATCCAGATGCTCCCGGATGACCTTCAGCGGCAGATAGTGGTCCCGCTGCATCCGCAGGACGTTCGCCAGCCGCTCCACGTCGGCCGGCGTGAATTTGCGGTATCCGGAAGGCGTGCGCTTCGGCTCGACCAGCCCCTCGGCCTCCAGGAAGCGAATCTTGGAGATGGTGACCTCGGGAAACTCCTCGCGCAGCAGGGTGAGCACCGTGCCGATGCTCACCGGCTTGCCGTCCGAGGAGGCGGTGCCGGACGGGCCGGCACCGCCTTTCGGTGTATGGCGCATATGCCTTCCCCGGCCGGTCAGATACCGGCGCCTCGCTGGCTTGCGTAGAAGACCAGGCGGAACTTGCCGATCTGGACCTCGTCGCCATTGGCGAGGACGACGGAGTCGATCCGCTCACGGTTGACGTAGGTGCCGTTCAGGCTGCCGACGTCGGCGACCGTGAAGAGACCGTCCGGGCCCCGGCGGAATTCCACATGCCGGCGCGAGACCGTCACGTCGTCGAGGAAGATGTCGCCCTGCGGATGCCGGCCCGCCGTCGTCAGCTCGCCGTCCAGCAGGAAGCGGCTGCCCGAATTCGGACCCCGGCGGACGACCAGCAGCGCCGATCCCAGGGGAAGGGCGTCGACGGCCGCCTGGGCCTCGGGGGACAGCGACGGCGTCAGATTCTGGCCCGTCGTCTCCGAGTCGTAGGCCTCCAGCCCCGAAATGGAGATGGTCGACGTCGTCTCGGACGGCCGCTCGGGCTGGGCGCCCGGGCGCAGCGGCGCACCACAGTTGGAGCAGAACCGGCTCGCCTCGGCGTTCCGGCTGCCACACCTCGTACAAACCGGCAAGGCTGACCCTCCACCCGTGCGTGCGGCCGATGGTTCCTGGGAACCTATGCGGCCGGGCACGGAGGGGTCAACAGAATCCGCGCCGTGCCCCCCGGACGGCCCGCTGACCTCGTCACGGAAGAGCGGACGGTCCTCGGAAGCGCCACTCTCGTCGGGCTGGCGCGGAGCGCGGTGCCGCGCGGAGCCGCTGCCGCCCTCCTGGCGCGCGCTCTTGCCGAACAGCTTTCCAAACAACTTCACGGGCGATTCCCCTTGAACGAAACAGACCCGCCCGTGGGGCAGGACGAACCCTCGATGCACACACCGGCCCATCCGGACATCCTGTGAACGTCCGTGGCCTTCAGACAGTTTCCACCACACACCACACGCACGGTGCGTCGACCCCCCGCTACCTCATGCCCTCGCCGGGCACTCGACATCCCTGTACGCCTCACTGCGATGACGACCGAGCGTAGTCAGGCCGCTTCGCCGCTCGCAAGGCATCCACAATGATCTTCTTTTCACGGGTCACAGACACCTTGGCCTGCTCCTTTTCCAGAGTCTGGACCACTCCGCCGGGGATGTTCAGCGCCGGTTCCAGATCCTCCGGCTTACCGATCACCTTGAAGCGGTACGGCTGGGTGACACGCTTGCCGTCGATCCCCACGCCACCGCGGACGTCCGACAGAGAGGTGTTCGCGACGACCCGGACATCGTTGACCTGGATGGCTTCGGCGCCGGCCGCCCGCAGCTCCTGGATGGTGTCCAGCAGCTTGTCCGCCTCGACGGAGTGCGCCGGGTCGTCGATGGTCAGGTTGATGCCGGGCCCTTGCGCCGCGACGGTCCCGGCCAGCACGCCCAGCTGCTGTTCCTTCTCCACGGTCTGTTTACGGGCCTCCTCGGCCTGGTCCGAGCTGTTCGCCAGCTCGGTCTTCTGCCCTTCCAGTCGCCGCTGTTCGTCGGTCAACCGCTGGGAACGGTTGTCCAGCTCGTCCAGAATGCGCACCAAGTCCTCCTGGCGCGCACCTCGCAGCGCACTGCTGTCACTCGTGGAACGTACCTGAATCGCCAGGCCGAGGCCGAGAATGAACAGCAGCAGCGCAACGATCAGTTGAGCCCGGGTCAGGCGGGGCGGCCACAGACTCGCAACGAGCCGCTCCCGACCGGATTTCGGGCGTGCTGCACTCCCGTCCTCCGCAACCGCGTCCGGAGTCGAGGAGTCTGCCCCTTTGTCCTTCTTGTGTCCAGTACTGTCCGGTTCCTGAGCCTCGGTCGTCTCGTCGGCTTCCGCCCGCTCGGGGGCGCCCGGACTCTCGGGCGGCATCGGCCGCCGGCCGGCCGGGCCCCGGTCCTGGCTCTGCTCCCGGCTCCTGCCCTGGTCCTGGCTCTGGCCGCCGTGCTCCTGGCTCCGGCCCTGGTCCTGACTCTCGTCCTGGCCCTGGCCCTGCTCCGTCTCCGGCTGCTCCGGCTTCTTCTCCGGCTGCGGGGTCTCGTCCGTCGCCATCCGTCTCACGCCCTGAAGACGTGCCGGCGGATCGCGGCGGCGTTGGAGAAGATCCGGATGCCCAGCACCACGACGACGCCCGTGGAGAGTTGGGCGCCGACGCCCAACTTGTCGCCGAGGAAGACGATCAGCGCGGCGACGACCACGTTCGACAGGAACGAGACCACGAAGACCTTGTCGTCGAAGATGCCGTCCAGCATCGCGCGCAGACCGCCGAACACGGCATCCAGCGCCGCGACGACAGCGATCGGCAAGTAGGGCTCGACCACCGTCGGCACCACGGGGCGGACGACAAGTCCGACCACGACTCCCACGATGAGGCCCAGTACGGCGATCACGATGTGCCCTTCCCCTTGTCGGCGCCGTCCGTCTTGGCGGCACCGGCCTGCGGCTTTGCGGTACGTACGATCAAGCTGGGCGCGGGCGGCAGGGTGACCTCGTTCTCCGCGGAAATCCTGGTGCGCACGCCGTAGTTCTCCTGCAGCACATGCAGGTACTGACCGTCGGCGCTGTCCTGGAACGCGGTGCTCAGCCGCTGCCCGTCCCCCACCGCCAGCACCGTGTAGGGCGGCACCAGCGGTTTGTTGTCGACCAGTATGGCGTCTCCTGCGGCTCTGATCGCCGAGAGTGACGTAAGCCGCTGCCCGTTGACGGAGATCGCCTCCGCACCGGACGCCCACAGGCCGTTGACCACGCGTTGCATATCCCTGTCGCGTACCCGGCCGGTGTCCGAGAAACCACTGCTCTCGCGCGGTCCGCCGCCGCTGGACTCCGCGCCCTTGGCATCGTCCACGACGAGTTTCACCCCCGGCCCGGTGACCTGCGTCGAACCGGACAGCAGCGCCAGCAGCTCGGCCTTGCCGCCGCCGTGCTGCTTCAGCGCCTCGCGCTGCATCCTGCTGACGTCGTCGCGCAGCGCGTCGACCCGATGCTGCTGCCGGTCCGCCTCGCCGGTGCCCTTCTGGATGCGGTGGATCAGCTCTTCGCGCTCCTTGGCGAGCGTCGGTGCCGATATCTGCGCCTGCGCCGCCCCGACCGTCACCACGACCGCGGCGAGCACCAGACCGGCGGCGAGACCCAGCTTCGCGCGCAGGGTACGCGGCAGACCGCGCACCCCGGTTTCCGACTTCCGCGCGGCGGCCTCGGCGTATCCCTCGTCGAGGCTGTGATCCATCACGTTGGTCAGCAGCGACATGGACGCATCGGGGCGCGCGGACGACGCGTTCGGGCTGCTCCGATCGGGGCGCTGCTGCGACATGACGCACATCGTCGCACGTCGGTCGGACAGTCTCCCAATGGCCCCACCGGCGTGCCGGTTCACGGCGCGCCGGTGGGGTCCGGGTCAGCGTCCTGCGCTGTCCACCACTGCGGACCAGTCGTCCAGCAGCTGCTGGGCGGAGGCGTCATCCGGCCCCTCTGCCCACAGGTGGGTGACCGCCTCGGCGGGGTCGGGCAGCACCAGAACCCAGCGGCCGTCGCTCTCCACGACACGGACGCCGTCGGTGGTGTCCACGTCCCGGTCGCCGGCCGCCTCGACGACGTGCCGCATGACCAGTCCCTTCACCGCCCACGGGGTGGCCAGGTCACGGCGCTGGACGTGTGCCCGCGGGATCCGTGCGTCGATCTGGCTCAGGGTGAGCTGGGTACGGGCCACCAGGCCGATCAGCCGGACGAACGCGGCCGCGCCGTCGAAGACGCTGCTGAACTCGGGAATGAGGAAGCCGCCCATGCCGTCCCCGCCGAAGACCGTGCCGTCGTCACGCCCCACACGGGTCAGATCGTCGGGCGAGGTCGTCGTCCACTCCACCTGCGTCCCGTGGTACGCCGCCACCTGCTCGGCGATGCGGGTCGTGGTCACCGGCAGCGCCACCCGGCCGGTGCGCCGTTCTGCCGCGATCAGATCCAGCATGACCAGCAGTGCGCGGTCGTCCTCGATGATCCGGCCGCGTTCGTCCACCAGGGACAGCCGCTCGCCCACGGGGTCGAAGCGCACCCCGAAGGCGGCCCGCGCCGAGGCCACGATCTCGCCGAGCCGGACGAGCCCGGCCCGCCGGGCGTCGGCGGTCTCGGTCGGCCGGGATTCGTCGAGTCCGGGGTTGATCGTCAGCGAGTCGACGCCGAGCCGTCCCAGCAGGCTGGGCAGGACCAGCCCGGCGCTGCCGTTCGAGGCGTCCACGACGACCTTCAGCCCGGAGTCGCTGATGCCTGTGGTGTCCACGGCCCGCAGCAGGGAGCCGGTATAGGAGTCGAAGACGCTGGCGGGGAAGATCAGGTCACCGATCTCGCCGGGGAAGGCGCGACGGTACTCCTGGCGGGCGAAGACCCGGTCGAGCTTGCGCTGGCCGGCCTGTGAGAGGTCCGCGCCCCGTTCGTCGAAGAACATGATGTCGACGGAGTCCGGCACGCCGGGCGTCGTACGGACCATGATGCCGCCGGCGCTGCCGCGGGCGGTCTGCTGGCGGGCGACCGGCAGCGGGACGTTCTCCAGGTCGCGTACGTCAATGGCGCTGGCCTGCAGCGCGGAGATCACGGCACGCTTGAGCGCCCGGGCGCCTCGGGAGTGGTCACGCGCGGTGGTGACCGTGGAGCCCTTCTTGAGCGTGGTGGCATACGCGCCCGCGAGCCGTACGGCGAGCTCCGGCGTGATCTCGACGTTGAGGATCCCGGACACCCCCCGGGCGCCGAACAGATGCGCCTGGCCGCGGGATTCCCAGATCACCGAGGTGTTGACGAACGCACCGGCCTCGATGGTCTTGAACGGATAGACCCGCACGTTCCCCTGCACGATCGATTCTTCACCGATCAGGCATTCGTCGCCGATGACGGCACCGTCCTCGATGCGGGAGGCCCGCATGATGTCGGTGTTCTTGCCGATCACGCAGCCGCGCAGATTGCTCTGCTGACCGATGTAGACGTTGTCGTGCACGACGGCGCGGTGCAGGAACGCACCGCTTTTGACGACGACATTGGAGCCGACGACGGTGTGCTCACGAAGCTCCACATCCGCCTCGATCTTGGCGTAGTCGCCGATGTACAGCGGACCGCGCAGCACCGCGTCAGGATGCACTTCGGCGCCCTCGGCGACCCATACGCCCGGCGAGATCTCGAAGCCGTCGATTTCGACGTCGACCTTGCCTTCGAGCACATCGGCCTGGGCCTTCACATAGCTCTCGTGCGTGCCGACATCCTCCCAGTAGCCCTCGGCGATATAGCCGTAGATCGGCTTGCCTTCCTTCATGAGCTGTGGAAAGACATCGCCGGACCAGTCCACCGGCACATCGGGTTCGAAGTAGTCGAAGACCTCCGGCTCCATGACGTAGATGCCGGTGTTGACGGTGTCCGAGAAGACCTGTCCCCAGGTGGGTTTCTCCAGAAAACGCTCGACCTTGCCTGCCTCGTCGACGATGGTGATACCGAACTCGAGCGGATTGGGGACCCGGGTGAGACAGACGGTGACGAGGGCGCCCTTTTCCTTGTGGAACCGGATCAGATCGGTGAGATCGAAGTCGGTGAGCGCGTCACCGGAGATGACGAGGAAGGCATCGTCCTTGAGCGCTTCCTCGGCGTTCTTCACACTGCCTGCGGTGCCGAGCGGCTTTTCCTCATTCGCGTAGGTGAGCTCCATTCCGAGCTCTTCTCCGTCGCCGAAATAGTTCTTGACGAGTGAGGCAAGGAATTGCACGGTCACGACGGTCTCATTGAGACCATGCCGTTTCAGCAGCCTGAGTACATGCTCCATGATCGGCCGATTCGCGACCGGAAGCAGGGGCTTGGGCATGCTGGACGTCATGGGGCGAAGTCGTGTTCCTTCGCCGCCGGCCATCACAACGGCCTTCATGTCGGAAGCGTCCTCCTCTAAGAGACGACGGTCTTGCCGACTTCACTTGTCCACAGCGCCCACTGTTGCTGCTTTCACGTACGGGCGCCGGCCCTTGGCACAAGCTGCCATTTCGGAGAGGTCAGTCGGCGGTGGCGTCCGCCCGGATGAGTCGGCGGACCTGGACCACGTAGAGGATCCCTGCCCACCAGTAGAGCGCCGTACCCCATCCTGCGAACGCCCATCCGAAAACAGCAGCAAGCGTGTGAAGCCAGCCGCTTCCGTCGCTCAGCAGGAGCAACGGGAAGGCGTACATCAAGTTGAACGTAGCCGCTTTGCCCAGGAAGTTCACCTGGGGAGGCCCGTAGCCGTGGCGTCCGAGGAATCCGACCGCGATCAGCAGCATCAGTTCCCGTGCCAGCAGGGCCGCGGTGAGCCAAAGCGGCAGGATCTCGCGCCAGGTCAGACCGACCAGAGTGGAGAGGATGTACAGGCGGTCGGCGGCCGGGTCGAGGATCCGGCCCAGGCTGCTGATCTGGTTCCAGCGCCGGGCGAGCATGCCGTCCAGATAGTCACTGACGCCGCTCAGCGCCAGGACCAGCAGCGCCCAGCCATCGACCTTCGGACCCCCGAATTCCGGCCACAGGACCAACCACAGGAACAACGGCACGCCGAGGAGGCGAGCCATGCTCAGAATATTCGGGATGGTGAGGACACGATCCGTCTGGACCCGCGTCTCCTGGACCTCCACGCGAGGCCTCCTGTGGGGAAATGTACCAACGATGCCCCTTGACCTTACCTGCCTCGCCGGCCACACCGTACCGCGGGTCCCCAAGATCACGGAAACACAAAAAGCCCCGTGGGAACCGAAGTTCCCACGGGGCTTTTCACAATTTGTTCGGCGGCGTCCTACTCTCCCACAGGGTCCCCCCTGCAGTACCATCGGCGCTGAAAGGCTTAGCTTCCGGGTTCGGAATGTAACCGGGCGTTTCCCTAACGCTATGACCACCGAAACACTATGAAGATGACAACCCGGCGCAATCACAGGTCGTTACTTCAGAACCTACACAGTGGACGCGAGCAACTGAGGACAAGCCCTCGGCCTATTAGTACCAGTCAACTCCACACCTTACGGCGCTTCCATATCTGGCCTATCAACCCAGTCGTCTACTGGGAGCCTTAACCCCTCAAGGGGGAGGGAGCCCTCATCTCGAAGCAGGCTTCCCGCTTAGATGCTTTCAGCGGTTATCCTTTCCGAACGTAGCCAACCAGCCATGCCCTTGGCAGGACAACTGGCACACCAGAGGTTCGTCCGTCCCGGTCCTCTCGTACTAGGGACAGCCCTTCTCAAGACTCCTACGCGCACAGCGGATAGGGACCGAACTGTCTCACGACGTTCTAAACCCAGCTCGCGTACCGCTTTAATGGGCGAACAGCCCAACCCTTGGGACCGACTCCAGCCCCAGGATGCGACGAGCCGACATCGAGGTGCCAAACCATCCCGTCGATATGGACTCTTGGGGAAGATCAGCCTGTTATCCCCGGGGTACCTTTTATCCGTTGAGCGACGGCGCTTCCACAAGCCACCGCCGGATCACTAGTCCCTACTTTCGTACCTGCTCGACCCGTCAGTCTCACAGTCAAGCTCCCTTGTGCACTTACACTCAACACCTGATTGCCAACCAGGCTGAGGGAACCTTTGGGCGCCTCCGTTACTCTTTAGGAGGCAACCGCCCCAGTTAAACTACCCACCAGACACTGTCCCTGATCCGGATCACGGACCCAGGTTAGACATCCAGCACGACCAGAGTGGTATTTCAACAATGACTCCACAACCACTGGCGTGGCCGCTTCAAAGTCTCCCACCTATCCTACACAAGCCGAACCGAACACCAATATCAAGCTATAGTAAAGGTCCCGGGGTCTTTCCGTCCTGCTGCGCGAAACGAGCATCTTTACTCGTAATGCAATTTCACCGGGCCTATGGTTGAGACAGTCGAGAAGTCGTTACGCCATTCGTGCAGGTCGGAACTTACCCGACAAGGAATTTCGCTACCTTAGGATGGTTATAGTTACCACCGCCGTTTACTGGCGCTTAAGTTCTCAGCTTCGCCGACCCGAAGGTCGACTAACCGGTCCCCTTAACGTTCCAGCACCGGGCAGGCGTCAGTCCGTATACATCGCCTTACGGCTTCGCACGGACCTGTGTTTTTAGTAAACAGTCGCTTCTCGCTGGTCTCTGCGGCCACCCCCAGCTCAGAGAGCAAGTCTCATCACCGGAAATGGCCCCCCTTCTCCCGAAGTTACGGGGGCATTTTGCCGAGTTCCTTAACCATAGTTCACCCGAACGCCTCGGTATTCTCTACCTGACCACCTGAGTCGGTTTAGGGTACGGGCCGCCATGAAACTCGCTAGAGGCTTTTCTCGACAGCATAGGATCATCCACTTCACCACAATCGGCTCGGCATCAGGTCTCAGCCTTAACGTGTGACGGATTTACCTACCACACGGCCTACACCCTTACCCCGGGACAACCACCGCCCGGGCTGGACTACCTTCCTGCGTCACCCCATCGCTTACCTACTACCACCTTGGATCGGCGGCTCCACCACGTCCCTTCGTCCGAAGACTCCAGGCCGGCTTCACGGCCTTAGCATTAATGGATTCGATACTGGGCGTTTCAAAGCGGGTACCGGAATATCAACCGGTTGTCCATCGACTACGCCTGTCGGCCTCGCCTTAGGTCCCGACTTACCCTGGGCAGATCAGCTTGACCCAGGAACCCTTAGTCAATCGGCGCACACGTTTCCCACGTGTGTATCGCTACTCATGCCTGCATTCTCACTCGTGAACCGTCCACAACTCGTTTCCACGGCTGCTTCACCCGGCACACGACGCTCCCCTACCCATCACAGCCTCCGTTGGGAGTATTACTGCAATGACACGACTTCGGCGGTGTGCTTGAGCCCCGCTACATTGTCGGCGCGGAATCACTTGACCAGTGAGCTATTACGCACTCTTTCAAGGGTGGCTGCTTCTAAGCCAACCTCCTGGTTGTCTCTGCGACTCCACATCCTTTCCCACTTAGCACACGCTTAGGGGCCTTAGTCGATGCTCTGGGCTGTTTCCCTCTCGACCATGGAGCTTATCCCCCACAGTCTCACTGCCGCGCTCTCACTTACCGGCATTCGGAGTTTGGCTAAGGTCAGTAACCCGGTAGGGCCCATCGCCTATCCAGTGCTCTACCTCCGGCAAGAAACACACGACGCTGCACCTAAATGCATTTCGGGGAGAACCAGCTATCACGGAGTTTGATTGGCCTTTCACCCCTAACCACAGGTCATCCCCCAGGTTTTCAACCCTGGTGGGTTCGGTCCTCCACGAAGTCTTACCTCCGCTTCAACCTGCCCATGGCTAGATCACTCCGCTTCGGGTCTTGGGCACGCTACTCAACGCCCTATTCGGACTCGCTTTCGCTACGGCTTCCCCACACGGGTTAACCTCGCAACATACCGCAAACTCGCAGGCTCATTCTTCAAAAGGCACGCAGTCACGACTGCATGTGCAAGCACATACAGCGACGCTCCCACGGCTTGTAGGCACACGGTTTCAGGTACTATTTCACTCCGCTCCCGCGGTACTTTTCACCATTCCCTCACGGTACTATCCGCTATCGGTCACCAGGGAATATTTAGGCTTAACGGGTGGTCCCGCCAGATTCACACGGGATTTCTCGGGCCCCGTGCTACTTGGGTGTCTCTCAAACGAGCCGCTAATGTTTCAGCTACGGGGGTCTTACCCTCTACGCCGGACCTTTCGCATGTCCTTCGCCTACATCAACGGTTTCTGACTCGTCTCACAGCCGGCAGACTGTGAAAGAGAGATCCCACAACCCCAACCACGCAACCCCTGCCGGGTATCACACGTGACTGGTTTGGCCTCATCCGGTTTCGCTCGCCACTACTCCCGGAATCACGGTTGTTTTCTCTTCCTGCGGGTACTGAGATGTTTCACTTCCCCGCGTTCCCTCCACACTGCCTATGTGTTCAGCAGCGGGTGACAGCCCATGACGACTGCCGGGTTTCCCCATTCGGACACCCCCGGATCAAAGCTTGGTTGACAGCTCCCCGGGGCCTATCGTGGCCTCCCACGTCCTTCATCGGTTCCTGGTGCCAAGGCATCCACCGTGCGCCCTTAAAAACTTGGCCACAGATGCTCGCGTCCACTGTGCAGTTCTCAAGCAACGACCAGCCACCCGTCACAACCCGCTCACGCGGATCTTCACCGGGGCCGGCATCGCGAAGGTTCGGACAAGTCCGCACCCTCAGATACCCAACAGCGTGCCCGACCCACTCAATCCCTCAGATGCGTTCCACGCCGAAGCAGTACTAACGTCCAAAGACTCAAGTGTGCCGAGTAGTCAACGTTCCACCCATGAGCTAACCACCGTCGAACATTTGCCGACGTAGTGGCTCTGGATCTCTTGCGAGATCTAGATGCTCCTTAGAAAGGAGGTGATCCAGCCGCACCTTCCGGTACGGCTACCTTGTTACGACTTCGTCCCAATCGCCAGTCCCACCTTCGACGATTCCCTCCCACAAGGGGTTGGGCCACCGGCTTCGGGTGTTACCGACTTTCGTGACGTGACGGGCGGTGTGTACAAGGCCCGGGAACGTATTCACCGCAGCAATGCTGATCTGCGATTACTAGCAACTCCGACTTCATGGGGTCGAGTTGCAGACCCCAATCCGAACTGAGACCGGCTTTTTGAGATTCGCTCCACCTCGCGGTATCGCAGCTCATTGTACCGGCCATTGTAGCACGTGTGCAGCCCAAGACATAAGGGGCATGATGACTTGACGTCGTCCCCACCTTCCTCCGAGTTGACCCCGGCAGTCTCCTGTGAGTCCCCATCACCCCGAAGGGCATGCTGGCAACACAGAACAAGGGTTGCGCTCGTTGCGGGACTTAACCCAACATCTCACGACACGAGCTGACGACAGCCATGCACCACCTGTACACCGACCACAAGGGGGACCCTGTCTCCAGGGTTTTCCGGTGTATGTCAAGCCTTGGTAAGGTTCTTCGCGTTGCGTCGAATTAAGCCACATGCTCCGCTGCTTGTGCGGGCCCCCGTCAATTCCTTTGAGTTTTAGCCTTGCGGCCGTACTCCCCAGGCGGGGAACTTAATGCGTTAGCTGCGGCACGGACGACGTGGAATGTCGCCCACACCTAGTTCCCAACGTTTACGGCGTGGACTACCAGGGTATCTAATCCTGTTCGCTCCCCACGCTTTCGCTCCTCAGCGTCAGTATCGGCCCAGAGATCCGCCTTCGCCACCGGTGTTCCTCCTGATATCTGCGCATTTCACCGCTACACCAGGAATTCCGATCTCCCCTACCGAACTCTAGCCTGCCCGTATCGAATGCAGACCCGGGGTTAAGCCCCGGGCTTTCACATCCGACGTGACAAGCCGCCTACGAGCTCTTTACGCCCAATAATTCCGGACAACGCTTGCGCCCTACGTATTACCGCGGCTGCTGGCACGTAGTTAGCCGGCGCTTCTTCTGCAGGTACCGTCACTTTCGCTTCTTCCCTGCTGAAAGAGGTTTACAACCCGAAGGCCGTCATCCCTCACGCGGCGTCGCTGCATCAGGCTTTCGCCCATTGTGCAATATTCCCCACTGCTGCCTCCCGTAGGAGTCTGGGCCGTGTCTCAGTCCCAGTGTGGCCGGTCGCCCTCTCAGGCCGGCTACCCGTCGTCGCCTTGGTAGGCCATCACCCCACCAACAAGCTGATAGGCCGCGGGCTCATCCTTCACCGCCGGAGCTTTCCACACACAGACCATGCGGTCGTATGTCGTATCCGGTATTAGACCCCGTTTCCAGGGCTTGTCCCAGAGTGAAGGGCAGATTGCCCACGTGTTACTCACCCGTTCGCCACTAATCCACCCCGAAGGGCTTCATCGTTCGACTTGCATGTGTTAAGCACGCCGCCAGCGTTCGTCCTGAGCCAGGATCAAACTCTCCGTGAATGTTTACCCGTAATCGGGTGAAACACACACGAGAAGAGTGGAACGACCAGACGGAATAGGTCCGGTCGTTCACAGCGTCCTCGCTGTGTGTGCCATCCGCACCACACGGGCGGGATGGACTTTCAAAGGAACCTCGTCACCGGATGTTTCCGGTAGACGGGGTATCAACATATCTGGCGTTGACTTTTGGCACGCTGTTGAGTTCTCAAGGAACGGACGCTTCCTTTGGATTCCCTCTCGGGTTTCCTCCGGGCGCTTCCCTTCGGTGTTTCACACTCTATCAGGCCTTTTCCGGCTTTCGAACCGCTGCTTTTCTGCAGACATGCAGAAGCGCGCAATTCTTGAGTCGCGATCAAGACGCTGGGAGTGCCACCCACCTCAACCGGACGCGGTTCAACGCGTCCTGGCTGTCCGGGGCAGATGTCAGACAGTACAGCTCTGCCGTGGGCGAGGCAAATCGATTCGGCAGGACTCGCGGTCGACATCTGGCGTCTCTCATGCGGAACAGTCAGTTCTTATGACTTACGCTTCTGAACGGTGCGCCGTCCCGGACAGGTAGTGACGGCGGCCTGATGAATCTTCACCCCTGGGAGGCTTCCCATGACCACCGTGACGTCCCCTCTTGCCGGACGCGCCATCGGACTCGCGGCCGTGCCCGACCCGGTGTTCTCCGGAGCGATGGTGGGTCCCGGTACCGCCATCGACCCGGTTCGTGAGCCGTCTGCCGCGGTTTCGCCCGTGGACGGTGTGCTCGTCTCGCTGCACCCGCATGCGTTCGTCGTCGTCGATGCCGAGGGGCACGGCGTGCTCACCCACCTCGGTATCGACACCGTTCAGCTCAACGGTGAGGGGTTCGAGCTGCTCGTGAACAAGGGCGACACCGTCACCCGTGGTCAGGAGGTCGTGCGCTGGAACCCGGCGGCGGTCGAGGAGGCCGGGAAGTCGCCGGTGTGCCCGGTTGTCGCGCTGGAAGCCACGGCGGACTCGCTCGGTGAGGTCCGCGAGGACGGCGACGTCAAGGCCGGCGACCAGCTCTTCTCCTGGCAGTAGCCGGGCGCCGTCCCGTACGGCAGGTACGACATCCATCGCGGCGGCCGGGCCGTCGCATCAACCGGAGCGGGTGCAATGGAGACAACGCTGCGAGGCGTCGGCGTGAGCCACGGTGTGGCGATCGGCGAGGTGCGGCACATGGGGACGGCGGTCCTGGAGCCGCCGGCCAAGCAGATTCCGGCGGATGAGGCGGAGCGCGAACAGGGGCGTGCCCGCCAGGCCGTGGAGGCTGTTGCTGCGGACCTGATAGCGCGGGGGAATCTGGCGGGTGGTGAGGCGCAGGCCGTGCTGGAGGCACAGGCCCTGATGGCTCAGGACCCTGAGCTGATGGCCGATGTCGACCGGCGGATCGCCGTCGGGAGTACCGCCGAGCGCGCTGTGTACGACGCGTTCGCGGCCTACCGGGCGCTGCTGGCCGGTGCCGGTGAGTACCTGGCGGGCCGGGTGGCGGACCTCGACGATGTGCGCAACCGCATCGTCGCGCGGCTGCTGGGTGTGCCGATGCCGGGTGTGCCGGACAGTGACGAGCCGTATGTGCTGATCGCGCGGGATCTGGCGCCGGCCGACACCGCGCTGCTGGACCCGACGCTGGTGCTCGGTTTTGTGACCGAGGAGGGCGGGCCGACCAGCCACAGCGCGATTCTTGCGCGCGCGCTGGGGGTGCCGGCGGTCGTCGCGCTGCCGGGTGCCGGTGAGCTGGTCGAGGGCACGGTCATCGCCGTCGACGGCAGCACCGGGGAGATCTTCGTCGAGCCGAGCGCCGAGAAGCGTGCGGAGATGGAGCGGGCGGCCGCGGAGCGGAAGGCGGCGCTGGCCGCTTCGTCCGGTCCGGGTGCCACCTCCGACGGGCACAAGGTGCCGCTGCTGGCCAACGTCGGCGGGCCCGGCGATGTGGCCGCGGCGGTCGGGGCCGGGGCGGAGGGTGTCGGCCTGTTCCGGACGGAGTTCCTGTTCCTGGACGACAGCAAGAAGGCGCCGTCCACGGAGAAGCAGGTGGAGGCCTACCGCACGGTGCTGGCGGCGTTCCCCGAGGGGCGTGTCGTGGTGCGGGTGCTGGACGCCGGGGCCGACAAGCCGCTGGAGTTCCTGACGCCGGCCGACGAGCCGAACCCCGCGCTGGGTGTCCGGGGACTGCGGACGCTGCTCGATCACCCCGAGGTGCTGCGTACTCAGCTCGCGGCGCTGGCGACGGCGGCCGAGGGGCTGCCGGTCTACCTCGAGGTCATGGCGCCGATGGTGGCGGACCGGACGGACGCCAAGGCGTTCGCGGATGCCTGCCGGGAGGCCGGGCTGCGGGCGAAGTTCGGTGCGATGGTGGAGATCCCCTCCGCGGCGCTCCGGGCGCGGTCGATTCTGCAGGAGGTGGAGTTCCTTTCGCTGGGGACCAATGACCTGGCGCAGTACACCTTCGCGGCGGACCGTCAGGTGGGGGCCGTTTCCCGGCTGCAGGACCCCTGGCAGCCGGCGCTGCTGGACCTCGTGGCGCTGTCGACCGAGGCCGCGAAGGCCGAGGGCAAGAGCTGTGGTGTGTGTGGGGAGGCGGCCTCCGATCCGCTGTTGGCGTGTGTGCTGACGGGGCTCGGCGTTACCAGCCTGTCGATGGGTGCAGCGTCGATTCCCTATGTGCGGGCGACGCTGTCCAAGCACACGCTGGCGCAGTGTGAGCGTGCGGCGGCCGCGGCGCGTGCCGCGGACACCGCCGAGGATGCGCGGGCCGCCGCGCAGGCGGTGCTCTCCGGGGAGTGATCCCGCGCGGCGCTGGGCGCCGCAGGAGCTTTGACGGCCGTCCCGCCCTACTGGCGGGGCGGCCGTCTTGCATGCGGGGGGCGGGGCGGTGGTGCGGTCAGTGGTGGTCGTGGGGGTCGGGTGGCGGGGTCAGGGGGAGGCCGGAGGCGTAGTCGACGCCGGGCTCGGGCGGGATCGGTTCGCCCGTATCGGCGTCGGTGCAATAGGCGGTGAAGACCTCGGCGGCGCTCAGGGGGCGGAGCCAGGCGTCGCGCAGGGACCAGCCGCGGACCGTGTCACGGGCGGCGTCGTCGGTGGTGTTGCGGCCGGTGGGGCCGGTGGTGGTGCGGGAGACGATGCCGCCGGGGGTGCGCAGGGCGAGGCCGGCGGCGAGGACCGTGCAGAAGACGAGGGTCTCGTGCTCGGCGAGCTGGGGGCGGGCGCCGTCGCGGGCGGTGGTGTGCAGCACCGCCAGGAGGGACGGCTCGCCTGCGGCGAGGGAGCAGACGAGGTGGTGGGTGCCCTCGCCGAGGGAGGTCAGGAGCTGGCGGACGGCGTGGGTGGCGCGGCTGAAGGCGGCACGGGAGAGGTCTTCGCCGCACTCCTCGCAGGTGCCGGCGCGGGCCAGCAGGGCGGAGGCGTGGTCCCAGTGCGCCCGGCGGTCGGCCTCTTCGACGAGGAGCGGGAGCAGCCGGCTCAGTGGCCCGCCTTCGTAGAGCAGGGTGGTGCCGGTGCGGGTGGCTTCCGCCGTATAGCGGCTGCGGCTGTCGGGGCGGTCCGGGTCCAGGGCGAGGTGGGCGCAGTATTTCTCGTAGGCGACCGGGTCGAAGAGGCCGACGGTCGTGACCACGCCCTGGGAGGTGAGGGTGCGCAGCAGGGTCTCCATCTGCCGGAGGTAGCTGCTGTGGTCGTCGAAGGGGAAGGTGCGGTAGCGGCGCATGGCCGTGAAGTCCTGCTCGTCGGCCAGGATGGCCGCGGTGCTGGGGACTTCGCGGCGGAGGGTGCGGCGGGCGGCGGACCGGTCGGTGGGCCGGGATGTGAAGGTCATGATTCCCCCTGGGTGTGCTCCGAGTGGGTGCGCCGGTCGCACTCCACTCGTCACCGAGAGTAATCGGGGGGTCTGACAACGGGTCTCCGGCGCCGGAGGTCGTTGGGGTCCCGGGCATCCGGCGCCCCGACCAGTCCCTCCGGCGTTCCCGCCGACCTACGATGCGCCGTCCGCGGCGCGGTCGCGGGCCACCCGCTCGTAGAAGCGGAGCAGTTCGAGGTTGTCGACTGAGCCGGGGTTGACGGCCTTGTCGAGCGGGGTGCCCTGCAGGAGGCGTTTGACGGGGACCTCGATGCGCTTGCCGGTGAGGGTGTGCGGGACGCCGGGGGCTTCGATGATGTCGTCGGGGACGTGCCGCGGCGAGAGCTGTTCGCGGATGGTGCGCTTGATGCGGTCGCGGAGGGCGTCGTCGAGGGTGGCACCGGGGGCGAGGTGGACGAAGAGCGGCATCCAGTAGCCGCCGTCGGGGAGTTCCAGGCCGATGACGAGGGATTCGCGGATCTCGGGGAGCCGTTCGACCGCCTCGTAGATGTCGGCGGAGCCCATCCGGACGCCCTGGCGGTTGAGGGTGGAGTCGGAGCGGCCGTGGATGACGACGCTGCCGCGGGAGGTGACGGTGATCCAGTCGCCGTGCCGCCAGACGCCGGGGTACATGTCGAAGTAGCTGTCGTGGTAGCGGGTGCCGTCGGGGTCGTTCCAGAAGCGGGTGGGCATGGACGGCATGGGGTTGGTGACGACGAGTTCGCCGACCTCGTCGACGACGGGCTTGCCCTGGGGGTCCCAGGCCTGGAGGTCGGTGCCAAGGCAGGCGGCCTGGAGTTCGCCGATGTGCACGGGGAGGGTGGGGACGGCGCCGGCGAAGCAGCTGCAGACGTCGGTGCCGCCGCTGACCGAGGCCATCCAGAGGTCGGCGTCGCTCTCCGCGAAGCAGTCGTGCAGCCAGCGGAAGCCGTCCGGCGGGAGCGGGGAGCCGGTGGTGGCGACGCAGGTGATGGCGGAGAGGTCGAGGTCGCGGGCCGGGTGGATACCGGCCTTGCGGCAGGCCATGACGTAGGCGGCGGAGGTGCCGAAGACGGTGGCGCGGGTGGTTTCGGCGACCCGCCACTGGGCGGAGATGTCGGGGTGGCCGGGGCTGCCGTCGTAGAGCACGATCGTCGAGCCCACCAGGAGGCCGGCGACGAGGAAGTTCCACATCATCCAGCCGGTGGAGGTGTACCAGAAGAACCGGTCGTCGGGGCCGAGGTCGCAGTGCAGGCCGGTCTGCTTGAGGTGTTCGAGCAGGATGCCGCCCTGGGACTGGACGATGGCCTTGGGAAGCCCGGTGGTGCCGGAGGAGTACAGGACCCAGAGGGGGTGGTCGAAGTCGACCTGTTCGAAGACCGGTTCGGTGTCCTGGGTGGTCAGGTCCGACCAGTTCAGGGCGCCTTCGGGGGCGGGGGTGCCGAGCAGCGGGATGTGGACGACGGCCCGGAGGGTGGGGAGTTCGGCGCGGAGTTCGGCGACGGTGTCGCGGCGGTCGTGCTCCTTGCCGCCGTAGCGGTAACCGTCGACGGTGAAGAGGACGACCGGTTCGATCTGCTGGAAGCGGTCCAGCACGCTGCGGGCGCCGAAGTCGGGGGCGCAGGAGGTCCACACCCCGCCGACCGCGGCGGTGGCCAGCAGCGCGACGACGGCCTGCGGGATGTTGGGGACGTAGGCGCTGACGCGGTCGCCGGGGCGCACGCCGAGGCGGCGCAGCTCGGCGGCCAGCGAGCCGACCTGGGCACGCAGCTCCGACCAGGTGACGGGCGTGGGCTCATGGGTCTCGTCGACGTGGAGCAGCGCGGGGGCGTCGGCGCGGGCCGCGTCCTCGGCGGCGCGCAGGGCGTGCTCGGCGTAGTTGAGGGTGGCGCCGGGGAACCAGCGGGCGCCGGGCATCGTGCGGTCGGCGAGCACGGTCTCGTACGGCGTGGCGAAGCGGACGTCGAACCACTCCGCGGTGGCCTGCCAGAAGGCGGGGAGGTCGTCGACGGACCAGCGGTGCAGGTCGGCGTAGCTCGTTGCGGGGTCGCCGGTCGTGGGGGCGGGCGCGCCGTGGTGGGCGGCCGCCCAGGTGTGGAAGCGGGTGACCTGTGCGCCGGCGATGCGGTCCGGGCCGGGCTGCCAGAGGGGTTCCGGCTGTGGGGCGGACTGCGGTGCGGTGGTCATGATGGGCTCCCGGACGGTACGCGTCGTATGCGTCGGGCGCACACGACGGTGGGGGTCCCCCGCCCTGGCGTGTGCGCGTGACACGGTTTTGCCTGGACGATGCCATGTGATCGACTCCTGCACCAGGGTGGGCTGCTCACATTCGGGGCGGTGGCGGATGTGGTCCGGCCAACGGGTGCCGGGACGCGGCGGGATCCGGCCATGGCGGGGCGATCCGCGGGCCCGAAGGTGGCCGAGCGTGACCCGGTGCAGGTGAACGGCAGTTGAACGGTGCCCGCGCACCCGGTCGTCAATGGCAGGCTGACCGGCATGGACGGGCGGGATCTGGTGCGGTCGGTACGGGTGATCAAGGCGGTCGGGCCGGCGCAGGGGCTGCGGTCCGTGCGCGCGGCGTGGCGGTCGCGGCGGGCGGATGCGCTGGCGTTGCCGCGGCGGGTGGCGGAGCGGGCGCGGGTGCCGGGGGCGGCGCGCGGCGCGGAGCCCCAGCCGGGCGGCGGGGTGATCCATTTCGCGCGGTCGTCGCTGCGGGTACGGGTGGCGGCGGGCGGTGCGGTGTTCTGCGGCTGGGACGGCGCCGCGCCGGAGCCGTCGTATGCGCTGGCGGGGGCGTGTCCTGAAGTGGACGCCCGGGTGGTGCTGGAGCCCGATACGGAGGGCGGCTGGCGGGTGGTCTCCGAGCGGGTGCTGGTGGTGGTGTCCCGGCACGGCGCGGTGGAGGTGCGCACGCCCGGCGGGGCGGTACTGCGGCGGGAGTTGCCGCCGCGCTGGTGGGAGAGGGTGAGCGAGGACAGTGCCGACGGTGCACAGGGGCGCGCCGGGCGGCCCGAGGGCGGTGGCGCCGCGCGCTGGGTGCAGCGCGCGGAGGTCGCGGCCGACGCCCGGTTCTTCGGGCTGGGCGGCCGGGCGCACGGGCCGCGGCTGCGGGACGGGGTGTACCGGCTGTGGAACACGGACCCGGGCGGTGCCTTCGCGCCGGGTGACGATCCGTTGTCGCTGACCATGCCGGTTCAGCTGGTGGTGGCGGACGCCGGTACCCATCTGGTCTTCCACGACAACTCCTGGGACGGCCGGGTGACGCTGCGCGAGGGCGCGGAGGGGGCGGGCTCGGGTCATGACCGGCCGGGCACCTGTGAGCTGCGGATGGACGGCGGGCCGCTGCGCTACTGGGTGCTGGCCGGCACCCCGGCCCGGGTGCTGCAGGGCTGGACGGCGCTGACCGGGGCGCCCGCGCTGCCGCCGCTGTGGGCGCTGGGGCATCAGCACGCCCGGTGGGGCTTCGCCGGCCAGGACGAGGTGCGCAGCGTGGTCGCCGGCTACGCGGAGCGCGGGCTTGCGCTGTCCGCCGTCCATCTGGACATCGATCACCACGACCGGCACCGGGTCTTCACCGTCGATCCGGAGCGCTATCCCGATCTGCCGGGTCTGGCACGGGAGTTGCGTGCCAAGGGGGTGCGGCTGGTGTCAATCGTCGATCCCGCGGTGAAGGCGGAGCCGGGGGACGCGGTGTACGAGGGCGGGGCGGCGGCGGACGCCTTCGTACGGGACGCGCGGGGGCGGGAGGTGCGCGGGCTGACGTGGCCGGGTGAGTCGGTGTACCCGGACTTCACCGAGGCGCGGGTGCGCAAGTGGTGGGGCGGGCTGTACGCGGAGCGGCTGGCGCAGGGCTTCGCGGGGTTCTGGCACGACATGAACGAGCCGGTTTCGTTTGCCGCCTTCGGGGAGCGGACGCTGCCGCGCTCGGCGCGGCATGCGCTGGAGGGGCGGGGCGGCGACCACCGGGAGGCCCACAACGTCTACGGTCTGGCGATGGCGCGGGCCGGCTTCGACGGGCTGTGCGAACTGCGCCCGGACGAGCGGCCGTTCCTCTTCTCCCGCTCGGGCTGGGCGGGGATGCAGCGCTACGGCGGCACCTGGTCGGGCGATGTGGCGACGGACTGGCCGGGGCTGCGGGCCTCGCTGTCGCTGGTGCTGGGGCTGGGGCTGTGCGGGGTGCCGTACAGCGGTCCCGATATCGGGGGGTTCACCGCACGGCCGTCCCCGGAGCTGTATCTGCGGTGGTTCCAACTGGGCGCCTTCCTGCCGCTGTTCCGTACGCACTCGGCGCTGGGGGCGGGGCGGCGGGAGCCGTGGGAGTTCGGGGCCGAGGTGCTGGAGCATGCCCGTACGGCGCTGGGGCAACGGCAGCGGCTGCTGCCCTATTTCGAGACGCTGGGCCAGTTGGCGCGGCTGACCGGGGCGCCGTATGTGCGGCCGGTGTGGTGGAGCGCGCCCCGGGACCGGGCGCTGCGGGACTGCGAGGACGCCTTTCTGCTGGGGGACGCGCTGCTGGTGGCGCCGGCGCTGGCGGCGGGCGTGACCCGGCGGCCGGTGCGGCTGCCGCGCGGCCGGTGGTACGACACCGCGACCGGGCAGGCGTACGACGGGCCCGGGCAGGTGTGGGTGGAGGCGCCGCTGTCGCGGATTCCGGTGCTGGCACGGGCCGGTGCGGTGGTGCCGGTGGCCGGGGCGGACGGTGGAACGGAGCTGGAGGTGTGGGCGCCGGCGGCCGGGCGCGGTGGCAGCGGGCTGGTGGTGCCGGATGCCGGGGACGGCTGGCAGCGGCCGACGGTGGAGCGCTTCACCTCGCGGCGGGAGGGCGACCGGGTGGTCGTGGAACGGCGGGACGGGGACGCGGTGGGATATCCGGTACGGGTGCGGGGACTGACGGACGGGTAGCGGCCGGGGGGTGCGTAGGGGCTTCCCCTCCGGCTGCCGCGCCTGGTAAACGGAGGGCCATGCCGAGACTTGCTGCCGCACTGCGCGGCCTGGCCGTCGCTGCCGCCGCCCTGTTGACCGTCACCGTGCTGCCGTCGCCCGCCGCGGAGGCCGCCCGTCGGCCGGTGCCGTCGTCCGGGATGCCGAAGGAGTTCGTCGCGCTGCGCGAGGTGGACCCCACGATCATCCAGGAGATGCGCTACCCCACCCCGCACACCTTCATGGGAGTGCCGGTGGACGGCTACCGCAGGCCGGTGTGCCTGCTGACGCGGGACGCCGCACGGGCCCTGCACCGGGCCCAGCGCTCGTTCCTCCGGCGCGGGCTGTCGCTCAAGGTGTACGACTGCTACCGGCCGCAGCGCGCCGTGGACCACTTCGTACGGTGGGCCAAGGACCTCGGCGACCAGCGGATGAAGGGCGAGTTCTATCCGCGCGAGGACAAGACGAAGCTGTTCGACGACAGCTATATCGCGGCCAAGTCCGGGCACAGCAGGGGCAGTACGCTCGATGTGACGCTGGTGCGGCTGCCGGCCGTGCCGACCCGCCCGTATGTGCCGGGCGAGCCGCTGACGTCCTGCTACGGGCCGCGGGCCGGACGGTTCCCGGACAACTCGCTCGACATGGGGACCGGCTTCGACTGCTTCGACACGCTCGCGCACACCCTCGATCCGCGCATCCACGGGCGGCAGCGGGCGAACCGGCTGCTGCTCAAGCACGGGCTGGAGCGGGCCGGCTTCGTGAATCTCCCGGAGGAGTGGTGGCACTTCACCTTCACTCCGGAGACCTTTCCGGACACTTACTTCGACTTTCCCGTGCAGTGAGCGGGGCCCCTTGTCGGGGAGGCTGTCGGCGGGCCTGGTCGGGCGGGCCTGTAGTGGGCGGGCAGCCCCGCGTGCTCGTTACCGGGTGTGATGGTCCGGGGACACGGAACCACCCCCGTGGATCCCGTGCCCCGAACCCTGCTGTGAGGGACGCGGGCCGGCCGCATCCGGTTGACGCAGGACCGCGAAGTCGTCCCTTCGGCTGATGCCCCTGTCTCGCCGGTGACCTCAGAGGCGGCCGCCGGCCGGGTCCGACGAGAGCCGCTGGGCCGCCCGGACGGGGAGGACGGACAGGGCGATGAGCAGCGCGGCCACCACATTGACGACCGGGGCCTGGTGCGGGCGGGCGAGGTTCTCGTAGATCCAGATCGGGAGGGTCCGGGTGCCCGCGCCCGCCGTGAAGGTGGTCACCACGACCTCGTCGAAGGAGAGCGCGAAGGCCAGCAGCGCCCCGGCGAACAGCGCGGGCCGCAGCGCCGGGAAGGTGACGTGGCGCAGGGTCTGCCAGGGGCGGGCACCCAGGTCGGCGGAGGCCTCGGCCAGTGACGGGCCGATCCGGCGGAGCCGCGCGGCGACGTTGTTGAAGACGATCACGACGCAGAAGGTCGCATGGCCGACGACGACCGTGAACAGGCCGAAGCCGATCCCCAGCGGCGTCAGGACGGTGCGGAACGCCGCGTTGAGGGCGATGCCGGTGACGATGCCGGGCAGCGCGAGCGGCAGCACGATCAGGAACGAGACGGTCTGCCGGCCGAAGAAGCGGTGGCGATGCACGGCGAAGGCGGCGAGCGAGCCGAGGACCAGGGCGAGGGCGGTGGCGCACAGGCCCGCCTGCAGCGAGGTCCACAGCGCGTCGCGGGCGCCCGCGCTGTGCAGGGCGCGCCGCCACCACTCGCCGGTCAGCGCGCCGGGCGGCCAGGCGAACGAGGGGTCGGCGTTGAGGGAATTGAGCAGGACCAGGAGCAGCGGGAGGTAGATCAGGGCCAGGCCGGCGGCCGTGATGCAGCCGAGGACGATGCGGGCGGTGCGGGTGAGATGCATCCGGCTGCCTCCTGCGGACCGGTCAGAGCGAGTCGAGTGCGCCGGCCCGGCGGACGGCGGCGAGGTAGCAGACGACGAGGACGACGGGGACCGCCGAGAGCGCCGCGGCGAGCGGCAGATCGAGGGTGACCTGGGAGGCGATGACATTGCCCAGCAGCTGGGTGCGGCCGCCGACGATCTGCACGGTGAGGTAGTCGCCGAGGCTGAGCGAGAAGGTGAAGACGGAGCCGGCCAGGAGCGCCGGGCGCACGGCGGGGGCGACCACGGAGCGCAGCGTGCGCAGGGCGCCCGCACCGAGGTCGGCGGACGCCTCCAGATGGTGGGCGGGCAGCCGCTCCAGGGCGGCGTGGAGCGGCAGGATCATGTACGGCAGCCAGAGGTAGGCCAGCACGATCACGACGGCGGTCGTGCCGTAACCGGGTCCGTGCAGGCCCAGCGGAGCGAGCGCCGCATTGACGATGCCGTGCTCGCCGAGCATCACCCGCCAGGCGTACGCCTTGACCAGATAGCCGGCCCACAGCGGGGTGAGCACGGCCACCAGGAGGACACGGCGCAGCCGGCCGTTCGCCACCCAGGCCATGAAGAAGGCCATGGGCAGCGCGAGCAGGGCGTCGAGGAGCGTGACGACGACGGCGATGCCGAGCGTCCGCAGGGCGACCGTGCGGTAGACGGGGTCGGTGGCGATCTCCCGGAAGTTGTCGGCGGTGAAGGAGTGCACGACGTCCGAGGTGAAGGGGTCGGTGGTCCAGAAGGCCGAGAGGAGCAGCACGGCGAGGGAGCCGAGGTAGGCGAGGATCAGCCAGAGGAGGGGCGGGGCGAGGAGTGCGGCGAGCCGGGCCCGGGCGCCCGGCTCGCGTTCGGTGACGGACACCGGCTGCCCCCGCTCAGCCCTTGATCTCCGTCCAGGCGCGGGTCCATTGCGCGTAGTCGGTGCACTTGACGTTCTTGCGGCCGTCGAGGCACTGCGGGACGGGGGTGGTCCAGAAGTGGACGCGGCGGTAGTAGGCCTCGTCGTCGGCGTGGTAGACGGCGCAGTGGTGGGGGTCGGCGGTCTCCCGGCAGGCCTTGGCGTTGGCGGGGGCCTCGCCGAAGTACTCGGCCACCTGGGCGTTCACCTTCGGTGAGACGATCCAGTTGAGCCACTTGTAGGCGCAGTTGGGGTGGGCGGCCTTGGCGGAGACCATCCAGGTGTCGGACCAGCCGGTCGCCCCCTCCTTGGGGAGGACGGCCTTGACGGGGGCCTTCTGCGCGGTGGCAGTGTTGGCGATGACCTGCCAGGTGGTGCCGATGACGCTGTCGCCGCCCTTGAAGGCCGTGACTTCCTTCTGGTAGTCGCTCCAGTATTCGCCGATGTTGTGCCGCTGCTTCTTCAGCAGGGCCACGGCGGCGTCGAGTTGGGTGCGGTCCAGGGCGTAGGGGTCCTTGATGCCGAGGGCGGGGCGGGTCTTCATGAGGTAGAGGGCGGCGTCGGCGATGTAGATCGGGGAGTCGTAGGCGGTGACCTTGCCCGAGTATTTGGAGGCGCCGTCGAAGACGGCCTTCCAGGAGTCGGGGGCCGGGGAGACCTTGTCGGTGCGGTACATCAGCAGATTGGCGCCGCGGCCGTGCGGAATGCCGTACATCTTCCCGTTCTTGGAGTTGAACGGGCGCATCTTGAGGCCGCTGAAGACGTCGCGGTAGTTCGGGACCAGCCGGGTGTTGACCGGCGCCACGTCCCCGGCGGCGATCAGCCGCAGGGTGGCGTCGCCGGATGCGGACACGGTGTCGTACTGCCCCGTCTTCATCAGCGAGACCATCTCGTCGGAGGTCCCGGCGATCTTCGTGTTGACCTTGCAGCCGGTCTGTTTCTCGAACGGGTGCACCCAGTCGGCCTTGGGATCGTTGGAGCCGTCCTCGGCGTATCCGGCCCAGGCGATGAGGTCGACCCGGCCCTCGCCCTTGCCGACGCTCTTCTGCTCGGCGGCTCCCCCGCCGCCCGTCCCCCCGCCGGAGCCGCAGGCCACGGCCAGCAGCAGTACTCCGGCCGCCACAGCGGCCTTCCACGGATTCGCGTTGCGCATGGTGAACTCCCGCTGTCGCACACGGCTGTCGAGCACCGTCAGTATCCGGAAGTTGACCATCTGCCACCAGAGCGCCTCGCCGACGGACCCGCCGGTGCGGTACCCGACGGCGGGTCAGCCGGGCACCGCGGACGCGTCCTCGGCGCGCCAGATCAGATGCACGGCGCCACCCGGACGGACGGCCGGCGGCAGGGGCCCGGAGTTCAGCCGCAGTGCGGTGAGCCGGTCGTCGCCGCCGTCGAGGTGGACCACGCAGCGGAGGTGGGCGCCGGCGTGCACGATCTCGGCGATCCGGCCGGGCACGCTCCGCTCCCCCGGCCCCGGGGTGCCGTCCGGGCCGTCGGGAGCGGCGATCCGGATCCGCTCGGGGCGGATGCTGTACGTGCCCGGGGCACCGACGACGCGGACCGCGGCCGGACCGCTCAGCAGGTTGGTGGTGCCGACGAATCCCGCGACGAACGCGGTGGCCGGGCGCTCGTAGATCTCCAGCGGCGGGCCGGTCTGCGCGATCCGGCCGCGGTCGAGGACGGCAAGGCGGTCGCTGAGCGTCAGCGCCTCCTCCTGGTCATGGGTGACGAGGAGGAAGGTGACGCCGGTGGCGCGCTGGATGCGCTGGAGCTCGCGCTGCATCTCCTGGCGGAGCTGGAGATCGAGCGCGCCCAGGGGCTCGTCGAGCAGCAGCAGGCCCGGGCCGTCGATCAGCGCGCGGGCCAGGGCGACGCGCTGGCGCTGGCCGCCGGAGAGCTCGGCCGGGCGGCGCGGGCCGTGGTCGTCGAGCCGTACGGTGCGCAGGGCCTCGCGGGCGCGGGCGAGGCGTTCGGACTTGCGCACCCCGGCGACGGTCAGCGCGTAGGCGACGTTCTGTTCGACGGTCATGTGCGGGAAGAGCGCATAGTCCTGGAAGACGGTGTGCACGTCGCGCCGGGCGGCCGGGAGTGCGGTGACCTCATGGCCGGCGAGTTCGATACGGCCCGAGGTGGGCCGCTCGAAGCCGGCGATCAGCCGCAGCAGGGTGGTCTTGCCGGAGCCGGAGGGGCCGAGGAGGGAGAAGAACTCCCCCTGGTGAATGGTGAGTTCGGCGTGGTCGACGGCGCACACCGGGCCGAACTCCTTGCGGACGGCAGTGAGCCGTACGGCGGGTGCGGCGGCCGTGCGGACGGGCCGGTCGTCGGTGCGGACGTCAGGGCGGGCGGCTTCAGCCACGGGCGCTCCCCCTCGTGAACGACGTGATCGCCCGGACTGTACCGGGGTTCCGCGCCGGGCGGCACCGTGCCACACTCCTGACGTTCCGTCAGTTCTGGGGTTCCGGGAGGGCCGGCCGCCGGTCCGCTGCCGTCCGGCTCGCCGTTGCCGGCCCGCCGTTCCCGGTCTGCGCTTGGGGAGGGTCCGTGACACGTACGCGGAAGCCGGCGGTGCCGGGGTGGTTCGATCAGGACGCGGCGGACTTCCGGCTGCTGGGCACGCGGTGCCGGGCCTGCGGCGCGGTGTTCTTCCCCCGCGAGGACACCTTCTGCCGCAATCCCGCGTGCGGCGGCGACGAGCTGGTGGAGGTGCCGCTGTCCCGGTACGGCACCGTCTGGTCGTACACCGATGCGCGCTATCGACCGCCCGCGCCCTACGTCTCCGACCCGGACACCGAGTGGCAGCCGTACGCCCTGGTCGCCGTGGAGCTGGCGGCGGAGCGGATGGTGGTCCTCGGGCAGGCCGCGCCGGGCGTCGGCGTCGCGGACCTGGCTGTGGGCGCCCGGGTCGAGCTGGTGCCCGGGGTGCTCGACGAGGATGACGCGCACAGCTGGACCACGTGGCAGTGGCGGCCGGTGGGGGTGGGGCGGGGGGTGGGGGGCGGAGGCGTTGGCGCGGAAACCTCACCTCTACACCCGCCCACCCCCCGAAGGGGGGTGGGCGGCGGGGAAAAAACCTCCGGGGAAAAAACCTCCGAGGGAAAAACCACCGAGGAAAAAACCTCCAGCACAACCAAACCCCAAGCCACAAGGCGCCCCCAAACCCCCCCGAGCTCCCCAACCAACCCACCCCACGACATAGCCGTACTGGGCGCCGCAATGCACCCCTGGGGCAAGTGGGGCCGCAGCTTCATCGAGTACGGCACCAAAGCGGCCAGGGCGGCGCTCGCGGACGCCGGGCTCGACTGGTGTGCCGTGCAGAGCGTGGTCGGGGCGGACACGGTCCGCGGCGGCTACCCCGGGTATGTGGCGGGCGCGACCTTCGCCAAGGCGCTGGGCTGGCAGGGCGCCCGGGTGACCAGCGTCTACGCGGCCTGCGCCTCCGGCGCCCAGGCCATCGGCACCGCGCGGGCGCAGATCCTCTCCGGCCTGGCGGACGTGGTCCTGGTGGTCGGCGCCGACGCCGCGCCCAAGGGCTTCTTCGCCCCGGCGGGCGGTGACCGGCCCGACGATCCGGACTGGCTGCGGTTCCGGCTGCTGGGCGCCACCAACCCGGCGTACTTCGGACTGTACGCACGCCGCCGGATGGCGCTGTACGGCGATACGGCCGACGACTTCGCGCAGGTGAAGGTGAAGAACGCGGCGGCCGGCGCGGTCAATCCGTACGCCCGCTACCGCAAGCCGGTCACCGCCCAGGAGGTCGCGGCATCGGCAGTGGTCGCCGATCCGCTGCGGCTGCTGGACATCTGCGCCACCTCCGACGGCGCCGCCGCACTCATCCTGACCAGCATGGACTTCGCACGGCGGCACGGCGCGGCCGATCCGGTGCGGATCCGTGCGGTCTCCACGGCCACCCCGCAGTACCCGCGGACCGTACTGGACCTGCCGGACATCGCCACCGACTCCGCGGCCGCCGTACCGGAGCCCGCAACCGGCTTCCGTGCCTCGATCGCGCGCACCGCCTACGAGGAGGCCGGGATCGGCCCCGAGGACCTCTCGCTCGCCGAGGTCTACGACCTGTCCACCGCGCTGGAGCTGGAGTGGTACGAGGATCTGGGGCTGTGCGGCGCCGGTGAGGGTGCCGGGCTGTTGCGGGACGGGGTGACGGCGCTGGGCGGGCGGCTGCCGGTGAATGCCAGCGGCGGTCTGAGCTCGTTCGGCGAGGCGGTGCCGGCCCAGGCGATCGCCCAGGTCTGTGAGCTGACCTGGCAGCTGCGGGGACAGGCCGGCGGCCGTCAGGTGCCCGGTGCCCGGGTGGGCGTAACCGCCAATCAGGGGCTGTTCGGGCACGGGTCGGCGGTGGTGGCGGTGCGGTGAGTGCGGTGAGTGCGGTCCAGGAGGGTGCGGGAGCCGACGGCTGACGGGGTGCGCACGGGCCTCGTCGCGTCGGTCCGCAGACATCAACAACCTCTGCCGCACGCGACCTTGACGCCCCCTCAGCACCGGTGAACACTTCCGGATGCCAGTCGGCACTGCCGTACTCAGGCACCCCGGCCCGGTGGCAGCGCTGCCCGCTGCCCGCCGGTGGCACGCACCCTGCACGGAGGACCGGGGGACGTCCCCGGGCGAGGGCCTAGGAGCCGCCATGTATACCAATGGGGACATCTTCGTCGGTGAAGTGATCGGTACCGCGATACTCATTCTCTTCGGCGCCGGTGTGTGCGCCGCCGTCACCCTGCACCACTCCAAGGCGAAGGGCGCCGGCTGGGTCGTGATCGCCTTCGGCTGGGGCATGGGCGTGCTGGCCGGCGCCTACACCGCGGCGCCGCTGTCCGGCGGGCATCTCAACCCCGCGGTGACGGTCGGCTCCGCGATCGCGGGCGGCACCCCGTGGTCGAAGGTGCCGCTGTACGTGCTGGCGCAGATGATCGGCGCGGCGGTCGGAGCCGTACTCGCCTGGGCGCTGTACTACGCGCAGTTCGCCGCCAACGCGGAGCGGGCCACCGCCCAGCCGACGCTGGGGATCTTCTCCACCGGCCCGGAGATACGCAAGCCGGCCGCCAATCTCGTCACCGAGGTCATCGCCACCGCCGGGCTGGTGCTGCCGCTGCTGTGCTTCGGGCAGAACAAGGGCATCGGCATCGGCCAGGTCCCCGGCGCGCAGGCGGGCGTCTACGGCTCGGGGATCAATGTGCTGCTGGTCGCGCTGCTGGTGGTCGGTATCGGGCTGTCGCTGGGCGGGCCCACCGGCTACGCCATCAACCCCGCGCGGGACCTCGGTCCGCGCCTGGTGCACGCCGTACTGCCGATACCCAACAAGGGCTCCTCCGACTGGGGTTACGCCTGGATACCGGTGGCCGGACCGCTGATCGGCGCGGTGCTGTCCGGCCTGGTCTACCGGCTGGCGTTCTGACCCCGGCGTGTCGCACGGACCGGCCCCAGCCCCGCTGCACCCACTCACCAGGACGCCAGGAGGCGTGACGGCATGACGGAGCACACCGGGAAGACCGAGAAATATGTAGCCGCGATCGACCAGGGCACGACCTCCAGCCGCTGCATCATCTTCGACCACGGCGGGGCGATCGTCGCCGTCGACCAGCGCGAGCACCGTCAGATCTTCCCCAAGCCGGGCTGGGTGGAGCACGACGCCACCGAGATCTGGTCGAAGGTGCAGGCCGTGGTGGCGGGCGCGCTGACCAAGGCGGGGCTGCGCGCGGACCAGCTCAGTGCGCTGGGCATCACCAACCAGCGGGAGACCACGGTCCTGTGGGACCGCGCCACCGGCCGGCCGGTGCACCATGCGATCGTCTGGCAGGACACCCGGACCTCCCAGCTGTGCGCGGAACTGGGCGGCGCGGACGGCCAGGACCGCTTCCGGGAGGCCACCGGGCTGCCGCTGGCGAGCTACTTCTCCGGGCCGAAGGCGGCCTGGCTGCTGGACGAGGTGCCGGGGCTGCGGGCCCGGGCCGAGCGCGGCGAGATCGCGTTCGGCACCATCGACTCCTGGCTGATCTGGAATCTGACCGGCGGCACCGACGGCGGGGTGCATGTCACCGATGTGACCAACGCGGGCCGCACGATGCTGATGAACCTCTCCACCCTGCAGTGGGATCCGGCGATCCTGTCGGCGATGAACGTGCCGGCCGCGATGCTGCCGGAGATCCGGTCGTCGGCCGAGGTGTATGGCACGGCGGTCGGGCAGCTGCACGGGGTGCCGGTGGCCGCCGCGCTCGGCGACCAGCAGGCGGCCGTCTTCGGCCAGACCTGTTACGGCGTCGGCGAGGCCAAGAACACCTACGGCACCGGCTCGTTCCTGCTGCTGAACACCGGCAACCGCCCGGTCCCGTCCAAGAGCGGGCTGCTGACGACCATGGGCTACCAGCTCGGCGGCGAGGCACCGGTCTACTGCCTGGAGGGGTCGATCGCCATCACCGGCGCCCTGGTGCAATGGTTCCGCGATCAGCTCGGCCTCATCGCCTCGGCCGACGAGATCGAGCCGCTGGCGGCGAGCGTTCCCGACAACGGCGGGGCGTATGTGGTCCCGGCGTTCTCCGGCCTCTTCGCGCCCTATTGGCGCTCCGACGCCCGCGGGGTGATCACCGGTCTGACCGGTTTCGTCACCAAGGCGCATCTGGCGCGCGCCGTACTGGAGGCGACCAGCTGGCAGACCCGTGAGGTGGTGGACGCGATGTTCCAGGACTCGGGGGTGCGGATCACCCGGCTCAAGGTCGACGGCGGGATGACCGCCAACAGCCTGCTGATGCAGCATCAGGCGGATGTGCTGGGCGTACCGGTGATCCGCCCGGTGATTTCGGAGACCACCTGTCTGGGCGCGGCGTACGCGGCCGGGCTGGCGACCGGTGTCTGGCAGGACCTGGACGAGCTGCGGACCCACTGGCAGCGCGACGAGGAGTGGACTCCGCGGATGGACGGGCCGAGCCGTGACCGCGAGTTCGCCCAGTGGCGCAAGGCGGTGGAGCGCAGCTTCGGCTGGCTGGCACCGGACGGTTCGGCGGATTCCTAGGCCCTCTAGTCACAGGAGAGACGTACGGCCCGTACCCCGGACGGCGGGGTACGGGCCGTGCTTCCGCGCCCCGTCAGGGAAGCGCGGGCTCCCGCCGGCCGGCGCCGGCCTCCCTCGCGTGCTCGACGACGGAGATCAGCACATCGCGGGCATCGTTCTTCAGCCGGGCGTCACACAGCATCACCGGGATCTCGGGGGCCAGATCCAGGGCTTCGCGTACGGCCTGCGGCGGATAGCGGTCGGCGCCGTCGAAGCAGTTTACGGCGACCGTGAAGGGCAGCCCGCGGCGCTCGAAGTAGTCGATGGCGGAGAAGCTGTCGGCGAGCCGACGGGTGTCGGCCAGCACCACGGCGCCGAGCGCACCGCGCGCCAGTTCGTCCCACAGGAACCAGAAGCGGTCCTGGCCGGGGGTGCCGAACAGATACAGCACCAGCCCCTCGTTGACGGTGATCCGGCCGAAGTCCATCGCGACAGTAGTGGTGGTCTTGGCCTCCACACCGTCGAGGTCGTCGACCGGCCGGCCCGCCTCGGTCAGCCGCTCCTCGGTGCGCAGCGGTTGGATCTCGCTGACGGCACCGACCAGGGTGGTCTTGCCGACCCCGAAGCCGCCCGCGACCAGGATCTTCAGCGTCACCGGCTCGGCGGCGGCGGACCGGCGGCGACGGTCGGAACGCCCAAAGGCCATGGGATTCTTCTCCTGAATTGCCGGGTGTGCGGGTGGAGCTCACGCTTGGTCCCCGGGCGTCGGCGCACGAGGCGGCACGTGCAAGGGAACGGTACAACGTGCTCAGCACGGGGCCCACTTGAGATGCATCACGCCCCGGTTACACCAGGGGTCCAAGGCCGCCAACCTGCCCAAAAGGGCGCCGCGCACGGCCGTTGAGGCGGGTGGACCCGGCCCCGGCGGGCGCTCAGCGCGGGGTGAGGGCCTGGGGCCGGTCGAGCAGCCCCAGCAGGTGCACCAAGCTGGATTCGATGAAGGCGCACAGCTCGTCCCGGGCGCCGGGCTGCTCCGCCGGCCAGGTGGTGGCCGCCTCCTCGGCGAACGCCATCCAGGCCCGGGTGGCGAGTTCGGCCTGCGGGGCGTCCGGCATACCGAGCCGCCGTCTGCCGTCGTGCACCCGGCGGGCGACGGTCTCCCGGGTGGCGCCGACGATGTCGGTGACCGCGGGGTGGCTGCCGGCGGCGCCCCGTACCAGGGCGAGGTACACCTGCCGGTGCTCCAGGACGTACGCCACGAAGCCCGCGATGAAGGCCCGCATCCAGGCGACCGGTTCCAGGGAGCCGTCCGGTTCCGTCGCGGCGGTGAAGCGGTCGCACTCGGCGCGGACCACCGCGCGGTAGAAGTCGCGCTTGGAGTCGAAGTAGTGGAAGAGCAGTCCGCGGGAGATCCCGGCCCGCCGGGCGACCTCATCGGTGGACAGCTCGTCCAGGGAGCGGTCGGCGAGCATCTCCAGCCCGATGCCGACCAGTTGCTCCCTGCGCTGGTCGGAGGTGAGTCGGGTGGTGCGTCTGCCGGACATGCGCGCAGTGTACGGCGGCGGGCCGGGGCCGCCGAGGGTCCCGGCCCGTCCCGGCCTCAGGCGTACTGCCCCAGATGGTCCAGGATCTTGGGCGCGACCACGTCAGGGACCTCTTCGGGCAGCCAGTGGCTGGCGCCCTCCAGGGCCTCGAAGCGGTAGGGGCCGTCCACCCACTCCCCCGTCGACTCGGCGGCGCCGCGGCCCAGGGCGGTGTCCTCGCTGCCCCACAGGAAGAGGGTGGGCACGCTGATCCGGCCGGCCGGGACCGAGATGACCGACTCGGGGGCGCGGTACCAGTTCAGGGTGGCGGTGAGCGCGCCCGGTGCGGAGAGCCGGCGGACATTGCCGTCCACGAGGGCGTCGGGGACCTTGCCGGCGTAGACGGCGCGCAGCCGGGCGGCGTCGTCGGCGAGCAGCGCGGTCTCCGCGGCGCCGCCGTCGCGGCGGAAGGAGCGGACGTAGTCGAGCCGGTGGTGCTGGGTGGTATCCGTGGCGGCGGCGCGGTTGAGCGCGTCCGGGTGCGGGGTGGCCAGCACGGTCAGGGACTTCAGCCGCTCGGGGTGGGCGCCGGCCAGCGCCCAGGCGACCATGCCGCCCCAGTCGTGGGAGACGAGGTGGAAGCGGTCCGCGCCCTGGGAATCGGCGAAGGCCAGCGCGTCGGCGACGAGTTCGGGCACGGCGTAGTCGGCGATCCGGTGCGGGCGGGCGCGCGGCGAGTAGCCTCGCTGGTCGACGGCGACGGCGCGGTAGCCGGCCGTGCCCAGGGCGGGGAGCACCTCGCTCCAGGAGTCGGCGAACTCGGGCCAGCCGTGCAGCAGCAGCACGAACTCCCCGTCGGCGGGCCCGCAGGCCAGTGCGTCGTAGGTGTGCGGGCCGGCCTGGATCTCCAGGCGTTCGAAGCGTTCCGGGGTCTCGTCCGTGGCCATGGCGACGCATCTCCTCCTGTTGACAGCTGCTCAACAGGCACCGTACCCCGGCGTTTGCGCCGTGCTCGACGAAGCCCCTGCCCACGGACGGCACTGCGAGATCCGGGCTCCGCCCGGGCGCCGAGGGAGTTCAGCGGGCCGCCGCCCCGACCGAACGAACCGGAGGGCAGCGGCCACCGGACCGCGGGGAGTTCACAGCGCGCGCAGGCCGTCGATCACCTCGCGCAGCACCTTCTCGTCCGGCAGCTCGGCCGGCGGTACCGGCCGGCTGACGTGGACCAGGTCCGCATCCAGCAGATCCCCGATCAGCACCCGTACGACGCCGACCGGCAGGTCGAGTCCGGCCGCCAGCTCGGCGACCGACAGCGGCTCCTGCCGGCACCGCTCCACGATCTCCACATGCTCGGGCGACAGCATCTGATCGTCGACCGCCTCTTCCGCGCGGCTCTCGGCGATCACCAGCGCGATCAGGTCGAGGCGTCCCTCGGCGGCCGTACGGGTACGGCCGCGGGTCATCGCGTACGGGCGGACGACCGGGCCCGCGTCGTCGTCGAACCAGCGGGCCGTCTCCCGGTCCCGCGGCGCCCGGCCGTCCTGCTCGCTCATGCCTGAACCTCGCCCTCGCACCTGCGAGGCACGCACCCTGGAACGATGAGCTCGCTGCGCTCGCTCATGGCGTCACCATCGTCGCGCTCAGATGGCCGGGCCGGACCGGGGCGCGGTGCCCAGGTGCGTGCCCACGCGCTTGACCAGCAGCGTCATCTCGTAGGCGATCAGCCCGACATCGGAGTCCGCGTCGGCCAGTACGGCCAGGCAGCTGCCGTCGCCGGCCGCGCTGACGAACAGGAACGCCTCGTCGAGCTCGACCATGGTCTGCCGGACGTGGCCGGCGTCGAAGTGCCGGCCGACGCCCTTGGCCAGGCTGTGGAAGCCGGAGGCGACGGCGGCCAGATGCTCACCGTCCTCGCGGGTCAGGTCCTTCGAGGCCCCGGTGGCCAGCCCGTCGCTGGACAGCACGAGTGCCTTGCGGATGGAGCCGACCCGCTCGACCAGTTCGTCCAGGAGCCAGTTCAGCTCACCGGATCCCTTCGCCGAGACCGGTGCGGTGGAAGCTGCTGCCTTCGGTGCGGTCATGGACCGTCCCCTCCCGATGTGGTTCCTGGTGGTGCGGTGGTGCCCGTGCCGTCGCCGTCGTGCCTGGCGGCGTCACGGTCGCCGGAGCCTGTGCTGTCCTCCGGGCCGGTGGTGGCCGGGTCCTCGCCCGGTGCTGGTGCGCTTTCGCGCGGGTTCTCTCCGTTGTCGCGGCGGCCGCGCTGCCAGCCGCGCTGGAGCGAGGCCATCCGGGCGCGGACCGCCTCGGCGTCGCGGTCGTCCGCGGCCGGATGCTGCGCCGGCGCCTGCTCCGCCTCGGCCGCCGGGTCCTTCTTCAGCTGCGGCGCGAGGCTGGCCTGCCGTACCCGGCGGGGCAGGCCCTGGGCCGTGGTCGGCCCGGAGGGGTCGTGGTCCGCGACGGGCCGCGGGCCGGCCGGGGGCGGCGGGTCCTGCGGCGTGGCGGACGACGGCCGACCGGACTCGGAGCCGCTCGCGTCGCGTTCTCCGGAACGGGAGCGCTCGGCGCCGGGCCGGTTGGCGCCCCGCTTGCCCGCCGCGTCACGGTCGTCGACCGTCCTGCCGTGGTCGGAGACCAGCACCGGCGGACGGTGGCGGCGCGGCAGTGGCGCCAGCCCGCCGCCGGGCGCCTGGTCATCGGTCTGCTGGTGCTGCTCGCCGTCGGGCACGGGCCGCACCGGCGCGATGTTGCGCGGTGCGGAGGACGGGCCCTTGCGGTCGCGGCCGCGCTCCCGCTTCCTGAAGGGGCCCTCCTCGTCGTCGGCGGGAGCCGGCTCGTCCCGGTCGAGCGGCGCCTCCAGTTCGACCGGTCCGTCGATCACGGCCGGCGTGCGCCGCTCCCGCACGGGCAGCGGGCCCGGCGCCTGGGAGAGCGCGGCCAGCTTGCCCGCCGCATGCTCCAGTTCATTGCCGACCGGGCCGCCGGGCAGACCGTCGGGCGCGCCCTCGTCGTCGGCCCGGCCGCCCTCGGTGAGCAGCGTCCCCGGGATGAAGACCACGGCGGTGGTGCCGCCGTACGGCGAGGGCTGCAGGGAGACCCGTACGTCCTGCCGCCGGGCGAGCCGGCTGACCACGAACAGCCCGAGCCGGTCGGTGTCGGACAGCTCGAACTCGGGGGTCTCGGCGAGCCGGAGGTTGGCCTCCAGCAGCAGATCGGGGGCCATGCCCAGACCGCGGTCGTGGATCTCCAGGGTGAAGCCGTTGGCGACCCGCTCGCCCAGCACCTGCACGGCGGTGTGCGGCGGGGAGAAGACCGTGGCGTTCTCCAGGAGTTCGGCTATCAGGTGCGTGAGGTCGGACACCGCGGGACCGTCCACCGCGAGCCGGGGCAGCCGGCGCACCTCGATCCGCTCGTAGTCCTCCACCTCGGCGACCGCCGCGCGCACCACGTCCATCAGCTGGATCGGTTTGCGCCACTGCCGGGAGGGGGCCGCACCGGAGAGGATGACCAGGCCCTCCGCGTGCCGCCGCATACGGGTGGTCAGATGGTCGATCCGGAAGAGGTCGGCGAGTTCGTCGGTGTCCTCGGTGCGCCGTTCCATGGCGTCCAGCAGGGTCAGCTGGCGGTGCAGCAGGACCTGGCTGCGGCGGGCGAGGTTGACGAAGACCTCGGAGACGCCGCGGCGCATCTCGGCCTGCTTGACGGCGGCCTCGATCGCGGCCCGCTGAAGGGTGTGCAGCGCCTGGCCGACCTGGCCGGTCTCGTCCGGGCCGAATTCGAGCCGGGGCGCCTCGGTCTCCACATCGACCTGTTCGCCGGCCGCTAGCCGGCGCATCACGCTCGGCAGCCGTACGCCGGACACCTCGTGGGCGGTCTTGCGCAGCCGGATCAGGTCCCGGACGTGGCGGCGGCCGATGCGGAAGGAGACGACGACCGAGACCAGCAGCGCGATGAAGCCGAGGACGCCCGCGATGGCCGCCTTGAGCAGGATGTGCGTGGCGACCGGGGCCACCCGGTCCTGGTAGCGGTCGGCGGCGCCCTTGTCCATCCGGTGGAGGTCGCCGAGCACCCGCTGCGCCGCGGCGTTCCACCGCTCGGCGTTGACCGCGTGCGGTCCGTCCTTCGCGCCGGCGGCGATCACCCGGTCCTCGTACGAGGTCAGCTCGCCCGCCTTCGCCGAGTGCCAGTAGTCCTGGTAGCTGCCGCGGTCCCGGGCGGGCAGGACGGGCAGGCCGGTGCGGTAGAGGAGCCGGCGCTCGGCGACCCGGTCGGACACCGACCGCAGATCGCGCGCGCTCATGCTGCCGGAGGCCAGCACCGCGGACATCAGGGCGTCCTCACGGGAGAGGGTCTCCCGGGCACGGGTGAGGGTGACCAGCGCCCGTGCCTGTTTGTCCATCTCCACATTCTCCAGCGCGTGGAGTGCGGAAAGGAAGTCATAGCCGGGATCGACAAGGGAGTTGTAGCTCTCCAGGGCCTCGTCGCGGGTGACGGTGTTGTCCTGGACCTGGGTGCGCAGCGAGCCGAGCGAGGACAGGCCCTTGAGGACGCCGTTCATCCGGCTGCCGGCCTCGCCGGACAGGTCCTCGCGGGTGTCGCGGGTGTCGGTGTCGGCCCGCAGCTCGGTGACGGCCTCGTCGGTGGCCCGGGTCCGCCGGCGGAGCGCGTCCAGTGCGTCGGCGTCGCGCCGGTCGGCGAGGTACAGCAGACTCTGCCGGCGCTCCTCCTGGAGGGTCAGGATGACGTTCTCCACCGGATAGCCGAGATGCTGTACGACGTTGCCTACATCCAGCAGCTGGTTGGCCTCACGACCGGTGAGGTAGGTCGTGAACGCCCACAAGGACGTCAGGGACAGCAGTGGTACGAGCAGCAACGCCACGATCTTCCGGCGGACCGACTTCCCGCGAAAGCGCATGGCCTCCCCTACGTCAACCCCGGCGCACGGGGGTGGTGTTCCGTCAACAAACGGCGCGAGCCTACTACTCTCGGGTGACCTAGCCGAAGGCCTCTCGTGACCCCGGGGAGCCGGGCCGCGCGGGATCGTCATGAGTTGTCCGCCGATTCCCGGACAACCCGCCCCGCGTGCGGCGACCCGGTCCGCGCATCGATGTCCGACGGCCTGCCGGGCGGTTGGCCGGTTTTTCTCTACCCCGGGTAACCCTGAGCGGCTCCGGTGCGTGACCATGGAGGGGTACGGGGTACGACACCAAGGGCATGTACCGGGCGAAATGCGGGCAGTCCCCAAGGAGTCGGACACGGGGCACGTGCGGGGAGGGTGACGCGTTCATGGACACCGGCAGACGGCCGTTGTGGCAGGAGGAGCCGGCGACCCGGCACCGGATGGCGGATCCGGTGCGCACCGCCGCGGTGCGTGCCGTCATCATCGTGGCCCTCACCCTGATTCAGGCCATGGTGGCGTTCCTGTGCACGCTGGCGGGCTCCTGGTTCGCGTTCCCCGCGGTGCTCAGCACGGTCGCCAGCACCGTGGTCGCCACCTGGGCGGTGCTGGACGTCTGGGTCACCCGGCAGGTGTGGGTGCAGCGCAACGGTGTGCAGTCGCAGCCGAGCTCCACGGCCCGGGAACTGCGCCGTGAGCGGCGCCGCGCGCGGCGGCAGCAGCGCCGGGAGTCACGGGAGGGCCCGTCGCGGGCCCCGCGCACTGCGGCGTGAAACGGCCGGGCGGCGGGCCCGGGATCTACGCGACGACGGCCTCTTCCCGTACGGCGGGCCGTACATGAATCATGCCGTCCAGGACGCTGACGTCGTGGGTGCGCACCGGCCGGCGGGCGGGCAGGCAGGCCGCGGCTCCGGTCCGCAGGTCGAACAGGGCCGCATGCAGCGGGCATTCCACGAAGCAGCCCTCGACCCAGCCCTCGGAGAGCGAGGCGTCCTGGTGGCTGCAGGTGTCGTCGACGGCGTAGAAACCGCCCTCGGTGTGGAAGACCGCGATGGCCGGTGTGGTGTCGTCGATCTCGATCCGTACGGACTCACCCTCGGGCAGGTCCTCGATGCGGCAGACGGGAATCATCTGGCCCCCCTCTCGCTGATCGGTATCATGTGTTCTGAATAACGCATCGCAGAGCGCGATGCGCAACAGAATCCAAGCCGGGGAGCGGGCCGTCAAGGGCTTCCCGACAGATGCCTTCAGACGTGCCCCGCGGGGGCCACCGGGTGGTGACACAAAGACCCATGTCGAACACGAACGATGCGGCAGACGACCGGTCCGAGGAACGGCGCGCCGGGGCGGGATCCGTCCAGTCCGTGGACCGCGCGGTGAGCGTGCTGGAGATCCTGGCCAAGCTGGGTGAGGCCGGGGTGACCGAGATCTCGGAGGAGCTGGGCGTCCACAAATCGACCGCGTTCCGGATCCTCGGGGTGCTGGAGAACCGCGGTCTGGTGGAGCAGGAGAAGGAGCGCGGCAAGTACTACCTGGGCGCCGGGGTGCTGCGGCTGGCCGGCGCCGCGGCCATCCGGCTGGACATCTCGCAGGAGGGCCAGCCGGTCTGCCGGGCGCTCGCCGAGGACACCGGGGAGACCGCCAACATCGCGGTGCTGGACGGCGATGCGGCGGTCAACATCATGCAGGCCAGGGGCTCCGCGGCGGTCACCGCGTACAACTGGCTGGGCCGCCGCACCCCGCTGCACGCCACCGCCAGCGGCAAGGTGCTGCTGGCGCATCTGCCGGCGCAGCGCCGGGAGGCCCTGGTGACCCGCAAGCTGCCGCGGTTCACCGAGCACACCCTGACCACGGCGGCCGGCCTGCGCGAGCAGCTGACCGCCGCGCTCGCGGACGGATTCGCCTGCACCAGCGAGGAGTTGGAGATCGGGCTCAATGCGGTGGCGGCCCCGGTGCGGGCGCACGACGGTGCGGTGATCGGGGCGATCGGCCTCTCGGGGCCGGCGTACCGCATGGAGCGGGAGCTGCTGCCCGAGCTGGCGGAGCGGTCCGCGAAGGCGGCCGCCGAACTCTCCCGCCGTATGGGGTACGCGGGTTGAGGCGGCTTGCGGAAAATCCCCCTTGACGGATCCCTTGCGGACTTCCAGCATGTCTCCCATAGCGCAACCAATCGCGCTATAGGCAACACGGAGCCAGCGGTGGGCCGCCCACCGCCGCTGTCCCCACCGCTCACCGCGCACCACTCCAACCCCTCACAGGCATCCGTGCCACCTCACGCGTGCTACCCGCCCCTGCTGCCACCGCAGGCGCTGTTTTAGGAGTGAGACATGCCGCACGAAGCCCGCGCCGTCGTCGCCCTCAAGAAGGGCGCCCCCGTCGAGGTGCTGCCGATCCTCGTACCCGATCCCGGTCCGGGCGAAGTGCTCGTGACGGTCCAGGCCTGCGGGGTGTGCCACACCGATCTGCACTACCGCGACGGCGCGATCGGCGGCGACTTCCCCTATCTGCTCGGCCATGAGGCGGCCGGGGTGATCGAGGAGGTCGGCCCCGGCGTCACGGACCTGGCGCCCGGCGACTATGTGGTGCTCGCCTGGCGGGCGCCCTGCGGACAGTGCCGCTCCTGCCGCCGCGCCCGCCCCTGGTACTGCTTCGCCTCGCGCAACGCCGACCGGGCCATGACCTTGATGGACGGCACGGAGCTGACCGCGGCCCTGGGGATCGGCGCGTTCGCCGAGAAGACCCTGGTGGCCGCCGGGCAGGCGGTGAAGGTCGATCCGTCGGCGCGCCCGGAGGCCGCCGGCCTGATCGGCTGCGGGGTGATGGCCGGCTACGGCGCCGCCGTGCACACCGGCGGGGTGGGCAGCGGGGACACCGTCGCGGTGATCGGCTGCGGCGGGGTCGGCAACGCCGCCATCGCGGGCGCCTCCCGGGCCGGTGCACGACGCGTCATCGCCGTCGATCTCGACGACGGAAAACTGGACGCCGCCGAGCGGTTCGGCGCCACCGACACCGTCAACTCCCGCGGCACGGACCCGGTCGAGGCGGTCCGTGCGCTCACCGGCGGGCACGGCGCCGACGTGGTGATCGACGCGGTCGGCCGCCCGGAGACCTACCGGCAGGCGTTCTACATGCGCGATCTGGCGGGCACGCTGGTCCAGGTCGGGGTGCCCGCCCCGGACATGCGCATCGACCTGCCGCTCCTCGATCTCTTCTCGCACGGCGGCGCACTGAAGTCGTCCTGGTACGGCGACTGTCTGCCCAGCCGCGACTTCCCCGTACTCATCGATCTGTTCCTGAGCGGCAAGCTCGATCTGGAGCGGTTCATCAGCGAGACCATCGCGCTCGACGACCTCGAAACGGCCTTCACGAAGATGCAGCGCGGGGAGGTCCTGCGGTCGGTCGTCGTGGTCTGACCGTCCGCAGGGCCCCGCGCCACGGCTCACCCGGCGGTCTCGTCCGCCGGTTCCTCGGCAGCGGTCTCTTCCGGACGGCGGTACATCCGTGTCGCCGTGATCTGGCCGTGCACCGCCTCGCCGGACGGGTCCGGCTGCGGCAGGCCCGGCCGCAGATGCTCCTCGACGCTGATGTACTTCAGTCCGGCCCGCAGGTCGGCATCGTTGCGCAGCCGGATGACCAGCGGGAACTCCGCGAGCGCGGTGGTGTCGAAGAGGCCGGTGGTGTAGAGCAGCTGGACGCCGAGCGCATCGGCGACCGCGCGCTGCAGCTCCAGCAGATAGGTCGCGTTGGCGCGGCCGATGGGGTTGTCCAAGAACAGCGTGCCGGCGTGCCGCTGCTTGTCGCGGCCCCGGTCGTTGCTGCGCAGCGCCGCCATCGTGCAGTACAGCGCGATGGCGGCGGTCAGCAGCTGGCCGCCGGAGAACACATCGCCCATCTGCCCGACCGGTACCCGCTCGGCGCGCAGCACCGCGTCCGGCTTGAGGATCTCCACGGCCACCCCGCGCGGCTGGAGCGCCGCACTGACCCCGCGCAGCAGCAGGGACATCCCGTCCCGCCGCAGATCGCTGTTCTTCTTCACGGCCGCGCGGGTCGCCTCGTCGATGACCTCGCCCAGCCGCTCGGTGAGCGTGGCCTGGTCGGGGTCCTCGAAGCGGATCCGCAGGAACTCCTGCCCGGACCACTCCCCCAGCCCCTCGGGCAGCCGGGACAGCCGCTGGGCGGAGCGCAGCGTCGTCAGCGACGACTCGACCAGCCCGCGGAGCCGGTCGACGATGGAGTCGCGGTTGCGCTCCAGCTGCTCCAGCTCGTCGGTCAGCACCCGCAGCCGGGGGGCGAAGGCGTCCGCCCACTTGACGGCGTGGTCCGGGAGGGCCGAGGCGGGCAGCTCGCGGATCTGCTGGCGGGCGGGGGTACGAACCTGTTCGTACCGGGTGGAGTTGGCGTGCCGGACGAGGATGTCGCTCGCCTCGCGCACCGCGGACTCGGCGGTGGACAGGTCGGCGGCGCAGCCGCGCAGGGAGCGGCGGGACTCGGCGGCGGCCTGCCGGGCCTGCGGCAGCGCGCCGGCGTACGGTTCGATCGGCTCGTCCGCCGCGTCCTCGGCGTCGTTGTTGTCGCGCAGCAGATCGCGCAGCAGCGCGGCGGTCTCGTCGAAGCCGCCGGCTGCGTCCTCGGCTCCGCGGTGGGCGCGCAGCAGCTCCTCGTGCTGCGCCCGGGCGCCCTCCAACGCCTCGGTGGCGGTGGCGAGTTCACCGGCGGCGGTGCGCAGCAGCTCCTTGGCGCGCTCCGCGTCGGCGGGCACCAGCTCGTCCGGCAGCTCGGTGTGCGCCTCGCCGTCGGTGGGGGCGAGACGTTCGGCCTCGCCGCGCAGCCGGCCGAGCTGCTCACTGGCGGCCGAGGCGCGCATCTCCAGCATGTGCACCAGGGATTCGGCGCGGGACGCGGCGGCCTGCCGGGACGGGCCGTCGGCGGCGTCCGGGCTCTCCAGGAGGGCCTCCGCGCGGGTGCGGACCTTGTTGGTGAGGCGGTTGAGCTCGGCAAGGGCGGCGCTCTCGTCGCCCTCGGCGCGGGCCTGTTCGGCGCGCAGATCGGCGCCGACGCCGACCTTCTCGTAGAGCTGGGAGGCGGCGCGGTAGGCCTCGCGCAGCGCCGGCAGCGAGGCGCTCGCCCCTTCGGGGGCCTCCCCCAGGTCGTCCGGGACGCCGGCGATCTCGGCGCGCTCGGCGCGCAGCGCGCGGGCGGTGCGGCGGGCGTCGTCGGCGGCCCGCTGGGCGGCCCTGCGGTCCTCGTCGGCGGCCCGCGCGCGGTCCACGCACTCCTCGGCGCGGGCCTCGAACTCGGCCGCCTCGTCGGCGAGTTCCCGCATCCGGGACTGCCAGGAGGCGCGCTCGCGCAGCCGGTGGGCGAGCCCGGCCAGCAGATCGGCGGCGCGGCGGGCACGCTGGGCGGTCTCCTGCCGCTCGTCGCGTACCCGGGTGGCCTCGGCCGCGGCCTCCTCGGTCGCGTCCCGGGCGGTACGGGCCTCGGCCAGCTCGGCGGCGGCCTCCTCGGCGGCCGCCCGCGTCTCGTCCGCGGCGGTGGCGAGTTCGGCCAGGCGGCCGGCCGGGCAGCCCGTACGCCACGAGCCGAGCCGGGCGGCCAGCGCACGGTCCCCGGCGAGCCGGGCGGCCAGCGCCCGGATCTCCTCGTCGCGCTCTATGGCGCGCGCCCGCAGCGCCTGCCGCTCCTCGTCCGCGGCGGACTCGTCGTGCATCGCCGGGTTCGGCGGTACGAGGAAGACGCCGGATTCCTGCTCGTCAGAGGCGGGCGTGGGCGCGAGCAGGGCGGCCGCGGTACCGACCGCGACGGCCGACCGCGGCAGCAGTGCGGCCTGGGCGAGCACCTCGCGGGCCCGGGCATGGGTCTCCGGGTCCGTGATGATCACGCCATCGACGAGCTCGGGGCGGGCGGCGAGCACCCGGGTGTGGTCGGCGGGGTCGACGGACTGGGCGAGATAGCGCCAGCCGGGCAGCGCGGGCACGCCGTGCTCGCCGAGATACTCCACCGCCGCCAGCACATCGGGCCCCGGCGGCAGCAGACCGCCGTCACCCAGCGCGCCGAGGATGCGGGCATCGTCGGCGGCGGCCGTCCGCAGGTCGAACAGCTGCCGCTCGGCGGCCGCGACGCCCTCCTCCAAGAGCTCGTGCAGCCCGTCGGCGTTACGGTCCAGTTCCTCGGCGGTCAGCGGGCCGGCGACGGGACGGCGCGGGGCGCCCTGGTCCGCCCCGGACGTACCGGGCGCGGCCGTACGGGGCGCGGGCACGCCGACGGACTTCGCCTCGGACTGCGGGAGTCCGAGGAGGTCGGCGAGCCGCTGCTCGGCGCCGATCGACTCGGCCGCCCGGCGCTCGGCGTCGTACGCCCGCCCGGCGGCCTCGGCGGCGTCCTCGGCGCGGGCCGCGGCGAGTTCGGCGGCGGAGTGCCGGGAGGTCGCCTCGCGGGCGCGGTCGGTGGCCTGCCGAGCCGTCTCCCGGGCCGCGTCCCAGGCCTCGACGGCGGTCTTCTCGGCGTCCGAGGCGGCTAGCGCGGCGCGGGCCGGGTCGGCGTCGGGGGCGCTGTCGTCCAGCCAGCCGGCCCGGACGGCCTCGGCGGTCTCCTCGGCGACCTCGGCCAGCCGCTGCTTGAGGTGATCGGCCTCGCTGCGGGCGCGCTGCGCGTGGGTGGCGGCCGAGGTGGCGTCGCGGTGCGCGGACTCGCCGGCCTCCTGGAGAGCGGCGGAGCGCTCCTCCTCCTCGTTGGCGATGTGCTCCCCGGCCTCCGCCGCCGCATGCAGGGCGCGTACGAGGTCGGCGGCGGCGGTGGCGCGGGCGGCGAGTGCCGGGGCGGCGTCCCGCTCGGCCTCGCGGATGGCGGCGGCGACCCGCGCGGAGCGGTCGGCGGCGGCGCGGTGCCGCAGCGCGGTCTCGGCGGCCTGCCAGGCGCTGTGCAGCGTACGGGCGTCGTTGAGCTCGCGGCGCTGGGCGGCGGCGCCCTTCTCCGCGGCGGCCAGCGCCAGCGAGGCGTGCCGGTAGGCGAGTTCGGCGGAGACCAGGGAGCGGCGCTCGCGGATCCGCTCGGCGTCGGTGACGCGGTGTGCCGCGGTGGCGACCTGCTCGGCCAGCTCGGCGGCGCGGCCGCGCTCCTCGGTGCCGCGGGCGTGCAGCCGCTGGGCCAGGGCGCGGGTGCGGCGCTCGGCGCCGGCATGCACCTCGCGGGCGCGTTCCCGCTGCTCGGCGGCGTCCGCGATGCGCGACAGCAGATCGAGCGACCCGGCGGTGAAGTCCCGCTCGGCGGTGAGCTCGGCGCGCCGGCCGAGCTTGTGGGCGAAGCCGTGCACCAGGTCGGCGAGGCCGTCGGTGTCGCGGGTGTCCGTGACGGCGCGCAGCAGCAGGTCGGTGAAGTCCGAGTCGTTCTTGACCGCGAACAGGCCGGCCGCCTCGCCCTCGTCGGCGTTCATCTCCCGCTGGTAGCGGAAGAGTTCCGGGTCCAGGCCGAGCTCGCCGAGGTGTTCGTTCCAGCGCTCGTGGATCTCTTCCCAGACGACGTCCAGATTGGGGTAGTTCTTCCCGGCCTCGGTGAGGACGTCGCGGAAGCCCTTCATCGTGCGGCGGCGGCCCTGGGCGCCGGAGCTGCCCTCACCGTCCCCCTGCCGGGGGCGGATGACGGTGGCCTCGGCGACGGGGAGCGAGTCCAGGCTCATCCCGGGGCCGGGCCGGAAGCTGTACCAGGCCTCGGCGAACTTCCGCGGGTCGTTGGAGACCTGCCGGCCGCGCCATTCGCTGACCTTGCCGACGACCACGCTCTCGCCGGTGAGGACGTGCTGCCATTCCAGGGCGACATGGCCGCAGTCGTCGGCGAGCAGGAATTTGCGCAGCACGCCGGAGCTGGCACCGCCGAGGGTGTTGCGGTGGCCGGGCAGCATCACCGAGAAGATCAGCTTGAGCAGGACGGACTTTCCGCCGCCGTTCTCCAGGAACAGGACGCCCGCGGGGGCCGGGCGGCGCGGCGGGCCGACCGGTTCGTCCTCGAAGAAGTCCGCCTGCGCCGGGGCCGGGTGGGGTACGGGGGCGCCGACTCCGCGCAGGTCCAGCACGGTGTCGGCATAGCGCGCACCGGCGGGCCCGATGGAGTAGAGACGGACCCGGGACAGCTCGTACATGGCGGACTCTCGTTGTCGTGTGGGGAGGGGTGGGGGCGGGGAGGTCGGGCAGGGGCGCCGCCCCGCTCAGCCCGAGTGGAAGGGCAGGCCGGCGTCCGAGACCAGGTCGAGGTCGTCGGTGTCCTCGCCCGGCAGCAGTGCGGCGCTGCCGTCGGCGACGGGGACGATGCCCAGCTCCAGGAGTTCGGCCATGGCGGCGCTGCCGGCCATGTCGCGGACCTGGAGCTGATAGCGGGCGGTGGTGCGGTAGGCGCCGCCGGCATCGTCGCCGGTGCGCTGGAGGAAGCCGGAGTCGACGAGGAAGGTGACCGCCTTGGCGATGATCCCGGTGGTCGAACCGGCCAGCCGTCTGGCGTCCTTGGTGGCACCGGTCGCGCTGCGCCGGGCGTAGATGCGCCAGGCGGATTCCAGGCCGGGGGCGTCGGTGGCCGGGTCGGTGTTCTCGCCCTCCTGCTCGGCCCGCTCCTCCAGCCGGCGGCAGGCCTGCCGGACGAAGGCGTCCACGCCGTTGACCGTGATCCGGCCGATATAGCCGTCGTCGGCGAGGTCCTCGGGGCGCGGGAAGGCCAGCGCGGCGACGGCCAGATGGGCCAGGCCGTGCAGGAAGCGGTCGGCGGAGTCGGCCGAGGCACGGCGGGCGTACTCCCCCATGCGTACGGCGAAGACGGAGTCCTCGGCGGCGGTGACGGCCATCCCGGCGCGGGTGGAGACCTCCAGGACGACCAGGCCGAGACCGGTGGCGACGGCGTCGGCGAGCCGGGCGAAGGCGGGCTCGTCGCGGTAGCGGCGCAGGAGTTCGCCGTATTCGGCGTCGCGGGCCGGCAGCAGCTTGGGCTGGAGGCCGAAGGAGACCAGCCGGGCGGCGTCCGCGGCATCGGCGGGCGTGACGGGCGCGGGCCCAGCCGCGGCGGCCGGACCGGCGTCGGCGGTGGGCGCGCCCCAGCCCGGCTCACCGGCCCCGGACACCGGGTCCGGCTGCGGCGCGTCGTCGTACGGGGTCACGGAACAAGCTCCTTGCGGGGGACGGTCTGGGACATCTCTGGCCGGCGCGACGCCGGGCGGCGGCCCGGCGCTCCGGTCCGGCCGGGCCGGGCGGGTGGTGCCGCCGGTCGGCCCCTCGCCCCGGGCGCGGGCCATCAGGCCACCTCCGAACGGTCCGCGGCCATGCCGGCGGCGTCCAGCAGAGCCGTGCCGACGATGAGGTCGGCGCCGCCGAATTCGGGGTCTATCAGCTCCGTGCCGTCGTCGACGGCGAAGAGCAGCTGCTGCTCGCCCTGGCGGTAGGCCGTGCCGACCGGCGGGCTGGCGGCGTGCACCGCCAGCAGGGCGACGAGGTAGGGGAGTTCGGGATCGCTGCGGCGGGCCTCGGCGAGCAGGCCGGAGAGCCTGCGCGGGGCGTCGGCGGGCAGCGTGAGCAGCGCCATCGCGGCGTCGAGCTGGGCCTCGCTGAAGCGGCTGTCGTCGGGGGTCGTCACCAGGTCGGGCTCGGGCATCTCGGCGCCGAGGTGCTCGCGCTCCACGGGCGGGGTGAGCAGCACCTCGACGAGGTCGCCGACGCGGACGGCGGAGGGCGTGCGCAGGCCCGTGCCGTGGGTGAAGAAGGCGTCGGTGACCCGGATGGCCTGCTCGGCGGGGAGCGGCAGCAGGGGGGCGACGAGCTGGCCGTACAGATCGAGTCCGGAGCGGGCGACGGGGGTGGCGAAGGCCTGCCGGTCCTGCTCGGCGCGGAAGAGCGGGCCGGCCTCCAGCAGCCGGGACTGGAGCTGGGTGTGGCGGCGGATGCAGTCCTTGACGATGTCGACGAGCTCGGCGGCGCGGCGCTTGTGCTCGGGCTCCTCGGTCTCGTCGCGGGCCTTGCGGATGTTGGTGAGGATGGCGTTCTCGTGGCGGTAGCGGTCCGCGACGTGGTCCAGCGCCTCGTTGATCATGTCGGGGACGGTTTCCAGCCAGTCCACGGCGCGGACGTTGCGGCGGGTGGCGTCCAGGGTCCGGCGCAGGGTCTCGGCGTACTGCACGGTGCGGTAGCGGGCCTGTTCGGCGGCGAGCTGGGCATCGGCCAGCCGGCCGCGGTTGATCAGCACCTCCAGCTTGACCTCGGCGGCGATCTGGGCGCTGGTGACGTCCGTGTCGAGCGCGCCGACCAGGACGTTGACCGCTTCGTCGGTGGCCCGCAGATAGACGCTGCCGCCGCTGCCGGGGACCTCCTCGATGAGCTTGAAGTCGTAGTCGCGGCGGACGTATTCGCCGTCGGTGGTGAAGGTGCCGTAGACGGCGCGGAAGCCCCGGTCCACGCTGCCGACGTTGATCAGATTCTCCAGCACCCAGCGGGCCACCCGCTCGTGCTCACCCACGGGGCGGCGGGGGGCCTGGGCGGCGACCCTCGGGAGCACCTTCGCCACTATTTCCTCGTGGTCGGCGCCGGTGTCGAAGTCCATGTTGAGGGTGACCAGATCGATGACGGCGAGCGCCACCTCCGCCATGGCGTAGCCGCCGTATTCGCCCGCGAGGTTGGCCTTGCGCACGTCGAGGTCGTGCAGCGGCGCGGTGCACGCAAGGGCGCGCAGCCGGCGGGCCAGGCCTTCGTCGGCGGCCGGGCCCGGCGCGGGCCGCTGAGGGCCGTTGAGCTGGGGCGCAGCGGCCCCCGGGGCGGGAAAAGTCACGTCGCACAGAGTAGGCGCTCGCACTGACAACGGACGAAACGGCGCGGATCCGTGCATGGGTGGAACCGCTGGTGGATCCGTTGACGGGCCGCCCGCCGGCCGACGCACCAGTTTACGACGCGGCTCGGCGCGGCCGGCTGCCAGGTCAGTGGGTGGTCCCTCCGGCAGCGCGGATATCGGTGCGCGTGCGTGCGGCCGTGACGGCTATCTCGCGCAGGGCCCGGGTGACGGCGGTGACCGGGAGCGACGGCTGGGCGCGGTCGACGACCTGCTCCGGCGCGTAGGGGACGTGCACGAAACCGCCGCGCAGGCCCGGCAGTTCGGTGGCGATGAGATGGGCGAGGCCGTAGAAGACGTGGTTGCAGACGAAGGTGCCGGCGGTGTGCGAGACGGAGGCGGGCAGCCCGGCTGCGCGGACCGCGGCCACGCAGGCCTTGACCGGCAGGGTGGAGAAGTACGCGGCGGGGCCGCCGGGCACGATCGGCTCGTCGATGGGCTCGGCGCCGGCGGCGTCGGGGATGCGGGCGTCGTCGAGGTTGATGGCGAGGCGTTCGACGGTGATGTCGGGACGGCCGCCCGCCTGGCCGGCGCACACCACTATGTCGGGCCGGGTCTCCTCGATCGCGGCGCGCAGCACCGCGATCGAGGCTCCGTAGACGCAGGGCAGCTCGACGGCGGACACCTCGATGCCGGGCGGCGGGTCTGCCGCGACGGCCCGAACCGCCTGCCAGGAGGGGTTGGTGGATTCGCCCTCGAACGGTGCAAATCCGGTCAGCAGTACCCGGGTCATTCGGTCATCCTCGGTGCGGTTCGTCCGGGGGCGGAGGCGGGGCACGGTGGCCGGGGCCACCGTGCGGGAGGGTGCGGCAGCGGGGCGCGCCGGTTCAGAAGGCGAACAGCGCCATGAGCACGATGTTGCAGCCGAGCAGCACACCCGCGGTGGGCAGCTGCGCCTTGATGGGCCCGTACTGGTCCTTCAACTCCAGCAGGGCCGCCGGAACGATGTTGTAGTTGGCGGCCATCGGCGTCACGAGCGTGCCGCAGAATCCGGCGAGCATGCCGATGGCCAGGACGGCGGCGGGGTTGCCGTCGAAGTGGCCGATCAGCACGGGCCAGCCGACGGCCGCGGTCATCACGGGGAAGGCGGCGAAGGCGTTGCCCATGATGAGGGTGAAGGCGAACATGCCCACGCAGTAGACGACGACCGCGATGTAGAGCGAGTCCTTGGGCAGCACGGAGGTGGTGAGCTTGCCGACCTGGTCGCCGACGCCGGAGACCTGGAAGATGGCGCCCAGCGTGGCCAGCATCTGCGGCAGCAGCATGGCCCAGCCCATGGTCTCCAGCATCGAGCGGCCGGACTCCACGGGCACCGAGATCCGCTTCTCACGGAGCATGATCATGCCGACGGCGAGGGCCACGACGGCGCCGATGCCCAGGCCCAGAATGGTCTCGCTGCCCTCCTGGAGGACCGGCTGCCCCCCGAACGAGAGGTGCTTGACGCCGATCGCGCAGGCCATGGCCACCACGGGGATGGTGAGCGCGGGGACGAACAGCTTGTTGCCGAGGCGGGCGGCGCTGGCGGTGCGCTCCTCGGGGGTGGTGGTGCGCGGGGTGCCGCGCCCGGTGAAGCCGAAGCCGGCCAGCGCGGCCATCAGGAGAACGGCGGCGCCCAGCGGCTCGGCCGGCGCCTGCTTGGTGACGACCCAGCTGCTGTAGATGAAGCCGGCGCCGATCAGGCTCCAGAAGGCGCCGGTGCCCAGGCGCTTGGGGTTGCTGCGGTCGGTGACCATCCGGGCGGCCATCACCAGGAAGCTGAGGCCCACCAGCCAGTAGAACCACTCTGCCTTGATCACTTGGCTGCCTCCACTACGGCGTGGTCCGGGACGTTGGCGGTGAGCAGTTCGCGTTCCAGGTGGCGGTCCAGGCGCAGCAGCCGCCAGCCGTGGACCACGAAGGCGCACACCGCGGTGGGGATCGCCCACAGCGCGAGCTGGAGCGGTTCGAGGTGGGTGCCGTAGGTTGTGTTGACGAAGCCGGTGATCAGCAGGATCGAGCCGACGGCAAGGAAGACGTCCTCCCCGAAGAACAGGCCGACGTTGTCCGCGCTGGCGGAGAAGGACCTGACCTTCTCCCGTGTCCGTTCCGGGAGTTCACCGAACCTGCGCTCCGCCGCGCCCTCGGCCATCGGGACGCCCAGCGGACGGACGGTCTGGGCGTGGCCGAAGACGTTGGTGAGCCCGACCGCGGCGCCGATCTGCCGCAGGCCCAGGTAGAGCGCGAGGAAGCGTCCGGTGGTGAGCCGGGCGAAGCGGGCGATGAGGTTGCGGGCCTGTTCCTGGAGGCCGTAGCGCTCCAGGAGGCCGATGACCGGGAGGGTGATCGCGAAGATGGTCACGGCCCGGCTGCCGGCGAAGCCCGTACCGAACGCGGCGAGGACCTTGCCCGGTGACAGTCCGCCAAGGAGGCCGGTGGCAATGCCGGCCACCCCCACCACCAGGAGGGGGTTGCGTTTCGTGGCGAAGCCGATCACGACCACGAGCACGCCGAGGAGCACGATCATGGGTCCGCCTTCCGCGTACGGGGACTCAAGGAGTCCGTGAGGAGAGGGAGAAGATTGCAGCGGAGGCTAGGCGATTGTTCAACGATCCGACAAGGGGTCTGCGGGAACGGATGTCCGGCGGATCTCCGGGACACCCCGCGCGGCGGCGCACACCGCGGGCCTCATCCCTCCGCGATGCGCTCGGCGTAGGCGCCCGACAGCTGACGGCGCGCGTCCTCCAGATAGGCGCGCAGCAGCCGTTCGGCCTCGGGGGCGTCGCCCGACTGCAGGACTTCGACGATCTGGCGGTTGCGGGTCAGGTAAGGCGCGTAGAAGCGCCGGGGATCCGCCATCACGTGGAAGACCAGCCGGAGCTCGGCCAGCACCCCCCGCATCAGCTCATCCGTGCGCGGACTGCCGGCCAGGGCCACGATTCCCTGATGAAAGCGGATGTTTGCGGTGGAAAGGTCCTGCCACTCCCGGGCCTCGGAGGCGGCCTCACCGGCCTGTACGGCGGTCTCGATCGCCGCGATGGCCTCGGTCGCCGCGGCGCCGTAGGGCCCCTCCCCCAGGCTCCGTACCGCCGCACACTCCACGAGGGTGCGCACCCGGTAGATGTCGTCCAGGTCCTCGACCGTCACCACCCGCACGAAGACCCCGCGGTTGAGCTCGTGCACCAGCAGCCGCTCATGGGTCAGCAGCCGGAAGGCCTCCCGCAGGGTGTTGCGCGAGACGCCCAGCGCACCGCCGATGCTCTCCTCCGAGAGCCGGGCGCCGGGCGGGAAGTAGCCCTCGGTGATCCGGTCGCGCAGGATGTCGGCGACCCGCTCGGCCGTACTGGAGCGCCCCAGCTGGGCGCGGTCCTGTTCCAGGCCGGCGACCTCGGTGAGCCGCCCCTGATCGTTCTTCGCCGCGCCGCCGGTCATGCCGCTCCCCGCTCTCGTGCCGTACCGGGGCGGCCTGCGCGGTGCCCCGGCGTCGTATGGGCGGAAGTCAATCCCAGATGGGAGGACGAAACAACGCATCCGCCGCCGGATGCGGCACACCCCTTGTCGGATCGTTCAACGATCCCCTACGTTGTCCCCGACGACGGTCGGCTCGCGTGCCCTCGGGGGAGAACCACTGCGGATACGGGCCGGCCGGGACGAACCGCGCGCCCCCACCCGCCGACGGGCCGCCCGCGCCCGTATCCCACCCGGCACCGAGCACCCCCGGAACGGACAGACATGAGCGACCCAGCGGCTCCTTGCGTCATCGATCTCAACGCCGACCTCGGGGAAGGCTTCGGCCGCTGGCAGCTCACCGATGACGAGGCCCTGCTCGCCGTCGTCACCAGCGCCAATGTCGCCTGTGGCTTCCACGCCGGCGATCCGTCCACGATGCGCCGGGTGTGCGAACTGGCCGCCGCGCACGGCGTCGTGATCGGCGCCCAGGTCTCCTACCGCGATCTGGCCGGCTTCGGCCGCCGCGCGATGGACGTCCCGCCGGACGAACTCGCCGACGAGATCACCTACCAGATCGGCGCACTGGAGGTCTTCGCCCGCGCCGCCGGCGCCCGCGTCGGCTACGTCAAGCCGCACGGCGCGCTCTACAACCGCTGTGTCCACGACGAGGAGCAGGCGCACGCCGTCATCGCCGGCATCCGCGCCGCGGGCGGCGCCCTGCCGGTTCTCGGGCTGCCCGGCTCCCGGCTGCACGAGGCCGCCCGCGAGGCTCAACTCCCCGTCGTCGGCGAGGCGTTCGCCGACCGCGCCTACACCGCCGAGGGCACCCTGGTGCCCCGCCGCGAGCCGGACGCGGTGATCCACGACCCGGACGAGGTCGTCAAGCGCGCCCTCGGCATGGCCCGCGACCACGCCGTCACCTCCCGCGAAGGCACCCGCGTCGCCCTGACGGCCCGCTCCCTGTGCCTGCACGGCGACACCCCCGGCGCCGCCGGCCTCGCCCGGCGGGTCCGCTCCGAACTGACCGCGTCCGGCGTCCACATCCGGAGCTTCGTATGAAACCGCTGCCCGTCGGGGAGCACGGGCTGCTGATCGAGCTGGACAGCGCCGAGGAGGTCGAGGCCCTGCACGCCGAACTGCTGCGGCGGGCCGCCGACGGTGCGCTGCCGCCGCTGCGCGAGATCGTGCCGGCCGCCCGTACGGTCTTCCTCGACGGCCTCGCCGACCCCCGCGGGCTGCTCGCCGAACTGGCCGCCTGGGACATTCCGCCGCTGACCGCGGGCGACCGCCCGACCGTGCAGATCCCGGTCCGCTACGACGGCCCCGACCTCGCCGATGTCGCCGCCCTGTGGGACGTCACCCCCGAGGAGGTCGTACGGCTGCACTCCGCCACGGAGTTCCACGTCGCCTTCTGCGGCTTCGCGCCCGGCTTCGGCTATCTGACCGGGCTCCCGGAGCCGCTGCACGTGCCGCGCCGTGACACCCCCCGCACCAAGGTCCCGGTCGGCTCGGTCGCCCTCGCCGGCCCGTACACCGGGGTCTATCCCCGCTCCTCCCCCGGCGGCTGGCAGCTGATCGGCACCACCGACACCATCCTGTGGGACCCGCGCCGGGAGCCGGCGGCGCTGCTCGTCCCCGGCACCCGCGTCCGCTTCGTCCCGCAGGAGACCGCCTGATGACCGACCGCGCCTTCTCGGTCGTCCGGGCCGGAGCGCTCACCACCGTCCAGGACCTCGGCAGGCCCGGCCATGCCCACCTCGGGGTGCCGCGCGCCGGCGCCCTGGACGCCCCCGCACACCGCCTCGCCAACCGCCTGGCCGGCAACCCCGACTCCGCCGCCACCCTGGAGACCACGCTCACCGGCTGTGCACTGCGGGTCCGTACAGCCACCACCGTGGCCGTCACCGGCGCCCCCTGCCCGGTTACCGTCGACGGCCGCCCCGCCCCCTGGGGTGCCCCGGTACGCGTCCCGGCGGGCGCCGTCCTGGACGCGGGTCCGGCCACCCACGGGCTGCGCTCCTACCTCGCCTTCGCCGGCGGCATCGCCACCGAGCCGGTCCTCGGCAGCCGCGCCGCCGACCTGCTCTCCGGTCTGGGCCCCGACCCGCTCACCGAGGGCGCGGTCCTCCCCCTGGGCGACCCGCACGGCCCGCCCGCCACCGCGGACGCCGTCCCGCACCCGGGCCCGGTGGCCGAGCTGCTGCTGCCGTTCCTGCCCGGCCCGCGCGACGACTGGTTCACCGACGCCGGCCTGCGCACGCTGGTCACCGGCCGTTTCCGGGTCTCCCCGGCCGGCAACCGCATCGGGCTGCACACCGAGGGCCCGCCCCTGGAGCGCGCCCGGGCCGGTGAACTCCCCAGCGAGGGCATGGCGCTGGGCGCCCTCCAGGTCCCGCCGAACGGCCTGCCGGTCCTCTTCCTCCACGATCACCCGACCACCGGCGGCTACCCGGTCATCGGCGTGGTCCCCGAGCGCTTCCTGGCCCCCGCGGCGCAGGCAGCACCCGGGACGCCGGTCCGGTTCCTCCGGATGCGGTAGGGGTACCGTCCCGGCGCGCTGAGGCCCCGGCCGGCCGCCGGTCAGCCCTCCTCCGGCGTCCCGTATCCCCCGCCGCCCGGTGTACGCATCACCAGTACGTCGTCCACGCCGACGTCCGCCGCGTCACAGCCCGCGAGGTCCTCGCGCGAACCGTCCGCCCGCTCAAGGGAGTTGACGCCCAGCGCTCCCGGGGAGCCGCCCGCCATGCCGTACGGCGCTACCCGGCGGTGGTTGGTCAGCAGGGCGACGGTCATCGGCTCCAGGAAGCGCAGCCGGCGCTCGACTCCGCAGCCGCCGTGCCAGCGGCCCCTGCCGCCGCTGCCGGCGCGGAGGCTGAAGGCGTCGACCCGGACGGGGTAACGCCATTCCAGCACTTCGGGGTCGGTCAGCCGGGAGTTGGTCATATGGGTCTGGACGGCGTCCGCGCCGTGGAAGCCGTCGCCCGCGCCCGAGCCGCTGGCGACGGTCTCGTAGTACTGCACCCGGTCGTTGCCGAACGTGAGGTTGTTCATGGTGCCCGAGCCCTCGGCCTGGATGCCGAGGGCGGCGTAGAGGGCGCCGGTGACCGCCTGGGAGGTCTCCACGTTTCCCGCGACGGTGGCCGCCGGGAAGACGGGGGCGAGCATCGAGCCCTCCGGAATGCGGACCCGTACGGGCTTGAGGCAGCCGCTGTTGAGCGGGATGTCGTCGGCGACCAGGGTGCGGAAGACGTACAGGACGGCCGCCATCACCACCGAGGTGGGCGCGTTGGCGTTGCCGGGCAGCTGGGGTGAGGTGCCGGCGAAGTCGAGTACGGCGCTGCGGGCGGCGCGGTCGACGGTCAGCGCGACATGGATCTCGGCCCCGCTGTCGGTTTCGTAGCGGCAGCTGCCGTCCGACAGCTGCGCGATGATCCGCCGCACCGATTCCTCGGCGTTGTCCTGGACGTGCCCCATATAGGCCTGGACGACGTCCAGGCCGAACTGCCCGGTCATCCGGCGCAGTTCCTCGATGCCCTTCTCGTTGGCGGCGATCTGGGCGCGCAGATCGGCGAGGTTGGCGTCCGGAGCGCGGGAGGGATACGGGCCGGCGGTGAGCAGGTCGCGGGTGGCGCGTTCGCGCAATGCGCCGTCGCGGACCAGCAGCCAGTTGTCGAAGAGGACGCCCTCCTCCTCGATGGTGCTGCTGAAGGCGGGCATCGAGCCGGGGGTGATGCCGCCGATCTCGGCGTGATGGCCGCGGGAGGCCACCAGGAAGAGCAGGTCGGGAGGGGTGCCGGCCGGACCGTCCGGCGCGTCCTCGGCGAACACCGGGGTGACGACGGTGACGTCCGGGAGGTGGGTGCCCCCGTGGTACGGGTCGTTGACCGCATACACGTCGCCCGGCCGCATCTCCCCGCGGCGGCGTCGCAGCACCTCCTTGATGGACTCCCCCATCGAGCCCAGATGCACCGGAATGTGCGGGGCATTGGCGATCAGATTGCCGTCGGCGTCGAAGAGGGCGCAGGAGAAGTCGAGCCGCTCCTTGATGTTGACGGAGTGTGCGGTGTTCTCCAGGCGGACGCCCATCTGCTCGGCGATGGCCATGAAGAGGCTGTTGAAGACCTCCAGCATCACCGGGTCGGCTTCGGTGCCGGCCGCGACCCGGTCGGTACGCGGCCGGGTCCGGGTCAGCAGGAGGTGGCCGGCCTCGCCCGTCTCGGCCTGCCAGTCGGGGTCGAGGACCGTGGTCGCGTCCTGCTCAGCGATGATCGCCGGGCCGGTGAGGACATCGCCCGGGCGCAGGTCGGTGCGCCGGTAGAGGCCGGTGTCCTGCCACCGTCCGGCCGTGTACATCCGGACCGTCGCGGCGGGCCGCAACTCCCCCTCCCGGCCACCGGATCCGGCCTCGTACCCGCGTGCGCCACCGGCCGTGCCGCGCGCCTCGACCGAGACCGCCTCGGCCACCAGCGGCTTGTCCATGGTGAAGGCGTAGCGCGCGCGGTGCGCCCGGACGAAGTCGGCGGTCATCGTGTCGGCGTCGGCCAGCGGGACGCCGATGGTGGAGTCGGTCCCCGCATAGCGGATCAGCACCCGGGCCCGCGTGGTGACCGACTCGTCCGGGACCCCGTCGTCGAGGAGTTCGCGCCGGGTCTGTCCGGCGAGCGCGTCGCAGACCTCGCGCACCCGGCCCAGCGCGTCGGGGTCGGTGAGCTCCGCCTCGACGGCCTGTTCGCGCATCGCGGTGGCGTCGGCGACACCGATGCCGTACGCGGAGAGCACCCCGGCCAGCGGGGGGACGAGCACCGTGCCGATGCCCAGCGCGTCGGCGACCGCGCAGGCGTGCTGGCCGCCGGCGCCGCCGAAGCTGGTGAGGGCGTAGCGGGTGATGTCGCGGCCGCGCTGGACGGAGATCTTCTTGACGGCGTTGGCCATATTGAGCACGGCGATGTCGAGGTAGCCGGCCGCGACCTCTTCAGGGCCGCGGTCGTCCCCGGTCTCGGCGGCGGCCCGCGCGGCGAGCTCGGCGAAGCGGGCGCGGACCACCTCGGCGTCCAGCGGCTGGTCGCCGTCCGGTCCGAAGACCGCGGGGAAGTGGGCGGGCTGGATGCGGCCGAGCATCACCTGGGCGTCGGTGACGGTGAGCGGTCCGCCACGGCGGTAGCAGGCCGGCCCCGGGTCCGCGCCGGCCGAGTCGGGGCCGACCCGGTAGCGGCGGCCGTCGAAGTGGAGGACGGAGCCGCCGCCGGCCGCGACGGTGTGGATGTTCATCATCGGGGCGCGCATCCGCACGCCCGCGACCTCGTTGCCGAAGACCCGCTCGAACTCGCCCGCGTAGTGCGACACATCGGTGGAGGTGCCGCCCATGTCGAAGCCGATCACCCGGTCGTGGCCGCCGGCCTCGGCGGCGCTGCGGGCCATGCCGACGACACCGCCGGCGGGGCCGGAGAGCACCGCGTCCTTGCCGCGGAAGTGCTCGGCTTGCCGCAGCCCGCCGTTGGACTGCAGGAACATCAGCCGGATACCGGGGAGTTCGGCGGCGATCTCGTCGACGTACCGGCCCAGGATCGGGGAGAGGTAGGCGTCGACGACGGTGGTGTCCCCGCGGGGCACCAGCTTCATCAGCGGACTGACCTCGTGCGAGCAGCTGACCTGCGCAAAGCCTGCGCGCCTGGCCAGCTCGGCGACGGCCTGCTCGTGGTCGGTGTGGCGGTAGCCGTGCAGCAGCACGACGGCGGCGCTGCGCAGGCCGTCCGCACGGGCCCGGATCAGCGCCCGCCGGACGGGGTCGGCGTCCAGCGGCCGGACCAGCTCGCCGTGCGCGCCGATCCGCTCCGGTACCTCGATCACCCGGTCGTAGAGCGCCTCGGGCAGCACGATGTGCCGGTCGAAGATCCGCGGCCGGTTCTGGTAGGCGATCCGCAGGGCGTCCCGGAAGCCTCCGGTGGTCAGCAGGACGGTCGGCTCACCCTTGCGCTCCAGCAGGGCGTTGGTGGCGACGGTGGTGCCCATCTTGACGACGGAGACCCGCTCGGCGGGCACCGGTTCGTCCGGGCCGAGCCCCAGCATCATCCGGATGCCGGCCACCGCGGCGTCCCGATAGCGCTCCGGGTGGTGCGAGAGCAGCTTGCCGGTGACCAGCCGCCCGTCCGGCCGCCTGCCGACGACGTCCGTGAAGGTGCCGCCGCGGTCGATCCAGAACTCCCAGCGCCCGGTCATCCTGCCATTGTCGCAGCGCCCTTCACCGTCCCGGCGGTTTTCCCCAGCGCGCCGCCGCCCGGCTCGGTCAGGGCGGCCAGCGCGGTACGGGTGGCGCGCTCGGCCGCGGCGTCCAGCAGCCGGCCGGAGCCGGCCACCCCGTGCCGGCACTCCTGGAGGGCCAGGGCGAGCAGGCCGGGCAGCAGGTCCGTGCACCGGTCGGCGACCCAGCGGGTGCCCCGGGTCGCCATCCACACGGCCGATCCGGCGCGGGTCGGCGGCGGGCCGTCGAGGGTGAGCTCGGGCGGCGGCCCGACGGGCAGGCCGGCGGCGGCGAGCGCCGCATGGAAGCCGCGGGCCAGCAGCCGGTGGCCGCGCTCGCTGGGGTGCAGCCGGTCCACGCTCCACGAGGCGCGCTCGGCGACCCAGCGGTGGTCGGCGAGGTGCAGATGCACGCCCTGGTAGCGGGCGGACACCGCATGGACCACGGTGTTGACCGCATGCATCCGGCGGGCGAGCGGACGTGCCAGCGGCCCGGGCAGCCCCAGCATCCGGCCGGGGTCGGGCAGACAGGCCGTCAGCACCACGGCTCCGTCGGCGCTCAGCGCGCCATGGGCCCGGTCCAGCGCGGCCGTCACCCGCTCGATGGCGAAGGCGGCGCGCAGGGTGTCGTTCGCCCCGACGATCAGCGAGGCGAACCGCGGACGCAGCTCGCGTGCCAGGGGCAGCTGCCGCTCGGCCACGTCCGCCGTCTGTGCGCCGCTGCACGCCAGGTTCACCAGCTCCACATCGCCCGGCCGCTCCCCCAGCGCCCCGGCGAGCAGGGCGGCCCAGCCGCGCCAGCCGCCGTCCGCCACGGGGTCGCCGAGCCCTTCGGTCAGCGAGTCACCGAGCGCGACGAAACGGGCCGGGGCCGGGGAACGGTCGCCGGCCGCCCTCCCCTCCCTCCTCACCGTCGCCACCCGCCCCTCGGACCGGCCGGGTACGGCGCGGCCGCGGCGGCGAGCGGACGGGCCAGCGGTGCGGGCGCGTCGTGCGCCGCGAGGAAGGCGTCGACGGCGGGCTGCCAGCCGTAGCCCTCGGCCCGGCGGCGGGCGGCCGCGCGCCGGGCGGGCTCGGGCCGGGCCAGCACCCGTTGGACGGCATCGGCGTACGAGGGCCCGTCGTCGAGGGCCGTGTCGCCGCCGCTGCCGACGAGACCGGCCAGCGCCGAGGCCGCGCTGGCGACCACCGGCGTGCCGCAGGCGAGCGCCTCCAGGGCGGCCAGCCCGAACGTCTCGGCCGGCCCGGGCGCCAGCGCGACATCGGCGGCGGCCTGCAGCGCGGCGAGCCGGGGCCGGTCGGCGAGGTGCCCGAGGAACGCCGCGGGCAGCCGCTCGTCCCGTGCCCGGGCCTCCAGACGGGTGCGCAGCGGCCCGTCACCGACCACCACCAGGGCCGCGTCGACCCCGCGCCGGCGGAGCTGGGCCAGGGCGTCCAGGGCCCGTCCCGGCCGCTTCTCCTGCGACAGCCGGGAGCAGAGCAGCAGCAGGACCTCCGCCCGGCCCGCGCTGCGCCGGCGCAGCGCGGCGCTGCGGCAGTCCGGGTGCCAGGCGTCGAGATCGACACCGAGCGGTGCGCGCACCACGTTCCGCGCGCCGACCCGGGTGAACTCCGCCGCCGCCCACTCGGTGGTGCACACGACCCGGCTGTAGGCGTGCGCCGTACGGGTGTTGAGCCGGTCCGCGGCGGCGCGGGCGAGCGGCTGCGGGACGCCCCAGGTGCGCAGCACCCCGTCCACGCTCTCGTGCGAGACCATCACCGCGGGCACCCGGGCCCGGCGCGCCCACTCCCCCGTCCAGCGCAGCGTCGTACGGTCGGAGACCTCCAGCCGGTCGGGGGCCAGCGCGTGCAGCAGCCGCTGCAGCCGGGGACGGTCGGTGAGCATGCGGTAGCCACCGCTGCCCGGCAGTTCCGGCCCCGGCAGGGTGATCACCCGCCCCTGCGCGGTGTCCTCGTCGTGGATCCGGGCCGTCGTGCCCGCCCCGTCCGGCCGCGGCGGTCCGGGCACGATGAGCACCGGCTCGTGGCCGGCGGCCCGGTAACCCGCGCCGAGTTCGCGCAGTGCCGTGCGCAGCCCGCCGGAGGCCGGGGTGACGAAATTGGCGATCCGGACGATGCGCAGGCCGGAGTCGTGCCGCCCGGTCATGCCGCCACCGCCGTCCGGTCGCTGAGCACGGCCTCGTAGTGGGCCAGCAACTGGTCGCCCACCGCCTCCCAGGTGCGCTCCGCGACGGCGCTGCGGGCCGCGGCACCGTACCGGGCGCGCAGCTCGGCGCTGCCCCCCAGGAAGCGCACCGCGTCCCGGAAGGCGGCGCCATCGCCCGGTGTCACCAGCAGCCCCGTACGGCCGTGGTCCACCAGATCGAGCGGGCCGCCCGCCCGCGGCGCCACCACCGGCACACCCGAGGCCATCGCCTCCTGCACGGTCTGGCAGAAGGTCTCATACGGCCCGGTGTGCACGAAGACGTCCAACGAGGCGTAGAGACGGGCAAGTTCGTCGCCGGTACGGCGGCCCATGAAGCGGACCTCCGGCAGCGCGGCCCGCAGCCCGGCGGCGCTGGGGCCGTCGCCGATGACGACGGTACGGACGCCGGGCAGCCGAGAGGTCTCGGCCAGCAGCCGGACGTCCTTCTCCGGCGCCAGCCGCCCCACATACCCCACCAGCAACTCCCGCCCCGCGGCCAGCGAGCTGCGCAGCACCGCATCGCGCCGCCCGGGGTGGAACCGTTCGGAGTCGACACCGCGCGGCCACAGATGCACCCGCGGCACACCGTGCTCGGTCAGGTCCAGCAGGGCGGCGCTGGACGGCGCCAGGGTGCGGTCGGCGGCGGCATGCACCGCCTTGATCCGCCGCCAGGCCGTGGCCGCACCCCCGCCGAGGTAGGTACGGGCATAACGGCCCAGGTCGGTCTGGTAGACGGCGATCGCGGGCACCCGCTGCCGGGTGGCAGCGGCCATCGCGCGGGCGCCGAGGACGAAAGGACTGGCGAGGTGCACCACGTCGGGGCGGTGCCCGGCGAGCGCGGCGGACAGCCGCCGCCCGGGGAGCGCGATCCGCACCTGCGGATAACCGGGCAGCGGCACCGAGGGCACGCGGACCACGGGGCAGGGGCTCTCCTGGGTACCGGAGGTCGGCGCGGCGCCGCCGAGCGGTGCGATGACGAGCGGATCATGACCGCGCCGGACGAGGTGCCGGGCGGTTTCCAGGGCGCAGTGGGCTACGCCGTTGACATCGGGCGGGAAGGATTCGGTGACGAGGGCGACACGCATACGGCTGTTCTCGGCGTGCCGTGCGTGGAGGGGACCAAGGGGATCTTTCCAACCGGAGAACGTCCCATGAGAGTTTTTGACTTCCCACGTTGTCGGCTTTCCCGCCGTGGGGGTTGTTCGCCGTTGCGCTTTGCGGCGCGCCCCACGCTTTCGGCTTTCCCGCCGTGGGGGTTGTTCGCCGCTGCGCCTGCGGCGGGCGTGGGTTGTTGGGTGCGGTGCCGCTCCTCCGGACTTCGTCCTGCGGCTCGGCCCCTCCCGTGAGTGGGGGAGGAATCAGGCCGGTGGGGGTGTTTGTAGGTGGTCCAGTGCGCCTTTGTCGGTCGCAGTGAACTGGCTACGAGTGGCCCGCCCCCACCCACCGTCAAGTACTCCCCCCACGGGAGGGGACGGGCCGGAGGGGCCTGGTGTGTGGACGTAAAGCGAAGCAGTCCACACACCAGGCCCCGGAGGCCCGTCACCGCACCCGACAACCACCCAGCCCGCCGCAGGCGCAACGGCGAAAAGCCCACACGGCGGGAAAGCCGACAACGTGCGCCGCCCGCAAAGCGCAACGGCGAACAACACCCACGGCGGGAAAGCCGACAACGTGGGGCGCGCCGCAAAGCGCAGCGACAAGCCTAGGACTCCGGTCCGATCCGGCTGCGGACGGCCGTCTGGACCTCGGCCTCCTCCGCCGGATCGGCGGCAAGGCGGCGGAGTTGTTCGACGACCCGGTCGTCACCCGTGGCGGCGTGCCGGGCGGCCAGTTCGCGGGTGGTCTCCTCGCAGTCCCACAGGCACTCGACGGCGAAGCCGGCCGCGAACCCGGGATCGGTGGCGGCGAGCGCGGCGGCGGCCCGGCCGCGGAGGTGGGAGGAGGATGTCTCGCGGTAGATGTGCCGCAGGACGGGAGCGGCGCAGCCGACGCCGAGCCGTCCGGTGCCGTCGACCAGCTCCCACAGGCCGTCCGCGTCCGGGCCCTCCTCGCGCACGGTACGGCGCAGGGCGGCCAGGACGAGTTCGGTGTCGTGCAGCCCGCCGCGCCGGGCGAGCATCGCGGCGGCGGACGCACCCAGCCGGTCCCCGCGCGCCGCCCAGCCGCGGGCCCGCTCGACGGCGGCCACGCTGCGCATCCGCGCGAACGAGGCGAGCGCGGCGGAGATCAGCAGCTCACTGGAGAGGGGGCAGCCGACCGCGGCCTCGATCAGATCGAGCGCCTCCGGGTCGCCGCACGCGGCGAGGTGGTGGAGCGCGGCGGCGCGCGCCGCGTCCGGTGCACTACGGGCGGCACACAGCAGTTCGGGCCGGTCCTCGGGCCCGGCGACGGCGCCCAGGCAACGGGCGGCGGCGCGGTACCGGTGCTCCTCGGGCTCCAGCTCCAGCCCCTCCTGGGCCCACTGGAGGATCTCGGACACGCTCCAGCCGGGGCGCGGCCCGCGGGGCCGCAGCTGCCGCTGCCAGCGGTCGAAGGACCCCTGTTCCCCGGCGGCAGCCAGTCGCGCACCGTAACGGGGATCCTCGGCCCACAGCCGCCAGGGCCGGGGCTCGAAGGCGTCCCGGACCGCGGCGGCCAGCTCGGCCTCGCCCTCCTCGGTCTCGGGGAAGCGGGCGAGGACGGCGGGGGCGAGGGTCAGCAGCCCGGCGTCGTCGTCACGCAGCGCAAGCTCGTCCAGGGCCCAGCGCCAGTTGCTGCCGGCCGCGGCATAGCTGCGCAGCAGCAGACGGGCGGCGTCCCGGCCGTACGCGGCGAGGTGGCCGAGGACGGCGAGGGCCAGACCGGTGCGCTCCTCTCCGGTGTCGACGAGGTCGTCGGGGTGGAAGAGGTGGCGTTCGATCTCCTCGAGCCCGCCGTCGAGTTGCATGTAGAGGCGCGCGTAGTAGAGGGAGCGGTTCTCGACCTGCCAGTCACGGCGGGGGTCGCGCAGCACGCTGTCGTTGAGTGCCGCGAGCGCCTCGGCCCGCGGCGCCGCGAGGGCATGCAGGGTCCCGTCGCCGCGGCCTCGCTGCAGGAGGCCGAGCAGGGTGCCACTGGGCGCTATGTCTGGATCGAACATGAGGTCAGCATCCGGTGCGGGGGGCGGGCTGGCAACGGGATTTCCGCTGACCGGCATTCTTGCCGGTGACCACGGGCCGTATGCCTCGTTCCCACCATGGATCGGGGAGAACGCCTGGCGTACGGCGGCCGAAGCCTAGCCTGGAAGCCGTCATTCCGCCGATTCGGGCCGGGGATGCCCCGAAAAGCCGGGGGCATATGCCGGGTGCACCACCGTATCGGGTAGTGCCAAATCCCTTACGGACGGTCGCTGCCTGTGCAACAGTCGTTACCGGCCTTCAGCCCGGCGCCGCCTGATCACGGAGTACGTTATGCCGTCCCCTCTCTTCGCGGATCACTCAGCAGACCGGCCCCCCGAGCGCGACGCGGTCGAGGCACTCATCACGCAGGCCCGCCGCCTGCGCGGTGGTCTCGACGCGGTGCGCCGGGAGTCCGCGGTGGACACCGACCTCGCCCCCGACCCGCAGCTGCGCTGGCAGCGGGCGCTGTGTGATCTCGCCGCGCACCACCTCGACGACCTCGGGGGCCATCTCGACCAGCTGAGAGAGGGTCTGCCCACCGAGAGTGACGACGACGGCATCCCGGAGGCCGAGCTGCCGGCCGCCCCGCCGGAGCCCGCGGCCCACGAGCGCGGCGCGCTGCTGCGCCGGGTCGGCAGCGCCGAGTGGAATCTGCTCACCGACGAGGTCAGCTGGTCCGACGAACTGTTCGCGATGTTCGGCCGGGCCCCGTCCGACGGCCCGCTCACCCTCGACGAGCTGCCGTCCCTGGTGCACACCGAGGACCAGGAGAGGCTGGCCGCCATGGTCACCGACTGTCTGGTGGACGGCCGGCCGATCGACGGCGAATTCCGCATCGTGCGGCCGGACGGCAGCCGGCGCACGGTGCACATGGTGGGCGAGCCGGTGCTCGACGCCGACGGCTGTACCGCATGCATGTGGGCCGTGCTGCGGGACGTCAGCGAACTGCGCCGAAGCCAGCAGGCGGTACGCGAGACCCGTGACTCGCTCCACCGCCAGCGGCAGATCGCGCAGACCGAGCACCGGCTTGCGGTCGAGCTGCAGGAGGCCGTGCTACCGCCATGGCGCGGCTCCCTGCGGTTCCCGCAAGGCGGTCCGGTCGCCCTCGACCTCGCCGGGCGCTATCTGCCGTCCGGCACCCCCGCCCTGATCGGCGGCGGCTGGTATGACGCACTCCAACTCCCCGACGGCCAGACGCTGTTAAGCGTCGGCGATCTCACCGGGCACGGCGTCACCGCCACGTCCGGAATGGCGATGGTGCTCGGCGCGCTGCGCGGGATGTCGGTCGCCGGGCACCGGCCGGGGCCCCTGATGGCTCTCCTCAATCAACTACTGGACACCGCCGCCCAGCCGGCCCTCGGCAGCGCGGTGTGCGGCTGGTTCGACCCCGAGACGCGCACGCTGGAGTGGGCCCAGGCCGGACACCCCGCACCGCTGCTGTTCCGCCGCGGCACGGGGCGCGCGCTGGACCCGCCCGAGGGCGTACTCCTCGGGGCGACCTCGGGTGCGGCCTACACCCAGCACACCGAGCAACTGGAGCCCGGCGACCTGCTCGTCCTGCACACCGACGGGCTGGTACCGCGCCGTGCACCGGGCGGGGATGGCGCCCATGAGGGTGCCGAGCGGCTGCTCGCCCTGGCGCCTCGGTTCGCCGCCGCCCGCAGTGCGCAGGACAGTGTCCGCATCGTCGTCGAGGAGTTCGGCAGCACCGAGCGCGAGGACGACGCCTGTGTGCTGATCGCCCGGGTCGGCGACTGACCCACACCCCACCGGCTGAGGACGGCCCGGCGGATCCTTCGCCGGCCGCCCCGTAAGCCTCGGCGGGCGGATCCTCGGTGGACGGATGAGACGGCGACGGATGAGACGGCGGGGCGGAGCACGCTCCGTCCTCTCTCCCGTCCTCCTGGCGCACGGATGACGCAGCGGCACCCTGGCGGGCACCTCCCGTCTCAGGCCGAGAAGTTCCCGCCGAGGCCCGTGCCGATGCCGGGGCCCAGACCCGATCCCTTGGTCTTCGGCTTCGCCTTCGGCAGGACATGCTGGATCTCCTCACGCAGGTCCTGGATCTTGGCGAAATTCGCATACTGGCCCGTGAGCCGGAACATCTCGCGCAGCCGGTCCCAGGTGCGATGGGAGGAGTTCTCCCCGATGGAGACCAGCGCCAGCCGGGCGTAGCGGTCGGCCTGCTCGGGATCGTCGCCGATGAAGCAGGCCGAGGCCATCGAGATGTAGTCGAAGATCTGGGACCGCTGACGGCCGTTCTCCCGCAGCCGCAGCGCCTGCTTGGCGTGGTGCTGGGCGATCCTGGCGGCGGAAGGGTCGTGGTCGGCGAGGGTACGGAACGCCAGCGCCTGCATGCCGTGCAGATCCGCCTCGTCGAACATCTGCATCCAGCACGGCGGCGGCACATCGCCCTTGTCCGAGACGAACAGCTCTTCCGCCTCGCCCAGGGTGCGGCGCATCGCCTGGCCCTGGCCCTTGGACGCCTGCGCCCAGGCCTCGATGGTGTGCAGCATGGCGCGGGTGCGGGGCAGATTCTCTTCGCCGGAGCCGGACTTGGCCAGCTTCATCAGGTCCAGCGCATCGTCGGGGCGGCCCAGATGGACCATCTGACGGGCGGCGCGGGAGAGTGCCTCACCGGCGCGTGGGCGGTCGCCGCCCTCGCGCGCCGCGTGCGCCGCGATGATGAAGTACTTCTGGGCGGTGGGCTCCAGGCCCACGTCGTGGGACATCCAGCCGGCCAGCACCGCGAGATTGGCGGCCACCCCCCACAACCGCCGCTGCAGATGGTCGGGGTGGCGGTAGGCGAGCATCCCGCCGACCTCGTTGAGCTGGCCCACCACGGCCTTGCGCTGCAGCCCGCCGCCGCGGGCCGCGTCCCAGGCGCGGAACACCTCGACCGAGCGCTCCAGCGCATCGATCTCCTGGGACCCCACGGGGGCCGCCTCGTAGCGGTCGAGGCCGATCTGGTCGAATTCGTCGGCGGATTCGGTGGCGAAGGCGTGGGTGGGACGGGGGGCGCCGGCCGGGGCCGGGTCGGAGTGCAGCCAGTCGTACATGGCGCCGGTGAGTGCGGAGCCCGCGGCGAGTGCGGCGCCCGCACCCACCAAGCCGCGTCGGTTGAGCATGAGGTCCATTCCCGTGAATTCCGTGAGGACCGCAGCGGTCCGTTCGGGAGCCCACGGCAGACCGTCCAGGGCCTGCCGCTTCCCCGAGCGACCGGTTCTTGCGAACCCGAGGTCCTCGATGGTTACGACACGGCCGAGGCGCTCGGTGAACAGGGAAGCCAGAACCTTGGGCACCGGATCGCGCGGGGTCTCCCCCATGTCGATCCAGCGCCGCACTCGCGAGGTGTCGGTCGCCAGCTGCGGGTGGCCCATGGCCGCCGCCTGCCGGTTGACCAGTCTCGCCAGCTCGCCTTTGGACCAGCCGGCCAGACCGAAAAGGTCCGCGAGACGGGTGTTCGGCTGCCTGTCCACGTCAAGCCCCCAGGTTCCTCGACTGAGTTGACAGTAACGGCCGGTGACAGGGGCTGTGGGGATTCGCCAGGGTTCGCCAGGGTGCGCCAGATGGTCTGCCACCCGCCGCCACGTGTTCTGTAGACGTGCCGCCCCCGGCCTGGTGGCGGGACCGCATTCCCCAGGGTGCGCGCCCTGCACAGGGACCCTGGATCGGCCTCCTGCACGGGGCCCGTTCACGGGTTCCCACCACCGGGCCGGGGAGCGCACGCAACTCGCCGGCGCACGAAGGGATCTGTTTCACCCATGTATGCAGCATCGTCCGCCGTGACCGCCCCCACCCGGCCGCACCGTCCGCACCCCACCGGAAGCGGGCCGTATCTCGACCCCGCCCCTTCCGCGGGGGCGGTCACCGGCCTCCCCGGCGGCCGGACCCGGCGGGCGTACGGAACGGGGACCCAGCCGCTCAGCGGGAGGCTCGACCTGTCCGGCCCTCAGGGCGCCCAGCTGCGCGCCGCCGTCGCCTCGGTGCACCGCATCTGCCCGGAGTTCAACCCGGTGCAGGTGCTGCGCCGGAGCGGCAAGTCCGTCCTGCTGGTGGGCACCACGGGCCGGATGACCGCAGTCGCCAAGTGTTTACTGGACCAGTCCCCCGCGTGGGCGGAACGCTTCCGGCAGGAAATAAGTGCATACCGCGCATTCGTCCGGCATCGTCCGCCGGTTCGGGTGCCGCGGCTGGTGGCGGCCGACCCCGACAACTGCACGCTGATCGTGGAGCGGATGCCCGGCCGGGTCGCCGCCCTGACCCGGCACCCGTCCGAAGCGCCTCCCCGCGCGGACGTCCGCGCCGCGCTCGGCGCGATCTGCCGGATCAACCTGTGGCGTCCGCCGGCCGGGCTGTTCGACGCCCCGCTGGACTACGCCGGCCGGATCGGCCGCTACCACGACCTGGGGCTGCTCACCGACCGGGACCTGGGCGATCTGCAGAAGCTGCTGCACGGTCTCTCGCACACCCAGGGCCAGTTCTGTCACGGCGATGCGCTGCTCAACAACGTGCTGCTGTCCCCCGCCGGCCCGGTGCTGCTCGACTGGGACCACGCGGGCTGGTATCTGCCGGGCTACGACCTGGCGACGCTCTGGTCGGTGCTCGGTGACGCGCCGGTGGCCCGCCGCCACATCAGCCAGCTCGCCCAGAACGCCGGCCCGGCCTCGCGGGACGCCTTCCTGGTGAATCTGATGCTGGTGCTCACCCGCGAGATCCGGCGCTATGAGACCGCGGTCCAGCGGACCATGCACGAACCCGCGCCGACGGGGACACCGGGCCCGGGACAACCCGGTATGCCCGCGGCGGGCGAGGAGCAGCGGCTGCTCCTGCGCCGGCTGCACGACGACTGCCAGATGGCACGCCGTGCGGTACGGGCGGCGGTCGGCACCCGCTGACCGTCGAGGGGGTGCCGGCACAGCCCCGCCCTGCTCGTTCTGCGAGCGGATGAACGGGGCTGTGCCGGCACCCCCTCGGGGGATGGTGAGCGGCGCGTCCGGGCACGGGACGCGCCGCTCAGCCATGTGCGCCGGTCCGGCCGGCGCTCTTTTGTCTTCCTCCGTCGGTCCGCCGGCGTCGTTGCGTCTTCCCTCCGCCGGTCCGCCGGCGCCCGTGCGTCTTCTCCGCCGGTCCAGGAGCCGCGCTTTCGTCTTCCTCCCGCCGGTGCAGCCGCCGCCCCTCTCCCTCCTCTTCCGAAGCGCCGGTGCGGCCGTCCTCCCCGCACCCGGTCATTGGTCCATTCCACTGACGCCCCGCAGGCCCGGCACGGGTCCGGGAAGACTCCTCGTAAGACGCCGCGACATGCGACATCCCGACCCGGCACGGTGATTGACGGACCGTCGGCACAGATATAGCTCTGGGTCGACAGGGGGCTCTAGTCTCGGGTCCCGCCCGTGCGGCCGTTTGCGCACCCACCGTCACACCGCCCCGGCTCGGGCCGGCTCGAGGAGGTTGCTTTGCGAGGATCCGCCCCGGAAGACGAGAACAGATTCCACCGCCCCGCCCTGCGCAGATCCGTCACCGCCGTCGCGGCGGCGGTGCTGCTGCTGCCGCTCTCGGGAACGCCGTCCGCCACTGCCGGGCAGCCCCGGACGGACGGGCTCCAGCAGGCGTTCACGGATGCCGCCGCCCGCTTCCATGTGCCGCGCAGTGTGCTGCTCGGCGTCTCCTACCTGGAGTCCCGCTGGGACGGCCACGACGGCGCGCCCAGCGTCTCCGGGGGCTACGGCCCGATGCATCTGACCGACGCCCGTACGGCCCTGGCCCGGACGCCGGAGTTCAGCACGGGGGACGAGGACGCCCGCGGCGACGACGCCCGGCCGCTGAAGAGGACGGCCGCCCCGGCGAAGCGGGCCGCGCTGCCCGCCGAACTCCCCGCCCGGCTGCGTACCTTGGCGACGGCCGCCGAGCTGACCGGACTGCCGGCCGAGAAACTGCGGACCGACCCCGCGGCGAACGTGCTCGGCGGGGCGGCGCTGCTCGCCGCGGAGCAGCACAAGCTGGGGCGGTCCGCGTCCGGTGATCCGGCCCGGTGGTACACCGCCGTGGCGCGCTACGGCGGCCAGGACGATGCCCGCGCCGGCCAGGCCTTCGCGGACGAGGTGTACGAGGTGATGCGCCGCGGCCAGTCGCGCACCACCGACGCGGGGCAGCGGGTCACGCTGGCCGCATCGCCGCGGCTGGCCCCCGATGCCGCGCAGCAGAAACGTCTCGGCTCGCCGTCCGACCGGGCCGCAGCGCGCAAGCTGGAGTGCCCGTGGACCGTCGCCTGCGAGTCGGTGCCGGCGCCGTACGAGGAGTTCGGCGACGGAGACTACGGCAACCACGACAAGGCGGACCGGCCCGAGGACCAGCGGGTGCGCGCCATCGTCATCCATGACACCGAGGGGTCGTGGGAGACCACGCTGAAGCTGATCAAGGACCCCACCTATGTGTCCTGGAACTACACGATCCGCTCCTCGGACGGGCTGATCGCCCAGCATGTGCCGACCAAGGACGTCGCCTGGCACGCGGGCAACTGGTACATCAACTCGCACTCCGTCGGCATCGAGCACGAGGGCTTCCTCGCCGCACCGGACGCCTGGTACACGGAGGCGATGTACCGCGCCTCGGCCCGTCTGGTGAAGTATCTGAGCCGCAAGTACGACGTACCGCTCGACCGTCAGCACATCCTGGGCCACGACAACGTGCCCGGCACGAGCCCGGCCACGATCCCGGGTATGCACACCGACCCCGGGCCGTACTGGGACTGGGCGCACTACTTCACCCTGCTGGGCAAGCCGTTCCGGGCCACCGCGGGGGCGCGGGGCGGGCTGGTCACCATCCGCCCCGACTACGACCGGAACCAGCCCGCGTACACCGGCTGTGAGAAGCCCGGAGAGGCCTGTGCGCCGCACGGCTCCACGGCGGTCCGGCTGTACTCCGCGCCGAGCGAGAGCGCACCCCTGGTCAGGGACATCGGGCTGCATCCGGACGGCAGTGACTCGACGACCGGGGTGAACGACACCGGCGCCCGGGCCTCGACGGGCCAGCAGTTCGCGGTGGCGGACCGGGACGGCGACTGGACGGCGATCTGGTACCTCGGGCAGCGGGCGTGGTTCCGCAATCCGCACGGCCACCGGGTGGCGGTGAACGCGAAGGGGCTGGTCGCGACGCCGAAGGACGGCCGCTCGGAGATCCCGGTCTACGGCCGCGCGTACCCGGAGAAGGAGGCCTATCCGGCCGGGGTGCCGTACCAGTCGGTCTCCCCGCTGCCGTACAAGCTCGCCGCCGGCCAGGAGTACGCCGTCGGGGGCCGGATGCGGGGCGACTACTTCTACGCCCCGACCTTCGACCTGTCGAAGCACGCGATCGTGCGCGGCGAGGACGTCTACTACGAGATCCAGCTGGGGCACCGGGTCGGCTATGTGCGGGCGGCCGATGTGGAGGTGCGGCGTTCGGGGTCCTAGGGCAGTACCCCTAGGGGTGCGTCCGGGGCTGCGACGACCGGCACCGGTCGGGTGAACGCCTCGCGCCCGGTGGACGGAATCCGTCCACCGGGCGCGATCGTGTCCGCTCCGTGCTGCGCCGGGAGGTCAGCCCTGCTGGAAGAGCTCCGCCGGCAGCGGCTTGAGCAGGGCGTAGAGGTCGTCGGTGATCGGCCGGTCCCAGCTGGCGATGGTGACCAGCACACCGTCGCTGCGGTCGAACTGGGCGCAGGAGATCCGGCTCTCGGAGCACTTGATGCGCTTGACGATCAGCAGGTTGTCCTCGTGCATCACGGGGGTGTCCTCGCTCTCGACGACCGTCACCGGCTCGTCGTTGCCGAGCGCCGCCAGCAGCTGTGCCACCTCGAAGGGCACCTGGTCGTCCGCCAGCTCCCGGGCCGGGGAGCCCTCCGGCAGATTGCCGATGATCATCGCGGGGCCGCGGCCGCCGAACAGGTCGTAGCGGAGGAAGACGCCCTGGCAGGTGCCGTCGGGCGCGGGCAGCAGCCCGGCTCCGAGGTTGCCCGGCCAGTCCCCGGGGTCCATGGCGAGGACGTCGAAGTCAGGCCCGGCGGGCGTGGCTGAGCTGCGGCGGCGGAGGAAGGACATGCCGCCATCGTACGTGGCCCGGGCGGGCGCGCCGCGCCGACGTCGGGGGAGGGCGACGCCCCGTGCGCGGCACCGCCGGCCGCCGTACCGCCGCTGGTCAGGCCTGGTCGGCCAGCGCGCGGAGCCGACTCAGTGCCTCGTCGGCCGCGGCATACGGCACAAAGAGGTGATCGTGGTGGAAACCGGCGACGACATTGCAGCTGAAACCGGCCTGGGCCAGTGCGGTGGCGACGGCGGCGGTGAGTCCGACGGCGTCCAGTGCGGAGTGCACCCGCAGGGTGATCCAGGCGGCGACATAGTCGTAGGCCAGGCCCGCCCGGTCGGCCTCTTCCTGGTGGACGACCAGGGTGCGGCCCTCGGGCTCGGTGACCGTGACCACCGGTGTCAGCCCCTCGGGGACCGCGCCGGGCACGGTGGTGAAGACATAGCGGCCGGCGTTGAGCTCGGGGCGCATTCCGCTCAGCAGGGTCCTCAGATCACGTTCGCCGGTCATGCCGGCCAGCCTACGGGGCGGCGCGGCGGGTGCGGAGCTCGTGGTGGCAGGCGGCCGGGGCGGGGTGGTCGCAGGAGGAGGGGTACGGTGCCGATACCGCGCCGACGGTGACGCCAGCGGGCCGCTCGGCGGCCTCGCGGCCTGGCTGACCGCCGCGCGCGCCGCACCATCCGCCCGTCTGCCGCCGGTCGGGCACGGAGGCCTCCTGCCCGAGCTGTTCGGCCGGCCGCAGCCGGGATCCGCCACCGCGTTCCGGAAGGACCTCCCATGCCGCACCCCGGGCCCGCCGCGTCCCGTGTGCTCAACTTCTGGAAGGCGGGACTGCGTTCGGTGCCGTCCGAGGTCTGGCGGCGGCAGGACTGGGAGGTGCTGATCCTCGCCGACAACGCCCTGACCGTGATCCCGCCGGCGCTCGGCGGGCTGCGGGCGCTGCACACCCTGGACCTCGGCCACAACCTGCTGACGGCGGTGCCCGACGAGATCGGCGAGCTCGCCGGGCTGACCCGCTTCCTGTACCTGCACGACAACCGGCTGACCGCCCTGCCGGACGCCCTCGGCGGGCTGGACCGGCTCGGCTATCTCAACGTCGGCGAGAATCCGCTCGGCCGGCTGCCCGCCGCGCTCGGCACGATGGCCGGCCTGGTCGAACTACGTGCGCAGCGGGCCGAGTTGACCCACCTGCCCGAGTCCGTGGGGCGGCTCGGCCGCCTGAGGGAGCTGTGGCTCGGCGGCAATGCGCTGACGGCGCTGCCCACGAGCCTCGCGGCGCTGCACGAACTGCGGGTGCTGGAGCTGCGGGACAACGCCCTGCCCGCCGTCCCCGAAGCGCTGCGCGGGCTGCCGTTGCTGCGCCGGATCGACCTGCGCGGCAACCGGATCGAGGCGCTGCCGCCCTGGATGGCGCAGCTCCCGTCGCTGGAGAAGCTGGATCTGCGCTGGAACGCGGTGGAGGACACGGCAGAGCCGGTCCTGGCACTACGGGAGAAGGGGTGTGTGGTCCTCACCTGACCTGACGGGCTCGACCGCACGGGTGGAGTCGAGCCGGCCGGGCAGTGGCAACGGACATGCAGCACCGTGCGCTCCGGGCCGATCACGGCGTCGGATAGGCGATTTCCCAGTGATGGTAGGTGGTGCGGCGTTGTTCTTCTTCAGGGGCCAATCCCGTGCGTGCGGGACCGCAAACCGCAGTCACCGTCATTGTTTTGCTGTCCGGTGAGAGGGAGGAGTAGAACTGCGCGGTAGCCTGCTTTTTGTCCGCTGCGCACGAGGGCGAGACGGGTAGAGGTGTGTGGCCCAGGATTCGGTGGGAAGCGGTATCCCAGAATGTCAGGCGGAAATCCTGTTCGGCGGCAGCGATCCGGCCGTCGTCCGCGAGGGGCTGTACCGGACTTCGCCGCGTGCTGATGGTCTTGTCGGCGATGACACGGCCCAGAACGGGCTTGGGGTTTTCGGGACCCGGGACGGGCGGGTGGGGCAGCGGGTCCGTCGCGCGGTAGTTCAGCAGAAAGACATGGCTGAAGGTGCCGAACAGGACGCGCCCCTGACCGATGCGCGCTTTGCCGCTGGTGGGCGGGTAAGCCCGGCGATACAGTCGCAGAGTTGAGGAATTCCATACGTTGACGCAACCCTGAGTTGCCGCGATGAGGTCGCCTTTGACAAAGGCGAGGTCATCGGGGGAATCGCACGGATTACTGAAGTCCAGCCAGTGCGGGGGGCGGTGGTCCCGCAGACTGTAAACGGCGATCATGTCCGTCTGCACCGCGACGTGGCTGCCGGTGGTATCGATGGCGAGCATCCGCGGAGGCAGACCGCTGTAATAGCGAGACGCCACCTGCAGTCGCTGTCTGATGACCGGCGCCTGGGGGTGGCGGGTGTCTGCCACGGCGAGCTGCATATCGGTGTCGGCAGCGGCCAGCCAGCGGCCGGTGGAGTCAAAGGAAAGCACTTCCACGGGGCGGGTGAGTACGGCAATCCGCCGTAATCCCGTGCGGCCCGACTCAAGATAGACCCCGCCGGTGTTGGTGCCGTAGGCCAGCGAATGGAGGCCCGCGGCCACCCGGGTGACGGGCTGCCCCGCTACGACCGTGCGGAGTGGCGTGGGATGGGGAGCGATGAACTGTGCAGAGGTGTTTCCCTGTCCCGTACCGCCGGCGCCCGTGCCGGATTCATCGGGGACGACCACCAGGGCCAGGAGGATGCCGACCGTCGCCGCCAGCGCCAGCACAACAATGATTGCCGGCCTGCTCAGGGCCCGCTTGCGGACCTGCTGCCCGGGGTCGGCCCCCGATGCAGAAGGCAAAGGTCCGTTCACGATGTCCGGCCTTGCGGACGGCCCGAGGCGCCTTCCACATGCCCTGCTGCGTGCCAGTCACCGTTGGCGTGAGGATCCAGGGTCCAGGACTCAATTCCCTTCGGGCGTGCGGCTGTAGCGAAGGGCTTGCCGTCGTTGTCCACCACGAGAGTCCGCTTGTGACCGTCTTCCACCACATCGACAGCGAGTTTCCACTTCGATGCGCCGTGCGTGATGTCGGCCGTCACCAGAAAGGTTTCCAGCTCCCCTGCCGCGACGGTGAAGTCCAGCGGATGATGCTTTCCCTTTTTTTGATAGACGCCGACCGGCTGCGGTTCGTCGAGATTCATGTTCACGGCGTACACCTGGGCTTCGCCCTGTGTCGGACACGTGGCCTCGACCATGTGGGAAACAGGGGTCCGGGAGAGCACCTCGGCCCGCATTCCGGTGATCAATGCCGCATTGGGCCCGCTGTTGGTCACGGTGAGTTGCAGCATCGTGCTTCCGTCGTCCACCGCGCCCCGTTTCCGTGCCCAGTCCCAGAATCCCGCGCACCCTTTGTCGGGTCTCGTACGATCGAAGCGGTCAGCGGGAATGAGCTGTACGAGAGTCTTTTCGGCGTCGATGCGCAAGGGATCGGTCTCTACGGTGGTGGAGACCGACGCCGGATCCGACCACAGATGGACCCCGCCGGTGAAGGCAGCGGTCGTGGCTGCCGCGCATGCCGTGGTGACCACTGTGGAGGCGGCCAGCCCTGGCACCGTGCCCAGCCACCGTCGAAAGCGCTGACCCATGGTGGGTTGGGAGGATGATTCCTCATCGTTTCCAGGCTCTGTGGTGGTGTTGGTGGCAGCCCCGGCAGTTCCGGCAGCGCCAGCAGCCCCGTCCAGACCCGGTGACGGTTCCTCATTCTCACGTGCTGCTGAGGGAGATGCGGCGGCGTTGCGTAATTCGCTTGCCTCGCCTTCGGCATCATTCAGCTGACGTGGTGCTGGATCACGCCCTTCGTCAGCCGGCCCCGCAGCCGCTGGCGCTCCTGTGGTCATTTGCCGTCCTCCCCCGCTGCACACATGTCGGAAAATGCACAGAGCGTCACCAGCAACGGGGCTTTGTACTCGTCCCGTCCGACCCGATGTGGATGGTGCTCGTCCGCCCGATGTTCGGCGCCGCAGCCGCAAGGCTTCAGCGCGCTTGCAGGCTCCATAGTCCCAGTCCTGGGCCCGGGGCGGTATGGGAACGCGACACCAGTAAGAACGTGGTGTGCCGGGCACGGATTCCCGGTTTCCCTGTGACATTCCCCCGCCCTCAGGTGCCTTCTCGTCACCGCTCTCACCTGGGCATACTCCACGCCTGCCGCGCCCCGAACCGCCACCGGGCGCGGGGCCGTTCCGAAGGAGCTGAGGGTGGAGATGACGTCGGAGACAGTCTGTGCGGGGGCCGCGGGCACCTGGGTGCTGGGAGACCGCACGGTCAACCGGATCGGTTTCGGTGCCATGCGTCTGACCGGCAGCGCTGCATTCCACCAGGGCACCCCGCGCGACCGCGGCCGGTCGATCGGTGTACTGCGCCGGGCGGTCGATCTCGGCGTCAATCACCTCGACACCGCGGCGTTCTACTTCTCCCGGCTGCGGTCCGCCAACGAGCTGATCAACTCGGCGCTGGCCCCGTACCCGGACGACCTGGTCATCGCCACCAAGGTCGGCCCCGTACGGGACGCGTCCGGCGAGTGGACCGCCCCGGCGCGGCCCGATCAGCTGCGCGGCCAGGTCGAGGAGAACCTGCGCCAGCTCGGCCGTGATCACCTCGACGTGGTCAACCTGCGTGTCATGGGCCAGGATTCGATCAGTGAGGACTTCGGGGCCCTCGCCGAGCTGCGTGCGGCCGGGCTCATCCGCCATCTCGGCATCTCGAATGCCCGGCCCGCCCACCTGGCCCAAGCCCGGGCAGTCGCCCCCGTGGTCTGCGTACAGAACCGCTACGGCGTCGACGCGCGGGCCGGCGAAGAGATGCTCCGGGCCTGCGCCGCACACGGCATCGCGTTCGTACCCTTCTTCTCGATCGCCGGGGAGGGGCGCGAGGCAGGCGCCGTCCGGGCCGAGCACGCACAGGTCCGCACCGTCGCCCGGGCGCACGGGGTGTCGCCGTCGCAGGTACGCCTGGCCTGGACGCTGCGGCAGGGCAAGCACGTGCTGGCCATCCCGGGAACGGGCAACCCGGACCACCTGATCGACAACCTGGCGGCAGGCACGCTCGATCTGACAGCGGAAGAAGTCGGACTTCTCGATTCGGTCGGCTGCACTGCCCCCTGATGCCGGCTACCAGCTGTCACGCGTGAGCAAGGCGACGCCTCACGACAGCGCCAGGTGCAGGTCAGGTCAGATCGAATGCGCCCTCGCGGGCGTCGAGGACGAAGGCGCGCCACTCGGCGGGGGTGAAGATCAGTGCCGGGATCTCCGGACTGCGGCGGTTGCGCATCGCGATATAGCCCTCGACGAAGGCGATCTGTACATCGCCCACGCCCTGGGTGCTCGACTGCCATTCGGCCTGCGCAAGGTCGAGGTCGGGCCTGGGCCCGCCCGCGAGCCGCTGCTCGGTGATGCTGTCGGCCACGATTCCCGCTCCTCCCGGTTCGTCGTCCGCGGTCAGCCTAGCCAGTGTGTCCGGGGACGGACAGGGGACGTGGCGCGGCGGTGGGGTGGTGGTCCGGGGAGGGGCGCAGCGGGGCCGGTGCGCCCCTCCCCCGGGGGTGTCAGGTGGCCGGTGCGTCGGCGCCGACCAGCCACATCGCGAAGAACTGGGAGCCGCCGCCGTAGGCATGGCCCAACGCCCGCCGGGCGCCGTCGACTTGGTGGTCGCCGGCCCGGCCGCGTACCTGGAGGGCGGCCTCCGCGAAGCGGAGCATGCCGGAGGCGCCGATCGGGTTGGTGGACAGCACCCCGCCGGAGGGGTTGACGGGGAGATCGCCGTCGAGTTCGGTGACGCCGGACTCGGTGAGCTTCCAGCCCTCGCCCTCCTCGGCGAAGCCCAGGTTCTCCAGCCACATCGGCTCGTACCAGCTGAAGGGGACGTACATCTCCACCGCGTCGAGCTGCCGGCGCGGGTCGGTGATGCCGGCCTGCCGGTAGACGTCGGCGGCGCAGTCCTTGCCGGCCTGCGGGGAGACGAAGTCCTTGCCGGCGAAGAGGGTGGGCTCGCTGCGCATCGCCCCGCCGTGCACCCAGGCCGCCGGGTGCGGTGCGCGGGCGGCTCCGGCCCGGTCGGTGAGGATCATGGCGCAGGCGCCGTCGGAGGACGGGCAGGTCTCGGAGTAGCGGATCGGGTCCCAGAGCATCGGCGAGGCCTGGACCTTCTCCAGGGTGATGTCCTTCTCGTGGAGGTGGGCGTAGGGGTTCTTGAGGGCGTTGCGGCGGTCCTTGTAGGCGACCAGGGAGCCGATGGTGTCCGGCGCGCCGGTGCGCCGCATGTACGCGCGGACGTGCGGGGCGAAGAAGCCGCCGGCGCCGGCCAGCAGGGGCTGCTGGAAGGGGATGGGCAGGGACAGTCCCCACATGGCGTTGGACTCGGACTGCTTCTCGAAGGCGAGGGTGAGGACGGTGCGGTGGACCCGGGCCGCGACGAGGTTGGCGGCGACCAGGGCGGTGGAGCCGCCGACCGAACCGGCGGTGTGCACCCGCAGCATCGGTTTGCCGACCGCGCCCAGGGCGTCGGCGAGGTACAGCTCGGGCATCATGACGCCCTCGAAGAAGTCGGGGGCCTTGCCGATCACCACGGCGTCGATGTCCGCCCAGGTCAGCTCGGCGTCGTCCAGGGCGCGTCGGGCCGCTTCCCGGACGAGTCCGGCGAGGGAGACGTCGCGCCGTGCGGCGACATGTGCGGTCTGGCCGATGCCGGTGACGGCCACGGGCTCCTTGCTCATCACTCACCCTCCAGGACTGCGACCAGATTCTGTTGCAGGCACGGCCCCGAGGTGGCGTGCGCGAGGGCGCGGTCGGAGGCGCCCCGGTGGATACGGGCGGCGGCCTCGCCGAGCCGGATCAGGCCGGTGGCCATGACGGGGTTGGCGGCCAGTGCGCCGCCGGAGGGGTTGATCCGGACGGTGCCGTCCGCCGCGTCGAGGTTCAGGGCGCGGCGCAGCACGACTTCCTGGGAGGTGAAGGGGGCGTGCAACTCGGCGGTGTCCAGGGGGTGTTCGAAGGCGCCGGCGCGCTGCGCGGCGAGCCGGGTGGACGGGGAGTCGGTGAGGTCGCGCACGCCCAGGCTGTGCGCCTCGATGCGGTGGTCGAGGCCGCGGATCCAGGCGGGGCGGGCGGTCAGGCGGCGGGCGGTGTCGCCGGCGGCGAGGACGACGGCGGCGGCGCCATCGCCGACGGGCGGGCAGTCGCCGGTGCGCAGCGGGGCGACGAGCGGCTCACCGGCGGGCCCGGCGCCGCGCAGCTGGGCGTGCGGGTTGGACTCGGCGGCCGTACGGCTGCGGGCCGCGATACCGGCCAGCGCCCGCTCGTCGGTCAGTCCCGCGTCGATCAGCGCCTGGGCCTGGAGGGCGGCGAGCGCGACGGAGTCGGGCCACAGCGGGGCCACGCAGTAGGGGTCGAGCTGGCGGGTGAGGACCTCGCGGAGGTCGCCGGGCGAGGACTTGCCGTACGCGTAGACCAGCGCGGTGTCCGCCTCGCCGGTGAGGATCTTCACCCAGGCCTCGTACAGCGCCCAGGCGCCGTCCATCTCGACATGGGATTCGGAGATCGGCGGCCAGGCGCCGACGCCGTCCAGGGCCATGGTGAAGGAGAAGGCGCGGCCGGCGAGGTAGTCGGAGGAGCCGGAGCAGGTGAAGTCGATGTCCCGGGCGGCCAGGCCGGTCTGTGCCAGGACGTCGTGGAGCACCGGCATCAGCATCTCGACCTCGGAGGTCTCCGCGCTGTCGCGGACGTGCACGCTCTGCCCGAAAGCGACGATGGCGACCTCGCGCATCAGATCAGCTCCTTGTAGCTGTCGTAGTCGGCATCGGGTTCGCCGGTGGGGCGGTAGTGGTCGGGGAAGCGGCCGTCCTCGGTCCATACGGGTTCCACCCTCAGGCCCATGCGGACCTGGTCGTACGGGATGCCGCCGATGCGGGCGTGCAGGGCCAGGTCGGCGCCGTCCAGGGCGATATGGGCGTAGACGTAGGGGACTTCGATGTCCAGGTTCTTGGCCTTGATGTTGACGATGCAGAAGGTGGTGACGGTGCCGCGGGGGCCGACCTCGACCTGGGTGCCGGTGGCGACGCCGCAGGTGGGGCAGGCGCCGCGGGGCGGAACGTAGACCTTGTGGCAGGAGGGGCAGCGTTCGCCGACGGTCCGGTGGCCGGCGAGCGCGTGCAGGTAGCGGGACTGGGCGCGGCCGGGCGCGTAGGTGTAGTCGAGCCGGGCGGGGGCGGTGAGGGTGGTGACGGGGTCATCGAACTCCCCGCTGTGCCCGGTCGGCCGGGCGTCGCCGGCGGGGCCGTCGTCCGGTTCGAAGCAGGCGATGTCGGTGATCGCGCCGGTGCGCTCGGCGGCCCAGCGGACGCGGACCCGCATCCCGGTGCGTACGGCGTCGGGGCCGGGGGCGTCCAGTGCGTGCAGGAGTGCGGTGTCGGCGCCGTCGAGGCGGACCAGGACCCAGGCGAAGGGGGTGGCCAGCGGCTGGCCGCGGCGCGGGGAGGGGTTCCAGGCCCAGGTGGTGACGGTGCCGCTGCTGCCGACCTCGACCAGCTCACGGAGCTCCTCGGCGGTCACCGGGTCGTATTCGGTCGGCGGGACCACCACCCGCCCGTCGCCCGCCCGCACGCCGAGGACGGTGCGCTCGCGCAGTCCGGTGAGGAAGGCGCTCAGGACGGGGCCGAGCGAGCGGGTGAAGGGAAATTCCACGACGAGGGGCGCCGTGAGGACCTCTGACATGCGGGACTCCTAGGGCGTGTCGTTTGGATCATGGCGGGCTCGCGTGGTCTGGCACGCCCGCTCGCCGCGTTGTCGTCACTCTCCCCCACGCCTCAACGGCGCGGGGGACCCCCATCGCTCCGCGTCGACTCCCTCCTCCGCCTTGCGATCGCGCTCGGCATCCGGTGGCTCTTGTGGAGCCGAGACGGAGAGAGCGCAGCGAACGAAGTGCACCAGACCCCGCTCCCTGATCCGCCCTGATCCAAACGACACGCCCTAGGGTCAGGCGCGCCGGAAGACGGGTGGGCGCTTCTCGGCGAAGGCCCGGGAGCCCTCCTTGGCGTCGGCGGTGTCGAAGAGCGGCCAGCCGCGGGCGAGTTCGGCCTCCAGTCCGTCGGTCTCGGTCATCTCGGCGGTCTCGTAGACGGATGCCTTCACGGCTTCGACGGCCAGCGGGCCGCAGCCGTTGATCAGTTCGGCGATCTCCAGGGCCTTGTCCAGCGCGGTCCCGTCGGGCACCACGTGGCCGATCAGGCCGATGCGGGCGGCCTCGTGGGCGGGGTAGGGCCGGCCGGTGAGCAGCATCTCCAGGGCGTGGGTGCGGGGGATCTGGCGGGCGAGGCGGACGGTGGAGCCGCCGATCGGGAACAGTCCGCGCCGGACCTCGAAGAGCCCGAAGGTGGCGCTCTCGCCGGCGACGCGGATGTCGGTGCCCTGGAGGATCTCCGTGCCGCCGGCGACGCAGTGGCCCTCGACGGCGGCGATCACGGGTTTGCGGGGCCGGTGGTGGCGCAGCATCGCCTTCCAGTGCAGATCGGGGTCGGCGCGCAGCCGGTCGCGGTACTGCTCACCGGCCATGCCGTCGCCCGCCAGGGCCTTGAGGTCCATTCCGGCGCAGAAGGTGCCGCCGGCGCCGGTGAGGACGACCGAGCGGATCCCGTCGTCCTCGTCGGCGGCGACCCAGCCGTCGTACAGGCCGACCAGCATCGGCAGCGAGAGGGCGTTCTTCGCCTCCGGCCGGTTGAGGGTGAGCACCAGGGTCGCGCCGGTGCGCGCCACGGTCAGATGTTCCGTCCCGCCCATGAGGGCCTCCCGTCTCACGACGCAGAACAGGGTGCAGGAGCCGCACGGCGACTTCAAGGCTTTTCTGACAGGTAGTCAGATTTCTTGGCTGCGGCCCTTCCCAGCTCCTCCGGGCGGCGCTCTAATGACCGCCAAGCCGACGCCCGCCCGGTCTGGAGGAGACGTGGAGTTCAACCTTGCCGACCTCTTCGAGTCGATCGTCGACACGGTGCCGGACCGCGAGGCGCTGGTGTACGTCGACCATCCGGGCTCCGGCGCCGAACGGCGGCTGACCTACGCCGAACTGGACCACGCCGCCAACCGTCTCGCGCACCACCTCGCCGATCACGGCATCGGCCCCGGTCAGCACGTCGGACTGCACCTCTACAACGGCGTCGGCTACCTCCAGGCCCTCTACGCCTGCCTCAAGATCCGCGCCGTCCCGGTCAACGTCAACTACCGCTACGTGGAAGAGGAGTTGGTCTACCTCTACCGGGACGCCGACCTGGCGGCGCTGGTCTTCGACGCGGAGTTCACCGCGCGGGTGGCCGCCGCCCTTCCGCGGGCGCCCCGGCTGCGGCATCTGGTCCGGGTCGGTACCCCGCCCGAGGGTGCTCGGCAACCGTCGATCACGCCCGTCGCGCTGGCGGACGCCGAGGCCGGCGGCTCCCCCGCGCGCGGCTTCGGGCCGCGCTCCGCCGACGACCGGATGGTCATCTACACCGGCGGCACCACCGGCATGCCCAAGGGCGTGATGTGGCGCCACGAGGACCTGTTCTTCTCCGGGATGGGTGGCGGGGCGCCGACCGGTGAGCCGGTGCGGCGGCCGCAGGAACTGGCCGAGCGGGTCGCGGCCGGCGGCGAGGGCGGCGCCGGTCTCGTATTCTTCCCCACTCCCCCACTGATGCACGGCACCTCGACCCTCACCGCGTTCATCGCCTTCCACTTCGGCCAGAAGGTCGTCCTGCACCGCAAGTACGTGCCCGAGGAGGTGCTACGGACCATCGAACGGGAGCGGGTCACCAGCGTCTCCCTGGTCGGTGACGCCATGCTGCGCCCGCTGGTCGATGCGCTCGCCGGACCGCTCCAGGGCACCGACTGCTCCTCACTGTTCAGCGTCAGCAGCTCCGGGGCGATCCTCTCGGAGACCGTCCGCGCCCAGTTCAGCACGCTGGTCCCGGACGCCCTGCTGCTCAACAACTTCGGCTCCTCCGAATCCGGCTTCAACGGCACCGCCACCGCCGACTCCGGCCCCGACAAGGGCTTCCGGCTTCAGGTCAACGCCCGTACGGCGGTGGTGGATCCGGCGACCAACGAGCCGGTTCCGGTCGGCGAGGTGGGCCGGCTCGCGCAGCGCGGGCACGTACCGCTGGGCTACTACAACGACCCGAAGAAGACCGCCGAGACCTTCTTCGAGGCGCACGGTGAGCGCTGGGTACTGCTCGGCGACATGGCCACCGTCGACGAGGCGGGCATCGTCACCGTGCTCGGCCGTGGCTCGCAGTGCATCAACTCCGGCGGGGAGAAGATCTATCCGGAGGAGGTCGAGCAGGCGCTGAAGGCCCACCCGGACGTCTATGACGCGCTGGTGGCGGGCGTGCCGGACGAACGGTGGGGCAATCGGGTCGCCGCCGTGGTCCAACTGCGCCCAGGAGCCGCGCCGTTGGACCTCGCGGCAATACAGCTCCACTGCCGGACCCGGCTGGCGGGCTACAAGATTCCGCGCGCCGTCGTCTTCACCGACCACATCCGGCGCTCCCCCAGCGGCAAGGCGGACTACCGCTGGGCGAAGGCGGTGGCGGCGGGCGAACGGACGGCCTGAGCCGGCCGGTCCGCCCGCCGCCGGACGGGCGGGCTGCCGCGGCGCGCGCGGGCTGCCGCGGGGCTCAGCCTCTGGCGCAGACCGACGGCAGCGCACGGGCCAGCGCCACCGTGTGCAGCCCGTCCAGCTGCCGCTCCGCGCGGACCTGTGCGGCGGCGACGGTCAGCAGCGGGGTGCAGGACGGCGCCGAGCGGGCGCGCGGGGAGGCGGCGATGGCCCGCACCAGCTCGCCGTTGACGCGGTTGATCTCCTTGCGCACCTCTTGGAGGTCGGGCCGCTCGGTCGGCGCCTGCGCCGGGTTCGCGTCCCACTGGCGGTACAGCCCGCGCTGTACGACCTTGTTGGCCTCGATCTGGTCCCGGAAGATCCGCGTCGTCGCCGCGGGATCGGCGCCCAGCTGCCGGGCCTGCTCCGCCACGCTCTTCAGCACCTCCTGCTCACGGGCCGGGTCGTCGATCGGACTGCTGGTACCCCACTTCGCCGCGGCCACCAGATCGGCGGTGGCCAGCCGCTCCGCCGAGAACGTGGCGAGCGGCCGGAGCTGGGCGTACGGGGAGTGTGCGGTGGCGGCGGCCGGGGCGGTCGCCGGGGCCTGCGGGGCGGTCGCCGGGGCCGGTGAGGCGGTTGCCGGGGCCTTCGGGGTGGCCGGGGCCGCGGCGGCCGCCCCGGCTCCGGCGAACAGGACGGTCACGGCGGCGCCGGCTGCCAGGGCGCTCCGTATCGAGGGGGTCAGCTGCACGATGGGCCTTTCTCGCGATCCCCGGGCCTCCGGGGCTCCGGGGGAAGTCGCGGTCAGCGTATGACCGCGGCTCCGGCAAGACCGGGCAATCGTCGCGTCGAGGGGCAATTCCGTGCGGCATGGCCGGTACGTGCGGGCGCGGGGCCCGCCGTCCGCCGGCGGGGCCAGGTGGAGCGGTGCGGGCCTTCCCTGGCGGAACGGCGGGGTCGCACCTGGCGGAACGCAACGCTCCGGCCCCTCCCCGGCGGAACGGTCCGGCACTCCCCAGCAGTACGCCCCGGCCCCGCCCTAAGCCTGCGGCGCGAGGAACGAGTTGACCGCGGCGAGGAATTCCCCGGGGCGCTCCTCGTGGACGAGGTGGCCGGCACCCTCCACCGTCACCAGACGGGCATCGGGCAGCCGCTCGGCCAGCTCGGCGAGGTGTCCCTGCGGGGCCTGGCCGGTCTCGCCGCCGGCGATGACCAGGGTCGGCGCGGTGACCCGCGCCACCGCCTCCCACCACCCGGAATCGGGCCCATTGCGCTCCGCCGCCACCGCGAGCTTGGCCTGCCAGTCGAACGGCTCCGGGCCCGCCGGCTGCTCGGGCACCTCCTCGGCCGGGTCGGTGGGCCGCGGCGGGACGGCCTCCTCCAGGACCAGCCGGTCCACCAGCTCGGGCCGGTCCGCGGCCACCAGCAGGGCGGCCACCGCGCCCAGCGAGTGCCCGATGAGGATCACCCGCTCCAGGCCGAGCGCCTGCAGAAACCCGATGGCGTCGTCCCGCCACCGCGCGAAGCCGTACTCCCCCGGCCAGTCGCTGTGGCCGTGGCCGCGCTGATCGAGGGCGAAGACACGATGGGTGCCGGCGAGCCGGCCGACCACTCCGCGCCAGTCCTCGCCGTCCTCCCCGAGACAGTGCAGCAGCACGGCGGGCGGGGCGTCCTCCTCACCCCACACCCGATATGCCAGCTGGACCTCACCGACCTGCACCTTCCGTACGTCACTCATGCGCGGACGCTACCCGTGCACCGGCCGCGCCACGCCCCTTGACGTGTTCGCCGCGCGCTGATTACTTGGATCAGCACGCGACTACCGAATGATCGGTAGGGATACGAGGCGGTGAACTCCATGCCGGCAGCGGCTGAGGGCAGTGAGACGTTCGACGAGGCGGAACGGCTCTCCCTGGACGCGTTGCGCGAGCGGCAACTGACCCGGCTGCGCGCCTCCTTGCAGCATGCCTATGACCACGTCCCGTTCTATCGGGAGTCCTTCGAACGGGCCGGGCTGCATCCGCAGGACTGCCACTCGCTCGGCGATCTCGCCCGCTTCCCCTTCACCGTCAAGGATGATCTGCGCTCCCAGTACCCCTTCGGGATGTTCGCCGTCCCCCGGGCGGAGGTGCGCCGTATCCATGCCTCCAGCGGCACCACCGGCCGCCCCACCGTGGTCGGCTACACCGAAGGTGACCTCTCCCGCTGGGCGGATGTCGTCGCCCGCTCCCTGTACGCGGCCGGCGGCCGGCCGGGGCACACCGTCCACATCGCCTACGGCTACGGCCTGTTCACCGGCGGTCTGGGCGCGCACTACGGCGCGGAGCGGCTCGGCTGCACGGTCGTACCGGCGTCCGGCGGGATGACCAGCCGGCAGGTGCAGATCATCCAGGACTTCCGCCCCGAGATCATCATGGTCACCCCGTCGTACATGCTCACCCTGCTGGACGAGTTCGAGCGGCAGGGCATCGATCCCCGTACGACCTCGCTCAGGGTGGGCGTCTTCGGCGCCGAGCCGTGGACACAGGAGATGCGCCGCGAGATCGAGGAGCGGTTCGCGATCGACGCCGTGGACATATACGGCCTGTCGGAGGTCATGGGGCCCGGCGTCGCCCAGGAGTGCGTGGAGACCAAGGACGGGCTGCACATCTGGGAGGACCACTTCTATCCGGAGGTGGTCGACCCGCTCACCGGCGAGGTGCTGCCCGACGGAGCGCACGGCGAGCTGGTGTTCACCTCGCTCACCAAGGAGGCGATGCCGGTCATCCGCTACCGCACCCGTGATCTGACGCGGCTGCTGCCCGGCACCGCGCGCCCCGCCTTCCGCCGGATGGAGAAGGTCACCGGACGCTGCGACGACATGATCATTCTGCGTGGGGTCAATCTCTTCCCCGCGCAGGTGGAGGAGGTCGTGCTGCGGACACCGGGCGTCGCCCCGCACTTCCAGCTGAAGCTGACCCGCGAGGGCCGGCTGGACCAGCTGACCGTGCGCGCCGAGGCCCGGCCGGACGCCACCCGCCAGGAGCGCGCGGCAGCCGCCGGACTGATCGCCCGCGCCGTCAAGGACGGAATCGGCGTCTCGGTCGCGGTCGAGATCGTCGATCCGGAGACCCTGGAGCGCTCGGTCGGCAAGATCAAGCGCATCGTGGACACCCGGCCGCGGGACCGGGGCTAGTTGCACGCACGGCCGCGGGACCGGGGCTAGTTGGACGCCCGGCCGCGGGAGCGGGGCTGGTTGGACGCCCGGCTCCCTCGGGCGGGTGTTTCAGCCCGGGAGGTCCAGGCGGGCGGCGAGGTCGGCGAAGGCCGTGCGGACCGCGCTTGGGTTCTCGACCCAGGGGAAGTGGCCGGCGTCCGGGATCCGGCGGTGCAGGATGTGCGGGCCGCGGACGACGGCAGGAACGATGGACGGCGTCGGGAGTCAGCTGCGCCAGGTCACCTCGGGTGCCGGGCGCGGCAACTGGCTGTTCGTGCCCGGCGGCCCGGGGCTGGGCTCCGAGTCCCTGCTCGGCCTGGTGGCGGCGGCTCAGGTGCCCGGAGCCGCCTGGCTGGTCGATCTGCCCGGCGACGGCTCCAACCGCAGCTTTCCCGCGCTTCCCGCCGAGCCTTACGCCACTGGCCCGGAGCCCTCGCGGAGGCCGCACAGGCCCTGGACGAGGTGATCATGGCCGGCCACTCCACCGGAGGCATGTTCATGCTCTCCGTCCCGGAACTCGAAGGCCTGCTGACCGGCATGGTAGACCCACCCGCTCCCCGATGTCACCACCGCCGCCGAGCGCTGTGCCCGGCAGCCGGACGATCACCATCTCCGTGCCCTGACACTCGCCGCCGCGCCATGGAACTTCCGCCCCTCCGCGCTGGCCGACGGCCGCGCGCTGCTGGCGCGCTCGCGCGACCGGCGGCGTGCGACGGACTGCGGTTCGGTTCAGGTCAGGTTGTCGGCTCCCCCTTGATCAGGGCGAACGGGGCGCCTGCCGGGTCCATGAGCATGGCCAGCCGGCCGACGCGCGGGACGTCGGTGGGCGGGATCATGGCCGTGGCGCCGTGGTCGGTGGCCGCGGCGAAGGTGGCGTCGCAGTCGGTCACCGCGAAGTAGGGGTGCCACTCCGACGTCGAACCGGCCTGCAGATGCTCCTGCTGGAGCTGCATGATGCCGCCGTGTCCGGTGTCGTCGGACTTGCCGCCGCCCGGCGCGGAGACGAGGGAGTAGACCGAGTCGCCGCCCATGGGCATGTCCTGGTACTCCCAGGAGAAGACCGGGCGGTAGAAGTCCTTCGCCTTGGCCGCGTCGGTGGTGTACAGCTCCGTCCAGCACAGCGTGTTCGGTTCCATGACCGTGTCGAGACCCTGGACGTCGCCGGGCTGCCATACGGCGAAGTCGGCGCCCGTCGGGTCGGTGAAGGCCGCCAGCCGGCCCGCGGTGAAGACGTCCATCGGCGCCACCCGCACCGCGCCGCCGGCCTGCTCGACGGCCTTGACCGTGGCGTCGGCGTCGGGGGTCTGGAAATAGACGGTCCAGGCGGAGGAGGCGCCCTCCTCCATCAGCGGGCCGACGGCGCCGACGGTCTTGCCGCCCAGCTGGAAGAAGCCGTATCCGCCGGCATCCGGTCCGGCGGACTGGAAGGTCCAGCCGAACACGGCGGAGTAGAAGGAGACGGCGGCGTCGATGTCGGGGGCCCCGAGGTCGAGCCAGTTCGGTGTGCCCGGGACGTAGTTGGTGGTCAGCATGGGTGGTCCTCCGTTGCGCGGATGGTGACGTGCATGGCTGGTTCCCGCCGTTTCTCAGCATGGCAGGGGGCACTGACAATCGCCCTTCACGCCCTCCGCGCGGCCCGGCTCAGGGCGCGCCGAACCGTGCGCGCAGCTCGCGCTTGAGGACCTTGCCGCTGGCGTTGCGCGGCAGCGCGTCCACGAACATCACCCTTTTGGGGGCCTTGAACGGCGCGAGGCGGGCGCGGGCCGCCTCGATCAGCTCCTGTTCCCCCACCATCCCGGTGCCGCCGTCCGCGCCCCCGGCGCCGCCCGCGGCGTGCGGCCGCCGTACCACCACCGCGGTCACCGCCTCGATCCAGCGCTCGTCCGGCAGTCCGATCACCGCGACCTCGGCCACCTGCGGATGCTCGTAGAGCACGTCCTCCACCTGGCGCGAGGCGACCAGGACGCCACCGGAGTTGATGACGTCCTTGACCCGGTCGACCACCGTGAAATAGCCCTCCGGGTCGCGGACTGCGAGGTCCCCGGAGTGGAACCAGCCGTCCCGGAACGCCTCCGCGGTCTCCTCCGGCTTGTCCCAGTAGCCGATGCACAGTTGTGGGGACCGGTAGACGACCTCGCCCCGGGTGCCGTCCGGCACCTCCCGGCCCTCCTCGTCGACCACCCGCGCTTCGACGAACAGCACCGGCCGCCCGCAGGAATCCATCCGGCCCTCGTGTTCGTCCGGGCCGAGCACGGTGGCCAGCGGCCCGATCTCGCTCTGTCCGAAGCAGTTGTAGAAGGCGAGTCCGGGCAGCCGGGCGCGCAGCCGCTCCAGTACGGGGACCGGCATGATCGAGGCACCGTAGTAGGCCTTGCGCAGACCGCTCAGCTCACGGGTGGTGAAGCCGGGGTGGTTCGCCAGCGCGATCCACACGGTCGGCGGCGCGAACAGGCTGTCGGCCAGGCCCGCTTCCACCAGCTCGAAGATCCGGTCCGGATCGGGGCCGTCCAGGATGGTGTTCTCCGCTCCGACGGCCAGGTACGGCAGCAGGAACACATGCATCTGCGCGGAGTGGTAGAGCGGCAGCGAGTGCAGCGGCTGGTCCGTCTCCTTCAGGTCGAGGGCGACGACGGCGCTGGTGTACTCGTGCACCAGCGCACGGTGCGTCATCATCGCGCCCTTGGGCAGGGCGGTGGTCCCCGAGGTGTAGAGGAGCTGGACCAGGGCGTCGTCGGGCGCCTCGACCGGCGGCAGCGCGGCGGCGTCCTCGGCCACCCCGTCGGCAGCGAGCCGCTCCAGCAGTCCGTCGGGGGCCCCGTACAGCGGCATGCGGCGTACGGAGTCCGGCACCCGGTCCACCAGTGCGGCATCGGTGAGCACCAGCGCGCTGCCCGACTGGTCCAGGATGTAGTGCAGATCCTCGCCCGTGAGGCCGTGGTTGACCGGCACGTGTACCAGGCCGGCGCGGGCACAGGCCAGAAAGCCGATCAGATACGCATCGGAGTTGTGCCCGTAGGAGGCGACCCGGTCACCGGGCCGCAGGCCGTCCGCCAGCAGTACCCGGGCCGCGGCGGTCACCGCGTCGTCGAGCTCCCGGTACGTCCAGGCCCGCGCCCCGTAACGCACCGCGGTCCGCCCGGGCACCCGACGGGCGCTGCGCCGCAGGACTCCGTCGACCGTATTGCTCCGCGCTCGCATCATGGCGCGATCCTCGACCGCGTCCCACCCGGGGTCAAGGCACCCGGCCGCCGACGAGCGCCGTGAGAGGGCGCGTTCACGTCTCGCCACCACTGTTCATCCCTGTGCTGGAGGGCCTGCGGATCCGGCGGCACGGGCCAGGCCGACCCCGCAGCCGACCCGATCGAGTCCGCGGTGACAAGGCGTTCTCCAGTGACGACAACCGTGCTTATCTGCGACGGCGCGGCATCAAGGCGACCATCGCCCAGCCCGATGACCAGCGAGCCAAGCGGTGGCGGAAGGGCCGGGCCGGCGGACGTCCTCCAGCATTCGACAAGGCCCAGCACCGCCACCGCAGCGCCGTCGAGCGATGCGTATGGGTCGGGGCCGGGCCCGGCCCCGACCCATCGGACAGACCCTAGCTGTCGATCCTGACCGCGATTCCGTCGAGTACGCAGTCGAGTCCCGTCTCGAACTGCCAGGCCGCGTCGTCCTTGCGCCCGGCCCCGAGGGCGTAGCGCCGGTAGGTCGGGTAGCGGCCGGTCTCCATCAGATAGGTCATCTGGGGTGCGAGTGCGCGGCGTGTTTCGTCGCCGCTGACCCAGCCGTTGTCCTCCATGTACTGGCGTAGCGCCACCTCGGACTGCGCCGCGCCGTGCACATAGGCGGTGACCGCGCGGAAGGCGGCCATCATCGAGTCGGTGTCCATGCCGTGGCCGTCGAGCGCGGCAAGCTGGCGTTCCGCGACCGCCATCCGGTTCGGCGTCAGCACGAAGTGCGGTGTGGGCAGCTGAGCCAGCCAGGGATGCCGCAGCATCATGGCGCGACTGGCCAGTGCGTAGGCGCGCAGGATGTCGCGCCAGCCGGTCACCTCGTCGGGTACGGCGAGTTCGGCCGTGACCTGGTCGACCATCAGCGCCCACAGGTCGTCCTTGCCCGAGACATGGCGGTACGCGGCCATGGGTGCGACGCCCAGCTCGGTGGCGAGGCGGCGCATGGTGACGGCGGCGAAGCCCTCGGCGTCGGCGACCTGCACCGCCACAGCAGCGATCTTCTGCGGCGTCAGTGAGGCGCGAGGCGCGGCGGCGGGGCGGTCCATGCGCTCCCACAGCACGGGCGCATCCACATCTCTGCTCTTCTTCTGGGCTGCCACGAGTGGGCTCCTCTCCGGCCGACCGTTCGTGTACAGCGTATCGCCAGTAGACGGCGTACACAGCACCGTGTACGTTGTACGCATCCCAATACGTCGTACACATCAGGGGGATTTCCCATGAGCGAGCAGCCGCAGCAGCTCCGCGTAGCGGTCGTCGTCGGCAGCACCCGGGAGGGCCGTTTCGCACCCGTCGTCACACGGTGGATCAAGAGCCACCTCGACCAGCGCGACGACATGAGGATCGACGTCGTCGACCTGGCCGAGACCCCGCTGCCCACCGTCTTCCCGGCCTTCGGTCAGCCACCCGCGCCCGGCACCGAAGAGGCCCTCGCCGAGGTCTCACCGCGCCTGGCGGCCGCCGACGCGTTCGTGTTCGTCACGCCGGAGTACAACCACAGCTTCCCGGCGTCCCTGAAGAACGCCATCGACTGGCACAACGAGCAGTGGCACGCCAAGCCGATCGGCTTCGTCTCCTACGGCGGCATCTCAGGCGGCCTGCGCGCAGTCGAGCAACTCCGGCTCGTCATGGCGGAGTTGCATGCGACCACCATCCGCAACACGGTCAGCCTGCACAACGTCTGGGGTCTGTTCGACGAGGAGTACGCGATGAAGGACACACAGAGCGACGCCGCGGCCAAGACGATGCTCGACCAACTCGGCTGGTGGGCCCAGGCGCTGCGGGACGCCAGGAACGCGCGCCCCTACACCGCCTGATGCAGCGTCAACAAACACTGGGGGAAACCATGAATCAGCGTATGGGGCAAGCCGCACCCAAGACAGCGGAGCCCGGTGCCGACCAGTCGCCGACCGCGCCGCCGGCCATGGCGCCACCGTCGCGCCTCGCCATCCTGGGACTGCTGCTCGGCATCATCCTGGCAACTCTCGACGGCACGATCGTCGGTACCGCCCTGCCCACGATCGTCGGCGACCTGGGCGGCCTGGACCACTTCTCCTGGGTGGTGACTGCCTACCTGCTCACCACTGCCGTCTCCACCCCGATCTGGGGAAAGGTCGGCGACCTGTACGGCCGCAAGGGCAGCTACCTGACCTCGATCGCGGTCTTCCTCGTCGGGTCGGTTCTCTGCGGACTCGCCCAGGACATGGGGCAGTTGATCGCGTTCCGGGCACTCCAGGGGCTCGGCGCGGGCGGCCTCTTCGTGGGTGCGCTCGCCCTCCTCGGGACGCTCCTGCCGCCCGCGCAGGCGGGGCGCTCCCAGTCGATGATCGGCGTACTGCTGCCGGTCGCCATGATCGGCGGCCCGCTGCTCGGCGGCTTCCTCACCGACCAGCTGGACTGGCGCTGGGTCTTCTACGTCAACGTGCCCGTCGGCGCCGCCGCACTCCTGATCGTCGGACTCTGCATCCGACTGCGCGGCGACCGCGGCCCGGCCCGCATCGACTTCCTGGGCGCCGCACTCCTCACGGCGGGCGTTCTGGCGCTCACCCTGATCGGAACCTGGGCCGGCGCGGCGTACGACTGGATCTCACCGCAGATCGCGGGGCTCGCCGCACTCTCGGTGGGCGCCCTCGGCTGGTTCGTCCACGTGGAGCGACGAGCACCCGAACCCATCATCCCGCCGCGCCTGTTCCGCGACCGCAACTTCACGCTCGCCCAGGTGCTGAGCTTCCTGGTGGGCGCGGCGATGCTGGCCGCGGCGAGCCATCTGCCGCAGTACATGCAGTTCGTACGGGGCATGTCCTCGACGGAAAGTGGGCTGCTTCTGCTCCCACTGATGCTCGGCATGATGGGCGCGCAGCTGTTCATCGGGCGGGCGGTGGCCAACGGCGGCGGGTACCGCGGGTACCCCATCGCGGGCGGCGCGATCGCCACGGCGGGCGCCCTGGCCCTGCTCATGGTCGGCGCAGACACCGCCACGGCGGTGGCCTCCGCGCTGACACTCGTCCTCGGCCTGGGCCTCGGCTGTCTGATGCAGCCCGCGATGCTCATCACCATGAACAGCGCGGAGCCCCGCGACATGGGCGCGGCCAGCGGCACCACCACGCTGCTACGGACCATCGGTGGCTCGCTCGGCGTTGCCGTGCTCGGCTCCGTCTACACCGGCCGCATGGCCGCCACCCTCACGGACCGGCTCGGCCGGGACGGGGAGCGGATCACCGGCGGCCACGAAGTGACCCCCGCGGTGCTGCTCGGGCTGCCCGACGGGGTGCGGGACGCCTTCCGTGCCGGGGTCACCGGCGGACTGCACAGCGTCATGATCGGCACGGCCGCGCTGTGTGCCGTCGCCTTCGCGGCCGCCTGGCTGATCCGCGAGGTGCCGCTGCGGACGGCCCCGGGGGCGGCGGACCGTTGATCACCCTGCGGTGGTCGGCCCACTGCCCGCCGGGCTTGCCGTTGGCGGGCAGTAACGCCTCGATCTTCTGCCACTGCGCGTCCGTGAGCTCATGCCGCCGCACCATAAGACGCGCCTGCCCAGCCGAAGCGCTGATTCACCACCCCAGCAAGAGCCATCAGAAACGGCCTAGACGGCGCGCTCGCGTCCCTCCCAATACGGATCACGCAGCCGGCGCTTGTAGAGCTTGCCGTTGGGGTCGCGCGGCATGGCGGGGAGGAAGTCGACGGACTGGGGGCGCTTGTAGCCGGCGAGCTGGCGCGCGCAGTGGGCCAGGATGTCGGCGGCCAGCCCGGGGCCGGGGCGGTGGCCCTCGGCGGGTTCGATGACGGCCTTGACCTCCTCGCCCCAGTCGTCGTGCGGGATGCCGAAGGCGGCCGCGTCGGCGACCGCGGGGTGGCTGAGAAGGGCGGATTCGATCTCGGCGGGGTAGATGTTCACGCCGCCCGAGATGATCATGTCGATCTTGCGGTCGCGGAGGAAGAGGAAGCCGTCCTCGTCGAGATGGCCGAGGTCGCCGACGGTGAAGAAGTCCCCGATCCGGTTCTGCTGGGTCTTGTCCTCGTCCTTGTGGTAGCGGAAGCCGCCGGTGCTCATCTTCATGTAGACGGTGCCGAGTTCGCCCGCGGGCAGCCGGTTGCCGTCGTCGTCGAAGATGGCCAGCTCGCTGATCGGCCAGGCCTTGCCGACGGTTCCGGGCTTCTTGAGCCAGTCCTCGGCGGTCGCGAAGGCGCCGCCGCCCTCGCTCGCCGCGTAGTACTCCTCGACGCAGCCGCCCCACCAGTCGATCATGGCGCGTTTGACGTGGTCGGGGCAGGGCGCGGCGCCGTGAATGGCGTGCCGCATGGCGCTCACGTCGTACGCAGCGCGGGTCTCGGCGGGCAGCGCGAGCAGCCGGTGGAACTGGGTGGGGACCATGTGGGTGTGGGTGCAGCGGTGCGCGTCCATCAGGGCGAGCATCCGCTGCGGCGTCCACTTGTCCATCAGGACGATGCGGTGGCCGATGTGCAGGGAGGCTCCGGCAAATTGCAGGACGGCGGTGTGGTAGAGCGGCGAGCAGACCAGATGGACGTTGTCGCCGAACGGCTCGATGCCGAAGATGGCGAGGAAGCCGCCGAGGTAGGTCTCCTCGGGCGGGATGCCGGGCAGCGGGCGGCGGATGCCGCGGGGGCGTCCGGTGGTGCCCGAGGTGTAGTTCATCACCCAGCCCAGGGTGCGCTCGGCGGGCGCGGACTCCGGCTGTCCGTCGAGGAGTTGGGCGTAGGGGTGGAAACCGTCGATGGCACCGACGGCATAGCGCTGTCCGGCCGGCAGGTCCGCCTCGTCGGCGGCCTGTCGGGCAGCCGTCGCGAACCGCTCGTGTGCGATCAGCACCTTCGCCCCGGAGTCGGCGACGATCCAGGCGATCTCCGGGCCGACCAGATGGTGGTTGACGGGGACGAGGTAGAAACCGGCCTGGGACGCGGCGAGGTAGGCGGTGAAGAGTTCGACGCCGTTGGGGAGGACCACGGCGAAGGCGTCGCCGCGCTCCAGGCCCGCCGCGCGCAGCCCGTGGACCAGTTGGTTGCTCGCGGCGTGCAGCCGGCCCGCGGTCCATTCCTCGCCGTCCGGGGTGATCAGGACCGTGCGGTCCGGGGCGGCGGTGGCCTGCGCCCAGAAGCCGTTGGGCGGTGGGGAGCCTGGGGTCATTCCGCTGTCCTCCTCGGGTTCATGCGCGTCCGGCGATGCGGTTGATGCGGTCGATGGCCCGCTCGAAGCCGCGGGTGAGGTCGTCGAAGACCGCCTGCACGCTGCGTTCGCTGTTCATCCGGCCGACGATCTGGCCGACCGGGGTGCCCAGCAGCGGCTCGACCTCGTGCCGCTGGATACGGGAGTTGGCCTCGGCGACCAGCAGGCCCTGGAGCGGCATCGGGAGGGGGCCGGGGCCGTTCGGGTCGTCCCAGGCGTCGGTCCATTCCGTGCGCAGCTGGCGGGCGGGTTTGCCGGTCAGGGCGCGGGAGCGGACGGTGTCACCGGGTCCGGCGGCGAGCAGTTTGGCGGTCAGCCGCCGGGAGTGCAGCTCGGCCTCCTCGCAGGTCAGCCAGACCGAGCCGAGCCAGACGCCCTGCGCGCCGAGGGCGAGCCCGGCGGCGATCTGCTCGCCGGTGCCGATGCCGCCGGCGGCGAGCACCGGCAGCGGGTCGACGGCGGCGACGACCTCCGGGGTGAGGACCATGGTGGCGATCTCGCCGGTGTGGCCGCCCGCCTCGTATCCCTGGGCGACGACGAGGTCGATGCCGGCCTCCTTGTGGTGCCGGGCGTGCCGGGGGCTGCCGGCCAGCGCGGCGACCAGGATGCCGTGGTCGTGCGCGCGCCGGATGACGTCGGGGGGCGGGGAGCCGAGGGCGTTGGCGAGCAGCTTGACGGGATAGTCGAAGGCCACGTCGAGCTGGGTGCGGGCGACATGCTCCATCCACCCGGTGATCCGCCAGCCGGCCGCCTCGCCCTCCGCGAGCGGCGGTACCCCGTGGGTGTCGAGGAGTTCGGTGACGAAGCGGCGGTGCCCTTCCGGAATCATCGCCTCGACCTCGGCCTCGCTGACGCCGGCCACCTTCTTGGCGGGCATCACCACATCGAGCCCGTACGGCAGCCCCTCGGTGTGCTCCTGCATCCAGTCGAGGTCGCGGGCCAGCGCGTCCGGAGCGGTGTAGCGGACCGCACCGAGCACCCCGAACCCGCCGGCCCGGGTGATCGCGGCGGCGACGGCGGGAAAGGGCGTGAACCCGAAGACGGCGTGCGCGATCCCCAGCGTGTTGCTCAGCTCCGTCTGCATGCGCGAAGGATGCCGCAGCGGGCCGTACGAGGGAAGAGGATTTCTGATGGGACGTCAGAAACTTGGACCGGGGCGGCGAGCGGGCCGATTCCGCCATCCACCGGCCCGGGACGACGAGCGGGCCGATCCCACCGCCCGCCGGCCTGGCGCGGCGAACGTGCCGATCCCGCCGCCCGGCAGCCCTCAGCTCTCCCCGCGCCCCTCCTCCAGCACCGCCATCGCCGCATTGTGCCCCGGGATCCCGCTCACTCCCCCGCCGCGCACCGCGCCCGCGCCGCAGAGCAGGACGGTGGGGTGCGTGGTCGCGACGCCCCAGCGGCCCGGTGCGCCGCCGGCCTGCTCGCCCTCCGGATCCGCGTACGGGAAGGCCAGGTCGCGGTGGAAGATGTTGCCGCCCGGCAGGCCCAGTTCGCGGTCCAGGTCGAGCGGGGACCTGGCCTCGATGCAGGGGCGGCCCTCGGCGTCGTACGCCAGGCAGTCGGCGAGCGGTTCGGCGAGATGGGTGTCCAGTTCGGCGAGGGTGGCGGCCAGGAGGCGGTCGCGGGTGGGGGCTTTCTCGGCGGTGTCGGCGATGAACAGGCGCGCCGGGGTGTGCAGCCCGAACAGGGTGAGCGTCTGGTAGCCCTGGCGGACCAGGTCGGCGCCGAGGATGGAGGGGTCGGTCAGCGAGTGGCAGTAGATCTCCGAGGGCGGGGCGGCGGGCAGCGCGCCGGACGCGGCCTGCTGGTAGGCGTCCTCCAGCTGGCGGTAGCCCTCGGCGATATGGAAGGTGCCGGAGAACGCCTCGCGGGGGTCCACCCGGGTGTCCCGGAGCCGCGGCAGCCGGGTGAGCAGCATATTGACCTTGAGCTGGGCGCCCTCGGCGGGTGGCGGCGGGGCCTCGCCCAGGAGGCGGGCCAGCTCCCGCGGGGCGGCGTTGACCAGGACCCGGCGGGCGCCGATGGTGCCCGCCGCGCAGCTGACCTCCGCGGTCCGGCCGTCCGTTGCGATGCCGGTCACTTCGCAGTCGGTGACGATCTCCGCGCCGGCCCGGCGGGCGGCGTCCGCCAGGGCGTCGGTGAGGGCGCCCATGCCGCCGATGGGGACGTCCCAGTCGCCGGTGCCGCCGCCGATGACGTGGTAGAGGAAGCAGCGGTTCTGCCGCAGCGACGGGTCATGGGCGCCGGCGAAGGTGCCGATGAGGGCGTCGGTGAGCACCACACCGCGGATCAGGTCGTCGGCGAAGGTCTCCTCGACCAGCTCTCCCAGGGGGCGTTCGAACAGGGCGTGCCAGAGGGCGTCGTCGTCGATGACGGCGCGGAGCGCCTCGCGGGTGGGGAGCGGCTCGGTCAGCGTGGGGAAGACCCGTCCGGCGAGCCGCCGGGTGGCGCCGTAGAAGCTCTGCCAGGCGGTGAACTCCCGGTCGGATCCGGTGAGTTCGGCGAAGGCCCGACGGGTGTGGGCCTCGCCCTTTCCGACGAGGAGTCCGGTGGGGCGGCCGTCGCGCACGGCGGGGGTGTAGGAGGAGACGGTGCGTTTGCGGACCGCGAAGCGCAGCCCGAGGTCCCGCACGATCTTCGGTGGCAGCAGGCTGACGAGGTAGGAGTAGCGGGACAGCCGGGCGTCGACCCCGGTGAACGCCCGGGTCGACACGGCGGCACCACCGGTGTGGTCCAGCCGCTCCAGCACCAGCACACTGCGCCCGGCGCGTGCGAGGTAGGCGGCGGCGACCAGTCCGTTGTGCCCGCCGCCGACGATGACCGCGTCATACGAAGTCCGTTCCGGCATGCCTCTTGGTAGCACGCGCCGATCAGGGTCGCCAGGTGCACGCGGCTGAAACCTTCTCCCCGGTCGGTGCGGCTTCTTGACCGGGCTGGGGGGTGCTCCTAGCGTCCGGCCGTGCTCCGCCCCGGCACCGCCCGCGGCCGTCCTCTGCTCAGCCGTCCCGCCCACCCGTGAGGTGACCCGTGTCCCGTTCCCCGGTACCCCGCACCGGCCGTACCCTCGCCGGACTGACCGCCGTCGCCGCCTGCTCCGCCGGGCTGCTCGCAGCTCCCGCGCCGGCCTCGGCCGCCCCCGATCCGGCCCGCGCGCCAGGCGCCGCGCAGGCCGCCGGGGCGTACCCGAATCTGGCCCCCAGACCCCCGATGGGCTGGAACGACTGGTCGTACTACATGTGCCGGATCGACGAGAAGACGGTCCTGGACAATGCGCGGGCGCTGGTCCGTACGGGGCTGGCGGACAAGGGCTACCGCACCGTCACCGTCGACGACTGCTGGATGAGCAAGGCGCGCGGCTCCCGGGGCGAGCTGGTGGCGGACCCGCAGAAGTTCCCGCACGGGATGGCGTATGTGGGGCGGCAGCTGCACCGTATGGGACTGAAGTTCGGGATCTATGAGGACGTCGGCACCCTTACGTGTGAGAGGTATCCGGGCAGTCTCGGCCATTTCCCCCAGGACGCACGGCAGTTCGCCCGGTGGAAGGTGGACTACGTCAAGGCGGACGGCTGCAACGTGCCGGTGGCGGCGGGGCACACCAAGGAGGAGACCTACCGGGATCTGTACCGGCAGATGAGCCAGGCGCTCAGGGACACCGGCCGGCCGATCACCTTCTCGGTGTCGGCGCCGGCCTATTTCCAGTACGACGGGGACAGCGTCTGGCACCGGGTCATCGGCTGGTCGGCCGAGGTCGGCAATCTGTGGCGGGAGGGGCGGGATGTGGCGCTCCAGCAGCACAGCCCGGCCGCGAAGTGGTCGTCCATCCTCTACAACTTCCGCTACAACGCGAAGCTGGCCGACCTCCAGAAGCCGGGGCGCTGGAACGACCCGGACTTCCTGCTGGCCGGCGACACGGGCCTGACGCGTGAGGAGATCCAGAGCCAGATGTCGCTGTGGGCGGTGATGGCCGCGCCGCTGATCTCCAGCACGGATGTCGCCGGCCTGTCCCCGCAGGCGCGCGAGGTGCTCGGGAACAAGAAGGTCATCGCCGTCGACCAGGACGCGCTCGGCGTCCAGGGGCGGGTCGTGCAACAGGACAGCGGCTCGACGGTGCTGGCCAAGCCGCTGAAGAACGGCGACCGGGCGATCGCGCTGTTCAACTCGGGCGACACGGCGCGCACCCTGTCCGTCACGGCCGCCGCAGCCGGTCTGCCGGACGCCGGGTCCTACCGGCTGCACGACCTGGTCACCGGCCGCCGGACGCACAGCGACGGGACCATCGTGGCGCGCGACGTCCCGCCGCATAGCACCGTGCTCTACCGGGTCACCCCGGGCTGAGCCGGCGGGCCGGCAGACCCGCGGACGCAGGCCGCCCGTTCACTGCCGCCGGCGTACGGCGCGCTCCTGGCGCCGTGCCGCGAGCCGACGGTGGACGGCGGCGGCCTCGTCCGCGCGGCCCAGCTGTTCCAGGCACTGGGCGAGGTCGCTCTGGCTGGCCAGTGCGTCGAGATGGCCGGCGCCCAGGACGCGCTCGCGGGCGTCGGCGACCCGGCGGTAGTGGTCCAGCGCCTCGCCCCAGCGGCCGAGCCAGCCCAGCGCCACGGCGGTCTCCCGGCGGCTGACCAGGGTGTCGGGGTGGTCCTCGCTCAGCACCCGGGCGCGGGCCGCGGCCACTTCGCGGGCCTCCACCAGCGCCTCCTGCCAGCGGTGCTGCCGGCCGAGGTTGACGACCAGGCCGTGCCGGGCGCGCAGGGTCTCCGGGTCGTCGGCGCCCTGGGACCGGGTGCGGGCCGCGACCAGCTCCCGGTAGAGCGCCAGCGCCTCCGCGCTGCGGCCGAGCCGGCCGAGGCCGATACCGACCTCGTAGCGGGCGGCCAGGGTGTCGGGGTGGTCGGGGCCGAGCACGGCCGAGCGGGCCGCCGCGACCTCCTGGTAGACCTGCAGCGCCGCCGCCCACATCCCCAACTTGCCCAGCACGAAGGCGAGTTCACCGCGGGTGGTGAGGGTGTCGGGGTGGAGTGGGCCCAGCACCCGGGCGCGGGCCTCGGCCACGTCGCGCGTCATGGTGTGGCAGTCCTCCAGCCGGCCCAGCCGGCCGAGGTTGAGCGCGACATGGTGACGGCAGCTCAGCGAGTCGGGGTGGTCGGGGCCCAGCGCACGGTCGCGGCCGCCCAGCACCTCGGCGTAGAGCTGGTGCGCCTCGAAGTGCCGGCCGAGGCGGCCCAGTGCATGGCCGGCCTCCAGCCGGCTGGTGAGGGTGTCGGGGTGGTCGGGGCCCAGGAGCCGGGCCCGCTCCGCGGCGAGCGCGCGATGCGCCTCGCCCGCCTCCGCCCACCGGCCCAGCCGGCCGAGGTCCAGCGCGGCGGTGTGCCGGCCGGCCAGCGCGGCGAGGGCGGCGCGGCGGTCGTCGGGCAGCGGCGGGCCGGCGACACCGGCCGGCGGGGAGGCATCGTCCCGCCGCGTGTCGCTCCCGCCGGTCCAGGCGTCGGTGAGCACCGTGGCGGCCCGGTCCGGCGCCGGGCGGTACGGCCGCCGGGCGAGGTGTGCCGCGGAGCCAGGGGTCATGCCGTGGGTCCAGGAGGGCAGCGGGCGGGCCGGGACGGTCACCTCGTCCGGGTCGGCCACGGCGCGGTGCGCGAGCCGTGGCTGACGGGCATCGGCAAGGCGTTTGCCCAGCTCGGCGGCGTCCCGGGGCCGGTCGTCGGGGTCCTTGGCGAGGAGTTCGAGCATGATCCGCTCGTAGCTCTCCGGCAGGTCGGGCCGGAGCGTGCGCGGCGGCTCGGGCGCCCGGTCGCGATGTCCGACGAGCACCGCCCAAGTGTCGCCCAGATCGAACGGCGGCACGCCGGTGGCGATCTCGTACAGCACACAGCCGAGCGAGTAGAGATCGCTGCGGTGGTCGACGCCGTGGGCGCCGATCTGCTCGGGCGACATGTAGTGCGGACTGCCCATGGCGATGCCGGTGCCGGTCAGCCGGGCGGTGAAACCGATGTCGTGGCCGAGCCGGGCGATGCCGAAGTCACAGATCTTGACCGTGCCGTCGGCGGTCTTGACGATGTTCGCCGGCTTGAGATCGCGGTGCACGATGGCCTGTTCGTGCGTGTAGGCGAGCGCGGCGGCGACCTGTTCGGCGATCTCGATGAAGTCCGGGACGGGCAGCGGCTGGCGCCGGTTGTCGTCCAGCAGCTGGCTGAGATTACGGCCGCTGAGCAGCTCCATGACGATGAAGAGGGTGCCGTCGTCCTCGCCGAAGTCATGGACGACGGTGATGCCACGGTGCTGGAGCGCGGCCGCGACCCGGGCCTCACGGCGGAAACGTTCGCGCAGGACCTGGAGGAACGAGGGTTCGTGCTCCGGGCCCAGCGGTTTGAGGCATTTGACCGCGACCTGCCGGCCCAGCGACTCGTCGCGGGCGCGCCACACCTCCCCCATGCCGCCGCGTCCGATGGTGTCGAGCAGTCGGTACCGCCGTTGGATCAGTCTGTTTTCTGCCACCGTGAATCGCCGCCCCCGTCCCCGTTCCGCGGTCAGCCGCGCAGCTCCCCCTGCGTGCCCCGCTGCCCGTCCAGTATGGCGGGGGAACGGCGGAGCTTGTAGGGCGCTGGGCGGGTGTCGGGGCCGAGTCGCTCGACCGCGCGCAGGATGTGCCGGGGCGGGAGCTGCCAGCGGAGTCTGGAGGGAAGGGCGCGCAGCAGGCGGCCGGTGGCGCGCAGCCGGCGGGTGACGGCGGCGGGCGGGGGTGCGGGGAGCCCGTAGAGGTCGTGTGCGTACGCCGGGAGTGCGCCGTAGGCGAGGCGGGCCACCCGCTGCCACAGCAGTGCACGGGCCGGCCGGAGCACCGCCGGGGTCGGCGGCCGGCGCAGAAAGGCGGCCACCTCGCGGGCCTCCGCGGTGAGCGCCAACTCGGGCCGTACGCGGGCGAAGTAGGCGGCGAGTGCGGCCCGGTCGCCCGGTACCGTGGCCGGGTCGAGGCCGACGAGCCGGGCGCTCTGGCGCTGCTCGGTGAGGTAGGCGTCGGCCCCCTCGTCGCCGACCGGGCAGCCGGAGCGGCGCAGGACGTGCAGATAGGAGTCCACCTCCGCGCAGTGCACCCACAGCAGCAGTTCCGGCTCGTCGACGCGGTAGCGTGCGCCGCCGGCCGGATCGGCGGCGGTCAGCCGGCGGTGGATCCGGCGGACCCGGGCACCGGCCCGTTCGGCGTCCTCGGTGGTGCCGTAGGTGACGGTGCCGACGAAGTCGGCGGTCCGCAGCAGCCGGCCCCAGGCGTCGCGGCGGAAGTCCGAGTTCTGCAGCACGCCGCGGACCGCGCGGGGGTGCAGCGCCTGGAGGTACAGCGCGCGGACGCCGGCGATCCACATCATCGGGTCGCCGTGCAGCTGCCAGGTCACCGAGCGGGGCCCGAACAGCCCCGGGTCCGTGGACACCTCAGCTCACCTCCCGTTGCCGGATCAGCGCCGCACGCGAGGCATCCCGAGGCCGAGCCACGAGATGATCTCGCGCTGGATCTCGTTGTTGCCGCCGCCGAAGGTGAAGATCACGGCGGAGCGGTAGCCGCGTTCCAGCTCGCCGTGGAGCACCGCCCCGGCCGAGCCCTCCTTGAGCGGGCCCGCGGACCCGACGACCTCCATCAGCCAAGCGTAGGCGTCCCGCCGGGCCTCGGAGCCGTAGACCTTGACCGCGGAGGCGTCCTGCGGGGTCAGGGTGCCGTGCTGGAGCGCGTCGACCATCTGCCAGTTCAGCAGCTTCATGGCATCCAGTCTGGTGTGCGTCCGGGCCAGCCGTCCACGCACCCAGTCCAGGTCGATCACCCGGCGGCCGTCGCTGAGCTTGGTGTCGGCGGCCCAGCGCTGGACGTTGTGCAGGGCGCGGATGGCCATGGTGCCGTGGGCGGCGAGGGTGACCCGCTCGTGGTTGAGCTGGTTGGTGATGATCCGCCAGCCCTTGTTCTCCTCACCGACGCGGCGGGCGGCCGGGACGGTGATGTTCTCGTAGTAGCTGGCCGTGGTGTCGTGCGAGGCCAGGGTGTTGATCAAGGTGCAGGAGTAGCCGGGGTCGCTGGTGGGGACCAGGAGCATGGTGATGCCCTTGTGGGGCGGCGCGTCGGGGTCGGTCCGTACGGCGAGCCACACCCAGTCCGCGGTGTCGCCGTTGGTCGTCCAGATCTTCTGTCCGTTGACGACGTAGTGGCCGGTCTCCTCGTCGCCCTCCCGTACGGCGCGGGTCTTGAGGGCGGCCAGGTCGGTGCCGGCGTCCGGTTCGCTGTAGCCGATGGCGAAGTCGAGCTCGCCGGAGAGGATCCGGGGAAGGAAGTAGGCCTTCTGTTCGTCGGTGCCGTACTGCATGAGCGTGGGCCCGACGGTGTTCAGCGCCATCAGCGGCAGCGGCACACCCGCCTGGGCGGCCTCGTCGAAGAAGAGGAACTGCTCCATCGGGGACATCCCGCGGCCGCCGAACTCCTTGGGCCAGCCGACGCCGAGCCAGCCGTCGGCCCCCAGCCGGCGCACGGTCTCACGGTAGAAGCGCTTCTGGGCGGCGGGGGCGGCATAACGTGCCGCGGCGCCCTCCGGCACCAGCCGGGCGAAGTACGTGCGCAGTTCGGTGCGCAACTGCTGCTGCTCGGGGGTGTATTCGAGGTGCACGGCCCCTCCAGTTCGTCCGCTCCGGTCGTCCGGCCCGGGGGCGGCCCGCGAAGCTGACGGGTCGTCGGCTGCCGGATCGAGGGGCACAGTAGAACTTGTTCCAGAAATACGGAAGGGTGCGCGGACCGGCCGCGGACACACGAAGGCCCGGCCCGGCACCTCCGCGGCACCGGACCGGGCCTTCCCCGGACTCCATCAGCCCACGGCGTGCTTCGCCGGGTTGCTCGGCTGCACCCGATGGTGCTGCACGTCCTTGCAGTACTTGACGAATCCGCTGTTGGTCACGTACTTCGCGGAGACCCAGGCCGGCCGCTCGCCGCGCGTCAGGTACCAGACGGAGTTGCCGCGGACGTTCTGGGTGCGCACCTTGCACACCAGGCCGACCTGCGCGCGGTGACGGAGGTAGCCCCGCACGGAGGAGTCGGTGCTGGGGTACTGACGCTGACTCAGGCCCTTCTTGGCGGTGACGACGCCATAGGGCTTGAGGGGTCCGGGCGCCGCCTGGGCCGGGGCCGCGAACAGCGTCGCACCGACGGCGACGGCTGCGGCCAGTGCGCCCGCGCCGGCCGCGAGCTCTTTACCTCGGGCCACGAGGTTTTCGGTCGTGGACATAGGGGGTCTCCTGTTCTTGACACGCAATGCCACCCATTGGTGCACAGCCGGACATTACGCGCACTTCACCCCCGGAATGTGGTGAAACGACGAACAGGCAGCCAATCGTGTGACAGTGCAAGGGTTGCCGGGTGACGAGCCGTCATCGGCGTGCGTCCGGACCCGAGTCGACGCCGGTCAGCCCTCGGGTCAGCCCTTGACGCCGGTCAGCCCTCGGCACCGGCGCGGTGGATCCCGAAGGAGCCCCCCTGGGGATCCCGGATCACCGCGACCCGCGGACCGTCGGGGACGTCCGTCGGGGGCACCAGCAGCATGCCCCCCGACTCCGCGGCCCGGGCTGCCGTCTCGTCCACGTCGGCGACCGCGAAGTACGGCAGCCAGTGCGCCCGCACATCGTCCGGGTAGAACTCGTCCAGCGCGCTCAGCCCGCCGAAGTCGGCGCCGTCGATGCCCCACTGCGGGTAGTCCGCGTGGGTGCCGACGGTCCAGCCGAAGACCCGGGTGTAGAAGGCCTTGGCGGCCTCGGCGTCCCGGGTGGCGAGCTCGACCCAGCCGAGCGAGCCGGGCGCGTTGAGGAGGGCGGCGCCGGCGAAGGAACGGGCCTGCCAGAGCGAGAACACCGCGCCCTCCGGATCGGCCAGCACGGCGAAGCGGCCCAGGTCGAAGACGTCCATCGGCCCCATCAGCTGCCGCCCGCCCGCCTCGGTGACCGCCGCGGCCTGTGCATCGGCGTCCCGCGTCGCGAACGACACGGTCCAGGCGGTCGGCTGCCCGGGGGCGTAGAGCGGGGTCAGCGCGGCGACCGGGGCGGCGCCCAGGTACAGCGTGGTGTAGCCGCCCGCCTCCTGGCGCGGGTCGGTCTCGGCGCGCCAGCCGAAGACCTGGCGGTAGTAGACCTTGGCGGCGTCCACGTCCGAGGTGCCCAGCTCCACCCAGCAGGGCGCACCGGGAGTGGGCTCAGTGATCTTCACGGTGTGTTCCGTCCTCCGCGCCGGGCCGTGGCGGACGGGGCTGCGCATGCGTCCGTCCGCTGCCGATCGGTAGCCGTACGCTGCCGATGGTCCGACGGGCGCGACCGGGCCGCAACCGGAGCGGGCGGGACCGGCCCCTGGTGCGGCGACCGGGCCACAGCTCAGGGGCCGTCGGCGCGCAGCCGGCGCAGGGTGCCGTGCGGGGCGTCGGGGGCGAAGGCCTCGGCCAGGGCGTCGGCGGCGGCCTCGGCGGCGCGCGCGGCGCGGGGCAGCATGGCCGCCTCGTACGCGCCGAGCGCCGCGTCGGCGTCGCGGTCCCCGGCGAGGGCGCGGGCGAGTTCCCCGCCGTCGAGCAGCGCGAGGCCGGCGCCCTCGGCGGCGAACGGCGCCATCAGGTGCGCGGCGTCGCCCAGCAGGGTCAGGCCCGGGGTGGCGGTCCAGGTGTGCGGGACCGGCAGGGCGAACAGCGGCCGGTTGCGGAATCCGCCGTCGTGGTTCCGCAGCAGCTCCAGCAGCCGGTCGTCCCAGCCCTCGAAGGCGCCGAGCAACACCTCGCGGACCGCGTCGGTGTCCGCCATCGTCACCCCGGCCTCCAGCGCCCAGTCCTGGGAACCCCGGAAGGCGGCCTGCACGTGCAGGCGGCCGTTGCCGTGGCGCCGGGCGATCAGGCCCTTGCCGGCGGAGAGCGCCAGCAGGGTGCCGGCACCGACGAGGCGGGCGAGCCGCGGGTGGCGGGCGTCGGCGTCCTCGAACCCGGTCTCGACGAAGGTGACGCCGCAGTAGTGGGGGGTGGCGTCGGAGAGGACCGGACGCACCCGGGACCAGGCACCGTCGGCGCCGATGACCACATCGAAGGTCTCGGTGTGCCCGTCGTCGAACTCGGCGGTGTGGCGGCCGTCGCCGAGCGGGTGCAGGGTGCGCAGATAGCTGCCCCAGCGCAGGGTTCCGGGCGGCAGGGACTCCAGCAGCAGCCGGCGCAGCGCACCCCGGCCGATCTCGGACCCGCCGGTTTCACCGGGGGCCGGAGCGCGCCGGAAGAGCTCCGTCGCGGTGTGGTCGAGCAGTCGCAGCCCCTGGCCCGCCGGGCGGGCGAGCGCGGTGAACTCCTCCTGGAGACCGGCCTCGCCCAGCGCTGCCTGACTGGTCGTCAGCCACAGCTCCGGTACGCCGTGCCGGTCCGGGGCGGCGACGGAGGCGTCCTGCTCGAACACGGTGACCGGCAGCCCGTTGCGCCGCAGGACGCGGGCGCAGAGGAGCCCGCCGGGGCCGGCGCCGATGATGGCGATACGGGGCGGGGCGGGGTTCATGGCGCTCCTCGGCTGAGCGAAACGGCAGCCCCCTGGCCAGAAAAGCACAGTGGCCCACGGGGTGCAGCACGGCACCGGTCGCTGCCCCGCCCGCAGGATCCGCATACGGGGGCGCCGGCGGGGAGGCGTGCGTGGGCGGGCCGGCCGTGGGTAGGTCATCCCAGGTCGGGGGCGGTGAGGGCCTGTTGAGGGAGCGTCGGCCCGACAAAACGGACAGTTGGTCACTTCTACGGAACCACGCTTGCATAATTAGGTATGCCTAACCTAACGTAGCGACGCGTGTCGACGACCAAACCATCTGCCACTGCACCCGCTGTGCCCGATGCGCCGCCCGCCGCGAAGCTCCTGCGGCGCGTTCCGCTGCTCGTGGTCGGGCTCGGAGCGCTGGCGCTCTGTGCCGCCCTCAGCCTCGCCCTCGGTACCCGGTCCGTACCGCTGTCCACCGTCTGGGACGCGCTGACCGGCGCCACCCACGGACGGGATGCCCTCGTGGTGACGGGACTTCGGCTGCCGCGCACGCTGGTCGGGCTCGCGGTCGGCGCGGCGCTCGGGGTCGCCGGAGCGGTCGCCCAGGGCATCACCCGCAATCCGCTCGCCTCCCCGACGACGCTCGGCATCAACGCGGGTGCGGGCTTCGCGGTGGTCACCGCGATCTACGCCCTGCATCTGACCCGGCCCGTCCAGTACATCTGGTTCGCGTTCGCGGGCGCCGCGGCCGCCGCGCTGTTCGCCCAGGCGCTGGCGCGGCGCGCCGGTGACCTGGATCCGGTGCGCCTGGCGCTGGGCGGCACCGTCCTGCAACTCGTCCTGCTGTCCTGGACGTCGACGGTCATGCTGGCCAGCAAGCGGTCGCTGGACGAGGCGCGGTTCTGGCTGGCCGGTTCGCTGGCCGAACGCCCGCTGGCGGTGCTCTACCCGGTGCTGCCGACCCTGCTGATCGGGCTGGTCGTCGCGCTGGCCATCGCCCCGGCGCTCAACGCGCTGGCGCTGGGCGACGATTCGGCGCAGGGGCTGGGCGTGCCGGTGTCCCGGATCCGCAGCGCCGGCGGGCTGGCCGTCGTCCTGCTCGCCGGCTCCGCGGTGGCGGTGGCCGGTCCGCTCGCCTTCATCGGGCTGGCCGCACCGCATCTGGTCCGCCAGCTGCTGCGCACCTCAGACCACCGGATCGTGGTCCCCGGCTGCCTGCTCGCCGGCCCGCTGCTGCTGCTCACCGCCGACATCCTCGGACGGATCGTCATCCGCCCGTCCGAATTGCAGGTCGGCATCATCAGCGCGTTCCTCGGCGCGCCGCTGCTGGCGCTGCTGGCCCGGAAGGTGGCCCGATGAACGGCTTCGTACGCAGTGCCGCGCCGCACGGTGCGGCGACGGACGCCGGCCGCCGGACCGGCCGCGGCACCGCGCGCGGGCGTACCGCGCTGACCGCCGTCGTCGGTCTCGTGGTGCTCTGCGCCCTGGTGACGGTGTCCGTGGCCAACGGTGACATGGCGCTGCCGCCCGCCGACGCGGTCAAGGGCCTGTTCGGGCTCGGTGATTCCGCGACGGTGCTGGTGGTCCAGGAGTTCCGGGCCCCGCGCATGGTCGCGGCGATCGTCGCGGGGGCGGGGCTGGCGGTGGCCGGCGCCCTGCTCCAGCGGCTGTTCCGCAATCCGCTCGCCTCGCCCGACGTCATGGGGGTGACCGGCGGCGCCTCGTTCGGGGCGGTGGCGATGCTGGCCGCCGGGGCCTCGCAGGCCCTGATGCCGCTGGCCGCGCTCGGCGGCGGGCTGCTCGCCGCGGTGCTGCTCGGGGTGTTCGGCTGGCGCGGCGGGGTCAGCGTGACCCGCCTGGTGCTGGTCGGTCTCGCCGTACAGGCGGGCCTGACCGCGGCGGTGAGCTTCATGATCGTCCGCTTCCCCACCGAGCTGGCCGGGTCGGCCCTGCAGTGGACGACCGGCTCGGTGTACGGGCGGACCTGGCCCGAAGTGTGGTCCGCGGGCGGGGCGGTGGCGCTGGGCCTGGTCGTCGCCTTCGCACTGAACCGCCGGCTCGCCGTCCTCGACCTGGGCGACGACTCGGCCGGCGCGCTCGGCCTGCGCACCAGCGCCGCCCGGCTCCAGGTCCTGGTCATCGCGATCGTGCTGGCCTCGCTGGCCGCCGCGCTCACCGGCCCGGTCGCCTTCGTCGCGCTGGCCGTGCCGCACATCGTGCGGTTCCTCGCTGGGCCGCCGACCGCCGGGACGCTGGCGCTGTCCGGCCTCGCCGGTGCCGTGCTGCTGCTCGCCTCCGACCTCGTGGCGCAGTACCTGCTGCCGGTCGGCGGGCTGCCGGTCGGAGTGGTCACAGCCACTCTGGGCGCGCCATGGCTGCTGGTGCTGATGATCCGTCAGAGCAGTTCCGTGAACAGGAGTGTCCGATGACCGCCAATCAGCTTTCCACCCACGGACTCGATCTGCGCTACGGCGACCGGCTGATCGTCGGCGGCCTGGATCTGGTGCTGCCCGGCGGCGCCGTCACCGCTGTCGTGGGGCCCAACGCCTGTGGCAAGTCGACCCTGTTGCGCGGGCTGACCCGGCTGCTGGCGCCGGCCGCCGGCACCGTCGCGCTGGACGGCGCCGATATCCACCGGATGCCGGCCCGGGCGCTGGCCCTGCGGATGGGGCTGCTCCCCCAGCAGCCGGTCACCCCCGACGCGATCACCGTCGAGGCGCTGGTACGGCTCGGCCGCTACCCCCACCAGCGGCTGCTGAGCCCCTGGTCGGCGGCGGACCAGCAGGCGGTGGAGGAGGCGCTGCGGCGCACCGGCACGCTTCAGCTGCGCGATCAGCCCGTCGACCAGCTCTCCGGCGGTCAGCGGCAGCGCGCCTGGATCGCGCTCGCGTTGGCCCAGGACACCGATCTGCTGCTGCTCGACGAGCCCACCACCTTCCTGGATCTGCGGCACCAGCTCGATGTCCTCGACCTGGTCGCCGCGCTGCACGCCGAGGCGGACCGCACCGTGGTGATGGTGCTGCACGACCTCGGACAGGCCGCCCGTTACGCGGATCACCTCGTGGTCCTCAAGGACGGGCGGCTGGCGGCGGCCGGCGCCCCGGCGGACGTCCTCGACGCGGAGCTGGTCAAGTCCGTGTTCGACGTGGACTGCCGGGTGATCCCCGACCCCGAGACCGGCACCCCGCTGGTCGTCCCGAAGAGCAGCGCGAAACGGCACTCCGCCGTCACCGTCTGACCGCCTCCCCCACGGGCGTTTGCTCCCTCCCTCCGCTCCCCTCAAGGAAGACACCCTCATGCTGACCAGAATCCCCCTCCGCGCCACCACCCGCCGGCTGCCGGCCGCGCTGCTCACCGTCGCCCTGGGCGCCACCGCGCTGACCGCCTGCGGCGGCGGCAAGCCGGCCGGCGACGACGCGGCGCAGGGCAAGGCCGGCGCCGGCTTCCCACGTACCGTCAAGAGCGCCATGGGCGGCGAGGTGAAGATCCCCGCCAAGCCCCAGCGCGTGGTCGTCCTGGACACCGGTGAGCTGGACGACGTCACCACCCTCGGCGTCAAGCCCGTCGGCGCGGTCTCGCCGCACATGAAGACCGAGGGCGGCTTCCCCACCTACCTCAAGGACGAGATCGGCGGCGTCAAGGACGTCGGTCCGCTGCTGGAGCCCAACCTCGAAAAGATCATCTCGCTGAAGCCCGATCTGATCCTGTCCTCCAAGGTCCGGCACGAGAAGATCTACGACAAGCTCCAGGCCATCGCCCCGACCGTCTTCACCGAGACCACCGGCGGCCCCTGGAAGGCCAATCTGAAGGTCCACGCCAAGGCGCTGGGGCTGGAGAAGGAGGCCGACAAGAAGCTGACGGAGTACGAGACCCGGGCCAAGGCGCTGGGCGCGGCCATCAAGAAGAAGTACCACGGCAAGATGCCCTCGGCCTCGGTCGTGCGCTTCGTCGCCGGCCCGACCCGCCTCTACCAGAAGTCCTCCTACAGCGGTGTGGTCCTCGACGACATCGGCCTGGCCCGCCCGAAGTCGCAGAGCTCCACCGACCCGGCCAAGACCATGCTCGACGTCAGCCCGGAACAGATCGACAAGGCCGACGCGGACCTGGTGTTCGTGGCCTCCGCGGACGCGCCCGGCAAGACCCAGCAGAAGGACGTCACGTCCAACCCGGTCTGGAAGGACCTGCCGGCCGTCAAGGGCCACAAGGTCTTCAACGTGCCGGACGAGACGTGGATGTCCGGCATCGGCATCCAGGCCGCCGAGCACATGCTCGCCGACGTGGCGAAGGCCACCGGGGTGCCGCTGCCGAAGGGCTGAACCCCCGGGGTGGCCCCTCCCCGCCGGGGGCCACCCCTCTTCTCCCCTCTCCTGCCCCTCTTGCTCCCCCCACCCTCGAACCCAAAGGGGCCCGCTCATGCGGATGTATCTGCTCGCCCTCAACCCCACCGACTCGGTCAGCGAGGGGTTCCTGCCCGCTGCCGCCCGCCTCGGCCTCGACATCACGCTCCTGACGGACCAGCCACCGGCGCACCGGGAAGTACCCCCGCAGACGGAGGTCCTGGAGTGCGACGTCCATGACTTCCGCGCCGTCATCAACCGGATAGCCACCCACCACCGTCCCGACGCGGTGTTCACCAACAGCGACCATCTGCAGACCCAGGCCGCCCTGGCCGCCGACTACTTCGGACTGCCCGGCAAGGACTGGCGGGCCGCGCTGCGCGCCAAGAACAAGGGCGAGATGCGGCGCCACCTGGCCGCCGCGGGCCTGGACGCGGTGCGCTCCATGGAGCTCGCCCCCGGGCAGGATCCGTCCGCGTTCGCCGCCGCCGACCTGCCCTACCCCGTGGTCCTCAAGCCCCGCGAGGGCGTGGCGAGCGAGGACGTGATCCTGGCCGGGGACGCCGAGGAACTGGTGGCGCTCGCCAAGGAGATCCAGGTGCGGCGCCCCGACGCGGCGCTGCTGGCCGAGGAGTTCCTGGCCGGCGAGCTGTACACGCTGGAGACGCTGGGCGACGGCCGGGTGCGGCACGTCCTGGGCGGTTTCCACACCACCATGTCCGCGCCGCCCGTCTTCATCGAGGAGCGGCTGGACTTCGTCGCCGCCCCGCCGGAGCCCGTGGTCGCCCAGGTGTCCGCCCAACTCGACGCGCTGGGCGTCGGGCTGGGCGCCGCGCACACCGAGTTCGTGGTGCACGAGGGCCGGGCGCGGCTGATCGAGGTGAACTACCGCGTCATCGGCGACCAGTGCGACCTGCTGCTCGCGCAGATCCTGGGCATCGAGCTGTTCGAGCACATCCTGCGGGCCCATCTGGGCGAGCCGCTGCCCGCGGACCTCGGTGCCCGGCGCGACGGCGCGGGCCGGGTGGACTACGCCCTCGCCGACCGGGCAGGCACGCTCACCGCGGCGCCCGCCGCCACCGACCGGACGGTGGACGGCGTACGGCTCTCCTACCGGCCGCTGCGCGACCTCGGCGAACGGCACCCCTACTACGGCACCAACCGCGACTACCTAGGCGTGCTGCGGGTCACCGGTACCGACCGCGGCGCCGTGGACCGGGTGGCGGACGACTTCGTCGCCGCGGAGCGCTGGGAGATCACCCCTTGAACACCGCACTCGCCACCGCCGAGGGCACCGTCGCGCCCCGTGCCGACGACCCGGCCGGGCCGACGGAAGAGGACGAGCTGCTGGTACGCGTCCTGGGTGCGCTGCTGCGGGAGGACGTCGTCGGTCTGCGCACCCGCGGCACGCTGCTGGAACGGCCGGACGGGTACTGGCTGCGGCTCCCCGCGGGCCCGGCCGCCGGCGCCCTGCTGCTGCCGCTCGCCGAGGACGGCTACCAGAGCACGTACACCGCACGACTGCCGCTCCTGGTCCGCGAGTCCGACGGGGCCAGGCTGACCACGCTCGACGAGGTCGGCACCGCGCTGCGCGACCTCGCCGACCCGGCCGACCAGGGCGGCTTCGACGCCCTCGCCGGGGAATGCCGCCAGACCCTGGCGACGATGCGGCTGCACACCCGGACCCGGGACGAGGCCGACGCCGCACTGACCAGCCGACACGGCAGCGATCCCGGCGCCTGGCAGGGCCTGGCCGGCGGCCTGGCGTACGACACGCTGGCCGCCCGGACCGACCACCCCGTCTACCCGACCGCCCGCGGCCGGTCGGGTCTCGACGAGGACCAACTCCGGGCGTACGCACCCGAGTTCCGCCCGGAGTTCGCGCTGCGCTGGCTCGCCCTGCCGCGCGCGGCGGTCACCGTGCCGGGCGGCGCGGCGGCGCTGCCCGACTGCTGGCCGACACCCGGGGAGCTGGGCCTCGGCCACCTCGCCGAGAGCCATCTCGCCCTTCCCGTCCACCCGTTGTCCCTCGGCGATCCGCTGGACGGCGCGCTGCGCCGTACCGGTCTGGAGAGCGCGGCGGTGCTGTCCGACCGCGAGCTGCTCACGGTGGTTCCGACGCTGTCGATGCGGGCCGTGGCGCTCGATGCCGACCCGCGGCTGCACCTGAAGCTGCCGCTGGCCACCGCCACGCTGGGGCTGCGCAACCGGCGCACCATCAAGCCGGACACGCTCGTCGACGGCGCGGCGGGCCAGCGGCTGCTGGAGACCGTGCTCGCCCGCGAGCCACGGTTCGCCGCCACCATCCTCCAGGCCGACGAGACCTGCTACGCGCACGCCGGGGACGAGCTGCTGGCCGTGCTGTGCCGCCGCTACCCGGCCGGCCTGGACCACAGCGCCGTCGTGCCGATGGCCGCGCTGCTGAGCCGGGCGCCGGGCGGGCGGCTGGTGATCGACCACCTCGCGGACCGCTTCTACGGCGGCGACCCGCTCGCCCTGCTCGATGCCTGTCTCACCCTGCTCTTCGACTGGCAGACCACCCTCTTCGGCTACGGCATCGCGCTCGAATCCCACCAGCAGAACATCTCGCTGGTGCTGGACCGGGCCGCCGGCGGCACCCGGCTGCGGCTGCTGTTCAAGGACAACGACGGGCCGCGCATCAACACCGTCCGACTGCGGGAGACCCTGGGCGACGACGCCCCGGACCCGGCCGGCTTCGCCGACCCGCGGATCTTCGCCGGGAGCGACCGGCCGGTGCTGGACCTGTTCACCACCATCACCGTCCATCTGTGCGCGGGGTCGTACGCCTTCGGCCTCGCCCGGCACGGACGCGCCCCGCTGGCGCAGCTGCTGGGCCTGGTCCGCGACCGGCTCGCCGCGGCCGTCGAGCGGCTGGGCACCGGGCCGCACGAGCCGGGCGCCGCGCTGCGCGCCCATGTCCTGGACGCGCCGGAGCTGCCGGTGAAGGCGATGGTCAGCGCCGGGACGCTGCTGTCCAAGGAGCGCTCGGGGGCCGCCGACATCAACAAGCACTACACCACCGGACCCAACTATCTGCTGCCTACGGGGGCTTCCCGATGAGCACCGCCACCTCCCGCCGGACCGAGCCGGCGGTCGTCGAGACCAAGGCCCGTCCGGCCCTCGCGCGCCGCCAGGTGCACGCCGTGGCCGGCTGCTACTTCGTGGCCTCGTTCGCCGCCCTCGGCCTGCCGCCGTACCTCACCGAAGTCCTGCCCGAGCTGGGCGACGGCGCCGCCCGCTGGGCCGGTCTGCTCTATGTCGTCCCCACCCTGTTCGGCGCCCTCGGTGCTCCGCTGTGGGGGCGGCTGGCCGACCGCTTCGGCCGTAAACGGCTGCTGCTGCGCGCGCAGTTGGGGCTGGCGGCGGCGTTTCTGCTGGCCGGCTGGGCCGACTCGCTCGCCACGTTCGCCGCGGCGCTGGTCGTCCAGGGCGTCCTCGGCGGCACCTTCGCCGCGTCGAACGGCTATCTGGGGGCGGCCCTGGAGGGCCATGCGCTGTCCCGGGCCCTGACGCTGATGCAGGGCAGTGCGCGGGCGGCGCTGGTCTTCGCGCCGATCGTGGTCGGCGCGCTGACGCCGTGGCTGTCGCCGCACCGCCAGTACGCCCTGCTGGCCGTACTGCCGCTGGCCGCGGCCCTGATGCTGGCGAAGCTCCCGGAGCCGGCCGCCGACCCGGTCGGCACGGTGCAGAGGGACGGCACCGCTCCGGGGGCCGAGGTCACGGAGCCGTCCGGGCCGGTACTTCCGGCCGGGTACACCCCGGACGTCCGCCCGCTGCGCGCCCTCTACGCCCTGGAGTTCGCGTTCGTCTTCTCCACCGTCATCTCCTTCCCCTACCTGATCTCCCTCATCTCCCAGCAGCTGCCGGGGACCGGGCCGCTGGTGTCCGGTGTGCTGTTCGCCCTGCCGCACCTGTGCTATCTGGTCGCGGCGATGGGCGTGCACCGCGCCTTCCGCAACCGCCCCCGGGCCGGGATCGCCCTCGGCTTCGGCTGTATAGCGGCCGGGCTGGCCGGGCACGGCCTCGCCGGCTCCCTCGCCTCCTTCATCGCCGTACGCCTGGTGCTGGGCGCCGGGCTCACCCTCGGCCTGGTGTGCCTGTCCGTGCTGGCCGCCGACTGCGCCAAGGGCCGTGCCCCCGGCGGGCTGTTCGGCTCAATCGAGTTCTTCTCCAAGGCCGGCGCGGTCGCCGCGGGCGTGGCGGCCACCGCCGGCAACGACTGGCTCGGTCCGGTCGCCCCGCTGCTGACCGGCACCGCGATAGCCGTGGCCACCGGACTCGCGACCGCCGCCCCCCTCCTCGCCCGTACTCTCCGCACCCGCAGGAGCCCCCGATGCCCTCGCTGACCAATTCGCCCGCCACCGCCCCGGTGTCCGCCGCCCCCACCGGCCTGCCCACCGCCGACCAGGCCGTGGCACACACCCTGCTCAACTGTCTGCTGCGGGAGGTCTCCGGCCCCGAGCACCAGACCGCCGTCGACGACGGGCGACTGCTGATCCGGCTGCCGCGCCGCGGTGTGCTGCTGCGCGTCGCACTGCGCCGTACCTCGCTGCTGGGCGCGCACCGCTTCACCGGCCCGGTGTCCGAGCAGACCGACGGCGGCTGGGCGGAGGTCGGCTGGCGGCAGCTGGCCGAGTACGCGCACGCCGAGCTGTCGCTGCGCACCGGGGTGCACAACGAGGAGTTCCTGGCGCAGATCGCCTCCAGCCACCAGGCCGTGTCCGCCGCGCTCGCGGCCCGGGCGGAGGGCCCGGCCGCCGGGGAGTACACCGCGGAGGACTGGCAGGCCGCCTATGTCGCCTCCGAGCAGTCGCTGCTCTTCGGCCACCGCTTCCACCCGACCCCGAAGGCCCGCACCGGCGACCCCACCGCCTGGCAGTCGTACGCCCCCGAGACCGGCGCCGCCTTCCCGCTGCTGCTGCTCGCGGTGCGGGACGAACTGATCGCCGAGGAGTCCTGCGCGGACGGCGCCACCGCGGTGCTGGACGCGCTGCACCCCGACGTCCCGGAGGGCTACCGGCTGCTGCCCGTCCACCCCTGGCAGTACGAGCTGCTGCGCGACCACGCGGGCCTGCAGGAGGCGCTGGAGCGCGGCGACATCCGCGTCCTGGGCAACGGCCGGACGCCGTTCGCCGCCACCGCGTCCGTGCGCACGCTCTACGACGGTGCCGCCTTCCTCAAGTTCAGCCTGAACGTCCGGATCACCAACTGCCTCCGGAAGAACGCGAGTTACGAGCTGTCCGGGGCGGTGGCGCTGACCCGGCTGCTGGCGCCGCAGCTCACCGATCTCGCCACCCGCTTCCCGGGCAGCGCGGTGCTCCAGGAGCCCGCCTACCGCAGCCTGGCGCTGCCCGGCGCCGACGGCCGCCCGGTCACCGAGCTGCTCGAAGGCTTCGGCGTCATCGTCCGCGAGGGGCTCTCCCAGCGGCTGCTGCCCGGCACCACCCCGCTGCTGGCGGCCGCCGTCGCCGACGAGTACCCCACCGGACCGGCGCATGTCTCCCGGCTGCTGGCGGGGGCCGGCCCGCAGGCCGCGCTGGAGTGGTGGGCCGCCTACCTCGGTCTGCTGCTCCCGCCGGTGCTCGCCGCCTACTTCGACCACGGGCTGGTGCTTGAGCCGCATCTGCAGAACGTCCTGGTCTGCGTCGACGGCGACGGGATGCCCGCGCAGGTCCTCTTCCGCGACCTGGAGGGCACCAAGCTCGTCCCCGAACACCACACCGAGCTGCTGGCCTCGCTGCCCGAGCAGGTGGCCGCACCGATGACGTACGACGCCCAGCGCGGCTGGGACCGCGTGGTGTACTGCCTGCTGGTCAACCATGTCGCCGAGATGCTCGCCGCGCTCGCCGATCTGCATCCGGACACCGAGACGGAGCTGTGGGCGCAGGTCCGCCGCACCCTGCAGACCCACGCGGACCGCCACGGCTGCCCGCCGCGGCTGGCCGCCCTGCTGGCAGGTGTCCCGCTGCCCGCCAAGGCCAATCTGCTCACCCGCTGGGAGCGCAAGGCCGACCGGGAAGCCGGCTATGTGCGGCTGCCCTCGCCGCTGGCCGAGGCCGTCCTGTCGGGCGCTTCACGCACCGACGACCCCACCCCCTGGAGCGCCCGATGACCACCCCGAGCCCCGCCCTTCCCCCCACGGTCCGCGACCGCGTCCGTTCCCTCGCGCCCGAGGAACTGCCCGCCTACGTCTACGACTTGCCCGCCCTGCGCACGCATCTGGCCGAGGTGCGGGCCGCGCTGCCCCGGCGCGTCGAGCTGTACTACGCGGCCAAGGCCAACCCGGAGCCGGAGATCCTGGGTGCGCTGCGCCCGTACGTGGACGGCTACGAGGTCTCCTCCGGCGGCGAGCTGGCACATGTCGCCAAGGCCGTGCCCGACGCTCCGCTGGCCTTCGGCGGGCCGGGCAAGACGCCCGCGGAGATCGTGCAGGCGCTGGAGACCGGCGTGCAGCGCTTCCACGTGGAGAGCGTGTACGAGCTCCACATGCTGGCGAGCCTGGCCGCCCGCCATGTACCGGAGCGCCGGATCGCGGTGCTGGCGCGCTTCAACCTGCCGGTCGACGACGGCTCCCTGGACGGCAGCTCGCTCGCCATGGGCGGCCGCCCGACGCCCTTCGGGCTGGACCCCGACCGGGCCGGTGAGGTCGTCGCCCTGCTCACCGACGGCACCTACCCGCACCTCGAACTCCGCGGCATCCACGCCCACTTGGCCAGCGGCCTGGCGGCGCCCGAGCAGCTCGCCGTGTCCGAGGCCATCGTGACCTGGGCCGCCGCGCTGGCCACCCGGCACCATGTCCCGCTGTCCGAGGTGACCATCGGCGGCGGCATGGCCGTCGACTACGCCGCCCCGGAGCGGCGCTTCGGCTGGGCCGCCTACGGCGCGGGCCTGGCACGGCTCGCCGCCGCCCACCCCGGCCTCACCCTGCGCATCGAGCCGGGGCGGGCGCTGACCGCGTACTGCGGCTGGTACGCGACCGAGGTCCTGGACGTGAAGCGCAGCCACGGCGAGGAGTTCGCCGTGGTGCGCGGCGGCACCCACCATCTGCGCACCCCCGCGACCAAGGGCCATGACCAGCCCTGCACGGTGGTGCCGTCGGATGCGCCCTGGCCGCACCCCTGGCCGCGGGCGGTGGCGCAGGGCGGCCTGGTCACCGTTACCGGGCAGCTGTGCACCCCCAAGGACGTCCTGGCCCGCGCGGTCCCGGCGCCGGGGCTGCGGGCCGGTGACCGGATGGTGTTCGGGGTCGCCGGCGCGTACGCCTGGAACATCTCGCACCACGACTTCCTGATGCACCCGCGACCCGGCTTCCATTTCCTGGACGGCGGGGAGGCCGGGACGGGCGGGGAGGGCTGAGGTACGGGCGGGGAGGGCTGAGGTGCTCCGCCCCGCCGGGGTCCGCCGCGGGTGCCCGGCCCGTCCGCCGCACGGGCATCCAGGGCGGACGGCGGGGTGCCGGGGCGGTAGGGGCGGGCCGTATGCGGCCCCGCACGGCCCAGGCCGCGCCCTTCAGCCGGATCATGGTCCCCGCAGCTCAGGGGCCCCGTCCGGCCCCCTGGGCGAGGCCGGCCGGCGGTGCTCACGGAGCGCCACCCGCCACTGTGTGGTCGCCGTAACGACGGGTGCGCGGTTGCCGTGACACCTGGTTAACGGGCCGTTCGTAAGGTCGGGAGCACAGCAGCCGACCACGAAGGGGACCGTCCGTGACCGCACCGGAACCGCCGGCAGAAAGCCTTTCGCAGGTGCGGACGCAGTGCACGTACTGCGGTGTCGGCTGCGGGGTCGTGCTGGACGTCGCGACGGACGGCGACGGGCGGCGGACGGTGCGCAAGGCAGCCGGTGACAAGGCCCACCCGGCGAACGCCGGCCGGCTGTGTACCAAGGGTGCGACCAGCGCCGAGCTGTTCACGGCGCCGGGGCGGTTGTCGACCGCGCTGGTGCGCACGGACCGCGGCGACGAACCGATGGCCGAGGCCATGGACACGGCCGTCAAGCAGACCGCCGCGCGGCTGCGGGAGATCATCGACGAGCACGGCCCGGACGCCCTCGCCCTCTACGTCTCCGGGCAGATGACGCTGGAGGCGCAGTACCTGGCGAACAAGCTCGCCAAGGGCTTCGTCCGCACCCGGCACATCGAGTCCAACTCGCGGCTGTGCATGGCGAGCGCGGGCAGCGGCTACAAGCTGTCGCTGGGCGCGGACGGCCCGCCCGGCTCGTACGAGGACTTCGAGCACGCCGACGTCTTCCTCGTCATCGGCTCCAACATGGCCGACTGCCACCCGATCCTCTTCCTGCGGATGATGGAGCGGGTGAAAGCGGGCGCCAAGCTGATCGTCGTCGACCCCCGGCGCACCGCCACCGCGGCCAAGGCGGACCTGTTTCTGCAGGTCGAGCCGGGGACGGACCTGGCGCTGCTGAACGGCCTGCTGCATCTGCTGGCCGCGGACGGCAAGCTCGATACCGAGTTCATCGCCGAGCACACCGAGGGCTGGGAGGCGATGCCGGAGTTCCTCCAGGACTATCCACCCGCGAGGGTCGCGGAGCTTACCGGGATCCCGGAGGCCGATCTGCGCCGGGCCGCCGAGTGGATCGGTGCGGCGGACGCCTGGATGAGCTGCTGGACCATGGGCCTGAACCAGAGCACCCATGGCACCTGGAACACCAATGCCCTGATCAACCTGCATCTGGCGACCGGCGCGATCTGCCGGCCCGGCTGCGGCCCGTTCTCCCTCACCGGCCAGCCCAATGCGATGGGCGGGCGGGAGATGGGCTACATGGGGCCGGGCCTGCCCGGACAACGGTCCACGCTGGTGGCCGCGGATCGTGCCTTCACCGAGGACCTGTGGGGCCTGGAGCCGGGGACGCTGCGGGCGGACGAGCCCGGCCGGGGCACCGTCGAGATGTTCCAGCGGATGGCGGACGGCGAGATCAAGGCGTGCTGGATCATCTGCACCAACCCCGTCGCCTCGGTCGCCAACCGCCGTACGGTCATCGAGGGGCTGGAGGCCGCGGAGTTCGTCGTCGCGCAGGACGTCTTCGCGGAGACCGAGACCACCGCGTACGCGGATGTGGTGCTGCCCGCCGCGATGTGGTCCGAGTCCGAGGGCGTGATGGTCAACTCGGAGCGCACGCTGACGCTGGTGCGGCAGGCCGTCGACGCACCGGGCGAGGCCTGGCCGGACTGGCGGATCATCGCCGAGGTCGCCTGCGAGATGGGGTTCGAGGACGCCTTCAGCTACCGGAGTGCCGAGGAGATATTCGAGGAGATCAAGCGCGCCTGGAACCCGCAGACGGGCTATGACCTGCGCGGAGTGTCCTACGAGCGGCTGCGGCGGACGCCCGTGCAGTGGCCCTCGGCCAGCGCCGACGGCCCCGCCCGCAACCCGGTGCGCTACCTCAACGACGGCGTCAGCCAGTCCCTGGACGAGCGGCCGGACGGCACCCGCCCCCGGCTGACCTTCCCCACTGCGTCCGGCCGGGCCGTGTTCTTCGCCCGTCCGCATCTGCCGGCGGCCGAACTGCCCGACGACGACTTCCCGTTCGTCCTCAACACCGGCCGGCTGCAGCACCAGTGGCACACCCTCACCAAGACCGGCACGGTCGCCAAGCTGAACAAGCTCAACCCCGGCCCCTTCGTGGAGATCCACCCCCAGGACGCGCAGGCGCTGGGGCTGGCGGAGGGCGACATGGTGGAGGTCGCCTCACGGCGCGGCCGGGCGGTGCTGCCCGCCGTCCTGACCGACCGGGTGCGGCCCGGCAACTGCTTCGCGCCGTTCCACTGGAACGATCTGTTCGGCGAGTACCTCAGCGTCAACGCGGTGACCCATGACGCGGTCGATCCGATCTCCTTCCAGCCCGAGTTCAAGGTGTGTGCGGTCTCCCTGGCCAAGGTCGCGGGAGAGACGGGGCCCGCGCAGGGGAACACGGGCGGGACGGCCGCGGAGGACGCCGGCCCGGGCCCCGGTGAGCGGGTGCCGGTGGCGGCGCTGGCCGGGGTGTTCCAGCTCGCCGAGCCCGCGCCGCCGGTGCTGGCCGCGCACGAGCGCCGCTATCTGTCCGGCTTCCTCGCCGGGCTGGACTCCGGCTCCGCCGTCGGCACCCCGGTGCTGCCGGCCGAGGCGCCCTTCAGCCCGGACACCGCGCTGTGGGTCAACGGCGTGCTGGCCGGGATGTTCTCCCGCATACCCGAGGTCCGGCCGCGGACCGCCGCGACGGACGCCCCCGCCGCGACGGCCGGGGACACCGCGACCCGGACGGTCGTCGTCCTGTGGGCCTCGCAGACCGGCAACGCGGAGGAGGTCGCCGCCGACACGGCCCGCCGGCTCAAGGGCAGCGGCCGGCCGGCGACCCTGCTGAGCATGGCCGACACCGCACCGGCCACCCTGCCGGAGGGCGCCGATCTGCTCATCGTCACCAGCACCTTCGGTGACGGCGACGCCCCCGACAACGGATCGGACTTCTGGGAGACCCTCAACGCGCCGGACACCCCGCGGCTGGAGGGCGTGCGCTACTCGGTGCTCGCGCTGGGCGATTCCTCGTACGACGACTTCTGCGGCCACGGCCGCCGGCTCGACGACCGCCTCGCCGAACTCGGCGCGGTGCGGATGGTGCCGCGGACCGACTGCGAACCGGACTACGAAGCGCCGGCCGGGCAGTGGCTCGACCAGGTGCTCACGGTCCTGACGGAGGGTTCGCAGCCGGCCGGCACCGCGGCGCCCGGCGGTGCCGGGAAGCCGGCGGCCGCCCCGGCCCCCGCGGCGCCGGCCACCACCGGGCCCGGCAAGCCCGCGCCCGTCACCGCCCGCCTCGTCGGCAACCAGCTGCTGAGCCGGGAGGGGGCCACCAAGGAGGTGCGGGAGTTCACCTTCGACACCCGGGACGAGGAGGGCACCCCGCTGGACTACGAGGCGGGCGACGCGCTCGGGGTGCTGCCGCAGAACTGCCCGGAGCTCGTCGCGGAGTGGCTGGCGGTCACCGGTGCCGATCCCGCCGCCGTCGTCGACCTCCCGGGCCAGGGCGCGGCGCCGCTGGGCGAGGCGCTGCACCGCCACCTGGACATCACCCGGATCACCCCCGCTCTGCTGCGCCTCGTCGCCGAACGCACCGGTGACCGGGTCCTGAAGAAGCTGCTGCGGCCCGACAACAGGGGTGAGCTGGCCCAGTGGACCTGGAGCCGGCAGGCCGTCGACGTCCTCGCCGAATACCCGGTACAGGCCACTGCGGCGGACTGGGCGGACCTCCTCCCCCGTCTGCAGCCCCGGCTGTACTCCATCTCGTCGAGCCCGCTGACCGACCCCGCCCTGCTGCGTCTGACGGTGTCCGTGGTCCGCTACGAGAACCGCCAGGGCCGCCCGCGCAAGGGCGTGGCCTCCACCTTTCTGGCCGATGCCGGGGAGGGGAGCCCGGTGCCGGTATTCGTCCGGCGCACGCCTCAGTTCCGCCCGCCGGCCGATCCGGCGACCCCGATGGTGATGGTGGGCCCCGGCACCGGCGTCGCGCCCTTCCTCGGCTTCCTCGACGAGCGGCGCGCCCGCGGTCACCGCGCCCCCAACTGGCTCTTCTTCGGTGAGCAGCGCCGGGCCACGGACTTCTACCACGAGGACGCCCTCGGCCGGCTGTGCGAGGACGGGCTGCTCACCCGGCTGGACACCGCCTTCTCCCGCGATCAGCGCGCCAAGATCTACGTCCAGGACCGGATGCGCGAGCACGGCGCCCACCTGTGGTCCTGGCTCCAGGACGGCGCCCACTTCTATGTGTGCGGTGACGCGTCCCGGATGGCCAAGGACGTGGACCGTGCGCTGCGGGACATCGCCGTCGCACACGGCGGCCTGACGCAGGAGGCGGCCGCGGGCTATGTGAAACAGCTCGCCGCCGACAAGCGGTACGTCCGCGACGTGTACTGAGGGCAGGCCCTCGGCCCCCGTACTGAGGGCACCGCCCTCGACGCCCCCGGCCCCGACGCTTTAGGCCGCCTCCCCGGCACCTGTCCGCCGTCGCGGGTGCCTCCCTTCCCCACCTGAGCCCGGCCCTCGGCCACCCGCTTCCCCGTTCCGCCTGAACGGGCCGACGGCGGGCATCGGACCGACCATGGTGAGGAAGGAGAGGAACATGACCCTGATGACCGCTGCCGCCCTGACCACCGAACCGGAGCCCAGGGGGCCGGACGCCGTGCCGAGCGAGCCGGAGCCCACGCCGCGGGACCCGGTCCCGGCGGAACCGGAACCAGCACCGGAACCCGACGAGCCGGGCCCCGCCCCCGCGGAACCCCCCGGCGCGGAGCCGGGCGAGCACCCGGCCCCCGAGCCACCCGACTGAACCACCGCCCTCCGGCTGCCCGCACGGCATGGCCGGAGCCGCCAGCCGGGGTGCCCCGCCATGACGGGCCGTCGCGTGGGTACCCGCACAGTTCCGCCGCTGAACGCCCCTTGCACGCCACCCTGGTGAGGAGATGAGCATGCGCAACGCGGACCACACGGAGAGCGGGGCACCGGGCCCCCTCGGCGCCGACGAGCTGCGCTCCCTCGACGCCCACTGGCGGGCCGCCAACTACCTGTCCGCCGGGCAGATCTATCTGATGGCCAATCCGCTGCTGACCGTCCCGCTGCGCCCCGAGCACATCAAGCCGCGGCTGCTGGGCCATTGGGGCACCTCGCCCGGCCTGAACCTGGTGCACACCCATCTCAACCGCGTCATCAAGGCCCGCGAGCTGGACGCCCTGTGCGTGTGGGGGCCGGGGCACGGCGGCCCCGCCGTGGTGGCCAATTCCTGGCTGGACGGCACGTACTCCGAGACCTACCCCGACGTCCCCCGGGACGGGGCGGGCATGGCCCGGCTGTTCCGGCAGTTCTCGTTCCCCGGCGGCATCCCCAGCCACGTCGCCCCGGAGACCCCGGGCTCGATCCACGAGGGCGGCGAGCTCGGCTACTCCCTCACCCATGCCTATGGCGCGGCGTTCGACAACCCGGAGCTGTTGGTCGCCTGTGTGGTCGGCGACGGCGAGGCGGAGACCGGGCCGCTCGCCGCGTCCTGGCACGCCACGAAGTTCCTGGACCCGGTGCACGACGGCGCGGTGCTGCCGGTCCTGCACCTCAACGGCTACAAGATCGCCAATCCGACGGTGCTCGCCCGGATCCCGCAGGACGAGCTGGACGCACTGCTGCGCGGCTACGGTCACGAGCCGCTCCATGTCACCGGCGACGACCCGGCGGCGGTCCACCAGGCGCTGGCCGCCGCGATGGACCACGCGCTGGACCGCATCGCCGACATCCAGCGCCGGGCCCGCACGGAGGGGGTCACGGAGCGCCCCCGCTGGCCCATGATCGTGCTGCGCACCCCCAAGGGCTGGACCGGTCCGCACGAGGTCGACGGGCAGCCCGTCGAAGGCACGTGGCGCGCCCACCAGGTCCCGCTGCCCGGCGTACGGGACAACGCCGAGCACTTGCGGCAGCTGCAGGACTGGCTGCGCTCGTACCGGCCGGACGAGTTGTTCGACGCGGAGGGCCGGCCGCGCCCCGAGGTGCTGGCCTGCGTGCCGGACGGGCCGCGCCGGCTGGGTGCCTCGCCGCACGCCAACGGCGGTCTGCTGCTGCGGGAGCTGCCGCTGCCGCCGCTGGAGCGCTTCGCGGTGGAGGTCGACAAGCGCGGCAGCGCGCTGCACGAGCCGACCCGGGTGCTGGGCGGGCTGCTCGAAGCGGTCATGGAAGCCACGGCGGAGCGCCGTGATTTCCGGGTGATGGGCGCCGACGAGACCGCGTCGAACCGGCTGGAGGCCCTCTACGAGGCCACCGGCAAGGCCTGGCAGGCCGAGCGGCTCGGCACCGATGAGCATCTCGCCCGCGACGGGCGGGTCATGGAGGTGCTCTCCGAGCATCTGTGCCAGGGATGGCTGGAGGGCTACCTCCTCACCGGCCGGCACGGGCTCTTCTCCAGCTACGAGGCGTTCGCGCACATCGTCGACTCGATGGTCAATCAGCACATCAAGTGGCTGCGGACGTCCCGCAGGCTGCCCTGGCGGCGCCCCATCGCCTCGCTGAACTACCTGCTCACCTCACACGTCTGGCGGCAGGACCACAACGGCTTCTCGCACCAGGACCCGGGCTTCGTCGACCACATCCTCAACAAGAGCCCGGAGGTGGTCCGGGTCTATCTGCCGCCGGACGCCAACACCCTGCTCGCGGTGGCCGATCATGTGCTGCGCAGCCGCGACTACGTCAATGTGATGGTGGCCGGCAAGCAGCCGAGCTTCGACTGGCTCACCCTCGACGAGGCCCGCGCCCACTGTGCGCGCGGCGCCGGCGCCTGGGAGTGGGCGGGCACCGAGGACGGCAGCCGCGACCCCGATGTGGTGCTCGCCTGCGCGGGAGATGTCCCCACCCAGGAGACGCTGGCCGCGGCCGATCTGCTGCGCCGGCATCTGCCGGAGCTGGCGGTGCGGGTGGTCAACGTCGTCGACATGGCCCGGCTGCTGACGCCCGGGGAACATCCGCACGGCATGCCGGACCCCGAGTACGACGCCCTGTTCACCCGCGACAAGCCGGTCATCTTCGCCTACCACGGCTACCCGTGGCTGATCCACCGGCTCGGCTACCGCCGCGCGGGCCATGAGAACCTGCATGTGCGCGGCTACAAGGAGGAGGGCACCACCACCACGCCCTTCGACATGGTCGTCCGCAACGATCTCGACCGGTTCCGACTGGTGATGGACATGGTGGACCGGGTGCCCGGCCTCGGCGTGCGCGCCATCGCACTCCGGCAGGAAATGGCCGACGCCCGTACCCGTCATCACGCCTGGATCCGGGAGTACGGCACCGATCTGCCGGAGGTCGCGGACTGGACCTGGAGCGGCTGAGCCGGACGCCCGGGGAGTCAGGCCCGGGATGCCCGCCGGCTCAGGCCCCGGATGCCCACCGGGTCAGCCCCGGACGCCCGCCGGCTCAGGCCCCCGCGGCCTCCCGTACGTCCTCGACGACGGACCGGTCCAGTGCCGCGCGCACCAGCCCGGAGGCGAAGGCGGCGGTCCGGTCCGGCCCGACCAGCCGCGCCAGTTGCCGGCTGTCGCCCGGCAGGCCCAGCCGCTCCGCGCCCTGGACGGCCTTGGCGTCGAGGTACGGGGCGAATTCGGGCCAGACGCCCTGCACCTCACGCAGAAAGATGTGCGAGCCCGCGGGCCCCATCCCCGGAATCTCCTGCAGTGCCCGGCACAGCGCGGTGGCGTCGCCGTCGGCCGCCTCCCGCATCCGCCGCAGATCGCCGCCGTAGGTGTCCAGCAGCAGCGTGGCACCGTCACCGAGCTGGGTGGCGGTGCGCTCGTCATAGCGCCGGTAGCCGCCCTCCCCCAGCGCGTCGACCCGCTGTTGCCAGGTCGCCCCGGCCATCCGCCGCGGGGTGCGCATCCCCGCGTCGAACAGGGCACGGGCGGCCGCCACCGCCACGGACGCACGGATGCGCGCGCTGAGCAGCCCGGCCAGCACCAGCACCTGATACAGCGGCTGCGGAGTGTTGCCCAGCCGGATCCCGCTCTGTGCCGCGAAGGTCTCGCCGTGCCGCTCCAGCAGGGCGTGCGCCAGGGCCCGCTGCCCGCCGCGGGGGCTCATGCCGCGGTCCCGTACGGGCACCCGGGGCCGAGGGGGAGAGTGCCTGTCACGCCATGTCCTCCGTTGCTCCGGTCGATTCGTCCGCGGTCACCCTCCCCGGTCCCCGACGCACGGGAAACGGCCGCTGCTCCAAGGGGCGCAAGGACGCGCCGCCCCGTATGGGCCTCCGCGGCGGATGCTCATCGCAGCGCGTCGAGCCGCCGGCGCGCCGTACGCAGCGACCGCCCGCGGGCCGGCACCCCGGACCACGGGCGGGCGGCCGCCTGCTCCAGGACGCCCGCGACATCGCGCAACGACCAGTGCTGCGGGCTGAGTCCGGGCTCGTCGAGCTGGCCGCGGGTGATCGGAGTGGCGACCGGCGCCCCCGGCTTCGGCCGCAGCGACCAGGGGGCGACGGCCGTCTGTGCGTAGGCGTTGCGCTGCACATCGAGGTAGAGGCGGTCACCGCGGGACTTCTTGCGGACCGCGGTGGTCAGCCGGTCCGGGTGACGCTCCGCCAGGACCTGCGTCACGTCCTGGGCGAAGCTCCGCACCGTGTCGACGTCGCTCTTGCCGTCCAGCGCCACGATGACGTGCAGGCCCTTCGATCCCGTGGTCATCAGGGCGGCGGGCAGGCCGAGTTCGTCGAGCAGCGCGCACAGCCGCCGGGCGGCCTCCCGTACGGCCGCGAAGTCCGGTCCGGGCGGGTCGAGGTCGAACACCAGCCGGTCCGGGTGCAGGGGGCGGTCGGCGCGCGAGAGCCAGCGGTGGAAGGTGAGGCAGGCCTGGTCGGCGAGGAAGAGAAGGGTCGCCTTGTCCTCGCAGACGGTGTGGGTGACGGTGCCGCCCTCCTTGGCTACCTCGGCCCGCCGGATCCAGTCGGGGTAGTGGTCCGGGGTGTCCTTCTGCATGAACTGCGGGCCGCCCAGGCCCTCGGGGAGCCGCTCCAGCATCAGCGGGCGCCCGCGCAGCTGCGGGACCATCGACGCGGCCACCCGGCGGTAGTAGTCGAGGACATCGGCCTTGGTCAGCCCGTCGTCGGGGAAGAGCACCTTCTCCGGCCGGTGGAGGCGCACCGTGCGGCGGCCCGCGCGCACCGAGGCCGTGCCGGTGTCCGTGTCCGTGGCGTTCATGCGGGCCGGGGTACCCGGTCCGGGCCGCCGCTACGCTCCCGCGTCCGGGTGGCACGTCCGGCGGGAGCGTCCGTGCACCGCCGGTGTCGCGGGGTCCCGCGGGCCGTCGCAGAGTGGGCAGGGACGCGGTCCGTGCGCGGCCGGGCGCATGGGCGGCGCAGGACCGGCAAGGAGACCGGCAGACCCGCGCGGACGGAACGCCCGGCGCCCGTCCGCCCAGGAACGACACATCCCGTCCGCCCAGGAACGACACGTAACAGCACATGAGGAGCAGATGACGGTGCGAGCGCACACAGTTACGCCGGCCACCCCCCGTCCGGACCCGGTTCCGCCCACTCCTGGCCCGGGCCCCGGCCCGCCGGGACCCACTCCCGGCCCGGCGCCCGGCCCAGTGCCCGCCCCCGGCCCGGATCCGGTGCCGCCGCCGGTGCCGGGCCCCGAACCGGATCCGGTCCCGCCGCACCCGGCACCGCCGACGCCGGGACCGCAGCCCGGCCCCGCGCCCGATCCGCTGCCCGCGCCGGGCACCGACCGGCGAGCCGGGGGTGTCGCGGCGTCCCGCACAATGAACCCACCGGTTCATCCAGACGCCGGGCGCGCACCGCGCACCTCTGCACGGGAGAGAACATGCCGAACCCGGACGCCGACAGGGCCTCCGCCGTCCCCGTCCTGGTCCTCAACGGGCCCAATCTCAATCTGCTCGGGCTGCGTGAGCCCGAGATCTACGGGCGGGACACCCTCGCCGACATCGAGGAACTGTGCCGGCGCACCGCCGCCGAACACGGCCTGCGGGCCGACCTGCGGCAGAGCAACCACGAGGGCGTCCTCATCGACGCCGTGCAGGAGGCACGGACCGCACACCGCGGGATCGTGATCAATCCGGCCGGCTACAGCCACACCTCCGTCGCCCTGCGCGACGCACTGGCCGCGGCGGACGTCCCGATCGTCGAGGTACATCTGTCGAACATTCACCGGCGGGAGGAATTCCGGCACTTCTCCTACGTGTCCGGGGTCGCCGACGCCGTGATCTGCGGGGCGGGTGCCCACGGCTATGCGCTCGCGCTGGCCCATCTGACCCGTCTGGTGCACAAGACCTGACGAGGCGCTACCGGCAATCCCGCACGGGCTGGTTAATCTCGGCGGGTGGGGCATTCCGAGGAGCGCGCCGAGGGTGCGGGACCGTTCATCACCCGGCTGACCTGGCGCCTGGAGGAGGGCGGCACCGCCGTCTGGGAGTCCCGGGCGGCCCGCAAGCGCGGGACGCTCGCGGTGCGGCCCGCCGGTGCCACCGAGGCCAGCCGGCGGCGCGCCGACACCGCGGCGCTGGCGCGGCTGCGCAGGCTCAACGGCGTGGCCGCGGGCTCCTTCACCATCGGCGGCGTCCTCTTCGCCGTCGGTGCGGCGCTCGCCCAGTTCAGCACCGCGGGTCCGCTCGTGAGCGCCACGGTCTACTTCATCGGCGGCGTCTTCTTCACCCTCGGCGGCTATGCCGCACTGGCCCAGACCATCAATGCGCCGCGCCGGGAGAGTACGGCAGGTGAGCTGACCTCGCACGCGTTCCGGTGGTGGAGCTACGAACCCGGCCGGGTCGACTGGCTGAGTACGTTTCTGCTGTTCCAGGGGACGCTGGTGTTCGGCGTCAATCTGCTGGATTCGTTTCTGCAGGGGCTCACGGCACGGCAGACGAACCGGCTGGTCTGGACCCCCGACATGATCGGCTGTGTGCTGTTCCTGGTCTCGGGGCATCTGGCGGTCATCGAGGTCTGCCACGGCCGCCCGTGCTTCCACCGGCGCAGCCTCGGCTGGTGGATCGTCGCGGTCAATCAGCTCGGCTCGGCGCTCTTCATGGTCTCCGCGCTGGCGGCCTTCAGCCGGCCCGCGACCGACAGCCCCGTGAACGTCGGCGTCGCCAACTGTGGGACCCTCACGGGCGCGCTGTGCTTTGCGGTGGCGGGCGTACTGCAGGCCTACGAACGTCCCTGACATGCGGGGGTCGCGTACCTGTGGAACCGTGGTGTCACGGCGTGATCACCGGCGGGTCCGGTGTGGTCGGCCAGGTTTCTCAAGCAGAGGAGTGACCCATGGCCTCTCGGAAGCAGACTGTGGGCGGATGGACCGCATTCGCCGCAGTCCTGATGATCTTCGGTGGTGCGATGACCCTCCTGGAGGGCATCTCCGCCATCGCCAAGGACAACGTCTTCGTCACCACGCAGAACTACGTCTTCTCCTTCAACCTCACGGGGTGGGGCTGGATCCATCTCATCCTGGGCATCGTCATCCTGCTCGCGGGTATCGCCCTGCTGAGCACCGGCGCGATGTGGGCCCGGGTGGTCGGTGTGATCCTTGCGGGCCTCAGCGCGCTCGCGAACTTCCTGTGGATCCCCCACTACCCGTTCTGGGCCATCGTGGTGCTCGCCATCGACATCTTCATCATCTGGGCGCTGTGTGCCGGAGAACACCGCCACCACGCCGTCGCCGTCTGACCCGGCCCGGCGCGCCTGATGGCCTCCGGACCCACCGCGCGGGAACGCGCTGAACGGGGCAGGGCACTTCGCTCCGAAGTGCCCCGCTCCCGTCATGCGGAGTTCACCCCGGCGCCGGACCGGGCCGATCCGGTGGACATCATCGAGCGGCAATCGGCCCACCGGGTCCCGGAGTTGGTGCCCCTTCGCTACGGGCGGATGCTGGAGTCACCGTTCCGTTTCTACCGCGGCGCGGCCGCCATCATGGCGGCGGACCTGGCCACGACACCGTCGACGGGGCTGCGGGCCCAGCTGTGCGGGGACGCCCATCTGCTGAACTTCCGGCTGCTGGCCTCCCCCGAGCGTCATCTGATGTTCGACATCAACGACTTCGACGAGACCCTTCCCGGCCCGTGGGAGTGGGACGTCAAGCGACTGGCGGCCAGCTTCGCCATCGCGGCCCGCCAGAACGGCTTCAGCGAGCCGGAGCGGGCCCGCATCATCCGGGCCGCCGGCGCTTCCTACCGCGAGCAGATGCGCCGGTACGCGCAGATGCGCACCCTGGAGGTCTGGTACGCACACGCCGATATGGCCGAGGTCGAGGCCGAGGAGGCCCAAGAGCTGGGCGCCAGGGGCCGGGCGGGGCTGTCCCGGATGATCGAGGACGCCCATGCGCACGACACCCTGCAGGCGTTCCGCAAGCTGACCCGGCGCAGCGGCGGGCAGGTGCGGTTCGCCGCCGATCCGCCGCTGATCGTGCCGCTGCACGAGCTGCTGCCGGACGCCGAGGGCGACCGGCTGGCCGGCACCCTCGGTGACCTCATCACCAGCTACGGCCGCAGTCTGCGCGCGGACCACCGCAGACTGCTGGAGCAGTACCGGGTCGTCGACATGGCCCGCAAGGTCGTCGGCGTCGGCAGTGTGGGCACCCGCTGCTGGATCGTGCTGCTGCTCGGCAGGGACGACGACGATCCGCTGCTGCTCCAGGCCAAGGAGGCCGACGAGTCGGTGCTCGCCGCGTACGCCGGGGCGAGCCGGCACCGCAACCAGGGCGCCCGGGTCGTGTCCGGCCAGCGGATGATGCAGGCCGCCAGCGACATCTTCCTCGGCTATGAGGCGACCACCGGTATCGACGGCCGCTCCCGCGATTTCTACGTACGCCAGCTGCGCGACTGGAAGGGCATCCTGCAGACGGACGAGATGGCGCCGGTGGGCATGCGACGGTTCGCCGTCCGCTGCGGCGCCACGCTGGCCCGCGCGCACGCCAGGTCGGGCGACCGAATCGCGATCGGCGCGTACCTCGGCTCGGGGACGGTCTTCGACGAGGCGTTGGCGCAGTTCGCGGAGCGCTACGCGGACCAGAACGCGCGCGACCACCAGGCGCTCGTGGCGGCGGTCCGCTCGGGCCGCGTCCGGGCCGAAGCCGGCTGAGACAGCGCCGGGGGCAGCCCCTGCCACCCGATCGGCACACCCGGCAGCGCACGGGATGTACGCCCCGTCCGCCCCGCCTAGCATGGATCCGAAAGGCTCCCACGAAGGCGGCCCCATGCGCCCCACGGCGAAGTTCTCCATCAGCTTCGGCCTGGTCACGATCCCGGTCGCGGCGTACAACGCCACGGACAGCTCCGCGTCCGTCAGCTTCGTACGGATCCACACAGCGGACGGCGGACGGGTGCGCAATCAGCCCGTGTGCTCGGCGGAGGGCGTCGAGATCTCCCCGGACGAGATCGGCCGGGGCTACCGGCCCGACGACGGCGACACCGTCGTCCCGCTGAGCGACGAGGATCTGGACGCGCTGCCGCTGCCGACCGCGAAGACCCTGACGATCCTGGCCTTCGTCGCCGGCGGCGACATCGACCCGCTGCAGATGGGCAAGGGCTACTACCTGGGCATCGACAGTCCCGCCGCGGCCAAGCCCTATGTGCTGCTGCGTGAGGCGATGGAACGGCATCAGCGCGTCGGCCTCGGCAAGATCGCGCTGCACGGGCGGGAGACGCTCGCCATGATCCGGCCGATGGAGGGCGCGCTGGTGATGCAGGTGCTGCTGTGGCCGCACCAGATCCGCCCGATGGACGGGGTCCTTCCCGAGCGGCAGGTGGAGGTCCATGCCAATGAGGTGGAGGCCGCCGAGACCCTGATGGACTCCTTCGGCCGACTGTCCGAGGACGACGTGCACGACCACTACCGCGAGGCGCTCGAAGAGATCGTGGCGGCGAAGCTGGCGCATCGTGAGCCGCACTTCGAGGCCGGCGAGGAGCCGCCCGCCGGACAGGTGATGGACCTGATGGCGGCCCTCCAGGACAGCGTGCGCGCGGCCAGGAAGTCCCGCGGTGAGGACGAGGAGGGTGAACCCGCCCGGAGCACCGCCCGGTCCGGCCGCGGCACGAAGAAGAGCACCGCGAAGAAGACCGCGGCGAAGAAGACGGCCGCCGGCGAAGCCACCGCCAAGAAGTCCGCTGCCAAGAAGTCCGGCGCCAAGAAAACGGCCGCGGCGAAGAAGACCTCCGGCAGGGGCGGTCGGCGGGCCGGCTGAGCCCGGCCGGGGCACCGGGCCGCCCGCCACCCGCCCCGCTTGCGCACATAAGGCGACCGCCTCGGGGTACCCGATGCCTCAACGGGGATTACTGCCAAGAGAGTTATGGAGGTTGACACCATGGGTATCGGCGGGTGTATCGGCCTGCTCGCGGTGGGCGCGATCCTCACCTTCGCGGTGGACTGGCACATGGCCGGGATCAACCTCGACCTGGTGGGCATCATCATGATGATCGTCGGCATCATCGGCCTCGCCACCTACGTCAGCATCCTCAAGCGGCGCCGCACCCAGCCGCCGTCCCCCGGCGCCCCGGTGGTCGATGTCGAGGATGCCCGCTACTACAAGTAACCTCCCCCGTCGGCGCGATGGGGCCGCGGGGCGGCCCGGTCAGCCGCAGGAAGCACGGGCCTTCGGCAGGGTGCCGTTCAGGAAGAAGTCGTCGACATAGCGCTGTATGCAGGGGTCGCCGGTGGTGTAGGCGGCATGGCCCTCGCCTCGATAGGTCAGCACGACACTGGAGTTGTCCAGCGCCCGCGCCATGCTGAGCGCACCCTGGTAGGGCGTCGCCGGATCATTGGTGGTGGCGACGAGCAGCATGGGCGGGGCGCCGGGCGCCGAGACGTCGCGGGAGGAGTCGTCGCCCGCCACCGGCCAGTCGTAGCAGTCCAGCAGAGTCGGGGCGATGTCTGGGCCGAACAGCGGGGAGGCCTTGGTGAGTTCGCGCTCCGCGCGGGGAAAGTCGTCACCGCCGTAGCGTTCCGAGGTGTCCCGGCAGGAGATCGCCCGCAGGGCCAGCTGGTCCTGCGGCGGCAGCTCGTCCCGCCCGACCTGCCGTGCCGGGAGCCGGCCGGCGCGGGTGGCGCTGCCGCCCCCGCCGCCCTCCCCGCTGTTGCTCAGCCGGAGGATCCCCGAGGCGTCGCCGCGCCGCAGCTGGGCCAGCGCCTGGCGCAGCTGCGGCCAGTCGCTCCTGCTGTAGAGGGCCTCCCGCAAGGCGTACACATAGGTGGTCTCGTCCACCGTCTCCCCCTTCACCTTCATCGGCGTATCGCGCAACTTCTGGTACCAGCTGCGGAGTTGCTCCTGCGCGTGGTGCGGATCGGCGCCCAGCGGGCAGCTTGCGCCATGGAGGCAGTCGGCGGCGAAGTCGTCCAGCGCCCGCTGGAAGCCCCGGGCCTGGGCCACCGCGGTCTGCCAGGTGTTCTTGGTGGGGTCCTCGACACTGTCCAGCACCATCCGGCCGACCTTGCGGGGGAATTCATGGGCGTAGACCGCGCCGAGTTTGGTGCCGTACGAGAAGCCGAGGTAGTTGAGCTTGTCGTCATGGACCGCGGCGCGCAGGACGTCCATGTCCCGGGCGACGTTGGGGGTGCCGACCCAGGGCAGCAGCCCGCCGGAGTAGCGCCCGCAGGCCTCGTTGATGCGCTTCTCCTTTGCGGCCAGGCTGTTGTCCTCGCCCGTGGTGGGGGGCGGGCTCAGCTTGCTGCCGCAGGAGACGGGGTCGGTGTGGCCGGTGCCGCGCGGGTCGAAGCTGACGATGTCGTAGCGCTGTCCCAGCCGGGCGAAGGCGCTGCCGCTGTCGATCAGATAGTTGACGCCGGAAGCACCCGGTCCCCCCGGGTTGAGCACCAGTGAGCCGAGCCGCTTGCCGGGACCGGTCGCCTTGAGCCGGATCAGCTGGACCTGCATCGTGCTCCGGCCGGGGTCGGAGTAGTTCCGCGGCACCATCAGCCGGGCGCACTCCAGGCGCTCCCGGAAACCGGGCGGCTCGGTGGCGCCCCCGCTCTGCGCGCCGCTCTGCACGTCCGTGCCACACGGCTCCCACGACAGGTGCTGCCGGTAGAACGGCGTCAGATCCTGGTCACCGACTGCCACCGCAGCGGGAGTTCCCGCGAAGACGCCGCACAGCGCCGCCACCGCCGCCACGGCCCACAGCCGTACGGACACCGTGCGCCGGCGAACACGCCGCGCTCCCCCTACTCCCACACGAGACGGCGCACGGCGTATTCCCGGCATATTCCGAGCCTAGGACCGTTACTCGGCGTCCGCACACCTGCGACGGGGGCGTTCGACGTGCCGTACGCCCCCGTGACCAGCCCTTATTCGGGCAGGCAGGAGGCGGCCGACGGTATTCCGGGCACCCATTCCGCGCGGACATGCACCACGCAATGGGATCAGCCGCATTCACCGGGTAGCCGCGCAGCGCTTGTCAGCGCGCTCAAGATGCGGAGGTCATCACACGGCTCACTCTGGAGATAGGGCGGAGCAACACACCGCTGGGCGGTGGCCCCCTGCACAGACGCCGATTCGGCCGGATGACCGGGAAAAGGTGACGCACCCATGAATGACGGATCCAAGGCCCTGTTGGCCGCCGCACTGGCCGGCGGCTATCTGCTGGGCCGCACGAAGAAGGCCCGGTTCGCCCTCACGGTGGCGTCGTATCTCGCCGGACGCCAATTCGGGCTTTCACCGCGCCAGCTCGTGACGGAAGGGGCACGCAAACTCGGCGAGATCCCCCAGGTTGCCGAGCTGGGAGACCAACTGCGCGGAGAAGTGATGGACGCCGGCCGGAAGGCCCTGACCACGGCCGCCAACCGCCAGCTGGAGAACCTCGCCGATACGCTCCACGACCGGACCCTGAAGCTCGAAAGCGGCGAGTTGGCGCCGGAGGAGGAAGAAGAAGAGGAGGAGGAAGAGGAAGAGGAGGAAGAGCCCGCGCGGGACGAAGAAGAGGAGGAAGAGGAAGAGGAGGAGGAAGAAGAGGGCGAGGAGGAGCCCGAGGACGAGTACGAGGAGGAAGAGGAGGAGGAAGAGGAAGAGGAGCCGGAGGAAGAGCCTGAGGAGCGGCCCCGCCGGCGTACCCCGCGGGAGGCCCCCCGGGCGGCGCCGCAGAAGCGCACAGCGGCGGCGAAACGGGGAGCCCCGGCGAAGCGGGGCGGGCAGCAGCGGCCGGCCAAGAAGGCCGCCGCAGGGAAGAAGGCCACCGCAGGCCGTACGGCTGCGAAGAAGACGGCACCCGCCAAGAAGACCGCCGCCAAGAAGAAGGCGCCCGCCAAGAAGACTGCAGCGAAGAAGACTGCGGCTGCCAAGAAGGCCCCGGCCAAGAAGACCGCGGCAAAGAAGGCCCCCGCGAAAAAGACCGCAGCCAAGAAGACCGCGCCGAAGAAGACGGCATCCGCCAAGAAGACGGCGCCCGCCAAGAAGACCACGGCCAAAAAGACGACGGCCAAGAAGACGACAGCGAAGGCCGCCAAGAAGGCCCCCGCGAAAAAGACTGCCGCAGGCAGGAAGGCAGCCCCCGCTGCGAAGAAGAGCGCCAAGAAGACATCAGCGCGCCGGAGGTAACCGGTCATGGCCAAGACGGGACAGGACAAAGCGGACTCGGGACTCGACCGACTGCGGGACGAGCTCGGGGACTATGTGACGAGCTGGGTCGGGAATCTGGCCGAACGAGCCGGCGACAAGCTGATGGATGTGACGGACCAGCTCACCGATGTCGCCGAGAACGGCGGATCCCTTTCCAAAATCGGCGCCAATCTCCTCGGCGGCGACTCCCCCGTCTCCGCCGCCCTCAAGGGCACGGCGGAGAACGTCAAGGACAACGTCATGGGGAAGGCCAAGGAGGTCTTCGGCGGCGGAAAGAAACGCAAGTCGGGGGACCAGAAGGTCACCAACATCATCGAGGTCCTCGATATCGGCGTGCCGCTGCGCACCGCTTACGACCACTGGACCCAGTACGAGAAGTTCAGCAGCTTCACCAAGGGCGTCCGCAATGTGTCGGTGCAGGACGAGACGACCACGGACTGGAAGGCCAAGGTCGGCCCGTCGACCCGGGGTTGGAAGGCGACCGTCGTGGAGCAGGTGCCGGACGAACGCATCATCTGGACGTCCGAGGGTGCCAAGGGGACGACCCACGGTGCCGTCAGTTTCCACGAACTGGCGCCCAATCTGACCCGCATCGTGCTGGTCGTCGAGTACTACGCCTCGGGATTCTTCGAGAAGACCGCAAACATCTGGCGCGCCCAGGGACGCCGGCTGCGGCTGGACTTCAAACACTTCCAGCGCTACGTGACCCTCACCGAGGAGGAGCCGGAGGGCTGGCGTGGCGAGATCCGCGACGCCGAGGTCGTACGGACCCATGAGGAGGCCGTCGAGGCCGAAGAGGCAGAAGAGGAGGAGGAGTACGAGGGCGAGGAAGCCGAGGACGGTGAGGGCGCCGAGGAGGAGTACGACGAGGACTACGAGGACGAGGAAGAGGGCGACGCCGAGGACCGTGACGAGGAGGGCGAAGAAGGCGAAGAGGACGAGGAGTGGGAGGAGGACGAGGAAGAGGAGTGAGCCGGTTGGTGCGCGGAGGCCGGCGAGTTCATGCCTCTCGCCCGCGCCGGCCGGCGCCCGATGGAAGGACTCACCATGCGTGTGTTTCCGCCTCCTCCCTCGATCGAAGGGCTCACCGCTGTCGTCACCGGCGGTTCGCGGGGGCTCGGGCTGCTGCTGGCCCGCGAGTTGCTGCGGCGCGGCTGTGACGTCGCGCTGCTGGCCAGGGACGACGCCGAACTGGGCCGGGCCGTCGACAAGCTCGGCCCGTGCCGCGGCGGCACGGTGCACGGGGTGGTGTGCGATGTACGGGACCGGGCCGCAGTGCGAGACCGTCTCGCGGAGATCGCCGGGGACCGTGGGGGGGCTGGACATCGTCATCGCCAACGCCGGCATCATCCAGGTCGGCCCCGCGGAGGCCCTCGGCGCCGAGGGGTTCCAGGACGCGATGGACTCGGTCTTCAACGGTGCCCTGAACACCTCGCTGGCCGCCCTCCCCCACCTCCGGCGCAGCCCGGCCGGCGGCCGGCTGGTGCTCATCGGGTCGGTCGGCGGTCTGCTGGCGGTGCCGCATCTGCTGCCGTACTCCTGCGCCAAGTCGGCGGTGGCCGCGCTGGCCGACGGGCTGCACGCGGAGGAGGCCCCGCACGGCGTCTCGGTGACCGCGGTCCACCCCGGCCTGATGCGCACCGGGTCGCATCTCCATGCCTTCTTCGGCGGGGACCGCCGGCGGGAGTACGGGTGGTTCTCCGCGGTGGCCGGGGCGCCGTTGCTGTCCATGAACGCCGAGCGGGCGGCGGACCGCATCGTGACCGCACTCCAGCGCCGGCGCCCGCGCCTGGTACTGACACCAGCGGCCCGGCTCGGCGCCACGGCCCACGGGCTGGCGCCGGTGACCACCACCCGGCTGGTGTCGGCGGCCGCCCGGGTGCTGCCGCGTGACGGCAGCCGCACAACCGTGCGCGGCTCGGCGGTCGAGGCCGGGGAGCAGCCGCCGGCCCCTCGGCTGCGCGCGGTCCTCGGCGCCCTCAACGAACGGGCGGCGGACCGTTTCAATCAGCGCTGAGGAGATGTTTCCGAGCGGAATTGCCGGGCACCCGGTCCAGCATCGCAGGAAGAACCGACCTGTGGTGAAAGGAGAGTTCACCGTGGCCGCGAGCAATTCCCCCGCATACACCGTGCCCGGCCTGACCGAGGCCGAGGGCGGAGAGGTCATCGAACGTCTGCGGCTGAGGCTGCATGCGCTCAATGATCTGGCTCTTACGCTCAAGCATGTGCACTGGAATGTCGTGGGGCCGCATTTCATCGCCGTCCACGAAATGCTCGATCCGCAAGTCGAATCCGTCCGCGGCATGGTCGATGCCACCGCGGAGCGCATCGCGACCCTCGGCGGCTCCCCGACCGGCACGCCTGGCGCGCTGACCGAGGAACGGACCTGGGACGACTACTCCGTCGGACGGGCGGACGCGATCGCGCACCTGGGTGCGCTGGATGTCGTCTACTCCGGGATCATCCAGGACCATCGGGCGGCGGTGGCCGCCACCGACGGGGTCGATCCGGTGACTCAGGACCTGCTCATCGAGCATCTGCGGTCGCTGGAGCTGTTCCAGTGGTTCGTCCGGGCGCATCTGGAGAGCGCCGGCGGCACGCTCAGCACCGGCGCGGCCCGGGGCGAGGCCGTGGCGGGCCGGGTGGCCGTCCAGCAGGCGAGCCGGCAGCCCTGAGCCGGGCCGGAAGGTCTCCCGGCACAAGACGCCGGCCCCGTCGTCGCAGGAAGTGCGGCGGCGGGGCCGTGCCGGTCAGTGCCTGAGCGAGTCCCTGCCCTTCTCCATTGCCTGCAACACCTTGCCCCTCACCTGTTCGGCTTTCCCTCTCCGGGCCAGACTTTTGTTGCCCAGCGCCTTCCCGGTCGTTTGCATGGCCTTTCCCTCGACGATGTGGCCGAGGTTCCTGGTCTTCTTTCCGATTCCCATGTCACGCTCCTTCAGGGTGATTCAGCGGGTGGCAGCAACGTCCCGAGCGGGCCGAGATCCAAATTGAGGTCCTGCATCGAGAGGTCGTATTGGGTGCAGAGTTCCACCATGCGGTCGTGCAGAATCATCAGCGTCGCTCCCAGGCGCTCCTCCTGTTCCTCGGTGAGGTCTCCGGAGTCGACCCGTTGCAGGGCCTGACGTTCCATGAGCTGGCGCAGCAGCTCGACGAGGGTGAGCACGAGCTTGATGAGGTCGCGCTCCACGGTGTCCGGGTTGGTGCGCAGCCGGTGTGCCGGGCTCCGGTGCTCCCCGCCGCCGGACGGCAGTTCGTCCTGCGGTGCCGCGGGCAGCAGCCGGAACGCCCGGGCGGCCGCGTCGGCGACATCGTCGAAGCGGCTGGCGGGGCGGCGGTCCTCATCCGTCATGACCGTCGCGTACCGGGGGTGCGATGGTGGACCACGGGGCGGGCATCTGCTCGCTGATGGAGACGATCAGCGCGCGCAGTGAGATGCGGACGAGGTCGATGTCGGCGATGGACAGCACGACATCGCCGGTGAGGACCACGCCCCCGCTGAGCAGCCGGTCCAGCAGGTCGATCAGCGCGATCTGGCGGTCCGGCAGCGGCTCCTGCGCCACTGCCGGCGGCCGGCCGTCCGCCGCCCTCACGGTGCGGCTCGCTTCATCGGCTCGGTTTCGGGGGGCGTGGCGAAGGAGTACGGGGCCCATGGCCCGGTGACCTCGACCCGGACCCCGGTCAGCCCCTCGCCCGCCCGCAGGACGTCGGCGCGGAAGCCCTCGGCGTGCCCCACCGGTACGAGGTAGGCGTCGTTGATGACGTTCTCCCCCGGCCCGCGGGCGAGTTCGCCCTGCTGGGCGCGGTGCTGGACCCGGTCGACGGCATGGTGCCGGGCCGCCTCCTCGACGCGCCGGGCGACCTCTTCGGCGTCCCGGTAGGCGTCCTCGCGGGCGTGCCGCTGCGCCCGGCGGTGGCTGAGGTAGGCCCGCCCGGGGCTCAGGTCCGCTGCGGCCGCCGGCGCGGCCGGGCGCTCGGTGGCCGCGGGCGCCTCGACGTAGATCTTGACGCCCCACTCGGTGTGGGCGGTGAGGTCGGACAGCCGGTCGGCGAACGCCTCCTGGCGGGCGTCGAGCATCTGCCGCACCCGCTCGTCGTCCAGATACACCGTCGCCAGCCGGAGCGGCAGGACGGTGGTGCGCTCGGCCAGCGCCCCGATCACCCGGTGGTGGGCGCGGGCCACCGACTCCAGCCAGTCCAGGTCCTCCAAGTGGGCGCGCAGCGCGGACTCCTGGAAGTCCGGCTCGGGCACCGGGCTCACGGCGACCACCATCTCGCCGCGCCGGCCCGCGCGCACCAGGTGCACCGGTGCGTCCGCCACGCCCGGCAGGCCGGACAGCGCCTGCGCCAGCGTGTCGTCGTCGTCCCGGGCGACGGCGTACGCATAGCTCATGGTCCCGGTCATGACTCGTCCCGCCGCTTGCTGCGGGGCCGGGGCTCGGCCCGCTTGGCGCGGGAGGTCCGTGCGGCGCGGCGCGGCGCGGGGCGGGTCTCCTCGTCCTCGTCCTCGGCGGGCGGCAGTTCGTCGCCCTGGCGCAGGGCCTCGATCTCGGCGCGCAGCCGCCGGTTCTCCTCGGCGAGCGAGTGGTAGCCGTCGGCGGCGCGGGAGGAGAGCGCGGGGTCGTGCTCCCACCAGTCGATGCCCATCTCCTTCGCCTTGTCCACCGAGGCGACCAGCAGCCGGAGTTTGATGGTGAGCAGTTCGATGTCGAGCAGGTTGATCTGGATGTCGCCCGCGATGACGATGCCCTTGTCCAGGACGCGTTCCAGGATGTCGGCGAGGTTGGCCGAGGAGCCCTGGCCGCCGTACGGGCCGGCCCTGGACGGGTAGTCACCCATCCTCCGTGCCACGGGTTCGTTCACGGCCGCTGCACCTCGATTCCCGGGTGTCCCGGCATTGTGGCCGGAGCGCGCGCCCGCGCTCCGGCTCCCCGGTGGCCGTGGTCAGCTGCCGGTGCCCTGCACATGAGCCCTGATCTCGTCCAGCCGGTCCAGCAGTTCGTCCTCGCGCCGGTCGAAGGTCTCCTCGTCGATCTCGCCCGCGAGCAGCGCGCGTTCGAGCTCGGCGAGTTCCCGCTCGATGGGTGCGGGGTCGTAGTACTCCTCCTCCGCGGCGTCGACGACGCGTTCCATGACCCAGGCCACGCCGCGCACGGGCGCCAGCGGGAGGGTGGCGAGGTGGCTCAACAGTCCCATGGGGACTCCCTAGACGAAACTGTAGGCGGGCAGCGGGCCGATCAGCCGGAGGTCGAAGTCCTCCCCCAGCTCGTGGGCGAGATCCTGCTCCGCGCCGAGGAAGCTCTTCTCCTTGTCCAGCTCCACCAGGAAGGACACGCTCAGGAAGTCGTCCCCGGTCGCCTGTGACAGGCGCTCCTCCCGCGCGAATCCGCGCAGCACCCCGACGATCCGGTCGGCGAGCTGTTCCTCACGTGCCTGTACTTCCCCGGCGATCAACTCACCGAGGGCGAGGGGCGCTTCCGGGCCGCCGGTGCCGCTTCTGATCTGTTCGTTCAGTGCGCGTGCCTGGTCCGACTCCAAGAGGATCTGCCGCAGCAGCGCCTCCTCGGCCTGGCTGGCCTTGAGGTGGTACTCCGCGCAGCCCTCCAGCGCCTCCAGCCGTTCGGCGTATATCTCCGCACGCTCCTCCAGCACGTCCCGTACGGAGTCGTCGTCCGTGGTGGTGAAGCCGAACTGCAGGGGCAGGACGGTTCCGTCGGCCATCAGCGCTTCCTGGACGGCCTGATGCGCGCCGAGGTCGCGGCGTTTGGGGCGCAGTTCCTCGGGGGCGTCGCTCACGACGGCGGCGAGTTCCTCGCTCTGCACCGTGCGCAGCGTGGACGGCGGATCGCCCACCCCGTTCAGGCCGTTGAGGCGCTGGGGGTGGCTGCTTGCGACGATGGAGTAGACATAGACGGGCATCGCTCACTCCTTCCGGCGCCGGGCCGGCCGACGAGCCGACCGCTCATGCCGGCCGGCAGGCTCCTTCTGCTTCTCCTCATGCTCCTCGTCGTCGCCGCCGCCCTTGATGGCGTCGCTGACGGCCTCCGCGGCTCCGGACAGTGCGCCCTTGGCCTTGCCGTGCGAACCCCCCTCGGTGACCTCGCCGACCAGATCGGTCAGCTGGGAGGGCGCCTTGCGCCCCGCCTCCAGGTCGAGGCGGTTGCAGGCCTCGGCGAAGCGCAGATAGGTGTCGACGCTCGCCACGACGATGCGGGCATCGATCTTGAGGATCTCGATGCCGACCAACGACACCCGCACGAAGACATCGATGACCAGCCCGCGGTCCAGAATCAGATCGAGGATCTCGTAGAGATTTCCGGAGCCTCCCCCGCCACCAGGGGCGAGGGTCCCTCCGCCTTGCGGCACCACAGTCATGGTGCCTCCCTTCACCGGCGCGCCCCGCGGTGCGGAGCGGCCGAGTCGTTCGCCTGGCGAACGTGGTGCTGCGGCCTGCCCGGCCTCAACGCCGGTCGATCTGGCCGCGGGTGTAGCGGCGGGTGCGCTCGTACGCCACGAGTTCACCTTCCTCGTCCAGCGTCACCCGGTACGTCGCCATCACGCTCGTGGTCCCCGGCACCCGTTCCAGCTCCAGGACTTCCACATCCGCCTGCCAGCCGTTCTCCGTCGGCTGCACCGCGGAGACGGACTCGGGGACCCGCCCCAGCAGCTGTTCGAGCTGCTCGGACGCGTACCGCATGGCGCGTGGTGCCGAAACGCGGCGGGCCACGCGTTCCGTCCCGCTCTCGCGGCTCTCGGCCCGGGTACTGCTGGTCTTTTTGACGGTTTTCCTGGCGGTCTTCTTGCTGGACGGACGCCGGACTCGGTCCGTGTCGTCCTCTTCGCCTGTGGCCATGGTCCTCTCCGGATTCGGAGGCGACATGCTGCCCACGCCACTCACAAGAGGCGTCCCTACATGATATACGGCCTGAGCTGAGCGCATCTTGGCGCGCCGTGCCCATGGGGGCACCGGGCGGCCCGGGGACCGAGTGCCGCAGCCCGGTCGGCGGCGTAACGTCAGCACTGACCCGGCAGAGACGCCGCGACGGTCTCGGCCCGGGAGAACCAGCGGGCCGGAGTGGTCTCGATGGCGCGACAGCTGTGTGTAGGTGAGCGATGACCGGCTGGGCCGGGGCGGATCCGGTCGACCGGGCACTGCTCGGCGCCCTGCGGGAGACCGGGGCGTCCGCCGGCGGCCTCTACGAGCTGGCGGCCGATGAGCCGGTGCTGCAGCTCACCGCCATGAGCGGGGTGCCGGCGCCGTTCCTGGAGCCGTGGAGCCGGGTCGCGCTCGCGGCCCCGATCCCGGTCGCCGTCGCGGCCCGCGAGCAGCGGCTGGTGTGGGCGGGCGGCCAGCAGCAGATGGCCCGGGACTTTCCCCGTACGGCGGTCGCCGTGCCCTATGACTTCGCGCTGGCGGCGGCCCCGGTCGGCGAGCGCACCGACGGCCGGGGCGCCCTGCTGTTGTTGTGGCCGGCCGGCCACGCACCGCAGTTGTCGGGGGACGAATCCGAAGCGGTGGAGGCCGCCTGCCGGCGTCTGGCGGCGCTGCTGGACGAACGCCCCCGGCCCGGCACCGCCGCCGCCCCCGCCGGCGCCCCACGGGTCCTCTCGCCGCCTCCGGCGCGGACCGTGGGCCACGACGAGGCGCTGGCGGCCGTCGACTACCTGGAGCGGCTGCCCGGCGGCTGCTGCGCCCTCGACCTGGAGGGGCGCTTCACCCTGGTCACCACGGGCGCGGCGGAGCTGCTCGGCGAGCAGGAGGCGCGGCTGCTCGGCTCGCGTCCCTGGGATGCCCTGCCGTGGCTGCGCGACCCGGCCTTCGAGGACCGCTACCGCGCCGCGGTGATCAGCCGCCGCCCGATGTCGTTCACCGCCTGCCGGCCCCCGGACCAGTGGCTCACCTTCCGGCTGTTCCCGGACGCCCGGGGGCTGAGCGTATGGATCGGCCCCTCGGGCAAGGACTACGGCCCGGTGGCGCCGCCGCCGGCGCAGGGCGAGGTCGTGCCGGTGCGGGCCGGGCAGATCTACCACGTCCTGCATCTTGCGGCGGCGCTCACCGAGGCCGTCGGCGTGCGGGATGTCGTCGATCTCATCGCCGGCCAGATCGTGCCGGCGTTCGGCGCCCAAGGCATGATCATGTACGCGGCGGAGGGCGGCCGGCTGCACACCATCGGCCACCGCGGGTACCCCCCGGAGGCCGTCGCCGCCTTCGAGGGTGTCGCCCTGGACGCCGCCAACAGCCCTGCCGTACGCGCCCTCGCCACCGGGGAGCCCAGTTTCTTCAGCTCTCCCGAAGAGAGCGAACGCGATTACCCGGGGTTGCTGCAGCTGACCGGCAAGGCCTCCCGGGCCGTGCTGCCGCTGGTGGTCTCCGGCCGCCCGGTCGGCTGCTGCATCCTCTCGTACACCCGGCCCCGTACCTTCAGCCCGGAGGAACGCCAGGTCCTCACCTCGCTGGCGGGGCTGATCGCCCAGGCACTCGACCGGGCCCGGCTCTACGACACCAAACAGCAGCTGGCCCACGATCTGCAGGCCGGCCTGCTGCCGCACGGCCTGCCCGCGGTGCCCGGGTTCGCCGTCGCCGGCCGTTACCTGCCGTCGACCCGCGGTATGGAGATCGGCGGCGACTTCTACGACCTGATCCGGCTCGACGAGGGCCACATCGCCGCCGTCATCGGTGATGTGCAGGGCCACAACGCGACGGCCGCCGCCTTCATGGGCCAGGCCCGCACCGCCGTCCGCGCCTATGCGACCGCGGGGGTGTCCCCCGGAGAGGTGCTGGCCCGTACGAACCGGCTGCTGACCGACCTGGACCCGGATCTGTTCACCAGCTGCCTGTACGTCCGCATCGATCTGCGGACCCGGCGGGCGTGCCTGGCCGGCGCCGGCCATCCGCCGCCCATCCTCCGCCACCCCGACCGGCACACCTCGGTGCTGTACGTGCCGCCCGGCCTCCTCCTGGGCATCGACCCGGACGCCCGCTACTCCGCCACGGAGATCACCCTGCCCCCGAAGTCCGTTCTGGCCCTCTACACCGACGGCCTGGTCGAAACCCCGGGCGTCGATCCGGAACGCTCCGTCGCCGAACTGGCCGGACGCCTCAACGACGCCCCACCCCTGGGCCCCGAGCGCCTGGCCGACACCCTGCTGGAAAACCAGCACGCCGACACGGACCGTCAGGACGATGTCGCCCTCCTGCTGTTGTCGGCCCTGCCGGTCGGGCCGGCCATTCCCGTATGAGAGCCGAGCCATGGTTCGGGACGGCGCTCAACCTCCGGTCTTGATGAGCGGCGCGTCCCGTGTGAACTCCCGGAAACCGACGCTGTAGTACAGCCCGCGCGCCTTGGGATGCCCTGGCGCACCCAGACAGGCGACCGTCATGTGGTGGGCCCCGGCCTCCCGCGCCAGGTGCATCCCGTGCAGCAGCATGGCCCTGCCCAACCCGAGCCGCCGGTAGTCGGGATGCGTTCCGACCGGCTCGAACTCGGCGGTCCTGTTCGCCTCGTCGAGCCACATGATGGTCGATGCGGCCATCGTTCCCTCCGGGGCCGCCACCAGGACGTGCAGGTCGCCGCGGTACGGCGGTGTCCGCCGGACGCCCTCGTAGGCCTCGGCTGTATATGGTGACGGAGCCCAGGCGTCCACATGAGCCTGGACCGCGGCCTGCGGCCCGGCCTCGTCGGCGGTGTGGAAGCGGAAGCCGTCCGGCAGCACCGGCTGTTCCAGGTCGTTGAGGTCCCGCTCGTTGAGTTGAGTCCAGGTCCCGGTGTCGCCGAGCGAGGCCGGATCGGTCTCATAGCCGTGCGCCGCCCATCGCTTGAGGGCGAACTCATCGGCGCTTCCCGGCATCACGGTGCGCTCGACGCCGACCGTCACACCGTCGTACCAGTCGATCACCTCGTCCACCAGCTCGCTGTGGTCGGGATGGACCTGATACGCCAGATAGGCGCTGGTGACGTCCTTCACCGACCCGTCGCTCCGCCGCACCTGGTGGGGCAGTTGGGCCCAGCCCCACGCGCCAACTCGTCACCGGAGAACCACAGTCGACGCAGCCAGCTCTCGCCGTCGCATGCGTGCCCTTTGCCCCAGTTCCAGGCCAGCTCTCCATACGTCGCGTCGCTGTTCACCAGGTCGGGACGGAGGGCAGTGACCCGCTGCGCCAGGCCCTGCATGAGCTGCACGTCCGCAGCGGTCATGAGCTCGGAGTCATCCATGGTGCGCCACTGTGCCAGGGCTCCGCGAAGCCATCGAACCGTTTTCCAGGGGTCGAGGATACGCAGGCGCGTTTGCCGCACCTCGTGGCGTCGGTCCCGGCGACGGGCCCCTCCGCCCGCCGGTCCGCCGGGCACGTACGGCTCCCCCAGGGGCCGCGGTACGTACGGCCCCCCAGGCCCGCGCGTGCGGACGGTGACCGGCGAGCGGTGCGGGACGGTCAGCGCGCGGTGCCGCGTGGGCAGGTTGGTTGGCCCGGGGGCGTGGCGTGCGGGCGGGCCGGGTGCAGTGGTTGGAAGTAGTGGGTGAGTGTCCAGGCGCCGATGCGGTTGCCGGCGTGGCAGCCGGCGACGTCTGCGGTGCGGAAGTGGATTCCGGCCCAGACCCGGGCGTTGATCATGTCCTCGTTGAACCGGACGCCGTCGTCGTAGTGCCGTGTGGTGCCGGTGGCCTCGGAGGAGACATTGAGGTCGAGGTGCGCGGTGCCGAGGATGCCGGTCAGGGTCCGGGTCACGGCGCCGGCGACCGTGGTGTGACCGCTGAGGTAGTCGGGGTGCGGTGGGGTGATGAGCAGCGGCTGCCACTGCGGGTCGGGGTCGGTCGCGGGGTTGCCGTCGGTGTCGGCGAGCTGGATGGCGGTGATGGGCCGCCAGAAGCCGTAGTGGAGTTTGGCGTTCCAGGCGGTGACGACGGCGTCGGTGGCCGACGCGTTCGCCGCGGCGACCAGCCGCGCGGTGTCGGCGATGTCCAGATCGTGCCGGGCGGTGTAGTCGCGGAAGGCCGACTGGAGCTGCACCACCAGGCTGCCGCCGAAGAACAGCGCGGTCTCGGTCTGCTGCGGGGTGCGTGGCGAGCCGGTTCTCGCCCCCATGGTCTTCACCTCGTTCACGTCCTGGGCGTAGCGGGCCGAGGACAGCGCGGGCGGCCCGCCGGGACGGAACTGGGCCGGGGAGGTGAGCACCATGGGGCGCAATTTCCCGAGCCAGGTGTCGATGAAGGGCAGGTAGGCGGGCGGGGTGGGCCGCCAGACGCCGGGCGCGGGCGGCATGGTGAACTCCACCGTGGCGAACCGGCCGTCGCCTTCGCGCAGGGCGATGAGGTGCTCGGCGGCGCGTGCCCCGAAGGCCACGCCCTGCGTCTTCGCCGTACCGTCGGGGATCCTGGCGAGGGAATCGGCGTACGCGGCATCGAGCGACGTCCGGGAGGCGGGGAAGTAGGCGACCAGTACGTGGTGGGCGGCGGTCACGGCCGCCGCCTCGGGCGAGGCGGTGGAGGGCCCGCGTGCCCGCCACTTGTACGGGGCGTAGCGACCCTGGATGCCGACCACGGCGTTGTAGACAGCGGCCGACACGAACCCGTGCCACATGACCGCCTGCCCGGAGGGGCGGGTGGGGCCGAGGTTGGTGCTGATGGTGTCGGTGGCGATGGCGTTCCAGTCACGGACCGCCGCGGCGTCCGCCGCGGGTGGCGGCTGATGGACGGCGGTGGCGGTGGGTCCCGCCACCGCCGTGAGGGCGAGGAGTAACAGTGCTGCGAGAGTGCCGAGGACGGTCCGGCTGCGCGAACGAGAAGTATCCATAACCGACTTAACAGCCGAACGAGTGAAGGGGCACGCCGCTTCGCCGTGGAAATGGTGTGCGCCGGGCGCAGACAACTCACCGTGTCCGCCTCGGGTGTTGACGCCGATGCCGGGCGGGCGGCCGTATGGACCGGGCGCGGGCGGGCGGCGGCTCCGGGGGCCGGGGGCGCTGCGACGGCGCGGTGCGCAGCCAAGCGGCGGTGGCACGGTGCGCAGCCAAGCGGCGGTGGCGCGGTGCGCAGCCAAGCGGCGGTGGCGCGGTGCGCGGTCGAGCGGCAGTGGCGCGTGGTGGAGTCCGCCCCGTACGCCCGACGCCGCGGACGGGGCGAGCGGGGAAACCTGCCTGCCACCTTGGTGCTCTAACCTGCGCCGGTGCCGGAAACCGTGGTCCGGCCGTGGGGCCCTTTTCGAGGAGCGAGCGATGGATACGTCGGCGCAATCTGCCGGAGCGGGAGAGCTGGACCGGCGGCTGGGCGTGTACGACGCCGTGGTGATCGGGCTCGGGTCGATGCTCGGCGCGGGGATCTTCGCCGCGCTCGCTCCGGCCGCGTCGGCGGCCGGGCCGGGTCTGCTGCCGGCCCTGGCGCTGGCCGCGGTGGTGGCGTACTGCAACGCGACCTCCTCCGCGCGCCTGGCCGCCCGCTACCCCCGCTCGGGTGGCACCTACGTCTACGGCCGCGAGCGCCTCGGGGACTTCTGGGGCTATCTGGCCGGCTGGGGCTTCGTGATCGGCAAGACCGCCTCCTGCGCGGCGATGGCCCTGACCGTCGGCTCCTACGTATGGCCCGGTCAGGCGCGTGCCGTTGCCGTGGCGGCGGTGGTGGCGCTGACCGCGGTGAACTACGCCGGGGTGCAGAAGTCCGCCTGGCTGACGAGGGGGATCGTCGCGGTCGTCCTGGCGGTGCTCGCCGCCGTGGCCACCGCCTGCCTCACCTCGGGCACCGCCGACCCGGCCCGCCTGGACCTCGGGGCGGACGCCTCCTTCGCCGGGGTGCTGCAGGCGGCCGGCCTGCTGTTCTTCGCCTTCGCCGGCTATGCGCGCATCGCCACCCTCGGCGAGGAGGTCCGCGATCCCGGGCGGACCATCCCCCGCGCGATCCCGCTCGCGCTCGGCATCACGCTGGTGGTGTACGCGGGCGTCGCGGTCGCGGTGCTGTCCGTCCTCGGGTCCGACCGCCTCGCCCACACCGCGGCGCCGCTGGTGGCGGCGGTGCGTACGGCCGGCGTCCCGGCCCTGGCACCGGTGGTACGGGCCGGCGCGGCCGTCGCGGCACTCGGGTCCCTGCTCGCGCTGATCCTCGGGGTCTCGCGCACCACTCTCGCGATGGCCCGCGACCGGCACCTGCCGCACGCGCTGGCCGCAATCCACCCGCGCACCAAGGTGCCGCACCGTGCCGAGCTCGCCGTCGGCGCGGTGGTCGCCGTCCTCGCCGCCACCACGGACGTGCGCGGCGCGATCGGCTTCTCCTCGTTCGGCGTGCTGGCCTACTACGCCCTCGCCAATGCCTCCGCCTGGACCCTCTCCCCCGCCGAGGGCCGCCCGCCCCGGCTCGTCCCGATCGTCGGCACGGCCGGCTGCCTGGCACTGGCCTTCGCCCTGCCACTGGCCTCGGTCCTGTGGGGGGCCGCGGTGTTCGCGGTCGGTGCCGCCGCATACGGCGTCCGCAAGACAGCCGGCCGCCGCCGCACCTGAGCGGCCCGGCGCCACGGCCGCGGCCGGCCGGCGGCAGCACCGGCCACCGCAGAACCGGCACCAACACCGACACAGCGATGCCCCACTCACAGGTTTGACGCCCGACCGGATCAGGGAAGCAGCCACGTCACGTCACAGTGACACCCCGGGACACCGACACGCGGGACACCCACCCTGTTGGTCCGCCCACCCCTCTCCCGGAGAAACCAGGGGCGCACCCCCGGGGGCCACGACCGCAGGGAAGGCACGCCCGCGAGCAACCCAAGGTGAATGCACTACAGAGAGCACAACGACACCAGCACGCAGCAGTGCCGCCGGGCCCCTCACCGTCCGATACTGGTCCCCGCCGCTCCTCGACATCCCGGAGGCCCGTACCGCCATCTGATACGCCATCAGCACAGTCCGCACGAGGTCAGCATCAGCCTGCCCACACCCGCTTCGCACCGCCGGAGACTACCGGGATCAACCGCGCCATCCCTACCATGACCTGGAAAAACGCCGGTCAGAGGGCCCACTGCCAGTCTCACCAGGAGGTACCCATGAAGATGCTGATCAACGTCGCCGAAACCGTGGTGGCCGATGCGCTGCGCGGGATGGCCGCGGCGCACCCGGAGCTGGTGGTGGATGTCGAGAACCGGGTGATCGTGCGGCGGGACGCGCCGGTGGCGGACAAGGTCGCGCTGCTGTCCGGGGGTGGCAGCGGGCACGAGCCGCTGCACGGGGGGTTCGTCGGGCCCGGCATGCTGGATGCCGCCTGTCCGGGCGAGGTCTTCACCTCACCGGTGCCCGATCAGATGGTGCGTGCCGCGGCCGCCGTGGACAGCGGCCACGGCGTGCTCTTCATCGTGAAGAACTACACCGGGGACGTGCTCAACTTCCAGATGGCGGCGGAGCTGGCGGAGGACGAGGGGGTGCAGGTGGCCAGCGTGCTCGTCGATGACGATGTCGCGGTGACCGACTCGACGTTCACCGCGGGGCGGCGCGGTACCGGCGCGACGCTGTTCGTGGAGAAGATCGCGGGGGCCGCGGCCGAGGAGGGCATGCCGCTGGAGCGGGTGGAGTCGCTGGCCCGGCAGGTCGTGGCGTCCTCGCGCAGCTTCGGGGTGGCGCTGAGCGCCTGTACGACGCCGGCGAAGGGCAGCCCGACGTTCGATCTCCCGGCCGGGGAGCTGGAGTTGGGGGTCGGGATCCACGGTGAGCCGGGGCGCGAGCGCCGCGCGATGATGACCTCCCGTGAGATCGCGGACTTCGCGGTCGATGCGGTCCTGGCGGAGCTGGACCCGCGACTGCCGGTGCTGGTGCTGGTCAACGGCATGGGTGCGACCCCGCTGCTGGAGCTGTACGGGTTCCAGGCGGAGGTCCGCCGGGTGCTCGACGAACGGGGCGTGGCGGTGGCCCGCACGCTCGTGGGGAACTATGTGACCTCGCTGGACATGGCGGGCTGTTCGGTGACGCTGTGTCAGGTGGATGGGGAACTGCTGCGGCTGTGGGATGCGCCGGTGCAGACCGCGGGACTCCGCTGGGGCCGGTGAGCCCGCGCCGTACCCGCTTTCTTGTTGAGTGCCCGAACGACCAAGGAGAGTAGTCCGTGTCCGAAACAGTGCTGGATGCCGGATTCTTCGTACGCTGGATGACGGCGGCGGCCGCCGTCATCGACCGGGAGGCCGACCGGCTCACCGAGCTGGACTCCCCCATCGGTGACGCCGACCACGGGAGAAATATGCAGCGCGGCTTCGCGGCCGTGGTCACCGCGCTGGACGCGGAGCCGCCGGCGACGCCCGGCGCCGCGCTGATCGCCGCCGGACGGAAGCTGATCTCCAGTGTGGGCGGGGCGTCCGGGCCGCTGTACGGGACGCTGCTGCGGCGGGCCGGCAAGGCCTTCGGCGAGGCGCCGCAGGTGTCCGCGGAGGAGCTGCGGACGGGGCTGGGCGCCGGAGTCGACGCGGTGGCACAGCTCGGCGGCTCGGCGCCGGGCGACAAGACGATGCTCGATGCGCTGGTGCCGGGGATCGAGGCCCTGGCCACCTCCTTCGACGCGGCGGCCGCGGCCTCCGAGAAGGGCGCGCTGGCGACCGTACCGATGCTGGCCAGGAAGGGCAGGGCGAGCTATCTGGGCGAACGCAGCATCGGGCATCAGGACCCGGGTGCGACGTCCTCGGCGCTGCTGTTCGCGGCCCTTGCGGAGGTGGCGAAGTGAGCGAGCCGACGACGGGCGGTACGGCCGGCGGTGCGGGTGCACTTGTCGGGGTGGTGCTGGTGTCGCACAGCGCGCCGGTCGCCGAATCGGTGGCGACGCTGGCGGTCGGGCTCGCCGGTGCCGGTGACACGGTGCCGGTGGCCGCCGCGGGCGGCGGTCCGGACGGCGGGCTGGGGACGAGTGCGGAGCTGATCTCCGAGGCGGCCCGGGCGGTGGACCGCGGGGCCGGGGTGGCGATCCTGGTCGATCTGGGCAGCGCCGTACTGACCGTGAAGTCGCTGATCGCCGAGGGCGATGAACTCCCCGAAGGCGCACGGCTGGTGGACGCACCGTTCGTGGAGGGCGCGGTGGCCGCCGTGGTCACCGCCTCGACCGGAGCGGATCTGGACGCGGTCGCGGCGGCCGCCGGGGAGGCGTACGGCTACCGCAAGGAGTGAGGGTCACCGACGCGGAGGCCGCCTGCCCCGTCGCGCTCAGGGTTTGCGCGCGACGCCCGCGTAGCAGGCGGCCTCCGCGTCGGTGACATGGTTGGCGTCCTCGGGATGGTCCGGGCGCCACTGGTGGGAGAGGGCCACGCCCGGCTCCAGCAGCTCCCAGCCGTCGAAGAAGCGCTGGAACGCGGCGCGGGAGCGGAACTGGAGCCGGGTGCCCGCCTCGCCGTAGATCTTGATGATCTTGTCCATGACCGCGGGGCTGAAGTCCTCCGTCGCATGGCTCATGGTGAGCGTGCTGCCGCTGGGCAGCGCGGCCTTGAGGCGCTCGACGATGTCGTGCGCGCGGTCCTGGCCGTCGTCGGGGACGAAGTGCATCAGCGCGTTCAGGCTGAGCGCGACCGGGCGGCGCAGATCGAGGGTGTCCAGGAGCTGCGGCGCCTTGAGGATGCCCTCGGGGTCGTGGACATCGGCCTGGACGTACGCGGTCCGCCCCTCGGGGGTGCTGCGCAGGAGGGCCGCGGCGTGCGCGAGGACGATCGGGTCGTTGTCGGTGTAGACCACCCGGGCGTCGGGGGCGATGCCCTGGGCGATGTCGTGGAGGTTCGGCGCCGTGGGGATACCGGTGCCGATGTCGAGGAACTGCCGCATACCGGATGCGGCCAGGACGCGGGTGGCGCGGTGCATGAACTCGCGGTTGATGCGGGCCGCGACCAGCGCGGAGGGGAACACCCCGAGCACGCTGCCGGCGGCCATCCGGTCGGCCAGGAAATTGGTCTTGCCGCCCAGGAAGTAGTCGTAGATCCGGGACGAGTGGGCCCGGTCCAGCTCCAGGTCCACCACGGACTCGTGCTCGCTCATCGTGTGCTGCCTCCCCAGTACGCCATAGGCTCCCGCCGCCCCTTACCGGCGCACGGTGCCTCCCCCTCGCCAGCCGCGCACCCCGGCGGCGCGTCATGCACCGCCGTGCGCCTGGCTGTTGGAGCACTGCCCCGTACGACCTGGAACATGCCGGAGCACACCGGGCGAGGTACACGGCGGCCACTGCCGCCCGCTGCCACCGGCGGTCACATGCCACCGTCATGCGTAGTCATATGAATACGCTACGGAAGATTTTTGCCCTCGCGGTGCCACAAACGGGCGTACTTTCGGGTTCATTGGAGGGTGAGGGCAACCGCCCTCCCGCTGCCGGCCCGTCTCGGCGCCCGGAGGCGGTGCACGGCAACCGGAACGAGGACGGCTCGTGAGCGTAGACCGGGACCGACCGCCACCGGCGTGCGCTCCGGCGCAGGTCCGTACCGCGGAGTTAGCGGCACCACCCCGCTGTGGCCTCCCGGCCGTCACACCGGTTCCGTTCGACCGCCAGCTGTCGATCACGTTCGAGGCGTTCCTGTCGACCCACGCACGCAAGTGGCTGACGTACGCCTATCTGCACACCGGCAGCCAGGCCGCGGCCCGCGAGGTGACCCGGGCGGCCTACGAGCGGCTCGGCCGGCTGTGGCCGCATGCGCTGCGGCAGGCCTCGGTGGAGGCGTACGCCTGGTCGGTGCTCAAGGAACGGGTGGTGGAGTGGCTCTACGACCACCAGCAGCCCACCGCGCTCACCGAGACCGCCGCCTTCGCCGTCGTCACCCACGCCCTGCTGCGCGAGTGCCAGCAGCAATTCGCCATGCTGGAGAGCCAGTTGGGCCTGTACGCGGCCATCGCCCGGCTGCCGGAACGGCAGTGCGATGTGATCGTGCTGCGCCATGTCATCGGGTACAGCGACGGACAGATCGGCTCCTTGCTCGGCGTCGACGAAGTCACCGTGCGCTCCTACGCAAGCCGCGGCAAGCGCAAGCTCGCCGCCGCGCTCGGCATCGACCAGGGAAATTCCAGGGGGAACTGACCATGTCGCACATCCGTCCCGCCGACCGCAGGGAGACCGTGGAGACGCTGCTCAGCGCGGCCGCGGCGGTGTCCTGGATCGAGGGCCTGTCCGGATTCCACGACCTCGACGACACAGGTGCGCTCGGCGGCCTGGGCACCGCCCGCCGGCCCGGGACGGCGGACCCGGACGGCCCGCCGCCGACGGTGCCCACGCTCCGCGACGGGCAGAGCGCACCCAGCACCTACCCCAGCGCCCGCGACGAGGCCACCCATGAGCTCCAGCTGGCGTGTGCCCTGGTGGTCAATGCCGCGGCGGCCGCGGCGAGCCTGGAGCGGCTGGTCAACGACCACCGCATCGACCCCGAAGGGGCGCTGGTCTTCGCCTGTCTGCTGCACATCACCGGACGCAGCGACGCGGCGCACTTCTGGTGGCACTTCGGCGCCGGCGCCGGCAGCCGGACCGCCGCCTACTGCCTGTATCTGGCGCACCGCCGCAACGGCGAGTACCGCGACGCCGCCTACTGGCGCGAGCAGGCCGCGCACGCGCCCGACGAAGAGCGCCGCTGCGTGGCCGCGTTCGACGAGAAGCAGTTGCTGCCGGACTCCGCCCGGCACAACCTCCTGGTCCAGTGGCACAGCGGGCTCGCCCCGACCCTGCCGGACGCCCTGGAGAAGGTGATCAACCGCCTTGCGGTGGACGGCGAGGACGAGGACTTCGGGGTGATTCCCCGCCCCTCCCCCACGCTCGTCCGGGATCTCGGGCGGGCCGAGTAGGGCGGGGCGATCAGGGCGGCGCGACCGGGGCGGGCCGAGCAGCGGGGCGATCAGGGCGGGCCGAGCGCCCCGGCGGCCGGGGCGTGGCCGCCGCCGGCCCGCCGACCCCCGCTCCTGTTGGCCGCTGACCACCCCTCACTCCCCTCGCCCAGTGAAATGGACGCGGTGTCACCCGGACCTTAGATTCACAGGACCTGCCGCCGTCCGATGCCTCCGTGCCGCCCGCTGCCCGCTGCACGCCGTGCCGCGCCCCGTCCTGGAGGTCCCGGTGAGAGCCGCCCGCCTGGTCGCACCGGCCGCCCTGCTCGCCGTCGGTGCCGGGCTGCTGACCGCCCCGGTGCCGCCCGCCGCCGCGGCGCAGCGCGGCGCCGTACGGCCACCGCTGTACGAGACCACCGATCTGGCGGTGTCCGGCCAGGGTGCGCACACCTATCGCATCCCGGCGCTGACCACGCTGGCGGACGGCACCCTCGTCGCGGCCTTCGACCGGCGGAACGACAGCGCGGCCGATCTGCCCGGCAATGTGGATGTGATGGTGCGGCGCAGCACCGACCGGGGGCGTACCTGGAGCGCGCCGCAGGCGGCCGTGGACTACGACGGCGGGGTGGGGGCGGGCGACCCGAGTCTGCTCGCGGACCGGGAGACCGGCCGGGTTTTCCTCTTCCATGCGTATGCGCCCCAGGGCGTCGGGTTCCGTACGGCGGGGGCGGGCAACGCGCACGACAGCACCACGGTGCTGCACACCGATTACGGCTACTCGGACGACGGCGGCCGCAGCTGGCGCATCCGGCGGATCACCCACGACCTCAAGGACCCGTCATGGCACGGCATCTTCGCCTCGTCGGGCTCCGGCATCCAGCTGGCCGGCGGACGGCTGCTGCAGCAGTACGCGTTCCGTAAGGCCGACGGCAGTATGTGGGCGGCCAGCGCGTACAGCGACGATCATGGCGCGAACTGGCGCCTGGGGACGCCGGTGGGGCCGCTGATGGACGAGAACAAGACCGTCGAGCTGGCCGACGGCCGGATCCTGCTCAACAGCCGGACCCGCGGCGCCGGAAAGCGGCTGGTGGCCTACTCCCGGGACGGCGGGCTGAGCTACAGCACACCGGTGGCGGACGACGAGCTGATCGATCCGGGCAACAATGCCGCGATCCTGCGCTACGACCCGGCGGCGTCGCCGCGGCGGGCGCGGGCGCACCGGCTGCTGTTCAGCAATACGGCGAGCACCGGCGCCCGCCGGAACCTCACCGTGCGGATGTCCTGCGACGACGGCGCGAGCTGGCCCCTTGCCCGGGTCGTCACCCCGGGCCCGGCCGCGTACTCGACGCTGACCCGGCTGCGGGACGGGACCTTCGGGCTGCTCTACGAGTCCGGCCCCTACCGGAAGATCACCTTCGCCCGGTTCGACGACGCCTGGCTGGGCGGGCCCTGTCCGGCCGGCTGACCGGCCCGTTTCACACCTCGTCCGGGTCCTCGGCGGACTCCGTCATCGCGGGCGGCCAGGCCGGGCGGGTGGTGTCGGGGACCGCGGCCAGCGCATGGCCGACGGTGGGGTAGCAGGAGAAGACGTTGAGGGACTGCGTGCCGACCAGCAGTCGCAGCATCCGTACGCCGAGCGAGGCCAGCAGCAGCCGGCCCTCCAGCCGCCGGCACAGCCACTCCAGGGCGAGCAGACAGCTCAGCCCCCGGGAGTCACAGAAGCGCAGGGCGGTCAGGTCGAGCACGAGGAAGCGGTGACCGGCCGAGACCACCGACCGCGCCTCGGCGAGAAACGCCTGCTCGGTCCGGAGGTCCAGCTCCCCGCTGACGCGCAGCACCGCGCATTCATCCGCCTGCACGATCGCAGTGACCGCCAACGACCGCATCTCCGAGCTCATGCCGTCCAGACTAAGCGCCGCCGTCCGCCGCACCACCGCCACGGCCCGCCGGCGCACGACCTCCGGGCCCGCCCGCCGGCCGTGCCCGCCGCCGTACGGGCCCCTCACCAGGCCCGTACGGGCACCCGTTCGTGCACCTGGCCAGGCTGACAGCACCCCGGCGCGGGCAGAAACGGGCAGGTTTTCTGTGGTTACGGGCGACCTTTCGCGCCACCCTGGTTGCTATAAACCTGATGCGGGCGGAAACGGGCAGCCCCGTGACCGAACGCAAAGCCGAAACGATCAGATTCAGCCAGGAGTGAGCCATGAGGGCCGAGGAACGCCAGCACCGCATCCTCGCGCTCGCCCGGCAGACCGGCCGGGTCGAGGTCGCCGATGCTGCGGAGGAGTTCGGGGTCGCTCGCGAGACCGTACGGCGCGATCTGAGCGAGCTGGAGCGCCGCGGCCTGGTCCGGCGTACCCACGGGGCGGCGTACCCGGTCGAGAGCGCCGGCTTCGAGACCACGCTCGCCCGGCGGCAGACCCAGCAGGTGGACGAGAAACGCCGGGTCGCCGCGGCGGCGGCCACCCTCGTGAGTGAGGCCGAGACGGTGTTCATCGACGAGGGCTACACCCCGGAGCTGGTCGCGATGCTGCTGCCCACCGACCGTCCGCTGACCGTGATCACCGCATCGCTGCGGACCGCGTCACTGGTCGCGGCGTCCGAGTCGACCACCGTCCTGCTTGCCGGCGGGCGGGTCCGCTCCGGCACGCAGGCGACGGTGGGCTCCTGGGCCCGGGACATGCTCGCCCGGTTCGTGATCGACCTGTCGTTCCTGGGGGCGAACGGCGTCTCCCGGGAGCACGGGCTGACCACCCCCGATCCGGCGGTCGCCGAGGTGAAGGAGCAGGCGGTCCGCTCCTCGCGGCGGCGGGTGCTGATCGCGGTGCACAGCAAATTCGGCGCCAGCAGCTTCTGCCGGTTCGCCGACGTCAGCGACTTCGACACGATCGTCACCGACGCGGGACTCTCCGCGGCGGAGGCCCATCGCTACTCCCTCCTGGGGCCGCAGGTACTCCGGGTCTGACCCGGGCGGGGGCCGCCCGGACGACCGGCCCCGTACGACATCCCCTACGACAGCCCACAGCCGCTGCCCGCAGGCCGGATCCCCCGGCCTTCGTGCGGCGATCCGACCGTGCCCGCGCACGCCATCACCCCCTTCCATAACCGATTTATCCGATATCTCCGCATTCCGCTGTCCCCGCATTCCGTCCCCAGAAAGGCAAGAGCCGTGAGAGCACGTTCCCTCGGACGAGGCCGTACCGGTCGCGCCATAGCGCTGACCTCGATCGCGCTGACCCTGTCGCTGACCGCCACGGGCTGCTTCAGCGGCGCCAACAGCGCGGACGGCGGCGGTCCGCAGACCATCAACGTACTGATGGTGAACAACCCGCAGATGGTGGATCTGCAGCGGCTGACCGCGAAGCACTTCACCAAGGAGACCGGCATCAAGGTGAATTTCACGGTGCTGCCGGAGGACGATCTGCGCGACAAGATGAGCCAGGACTTCTCCAGCCAGGCCGGACAGTACGACGTGGCGAGCCTGAGCAATTACGAGACGCCGATCTATGCCCGCAACGGCTGGCTCTCCCCGCTCGGCGATCTGGCCGAGAAGGACCCGGAGTTCAACCAGAGCGACATTCTCGACCCGGTACGCAAATCCCTCACCGCCGCCGACGACAAGGTCTACGCAGAGCCGTTCTACGGCGAGTCGTCGTTCCTGATGTACCGCAAGGACCTCTTCAAGGAGGCCGGACTGACCATGCCCGCACACCCCACGTGGCAGCAAGTCGCTGACATGGCAGGGAAGTTGGACGGACTCCACAAGGGCATGAAGGGCATCTGCCTGCGTGGCCAGGTCGGCTGGGGCCAGGTGGTCGCCCCGCTGACCACCGTCGCCAACACCTTCGGCGGCACCTGGTTCACCAAGGGCTGGAAGGCCCAGCTGGACAGCCCGGAGTTCACCAAGGCCACCCAGTTCTACGTCGACCTGGTCCGCAAGCACGGCGAGGCGGGCGCACCGCAGGCGGGCTACACCGAGTGCCTCAACGACATGCAGCAGGGCAAGGTCGGCATGTGGTACGACGCGACGGCCGGCGCGGGCTCGCTGGAGAGCTCCGACTCCAAGGTCGCCGGGAAGGTCGGCTACGCACCGGCGCCGGTGGAGAAGACGGCCAGCTCGGGCTGGCTCTACACCTGGGCATGGGGCCTGCAGAAGGCCAGTAAGCATCAGGACGCGGCGTGGAAGTTCATCCGCTGGGCCTCCAGCCAGAAGTACGAGGAGCTGGTGGGCCGCACACTGGGGTGGTCGAAGGTGCCCGGAGGAAAGCGGGCCTCCCTTTACCGGAACCCGCAGTACCTGAAGAATTCGGCGGCCTTCGCCCGTGCGACCCAGCAGGCGATCACCTCGGCCCGGCCCAACGACCCCGGCGTTCAGCAGCGCCCGGCCCCCGGCATCCAGTTCGTCGGGATCCCCGAGTTCGCCGACCTCGGCACCAAGGTCTCCAACGAGGTGAGCTCGGCGATCGCCGGCAAGCAGAGCGTGCCCGAGGCCCTGAAGAAGAGCCAGCGGCTGGCGCAGGAGGTTGCCGATGCGCACGCAGACCGCTGAGGCGACCCGGCAGGTGGAGGCCGTCGTCACCGCTCCCGGACCGCAAGCCGCCCGCGCCCGGCACACACGGCGGGCCAAGGACTGGGCCCGGCGGGCGCCCCTGCTGCCCGCGCTGATCTTCCTGATCATCGTCACCCAACTGCCGTTCGTGGCAACCGTGGTGATCTCCTTCACCCGGTGGAACGCCCTCGCCCCCGACAGCCGCGGCTTCGCCGCCTTCGACAACTATGTGGCGGTCTTCTCCGACCCCGCGATGCGGTCGTCGGTGGGTACGACGGTGCTGCTGACGGTCACCGTGGTGCTGGTCAGCCTGCTGCTGGGGCTGGGCCTGGCGCTGCTGCTGGACCGGAGCTTCCGCGGCCGCGGCATCGTCCGGACCCTGCTCATCACCCCGTTCCTGGTGGTACCGGTGGCGTCCGCCCTGCTGTGGAAGCACGCCCTCTACAACGCCTCGTACGGGCTGATCAACGGCGCGCTGACGTGGATATGGGGGCTGTTCGGCAGCAACGATCCACCGCAGCCGGACTGGATGACCCAATCGCCGCTCGCCGCGGTGGAGGTGTCACTGATCTGGCAGTGGACACCGTTCATGATGCTGATCCTGCTGGCGGGGCTGCAGAGCCGGCCGGCCGACGCGGTCGAAGCGGCCCGGATGGACGGCGCCTCGCCCTTCGACATCTTCCGCTATCTGACCCTGCCGCATCTGCGGCGCTACCTGGAGCTGGCCGCGCTGCTGGGCACCATCTACGTCGTCCAGAACTTCGACGCGGTGTTCACCATCACCTCCGGCGGGCTGGGCACCGCCAACCTGCCGTACACCATCTATCAGACCTTCTACCAGGCCCATGACTACGGACGGGCGTCCGCGCAGGGCGTCGTCGTGGTGCTGTGTTCGCTGGTCGCGGCCACCTTCGCGCTGCGCACCGTCTCGTCCCTGCTGCGCGAGGAGGTCACCCGATGAACAGCGCACCCCTGACCGGCCTGCGCCGCCGGCGTACCGGAAGCCTGCTGGGCCTGGTGGCCTGGCTGTGCGGAATCGCCTTCTTCCTTCCCGTCGCGTGGATGGTGCTGACGTCCTTCCACAGCGAGACGGACGCGGCGACCAACCCGCCCAGCCTCGGCGCCTCGCTCACCCTGCACGGCTACCGCGAGTTCTTCGGCGCGGGCACCGGCGTGAGCCCCTGGCCACCGCTCATCAACTCGCTCACCGCCTCGGTCATCTCCACGCTGCTGGTCCTGGCGCTGGCCGTCCCCGCGGCGTACGCGCTGTCGATCAAACCGGTGCGCAAGTGGAGCGATGTGATGTTCTTCTTCCTCTCCACGAAGATGCTGCCGCTGATCGCCGGACTGCTGCCGATCTATCTCGTCGCGCAGAACAGCGGAATGCTGGACAACATCTGGCTACTGATCATCCTCTACACCTCGATGAACCTGCCGATCGCGGTGTGGATGATGCGCTCCTTCCTCTCCGAGGTCCCGGTCGAGATGCTGGAGGCCGCGTCGATCGACGGCGCGGGGCTGCACACCACCCTGCTCCGGATCGTCGCCCCGGTGGCCATGCCGGGCATCGCGGCAACGGCCCTGATCTCGTTCATCTTCAGCTGGAACGAGCTGCTGTTCGCCCGGGTCCTGACCGGGATCGTGGCCGGTACCTCACCGGTGTTCCTGACCGGCTTCGTCACCAGCCAGGGTCTCTTCCTGGCCAAGGTGTGCGCCGCCGCCACCGTCATCTCCCTCCCGGTGCTCATCGCCGGGTTCGCCGCCCAGGACAAGCTCGTCCAGGGCCTCTCGCTCGGAGCCGTGAAATGAAAGCCGCAGTGATCAGCGCCCCCGGCAAGGTCGAGGTCGCCACCGTCGACGACCCCACGCCCGGCCCCCGCGAGGTCGTGGTCTCGGTCGCCGCCTGCGGACTGTGCGGCACCGACCTGCACATCCTCCAGGGCGAGTTCGCCCCCACCCTGCCCGTCGTACCGGGCCATGAGTTCGCCGGTACGGTCGTCGCCACCGGCAGCGCCGTGACCGAACTGACCGAGGGCGACCGGGTGGCCGTCGACCCGTCCCTCTACTGCTACGAGTGCCACTACTGCCGCCTGGGCCGCAACAACCTCTGCGAGCGCTGGTCCGCGATCGGGGTGACCACGGCCGGCGGCGCCGCCGAATTCGCCGTCGCGCCGGTCGCGAACTGCATCAAGCTGCCCGAGCACGTCCGTACCGAGGACGCCGCCCTGATCGAGCCGCTCTCCTGCGCCGTCCGCGGCTACGACATCCTGCGCTCGGCGCAACTGGGCACCCGGGTCCTGATCTACGGCTCGGGCACGATGGGCCTGATGATGCTGGAGCTCGCCAAGCGCACCGGCGCGGCCGGCGTCGATGTCGTCGACATCAACCCCCACCGGCTGGCCACCGCCCGCACCCTGGGCTGCAGCGCCGCGGCCGGTTCCGCCGACGAACTGGACCGCCCGCGCGGCTGGGACGTGGTCATCGACGCCACCGGCAACCAGCACGCCATCCAGGACGCGCTGGGACGGGTCGGCAAGGGCGGCACCTTCCTGCAGTTCGGGGTTGCCGACTACGCGGCCCGCGCCGTCATCGAGCCCTACCGCATCTACAACCAGGAGATCACCATCACCGGCTCGATGGCGGTCCTGCACAGCTATGAGCGCGCCGCGGAGCTCTTCGCGGCCGGGGTCCTGGACCCGGAGGTCTTCATCAGCGACCGGCTGCCGCTGGACCGCTACGCCGAGGCGATGGGCCGCTTCCAGGCCGGCGAAGGGAGGAAGATCCAGGTACGGCCGTGAGGCCGGACGGCCGACGGGCTCCGCCACCTGCGACGGTGCGTGCGGGGGCGAGTTCGCCGTGCAGCAGCGCCGTGCCGAGCGGGGTGAGGGCGTGGACGACACAGCCGCCGTCCCGCCGGCTCCGGGCGAGGTTGGCCTCGCGCAGCGCGCTCACGTGCTCGCTGGCCGAGGGGGCGGAGACCCGTAGGCGGCGGGCGAGTTCACCGGTGGTGGCCGGGTCGTCGAGGGCCGCGAGGATACGGGCCCGGGTGCGGCCGAGCAGGGTGGACAGCGCCTGCGGATGGCAGCTGCGGGGGCCGGCCGGCGCCCAGGACGTGGGGTGTTCCACCGGGTAGACCAGCACCGGCGGCAGGCCGGGGTCGGCGAGGGCGATGGGTCTGCGCCAGCAGAAATGGGACGGAATCAGCCGCAGCCCACGCCCGTTGAGCCACAGATCGCGGTCGCAGGGGTAGTCGGCGTACAGCACCGGTGGCTCCCAGCGCAGCGCGGGACGGAAGGTGTGGAGCAGCCGGTCGACGCCGTCGCGGCAGAGGGTGCGGGCGCGGGCGCCCCGGTCGGAGTCGACCGTGGCGGCCGCCTGGGTCCAGTCCGGGGCGACGACCGTGCGGTGCACCTCCTGGAGCGCGGCGGCCAGTTCGTCGAGTGGCTGGCGGCTGCCCGCGACCAGGGCGCCGGTCCAGCGCGGGAGCCGGGCCGGCAGCCCGGCCCGCGCGCCCTCCGCGGCCAGCCGCGCCCGGGGCGTGTCCCGCAGCGCGGCCAGGCCCGCGGCCAGGCCGTCCCGGGCCGCATCGGGGGTGAGGAAGTCCGGGAAGTAGGCGGCGTCGGCCGGGGCCAGGGCGCCGATCAGCCCGGCCGCGCGGGTCAGCCCCCGCTCGTGCAGTTCGCGGCGGGCCCTGGCGCGCCAGGCGCCGTAGACCGGCACCCCGCGCCCCGGCGGCGCCAGTTGGTGCATGGCCAGCACCGTTTCCCAGAGCGGATCGGGTTCGGCGGCGATCTGTACGCGTGCCAGATCCCGGTCTTCGAAGTGGATGCGCAACATGCGGCCCCCGCGGCATGCTCATGACCCTGTGGCCAGGGCCCCCCGTTCGGGGCCCGGCATACAGGCCCCGCCGCCAGACTGCCCGGCGGGGAACGGGGGTGTACAGGGCGACTGGAGGCCTTCGGCCTGCGGGGTGGTGAAGGTGGGGAGCGCGGGGCGCCCTTTTGCTGCCGGGGCGGCGGCTTTCCGGCTGCTCTCGCGGGGCCGGCGGCACCGGGTCCGTTGACGGCTGGACTCCTCGACGCCGGGCCCGCCTTGACTCCGGGCGGCCCCCCGTACGCCTCCGGCGCTCAGTCCTCGCCCCCGGCCAGTTCCTCCGCCAGCCGGTCCAGGAACACCTGCTGGCCCGCCACCAGCCGCTCCCGTGCCTCGTCCGGCGGGAACCAGGCCACCCGGTCGATCTCGGGGAAGCTGCCGGTCACCCCGGAGCCGCGCGGCCACTCCATCTCGAAGGTGCCGGGCACGATGAGCCGCGGATCGAGATCGCCCTCGACGGCCCAGACGGTCACCACCTTGCCGCTCGGCTGGCGGGCCTCCCCCAGGGGAAGGTAGCGGCCGTCGGGCGGCGGCATCCCCAACTCCTCCTCGAACTCCCGCCGGGCGGCGTCCTGCGCCTCCTCCGGAGGGACGTACTCGCCCTTGGGCACGGACCACGCCCTCGCGTCCCGGCGCTCCCACAACGGGCCGCCCATGTGCCCCAGCAGCACCTCGACTCCGCCGGCCGTGCGGCGGTACACCAGCAGCCCGGCACTTCGTTTTCCCGCCATGGCGGCTACTGTTCCCCGCCGTCGTGCGCGGCAAGCACCGTCTCGACGGTGTCCGCCTCGTCCGCCGTCTTGTCCTCCCGGTAGCGCACCACCCGCGCAAAGCGCAGGGTCACGCCCGCCGGGTAGCGCGAGGAGGTCTGCAGTCCGTCATAGGCGATCTCGACGACGAGTTCCGGACGCACCGTCACCACATGGCCGTTGTCCGCCACCGCGAGCTCCCGCAGCCGCTCGGTCTGCCAGCTGAGGGTGGCGTCCGTCAGCCCCTTGAAGGTCTTGCCCAGCATGACGAATCCGCCGTCCGCCGCGCGCGCCCCGAGGTGGAGGTTGGACAGCTTCCCGGTGCGCCGGCCGTGTCCCCACTCCACCGCCAGCACCACCAGGTCGAGGGTGTGCACGGGCTTCACCTTGAGCCATGCCGCGCCCCGGCGGCCCGCGCTGTAGGGGGCGTCCAGCGCCTTGACCACAACGCCCTCATGGCCCCGGCGCAGGGTCTCGGCCCAGAAGTCCTCGGCGGCCGCGCGGGCCCCGGCGTCGGACGGGTCCGCGACCACCTGGCGGCGCACCCGCTGGGGCGCCGGGACCAGCCGGGCCAGCTCCGCGTGCCGCTGTGCCGCGGGCAGTTCCAGCAGGTCGCGGCCGTCGACCGAGAGCACGTCGAAGAAGACCGGGGACAGCGGCAGCGCGGCCTGCGCGGCGGCGACGTCCACCCGTGAACCGAACCGCCCCGCGACCCGCTGGAAGGGCACCGGCCGGCCCGCACCGTCCAGGGCGATCACCTCGCCGTCGAGGATGAAGCGCTCGGCCGGCAACTCCCTTGCCAGCGCGGTGACTTCGGGGAGCCGGTCGGTGACCTCGTCCAGGGTACGGGTGTGGATGTGCACGTCCGGCCCGTCGCGGTGCACCTGTACGCGGATGCCGTCGAGCTTCTCCTCCACGGCGCAGGCGCCGAGCTTCTCGATGGCCTCGGCCACCGTCTTGGCGCTGTGCGCCAGCATCGGCCCGACGGGCCGGCCGACGGTGAGCCGGAAGCGCGCGAGCGCGTCCGGCCCCTCGGCGAGCAGCGCCTGCGCCACGTTCTGGAGCGACCCCGCCAGCATCACGGCCCGCCGGACGTCCGCCGCGGGCACCTGGGTGGCGGCGGCGAGCCCCTCGACCGCGATGGCGTCCAGCGCGCCCTGCCGCACCTCACCGGTCAGCAGGCCGACCAGGAACCGCTGCTCGCTCTCCGTCGCGGCGGCCAGCAGCGCACGGACGAGTCTGCGCCGCTCCTCCTGCGCCCCGGCTCCCGAGACCTGCGCCAGGGCGGTCAGCGCGGTGTCCACGTCGCGTACGGTCAGGGTGGCGCGCTCGGCGGCCGCGACCGGCTCGCGCAGTACGCTCCAGCCGACCCCGATCCGCCCCTGGGGCAGCCGCCCGGCGAGGTACGGGATGACCACCGGGACGTCCTGGGGCGCCGCGTCCCGGAACAGCCCCGCCAGCAGCGCGATCTTCCGGGAGCGCGCCGACGTCGCGGCGACGTCCGCCGACACCTGGGCGAGACCGGCCAGCAGCATAGGGCCATGGTGCCCCCATGGCGCCGTTCCCGCTTCCCGGCCGGCCCGTCCGCCCGCCGCAGCCCGGTCACGGGGCGAGGTAGGAGTGGAAGACGTTGTCCGGGTCCCACTGCGCCTTGACCTCCTGCAGCCGGTCCCAGGTGGCGGGGGCGTACGAGCGCCGGGGCCGGGCCGCGTCGGCCTCCAGGTCCGCTTCGGCGATGTAGTGGGGGCCGTCGCCCTGCGGGTCGGCGGCGGCCATGACGTCCCGCACCCACTGCGCGTTCGCGTCGTCCGCGTCCGGGTCCTCCCAGACCCCGTAGCAGACCAGGTAGGACTCGCCGAGCGGGGCGAAGGCCATGTTCCGCAGCAGGGCGGGGTCCGTGGAGACCGGCTGCACGGGCGAGAGCACCAGGGACTTCCCGGACGGGGCGCGGGCCACCACGTCGGCGATCCGGCCCAGTTGCGTCGTATAGCTCTCCGGCGACCACAGGGTGTCCGCCGCATACCGGTGCAGGGGCGGCCAGAGGACCGCCGCGCCCTCGTGCAGGGCGGCGAAGGAGGTCGGCGCGGGCGGCTGCCGGGTGACGGCGAGTTCACCCAAGGGGCAGTCGGCGAACGGCTCCAGCGCGTGCAGTGCCTCCCGCTGTGTCGCCGCGAACGCGGTGGCACCGACCGTGATCCGCAGCCCGGGCGCGCCGTCCGCGGCCGGTTCGGCGGGCTGGAGGACGAACGCCACCTCGACGTACGGCGGGAGGCCGCGGGCGACCCGCTCCGTCCACTCGGTCACCCGGGCGAGCGCCGCCATCGGAAACGTCAGGGAGGTCGCCATGATCGAGGCGGGGTGGGGGTGCAGGGCGAGGCGGAAGCGGGTGACGACCGCGCAGAATCCCGGGCCGGCGCCCCGCGCGGCCCAGAAGAGCTCGGGGTGCTCGCGCTCGCTGCACGTGACCGTCCGCCCGTCGGCGGTGACGGCCCGGATCTCCAGGACGTCCGCGCAGGACGCCCCCCATGCACGGGAGTTCCAGCCGAGGCCGCCGCTGAGCAGAAAGCCGCCGACCGCCACGCTGGGGCAGTGGCCGACCGGGAAGGCCAGATCCTGCGGGGTGAGGAACGCGACCAGTTCCTGTCCGGTGGCGGCGGGCTCCACCGTGACGGTCGCCGGGGCGGTGTCGGTCGCGGGCGTCAGGCGGCACTCCCGCAGCCCGGAGAGGTCGAGCAGCAGACTCCCGTCACGGAGTGGCGAGCCGGACCAGTTGTGCCCGCCGGAACGCAGCGACACCCGCAGCCCGTGTGCGCGGGCGTAGCGCACGGCGTGCGCCACGTCCGCTTCCGACGCGGCCCGCATGACGGCCTCGGGGAACCGTTCGGGCAGCAGCGCGTTCCACACCGCACGGGAGCGGGCGGTCTCGTAGCCGGCATCGCCCCGCCGGATCAGTGCGCCCGTGACCTCTGGCCCTGGTTCCGGTACGGGTGGACACATCGCGGTCTCCTCACCAGATCTGGCCGGTGATCAGACCGAAGACACCGATGGACACCAGATAGCCGAGCACCACCACCCCGGTGCCCAGCACCTGGATCCGGCGGCTGGTGCACCGTTCGGGCACCAGCCAGAAGGCGAGCGCCCTGTTCACCAGCGGCATCAGCAGCCAGGTCAGGGCGCTGACGCTCAGCACGTTGGACAGGAACAGGCCGATGTACCCGCGGATGGTGAGCTTCTCCAGCGCGATGCCCACGGTCAGGTTGAGCACCATCACCGTCGGATAGAGCGCCAGGACGACGGACATCGCCTGTTTCCAGTTGGGCGGGGCGGAGCCGCCCTTGCCGTGGTCGAACTGGAACCAGCCGCTGAACGCCGACCCGACCTTTCGGACGTCGTACGAGATGAAGTGCTTGCGTCCCTCGTCCAACAACGCCGAGCGGACGTCCGACTCCAGCCAGTCGTCGAGGTGTTCACGCGAGTCGAACCGGAAGACGACGACCCAGTGTTCCTGCACGCCTTGGACCGGCTTGAACAGCTCGGATCCCATGAAGCCCGGCGCTTTCTCCTGCGCTTCGAGCGTTTTCTCCTGCCAGTTGAGGAACGCCTGCTCGTGTCCCGGCTTCACCTCGTGCGAGATGACGGCCGTGACCGCTTCCGGGGCCTGCTCGGCGGGGGTGCCGCCGCGGAGCACCTCCTGCGTCGGAGGGCCCTCGAAGAGTTCGGCCGCCTCCTGGAGCAACGCCTGCCGCCGGCTCGAATCCAGCCAGGCGGTCAAGTGGTCCATGTCGGAAAACCGGAATACAGTGACCCATTCATTTTCTTCGCCGGCGCCGGGCGGATATACCTCGGCGGCCACAAATCCGTCGAATTCACGGGCCGCGCCATTCGCCTTGTCCTGCCACCGCTGATACTCATCCATCCGTCCCTCGCGCACCTTCTGCGAGGTCACGACGGTGGCATTCTCGGCCGCGGAACCACGGCTTGCACGGGGGCTCACCTTGAGTAGCCTAGTACACAAGGGATTTATCGGGCAAATGGAGAATATGCCCTACCGTTCCGCAGAGGAATCGATGCCGATCGGAGACCCCGTAATGGACCAGAAAGAACTCCTCGCAGAAGCCGTCCGGCTCGCCACGGAATCCGTGGAGAACGGCTGGGGCGGGCCGTTCGGCGCGGTCATCGCGCGCAACGGGAACATCGTCGCCCGCGGGCAGAACCACGTTCTGCTGACCGGCGACCCCACCGCCCATGCCGAAGTCGAGGCGATCCGGAAGGCCGTGCAGGTCCTCAACCCGGATGCGCCGAGCATCGCCGTGGACCGTCAGAACGAGAGCACCCTGAGGTACGTCCCCCGCCCCGAGGGGTCACCGGACCCGCTCCCGGAGCGCGCCCGGATGCTCCAGGGCCACGAGATCTACATCAGCGGCGCCCCCTGCCCGATGTGCATGAGCGCCATCTACTGGGCACGGATGGACGCGGTGTACTACAGCTGCGACCTGGAGGACACCGCCAAGATCGGCTTCGATGACTCGTTCCAGTACGAGGACTTCCAAAGGCCGCTCTCCGAGCGCAGGATCAAGATCGAGCAGATCTACCCCGAGATGGGCGCCCATGCCTACGAGGCATGGAACAAACGGCGGCTCCAGCACGCCTACTGACGCACCGACACCACCGGCAGGCGCCGGGCCCCGCCGGACGGGCGGCGGCCCGGCGTCTCGGCCTGCGCGGGGCGGCGAGGGCCCGGCGGGGCGCGCGGGGCGTCACTCGTACATCACGTACTCCGGCTGCGGCCGCAGGGCCAGCACCTCCTTCGGCGTCATCAGCCGGCTGCCCTGGGCGTCTTCCTCGTAGAAGAGCTTGAAGCCGGTGTGGAGGCCGTCGGGCAGGTCATGGACCAGCCGCTGCCAGGTCCCGCGCTTCAGGCCCGGGGAGCCGATGCCGTCGGCACTCTTGATCAGTGCCACACCGGGCTGGGGACGCAGCGCGGACTGCGCGCGCACGACGGACGTGGCGACCTGATGGAAGACCAGCGGCTTCTGCGGCAGATCGTGCGCCTCGACCAGCCCGGACAGATAGCGGGCCACCTCGGTCAGCTCATGGCCGTCGGTCCGCCCGTAGGTGTCACCCGGCACCTGACCGCGGGCCATCTCCCATTCCGGGTCGAGCGCGATCCCCACATCGGGGTGGACGAGCCAGTCGCGCAGCGCCTTGACCTCGTCGAGCACGGACGCGCGGCCCGGCTGGATGTTCAGCAGCAGCAGTGCCCGCCGGTCGCGCGCCACGCGGTGGAAGCGGCGGATGGTCGCAGCGGGCGTCCGTGAGCGGTAGGTGCCGTCCGGGCCGGCCGTGGAATTGGCGACGGTCGCCAGGAGTTCGAGCACGGGCAGCGGTTCGCGCCCCGCGGCGTAGCGGTGTGCCACCTTCTCCACCTCGGCGGCCCGCTGTCCCGGCTCACCGGTCCCGAGCCGGCCGAGCGCCGCGGCATCGGGCAGCCCGCAGAACCCGACCAGCCGGTAGCGCGGGAACAACTCCCGCCCGCCACGAGGGAGTTCGGGACGGCGCCGTTTGACCGGACGGGCCGGTTGCCGCGCGGTCGCGGAGCCGGACGGGCCCGGAGCCCCGGTCCCGGCGGAGGGGGACGAGCGCGAGCTGCCCGGCGGTGACGCCTTGGGGGCGGGGTCGGCACGGGAGGGGGTACCTCCGCATCCGGTGAGCGCGCCGAGACCCGCCGCCGCGGTGACCGCGAGCACCCGTCGCCGGGTCGCGTCCGGCGACGGCACGGGCCGGGCGGAGCGGCCTCCGACTGCCCGCGCCCCGGGTATGCCGGAGCCGCTTCGACCTGACACCTCGTCCGTCACACTGCCTCCGTCCCCCGGCGTCCGGCCGATGACCGGGCGCCGGTTGTCGTGCGGACAGGTCCTGTCCGTGCAGTGCGCATCTCCACACCCCCCGCGGCAAAACTTGGACGGAAACGATCAAGCCACGCTCGCCTCGGCCGCCCCGGCGGACCGGGCCGCGTAGCGTGAGGACGTGATCAGGCCCCGACGCCTCGAAGCCCTCGACAGCTCCCCCGAAGCCGTCCGCCGCCACACGCCCGTACGCCGCCTGTGGTACGCCGCCTACGGCTCCAACATGCACCGGGAACGGCTGACCGCCTACCTGGCCGGCGGCCGGCCCCCAGGCGGGCTGCGCACCTACCCCGGCTGCCGGGACCCCCGCGACCCCACCCGTACGGCACCGCTCATGCTGCCCGGCCTGCTGTACTTCGCCACCGAATCGCAGGTGTGGACCGGCGGCCGCGCCTTCTACGACCCCGGCCCCGCGCGGGCCGCCGGTGCGAGCCAGCCCGAACTGCCCTGTCGCGCCTATCTCCTGACCACCGGCCAGTTCTCCGACATCGTGGCCCAGGAGATGTACCGGGAGCCCGGCGAGGATCTCGATCTGACGCAGGTCCTCGCCCATGGCCGGGCCCGGATCGGTCCCGGCCGGTACGAAACCCTGGTGTGTGCCGGGGCGCTGGACGGATATCCCGTCCTGACCTGCACGGCCCCGTGGAGCAGCGACGACGTCGCCCTGAACGCCCCCTCGGCCGCCTATCTGCGGCACATCGGGGCCGGGATCGTCGCTGCCCACGACTGGAGCGTGCACGGGACCGCCCGGTATCTCGCGGGCTGCCCGGGAGCTGCCGGTCACTGGACGGCCGGGGAGATCGCGGCGCTGCTCAGCGCCGCGCCGTGACCGGCGGGGCGGTGCGTCCCGCCTCCCCTTGGCCGGCGCGCGGTGCGTCTCTCCTCCGCCGCCGTGCCCTGACCGACGCGCGGTGTGCGCCTCCTCCCCCACCGCGCCCATCCCCAGGACACTGGTGCCCTCCGGCCGGCGCCCCGGCCCTGACGACCCAACTTCGGCGAGGACCATGATGAGAAAGATCGTCTTGTCCATGTCGGTGTCCCTTGACGGCTTCATCGAGGGACCGCACCGCGAGATCGACTGGCATCGGGTCGACGACGAGCTGCACCGCCACATGAACGAGCAGCTCAGGACGAAGGGCGCCTTCCTGAGCGGCCGGGTCACCCATGAGCTGATGGCCGGATTCTGGCCGACCGCGGACGCCGACCCGTCAAGTACCGCGCCCATGGTGGAGTTTGCCGGGATCTGGCGGGACATGCCCAAGATCGTGTTTTCCCGGACCCTGGAACGGGCCGACTGGAACACCACCATCATGCGGGACGTCGTCCCCGAGGAGATCAGGGCGCTCACGGCACAGCCGGGCGGGGACCTGGTCCTCAGCGGCGCCGACCTCGCCGCGGCCTTCCGGCAGCACGATCTGATCGACGAGTACCGCGTCTACGTCCACCCGGTCCTCATCGGCCGCGGCAAACCGCTGTTCGCGCCGTCGGACACCACCGCCGATCTCCAGCTCGCCGGGACCCACGCCTTCGGCAACGGCGTCGTCCTCCTCCACTACCGTCGCGCCCGGGCCGCCTCGGCGGCGTGACTCCCCGACCAGGCAGCACTGCGGGCAGACCGTAGGCCGTGCTGGAGAAGCAGTATCGGTCGCTGGGACGGCTTGAACCTCACGCGAAGTGATGGCAGTTCGTCCTCTCGTACGGCGTGCCCGGGTTGGGCTGTGGATTGGCCTGTCCGAGTGAAGTCGGGTCAAGGGCATGGTGTCGTATTGATGATTTCGAGTTAATGGTGGTGACCGTTTTCCGGTGGGTTGCCCATCTCTCCCGGGGAGAGAGGCAACCCCTGCGGTGCGCCGGTGCGTGGTACCTGTCGGCGTGTCCTCTCTCTGTCCCGGTGTGCAAGTGGTGATCCGGTTCGCGTCTACCGGCACCGTGCGACGCGGGCTCCGGTGGGACTTCTTGGGCGGCCCTCTCAGCTGAGAGAGGTTTGTCATGGAACCGACTACGGGTTGGTTGGGAGCTCCGGCGGTGGCCGGCGGGTTTCGGCCGGGTCTACCGGCCAGTGGATCCGAGGTGGCCGCGGTACGGGGGCTTGCGGTCGCGCCCTTCAGCGCGGCGTTCTCCACGGTGACGATCCCGGCGGGCACGAGCCCGCTGGCGGTGGCGGTGGCGCCGAACGGCAACGTCTACGTCGGCAACGCCAATTCCAACAACGTGACGGTGATCAGCAGCACCACGAACACCGTACTGGCCACCGTCCCCGCCGGCTCAAACCCGGCCATGATTGCGGTGGCGGCGAACGGCAACGTCTACGTCACCAACCAGAGCTCGAGCAACGTGACGGTGATCAGCAGCGCCACGAACACCGTCCTGGCCACCGTCCCCACCGGCGGGGGCCCGTTCGCACTGGCGGTGGCGCCGAACGGCAACGTCTACGTCGCCAACAGCACGTCGAACAACGTGACGGTGATCAGCAGCGCCACGAACACCGTCCTGGCCACCGTCCCCGTCGGCGCGGTCCCGGACGCGGTGGCGGTGGCGGCGAACGGCAACGTCTACGTCGCGAACCGGAACGCAAACACCGTGACGGTGATCAGCAGCGCCACGAACACCGTCCTGACCACCCTCCCCACCGGTGGATTCCCGGGCGCGGCGGCGGTGGCACAGAACGGCAACGTCTACATCGCCAACCAGACCTCGAACAACGTGACGGTGATCGACAGCGCCACGAACACGGTCCTGGCCACCGTCCCCGCCGGCACGGTCCCGGGAGTGATCGCGGTGGCGCCGAACGGCAACGTCTACGTCACCAACACCGTTTCGAACAACGTGACGGTGATCGACAGCGCCACGAACACGGTCCTGGCCACCGTCCCCACCGGCGGGGGCCCGTTCGGGGTGGCGGTGGCGCCGACCGGCAACGTCTACGTCGGCAACAGCAATTCCAACAACGTGACGGTGATCAGCAGCACCACGAACACGGTCGTGGCCACCGTCCCCGTCGGCGCGTTCCCGTTCTCGGTGGCGGCGGCGCAGAACAGCAATGTCTACGTCACCAACGCCAATTCGGCCAACGTGACGGAGATTTCGCCGTTGACGGTGACGACCTCGCCGGCGTCGCCGGTGTGCGGGCAGCCGGTGACGTTCAACATTTCCGGGGGGACTCCCAACGGGACAGCGGTGGTGAACTTCGGGGACGCCAGCCCCACGGTATCCGTCCCCCTGGACGCCACCGGGAGCGGGCAGACCACCCACACCTACACCGCGGGTTCGTTCACCGCGACCGTGAACGGCAACCCCACCTCCGTCACCGTGAGCCCCAACCCCACAACGACGACACTGTCGGTGACGCCGAACCCCTCCTCCTGCGGGCAGAGCGTAACCGTGTGCGCCACCATCACCCCGGCACCAGCCACCACCTCCGTGCCGACCGGCACGGTCACCTTCACCCTCCCCAACGGCCAGACCCAGATGGTCCCCGTCAACGCATCGGGGCAGGCCTGCTTCACCACCACCGCCCTGACCACCGGCACCCTCACCGCCGTCTACAGCGGTGACAGCTGCTTCACCGGCTCCAACGCCAGCACCCCCGTCACCGTGAACCCCACCCCCACAACGCTGACCGCGCAGCCAGGCACGATCCGGCTCCGGCTGACCCCGCTGCCCGAGTTCTACATCCCCACCCTCAGCGCCACCCTGACGACCACCTCGGGGATGCCGGTGGCCGGCCAGCCGGTGACCTTCACCGCCACCACGCTCTTCGGCCCGGTCAACCTCGGCACCGCCGTCACCGACGCCAACGGCACCGCCACCATCCACAACGCCGTCGTCCCCGTCTTCGCCATCGCCACCCCCTTCTACACCGCCACCTTCCCCGGCAATGCCTGCTACACCGCCGCCACCGCCCACGGCATCCTGCTGTTCATCCCCCTCCCGGCCTGATCTCCTTGACGCCGTAAACCCCAGGTCGCGTGGTCTGCTGCGACGGGAGCAACACGCCATGCTGATCGTTTGGAGACACACCCGTTCTCGCGGAACATGATCGGCACCTTCGCCGAGCTGGTACGCGGGAGCGGGAACCCGCAGGCAGCCGACGTCGGGTGCGGGCCGGGGCATCTGACGGCCATGCTGCACGACCTGGGGCTGGACGCCTTCGGGCTCGACCTCTCCCCGGGCATGGTCGACCATGCCCGGCGGGCCCATCCGGCGCTGCGGTTCGACGAGGCGCGTATGGAGGCCCTGCCCGTCGAGGACGGCGCGCTCGGCGGCGTGCTGGCCCACTACCCCGCCTGGGGAATTGCCCGCGCTGCTCGCCGAGCAGGTACGTGTCCTGGCACCAGGAGGCCTGCTCCTGGTCTCGTTCTTCGCGACCGACGGACCGGAGCCGGTCCGCTTCGACCACAAGGTGACGCCCGCCTACAGCTGGCCGGTGGACCGGTTCGCCGAGTTGCTGGCCGGGGCCGGGCTCGTCACGTTCGCCCGGCTGCTCCACGATCCGGCCTCCGAACGGGGCTTCCTCGACGCGCACTTGCTGGCCCGGCGTCGCGGGCCAGGCGGGATTTTGCGGACACGGCCTAGGTGTACCCGAGCAGGCCGGGCAGACCCGCGAAGGAATCCAGCACGTGGTCCGGTGTGCCGTCGGCGGCCCGGTGGGTCTCCGGCAGGTATTTGCCGGTCTTGACGAGCACGCCGGTGATCCCGCGGCGCTGGGCCGCCAGCACATCGGACTCGATGTCGTCGCCGATCATCAGCGCCTCCGACGCGGGGACACCGAGGTGGGCCAGGGCGGTGTCGAAGAACGCCGGTGAGGGTTTGCCGGTGACCGTGGCCGTCACCCCGGCGGCCCGCTCCAGCCCCGGCAGGAAGGCTCCGGTGTCGAGGTCGAAGCCGTCCGCGGTACGCCAGTACAGATTGCGGTGCATCGCGACCAGATGGGCGCCTCGCTGCAGATGCCGGAAGGCGCGGTTGAGCACCGGGTAGCTGAATTCCGGGCCCGCACCACCGAAAACGATCACATCCGGGGCGTCCTGGCCCGCGGCTCCCTCCCGCTCGCCCTCCCGCTCGCCCTCCGGCTCCCCGACGAGCTCCACCCCTTCCAGGTCCGCGCCGACCTCACCGCTGCTGATCAGCAGACATCGCGCGTCGGGATGGTGGGCACGCAGGTAGGCGGCAGTGGCCGTGGGGGCGGTCAGAATGTCGTCGGCACCGACCGGGAAGCCCTCCCGGGCCAGCCGTCCGGCGACCGCCGCGCGGGTGCGGGAGGTGGTGTTGGTGACCAGGACCAGCGGGAGTTCCGCGGCCCGCAGCCGTTCCATCGCCTCGACCGCACCGGGCAGCGCCTTCCAGGAGACGGTGAGCACGCCGTCGATGTCGATCAGGACCGCTCCGATTCCTTTCATACGCCGACGGTAACCACGTCCGGCCGTGGCAGGCGGCAGCGCGGGGCCGACTTGCGCGTCCCCCGCGGACGGTGTTAGTTCGAAAGTGAGGTGTGGACGCAGCTTCCGTCTCCCCTGGGTAGGGGGTGCACACGTGCTGTTCACTGACCGCGCGGACGCGGGAACCCGGCTTGCCGAGGCGCTACGGCATCTGGAGGGTGAGGATCCCGTCGTACTGGGCCTGCCCCGAGGCGGGGTCCCGGTGGCCTTCCAGGTGGCGCGGGCGCTCCATGCCCCGCTCGATGTGATCGTGGTCCGCAAGCTGGGCGTCCCCTATCAGCGGGAGCTGGGCTTCGGCGCCATCGGCGAGGGCGGCGTACGGGTGATCAGCGACGACATCGTCCGCCGCGGCCGGCTCGACGAGTCGGATCTGGCTTCCGTGGAGCATGCCGAGGCGGCGGAACTCGCGCGGCAGGCGGAGCGCTTCCGCGCCGGGCGGCAGCGGCTCCCGCTCGACGGCCGGACGGCGATCGTCGTGGACGACGGGGTCGCCACCGGCGCCACCGCGGCGGCCGCCTGCGAGGTGGCGCGGGCACAGGGCGCGGCCCGGGTGGTGCTGGCGGTGCCCGTGGCGCCACCGGACGCGGCCGAACGGCTGCGCACCGCTCTCGATGAATTCGTGTGTCTCTCCACGCCGTTCGCCTTCTCCGCCGTCGGCGAGTGGTACCGGGACTTCTCCCAGACCCCGGACGACGAGGTCGTCTCGCTGCTGGCACAGGCCGCGGAGGGCCCCGGGGCAGCCGCCGGCACGCCGGAGGGGCCGGCGGCGGACGAGGACGTGGAGCAGGAGGTGGCGATCGACGCCGCCGGGGTCCGTCTCACCGGCGACCTCATGGTGCCGGCGGGCGCCGGGGCGGTGGTGATGTTCGCCCACGGCTCGGGCAGCAGCCGTCACAGCCCGCGCAACCGGCTGGTCGCCGCGGCCCTGAACGACGCGGGCCTGGGCACCTTGCTCTTCGACCTGCTCACACCGGCGGAGGAAAACAACCGGGCGAAGGTCTTCGACATCGAAACCCTCGCCGGGCGGCTGGCGGACGCCACCGGCTGGCTGCGCGGCCGCACCGCGGGCCAGATCGGCTACTTCGGGGCGAGCACCGGAGCCGCGGCGGCGCTGCGGGCCGCCGCCGGCTCCGGCGCGGACGTCGGTGCGGTGGTCTCCCGCGGCGGCCGCCCCGACCTCGCCGGTCCGCACCTGTCCGGCGTACGGGCGCCGACGCTGCTGATCGTGGGCGGCAACGACACCATGGTCATCGAGCTCAATCGCGCGGCCCAGACGGCGCTGCGCTGCGAGAACCAACTGGAGATCGTCCCCGGCGCCACCCATCTCTTCGAGGAACCGGGCGCCCTCCAGCAGGTCGCCGACCTCGCCCGGGACTGGTTCCTCACCCACCTGGTGAAGCAGGTGTAGTCCGTTCTCGGGTCTGAGCGAGTCGCAGTTTCGCAAGCTGGTCGCGCTGGTGCGCCGTCCCGGCGGTGATGTCCAGCGTGGTCGGCCGTGGCGACTCTGCTTGGAGGACCGGGGGCGGGCGAGGTCCCAGCCGCGGGCCCGCAGATTCGGCGCGTGGTGGGTCAAGACCGTGCAGGTGCCGTTGAAATGGGGGCGCTCGAATGGCCCTCGTGGTTCAGGACGCGGCGGGCGGCTGCCAGCCAGCGGTCCTTGCGGACTTTCGCCTCGTGCAGCCGGTCGGAGTTCTGCTGGATCAGGCGGCGCTGGGTGCGGGTCTCGGCCGCTGCCCAAACCGTCACCAGCTTCGCCGACTTCTGACACGCCACGTCTCTGCGGGCGGTGGCGCGTTCGGCCACCGTGGGCTCGGCCGTCTCCCAGCGCTTGTTCCCGGCTGCGGCATAGGGATCCGGGTAGTCGAAGCCTGCTTTCGCCATGCAGGTGTGCCATGTGCGCAGGGCGTCGCGTACTTCGGGGGCGCGCCGGGAGGTTTCCAGGGCGGTGACGGTCAGCTGGTTGAAGGCGTGGTCGTCGGGTGGGGCGGTGTCGCCGACGAGTTGGTGCTGGGCGGTCTTGAGACAGCCGCCCGTGCCGGAAGAGCCGTAGGCCGCGCGCTGGGTCTCGGCCGGGAGCGCTTCGCGCTCGTCCCAGGCGCGGTTGCGCCGTACCACCGACGGCGGGTCGGGGCGCGGGTGGTACCCGTAGCGGACGGCCGCGGCCTCGTCGGCTCCGTAGCGTCGGAGGTTCGGCGGTTTGGTGTCCTGGGGATCCACCCGCGGCAGGGTCTTCCACTCCATGTTCAGGTCGTTCATGCACCGACGCATGAGGATGTCCTGTGCGTCTTCCACGAGGTGGGTCTCGGCCACGGTTGATGCATAGGCGTCCAGTGGCAGACGGAGCTGCCTGGCCTGCCGGGACACCGGCGGGGAGTGCGAGGCGGGCGTGGACTCGTGCTCCGCGGCTGTGCAGGCGGTGGTGACCAGGAGCAGCAGCGCGAGCGCGGTGGTGGTCCGGGCGCGGGAGGGCGACATGGTTGCCTCTCGTCGTGCGGTGCGCGGTGAGTGGGGTGCGGTGGCAGGTGGGGCGGGGTGCGGCTCCAGTCGCCGCACCCCGCCCGACAGCGTTCGTTAATGAACGGCCCTGCTGTCAGCTGAACTCGACGGAGCTCGTGGCGTCACTCATGCCCGAGTGGTGGCCGAAGTGGGCCTCCTTGTGGTGCGGCTTCAGGGTGAGGCTGGCGCCCGTGTAGCCGGCATCCGAGTAGAACGTGACCGTGCGGTTGCCCAAGTTCTCGGCGGAGCTGATGGTGTCGTTCCACCCATCGTGCTTCAGGTTCTTCATGTTATGAGTGAAGGTCGTGTTCCGGTTCTCGAAGTTGGCGTCCTGGTAGACCTTGACCTTCGTGACACGGCCCTTGGTCGCGGCGACGTCCGCGTGGGCATCGGCGGAGGCCGGCAGGGCGGCACCGAGCGTGAGTGCGGCAGCGGCGGTGCCCGCAGCGACTATGTGACGGATACGCATGATGTGTTCCCCTTTTGGTCATTCTCACGTGATGCACGTGATGTTGGTTGTGTGCTGGCCGGTCCGCCCATGCCCCGAAGTGGGGCATTACGGCCCGTGCAGCACGATTGATTCAAGCCCTCGCTACAGCGGGGCAGAAGGTGATTCGAGGAGATTCGAAGGACCAGTGGGCACGTAAGGCGAGGCGATGACTCAACACGAGCAGTTCGGCACGGTGACGAGCACTTCGCCGCGTACGGGGCGCGGGCGGAAACGGCGTACGAGTGCTCGTGGGAGATTCGGGACGCCTACGGCTACCGGGACTTCGGCGCTGGCGAGGCGGCGGGCTGTTCCCCCTCGTTCGAGGGCAATTCGCCGTCCCGAGTCGGAGAACATCCTGCTCGTCATGGAGGACGGCGTCGCCTACAAGGTCCCGGAGGGCTCTCTGCTGCGCTGGTAGTACACGGAATTGCGGATCCGGGCGCGCGTGACCAGCCCGGCCCGGTGGAGTCGGGCGAGGTGGTAGGAGACGGTCGAGGGGCTCAGGTGGTGGATGGTGGCGAGCTGGGTGGTGGTGCGCGGCACGTCGAGGTCGGCCAGCAGGGCCCCGCGGGTAGGGCCAATTACCTCGCCCAGCGCCTGCTCTGCTTCCTTGCTCGGTCGGGCTGACGCGGCTCTGGGGTGGGTGGGGTAGATGAGATAGACGGGGCGTTCCCCGCGGGGGTCGACGCTGAGCAGCCAGTTGTGCGCCAGGGGCGAGGGGAAGAGGACGAGGTGTGTGCCCCCGGCCACCTCGGCGCTGAGCCGGTCGAGCAGGCGGAGGGAACCGTCGCCGTAGCAAAATGCCTCGTGCAGCGATTCCAGTGCACTGCCCATGCCGTAGTCCGCGAGAAGCCTGGTCCGCAGGGTGATGTCCTCCTCGGCGTGGGCGGCGACGGCCGACCACTGCCGCGCGAGGCGTCCGTCCCAGAACGCATCCATTTCGCAGGCGAGTCGGTCGGCAAAGTCCTGCTCGCCGCGGTCCACGGCGTCCCGTAAGGTGCGCAGCGCAGCCGAGGCGGCGGGGGTCTGCTGGGGCTCCGCGCCGAGCAGTCGGCTGATCTGCCGAGCCACGAGGTGGCTGGGTGCGGTGGCGACGCGGTGGAGATCCTCGTGCGGATCCGGGGGGCGGCCCGCGGGCGGCGGGGGTGTCAGGAAGACCGGAGCGTAGAAGACCGGAGCGAAGGCGTGTACCACTCTTCGTACCGCGGCAAGCAGGCTCAGCCGCTTCTCCTGTAATACGTCGGTGACTTCGCGGCTCGGCAAGGAGCCGTGGGGCACCGCATTCGGCCGACAGGGGTGCAGCACCGCACCGGCGTGCATCAGAGGCGAGACCGCGAACCGGGTGGCCGCCAGCGCGTCCGCGCTCAAAGGGATGGTGATCACGGGGCGCCTTCCATGTCCTGACCTTCGAAGCTGATCGAATCACCTTTTCCCAGGACTCGTCCACCGATTGGCTCCGAATTCCGGGGCGCCGGCACGACTGTCACCGGCGCCCCGGATGAAGCAAGGGGAAACTCTGTACCCTTGGCCGCGATGGCAGAGACCGAGCGCGAGAAGTCCGCGCTGGAAGCGCTCGACACGGCCGTCGCGCACGGGAGTCCTGCGGTGGCCACCAGCGACGCGGAAGGGAAGCGCAGAGGCTGTCCGGTCGGTTATCGCCCGACCGGGTTGAGGTAGGTGGCCGGGTTGGTGGCGCCGTCCTGCTTGAGGATCTGTCCGCCGAAGGGCCACTTCAGGGTGAAGTGCTCCGTCTCGTTCGGCGGTGTGACCAGGAACGTCGCCGGAACGAACTTCTCCTTCTGCGGCGTGGACTTGGCCACCGGGAGCAGGGTGATGCTGAAGTCCACCGTGTCCCCCTGCTCCAGGATCATCTTTTCGGGCTTGATGGAGGAGCGCGCCAGCGACCAGGTGCTGTCGGTCTCCTGAGCGCCGATCATGTCGACACCGGCGAAGCCGGACAGGGTGCAGGTGCGCTTGCTCTGATTGGTGAACCAGATGTACGCCTGGGTCTGCTTGTCGGTCTGCTCCATCTCCGGCCTCGCGTCCTCCCCCGTGGCGAAGCCGGCCTTCAGGTCGGCGGCGTGGCAGCGGGTCGGCTCGGCTCTGACGGGGGCGGCCGAGGCCGGGATGGCGGTAGCGGCAGTGCCGGCGACGACGACGGCCGCAACGGCAACGGCGGTGAGCTTGCTCTTCATTTCGGGATCCCCCTCGAATACGAATCGGCGCGCGAGGTCAGTGCGCGCCTACGCACCTCAAGATGCGCACTGTCCGGGGGAGGTTCGGTGCGCCGGGCGCCTTTTCCGGACAATCAGGGTGCGGGCCCGTCGCGGCGTCACGGGGAGGACACCGCAACGGCCTGCGTCCTCGCTCAGCGTCCGATCCAGCACAGCGCGACCGATGGCAGCGTGTGCGGCCTGAGCCGCATGGCGCTTGGTTCGCCCCTCGTCAAGACGTCGCTTCTGATGGCTGGTTTCGCTCGTTGAGCGGTGCATGACGGATTTGGTTGTGCGGTTGATACCGTGCGCCTGGCCGCCGGCGCCAAGCCCCGGCGACGCGAACGGCGCCCCTCGCACCTGCGCACGACAGGAGGACGCAAAAAGCAACCTGACCGGCATGTTTGTCGCCCTGTCAGGCTTGAGCGCAAGGTCATCCACCAAGGCGTGGCAGGTATAGCGCCCTCAGTTGAAGCAGGTACGGCGCCCTCAGTCGAGGGTGAGTTCACCCATCTTGCTCCAGCCGTCCGCACCCTCGATGGTGGTGCTCACGATGTCGGGGGTGTGGCGCAGCAGCGGACGCATCCGCTCCAGGCCGGCGCGGAAGTGGTCGGAATTGACGTGCGCTTCGGCCGCGTCGTCCTGGAATGCCTCGACCAGGACATAGGTGTTCGTGTCGGCAATGCTGCGGGACCATTCGAACCACAGGTTGCCGGGCTCGGCGCGGGTGGCGCTGGTGAAGGATTCGACGTGCTGCGGCCACTCGTCGGCGTATTCGGGCTTCACGGGAAACTTGACGACAATGAAGATCATCCAGCGATGATAGGTCACCCGGCACGAGCCTCCGTCACCCCGGGGGACTCCGGGTATCGGCCCCGGTCTCCGGGGTGCGGGTCAGCGATTTGACGAGCAGCGCGCCCAGCACGATCAGCGCCACACCCAGCCAGGTCGGCCCGGCGTCGAAGGCGAGCACCATGATGCCCACCGGGGTCAGATAGCCCGCCAGCGGGATGAGCAGGCTGCTGACGGGGGGTTCCGGCGGGCCGGACACCTTCCGTTCCTGCCGTACCCGGGCCCGTACGACCTCCGGGTACCACTGGGTGAACTGCAGCGCGACGATAATGGCCCCGATCTGGATGACCCAGCCCGTCCACAGGTTATTGGAATTGTGCAGTACGAGGTCGTCGTAGGCGCCGGATATCGCCGCCACTCCGAATGCGGCACCCCATACACCGGTGATGTAGTAATTGGTCCGCAGGAATGCCGGCTCGTGCCAGAGTTCACGGGGCACCTGTTCCCGGGCGTACTGCAGGGTGAACGGCACCCGGACCGCCATGGATCCGAGGGCGATCACCAGCAGCGCGATATTCGAGATTTCTCCGGAGTAGTTCTCCAGCCAGCGGTGGGTGCCCGCGGAGGCAAAGATGCCGATGACCGCCATCACCGCGAAGAAGACCACATCGGATACTTCGAGGATTTTGAAGGACGTGCCGGGATGGCGTACGCGGCCGACGAGGACGAGCGCGACGGCCAGCGCGAGGGCGATGCCGACCGCCAGCTCGTAGCGCCCCGGCCCGACGAGGACGGACATGGCGATCCAGGGCGCCATTCCGACGACGGGGCTGTCGAGAAACTGCGACAGCCGCCCGTCGGCGGCGGTCTCCTGCCGGCCGAGTGACATGGCAACTGCCCCTCCTCGGGTGCAACTCCTTTCACGTTAAACCGCCGCGGCGGCTCCCTCTACTCGGGCGCCGGACGGTCCGGGAGGCACGGCGGCCGAGGGGCCGAGGGGCGCGGCCGGGCCTCCGGCGCGGCGTGCGGGGTGGCGTGCGGGGCACCTCGGGGGTGGTTCAGGGGCGGGTCAGGGCGACCCCTGACGACATCGCGGCGCGGACGCGCGAGGCTGTTCGCATGAGATCTTCTACCGTGTTCCGCAGAGCAGTTGTCGGAGCCGCTGCGCCGTTGCGGCGCCGTTCCGACGTGAACTCCGGCCGCCTGCCGGGCTGGAGCGGATGGTCAGGGAGGGGACCGGCGAAACGGCCGCGTCCTCCTGACACGCGCGTGGGCTCCTGGCCTCCGCTGAGTTGCGGACGCCAGGAGCCCACGGGTGGCCCCTCGGCGGGGGCCGGTCACCGTCCCGGCTTCAGGACTGCGGCCGCTTGCCGTGGTTGGCACCGTTCTTGCGACGGGCCTTCTTCTTACGACGGCGCTTCGATGACATGGCGTCCCCTTCCTGACGTGCTCAGCGATATGTTTCGCCGAATTTCTACCACTTCACCACGGTATCTTGCCCGGCGATCACGGAGCCCCGTACCCGGCCCCGCGCGACTCATCCCGCCCCGAGGTGTGAATCACCCCACGACGTCCCTGGTCGGCGGGTGTACAGCGGCCTCACAGATCGGCGTCCTCGCCGAGGTAGAGCCCGGCGAACGCCTTTGCTGCGGACTCGGAACCCAGCAGCCGCCGCAGCCGCGCCCTCGCCGTACCCGCCTGGAACCGGTCGCCGGACGAGGCGCCGTGCAGCACCTCCGAGAGCCACTGCGAGAACTCCAGGTACTGCCAGACCCGCCGCAGGCAGGCCTGCGAGTATCCGGCGAGGCCGCTGTCGTCGCCCCGGTAGTGCGCGATCAGCGCATCGCCGAGCAGCAGGGCGTCATTGATCGCGAGGTTCATGCCCTTCGCGGCGATCGGCGCGATCAGGTGCGCCGCGTCGCCCGCCAGGTGCAGACGGCCGTGAACCATGGGCTCCACCACGTAGTTGTGCATGCCCAGGACCACCTTCTCGATCAGCGGCCCTTCGGTGAGCGGCGGGGCGCCGGCGGCGGCGAGCCGGGTGCGCAGCTCGCTCCACACCCTGGTGTGCGACCAGGTGCCGGCGTCCTCGCCGGGCGCGACCTGGAGGTAGTAGCGGGTGACCTCCGGGCTGCGGGCCATATGCGCACCGAACCCGCGCTCGTGGATACCGAAGACCACACCGTCCGCGGACGGTGGCGCCTCGGCGAGCAGGGCGAGCCAGGCGACACCGTGGTCATGGCGGGTGAGGACCGCGCGGTCGGCGGGTATGGCCGCCCGGGTGACCCCGCGCGCGCCGTCACAGCCCGCGATGAAGTCGCAGGCGAGGTGGTGCCGCTCGCCGGTCGCCGGGTCGGTGTACGACACCGCCGGCCGCGCGCTGTCGATGTCGTGCAGCCGCACCTCCCGTACACCGAAGCGCACGTCCCCGCCCGCCGTGTCGGCGTAGGAGGCGAGCAGGTCGGTGACCAACAGCGGCTGCGGATAGACGAAGTGACGCCGTCCCGACAGCTCCGCCGTCCGGACGGTGTGCCGCTCCCCGTCGAAGCGGAACTCGAACTCTCCCTGGGTGGCGGCCCGTTCGAGCAGCCGGTCGGCGAGCCCGTGCCGTGCCAGCGCACGCACCGCCCACTCCTCCATGAACCCGGCCCGTGGCCGCTGCTCGATGAACTCCCTGCTCTCCCCCTCCAGCACCACACAGTCGACCCCGGCGGCGCGCAGCAGATTCGCCACGGTGAGCCCGGCAGGGCCCGCGCCGACGATGACGACGCCGGTTTGTGTGCGGGGGAAGGAGGTGGTGGATGGCACGTCGCGGGTTCCCTTCGGAGCGGGGAGAAAGATCGCAGGCAGTATGGCGGTTGACGACGGCGGGCGAGCGGGCGCCCCGGCCGTCAACCGATCACGACCCCGCTGTCGCCGGGCGGTCACGCTGTGTCGTTCCGGCTGACCGGGTCTGCCGGGCGCCGGGGTCGGGACAGGTGTAAGGAAGAGATATGAGCGTCCGGCGCGGTCGCACCTCTCCCGGCGGACCCTGGCGGCTGGGCCATGGGTTGATCGCCCTCCCGCTCGTGCTCATCGCGGCGATCACGGTGATCGACATCAATACCCCGACGACCATCCACCTGGGACCGTTCCTGGTGGCGGCACCCGCGATCACCGCGTCGTTCGCCGGTGCCGGTGTCACCGGCGCGGTCGGCGTGCTGGCAGTAGGGGCCCAGGTCATCATCGGCGAGCTGCACGGCGGACTGCTGACACCGAACCATCAGGCCCAGATCGCCGCCCTCGTCGTGATTTCCGTCCTCGTCACGGTGTTCCGCTACCTCCGCGACCGGCGCGAGCGACAGCTGCACCAGGTGCGGTCGGTGGCCGCCGCGGCGCAGGAGGTGCTGCTGCGGCCGCTGCCGCACCGGGCCGGACCGCTGCGGATCGCGTCCACATACCTCGCGGCGGAGGCCGAGGCCCAGATCGGCGGAGATCTGTATGCGGCGGTGCCCGCCCCGGGCGCGACCCGGCTGGTCGTCGGTGATGTCCGCGGCAAGGGGATGGCCGCCGTCGGGGAGGCCGCGGTGCTGGTCGGGGCCTTCCGTGGGTCCGCCTACCGCAACCTTCCGCTGCCCGCCGTGGCGGCGCACCTGGGCAATTCCGTGTACTGGAACACGACTCAGCTCGACGGCGCCGGGCCGGAATCCGCGGAGTCGTTCGTAACCGCCCTGGTCGTCGACGTCCACAACGACAGCCCGTTCATCGAGCTGGTGAACTGCGGGCATCCGCCGCCGTTGCTGCTGCGGAACGGCGCCGTCCAGGTGCTGGAGGTCGCCGAGCCCGCCCTCCCCCTGGGCCTGACCGCCCCCTCGGAGGGCGATTTCCGGGTGGAGCGGTTCGGGTTTTCGCCCGGCGATCTCCTGCTGCTCTACACCGACGGCGTCATCGAGGCCAGGGACCGCACCGGCACGTTCTATCCGCTGATCGACCGGCTCATGTCCTGGAACGAGACCGACCCCACGGCCCTGGTGCGCCGGCTCCAGCACGATCTGCTCCGGTACGCCGGCGGGACCCTGGGCGACGACGCGGCCGCGATAGCGATCGCCACCCCGCCCGGGGCCCCGAGGTGTGGGCCCGGCGCAGATCAACCCCTGTCCACCGGAAGCGGATCGCGGCCTGCACCGCCCGCCGAGGCCGGCCGCCGGTCCACGGTGACCAGCAGCAGCGCCGCGACGATCAGCACGGCCTGCACGGCGAACGCGGACGACACCCCGACCCGGTCGGACAGCGCGCCCAGCGCCAGCGGTGCCGCCATGATCGCGGAGTTCACCACGAGTTGGTTGCGGGCGGCCGCGAGGTCGGAGCGGTCCGGCGCGGCGGCGATGGCGTGCGAGAAGCTGAGCGGGAAGAGGTTGGCCACCCCCGCTCCCGCGATCAGCAGCGCAGCGCTGGACAGCACGAGCGCATGCGACGACCAGAAGATGCCGAGCCCCGCCGCGGCGAGCAGGAGCGAGCCGGTCAGCACCCGGGGCGCCTTGCCCTGGTCGTTCACCAGCCGGCTCCCCGCCGTACGCCCGATCAGGATGCCCACGGCGAAGAGGGTCATGAGGGTGGCGGCATGGCTGATGCTGAGGTCCAGGCGGCTCACCAGCAGGGGCGCTCCGTAGAAGACCGTCCCGAACTCGATGCCGGCCGCGGCCCCCAGAGCGGCGGCACGCAGCCAGAAGCGGCCGGGCAAGCGGCCTTGGCGCACGGTGCCGGCGGCGGGGCCCTGGTCGGGCAAGGGCCGGCCCCGGCCCAGCGCGTAGAGGAGGACGAAGGCGACGACCGGCAGCGCCAGCCCCGCCCGCCAGCCGCTGTCGGTGCCGCCCAAGGAGCCGATCACGGCGGGGGCGAGCACCGCGGCCAGACTGGCGGTCGCGTTCGCCTCCACCAGCGCCCGGTCCCGGTGCGCGGAGTGGTGCACGGAGAGCAGCGCGAGGCTGGACGTCTGGAGCATCGGTCCGGTGAGACCCAGCAGGGCCGTGGCGGCGAGGGTGAACGCGACGGTCTGGCCGACGGCGAGCAGGACGGCGCCGCATGCGGTGCCGATCACGGACAGCCAGAACAGCCGGTGCCGGCCGAGGCGGCGCAGCGCCTGGGTGAAGAAGAGGCCGGACAGCACACTGCCGGCGGCGAACGTGGTGGAGTGCAGGCTCATGACCAGGTAGCTGAAGTCCAGGTCACGCCGGAGAAGGGTGAGGAAGGGGGCGAGGGCGTACAGGCAATAGGCGTAGGCCGCCAGGCTGGTGTACCCCAGGGCGGTGAGGCGATCGCGCCGGAAGACCGGCCCGTCGCTGTGGGTGGAGAGGTCGGAGGAACCGGCCTTGGCCGTCCCGCGAGGGGCGGTGGGGCCGCGTCGTCGCGGGACGGTCATAGGTCAACAGCCTCCGGCAACCGCAGGAATGACGGAGATCTTCGACCCGTCCGGGGTGACGGTCCCCAGACTGTCGGCCCCGCGGATGTCCTCGTCTTCCACGTAGACGTTGATGAAGCGGCGCAACTTCCCGTCGTCGTCCAGGATGCGTGAGCAGATGCCCGGGAAGTCGCCCTCAAGCGCGGTGAATGCCTCGCCGACGGTGCCCGTGTTCAGCGACACCTCGGCCGCGCCGGCGGTGTAGGTGCGCAGGACCGTGGGAATCCGGACTGTCACCGGCATGGTGAGCCCCCTTCTGTGTGGGTTGCCGTGGTCGGGGTCACCGGGTGGTGCCCCGCAGTGGAGCCGAACTGCATGTCCTCCTGGTCCGCCACGTTGAGCACCGCCCCGGCCGCGTGCCGACGGAACGACACCGCCTCGAAGCCCGGGACGACGTGGCGGGCCCCGCCGGCCCGCAAGGGCGCCGGGTCGAGACGGCTCACCGCGACGCAGGTGGCGCCGGCCGCGGTGGCCGCACGTACCCCGCCGGAGGTGTCCTCGAAGACCAGGCACTCGGCGGGCGGGATGCCCAGCCGGCGGGCGGCCAGCAGATAGCAGTCCGGCGCCGGTTTGCCGCGGGCGGATTCGCCCCAGGTCACGGTGGTGCCGAAGCGGCCCGTCAGCCCGAGCGTCCGCAGCGCGCGGTCCGCCCGGGCTGCCGAGGCACCGGTGACGAGGGCCAGCGGTACGCCCGCGCCGGCCAGGTCGTGTACGAGTTCGGAGGCATGGGGAACCGGCGTGAAGGCCAGGTCGGGTTCGGACTCACGCACCCGGGTCAAGACCTTCGCCCGGTCCGGTGGAGCGAGCGGGGCGAACACCGTCTCGACGGTGTGCTCGGGAACGCAGCCGTACACATGGGCCGCGAACTCCCCGTCGCTGATGGTCAGTCCGTACTCCGAGGCCAGCCCGTTCCACAGGTCGGCGACAGCTTGGTCCGTATCGACCAGGACGCCGTCCATGTCGAACAGCACGCCAGAAAACTGCACAGTGATACCTCCGGTATTGCCTTACTTGTCGAGCGGACCCACGAGGTCCTGGTCGGCCGCGAGACGGCCGGCCTCCACCGCCAGCCGCATCGACTCCGCGAGCTTGGTGGGTGAAGGAGCCTGCGCGACGGCGGTGTTGACCAGTACGGCGTCGGCACCGAGTTCCATCGCACGGACCACCTGGGCGGGCGTGCCCAGGCCGCCCTCCAGCACCACCGGTATGGAGACGGCGGCCATCGTCTCCCGCACCGCGCGCTCGTCGACCACGCCCCGGGCGCTGGCGACCGGCGAACACATGACGCGGACGGCGGCACAGCCGGCCTGCTCCAGGGCGACGGCCGTGGCGGGGTCGGGCAGGATGAACGGCAGGACGTCGAAGCCCTCCGCGATCAGCTCCGCTGCCGCCGTGACGGTCTGGGCGTTGTGCGGCAGGTTGTCCGAGGGGCGGACATCGAGCTTCATGATGTCGATGCCGTAGGAGTCGCGCAGCCGGCGCGCGGTGAGGAGGGCGTCCTGCTGGGAGCGGGCGAAGGACGTGGTCCCGATCCACACGTAGTCGTCGAGCCCGACGGCGTCGTCCAGGTCCGACATCAGCAGGCTGGGCTTGGTCTGTTCCAGGTCGAAGGTGGTGATGAAGACATCGCACGCTGCGCTGCGCAGGACCTCACTGACGAGAGTGGGGTCGGTGTACTGCTCAATGCCAAGGATGAGCCGGGACCGGAATTCGCGGCCGCGGAGGGAGAGCCAGGGGTCAGTGGTAACAGCAGCACTTACGGCAGCCGTTGACATATAAGTTCTCCTTTGGGGATCTGAAAGAGCAACGACATGGTTCGAGTGGAATCAGTGGCACCCATCGTTTCCGTTCACGAAATGCGTCCGCCATACCGCGGCCGCCGAACTCTCCACTCGTCGAGTTGAGGTCCGCGGTGTGAATCGACTGACGGATCTTGTGACCGGGCACACCCAACTGTCAACTGCCAAAAGCATGTTGGGCTGACCGGCGCGAATCGTTCCGGGGCCGACCACACCCCTGTGACCTGCGCTGCTTACGGGACGGTCGGGCATCGCAGACACCGCTGGGGGATGCACCGCACTCGGCGCGCCCCAAGAAATCGTGATCCAGGGGCTCCGGCCCTTGCCCTGACCTGGGATTCAACTTCTGTTCACACCTGACTTTCCGGGAGCGGCCGAGACTCCCCTCCCACATTGACCAAGAGGGTCCTCTCAATTGGCCGAATCCCTCTGCTGAATGCCGCGCCGGAACGGGGGTGAATGAATGATTCCGGACGCCTGTTGGAGGCGGTCCGCGCCGCCACGGTGACACGCCATTTCCCTCCTTTCTTATAGGAAAGCCTCCCGGGTGGGCCCGCAAAGTCGCGCCTGGCCCGCGACGCCCGGCACGCATGCGCGCAGTGCCGGCGGCCGTACGGCACGACGCCGCCGCGCCCCTCACGAGGCCACGCGGCTGCGCCCGCTCGCCGCTTCGTACCGCGCGGCCAGATGCTCGCCCTGCCGGTACGCGAACTGCCGGGCGCGGGACTCCAGCAGCGGATAGCCGGGCTGCGCCGTCATCTGCTCGGGGTGCTTTCTGTAGTGGTAGACGACGGTGGGCACCAGGGCGCCGCGGGCAACGCCCGTCACCCCGACCAGATAGGCGTAGTCCTCGCCCTGCGGGAGCGCGGCGTAGCCACCGCAGCCGCGGATGAGGTCCGTCCGTGCGAGCAGCGTGGTCGGTCCGAGGGGGATGGTGGCCTCCGGCGACCTCCAGTACCCCCACACCTCACCGGGAGCGTGGAAGCCCGGCGGCGTCGGGCAGCGCCAGGTGACCGTCGAGCCGTCCGGATGCAGGTCGGCCGACCAGCCCGCGGCCCAGCCGAGGGCATGCGCGCGGGCGTGTGCCAGGCGGACCGACAGCGACCCCTCGGGGAGCAGATCGTCGTCGTCCGCCGTGGTGCACCACTCCGCGGAGACCTCGTTCAGTGCGAAGTTCCGCGCGGCGCCGGCGCCGACCGCCCTGGGGAGGTCGACCACACGGACCCGGGGGTCCTCCCGGAGCCGGGCGGGCACCTCGGGTAACGGAACGCCGTCCAGGGACACGACCCACTCCCACGAGGCGTCCTGCCGGCACAGACTCTCGTACAGCTCCATCAGGTAGCGGCGCCGCTCGGGCCGCAGACGGGTGGGCGTGATGACGGCAACGTCGGCATGCGCAATGGGCACGGCAGGAACTTCCTCGCGGCAAGGGACGGGCGGATGCGGGCGGGCAGGAGGCTCATGCGGAGCGGTGCAGGGAACCGGGGGCGGAGGCGGCACCCGGCCGCTGCTCCCAGGGCCCGAGGACGAGCTCGGCGGACAGCGTGGTCAGGTAGAGGCCGTGCGGCAACGACTGTTGATAGGCGAGGAGTTCGTCGCCGGTGGCCGGCATGGCGGGAGCCCGGGCCGCCGCGGCCGCGAGCAGGCCGGGGGCCGCGTTGTGTTCGCCCTGTGGCCCGGTCCAGCGCAGGACGAGCATGCCGTGGCCCGTTCCGGGCTGCCGCTCGGGAAGACCGGGGTGGGTCGGCCGGGCCCATCGGTGGACCTCGTCGAGGATCACCATCGGGTAGATCGCTCCGATTCCATAACAGGCGGCCTGTACCGCGTGCGCAGACAACTCCCCTTCCCCCTACAGGAGTTCTACGTGGGCACGGGCGGGGGCGGTGCCGCGGGTATCGAGCAGCAGCGGGGCGTGGTGCGCGATCTCGCCGATGTCGTAGCAGCGGTGCTGTTGCAGCAGGATCACGAGGTCGGCCTCCATCAGGGCCTGCGGCAGATCGGGTGCGGCGGACACGGCACTCCCGTCGACCTCCCACTGGGACACATAGGGGTCATGGAAGGCGACATGGGCGCCCAGCGCGCGCAGGCGCCTCGCCACCGGGCGGGCGCTGGTTTCGCGCTGGTCGGCGACGTCGGCCTTGTAGGTGACGCCGAGCAGCAGCACGCGGGCCCCGCTGAGGGTCTTGCCCGCCCGGTCGAGCAGTTGCTGCGCCCGCTCGACGACGTAGCGCGGCATCCGTGTGTTGATCTCCTGGGCGAGTTCCACCATTCGGAACGGATAGCCCAGGGTGCGGACCTTGTGGGCCAGGTAGTTGGGGTCGATGGGGATGCAGTGGCCGCCCACGCCCGGACCGGGGCGGAACGCCTGGAAGCCGAAGGGCTTGGTGGACGCGCACGCGATCGCGTCCCACAGGTCGATCCCCAGCTCGTGGCAGAACACCGCCATCTCGTTGACCAGGGCGATGTTGACGTGCCGGTAGGTGTTCTCGATGAGCTTGGCCATCTCGGCCTCGCGGGTGCCGGCGGCCTGGACCACGGTGTCGACGAACTTGCCGTAGAGGGCGCCGGCGGCGGCCGTGCAGTCCGGGGTGTACCCCCCGACGATCTTCGGGGTGTTCTTGATCCCGAAGTGCTGGTTGCCCGGATCGACGCGTTCCGGGGAGAAGGCCAGGTGGAAGTCGGTCCCGGCCCGTAACCCCGAGCGCTCCAGGATCGGGCGCACCACTTCGTCGGTGGTGCCCGGGTAGGTGGTCGACTCCAGGACCACCAGCGTCCCGGGCCGCAGCTGCCGGCTCACCGCCGCGCAGGCGGCCTCGACCATCGCCAGATCGGGGCCGCTGTGGGCGCTGAGCGGGGTCGGCACGCACACCACCACCGCGGCGGCGTCCGCGAGCACCCCCTCGTCGGTCGTGGCGGTGAAGCCGGCCGCGCGCATGGCGGCGACCTCGTCGTCGGCGACGTCACCGATGTGGGAGGTGCCCGCGGTGAGCCGCGCCACCGTTTCCGCGTCACGGTCCAGGCCGGTGACGGTCAGCCCGGAGCGGCACGCCTCCAGCGCGAGCGGCAGTCCGACGTACCCCAGGCCGATGACGACCAAGTCACTGCGCACGGTTGTCCCTTTCTGATGCTTTCTGACGGAGAAGCAGGTCTACGGGGAGGCGCTCGGCTCACGCCGTACGGGCGCGGGCCCTCACGCCGTACGGGCGCGGGCGGCGAGCAGGGCGGCCAGGACGCTCGGCACGAGCAGCAGCCCGAAGGCGGCGACATAGCCGGCCAGACCGGTGGAGCCCGCGCCCAGGCCCGCGTGGAACAGGGCGGAGGCGAGGCCCATGACCGTGATCTGGCCCAGGTTCTGGGTGGTCTGCATCGCGCTGCTGGCATAGCCCTGCCGGTCGGGCGGGCTGTGCGAGAGCGAGAGGAGGGTGAGGGAGGGGACGAGCAGGCCCATCCCGACGGCCGCGAGGAGCATGGCCGAGGCGGCGGTGAGCGCGGGCAGCGCGGGCAACGTGCCGACCGTGGCGAGCGCGACCGCCGCCGCCAGCAGCAGCGCACCGGCCGCGACCAGGCGGTGGCGGGGGCAGCGCTCGTGCAGGCGGCCCTGGACCCAGGAGGCACCGGCCCAGGCGATGGCCGCGCCCGTGAAGGCCAGGCCGGTCACCGCGGCGGGGACCTGCCGGACGGTGTCCAGCAACAGCGGAACGAAGGCCTCCAACGTGAAGTACACACCTGACGCCAGCCCGCGCAGCAGCACCGTGGCGGGCAGGCCGCGCGCGGCACGCCAGGTGCCCGGCGGCAGCAGGCGGGCGGCGAACACCGCGAGCAGGGCGAGCCCCGCCGCCGTGCACACCAGATGGCGCAGGTCCCAGCCCGAAATGCCGTACTGCGCCAGCGCCGCGCCCGCGCTCACCGCCGCCGCGACGAGCAGGGCGGGGCGCGGCGTCCGCTCGTCCGACGGCTCGGGAGCGGCGGCCTGCCGGGAGCGGCTGCGCAGCATCGCCACCACCGCCAGCGCCGGCAGCAGGGTCAGCGCGGCCAGGCCGAAGAACACCGCCCGCCAGGACCACCAGGCGGCCACCAGTCCCGCCAGCGGAGGGCCGGCGAGCGACGGAACGATCCAGCAGGTGCTCATCAGCGCCAGGGCCCGTGGCCGCAGGCGGTCGGGGTAGGCCTGGCCGATGGCGGTGTTGATCGACACCGCGACCATCCCGCCCGCCACACCGTCCAGGAAACGCCCGGCCGCCAGCTGCCAGATGGTGGTGCTGGTGGCCGAAACCAGCAGGGTGACCACCGCCAGGACCAGGCCCGCCGCGAGCGGGCGGCGCGCCCCCGACCGGTCCGCCCAGCCGCCGCCGAGCACCCCGCCGAGCAGGCTCGCGGCCACGAAGCAGCCCGCCACCATCGGGTAGAGCGACACCCCGTCCAGGTCCTGTGCGGCCACCGGCAGGGTGGGGACCACGGCCAGCGCGGCGAACCCGGTCAGGAACATCACCCCGGCGAAGCTGGCCGTGGCGGCCGCGTACGTCCGGGAGAACAGCCCTTCCGCAGCGGCCTCGGCCCGGGCCGGCGCCTGCTCAGCCATCGCCGTCAGCCCGCCGCGGGCCGCCGGTGCCGGTGCCGTGGGTGTCGCAGGCGAGCCACTGGGCCAGCGCCCGCATGCCGTCGAACAGCGAGGCCGAGCCCTGCCAGTGCAGTGCGGTGCCGATCAGATCGGTCGCCATGACCGGCTGTGGGACGCCGGGGTCGGAGAGCCGCTCCCAGGGGGTGCGACGGGCGACGACCGAGATCAGCTCGGCCAGTTCCTCCTCTTCGTACGCTCCTGAGGCGACGTGGAACACCGGGTGCTGCGGCCGTGCCGCCAGGACGGCGCCGATCGCGCCTGCCATGTCCCGGTAGTCCACGACCTGGTGCTGCCGCTGCGGGCACAGGTGCAGTGGCTTACGCGTCCACACCCGATGGATCCACTGCGCGGGCGTGGTGTCGGTGGGGGCGTGCGGCCCTACCGGCTGGGCCAGCCGCAGGACCTGCACCGGGATGCCGCTCCGCTCGCCCCACTGGCGGCACTGTTCCTCCTCGCGCCACCACGCCAGCGCGACCGGGTCGTGCGGCGGTCCCGTCAGCGACCCCTCCGTCACGGTCTGTTCCCCGCTGCCGCGGTAGACCGCCGCGGAACCGGCGTACACGAGCCGCTCCACCCCTGCCTCTTCCGCGGCCACCAGGACGTCCGCCAGCCGGCCCGGATCCGTGGCCGGGGAGCCCAAGTGCACCAGGTGCGCGACGCCGTCCAGGTCCTTGCCGGTCACGGGGTGCGGAAAATGCCCCGCGGGCTGCCCCACGTCGCCCAGCAGCCGCGCCAGTTGCGGGCCGAAGCCGCCCTCGCCTCCGGTGACGGCGACCCGGGCGGCGGGCAGGTCCGTCGCCGGCTTGCGCCCGGCCCTGCGCCCCTCCTCCAGCGCGGCCAGGGCCACGTCCCGTACGGGAGGGGTCAGTTCGTTCAGCTCGTCGGCGGTGAAGTCCTCACACAGGCCGCCGGGCCCCAGCGATTCCATCACCTCCCGCGCGACCGACGGGTCCGGTGCCTCGGTCGTGAGGCCGGCCACCGCGGTGCCGAGCGCGAACCCCGTCATCCACACCGCCCTCGCCACCTGCTCGGACAGCGAAGACGGCCCGGCCGCGGCGAAGGCCGCATGACTGTGCTCCAGCAGGCCGATGCGCTGGAGGTACCGCTCGGTCTCGATGTACTCCCGCTCCTTCCCGTACCGGACCGCGCACCGGGCCTCGCCGTACTGGTAGAAGGGGACGACCGGGAAGTCGGCGCAGTCGTACGTCGTGGGTGCGGCCGCCTCGCCGGCGTAGAGGGCCGCCCGCCGCCACCCGTGGGTGCTGTTGCCGGCGATGCTGGGCACCTCGGTGTGGTCCACCGTGCTGGGTACGGACACACGCACCGGGACACCGCATACGTTGAGGTAGCGCTGCATCACCACGTCGTAGGGCCAGCCGGCGCCGTGCTCGGCCGCGAACCGCGCATATCCCCGGGCTATTCGGGCCGGGAGCATCAACGCCAGGCAGGGCACGTGCTCCTGGAGCGCGTAGGCCCACTCCGCGCCCGTCAGGGCCGCCAGGCGCACCACGGCACCGTTGCGCCCTTCCCAGCCGGCGTAGAAGGCCACGGCCTCGTCCGGCACCGCCGCCGCGACGCGCTCCGCATGCGCGAAGAATCCCTCGGCGAGGACCACGTCGTCCTGCAGCACCAGATGGTGCGTGGCGTCCTCCGCCACACAGCTCCACGCCGGATTGGCGGTACGCAGCGCCGTCGGGGGCCCCTCGGGCTCGGGGTCCAGCACCACGGCCACCCGGCCCTGCGCGTCGCGGCCCGCGAGTAACCGGGCGGCCTCGGCGCGCCGGGGATGCGCCATGACCGCACCACTCAGCTTGACCGGCCCGTTCGTGAGTTTCGCCGTCGAGGTGGCCGGATTCGACGGGGGCGGATTCGACGCGGACGGGTGACTCAGGGGATCCATTGACCTACCTCGCAAGAGTAACTGGGGCGGCGAAAGGGGGGGTGAGGGAAGGGAGAGGGCGGGGAGAAGGTTGTCGACTTCGCGGAGTTCGGAACGGCGGATTCCACAGTCCGGGAAATACAAGACCACGGGAATCACGCACAACCAAGGCGCATGCGAGCCGGGGAACGATGTGAACTCCGGCCGTTTCAGAGTGGATCCGGCCTCCTGCGCCGACTCCGGAAAGGTCGTTTCGCCGAATTCACACACCCCGGTGAGCAGCGATCTCCGGAAGAGCAACACTCACCGACAGAGGTCAGAACTCACGGTGGAGTGGGGCCACAACTCGGGTGGGGGCACAACTCGGGTGGGGACACAGCTCACGCACGGGCGCACGGGCGCGCCGACGCCTCAGTCGCCGGAACCGACCACATCGACGACATCGGCGGCATCGGCCGCATCGGCATTGCGCACCATGCGTTCATTGTTCTCAAGGCCGTGGTCCATACCCTGCTCCCGCTCCAGCCGAATCATGTCGGCGGGGCGGTAATTGAGGATCCATGCACGCCGGGTCCGGTCCGAGATGTTGCCGCGGGAGTAATGCAGCGTACCGCCGGCATGGGCGACTCCCTCGCCGAGCGACAACGGCACCGCAGTCGCGCCGGGTTCGTCCTCGGAGCAGTCGCATTCGATGTTGCGGCCGTCGCTGGTCGGCCGGTGGGGGCGAATGGGCTTCTGATGCGAACCCCGGATGTACCACATGCAGCCGTTGTCCAAAGTGGCCTCGTCCAGCGCCACCCAGATCGAGACCGCCCGGGTGTCGGGCAGATCGATCCAGTAGGCCGCGTCCTGATGCCACGGGGTCGGCACCCCGGTGTGCGGCGCCTTGTGAATCAGCATGTCGAAGTCCAGCACGGCGTCGTCGCCGATGAGTTCGCGCGCCATCGTCAACGCCCGGGAGTGCAGCGGCAGATCCTTCAACGGTGCATAGAGCGCCGAGGGCCACATGATCTGGGTGATGTTCTCCCGGACCCCCTCCCGGCGCGGAACATGGGAAGCGAGATCGGAGCGCTTGTCGCCGCTTTCGATCTCACCACTCAAGAGCCGGTCATAGATATTTCGGTAGGTTTCCACCTCGGCCATGGAGAGCAGCTCTCCGGTCAAGGCGAACCCGTCCTGCTGGAATACCTGCGTACGTTCGAGATCAGTGCTCAGCGTCATTGCGAGACCCATTCTCGTGAGTGTTTCCCCCGGCCTTGCCGACATATCCGACCAGGGGGCGTGCGCATGAGAGGAACTGCGCCCATCACCATTTCAATGATCTTGATGGACGGAAGAAGACATCATCTGGGGCCGGATGGCCGCAATCGAAGGGTGAGCCCCCATCGGGGGCAAGAATACGGAACAACCCCGGAGCCTGCCACGCATATGGCACAGGGCACCCGGCAAGTATGAGCAAAAACGGAATTTAGCGTTCCAAGCAACTGACAACAACGGGAAGGCCTGGCCATTCCCCAACGATCCCCACCCAGCCCAATAGGCCCCCCGTCGGCGAGTTGATCTTCATAACGCCGAAAATTTTTGCATACGGATTTCGTGGCAGTCAAGCGGCCCCCGCCCGAGCCCTTTCCCGGAGAACGAGATGAGCAAATCTCTCGACTGTGGTGCCTGATGGGCGATTCGCCCGATTGGAAAAAACCAATCCACCGGGCCGGCTTAAGATTTCCCCCTGTACGCCCGCACGACGGCTTCCCGACATCCTCGACCGCCCGGACCCGCCCCGGCCACACACCCGGGTTTGGCTGGATAACGCTCACCGAAGAGCCGAGTTTCGGCCGTCCGACCACCTTCATCAAGCACCGGAAGGAATTTTTCCGGTTTCCGGTACGCGGAAAGACGCCCCGCTATCAGCGGCCTTCCCTGCCGCGCCCTGCCCGCGCGCTCCAGCCACCCCCTAAACGTGACCCTGCGCACTGATGACACCCCGCCCCCGCACTCGCACCATGGGCACCACTCGCACCACACCATGCCTGGGAGCACACAAGTACCCAGCGTGGACGCGCTCCCTCCGCACACCCCCACTCCCCCGCACCGCCCGCAGTGACGAGTTCCGTCATGACGTCCGTAATGACATCCGTCATGGCAGGGAGCCACCCCAGCGGGCCGGTCACCGAGCGCCACCCCTTGCCCTCGCGCACGAAGCTCGGTGACTCGGTGAAAAACGGCCCGGTCCGTCCCACAAGGAGAAGGCATGACAGGCGCCGAGACCGTCTCGCCCGACGGGCTCAAGGTCCGCGTGGCACACCGCCGGAACCCCTACGCGTACCTGCTCACCGACGATCAACTCAACGCACTGCTCCTTGAGTTGGGGCTCCAGCGCGCGGCCGCCATCTGGCGGAACCACGCCGCCGGCGAGCGCGCGCCCCGCGGCGCCTACCCCCGCCCGATGATGGGCTTCGTCCTGATGGACGCCACCGCGGGCCCCTGGATACCGAACGACAGCGCGGTGCTGGGCGTGGTCGTCATCGGCGACCGCGGCCACGAGTACCTGCCGAACGCGGCCGCGAAGGCCGGCTGCCACCGCCGCCTGGGCCGCAACAACGGTGAGGCGGTGCACGTCGATCCGCACCGCCTCGGCACCGGCAATTTCCGGTACGGCCACTCAGCGGAGGTGCGCGGCCAGATCGTCGGCGCCAGCTCGCAATCCCCGGACCAGGACCTCCATGAAGCAGGGCGGCTGGCCGCCGATTTCGTCGCCGCCATCGGCGAACGACACCTGGCCTGGGAGCACCGGCGCGGCCCGGAGGACTGGCTGTCCCCCGACAACGCGCCCGCTCCCGAGTACCGAGCCATGCTCGACTGGTACTCGGGAGCGCCGTCCTGATACCGCGTCAATCACCCTGAGCGGGGGCGGTTCCGCAGCAAGCCGGCGGCCCGGTCGCCGCTGCGGAGGCGCCGGGGCGCCGGCCGGTTCACCGCGGGTCGCGGTTACGCCTTGCCCGTGAGGCTGGCGAACACCACCAGGTTGTCGGGGTAGTAGTGCTTGCCCTGGTCGTAGTCGCCGCCGCAGGTGATCAGGCGGAGGCCGGCGTGGTCGAGGTTCTTGTACACCTCGAGCGTGGGGAATTTGTTCTTCGGGTACTGGGCCACGCGGTCGACGGTGAACTTCGCCGTGCTCCCGTCCTGCCGGGTGACGTCGATGGCGTCACCGGCCTTCATCTTGGACAGCGCGTGGAACACCGCCGGCGTGCCGTTCCAGGTGACATGACCGGCGATCACGGCCGGTCCCTGCGAGCCGGGCGTCGGCCCCGGCTCGTACCAGCCCGCCTTGGCGGGGTCCCGGGGCGTCTGCATGGATCCGTTCTTGTGCTGGCCCAGGGCCTCCAGCGGGGAGGAGACCTTGAGCGCGGGGATGGAGAGCCGTTCCGGGGCCGACTTCGGCATCGCGGCGGCGGCTTTCGCGCCGGTGTCTCCCCCGGGTGCCCCGCCGTGGGACGACTGACCGCCTCCCTGCGCCGGCTGCTCCGCGGGGGCCGACTGGGGCGGCGCCGCCCCCTGTCCCCCGCACCCGGCAAGCAGCACGGACGCCACCGCCGCGGCGATCACATATGCGCTGGCCCGGCGCCCCCGGCGGCCTGCGGTGCACACGGTTTCCTGGCTCCAGCGGTTCACGCGGCGCCCCCGTTGCTCTGGTTGCGCCCCGCGAAGAGCACGCCCCGCCGTCGCCGTACGAGGGCCAGCGCGCCGGTCACCACCACGAAGGCCGCTCCTCCGACACCGATCATCGCGGCCGGCATCGCCTTCTCCTCGACGGGCCCGGTGCCGGTCTCGACACCGCCGACGGGGATGGATCCCACCGCGGCGCCCTGAACCTCACCGCAGTTGGTCGGGGCGGTGGCCTCCTGGGGCAGCTTGGGATCGAGTTCGCTCTTGCCGGCGCCGTCGAAGTCGTACTTCCCGTTGTTGTTGCGGTCGATGCCGTGCTGCACGATGTGCAGGTCCTTGATGTGGTCGACCACCGCCTGGGAGACGGGGATCGTGCGCTCGTAGGAGAGCTTCCCCTGCGCGTCGGCCACGGGCATGCGGTCGACGGCGAGGCCACTGCCCATGGCATCCGTGGGCCCCTTGGTGGTGAGCGAGATGTTGATGTTGCCGTAGTCGACCGTGGCTTCGGTGTTGTTGATGACTCCGTCCCCGTTGGTGTCGGCGCTCGGGTCCGGGCAGTGGAAGTCATGGCCGTCGGTGGAGCCATGGAGGTGCTGGGCGGAGGGCTGCCCGGGTACATGCCCCTCGGACTCGATCTTCACGGTCAGCTCGTGGCCCTTGAGGCTGAGCATCGCCGTGCCCTTGGAACCGGAGTTGTTCAGCTGCGACAGGTTGATCTGGTACGCGCCGTTGCCCTCGGCGACGGCCTGGGACGAGGCACCCGCGGTGAGGGCCAGGGCGGCAGGCAGAGCAACGAGTACGGCGAGTCGGCTGGTGCGCTTGGCTATCACGTTCGTTCCTTTTCCGGCGGCCTCCGCGGAGGAGGGGGGACCGCACGTCGTCCGGGTTCGAAGCAACACCTCAGCGAGGCAGAAGCAACACCTCAACGAGGCATCAGCCGTTATTCGGAGCTGCCGCCCTGGCGGATTGGTGGTGTGGGAAAAAAATCTGGTGACCGCCGGAAAACCCCGGACGGGCGGCGCCGGGCGGGTGGCCCAGACGCCCCCGGACGCGTGCTGACCAGCGGGAGTTTGACCGGACAGGCAGAGGGGAGACGCCCTGTCGGACCCAGAGAGGTGGTAGTTGCCATGAGCTCCCCCGGCCCTGGCAACGGGCATTGGGTGCGCACCCGTACCGAGGAAGACCGTGCGGCCTTCCTGACGGAGCACCGTGCGGAGCAGGAGCGGATGCTGCGCCCGGGCGTGGGCGCCGTGGTCATCCTCGTGGTAGCCGGGTGCCTTCTGCTCGCATGGCTGCTCTGGGCGATGTTCTGAGGGCTGTCGTCTCCCACCTGAGGGCCGGAAACGGCCCGATGCCCCGCCCGGTGAAACCGGACGGGGCATCGGCATGCTGGGGCCACGGGGCCCCGGGTCGGCCTACTTGAACCAGTACCGCACGCCGTGGTGGCGGCTGCAGGTGCCGGAGAAGTGGCGGCTGTAGGACCAGGTGCCGTCCTTGCACTTGGCCATGACGCCTCGGGGGTGCTTGACGTGGGTGCCACAGGTGCCGGTGGTGTGGTGCGCGCAGTGGACGGTGGCGGCTTGCGCGGTGCCGGCGCCGAGGGTGACGGGTGCGATCACCGCAGTGGCGAGTGCGGCGGCGGCGAAGGCGCTTCGGATACGGCGTGCCGCACGGTGGGTGTTGAGCAAGATGCCCCCTGGTGGTTCCGGTTGGAGAGTTGAGCTTGGCGCGATGACATACCGCCGGGCCGGAATATCCAGGAGTTGTGATGGATGTGTGACCTTCGGGAGCAAATGGTCATTGTGGGCAGGTCAGGGGGGAACGTGCCGCGGTGACTGCCCCGTTGCGGTATCGGCGCGACAAAGTTCGGGGCGTCCAGCTGCGTTCGGACTCCCCTGGTGGGGGGGCGATCTCCGCACTGAGTCCGGCCGACCCCCCGGCGTCCGGGTGGCGGCGTAAGGCCCGCCGCCACCCGGGTGGCGAGCGCCGGCGCCTGGGTCAGCTCGGCGTGACGCGACCGCGCCAGGCGCCGCTCTCGGTTCCCCGGTGCTCGATGTAGTGCTTGAAGCGCTGCATATCGCCCTTGACCCGCCGGGCGATGACACCCGTCATGTCCGCGGTGGTCTCCGCCACGCCGCTGGGCTCGACATCCATCACGAGCTCCACCCGGGTGTGCGTGTCGTCCAGGCGCTGGAAGCTGACGAGGCCCTTCTGCCGGGTATCGCCGCTGGTGGTGCGCCAGGCGATCCGATCGTCGGGAAGCTGATCGACGATTTCGGTGTCGAACTCCCTCCGGACGCCGCCGATCTTGGTGGTCCAGCGGTTGTGCAGGTCGTCGAGCTGGGTGATCTTCTCGACGCCTTCCATGAACTGTGGGAACTCCTCGAACTGCGTCCACTGGTTGTAGGCGGTGTGGACCGGGACGTCGACGTTCACCGTCTCCTTCACCATGCTCATAGGTACGCCTCCTCAGTGGCGACTCTCATGGGTACAGAACCCGTAGCGCGTATTTCGCGCATTGCAGCGGGTGCCCACCGCGGGCTTTCGTAGTCCCGCCCGCCGAGGTTTCCGCCCTGGCAGCAGCTCAGCCGCGGCAATCGGCCGGTCCTGGCGTGCTTGCCTACGACGGTTCGCCTGGTGATCAGAAGCTCAAGGAGGCCTGGGCAGTTGCCGAGCGCGCCGAGGCGTTGCTACCGGTCCGTGGAGTGCGCCTGGCGGCGCGTGGCGTCGAGGGTGCCCAGCAGGGTGAGTGCCTGGGCACTGGGGCTTCCTGCTTCTGCGTGGTACATCACGAGCTGCTGGGCGTGCGCTCCTCTTACGTCGAAAGATTGGTAGGTGAGTGACAGGTCCCCGACCTCGGGGTGGCGGAGTTCCTTGGCATCGTGGTTCTTTCCGTTGACATTCTGTGCTGTCCAGAGCGCGGCGAATTCCTCACTCGACGCCGTGAGGGTCCGTACGAGGGCGCGCAGGCGGGGGTAGTGCGGGACGAGGCCGGTGGCCTGGCGCAGGTGGGCCACGGTCGCCTCGGCCGCGCGATGCCACTGTGCGTAAAAGCGCCGGCCGACGGGGTCGAGGAAGATCATCCGGGCAAGGTTGTCCGCGTGGTCGAACGGCGAGAACAGCGCGTCGGCCAGGGGGTTGGCCGCCAGGAGATCCAGGGCCGGGTTGAGGACGAATGCCGGGGTGTGCGGGAAGCCGTCCAGTAGCTGCCGCAGCATCGGGTTGACCGTCTCCTGCGGGTCCGCCCGGAAGCCGGCAGGCACGGTGTCCGCCAGCCGGTACAGGTGGTCGCGGGTCTCCTCGTCCATACGCAGTGCGCCGCTGATCGCGTCGAGGACCTGCGGAGAGGGGCTGGATTCGCGTCCCTGTTCCAGGCGGGCGTAGTAATCGGCGTTCATGCCGGCCAGGACGGCCACCTCCTCCCGTCGCAGGCCCGCCACCCGTCGTCGGCCGTAGGACGTCAGCCCCACGTCGCCCGGCAGCAGGCGGGCACGGTGCGCGCGCAGGAAGTCCCCGAGGTCATTGCTCATCACTTCGTCAGGCTAAGGGCCGCCCCTTGGCCGTGCCTGGGTGTGCCATGCCCAGGCACGGCCTGTTCTGGCTGCGCCTTCTGCCGCCGCCCAGACTCGACGACATCCACGACACGGGCTTCGCCGCCACAGGCGACACCAGGGACGGCGTGCTCCCCCACGAGCACCTCGTCCTCCACCGGGAGGTACAGGCATGACGCAGCACACCAAGGTCGTCGCGATCACCGGCGCGAGCAGCGGTATCGGTGCGGCGACCGCCCGCCGGCTGGCAGCCGACGGACACCGGGTCCTTCTCGGCGCGCGCCGCACCGACCGCCTGAAGCGGCTGGCCGAAGAAATCACGGAGGAGGGCGGCACCGCGGCCTTCCGGCGACTGGACGTCACCGACGGGGCGGACATGCGGGCGTTCGTCGACGCCGCTCGCGCCGAGTTCGGCCGGATCGATGTCCTGGTGGGCAACGCGGGGGTGATGCCGTTGTCTCCGCTGGAGGCGACACGGACCGACGAGTGGGACCGCATGATCGACGTGAACCTGCGCGGCGTCCTGCATGGGATCGCCGCCGCGCTGCCGGTGATGCGGGAACAGGGCGGCGGCCACTTCGTGCACCTCGCCTCCGTCGGCGCCTACGAGGTCTCGCCGACCGCAGCCGTCTACTGCGCCACCAAATTCGCGGTCCGCGCCCTCTCCGAAGGACTGCGCCAGGAATCCGCCGGAGACATCCGCGTCACCCTCGTCTCCCCGGGCGTGACGGAGTCCGAACTCGCCGACACCATCTCCGATCCGCAAGCCCGGGAGGCCATGAAGACCTACCGCGCCGTGGCGCTGCCCGCCTCCGCCGTCGCGGACGCCATCGCGTACGCGCTCGTCCAGCCCCCGCAGGTCGACGTGAACGAAATCGTGGTCCGGCCCGCTGCAAGCGCACAGTAGCCGCCACCTTCAGAGGACCCGAATTGACCGTCACGAAGCGGCGTTCCGGCCCCCGCCTTTGGCCCAATGAACAGCAACAGCCAACGAGCCGTGCGGAGTTGAGCCGAAGAGAAGAACGGAAGGGGAGCGTCGCCGTGAAGAGGAGAACCTGGCCGCCCGCCCAGACGGTCCGGGAGCCCGGGCGGCGGTTCCGGAAGGAACTGGTGCCCGGCCCCCCAGCCTTCATGATCCGGTGGGCTGGTCCGCGGCGCTGCCGTCCTGGGCGCCGGCGGCAGCGATCCGGCACGGCAGTTTCGCGGCAACGACGATCGTCGCCAAGGTGAGAGCGGCGGCGACGCCAAAGGCCAGCTTCAGCCCGCTCAACGCCGCCGGCCCGGCGGCGACGCCGTCAGCGACCAGGTGCCCGGTGCGCGCGGACATCACGGTCATCACAAGTGCGGTCCCGAACGCTGCGGCGACTTGCTGCAACGTCGCGAGCATCGAGCTGCCGTGGGAGTACAGGTGCGGGGGAAGCGCGCCCATTCCCAGCGTGAAGACGGGGGTGAACGTTGCCGCCAGGCTCACCATCAACAACGCGTGCAGTCCCAGCACTTGCCAGTACGGCATCGTCATCGAGACCTGAGAGAAACCGACGAGGGCGAGCACCATGCCGATCGAGCCGGGCAGTACCAGCGGCCGACTGCCGAACCGGTCGAACAGCTTTCCCACGGTCGGTCCAAGCAGTCCCATGGCCAGACCACCCGGCATGACCAGCAGGCCGGTCTCCAGCGGGCTGAGTCCGCGCATGTTCTGCAGATACAGCGGCAGAAGAATCATCGACCCGAGCATCGCCAGGAAGCCGATGGATATGAGGGCCAGGGAAAGGCCGTAGGTGCGGTGCCCGAGGGTTCGCAGGTCCATCAGGGGCACGCCGGTGCGTTGCAGCTTGAGCTGGCGGATCACGAACACCGCGATGGCCGCGACCCCGGCGATGACGATGCCGATGCCGAGCCCGACACTGCCGCCGGTTTCGCCGAGGAGGCTCAGGCCGTACACCAGACCGCCGAAGCCGAGCGCCGCGACGGAGACACTCCACCAGTCGATGGAGCTCACCTGCGGCTCGCCGATGTTGTCCATCTTGCGCAGCCCGAACAGGGCCACCAGAGCCGCGATCGGCAGGACGACCACGAACAGCATGCGCCAGGAGCCGACCTGCAGGATCAGCCCGGACACGGCAGGTCCGAGCGCGGGCGCCACCGAGATCGCCAGGGTGACGTTGCCCATCACCCGGCCGCGGTCGTGCTCGGGCACCACGATCATCAACGTGGTCATCAGCAGGGGCATCATCACGGCTGTACCTGCGGCCTGCACGATCCGCCCCAGCAGCAGTACCTCGAAGGATGGCGCGACGGCCGACAGAGCGGTACCCGCGAGGAACACGCCCATCGCGAGGGCGTAAGCCTGGCGGGTGGTGACCCGCTGCAGAAACCAGCCGGTGATCGGAATCACAGCGGCCATGGTCAGCATGAACGCGGTGGACACCCACTGCGCCGACTGCTGGGTGATGCGCAACGAGTCCATCAACCGCGGAATAGCGTTGATCAAGATCGTCTCGTTCAGGACCACCACGAACGTGGCCAGCACCAGCAGCCGCACCACGGTCGGTATGCGGCCCGCCTGCACGGCCGGTCGTTCTTGCATTACCGCTGACATGGCAGCACCTCGCTGGGGTTCCTGGTCACAGTCGCCTCGCAGCCAAGGGCTGTCGGCACGAACGTGGGTGGTGGTGGGAAGAGACCGGCATGGCTCGTCAAACTCATCGGTCGGCGCGAGTCTTTCGCATCGTTGCGCCGATCTCACCCGAATTTCCGCCTGCTCACGAGGGGATCCGCCGACGACGCCGGGGCCGACGGCCCCGCGCTTCATCGACGCCTGCCACGACGCCGGGACCTGCAGGTCGCGAAGGGTGCTCTCCGCACGGCGGGGTGCCCGCTCGGGCACTCTCGGCCGGTGGCCACCCGATGCGGGGGAACCGTCGGCCGCCACTGCATCCACGTGAACGGTTGCCGTTGCCGTCAGAGATACGCGGCAGTGGCAGGAGCGGGCGGTCCGAGCGGGCGCCGCGGCCGCTCGACTGGCGCACGACCGTTTGAGAGTTTCCGGTATGTCCGGAATATTCGCAAAAGGTATGCACGCCTTCTCTGGCTACGTTCTGTAGCGCCACGCCCTGCCACCGTGTTCCCCCCCCCCGGTGCCCCACCCGCGAGGAGTTCCCGCATGACCACAACCCGGGTGCGCCCCGAGTCGGCGCCCGCGATGGAGCAACTGCCCGTCCCTCCGCTGCGTACGTCGCGGGAGATCCAGGGAAACGTCCTGGCCGCGTTCAACAAGGACCACATGGCGTTCCGCTATATGCAGTTGCTCGACCGCGGTCCGAAGGGCGATATCGCGAACATGGCGCACTTCGTCACCACCAAGGGCATGGTCTACGCCTTCACCCCCTCCCTCACCACGCTCCGCCACCTCGCCGCGGGCGATCCACTGCCCAGAAGCTGACGGGCCCTTCATCCGGTTCATCCGACCTCCCCCACCCCCGTCTAGGAAGCAGCGCATGGACACCAGCCCCCACACCGTCCCCGCCGTCCCCCCATCGAGCAACGGCCACCGCCCCGAACCCGAACCCCCCTCGGAACTCCACCGGCAGCTCGCCCGCGCCCTGCTGCTGATCGGGCCGAACGACGAAGACCTCAAGCTGCGCTATCTCAAGACGCTGATCGACAACGGCCTGCCACCGGCCACCGCCGCCGAGCGCAAGCGTGTGCTGATCGTCGGCGCGGGCATCGCCGGTCTGGTCGCCGGCCATCTGCTGAAGAACGCCGGCCACGAGGTGACCATCCTGGAAGCCAACGCCAACCGGGTGGGCGGCAGGCTGAAGACCTTCCGTACCGAGGACCCGAAGAAGCCCGCGTTCTGGGACGAGAAGCAGTACGCCGAGGCCGGGGCGATGCGGATTCCGGACTTCCACCCGCTCGCCCTGGCCCTCGTCGACAAACTCGGCCTGACGCGAAGGCTGTTCTACAACGTCGACATCGAACCGGGCACCGGCTGCGAGAACGTGCCTGTCCCCCCGGTCGTCTACCACTCCTTCAAGAACAACGAGAAGTGGCACCACGGGAACGAGAGCCCCGCGTTCAAGGCCCCGGACAAGGCCAACCGCACCTGGATCCGCACCAACCGCGTCCAGGTGCGCAGGAGGGACTACGCTCGCAATCCACGCCCCGTCAACGAGGGTTTCAACCTCTCCGGCAGCGAGGCGTGTACGCAGGTGTCCCAACTGGTCCACCAGGCCCTGGAACCGGTCCGGAACTACTACTCCGTGCTCAAGGCCAACGGCGAGCGCGAGAACAAACCGTTCGAGGAGTGGCTGGACGGCTGGGCCAGGGTCATCCGGGACTTCGACGGCTACTCGATGGGCCGCTTCCTCCGCGAGTACGCGGGCTTCAGCGACGAGGCGATCGAGGCCATCGGCACCATCGAGAACATGACCTCCCGCCTCCATCTGGCCTTCTTCCACACCTTCCTGGGACGCAGCGACATCAACCCCAATGTCACCTACTGGGAGATCGACGGCGGCAGCTGGAAACTCCCCTACCGGCTCGCGGACGGCCTGAAGGACAACATCCAGATGGGCCAGCGGATGACCCGCCTGGAATACCTGGACCCCTGGAGCGACGACGCCACCAGCCGGGTCACCCAGTCGTTGGTGCACCGGGTGGAGATCGACACGGTGAGCGAGCAGGACCCCCAGGCCCCGCCGCGCACCTGGGAAGGCGACCTGGCCATCGTCACCGTCCCCTTCTCCAGCCTCCGGTTCGTCCAGGTGAACCCGCCGTTCTCGTACAAGAAGCGCCGCGCCATCATCGAGACCCACTACGACCAGGCCACCAAGGTGCTGCTCGAATTCTCCCGCCGCTGGTGGGAGTTCACCGAGGAGGACTGGAAGCGGGAGCTCGGCGACGACCTGTACCAGTGGTACCAGCAGCAGGGCGAGGACGAGGCCGAGGCCGCAGGGGCCATGCCGGAACACCTGCGCAACGCCCCGCACGGGCCGCTCGGCCTCCTCAGCGGGGTGGCGGACACCGAGGTCAGCGAGGCACAGCTGAAGCACTACCGCAACTGGTCGCTGCACCAGGCACCGGTCCGGGAAGCCAGCCATGTCTTCGGCGGCGGCTCCACCACCGACAACCCCAACCGCTTCATGTACCACCCCTCCCATCCCGTCCCCGGCAGCGAGGGCGGCGTGGTCCTGGCCAGTTACAGCTGGTCGGACGACGCGGCGCGCTGGGACTCCATGGACGACGACGAGCGGTACATCTACGCGCTGCGCAACCTCCAGACCCTCCATGGCCGCCGTATCGAGGCGTTCTACACCTTCCACGGCCGGACGCAGAGCTGGCTGCGCGATCCGTACGCCTTCGGCGAGGCCGCCGTCTACACCCCGCACCAGATGACCAGCTTCCATCTGGACGCGATGCTGCCGGAGGGACCGGTCCACTTCGCCGGTGAACACATCTCCCTCAAGCACGCCTGGATCGAGGGCGCGGTGGAGACCGCCGTGGCCGCCGCCATCGCGGTCCACGAGACGGCACGGCCGGCCGACCTCGCCGCCATGGAACCCGCAGCAGCCGCCCGTCCGCAGGAGGTTCTGACGTCATGACGCACACCACCCCCGGCGCGTGGAACGTGGGCCGCTACCTCGCCACCCGCCTCCAACAGCTCGGTGTCACCCATCTGTTCGGGGTGCCCGGCGACCACCTCGGACCGTTCCTGTCGATCATGCAGGACACCACCGACGTGCAGTGGGTCGGTACCCCCACCGAGGTGGGCGCCGGCTACGCCGCCGACGCCTACGCGCGCGCCAAAACCGCCGACGCCGAGCCGGACAAAGCCTCCATCGGCGCGGTCGCCGTCACCTACAGCGTGGGCTCCTTCAATCTCCTCAACCCCATCGGCGGCGCCTACGTCGAGCACGTACCGCTGGTCGCCATCAACGCGGCCCCGTCCTACGAGCAGTGGCTCAACTACCAGGCGATCGGCCTGCTCACCTCCCATATGAGCCAGCGCCGCGAGAGCAATCTCGACGTCTACCGCCAGGTCACCGTCGATGCCCAGGTGGTCTCCAACGCCGCGCTGGCCCCCGTCCAGATCGACACCGCGCTCACCGCGTGCGTGTCCGAGCGCCGGCCGGTCTACCTCGAGATCATGGACGATGTCTGGAAGGCGCCCTGCCCCGAACCGAAGGGCACGATCGAACGCCGGGTGCGCCCGTACACCACCCGCAACGAGGAGATGTGCCGGGCGGCGGTCGAGGCCACGGTGGAGCTGATCGACCGCCACGGCACACCCATCCTGTGGGCAGGTGAGGAGATCGAACGCCAGCGGCTGGAAGGAAAGTTCACCGCACTGGTGGAGAACACCGGGATCCCGTTCTGCACCACCATCGGCGCCAAGTCCGTCGTCTCCGAGAACACCCGGGGCTTCTCCGGCGTCTACAACGGAAAGGCCAGCGATCCCAAGGTGCGCGAGACCTTCAAGGCACACGGCTGCCGGATCGGCCTGGGCACCTGGTCGACATCGAAGAACCTCGGCGGCGAGCAGGCACTCGGCGACGACTGGGCGGTCGCCGTACGCGACGGCGTCAGCGTCGGCGCCAGGTACTTCCCCAGCGTCCAGCTCGCGCACTTCATCGAGGAGCTGGAAAGGGCCCTGAGGGAACGCTTCGGCCACCGCGGTCTGGCCGCCGATGCCTTCGCGCTCGCCCACGACCAGGGCCGCGACGTACCGGCGAGCACGGACGCCTACCTGTCCGGCCTCAGCTCCTCGGACCAGCCGGCGGACCTGCCGGTGACCTACGACAGCTTCTTCGAGCACATCAGCGCGTTCCTCCAGGAGCAGACCACGGGCTCGGGCACCGGCGCCACCACCCCCTACACCGTGATCTCGGACGCCGCGTTCGCCCTGATCGGCTCGATGAACCTGCGCATGCCCGAACGCGCCTCGTACATCGCGCAGAACAGCTGGCTGTCCATCGGCTACTCGGTCGGCGCCACCACCGGGATCGCCCTCGCCAGGAAGCAGCGGAACAAGCGCCCGCTGGTGTTCGTCGGCGACGGATCGTTCCAGGAGACCTGCCAGGAACTCGCCACGCACGTCCGCCAGTTGCTCAATCCCGTGATCTTCGTGCTGGACAACGAGGGTTTCTACGGCATCGAGCAGATGCTGGTCAACCCCTGTTATTTCAAGGGCCGGACGTCGGACGGCGCGGACTTCTACAACGTCCTCCACCCCTGGAACTACGACCGCCTGGCCGAGGTGTTCGGATCGGAGAAGACCCCGATGACCGGCGAGCAGATCCACCACCACGGGCAGCTGGCCACCCTGCTGAACCGCATCGCCGACCCGGAGGACACCCTCAACGCCGGACCGACCCTGGCCCAGATCAAGCTCGCCCGCCACGACTACCCCAAGGCCATGACATACAAGATCAAGGAGAAGTGCCCCGACTGAGGCCCGACGGCGGGGACCCTGCCGGTGGGCCGGTTGCGCCGCTCAAGCCGGTTGCGTGGTCCCCGCCCTCCTTGCCACGGGCCCCGGGAAGCCGGACGGCTGTTCCACACAGAGGTCCCGTCAGGCATGCCTGACGGGAGCTCTATGTGGCGTGGCGGGGGGCATCCTCGGCCCTACCGTCCACGGGGGCCTGAGGAACCTGATGTACGGCGGGGGCGTGGCGGGCCGGGGACGGCTCCGGGAGACGGGGCTGCGGGTCCGCCACGCCCACGCCGGGCGTCAGGAGCGGCCCTTGCCCTTCAGGGAGTCCTTCATCCCCTGGAGGTTCTCCCGGGCGTCGCCCATCGCGCCCTTGGCCCTGCCCTTGGCCTCGTCCGCGCGGCCTTCGCCCTTCAGGCGCTCGTCGCCCATGGCCTTGCCGGCCTTCTGCTTGGCCTTGCCCTTCATCTTGTCCATGGCACCTTTGCCACCCATGTCGAACTCCTTCATGTGGGGGAGGGGAAAGCTTCGCCACCACGCTGCCGCAGGTCGTGGCGGCGCGCACCCGGAGGCGGCTACCGGTGGGAACCGCCATCCGGCCGCGGGCCGTGCGCCGTCGCTCATGGGGTCACCCGATCGGTCGTCCCGGTTCGCCGGGCTCCCCGCGGCCCCCTAGCGTCGTACGACGCGGCCTGCCGTCTGCGCACCGCCGCCACAAGGGAGTCCAAGGGAGTCCGACATGCGGAGGCTCATCACCGTGCCGACTGTGCTGCTCGCCCTTGCCGCCGCGGGCTGCGGGGAGGACGCCGGCGAGGCGACGCCCACGGCGCCGTCCGCCACGGGCAGCGGGCCGGGCGGCCGGGGCTCGGCGTCCCCGACCGTCCCCGGACAGCCGGTGGACTGCGGCGAGCTCGCCGACGCGCTGGGCCCGGAAGGCGATGTCACGCTCTTCGCGGATGCCGCGGCCGGTGGCACGGTGGGCTGCGCGGAGGCCCGCAAGGTGATGTCCGAGTTCTTCGTGCGGGCGCCGCGGGAGGCCGAGGACGACCGGGGCACCCTCGCCGTACGGGGCTGGCTCTGTCAGTACGAGAGCGGTCCCACGGGCACCTGGGTCACGACCTGCCGCAAGGACAAGCGGGAGATGCACACGGAGGAGCCGACCGGTCGGCACACGCAGCCCGGCGAGCCGGACGTCCCGGACGGCTCGCAGCTGCCCACCCTTCCCGAGGAGCCCTCCGACCCGATGGACGAGCCGTCGACGGAGGAGCTGTAGGGGCGGTCCGGCCGCGTGCTTGCACGGGGCTTCAGGAGCCGGTCCGGCCCCGGGAGGCCCGCGGCGCTCCCGGCCCGGGAAACCCGCAGCGCCCCGGAGAACACCCTGATCGCCCGCGGCGAGTCCTCAGGGTCAGGGCTGCTCCGCCGGCGGCTCCTCCCCCATCCCCTGGAACCACGTCGGGCCCGCCTCCAGCGCCCGCTTGATGCGGGTCAGCGCGTACTCCTTGAGCTCCGGGAGGGCGTCCACCGCGAACCAGCCCACCTCCAGCGACTCGTCGTCGTTGACCCTCGCCTCACCGCCGATCGCCCGGCAGCGCAGCGTCACGTCCATGAACTGGCAGACGTCCCCGTTGGGGTAGTGGGTGGGCGGCATGGTCTCGATGAGGACCACGCTCTCGGGGACGACCCGCACCGCGGTCTCCTCGTAGACCTCGCGTACCGCGGTCTCGGCCGGCTGCTCGCCGGGCTCGGGGATGCCGCCGATCACCGACCAGCCGCCGGTGTCGACCCGCTTGCCCAGGAGGACGCGGCCCCGGTCGTCGAAGACCACCGCGCTGACCCCGGGCAGCCACAGCAGCTGCCGGCCGATGGAGGTCCGCAGGTCACGGATGAATTCGGGAGTTGCCATCCTCCGACCCTACGGGAGATCCCCCAAGGGCTCCTGACGTGATGTGCACCTGCCGCATCCGCCCGCCCGTGCCCCGCTCAGGCACCCGCCGGAGACCCCTTGCGCGGACGGAGCCGGCCGCGGATCACCCGCACCGCGACCTCCGCGTCATCGACGGTGATGGTGAAGGTGCGCCCGTCGCCGAGCCGGAGCACCACGCCCTCGCCGCGGCGGACGACCACGGCCGTGCCCTGTTCGGGGCGCCAGCGGTAGCCCCAGCCGCCCCAGTGGCGGGGCGTGACCTGCGGGGTGAAGTCGGCGCCGACGACGGTGTCGAGGGGGATCCGGCGGCGCGGCACCCCTATATGGCCGCACCGTACTTCCAGGCACTCCTTGTCGACGCGCACCGCGACATGGACGAAGGCGAGCGTGCCGAAGAGCACCAGCAGGCCGGCCGCGACACAGCCGACCACCGACATCACCAGGGGCGCCAGGCCGGAGGTCCAGTTGCTGTCGACGGCGAGTTCGATGCCCAGGGCCAGACAGGCCGCGCCGATCGCGGCCAGCAGCCACTGGATGCGGTTGGTGGCGCTGCCGTGCCAGACCTCGGGGAGCTCCGCGTGGGATCCGCCGACGGGGCGCGCCGGGCCGTCGGCGCCGTCGGTCGGGTCATGGCTCTCGGGGGCGGCTGCCCCCTCGTGGGGGTGGTCCCTCATGAGACGCAGCGTACGCGTCTTTGCACCCAGGGGCAGCGCATCGGACGCGTCGTTCACGGCCCGGTTTGCGGGGCGCGCGACGTCGCGTCCGGCGTCAGCGGCGGGCGGTGGTGGCGGCCCCGTCGGCCTGCGTCGCAGCGTCCGGCGGCGACCCCGCGGCGTCGTCCGTACGGCTTCGGGCGAGCAGCCGGCCCTCGGCGTAGACGAGCGCCGCGGCCGGGAGAGCCGAGGGGCGGCCGCTGAGGATCACGCCGAGGGTGCCGGTCGGGGCGGCGGCCGGCGCCGGCTCGGCTCCTATACGGCGCAGCGCCTGGGCGGCGACCGCCTCGGCGGAGCCGTGCAGCACGAGTGCGGGGGCGCCGGGCTGCTGGACGGCGGCACGGATGCGCTCGGCGACCAGCTCGTAGTGGGTGCAGCCCAGGACCACGGCGCGTACGTCCCGGGGGGTGCGCTGCGCGGCCACCGCGATGGCGGCGTCGATGGCGGCCTCGTCGGCCTCCTGGACCGCGTCGGCGAGCCCCGGGCAGGGCACGCCGGTGACGTCCACGCCCTGCCCGAACCGGTCGATCAGATCCCGCTGGTAGGGGCTGCCGGTGGTGGCGGGGGTGGCCCAGATGGCGACCGGGCCGCCGCCGGCCGCGGCGGGCTTGATGGCCGGGACGGTGCCGATGACCGGGATGCCGGGTTCGAGCGCGGCGCGGAGGGCCGGCAGGGCGTGCACCGAGGCGGTGTTGCAGGCGACGATCAGGGCGTCGGGCCGGTGCGCGGCCGCGGCGCGGGCCACCGCCAGCGCATGGGCGGTGACGTCATCGGGGGTACGGGGCCCCCACGGCATGCCGTCGGGGTCGCTGGAGAGCACCAGATCCGCGTCCGGCCGCAGTCGCCGCATGGCGGCGGCCGCCGCGAGCAGCCCATTCCCGGAGTCCATCAGCGCGATCTTCACCCGGACACTTTACTCAGCCGGGCGTCCGTCTTGTCATACCGGGCGGGGACCCGCGGCTGCCCGCCGCGGGCGGACCATGGCGTTCCGGCCGCTCCTGCCGTGGCGCCACGCCGGGGGCTCCGTGCCGATCGCCGCTGTGCGCGGGGTGCGGTGCGGCAGACTGCGGTGCCGTGGGAGCGATGGAGTGGATCGGTGCCGGGTCGCTGCTGGCCTGGGTGTGGCTGCTGCTGGGGCAGGGCTTCTTCTGGCGGACGGACGTCCGGCTGCCGGCCCGCCGGGATCCGGAGCGCTGGCCGTCGGTCGCGGTCGTGGTCCCGGCGCGGGACGAGGCCGCGGTGCTGCCGGACAGCCTGCCGTCGCTGCTCGGGCAGAAGTACCCGGGCCGGGCGGAGGTGTTCCTGGTCGACGACGGCAGTACGGACGGGACCGGCGCGCTCGCCCGGGAGCTGGCGGCCGCGCGGGGCGGACTGCCGCTGACGGTGTCCGCGCCCGGCGAGCCCGGGCCGGGGTGGACGGGGAAGCTGTGGGCACTGCGGCACGGCATGGCGCTGGCGCACGAGCGCGTGGACCCGGAGTATCTGCTGCTGACCGACGCGGACATCGCACACGAACCGGACAGTCTGCGGGAGTTGGTGGCGGCGGCCCGGTCGGCGGAGCTGGATCTGGTGTCGCAGATGGCGCGGCTGCGGGTGGTGACGCGCTGGGAGCGGCTGATCGTCCCGGCGTTCGTGTACTTCTTCGGGCAGCTGTATCCCTTCCGGTGGGTCAACCGTCCCGGGGCGCGGACCGCGGCGGCGGCCGGCGGCTGTGTACTGCTGCGACGGGAGGCCGCGGAGCGGGCGGGCATCCCGGAGACGATCCGGCATGCGGTGATCGACGATGTGACGCTGGCCCGTGCGGTCAAGCGCTCCGGCGGGAGGATCTGGCTGGGGCTGGCGGACCGGGTGGCCAGCGTGCGGCCGTATCCGCGGCGGGCCGATCTGTGGCGGATGGTCTCGCGCAGCGCGTACGCCCAACTGCGGCACCAACCGCTGCTTTTGCTCGGCACGGTGCTCGGCCTGACGCTGGTGTACCTCGTGCCGCCCGGCGCGCTGGTGGCCGGGGCGGCCGGTGGCGATCCGGCGACGGCCGCGCTGGGCGGGGCGGCCTGGGCGGTGATGTGCGGGACGTATCTGCCGATGCTGCGCCATTACGGGCAGCCGTGGTGGACGGCTCCGCTGCTGCCGTTCACCGCGCTGCTGTATTTGCTGATGACGGTGGACTCGGCGGTGCAGCACCACCGGGGGCGCGGCGCGGCATGGAAGGGCCGGACGTACCCGAAGCCCTGAGCGGCGCCCCCGGTGCCCCGGTCACTTCCTGGCCGGTGACCAGTCCAGGCCCCAGCCGTAGGCCTGGTCGACGGTCCGCTGCGGGCTGACGCCGGGCGCGGGCACGAGGTAGCGGGCCTCGCGCTGGACGACGAGTTCGCTGCCGGTGTTCGTGATCAGGGCCAGCGCGCAGACGTTGGAGGGCACCGTGCAGGCGTCGAGCGAGAAGTCGACCGGGGCGCCGTACTGGGGCTGGAGGGTGACCGTCGCGTTCAGGCCCTCGAAGCTGCGGGCGCCCGCGTAGACGGTGACGAAGATCAGGATGCGCTTGATCCGGGCCTGATGGTCGAGGTTGATGATTAGGTTCTCGCCGGCCGTGACGGCGCCGGTGCGGTCGTCGCCGTCGAGCTGGATGTACGGCGGGGCGTGCAGGGCGCCGAAGTTGTTGCCGAGCGGATGGATCACACCGGCGGCGCCGTCGGTGAGTTCGTACAGCGCGCACAGGTCGAGGTCGAGCTCACCGGACGGGGGCAGCAGCGCACCGCGGGCGCCCATGGCCTGCATGGCCTTGCGGCCGAGGGTCTTGCCCAGCCGCTTGCCGACCGTGCCGCTGCTCCAGTTGAGGTTCACCCGCATCGCCCCGGAGGTGCCGCCCTGCTTCGTCAGCGAGACGGCGGGCGCCGCCTTCGTGAGCGTCACCTTGGTCAGCCGGACGGCCGGGGGCACCGGGGCGGGGGCGGGCTGCCCCGTCGGGGGCGGGACGGACGTCACCGGCTGTCCCGTCGGCACGGGGGGCGCGGGCGGCACGGGAGGCGGCGCCATGGGAGGCGCGGGCGCCATGGCCGGGGGCGCGGCGGGCGGCGGCGTCGGCACGGCCGGGGCGGGCGGCGGAACGGCGGGAGCCGGGGCGGGCGGCGGCTGCGGCGCCGCGGGCTCCTCGACGCTGATGCCGAAGTCGGTGGCCAGACCGGCGAGACCGGTGTCGTAGCCCTGCCCCACCGCGCGGAACTTCCAGGCGCCCTGGCGGCGGTAGAGCTCGCCGAGCACGAAGGCGGTCTCGGGGCCGGCGTCCTGGCTGTCGAAGCGGGCGAGCTCGGCACCGCCCGCGGCGTCCAGCACCCGGATGTGCAGCCCGGGGACGCTCCCGAAGGTGCCGTCGTGGGCGGAGGCGGCGAGCACCACCGTGTCCACGGCGGGTTCGACGGCGGCCAGCTCGACGGTGAGGCTGTCGGTCAGCGCGCCGCCGGCCGGGCGCTTGCCCTCGTGGCGTACGGCGCCGGAGCGGTGTGCGGCCTGGTTGTAGAAGACGAAGTCGCCGTCGTCGCGGACCTTTCCGGACACCAGCAGCAGCGCGGAGGCGTCCACGTCCGGCGTCCCCGGGGCGGCCTGCCACCCCAGCTCCACCCGGACTGCCGCGGCCGGGACCGGAACATTGCTGCCCTTGAGCATCGACATCGCCGCGCCTTCCTCTCGTCCGCCGGTGGTGGCGCCACCCAACCTACTTGGCCCGAACCGTTCCGAACGCCCCTTGTTCACCTGCGAGGAGCGGGGTCTTTACACGATCCCTACGGGCGATCGCGACCGATTTCCACAAGTTCGCTCGCATTGGCGCTCCGCAGCCACTCCGAACACGTAAAACAACCCTCTTTCCAGACTCCCCAATCGGCACATCGTGGGCTTAACTTATGAAGCATGACCTCCCCCCGCTCTACCTATGGCGGCGGCTACTACGCTTCGCCTTCCTTCCCGGACACCCCGATCTACGACAGCCTCGTCGCAGAACGCGGCACGCCGCAGATCGCCCCGATCCGGGTGAACCCGTCCCCTTACGACACGGGCGCGTCCTATGCGCCCGCGTTGCCGGCACTTCCGGCGCTGCCGGCGGCGCCCTCCCAGCCGTCGCCCCTGCAGGGCTACCCGGGCGCGGCCGCACAGCCGGTCGCCCCGCTGCAGCAGGCGCCGGCGCCGTACATCCCGCAGCAGGCGGGCGTCCGCGGCTATCCGTCCCCGCAACAGCAGCAGCCCCCGCGCCCGCCCATGGGCACGGGGTACGAGGCGATGCGGCCGGCCGCTCCGGTGGCGCCGCGGCCTGCCTCGCCCTACGACGACCCCTACGGCCGCCAGTATCCGCGGGGGTACTGACCTGGCCGATCGGTCAACTGTCCGAGGCGGCTGGCAGGATGGATCGTATGCCGAAGCCTGCGCTGCGTTCGATCCATCTCTACCCGGTCAAGTCCATTGCGGGGTCCGGTCCCGGTGAGGCGGTCGTGGAGCCCTGGGGGCTCGCCGGGGACCGACGCTGGCTGCTGGTCGATGCCGAGCGCAGGCAGCTCACCCAACGGCAGCAGCCGGCCCTGGCATTGGCGCATGCCCAGGAGCTGCCGGGTGGCGCGCTGCGCCTCACCGCGCCCGGACGGCAGCCGTTGACGGTCGAGGTGCCCGCGTCCGGGGAGACGCTCCCGGTGGAGGTCTGGAAGGACGAGGTCGAGGCGGTGCCCGCGGATCCGGCGGCGGCCGAGTGGTTTCGCGGGTATCTGGGCGTCGAGTGCCGGCTGATGTATCTCGACGCCCCGGAGAAGCGCCGCCCGATCGCGCCGGATTTCTGCACGCCCGGTGACACGGTCAGCTTCGCCGACGGCTTCCCGCTGCTGCTGACCACCAGCTCTTCGCTGGACGCCCTCAACTCCCTCATCGCGCAGGGCGACCATGCCGACGAGGGGCCGCTGCCCATGGACCGCTTCCGGCCCAATGTGGTGGTGGACGGCACCGCTCCCTGGGCGGAGGACGACTGGCGGCGGGTCCGCATCGGCGAGGTGGACTTCCAGGTCGCCAAGCCCTGCGCCCGCTGCGTGGTCACCACCACCGACCAGCGCACCGCCGAGCGCGGCAAGGAGCCGCTGCGCACCCTCGCGCGCCACCGCCGCTTCGGTGACCGGCTGGTCTTCGGCCAGAATCTGATACCGCGCGGGGTCGGCACGATCCGTATCGGCGACCCGTTCGAGATACTCGGCTGACCGATCGGTGCGGGCCTTCGCCCTGACAGCCCGCCGGCCGTACCCCGGCCGTCAGACGGCCGCCATCAGACGCTGCCGTCAGCCCGCTGCCGTCAGCCCGTCGATCATGCGGTCCAGCAGGCGGTCGAAGGCCTCCTGGTCGCCTGAGTCCTGGCTCGCCGCCGTCAGGGCTTCGGCGAGGTGGGGGTAGGAATCTCCGGTGGCGACGGACCGGAGGTGGCGCGCCTGGGCCTCCAGGAGGTCGCGTGAGGTACGGCCGGCGGCCACGGTCGCCTGCTCCTGGGCGAGTTCGTATGACACGTGACTGGCCACGAACCCGGTGAGCAGGGTGAAGGTCTCCAGCCGGGCCCGGGCGTCCAGGCCGGCGGGGGCGAGGGCGGCCAGCGCGTACTCCAGGACGGTGAGGGCGTTGGGGCCGAGCGTCTGCCGGGCGGGCAGCGCGGTCGGCAGCCACGGGTGACGCCGCATGAGCGCACGCTGTTCACGGGCGAGTTGCCGCAGGTCCGCGCGCCAGTCGCCGGAGGGTTCGCGGGGCATCCGGTGGTCGCCGCTGACCTGGTCGATCATGAGCTCCAGCAGCGTCTCCTTGTTGGGGACGTAGCTGTAGAGGGACATCGTGCCGGCCCCGATCCGGGCCGCGACCGCGCGCATCGTGACGGCGGTGAGCCCTTCGGCGTCGGCGAGGGCGACGGCCTCGGCGGTGATCTCGGCGCGGCTGTGCGCCGGCGGCCGCCCCCGCCGCGGGCGTTCGGCCGTCGGCCAGAGCGCCTCGGGATCCACTCCGGCACTGCGGCCGGCTGTGCTTGTTCGGGCCACGGCAGCCTCTCCTCGTTCCTGCGCGCCATCCTCTCATCGTCTATTCTAGTACGACGTACGGGAATACCCGGCGCTCCTGCTCAGGAATCGAGGCACCGTGACGACGGCGACCGCCCACCCCTCCGCGAAGAAGCTGCCCCTGCGCACCCGGGCCATGAGGCGCACCATGGGGAACCTCCCGCCCAAGCTCCATGACGTCGCCCACGAGCCCGGCCTCGTGGTGCCCGCCGCCGACGGCAGCCCCCTGCTGACCGACCACTACTTCCCCCTGGCCGCTGGCGACTTCCCCACGGTCCTGGTCCGCTCCCCGTACGGCCGGGGCTTCCCCTGGGCGCCCATGTACGGCGTGCACCTGGCCGAACAGGGCTTCCATGTCGTCCTGCAGAGCTGCCGCGGCTCGGGCGGGTCCGGCGGCGAAACCGACCTGTGGCGCAACGAAGCCGCCGACGGCCGGGCCACCGTCGCCTGGCTGCGCCAACAGCCGTGGTTCACCGGCGTGTTGGGGACGATCGGCGCCAGCTACCTCGGCTACGTCCAGTGGGCGCTCGCGCTGGATCCGCCGCCGGAGCTGCGGGCGATGGTGGTCCAGGTCGGCCTGCACGACCTGCACGCCTTCTTCCACCCCGGGGGCGCGTTCTCCCTGGAGACCGGGCTGACCTCCACGATGGGCCGGCTCTCCCAGCACCGGGGCATGAAGGAGTCCGTGCGGGCCGCGCTGCGGTTGCAGCGCCACATGGGAAAGATCTCCCGGACCCTCCCCCTCGGCGAGGTGTACGCGGCCGGTCTCGGCGGCCGGGTGCCGTATCTGGAGGAGGCGATGGCCCACCCCGACCCCGCGGACCCGCACTGGCACGGGGCGGACGCAGGGATCGCGGCCGAGCGGCTGACCGTACCGACCGCCCTGATCACCGGCTGGCACGATGCGCTGCTCGACCAGACCTTGCAGCAGTACGCCCGGCTCGGGCGGGCCGGCTGCGACGCCTCCCTGCTCATCGGCCCCTGGACGCACAACTCCGCACCGGGCGGGCCCGAGGCGCTCACCGCAAGCCTGGCCTGGCTGCGGGCCCATCTGTGTGACGACCCCTCCGGCCTGCGGGAGTCGAGAGTGCGGGTCCACGTGGGCGGCCGGCGGACCTGGCACGACCTCCCCCACTGGCCCCCGCCCGCCACGGACCGGCACTGGTACCTGGGCAGCGGTGGCACGCTACGCGACCGGGCCCCCGAAGACACCGCCGCGCCGCTGTCGTTCCGCTACGACCCGGCCGACCCGACCCCCTCGGTCGGCGGTCCGCTGCTGTCCCCCAAGGCCGGGAGCCGGGACAACACCGCTTTGGAGGCCCGGGACGACGTACTGACCTTCACCACCGCGCCGCTCACCGAGCCGCTGGACGTCGTCGGGCCGGTCCGCGCGGAACTGCGGGTCACGACCGACACCGGCCACGCCGATGTCTTCGCGCGGCTCTGTGACGTCGACGACCGGGGCCGCTCGGTCAACGTCTGCGACGGGCTGCGGCGGCTCCACCTCACCGAAGACGGCCCGGCCGAGGTCACGGTGGACATGAGTGCCACCGCCCACCGCTTCGCCGCGGGACACATGATCCGCCTGCAGATCAGCGGCGGCGCCCACCCGCGCTTCGCCCGCAACACCGGCACCGGTGAACCGCTGACGACGGCCACCCGTCTCCAGCCGTCCGAGATCTCGCTCCACCACCCGTCCGCGCTCGCCCTGCCCCTCGTCGACACGGACTTCGACAGCGGCGGGCCCGCGCACTGACGGGCCCGGCCGCCTTCGCCGTTGCCGGCGGCGAAGGCATCTCGCCACCGCGGCGACGGCCGGCCCGCACCGCTCCCGCCGGAAGGAGACAGACGTACGAGCGGCGGACCTATCCCTCCTGATGTCACGTTTTGTACGGCCTGAAGTTGCTCCCTCTTCGCAGAACTCTCGCGGGGACCACCCGCGATGGGGTATTCACGGACACACCGAGAGGGGGCAACCATGCGAGCGATGCGCGGGGTTTGGCGCTGGCGGCACAGTCCGCTGTGGCGCCGCACCGACCGGATCGAGGCCTGGGTGGCGCTCGTCGCCGCCCTGCTGATCGCCCTCGGCGCGACCTCCGCGGGCTGGCTCGCCGGCCGGTCCGCGCACGGCGCGCTGCTGGAGACCGTACGGATACAGCATCAGCAGCGGCACCTGGTGTGGGTCACGGTCGACCGGCTGGTGTCGCGGGCCCCGCTCGACCCCGATCCGGAAACCGCTTCGCAGCGCGATGCGCACCGCCGGGTCATCGCGAGCTGGACGGCGTCGGACGGCAGCGCCCGGATCGGGGAGCTCGCCGCGCCACGGCCCGTCGAGCCCGGCGAGCGGTTCCGGATCTGGACGGACGACCGGGGCCGGGTGATGCCGCGGCCGATGGACGTCAGCACGGCCGGTACGCATGCGGTGCTGGCCGGCCTGGGCACCGCGGCCGGGGTCGGCATGATGATCGAGGGTGCCCGGCGGCTGGTCGGCTGGCAGCTGATGGTGCGTCGCTTCCGCCGCTGGGACCAGGAGTGGGAGCGGGCGGGCCAGGACTGGGGCCGGGCCGACCACGGTAGTTGAGGGGCGGCTGACCAGGCTGCTGACCGTGTCAACTACCGCTCGCCGGGCGCGCTACGGTGGTGGCGCCGGCCCCTCGGCCGGCGCCTCGCAGGCCGAAAAGCGGACATCCGCGGACGGATGCCGGCGAGCCGACAACAGCCGCACGAAGTGGGGACACGACAGCACCATGGCACAGGCCTCGGTCCAGGTGACGCACTCCGGAACCTCGCGGTGGCGGCGCCGTACAGGGGAGTACAGCTCGCTCGCCGCCGCCCTGGAGGCCGCCGGGGACGGTGATGTGCTGACGGTCCCGGCCGGTACGTACCGGGAGAATCTGGTGCTGGGGCGCGCGGTGACGCTGCGCGGCCCGGACGGTGCGCGCGGTGCGGTGCGGATCGCCCCGGCCGACGGGGTGGCACTGACGGTCCGGGCCTCGGCCACCGTCCACGATCTTCATCTGGAGGCGACGGATTCGACCTCGCCCGCCCTGCTGGTGGAGGACGGCGCCCCGGAGCTGTCCGGTCTGCGGGTGGTGACCCGGTCCGCGTCCGGCATCGAGGTCCGCGGCGGCGCCCGCCCGACGGTGCGCCGCTGCACGGTCGACAATCCGGGCGGGGTGGGCATCAGCGTCCTGGACGGCGCCGGCGGCCTCTTCGAGGAGTGCGAGGTGGTGGCCGCCGGGCAGGCCGGCGTGGCGGTGCGCGACGGGGCCCATCCGCGGCTGGAGAAGTGCCGGATCCACCATGCCTCGGGCGCCGGCCTGTCGGTCAACGGCGAGGGCAGCGCGGTCGAGGCGGTCGGCTGCGAGCTGTACGAGATCAAGGGCGCGGGGATCCAGATCGCCGCGCGGGCCACCGGCCACTTCACCGACTGCACGGTGCACCGCACCTCCGCCGACGGGGTCACCCTGGACACCGACGCGGTCCTCACCCTCGCCGACTGCGACATCCACGACATCCCGGAGAACGCGGTCGATCTGCGGTCCCGTTCGGTGCTCACGCTGACCCGCAGCACGGTGCGGCACTTCGGGCGCAACGGCCTGTCCGTATGGGACCCGGGCACCCGGGTGGACGCCAACCAGTGCGAGATCCACGACAGCACGGGCGACTATCCGGCGGTGTGGGTCAGCGACGGCGCCACCGCCGTGCTCGACTCGACCCGGGTGCACGACGTGCCGGACGCGCTGTTCGTGCTGGACCGGGGCTCGCGCGCCGATGTGGTGGACTGCGACCTCGCCCAGGTCCGCAACACCGCGGTGTCGGTCAGTGACGGCGCCACCGTCCAGCTCGACGACTGCCGGATCCGGGAGGCCGCCACCGGCGCGTGGTTCCGCGACCACGGCAGCGGCGGCACGCTCGCGCACTGCACCATCGACGGCGCGCAGACCGGCGTGATCGTCACCAAGGGCGCGGACCCCACCATCGAGGGATGCACGGTCACTTCGCCGTCCGAGGCCGGGTTCTACGTCTCCGCGGAGGGCCGCGGCACCTTCCACGGCTGCCGGGTCACCGGGAGTTCGGGCTTCGGCTTCCATGTGATCGACGGCTGCCGTACGACCCTGACGCGGTGCCGTACGGAGCGGTGCGCGCGCGGCGGCTACGAGTTCGCCGAGGGCGGCGCGGGGCAGGGCGACGGGCCGACGGTCCAGGACTGCACCAGCGACGAGAGCCGTGCCGTCCCGGCGCCGGCGACCGGTGCGGTGGCGGCGCCCGCGGTCCAGCAGGCGACCCAGACGGCCGGGCTGCTGGGCAACGTGCCGGCCCAGGCCCCGCCGCCGGCCGCCGCTCCCGCGGCCCCGGCCGTCAGCAGCCGGCCCTCCGACGAGGTGCTGGGTGAACTGGACACCCTCGTGGGCCTGGAGAGCGTCAAGCGTGAGGTGCGCAGCCTGATCAACATGATCGAGGTGGGGCGCCGCCGGCAGGAGGCGGGGCTGAAGGCCGCCTCGGTGCGCCGCCATCTGGTGTTCACCGGCTCCCCCGGTACCGGCAAGACGACCGTGGCCCGCCTGTACGGCGAAATCCTCGCCGCGCTCGGCGTATTGGAGCGCGGGCATCTGGTCGAGGTGTCCCGGGTGGACCTGGTGGGCGAGCACATCGGGTCGACGGCGATCCGTACCCAGGAGGCGTTCGACCGGGCGCGCGGCGGGGTGCTGTTCATCGATGAGGCGTACGCCCTCTCCCCCGAGGACTCCGGACGGGACTTCGGCAAGGAAGCCATCGACACCCTGGTGAAGCTGATGGAGGACCACCGGGAGGCGGTGGTGGTGATCGTGGCGGGCTACACCGCCGAGATGGCGCGCTTCCTGGCGGTCAACCCCGGTGTGGCGTCCCGTTTCTCACGGACCATCACCTTCGGCGACTACGCGCCCGAAGAGCTGCTGCGGATCGTCGAGCAGCAGGGCGAGGAGCACGAGTACCACCTCGCCGACGGGGCCGGCGAGGCGCTGCTGAAGTACTTCACGGCGCTGCCCAAGGGGCCGTCGTTCGGCAACGGCCGTACCGCGCGGCAGACGTTCGAGGCCATGGTCGAGCGGCACGCGGGCCGGGTGGCGCAGCTGACCGACCCGAGCACCGACGACCTGACCCTGCTCTACGCGGACGATCTGCCCGAACTCCCCTGATCCGCCCGGCAGTCCGAGCCTGCGCCGGCGGGCCGCTGGCCCGGCAGGTCCGGGCCGAGCCGGGCGATGAGTTCGCCGCGCACGCGGTCGAAGACCGGGTCGGCCTGGTAGTCGCCATGGCCCAGGATCTGGGCGGGCAGCGGGTGGTACAGGGTGCGGCCGAAGGCGAGCGGGTCGCGCAGCGGCCCCTCGTCGATCCCCCGGCCGTCCTCGCAGGTGAGCCGGATCGGCCCGCCGATGGGGTCGGTGAAGCGCCACAGATTGCGCCAGTCGTCCATCTCGCGGTGCAGACCGGTCAGCGCCGGCGGCCCGAAGAAGGCCGGGAACCAGCGGCCGTAGAGGCGCTCCAGGGGGCTGCCGTACGTCAGCAGCGCGACCCGGCTGCGGGTGACCAGGTCCAGCTGCCAGACGGCGGCGGCCGCCAGCACACTGCCCTGGGAGTGCCCGGAGAGCACCAGCCGGCCGTCGAACCGCTCGGTCCAGGTGGCCATCCGCCAGGTGAGGTCGGGGACGGCGCGCTCGGCGTAGCAGGGCGGGGCGAAGGGGTGGGCGGCGCGCGGCCAGAACGTGCCGACGTCCCAGAGGATGCCGATGGTGCGGCGGGCGGCGTGGTCCCGGTAGGCGCGCCGGCCCATGGTGATCAGCAGTATGACGCCGGCGCTCATCAGCCAGGAGCCCAGGGACTCCGCGGTCTCGGCGGCGGCGTGCACGACGGGCGGCGCGCCGTCGGTGGCGCGGCCCGGCGCCAGCTCGGTGAGCCAGGCACCGGCCACCGCACCGGCCCCGAGGACGAGGGTGACCGCCGCGATGGCCGCGACCAGGACGGGGGCGGCGTCGGTGAGTCCGGCACGGGCAATGGCGCCGGCGATGCCCTTGATGCGGCGCCGGTCGAGGTGCTCGCGCGGGTCGAAGAGGCCGGGGACGTCCCGGGCCACCCGGCCGCGGACGAGCACCACCCGGACGGCGGCGAGCACCGCGACGGCGGCGACGACCACCAGGAGGACGGGCAGCACCGAGGCCTGCCAGGACAGCAGGACCGGCGGCCCGGGAATCGGGGCGTGCTCCTGGCCGGGGGTCGCATCGCCGTCCAGCCAGTCCGCGAAGCGCTGGGCCACTCCCCCGGACAGCACCCCGCCGACCGCGCAGGCCAGCAGGGCGACGGCCGGCCCGCCCATGCCGCGCAGCGCGGTGCGCTCGTCGTCCCGGGCGGCACGCTGCAGGACCCAGGCGGTCAGCGCCAGCGCGAGGACCAGCAGGCCCTGGAAGACGGCGATCCCGCCGAAGGCGCCGGCGCCGGGCAGCGCGCCATGGCTGCGGGCACCGGGGCGCGCCCAGCCGGTGTGCACGGCGATCAGCACCAGTACGGCGAGGGCGGCGAACGGCAGCACCCGCACGACCAGGCGGTCGGACTGGACGTCCGGCGCGGCCTCGTTGCGGGCGGTGCGCCAGACGACCGCCAGGGTGGCGACGGCGAGCAGCGCGACCAGGGCGGTCAGCGCCCGGCCGGTGACCCCGAGGGCGGTGCTGCCGCCGGCGCGCACGTCGGCCTTCGCTCCGGCGGCGAGCAGCACGGTCCCGACGGTCAGCACACCGGCCGTGGTGTGGGCGGCACGCAGCCGGGCGACCACCCGGCGGCCGTACCAGAAGCCTTCCCGGCTGAGCGCGGTGCGTTCGGCAGCCGGGGTGTCCCGGCAGGTGCCGGGCTGCCGCGGCGGCGGTGAGGCCGATTCGTAGGCGCTCCACGTACGGCGCGAGAGCCACCACAGGAAGCCGACCACGAGCAGCGGCACCGTGGCCGCGAGGGCCAGGCGGCGGCCCGGGGGGCTCCACCAGCCGGAGTTGTCGGGGCTGAGAAAGCCCATCCAGGACTTGCCGGCGTTGCAGGCGGTGGTGCCGGCGCACTGCCAGGCCGTGAGGTCGAGGGCGACCTCACAGGCCGCGGCGGCGAGCAGGACGGTGAGGGTGAGGGCGAGGAGGCGCACCAGCACGTCGTAGATCCGCTGGGCGCGGTGCTCGGGAGGTGCGGCCGGGCGCATCCAGTGGGCGAGGTTGGCGACCATGAAGGGCAGCAGGATCAGCCACAGGGCGCGGGCGCCGTTGCCCGAGGTGAGGTTGGACCAGCAGTACGCCTCGCGGACCGGCTCGCCCCGGTAGTCGTCGGGCCGCTGCTCGGCGTCCGCGTCGTCCGTGCGGCGGTAGCAGGCCGCGGTGTCGTCGCCGGTGATCAGCTGCACCCGGGGATCACCGAGCATGTCCGGGGCCGAGGTGCCGCCGACGCCGTGCACCAGCAGCTCCAGGGAGAGCTGCGGTACCGGGTCCGGTGGACCGTCTGCCGGGGTGTCACGGTCCTTTGTGCGGGCGTGCGGTGTCGGTTCCGCGGTCTCCACAATGTCCCCCGTTGTCCGTACGGCGCCGTGCGGTGTGGCGCCCCAGGATTGTCCCTTCCCCCCGGGAGCACATCCAGTACCCGCGCCGGGCCCCCGACCGGAACCGGCCGCGCCGCATGCTTCCCACCGGCAACCGGCGTCGCTGTCAGTACCACGTGCGAGGATGAGGGCATCAGTGATCGCGGGCGGCAGCCTGCGCGCAGACCCGGGAGCGCGAGCCGGGGCGGAAGGGACGGGCCGGGGTGAATGACAACCAGAACCTCCTCGCGGAGCAGCGGCGGGCCCTGATTCTCGACGAGGTCAGACGGCGCGGCGGGGTACGGGTCAATGAACTCACCCGCAGGCTGAAGGTGTCGGACATGACCGTCCGCCGCGATCTGGACGCCCTGGCCCGTCAGGGCATGGTGGAGAAGGTGCACGGCGGCGCGGTGCCGGTCAGCGAGCCGAGCGCGCACGAGCCCGGTTTCGAGGCGAAGTCGGCGCTGGAGCTGAGCGCCAAGGAGGACATCGCCCGGGCCGCGGCCGAGATGGCGGCGCCCGGCAGTGCGATCGCGCTGGCGGGCGGCACCACCGCGTTCGCGCTGGCACAGCAGCTGCTGGAGGTGCCGGATCTGACGGTGGTGACGAATTCGGTGCGGGTGGCCGATGTGTTCTACACCGCGCAGCGGGCGGCGGCCAGCGGCGGCGGCCCGCGCGCGGGGGCCGCGACGGTGGTGCTGACCGGCGGGGTGCGTACGCCCTCGGACACCCTGGTGGGGCCGGTGGCGGATGCCGCGATCCGGTCGCTGCACTTCGATGTGCTCTTCCTGGGCGTGCACGGCATATCGGTGGAGGCGGGGCTGTCGACGCCGAATCTGGCGGAGGCGGAGACCAATCGGCATTTCGTACGGTCCGCGCGGCGGGTCGTGGTGGTCGCCGATCACACCAAGTGGGGCACGGTCGGCCTGAGTTCGTTCGCGACGCTGGATCAGGTCGCGGTGCTGGTCACCGACTCCGGGCTGCCGGCCGAGGCGCGTGCGGAGTTCGCGGAGCTGCCGCCGGAGCTGGTGGTGGCGGGCGAAGAGCCGGCGGCCGCAGACATCTGACGGTGCGCCAGCTATGGTGTGCCGCGCCGGGGCACCCCCGGCCCGCCGACCGTCCCCAGGGAGCTCTCCCATGGCACGCCAACTCCGCCCCGTCGGACTCGACTTCACCGCCTCCGCCCCGCTGCGGCTGGTGTTCGCCGCGGAGCTCACCGCCCCGCCGAAGGCGGTCTATACGGCGCTGGCCGACGATGTGGCGGGCTGGTCGAGCTGGTTCACGGGCGTGTCCCGGTCAGCGCCGACGCTGGACGGCACGGGCCGGGTGGTACGACTGACCGGTGGCACCCGCTTCGCCGAAACGGTCCTGGCGTCCGAGCCCGGTGCGCACTACGCCTACCGGGTCGACACCACCAACGCCCCCGGCCTGTGGGCGCTGCTGGAGGACTGGCGGCTGACACCGGCGGGCGCCGGCACCCGGCTGCGGTGGACGTTCGCGGCGGACGGCCCGGCGCCGTTCCGCCTGCTGCTGACGCTGGCGCGGCCCGGCCTGGGCCGCGCCTTCCGGGAGTCGGCGCGGGCCCTGGACCGCCGGCTCGCCCGGGCCTGACGCGCCTCCGTCCGGCGCGGGCCGCCCCAGGCGGCAGACGGCCGGACGGTTCGGACGAGCCGGACGGCGCGGGCCGGCCGGGAGGCTCACCCGGACCGGACGGGAGCCTCAGGCGGGCCAGATGCCAGTGGCGAGGAATTCCTCAAGGGTGCGCGCGTACGGCGTGATGTCCAGGCCCTGGGAGGCCAGCCAGGCGTCGGAGTAGTACTTGTCGAGGTAACGGTCGCCCGGGTCGCACAGCAGGGTGACGACGGATCCCGTACGGCCCTCGGCGACCATCTCCGCGACGATCCGCAGGGAGCTCCACAGCCCGGTGCCGGTCGAGCCGCCCGCCTTGCGGCCGATCGCGGCCTCCAGGGCGCGCACGGCGGCGATGCTGGCCGCGTCCGGCACCTTCATCATCCGGTCTATCGCGCCGGTGACGAAGCTCGGCTCCATCCGCGGCCGCCCGATGCCCTCGATGCGCGAGGCGGTGGCGCAGTCGGTCTTGGCGTCCCCGGTGAGCCAGCCGTCGAAGAAACAGGAGTTCTCCGGGTCGGGCACGCAGACGCGGGTGTCGTACTGCATGTAGTGGACGTAGCGGGCGATGGTCGCGGAGGTGCCGCCGGTGCCCGCGGTGGCCACGATCCAGGCGGGCTCCGGATAGCGCTCCAGCCGCAGCTGCTGGTAGATCGACTCGGCGATGTTGTTGTTGCCGCGCCAGTCCGTGGCCCGTTCCGCGTAGGTGAACTGGTCCATGTAGTGACCGCCGGACTCGGCGGCGAGCCGGGCGGAGACCTCGTAGACGGTCCGCGGGTCGTCCACCAGATGGCAGGTGCCGCCGTGGAACTCGATCAGCCGGGTCTTCTCCTGGCTGGTGGTGGCCGGCATCACCGCGATGAACGGCACCCCGATCAGCGAGGCGAAATACGCCTCGGACACGGCCGTGGAGCCGCTGGAGGACTCGATGACGGGCTTGTCGGGGCGGATCCAGCCGTTGCACAGCCCGTAGAGGAACAGCGAGCGGGCCAGCCGGTGCTTGAGGCTGCCGGTGGGGTGCGTCGACTCGTCCTTGAGGTAGAGGTCGATCCCCCACTCCTCGGGCAGCGGGAAGCGCAGGAGGTGGGTGTCGGCCGTACGGTTGGCGTCGGCCTGCACCTTGCGAACGGCTTCTTTCAGCCAGCTTCGGTAGTCCGGATCCGTGCGGTCGACATCGACGGTCGGCATCGGGGCCGGGGCCTCGGCCTCACCGTCGGGCCGGTTCTGGGGCTCCTGTGCGGTGCTCACCGGCGCACTCCTCAAGGGGCTGGGGAAACCCGCGCGCAACGGCGGGCCGATTCCGACTATAACTCCCGCCACAACCTCCTCACCTGCATAAACATCACTTTGAGATACCCCAAGGAGGCCCTGGGGAGGTGCCGTTGTGCGCGCTGCGCACCGGGGAGACTGGTGCACCGGGCGCCATACCGGCAGACTTCCCCCAAGGGGCGGTGGAGGGCAGCTGCCCGTTCACCGAGGAGGTGCCGGCATGGCGGAGGCCGAGTTCAACGCGACCGGCGTACGGATCGAGCGGTGGCTGCGATCCTTGACCCGCGCCGGACAGGTCGTCATCCAGGACGGCAGACTGGCGCTGTTGACCAGTTACGGCAGAGAGATCGACAGCGCCCCCCTACAGGCCGTCCAGGCCCACAAGCCGCTGTTCGCGGCGCGGGACCGGGCACTGGCCACCCTCAACGGCCATCGCTACTCCCTCACCCTCGGCGCGCCGGAGCTCTTCCTCAAGGCACTGGAAGCGGCGCGTCCGCCGCGCACCTGACGGCCCCTTCCGGCCGGGACGTGCGGTTGCGGGAGCGCACCGACTGGATGACCCTGTACTCGTATCACTGAGGGTTCACCAGCGGTGACGCTGTGGTGTAGTCGGCATCGCTGGATCCGATCTTCGCCCCTGCCCGGTACGAGGGGCGCCCGGCCTCATCAGGGAGTCGCGGTCGTGATCAGGCAGCCCAGCAGGCACTGCACGGTGGAGCTCCAAGCCGTTCCGGCTCGCATCGGACATGTGCGCAGAATCGTCTCCGCGCAGCTGCGGTACTGGCGTCTCGACGCCTTGATAGACCCGGCTGCGCTCGGGGTGACCGAACTCCTCGCCAATGTCCACCGCCATGCCCGCCCCAGCAAGCAGTGCACCGTGGAACTCCGCGTGCTGCTCGATCAGTTGACGGTCTCGGTGCATGACGAGGACCCCCGGCTGCCGCGACTGCGGGCCGCCGGCGGCTGGGAGACCTGCGGCCGCGGGCTGGCGCTGATCGCGGCGCTCAGCGAGAGCTGGGGGATGCGGCCGGACGGCAGCGGCAAGGTCGTGTGGTTCACCCTTCCGGCCCTGACCACCGCGCCCGAAGAGGCGTGCACGGACCGCGCGTACCCGGAGCCCCTGCCCATGGCGGACGCCGGTCCGCGCGCCCGGATGCGGGGCACGAAGGTCGGTTGACGGGCGGACGGCAGGCCTGGCCGGTCGCGGCGGGGCCGGCCGCCCGTCGTCGGCGACGGTCAGGCCGCGCCCCCCTTGGGCCCGGTGGCGAAGTGCTCCTCCAGGACGGAGAGCCGGCGCCAGTACTCCTCCTCGTCGATCTCGCCCGCGGCGAAGCGCCGGCCGAGCACGGCGATGGGCGAGGGGTCGTCCGTACGGGCGGCGAGCTGCGGGCCGCGGAGGTGCCCGCGGGGCCCGCCGTGGCGCCACACGGTGCGGCGCAGCAGGAACACCACACCGAAGATGACCATCACCCAGATCACGGGCACGAACAGGATCCAGGGGCCCGGGCCGCCGCCGGCCCAGGGTGCGGCGAGCGTGAACATTGCCCTCAACTCCTCGGTGGAAGGGGGCGGGGACGGTGCTGCCGGTCCCCGCCAGACCGGTGCGTCCGGTCTCCTTCGAGCCTCGCTCGCCGGGCGCCGCCAGTCGTCGTACGGCCAGCGGTTTCGCGCGTACGCCGCAGGAAGTACGCGGGGCGCGGAGGCCTGCTCCGGCCGCGCGCACGCACTCCCCTCCGCCCGCTCTTGTCCACTGTAACTACTAGTATGTACAGTCCCGACATGAGCACTCAGGAGCGGCCCGGCCGCCAGGAACGGCCCGGTACCCGGGAACGGCTGGTGCGCAGCACCCAGGAACTCCTGTGGGAGCGCGGGTACGTCGGCACCAGCCCGAAGGCGATCCTGGAGCGCGCGGACGTCGGCCAGGGCAGCATGTACCACCACTTCACCGGCAAATCCGAGCTCGCCCTCGCCGCGATCCGGCGGACCGCCGAGGACATGACGGAAGCCGCCGAGGAGTGCCTGACCGCCCCCGGTACGGCGTACGACCGGATCGCGGCCTATCTGCTGCGCGAGCGGCAGGTGCTGCGCGGCTGCCCGATCGGCCGGATGACGCAGGACCGCGATGTGGTGCACAGCCCCGAGCTGCGGCAGCCGCTGGACGAGATGTTCGGCTGGCTGCGGGGCCGGATCGCCGAGGTCCTCGCCGAGGGACAGCGCCGTGGCGAACTGGCCGCGGGGCTGGATCCGGTGGCCGGCGCCGCGGCCGTCGCGGCCGTCGTCCAGGGCGGCTACGTCCTGGCCCGCGCCGCCGATGACACCGCCCCCTTCGACGCCGCCGTCCAGGGCGTGCTGTCGCTGCTCGCCGCGCAGGTCACGCCCGTCGCCGGCTGAAGCCCTCCCCCTCCCACTACGGAGTCCGTATGCACGCCATGCAGTACGCCATCACCCTGCCCGCCGACTACGACATGCAGATCATCCGGGACCGGGTGAAGTCCAGGGGCCACCTCCTGGACGAGTACGCCGGGCTCGGCCTCAAGGCGTACGGCATCCGCGAACGCGGCGTCGACGGAGCGCCGGTCAATCAGTACGCGCCGTTCTACCTGTGGGCCGCCCCGGAGGCCATGAACCGCTTCCTGCTCGGTGACGGATTCCGCGGCGTGGTCCGCGACTTCGGGCGGCCGGACGTACGGCACTGGCAGGGGCTGTTCCACCGGCGGGGCCCGGCCGCCGGCGCCCTCCCCCGTGCCTTCACCCGGCGGACCGAAACGCTCCCCGGCGACGCCGACACGGCCACCGCTGTGGCCGCCGCGGCGGCCGCACACGAGGAGTTGGCCACAACGGACGGGGTACACACCACGGCGCTGGCCCTCAATCCACACCACTGGGAGCTGGTCCACTTCACCCTGTGGGCGGACGCCTCCCCCGAGTCCGCGGGCGAGCGCTTCCAGGTGCTGCATCTGTCCGCCCCCGAGGCCGAGCGGCTGGGCGCGGGGCGGCAGTGGTGACCCGGGCCGCCGAGCGCGGGGCGGCCGTCCCCGCCGTCCGTACCGTCCTCGGCGACATCGCCCCCGAGGATCTGGGCGTCTGCAACGCTCACGACCATCTCTTCCTGCGCAGCCCCCGGCTGCCGGGGCAGGAGCTGGACGATGCCGGGGCCGCGGCCGCCGAACTCGGGGCCTTCCGTGCGGCCGGCGGCGCGGCGGTGATCCAGTGGACGCCGTACGGCATGGGCCGGGGCGCGGCCGAACTCCCGGGGCTGGCACGGGATTCGGGGGTGCGGATCGTCGCCGCCAGCGGGCTGCACCAGGCGGTGCACTACGCCCCTGAGGTGCTGGAGCGGGTCCGCGCCGATCTGGCCGGACTGTTCGTCGCCGAGCTGACCGTGGGGATCGGGGGCACCGGCCCCCGGGCCGGGATGATCAAGGTCGCCGGCGGTTTCCACGGGCTGGACCGGCACGCCCGGTACACCATGGCCGCGGCCGCCGAGGCCCAGCGGGCGACCGGCGCCGCGATCGGCGTGCATCTGGAGCTGGGGACCGGCGCGCTGGACGTACTCGACCTGCTCTGCGGCGAGTTGGCGGTCCCGCCGGACCGGGTGATCCTCGGCCACCTCAACCGCGCACCGGACCTCGTGGTGCACCGGGCGGCCGCCGGGGCCGGGGCGTATCTGGCGTTCGACGGCCCCTCGCGGGCCCATCATGCGACCGACTGGCGGCTGCCCGAGGCGCTGGCCGCGCTGGCCGGGGCGGGCTTCGCCGACCGGATCCTGCTGGGCGGCGACACCACGACGGCCGATGCCCGGTCGGTGAACGGCGGCCCGGGCATGCCGCATCTGCTGAACCGTCACCGGAAACGGCTGGAACTCGCCCTGGGCGCCGAACTGGTGACGCAGTTTCTGACCGCCAATCCGGCGCGCGCCTTCGCCGCCCCCTGGGCGCGGACTCCGCACGCAGGCCAGACTTCACCCCCGGGCCGGGCAACGGACGCACCGGCTACAGCGTGACGGAAATCCCCACATGGGGCCGCCGCCCGCCGCGCACCAGTGCACCGACGCCGTCCATCAGCCGGAACCGCAGCCCATATTTGCGCGCCATCGCCGTACGCACCCGGCCGAGCCCGGCACTTCCCTCCAGGAGCCGGCCGGTGCCCTCGACACTCTGCGCGCCCGCGGCGATACGCCCGCGCACATCGCACGGGGTGACGGTCACCCGCGCGCCGTTGCGCAGCCGCTTGACCTTCCCGCTGTCGTCCCGCGTCCACACCAGGAGTTCGCTCCCTTCGGCCACTGCCCAGACGGGGGTGGCCACCGGGGTGCCGTTCCTGCGGTAGGTGACCAGGCTGACGTACGGGCTGCGCGCGACCGCTTCGGGAATCATGCGCGCAGCCTAGGCCGTCCCGCCGGCAGCAGGCCCTACCGTGCGAGGACCACCAGCGGATCGTCCAGCACCGGCTGCCAGGCCAGCTCCGCCGCGCCGACCAGGCTGTTGTGGTCGAGGCTGCAGGGCAGGATCGGTACCCCGCCGCTGCGGCCCCACAGGCTGCGGTCGGCGACCACCGCGCGCAGCCGCTCGGGATCGGCCGCCAGCAGTTCGCGGTGCAGCCCGCCGAGGACGATGCGGTCGGGGTTGAGGATGTTGACGAGCCCGGCGATGCCGAGGCCGAGGCGGTCGATGAGGAGATCGGCCGCGGCGCGGACGCCCGGATCGGCGTACTCGTCCCGCAGCAGATCGGCGGCCTGCTGGAGCAGGGAGACTTCCGGGCCCGGCTCGCGGCCCGCGGCGCCGAGGAAGGCGAGCGGGTCCGCCTCGACGTCCAGACAGCCGCGGCTGCCGCAGTGGCAGGGCGCCCCCTCGGGGTTGACCGTCAGATGGCCGACCTCCAGCGCCAGGCCCGAACTGCCGCTGTGCAGCCGGCCGTCGAGCACCAGCGCGCCGCCGACGCCCCGGTGGCCGGAGGCCACGCAGAGCAGATCGCGGGCGCCACGGCCGGCGCCGTGGCGGTGTTCGGCGAGCGCCATGAGGTTGACGTCGTTCCCGGAGAAGCCGATCGCGTCGGTGACTCCCGGGATGCCGGCGGCGGCGAGCGAGCGCAGAAACAGCTCGCGGACGGGGGCGCCCGCAGGCCAGGCGAGGTGCAGCGGGTTGAGGGCCTCACCGTCCGGTTCGGCGACCGCGGAGGGCACCGCGAGCCCGGCGCCGAGGCAGCGCCGGCCGGTCTCGCGCAGCAGTTCCGCGCCGGCCCCGACGGCATCGGCGAGGACGTGCGCCGGGTCGGCGGGGATGGCGCCGCAGCCGGTCGAGGTTGCCACGATCCGGCCGCCGAGGCCGACCAGCGCGACCCGGAACCCGTCGGCATGGATCTGCGCGGCGAGCACCACCGGTCCGTTCTCGGCGACGAACAGCCGGTGGGAGGGGCGCCCCTGGGAGCCTGCCGAGGCGGTCGGCCGGGAGTCGACGGTGATCAGGCCGAGCGCTTCGAGCTCGGCGGCCACCGCCCCCGCGGTGGCGCGGGTCACGCCGAGTTCGGAGGTCAGGACGGCGCGGGTGGGCGCGCGTCCGGTGTGTACGAGCTCCAGTGCGGGTCCGAGGGCGCCACGGCCCCGCTCCAACCTGGTTGTCCGAGTCTGGGTCACCCCTCTATTCTGGCTTTGTGCCGACACTAAACAAAATACGGGCGGCCCTGACGACCCACCGGGACCCGCTCCCCGCCGATCCGCACCTCACCCGTCTCCGCATCGCCGTCACGGCCTTCTTCGCCATGGACGGCTTCCTCTTCGCCGGCTGGGTCGTCCGGATCCCCGCCATCAAGGCGCAGACCGGCGCCGGCGCGGGCGCCCTCGGACTCGCGCTGCTCGGCGTGTCGGCCGGCGCGGTCGCCTTCATGATGCTCACCGGGCGGCTGTGCCGGCGGTTCGGCAGCCACACCGTGACCATCGCCTCCGCGGCCGCCCTCGCCCTCAGCATCGTGCTGCCGCCGCTGACCCACTCGGCCACCGCGCTCGGCCTGGTCCTGCTGGTCTTCGGCGCCGCCTACGGTTCGCTCAACGTCGCCATGAACAGCGCCGCCGTCGATCTCATCAGCGCCCTGCGGCGCCCGGTGATGCCAAGCTTCCACGCCGCCTTCAGCCTAGGCGGGATGCTCGGCGCCGGGCTCGGCGGTCTGGTCGCGGGCAGCCTGTCCGCCACTGTCCACCTCTCGCTCCTCGCCGTGGTCGGACTGCTGGTGACGGCCGTCGCGGGGCGCTCGCTGCGCATCCACCCGGCACCGGTCGTCCCCGAGCGGCGGACGGCGGCCGAAGAAAGCCGGCCGCGCAGCGGGCACGCGGGGCGGGGGCGACGCCTGGTCATCGTCTTCGGCCTGATCGCGCTGTGCACCGCATACGGCGAGGGGGCGATGGCCGACTGGGGCGCGCTGCACCTCACCCAGGACCTGGCGGCCGGGCCCGGGGCGGCCGCCGCCGGATATGCCGTCTTCGCGCTGGCGATGACCCTCGGACGGCTGTCCGGAACCGCGGTCGTCCAGCGCTTCGGCGCGGCGCGGGCGCTGATCGCGGGCGGCACGACGGCGACCGCGGGCATGCTGCTGGGGGCGCTCGCCCCGACGGTCTGGGCGGCCGGTGCCGGTTTCGCCGTGGCGGGCCTGGGGCTGGCCAACATCTTTCCCATCGCCATCGCCCGGGCCGGCGAGGCCGGCGGGCCGGACGGGGTCGCCGTGGCCTCCACGGTCGGCTACGGCGGCATGCTGCTCGGCCCGCCCGCCATCGGCTTCCTCACCGAAGCGGCCGGTCTGCCCCTCGCACTGACCACGGTCGCCCTGCTCGCCGCGGTCGCGGCGGTCATCGCGTACGCCACCCGCGGGGCGCATCACACCGGACGCCGGTGAGGCGGGAGGCATGACGGCACCCCCTGCCGCGCGCCGTGCTGCGGGGTCACCCAATCCGGTGCGTCCGGAGGGTGGTTGAGTAGGCAACGGCCATCGCGGTGCAGGTCAGCGCGGTGACGCCGGTGCCCGAGGACCGCGCACGGGCCGGCTGCGGCCGGACCCGCGCGGGTCCGTTGTCAGTGCCGGCTGGCACACTCAGGGGCATGGAGATCACCGAGTTCGTCGAAACACTGCGACTGGACGGCAGCCTGCTCGCCGATGCCGCCGAGGAGGCGGGGCCGGATGCCCGGATTCCTGCCTGCCCCGAGTGGCAGATGCGGGATCTGGTCAGCCACATAGGGCGGGTCCACCGGTGGGCGACGGAGTTCGTGACGCAGGGGAAGGAGCAGCCCGGCGCTTTCCCCGAGGCTCCCGATCTGGCCGACGGCGACCTCGTCAGCTGGCTGCGCGAGGGCCATCACCACCTCGTCCTGGCCCTGGACTCCGCCCCGCAGGACCTGACGGCCTGGACGTTTCTGCCCGCCCCGTCCCCGCTGGCGTTCTGGGCCCGCCGCCAGGCACACGAGACCTCGGTGCACCGCGCCGATGCCCAGCAGGCGGCCGGCGCCTCCCTCACCCCCCTCCCGTCGGCCTTCGCGGCCGACGGCATCGATGAAATCCTGACGGGTTTTCACTCCCTCGACCGCAGCAGGGTCCGTACGGACCGCCCCCGCACACTGCGGCTGCGCGCGACGGATGCGCCCGGCGCCGACTGGACCGTCCAGCTCTCCGACGCCCCGCCGCGCACGGTGCGTACGGCCCCGGACGCCGACGGCCCGGAGACCGGAAAGCCGGTGGACTGCACGATCGAGGGCCCGGCCGAGGAGCTGTACCTCGCCCTGTGGAACCGCCTGTCGTGGGACACGCTGACGATCACGGGCGATGAGACGCTGCCCGAGCTTTGGCGAGAGCAGGGGGGCATCTGAGCAGGGGGCGGCTGAGCACGGGGGCGATCTGAGGCAGGGGGCATCCGAGCAGGGGAGCTCCCTGAGACAGGGGGATTGACCAGGGAGGCATGTGAGCGGGGAGGCCGGCGGACGGGTCACGCGCCCGGGCCGCCACCGCCCGGCGGTCTCAGGAGGGCGGGGCACCCCGGCTCACCCCGTCCACCGGGTCCGCCGATCCATCGAGTCCGCCGATCCACAGGGTGCACGGGTCCGCCGATCCCCGACCCACCAGCCCACCCCCCCGACAGTGCCCGCACCACCACCCCCACCGCCCGCTGTCAGCCCAGCCAGCCGGGCCGGACCAACCCCGACTCATAGGCCAGCACGACCAGTTGGGCACGGTCGCGGGCGCCGAGTTTCACCATCGTGCGGCTGACATGCGTCTTGGCGGTGAGCGGGCTGACGACCAGCCGGCGGGCGATCTCCTGGTTGGACAGGCCGATGCCGACCAGCGCCATCACCTCCCGCTCCCGCTCGGTCAGTTCGGACAGCGCACCGGCCGCGGCCGGCTCCTTGGAGCGGGCCGCGAACTCCGCGATCAGACGGCGGGTGACACCGGGCGAGAGCAGCGCATCGCCGGCGACGACCGCCCGCACGGCCCGCAGCAGCTCGTCCGGTTCGGTGTCCTTGACCAGGAAGCCGGAGGCGCCGGAGCGGAGCGCCTCGAAGACGTACTCGTCCAGCTCGAAGGTGGTCAGCATGACGACCTTCACGTCCGCCAGCTGCGGGTCTTCGGTGATCCGGCGGGTGGCGGCCAGGCCGTCCACCACCGGCATCCGGATGTCCATCAGGACGATGTCCGGGCGGTGTTCGCGGACGGCGGCCAGCGCCTGCTGGCCGTCCGCGGCCTCGGCGACCACCCCGATATCGGGCTGGGCATCCAACAGCGCCTTGAATCCGGCCCGGACCAGCAGCTGGTCGTCGGCGAGCAGTACCCGGATCACGGCTCCTCCTCGGTAGCGGCCGGGGTATCCGCATCCGCGGCCCGGCCAGGATCCTGTGTCCCGGCCAGCGGGATGCGCGCCCGGACCCGGAATCCGCCGTCCGGACGCGGACCCGCCTCAACGGTGCCGCCCAGGGCGGCCGCCCGCTCCCGCATCCCGACCAGACCGTTGCCGCCACCGGACGGCTCGCCCGCGCCGGAGGTCGCCGGTCCGTCGTCGTCGACCCGGATCTCCAGCACCCCGGGGAGGTAGCGGAGCAGCACCCGGGCGGTGCGCGAGCCGGAGTGCCGGACGATGTTGGTGAGCGCCTCCTGCACGATGCGGAAGGCGGCCAGATCGGCCCCGGGCGCCAGGGCGGCCCGGGCGCCCTCGGTGGAGATGTCCACGGCGAGACCGGCATGCCGTGCCTGCTCGGTGAGTTCGGGCAGCCGGTCGAGTCCCGGGGCCGGGGAGCGCGGCGCCTCGCCCGGGGTACGCAGGGTGCCGAGGACCTGGCGCACCTCGCCCAGCGCCTCCTTGCTGGCGTCCTTGATGGTGGTCAGCGCGGTCCGCGCCTGCTCCGGGTCCTGGTCGAGCAGCGCCAGACCCACGCCCGCCTGGACGTTGATGACGGAGATGCTGTGGGCGAGCACATCATGCAGCTCCCGGGCGATCCGCAGCCGCTCCTCGTCCGCCCTGCGCCGCTCCGCGGCGGCCCGCTCCGCCCCTGCCCTGGCAAGCTGTTCACGACGCACCCGTACCAGCTCGGAGAGGGCCATCACGGCCACCACCCAGACGAGGGCGAGCAGTTCCTGATCCCAGGAACCGGGCCCCTTGTGCGGGGGCAGCAGGCGGTAGAGCCAGTGCGCCACCAGCACATGGGACACCCACACCCCGCCCAGCGCACACCAGGCGACCGTGCGATGCCCGGCGACCACAGCCGAGAACGCCCCTAGCCCGAGGGTGAGGAAGACCGGCCCGTACGGATAGCCGGCCGCAAGGTAGACGGCGGTGACGGCGGCGGTGCCGAGGGCGACGGCACGCGGATAACGGTGCCGGTAGAGCAGCAGGGCCGCGCCCCCGACCAGCAGGGCCCGGGCGAGGGAGTCCACCGGCACCCGGCCCGGCTGCTTGTGCCCGGCGAAGCCCGAGCCCACCGTCACAGCAACCGCCACGACCACCGTCGACAGCCAGGGCAACCGGGCGCCGGACCGACCCCACCGCTCCCCGGGCGTGCCCGCCGGCCACCGCGCCCACCACGGCCCGAAGCAGCGCCGCGCCCACGTCGGCCGTGCATTCTCCATACGGCCACGCTAGACCGCAGCGGTGCCCGCCGGCGTCAGCCCGGCGCAGTGGCCGGCCGTACTCTCCCGGTAGTACAAGGGCACTTGCTCGGCTCAGCCCGGGGTGCGGAGGCCCACACTGCGGGCGAGTTGCAGGACGGCCTGCTCGAAGAATTCCGTGCGGGCCCCGATGACCCCGTTGAACTGGCCGAACAGCTCGAAGCTCAGCAGCCCGAAGAGCTGCGCCCAGGCTCCGACGAGCCGTACCAGCACGCCGCTGGGCAGTTCCACGCCCAGCTCCGCGCCGAGCGCCAGAGCGTCGCCCACCACCGGGTCGGGCAGCGGCTCCGCGGGCTCCTTCAGCGCGCCGGCGGCGTGGGCGTCGCGTACGACACCGAGCAGCGCGAGGCCGACCCGAGCGGCGGGCTCCGTGGTGGCGTGGGGAGCACGGTAGCCGGGGACGGGCGATCCGTAGATCAGCGCGTATTCGTGCGGATGAGCCAGCGCCCAGTCGCGCACACGCGTGCAGATTGCGCTCCACCGGGCGACCGGGCGAGCCGCGTCGGGGCCGCGGAGGGCGTCCCCGGCACGCTCAGCTGCCTCACCGACCGCGTTGTAGGCGTCGACGATCAGTGCGGTGAGCAGGTCGTCGCGGCTGGGGAAGTAGCGGTAGAGCGCGGAGGAGGCCATACCGAGCTCGCGGGCGACGGCTCGCAGGGAGAGCTTGGCGGCGCCCTCGGCGGCGAGCTGTTTGCGGGCCTCACCCTTGATGGCTTCGGTGATTTCGCTCCGGGCCCGCTCCCTGGCTCCTCGGATCGCAGTCATGGCGAGAAGTCTGCCACTTTCCTGAGCACTGCACAAAAAAGAGAGCAGTGCTCTTGCCTACCCGTACGACCTGTGCACACACTGCTCGCATGCGAGAGCAGTGCTCTCGATCGGTTACGGCACTCCCTGCGAGCGCCGTACAGCACAGAAATCGAGGATTCGATGTCCCACTACCTGAAGCCCGGCCGCCTCGCCGTCCGTCTCCACGGCACGATGAGCTGGCTCGCCCGCCGCGGTATCAGCCTCGCCGGCTCGGCCGACCTCGCCGTTCGCGGCCGCAAGAGCGGTGAATGGCGGCACGTCCCGGTCAACCCGATGAACTTCGCAAACGGCCGCTATCTCGTCTCGGCGCGCGGCAACTCCGAGTGGGTACGCAATATGCGCGCGGCAGGCGGCGGCGAACTCCGCGTCGGCCGCCGCATCCGCCCGTTCACCGCCGTCGAAGTCCCGCCCGCAGAGACCCCCGCCCTGCTGCGTGCGTATCTCCAACGCTGGGGCTGGGAGGTCAGGTCGTACTTCGGCGAGATCACCGCGGACCCCACCGACGAGCAGCTTCTCGCTGTGGCTCCCCACCACCCTGTCTTCCGGATCACTGAATCCTGAGGACGGAAGCCGAAGCCCGTACGGAAGCCATAGACGAGGTGCGGGCTGCTGAAGACGAGGAAGGCTGCCCGGACCTGGATGTGCTCATAGCCCGATCCCACCGCCCGGGAATCACCGCCCGGATTCACCGCGCCCCCTTCACCCCCGATCCATCGCCTCCAACGCCCGCCGCGCCACCGGGCGGGTGCGGACGATCTCGGCCAGTGTGGTCGTCCCGCGGGTGATCTTCGCGAAGGCGTGCCAGGCGGGGCGGAAGCCGGTGACCGCGGCGTGCATCAGGCCGGGGCGGCGGGTGAAGACGTGGAGCATCCGGCGGCCCACGCCCATCTCCACCCCGAGGCCGGCCTTGATGGCGAAGGCATAATTGAGGGCCTGGCGGCGGGCGTCGACCGCGTCATGCGCCTCGGAGACCCGCACCGCCCACTCGCCCGCGAGCCGCCCGGACCGCAGGGCGAAGGAGATGCCCTCGCGGGTCCACGGCTCCAGCAGCCCGGCCGCGTCCCCGCACACCAGCACCCGGCCGCGGGACAGCGGGGAGTCATCGGCGCGGCAGCGCGTCAGATGCCCCGAGGAGATGCTCGGTTCGAAACCGGCCAGGCCCAGCCGGCCGATGAAGTCCTCCAGATAGCGCTTGGTCGCCGCGCCCTCACCACGCGCGGAGATGACGCCCACGGTGAGTGTGTCGCCCTTGGGGAACACCCAGCCGTAGCTGCCGGGGATCGGTCCCCAGTCGATGAGCACCCGGCCCGCCCAGTCCTCCGCAACCGGCGCCGGCACCGGAATCTCCGCCTCCAGGCCCAGGTCGACCTGGTCGACCTTGACCCCGACATGACCCCCTATACGGCCCGAGCTGCCGTCCGCGCCGACCACGGCACGCGCCAGCACCACCTCGCCGTCGCCCAGCACCACCGCGACGGTCCGCCGGTCCGGCACCTCGGCGCCGTGCTGCTCCACCCGCGCGACCGTGACACCGGTACGGACCGTGGCGCCCGCATCCTGGGCCGACTCGACCAGCCGGGCATCGAACTCGGGGCGGTTGATCAGCCCGAACAGCATGTTCTTGGAGCGGCGGGTGCGGGTGAGCCGGCCGTTCAGCGAGAACGTCACCGCATGCACCCGGTCGCGCAACGGCAGGTCGAAGCCGGGCGGCAGCGAATCCCGCGAGGGGCCGATGATGCCGCCGCCACAGGTCTTGTAGCGCGGGAGGTCCGCTTTCTCCAGCAGCAGCACCCGGCGTCCCGTGCACGCCGCGGCATGCGCGGCCGAGGCGCCCGCAGGCCCCGCGCCCACCACCACGACGTCCCACACCTGCTCGTTGTCCTCCGCTGCCCGCTCGCTGCTCACCTGTACGTCTGCTCCCGTTCAATGGCTGGCTGCGCGTCCGCCCGCATCCTACGGGCCCCTGTTGTGCGCGGGGCCTGTGGGAAGATCGGGGGCACTGATGTCCGTACGTCCGGTCCGTCCGGCTCACAAGGTCCGGACGGTCCGTACGCACAACGCCGCGCCCACAAGGAGCGTTCCATGTCTGACAGTCCGCTCGCACACACCGTCGCCGCGCTGCAGCCGCGTGCCAGGACCGAGCTGGCCGAGTTGGTGGCCTTCAAGTCGGTGGCAGATCCGGCCCAGTTCCCCCGGAGCGAGTGCGAGGCGGCCGCCCGGTGGATCGTCGGGGCGCTGCGGGCGGACGGCTTCCAGGACGTGGCGCTGCTGGACACCCCCGACGGGACCCAGTCCGTATACGGCTACCTGCCCGGCCCGGCCGGCGCCCCGACGGTCCTGCTGTATGCGCACTACGACGTGCAGCCGCCGCTGGACGAGGCCGCCTGGGTCTCCCCGCCGTTCGAGCTGACCGAGCGCGACGGCCGCTGGTACGGCCGCGGCGCCGCCGACTGCAAGGGCGGCCTGATCATGCATCTGACGGCGCTGCGCGCGCTGAAGGAGCACGGCGGTGTGCCGGTCAACGTCAAGGTGATCGTGGAGGGTTCCGAGGAGCAGGGCACCGGCGGTCTGGAGCGCTACGCCGAGGCGCACCCCGAGCTGCTGGCCGCCGATGCCATCGTCATCGGCGACACCGGTAACTTCCGGGTCGGGCTGCCGACGGTGACCGCGACGTTGCGGGGCATGACCCTGGTACGGGTCCAGGTCGACACCCTGGAGGGCAATCTGCACTCCGGCCAGTTCGGCGGCGCGGCCCCCGACGCCCTGGCGGCGCTGATCCGGATCCTGGACTCGCTGCGCGCCGAGGACGGTTCGACGACGGTCCGGGGCCTGGCCGGCGACGCCACCTGGGACGGTCTGGCCTACCCGGAGGCCGACTTCCGCAAGGACGCCAAGGTCCTGGACGGCGTCGGGCTGCTCGGCAGCGGCACGGTCGCGGACCGGATCTGGGCGCGTCCGGCCGTCACGGTGCTCGGCATCGACTGCCCGCCGGTCGTCGGCGCCACGCCGTCCGTCCAGGCAGGCGCGCGGGCGCTGGTGAGCCTGCGGGTGCCGCCGGGCACGGACGCGGCCGAGGCGACGAAGCTGCTGGCCGCGCATCTGGAGGGCGCCGCCCCATGGGGTGCACGGGTCGCGGTCGAGCAGGTGGGGCAGGGGCAGGCGTTCCGCGCGGACACCAGCAGCCCGGCGTATGCGTCGATGGCGGCGGCACTGCAGGAGGCGTACGACGGCGAGGAGATGCAGACCTCCGGCATGGGCGGCTCGATCCCGCTGTGCAACACCCTGGCCGGGCTCTACCCGGACGCGGAGATCCTGCTGATCGGGCTGAGCGAGCCGGAGGCGCAGATCCACGCGGTCAACGAGAGCGTCTCGCCGCAGGAGCTGGAGCGGCTCTCGCTGGCGGAGGCGCTGTTCCTGGGGCAGTACGCGAAGAGCCGCGCCTGAGGTCCTGAGTCCCGCACGGGACGGACGGGCGCCGCGGCCGGCCGGGGCGCGGCGCCCGATCCTCCGGCGGGTGCGTCAGCCGACGGGGACGCCCGCCTCCAGGTGGAGCGGGCAGCCCTGTTCGCGGGCGCGCAGCGCCCAGCGCAGCCGGTTCCAGCGCACCGGCGGCAGCATCTTCTCGGCCTCGGTCTCGGTGACGAAGCGCCAGTCGCGCAGTTCGGAGCCGGGCAGCAGCAGCTTGCTGATCCGGTCGTCGGTCAGGGTGCCGCCGTCGTAGAGCAGCCGCATACCGCCGAATCCGGGCGGTTTGGGGGCTTCCCAGTCCAGTACGAGCAGCCGGGGCGCACGCGGCAGTTCGATGCCGAGCTCCTCGGCGACCTCCCGCACCCCGGCGTGGACGGGTGCCTCCCCGCGCTCCACGACGCCCCCGGGGAATTCCCAGCCGGCCTTGTAGGTCGGGTCGACGAGCAGCACGCGGTCCTGGTCGTCGAAGAGCAGCACCCCGGCCGCGAGCGTCTCGGCGGTCGGTTCGGGGGTCTGCACGATGTCGCAGGCGCCGGCGCCGGTGCGGACGGCCTCGGCGACCCGCTCGGCGGTCTGCCGGGGCGTCAGCCGGGTGGTGTCGACGACATGCGCGTCGCCCTGGAGCCAGGGCAGGGCATCGGCGTACGGACCCAGGTGTTCCAGGCTCCACCGGCGCGTCGACGCGGCGGCCTCGGTGTCCTCGGCGGCGTCCGCACGGTGGGCTATTCGGGACCGCAGGATCGTTTCCTCCGCATGCAGCAGCACATGCCGTACGGGAATCCGGCGGGCCGCGAGGGCGCCGAAGATCTCGTCGCGGTACTCCTGCCGCAGCAGCGTCATCGGCGTGATCAGCGGGCCCGGCACTTCGGTGAGCAGTGCCGCGGCGGTGTCCACGACCAGGCGCCGCCAGGCCGGCAGATCCTGATAGTCGTCGATCTCCTCGAACCGCTTGGCCGGCAGCATCAACCGCAGTCCGCTGCCGAGGAGTTCGGGGTCGTAGAGCGTGCTTCCGGGAAGCAGGTCGAGCAATTCTTGAGCCGCAGTGGTCTTGCCCGCACCGAACGTGCCGTTCAGCCAGACGATCACGGTTTCCCCTCTTCCCTAGACCCAGGTGAGTTGCCCGGCACACCCTGCCACGGAAAGTCCGGGGCCAGGGGCCGCGCACAGGACCGGGAACGTTGCGCATTCGACCAACGGCGCGGCCAGGGAGACTTCGCGCACCCGTGGACGAGCCGATCGCGAAATGCGCCGCGCGGAGGATGCCGGTCACCGCATCCCCGCCGCGAAGCCCCCGGCAAACAAGCGCTCCCCAGCCCCTCCAGAACCGAAACCCTCCCCCGCATACCGGATCCCCGCCCCGTCGACCCAGGCGGCGCGCATATGACGGCGGCCCGTGGACGGCCGACGGCCGGTTCCGCACGGTCCACCACACTTTGCCCGTCTCAAGGGCCAGGTGGCCGGCGAGGAAATGCCGCCGGAGGGGCAGGAATACCGGTGTCCGGAGTTTGCCCTCGCCGAAGGGAAATGCCCGACCCTGGGAGGAATTCGTTGTCCTTCCGGGGGAATTGCTTGGCCGCCGGGGCAGTGAGTGCACGGAAGACGTACGGAGGGAGAGTGACCTGCCGGTACTGCATCCGGACACACCTTATCCGCCGCCGATTGCGGCTATCAGGAATTCCCGGGGCGGGGGCCCGCGTGGAATTCGCCAGGATGCAGAAGCGGGTGGGGATACGGGCGCGGAGGCGGAGAACGAGTATGCGTTCAAGCCGGAGTTGGCGCAGGACTGTCGGTGGGAGGCGAAGGAGAGAGGGCGCGGCAGGGAGAAGGCGCCGTAATCCGCGGGTTGTTCACGCCCTGTGCGGCCAGGTGACGAGGGGGCGGGCAGCACGGGGCGAGCGAGGGACGATCAGGCGGAACCAAACATAACCGAACGCACGTGGCGGGATCTCGCCCCGAACGGCGGGGAACGTCACGGACTTTGGGGGCGACCGAGGAACCACTACCGCCCCTCTTCCAACAGACTCCAACAAGCTCTACCGTAAACACTCGCCAGCGACCGGTCGCGACCCCACCACACCTCTCTCTCGTGAAGACGGAGGACGCGAAGCATGCGCGTTCATATCCGCACCACCCACCGGCGAGGTCACCGAAGAATCGTCGGAGCGCTGTCCGCCGCGCTGCTGTGTACGGCAGGGGTGACCGCCCTGCCCGCCGCGGCCCGTACGCCCGACACCCCGGGCCCCGGCACCGCCCGCAGCAGCGGCACCACCACCGCACCCCGGCTTCCCGGCGGGCTCGCCAAGACGCCCCCGATGGGCTTCAACAACTGGAACTCCACGGAGTGCCGGGCGGAGTTCAACGAGGAGATGGTCAAGGGCATCGCCGATCTCTTCGTCAGCAAGGGCCTCAAGGCCGCCGGGTACCAGTACGTCAATCTCGACGACTGCTGGGCGCTGCCCACCCGCGACGGCGAGGGCAAGCTCGTGCCCGACCCCCGGCGATTCCCGCACGGCATCAAGGCAGTGGCCGACTATGTGCACGCCAAGGGCCTGAAGTTCGGCATCTATACGAGCGCCGGCATCAAGACCTGCAACCCGGCCGGATTTCCCGGCGGCCTGGGGCACGAGACGTCGGATGCCCAGCAGTTCGCCGACTGGGGCGTGGACTACCTCAAGTACGACAACTGCAATAACCTCGGCGTGGACGCCAAGCAGCGGTACCGCACCATGCGGGACGCGCTCAAGGCCACCGGACGGCCCATCGTCTACAGCATCTGCGAATGGGGCGAGAACAAGCCCTGGGAGTGGGCGTCGGACGTAGGGCATCTGTGGCGCACCACCGGCGACATCAGCGACTCGTGGGCGAGCATGCTCGGGATCGCGAAGCAGAATCTGCCGCTCGCGGCGCACGCCGGACCCGGGCACTGGAACGACCCGGACATGCTGGAGGTCGGCAACGGCGGGATGACGGACACCGAGTACCGCAGCCACTTCTCGCTGTGGTCGATGATGGCCGCCCCGCTGCTGATCGGCTCCGATCTGCGTAAGGCCACCCCGGAGACCTTCACCATCCTGGCCAACAAGGACCTCATCGCCGTCGACCAGGACGCACTGGGCAAACCGGCCACGGTGCTGGCGTCCGACTCCGGCCGCTGGACGCTGGTCAGGCAACTGGCGGGCGGTGACCGCGCGGTGGCGCTGTTCAACGAGACCGACCAGCCGCAGCGGATCTCCACCACCGCCGGGGAGGCGGGCCTTCCGCAGGCCGCCGGCTACCGGCTGCGCGACCTGTGGCAGCACCGGGACACCCACACCACGGGCACCGTCTCCGCGACCGTGCCGGCGCACGGCACCGTCGTCTACCGGATCTCCGCCGACCCGCACTGGGCCGACTACCCGCCGGCCGTCGAGACCGGTCTCGACCACACCCCGCTGGTCGAGACCGGCACCGCCGCCGACCTCCGCTCGACCGTCCGCAACCTGGGCGGCACCCCCGCCAGGAACCTCATGGTGACGCTCAAGGCCCCGCACGGCTGGCAGCTCAAGGCCGCCTCGCCGGCGACGGCCCGCGCACTGCCCGGCGGGAAGACGCTCACCACCCGCTGGAAGATCACCGCACCGGCCGGCACCCCGCCCGGCGCCTACGATCTGCCGCTCACCGCCGGATACCGCTCACCGCGCGGCGAACGGACCACCACGACCCTGCCCGGCACGGCTCATGTCGTGGTGCCACCGCCGTCCGGGACCTCGTACGCCGCCGAACTGCCCTGGCTCACCGCCGCCAACGGCTGGGGCCCGGTCGAGAAGAACACCAGCGTCGGAGAGCGGGAGGCGGGGGACGGCAGACCGCTCAGCGTCGGCGGCACCGGCTTCGCACGGGGCCTGGGCACCCATGCCGCAAGCGCGGTGAGCTTCTACACGGGCGGACGATGCTCCACGTTCCGTGCCCAGGTCGGTGTCGACGACGAGTCCGGTGACCGGGGCTCGGTGGGCTTCGAGGTGTGGGCCGACGGCAAGCGGGTCGCCAGGACCGCCACGGTGACCGGCGCGGACGCGGCTACAGCGGTCAACGCCGAAATCGCCGGAGCGCAGACCGTCCGGCTCGTCGTGACCGACGGCGGGGACGGGATCGACTACGACCACGCCGACTGGGCGGACGCCAAGTTCACCTGTTGAGAGCTGAGTTGATGGGGGGCGGGTCGGACGGCCCGCCCCGCTTCTTCGCTTCTTCGCCTCTTCGTGCCATGTGTCATGGGTGGGCCGTCGCTTCGGGGGGCGTCGTATGGGGGACGCCGCCGCTTCGGTGGGAACTGTCGCTTCGGTACGCCGCCACCTCGGGGGGCGTCGCCTCGGTACGCGGCCGCTTCGGTAGGCCGCCGCTTCGGCACGCCATCGTCCCGGTACGCCGTCGGGCCGGCCGGGGTATGCGTCACCGTGCACCGCGCGGCCGGACACCACCGCGACGGGGTGCACCCAGCACCCGGTCGTGTGATCAGGGCGCCGGAACAAAGGCTTCGAGACGGGACTGTTGGGCGGCGGCCGCGGCGGCTCCCACCACCCCGGCGTCCGTACCCATCTGGGCGGGGACGACCGTCAGCCCCGCGACGAACGACAGCGTCGCATAGTCCCGCAGGGCCGCCCGCAAGGGGGCGAAGAGGACCTCCCCGGCGCCCGCAACTCCCCCGCCGATGACCGCGATATCGATCTCGACGAGCGTGGCGGTGGCGGCTATCCCGGCGGCCAGCGCCTGGGCGGCCCGCTCGAAGGAACGGCGGGCGACCGGGTCCCCGGCACGCGCGGCGGCGGCGACGGCTGCCGCGCTGGCGTCGCCGTCGGGGCCCGGCTGCCAGCCGTTGGCCAGCGCCCGGCGGGCGATGTTGGGCCCGCTGGCGATCCGCTCCACACAGCCCCGGGCACCGCACGGACAGGGGTCACCGTCAAGCTCGACACTGATGTGGCCGATGTGCCCGGCGTTCCCCGTGGGGCCCGGATGCAGCCGGCCGTTGAGCACGAGTCCGCCGCCGACTCCGGTGGAGACCACCATGCACAGCGCATTCGCGTGGCCGCGCGCGGCGCCCTGCCAGTGCTCGGCCGCGGTCATCGCGACACCGTCACCGACCAGCACGACCGGACGCTCCCCGACGAGCGCCCGCACTCCGGCGACGAGCGGGAAGTCGCGCCAGCCGGGGATGTTGACCGGACTGACGGTGCCGGCGGCGGCGTTCACCGGGCCCGCGCTGCCGATGCCGACGGCCGCCACCCGCGCCCACTCCGGCCCCGCGGCCAGCTCGCCGACCACCTCGGCCACCGCGCGCATCACGGTCGCCCCGTCCTTGTCAGCGGGGGTGGGCCGGGCCGCCCGTACGATCAGCCTGCCGTGGGCGTCCACCAGAGCGCCGGCGATCTTGGTGCCGCCAATGTCCAGCGCTGCGCTGAGGTCCGTCTGCATCGGTGATGAATCTCCTGGTGGGCCCGGGAACCGGGGGTATCGGCCCGGCGTGTGAACGCCAGTCTTCCGTTGATTGACAACGTTGTCTAGAGGCTATGCTCGACGCCACACCTCGACGCCGAGAGAAACAGGACCGCACACCGTGACCGACACCGCGCGGGGCACGTCCCGCCGCTATGGCACCCGGCCCACGATGAAGGATGTCGCGGCACGCGCCGGCGTCGGACTCAAGACGGTCTCCCGCGTGGTCAACGGCGAACCGGGGGTCACCCCGGACACCGAGCGACGCGTCCAGGAAGCCATCACCGCCCTGGGATTCCGCCGCAACGACTCCGCCCGGATTCTGCGCAAGGGGCGTACGGCCAGCATCGGTCTGGTGCTGGAGGATCTCGCCGACCCCTTCTACGGCCCGCTCAATCGCGCCGTCGAGGAAGTCGCACGCAGCCACGGGGCGTTGCTGATCAACGGCTCCAGCGCCGAGGACCCGTCCCGCGAACAGGAGTTGGTGCTGGCGCTGTGCGCGCGGCGGGTGGACGGACTGGTCATCATCCCGGCCGCCGACGACCACCGCTATCTGGAGCCGGAGATCACGGCCGGGATAGCGACGGTGTTCGTGGACCGTCCGGCCGGCCGGATCGACGCGGATGCCGTGCTCTCCGACAACTTCGGCGGCGCCCAGGACGCGGTGGCCCATCTCATCGCGCACGGCCATCGCAGGATCGGCTTCATCGGCGACCAGCCGCGGATCCACACCGCACGGGAGCGGCTGCGCGGCTATCGCGCGGCGATGGCCGCGGCCGGACTGCCCGTCGACGATTCCTGGGTGTCGCTCGGCTCCACCGCACCCGACCGCGTACGCGCCGCCGCCACCGCCATGCTGGATGCCCCCGAGCCGGTCACCGCGCTCTTTGCGGGCAACAACCGGGTCACCGTCACCGCCGTACGCGTCCTCGGTGAACGCCCGCGCCCGGTCGCGCTGGTGGGCTTTGACGACTTCGAGCTGGCCGATCTCGTCCGGCCCGCCATCACGGTCGTCGCCCAGGACCCGGCGCACATGGGCCGGACGGCCGCCGGGCTGCTCTTCCGCCGCCTCGACGGCATCGAGGACCCGCCGCGCCGCACGGAGATCCCCACCCGTCTGATCGCCCGCGGCTCGGGCGAGATCCCCCCGGCCGGGGACTGGGACTGAGCGAGAACGTCCCGACCTGATGGCCCGTCCACCAACCGCCCGGGCCACTCGGACCACTCGGACCACCCGCGCCGGCACCGCTCGCACCGCCCGCCCACACACCGTCAACTGCCCTTTGGCAGCGCCCCACATCAGCCTCATCGGCTCCCCCCCGCCGTGGTCCTTCATCAACCCACAGCCATGCTCGCACGAGCCACTGACAACGCGATGCCGCTGTGCACGGCGCGGGTGGCGGGAGGTGTCGGCAACTAGACGGGAGGCGGGCGGGACGCAGGCGGGGCGAGGCGAGCGGAGCGTGGCTGGAAGGGACGGGGCGCGGCCGGGCGAAACGACCCAGGGAGGCGCGCGGTCAGGCGCGCCGAGCAGGCTCAGCCCAGCCGGGCCGAATAGGCGGCGCGCGGCCCGGCGCTGGGGCCGCGCGGCTCTCCCCCGCCCCCTCCCCCTCCTCCCCCTTCGGGGGAGGGGGCGGGGGTGGGTTCGGGGGTGGGGGGTGAGGGGTGCCAATCGGAGGTGAGGTGCCGATCGGCGGTGAGGGAGGCCGATCGGGTAAGGGCTGCCCAACCCCACGCGCCCCGCCCCCAGCCCCCTCAGCCCCTCTTCTGGCCCCCAGCCAGCCCCGTCAGCCCCTCTCCACCAGCCCCCTCAGCCCTTCTCCCCCAACCGCCCCGCCAACCCCTCCAGATCGCCGCGCGTAAGCCCGGTGAGCCGGGCGACCTCTTCCGGGTCCACGGCGCCGCAGTCCAGGCCGCGCAGCAGATAGCCGCTGAGCGCCTTGGCGGTGGCGGGCTCGTCCATGACGTCGCCGCCGGCCTTGGCGACATACGCCGCCAGCCGGGCCGCGGCCTGCTCCAGGCCCTCGCGGTAGAAGGCGTAGACCGCCGCGTAGCGGGTGGGCAGATGACCCGGATGCATGTCCCAGCCCTGGTAGTAGGCGCGGGCCAGCGAGCGGCGGACCAGGCCGTGGTGCAGCCGCCAGGCCTCGTGGACCCGTTCGGTCGGGCCGACCGGCAGGACGTTCGTCGAGCCGTCGGAGAGGCGGACGCCGGTGCCCGCGGCGGCCACCTGCATCACGGCCTTGGCATGGTCGGCCACCGGGTGGTCGAGGGACTGATGGGCCGCGCTGACCCCGCAGGAGGCGCTGTAGTCGAAGGTGCCGTAGTGCAGCGACGTGGCACGGCCCTCGGCGGCCTCGATCATGCGGGCGACGGTGGCGCAGCCGTCGGCCCCCAGGATCGACTGGGTGGTCTCGATCTGGATTTCGAAACCGATCCGGCCGCTCTCCAGGCCGTGCGCCTTCTCGAAGGCCTCCAGCAGCCGGACCATGGCGGTGACCTGCTCGGCGTAGGTGACCTTGGGGAGCGTCAGCAGCAGGCCGTCGGGCAGGCCGCCGGCCCGCATGAGGCCGGTGAGGAAGATGTCGAGGGTGCGGATACCGCGGTCGCGGACGGCGGCCTCCATGCACTTCATCCGGATGCCCATGTACGGGGCCGCGGTGCCGCCCCCAGCCTCCGGCCGGGAGGTGCCCTCGCGGTACGCGGCGGCGACCAAGGCGGCGGCGCGGGCCGCGGCCTCGTCCTCCTCGGCGTCCGGGCGGGGGCCGTAGCCGTCCTCGAAGTCGATGCGCAGATCCTCGACCGGCTCGCGGAGCAGCTTGGCGCGGACGCGGTCGTGGACCTCGGCGGCGAGCGCGTCGGGGAGGCCCAGGACGGCGGCGAGCGCAGCGGAGTCCGGGGCGTGCTCGTCGAGGGCGGCGAGCGCCTGGTCACCCCAGGCGCGCACGGTGCCGGCGGTGAAGACGTCGCCGGGGACATAGACCGTGTGGACCGGCTGGCGGGTGCCGGGGTCGCCCGGGTAGCGCCGCGCCAGATCCGCGTCCACCTGGGCGAGAGCGGCGCCGATGCCCTCGCGTACGGTGTCCGCGAGACTCGTCGCCACGGTCTCCTGCTGCCCCATTCGCTGCCCCTCCCGATGCGCGGCCCGACCAACGAGCATATTCCGCCTAACGGAATCAACAATCCGTATAGCGAAGTTATCCGGGTCGTTCGGCAAGGTCAACACCCCCGCCCGGAGCGGCGCAGGTCACGGGCGTGCGGCCGCCGACCGGAAACCCCGTGGCGCCACGGCGCCGGTCTCGCCAGACTCCCCGCATGACTTGGATCGCACCCACTATCGAGCGCAAAGAACTCCCCACCGTGGCCGGTGAACGGGAGATGCTTCAGGGCTGGCTCGACTTCCATCGCGACACCCTGCTCACCAAATGCACCGGACTCACCGCCGACCAGCTCACCCAGGCCAGCAGCGCGCCGTCCAGCCTCACCCTGCTGGGCCTGGTGCGCCACATGACGGATGTCGAACGGACCTGGTTCCGCAAGCGCTTCCTCGGCGAGCGGATCGGCGATCACTACTTCACCGAGGACGATCCCGACGCCGACTTCAACGATCTCGACCCGGCCGCCGCCGAGGCTCATTTCGCGGCCTTCCGCACCGAGATCGAGGCCTGCGACGAGGCCGTGTCGGACAGCGAACTGGACGAGACCTTCCTCAGCTCCCGGGGCCGCCCGCTGAGCCTGCGCTGGATCTACGTCCACATGATCGAAGAGTACGCACGGCACAACGGCCATGCGGATCTCCTCCGCGAGCAGATCGACGGCGTGACCGGCAGTTAGGGCGTGTCGCAGCGGCCCCTTCCCGCCGCAGACGCACGAGGCCCCGTACGCGCCATGCGTACGGGGCCTCGTGCGCGCGCCGAAACGGGCTCCGGCGCGCCCGGCGGGCTCAGCCCTTGCGGGTCTTGACCTCGTCGGTGAGGGCCGGGACGACCTCGAAGAGGTCGCCGACCACGCCGTAGTCGACCAGGTCGAAGATCGGCGCCTCGGCGTCCTTGTTGATCGCGACGATGGTCTTCGAGGTCTGCATACCGGCGCGGTGCTGGATCGCGCCGGAGATGCCGGCCGCGATGTACAGCTGCGGCGAGACCGACTTACCGGTCTGGCCGACCTGGTTGGTGTGCGGGTACCAGCCGGCGTCCACCGCGGCGCGCGAGGCGCCGACGGCCGCACCGAGCGAGTCGGCGAGCGCCTCGATGACCGGGAAGTTCTCCGCGCCGTTGACGCCACGGCCACCGGAGACCACGATCGCGGCCTCGGTCAGCTCCGGGCGGCCGGTCGACTCACGCGGCGTGCGCGAGACGATCTTGGTGCCCTTGGAGGAGTCGGCGATGGTCACCGCGAGCTGCTCGACCGTACCGGCGGCCGGCGCGGCCTCCGGGGCGGCGGAGTTGGGCTTGACCGTGATGACCGGAGTGCCCTTGGAGACACGGGACTTGGTGGAGTACGAGGCCGCGAAGACGGACTGCGTGGCCACCGGGCCCTCGTCGCCGGCCTCCAGGTCGACGGCGTCGGTGATGATGCCGGAGCCGATACGGACCGCGAGGCGGGCACCGATCTCCTTGCCCTCCGCGGAGGACGGCAGCAGCACGGCGGCCGGGGAGACCGCGTCGTAAGCGGCCTGCAGCGCATCGACCTTGGGGGCGACGAGGTACTCGGCGAACTCGGGGGCGTCGGCGGCCAGCACCTTGACGGCGCCGTGCTCGGCGAGGACCTTCGCGGCCTCCTCGGCGTTGGCACCGAGGTGGACGGCTACCGGCTCGCCGATACGGCGGGCGAGGGTGAGCAGTTCGAGGGTGGGCTTGCGGACGGCACCGTCCACGTGGTCGACGTAGACAAGGACTTCAGCCATGGGATGCTCTCCTGCGGGAAGAATGAGGGCGGTGGTAAGGGCTGCGGCTCAGATGAACTTCTGGCCCGCGAGGAACTCGGCGAGCTGCTTGCCGCCCTCGCCCTCGTCCTTGACGATCGTGCCCGCCGTACGGGCCGGACGCTCGGTGGCGTCGTCGACCTTGGTCCAGGCACCCTCGAGGCCGACCTCGTCCGCCTCGATCTCCAGGTCCTCCAGGTCCAGGGACTCCACCGGCTTCTTCTTGGCGGCCATGATGCCCTTGAAGGACGGGTAACGCGCCTCGCCCGACTGGTCGGTGACGGACACGACGGCCGGCAGCGCGGCCTCCAGCTGCTCGCTGGCGGTGTCACCGTCCCGGCGGCCGGTGACCTTGCCGTCGGCGACGGAAACCTCGGAGAGCTGGGTGACCTGAGGGACGTTCAGCCGCTCGGCGAGCAGCGCGGGCAGCACACCCATCGTGCCGTCGGTGGAGGCCATACCGCAGACGACGAGGTCGTAACCGGTCTTCTCGATGGCCTTCGCGAGCACGAGCGAGGTGCCGAGCGCGTCGGTGCCGTGCAGGTCGTCGTCCTCGACGTGGACGGCCTTGTCGGCGCCCATCGACAGCGCCTTGCGCAGCGCGTCGTTGGCGTCCTCGGGACCCACGGTGAGGACCGTGATCTCCGCGTCGTCGGCGGCTTCCTTGATCTGCAGGGCCTGCTCGACGGCGTACTCGTCGAGCTCCGAGAGCAGACCGTCCACATCGTCACGGTCGACGGTCAGATCCTCGGCGAAGTGCCGGTCGCCGGTGGCGTCGGGCACGTACTTCACACAGACAACGATCCTCAAGCTCACGCCGACTCTCCTACCTGCTTCGTCTCTTCAGAACTGCCTGGTGCTGGCAGCATAGGCGCCTCTGGGGGCGGCTCCCGGGCGGAAGCGGTTCCCCACGCCGACCGTCATATTACTCGCCAGTACATCCAGTCTTGTGCCCCGAATCAAGGCCGGCGAAATGTGACCTTGCCAACGGACCCGACCGGGCGACGAAGAGGCGGAGCGGGAACCCGTCAGTCCCGCAGCGCGTTGAAGCGGCCCTGGTGGTAGAGCAGCGGACGGCCGGGCCCCGCGGGGTCGCCGACCACGGGCTGGGCGAGCACCAGGTGATGATCACCGGCCGGCACCCGCGCCACGACCTTGCACACCAGCCAGGCCAGGACGCCGTCCAGGAGGGGCACTCCTTCGGGACCCGTGCGCCAGGAGGTGGCGGGACCGAAACGGTCGGCACCGCTGCGCGCGAACGTGGCGGCCAGCTCCTGCTGGTGCTCGCCGAGTATGTGCACGCCGATGTGCTCGGCCTCCGAGACGGTCGGCCAACTGGAGGAGCCGGTGCCGATACCGAACGAGAGCAGCGGCGGGTCGGCAGCCACGGAGGTGAGGGAGGTGGCGGTGAAGCCGACGGGGCGGGAGCCGTGCGCGGTGATCACCGCGACACCGGCGGCATGCTGCCGGAAGACCGAGCGCAGCAGCTCGGGAGAGGCGGTACGGGGCGTTCCGAGGCCGGGCGAGGCCGTCATGGAGTTGTCCTTCAGCTGTGGTGTACGGGCCCGGGCAGAGCCGCCGGCGCCGGGCCGCGGTCGGCGGCTGTGAGGTCGTCGCTGCTCACGCGCCCGGACAGCGGGCGCCGGCAGTCCGCAGCAGGTCGACGTGGGCGCGTCCGGAGAGAAGGAATCCTGGCCACATCACGTCAGAGTGACGATTCGTGACCCACAGCGTCAAGGGGCGCCCGCCATCTGGGAGATCAATCACGGACGGCCGCACCCAGCGCCGCGATGACATCGGCCTTGCGGGGCTGCCCGGCGGCCCGGCGCACGATCGCGCCCGCCGCGTCGAGCACCAGCACCGTCGGGGTGCGCTGTACCTCCAGCTCCCGTACGAGCGCGAGATGGTCCTCCGCGTCGATCTCGACATGGGCCACCCCCTCGACCATGCCGGCGACCTCGGCGAGGGTGCGCCGGGTGGCCCGGCAGGGCTGGCAGAAGGCGCTGGAGAACTGCAGCAGGGTGGCCCGCTCCCCCAGCGCCGCGCCGATCTCCGCAGCGCTCAGCCGCGCCGCCCCGCCCCGGTCGTCCCGCTCCTGCACCGTCGCCCTCTCCTTGCTGTAGTGGTGTCCGCGGCCCGAGGCGCTCGCCGCCATGGGCGCCGCGACCCGCACCACCCGTCCGGTCGTCCAGGGGTGCAGCGTCCACGGGACCGTAAAGATTCCCGGGCGTCCGTGCCCACGTGGCGCCGCTCCCCTACCGCGTCGGGGCACTCCCCGCGGTGCGGGCGGCGCCGTTGGCCACTGCGGACAGGCGGCCCGGCCGCCCTTACACGTGACAAGAATCTCCCGGCCGTGGCGGCTGCCACGCTGGCCGCCACGGCCGACATCGGGCACGATCTCCCGAAAGCCGCAGTTACGGCTGCGTAGGTTTCCGCCGGGAGAACCCTCCCCAGGCGTGGAAAAAGGGGTCCTCCGGACAATGGCAGAGCTCGTCTATCCGCCGGTGATCGGCGCCGCCCGCACTCTCTTCAAGGCGCTCGATCTGAAATTCGACATCGCCGGGACGGACCATGTTCCGCGCCGCGGCGGGGCGGTTCTGGTGAGCAATCACATCGGCTATCTGGACTTCGTCTTCGCCGGTCTGACGGCGCGGCCGGCAAAGCGGCTGGTGCGTTTCATGGCGAAGGAGTCGGTCTTCCGGCACAAGGTGTCGGGGCCGCTGATGCGCGCGATGAAGCACATCCCCGTGGACCGGGCGCAGGGGATGGACGCCTACAAGCACGCCCTGTCGGCGCTGCGTTCGGGGGAGATCATCGGCGTCTTCCCCGAGGCGACGATCTCCGAGTCCTTCACCCTGAAGACCTTCAAGTCGGGTGCCGCGCGGCTGGCCCAGGAGGCCGGGGTGCCGCTGCTGCCGGTGGCACTGTGGGGCACCCAGCGGCTGTGGACCAAGGGCCACAAGCGCGATCTGGGCCGCAACCACCTGCCGATAACGATCCGGGTGGGCGAGCCGATGGAGGCCGACCCGGCCGAGTCGGCCGAGAAGATCACCGACCGGCTGCGGGCCCGGGTGCAGGACCTCCTGGAGGCGGCCCAGCGCGCCTATCCCGTACGCCCCAAGGGTCCCGACGACACCTGGTGGATCCCGGCCCATCTCGGCGGCACCGCACCCGCCGCGCCCGGGGGCATCGCCTAGCCGGCACCGAATCGGACCGGCCGGCCGTGGGTCACTGCGACCAGATCTCGCCGATCTCGATACGGGCGTCCGGGCAGGCCTTGTGCAGCGCCTCGGCCAGCTCGGCGCCGGCGGCCGTCAGCGTATCGAGCGGCATGGGGGCCATCCGCTCCAGCAGGAACAGCGCGCTGACCGAGTCCTCGGTGAGGCGGGTGCGCACGCCCTGACGCCAGTTCCAGCGGCGGCAGGTGACGCCCTCCTCGTCGCACCAGACCACCTCGCCCGCCTCGGGGTGCTCGATGACCTCGGCGCCGCCGACGGCGGTCGCGAACGGCTCGTCGCCGGTGGCCCGGACCAGCCGCATTCCGCCCTGGATGCGGTCCAGGTCCTCACCGCCCACAGGGATGAGATGGGCGACGCTGATGGCGTTGTAGAGGTCGACGAGCCGGTTGATGCGCGGCAGGCCGCCGTCCGCGAGCGCCCGCCTGGCCAGCGCCTCGGCGGAGTTGCGGGTGCGCGACGGCTTGCTCCCGAAGGCGGTGTACGCGGCCCGCCAGGCGGCGAGGTGCGGGTCGTCCTGCGGGGCGCGCCCGTCGAGGCGCTCGGCCAGACGTCGGGTGGCCTCGTCCAGGAGCGCCGAGCCGGCCTCGTCGCTGGGCCCGTTGGTCAGCCCGTGGGCTTCGACGGCGAGGTAGCCGAAGCCGGGCGCCAGGGCGCGCACCTCGTCGGAGACGTGCAGCGCGCAGGTCATGCCGGAAACGGACACGTGCGAAGAGTCGGGCATGGGGGCGTTCCTCAGAGTTCGGTGGGGAGCGTCTGCCAGAGGTGAGGCCGGTCGACGGCCTCGCGGAGGCATTGGAGCACGGCCGGGTGTGGTTCAGCAAATAGCACCGAGTAGTCCAGTTCGTTGCACTCAGGCCGCACGGGGAAGGCCAGCTGCTCGCAATCAAGGCGGAACTGCGCGTCGATGCCGGGCTTGTTGCCCCGTGGATCCTGCCGGGCCCAGTGGTGCGCACCGGGCAGCCGGAGGGCCACCAGACCGTGGATGACATCGAACTTCTGGTAGCACAGCGCGGCGGGGATGCCCCTGGCCCGCAGGAGGGCCACGAGGGCGTGCGCCTTGGCGCAGCAGATGCCGGTGCGCTGCGCGAGGACGTCCGAGGCACGCCAGGTGACGCGCGGATCGCCGGTGTCCGCGCTGTGCGGGATCGCGTCGCGGACGAAGGTGAAGGCGGCCTTGGCGTATGTGTATGCATCCGGAGCGTCGGCGGCGAGCGTCGCGGCGGTGGAGCGGACGAGCGGGTGCCCGTGATCGATGGCTTCACAGGCGGCCAAGTAGGCGGATATATCGGGGGTGTTCTGGATCAGCTCCATGCGCGGGGAGCGTAGCGATGCGCCCGGCCCAGAGTCAATGACTTTTCGGCCGAGCGCATAGCTATACGGAACCGGAGGGCCGGGTCAGCGGCTGATCTCCTCGCGGAGTGCGGCCAGGAAGCCGTCGACGTCCGCCTCGGTGGTGTCGAACGCACACATCCAGCGCACCTGGCCGGTCTGCTCGTCCCAGAAGTAGAAGCGGTAGCGCTTCTGCAGCCGCTCGCTGACATCGTGCGGCAGTCGCGCGAAGACCGCGTTGGCCTGCACGGGGTAGCAGATCTCCACCCCGTCGATCTCCCGCACCCCGGCCGCCAGCCGCTGCGCCATGGTGTTGGCGTGCCGGGCGTTGCGCAGCCACAGGTCCTTGGCGAGCAGCGCCTCCAACTGGACCGAGACGAAGCGCATCTTGGAGGCCAGCTGCATGGACAGCTTGCGCAGATGCTTCATCGCGCGCACCCGGTCGGGGTTGAGCACGACCACGGCCTCGCCGAAGACCGCGCCGTTCTTGGTGCCGCCGTAGGAGAGGATGTCGACCCCCACGGCGTTGGTGAAGGCCCGCATCGGGACGTCGAGCGTCGCCGCCGCATTGGCGATCCGCGCGCCGTCGAGATGCACCACCATGCCGCGCTCATGGGCGTGTTCGCAGATCGCCCGGATCTCGTCGGGCGTGTAGACCGTGCCCAGCTCCGTGCTCTGGGTGATCGAGACGACCTGCGGCATGGCGCGGTGCTCGTCGTCCCAGCCGTACGCCTCGCGGTCGATCAGCTCGGGGGTGAGCTTGCCGTCCTCGGTCGGTACGGTGAGCAGCTTCAGCCCGCCGACCCGCTCGGGCGCACCGCACTCGTCGACATGGATGTGCGCGGTGTCGGCCGCTATCACCGCACCCCAGCGGTCGGTCACGGCCTGCAGCGCGACGACGTTGGCGCCGGTGCCGTTGAACACCGGGAACGCCTCGGCGCGCTGCCCGAAATGGCTGCGGACGATCCGCTGGAGGTGCTCGGTGTAGTCGTCCTCGCCGTAGGCGACCTGGTGGCCGCCGTTGGCGAGAGTGAGCGCGGCGAGTACCTCCGGATGCGCGCCTGCGTAGTTGTCGCTGGCGAAGCCGCGTATCTCGGGGTCGTGGTGCAGCCGGGCGTCGGTCTTCGCTCCGGTCACGGCTCGGGGGTCAGCCACAGACGCTGTCCATTCACTTCCTGGGCGGGCCGGCTCCAGACCCCGGCGATGGCCTCGGCCAGCTCCGTGACATCCGTGAAGCCCGCGAACTTGGCGTTCGGTCGCTCGGCGCGCATCTGGTCGTTGACGAGCGCCTTCACGATCAGGATGGCAGCCGCGGCGCGCGGCCCCTGCTCACCCCCCGCCTTGCGGAAGCCGTCCGCCATGGCGAGCGTCCAGGCCTCGGCGGCGGCCTTGGCGGCGGCATAGGCGGCGTTGCCCCCGGTGGGCTTGCTGGCGCCGGCCGCGCTGGTGAGGAGGAAGCGGCCGTTGCCGCTGCGTTCGAGGGCCTCGTAGAACGCGAGGGAGGTGTGCTGGACGGTGCGGACCAGCAGCTTGTGGAGCACTTCCCAGTCCGTGAGGTCGGTCTCCGCGAAGGTCGACGAGCCGCGCCAGCCGCCGACCAGATGCACCAGGCCGTCGACCCGGCCGAACTCCTTCTCCGTACGGGCCGCCCACTCCCGGGCCTGGTCCACGTCGAGGAGATCCACCGTCTCCCCTATCACCGTGGCGCCCCCGTGGGCGTACCGGGCCGCATCCACGGCCTCCGCCAGCCGCTCGGGGTTGGAGTCCGAGCCGACCACCACCGCGCCCGCCTCGGCCAGTCGCAGCAGGGTCGCCCGGCCGGCCGGTCCGGCCGCGCCCGCGACTGCGATGACCGCACCCTCCAGCGGCCCCTGGCCACCCGTCGACGTCACCATCTCCGTCGCCTCCTCGTTCTGCTCCTGGACGGCCTTCGGCCGGGTGTTCCGGTCGGTCTTCATGCCGCCGCCAATTCATCGCTGTGGGCCGTGATGCCCTTGGTGGATGCGATCACAGCACGCAGCTTCTTGGCGAGCGCCTCGTAGAACATACTCAGCGGGAACTCGTCGGGGAGCACGTCGTCCACGAGTTTGCGCGGCGGCTGGTCCAGGTCGAGGGCGTCGGGCCCCTTGGCCCAGACCGACCCCGGGTGCGGTGCGAGGTAGGTCGAGACGAGGTCGTACGCGGCGAACCAGTGGACCAGCTTGGGCCGGTCGATGCCGTCGCGGTAGAGCTTTTCGATCTCGCCGCACAGCTCGTTGGTGACCTTGGGCGCCCGCTCCCAGTCGATGTGCAGTGTGTTGTCCGTCCAGCGTACGACGTCGTGCTTGTGGAGGTACGCGAAGAGCAGCTGTCCGCCCAGGCCGTCGTAGTTACGGACCCGGTCGCCGGTGACCGGGAAGCGGAACATCCGGTCGAAGATCACCGCGAACTGTACGTCGCGGGCCTGCGCATACCCCTCGGCCTCCAGCTTCACGGCCTCCTTGAAGGCGGTGAGGTCACAGCGCAGCTCCTCCAGGCCGTACATCCAGAACGGCTGGCGCTGCTTGATCATGAAGGGGTCGAACGGCAGGTCACCGTGGCTGTGGGTGCGGTCGTGCACCATGTCCCACAGGACGAACGCCTCCTGGCAGCGCTCCTGGTCGGCGAGCATCTCGCCGATGTCCTTGGGGAGTTCCAGGCCCAGGGTGTCGACGGCGGCCTGGCTGACCCGGCGGAAGCGGGCGGCCTCGCGGTCGCAGAAGATGCCGCCCCAGCTGAAGCGCTCGGGGGCCTCGCGCACGGCGATGGTCTCCGGGAAGAGCACCGCGGAGTTGGTGTCGTAGCCGGCCGTGAAGTCCTCGAATCTGATGCCGCAGAAGAGCGCGTTGTCGTAGCGGGTCCGCTCCAGCTCGGCGAGCCAGTCCGGCCAGACCATGCGCAGGACGACGGCCTCGAAGTTGCGGTCCGGGTTGCCGTTCTGGGTGTACATGGGGAACAGCACGAGGTGCTGGAGGCCGTCGGCACGCTGCTGGGCGGGCTGGAAGGCGAGCAGCGAGTCCAGGAAGTCCGGCACGCCGAAGCCGCCGTCGGCCCAGCGGCGCAGGTCGGCAGCGAGCGCCTGGTGGTAGGCGGCATTGTGCGGCAGCAGCGGGGCGAGCTCCCCGAGGGCCGCTATCACGCGGTCGACCTCCGTACGGACGGCGTCGGCGCTCGGTGCGCCCTCCGCCTCCAGGTCGACCGAACCGTCCTTGGACTGCCAGGGGCGGATGGTCTCGACGGCGTTCTTGAGCACGGGCCACGCCGGGTGTCCGACCACACTCCCTGCGGTCGTGGTGCCCCCCTGGACACCCACAGGCGAAAGAATTTCCGTCATGACTGCCCTCCGGCGGTAGATCGTGTTGTCAGGACACGGTAACCAGCCAAGGATCGTCCACTCAAGTGGGCTAGCTGAAAATTATCTCGTTGACACCCCGTACACACGCCTATTTTTCCTGTGTGTGACGGCTTGGACGCCACTTCCTCTCAGGCGTGGGCGCACCCTCCGCGCTTCCTCCAGGAGCCCACAACCCCGTGGGAGAGCCGCGAGCGGGCCGTGGACGGGGTCCGGAGGAGCCCTGGGTGCACGCGCCGGACAGGCCGCGCGATCCCCCTTCCCGGCACCGTGTGGCATATGCCACACCCGCTCGGACAAGGGGCCGCGGCGTGCTGCCGCCGCCCGAGGGATCCCCGCTCCGGATGCCTCCGACGCCGCGCCCCGGCTCCGGGATGTCGTCAGCGCACCGGGGAATCGCCCACATGAGGGTGAAGCGGTCTGAGGCCGGATCTGGCGGGTACCCGTACTGGACACACCGCGGTCCGTTCGGCACCCCTTTTTTCCCCGGCGGGTCCCGTTAGGCTGTGCGCCGTTTCGTACGCCGTGGCCGACGGTCGACGGTCGACATTCCCCAGCCGACAGCAGCACCGAGCCGACAGAAGCGAGGCAGCCTTGTCCTTTCTCACCATCGGACACCGCGGGATGATGGGCGTCGAGCCGGAGAACACCCTGCGTTCCTTCGTCCGCGCCGAGCACGAAGGCCTCGATGTCATCGAACTCGATCTGCATCTGAGCAAGGACGGCTCGCTGGTGGTGATGCACGACGCGGATGTCGACCGGACCACCGACGGCGCCGGCCCGATCTCCGAGCGCACCCTCGCCGAGCTGCGCGAACTCGACGCCGGGCAGGGCGAGCGGATCCCCGTCTTCGAGGAGGTCGTGGAGGCGGTCAAGGCGCCGTTGCAGGCCGAGATCAAGGATGTGGCCGCCGCGCAGGCGCTGGCCGAGGTGATGCGGGCGCGCGATCTGACCGGCCGGGTCGACGTGATCTCCTTCCACGACGAGGCGCTGGCCGCCATCCGCACCCTGCTGCCCGGCGTACGCACCGCCCTGGTCGCCAGCCGTTACGGCGCCGATGTCGTCGACCGTGCCCAGGCCGTCGGGGCGACGATGCTGTCCCTGAACATCCGGCGGCTCACCCTGGAGCTGGTCGAGCGGGCCCACGCCGCCCAGCTGAAGGTCCTGGGCTGGACGGTCAACACCCACGACCAGCTCCGGCTCGCGCGCGGGCTGGGTCTGGACGGCGTGGTGACCGATCTGCCGGAGATCCGGCGGGCGGTGCGCTTCACGGCGTGAGGCGAAACCCCGGCGAGAAGTGGGACGGACTGCGCCGGGTGGTACGAGCCGGCTGGTACGAGCCGGGCCGGCAGCCCGTCGCGCGCCCCGGTGCCCGTCGCCGGCCACCGGAGAAATCCGCAGTTCACAGCGGTGCAACGAACTTCCACCATGCGGACGTTTCCCCCGGTGATCTCGACAGATGGCCTCGCGCACTGCCACTCTCCCGCCATGCGCCTCGCCAACCACCCCCTCCGCCTTGCCACTTGCACCACCGTCGTGCTGCTCGCGGCGGCCGTCGGCTGTGCCCCACAGGACGAGTCCCCCGGTGGCCCACGGGCCGCCGGGCCGGGCACGCAGAGCTGTGACCGCGGCAAACTGCCCACCGTCGCCCGCGGCACGCTCACGGTCGGCACCGACAAGCCCGCCTATGCACCGTGGTTCCACGACGACGACCCGGCGAGCGGCAAGGGCTTCGAATCGGCGGTCGCCTACGCCGTCGCCCGGCAACTGGGCTATGACAAGGGCGCGGTGCACTGGCAGACCGTGCCGTTCAACAACGCCTTCGCGCCCGGTGAGAAGAAGTTCGACTTCGACATCAACCAGGTTTCCATCAGCGCCGCACGCAAACGGGCCGTCGCCTTCTCCTCCGGCTACTACGACGTACGGCAGGCGGTCATCGCGCTGAAGGGCTCCAAGGCCGCGCACGCCAGGAGCATCGCCGATCTCCGTAAGCTCAAACTCGGCGCGCAGGTGGGCAGTACCAGCCTGGACGTCGTCCATGACACCGTCCGGCCGGCGCAGCCCGCGGCCGTCTTCCAGAAGAACGACCTCGCCAAGTCCGCGCTGAAGAACGGTCAGGTCGACGCGATCCTCACCGATCTGCCGACCGCCTTCTACATCACCTCTGCCGAGGTGAAGGACGCCGAGGTGGTCGGGCAGTTCGCGGCCACCGGCGCCGCCGAGGAGCAGTTCGGCCTGGTCCTGGACAAGGAGAGCCGGCTCACCGGGTGTGTGACGGCCGCGGTGGACGCGCTGCGCAAGAACGGCACCCTCGCCGCGCTGGAGAAGAAGTGGCTGACCGACGCGGTGTCCGTTCCGGTGCTCACATGACGTACTCGAAAGGTGTGGTGAAGGGCTCCTCCGGGGAGGGCGGGTACGTGCCCTCGCAGCGGCGGGTCGAGCGGGAGCGCTTCAAGCGGGCCAGGGCCCGGCGTGCGATCGGCGTCGCCGCGCTGAGCACCCTGGTCACCGGCGTCGTCCTGTTCCTCGTGATCACCCGCTCCCCCGGCTGGCCGCGCACCCGGGAGACCTTCTTCAGCGCCGCGTATGCGCGCAAGGCGCTGCCGGAGGTGCTGGACGGGCTGCTGCTGAATCTGCGGCTGCTGGTGGTGTGCGGGGCGGCGGTGCTGGTGCTCGGGCTGCTGCTGGCGGTGGCCCGGACGCTGCGCGGCCCGGTGTTCTTCCCGCTGCGCGCCCTGGCCACCGCCTACACCGACTTCTTCCGCGGGCTGCCGCTGATCATCTGTCTGCTGATGGTGGTCTTCGGTGTGCCGGCGCTGCGGCTCCAGGGGGTGACCACCGATCCGGTGGCGCTCGGCGGCACCGCGCTGGTGCTGACGTACTCGGCGTATGTGGCCGAGGTCTTCCGGGCCGGCATCGAATCGGTGCACCCCTCGCAGCGGGCCGCGGCCCGGTCGCTGGGGCTGAGCAGCGGGCAGACCCTGCGCTTCGTGGTGCTGCCACAGGCGGTGCGGCGGGTGGTGCCGCCGCTGCTGAACGACCTGGTCTCGCTGCAGAAGGACACCGGTCTGGTCTCCATCGCGGGCGCGGTGGACGCGGTCTACGCGGCGCAGATCATCGCCGGCAAGGACTTCAACTTCACGCCGTACGTGGTGGCCGGTCTCGTCTTCGTCGCGCTGACGATCCCGATGACGCGCGGCACGGACTGGATCACGGCCCGCATGGACCGCAAGCGCGCCCAGGGAGGCCTGGTATGAGCACGACCGACGACACCCCGCGGCCGGCCGACGGGGCCGTCGGGCAAGAGGCGCCCGGCGACGGCCCGGTGCTGCGGCTGGAGTCCGTGCGCAAGACGTACGGCCGGGGCACGGTCGTGCTGCGGGATGTGGACCTCGCGGTCCCCGCGCACACCGTGACCACCCTGATCGGCGCCTCGGGGTCGGGCAAGTCCACGCTGCTGCGCTGCGCGAACCTGCTGGAGGAGATCGACGACGGGGCGATCTTCCTGGACGGCGCGGAGATCACCGATCCGCGGATCGACGCGGACGCCGTGCGCCGCCGGATCGGCGTGGTCTTCCAGGCCTACAACCTCTTCCCGCACATGACCGTGCTGGACAACATCACGCTGGCGCCCCGCCGGGTGCACGGGGTGCCGCGTGCGGAGGCCGAGGCGCGGGCCCGCGAGCTGCTGGAGCGGCTCGGGCTCGGCGGGCGGGCCGGTGAGTACCCGGACCGGCTCAGCGGCGGCCAGCAGCAGCGGGTGGCGATCGTCCGCGCCCTGGCCGGGCGGCCCCGGCTGCTCCTGCTGGACGAGATCACCGCGGCGCTCGACCCGGAGCTGGTCGGCGAGGTGCTCGGCGTCGTCCGCGATCTGAAGGAGGAGGGGATGACGATGGTGATCGCCACGCATGAGATGGGCTTTGCGCGGGAGGTCGCCGACCAGGTGTGCTTCCTGGACGGCGGGGTGGTGGTGGAACGCGGCGCGCCCGAGCAGGTCTTCGGGGACCCGCAGCACGACCGCACCCGGCAGTTCCTGCGGCGGATCATCCAGGCGGGACGGCTGTGAGCGCCGGCCGGGACCGGCCGGCCGCGCGCCCGTGGGGCCTGTCCACCGGACCGACACGCCCTGGTCGAGCGACTTGATCAGCAGCTCGAACTCCAGGTCGGGGCGCTGCGGGATGCCGAACCGCTCATCGCCGTACGGGAACGGGGTGAGCTGCCCGGTGCGCCGGTAGCCGCGGCGCTCGTACCAGGCGATCAGTTCGCCGTCCCGCTCGGCGATCAGCAGCCGGCCGTCCGTTTTGCGCACCACGGCACGCACGCCGTCCGGGTCGGTGGTGCACGGGCCGCGCCCGGCCGCAGGCCGTAGGGTCCTGGCATGGTGCACGTACTGAGCAGCAGGATGCTGTTGCGGCCGTCCGACCCCGAGCGGTCGCGGGCGTTCTACGGCGAGGCGCTGGGGCTGGAGATCTACCGGGAATTCGGTACCGGGCCCGAACGCGGCACGGTCTACTTCCTGGGCGGTGGCTTCCTGGAGGTCTCCGGCCGCGCCGCGGATCCGGCCACGGACACCCTCCAGTTGTGGCTCCAGGTGGCGGACGCGGCCGCCGCACACGAAGAACTGCGGGCCCATGGCGTCGAGGTGCTGCGGCCGCCCGTGCAGGAGCCGTGGGGCCTCATCGAGATGTGGATCGCCGATCCGGACGGCCACCGGATCGTGCTGACGCAGGTCCCGGCGGACCATCCGCTGCGCTACCGCCCCTGAGGCCTGTCCGTCGGATCGGGGCCGGACGGTCCGCGGCCCAGGATGACGCACCTACCCCAGTACCCGCGCCCCCCGTGCGTCCGTGCGCTCCCGTGTGCGGGGCGCCGGACGGGAATCCTGCCCCCGTTGCGTACGGGTGCAAGGGGAGGTGCTCGGTGCACGGACCACCGTGGGTCGGCTGGCCGCTGGTGCTGCTGTGCGCCGCGGCCGGCGCGTACTGCCTGGTGCGGTCGCGTACCGGCCCGGCCGCCGAGCGGGGTGCGGCGCGCGGTGAGGGGCTGATGGCGCTGGGGACGGCGGCGATGGCGTGGCCCGCCGCGGCGCCCCCGGCGTGGTCGCCGTGGCTGTTCACCGCGGTGTTCGGGGCGGCGGGGCTGTGGGCGCTGGCCCGGCGCCATCTGCATCATGCGGTGGGTGCGGGGGCCATGGCGTACATGGCGCTCGCGATGGAGCTGCCCCCCGGGCAGGGGGGTCCGGCCGGACACCTGGACGGGATGGGCCGGGCGGCCGGGATGAGCGCGATGGGGCACCCGGCGCCGGGCGGAGTGCCGTTGCTGACCGGGCTGTTGCTCGTCTACTTCACGGTGTACGTGATCGGGGCGGGCGTCCGGCTGGCGCCGGCGGCGGTTGCCACGGTGCCGGACGGGCCGGCGGTGGGCGCCGGGCCGACCGGGGTGTTGCGGGCCTGCCGGGTGGCGATGGGGATCGGCATGCTGGCGATGCTGCTGGCGCTGTGAACTGCGGCGATGCCTGCCGCCCGGGTCGTGCGCCGGCCGCGGGCCGGGCCGCCGTTCACATCCGTTGCGCGGGTGGCATACGTCACTTCCGGCTCGCGCCCGTACCAACGGGTAGCCGCCCGCTCATAGGCTGACGCCATGATGGTCCCCCTCGCGCTGATGATTCTCGGCGTGCTGGCCGCGGCAATGGCGCCGCGGCTGATGGCCCGTTCCGACTGGCCCGACCGTGAGCCGGTGCTCGCGCTGTGGGTGTGGCAGTGCGTCGTCGCCGGTGTCCTGCTGTGCGCTCTGCTCGCGATGTCGCTGAGCGCGGCCGCCGCCTGGGAGTCCGTCCGCAGCCCGGTGTTCGGGTTCGCCCCGCATGTGGTCGTCGAGGCGTATGCGCTCAACAGGTACGGGCCCTGGGCCGGGGCGCTGGCCCTCCTGCTGGCGGGGGGCGGCGCCTGGACCGCCGTCACGTTGACCCGTGAGGTGCGGGCGGCACGCGCCCGCCGCCGGCAGCGCCGCGCCGAACTCCTGCGCCGCTCGCCGCTGCTGCCCGGTGAGGAGCCGGCCGGGGAGCGTCTGGTCGTCCTGGAGGGCGACCGCCCGGAGGCCTGGTGGTTGCAGCACTCCTCACCCCAACTGGTCATCACCACCTCGGTGTTGCGGCGACTGAAGGGCCGTCAGCTCGATGCGCTGATCGCCCACGAGCAGGGCCATGCGCGGGCCCGGCACGACCTCCTGCTGCACTGCGCCGCGGCGCTGGCCGTCGGCTTTCCGCAGATCCCGGTCTTCGCCGCGTTCCGCGACCAGGTGCACCGGCTGGTCGAGCTGGCCGCCGACGATGTGGCCTCGCGCCGCTTCGGCCGGCTGACGTTCGCGCTGGCACTGGTCGAGCTCAACGAGGACCGCGGGGTGTTCGGCCCGTGCCCGTCCCAACTGGCCCAGGTGCCGGAGCGGGTGGACCGGCTGCTGTCCCCCGCGCCCCGTTTCACCCCCGGCCGACGGCTGCGGATGACGGCGGTGGCCGCGCTGGTGCCGGCGGTGCCGCTGCTGGTGACCTTCATTCCCGGGCTGCGTGCACTGACGTAGGGCCCTCGCACCCGGCGCCCGGTGTAGGTGAGGATCGTCGCATGCCCACCACGCCGCCTCCCGCTGCCCGGACGTCCGCCGTGGACGGCGAGCGCCGCGCCGTATCCGTCCCGCCGCGCCCCGCGGTCGCCGCTGCCCTGCTGTGCACCGTCCTCTTCGGCCTGCTGCTCACCCTCGTCGTGCTGCGCTGGGGCCCGCTGATCTCCCTGGACACGGACCTGGCCGGGGCACTGCACCGTACGGCCGTCGCCGCGCCCGGCTGGACCCACCGCAACCGGGTGCTCAGCGACTGGGTGTGGGACCCGTGGACGATGCGGGCGGTGCTGGCGGTGGCGGTCGGGCTGCTGCTGCGGCGCGGGGAGCGGCTGCTCGCCGCCTGGGTGGCGGCCACCTCGCTGGTGGGTACCGGCCTCCAGCAGGCGGTGAAGGCGCTGGTCGGCAGGGAACGCCCCGTCTGGCCGGACCCGGTGGACTCCGCGGGCTATGCCGCCTTCCCCTCGGGGCACGCACTGTCCGCGATGGTCGCCGGCGGCCTGGTGCTGTGGCTGCTGCGGCTGCACGGAATGCCACGGCGGTGGCAGTGGGCGGCCCGGGCGGTGGTGGCGGTCTCGGTCGTCGGCGTCGGCTTCACCCGGGTGTTCCTGGGGGTGCACTGGGCGTCGGATGTCGTCGGGGGCTGGCTGCTGGGCGGCGCCGTGGTGGCGGGGTCGGTGGCGGCGTACCACGCGTATCCGGCCGGGCGGGATCGACCCGGCTGCGCGCACGGGACAGGATGGCGGTCATGACGACGATCAAAGGTGTGCTCTTCGACTTCTCCGGGACCCTGCTGCACATCGAGCCCGCCGAGTCCTGGCTGCGCGCGGCGCTGGCCGCGTCCGGCACGGCCATGGACGAGGCCGAGCTCGCCCGCCGGGCGGCCGCACTGGAACGGGCCGGTGCGCTGCCCGGCGGCGCCCCGCCCGTCGAGATCCCTGCCGATCTGGCCGGGCAGTGGGAGATCCGCGACCGCGACGCCCGCCTCCACCGCGCGGTGTACACCGGACTGGCCCGCCAAGTGCCGCTCCCCGCACCGGAGTTGTACGACGCGCTCTATGAGCGTCACAAGACCGCGCAGGCCTGGCGGCCCTACCCCGATGCCGCCGAGGTGCTGGCGGAGCTGCACCGGCGCGGCATCCGGATCGGCGTCCTGAGCAACATCGGCTGGGACCTGCGGCCGGTGCTGCGCACCCACGGCCTGGACCGCTATGTCGACACCTGCGTGCTGTCCTGCGAACACGGCCTGCAAAAGCCCGATCCGCAGCTCTTCGCCCTCGCCTGCCGGGAGTTGGGGCTCGCCCCGTCCGACGTCCTGATGGTGGGTGACGACCGTACGGCGGACGGCGGCGCGACGGCGGTGGGCTGCGCCTTCCTGCCGGTGGAGCATCTGCCGGCGGACGGGCGTCCGGACGGTCTGCGGCCGGTGCTGGGCCTGGTGGGCTGAGGCTTCGGTGCGGGCGGGGTCAGTCCGCCGCCCGCAGCGCGAGCCACTCCTGGAGTTCGACGAGGTTCCCCTCGGGGTCCTTGAGGTGGGCGACCCGCATCCGGTCCGTCATCGGGGCCGGGCCGTGGGCGAGCACGGCGCCGCGGCCGGTGAGCTGGGTGCAGTAGGCATCGAGGTCGTCGACCCGCAGGACGACGAGGGACCGGTATCCGGCCGGCGCGGTCGCCAGCTCGCCGAGGACCTGGGCCATCTGCGCGCGGTCCTGCAGCGCGATGCCTGCCGGACCGCCGTCACCGGTGAACTTCGCATACGGCCCGTCCGGGGCCTCGAACTGCGGCGTGAGCCCCAGCACGTCCCGGTAGAAGCGGTAGCAGCCGCGGAAGTCGGTGACGAGCAGACGGACTTGGGCGAGTTCCATCGATACCCCCGGGTGATGGGCAACTGCGTACGGAGCGACGCTACTGCGTCGCCGGGAGCGCCCGTGCGCCGGCTCCGGCCGGAAAAACGGAACCGCCCCGGCCGGCGGGTGCCGGCCGGGGCGGAAGGGCCTTCCGCTGCTTCGCGTCAGCTGAGGGTCGCGAGGGCCTGGTTGAAGGTGGCCGACGGGCGCATGACCGCCGAGGCCTTCGCGACGGCGGGCTGGTAGTAGCCGCCGATGTCGGCCGGCGAGCCCTGCACCGCGATCAGCTCGTCGACGATGGCCTGCTCCTGCTCGGACAGCGTCTTGGCGAGCGCCGCGAACGCCTCCGCGAGCTGGGCGTCCTCGGTCTGCTTGGCCAGCTCCTGCGCCCAGTACAGCGCGAGGTAGAAGTGGCTGCCGCGATTGTCGATGCCGCCGAGCTTGCGGCTGGGCGACTTGTTCTCGTTGAGGAAGCTGCCGGTGGCGCGGTCGAGGGTGTCCGCGAGCACCTGGGCGCGCGCGTTGCCCGTCTTCTGCGCGAGGTGCTCGAAGCTGACCGCGAGGGCGAGGAACTCACCCAGGCTGTCCCAGCGCAGGTAGTTCTCCTTGACCAGCTGCTGGACGTGCTTGGGCGCGGAGCCGCCGGCACCGGTCTCGAACAGTCCGCCGCCGTTCATCAGCGGGACGACGGAGAGCATCTTGGCGCTGGTGCCCAGCTCCAGGATCGGGAACAGGTCGGTCAGGTAGTCACGCAGCACGTTGCCGGTGACCGAGATCGTGTTCTCGCCGCGGCGGATGCGGTCGAGGGAGAACTTGATCGCGTGGACCGGCGCCATGATCTCGATCTGCAGGCCCTCGGTGTCGTGCTCGGCGAGGTAGGTCTTGACCTTCTTGATCAGCTGCGCGTCGTGGGCGCGGTCCTCGTCGAGCCAGAACACGGCCGGGTCGCCGGTCGCCCGGGCGCGGGTGACGGCGAGCTTGACCCAGTCACGGATCGGCAGGTCCTTGGTCTGGCACATACGGAAGATGTCGCCGGCGCCCACGGCCTGCTCCAGCACGACGTTGCCGGCCTCGTCGAGGACCCGCACGGTGCCCGTGGTCGGGATCTCGAAGGTCTTGTCGTGGCTGCCGTACTCCTCGGCCTTCTGCGCCATCAGGCCGACGTTGGGCACCGAGCCCATCGTCGACGGGTCGTAGGCGCCGTTGGCACGGCAGTCGTCGATGACGACCTGGTAGATGCCGGCGTAGCTGCTGTCGGGGAGCACCGCGAGGGTGTCGGCCTCCTCGCCGTCCGGGCCCCACATGTGGCCGGAGGTGCGGATCATGGCCGGCATGGAGGCGTCGACGATGACATCGCTCGGCACGTGCAGGTTGGTGATGCCGCGGTCGGAGTCGACCATGGCGAGCTCCGGGCCCTCGGTGAGCTCGGCGTCGAAGGACGCCTTGATCTCGGCACCGTTGGGCAGCGACTCCAGGCCCTTGTAGATGCCGCCGAGGCCGTCGTTCGGGGTCAGGCCCGCGGCGGCGAGCGACTCGCCGTACTGGGCGAAGGTCTTCGGGAAGAAGGCGCGGACCACGTGGCCGAAGATGATCGGGTCGGAGACCTTCATCATCGTGGCCTTGAGGTGCACCGAGAACAGCACGCCCTCGGCCTTGGCGCGGGCGACCTGCGCGGTGAGGAACTCGCGCAGCGCGGCCACGCGCATCACGGACGCGTCGACGACCTCGCCCGCGAGGACCGGTACCGACTCGCGCAGCACGGTGGTGCTGCCGTCGTCGCCGGACAGTTCGATGCGCAGGGAGCCGGCGTCGGCGATGACCGCGGACTTCTCGGTGGAGCGGAAGTCGTCGGTGTCCATGTGCACGACGTTCGTCTTCGAACCGGACGTCCAGGCGCCCATCCGGTGCGGGTGCGCCTTGGCGTAGTTCTTCACCGACGCGGGGGCGCGGCGGTCGGAGTTGCCCTCACGCAGGACCGGGTTGACGGCGCTGCCCTTGATCTTGTCGTAACGGGCGCGGATGTCCCGCTCCTCGTCGGTCTTCGGGTCGTCCGGGTAGGCCGGGAGCGCGTAGCCCTGCTCCTGGAGCTCGGCGATGGCCGCCTTGAGCTGCGGAATCGAGGCCGAGATGTTCGGCAGCTTGATGATGTTCGCCGCGGGAGTCTTGGCCAGCTCACCGAGTTCGGCGAGGGCGTCGTCGATCCGCTGGCCCTCCTCCAGGTGCTCGGGGAAGCTCGCGATGATGCGACCGGCCAGGGAGATGTCGCGGGTCTCCACGCTGACGCCGGCCGTCGAGGCGTATGCCTGGATCACCGGCAAGAACGAATACGTCGCCAGGGCCGGGGCCTCGTCAGTGTGGGTGTAGATGATGGTCGAGTCAGTCACCGGGTGCTCCGCTCCACGTCTGCAACATTGCTCGACATCAAGATATCTCGTGGGCGGCTCCCGCTCGACATGACCCCGCCACGGGCAAATCCGGAGGAATCCATTCCGAACGGTTTCGGCCGGTGCATTTCGTTTTCCCTTCAGCCGGCCTGCACGTCGGGCCCGAGCGCGCCTGCTGGTGGGCGGCCCCCGGGAGCCGCCCACCAGCAGGCAACCACTCAGCCCACCTTCGTCCACCGCCGGCAGCCGTTGGTCTCGAATATCTCGCCCTTGATGACGGTGACGCGGGCCGGGCCCCGGGGTGTGCCGTGGGCGATGATGCTGCCCGTCTCACCGCTGGAGTCCTTCGCGCGCGCCCAGTGGCACAGCGGTATGTCGGACGCGGCGGGGCCGCCGGTCCGGTACGTACCGGCCGCGATACCCTCCCCCACCCGATAGCTGCCCTGTCCGACCGTGGTGCCGGGCCCCGCGACGGCCGGCTTCCCGGCAGCCTTCTCCGGCTTCCCCACCGAGGCCTGGACCGGCTTGGCGGTGAAGGGGGCCGTCACCGTGGGGGCCGGCTGCGCCCCGGGCTTTCTGTCGCCGCTGCCGTCACCTGCGACGGCCGCGCCGAGCCCGATCACGGTGCACGCACACACCGCCCCCACTGCGATCTTGAGGGCGGCGTGCTCGTTCCGCGGCGGCCGGCCGGCCGGCGGGACGACGAAGGAGTGCGGCTGCCGACCGAAGGACGCGGGCTGCTGTTGTGAGTGCGACATGAACAATCCCCCAGCATCTGTGATGGTGTGGTGAAGACCGCTCAATGCCGTTGAAGGTTGTACGGAAGTCCCGGACGGCCCGTCGCCCTGGGTACATGCCCCCAGGAGGACGGGCCCTCCCCCAGCCCGCGGGCCCGGCCGGCCCCTCAGACGCTCTCGTGGCGACCGTTCATGAAGACGTGCCGGACGCGACGGAGGGCGGCCAGGTCGTGCAGCGGGTTGCCGTCGACGACGAGGAGGTCGGCGCGCAGGCCGGGGCGGAGGGCGCCGGTGTCGGTCAGCCCCAGGGCGCGGGCGGCGTTGACGGTGGCCATATCGAGAACGTCGGCAGGGGTGAAGTCCAGGGAGGCGAAGAATTCGAGCATGCCGACGTAGTCGCCGAACCGCGCTCCCGGCACACCGGCGTCGGTGCCGGCGATGAACCGGACACCGGCCTCCCGCATGTCGCGGATGACCGTGGCCATCGACTCGGCGCGGTCGGGGCCGAGTTGCTGGAGGAACAGCTGCCAGTCCCCGGAGATACAGCGGCAGACGGCGATGTCGTTCTCGATGATGCGGCGAGTGACCTCCGGGTCGTAGGTGACGCCGTCGGCGGTGCGCCAGGAACAGTGTTCAAGGGTCCGGACGCCGGCTTCCACGCAGTCGGCGATGGCGGCGGTGCCGTGGGCGTGTGCCGCCACCTCCAGGCCGTGGCGAGCGGCCTCTTCGACGATCAGGCGCAGTTGGGCGCGGGTGAACTGCGATTCCCACATCCGCGGGCCGCCGGGGGTGAGGGCGCCGCCGGAGGCCATCACCTTGATCAGGTCGGCTCCGGCCGCCGCGTTGCGGGCGATCTGCCGGCGGATGTCGTCGTCGGTGGTGACTCCCCCGCCGAGAAATCCACAGTGGCCACCGGGCAGGGTCAGGGGTGCGGTCGCGGCGAGAGTGCGCGGCCCGGCCGTCCTCCCGGACGCGATGGACGCGCGCAGCTCAATGGTGAGGGCGTCGCGGTCGCCGAGGTCCCGTACGGTCGTCACCCCGGCGGCCAGCAGCTGTCCGGCGCGGTCCGCCATGGCGGCGGCGAGCTCGTCCGGGGCGGCCTCGGCCACCGCGCGCACCGGGTCCGGGCCCGCGTCGAAGGCGAGGTGGACATGGCAGTCGATCAGCCCGGGCAGCACCGTGGCCCCCGGGCAGTGCAGGCGCCGCACGCCCGGATCCACCGTCGCCGCCAGCTCGGCCGCGGTACCGACAGCGGTGATCACGCCGGCGTCGACGAGTACGGCGCCGTCGCGGATCTCCTGGTCCGCATGTCCGGTGAGGACCAGGTCAGCGGTTATCAGTACCTTGTTCACGGTGTCCTTTCGCATAAGCACGGGAGACGGCGACGAGTTCGCGGGCTTCGGCGCCCAGGTCATTGCCGGAAGGGGAGGCGATGCGGGTGGCGGAAAAGGCCGTATCGGGATCCTCGGTGACCGGCTTCAGCGCGAGCGCCTCGGCGATGTGCCGGGCCAGTTGATCGGCCGGGCCGCGGGCGAGATCGGCATCGGGAGCGACGCGTGCCAAATAGGGGCTCAGCCGCACCAGTCCGTCGCGGCATTCGATGAGCCGGCGGTAGAACCGCTCGTGGGTGCGGCGGAGCCGGAAGCGACGCCACCTGGAACCGCTCGGCTCGACGTTCAGGACGAGTTCCGGATAAGCCGTGGCGAGGGCGGTCCACAAGGGGGTGAGCTCGCGGTACATACGGCGGTGGTACACAACTGACCGCAGATGCGCGGCTACTTGCATGCCTGCGGAATAGGTCAGCCCGAGCAGGACGATGCCCAGTGCCCAGTCGGTCATCGACCAGTTCACGGTGTTGAACGCCTGATGCCCCCCGGGAGCGTCGATGCGCAGAAAGACCCAGACGACCCGATTGACCGAGGTGACCGCCAGCACGAACAGGCCGAGCGCCATGACCCGCAGGCCGAACGCCAGGTGCCGGGTCGCCAGGCGCGCATAGCGCAACGCCCAGCGCGCCGGGGTGAGATAGGCGTAGACGAAATAGGCATTGCCGATGACGTAGAACGCGGCGATGGCCGGCTGTGTCATGTCCGCAGTGGTCAAGGTGTGACCGCGCAGCGCCGGCGGCGTCGCGATCATGTCGATGACCAGGGCGGTCAGGACACCGGCGAGCAGGCCGGCGTGGAGGCGGACCCGGCGCCGACGGGCCCTGTCCGGGCCGGACAGGGAGAACAGGAAGACCAGGATGAGCGCGCCGAGGCCGGACATGTAGACCGCATTGAACGCGACCTTTCCGACTCCGAGGGCCGTGGCGGAATCGACCGCGAGGGTGGCGCCGGGAAAGCTGAGGATTTGCCCGGCGGCCAGCAGGAGCAGGCAGGCGACCAGAAGGCGCAGCACCCGGTCCCGTGGCGCGCGGGTCAGGTCGACGATCTTCCATATCGCCCCGACGATCAGCATCAGGGTCACTGGCTGTTGGAAGATTACGTCCACCCCCAGCGGGGGTTCAGCGCCGAACGAAGGGGGCCCAGCGCGGAATCCTCAGGGGTGCGCGGGGTGGCGTAGTCGATGACCACCGCCCACTCCTGGATGATGGTCGCGACCAGTTCGGCCTCGCGTTCATAGTCCTCGGTGTAGCAGGTGCGGCGAAATCCCCGGGGGACCTCGTCGCGGGGGTAATCCGGACCGAGATCCGGCAGTTCTTCGTCCGAACCACCGTCGTCCTGGTGGTCGGCGAGGATATGGCCGATCTCGTGCAGGATGATGTGGTCCTGATGTACGCGGGTCGTTTCCTCTTGGTAGAAAATGCACTCCTCGTGCGGCCGGGACATCCACACCCCGAACGGGCCGGGTATCGGCAGCGCCCAGGGAATCAACCGTATGGGTTTTCCCCGGAATTCACCGAGCCGGCGGCATAACTCGTACACCTCCAGCGGAGGCTGAATGTCGAGTTGCCGCAGCAGATGCTTGCAAGAGCGGCGGAGTTCGCGTTCGCGTACGGCCACGGCGTCCTTTCTCACGCCCCGGCGCCGTTGCCGGGGGTCCCGTCCTCATCGAATGTCTCGATCATCTTGAGCAGTTGCTCGCGCATCGCCGGCGTCATCGCGCCCGCCCGCATCGCGATCTTCCGCACCTGATGACCGGCGAGCCGTTCGCGCAACAGCGCGTCCTCGGGGTCCTCTTGGGCGACCAGGCACTGGACCGTGATCGGGCGCGACTCCGGCTCGCGGTGGTCGTCGAAGAACTTCGCCAGCCCCTCCAGGACGCTGAGCGTCGGGTTGGTGTGCGACCCGTTGCGCAGCATGGCCAGATAACTCCGCGACAGCGTCGCCGGGTGCGACGGATCGGCGGTCACCGCCTTGGCCACTTCGGCAGTGGAGTATTCCCGCTGCCGGCCATGGGCATCGGTCCACCGCACCCTCGCGAACAATGCGTTCAGCCGCTCGGCCAGCGACGTTCCGCTGCCTCGGCCAGCTTCTCCCACCATGCCCACGCTCCCCGGCCGGACCCGCCCGTCATCCCCTGTGTCAGCACTGTGTAGTAACTGATTGGCCACTACACAAGACTACTTGACCCTCCACTCCACAGAGTGCCAATATATTGGACGCTTCGCGCATGACACCAGCTGGCGCAGGAACACGCCCTCTCCACAGGCACGTTGGAGGCCGTGCTTCCCACGACAGCCCGTCGCGCGCGAGACCGGTGACGAAGTGCGGGTGCGCCCGCCCCTCCCGCTCGCAGCTCTGGGAGGCCGTACACCGGAACCCGCGATCCGGTGGAGGACGTGGCCCGGGCCGTCACAGGGGAACGGCTCGCGCTCACATCCCTCCGCCGGATCCTTGCGCGCCCAAGCTCCCGCTGCCGTTGCCGAGCGCGGCGACGAGCTGGGAGCGCCCGGCGATGTGCAGCTTCCGGTAGGCACGGGTGAGGTGGGTCTCCACGGTCCGCAGGGACACGAAGAGACGTTGCGCGATCTGCTTGTTGCTGTAGCCCTGGGCGGCCAGCGCGGTGACCCGCTCCTCGCTGACCGTCAGGTTGCCACCGGGGTGCGCCACGCGCGTGGTGGCCCGGCCGCCCGCGTCGTGCAGCCTCTTCTGCAGGCGCCGGGCGAGCGACGTGGCCCCGCACGCGGTGGCGATCTCCAGTCCGCGGCGTACGGCGGCCCGCGCACCGGCCTTGTCGTCGCGCTGCATCAGCGCACGCCCGTACGCATGCAGCGCGCGGGCGTGCTCAAGACGGGCGGGCGTGCGTTCCAGCGTGCTCACGGCCTCGGCCAGCAGGGCGAGCCCTCTCGGCCCGTCCATCATCGTCCCCTGGGCGAGCAGCGCCACTCCCAGGGCGCGCGGGATCTCGCAGCGCCTCGCGAGATCGAGCTCCTCCTCCAGGAGGGCGTGTGCGTCGCGACGGCGGCCCAGCGCCAGTTGGAGGACGGCGGCGCGGGACCGCCAGGGGGCGATCGCCGGGCTGAGGGCGCCGGACGTCGCGAGGTGGTGGCCGCACTCCCGCAGCAGCGACAGGCCGCCGTAGAGGTCGCCCCGGGCGGTGCGCAGCGCCGACAGGCTCATCAGGAAGCGGCTCCACTCCCAGGAGACGTCGGCCGGGTCGGTGCTGGAGTGCCGGGCCGCGAGGGTCTCGGCCATCTCCAGATCGCCCTGCTCCACCAGGGCGTCGATCCGGATGGTGTCCAACGACAGCCAGTACGGTGGCTCGCCGTTCGGCCAGGGCCCCTCGGCCGCCGCGTGGGCCGTGGCGGCCGCCTCCCCGATGTCCCCCCTCGCCCACAGAATGCTCGCCTTGTAGATGAGCAGCGACGCGGACAGCAGGTCGAGGCGCCGTGCCCTGGTCTCCCGCAGCAGATGGCCGCAGAACTGCTCGGCCCGGTCGAGCTGGTCCAGATGGAGCAGGGAGCGGGCCACGCAGTAGTGCAGCGGGAACAGGTCGAGGGAGAACATGGGCAGGTTGACACCGGCGCGGTTGACCAGCTCGATGGCCTCCCCGGCCGGCTTGCCCGCCCGCAGGGCGTCGAACGCCCGGATGCCCAGCAGCTGTCGCTCCCCCGGCGTGCTGCCCGTCAGGTCCTCGTCGAAGCGCACGCTCGGCTGTCCGGACGCGCTCCGCAACGAGGGCCGCTCGAACTCCAGCCACCAGCGCAGCGCCTCCTTGCGCAGCCGCCGCTCGCGGGCGCTCGGCGCGGAAGCGGCCGGCGTGGACAGTTCGGCGGTCAGGCCGGCCAGCCCCACGGCGAGCCCGCGGTGGTCCCGGGACAGGAGGGAGGAGTACGTGATCACGCCGACGGCTTTCGTACGGAGCGAGGCGTCGTTCAGCCCCTCCAGCGCCGCCGCCGCGTACGACACCGCGAGGGCCGGGTCGTAGTGGCCGGCGGCGGTGGCGAGTTGCAGGAGGACCTGGGCCTGTTCCTCCGGCGTGATCGGCTGGTGCACCGCGTGGCGCAGATAGGTCACGGCGGTCTCGGCGGCGCCCCTGCGTACGGCCTCTTCGGCGGCCCGGCGCAGGACGGCCACCGCCCAGCCGCCTTCGACCGGACCGGCGGCCAGCAGGTGTGCGGCCACCTCCTCGTCGGGCCGCCCGCCCAGGTGGAGCACCCGTGCCGCCCTGGCATGGGCCTCGCCCATCTCCTGGGGGGACCACTGGGCCCGCACGGTGTCCCGGACGACGGGGTGTACGAAGCACAGGTCGTCGCCGGCCCGCAGCAGGCCGAGGGCGTGCAACTCCGCCGCAGCGCACCGGATCACGGCCTCGCCCTTGCCGCAGTAGGCCGCCAGCAGCTCCGGCGGCCGGCGGTCGCCCAGAATGGCCAGCCCCCGGGCGAGTGCGGCGGTGTCCTCGGACCCCTGGCAGAGCCGGTCCCTGATCTCTCGCTGCAGCGTGTGCAGACCGAAGGTCTTGATGCTTTCGCGTCCCTTGCTGTCCGGCCGTACGCCGCTGCGCCGGGCATCGCACAGCAGGGCCCGCAGAAAGAGCGGGTGGCCGTCGGTGGCGGCGTGGCAGGTGGCGGCGAAGGACGGATCCACGGGCCGGGTGTCGAACACCTCCGCGACCAGGCGTTCCACGCTTTCCGGTGCGAGCGGCTCCAGGGGCACGGTGCGGCATATCGAGGAGTGGGCCAGCTCGTTGAACAGCGGCTCGGGCGCGGGCCGTTCGCCCGTGCGCGTGGTGACGGCCAGCAGAATGGGGTGGGCGTCCGCCTGGTGCACCAGGCCCGCGAGCCACCGCAGCGACGGCGGGTCGATCGACTGCACGTCGTCGATCGCCAGCACCAGCGGCCGGCGACGCGAGAAGCGGAAGGCGAGGTGGTTCAGGCTCCGTATCGTCTCGGCCCCGTCGGCGCGGGCGCCGGATGCCTGGTGCGGGCGGTCCTCCAGGCAGAGCATGCGCAGGACCGAGTCGGCGGCGCCGTGCAACGGATGCCCGTGCTCGATGCCGGGGTCGGCGGCCGGCAGCGATCGCAGCAGCCGCCGGACCGTCCCGAAGGCGAAATCACGCTCCAGCGCGTGGCAATGTGCCCGCAGCACCAGGAAGTCGGGGAGCCCGTCGAGCCAGTGGTGCAGCAGGGCCGTCTTGCCGATGCCGGCGTCCCCGTCGAGCTGTACGACCCGCAGCCCCCCGTTGCGGACTTCCCCGGCCACCGCATGCAGCGCGGTCAGCTCGGCGGTACGTCCCACGAAGGGCCAAGCGGCCTGCTCGGATGCACGGTCCTGCGGCGGCTCGGCGCGCCGCGGGAGAGCCGGATCCGTCGTGTCGCGTCGGCGCCTGTCCATCCGGTGCTCACCTTCTGTCGCTCGGTGTTTCAGACGCCGGCTTGCGTAGGCAGGTTGCACATGCGGCGGCGCAGATCGGTTTTCGGCGAGTCACCGCCCTGTTCGGCGAGGTTGAGCCGTTATGTGTCGTGGTACGGGCGGCCCGGTGTCGTGGTGGTGCGGCCTACGTGTCGTGGTCCCGGGCGGTCACGGGGTGTGACGGCGAACGGCAGCGTGGCGTGCCGTGTGACGGAGAGCCGGCCTCACCTTCTCGGGTCGGAGAAGGGCGCTCGTGGGGCGAAGCCCCGGCCCGGCCCCGGGGCTTCGGCCCATGAGCCCCGCCCCGGGCTCAGCCCATGAGCCCGGCCTGGTGCGCCAGCAGCGCCGCCTGTACCCGGCTGCCGCACCCCGTCTTCCCCAGGATCGAGCCGACGTGGCTCTTGACCGTCCCCACGCCGATGCCGAGCCGCCTGCCGATCTCCAGGTTCGAGAGCCCCTCCCCCAGCATGCGCAGCACCTCCCGCTCCCGGCCGGTCAGTTCCGTCACCCTGCTGTCCGCGGCGGTCGCGCCACCTCCGCCGCGGCTCAGCATCTGCCGGATGACGGTCCCGGTGACGCCGGGCGAGAGCACCGCGTCCCCGGCGGCCGCGGCCCGTACCGCGCTGATCAGCTCCTGTGGCCCCTCGTCCTTGAGCAGGAAGCCGGTGGCGCCGTCCCGCAGGGCGCGGAGGACGTTCTCCTCGTCGCCGAAGGTGGTGAGCATGACCACCTTCGGCGCGGGGTCGAGCGCGGCGAGCGGTGCGACGGCCGCGAGCCCGTCGAGTACGGGCATGCGGACGTCGAGGAGCACCACATCGGGACGGTGCTCGGCGCCGAGCCGGACGGCCTCGGCGCCGTTGGCCGCCTCGGCCACCACCTCGATGCCGTCGGCGTGCCGGAGGACCAGCCGGACGCCGTGCCGGATCATCTCCTCGTCGTCGGCGAGCAGCACCCGGATCGCCGAACCCGCCCCGGAGTCCACTGAGTTGGCCTGGTCAGTCATGTGTCCCTCTCCCAGCGTGCGGTTCGGTCACCACCGGAACGGCAAAGCGGTCGATCGCGATCAGAGTGTCGGACCGGAAGCAGTAGCGGACGAGCGCCAGCCGCCCGTGCGCGGCCTTTTCGTCCGTGTACGGATACAGGCAGTCCGTGGCGGAACGCGGCCGCGGCGGTTCGCGCCCGGCGGCGGCCGCGCGCGACGCGGCGTCGTCCGGCGCCACGGCGCGCTGCACCTGCTCCCTCGTCATCCCCACCCGGGGCGGTTCCGGGTTCCGGTACGCGAGGTCATACCGGGAATGGTCCACCAGCAAGACCCCGAACAGCGTCATCGCGCCCAGCCCCACCAGGCCGAGCAGCCCGGTGACGGCAACGGCGATGCGCCGCTGGAGGACGGAGAGCCTGCTGCCGGGCTCGTCGACGGCGACCGTTCCGCTGTCGTACGGCGCCGCCTCCGCCGTCTCCGCGCCGGGCCCGGGGTCGGCGGGGAGGTCGGCCGCAACGGCGAAGCCGCCGCCGGGCGTCCGCCCGGCCTCCAGGCCGCCGCCGAGCAGCGCCACCCGCTCCCGCAGCCCGGTCAGCCCGCGCCCGGAGCCGAGCCCGGTCGCTACGGGCGGCCGCTTGGGCGGAGCGCCGTTGCGCACCCGTACCTCCACCCGCTCGCCGATGTGCCGGACGGCAACGGTCACATGAGCCCCGGCCGCGTACCGGTGCACGTTGGTGAGCGATTCGCGCACCACGCGGTGCACCGCCCGCCGCACCCGGGCCGGGCGGGCGTCGAGATCCGGCCCCTCCCAGACCAGCTCGGCGGGGATGCCGCCGGCGCGCGACTCCTCGACCAGCGCCTCGACGTCCGCCCGGGTGCCGGTGGCATCGGTCAGCGCGCCGATGCCCGGCTCGCCGCCCAACGGCCCGAGGACCCCCAGCACCTCCCGCAGCTCCTGCATCGCATCACGGGTGGCACGGCGCACCACAGCGGCCTCGTCCCGCAGCTCGGGCGCCTCCTTGAGCAGCGCCATCTCCAGCCCGCCCGCGTGCAGCGAGACCAGGCTCAGCCGGTGCCCGACCAGATCGTGCATCTCCGCGGCGATCCGCGACCGCTCGCGCATCCGCGACTCGCTGTCCGCCAGCCGCCGCGCCTCCTCGGCGGCGGCAGCGCGCTCCCGCAACGCCCGCAACAGCCGGTTGCTCTGCCCCGCGGCGGTACCGACCAGCCCGGGCACCACGACCGTGGTGACGGCGAACACCGCAGCCAGGGCCAGGCCGAACAGCCGGCTGCCCACCCCCAGCACAGGAGCGAACGCCGCGCAGGTCAGCATCGCCGAGGCGGCCGCCGCGAGCAGCACCCCGACCTGCCTCCGTGGCGTCCTCAGCTGCCGGGTCGCGGTGTAGGCGGCCACCGCGGTCAGCAGCGCCACGGAGGGCACCACCCCCATCAGCGCGGCCAGCCCGACCACACCGGCCACCGGGTACCGGCGCCGCACCAGCACCAGCGCGACGCCGACGGCCCCCAGGGCCACCGCCGCCCAGACCGCCCCCAGCCTGGCGTCGATCGCGGACTCGGCCTGGTAGCTGAGCAGCACGAGCGCCCCGGCCAGCACCGCCTCGCCGGCCGCCCGCCACAGCTGCCGCCCCGGCTCCCCGGGCTCCGTAAAGAGGCTCCGGGTAGCGCGGTTCTCGGGCACGGGTGGGGCGCTGGACGACATACCGACGATTATCGGGGGCGACGCACGGGGCTCCCGTGCTCCTTGAGGCGGACCCGCCTCTGCCCAAAGACAGAGGCCCAGGAAAGAGGCCCATGAACGGCAGGCGCGCCGGTCCTCCTCGTTCCCGGGCCCCCGTGCAAGACTCGACGGGTGATTATCGAACGTGCGTACGCACACGTGGCCTCCGGTGACGACCGGGAGTGGCCCTGGTCCGTGCCCTGTGTGCGCGACCTCCTGGCGAACGGGCTGCGCTTCACCGCGCCGGTGACCTTCCTTGTCGGCGAGAACGGCTCGGGCAAATCGACGCTGGTCGAGGCGCTCGCCGAGGGCTTCGGCCTGGACCCCTGGGGCGGTTCCCACGACTGGCGCTACGCCAGCCACCGGGCCAAATCGGCGTTGGGCGAGCGGATCCGCTTCGACGCGGCACCGCGTGGACGGCAGATGCTGAGCAGCTGGTCGGCCCGCAAGGGTTTCTTCCTGCGCGCCGAAACGGCGCTGAACGCGCTGGAGCGGGAGGGGTTCGCGCCGGATTCCGTCAGCCATGGCGAGGGCTTCCTGGAGGCGTTCCGGCGGAAGTTCCTCAAGCCCGGGCTGTACGTGATGGACGAGCCGGAAGCCGCGCTGTCGTTCGCCTCCTGCCTCGAACTGCTCGGCCATATCGACCAGTTGGTGAAGAGTGGCGGTCAGGTCGTCTGCGCCACCCACTCCCCGCTGCTGACCGCGCTGCCGGGTGCGGACATCGTCGAGATCGGCGACCACGGCATGCGCCGCGTGGCCTGGGAGGAACTTGCCCTGGTCGACCACTGGCGCCGCTATCTCGGCGACCCGCAGTCCTATCTGCGGCACGTCCTCGGCTGAGACCCCCACGAGCCGCCCTACGACCGGGAGGCGAGGCTGCGGGTGACCGCCAGGACGGCCATGTCGTCCTGGCCTTCGCCGCCGGTCCAGCGGTCGACGTCCTTGATCAGGGCGTCCACCAGGGCATCGGGGTGGGTGAACCGCCGGCCCATGCGCCTCGAAAGCAGCGGGTCGTAGAACGTTCCCTGTGCGTCCCGCGCCTCGGTGACCCCGTCGGTGACCATGAGCAGCGAAGCGCCCGGGGGCAGGCGCACCACCTCGGCCGGCGCCCGCCCCACGGGAGCGAGGTCGTCCAGCCCCATGCCGAGGGGCAGCTGCGGGACGGTCGGATCGAGTCGTACGAGCCGCCCGCCGTGGACCAGGTACGGGGGCGGGTGCCCGCGGTTGACCAGGCTCAGTACCTGGCCGTCGGCGGACACCTCGGCCAGTACGGCGGTGGTGAAGCCCTCGCTCGACGGAATCGGGCCGGTCCGGGCCGCCGCCCTGGTCATCGCCTCGTCCAGCCGCTGCACCAGGGTGTCGAGCGTGGGGGCGTACTCGGCCTCCTGCCGGAAGGCGCCGATGGCGACCGAGACGGCGGCGACGGCCTGGATGCCCTTGCCGCGTACATCGCCGATGATCATTCGCACCCCGAAGGGCGTCTCCTGTACCGCGTACAGGTCACCGCCGATCCGTGCCTCCGCCTGCGCCGCGACATATCCGGCGGCCACCGCCAGCGGACCGGCCCGCTCCGGCGGGTCCGGGAGCACCGCCAGCTGGACCGCCTCCGCGAGATCCCTGGTCAGCGCCAGATCACGGCCCTGGCGCGCGATCAGCCCGTTGATGGCCAGCGCCAGCACACCGATCAGGCCGACCACGGCCAGATCGACGAGCAGCGGCGTGGCCGGCCGCCCGCGCTCGATGTCCAGCCCCACCGAGACCGCGCACGTCACGGCCACGACAGTGACGGCGGAACGGTAGGGCAGCATGGCGCCCGCGATCAGCGGTCCGGCCGCCAGGAGCGGGAGTCCCAGGTACGGCTCGAACGCGAAAAGGTCCAGCAGCACGCCGGTCACGAGGGCCAGCGCCACGAGCGTCCACGGCACCTTCACCGGCGCGGGCTGCAAGCCATTCACAGTGCCCTCTCCTGCTGCCGGGCCGCGCTCGCGACGCGGAACGAAACTTCAGCCACGGCACGATGCGCCTCACCGGCTACCTCGGTATGCCCATCGCTTCACACATGCGCTGTATGTGCAACAGATACGGGGTGCGCGCGATACGGGGTGCGCGCGGCACCGCCGTACCAGCTGGCCTTGGGCACGAGAAGCGGCTCTGGTTCAGGAGAAGCGGCTCTGGCCATCCGCTTCGGTGGCCGGTGACCGAGCGTGACGGTGGGCGTCGTCAGCGCGGTCGGTCATCGCGGCGCGCCAGGACACGGTAGGCGTTGGAGAAGCCCGGCCGCCGCCGGGTCCCGGGCTTGATCAGGCGGTCGAGCAGCCAGCCCAGCACGAGGAGGGGCACGCCGGCGGCGAGCACGGTGGCCCGCAGGACGCGGCTCGCTCGTCCGGGTGCCTCGGGGTACCACGGTTCGTCCTTACGGGGGGCCACGCTGCTCAGGGCCAGCCAGGCCGCGGCGAGCAGGTCGACGGGGTCGTGCGGTTCGGCGTGTTCCTCCGCGACCACCGTGAAGCCCAGCTCGGTCAGTCGCTCGCGCAGATTTCCCACCGGAATGAAGTGCAGGTGCTGCGGCTGGAGCCACGGGAGCCACCAGCGGCCGAGCAGCCGGCCGAACCGGCACTGCGGGTCCGGCACCTCGATCAGCAGATGCCCGCCGGGGCGCAGCGCCCGGTGCGCCGCGATCAGCTCGGCCTCGGGGTCGGTGCTGTGTTCCAGGTAGTGGAACATGCTGACCACGTCGTACTGCGCGGCCAGTTCCCCGGCCAGCTCGACGAAGTTGCCCCGGTAGCCCCGCTGCACCCAGCCTCGTTGCTGGGCCGTCTCGACGCCCGCGCTGATGTCCAGCCCGTCGAAGACCGTATGGGGCAGGACGGCACGCGCCGCGTCGCAGAAGTGCCCCTGTCCCGTCCCCACGTCGAGCCAGGTCTCCGGCTCGGCGTGCGGCAGCACGGCCTGCGCCCTGAGCGGGTAGCGGGCGTCGTGCCCCCGGAAGAGCGCGGCGAGGTTCTCCTCACCGAGCCCGTCGTAGAAGTCGCGGTAGTAGAACTCCAGTCCTTCGGCGTTGAGTTGGGGGTTCTGGAAGACATGGCGGCAGTCCTGGCACTGTTCCAGGACGAACCTGCCGGGCTTGCCCTGCAACAGGTCGCGGGTCTTGAGCCGTACCTTCAGCCGGGCAGCGCCGCACCACGGGCATTCGGTGCGGCGCGGCTGGAAGAACCGCGCCGGCCCGTGCGCCAGGTCGTCCTGGTAGCGGGAGCGCAGCGCGGCGACCTGATCGACCCTGCTCATCATCAACGGCTTTCTGTGGCTGGGGGCGCGGCGAGGGGTTCGAGGTGGGCCGCGGCGGCGGCTGCGCCCCCGGCGGCGCGGAAGGACCGGCCCACCCGTTCGGCGGCGGCGCGGTGGCCCGGTTCGTCGAGCACGGCGTCCAGGGCCGTGCCGAGCTGGTCGGCGGTCACCCGGCCGAACCGGACGCGCACGCCCGCGCCGGCGTCGACCACCTGGGCGGCGATGGTGGGCTGGTCGTCCCGGATGGGGGCGACCACGAGGGGCAGCCCGTGCCACAGGGCCTCGCAGACGGTGTTGTGCCCGCCGTGGCAGACCACGGCGTCGCACCGCTCCAGCAGCGCCAGTTGGGGCACGCTCGGGCGCACGAGCAGCCCTTCTCCGCTCTCCTCCAGTGCTCCCGACGGGTCGACGACCACTGCCTGCAGCCGGTCCGAGCGGGACCGCACCGCCTCCGCGCAGGTGGCGAGGAAGCGCGCGCCGACCTCGGCGTTGGCCGTGCCGAGGGTGATCAGGACCGTGGCGCGCCCGGGATCCAGCCGGTCCCACGGAAAGTCGTCCGTGGACGGCCGGGAGGCGAGGGACGGGCCGACGAACCGTACCTGGTCGCCGAAGGAATCCGCCGGTCCGACCAACTCCTCGGTGCTGAAGGTCAGCACGAGCCGGTCGGACAGCCGCGGGTCCACCGCGCTGCCCGGATCGCCGATCCGCTGCCGCAGGGCGTGCAGCACGTCGGTGATCCACTCCTCCACCTTGGGCATGCCGGCCAGGGCGGTGAACCCCGCCGAGGTGGTCGCCGACGTGGCCCAGGGGACGCCCAGCTGCTCGGCCACCAGCCCGCCGGCGACGGCCTGTTGGTCGGCGATCAGGACGTCCGGACGGAATTCCGTCACCGCGGTCCGCACCCCCGGGGCCATCTGCTCCGCCAGGGGGACGAGGAACCGCTCCCAGAGGAACTTCAGCGCCGCCGGTCCCCGGAGCGAGAGCGGCCGCAGCAGGGCAGGGTCGTCGAGCGGCGGCGCGGCGCACGGGAACACCGCGGCCCGCTCGCCGGCCAACGGCCGCACCACGTCCGGCAGTCCGGCCCAGGCCACCTCGTGCCCCCGCCGGACCAGCTCCGCCGCGACGCCGAGCGTGGGGTTGATGTGGCCGACCAGCGGCGGCACCACGAACAGGAATCTGCTCACCGGCCGCCGACCTCCGCCGCCCCGGCCACGTGGTGCTCGCGGACCCACCCGGTGAGCAGGTCGCGCACCAGGTCCGTGGCCCCCATCAGCACCCAGTGCTCCTGGTCCGGCACCACGACGGTCCGGCAGTGGGTGAGCAGCGACTTCAGCCACGGTTCCTGGGCGGCGAGTTCCGACTCGCTGCCGTAGACGGCGAGCACCGGGCAGCGCAGTGCGCGGATCTCGTCCTCTTCGAGCAGCCGGCTGGCAGGGATGTCCCGGGCCATGGTGCTGGAATTCAGCAGCCGCGACGCCGACTTCACCCGGCGGGTCACATGCGCCCCGTGTTCCCGGGTCAGCTGCTCGTGAAGGTCGGTACGGGCGAACTCGTCGGCCCCGCGCCGGAGGTTGACGGCCATCTTGCGCGACCAGGCCTCGGTGGCCGGCTCGGATTCGATCATTGCGACGCTGGCCACCCGATCGGGCCGGCGGGCCGCATAGCTGAACGCGATGGTGCCCCCGTAGGAGTTGCCGACCAGGTGGACCGGTCCGGTCACCTCCAGCCGGTCGAGCAGCGCGTCGAGGTCGTCGACGAAGTCCTCCAGCAGGTAGCCGCTCGGCACCCGCTCGCTGTGACCATGACCGCGCAGGTCGTACATGATCACGTCCATCCCCTCGGCGGCGAAGGCCGGCGCCAGGGTGAAGTAGTAGCTGACGAGGCTGTCCACGAGCATGCCGTGGACGAACACCACCGTGGGCGGCGGCGCGGCGTCCGTGGGGTTCCGGGCGGGCATCTGCTCCACGTGCAGTGCGATGCCGTTGGCGTTGATCACCGCCACCGTTCAGCCCTCTCCCGTCCGGCGCAGGCAGCCGACCACGTAGTCCACGAGTTGGCCGATGGTGAGGTAGATGATCTCTTCGAGTTCGAGGCCGGCCAGGAACTCGGCGAAGTTCACCCGCTCCCCGTACCGCGCCGCCAACTGGCCGCCGAGGGTGACCAGATCGATGCTCTCCAGGTCCAGGTCGTCGTGGAACCGGGTGTCCCGGGTCATCTCGACCTCGTCCAGCCCCTGATCGTCGAGCACGGCCCGCAGCATTCCGGTGATCTCGTCGAACACCACTGCCTCGTCCGCGCACACCGGTGGCTGTATCTGACCGCTGTTCACCGCGTCGTCTCCCGTTCGTCCATCGTTTCCATCGATTCCGTCGATTCCGTCGTCCATACGACGACGTACTCCCTGCTCGCCAGGTCTGCCGGATTGCTGATCCGGCGGCACCACACCCGGTGCAGCCGGCCTGCCGCCTCCACCAGCAGTTCTTCCGGCTGCGCGGCGACCACGGCGAAGTCCTTCGGCCGCCCCTGCAGACCGGTGCCCTGTGCCTTGGCCACGGCTTCCTTGGCCGCCCAGAACCTGGTGAACCACAGGCCTTCGGGCTCGCCCGCTTCGGTCCGTTGCGCGCCGAGGAGCGCGCGCTCGGCCGGGCCGAGCGCCATCGCCTGGGCCGTCTCCGGGCGTTCGGTGATCTCCTCCACGTCGATGCCGATCCCGCCGGGTCCGTGCCCGGTACGGGGGCGCACCATGGCCACGCCGGTCTCCGCGCAGTGCGCCAGCGTGACGTCCAGCTCGGGCAGGGTCCGGCCGTGGAGCCCGGCGACCCGCGGCCGGCCGGCCTCGTCGTTGCTCACCCGGATCTCCGCGGGGAAGACGGGCCCCTCGCCGTGATCCCACAGCCACTGGCGGACGGCGTCCTTGACCGCGATCCTGCCCAGCAGCCACTGCGCGCGGCCGCGCGGCGGGCGCTGCTCGTAGTCCTCGCGTTCCGCGCTGCTCAGATGGTTGCGCATGACGAGATCGCGCGAGGCGAGGTCCGGCCACCGGTCGTGGACGAGCGACCAGCCGCCCTCCTGGACGCGGGAGAGGGTGTTCCGCTCGGGGAACCGTTCCTGGACCCTGGTCTCCTCGCGGTTGTCGAAGCGGCGGTCCTGCCAGCCGTGCATCTCCGCCCATACCCGGCCGTCGGCGACGAGCTGGATGTCCGCCTCCACCGCGGTGTCGGTGACGGAGGTGATCGTGACGAGGCAGTCCAGCGTGGTTCCGGTCGCGGGGTGCGGGCCGAAGAAGCGCATCCGTCGCATGCGTACCGGGAACACCACGGTCCGCTCGGTCAGCGTGCTGATGATCCAGTAGCCGAGCAGCTGACCGACGTTGTCCAGCAGGGCGCCGGGCGCGGGCGGGGTGGTGAGCTGCCCGCGTACGTGGCGGGGGCCGACCGCGGTGAGTTCGGTGACGCCCTGGAACAGCGGGCCGTGGAACATCCAGCGGTCCTCGTAGAGCTCCTTGGCGGTGATCTCCGGGGTCCGTTCGACGGCGGGGTCCCAGGTCCACGGGCGGGGCGGCGCCTCCAGGTGGCCCGCCGCGAGTTCGACCTCGGCGCGGGCGAACTGGCCGAAGGTCACGCCGACCCGGCCGGGCCCCTGCGGTGCCACGGTGACGGGCACGTCGGCGGCCGGGCTGGCGGTCACCCACCGGTTCAGCTGCACCCCGTGCACCGCCACGGCTGTCGAGCCGGGCGCCGCCTGCTCGGCGCACTCCATCATGTGGTGGATCACCGTGGTGGCCGGGACCACCGGCCAGCGGTCGGCCTCGTCGGGCCAGCCGGGGCGCTGCGCGAAGAAGCAGTGGTCCAGCAGGTACGGCATGGTGTCGGTGGACACCCGCAGCACGGTGCGGAACTCCTGCCCGCCGGGCGCCGGCGCGCTGTGCACCGTCGCCGGTACGGGGGGAGCCGCCGATGCCGGGGGCGCCGCCGGGGAGCCCCTCCGGGCCGTACGGGCGGCGCTGAGCACCGCGGTGGCGGTGTCCGCGGTGTCCTTCAGCAGCGCGCTCAGTTCGCCCGCGACCGGGAGCCGGTCGGCCACCGCCTCCAGGGCGGACAGTTCGCCGCCCGTGCGCACCGCGGGCCGGGCCGCCAGTGCCGAGCGGAGGCTGCCCAGCGTCTCCTCGTCGAAGGAGACCAGCGGTCCGCCGAGGTCCAGCCGGACCGGCGGGCGCTTCGACGCCGCGCCGCGCGCAGTCCGCAGCGGCCGGAAATCCGGCGCGCCGCCTTCCGCCCACAGTGCGGTGGCCACCCGGTGCAGCTGTGCGAGTCCGCTGCGGTGCGGGGAGTTGGCGGTCACCGCCAGGTGCGGCCGGCCGTGCAGCGTGTTGTCGATCAGCGCGCCGACCTGGCCCGTTCCCGCCTGTACGAAGACCCGGACGCCGGCCGCGTACATCGCCTCGATCAGCGGGCGGAAGCGCACGGGCTCCAGCAGATGCCTCAGGAACAGCTCGCGGACCTCGGCCTCGGTGGGCGGGTACACCGACGCCGTGGTCGCCGACCACACCGGAACGGTGGGCGGATACAGCGCGAACTGGCTCGCGGCACTGCGGATCGGGTCGAGGTAGGGGGCCAGCATCGGGGTGTGGAAGCCGGATTGGAACGGCAGGACCTGGCCGACGACGTTCCGCGCGCGAAACCAGCGCACGAGCTCGTCCACCGGGCCGGGCGAACCGCACACCATGGCCTGGTCCGGCGCGTTGTCGTGGGACAGCACGATCTCGGGACGGTCCTCAAGGGCGGCCGCGACCCGGTCGGCCGGGGCGCCCAGGACGGCGAAGGCCAGACCCGGCACCCGCACCTCGTCCGGGTCAAAGTCCGCCACGAATTCGTCCACCGCACGGCCGGCGAACAACCCGCCCGTGACCATGGCGGTCCACTCGCCCACGCTGTGGCCGGCGACCGCGTCCGGCACGATGGCCATCCGCCGCAGGGCGGCGTCCAGCACCCGGCCCACCGCGATCACCTCGCCCCCGTGCCGGCCGACGTCCGCCACCTCGCTCGGCTGCCCGGCGTGGAGGGTGGGGAGCAGGGCGCCCAGGCCGAAGTGCCGGGCGACGTCGGAGACGTTCGGCCGGAACTCGGCCTCAAGTCCCGGAAAGACGAAGGCCACCTGCGCACCGTCGTCCCCGCCGAGCAGCGGCTCGGCGGTGAACCACACATCGCTGCGGCCGTGCCACGGGCGGCCCTTGGCCACCACCCTGCGCGCCAGGGCGAGGCTCTTGGCCGTCGGGTCGACGATGCCGAGCCGGCTGTGCCCCTCGCCGGGAGCCCGGTCGTCGAGACCTGCCGCGAGCACCGCCGAGTCGTCGGCGTCCAGCAGCCCGGCGAGCTGCTCGGGGCTGTCGGCGGTGAGCCGCAGCACGCGCTCCTGTTCCCGTACCGCCACCGCGGGCCGGTTGCGCCGGCCCGCCGCACCCTCGGGCGGGGCTTCGAGCACCACGTGCGCATTGATGCCGCCGAAGCCGAAGGCGTTCACGGCGGCCCGCCGGACGCCTGATCCGCCCTCGGTCTGCCACGCCTGTGCCACGGGGATCGGCCGGAACCGGGTCCGCTCCAGGGCGGGGTGCGGGTCGTCGCAGTGCAGCGTGGGCGGCAGCACCCCGTGGTGCACGGCGAGCGCCGCCTTGGCCAGGCCGGCCACACCCGCGGCCGGCATGGTGTGGCCGATCATCGACTTCACCGATCCGATGACTGCCCGGTCCTCGCCGTCGACGGTGCCGAACACCTCCTGCACGGTGGCCAGTTCGGCGCCGTCGCCGGAGGGAGTCGCGGTCCCGTGGGCCTCCAGCAAGCCGATCGAACCCGGCCGGGCGGGGTCGAGACCGGCCGCGCGCCACGCCTGCCGCACCGCCTTCACCTGCCCCCCGGAGTCCGGGTTGACGAGGCTGCCGCTGCGGCCGTCGCTCGCCACTCCGGTGCCGCGGATCACGGCGTAGACCCGGTCCCCGTCGCGCTGCGCGTCGCTGAGCCGCTTGAGGACCACGACGCCGGACCCCTCACCGATGAGCAGGCCGTCCGCGGCCCGGTCGAAGGGGCGGATCCGCTGGCTGGGGGAGAGCGCCCGCAGCTGGGCGAACACGCTCCACAGCGTGATGTCGTGGCAATGGTGGACGCCGCCGGCGAGCATCAGGTCGCAGCGCCCGCCGGCCAGTTCGCGCACCGCCTGGTCGACCGCGACCAGCGAGGACGCGCAGGCGGCGTCCACGGTGTACGCGGGGCCGCGCAGGTCGAGCCGGTTGGCGACCCGGGAGGCGGTGAGGTTGGGCACCAGGCCGATCGCCTGCTCGGGGTCGTCCGGCCCGAGCTGCTGGACGAACGCCTGCCGGACCCGCTCGATGTGCTCGGCACCGAGGTCGGGCAGCAACTCGCCGAGCGTGCGGACGAGTTGATTGGCCGTGCGCACCCGCTGGGACCCGCGGGACAGCCCCGGAGTCAGGTAGCCACCGCGCCCCAGGATCACGCCGATCCGGTCGCGGTCGGGCAACCGGTCCTCGCCGCCCGCGTCGGCGATCGCGTCCGCGACCACCTTCAGCGCGATGAGCTGGTCCGGTTCGGTGCCCGCCACCGAGTTGGGCATGATCCCGAACTGGGTCACCTCGACCTCGGCCAGCTCGTCGACGAACCCACCGCGCCGGCAGTAGACGCGGTCCGAGCGCCCCACCGCCTGCGGATCGTAGAAGCTGGCGTCCCACCGGCCGGCCGGGACGTCGGTGATCGCGTCCACTCCGGCGACCAGGTTGCGCCAGTACGCCTCCAGGTCTGCCGCGCCCGGCAGCAGGACCGCCATGCCGACGATGGCGATCTGGGCGCCCGGGCTGTCTTCCCCCTTGGTCATCTCACCACCCCGACGCGGTGTAGACGACGGCGCGGTCCGACTCCTCGCCCCAGGCGAGCTCGCGCAGCAGGCAGAGGGTTCCTTCGTCGGGGTCGATCAGGCGGATTCCCCGGCGGGCGTACTCCCGCGCCAGCTCGGGGGTCACCATGCCCTTGTGCTGTCCGGTGGGCGCCCACGGTCCCCAGTGGACCGTGAGGAGCCGGCTGCCGGTGCGGTCGGCCCAGCGGCTTCCCATGCTCTGCAAGGCGTCGTTCGCCGCGGCGTAGTCCACCTGGCCGCGGCTGCCCAGCACGGCCGAGATGCTGCCGAAGAACACCGTGAAACCAGGGGGGTTGGACAGGGACTCCAACGCATCCAGCAGCGTGCGGGCGCCGTCGACCTTGGTGTCGAACACCCGCCGGAAGGACTCGGTGTCCTTCTCCGCCAGCATCCGGTCCTCGATCACCCCGGCGGCGTACACCACACCGTCCAGCCGGCCGTACTCGGCGTAGATGTCCTTCACCACCCGGTGCACCGCCTCGGTGTCCCGGGTGTCCGCCGAGTGGTACCGCACCTGACTGCCGAGGGAGCGCAGTTCGTCGACCGTGGCGCTGATCTCGCGCTGCGCGAGGATCTGCCCGACGGTCCGCTCGATCTCGGCCGGCGTGCGGTTGCCGAGCGCCGCCAGGGTGGCCCGGAGCGTCTCGCGGTCGGGCGCCGACCGGGTGGCCGGGTCTTCCGGGCCGCTCGGCGCGGCGGTCCTGCCGACCAGCTCGATCCGGCAGCCGGCGGCCGCCGCCAGCGTCGCGGCGAAGCGTGCCGTGATACCCCGGGCTCCGCCCACCAACAGCACCACGGCGTCCCGGTCCAGGCCGATCGCCGTGGCCTCGGCCGCACCGTCGCCGGCCGGCCCGGCTCCCGTGGCGCCCAGCCGGCCGAGGCCGGTCTCGGCCAGTTCGAGGCCGTACCGACCGCCGGAGGACCGGAGGACGACCGGGGCGCGGTCGGTGGACAGCAACTCGCCGACCAGCGTGGCCGCCACGGCCTCCGCCGGCTCGTCGGAGGAGACCTCGACCACCCTGGCGACCGTGTCCGGATACTCCTGGGCGATGGTCCGGAACATCCCCCGCAGTCCGTCCGGTCGCCCGTCGTCGGCCGCCGCCCCGCCGGGGACGGCGGCGATCAGCCACCGGGGCCCGCGCCGCAGCGCGGCCTGCACCACCGGGAACGACTCCGGCAGCAGCGGCTCCTCGGTGCCGGTCAGCGCCTCCAGATGGAGCACACCGTCCAGCGGGCCGTCCTCGTCCGTCAGCAGGTGCTGACCGTCGCGTACGACGAACTCCGCGCCCTGCGCGGCGAGTTGGGCCGACAGGCGCTCACCGACCGGGCTGTCCCCGCCCAGCAGCGCGAACCGCTTTCCGGCCAGCGCGCCGGGGTCCGCGGCCGGCTCGGGAAGGGCCACCTGCCGCAGCAGCAGCCGGGCGGGCGCCTCGGCGACCACCTCGACCGGGGCCGGCCGGCTGACCGGTTCCGACGGGCTCCGGTCCTCGGGGGGCTGCTCCTCGTCGCCGCGGAGCCGTGCCATCAGCAGGCCGGCGATGCCGGAGGCCGTGCGGGCCGCGGACAGCGCGTCCAGCTCCGCGTCATCGAGCTGGGAAACGCCCGCCCCGCTCTCCCCGCCGGCCCGGACCCGGGCGGCCAGTTCACCGGCGATCTCGATCCGTTTGATCGAGTCGACGCTCAGGTCGGCCTCCAGGTCGAGATCGGGTTCGATCATGTCCACCGGATAGCCGGTGCGTTCGCTGATCAGGCCCAGGATGGTCTGCAGCACGTCATCCTCGGTGAGCGGCGCGGCAGTGGTGGGGGCCTCCTGCGCCGGCGGGGCTGCCGCCTCCGGGACGGGCGCGAGCGGGCCGGGGTCGCCGAGGACCGGGGTGGACGTGACCGGTGCGACCGGCACGGGCACCTGGTGGACGGGCAGCTGCGGAGCCGGCGGTGCGAGGGCCGGCGTGCCCGGCGCGGCACCGAAGTACGTGAGCAGCACATCGCGTTGCGCTGCGACGATCTCCCGGCTGGTGCGCAGGAACTCGGAGACCATCCGGTCCGGGCTGACGGCAGCTTCGTGGGGGTCGGGCGTCGTCACCAACATCTCCTGGATGCGTCGGGCCGGCATGAGAGAGCCGGGCAGTGGGCTGCCGTCACGGGTACGCACCAGGTGCCCGTTGACGGTCCAGCCGGGTCGTTCGGGGGGAGTCGCGTGCCGCAGGTCGGTGGCGTGGCGGCCCTGGAACAGCCAGCCGGTGCGCACCCGCACGCCGGCGACGGCCAGCTGGGCGAGCGCGCCGAGAAAACCGCGCACGCCCCGGCTGCCCGCCCCTTCGGTACCGACCGTCGAGTGCGGGCGGTCCCGGAGGATCGCGGACACCAGGGAGGTGAGCGTCGAGCCGGGCCCGACCCCGACGAAGATCCGGGCCCCGGCCTGGTACATCTGCTCGATCTGCTCGGTGAACCGGACGGGTGCGCCGATCTGTGCGGCCAGTTCGGTGCGTACGTCCTCGGGGCGTGGCGCATAGACGGATGCCGTGCGGTTGGCCCACACCGGCGTCTGCGGTGCGCGTACCGGTGCCTTGGCGAGTGCCTCGGCGAACCGCTCACCGGCGCCGGCGACGACCGGGCTGTGGAAGGCGCAGGCCACCGGGAGGGTCTTGGCGCCGTAACCCTGCGCGCGCAGTCGCTCCACCGCGGTCGCGACGGCGTCGCCGGGCCCGGAGATGACGACCTGCTCGGGCGCGTTGTGGTTCGCGATGACGACGCGGTCCGCCACGCCCGCCGCGTCGAGCTGCCGCGAGACGTCCTCGATGCCGGCCGACACCGCGGCCATGGCGCCCGGGTCCGTGCCGGCCGCGGACACGATCGCCTCGGCCCGTCGCGCACTCAGTTCCAGGAGGGTTGCCGGGTCCAGTGCCCCGGCAGCGCACAGCGCCACCAATTCGCCGTAGCTGTGCCCGGCCACCATGTCCGGGACCACACCGGCGCGGGAGAACAGGTCGTACGCGGCCAGGCCGACCATGCCCAGGGCGGGCTGGGCCACCGTGGTGTCGGTGATCCTGGCCCGCTGCTCGGCCGCGACGGCCGGGTCGAAGGCGTGCGGCGGGTAGAGGTCCTCGGCCCACTCGCGGCCGAGCTGGAGGTAGCGCTGGGCCTCCGGGAAGGCGACGAACAGGTCGGCGAGCATATCCGGCCGCTGACTGCCCTGGCCGGGAAAGAGGAACGCCACCTTCGCGTCGGCCTCACCGTCGTCGGACCCGTCGTCCGCGCCGACGGCGAAGACCCCCGCGGCCGGGTCGTGCTCGCCCGCCCGCGCCCGCCTGAGCAGCACGGCCAGTTCGTCCAGGTCTCCCGCCACGACCGCCGACCGCGCCGGATGCCGCGAGGCATCGCAGCGGCGGGAGGCGGTCACCGCGAAGTCGCGCAACCGCCACGGGCGGCCGTCCCGCTCGTTCTTCTCCGCCAGATCCAGCAGCTCCTGGATCGCCCGGTTGGCGTCCTCACGGTCGGCGCCGCGGAAGACGAACAGCTCGGCCGGCCAGGAGTCGAGCCCCTGCACCGGCGGCGGTCCCTCGTCGTGGGCACGCAGTACGACGTGAAAGTTGGTGCCGCCGAAGCCGAAGGCGCTGACCCCGGCGACGCGCTCGGCCGGCCGCGCCGCCCACGGCCGCGCCGAGGTGTGGAAGGCGAACGGGCTGCTCCCCTGGTCCCAGGCCGGATTGGGCTGCTCCAGCTGCCTCGTGGGCGGCTTGACGCCGGTGCGCAGCGCCATGGCGGTCTTGATCAGACCCGCCAGACCGGCGGCGCACTTGGTGTGCCCGATCTGCGACTTCACCGACCCCAGCGCACAGCTTCCCGGCGCCGCTCCGGCCTGCGTGAACAGCTCGGTGAGGGCGCTCAGTTCGGTACGGTCGCCGACCACGGTCCCGGTCCCGTGCGCCTCGATCAGCCCGACCTCCGTCGGGGAGACCCCCGCGTTGCGGTAGGCGCGTTCCAGCGCGGCACGCTGTCCCTCGGCACGGGGTGCGGTCAGGCCGAGGGACTTGCCGTCACTGGCGCTGCCGACTCCCTTGATCACGGCATAGATACGGTCCCCGTCGCGCTCCGCATCGGTCAGCCGCTTGAGCACCAGGCAGGCGACGCCCTCGCCGAGGGCTATCCCGTCCGCCGCACTGTCGAAGGGGCGGGAGCGGCCGGTCGGGGACAGCGCACGGACCGACGAGAAGAGCAGGTAGTCGTTGATCCCGTTGTGCAGGTCGGCGCCGCCGCACAGCACGAGGTCGCTGGTGCCGGCGGACAGTTCTTTGCACGCCACGTCCACCGCGGCCAGCGAGGAGGCGCAGGCCGCGTCCACCGTGTAGTTCATGCCCCGCAGGTCGAGCCGGTTGGCGATCCGGCCGGAGATGACGTTGGCCAGCATGCCGGGGAAGGAGTCCTCGGTGAGCGTGGGCAGCTGGGCGTCCAGCTCGGGCGGCAGCTGGCTCACGTAGGCCGGCAGCAGCGAGCGCAGCGCGGCGGCGTTCGACAGGTCGCTGCCCGCCTCGGCCCCGAAGACCACGGCGGCCCGGGACCGGTCGAAGTCCCGCTCCCCGTACCCGGCGTCCTCCAGTGCCAGGCGCGCCGCCTCCAGCGACAGCAGCTGCACCGGCTCGATGCTGCCCAGCGAGGACGGCGGAATGCCGTAGCGGAACGGATCGAAGGGGATGTCGGGCAGGAAGCCGCCCCACTTCGAATCGGTGTGGCCACCGTCCGCCTCAGGCGCGTAATAGACCGCCGGATCCCACCGTTCCGAGGACACCTCCCTGACGGCGTCGACTCCCCCGACCACGTTCGCCCAGTAGCTGGCGAGGTCCGGCGCATCCGGGAACATGCAGGACATGCCGACCACGGCGATGTCCAGCGGGGCCGGGGCGGGGAGTTCCTCACTCGGCCGGGGGGCCACACCGAGCCGCTCGCGCGCCCGCGCGGCGTGCTCGGTGTAGAAATCGGCGGCGGCGCTGCTGACCGACGCGTGCAGCTCGGCAATCGTGGTGGCCTGGTTCCGGAGTACGGCAACCTCGCCGGCCATGAACATTCCCTCGGCGAGCTGCCGGGGCTCATCCACCTCGGTCAGCTCCTCGCCGACCCGTTCCACACCCTTGCTGGCGATCCGCAGCCGGCCGACATTGAGCCGTTCCAGCTGCTCCCACGCCTGCCGTTCCGGGACGCCCTGCGACCGCAGCTCGTCCTTGATGCCGAGGTAGTTGTCGGTGAAGGGGCTGGTCACACACCGTGTCGTGTGGCCGGGCGCCGTTTCGAGCAGCTCGGTCCGCCGGGCCGCCAGCACCTGCTGCTGGAAGAGCGGCTGCACCGCGCCATGGCTCACCGCCTCCTCGGTGAACAGATAGGCGGTGCCCATGAGCATGCCCACGGCCACGCCACGGGCGGTCAGCGGAGCGGCGAGCGCGGTGACCATCGCCGCGGACCGTGCGTCGTGAATCCCGCCGGCGAACAGCACCCGCAGCGTGTCGCCCTCGGTGTCCTCGGCCGCGTCGAGGAACTCGGTGAGGACGGCGATCTGCGCTTCCCACAGCGCGAAACTGCTCCGCGGCCCGACATGACCGCCGCACTCCGACCCCTCGAAGGCGAACTTACGGACGCCGACATCCAGGAACTGCCGCAGCACGCCGGGCGAGGGCACGTGCAGGAACGTGTCGATACCGGCCTCTTCCAGCGCGGACGCCTGCGAGGGCCGGCCGCCCGCGATGATCGCGCAGGACGGCTGGAATTCCCGGATGATCTCCAGCTGTGCGGCCCTGGTGCGCTGGGGAGCGAAGCCGAGCACGCCCACACCCCAGGGCCGGCCGTCCAGTGCGGAACGCGTCTGCTCCAGCAGGGTGCGCGTCTGCTCCGGGCCGGCGAGTGCCAGCGCCAGGAAGGGCAGCGCCCCGTCCTCGGCGACCGCCGCGGCGAACCCCGGCTGGTCACTGACCCGGGTCATCGGCCCCTGTGCGAGGGGCAGTTGGGTACCCAGGGCCCGGCTCATCGCCGACCCGCTGCCCAGCGCGTCGAGCGGCACGTCATCCCGTACCGCGTCGCACATGGCAGCGGTGACCGCGCGGACCGCCCCACCCGCATCGCGCCACTGCTCCGCGAAGCGGGAGGCCAGAAAGCCGTCCTGTCCGACGGGAAGCAGCTGCGTCCGCAGATCGCCGGCACCGATCATGCCGGCCACTTCACCTGGGTCGTCCGGAACCGCCGGCGCGTCCGGCCCCCGGCGCCACAGCACCCGGTGCCCGCCCGCCACGACCGTCTCCGAACCGTCCAGGATCCGCACGGCCGCAGCGACGTCCTCCGGGAGGCCGCACTCCTCCAGCAGGGCGAGCTGCGTATCCAGAACGACTCCGGCCGCACCTCCGACCACGGCGGCCGCGGCGGTGTGCGGCCCGATACCGCCGCAGGCCCAGACAGGCAGGTCCAGCGCCGGGTCCGCCACCAGCTGCTGGAGGAGCACAAACGTGCTCAACTCGCCGACCCGCCCGCCACTTTCACTGCCGCGGGCGATCAGTCCGTGCGCACCGCCCCGGGCCGCCTCCAGCGCCTCCGCATGGCTCGTGACCTCGACGAGCACCCGGTGGTCGCCGACGACGTCGGCCAGCCGCAACGGCGCCTCCACGCCGAGCACCACCGTGTGCACGCCCCCGCCACCCACCAGGTCGGCCGCGCTGACGGCACACCCGGCGGCCACCCGCACCCCGAACGGCTTCGACACCCACTGCCGGACAGACTCCAGCGCCTCCCTGGCCCGCCGGTCCCCCTTGCCGAGGTCGAGCACGCCAAGCCCACCGGCCCGGCAGACGGCGGCGACGATTCTCGGATCGGGTTCCCCGAAAGGGCTGATCCCCAGGACAGCATCCGTCAGGCGTGCGGTTGTCACAGAAACTCCGGAAAATGTTGATACAGCAGGTGCAGGCCACAAGCCCATGTGCGTGCGGGTCGGTGGCAAACAGCCTCAGCAGGCGGCTGCGCGCGCGTCAACGAACACCGGGGAAGTGTGTGGTCAGCGACAACGGATAGTGCGAGAAACACTAGACTTTTGGCAGCGCGGCAACGGCAGGGAACTCGACGGAAGACCACGACGACGAGGGCCGGCCTCCCCCTCGGACCGACCCGCGGGCTCGCTCACATTCCGCTCAAGCCCCCTACGGCGGCGGCAAGATGTCCGCGACCGGCGTTGCCAGGCTCCCGAAGGGCATGGGTGGGATGGGCCTGCACGGCGCGCCGGGTACTCAGCACCAGGCGGACTGCTCCCGCGGTCCGAGGGGCGGACCGCAGGTCATGCGTGATCGATTCAATCGCCGGCGATGCTGCCGCGCCGTTCAGGATGTACGGCCTGCTGCGCCAGGCGTTCGGTGTGCGCGGAGCGGGCTTGCGGCCAGGCGGGAGCTTCCGGGGACTCCTGCGCGAGGCCGCTGAGGACGGTGCGGACCAGGCGCTCCGTCTGGAGGTCGATCGCCTCGTGATCATCGTGGCGGACGAGTCCCTCCACGAGGAGGGTGGCGAGCCCGTGGATGGCCGCCCAGAGGAGGAACTCGGCTCCGGGACGAGCCGAGGCGCCGAGGCCGCCGGCATCGACGAGCCGGTCGAGTTCCACAGCCAGCACATCGTGTGGGTGCGTCGACAGGGGGATCTCGGGTTCCCCGGCACCGAATGCGAGACGGGCAACGGCAGGGTCGTCGAGAGCCCAGCTGACGTACCCGCGGGCGTAGGCGATGAGGCGCTGCTGGCCTTCGCACGACGCGTCGTTCACGGCCAGGCTCAGCCGCTCCCCCAGCTGGGCCAACACCCGCCCGGACAGCGCGTGAACGAGCCCCTCCCGCGAACTGAAGTGATGGTAAGCCGCACTGGGGCTGACGCCGACCTGGAGCGAGGCTTCCCGCAGCGACCATCCCTCCACACCACGCTCGCGGACCAGCGCTTCGGCGGCGTCCAGCAGGGCTCCTCGCAGCTCCCCGTGGTGATAGCGATTCTTGGCCATGCGACGGATCTTAACAGCGTTCAGATACATGCTACCTTCGATCAGGCAAATCTGAACACTGATCAGATGGGAGTTCGGCCGTGTGCCAAACCGAGCCTTCACCGCACGCCGCAACGGCTGGAGAACTGGCGCCGCCCGACCGGGCGGACGCCCCCGCGCCGCTCGTCCAGGGCGAGCCGATCGAGGTGTCGAAAGGGGTGTTCGTCATCCCGGACAACCGGGTGCCGATCGTCCCCAACATCGGCATCGTCGTCGGCGAGCACGCCGTGCTGGTCATCGACACAGGGATCGGGGAGCGCAACGGAAGATACGTCCTGGAGCAGGCCAGGCGGCTGGCCGGCGAGCGGCGCCTGTTCCTGACTCTCACCCACTTCCACCCCGAGCACGGCTTCGGGGCGCAAGCCTTCAAGGGCGCTGCGACGATCGTCTACAACGCTGCGCAGCGGGCGGAGCTGCACCGCAAGGGCGCTGCCTATGCCGACATGTTCCGGGGACTGAGCCCCGCAGTCGCGGCCGAGCTGGCAGGCGTGCATTTCGTCGATCCCGATGTGACGTACACGGGGGAGGCCGAGGTCGACCTGGGCGGCCGCAAGGTACTCCTGCGCGAGGTGGGGCCGGCGCACACCGTCGGCGACCAGGTCGTCCTCGTCGACGACCGCATCCTGTTCGGCGGTGACCTGCTGGAGAACCGCATGTTTCCCATCGCCCCGTACTTCCCGCCGCATGACACCGACGTCGACGCGGACCGGTGGATCACCGTGCTCGACCAGCTCCTGGCCCTCGACCCGGCGGTCGTCGTTCCCGGGCACGGCGAGGTCACGGACGCCACACTCATCCGGGACGTGCGGGACTACCTCGACCATGTGCGCACCGAGGCGACGCGCCTGCGCGACCGAGGCACCACGGAGGACGAGGCCGCCGAGAGGATCAGCGACAGTGCCCGGTCCCGATGGAGCACCTGGGAACACCCCGAATGGACAAGCTTCGCCGTGCGGGCCTTCTACAACGGTCACTCGGCCGCCTGATATCGACTCGACGAGCGTCAACCGCCGGCCAAGCCCGCTGATCACGGCGACTGCTCGGCTGCCGGCAGAAGCGAAACCTGCGCCGCGCCTCTCCTCAGAGCGCGAGTTCGGGCCGGTAGTGGTCCAGCCACAGCGCCAGGTCGACCACGCGTTCCAGACGGAGACGGTGGCCCCACTCCAGACGGTCCGGCGGGGTGTCGAGGCAGGGCTTGATGCGGGCTTCGTCGGCCAGCGCCCGGACCTGGTCGACGGACAGCGCATCGCGGGCCAGGTCCTGCAGGCCGCGGTTGTAGTCGGGGTGGTGGGTGGCCGGGTAGTGGTTCTTGGGCCGGTGCAGCACGGAGTGCGGAGCGAGTCCGGCGCCGGCGGCACGCAGCAGGCTCTTCTCCCGGCCGTCGAAGCTCTGCAGCGCCCAGGGCGCGGCGAAGGCGTACGCGACCAGACGGTGGTCGCAGTAGGGGACCCGGACCTCCAGACCCTGGGCCATGCTCAACCGGTCCTTGCGGTGCAGCAGCTGACGCAGCCAGCGGGTCAGGGACAGGTGCTGCATCTCGCGTTGCCGGTGCTCGGCGGGGGTTTCGTCGTCCCGATGCGGTACGGCGGCCAGCGCGCCGGCATAGGTGTCCCGGCGGAACTCCCCCATGCGCAGCCCGAGTTCCGGGTTGAGCGGCATCGCAGCCTCGTCCCCGGTGACGAGCAGCCAAGGGAAGGTGGCCGCGTCCAGTGCCTTCGGGGAGTGGAACCAGGGGTAACCACCGAAGACCTCGTCCGCCGCCTCACCCGAGAGCGCCACGGTGGAGTGCTTACGGATCTCGCCGAACAGCAGATACAGCGAGGTGTCCATGTCGCCGACACCGATCGGTGAGTCCCTCGCGACCACGACCGCCTTGCGGTGCTCAAGGTCGAGCAGGGCGCGCGGGTCGAGGACGACCGTGCTGTGGTCGGTGCCGATGAACGCCCCGGCCTCCGCGGCATACGGGGTGTCGTGGCCGGTGCGCAGCACGTCGCCGGTGAAGTGCTCAGCCTGGTCGCTGTAGTCGACGGCGTACGAGCGGATACGGGCGTCCCGCCCTTCACGCAGCCGGAGTTCGTCGGCGAGCAGCGCGGTCAGGACCGTGGAGTCGATGCCACCGGACAGCAGACTGCACAGCGGGACATCGGCCTCCAGCTGGCTGCGGGCGGCCGCCCCGACCAGCTCACGGATGCGTTCAACGGCCGTGCCCTGATCGTCATCGTCGTGAATCTCTGCCGCCAACTGCCAGTAGCGGCGTTCACGCATACCGTCGCGGTCCAGGACGAGCACGCCGCCGGGCTCCACCTCCCGCACACCGGACCACACCGTCGGCCCGGTGTTGAAGAGCAGGCTGTACGCCTCCCGAAGCCCGTCGGCCTCCACCCGCGGCCGTATCTCCGGGTGAGCGAACAGCGCCTTCGGCTCGGAGGCAAAGGCCACGCCACCATCGACCGCGGCCCAGAACAGCGGCTTGACACCGAGGCGATCACGCACCAGCAGCAGCCTCTGCGCGCGCTCGTCCCACACCGCGAAGGCGAACATGCCCTCCAGGTGGTCGGCGAGATCCTCGCCCCACTCGGCGTACGCGCGCAGCACCACCTCGGTATCACTACGCGTGCGGAAAACGTGCCCACGGCCGCGCAGTTCGGCGCGCAGCTGGTGATGGTTGTACACCTCGCCGCTGTAGCTGAGCACGAGGGCCGGCCGGTCGGGCCGGTCGGTCATCGGCTGCCCGCCGCCGGCCAGGTCGAGGACGGCCAGGCGGCGATGGCCGATCGCGGCGTGCTCGCCGAGCCAGACGCCACCCGCGTCGGGGCCGCGCGCGGTGAGGGTGGCCGTCATGGCCTCGATGACCGCGGCCTGGGTGCGGGCGTCGTGAGAGAAAGATGCCCAGCCGGTGATTCCGCACATGCGGGTGACTCCTGGATTCAGTCGTGGGCGGCGGCCGCCGCGTCGGTGGTCTTCTCCGGCAGAGGTCCAAGCCCTCTGCCGGTCAGTGCGAGCAGGGGTACGGCGAGCCAGGCGGCGGTGGCGGCCAGCGCGAGCCCGGCCCGTACGCCCGCGCCGGGTCCGCTCAGTCCCCAGGCGGCGGTGGCCAGGGCGGGGCCGAGGGCGAAGCCGAGACTGCGGGCGAACTGCACCGTGGACCCGACGGTCGCGGCCCGGTCCGGTGGGGCGGCGCTCATGACAAGAGCCTGGGTGGGGCCGCCGTTCAGACCCATCCCGACGCCGGCCAGCGCCAGCCGCCAGGCCACGTCCAGCGGTGACCAGCCGTCGCCCAGCGGGACCAGCAGAAGCAGACCGGCCGCGGTGAGGGCGGCGCCCGCGACCGCGACCGGCCGGGCGCCGTACCGGTCGGCGATGCGCCCGCCGAGCGGCCCGGACAGGCCCATACCGAGGGGGAAGGCAAGCACGGTCAGCCCGGTCGTGGTGGCGCTGACCCCGTCGTCCCGCTGGAGATGCAGGGCAACCACGTAGTGCATGGCGGCAAACCCGGCTGCGAGCGCCAGCACCGCACCGTGGACCCGGATCAGCCCCACGGACCTCAGGAGTCCGGCCACCGGCCGACCCCCCGGACCGCGCAGCCACCACCACAGCATCGGGACGGCCGCGGCGGCGAGCACCAGCCACGACGGCCGGCCCGCTGCCAGAGTCAGCGCGAGCAGCAGAACCGCCACCCCCGAGGCCACCAGCAGCGCATCCGCCACCAGCCGCAGGCCGGGCCGGCGCAACCCGCCGTCCCGCGGCATGGCCCGCCACGCCATGACCACGGCGAGCACGCAGAACGGGATCTTGACCAGGAAGACCGCCCGCCAGCCCCACTGGTCCAGCAGCAGACCGCCCACGGCGGGCCCGAGCACCGCCCCCAACGGCCCCAGAGTCGCCGGCACGCTCATCGCCCGCCCCCGCAACTCCGGCCGTACGGCCCGCATCGCAAGCACCGGCATCAGCACGAACAGCACCGCCCCGCACGCCCCCTGCATCAGCCGGGCGCCGATCAGCCAGCCCATCCAGGGCGCCGCGGCCGCCACGGCACTGCACAGACCGAAGCCACAGGTCGCAACCAGCACGGCAGCCCGCAGCCCCACCCCGTCGAGCCACCGACCCACAGGCAACAACAAAGCCACCACAGGCAGTTGATAACCGAGCACCGCCCACTGAGCAGCGGCACTCGACACGTGCAGACCATCGGCGATATCCGCCAGCGCCACATTGACGACATTCATGTCGAGCATCGCCACGAACGCCAGCACACCCGCCGCGACAACCAGCGACCAGCGGTCCTCACCGACGGATATGCGACCGACCCGTCCCGCACCGGGAACGTGGTGTGTCACCTTCCCCCTCCCCCCTCACCGTCACGAGCGGGCTGCCGGACGGCAACCTCGCCTCATGAGTCGAGGGGGATCCGGGGTGAGTTCCCGGTAATGCCCGGAATGATGACCGCCTGGCTGATTCCCCGCGCTGATCGGCAGGGAAGCTCGGCATCGCGGACCTGAGCGGTGGCGTCGGGGGGGCTCACCCCGGCACCACCCAACTGATCCGTCCAATCCATCCAATCCATGGGGAGGAATGGGCGGGTGGTCGTAGAACCATGGCAATACTCGGAGAATCAGCAGTTGATTCGGTCAGTCGGCGCGGGGCCGCCACGTCAGTGCGCGTCGTGCGGCTGCGGAACCGCCCGCAACTGTTGCGGCTGCGGCCAGGAGGCCCGTTGCTGCCAGGACGGCCGAGATGAGGCTCCATGACAGGGTTGCTCCGCTTTCTCCCCCTGTGACGGGCTGGACCAGCACGACGTGAACGAAGGCACCAACGGCACCAGCGCCCAAAAGCGGGACCCCGAGGCACCAGAACGCCGTCGTGTGGAACACCTGCCGGCGGCCGGTGAGCACGGTGAGGGGGGCCAGCGTTTGCGCGAATCGCAGAAATTCCGAGAGGGCGGCGAGTGCCATGGCGGTGAGCAGAACGAGCGTGCCGATGGTGCCGAGGAAGGGAATCCAGCGTGACTGATAGCCGACAGTGAAGGATTTGGCTCCGTCTTCAGCCACCGGCTCGGTGAGTGCCTTCACACTCAGGTACAGGTGAGCGGCGCGTTTGACGGTCGGTATATCCATGGGCTTGTCGATATCGGTGAAGACGACGGCCTGTAGACCTTCGGCACGGTTGATGGCACTGACCGGACCGGTTCGCACCGCAGCGGGGGTTTGCCCGAATGTCTGATAGCCGGAGACTCTGAGGCGCTTATCGAGTTCCCCGTACGACACCTTGGTCTCTTGCCCGGCGGGAGGGCAGGGCAGCCGTAGGGCACGCAGGCTGCTGCAAGGTGCTTGGAGGACACGGCTGGCGCTGGAACCGTCAGGCTGGATGTTTCCCGTGCCGATGGCGGCCGTGTGCGCCCCTTCGGGAAGTGCGGCAGTGAAAGCGTCGGTGAGCCGCGTGGTCGAAGTTTGCACGAGTGCCATGGTCCGGCCTTGCGCGGAGTTCAGCTGTTCCTCATCTCCGGAACGGGCGAACAGAAGACTGGTGATGATCTGGGTCTGGCCGATGACGCCGATGGCGATGATCATTGCGGCGACCAGACGGACCACCATGCCAGGGCGGGCCGCAGTGGTGCGAGCGGCGATGAGGCGCGCCGGGGCACCACTGTGGTGAGGCGACTTCGAGGCCCGGCCGCTGATGCGTGACGCGGCCCAGCCTATCGCCCACGGAAGCGTCACCCACACGCCGACGACCGCGAACAGATAAGCCGCCGCGGAGCGTTGTGCACCGAAGGACCTCGATGTCAGAGCCAGGACGAGAAAGGCAGGACAGGACCCCAGGGCCAGAAGTCGCAGCAGCCCACTGCCTGCCGCACGAGGCCTTGTCGAGGCCCCTTTACGCGCGGCGGCAGGACGCAACAAGACGATCAGTCCGAGCATCCCCACCGCGGAAGCGGTCACGGCAGCCGCCAGAGTCACGCCGACGTTGCGCAGGTCCATTGCGTACAGGGTGTAGTCGATCCACGGCAGTTGAACATTTACCAGCAGGAAAGGAACGGTGAACAGGGCTGCGAGAGCAGCGCCAATGCAGACGGGCCGGACCGCCGCCCCGATGTCCATCCATGTGCGTGCCGCGCGGCCGGCACCGAGAGTGTGGAGCAGAGCATCACGACGGTCCCTTCCAGCAGCGCCCATCCTGGCCGCTGCTGCCGCGAGCCCCAGAGCAGGCAGTCCCAGCAGCACGCCGGTGATCGCCATCATGGACGACTGAGGGCCGACGATCCGCAGGTCGCCGAAGACCGGGCCGGGGCCTCCGTACCCGGTGATCCCCTCCATGCGTGCTGTGCCCAGCATCGCCTTGGTGGGACGCACATAAGCCAGCCGTTCGCCCGGTGATGCCAGCCCCTCGGCGGAGACGGTACCGACGCTCGTGCCATATCGGTGGGGGAAATCCTCACTGGCGGGCCCCTCGGCCAGCGCCGGCGACAAGAACACCTCCCCGGGTGCCGGCCAGCGCGCGACCCCGGGCGGCAACGGCGCATCCTTGATCAAGGGGGCGATGACGACCACGGTGAACTGGCGCCCTTGATAGCTGTCCCAGTACCGGCTCCACAGCGCCGAGGCCTGCTGCCCGTGATCCGCAAGGGTGGGTACGCGCTCCGCCCCGCGTTGCTCGCGACCTTCCCACGTCGCAGCGGTGACGACCAGCGAGCAGAGCGTGATGGCGACGACCGCGGTGGCGGCCAACAGCGCCCAGAAGCGGGCCCGGCCGCCCTCGGCGGTCTGCCCGGCTGCTCGGCCGATGCGGAGCATGTGGCGGATCCGACCACGCTTCATCGCGCACCTGCCAGGGCGCCTTGTTCCAGGTGCATGACCCGGTCGGCCCGGTTTGCCACTGCGGGGTCATGGGTGACGACGAGCAGTCCGCATCCGCGTGCGGCGGGTACGGCGAACAGCGTTTCGGCCACATGGTCGCGCGATGCTTCGTCAAGTGCACCGGTGGGCTCGTCTGCCAAGAGCAGTGCGGGGCTGCCGATCAGTGCCCGCGCCACGGCCACCCGTTGGCGCTCACCGCCGGACAGCTCACTGGTGGCGGTGTCAGTGACGGGCACACCCAGTTCATCCAGGAGCTTACGGCTGTCGCCATAGGCACGGTCGCGGTCCACGCCGTCCAGCAGGGCAGCCAACGCCACGTTCTCCACCGGAGAGAGTTCAGGCAGCAATTCCCCGAACTGGAAGACCATCCCCACGTGCTTCCTGCGGAGCTCTGCCAGTCGGCGGCCGCGCAAAGTGACGACATCACATCCAGCGACCATGACTGATCCGGCATCAGGGCGAACGAGTCCCAGGAGGATGGAAAGGAGTGTGCTTTTCCCGGACCCTGAAGGGCCCATGACCGCGACGGACTCACCGGCGCTCACGGCAAGTTCGAGCCCGTCGAGCAGGCGTCGGCCCCCGACCTCGTACCCCAGCTCGCGGACTTCAAGGGGCAACGCATCCGACACGCCATCTGCCTTTCAGAAGAAGAGAATCAGCAATGCGCTGCCCGGGGCGAAGAGCATCCCGGGCAGCGCGATGTCACAGCGGGCCGTTACGGCTTAGTGGTCGTCGCTCCACCAGTTGGAGCAGTCGTCCGGCCACTTGTCGATTTCGGTGCAGACTCGCATGTCCCACACCCTTCCACCCTGATTGCTGTACACCTTGGTGCCCTGTCCACTGTGATTCCACAGTGTGTACAACTCAGTGCTCGGGTTGTTGCGGTTGTACTCAGCCTTTACGGAGTTACCGTCTCCCTTGGTGTCCTGCAGGCCGACCTGAGATCCGCCCCCCGTACGCCACGAATGCGCACCAGAGGTGTACCGGTCCATGTCCGCGAAGGCGGTTGTGGACCCTGCTGCTATGGCAACCCCCGCGACCACCACAGCTGCGCGTGACACTAATGTGCCGACTCTCTTCATGGAGCTTCTCCCGTTGTCGTGCAGACGCCCGCCGGCGGAGGCCGACGGGCGATGGACGCTGACGATCTTTACAGTCGACAAAGGTAGCGTGAAGCCAAATTCTGGCCATTGCGTTTTCGGAGTGGCCGTTCCTGCCTGGAATTGAACATGTTCCAGCGTAGATCACTAAGCGGAAGTACGCGGTCCCGCACCGACATCCACACCGGCAGTCCTGATCCTTCCCGTGCAAGATGCGAACTGTCCGTTCCCGCGGTCTCCGAGGGACGTCGCAGACCCCGTACACCGCAAGGAATCCTCGGCCCTTCGTGAGACTCAGCCAACGCCTGAAGCGATCATTCCGTTCATCGGCCGGCCCCCGCAGGCCTCGAAGCAATTGACCTGAATTGGGTGGCGGTGGGTGAGTGAGTGCCGGGGCTATGCCAACGAAGGCAAGGAAGTGCCCTGGCGTAGCGCTCGGCAGCGGATGACATATCCCGGGCTTGTCCGCGCTTCCTGGAGTCGAGCCATCAAATGGCTGGGACTTAGGGAATACACATCGCATGTCCTGCGGCACAAAAGGGCGACCGTGACCTTGACGAACGGAGTATCCATGCACGAAGTGTCCCGGTGGCCGGGGCACTGATCCATCAAGGTCACGGTCGATCGCCACGGGCACCTCGCCCAGGACGGGCACGAGCACTGCCGTCAGGTGGTGGCGCTGATCCGCTACCGAATTCCCAACTCCCGCAGCACCCGGCGCCGAGCCGCCGCCGGCTCAGCCGGGAAGTAGAGGTAACACACCCCTCCCGACCCACTCTTGACCTGACCCTTTGCATCATGCCGCTTCGTCCGCAGCCAGATGTTCTCGAACTGGGATGGGGGCAGGTAGCAGATGCCGGAGACGATGACAAATATGCAGGTCAACGGCTCGGGCGCGTTCGCCTCGAACGAGCCCGAGCCGGACCGTGCTGAGTTCGTGCTGACTTCCGCTGCCGCCCCTTCCGGTCCGTTCGGGGGCGTTGTGCTGGATCGGTGCTGGCTTCTGGCGCTGAAGGCCGAACCTTGGACAGCACCGAGACGGACGAGATGGGCATTCTTCACTGTGTGTCACCCCGACGCTCACACCGTCTCACGCGCGGACTCCCGCCACGACGGGCCCATGAAGGCCAAGTAAGGCCAAGTGGCGCTGTACGGGCCGTTTGGTGCGGCCGTGATCCATCCTTATCCTGTCGCACTCCCGACCTACGGAGGTGAGCAGCGGTGGATCAAAAAATGTGGACCGTGCCAGCTCTGGCGAACTTTCTCGGAAAGCCCACCTCCTGGGTTTACGACAATCACGAGAAGCAAGCCATCCCCAGCTTCCGTGTGGGCCAACAGCTGCGGTTCTGGCCCAACGAGATCATGACCTGGCTGGAAGAAAATTGCCGCGAACAGGGGGTCGCATGAACGTCAAGTACAAGGAGACGGCCCGCGGCGGGCTCGCGGTGAACATCATCGAGTGCTGAGGTTGTGGGCCCTGACCAGCGTGTTCGTACCTTTCAGCGCTGTCAGGGCCTTCCCTGCTTACACGGCGGAAAGTCCCCGGAATCTTCCTGGGACCGACATGAAAGTCCCTGAAAAGTCCCCGGCCAGCGAGTGCCTCAGGGGAAGCCATCCACCCTCTCAGCTGACCAGCCGAGGACGGGAGGAATTGCGTCTGGGCGTCGGCGAGAACCTCCAGAGCAGCGGGCGACGTGGGTGCCGCCGCAAAGTTCTCGGGAGAAGTCGCCGATGTCGACGATGCGGACCCGCTCGCTCCGGCGGCTTCGGCTTAGGTGCGGTCGGCGTCGCGGGGGATCCTGCCCCTGCACGATGCCCCCACCCTGCGCCCGAGACCATCTCGGGGTGGAGCAGTCGGCGGCGTACCGCACGGCGCCCTCTCGTCCTGTTCGGCCTCAGGCACCGCCGGCGGAGCCTTGTATGAGCCCGTCACTGTGGTAGGGGGAACAGCTCCCAGGCAACATCTCCATCAGCCCGACTGAGAGGCCTACCGTCGGCGGGCGGCCAAGTCGAATCGGGCATCGCGCCCCGCCATGACGCCAGCTCAAACCCGGCAAGATCCGGCGTGACGGATCGAGAGAGAGTCCAGCATTAGCCTGGGGACACCGACATCACCTGTGCCGGGTGCACGACGCCGGAGCGGTGCCCCAGGCCGCAATGGCTCTGCGGACCACTGCGCCCTGCTGGAGCCGCAACCCAACCGAAGGGCGTTATGCCCGAATCGCTGAAAGTGAGTAAAATCAACTCACCGTCTTCCTGAAACCGCAGCTCACAGCCTGTGGCCCCCGCGCATGCGGGGTTGGTCCCTGCGACAGCGTCTCGGCATAGCCCTGCGCGATGTGGTCCCCGCGCATGCGGGGTTGGTCCCCTCACCGCGGTCCAGCAGGCGGTCAACGCCTGTGGTCCCCGCGCATGCGGGGTTGGTCCCGTGTGATCGACGCCGTTCGCGTTGATGTTGACGTGGTCCCCGCGCAGGCGGGGTTGGTCCCGCGCCCGGCCGGACGATGTCCCCCACGCTGTCGTGGTCCCCGCCCATGCGGGGTTGGTCCCTCCTCGGAGTCCTGCCTTCACGAACTCGGGAACGTGGTCCCCGCGCATGCGGGGTTGGTCCCCACTCGCGGCCCAGGGTCTCGGTGCCGATACCGTGGTCCCCGCGCATGCGGGGTTGGTCCCTCGGCCGCGAAGCACCCCCGTGCCTGGTCGGTCTGCTCCCCGCACATGCGGGGCTGGCCCCTTGGCGGGGCAGGACGGCGGCAGGAGCTTGCGGTGGTCTCCGCGTCTGCGGGGTTGGCCCCAACAAGATCGACAAGCAGGATGGTGTCTGCAACTACTCACCGTATCCGCGGGGTTGGTCCCATCATGTGGATGCTCACTGGCGTCTCTCCGTTCTGCTCCCCGCACCCGCGGGGTTGGTCCCGAGTCGGGGCTCTACTCCCTGATCCTTCGCAGGCGGTCCCCGCGCATGCGGGGGTGGTCCCGACCTTCCGCGCGTCGGTGACCTTGAAGCCCTGTGGTCCCCGCGCATGCGGGTTGGTCCCTCGGTACCGAGCTGGTTCACAGCCCGCTCCGCCGTGGTCCCCGCGCATGTAGGGTTGGTCCCCGAGTTGAGCACCACCGAGCCGACAACCGCGGGTGGTCTCCGCGCATGCGGGGTTGGTCCCGCGGCGCAGCGCATGGCGGAGGCCATGAACCTGTGGTCCCCGCGCAGGCGGGGTTGGTCCCGTGCCAACTCCGGTTGCCTTCCCATGGAATGCGTGGTCCCTGCGCATGCAGGGGTGGGTCCCCGGTACCCGCGGTGTCGCATGCCGATGCACAGTTACGCTGCGTAGCAGATGGAGGGAAAGAGAGCCGGTCTGCCTACGACGGCCCGGGCACGGCACCACTCACGGCGAAATCACGTCGCGGTATCGAGCAAACACTGCGTCCCGCTCCCGCTCCCAGCTCCAGTCCGGGTCCCGACGGCGGAACTCACTAACGGCCAGCTCGAAGAATTGGTCGGACGGCTTCTGACTGGATCCATTGACCACCAGTGCCGACAGCATCGGCTCGGGGCCGGTGCTGTCCCGGCGGCAAACGTCCGCCAGCAGGAGCGACATCATCCGCCCGTGATAATGCACCCTGTGCTCAGGTGCCACGGCCGTGCTCAGCGACTTGTAGGTGTCGGTCCTGCCCTCTCGGGCCCACCTCTTCAGAACCCCCACCATGGCTTCCAGCGCGGCCATGTAGTCCACGTCCCCGTGCTGCATGCGAGCCCCCTCCACGTCAACTGGGCGCTACGGTACGCGCATTGCCCGCTGGCCGGGATACTGTGACTCTGCCCGCAGGCCACCCACCACCCCTGCCACCGGACCGTCTAGGCATCGGCCGCCGCCAACAGCAGGGTCTTCATCGGCAAGATCGGCCTGTCCCAGAAGGCCGAGAAGTCTCGCCTCAGGGCTCAGGCGGAGAGCATGACCAGCCACCCCAACAAGCTTTCAGAGGAAGATGCGGGCCACCTCCAGCCACTTCTGTGCGTCCTCGCCGGTCGCCGTCAAGTCGGTCTCGGACCAGGGGCGACGCCGGGTGACACACAGGCAGAAGTCCATGGCGCTGCCCTGTACCCGCTGCGCGGCAGCCTCGGGCCCCACACCCAGGTCTGTCCGTCAGATGCTGTCAGCTCGACGCGGAAGGGGGCCGCCGGCTCAGGCAGTCCGACGGCGGCGAAGGACAGCACCCGTCCCAACACCCCCAGCGAAGCCACGTGCTGCAGTCGATCCGTCGGGCGGTGCGCCACGCCCACAGCATCGAAGACATCCTGTCCGTGTGCCCAGGTTTCCATCAGACGAAGGGGCACCATCAGGGCCAGGGTCACTTTCGACATATACCAGGGGAATGCGTGGTCCCATGGCGTGTCGAGCAGCGCCGCCGCCAGTTCCGCTCGACCATCCCGCCACTCGTCCAGAAGTAACGACCGCGGTTTGGCCGCTCCCGCGGCGGCGGCCTTGTCGGCATACCCGCTGCCTTCGGCTTTCGCCCGCCCAAGCTCGACGCTGAACGCGTCCGGAGTGCGTAAGGCGCTGAGTGCGTTTGCGTCCGACCACGCGAGATGGGCTATCTGGTGGGCCACCGTCCAGCCCGGTGCCGGTGTCGGTATGGACCAGTCGTGCACTGCCGCGACCCGGACGTCGAGATCATCGCCCTCAGCCACCAGCGCGGCCAGGACACCGGCGTCATCCACATCGGGGACGGGAAGGTTGTAGTTCAACATGTACGCCATGATGCGCTTTCCTGAGGTCAGCGGAGGCGAAGTGCGCGGGCAGACTCCGGCGTCGCCAGAGTCTGCCCACTCGGTGGCGGGCTCGTCACACCACGGGCCACCGCGCTTCCAGCTCCTAGGTGATCGCCACACCGCTTCCCCCGGCAGACGCCGCCCCGGGCCAGACGTGCCTCCAGCCCATGGCCTGCCGAGCCATGCGTGCAAATGGATGACCACGCAGTTCGAACGGTCTCCGCCGGAGCAGCTCACATTCTTTAGTCACCGGCACGGAGAGCCTTGGCCCAGCTGCGACGCGCGAACAGCACCAGCCCGGCCTCCCCCTGGACTTCCACCATGGCGCTGGCTCAAACCGGCAAGATCCACCGTGACGGATACAAAGAGTCCAGTATTAGCCTGGGGACACCGACATCACATGCACCAGCGGTACAACGCCGGAGCGGTGCCCCAGGCCGCAAAGGCTCCGTGGACCACAACTGCCCTGCTGGACCTGCAACCTAATCGAAGGGCACTATGTCCGAATTGCTGAAAGTAAGCAAGAACAACTCACCGTCTTCCTGAAACCACAGCTCACGGCCAGTGGTCCCCGCGCATGCGGGGCTGGTCCCCATGAGCGTGTGGCCGAAGGGCCGTCCCCTTCAGTGGTCCCCGCGCATGCGGGGTTGGCCCCGCATCGGCGCACCACGGTGCATGCAGCTGATCGTGGTCCCCGCGCATGCGGGGTTGGTCCCGCTCTGGTGATCATCGACTTGAAGAAGGTCGAGTGGCCCGCGCATGCGGGGTTGGTCCCTGCGTCATGGCATGCAGTCGGACACCGAACTTGTGGTCCCCGCGCATGCTGGGTTGGTCCCATCCAGCGCGGCCTGAATGCCGCCGCAGCGACCTACTCCCCGCACCCGCGGGGTTGGTCCCGTCTGGTGGATCGTCCCCGGCACCACGGCGTACTGCTCCCTGCACCCGCGGGGATGGTCCCTACTGCGACGAACGGGAACGGGACAGGCAAACCTGCTCCCCGCGTATGCGGGGTTCGTCCCGCGTCTTGCAGGTCGAAGGCCCGGTTGCCCTTGTGGTCCCCGCTCATGCGGGGTTGGTCCCTGCATTTCGGACTCCGTTCGGGTGGGGAAGGCTTGCTCCCCGCACCCGCCGGCGGCTGGTCCCCGGGATCGCGCAGATCCTGGAGCTGCTCTCCCGTGCTCCCCGCGCATGCGCGGCTGGCCCCCCGGAGTGGTTCGTCCGCCTCGACGGTCGGCCGTGGTCCCTGCGCACGCGGGGCCGGCCCCGTCAGCGGAGCTCTGCAGATCCAGGACTACTCGTGGTCCCCGCGCATGCGGGGTTGGTCCCGGCATGGCCTGGGACGAGATCCTGGAGACGGCCTGCTCCCCGCAATCGCGGGGTTGGTCCCACCAGCTGGCGCAGCGGCGCCTGGTCGGCCGACTGCTCCCCGCGCCCGTGGGGTTGGTCCCGGCTGGCACCCGCACTGGCACGTCCTCGTCTTCTGTTCCCCGCACCCGCGGGGTTGGTCCCCCGCCGTCGGCCGTGGTCGGGTGAGCCGGGTGGTGGTCCCCGCGCACGCGGGGTTGGTCCCCTTCGGGAGGACGGAGAGCGCGATGACGAAGCCTGCTCCCCGCACCCGCGGGGTTGGTCCCGGACTCGCGATGACGAGCACGGTCGAGCGTCTCTGCTCCCCGCACCCGCGGGGTTGGTCCCATGATCCTCGCCGCGGAGAAGCGCTCCGGCGTCTGCTCCCCGCACCCGCGGGGTTGGTCCCCACCCCGACGCCGAGCACTGGATCGCCGACCTGTGGTCCCCGCGCATGCGGGGTTGGTCCCTTCGACGAGGACGGCGGCACGCTCGCCGGCTGGTGGTCCCCGCGCATGCGGGGGACCTGCCCCTCAGCGCTCGCGGGGGTGGTCCCGCGGCGCGGTCGCTGATGGATCATCCAGGACTGCTGCGGGGGTGTTCCCGTAGCAGAGCGCCGCAGCTTCGCACAGGCAGACTGCTCCCCGCACGCGTGGGATGGTGCCGCCTCGCTGCTCGCTGTGCGGTCGTCGTCCTTCTACTTCGCGCGGTCGCCACGGAGCGCCAGGGCAAGACCTGAAGCCCTCCTGTCCCAAGAGCCGCGTGGCCTCGAAGCTGTACCTGTATGTCGTGAAAGCCTGAGTTAGTGAAAGTGGTTCAGAACATGGTGCTGGGCGTGTAACGATGCAGGTCACGAAGTCTGCTCCCCGCGCCTGCGGGATGGTTCCCACCAGCAGCCTGACTCCTTCGCAGTCTCCGCCTGCTCCCCGCACCCGCGGGGTTGGTCCCGCGCGGCGGGTGCGCGGGACGTAGGTCGGCTCCTGCTCCCTGCAGCCGCAGGGATGGCCCCAGCCGGATTGCGCCCCGATCGACCTTCGATGCCTGCTCCCCGGGCCTACGGGGATGGTCCCGGCCTCCTTCAGCCGGTCGTCGTCCGGGCCGTCTACTCCCCGCACCCGCGGGGATGGTCCCGAGCGGTGGCAACTCACCCACCACGACGGCACCTGCTCCCCGCACCCGCGGGGCTGGCCCCATGACGACCCGTTCGCTGATGTCGTGCATGCCCTGCTCCCCGTACCCGCGGGGATGGTCCCTGGTCCATGATGTCGCCGAGATACTTGGCGGACTGTTCCCCGCGCGTGCGGGGATGGCTCCACGACCGGGCGTGCGGCGGCTCGTCGCCTCCTGCTACGCGTCCGCATCGGAGTGGCCCGGAGCGGGCGGAGATGGCTCACCCGGCGTTCCGCTGTTCCCTGCGCCGGCCGGAATGGCCTCCGCGATCAGAGCTGGCGGAGTTTTCCCCTCGACTTTGTCTCGGGGCCGGCTCCTGTGCGGGCAGTCTGGGTGACAGCTCTCCGACACAAAGGGGCGGTGAACGTTAGCGGGTCTTGGTGCACAAGGGGGTGATGTCCTGAATGTTGGAGTCGGTGGAAGTGGTTCAAAGCCGTGGTGTGCGCGTGCAACGATGCAGGTCACGAAGTCTGCTCCCCGCGCCCGCGGGGATGGTCCCGAGGACCAGTGGAGGTCTGGCTGACCGGCGGCTGCTCCCCGCGCATGCGGGGTTGGTCCCAGGCGGTCGATGCTGCTGCCAGCCTGGGTGAGGCTGCTCCCCGGCACCCGCGGGGTTGGTCCCGCCGCCTGATGGGCCGCCACAACTTCGAGACCGTGGTCCCCACGCATGCGGGGTTGGTCCCTCTTAACTGCTGCCGCTGTTCAGCCGGACCGCGCGGTCGCCGCATATGCGGGGTTGGTCCCTGCGGAGTCTTCGTTGAGCCCGGCCTTCTTCAGCGGTCCCCGCGCATGCGGGGTTGGTCCCTGGGACGCTGAGTTCGCTGAGGAGCTGGACGAGTGGTCCGCGGGGTTGGTCCCATGCGCGTTCGGAGGGTCGGCCCCGCGGGTCGGTGGTCCCCGCGCATGCGGGGTTGGTCCCGCGCCGCTCGTGAGGACCTGGGCGAAGGCGTCGTGGTCCCCGCGCATGCGGGGTTGGTCCCTCGTACCACTCGTCGCCGATGCGGACCTGGCGGTGGTCCCCGCGCATGCGGGGTTGGTCCCTCGTACCACTCGTCGCCGATGCGGACCTGGCGGTGGTCCCCGCTCATGCGGGGTTGGTCCCTCCATCCCCTGCCCCTTGTCGTCTTGGTCGGCGTGGTCCTCGCGCATGCGGGGTTGGTCCCGGGGTCGAACTCCAGCAGATCACTCTCGCCCAGTGGTCCCCGCGCGTGCGGGGTTGCTCCCACGCTGCAAAATGCTGCACCGTATTGCACTGGGTGGTCCCCGCGCATGCGGGGTTGGTCCCACGGTCGGCAGCACGCTGTAGTGGTCCCCGCGCATGCGGGGTTGGTCCCGGCGCTTCCGACCACGTCAAAGACCTTGCCTCGTGGTCCCCGCGCATACGGGGTTGGTCCCGTGAGCACCCATACCACCCAGACCACCCAGTCCACCCAGGGGTGGTCCCCGCGCATGCGGGGTTGGTCCCCTCCGGAAGCGCCTGAAGGAACTTGAGCCGAAGTGGTCCCCGCGCATGCGGGATTGGTCCCAGCTTCACGCCGGCCCGGCGATACACCTCGTCGTTGTCCCCGCGCCTGCGGGGTTGGTCCCATCATGACCCCGGTCGACGTGCCCTGGTGGGGGTAGTCCCTGCGCATGCGGGGTTGGTCCCTCCTGGCGCCCGGTGACAGGGTCGAACGTGTTGTGGTCCCCGTGCATGCGGGGTTGGTCCCACCGCCGACAACAGCGTGTGGGGCGGGTACGTGTGGTCCCCGCGCATGCAGGACTGGTCCCGCGATTAGCTCCATGGGCTTCTTCTGCTCGGGCTGCTCCCCGCACCCGCGGGGTTGGTCCCTCGGCGGCGGCCTTGCGGATGTCGTCGTCGGACTGCTCCCCGCACCCGCGGGTTGGTCCCGGATTCCAGAAGGTGGCGGTCCTCATCGCGGCCTGCTCCCCGCACCCGCGGGGTTGGTCCCTGCTTCACCAGCGCTTCCGCAAGACGGCTGTAGTGGTCCCCGCGCATGCGGGGTTGGTCCCTGGACCCAGGCGCCGGAGGGCAGGTTGTGTCGGTGGTCCCCGCGCAAGCGGGGTTGGTCCCTCGGAGACCGTTCACCGCCGCCGAACCACCGTGTGGTCCCCGCGCATGCGGGGTTGGTCCCTGGACTAGTGGCGCGCCCGTGTGTCGCCCGGCGTAGTCCCCGCACCCGCGGGTTTGGCCCCACCGTGCTCCGCAAGATGAACCAGGACTCCGGCTGCTCCCCGCACCCGCGGGGGGGAGCACTGCGCCGAGCAAGGCAGGGGCGGCCTTGCCCTGCGTTGCGTTCGCTCATCCCGACGAACGGAAAGGTCACGATGGCCGACGACCAACAGCTCTGGGGCTTAAACCGAGGTCGCCTCCCACGTGGGCATCAGCTTCGGCGCTGCCCGCAGCCGGAAGAGCCGGGGCAGCCTGCCCGCGCGCGACGACGACAGCGTGCCGGACCGGCCCCGCTGGAGGCTGGCCACGTTCAAGGGCTCGAAGACGGTCGGCCGTGGTTTCCGCAGCGACTGCACGGCCCCTCCCGTAGGAGCCCGCTCCATCTGGTTGACCGGCACCCGTAACCACGAGGACTGTGGTCATCACGTCCAAAACTCCGGTGCCGTCCCTTCTGTTCCACTCGTTACCCCAGGTGGAGGAACCGCAACACCGCGTCGCCGATTGTGGCTACGGTGGGCAAGTCGGTTTATAGGGAGGGGAAAGTGCCGGAGCTCAAGTGGCAGGCCGTGGCCGATGGCCTCGAACGCAAGTGCGCGGCGCCTACAGACGCGCAGATCACCGTCGCGCGGGCCCTGGGCACCGACCTGGGGCAAACCACACCCGTTCCGGTCGCCGCAGCTGAGCTGCGCGTCCTGCTACGGGCACCTTTGGAGCTTGTGCTTGCCAGGGACTTCGGCGACGAAGAGTACGAGGTCCTCCTCGATCTCGCGGCGCGCACCGACCTCGCGGTTCCCAGCATGGATGAACTCAAGTGCCGGGAAGTGCTCAACGCCTGGCTACGCGTCGCCCGTGACCGTGAGTCCGTCGCTGCCCTACGCCAACTGGAGCCCGAAGTCGATGACGTTGTTACCGCCCGCGATCGACGCAGGGGCCCGGACCTGTACGGCGAGATTTCGTCAGTCGGCGCCAACGGCCGGCTGCACTTCCGGGGTGGCCACGGGCTCGGCACCGCCCCGCACCGGGTCACCCGCATCACCCGCCCCAGCGAGGACGGCTATCTCGACCAGCTCAGCCTGGCGCGCGAATACGCCGCTGCGGTCCAAAGTAACCCGTCCCGGATCACACGAGCCGAGGAAGCGCAGCTGGCCCCCTGGCGGATCGGCTTCCCAGCGACCCAGGCGGCGGTCGAAGCTCTCCGCAACGCACTGGAGGCAGCGGACGACGAAGCCGCGATGCAGCGACTGCTGGAGAAGCACCCGGCGCTGCTGGCCGGTACCGTCGTGGGCACCCACGACACCTGGGTTCGGCCCCAGGTCCAGCTCGGGAACCATTACATGGCCGACTTCATGATCGCCGGTGAGACTTCCCTAGGGCTTCGCTGGACGCTGGTCGAGCTGGAGAGTCCGGTCAGCCGCCTGACCAACCCCGGCAACAAGCGGGCGACGAAAACCCTGCGCCACGCGGTCGACCAGATCGAGGACTGGCGCAAGTGGCTTTCCAACAACCTGCACTACGCCCGCTCCGCGCGCGGTGCCGACGGACTGGGCCTGCCGGGCATCACGGCCGAGGTTCCCGGCTTGATCATCATGGCTCGCGAGGACGCCGACGACGCGGCTGCCGACATCCGGGAACTCCATGCCCGGCGCTCACATATCCAGGTACGCACCTACGACTGGCTGATGCGTATTAACGAGTCACCCGACCCCCTACGTCGAGACGCCCCCGACCAGCGCCTTCGACTCGCTTGAAATCAGCCGCACATCCACCCCTTCTACGCCATGAGCTGCTCCCCGCACCCGCGGGGTTGGTCCCCAGGGGCAATGAATGATCCGGCCGATGGCATCGTGGTCCCCGCGCATGCGGGGTTGGTCCCGCGGTGGAGCGGGTGGCGCCGCGAGATCCAGGGTGGTCCCCGCGCATGCGGGTTGGTCCCATCAGTGAACGCCGGGGCCGCACGATCAGCCTGTGGTCCCCGCGCAGGCGGGTTGGTCCCGCGGACGACGTCCTGGCGTGGGTCGGGGATGAGTGGTCCCCGCGCATGCGGGGTTGGTCCCGCGTGGATCGCGGCAGTAACAGCGGGCCCGGCCTGCTCCCCGCACCCGCAGGGTTGGTCCCATCTGCCGCGCGATGAGGTCGCGGTCGATGCCCTGCTCCCCGCACCCGCGGGGTTGGTCCCAGCCGTAAGGTGGGGTTGAGCCTCAACGTGGTCTGCTCCCCGCGCCCGCGGGGTTGGTCCCAAGTACCAGCTCACCGAGGCGCAGCGTTCTCCCTGCTCCCCGCACCCGCGGGATTGGTCCCGCCCGACTCGCGCGCGACGCCGGCATCCCGGACTGCTCCCCGCACCCGCGGGATTGGTCCCATGTCGTCTCCCGAAGAAAGGGGGAGGGCGGCCTCCTCCCCGCACCCGCGGGGTTGGTCCCGATCAACGTGACCGCAGGGGCCGGGTGGGTCTCTGCTCCCCGCACCCGCGGGGTTGGTCCCTCGTCACAAATGCGGCGCCGTCGAGCGACTATGTGGCCCCCGCGCATGCGGGGTTGGTTCTGCGCGGTACGGATCCGTCAGGTCACCGTCAGGGTGGTCCCCGCGCATGCGGGGCTGGTCCCCGGCCACGCGGCAGCCGAAGCGCCGGACAGATCTGCTCCCCGCACCCGCGGGGTTGGTCCCGTGGCTGCGAGCATGGCGGTCTCCTGGTCTGTGTGGTTCCCGCGCATGCGGGGTTGGTCCCGACACCGAACTACGGAAGTCGATCACGACGCAGTGGTCCCCGCGCATGCGAGGTTGGTCTGCACCCCATCGACCGCCCTTGGTCCACACCGTGGTCCCCGTGCATGCGGGGTTGGCCCCTGGACGAGCCTCGCCATCGATGCCCCAGCCCACTGCCCCCGCCCCCGAGTGGTCCCGCGGATCGGGGCCCCGGGGGCACCGCCGACCTCCGCTCCCCGCAACCCGCAGAGTTGGTCCCTGCGAGACGAGGTCGGCTTCGCCTGCTTACCCCTGCTTCCCGCTCCCGCGGGGCGTGCCGCTTCACAACAGTCGTTCTGGTGTTGCACCAGCCCTACCGAAAGGGTGACTTTGTTCCGTCAATCGCGAATCGGCAACACAGAGGGTGCGGTCAATGCTTCAGACTCAACTAAGAGTCTCGGTTGGAGGGATCGCCAGCCTTCTTGCTGGCTCAGTGCACCGTCAGGAGCGCACAAGTTCACACTCAGGAGAATGATGAAGCACATGAATGGTGAGCGTCCGTCAGGGGCCTTAGCGCCTGTCATCTACGTACTAAGTGTTGTCCCGTGCCAGGTGATGGGCAGTGTCTTGTACCTTCAGGGGAAGTCTCCGCACGAGGTCTTCAGCCTCTTGGCAGGATGTACTGCGATCGCGGTCGTTGGTGTTGCCGCGATGGGGGGAGGTAGGTATGTCGCAGCTGTAATGCGCGGCCTTGCACGCGTTGGAGAATGAGTCCAAGACATGCCACAAAGAACCACTTTGCCCCGTTAAAGCGGGGATGGCTCCACAGATGGTGCCGTCTGTCAGTGGTCCCCGCCCGCGCGGGGATGATCCCGGCTTGAGTTGGCTGGGGTGCAGCAGCTCGCGCCTGCTCCCCGTGCCTGTGGGGATGGTCCCTACATGGCCGGGCTTGATGGCCCACGTTCGGCTGCTCCCCGCACCCGCGGGGTTAGTCCCATCTCGATGCGGCCCAGGCCGACGTTGAGCTGCTGCTCCCCGCGCATGCGGGGTTAGCCCCCGGGCCGAGCACAGCTACTACACCGACCCCCGGTGGACCCCGCTCATGCGGGGTTGGTCCCTCCTCTTCGCTCTTGACCTCAAGGATGGCGAAGTGGTCCCCGCGCATGCGGGTTGGTCCCTGGAGGGCGTCCTGCGCGACACCCCGTCCGCAGCCCGTGGCTGCGCGAGGTCCTCGACAACCTCACGCAGCACATGCGCACCGGCCTCTTCTAGCCAGTCGGCAGAACGTGCCGACGCCCAGTCCCCGCCCATTCGGTAACCGTGCTAACGCGAGCGAGCCGTGCCGGATAGTGGTGCCTCCCGAGCAGCCCTGAACAAACCTCGCGGACTGCGGCTTTCCGGTCCGGTACACACCGGCAGTCCGAACATAAGAGCGGCATCCGGCATCCCATGTCCCTTAAACTGACGGTAAGTGGGTAATGCGAGACGACGAGGAGCACTGTGCGAACAGGTCGAGTCGACGCCTCAGGGACGAACCCAGTGCCGCACCACCGCGAAGCTACCGATCGGGAGCCCGTACCTCAGGGGCTGGCCAGGTCCGCGCTCATCGCGGCGTTGCACGACTCTTACGACGTCACGCTCCGCGCCCCTGCAATAGCCGCGCCCGTGGCGCACCCGAACGGCTTCGTCAAGCTGCCCTTGGCGCTGGTAGCCGAGGACTCAAGACGGCTTTTCCTGCACGTCTGGCTTGCTGGTGAAGAAGACTCACAAGCCCATGATCACCGGTGGGACTTCTCGTCCATCGTGTTGCGCGGAACCGTGAACAACAGCTTGTTGGACATCACCGAAGCCGACGAACCCCTCGTCGACAGCGCCCCCCGCCTCGGCACGGAATCGTCCCGGTCTCCGGGCTACCGGGTCGTCCGCTACGAGCCCCGCGAAGGGGGGTACCGATTCGACGCAAGCCGCAGGGAGCGAGTGGTCGTGACAGGGCATCGAACAGCCACGGTGTGCGCAGGCGACACATACGGCATGTCGGCTTTCGCATTCCACCGGGCGAGAGCGCTGCCCGGCACGATGACCCTGGTTGCCAGGGGGGCGCCGGTTAGCCGGTACGCACGCGTCCTGGTGCGGGGTGAGGTTTCCGAGGGGCCGAGGCGGTGGCGGCAGGTGGGGCCTTCGGAGCGGCGTGGCTACCTTCGCGAGGCGCTGGACTGCCTCGCATGAGCCGTACCGGCTATCGTCACGGACTCACCTCGGGACGGGATGACCCTCGGGCGCTCATCCGTAGGGATACCGTCCTGATCATCGCTGTCCACCTCGATGACGTCCCTGGGGCGCCTTTCCGTGCAGGCCCTCTGGAACGGCGCTGGCGCGTTGGCCGGCCCGACGAAGTGGTGTCCAGCGCATCCCGCCGTGCCGCATACACTCAGCGTCACCTCGAACCGCTCCTGTGGGGGCAGCACGTCCGGTGGCATCAGGAGGTGCCCCAGGCAGAGGCGTCGCCTTCCCGTTTCCAGCTTTCAGCTATCGAGTTGGTGCGCCTGAACGACACTGCGCTCGGCGCGCTGAAGGACATGGGCTCACCGGTTCACGCGAACGGAGTGGCTCTTCTGCATGGCAGTCTGCCGCCGGATCCGCCGGCGCAGCTACCGAAAACCCTCCAGGAGTGCGCTGACGTCGACCCGCACCACGGGCAGGGCGCCCAACGAGCCTGGGTTGCACGGCAGCTGCCGTCGGGGTGCCGGATCGCTGACACCGAGCGGGAGGCGGTGCACTGCACCCTCGTCACCCCCCAGAGTGGTCTGGTGCGGCTGCATCCGGGGCGTGCGCAGCGGAATTGGGATTCCCTCGATCAGTGGCTGTGGCATCTGCATCACGCAACGTTGTATCCGCCTGGCCCGGAGGCCGCGGCGCAACTCCACGCCATGCGCCTGCCGCTGCCCACCAAGGTCCGGGGCGTGCTGGGTATTCGTGGTCTCACCCTGGTGGGCACCGAGCAGGATCCGGGTGTCGGAGTTCCACGTAACTACTACGACGGCACCAGCTACCACCTTGCGACGCTGTACGCCGATGCCTTGGCTCTGGCCCGGTTGCAGCAGACCGTGCTGGACGCTTTCGGCAGCGAAGTGGCGCGGATCGGCGAGCACGAACCCCGTCGGCGGAAAGTGGCGCAGATGGAAAGGGATCTGCTCGTTTTCCGCCGCAGCTACTGGGCGGCCGGCTTCGGCCGACAAGGAACGGTCGATGCCATGGTGCGGGCATGGCAGCAGAGTGCCGGTCTGCCGCAGTCACTGCAGAGCCTCGTCAGCGACCTCGGCGAACTGTCCCGCCAGGTGCAGTCCGCCGAGACGGAGACGACCAACGCGATACTCGGCCTGCTCGCTGCGGTCGGCCTACCGTTGACCACGGGGCTCGCTATCTGGCAGGGGCTTCCTCAGGCCGGGTCCTCGTCGCTGTTTCGGATCCTCGGAGCGACCGGTGTGGTCACCGTGGGCCTCGTCACGCTGTTCCCTGGACTGCGCAGGCTGTTCGTGGATCTCTTCCGGCGCAAGTGGCGGGGTGGCAGGCGGTGACGCCGCCACCGGCCTTCTCCTGGCCGCCCCGGCATGCTCCCGGATACCCGTTGGGATGTGCGGACACGGGGGATGTGCTCGCCCGCTTCGCCCGCGAGCCACATCAAGAGGCGAGCGTGGTTGTCGTCACGAGCGCGTTGCGCGCCAGCGTGGAGGACAGCGGGGATCACATGGCGGGGCTCTCACGAGTCCGGCAGAGCCTAGCGGCGATCGGGCACTGCCTCGGCACCGCATGGAGCCCTTCGTACTACGGCAAGGACCTGGTCCTGGTCCGCACCGGGAAACACGCCGTCCCCGCGTGCCTGTCCAAGAAGCCACCGGCTGGAGGCAGCGACAGCGACGTCCGACACGGCTGGGCCTTCGACCTCGTTTCCCTCAGCGGAAGTGACGACGAGCGACGGGAGAGGCTGCTGCATGCCTGCTACGCCATATCGATGGCCGCCCGGCTACGACGAGACCGGCCGGACCTTCGGCCGTGCCGCGCCCATGACGTCCTGCTACGGGTGCCAGGACTCCTGTCACCTGAGCTGGCGGCCTCGCTGCTCGCCGGTGTCCTTGTCCGGCCGCTGGGCGGTACCGACGAGGGCTCGGGCGCCCGACCGGGAGAAGATCCGCGATTTCCGGGCGTGCCGTCGGCCGACGCCTGGGACGTGTTCGCGCAGAGGCCACCGCAGCGAGGTCTCTACGCGGTCAGCGACGTTCACGACATCGAATGGGGCACCCTCGATCGGGAAAGCCGTCAGCGTCTTACGGAGGGCAGTGCGCACGAACTGCTCCCCCTGACCGCGGCCTGGCTCGACGGATCCCTGCCGTTGACGGACGTGCTGGACCGGGCATACCGACTTCGGGTGCGGCGTGAATCGCTGCTCTCACGCCATCTGCGAACCCTGAACGATGCGGTCACGGCCGGTGGCCGGCTTTTCGCGACGCTGGGGGACGGCCTCTCCGGCATCGTCTCCGACGCCGCGCTGATGCGTTCGGCGGTGCTCACGGCGAACGGTGAGAGTGCAGGCCACATGCACAGTGGGGCCGGTGTGGCGCCCATGGACAGGCTGGGACTCACCGCGGCCCGCCGCCGCGCGCATTTCAGCCTTCACGTGACCAAGACCCTCAAGGGCACGGGACACCAGGAGCGGTTCTTTCACGGTTTCGGCACCCCCCTCGGCTCCCGAACGGCCGATTCCGTGGTCGGCTTCCTGTCCGCTTTGCGGAGGGCAGGTCCCGACTCCCCGGGTTTCCACCATCTCGCGCACGCACTGCGATGGCACGACTGGTGGCATCTGCACCTGCCGCCCACCGCACGGGTCCACCTCGACCAACTCTGCGCATCGATACAGGAATCGATACCGGGCACGGCGGCGGAAACGTGACCCGTGACCTCATGCGGTTGCCCACTGCCATGTGCTGGGCAACCACACCTGTGGCGCCGTCGGCGGTGCCGATGCGGTAGAGGGACCGTACGGAGCAACTCTCGTCTCCAGTACCGGATTCCAGAACTCTGCGAGCCGGTCCGCTGCTTCAGGCAGGCGGCCGAACTCCAAGCCGTCCCGGAAGGTTGCCGTGTCCCAGAAATCCAGCCACTCCCGCGGTGGTTGAGGCAGGTGGTCCGGCCACGTGCGCCCCATGGCGGCGAATTCAATCGCCACGTCACGCCGCACCTCATCCAGGAGCAGTGCGGGTGCCAAGGGGCTCGCAGCGGCCAGCAGGAAGTCCGTGAGATCGGTCCAACGCGTATTGATCTTGCCGCCGTCGCGCCGTCGGGTGTAGCGCAGCAGCTTCTGCGCCAGGCACCGGCTGAGGGTCGCCGCCGGTACGGTGACCGGGGCGTCCCGGCCGGGGAAGTCAAGGGGTGCGGTGCGGTTGTCGCGCGCCGCCTCGGCGTCCGGCACCAGCAGGATGTTGAGCAGGGCCTTCCCGATAGCCTCCCCCGCCCGTACGAGGACCAATGCCCGGTGTACGGTCGCCTTGCCGGGCGAGCTGAACACCACGGGTTCCGAACGCAGCAGCCGGAGACTCTCCCCCTGAAGTCCCGGAGGAAGTTCGGAGGCGGACAGCAGCAGTCGGCCCGCGCTCGCGGAAAGGGCCATATCGACATCGTTCGGCATTCGGGCTGAAGGGCCCATCCACCCGAGAAGCGCCGTCGAACCTTTGAGATGCCAGGCGTGCGGTGGCAGGAGCCGGTCGATACTCGACAGGGCCACCGCTATGGATTGGACCAGGTGTTGGTCAGCTGTGGGAAGCGTGGTCCAGTCGGCCTGCTCCCGTGATCCGCGCCGCTGTTCCATCCATCCCCCTCGATCGCGTGTCCGCCCGGTTCACGGGGATGACGGTGTCACAGGAGGGTGGCCACGGAGGGCGGATTCCGCCGGATGTCCGCGCCTTGAGCGGTCCAGCGCAGCAGGTGCAGAGGTGGTTCGGGTACCAGCCGCCGACGCCCGGTGCACAGGGCGACGCGTGCTGCCAGGGCCCGCAGCCCGGAGATCTCGCAGCCGGCGGCCAGGCCCAGCAGCCTGTCGGAAACGCCCGACGCAAGTGCCTGGTGCCGGCCGGCCAGGGCAAGTATCCGTGCGGCCACAAATAGATTCGTGTGGGCGGTTTCCAGCAGTTCGCGCGCCGCCTCTTGGCCCGCTGAGGTACCCACGGCGCGGTCGAGATACTGGACCGCACGCGGCAGCAGCACCGGCCACGTTCGTACGGTGCTGGCAAGGGCCCGGGACACCTCCTCGTCGGGCTCGATACGGGCCAGGGCGTACCTGAGGGCACGTACATCGGCGTCCTGTATGCCCCTGCGCCATACCTCGGGCGGGTGGCCCGCGACGTCGTGTGCCGGTCCCGCGAACAGGTCGTTCACCGGCTCAGTGGTGCTCTTGTCTTCGGACAACCACAGTCCGAGTGCTTCCAGCCCGCCTTCCACAACGCCGCGGACCTGCTCCGCTTCCGCGCTGTCGCGGACGAAGACATGCCAGTCGTCGCCCCAGCGAAGCCACCGGCCCGGCGTCGTCACGGCCAGGAGCACGTCGATCGGGGCTAGCGCTGCGGTACCGAGCCGGTTGGCCCAGCGGTGACCGGGCAGGAGGCACCGGCCGGTAGCACGGTGCAGTTCGGTCAGATATCCCGCCAACTCGCCGGTCATCCAGGGAGCATCGAGCAGTACGTGCAGGGGAAGCGACTGGCCGAAGCGGTGAATGTCGAGCCTCAGGACGAGTGGCAGATCACCTCGGCGTGCCATTTCGCGCATACGGGTCTGTCGTGCCCGGTAGGCGGAGCGGTAGTCCCAGACCGGGGAACCGTAGCTGAACACCTCCGGGCGCGGCTCCTGGCGGAGCAGCGAGCGCTCCACCAGGAGGTGCGCATGGGCGCGTACGGCTGGTGGCACGACGGGCACACGCTCCGTCCGCCGGGTCAAGGGCACCTGAAGCCACCCGACATCAAGCCGCTCCGGCACCGCGACAGTTCCGCCGGCCAGGTCCCGGATGACATCGGTGGCACCGAGGGCGTCGGGGATCCACTCGGTCAGCAGGTCATGGCCGAAACTCGTGCTGAGCACGCTGTTCAGCACGGTGACGTCGTCTCTCACGACGGCATGATGTCACCCGGGTGGGGGCCGCTCGCATCGCCTAACCTGACCGGTGGACGAGGCGAAGAGGGGGAGTATGGCCGGCATTCCGGGCCCGGACGACAGCCTGGACCTTCACGCGGCACTGGGCGCTCTGGTGGGAAAAACACCCAGCCATGGCGGCGGGACGATGAATCTGCTGCTGTCGCACATGCTCGACGCGGCAGCCGTCGCCGACGTCATGTGGGAGCGCTATCTGGCACCGTCCACCCGCCGGCGGCTGGACGAGACAGCCGGCGGCCCGGGCAGGGGCCGGGGCTTGTTCGTCTGGCTCTGCGGGATGCACGACTACGGAAAAGCCACGCCTGTCTTCCAACGCCGGTGGCCACAGGGGGCGGAGGCTGTACGGGCGGCCGGGCTGCGGTGGCACGAGCCGACCGCCGGACGGTTCGCATGGCATCACGGACGAGCCGGAGGCCATCTGCTACGACGGCTACTGTCGGCGGCCTGCTGGCCCGAGGAACACGTCGACTGGATGTGGCCCCTGGTCGCAGGGCACCACGGGTTCTTCTCCGTCGAGAGCGCACTGAAGCCGGACCGCAAGGCACGCGGCCAGTTGGAGGGCGACGAACGCTGGGCCGAGGTACGACTCGCCCTCGTCCAGCGTCTTTCCGAGGAACTGGGGCTGGGTGCTCTCACCGCTCTCGCCCCCGCGGTGGTGCCGACGCGTGCCGTCCAACTCCAGCTCAGCGGGCTCATCGTGATGACGGACTGGATCGCCAGCGGACCAGGCTTCCGGGGGATCGACGAGCTGGCCGACGTGAGCTTCAAGGGTGCACGGCAACGGGCTGCCGCGGCATGGGAGAAGCTCGGTCTGCAGGGCGGATGGGGAGAGCTGCCCGAGCCGCCGCCGGACTCCTTCGCGCAGCGGTTCGGGTGCGAGCCGCGTCCCTCACAAGAGCTGGCGATGGAGACGGCGCGGCAAATGGCGGCTCCCGGCCTGATGGTCATCGAGGCGCCGATGGGCGAGGGCAAGACCAGGGCCGCCCTGATGGCGACGGAGATCATGGCCGCGAAGTTCGGCGCGGACGGCGTGTTCGTCAGCATGCCGGAGTGGTCCACAGACGACCCCGTGTTCGGGAGGGTCAGAGAGTGGGTGAGCCGGATCGACGAGAAGCTGGCCGATCGGGTCGCCCTGCTCCACGGCAAGCGGACCTTCAACAAGGAGTGGAGCGCCCTGCTGAGAGAGCCGCGGGAGATCAGGCTCGCCGCCGTCGGCGAATGCGACGAGGACGAGCGGCACGGCGAGCAGGCGAGCGACGGTCCGCACGGTTCCGGGGGCGGCGGGCCGGTGGCGCGCGTACCGGCCGAATGGTTCTTCGGGTACGCGCGCGGGCTGCTGTGCCCCTTCGTGGTGGGCCCGGTCGACCAGCTGCTGTACGCAACGACCCGCACCAAGTTTGTGATGCTCCGGATGGCGGGGCTGGTGGGGAAGGTCGTCGTACTTGATGAGGTGCACGCCAGCGATGTCTACACCTCGCAGTTTCTCCTCGAGGGCCTGCGCTGGTTCGGCGAGGCGGGCGTACCGGTGGTGCTGCTGTCGGCGACGCTGCCAACACCGCAGCGCCAAGCGCTTGTCGACGCCTACCTGTCCGGGGCCTTAGGACGTGAAGAGTTCACGGCGGACGACCTCTGCCACCCCCAGGGGTACCCCTCCGCCACCGTCGTGTGGAACGCACCAGACGGCACCGGTCACCGCTCCGCCGTGTCGGCCTGTGACAGCTGGCGCACGGATCGCCCCGTCGACGTTGTCCTCCTGCCGGAGGCCGTTCCCGAGAGGGATGCGGGTCCCGAGGAGCACCGGGCAGCCGGAACGACCGCCGACGCCGCAGTCGCCGACCGGCTCGAAGAAGAACTGAGGCACGGCGGATGCGCTCTGGTCATCCGCAACACCGTGGAACGGGCCCAGACGCTGTGCACCGTATTGCGTGAGCGCTTCGGCGACCAGGTGGTGCTGCTGCACGAGCAGCTCCCGCTCGGGACGCGTGCCGATCGCACGGCGGACTGTCTGCACCGGCTCGCCCCGCGGCCGACCGGCACCGCGGCGGTCCGGCCTCAGATGATCGTGGTGGCCACCCAAGTCGCCGAGCAGGCATTCGATGTCGATGTGGACGTTCTGATCACCGACATGGCCCCGATCGATGCGCTGCTGCAGCGGATGGGCCGGCTGCACCGCGGCGACCGGATGTGCCGCCCCCGCCGATTGGCCAGGCCAAGGGTGATCGTCACGGGTTGGGCCTCCGGGAGCGCCCTACCTGGCCGGGATGGCACCGACGCGGATCCGCTCGGCCGTGGCGCTCCGAGGTTTCCCGCCCGCTCACAGGCCCTTTACGGCGGCCATCTGCTCCTGCGCACGGCGGCCCTGGTCTTCACGGCCGCCGGGCAGTCGGGCGGCTGGAGCCTCCCGGGGGATATTCCTGCGCTGGTGGCGGCCGGTTACGGCGGCGACGACGAGGTTCCGGAGGCGTGGCGGGACGACACCGACGCGGCCCGGCGGCAGGAGGAGGCCGAGCGACGGGAACGCATCGGGAACGCCTCCCACCACCTACTGACACGGCGCGGCGACAGAGAGGCAACGACGCTGGCCGATCTCCATTACGTCGCCGTGCCTCCCGCCAAGGGCGAGGCCGGGATGACCGCCCTGGTCCGTGCCGGGGACCCTGGGGTGGAGGCCGTCCTAGTCATCCACGACGGTGCCAGGTACCTGACGCTGTCGGGAAGCGTTCTGGCACAGGAAGGTGCCGTCCCCGACGACGACCTCATTGACGAGGTCCTCGCCGACACCGTGAAGCTGCCCGCGACCTGCCCTTCCGAAGCGGCCGCAGAGCTGTCCGTCCCACCCGGCTGGGGTGGGCACGAACGGTTGAAATACCGCAGGGCCCTTGTCCTCGGCGCGGACCGCACCGCTTCAGTTTCGGGGCGGCGGCTGCTCTACGACCCGATGCTCGGAATCATGGACGAGGGCCCGGTCACTGCAGAGTCGTCCGGCTCCGCAGTGGGGCGAGGGTGAGCAGGCCGCAGCCGTATGCCTTCGAAGGGCCGATGCCCTCGAGCAGGCGCGTGACGAAGGCGGCGGGGTCGGTTACCTGGAGGCGCCCTTCGAAAGTGGCGCTCTGGAAGGTGACGCGGGGGCCCTTCCCGTTCTTGACGAAGGAATGCCGACGGCTTGCGGTGATACGGATGTCGCGTGCCGGGCCGACGTCCTCAGTCCCCTTCTCGGTGTTGCGCGCGTCGCCAACGGTCTGGCTGTCGGCGAGGCCGGGGGCAGGGTCGTCGGTACGGGCTGTGGGGACGTCGAAGCCCCACCGGGCGGTACGGGTCAGGAACCAGTTCAGCTGGGCGCTCGCGGTGCTATGGCCCAGCCTGAAGCCGCGTACCCGTTTGCGGTCGCTGTCAGCGGCAGCGGCGAGGCGGGCTGCCTGCGTGGGTGTGGGGCTCATCGGCGCCGCGGTGTTTTGTACGGGGCTGGCGGTCAAGCGGAACGCGAACTCCCGGCCGACGGCGATCTGGTCGAGGAGCGGGGCGTAGTCGCGGACGGCGGCATGTTCTCCGTCGGCGTCCGGCCAGCCGGCCTTTTCGACGATATGGGTCCAGTCGGGCTTGGCGGAAGTGAGCACGAACAGGTGCGGGCGACGGGGGTTGTCGGCGTCCAGGCGCCACAGCACGCGGTTGCCCTGCGGGGCGTCGGGGATGCCCCCCATGACGGCACCTCGCATGGCACGCGGGTTGGCCAGCAGACGACGGCTTTCGGCGCGAAGAGGGTTGATGCGGATGCGGGAGAGGTAGGTCATGGCGGTCACCAGCCCAGCAGGGCGAAGGGGTCGTGTCCGGCGGCTTCGTCCGGGCCGTCGTCGGTGGTGTCGGGCCGGGGGAACCCGGTGGGGATACTCAGCCAGCCGTGCCGTACCCGTCGGCTGGTGAAGCTGCGGGCGTACGGATCGAACGAGACCGGGGCGTCGTGGAGGACGTCGTCACCTTCGGGGTCCTCAAAGGTTACGGAACGGTCGATGCGCGCCGGATACAGCGGCCGGTCCAGCTCTTGCTCCCTTCCGCACTGGCCGGCGTACTGCTCACGGGCACGCCGGGAGGCCTGCCAGGGCTCCTCCCGCAGAACGTGTTCCAGGCTTCCTTCCCGCAGGCCGAGGGCGAGCGGCTGGGTGGGAGGGCAGGAGCGGCGGCCGAGAGCAAGGGGGAAGGAGGGGGCCCGGACGACCTGGTCCAGGGTGCACAACAGGTCACGGGGGCCGGCGACAGCCGCGACGAAGACCGCGTCCTGGAGGTAGTAGCGGGTGGTCACATGGGTGTGCTTGGCCGGGGAGGTGGGCTTCTGGAGGCCCTTGGCCGAGACTCCGGCCTGGAGCAGTGGCCGGCCCCGGAAGTCGCTGACGGTGTGGTAGTCCCGCAGCAGCGTTCCGGGCTGGTCGACGCGCACGCCCAGGCTCAGCGGCGTCAGCTCGTCGAGCGGGTCCTCGCGCGCCATTCCGGCAGCCGCCGCGAGCAGGCCGATCACACCGGATTTGGTGGGCTCCGGGTTGGTCTCGCGTCGGTTGAAGGCGCTGCGAGAGCCCCACGATTGCAGGGGGCCTGCCAGGCGGAGCAGGAGTACGGCCTCGGTTGTCGTCCCTTGAGGGGCGGGCGTTGCCGGCGGAGGGGTGGTCATCGGGTGGCTCGCTTGACCGTGTCTGTGAGGTGGGCGCGCAGGCCGGCCAGCAGCTTCGGGAACGCCACGGGCCCGGCGAAGGTGTCCTTGAGCTGCTCCGCGGTCTTCCCGGAGGAGTCGAAGGTGTGGCACAGGGCGGTGAACGCGGGTGTGTCGCCCCAGACGCTGGTAGCGGTGGCGTACTCGCGCGCCAGGCGGCGGGCGGACTCCGCGGCGATTCCGGAATGGGCCCCGACCGGCTCCTCGAAGGCGGAGACGAGGTTGACCGGCTGGTCTGTGCGTACGACGACCGCGACCAAGCTGGGCAAGGTGCGGTGGCCGAAGGAGTTGCCGTAACCGGTGGGCATGGAGCGGGCGAAGGAGGTGACGAACTCCTCGACGGCGGTGACCGCTGCCTCTTCGTCGGTGAGGTTGTGCAGGAGCTTGTGGAGGCTGACAGAGGCGTAGCGGTAGAGGGTGGCGGAGTTGAAGCCGATGGTGCCGATCATGCCGGCGCCGGTTTCCTGCTCCTTCATGGTCTCGTCGTCGACAGCCGTGAAGTAGTCGAATTCCAACTCGACGGCATGGGTGGACAAGGCGTGGGCGACCTGGGTGGCGGCATCGACCTTCAGTGCGGGAATGTCGGCCACCATGCGTCCGAAGAGGGCGACGTCCATTGGATGCCCGGTGCTGAACTTTTCCTGCACCGGCAGCTGGGCGATCTCGGCGGCCAGCTCTGCGTCGTCCAAGGAGGCCAGTTCGGCCGCGCGGTCACGGACAAGGTCGGCTACGGCGCTGAGTTGCCGGCGGCCATAGAAGAACAGGTAGGCGGTGTCCCCCTCCTTCTTGCCGGCACTGATCTTCAAGGGCGCCAGCAAGGCGCCTGCCAGCCGGGACGAAGCCTCCGCAGGCAGATCGGTGTCTGCGCCGATCAGGCCGGCGAGCGCACTGCTGATACGCCTGGTGCGGGTCGCCAGGTCCTGCTCGGGCATACGCTCGGTGAAGTGGAGACGGGTGGCCCGCTTCCACGCCTGGGACGAGACGCGGGACCGTCGCACACCGCCGTAGTACGCCTCCTTGGGGTTGCCCTGATCATCGCGGTTGAGGTTGGCCGGAGGCACTGTCTGAAGGATGTGGACGTCGATGTAGGTGCGGGGCGCGGTGAGCACCATGAAGTTCTCCGGTGATTCGGGCTGCGGACGGGCGTGGCGGCTCTGTCGTGAGAGCGCTAGGAGACGTGGTCAGGGGACGGCTTGACCGGGCGGCCATTCCAGGAGTGATACGCCAGTCCCCAGGTACGGCGGACCCGTCGACGTGACTCGGGGTAGTGCCAGTTCCTGATGTCCTGCATCAACTGGTCGTAATCCAAGGGCACTTTGACCGACCGGAGTTGGGTGATCAGGCCCCGCAGCCGATATACCAGGGTCGGCACGGAGGTGGTGTTCACTGCGGCTGCGACCCGGCGGTCCACGGCTTCCGTGCTGAACCGGTCGTCGTGACGTAGGTCGCGCAGGGCCGCCCCCAGCCCGACACCCCGCTTGTGCATGGGGTGGGCCTGGCTCTGCTGATGCAGGCCATAGAGCGATAGCGCCGCGTGTTCGGCTTCCAGCTCCGGCGTCACCTGCCCGTCCGTGTGACTGGTGTAGAAGGGCCAGAGCGCGGGGACCGTGCCGGCCGGCTGCCCCAGGCCGGCCCGCAGGGCGGCGAGGTCTTCGCCGGGGGCCTTGGCGAGGGCCCCATTCCTGGGATCGATGCGCCAGGTGCCGTCGTTCCGTACGCACTGGCTCCAGTAGCGGCGGACGGGCGTGGAAGCTGTGGGTTCGGTGGTGTTGCTGGGGCCGGTCTCGGGTGTGGCAGACACGGCGTTCCCCCCTTAACTTTCGTCGGACGGCCGATCGGTCGTGTGTGGTGCGGTGGGCGGGACGGGTGGGAGAGCGGGAGCTTGCACTACCCCTCAGGCGGCCTTCCGCAGGGTCGCGCGGCGGGTGAGGATCTCATCCATGCGGTCCAGGAAGTGACGTTCGGCGCGACTGAGCTGATAGACGCGTTCCTTGCCGTCCTTCGTCACGGTCCTGCCGCTGAAGAGGCCCGGGGCGGCTGTGGAGAGCACTTGTTCGGCCACCTTCCATGTCTCCCGCCCGGCCTTTTGCTCCCATGCCGTCAATCCACGCTCGGACTGCTCGAAGTCCTCACCGACCGTACGCAGGCCGGCCAGCAGCCGCCGCACCAGCGGATCAAGAGCGTGCAGCAAGGTGTCCCCGGGGCGTTGCCCCTTGTCCCAGGGGATCGGCTCGGTGCCGGCCGCCCGCCGCAGATCAGCGGAGAGATTGTTGACCGCGCCAGCGAGACTTTCCGCCTGGCCCAGGGCCTCCAGAAGCGAGCCGCAAACGATGCCGTCCGGGTTCAGCGCAGTCAACGGCAGGGGAATCTCATCGAAGAAGACATCCTCGACGATGGAGGACTGAGTGCCGTAGGCGATGCCTGTCAGCTCTACCTGGAGCGGGTACTCCTGAGGTAGCCGTTCCCTGACCGCACTGACGCGGCTCAGCAGAACGCTGGTGTGGAAGCCTGCCCGAACGTCCGTCGCATCGATCTGCTCCCCCGCGCGGTCAACCGCCAGCAATGCGTTCAGACCTCGCCAAGCAGCACGCCCCAGCTGATGTCGTCGAGGACGAACAGGAGAGACGGCCTTCGCTTTGCCGCTCTTCTTGCCGCGGGTAGTGGCACTGTCGACGATCCAGGCGGTGTGAGGTTCGTGATCGGGCGTGCTGTCCAGTCGGTCCCCTGCGGCCACGACAACCTGCGTGACCCGCACCCCGTTCGGGGTCTCCTCCGGAACCAGCCGGATACGGCGCGACTGCCAGGTCCATACGTCCAGCAGCCCACGAGACGCGCGGGCCTGCCAAGCCGGAGTGGCACAGGACAGCGTCTCCTCAACCCTGCCATCCGGCTCGCGACGCCTCCACTGGGGAAGGTCATCAGAGAGCAGGGGCTGTCCGAAGGGAATGTTGAGCAGAAGAGTTTCGTAGACGGTACGACCCTTGGGCATGACGACGCCCAGTTGCCCCAGCGGGCCGACCGGATTCCCCGTCGTCTTCCCCGCCTTCACCCGCGGATCGCCCACTGCACCAGTCTTGATGGCGGCCGTGTCCCAACAATGGGTGTGCAGCAGCCAACGTGCGGCCTGCGCCGGGGTCAGCTCCAGCGAGTCCCCCTCCGAACGGGACGAGAACAGCGGCACGTTGTTGCCGGTAGCAGCCGTCGCCACCAGAAGCGCAGACCCCTTGGTCTCGTGTCTGGCGGTACGCAGACCCGCTACCTGCGCGAAGGGCGCATCCTCGCCGAAGAGGTCGAACAGGTGGCGGTGACCGTCAAGGTAAGCATTGAGCTTGGCGCACTGCTCAGGAGAGAAGGCCCCGGCCTTGAACATCGCAACCCACTCAGCGGCATCCCGCGGCCGTCCCAGAGCATCCACGACGATGGGCAGCAACAACTGCCGATAAATCGCCGGCTTCTGGGTCGACAGCTCGACAGCGATGTCCTGGAACTGCTCGGCCTCCAGAAGGAGCCGTCGTACACCAACTTCTTCGAAGGCGCCAAGCCCCCGATGGCCCTCCCCCGCAACACTGTTCGAGGCGCGCGCGGACAGCCACGCGTCGTCCAGCAAATTACACAACTAGGCTTCCCCCCCATACGTCTACGTCATAAGACGCGAGAGGCATCGTTACACAGCAGCCCCCAGTCCCGTCTCCAAATGCCAAAATGCACACGAGCCTCTGCCGGTCACTCGTGTTCTGGCGGTTCTGGGATCGTTCCAATTCTTTTGGTCCCTGGCTCTCCTCCCGGCTGGGTCCACCGATGTTCCGGTCCCCGCGCCTGCGTGTTGGTCCCGTGACCAGCCGGCCGCGGCCCCGTCAGGGCGGCTGGTCCCAGCACTCTCGGGGCTGGTCCCACGCGGGAGGTGTGGACGGCGACGTTCGCGTGCGTGGTCCCCGCGCCCGCGGGGTTGGTCCCTTCGCGCCCTCCGTCAGCAGCGCCACCCGGTGATGGTCCCCGCAGCCGCGGGGTTAGCCCCCACAATCGTGCCGACGCCTACGGGCTGGCACCCTGCTCCCCCCACCCGCGGGTTGGTCCACCCTGACTGGTATTCATGTTGCTCTGCAACGCTGGTACCCGCGCCTGCGGGGTTGGCCCCATCTCGCAGCGCCGTCCGGCGATTTCGGCCATCCGGCCCCGCGCGCGTGGGGCTGGCCCCTCAGGTAGAGCTGCGCGAGGTGGTAGGCCTGCCTTGTCCCTGCGCATGCGGGGTTGGCCCCATTCCTGCCCTGGCAATGGCAGTGGCAGTGGCCGCATGGTGGTCCCCGCGCAGCGGGGTTGGTCCCGCGAGCGACTGGGCCTTGGCCGTGCCCTTGTCCTGCTCCCCGCGCCCGCGGGGTTGGTCCCTTCAGGAGCTGGTATCCACCGGGGCTTCGCGACTGCTCCCTGCACCTGCGGGGTTGGTCCCCAGAAACACGCCTTGATCGAAAACTGCACGTCGTGGTCCCCGCGCATGCGGGGTTGGTCCCGCGGCTCGGCAGATCGCCCAAGCCGAGCAGGGGTGGTCCCCGCGCATCGCGGGGTTGGTCCCACGGCCATCATCATCAGGACAACACCGGAGAGGTGGTCCCCGCGCATGCGGGGTTGGTCCCGCCTCCCCTGCGCACTCCTCTGGTGTCGGTGTGTGGTCCCCGCGCATGCGGGGTTGGTCCCTTCGTGGTCTGTTCCAAGATCGCCTGGTGGATGTGGTCCCCGCACATGCGGGGTTGGCCCCTGTACCGCTCGGGGCCCCCTGGGCCGCACCCCGTGGTCCCCGCGCATGCGGGGTTGGTCCCTGTGGGCTGCGGCCCTCGGCTACCTTTCCCCGGTGGTCCCCGCGCATGCGGGGTTGGTCCCGCCGTGAAACATGGCGCTGGCGAGGAGTACACGTGGTCCCCGCACATGCGGGGTTGGTCCCAACTGCGGCGGCAAGCGGGACGATCAGGGCTCCTGCCCTCCGGCACGGCCCGTCGATCTGGGCATTCGTGCCGCTACGGACCTGGAGAGCGCACTTCGACAGGCCGACTGGCAGGCATCCGATGAGCACCAGAGGCGAGCTCGGACCGCCGCCGTGGCTGCGACCTCCCGGTCAACCCCAGCCCGCCCCCACCATCCGGCTCGACCTACTGATCGACTGCGCTCCCGACCAGGACCCCGGCGTTACCCAGCGCGACGAGCCCGTCAGCTTTGACCCCCGTCACCGCCGGTACGGGGCGCGTGGCATCACCTCACTCGCCGTGCACCTCCCTGCCACGGAAGCCGCCGGGCCACCGCCCCACGACCCGATCACCGCACTGAGGAACGATTGATGTACCTGACCCGCTTCCGCGTCAACACTGCGCGCCGCGAGGCCCGACAGCTCCTCGGATCGCCACACCGTATGCACGGAGGGGTGAACATGTCGTTCCCGCAGTCGCCGTCCAACGAGGGCACAGGGCCACGCCTGCTGTGGCGTGTCGATCACAACTCCCGTGCCGAATGTTTCCTGTTCATCGTCAGCTCCAGCCGCCCAGACGTGACACATCTCGTCGAGCAAGCCGGATGGCCGGCAGCGGACCAGCTAGGTTGGCAGACGTACGAGTACGGAGGCTTCCTGGGCGCACTGAGCGAGGGTGACACGTGGGCATTCCGGCTCACCGCCAACCCCGTGCACAGCATCCGCCTCAAAGAAGGGCAGCCCACCAAGCGCACCGCGCACCGTACCCCCTTCCATCAGGCCCGGTGGCTGCTGAGCAGGCAGAAGGACGCCGGCTTCGAGGTCGTGGAGAAGCCCCTGGAACGCAGACTGCTGGAACACGGAGACGAGCACGAACTCCTCGTGCGCGACCACCGAGACCTGCAATTCGCCAAAGCCACGGACAAAGACAGCCGACGGATGAACGTAAGCCTGACCAGGGCCACCTACGACGGGTGACTTCGTGTGACGGATGCTGTCGCACTGCGCCGGACCCTCACTCAGGGCCTCGGCAAGGCCAAGGCTTACGGCTGCGGCCTGGTGATCCTCTCGCACCAGTGAGGTGACGCATGACCACCGTCAGTCGGCGGGGCGCCGCTTCACCCCGTGAACTCGCGCGGATCGGCGATCGGCTCTCCTTCGTCTACCTGGAACGGTGCACCGTCCACCGCGACGCCAATGCGATCACGGCCGAAGACGTGGAGGGCGTCACCCATTTCCCGTCCGCTACCATCGGCACTCTCCTGTTAGGCCCGGGCACCCGCATCACCCATCAGGCCATGGCGGTCCTGGGAGACTGCGGAGCAGGGGTGGTCTGGGTCGGTGAGCACGGGGTGCGCTTCTACGCCGGCGGCCGGGCCCTGACCCGCTCCTCCGGGCTGGCCGAGGCCCAGGCCACCGCGTGGGCCAATCGGCGCACACGGCTGGACGTCGCCCGCGCCATGTACAGTCTCCGGTTCCCCGACGAGGACCCCTCAGGACATACCCGGCAAGAACTCCTCAGCATGGAAGGCCGACGCCTCAAAGACTGCTACCGACGCGAATCCGCTCGCACTGGTGTTCCATGGCGCCGCCGCGAGTACCACAGGGAAGACTTCTCGGCCGGCGACGCACCGAACCAAGGCGTCACGGCCGCGGCTCAATGCATGTACGGCATCGCCCACGCCGTCGTCGCCGCCCTCGGATGCTCCCCCGGTCTGGGCTTCGTTCACTCCGGCCACGAGCGCTCCTTCGTCCTGGACGTAGCCGCCCTCTACAAGACGGACATCGCCATCCCGGCAGCCTTCGATGCAGCAGCCGAAGGCCCCGAAGACATCGCCGCCCGCACCCGACGCGCACTACGCGACCGCATCAACCAGACCCGACTCCTGGACCGGTGCGTGGACGACATCAAGAATCTGCTCGGCTACAGCATCGACCGGGGATCAGCGGACGACGCCCCTTCTCCGGACATCGTCACCCTCCAATCCGACCACGACACCCTCGTCGATGGCGGCCGCAACTACGGCGACGAGATCATCTGGTGACCGTCATCATCCTCACCAACTGCCCAGCCGGCCTACGTGGCTTCCTCACTCGCTGGCTCCTGGAAATCTCCCCAGGCGTTTTTCTCGGCAGCCCCTCAGCGCGAGTCCGCAAGGCTCTGTGGACAGAGGTCCGCCAGTACGCAGGGCAAGGCCGCGCCCTGATCGCCTACCAGACCAACAGCGAACAGGGATACGCCTTCGAAACCCACGACCACGCATGGCACCCCACCGACCACGAGGGCCTCACCCTGATCCACCGCCCCAACCGACGAGCCCCAGGCCCCAAGGACAACAAACCACCCGAGGGCCCTCGTCCCGGCTGGAGCAAAGCGTCCAAGCGACGAAGGTTTGGCAACAGATGAACTCCGAGAGACACGATGCGGCGCTACGCAAAATAATGAGATTCTGCCGCTCCACCGCAATTGCCCTCCACCACGAGGTCGATATGTCCGAATCGCTGAAAGTAAGCAAACCAGCTCATCACCTTCCTGAATCTGCAGCTCACGGCCTCTGCTCCCCGCACCCGCGGGGTTGGTCCCAGCCGGCCTTTGTCGAGTAGCAGCGCGTCCAGCTGCTCCCCGCACCCACGGGGTTGGTCCCCCGATCGGCCTGATCATCCTGGCGATTGCCGCCTGCTCCCCGCACCCGCGGGGTTGGCCCCCTGTTGCGAATGGCAGGGGACAGTGCACGTGACTGCTCCCCGCACCCGCGGGGTTGGTCCCGCGCCACCCCGGCCTGCCAACGACTTCAGTGCCTGCTCCCCGCACCCGCGGGGTTGGTCCCACGCCAGCCGGACCGCCGGTGGTGCCTTGGGTCTGCTCCCCGCACCCGCGGGGTTGGTCCCGGGCGCTCGGGATCCGCTCCCCGTCCAGGGTCCTGCTCCCCGCACCCGCGGGGTTGGTCCCGACGTCACCGTCCACGACCCGCTGACTGTCGACTGCTCCCCGCACCCGCGGGGTTGGTCCCCTCGAAGAACAGGGGGCCGCCCAGCGTCACCGCTGCTCCCCACACCCGCGGGGTTGGTCCCCGGCGGACTTTGTCCGTGAACCATGCGGACATCTGCTCCCCGCACACGCGGGGTTGGTCCCTGCCACCGCATCCAGGCCCCTTCGGACGCAGCCTGCTCCCCGCACCCGCGGGGTTGGTCCCAGAGCCGGACGCGTCCCACCGCAGCTCTGTTCCTGCTCCCCGCACCCGCGGGGTTGGTCCCACCTCGTTGTAGGCGTCCAGGATTTCCATCTCCTGCTCCCCGCGCCCGCGGGGTTGGTCCCCTCCCGTACGTTCCGGCCGTGCGGCGCGTTTCCTGCTCCCCGCACCCGCGGGGTTGGTCCCTTGGCCGCGCCATAGTGAGCGACCGGTTGCCACTGCTCCCCACACCCGCGGGGCTGGTCCCACGGGAGGGGAAACGGGGGCTACCTCCCGGGGCTGCTCCCCGCACCCGCGGGGTTGGTCCCACGACGTGCGGGCCGATCGCATGCACCGTCGGCTGCTCCCCGCACCCGCGGGGTTGGTCCCCTCAGTACCGGCGCGCACGAGCTGCACCCGGCCGACCGCTGACAGTGGTCCCGCCTGCGGGGCTGAGCTGGTCCCTGCGGGCCGCCCAGGAAGCCAGCGGTCACTGCCGGTGGGACAACCTGCCGGTGCGGACCGTACTGGTTGAGTGGCTCGTCGAGGCGACCGCCCCGTCCCACACTCAGGTGTAGCTTCGTCGTCATCCCGCCGCGGGACCGGCCGAGAGCTTCGTCTCCTCCAGAAGGGGACGCAGGCGCAAGTGCACCGGCCGCACCGTCATCGCGACCACTATGTGTCAGGTGGGCTGGCGGCTCGTACGCGACGGCCCCGCCGCCGTCGGTGGCTAGGAGTATCGTCATGCGGCTACGGTGCCCAATGTGCCGACTGCGCGGTGGTAGACGCGGAAGTGCGCTGTCACGCGGGAGCGTCTCGGAGTGACAGTCTGCGCCTGACCGTCGACGGCCGAGGAGCCAGACCGTGGCTGAAGTGACGGACGACTGAGACGACGGACGACGAGATGGCGCGGGATTACGACAGTCAGTTGCTGGAGTCGGTGGCGGTACGCCGGCGCAGGATGCGGGATGCCCTGTTGTTCGGGGCGCAGCGGGGGCGGCGCTCGGCGGACGAGCGGCTGGGGAAGGTGTTCGCGGGGATCGCGTTCACGGCTGTTCTGTGTGCGGGGTGCGTGGGGTGGTCCTTCCTTCAGCACACGCTGGCGCAGCAGAAGGCTGAGCAGGAGAAGCAGCAGTGGCAGGTGCAGCCGTACGAGCAGCCGACGCGATCGGCGCAACCCTAAAAGTCCACAGATGAGATTCGGACAGAGTTTGCAACATTGCTGGGAATTGGGCGAAGAGCTCCCCGTGGCGCGAGAAGCGTCCCCTGGCGCGGGGGCGGAGTGGAAGTCGAACGCAGACGGCATGTCCAGTTTGGCCCGAGGGTGGGTCAACGCCGCGATGATAGGTTCCCGTAAGTGGTGAGCAGAGCAACGACTTCTCAGGCGCAACTGAGCCGAGTGACCTTGGTCGGCGAACGACGCCGGGCGGATGTCGTCCTGCGCTCCGATACGCCCGTAGGGCAGTTGATCCCGGATGTCCTGCAGCTATTGGACGACCGACCCGCATCGCGCCCGTTGACACGGCAGTTGATGACATCCGACGGCTCCGTCCTGCCGCACGACTGCACGCTGGCATCGGCCGGGATAGCCGACGGCACCGTGCTCCGGCTAGTCACGACGCACTCTGCGCCACCCGCCCCCGTAGTCCACGACGTCACCGACCAGGTGGCTGACGACCTCGACTTGCGGGCTTGGCGCTGGCGTCCCGTCGCCCGCCGGGCCAGCGCGGGGGCGGCGACCGTCGCCTTCGCAGTGATCGCCGCGTTGCTCGCCCGTCGTGAGTTCCCACTCGGCGCCCTGGTCGGTGTTCTCTCGGCCATCACACTTGTCCTCCTGACGGCCGGTGCGCTCGTCGCCAGGATCGGACGAGGAAACCGGGGCCTGGCGACCGCGCTCCTGGTCGCCTCCGGCGGGCTTGGCGTTCTCACCGCATGGACGGCCGCCGACGCCTACGGCTGGCCGGGGAGCGCGCGGCTCGCTGCCGTGGCGGGTGCGCTGGTCTTGACGCTGGTGTTCCTCGGATACTTCTCGCCGCTTGGCAAGGGCGGGCTTGCTGGAGCCTTGACGATGGCCACGATCGCCGCCGTGTGGGAGGCGGTTGCCGCCGTTCAGGGTGATCCTGCCCGGCTCGGTGCCGTCATGGGTGTCTTCTCGCTGGTGGCGCTCGGTCTGCTACCGCGCCTGGCTCTGATGGCGTCGGGACTTACCGCGCTCGATGACCGGCGCTCGGGCGGTATCTCTGTCACCCGTCACCAGGTGGGTACCGCGCTCGCGGGGACCCATCGCGGCCTTGCCCTTTCGACGATCGTGACTGCGGTCTCGGCTACCTCTGCCGGCTGGCTGCTCACCCTGGCCGAGAAGCCGACCGTGTGGACCGTGGCGCTGGCATCGCTCGTCGTCGTGGTGCTTGCGTCGAGGGCGCGAGCATTCCCGCTGATCGCTGAGGTTGTTGCGCTCTTCGTCGCCGCGTCGTGTCTCGTGGTGCGGCTGGTGATGGTGTGGATGAAACATGCGGGCGGTACCGGGCCACTGGCCGTGCTGTGTGTGGCTGCGGTGCTGCCCCTCGTCGTTTTGGCGGTGCAGGTGCCCGAGCACGTGCAGGTGCGGCTGCGACGCATAGGCGATCTGATCGAGTCCATCGGCATGGTGGGGCTCTTCCCTCTGGCCTTCGGTGTGTTCGGGGTATATGGGCAGCTGCTCAACCAGTTCTGAATCGACGTGCAGGCGCTCCGGGCGGGGCAGAAGGGTGGGGTGAAGGGCAGGCATGCCGAACGGAGACGGCTGGCAGGGTGACGTGCTGCGCGACCTGAGAAGCGGTGCCCAGCAGAGTGCGGGTGCGCAGGGGCCCGGCGGGCAGGCGTACCGCGCTTCCGCGCCGGGTCCGGACCTGCCGTCGCAGAGTGCCCAGGCAGCAGACCTCGCCCCTCGGGATGGTGCAGCCCTGCAAGCCGGCTACCCATACCAGGGACAGGAGCAGCAGGCGAGCCGTCAGGACGGCTGGCCGCAGCGGGCCGAGTACCAGAAACAGAGGCAGCAGGCACAGGCCGCATACGCCCCGGGCCCCCCACCCCAAAGTGCCCCCAGCTCCCAGCCCGCACAGAACAAGGCCCTGTCCGGCACTGTGTGCCGCAAGCCGCAGCACGGTGAATCCATCGCCGCGCGTGCCGCACGCGCTCTGCGCCGTACGCTCTCGTCGTCAGCCGCGCGCGAGGTCGCTGAGATCACCCGCACTGCTCGGGTGCTCCAGCAGCCCGTGACGACCGGCCGGCAGATCGCCGTCACCTCGATCCGGGGTGGATCCGGCAAGTCGACCGTCGCCGCGCTGCTCGGCACCGCGTACGCGCACTACCGGCAGGACCCGGTCCTTTTTCTGGAGGCCGATCCGGCGCTTGGCTCGCTGCCGCTGCGGCTCGGCGCAGGGGCGCTGCGCTGGACGACCAGTGATATCGCGGACCTCGTCCAGCCGAACATGTCGCTGCTCGACGTCACCGGCTATCTCGTCCAACTCCCCAACAACGCCTGGCTGCTGCCGGCCAGCCAGGGCCAGATCGGCGTGATGCTGGACAGCCAGGCATACGAGCGGGTCGTGGTGGCGCTGCGTCGCTACTTCGGTGTGATGGTCATCGACTGTGAGACGTTGCCCGCCGAAGTCGGCCGGGTCGCCCTCGCTGCCGCGCATGGCCGTGTTCTGACCGCACCTGCCACGCCGGAAGGCATCAGCAGTACGTATTCGGTGCTGCAGTGGATGCAGGGGCTGCCGCGGCATGTGATGGCCAGCACGGTTGTCGCGCTCACCGAATTGGTGCCCCATTCAGGGCTCGACCTGGACGAGGCCATCCAGATGCTCAGGTCCACCGGGGTGAGCGTTCAGGTGCTGCCGTACGACCGGCACTTGGCGGCTGGCGGCCGCCTCCATACCGAACTGCTTGCTCACCCGACCAGGGAAGCCGTCGCTCGCCTTGCCGCGGACGTATTCCAGCTCTCCCTCTCCCAGCAGCCTCACTGACAGATGCCGAGCCCGATCGTGAATGACGGACGACGATGAGTACCCGACTGATACACCGCCCGGCCAGGACCACCCGCCCCCCGGCTGCCTCCGAGGCGCGCATCATCGAGGCCCCGCCCAACCTCCCCGAGGGAAAGGCGGGCAACATCGCGATGTCGCTGCTGCCTGTCGCCGGCGTCATGTCGTCCGTGGTGATGATGACCGTCGTGCGCAACAGTCAGTTCGCCGGGCTGGGCGCGATCATTCTCGTCGTCACCGTCATCGGCTCCGTCGCGCTCGTCTTCTCGCAGCGCGGCAAGGCGCAACGCACCCGCCGCACCCAGCGCGAAGCGTATCTGGCCTATCTGGAGGATCTGCGCGAGGAGCTGGCTGGCGAGGAGCGTGAACGGCGCGAGCGCGCCGATGTCCTCAACCCGCCGCCGGCCGCCCTCTACGACATCGTGCGCGATCCGGCCCGCCTGTGGGAGCGCCGCCGCGTCGACGGTGACTTCCTGCACGTGCGCGTCGGCACCGGCGAGATGCCCGTACGGGATCTGGAGATCGCTCAACAGGGTTCGTCGGTCCTCACCCCGCCCGACCGCTTCATGCTCAACGAGGCGTCGGCACTGATGGCCCGCTTCCGCACCGGCACCGAACTCCCCCTCACCGTCCCGCTCGACCGCGTCGGGGACATCAGCGTCATCGGCCCCCGCGAGGACTGCTTGCGCCTCGCGCGCGCCCTACTCGTCCAGACCGCTGCCCTGCACGCCCCCGACGACGTGGCGATGGCACTCGCCGTGCTCGGCGACCGGCTCGCCGACTGGGAGTGGGCCAAGTGGCTGCCACACCTGCTCGACACCGAGCAGTACGACGGCCCGGTCGCCGCGCGCCGAATCGCACCCTCCGCACCCCAACTCGCCCGGTTGCTCGGCCCCGAACTGCGCCGCCGGGCGTCCTACGCGGCCGAGGTCCGCCGCGGCCTCTCCGGCGATGACGCCCTGTCCATGATCTCCCGGCTGCTTGTCGTCGCCGACGGACACGGCGAAGACGCTGTCGACCTGCCACGTCCCGACGACGCGGTCGGCCTGCGGGAGATGGGCGTCACCGTCCTGCACCTGCTCGAACACAGGGTCCAGGAGCCCGGACACGTCGGCGTCCGCATCACCGTCAACGCCGATCAGGTCGTCATCGAGGATCTGCGCGGGCAGCAGCCGGTTGGCTCCCACGGCACCGTGGACGAGGCCGGCATCCCATTCGCCGAGGGCCTGGCCCGGATGCTGGCGCCACTGCGCCTGTCCGCCGAATCGCTTGCCGACGCACCCCTGACCGGGCCCGTCGACTTCGCCGACCTTCTCGGCATCGACGACGTGGCGCAGCTCGACGTGTCGCACCTGTGGGCCCCACGCGGCGAGCGGGCCTTCCTGCGCGTGCCCATCGGCATCAACGACTCCCGCGAGCCGGTGCTCCTGGACCTCAAGGAGTCCTCGGAACTCGGCATGGGCCCGCACGGCCTGTGCGTCGGCGCCACCGGTTCCGGGAAGTCGGAACTCCTGCGCACCCTCGTCCTCGCCCTCGTGGCCACGCACCCACCGGAGGACCTCGCCCTGGTCCTCGTGGACTACAAGGGCGGTGCGACCTTCGCGCCGTTCGCGGACCTGCCGCACGTCGCCGGTGTCATCACCAACCTGGAGAACCAGGCCGGTCTGGTCGAGCGCGTGCATGCCTCCCTCGCCGGTGAGGTCAAGCGCCGCCAACAGGTCCTCAAGGACGCGGGCAACATCGCCGACATCGGGGACTACGCCGCGCTGCGCGCCCACCAGCGGCCCGACCTGGACCCGCTGCCGCACCTGTTCGTCGTCATCGACGAGTTCGGTGAACTGCTCACCGCCAAGCCGGACTTCATCGACCTGTTTTTGTCCATCGGCCGCATCGGCCGCTCCATCGGAGTGCACCTGCTGCTGTCCAGCCAACGCATCGAGGGCGGCAACCTCAAGGGCCTGGACACCTACCTCTCCTACCGGCTCGGCCTGCGCACCTTCTCCGCCGACGAATCCCGCACGGTCCTGGACACCACGGACGCCTTCCACCTCCCGCCGCTGCCCGGATTCGGCTACCTCAAGGTCGACACCAGCCACTACGACCGCTTCAAGGCGAGCTATGTCTCGGGCGCCTACCGCGGCCCCGTGCAACGCGGGGAGGAAGAGGACACCGGGCCCCTCGCCCTGCCCTATGAGACCTTCAACTCCACGGCCGGAGCGGGGGACGCGAGCTCGCCGGAGCAGCCGGTGCGGCGCCGCGAGATGGGGCCGACCGAACTGGGCGTCATGGTCGAGCAGCTGGCCAACGCCGCCGGTACGGTCCGCCGCATCTGGCTACCGCCCCTACCTGATGCGATCGCCCTGGACAGGGTTGCTGGACCGCTGAATGTCGGCACCCGCGGTATGCAGCTCGCGGGGCGCCGCGCCCCACTGGAGGTACCTCTCGGTCTGCTCGACGATCCGGCCAGACAGTGGCAGGGCCAGTGGTACCTGGACCTGACGGTGGCGGGCGGCCACGCCGGCATCATCGGCGGCCCGCAATCCGGCAAGACCACGCTCTTGCGCACCCTGGTCCTCGCGCTCGCCCTGACCCACACTCCGCAGGAGGTCGGCGTCTACGGTCTCGACCTGGTGGGCGGCGGCCTGGCGGCCCTGTCGGGCTTGCCTCACGTCGGTGGTGTCGCAGGTCGCGTCGACCGTGAGCGGGTGGCCCGCACCGTCGACGAGGTGCGAACGATGCTCGCGGCCAGGGAGGAACTCTTCCGCGAGCACGGCATCGACTCTGTCGAGCAGCTGCGCGACCTGCATGCGGCGGGCCGGCTGCCCCAGCTGGCATCCGCCGAGATCGTGCTCGTCATCGACGGCTTCGGCGCGCTGCGCGACGACTTCGAAGAGCTGGAGGACGCCGTCGCCGACATCCTCCAACGCGGCGGCGGTTACGGCATCCACGTCGTGGCGGGCATGCTCCGCTGGAACGACGTGCGCATCGCCGTCCAGTCGAACTTCGGCACCCGCGTCGAGCTACGGCTGAACGACCCCAGCGAATCCAGCATCGACAGCAAGCTGGCAATGACCCTCTCCCCCGACGAGCCCGGCCGCGTCCTGACCGCCGGCAAGCTCTTCGCGCAGGTCGCGCTTCCCCGTACGGACTCACTCGCCGATACCGCGGACCTGGGCGCGGTGCTGGAGCGCGCTGCACGGACGGTCCGCGCCACCTGGAGCGGCGAGGTCGCACAGCCTGTGCGGGTGCTGCCGCATCTCCTGGAGCCCCACGTCCTGCCGGGTCCGGTCGCCGAACCCCGGCGGGTGCCCATCGGCCTGGACCAGACGGCACTCGAACCCGTACTGCTCGACCTGTTCCAGCACGACCAGCACCTGCTGATCATGGGCGACAGCGAGTGCGGCAAGACGAACCTCCTGAAGACCATCGCCGGCGGCCTCATGGAGCGCTACAGCGAGGACGGGCTGGTCTTCGCCGTCATGGATCCCCGGCGCGGTTTGCGCGGTGCGATCCCCGAGGAGTTCAACGGCGGCTACGCGTACAACGCCAAACTGTGCGCGGGCCTCGCCGCTGCGGTCTGCACCGAGTTGGACAAGCGACTTCCCGATGACGGCGCAGGCCTCGAGGACCTGGAACCGGGCAGCTGGGGCGGCGGCCCGCGGATCGTGGTCCTCGTCGACGACTACGACGTCCTGACCACCGCCGGCCAGGAACCACTGGCCCGCTTCCTGCCCTACATCCCCTCCGCCGTGGACATCGGCCTCCACTTCGTCCTCACCCGCCGCGTCGCAGGCGCCTCACGCGGCATCTACGAGCCCCTGGTGCAGGGCCTGCGCGAATCGGGCTCCTCGGCACTCCTCATGGCCGGGGACCGCGGCGAGGGCCAGCTGTTCCCCGGCGTCTACGCCTCCTGGCAGCCGCCGGGCCGCGGTGTCCTCATACGCCGGGGCCAGACCAACCGCCTGATCCAGACCGTGCACTCCCCCAGGTGACATTTAGGAGAGCTCTCCCGCCCACGCGAACCACGAGACACACGGCATCCATGCCCCGAACGATGAAGGACCGGACGAGAACAACATGACCAAGGACGTCATCGCCCTCACCCAACGCATGCCCGACCCGTCGGCCATGCTCGCGGGACTGCTCTCCGGAGGCCCCGACAAGCTGGTGGACACAGCGGGCGAGGGGGCCGTCGTGCGACTGTGCGACGAGAAGGGACGCCCCCTCGTCTCCGTCGAGGCACCGCTGCTTGTACAGGTCGCGGGTGAGGCCGAGCGGCTGCTCGGAGCCACCCCGCCACCACTTCCGTACTGGTGGACAGAGGCCCGCGCGACCACCGGTGTGGAAGAAGCCGAGCGGCTCGCGGGCACCTTCGCGGCCCGGCTGGCCGCTTTGGCTGACGGCTCCGCCTGGCCGCCTGAAGCCGCGCAGTCCCTGGGCGTGGTGAAGACCGAAGGCGTGAGCGTTGCGCCCACGCCCGCCGCCGGCCAGCCCGCGGTCGACGTCCTTACCGACAAGGTCGCCGTCGTCATCCAGGACCGCCCGGTAGTGGCCATGACGGCCTGGCTCCAGGACGCGTTCCAGACAGCCGCCGGCGCAGAGTTGGGTCTCCAGGTCGTCACCCCGCCAGGAACCACGCTTTCCCCCGCCGTTCGCGCCAGCCTGAGCAGCTGGCCCTCTCGCTGGGTCGTGCGCGACGAGCGGGACGGCTACTACGACGGACAGTCCGGAGCCGTCTTGCGCTGGCAGGACGGCATGTTCGCGCCGGTGGCGGCAGCCGACGCGACCGTCGATGACCCTCGCACCCCGGTAGCTGCCTCGTACCAGGAGGTCACGGACACCGGTGAACAGCAGCTGGCCATTACGTTCCGCGCGGTCCATCCTGCGGACGAGCGTCTGGTCCTTGGCGGTGCGCTGGAGTCGATATGGCGCGAACTCACCGGTGAGCCCCCGGCGGGATGGGGAACCGCGGAGCCCGCCAACCTCCCCTGGTCGCCGCGCCAGATGACCGACCTCGCCTACGAGCGGTCGCCCGAGCCGACCTGGTTCGTGGTGGTCGGCGGCCCAGACCGGCCGGGCCTGGCCACGGTGCGCATCAGCCGTACGAAGGCAGGCGTGGAGGAGTACGTCACGCTGATGTTCGGCTACGGCCCCGACGAGGAGCCGCCGGTGGACGCCCTTCCCAGGGCCGCGGAGGTGCTCGCCACCCGCCATCGGCTGCTGTCGATGCTCGTCCAGGTCCGCAAAGCCCGCCGCGACCTGGCGGTGCCGCCCCGCTTCGAGGGGCCCGGTGTCCCGCTGGCCTTCGTGCTCGGCGCGGAGGAGGTCCGCCAGATGCCCGGTGACCGTGCCCGGAAGACGCCACTGTCCAAGCCGCCTGTCCCCCTCGGTCCGAAGACCCGCCCTGCGATGTACTACGCGCTGCCTGGGGATCCGTTGGATCTCTCGGGCTGGCAGGACTTCGAACGCCTGATGCGGCATCTGAAAGGCGAGTGAGAGCACCTGGCACAGGGGGGAACGTGCGCGTGGACCTCCTGCCAGGCACCCTGCAGGCATGGCAAGTGGGTGAGCTCCTGGCTGTTTTGAGCCGTTGTCAGACCTTGGGCATAGCATCGGGATTGCGGATTGCACCAATGACTTCGCAATTGATAGGCATGACCGCACATACGATCGTCAAATCCGGCGGGGGGAGCCCGATGAAGTTCGACATGGGGGCGCAGACGCTCTCGACCCTGAGGTCGAAGTCGCAGGGGTCGAGCACGGAGCTGGGGACGTTGATCCGTCAGCTCGTGCAAGCAGCACAGCCGTTGGAAGGCAAGTTCAACGGGTCGGGCAAGGCGGCGTTCGACTCGTTCAAGTCGCACTCGGACGAGATCGCGGCGGAGTTGAACAGTGCGCTGGCCGCGATTGTGGGCGGTCAGTCGGGCATGGAGACGGCCTTCGGCTCGGGCGACCAAGAGCAGGCCGACAACGCCCGGTCGCAGATGTCGGCGGCGAACTTCGACGCGGCCCGCTTCTCGGGCCGCTGACAGCCCGATTGCGACAGAAGTACTCAGATCTCAGGGGGAGTGATTGTGATGGCTGCTGGCATGGACCGTCGTTCGTACGACTCGGGTGCGTCCGCGGAGGCACAAGGCAACATCCAGGCGGTGATCGCGCGCCTGGAGCAGGTGATCGCGGCGCGTGATGCGCAGGTGAAGGCGGCGATGTCGGATTTCGCCGCGGATGGTGTCGCAGAGGAGTACCACGGCAAGGAACTGCGCTGGAACCGCGCCTCGCAGGAGGTCAGGAGCATCATCCAGCTGCTGAAGACGACGCTGGAGAAGAACGACGGCACCGCGCACCAGACGCTCGCACGCGCGAAGGCCGCGGTCGACAACATCGGCTGAGCCTGCCTCAGCGCATCGACAGATAAGGCAATCCTTCGGAGTGCGCGGACGGGTTGCCGGCCGTGGGGGACGCCGCCGCGCGGGTCGCTGCGGCGGTGAAAGAAATGTGTACGCAGGGGGGCGTTCATGGCGTCATGGGACATCCAGCCGCAGGGAGTGCAGGGCCAGTTGAAGGTCGTCGGCACGCATGCCGAAGATCTGGGGAAAGCCCTCAACACACTGCTCTCTGACATACAGGAAGCGGCTCAGGCAGCGGGTACAGCCGTGCCGGGCACGAGCGCCATGACGCCGATGCGCGGGCCGATGACGCCAGCGGGCAAGCCGTTGGGACCGGTGGCCCCCGAATTGTTGCCGCATAAGGCGACGGGGCCGGTCGCCGCGGCGCTGGTCGAGTACGTAACGAAGCGCAAGCCGCGCATGAAGGCCATGGCCGATCGCTGCCAGGCCGCCGTTCTGGGGGCTGCCAAAGCCACCAATGAGTACGTCCAGGGCGATCTGGAGGCGGCCAAGAACGCCCAGAACGCCGCCCACAGGGTGCGGCTGGATGCTCTCAAGGACTTCGGGGGGAAGAAGAAGTGAGCGGCGCGCCGGTCGACCCGGCCGATGTACCGGTCTTCACCGGTGATCTGGACGTTCTGGAAGCCAAGACGAAGGCCCTGTCCCGCGGTGGCTCCAAGGTCCAAACCGCTGGCTCGGACGTCCACAAGTCCTTCGGCGGACTGGCCGCCTTCTACAAGGCACCCGAGGCGGAGCAGCTGTTCGGCGTCACCAAACCGGTGGCGGATACGGCTCACGACCTGAGTGACGACATGCATGTCATCGCCGGGGCTCTGGGCACCTACGCCAGTGAGATCAGGCCACTGATCCACCGGCTGAAGCAGCTCAAGCAGGAAGCCGCCGATTTCCGCGACAACGAGGCCGCCGAAGACGACTGGAGCGAGGACGGCGACCTGACCGACGAGAACCTCAATCGCCGCAACAAGATCGCCGAGGTCTGGGCCGCGTTCCAGGAAGCCGAACGCGACTGCCACGCCAAAATCGTCGCGCTGGTAGGCGGCAAGGCGCTCCACACGATCGACGCCTCCCACAAGGAGGGATACGGCTACGACGCCGAAGCCCTCAAGGCATCCAAGAGCCTTCCCTGGGGGGACGCGGTCGAGGAATCCGTTCCCTGGTGGCAGGTGTGGGAGCACGGCTACGACTTCGCCAAGGGCTTCATCGTCGACGGCGTGGGGGGCACCATCGACGGCATTTACACCCTGTTCGGCGGGCACGGCGGGGAGGCCGCCGGTCAGGCGTGGCTCGGTCTGGCCAAGCTCTCGACCGCATTCACGATCAGCACCCTGCCCATCGTGGGCCCCGCCTACCTGACCGCGCCGGGGAACATGCTTCCGTCCTGGCTGCGGGACTCGCGGACCGCGGTGCTGGATACCGGCAAGGCCATGGTGGCCTGGGACCAGTGGGAATCGAACGGCTCCCGGGCCGCCGGAGCGGTCACCTTCAACATCGTGACCGCCGTCTTCACCCGTGGTGGCGGTGCCGCCGTGGAGGGCGCGGGCAAGGCCGGCATGATGGCCAAGGGCCTGTCCGTCGTCAGCAAGGTGGGCAGCGCCGTCGACCCGATGACCTACGTCATCAAGGGCGCAGGCGCGGGCCTGTCGAAGGTCGGCGACGTGATGGCCCACCTCAAGGGCCTCGGCCACGTCGAGGTCCCGAAGATCTCCGAAGGTGCCTACAGCCTGCCCGAGGGCGCCGCCAAGATGCCGGACGGCACGATCCAGCTGCCCGACGGCGCCGCCATTCCGGAAGGGGCGACCAAACTCCCGGGCGGCAGAATCAAGCTGCCCGAAGGCACGGTCACCCTCCCCGCGCACACGGTGAAGGACCCCTTCACGGGGAACTACACGGACGCCGCCGGCCACCTCTACAGCAAAGACGACGGCAGCCTCCTCCAGGACGCCAAGGACGCCCCCAAGGGCAAGCCCGCCCAACCCGCCACGGGCGCGGACAACCCACGGATCGAGACCCCGGCCCACCAGGAACAGCGGGTCCCGGCCGGCGTCGGCGGACGGGGCGACGACTTCACACGCGTCGGCTCGGACGTTCCCGACCCGGCCCGCGCCGGCGACAACGCAGGCCACGGCGACACCGGGCCGGGCGAACACAGCCCCATGGGCCGCGCCGACGACCACGGCACCCCCGGCGGCCACGCTCCGGACAACATGCCGCGCAACGACCTGAACCAGCCCCCCCACGGCGGCCACACCAACTCCCCGACCACCCACGGCACCGACGCTCCGAGCCGAGCCGGCACTCACCCGGACACCCCGAATACCGGCGGCACCCACAACCCGCTGGGCGGCCACGGACCCGGCGGCTTCGACGACATCCCGGGCTTCGGTGACGACGCGGCCCGTGCGGGCGACGGCGCGGCCCCGGCGGGCGGTCACGACGGCCAGCCGACGCACCCCGCTTCCGGGCAGCAGATGACGCCCGAGCAGGTCAAGGCCAAGCAGGACGAGTTCGTGCAGAAGGCGAACGATCCCGACAAGACCTGGTTCAACCAGTACTACCGGTCGGACGGGCACCGTCTCAGCATCCACACCAAGATCGACGACGTCGAGCTGCCGATCCTGGCCAAGGACAGCGACGGGTCCTGGATCTCCAAGAACAGCCTTCCGTCCGCCGGCTCCGAGACCAAGTTCGGCCGTGATCCATTCCTCCGCGACGAGACCCAGCCCGCGATCGACCACCTCGACGACGTCGCCAAGGACCGCAAGGCTTCCGTCGAACTCGCCAACGCCGAGCGCGTGCACAAGGCCTCGCCCACCGCCGATACGCTCGACGAGCTGGCGAAGGCGCAGGAGCGTTTCGACGCGCGCATGACCCCGCAGTGGGGCGAGAGCACCTCCAACAACACCTCGTTCTCGGAACGCTTGGGCGAGGACGCGGCGCGGCTGCACGTCGTCCCGGAGAGGTTCCCCGGCTCGGTGGAGCAGCCGCTGCCGAAGACGCCCAACGGCGCCAACATGTTCGACCAGCTGTACCGTCGTCCGGACGGCAATCTGATGATCATCGAGGCGAAGGCACCCTCTTCCGGCCTCCTCTGGCGCAAGGGCGTCGGCCCGGCCGAGGGCTTCATGGTGAAGCAGGGCACCGAGCCGTACCTGCGGACCATCATCGCCGAGATGCAGCTCCGGCCGAGGCTGAAGGTAACCGATGCCTCGGGCAAGGTATGGACGAACGCGGACCTTGCCAAGGAGCTCAAGACGGCCCTGGACGGCGGCAACCTGGAGTACGCCATGGTGAAGGCCACGGACGGCGGCGGTAAGTACGCTGGGGCCGTCCTCGAATTCTTCAAGATCTGACAAAGGAGACCGTGTCCGTGATCGTGGCGCGCCAGGACTATCCGAAGGACGAGATGGCGGCGGTGGTTCCCGTCATGGAGGAGTCACTGTCCTATTCGCTGGAGAAGATCGAGACCTCGCACAACTCCAGGTCGGAAGCGGTCATGGAGTCGCTGAACGTCGCCCTCGTCCGCTGTGTCGGGGACCCCACTGCCGGCATGTTGGAGACCTGGGAGTCCTGGCTGCTGGCCATGCAGGTGCATTCGGCCGTCTTCGCCGCCGCCGATCCCAACCAGGAAACGGTCACCTGCAAGATCCGCCAGGAGGAGCGCCACCTCGCCACCACCGGGCCGCAGACCTACCTCAACGCGAACACCTGGCTCAACGCCTTCTACCTCGCGGTCATCTGCCGTGAAGCAGCCCGCCTCGACATGCTGGCCCGGATCCCGGTGTCCCTTCTGCGCAATTTCGGCGGCGCCCTGGACGAGTACACCTACGCCTGGGTGGAAACCCTCCAGAGCTTCTGGCTCCACCGAGACGACCTGCGCACACACCTGGTGCGCGCCGTGGACCTGAGTGCTCCCGAGCACGCCCGCGTCGTCGACGCGGAGACAATGATCAAGCTCAAGTACCCGCCGATCATGATGCTCTACCGCTACCTGCGCAACGACGTCGCTGGCTTCAACGACGCCCTGGCCGACGCCATCCGCTGGCACAAGGAGTACTGGACCGCCGACGAGGACCGCGCCGAAAACATCCTCGGGATCGTGGCCCTCGCTCCGCTGGCCATCGCCAGCCTCGCGAAGGCCAACGGCATTGCCGTCGAGGTCGAGTCCGACTACCTCCCCGAAGCCCTCCTCGACTTCGCCTGGCGCGGCGAGTTCGACGCGTAACACCGCACCCCACGTAAGGCGCACACATGACCATCGTCATCTCACGCCACGCATCCGTATGGACAACGTGGCCGTGATCATGGCGCAGTTCGTCGCGGCCGCACAGGAAGCCGTCGAGGGGATGGAGACCTCCGAGGACGACCGCTACGACGCAACGACCTTCACACTGGGCGCAGCGAAGTAGCGCTGCCTCCAGGACCCCAGTTCGGACGAGCTCGAGACCTGGCTCGAGGAGGGGAGTCCTGTGTTGCACCCCCAGCTGCTACAGCCTGGCGTGATGCGCTCGAGCTTCGACGGGAAGGCAGCGAGGCCATGCCGGAATAATTGCCTCCTTGCCTCGATTGTTCGTTCGCAGTGATCGAGGTGGAGTCGGGGGAGGCGTATGAGCAACCTGAAGGCGTTCCGGGTGCGCGGTGGGCGGGCAATGGAGATTCCGGGCTCGTCCCTGGCGCTGGAGCGCCAGTTGCAGTCGCTGATAGAGGGCAATATGGAGGCGATGCTCGGTATCCGGTTCCTGGCGAGCGAGTATGCGACGGGTCGACACCGGGGCCGGATCGACTCTCTGGGCTTGGATGAGAACGGGACGCCGGTCATCGTCGAATACAAGCGCTCCCGCGACCAGAACGTCACGAATCAGGCGCTGTCGTATCTGTCGTGGCTCCATGACCATCACCATGAGTTCGAGAGCCTGGTCAAGGAGAAGGTCGGCACCGAGACGGCCGAGGCGATCGACTGGAGCAATCCCCGAATCGTCTGCATCGCCGGGGACTTCACGCACCACGACACGGTCGCAATCGAGATGATCGGCCGCCGTATCGACTTGGTGAGCTACCAGGTCTTCGACGACGTGCTGACACTGCAGCTCACCGCATCCGTTGCCGGCACCACAGCTCCAGCCCGGGGAAAGGCACCCGCCGCATCCCGGATCTCCAGTGCGGCTTCGCCGAAGTCAGTGCAGCAGTACCTGGGCGAGTCGCCGCAGGACCTGAAGGATCTGTATGCGGATCTCGACGAGGTGCTGCTGTCGCACGGGGAAGTACAAAAGGAGCCGCAGCTGCATTACATCGCGTACAGGCAGATCAAGAATGTCGCCACGGTGCGCGTCCAGCCGCGGAACCGGATGCTCGTGATCAACCTGAAGCTAGACCCGGATACCGTGCAGTTGGAGGAGGGTTTCTCCAGGGACGTTCGAGGTCTGGGTTGCCTGGGGATTAAGGACGGCGTCGAAGTGCGGATCAGATCGCGTGAGGATCTTGCCCGGGCCGGGGACCTCATACAGCGAAGCGTTGAAGCAGGCTGACCTGAGGCGTCAAGGGCGGTTGCATTATCGGGTTTTCGATGATGCAACCGCCCTCTTCTGCGTCTATCCCCGATCTGCCGGGGCGTGCTGCGCTCACTCTTCCGGTCCGGCGAGGGTGAAGTCGTCCTGGGTCAAGGTGCTGCGCAGGCGATGTTCGGCAACGGTGGCGTAGTGGTCGGAGAGCTCCACGCCTACGAAGCTCCGGCCCTCCTTGAGGGCTGCGATGCCTGTGGCTCCTGAGCCGGTGAAGGGGTCGAGGACTGTGCCGCCGGGCGGGCAGACCTGGACGAGCTGCTGCATGACCTCAATGGGCTTCTGCGTGATGTGGACGCGGTCCTTGCGGGGCTGAGAGGCGATGTAGTGGCCGGGAAGGTAGAGGTCCCGGGTGTTGTCCAGGGAGCCCTTGACGCCCCAGAGGATGAACTCTGAGTCCTGCTTCGGTCCGCCCTTGCGGGGGCGTGAGGCCGGCTTGATCCACGGCATCTTCCCGGTCCAGGTCCAGCCGGCCATCTGCAGGGCATCGGATGTGGTGGGGTCCTGCCTCCAGTCGGAGAAGACCATGACGACGGCGTGTTCGCGGCTGACGCGGTATGCCTCGGTGAGCAGTTCGGTCAGCCAGGCGCGGTAGGAGCGCTGGTCGCGATTCTCGCCCGGGAAGTTGGCGAGGTTGTGGCGGGCGTCGCCGCTGGTGTACTTCGCTCGGGCGGTGCGGGCGGTGCGTTCAGAGCTGGTGCGTCCGCCGGAGTTGTAGGGCGGGTCGGTGATGACGGTATCCACGCTCTCGTCCGGGAGGGACTTCAGGACGGTGAGTGCATCGCCTCGGTGCAGGGTGTAGGACGACATTCGGCGGATCTCTCTTTCTGGAAGACGGCACGTGCACGCATCCGCGGAAGGGGATGTGCGTGCGAGTAATGCGCAGACAACCGCTTTGCAAAGCTGACTGCGGTGAGCAGCGGGCTGGAGGTTAACGCCTTTCCCCGGCCGCACCCAATGGCGTGATCTTGGTCGTTTCCTTTCATGATCATGCCTAGTTTGGTGCGGCCGGTTTTTGTCTCTACAGTCTCGGCGTGTTCGCAGGACGGGCCCTGGCTCCGGCCCTGTTGAGCTGCGCTGACGCGTTCCGCCTCGTCCAATCGGTGCCCCGCTCAGCACCCTGAAAACCCTGAGGATGCGAGGGAGAGGAATTCATCGTGTGGCGCCTGAGATTATGAGTGCGGCTGGCTGCCGCCTTGCGCTAAAGAGTCTGACGCTTCGGAGTTAGCAGCTTCGAAGCGCAGCTCCCCCCTTGGGGGCTTCGATGAATAACCGGCGTGGCGCCGGTGGCCTTTTCGACGAGAACGCCGGCACCACGCTGCCTACGAGTAAGGAGCTGCCAATGCAGCATGCCCAGGCATGCCCCTCCCCCGAGCCAGATCTCCGGATGCGCCGACCGTCCGGTGGCCGACTGTGAAGAGGGTCGCAGTGATAGTCGGGGGCGTCGTCCTCACCCCGATGCTGCTGGTCGCGCCCGCCGCCGTCGCGCTGGCCAATGCCGGCCGCGCACAGGCCGCCTGTGGTGAAACCGGTGATGCCGGCGCGGTGGATGCCAAGGCCGTGGCCAAGCAGGTGGATTCGATCCTCAAGGGTGGCGGCAAGGGTTCGGTGTCCGTTCGGGGCCTGGACAACCCCAGGGAGCAGATCTCGAACGCCAAGACGATCCTGGCCACCGGTGTCGCGATGAAGGTGCCCCCGCGCGGCGAGATCGTCGCGTTGACGACTGCTTTGCAGGAGTCGGGACTGCGGAACTTGGGCTACGGCGACCGGGATTCTCTCGGACTGTTCCAGCAGCGGCCCAGCCAGGGCTGGGGCACCACAGCGCAGGTCAGGGATCCCCTACACGCCTCGACGAAGTTCTACGACGGGCTGCGGAAGGTCTCGGGCTGGCAGTCGATGACCATCGCCCAGGCCGCGCAGGCGGTCCAGGCGAGCGGGTTCCCGGACGCCTACGCCAAGTGGGAACCGCTGGCCACCGCCCTTCAGAAGGCCATCGCCAAGGACGCTCCCGATGAGAGCACCAAGCCAGTGGCCTCCGCTGGCGGGTGCGGCACGGGAGGCGACGGGAGCAGGTTCGGCCCGATACCTGCCGTATCCATGCCCAAGGGCTACAAGATCCCGGCCGGTGCACCCAAGCCGGTTCGCACGGCGATCCGTTGGGGCCTGGGTCAGCTCGGCACTCCGTACCAGTGGGGTGGCCACTGCACTGCTCCGCACGGCCCGGACCCGATCGGCCGGTGTGACTGCTCGTCGCTGATGCAGGCGTCGTACAAGGCCGGCGGGCTCTCGCTCTCCCGGACCACCTACAGCCAGGTCAAAGAGGGTAAGGCGGTCAGCGTCGGGACCCTCAAGCCTGGCGATTTGCTTTTCACCCGCGGCAGTGCCGCCCGGCCGGAACACGTCGGGATGTTCATCGGCCAGGGCCTGATCCTGCAGGCCCCCGCGAGCGGTGACGTGGTCAAGGTCTCGACCTTCGCCTCTTGGCGGCCGGACATCCTCGCCGCCCGCCGAGCTGTCTGACCGGCCCCTCTTCCCTCTCCCTTCTCTCCTTCCTCCCTCGCGGGCCTTCACATGCCCGTATTCGCACTGGAGTTCCCTTGAATCTCATTGAGCACGCCCAGTACCTTGCTTACAACCCGGGCGTGACACCCAAGGGCGGCGGCCTGCCCGGCCTCCCCGTACTGAAGAACGTGATGGGCAGCCTCAACCTCTACGGGATCATCGCGGCGGTCGGCGCCCTGGTCATCTCCGCGCTCACCTGGGCCTGGGGGGAGTCACAGCGGTGGCCATCAGGCAGAAGCCAATGGCAAGAAGGGCACGGCCGTCGCCGCCGGATGCGCACTGCTGCTGGGTGCGGCCAACGGCATCGTCGCGTTCGCCTCCAACCTGGGAACGCAGGTCCACTGATGTCGAAGAATCGTTTCTGTACCGCTGATGAGCATGGCGCGCCGTCCTCTGTCCTGCGGCGTGCCGTGATCGGTGGCATCGCCCTCGCCATACTCGTGGCTGTGGCCGGCTTGGTCGCATACCTGAACCGACCGCAAGACCCTGCCACGGCGAGGCCGTCGCCTGCGCCGACATCCTCCTCACCGACTTCGCCCCATCCGGCCACCACTTCCGGCAAGGGCGCAACCGTGTCCGCTCCTCCCGGGACGAGCGATCCAGTCGTCTTCGCCAAGGCTGCCACGAAGGCGCTCTGGTCCTACGACACCCGCGCCTCTTCCCAGACCCAGCAGTTGGCCGGGCTGCGGCGGTGGATGACCGGCGAGAAGAAGTACGCGGACTGGAAGTCGGTTGCCGAGCAGGTACCGAGTCCGGTGCTGTGGTCGCGGATGCACGACAACGGCCAGCACGCGAGTGCCACAGTCGGTGAGGGGCACTTCCCGCAGTCGTTCAAGACCGCCCTGGCACAGGACCCCGGCGCGATCACCCAGGCGTACGTCTACGCCGTCACGGTCACCGGCAAGCAGCCCCTTTCCTGGAAGGGCTCCGGTTCCGGAGCCGAGGCCCGTTCCACCACGCTCGCCGTCCAGTGCCGCCCCCACCACAACTGCGCACTGTCCGCCGTCCTGCCGAGCGTCGCGCCGTGACCGCCCTGATCCCGGACAAGGAGGTGCCCTGATGGGAGCCTGCAACCTTCCCCTGATGAACACCGTGTGCGACGCCGTCGGCGGCGTCGTCAGCTCCACCGGCGAGGCGGTCACCGACGGCATCGGTGCCTGGATCGCCAAGTCGAGCAGCGAGGTGGCCCAGTCCGCCGCCGCCCTTGCCTCCAAGGGTGTCAACCAGACCACCACCATCGACCTGAACGCCGAGTGGTTCCGCAATAACTACGAGCTTCTGCTGCCCATCGGCCTGACCTTGACGGTCGGCACGTTCTGCCTGCAGCTCATCCGTGCTGCGTGGCGCAGGGACGAACGCGCCCTGTTTCAGGCCGCGTTCGGCACCATGGTCGGCGTCTTCTTTGCCTTCGCCGCCATCGCGTGCACCACCATTGCCATCAACGTCGTCGATGCGCTGAGTGCCGGGCTGTTCCACATGGCCAACAGCTCCGTCGACGATGCGATCCGCCGCCTGGTCAAGGTCAACGAGCTGGGGATGATGTACGGCCTGGGCTGGGGTGTGCCCGCCATCGTGGCGCTCGGCTGCGCGATCGGCGCCTTTCTGTACTGGGCGGTGATGGTCGCCCGAAAGGTCGGCATCCTGGTGCTGGTCACGTTGGCGGTGTTCGCCGGGGCCGGCGGCGGCTGGGAAGCGGCCAAGCGCTGGCGGCGCGGCTGGATCGAGGCCACGGCCACGCTCGTTGTCAGCAAGCTCTTGATGACGATCGTGTTCCTGCTGGGCGTCTCGGCCATGGGCAAGTCGGATGCGCACGGTGGGCTCGGTGCGCTGTCGGATGCGATTGCGGGCATCGTGGTGCTGGTTTTGGTGATGCTCTGCCCTTACGCCACCTATAAGTTCGTCGACTGGGCTGCCGACGGCGGTGGCCACGATGACCTGCACCGCACCGGCGTGGCGGGCATGGCCGTGGCTGCGGGTGCGGCGAAGACCGCGGGCCAGCTCGCGATACAGGCGGGTACCGGGACGCCGGCTCCGCAGGGTCCGTCGAAGGTTCCGGGCCAGGGCGCGGACGGTGCCGCCTCCGGGATCGACCCCACCGGCGGCACCAGCGGTGGCGGCAAGCCGAAGCAGACGTGCTTCCGCTACGGCGAGGACCCCAACGCCACGGGCGACAAGGGCCAGGCGCTGATCCAGCGGCCTCCCACGGACGGCGACCGTGGCCAGCCCCTGATCCAGCGCCTCGGTCAGGCGACCGCCTCGGGGGCAGCGGCAGCTTCGGCACCGGTCTCGTCCGCGGCGAGTGTGCGGATGGACCCGCCTGCACCACAGCCCAGCGGGCCGCCACCGGCAAGCGGGCCCCCTCCACAGGGCAACACCACGCCGTAGCGGTGGGCCTGCCCCAGCCGCCGGGCGGATTGGGCTCGTAGCCCTCAGCTGACGGGGCGGGCGCCTGGCCGCGCTGCCGGCCCTCCCCGTCTCCCCTCCTTCATTTCTCACCACGTTCCAAGGACGGCTTTGCCATGCACCCCGACGCTTCTCTGCCGGACGGCCCGGTCACCGTGAGGTTTCCCCATCGCTCACGCCGCGGTGTCCTGCTCGGCCTCTCGGTCGCACAGCTCGTCGTCGTCACCCTCACCGGCCTGGCTCTGCTCGCGGTGCTGATGAATGCCGGCGTCACCGGCGCGCTGAAGCTCATCCCGCTGTGGGCGGTCATCCTGGCGGCGGTCTTCCTCCGCCACCGCGGACGGTCCCTCGTCGACTGGGCGCCCATCGCCCTGCGCTATGCGCTGCGGCGTTTCCGGAGCCAGCTCATGTGGCTCGCTCGTCCCTCCCGCCGACCGCGGCGCGAGGGCCTGCTGCACCTGCCCGGCACCGCGGCTTCCCTGCGGGTGGTCTCCTCCCCCGGCGGTCAGTTCGGTGCGGTGCACGATCCGCACCAGGGCACTCTGACCGCCCTGGTGAAGCTCTCCTCTCGCGCCTTCGCCCTGCTGGATCCGGCATCCCAGGCCAGCAATGTCGCAGGCTGGGGCCGTACCCTCGCCGGCCTGGCCCGCACCGGTCACATCGCTCGCGTCCAGGTCCTGGAGCGCACCGTCCCCGACTCGGGCGACGCCCTCAAGCGCTACTGGAACGAGCACGGCAACGCCGACACTCCCCTGGCCGGGCCCATCTACGGCGACCTACTGGCGGCCGCCGGGCCCGCCGCCGCCCCGCACGAGGCGTATGTCGCGCTCGCCCTTGATCTCAAGGCCGCCCGGCGCCTGATCAATCAGGCCGGCGGCGGACTCTCCGGCGCCTTCACCATCCTCGCTCAGACCGCCTCTTCGTTTGATCAGGCCGCCCGTAACGCCGGTCTCACGCCGACGGGTTGGCTTCCGGCGGAGGAGATCGCCGCTGTGATCCGTACCGCGTACGACCCCGCGACGTCCGCCGCGCTGGACCAGTGGTCGACCACGGGACGGCCCCAGGCCGACCCGGCCGCCGCAGGGCCGGTCGTCCTGATCGAGAAGGCTGACAGGATCCAGACCGACTCGGCTCACCACACCACGTTCTGGATCGAGAACTGGCCCCGGGTCGAGATGAGTCCCGGCTTCCTGCACGGGCTCCTTTTCACTTCTAGCGTGCGCCGCGCTCTCTCCCTGTCCTACGACCCGAAGTCGCTGGACTCCGCTCTCAAGGACGTACAGCGCCGCAAGGCCACAGTGATCGCGGACGCCGCCGAGCGGCAGCGCAAGGGCCAGGTCGACTCCGAGGAGGACTCGGTCGAGTACGCCGACATCAAGCAGCGTGAGCGCCAGCTGATCTCCGGTCACGCCGATGTCGGGCTCACCGGTCTGCTCACCGTCTCGGCCGACACCGGCGAGGAACTCAACGCAGCCTGTGCCGCGATCGAGACCGCTGCCGCCGACAGCTTCATCGATCTGCGCCCGCTCACCTGGCAGCAGGCCGAAGCCTTCACCAACGCTGCCCTCCCGCTGGCCCGCCCCTAGCGCCCCAGCTCCACCACCGCGCTCAACCGAAGGGCCCTGTCATGCCGACTGAACCCCTGCCCGACCTGGCTGAGGACTTCGTCCCTTTCGCCACCGCCGCGCTCGACTTCCATCACGCGATCAACATCCCGGTCGCGCCGATCGCCGCCAGCAGGACCGAGCTCGATTCCCTGCACGGTCACGTCGTCGCCCTCTACGGCCTGCTCGACTCCCACACCGCCCGGACCACTCCGGTGGCCGAGGCCGAGGGCGATCATCTGCGGGCGGGCCGGATCCGCCTGTGGCAGGCCGCCGAGCACCTCCACGCCGCTTTTCACGCAGCCCCTCACCCCGGCACCGGCCGCCTGCCCAACCGGGAGGCGTGCCGGGTCCGGCTGCCCGAAGGGGCACCGGAACTCAGCGTGTGCCAGCGGCACCTGGCCACCTCTGCCCAGGTCCGCCGTGACCACACACCGGCCGATCTGCGCGACCCGTTCACCGGCCTGATCCGCCACTGACTGCCAGGAGCACCAGCACCATGTCGTCCCCCCGCACCCGTGCCAGCGCCAGTCCGCTGTTCGTCCCCCGCAACAGCAACCGTCGCACCGCCCGCGCGGCCCGCGACCAGTTCGCCGCCGCCCGCGACCAGGCTCGCCACGCCGCACGACCCCAAGCCCGCCGTACCGAACCTGGCGTCGACCCTGAGCTGCGGGCCACCTACCCGGCTGCCGGCCGACCCGGCCCGGCGTCCGCCCGCGGCGGCCGTCTCAAACTGCCCGCCCACCGCATGACGACCGCCACCGCGTCCGGCGCCTACCCCTTCCTCGCCGAGGGCGGCCTCGGAGCGCGAGGCATCTACGTCGGCCGTGACGTCCATGCGGAGGCGGCGTTTACCTACGATCCGTTCGCGCTGTACGGGCGTCTCGACGGGTTCACGAACCCGAACGTCCTGCTCGCCGGGATCATCGGCATGGGCAAGTCTGCCCTGGCCAAATCCCTCGCCGTGCGGGCCGTCGCCTTCGGCTACCGCATCTATGTTCCATGCGATCCCAAAAGTGAATGGACCGGTGTCGCCCAGGAACTGGGGGGTCAGACGATCGCCCTCGGTCCTGGCCTTCCGGGCCGGTTGAATCCTCTGGACGCGCCTGCCCGGCCGCAGGGCGTCGGCGAAGAGGACTGGGCCAACGAAGTTCGCAAGCGGCGCCTTCTCCTTCTCGGCTCGCTCGCCAAAACGGTCCTCCGACGGGACCTGCACCCGATGGAGCACACCGCTCTCGACCTGGCGCTCGACCAGGCCGTCGCACACGCCGAAGCCAACGGCACCACCCCACTACTGGGCGATGTCGCCCAGGTTCTCGGATTTCCCGCGCGGCTCGACTCCGCGCTCGGTGAGCTGACCGGCCGCCTCGGGCACGCCGCCGAAGACCTCGCCCACGCACTGCGCAGGCTCATCCACGGCGACCTCGCCGGGCTCTTCGATGCCCCCAGCACAGTGGGATTCGACCCGAGTGCGCCCATGCTGTCCATCGACCTCTCACGCCTGGGCACTGCCGGCGACGACACCGCCCTCGTCCTCGCCATGACCTGCGCCTCCGCATGGATGGAGTCCGCGCTCGCCGACCCCGCCGGTGGACGGCGTTGGGTCATCTACGACGAAGCATGGCGCGTCATGCGGCACGTCGCCCTGCTGGAACGCATACAAAGCCAGTGGAAGCTCTCGCGTGGTCTCGGCATCGCCAACTTGATGGTGATCCATCGACTTAGCGATCTGCTCAGTGCGGGTGATGCCGGATCGCGGGGCCGGACGCTGGCGGAGGGTCTGCTCACCGACTGCTCGACCCGGATCATCTACCGCCAGGAAGCAGATCAACTCGCCTCCGCCGCCACCTTGCTGGGGTTGACGGGCGTGGAGACCCAAGCCGTGTCCGCCCTCACCAAGGGACGTGGCCTGTGGAAGGTCGCGGGCAGGTCGTTCATTACGCAACACCTCCTCCATCCACGCGAACGGGAACTGTTCGACACCGACGCCCGCATGCACGCCTGAGCTTCGCCCGACGCCGTACATACCGCGGGTGGGGGAAGCCGAAGCCGCACTTCGGCTCTCCCCACCTTCGCCGTTCGGCGACGAAGGAGCCCCACCGCGCCCCCGGTCGACGTGCCTGGCCACGAGCGCTGACCTCGTTTGGCCTAGCGGATTTCTCCGGCATCACCAAACCCGTCTTTGGGTCGCATCCTCGTCGTCCGCACGGCCCCAACCTCTTCGAGGTGCACTTCTTGTGGCGGAATCACGTCCGCACATCACCGTCAGCCGCCACGACCGCTACGGCGTCGTGGCAGCGGCTTCGCACGGCAACCACGTCGCCGACCACATGCTGCGGCGCGTCGGCTTCGAGCGACTTCTGGGCAGCGACCACTACGCCCTGTCCGAGCCGGACCGCGACCCGACCCGCCGCGGACAGCAGGCGGTCCAGTCCCTGCGAGCCGCGCAGTACACCGTCACGTCCGATGCCGCATACGACCTCAGCCTCCAGTCCGCGCCCCGCACCAACCGCGGCCCCCTCGGCCAGCTGGAGAATCGTTCCGCCGCGGTGGGTGCCAGGGCCGGGGAGGCGACCTTCGCCTCCGCCGGTGCTCTCGATGCCGACATCCGGGCCGCCCGGATCGTCGTGCATGACCAGGTACGCGATGCCGAGGGAGCGCTGCGGGCTGTTGGCACCGATCTACGCACCCGTGAGGGCCTGCTGCTTCACGGTGAGGGCGATCTGCGGTACCTCGAGTCCCGGCTGGAGCACACCGGTCGCGCGTTCGATGCCTTCTATGCGATACCCGGCAACGAGCGCCGTGATCCGAGGCTGTCGATGATGCAGCGCGCTCAGGCCGCCACCGCCATCTCGCCGGCTCGCGCAGGCGCCGTGCTGCCGCAGCAACCGGCCGCCACCGTCGCCTACCGCCCGGCCACCGCCCCCCAGCAGCCGGTCCGCGGCCGCTGACCCCTGCCTCGAAGGACGTTCGTGATGAACCTGCCCTATGAGCCCGATGTCGCCTTTGGAGTCCACCCCGATCTTGGTGTGGCCGCCGCCGTCGCGCATGACGGGCCGCAGCTGGACGAGGTGCTGCGCAAGCACCACTTCCGCTACAGCCAGGACCTCGACGTCTACCTCCTTGCGGAGGGCATCGGCCACAACACCGCGGTCCGGACAGTGGCCGCTGCCACCCGCGAATTCCAGGACACCGGCCATACCGTCGCCGCCGATCCCCGCATCATGCTGCCGCCGCCCATCCCCACTGCTCACGGTGTGGCCGCACGGACAACGCAGCCTGGTCAGTCGTTGACCGCGCTGACCGGCGAGCTGCACGAGCTGCGTCGCTCGGCCGATGTCGCCAGCACCTTGGAGCAGATCCTCGATGAGCACCACGGTGCGGTCGGTGATCTGGAGGAGTTCATTGACACCGCTGCCGCCTGGTGTGAGCGACTCGAGACTCCGGGCGGCCGGGAGTTGAGCCAGCATCTACGCACGATCGCGCACCACATCGCCTTCCTCGGCGACCGGTTGACCGACGCGCAGCTCGGCCTGTCGGTCATGCCGGACGTGACGCCGAAGGACGCTCCGCCCCTGGCCGATGTGCCACTCCCGGCGCGACACACGGTTCCCTCCGTCACTCACAGCACCCGAGCTCGCGCAGCCGTGGCGCCTTCACCGAAACGCCCCGCGGGTCTTCCCGCGGCCCTGGAAGAAGCACCCCGCTCCACGGCCGCGCCACCCAGCCCCCGCCGTACGCGCTGACCCTCTATCCCGATCACAGAAGGAGTCCTGCCATGGCCGTCAAGACGCAGTGGAAGATCAACCACGCCTGCGGGCACCCGAGCAATGCAGACCTCGCCGACCGTCCGGCCGACCGGCGTGCCGGATACGCCCGCTGGCTCTCGGCACGCGGCTGCCCCGCCTGCTGGCGGGCCTCCCGTGGCGAGGATGTCGAGTCGAAGACCGAGTGGCTGGCGAAGAAGCAGGCCGCCGAGCAGGCCGAAGCCGCGGCATGGTCCGAGCAGTACCGCATGCCTCCGCTGGAGGGAACCGACCGCGCCATCGCCTGGGGCACCCGCTGCCGCCACCAGCTCGTCTCCGCCGCCTACACCGCCCTCGTTCTCGAAGGGACGACCACCGAATCCGAGTGGGAAGCCGTCGAGGACGCCGTGCGGCCGGTGACCCGTGCCGGCTGGTGGCTCGATGAGCGCGAGACCGACCCCGCCGACCTGCCTGAGCTGCTGCACGCCGCCGACGGCGACCGGCCGAACAAAAACCCCCACTTCTAACGCCCGCCCCTCCCTCGCGAAAGGCTCTGCCGTGCCTCCGTCCCTTCGTCTGCCACATACACCGCTCCGCCGACACCGCAGCGCTCCTCACCCGGCTCCACGAGAACCGCGACGCCGGCTTCGAGCCCTATCTCCTCGCCGCCTGGTCGCCCGAGCTGGAAGCCACCAACGCGCTCTCCCTCGCGCACCTCGCCCGGGTGCTCGATGAGCCCCTCCTCACTCGCCAGTGGCGTACGGGACGACGACCGGCCCGGCCCGCCTGGCACTGCTCCGTGGTCAACGCCACCGGCGTCCCCCTCTCCGACGAACAGTGGCTGGACCTCGTAAAGGACCTCATCGACGCCACGGGGATCGCTCCCGACGGCGACCGATTCGCCTGCCGGTGGGCCGCGTTGCGCTATGGCGACCACTCGCTCAACCTCGTCGCCAACGTCATCCGCCAAGACGGGCGCTGGGCCAGGATCCACCAGGACACCTGGCACGCACGCTCCGCATGCGGCCACCACGCCCGCACGCTGACCGCCCAGCTCGTTCACTGAACCGCCGCCACGACGCGTCTGCTGCCGCCCGCTCACCCTGCCGAAAGGTCATCCCATGTCCCGCTTGAGCCGCTTCCGGTCCCGCTGCATCGCCGTCCTCCGCGACGTGTACTTCGACGACGTCGAGATCTACCGCAAGCCGCGCAGCTTCGATGTCCTCGCCGACAGCCACAACCAGGACGCCGACAAGATCCTCCGAGGCTTCGGCTTTGAGGAGCCGCACGGGTCCAGGCACCAGTTCCGCCTGCCCAATGGGCTCAGCGAGGCGGAGAAAAAGGCCCGTGCCACACAGGCCGCGATCCATCTGACTGCTGCAGGCCACGGCACCAACTTCGATCTCGGCCTCCTCTGCCATGCCGCACGCGACGCAGCACACGCCGAGATCTACGGCAACCGCTCACGTCCCACCCCGGCCACCTAACCGGCCGCCGGCACGGGAACTCCCCATCCGACTCTGCAACCAGGAGCCCGCAGTGATCACCAGAAGAACGCGCCGCCTCGTCCTCCCCTCCCTTCGCGCCGCGCACCCCTGGAACTGTTCTTGTCATCGCCACGCACCACCACGCCCTCGACCACCACCGGCACCGACGTCCTCCTCTACCTCCTCATCACCCTCGCCGCACTGGGGATGGGGGGAGGCTCGCTTGCCTGGCTGTTCGGCAATCTCGTCAACACCGTTACCGGCACCGGCTCATGGGCCGTTTACCAACCAGAAGAATCGCTTCTCCGCCCGGAGCAAGTCTGGCCTAATCTCACCGGGCCTGCTGTCATCACCTGCTGCTACGTCCTGCCCGGCCTCGTCCTCCTGGCCGGCGCCGTCCTTGCCGCGAAGGTGTGGCTGCGCCTGCGCCGCAACCCCTCGGGTCTTGCCTCCGCCAGGGATCTGGCGCCGCTGCTGCCCAAGCAAGTGGCTGCCAAGGCCATCGAATTGCGCCCCAGCCTGGGAGGCAGCAAGCCCAAGGCTGTCGTTCCCGAAGACCGTGGCGTGCTGCTGGGCCGGCTCAAGCGAGGCAGGGCCGAGGTCCGCTCCTCCTGGGAGGACGTGATCCTCGCGATCATGGCGCCCCGGTCGGGCAAGACGTCGTGCCTGGCGATCCCCGCGATCCTGCACGCCCCCGGCCCGGTCCTGCTAACGTCCAACAAGGCGGCGCGCGATGCCTACACCGCCACGGTCGATGCCCGCGCTCAGGTGGGGACGGTCTGGACGCTGGATCCGCAGCAGATCGCGCATGCGCCCAGGACCATGTGGTGGGACATCCTCGCCGACGCCCGTGACCTTGCCGGGGCCCGGCGGCTCGCCGGACACTTCGTGACCGCCTCCGTGGACGAGTCGAGCGCGGGGGACTTCTGGTCCACCGCCGCAGCCAACACGCTCACCGCTCTGTTCCTGGCTGCCGCCCGGGGTCGCCGCCCGATCACCGACGTGCTGGCCTGGCTCGCTTCCCCAGCCGACCGCACCCCCGTCGACCTCCTCCAGGACGCCGGTCTGGACGCCGTCGCCGCCCAGCTCCAGGGCACCGTGGCCGGCGCGGTCGAAACCCGCGACGGCATCTTCGAGACCGCCCGCCAGTACGCCAGCTGCCTCCTCGACCCGACCATCGCCGCCTGGGTCACCCCGCCCAACGGGATGCCGAATGTTCGGGAGTTCAAGCCGGAGTCATTCGCGACCAGCAAGGACACCTTGTTCCTGCTGTCGAAGGACGGTGGCGGGTCCGCAGCGGCAATCATTGCCGGGGCAGCCGATGCCGTGATGCGCGCCGCTGTCATCCAGGCCGAGCGCGCCGGCGGACGTCTCGATGCCCCGCTGCTGGCGATCCTGGACGAGGCCGCCAACGTGTGCAAAATCTCGGACTTGCCCGACCTGTACTCGCACCTCGGGTCCCGTGGGGTCATCCCGATGACGATCCTGCAGTCCTACCAGCAGGGCATACGGGTCTGGGGCCAAGCGGGCATGGACTCCCTGTTCTCCGCCGCCACGATCAAGCTGTTCGGCTCCGGCATCGACGATGCCGACCTCGCCGACAAGCTCTCGCGCATGGCCGGTGACCACGACGTGCGCACGGTCTCCGTCTCCACCGGCGAGTCCGGCAAGTCCACCTCGGTCTCCATGCGCCAAGAACGCGTCCTGCCGCCCGACGCGATCCGCGCGCTACCCAAGGGCACGGCATACCTGCTCGCCACTGGCATCCGCCCCGCCCTCCTTGCCCTCAAGCCCTGGTACAAGGAGCCGGGCGCCGACCGGCTCGGCGCAGCCTCCGCCAAGGCCACTGCGGCCATTACCGACCACGCCCTCGCCAAGCCCCGGCAGCAGGACGACTTCGGACCGGCGGCATGACCAGGCCCCGCCGGCCCGATCCCCGGATGAGACCGACGGGGTGCCGTTCCCGCCCCGTGTGCGTCCCCAACCCGCTCCTGCTCCCGTCTCTTGAGGTGCACCCATGCCCCGATCGCCACTGGCCACAGAGCTTGCGCACGGCACCGGCACCCGACGCCCGCTACATCCCGGCGCGCGTCGGCAGGCGGCCCAGCGCACCACGACGCTTCCCGCCACCGCGCCGACTTGCCCGCGACTCCCCGCTGGCCGACTCCGCTGACCGGCAGACATAGGTGTGGCTCCGCGAACGGGGGATGCCGCGGAGCCACCCTCGCACCATACCGTCCGTCTGCCCCTTTCCCAGGGCCTTGCGGCTCATGGCGAGATCCGCTCTTCAGCGCTGTGCAATCCCGACGAGCCCACCGCCCGCTCAGTCGGGCGGGTAGCCGGGCTCTGGCCCCTGGTCCTGCAGCTTCAGTCCGAAAGTCGCGGAGCGCCTGTGAGGCAGCGGCTGGCGTTCTACAGTACCCGCGTGGACATCGTGGAGAGGATCGCCGCCATCAACTTTTCCGAGCCTGAACCGGAGCGGCCGGCCGGGGTCGACCCCGCCGACACGTGGCGCGTGCCCGTGGGCGTCATCTACGTCGCGGACCACCGAGAAATCGACATCGTGCGGACCATCAATGAGACGCACGCCGAATCGCCCGGACTCCTGGGGCTGGTGGACTACAGGCCGGAGCCGGAACCCGTACCGCTGGCGTGTCCGCAGTGCGGCGTCGCGGAGGAACTAACCCTTGAGGGACGATGGGGAGGGCCAGCCACCGTCATCTGTCCCTGCGGGCATCAGTGGCCACTGATCGCAGATAACCCGGCCTGGAGCGCACGCCAGATGCAGCGGGCCATCCTGCGCACCATCCAGGACAACGGCCTGCCGGGCGAACGCCGCTGACCTGCGGTAGCTACAGCACGTCCACCAGGAGTACACACGTCTTTAGGAGGTACTTCTCGTGGAGCGTTTCAACCCGAAACGCTTAGAGAGCATCTGAAGCTGCTCGCGCGTGAAGCGCCACCGCCCGCCGTCCTCGGCCTTGAGGAACTCGGCGCACCACCCGGCGATCTGCCAGCCGAGCGTACGCTCGGGCAGCTTCCAGGAACAATCCGCCTCCCTCAGCCACGTCGGGCCGAGGAAGGTGGTTCGAGTGCGTCGATCTCATCTTCGGTGAGGGCTGGAATGGGACTTCACCTCCCTCACTGGAAAGCTGAGGACCACTCGGCCTGTCGGTGCCTCGGGATACAGTCAACGGATGGGCACTGTCATGTACTTGAGGAGCGATCCCCCCGCCGACAAGGGGACCGATTGGCGGGCCTTCGAGGAGACCGTGACCAAGTGGGTGGCAGACCTTGATCCGAGGGCGACGGTCACGCATGACGCTCGGCTCAAGGGACGAATGAGCGGCATCGAGCGACAGATTGACGTCTTGGCCTCTGGAAGGTTGGCCGGGACAGAGGTAAAGATCGTCTTCGAGTGCAAGAGGTACGAGAGGGCTGTTGGGCTCGCGACGGTCGAGGAGTTCATCGGCAAGCTCCACGATCTCGATGTGGACCGTGGCGTCCTATGCGTATTCGGTAGCATCACGGCCCCGGCCTTTTCGCGCCTCGCTCGTGCCGCCCATCCTCAGGTCGATCTCTATGTCTGGGAACGGCCACGACCGCAATGGTCGGAGCTGCTGGACGACTTCGACGAGGCCGTTCTAACTCGGGACCCCAACACGCGTCGGCTGTACTACGCGAGCCCCAAGACCTTCTCGTAGTCGGCGATGGCAAGCACGGCCGCGGACTGTTCCTCGGGCTCGGGCAACTCGATGCGCACGCGGCGCCGGTCGCCCTCGGCGACGAGGAGCCGCTCGAAGGCGCTGTAGATGGTCTGGAGCATCTGTCCTGACCGCTTGCCGGACTTCTTGTAGTAGGAGAGGTCTTCGCACAGCGAGTAGGCGAGCGCCCAGTCGGACTGCTGGTAGAAGTCGGCCTGGCCGGACTCCTTCAGGGAGTCCCACAGGGGCTTCGCGATGGGGTGCCAGTTGCGGTCGGCGTTCGGGCACCTTCGTAGGCCGGGCAACGCCTCGCGTCACCGACTGCACGTCTCCGCCCTTGCGCTCGCGCAGGCGGGCCAGGTCAGCTTCCCGGTTGGGTGCGGGGCCTGGCACATCGACACCCCCTCGCGTCCTGCGCGACTCAGCCTCGCGCCGCTGCGGATGCGATCATGAAAATCGTTAGTTACGAATGGAGCATGGGCAGAGGGGAACGACGGAGACGGAAGGAGCGGAGGGGGCCGCTCATCTTCATCAGCCATGCCACGGGTGACTCGGATACGCCGCTCGTCCAAGCTATATGCGCCTTCATGAAAGACGCAGGGCTGGGCTCCGGAGACTACTTTTGCAGCTCACATACACCTTACTGGTTCACTTCAGGCAAGAATGACGCCTCGCAGATATATGGGTTTCTGGACCAGACGGTAGTCTTCATGCTGGTCACGACCAAGCTGTTCTTGGAGCGGCCGAATTGTCTGCTGGAGGTTGGCTACGCGATCAGTCGCCGCCGGCGTGATCAGGCGGATCGGCGTTCCAGCCGCCTTCAAATGCTGCCCGTAGTGGTGCCACCTGTGGACTTTACACCCATAAACAATATGAAGCTGGGTTCGGCGATTGCGCTGAACGACGACATGAAGAATGCGAACCTGTTTGCGGCTCAGCTGCGGAAGCTGCTTGAGCAAAGCGGTCACCCGATCAATGATGAATCGTGGACCGCTGCTACCGGGACATTCGTGAATACTAACTGGCCCAACGCGCTGTCCGAGTATCGCAGCAAAGCTGATAACAAGGCCGCTTAGAACGGCTAACACAATGAGGCGTATCGCTCCTGATGGCCGTGCTTGACAGGCCAGTTGGACGTTGTCCGGACCATGGGTACTTCGCCGTGGATCGTGTCGGATGACCTGTGGGACCGGATCGAGCCACTGCTACCGAGGAAACAGCGGCGGTTCCGATACCCCGGGCGTCTGCCGATCCCCGACCGTCAGGTGCTGTGCGGGATCCTGTACGTGCTGCACACTGATATCCAGTGGGAACACCTTCCCCAGGAGCTCGGCTTCGGCGCCGGAATGACGTGCTGGCGCCGACTACGGGACTGGAACAAGGCCGGCGTCTGGCAACGACTCCACGAGGTCCTACTGGCCGAACTGAACGCCGCAGCACGGCTCGACTGGTCCCGCTGCGTAGTCAACTCCTCCCACGTCAGGGCCCTAAAAGGGGGCTCCACACGGGCCCTCACCGGTCGACAGGGGCCGGGCAGGATCCAAGCATCACCTGATCACCGACGGCCACGGCACCCCGCTCGCCGTCATTCTCACCGGCGGCAACCGCAACGACATCACCCAGCTCATCCCGCTGCTGGACGCCATCCCGCCCGTCCGCGGCCGGGTCGGCCACCCACGGCGCAGGCCGGACTCGCTGTTCGCCGACCGCGGCTACGACCACGACGTCTACCGCGACCAGGTCCGCGCCCGCGGCATCATCCCTGCCATCGCTCGCCGAAGCACCCGCCATGGCAGCGGGCTTGGCGTATACCGGTGGGTGGTGGAGCGGACCTTTGCCTGGCTCCACGGCTTCCGACGACTCCGCGTCCGCTGGGAACGTCGACCCGACATCCACGAAGCCTTCCTCAAACCGGCCTGCTGCCTCATCACCCACCGGCAGCTCCAGCCATCGTGTTAGCCCTTCTTAGCCCCTGTCGGAAGGTTCGCTCCCAGCTTCTCCGCTGTCTCGGGTTTGCCACAGGTCGCCTCCCTCGTACTTGCTCCGGAGCAGTGGAATCACCCCGCTGGGAATGCGGAACCCCTTCGCCCAGGAAGGGTCGGCGGCGTGGCCGTAGACGGTGGTGAGCAGGAAAGGCTCCCCTCCTGTTAGCACACCTATCGCTTGCAGATCCCTCGACAGGGTGCCGATCGGTTGGGTGAAGCCGCGGAGTCTGCGTGTCTCGTCGTAGCCGGCAAGCTCGTACACCGTCTCCCGGTCCACGAACCCGCCGTTTGCCGCAGCTGCAACGATTGCTTTGACTCGGGATGGGTAGCGCCTCATCAGCTCGTCCATGAACGCCGCCAGCGACTCCGCTGTCCAGGCTTCATCTTCGGAGTCTTTGTCGGCCGATGCCTCGCCCAGTTGCTCCAGGTCGCGGACCGAGCCCTCGTCCACGTTCAGTTCGAGGAGTTCTTTGGCCCAGCGGAGCAGTTCGCTTGGAGTGAGCATGTAGAGTCCCACCCCGGCCTGCTCCCGCAGTTCCTGGAGGAGTTCGGCACGGGGACGAGGCGGGATGTCGTATCCGCGGTTGGTCCACCAGTCCTTCTTCACGTCCCCCGTGACCAGTAGAACGTCGCACCCGCGGTGCCGGGCCTCCGCCATGAGCTGTACCCATACGAGGTAGTCACCGGCAGCTAGCTCGGGTTCCTTGGTGCGGAAGTCCTCGTGCCCCGGCGGTATCCCCTCGTCGGCGCGCTCCTGCGCCTCTTTCACGGCCTTGTCGTATTCGTCCGACGGCAGCGGCTCGCCGACCCGGCCGTGCAGAAGCGGTTCGAGGGCGTTGAGCACCGGGTCAGTGTGAGTGATGGCAGTCTCCTTGAGTGCGTCGCACTCGGCCTGCGCCCGGATGAACTTTTTGAGGCTGCCGGCTGCTTTGGCGAGCTCGGTCAGGTCTCGGTCAGTCCGCTCTACAGCCTCTTCGTTGTCCTTGAGTTGGACGGCGGTCAGCCAAGTGGTCACTACTGTCCGGGCCGCGTTGACCGCCTTATCGAGCGCGGCGCTCGCCTCATTGGCCTTGGTCGCGTGGTGATGGCGTACGGTCGGCGACTCGCGGTTACGCCAGAACTCCGTGAGCACCTGGTGTGGAATCCACAGGCGCTCGCGAAGCCTGGCGAGGGCGGCAAGGGTGTCCCGGCGGGTGCTCTCGTTCGAGCGGTAGAGGTTGAGCAGCACATTGGTGTCAAGCACGACCAGACCGGAATCGAAGATCCGCTTGTAGTCGGAGCGGAGTGGGCTGCGATGGGCCTCGTCGCAGTCGAAGACGCCCCGGACTTGCGGCAGGTCGGACGTGATGTGCGCTGCTGCCATGAAACGCTCCCCGGGAATCGTAAGGCGCATCAGCCCTCCCCGGCTGGGTGCGCGGGGGAAAGTCTAGGACCGGATCGAGCCACTGCGACCGAGGAAACAGCGGCGGTTCCGACACCCCGGACGTCTGCCGACCACCGACCGTCAGGGCTGGTCATCCGACACGATCCACGGCGAAGTACCCATGGCCCGGACAACGTCCAACTGAACTGTCAAGCACGGCCATCAGGAGCGATACACCTCATTGTGTTAGCCGTTCTTAGAGTAGGCAGGGTGGGCCTCTGTCCGCCTAAACCGTTGGTTGATGCGCCGCCGCTGGGCGGCCAGGGCGAGGGCTCCGTCTCGTGAGGACTTGGCCCGGTGATGAAACCCGCAGAGTGCTCGAAGGCTTGTCTCTCGACGGTCATCACCAGGCACGATGTGGTCCACGTCCGTGTCCAACTCCGTGCAGCGCTCGCCGTACTGATCGCGGTGAGTGCAGCGGTGCCCGTCTCGGCACAGGACGCGAAGTCGGATCTTCGGCCAGTCCGCCCGCAACCGTTCGTGTCGGTCTGAGGAAGCCCAGTTCGGCATCACACCCCCGGGTCGAGGAGTGTTCAAGGGACAAGGTCGTGAGACAGAAGTGCCGTGTCCCCCAAACGAGACAGTCAGGAGAGCCCCGGTCGCCACGGCGGAAGGGGACATTCCAATTGCGGTCCTACACTCACGCCTGTCGCCCCGCGCTGCTGGACTACCCGATCGACCTGGCCTGCCCGCCCGAGGCCGGCGATCCTGGAACACTGCACCTGACCATCGAAGTGGTCGCCGACGCCCCGTTGCCGACATCAGCGCCAGCAAGCGCGCGGACCTGGTCAACGCGCTGCACAAGGAGGTGGCCGAGGTGCCCCCGTCTGTGACCGAGGTAGGGCCGCCCATCGGGAATGTTGCGGGCGCGGTGCCCGCGTGGAGCGCATGCGCACGGGGCGAGGAAGGAAGGTCCCCGGGCGTGGGGCATCGCTGACGGAGGCGCTGCCGCTGTTCGCGGAACCGACCGACGCAAAGACCGGGGCGGGGCCTGGGGGCCGTACGCCACCGCCATCGACCGGTGGGAGAGGATCACCCGCCCCGCACCGCGTCCGACCGATGATGCAGGCCGCCTGAGCCCATTGTTCGTTAAGTGGATGCAGGGCCTCGGCCCCGGTTGGGTAACCGCCACCCCAGGACGGGACGCCCAGCACAACTGGGCTGCCTGGGCAATGGCGTTGTGCCACAACGCGCTGCTCACGCCTTGCGGATCCTCGCCCAGTCCCGGCCGCCGTGCCGCCATCGCATACCGCTCTGAGCTGGACTTCTACACCAGATTTCCGGCGTGGCCAAACCCCGTTTTCTCCGGATCCTCGACACCCCGCACGTTCAAGCCAAGGGGTATCGATGTCTGAACCCGCCCACGAGAGCGAACCGGTACGCACACCGGACCACGACCTGGACGACCTCGTCTCCACCGTCACAGAGCTGGCCGCGGAGAGCCGCAAGCAGGGCGAGACGCTCGCCCGGCTCACCGACGAACAGCCATCCGAGCAGGACTGCGAACAGGCCGAGCTAGATGCCGCGGAAGGCGCCACGCCGGCCTCCGCCCCGCCGGGCAGCGATGAGGCTGCCGCGGGGGCGGAGGGGCCGTCCTGCGTCTTCATCCTCGGGCTCGACGACAAGGCGTACACCGAGGAACTCGCCGGCCTGACCGTCTGGGTGCACCACCTTCTGCTGCCGGTCTACGGACGGGAGATCACTACGGGCCGCCCGTGGTGCCCGCAGTGGCACGAGCACCCCGAAGCCGTCGCCCGGCTGCACGCCCTGTGGCTGGCCTGGCAGCAACTCACCGACGTCAAGGCCGGACTCGCCGGGCCCTCTACCTGGCACCGCGACCACCTCGACCCAGCACTGCTGCAACTCCGCACGCCGGACGGTCCGTTCGGGGCGTGCACCACCAGCCCGGCCCGGCCCAACCACCGGCTGCTGGCCTCCCCCGAGCCTGCCGGAGTCTGACATGGCCAACCTTCACCTCCCGCGGCCGGACTACCGCATCGACGGGCTCAAGGCCACCACCGAACAGACCGAGGAGGACTTCTCCTCGGTGACGCTCTCGGACGACATGTTCTTGCCTCTGGTCGAACACCACAGTGCCGACGGACGCGACAGCTACCTGCTGATGTACGACTGGGCTGCGATCTGGGACGTCCCCGGTACTGCCGAGTACGTCGCGCTGCACATCAGCCGGGGCCATGAGCACCGCACGTTCGACTTCGCCTCCGAGACGCACCCGACCGTCCCGCTGGCGCAGAACTGGCTCGTCCGTCGTGGCTGCCCCGATGAGGCGGCGGAGTTGTCCAACATCCACTGGCCCCGTCCGGCCGACGCGCTTACGTCGCATCTTGAGGAGCAGCTCCGGGCCAACCAGGACGACCGTTACACGGTCATCGACCACCACACCCGCCATCAGGGCCCCTCCGGATTCGGTGTCGAGGTACAGATACTCCTCCACGACACCGCTCCCGACTCGGCGAGCACGCCCTACCGGTTGTTCCTTGAAGAGACGACCGACGACTTTCGCTCCTACACGGTGCGGGAAGGCGCCTTCGCCACGGCCGACGCTGCGCATGAGTGGGCCAGGGACCGCTCCTGCGCCCTTCCGATTGCCCCGTCCTCGTTGCCCTCGGACGTGCGTTTGGCCCGTGCTGCACGGTCACGCTCGTCGGTCGCCTCCGACGCCGGCCCGCCAGCGGTCTCCTTGCCCGGCGCGCCGCACCGAACCGCGGCCGCACCGGCACGTGTGCGTCGGAGCGTGTCGTGAGCCGGGCCCGGTACGCCTTCGCGGCTCATCCCGAGGCCCTCGCCGATCTGCGCTCCGCCCCGGAGGGCATCCGCGACCTGGCTCTGCTGGAGTTGCAGCACCTGGTCCACAGCAACGAGCGCGGCGCCGCTTTGCATCGCGAATTGGCGGGCTGCCACAAGGTCTACGTCGATCCGGAGACCCGGTGGCGACTGGTCATCCAGTACCGGGACGCCCCGGCCTCCTCCCAGCACGCGAGGGAGATCTACCTCCTGGCCGTCGGTGAGCGTCAAGACCAGTCCGCTTACCGCACCGCGGAGCACCGGCTGGAGCGCGAGCGGCAGGCATCCGCCGCCGCACAACCTCTCGGGCGTCGCGCTCAGGCCGCCAGGGCCCGCTCCCCTCACGGCAGCACCGGCCGGGGCGCCGCCCCTCCGCAAACGCCTACGGCTCCCGCCACGCAGCCACGGGCCCGCCGCACCCGCTAACAAGCCCACCGACTTTCGGAGAACTGGACATGACCGACCCCCGCATATCGGCGCACGACGCCGAGCTCGTTCGCAAGGCGATCGACCGCCTCGCTCCCCGCTGGACGACCTGGACGCTGCAAACCATCGCGCAGCACGGCCAGATGCGCGTCTCGAAGGGAGCCGCAGCGCTTCCGTGGCTCACGACCCCGAACGCGCACAACATTCTGCGGCGAATGCACACAGACGGGTTGCTGGACCGTCCGGTCTTCGGGGTCTACGAGGTCTCCCCCTCGGGTCGGCACGCGCACAGCATCCACCGCACGCTCGCTTCCTGGCACCGCACACACTCCGGTGGAGGCGGCCCGACCGTCGCCGAGGCGGAGCGGACGGAGGACACCCTGCGCCGGCTACGCGGCGAGGGGGCGGTCCCCGTCCGTCGCTGTGCAGCACAATCCCACGACACTGGCAGCGGCCAGCACGGCCAGGGCCAGCGCAGCCGTACGGCGAACCCTCCTCACCCGTCCCGGGGCTGTTCTCCCACGCCCCCGGCACCCCAGCCACACGTCCCGGCACACGTCACGGCGCTCTCCCACCCCTCACGGACCAGGTGATCCCGCATGACCACCGTCAGACGCCGCAGCCGCGATGGCGCCCGCGCACCTTTCGCCTCGAACGTGCGGGCGTCCGTGCACCACCTCATCTGGAGATCCGATCGCCATGCCTGCCCACGCTCCTGACGGGGACTTCTACGTCTCACCCGTCTACCTCTCCGGCTCCACCGTCACCGGTGACCCGGCCCTTCAGCCGCTTCTCGACCAGGGCTTCCACCTGCATCACGACGAAATGGCGATTATGTGGAATCAAGTCTGTCAAGTGTCGGCGTACGGGCTCGGATGTACGCGACAACACCTGACCCGGCGCCGCTCTGCGGCAGCAGTCAGCCTTCCGTGCCTGGTCGCTGTTCTCGCACGGTGCCCCCGCGGGAGCCGTCGCCCTGCGACGGCCCGAAGGCGCGTGTATCGCTGCGCCACCGGGCGAGGCCAAACCGCGTGGCCACGGTGTAGGGGTGGAAAGCACCCAGCACCCGCACTTGGGCGGGCAGCAATTCCTCTAGAGCAGTGACAGCAGCAGCCAGGTCCCCGGCCACGCCCTGCCAATACGCACGGATGTGACGGGTGTTGAGAGTTCGTGGGTGCTCGGGTCCCAGCAGCCGATCGCATCCGGCTAGCACGTCCGCAAAGCCGGTGGCAGCGCCCATCGCGTCCCCCGCACGGCCCTGCCACCAGGCCAGGCTGCTCGCGGTATCGAGAACAAGAATATGGTCATGCCCGAGCACCCTCAAAAGGTCAGCAAGGAGCTGCTTGAAGGTGGCCGCGGCGCCGACGGCGTCCCCGGCTTGCCCCTGCCAATGAGCGAGGTTGCCACGCGTTACCAGGGTGTCGTGATGGTCAGGCCCTAGCAGTCGAAGCCGGTCGGCCAGCACGCTCTCATACACGGTTGTAGCAGCCGCTGCGTCGCCGGCCGCCCCCCGCCACCAGGCCAAATTGGACCGCGTGGTGAGAGTGCGGGGATCGTCGCGGCCCAGCACCCGCAGTTGATCGGCAAGTAGCTCCCGGTAAGCGGCTGCGGCGCTCGCCCTGTTCCCGGACTCGCCCCGCCAGTGGGCAAGGCCGTCTCGGGCGCTGAGGGAGGCCGGGTGGTCAGGTCCGTGGTAGCGCCGCGTGAGGGCCGCCAGGTGTCGGAAGTGGTGAGCGGCGGTATGCGGTTGGCCGGCCATTCCGAGACTGTCCCCGAGGCGATAGAGCACCTCGTGGGCCTCGGGCTCGATCAAAACGTTCTCGCTGTGGTTGGCAAGTTCGGTGGCGTTGGCGCGCAGCGCTTGGTCGAGAGCGGTATCGCGATCGACGCCTGACCAGTTTGCGACCAGGGCGTCTGCGACCGTGCGAGCGTAACGATGGCGCTGGCGGGGGCCGAGGGCGTCACGAGTGGCGCGCTGGACAAGCGCGTGGACCCGCACGGCGCGGTGGGAGATGGCCGGGGTGTGGTCGATGAGGCTTAGTCGGTGCAGGACGCGAAGAGACTGTGCGATCCGGTCCGCAGTTACCGCCAACTGCGAGGTGAGCAGGCCCTCCTGACCTGGCTTGGCCAAAATCTCCGCCAAGAGCGTGACGACGGGGGTAGAGGTGAAGACGGCAGCGGGGATGCCGTTGGGGTCGAGCATCGCGGCTAACTGCAGCAAAGGACGGGCCAGCCCCTCGGGGGTCAACTGGTCCGCGCGCTCGACGGACAGCGACCAGACCGCAGCGACCGTCGTGCTCTGGTCATCGGGTAGCCGGTCGAGTTCAGGAACGGCGTCCGCAAGGGTCCGGGTGCGGTCTGCAAGTAGCTTTCGGTAGGCGGCGATGGTGAGCGCTTGGTCTATGAGGTGGGCGGCAGCCTGGGACAGAGCCAGCGGTAGGCAGCCCAGGTCGTCAGCCAGGGCAGCGAGCTCACTTGCCGACTCGTTACGGCCGTGGGCGGACAGGATCATAGCTAGGTAGCCGACGGCCTCACCGAGGCTGAATAGGCCGACCCGGACTTGGCAGCGGCCCATGCCGGCCAGCGCCGCGTCCCGGCGGCGGGTGGTAACCAATGTCTGGCCGAGCGGATTGCCCGGCGGCCACAGACCCCGCATATCGGCTGGGTTAGAAACGTCGTCCAGCACTACCAGCCAGCGGTACGGTTTGGCGCGTAGCCATGCCAGGAACATCCGCGCCGCCCTCTCCAGATCACCCGGGTCCGCACCGCACAATTCAATGCCGGCCTGGCCGTAACCCGAGACAATCGCCGTGCGGTTGCTCGCTGTGATCCAGACCAGCAGGTCGACCATGCGACTGTCCCAGGCATCGTGGACGTAGTCGGCAGCAAGTTGGGTTTTGCCGACGCCGCCCATCCCCGTCAGCACCTGGCACAGCCCGACTGTGCTTCCGCGGGAGACCGCTGCACGCAACTGGCCGGCTTCGGCCCGGTATTGGAAGGACTGCGCACGCGACGGGATCACTCCGACCTGGTGGGGCAACGCCGCCGGTGTTCGGGGCGTGGCATATGCGTGGAGGTGAGTGATGGATCCTGCCGCGAAACCGCCCACGGCGGTCACCGCGGTGTCTGCCATGACGTGGGGGACCGATACGCCGGACCCGATCAGGACTGGTCCGGGTCCGGCTGGTGAGGGTTTCCCAGGGCCACGTCCCCCATGGTCCAGGCAGCCGCGGAATTGTCGGAGGCGCTAATGCGCACGTCCCCTCCGACGGCTTGCCCACCCGTGCCAGCCACCACGGCACCCGTCGAATGCTGAACTTGCTGCAGTTCGGCGACGGCCGCTCGCACCGCCTCAGCGAAGTCGGGATCGCGTTCAGCCGCGTCCTCCAGAGCGTCAGCCAGGCGGCGGCGTGTACGCTCGGTCAACTCTTCGCGCCCCGCCTTCGCTTCTTCCCGCGCCCGCTCCAACGCCGGGTCCTGACCGAGCTTGGCGCTGACCAGGTTATGGACTCGGTCCATCCCCGCATCCAGTACGCGGTCTACCTCCGTGTCTGCCCTCGCGCTTAACCGCTGCGACTTCCTTACCACCCATGCGAACACATATCCGACTGCTATCTCGATGCCCGTCATCTCCACCTCCAGCACTCCTCCCATACCGCGAGGCGACCTTACCCACACTTTGCGCCGCCCGACCGTCTTGATTGCCCCACTTCCAACGTGATTACCAACAACCGAACAGCTGAAGGCCGTGGCCCTGGCCCTGGGTGACAGCCACCACCCCGGAGCTGCCGAAGCAGTCATGAACTGTCAGGAGGCCCCGCATTATACCGATCCCGAGGGTCTGTCAAATGAGCGGTTTAACTCTGGTTATTGGAGTTACTGACTTGCTGCGGAAAGCCGGCCGTCGAAGGTGATGTCGAAGGCGTTCAGTGCGGTCTTCCAGCGCATTGTCCATCGTGCCTGGCCGTTGCCGGTGGGGTCGAGGGACATGATGGCCATGTAGACGCACTTCAATGCGGCCTGCTCGTTGGGGAAATGGCCGCGGGCCTTGACCGCCCGCCGGATCCTGGCGTTGGCGGACTCGATCGCGTTGGTAGTGCAGACGATGCGGCGGATCTCGGTGTCGAAGCGGAGGAACGGGGTGAACTCCTCCCACGCGTTCTCCCAGAGCCGCACGATCGCCGGATACTTCCGGCCCCAGGCGTCGGCGAACTCAGCGAACCGCTCAAGTGCGGCCTCTTCGGTCGGCGCGGTGTAGACGGGCTTGAGGACGCGGGCGATCTTGTCCTAGTCCTGGCGGGCGGCATAGCGGAAGGAGTTCCGCAGCAGGTGGACCACGCAGATCTGGACGGTGGTGCGGGGCCAGATGGCCTCGACCGCGTCGGGCAGGCCCTTGAGCCCGTCGCAGACGAGCATGAGGACGTCGCCCACGCCGCGGTTCTTGATCTCGGTGAGGATGTGCATCCAGTGCTTGGCGCCCTCGTCGCCGTCACCGGCCCACAGTCCGAGGATGTCCCGCCGACCCTCGGTCGTGACCGCCAGGGCCACGTAAATGGGCCTGTTGGCAACCGCGCCGTCGCGGATCTTCACGTGGATGGCATCAATGAAGATCACGGGATCGACGGCGTCGAGGGGCCGGATCTGCCATTCGGCCTTGCCCTCGAGGACCTTGTCGGTGATCGTGGAGATCGTCTGGCGGGATACGTCGGCGCCGTAGACCTCGGCCAGGTGGGCCTGGACCTCACCGGTCGTCAGGCCCTTCGCCGCGAGCGAGATGACCATCTCGTCCACTCCGGACAGACGCTTCTGCCGCTTGACGATCCTCGGCTCGAAGCTGCCTTCCCGGTCTCGGGGCACGGCTATCTCGACCGGGCCGACATCGGTCAACACGGTCTTGGCCCGCGTGCCGTTCCGTGAGTTGCCGCCGTTCTTCCCGGCCGGATCGTGCTTGTCATAGCCGAGATGGTCGGTGATCTCGCCCTCGAGAGCGGACTCCAGGAGCCGCTTGGTCAGCTGCTGGAGCAGCCCGCCCTCGCCGGTCAGCTGAAGGCCTTCGGCCTGAGCCCGGCCCACCAGCTCGTCGATCAGCCGGTCGTCCACAGACTTCGCCGGCACCGCCTCAGACGGCTCGACAGACTCGGCCTCGGTCACATTGTTGCTGGTCATCGATGCATCTTCCATGATCGGGAGTTACACCGAACGTTTTACAGTCCCGCAGCGGGCCGAACTCTGCACGGCCGAACCACGCCGCCCGCGGCCGATCCCGCTGAGCAGCCCGCTACGCTCGCCCCGCCGTCAGGAAGCCCCGGCCTCACCACACCGGCCCCTGCCACGCTCGCCCGTGGTTCCGCCGGCGACCAGCTGAGCGAGTTCCTGAACGCTCAGCTCGATCCGTCTGCCGTCGGCCATGCGAGCCCGGCCCAGGGACGCAGCCCCCACATCGTCAACCACCTCGTCGCACGCACGGAGCTCTTCGCTCGCCAACCCAACCTCCCGCAGCAATCGGTCGCCCCGGAAAAGCCGCTGGGGCGACCGATTCATTCCCCCTGTGCGGACATCAGCGGCCGGTCCCGTCGCCAGTTCGCCCACGGCAGACGCACACCGCCGGACAGGACTGGAGACCCCGCGCCACACCATGTCAACGTACGGATGCCGCAGAAAACAGCAGGTCAACGGAGGATTGTTGCTCATGACGTGCACCGCTATCGCCCCTTTCCCGGCCCCCTCCGCGCTTCCGTTCGCCGCCCTCAGCGGACGCGAGTGGCTGCTCGACTGCCACTGCGGGCAGCCCGTAGCCGACTTCCTCGAAGCCCAGGGATGGGACGTCGCTTTCGACCTGGACGACAACGTCCACTGCTCCGGCCCCGACCAACGCGTGTACGTGGGATTCCTTCCCGAAGACCCGCAGCGCGCCGCACAGCGCGAGCTGTGGGTCGTCCGCGTTAACCGGGCGGACGGCACAACGGCGTGGAGCCAGACCTTTGGACTCATGTCCCTGCACAAGCCGTCGCCGGATTCCTCGGTGCACTTATCGCCTCCCCTGGCGACTGCATCTGACCTGGAGACCGCCCCATGCCTCGCCACTCGATCACCGTGACCGCCTATCACGCCGACGGCACCATCTGCCCCTCCGACCAGCGGCACACCACCGGCGGTACGTCCCTCACCGAGGGATGTACCGAGCGGGAACGCTTCCTTGCGGCCTGCAGCTGCAAGCAGTGGACCAGCGGCCCCTCGTCCACCAAGTCCCACGCCACCCGGCAGGGCAGACGCCACCACTCCGACCGCCTCACGGCACCATCTGCCCCGCCGCCTCAGGGGCCTGCTGCCCTGGGCGATCTCCTGCGACTCAGCCCAGAGGACTGACCAGCCCTCTGCCCGCTTAACCCACTGGTCTTTCCCCGCCCACTCCTACCCCAGGAGGCCGTCTTGCCGTACAAGATCACCGTCCGCCAACTGATCCACCAGCTCCAGGCCGTCGACCCCGACCTGCCTGCCTACTTCGCCATCAACCCCGACTGGCCCCACACCCACTACGTCGGCCGCACCGTCGAAGTCCCCGGCCCCCACGGTGCTGTGTACCTCTGCGAGAACGGCCAGGAGGGCGTGCTGCCGCCCACAGTCCGCACCGAGCTGGGCTGGGCGGCAGCATGACCCCCCGCGCCCCTGCGCCCCGCTCAGCGAAGGTGATCGGCTCGGACGGGTACCTAGACCTCAGCGACCTGGCCCGTCGCCCCATGCCCCCGGCGGCACGCGGCGCTCTCCTACGCTCCGTTCCACCACGGTCCACCGGAGCCGATCCACGCCGTGTGGGACACCGAACCGGAGCCCAAACTGCTCCGGCCCGGCAGCATCTTGCTGAGCTGGAAGCCCGGACCCGGGGGCATGGATGTCACTGCCCGCCTGGGGCTGGCCGCAACCACCGTCGTTCTCGCCACCTGGCCCAGGCTCCATGGCGACTGGACCGCCGTCGTCCACCCCACCCTCTTCGAGGTCGCCGGTCTCCACGCTGCGTTGGCCATCGCCATCGACGCCTTGAACCTGGCAAACCGCCTGGCTGGTGACTGAATGCCGCTCGCTCCGTTCCCTGAGTGGTTGTACCGCATTGAGGCAACCACTCAGGGAGAAAGTGCTGCCTAGCGCACTGCGCCGGGACGGAAGGGGTCGCGTCGGAGCCTGAACGCTCTTCCGCAGATGGGCGCTCGTAGGCAGCGGCTGGCCGCTGGCCACCACACTTGTACGGTTTCCCGGGCAACACATCACTCCATCTCCTAAACTGCTGCGGGCCGACGGTTGGCTGCCGTCCACACATCAACGGGGAGTAAATGGAAGCCGCTGCCATTGGCGCTCGCCTCGCCTCAAGCGTTGTAGCGCCACTGATCAAGAGACTCTTCGTAGCTGACGGCCCCGGCGCAGGTTTGGTCGACAAGCCGCTGCGCGTCTCGAAGCTCGTTTCGTTCAAGGGCGAAAAACGAGTTCTGTCGGACGAAGATCTGCACAAGATCGCCGAGGAACTGGTGAACCGCGCCGCGAAGTCCACGGGCGTTGAGGAGCGTCTCCCGGCGTACGAACAACGCGCTGTGGCACATGCCGTAGCGGACTCCCTGAGATCACTCGGCTACATCGACATGGACGACGTGCAAGCCGTGCAGCTCGGGCACCTTGCGCTCTCTCGGCATTTACGGTCACAGAGCCGCTCGGCCACTCTCGGCCTATCCAGCGACGCGGTGACACTTCACGCGAGCGTGCTCGACACCGCGTGCCTGCACATCCTGCAGTTTTTCACCCAGAGATCAACCTTTGTAGCCCGCACGCTGATCGAACACAGCCGCCGGATCGAAGAGTTATCTCTCAAAATCGACTCCCTGATCGCCCGTACTCCGTCACCAGCCGACGGTCCTTTCGAGGAGCGCTACGCTGAGTACATCGCCTCCAAGCACGGAAAATTGACCATTTTTGGACTCGATCTGTCCGAGGCGCCTGAAAATTGGCCGCTCGACGCCGCCTATCTGAGCTTGGACGCAGCAGGTGGCAGAGCGCATGACCTCCCTACTCTCCTACCCGCGGATCACATCTTGGCCGGCCGTGATCGAGTATTGCTCCGAGGCGTGGCGGGGTCAGGGAAAACGACGCTCGTACAGTGGCTGGCGGTATCCACGGCGCGGAAGGCTCTCGACGAACGTCTCCTGTACCTCTACGGCCTGGTGCCGTTTGTACTGCCGCTGCGCACGCTGACCCGAGGCGGCGCCAAACTCCCCACACCCGACGGATTCCTGGCCGCCGTTGACTGTCCCATCGCCAACCTCCAGCCCACGGGATGGTTCGACAGGGTATTAAGGTCAAAGCGCGGGTTGATCCTGATCGACGGGATCGACGAAATCCCGGAAAGCGAACGCCAAGAGGCTCGCCGTTGGCTACAGGAGCTGGTCAGCGCCTACCCGAACAACCGGTGGCTGGTGACCTCTCGACCTTCGGCCGTACGCCAGGACTGGTTGGTCGGTGACGACTTCGCAGAACTCGACCTTGCTCCGATGAGCCGGGAGAACGTCGCCGAGTTCATCAAGCGGTGGCACAAGGCCGCGGGCATTGGTGACCGCTATGCCACAGATCTCCTGCAGTCTGTACGAGCCAAGCAAGACCTAGGCCGGCTCGCCACCAACCCCCTGATGTGCGCACTGATCTGCGCCCTTCACCAGGACCGTCGTGGCTACCTCCCGGACGGCCGGAAGGAGGTCTACGACGCTGCCCTCTCCATGCTGCTGTCCCGGCGTGACCGTGAGCGAGGAATCTATAAGCCGGGTACCATCCGCATTGGCGAGGAACATCACATCCAGTTGATCCAGAAGTTGGCCTACTGGATGATCCGCAACGGTCGTTCCGAGATGGATCGGGCCGACGCCATCGAGTTGCTGGAGCACGCACTACCCGCGATGCCGAAGATCGCCGATCAGGGGACAGCTGAGGAGATCTATCACCACCTGCTGATCCGTAGTGGTCTCCTGCGCGAACCCAGTGCAGGTTCGATGGATTTCATTCACCGCACATTTCAGGACTACCTGGGCGCCAAGGCAGCTGTGGAAGGGCTTGACTTCGATTTCCTCATCGCGCACGCGCATCTCGATCAATGGGAAGACGTCATCCGAATGTCCGTTGCCCACGCTCGGACCATGGAGCGAACCCGGCTGCTGACCGGTCTCATAGAACGAGGTGACACATCGGAGAAGGACAGCAGACGTCTCCATCTGCTGGCCGCGGCCTGTTTGGAACATGCGACAGAGCTGGATCCGGTTGTGCGGACGGAGGTGGAGCAGCGGGCCGCGGCGCTTATTCCGCCTCGATCGGCGGATCAGGCGCGCGCTCTGGCTGATGTGGGCCCGGTCGTTCTGGACCTGCTTCCCGGGCCGCAGGGGCTCTCCGACGACGAGGCCTACTTCACGGTACTGTCCGCCACCCGTCTTGCCACCGACGTCGCGATCTCCGTACTGGCGCAATACCGCGACCTCTCAGACCTCCGTGTCCGTTCGGAACTGGCCAGGGTCTGGAGTCGTTTCGAGTGCGATCGATTCGCTGAAGAAGTCATTGCTCACCTCGGAGAGGAAGATCTCTACTTCTGCGTCTCGAATGCACAGGAACTGCATGCGCTCCAACGGTTCGGTGGCCGTACTCGCATCCGGATAACAGGCACGATCACACCTGAGGATTTCCAAACTGCCTGCGACCGGTCCCGCCTCACTCATTTGTGGGTGGAGGCTGGTTCGGGCGCCACCTGGGAGTGGCTGGCGTACTTCCCGAATCTCCACACCATCACATTCGAAAGCCCGCTAGCCAGTATCGATGTGAGCAGTCTCAAGAAGGTCAGGTCCCTGCGCACCATTCGGCTCTCCGAGGACTCCGTATTCGTGGGATCCGAGGCTCTTCCGCCATCCACAAATATTGTGCAAGAGTGCCTGACCACGACCTGATGGGGGCCGTCCGCACCACGGATGCCCGTCGATGGCGTGCGTGTGCCCTCGGGCACTGCCTCCTCTCCGGGGCAGGTTCAAAACCTGCAGAGCTTACGCGCCGCCGCCTGGTGGCTGCGAGAGCTGAGGGCCTGGGCCCACTCGCTCGGAGGGTTCACCAGCAAGCTCCACCCTGCGCGCGTTGTGGGCGTGGCAGCCGCCGCTTCAGGCCTGGGCGCGGGATCACCACGGCGGGTGCTCTGTGTCAATCCTCCCCGCCATCTTCAGCCTGCCGGGGGCTCTGTGCCGACCCCTCGGAGACGTGCGGCTTGTGGAAGCTGCGTTCAATGCGATTCCGCTCATGAGTTCAGGTAGGTGCCACCGAGCGTGCCGTCGTAGCCGACAGCCTGGGCCGCGGCCTCCAAGCTCGGGTAGTCTTGGCCGATTCCCTCACCGATCACCTCCATGTAGTCCGCGCACGTCAGTTCGCGCTCGATCCACTGGTGTGTGCAGCGGCAGCGGATGCTGACTTCGTTGCGGTCGCAGATGACCATCCAGTCGCGCCGAGCGCCGCACTGGGGGCACATGACGGTGATTCCGGTGATACGGATTTCCTCGGGGTGCGTCGTGGCGCGCAGTCCGATGTTCCCGCCGGAGAGCTGCGTCTCCTGCTGGAGTCGCAGCAGCGGGTCATCGCCGGATGCCGTTCCGGGCAGGAGGGTTCTTGGGGTCTGAAGGTTCTCGCTGAGCATCCGCATCGTCTCCATGTCTCTCTTCAATCAGCCGTAACAGGCATGGCTGCCGGTGTCCAGCGCTTTGTGGTGCTGGTCAGCGCCTGGCCCCTCGGGCGCGGGGAGGAGTGCTGGGGTTCGTCCCGGCGGTGGCCTCCGGTGCCTGCTGCTTCGACGGCGGGGGATGTTGACGAGACGTTCGCGAGCCCGTCGGCGGGCGGGGCAATGTGGTGGTGGCGGGCAGGTTCCCCAGCCGCCGCAGGCGCCAGATGAGGACATCAGTGACGCTGTCGGCGGTGTCCAGTTCGCGCCATGTGATGGCCTGCTGGAGGAGGACGTCGGGGTCGTGTCCGGCCCGCTCGGCCTGGTCCAAGGTGGCGGCCAGTGCGTCCCAACCGGGTTCACGCAACACATGCTCCGCGTGCTGGGGCAAAGTGGCTTCGAGAGAGCAGGCATGCCGCTGCCGTACGGGTTCGGGAAGTCGACGGCCGTGCTGCCTCATGGCGTTCATGGGTGTGGCGGCAGCGGTCCGGTAGGCGGCGCGCAGGTGCTGGGCGGATTGTTGGGCTGCGGCGGCCTGTTGGGCGTGGCCGCGGGCGGAGTGCCAGCGGGCGGCGGCGATGGTCACGAGGACCATCGTGGACAGGAGCATCGCGGTGGCGCCACCGTCCTCGCCTTTGCCGAGGGCGTTGCCGGCGCGGATGATGCCGCGGGCGGCGGAGCGGATGGCGCGGTTGTCGGCGCGTTCGGCGCGGATATGAGAGCGAGTGGCGCGTTCGAAGGCTCGGGCGGCCGCGGCGAGTTCCTGGCGGGTCGAGGCCGGCGAGGTCTGGGCGAGGGCATCGAGCATTTCGCCGACGCCGACGAGTTGTGCGGCGGAGTCTGCATCGTCGTCTCCGCTCAACACTGAGGCCGCCCGCTCGGCGACAGGGGCTGCCTCGCACCGGGTGTGAGACGGACGTGGAGGTTCGCCGGAGCGGTCGACGACGGAGGTGTCACCGTCTGATGGTCCTGTGTCGAGGCGCTGGCGGATCTTGGGGAGGGAGAGGTCTGGGGCAAGCTTCGAGCCGGGGAACCAGATCGGTTCGCCGTGACGGTTGCGGTCGCCTGGGAGGGCGACCTTGTATCCGAGGGCGTCGCCGGAGGGGGCGAGGCGCTTTTCGAGGCGGAGGCCGGCCTCGGCCAGGCGGCGGAAGAACTCCTCCTCGCTGGCGGCTCCGGCCAGCGCCTGGCGGACGCGCTCGCGCAGGGTCTCGCGGGGCGTCTCGGTACGCCCGGCGCGTTCGGCTTTCGAGCGTTCGGCGCTGGTGGGCCGTTGGGCGGCGGTGCGGTCTCCTGCGTTGAGGATCTGCAGGCCGAACTCGGCTTCGATCTTGCGGCATTCGGCCTGGGCGCGGATGCCGTCCTCGTGGCGGCGCGGGCTGCGGCCGTCCTCGCGCTTGAGGGTGGCGACGATGTGGATGTGGTCGTCGGCATGGCGTACGGCGATCCAGCGGCACGCCCTGTCGTCGCCGTGTTCGGCGATGCCGGTGGCGTGCACGATACGGCGAGCGACCTCGGCCCACTCGGCGTCGGTGAGGTGACGGTCGCCGGGCGAGGTGCGTACGGGGCAGTGCCACACGTGCCGGGCCGGTCGTCGGTGTTTGGGCAGGGCGAGGACGGGCAGGTCGAGGCGGGCGGCGAGCTGCTTGATCGTGGCCTCTGGGTCACGGCTCGGGTCGGGCGCGAGTTCCGGCATCCAAGCGGCGACCAGGTGCGGGTCGGTGTGCTCGTCCCTGCGGCCGGGCCCGTAGAGGTAGTTCAGCAGTCCATACGTGCGGCTGCCTGTGGAGATGTCGGGCACCATCGTCAGCGCCGCGCGATCTCGATGGCGGCGTCTTCGACGCGCGCGGCGGAGCGCAGGACGCGGGCCGCCGCCTCGTCCGCGTGATCGACGTGGCCGCCGGAGTTGAGGATGCGGGCGATCTGGTTGAGGTTGTTGCCGACGCGGGCGAGCTGGGCACTGGCGGCCATGAGTTCTTCCACCCTGCCGCGCTGGTCCAACAGCCACGCCCTGGAACCGCCTTGGGCCTGGGCGACTGCGACCGCGGCGTCGGCGAGGAACCCGGCGGTCTTCAGACCGGCGGCTTCGGCGGCGCGGGTGACGAGGTCGAGTTCGTCTCGGGTCAGCCGGACGCTGCGGACTTGGTCGCGGTGCACGCTCTGGCGCAGGCGAGGTCGCGTGCGTGGCGCGGCGGGCGCATTCGGTTCCCCTCCCGGCTGCGGTCCGCCCTCGGTCGCAGCCTCTGAGCCCGGCGCCCCCTGGTGCTGGGCCTCCCCCTCCCCTCCTGGGGCGGGGGCTAGCCCTTCCGAAACTCCTCCGCAGCCCATGGCGGCGGAGGAGTTTCGGAAGGTACAGCTTGCTCGGCCTCGTGCCGGGCAGTGGTCCCACTGCAGTTCGGAGGTGGGGCTGGGCTGTTCCGAGGGGATCATCGGGGCGTCTCCACGGTGTGGCCGCGGACTTCGCGCAGGACCTCGGCGACGTAGTCGAGCGCGAGAACAGGGTGGTGCAGGGTTCGGGGTGTGCTGGCCCGAGTTCGCTGGACGGTCCAGCTGCAGTCGGGGCCGGGTTCGGCGCGGTGGAGGTGTCCGTAGTCGCGAAGCACGGTGATCCATGTGTCGGCCTCGGCGTGGGTGGCCGGTGTGGTGCGCATCGTGGTGCCTCTGCTGTGTGGAGAAGTCGGCGGTGGGGGCGGGCCGGTGACCTGGCGTGTGGATCGCGCAGGTCACCGGCCATGCGCCGTGTGTCCGGTCAGCTCGTCGTAGTGACCGGCTTCGTGGCGGGCTCGGTGCGGAGCCGGCGCATCAGGACGGTCAGCCGGTCGTTGCCGAGCGGGAGGTTCTGTCCGCGGATGGCGTCGGCGACGACCTGGCGGGTGGCCTTGCCCGCCTCGGTGACCGCCTGGCGGGCGATCGGAAGGAGTTCCTCGGTCACCGGATCGGCATCCGGCGTGTGGGTGTCCTGGGTCTCCGCAGCGGTGACCGGGGCAGATTTCGGCTGGTCGACAAGCGGCACGGCCGGACGGCGGCGGGTGACCGCGGGGGGTCTGCTGACCGAGTGTCCGCCCAGTTCAGCGGTTCGGCCGTCGTGGCCCGGCTCCGGCTCAGCCAGGCCCTCCTGTTGTCCGGACGGGTCTGTTGAGGCACCCACCTTCCGGCTGTTCGGGCCGGTGGTGACCGCTGGACGGTTGGTCTCCGGTGCGGGCAGCTCGACAGGGCGCCCGGAGATGACCGGCGCCGGCCGAGGCTCGTCCTGGCCGACGGCACTGTCCGGGAGGGCGGCGGTGCCCCGGTCAGCTCGGACACCGGCAGTGTCCGGGTCTCCGGGGACAGCGGGCTCGTCGACTTGCCGGGCGATGAGGATGTACAGGTGGACTGCTCCGGCCAGGGCTAGCGGGGCGAGGGTGGACAGGATGCCGACGGTGACGTCGCCGAGCCGAAGCCCCTCGCCTTCCGGCTGCTGCTGGTTGAGGCGTACGGCGTGCAGCGCGTTGGCCCAGATGCTGGCGGCCGTCGCGGTGCCGAACAGCAGCCAGACGTAGCAGCGGGCGGCGAGCGGTGCGGTGCGCAGGACCAGGAGGGCCCGGACTCCGTAAGCGATGAATCCGTCGATAACCAGAGGAAAGAGGTAGGTGAGGAGTCCGCGGATGTGGATGGCGGTGGCCATCTGCTGGAGGGCGTCGTAGGAAAGGGCGCAACCGGCGCCACCCAGGGCGACGATGGCGGCTCGGTCCCACCGGGTAATCCGCGCGGGTATCGCGGCGAGGGTGCTCACGCGGCCGTCCCGAGGTCGTCGCGGAAGGGCTTCGTCCTGCTCGCCTTGAGCACCGCAGGCTGGTTCGTCGGCTTCTTCTCGCCGTTGTCCGCCTGCTCCTTCTGCTCGACTGCGCGATCGCGGATCTGGCGGCGGGTCTTGCGGTACCGCTTCTGGGCGTGCTCCTTCGTGATCTTGAGAATCCGCGCGAGCTGATCGGCCGGGATGCCGTCCAGGTAGGCGGCGCGGACGACGGCGTCGCGCTCGGCATGCGTGAGGTGGACGTCGTGGCCGGCCAGCACGGCGTTGACGCGGGCGTAGCTGAGACGGCGCCGGAAGTTGCGATGCAGCGGGGCTCGTTCCTCTTCCGTCATGCCGCCCCGGATGCCGTCCTGGTCGCCGTTTTCCAGGGCGGCGTCGAGGCAGGTGTTCAGGACGGGGCACTGGTCGCACAGGGCCTTGGCGGCGCGGATGCGGTCCATCTCGTCCGGCTCGGGGAAGAAATCGTCCGGATCGACTTGATGGGGGCCCGTGGAGCGGCAGGCAGCTTCGTCGTGCCAGGTCAGATCGCCGAGGGTGCGCGGCGTCTCGTTCTCGGTGTGGTGCATGGTGTGTCTCCGTTGCCCCCAGGCGCGTTTGGGCAGGCTGACGCGCCTGGGGTTGAGGCGTGCGGGAGGCGACCGGCGGTCGCGAGAAGGCGGTTAGCGGCCGAGGCGCGAAGCGGCCGTCAGAGCGCTGAAGGCTGCTGGGCCGGCGTGTTCGGTGCGTGTCTGCGGCACAGCAGTGGCAGCGGGGCTGCGGCGCTTGGCTGCGAGGGCGCGTCTGCGGTCGGGGCCGTCGAGGACGACCTTGTCGGTCATCTCGGTCAGGCGGGAGGCGACGCGGTCGCCGATGTGCTGGCGCAGGTCGGCCATGCCGAGGTTGGTGGTCACCAGGGTCGGGAGCATCTGGTTGTAGCGGCGGTTGATCAGCCGCATTGTGATCTCCTCGGTCCACTCGCTGCTCTTGGCCGCCCCGAGGTCGTCGATGATCAGCAGCGGGCAGCGAGCCAGGTCAAGCAGCTCCCGCTCGCCGTCGTGGCCCGCCCGTGGCCGCAGCTCCGCGTAGAGGTCGGCGGCGGTGATCGCCTTCCACCGCAGCCTGACCCCGGCCAGTAGCAGGGACCGGACCGCGCCATATGCCTGGTGGGTCTTGCCGGTGCCGGTGGTGCCGACGATCAGCAGCGAGCGGCCCTGAGCGATGCCCGGTGCCCCCTTGGGCCCGGGGCGACCCGTCTGGGTGACCTCGCGGACCCAGTCGGCGACCGCGGGGTGGTCGGCGACGGCTTCCTGGTAGCGGGCCGGGATGCGGGCCTGCGCCGCCTGCAAGGCGGGGACCGGCTCCGCGGGGTCAGTGAGCGGTGCGTTGGGGTCGATGCCCCGGGAGGTGAGGATGTGGGCCAGGCGACGGGCGATGCCGCCGACGGGCTGGGCGTCGTGGTCGCGCATCACAGCTCCTCGGCGTAGGCGGCGGCAGGGTCAACTGGATTGGCCCAGGCCCGGTGACCGGGCAGGTTAGGCCGCGATTCCGGCCGCACCAAACCGGCCGGCGAGGCGTTCATGGCCTCGTTGACCATGCTGGTCAGCACGCTGGGGTGCTTGGGGTTGGCGGCGAAGCGCCGCAGTCCGCCGCGAATGTGCTCGGGGGCGATGCCCTCGTCCAGGAGTTTTTTGGCGATGCGGCCGAGGTGGCCGATCACGTCACCCGGCGGGCGCTGGTCGCAGGCGGCGACGTACTCGCCGACGAGGTCCTGAGCGGATGGGCTGGGTGCGGGCACTGTGCGCCCCGAAGGATGAGAAGATCCAGGATCCAAGATCCTAGATCCAGGCACCGAGCCCTCGGGGAGGTTTCGCGGAGACTTCGGGGATGACTCCCCAACTCGCTTCTGACCTGCGGTTTTCTTTGCGGTTCGCTTGGAGGTGTCGAGGGTGCCGTCGAGCGTCGCCTGGCCACCGTTCGTGCGCGCGGACGGGTCGGCTGGAGGCGTCACGGCCGTCTTCGACGGCCGTTCGACGGTCCGGGGAGCCTTCGCCGAAGTTTCCGGGAGTCCTCGCGGAGTATTCGTCGAGCCCTCGTGGGGCACGCTGCAGGTGCCGTCGCAGGCCCCGCAGCGCTCCGTGCGGTGGTGGTCCGGGCAGGCCGGGATGCGGGTCTGCGACCTCTTATCGATCTTCTGGTGGTCGAACCAGGTGACGATGTGCAGGTACCGGCGGCCGTCGCAGCCGGTGTACCGGCAGATCAGCCCGGCGTCGGCCAGCTGCTGGAGATCGTCCTCGGCGTGAACTGGGGTGTGCTCAGCACGCAGCGGCCAGAGCAGCCCGGCAACGATGGCTGCATTGTCTCGGAAGCGTCCGTGGTCGTCGGCCTGGGTGAGGAGACCGAAGAACGTCCGCTCGGCGTGGACGCTCACCTCCGCGAGCGACTCGCTGGTGAAGGCTTCGGGCTTAATGGTGCGGATCCTGGCCACCGTCAGCACTCCTTGCCGGTGGCAGCGCACGCCTCGGCGGCGGGCCGCAGGCTCCCGGTGGTCAGGCTGAGGTCGTACGCCTCGCCCCAGATCAGCTCAGGGTGGGCGCGGATCACCCAGCGGGCAAGCGTCGTGCGCTGGGCTCGGTTGAGGGCTATGGGCGCCCCTCGGCCGTCGTACGCGCGGGCGTAGGGGCTCGGCCAGCTCTGGCCAGGCTGGCGCTGCGAAACGCGGAGGATAGAGGCTCCGGGCACCATCTCCGCAAGCAGGCAGGCCAGGCGCTGCTGGCGAGCGTCGATGAGAGGCGCATCATCCTGGGGCGTCTGCTCTGAGAGCGCCCTTTTGCTCCAGTACTTGGGCATGCAAGAATCCCTTGATCGTAGGTGGGACGGGGCGGCCGTTCTCGTCGAAAAGGCCAGCCGACCCGCTCCAGTTATGAATCCGCGCCCTTCGGGGTGACGGCCCGGCGCTCAGGAGCTGCTAACTCCTGGGCGCCGGTTCCATATCCCTAGGCCTGTGCGCGCTTGGCGCTCATTACGCTCCGAAATCTCCCCTGCAGTTCGCACGGCCGGTGGGCTCCACCGAGCGCACCAGCAACATATGCGGGCACCCTCGCAAGATCCAGTAGTTAGGAACGAGCTGCCGCTGCGCCGGAAGAGGCATCTGCCAGGCGATCATTTACCCGGTCGAAGCAGCCACCTTTCCGTCATGAGGGCAGGACTACGAGGCGTAACGGAATCCCGAGGACTCCATCACAATGCACAGAGTTCTCATGCGGCACCTGACGGTAATTCGATCTTCTTGAGGTGCTGGTCACTGCGCATCCGCTCCGGACTCCCATCACACTTCGGGATTGCACGAAAGAGCAGAGCCGTCCCTCGATGTCCGGACATCGGGCAATTCTGACCGACCGGGTGGGCGGTGGCAGAGTGCTCTCGGGTGAAGGCATGGGCGTCGAGAGTCGCCCATTGTGACGCCAGGTAGGGGTGCCGAAAGTTGATCAAAGTCTCCACCCCTGTACAGCCCCTTCTCGCCATGCTTTCACCTCAGCGGAAATCGCTGATGGGCGCGTAGCCCGGAATTGCCATGCACTCAACTGTCGTGAAGGATCACTCGATGCTTCGTCCACTCATGTACAGTGGCCTACCGACTCTCGACGAGAGGGGAAGTGGTGAGCGAGGCGACGGGCCGCACTTTGGCGGAGAAGATCAATCACCTGTTCGCGACGATCAAGGGCGACGACGGCCAGGAGTACAGCAACGATTACGTGGCGAACGCCATCAGCCAGTCGGGGATCGGCATCTCCATGAGCTACGTCTGGCAGCTGCGGAAGGGGAAGAAGGACAACCCCACCGTGCGCCATCTGACGGGCCTGGCGAACTTCTTCGGCGTTCCCGTCGCGTACTTCTTTGATGACTCGGTCACGGGGCAAGTGGACGGCCGGCTGGCGAAAATGGCAGCCGAGCATGCGAGTTTCAGCGACGCACTCGAAAACGGTGACGTCAAGCTGATGGCTTTGCGTGCCGGCGAGCTGTCGGACGAACGGCGAAAGCAGGTAATGGACCTGCTGGACGTCGTCTATAAGTTGGAGCAGGCAGAGCACCGCGAATGACGCGCTTTATGCGGCGTCGTACCGCGGATCGGGGGTGCTGCTGCAGCGCGCGTCGTATGCAGGAGAAGTACCTTGAAAGAGCGCGAGCTTCGCAGTCGCTGTAAGAGAGAGCTGCGAGCCCTGAACGTTCAACCCCCCTTGCAGGTGGAAGAGCTCTGCCGACAGCTGGGAGAGCGCCGTGGCCGTCCTATCCGGCTGGTGCCGCACCGGATGCCGGTACCTGGCCCATTCGGTGCGTGGATTGCAACCCCGTCTGCCGATTACATCTTGTACCAGCAGGAGACCACCCCAAGTCATCAGAGGCACATCGTCCTGCACGAGGTCGGGCACATCCTCGCCGACCACCAGAGCGAAGAAGTCGACGACGAGGAGCTTTGGAAGGGCGCGGTCCCGGACCTCGCGCCGGGATCAGTGAGGCGGCTGCTTCGTCGGACCTCCTACGACGAAGAGCATGAGCGGCAGGCCGAATTGGTCGCGACGATCGTGCTGGAGTGGGCCTCGGTGTTGGACCGAGTCGCCCCTCGACGCGCCGCGAACCCTTCTCTGCATCGTGTGCAGACAGCACTCGGTGATCGCCAGGGGTGGCTGTGACTGCGCTCGTCCTGACAGCCACGCTTCTCCACCTTGCCGTGATCTGGAAGTTCGTGCAGGTAGCAAATGCTCCCCACGATCTTCCCCTTCGCGCCGTGACCTTGTGCCTCGTCTGCACAGCCGCTTCGTTCCTGCTCGGCCTCGACGCCGCGGCGGACATCGTCGACCACCTCCTGGGGGTCGGCGTGTCCCGGCTGATCCAGAACGCGCTGCTGGTCGCGGCGGTCTACTGGCTGATGTGCGTCTTCCTCTTCTCTGCAGAAGAACGGCGACGCGCCAAACGTCGCGCGCGGTGGGAAGCTCTACCCCTGGCGGTGGCAGTGCTGGTCCTCGTCCTGACGACCATCGCCACGCCGGCCCACATCCGAGGTCGGGACTTCGCCAGCGCCGACATGTCGCAGACCCCTGTGGCTCTGTTCTTCATCGCAGCGCTGGTCTACCTCGTCTACGCCCTCGCGTCTGCGCTCTGGTGGACCGTGCGATACGCCCGGATGTCGATGCGCCCCCTGGTGACCGGGCTGTGGCTGACGGCCAGCGCCCTGGCGGGCATGGTGGTGGCAAACACCGGCCGGATCGGTATTGACGTGATGCGGTGGTGCGGTGAACCGGTCCCGGCATGGCTCAACCACGGCACTCAGGACCTCCTAGCGCTCGCTGTCCCGGTGTTCATCGTCGGCGTGACCTACTCCGGCGCTGCGATGCGCATGGCGAGCGGGCGGGTATGGCTGCAGCATCGCCGCGAGCACCGACGCCTACGCCCACTGTGGGAAGCGCTACACGACGCCTTCCCACAGGACGCCCTCAGCCGTGTGCCGACCAGCGGCTGGCGCGATTCCCTATCCCTGCGCGGCACCCACTACCGCTACTACCGCAGGGTCATCGAATGCCGCGATGGCCTGGTGCGCATCAGCCCCCACCTCGCCCAGCTCGGGGTGCAAGAGGGGGCACCGCCTTCAGAACTCGCCCGTCACCTCAAGAAGGCCCTGGACACACAGGCGAACGAACCAGCCACATCCCGCCAGGCGCTGGCCGTCGCTCCTCCCGGCGACGACGACAGCCTCGATGCCGACGTCCGGCAGCTCATGCTGCTCGCCGACGCGCTCAGTATGGAGTCGGCTAGGGCGGAAGCCGGCAGCACTTCGAGGTGAACAGCCCGCGGGCCAGCACCCGGGCAAGCACGATGAGGAGCAACACCATGACAGACGCACTATTCACAGCTGACCAGGTCATCACGGGCCCCAACGGCGCCCGCATCACGGACGGTGCCGTGCTGGTCCGCGGAGACAGAATCGCCGCAGTCGGGCCTCGTGAGGAGATCGAGCGCCTCGCGCCCGAAGGTCTTCCCGCCAGGTCCGTCCCGCACGGCACGCTCCTGCCGGGACTCATCGACTCACATGTGCACCTGATCTTCGACGGCGGCGCCAACCCCCTGGAAGTCGCCCAACAAACGGCTGACGAGGAACTGCTGGAGGGGATGGCCGACCGCGCTCAGCAGCTGCTGCACAGCGGTGTGACGACGGTACGGGACCTCGGCGACCGTAACGGTCTCGCCATCCGCCTGCGCGACGCCATCACCAACGGAGCCCTGCCCGGGCCCCGCATCCTGTCGTCAGCCACCCCCCTGACCTCACCCGGCGGCCACCTGCACGTCTTCGGCGGCGAGGTAACCGGCCAAGACGCCATCCGCACCATGGTCCGCCGCAACGCCGACCTCGGCGCCGAGGTCATCAAGGTCATGGCCACCGGGGGCGGCATGACCAAGGGCGGCCCGGCCATCTGGCAGAACCAGTTCACGGAGCACGAGCTGAGCGTCGTGGTGGACGAAGCCGCCCGCCATGGACTGCCGGTCGCCGTCCATGCCCACGGCACCGACGGCATCGCAGCCGCAGTCCGCGCCGGCGTGGCCACGATCGAGCACTGCACCTGGATGACTGAGGGCGGGGAGTTCGACCTCCGCGAAGACCTCGCTACGCAGATCAAGAGTCAGGGGGTCTCCGTCTGCACGGCCACGAGCCCCAATTGGCGGGGCTTCGCCGAACGCGTTGGTCAGGAGCGAGCCGAGTACCTGTTCGGTTCGATGCGCTGGATGGCGGACCTTGGTGTTCCCATGATTGCGGGAACCGATGCCGGCGTCACCCGTGCGGTTTTCGACGGGCTCGTGAACACCTTGGAGTTCTACGAGTACCTCGGGCTCAGCAACGCCAAGATCCTCGACATGGCCACAACGGACGCCGCGCAAGCCCTGGGCATCACCGGCACCGGACGGATCGCCGAAGGACAGCGTGCCGACATCATCGCCGTCGATGGTGACCCACTCGTCGACCTCGGCGCCCTGCGCAACATCTGCCTCGTGATCGCAGGAGGCGAGAGAATCCGGTGACCATGGGGATGCCGACTACTGCATCGCCGCTACCGTCCGATTCGACGCCGGCAACCGCAAGCGTACGGATGAAGCCCTCTGTCTTCACGCGGGGCGCCGGCGACGCAGATTCCACTTGGCCGGTGAGGGCAGGGGCTGCGACCTCTCACCCTGGTGCTCACGCCGGGCCCGGTGGGACCGCCCCTCAGATGTTCCGGTCCGGGAAGGCATTCGTGACCCCGTTCGGCAGGCTGGCAGCCGTCCCCCCGGCCGGAACACCTGAGCAGCGACGAAGTGCCCGCCAGGTCAGTTGGTCTGTAAACTTCGTGATGGCGGTGTAGCCCTTAGCGTTGACTCTGCAGCAGGCCTAGGCGCTTGCTCATGCCCTCGGCCTCGTCCAAGTACCCCTGATCGCGGGCGTCATTGATGCCTTTCCTGATCAGTCCGTAAGCTTGCTCGCTTAGCAGCTCCGGGTGTTGCCCCAGAACTTGCAGTGCAGCTTTATCGTTCGATGCCCTCATGAAACTGTTGATGCCATCAAATAGTGGCTGCATGGAATCATGAACCTCTTTGGCGATTCGGCGAGCAAACTCCTCATCGCTTGAAGCCGGTTGCCTCGACACGGCGCCCCACCTCGCTCTGCGCTGAAATCACTTTCGCTCTTGTCCCAGAGCCCCCGACCTACGTATCTACCCAGACGAACACAATCGTGTGACCCGCGCACCTTTTCAGGTTGTGGACCCTCACCTGGTCGACAAGCAGACGCTTTGGTTGGGCCCTTTAGCGAGATTTTCACGTCGGCGGCTAGCGATGCCCACTGGGCGCGTGACCGGCTGAGCACGATGCGTGCGCTGTAGTCGCTGTGATAACGCGTTACGTGTTCAGCCCCGAGGTGCGAAATTCGTGCCGAGGTAGATCCTGGGAGTACCGACGGTCTCCAGTGACGAAGATGCCAAACGCTTACATGTTGGATGCCAGCGAGAGCGACCGGCTAGTAGGAGATAGTCGCCGACTGCGACGTGGTATCGGAGCGACGCGATGGCCAATGCAAGCTTCCCAGAAGGTACGGGGCCTGGCGGCGGGGAGGATCGCGCCCGGTTGGAGCGACTGCTCGGGGATATATCGAGGCCACCTAAAGAGCAGGCCCGGGCATTGCTTGAATTTTCGACGGAGCTTACGGTAGCCGCTCGCAATCTTGATATCGGACTGCGCGCCTCAACTGCCGCTCTGGAACGGATCGAACAGGACGAGGATCCCGATTTTGTGCTGCAGAGCTACGCGCACATGCAGGTGGGCGGGTTGGCCCTTCTGCAAGGAGATGAGGAGCAGGCCCGGTTCCATATCGAGCAGATGCGGCACTTCGCAGAGATCGCAGGCGACTCCCAGGCACAGACAGGAGCTGAGACTTTGCTGGCTCAGCTGGCCCAAGCCCGGGGCGACCTCGCGCAGGCACAGCAGCACTGGGGACAGGTGCTGCGCCTAGGCGAGCTAGCCGAGGACGTGGATCAGCAGGGGGGCGCGAACTGGTTCATGGGACAGATCGCCCTGGACCAGGGGGACATATCGGAGGCGAGGGGCCACGCTGAGCAGGTCATGGCGTTGACGGAAAATCCGGAACTCGTGGCTGGGGCCGAGTTGCTCCTCGGAGGACTCGCGCGACGCCGTGGCGATCTCATCAGGGCAAAGCAGCATGGGCGACGCTCAGTGGAGTTCGCGGAGGCTGCGGGCGGTGTGCTCGGGCGAGGGGATTCTTGCCTCTTTATGGCTCAGCTAGCGCGGGACGAAGGGGATCTCGACGAGGGAAGACGGCTTGCTGAAGAGGCATTGGCTCTTGCCCAATCAGCTAGCGACGAGCTGGAGCCTCATGAGTCCCTTCGATTCCTGAGCCAGGCTCATTGCGTTGCCGGCACTCTGGCCCGGGAGCGGGGGGATCTGGCCGAGGGACAACGGCTTGCCGAGCGGGCGTTGGAGTTGGCCGAGGCCGCTGGAAGCCGTGGGATGCAGGCCGATGCTCACGACCTGCTGGCAGTGATTGCGGGGCATGAGTGGGGGGATCTTGCGCGGGCACGACACCATGCGGAAGTCTTGTTGGAGCTGGCCGAGGCCACGGGCGATGTCCTGCAGCAGAGCCGTGCCCAGCAGCAGCTAGGTGAGTTGGCCGGGCACGCGTCTGGGGATCTGGCCAATCTGGCCCAGGCACGGGAGCGTGTGCAGCGGGCGTTGGAGCTGGCCGAGGCTGCCGGCGACCTATTCGAGCAAGCTCACGACCGGGTGATGCTGGGCGAGATTGCCCGGGTTCAGGGCGACCCCGCGGTCTTCGAAGACCACGTACAGCGGGCGTTGGGGCTGGCCGAGGCCGCCAACCACAGGGTAGGTCAGGGTAACGCTCACCACCTGCTTGCCCAGCTGTACTACGAGCGGGGCGAAGTCCGGCAGGCGCGAGAGCACCTGGAGCAGGCTCTGGTGCTGGCTGAAAGTGCTGGGGATACGCCGGAGCAGAGCAAGGCGCACCTGATGCTCGGAGACCTCGCCCGCCTGCGTCATGAGTATCTTGCCGCCTGCGACCATGCTCGGAAGGCCCTCGAGCTGGCGGGTGAGGCAGGAGACGATATCGGTGCAGCCAAGGCCCACGTAGTCCTGTCGAATGCGCTAGTAGCGCTTTCGCCGCGGGAGCTTCAGGCAGGACTGGAGCATTTGATGGCAGCGATCCGCCTACGGGAAAGAGTGCGGCTGCGAGTAGGTAGCGCTCCCGACCGAGCTCGCATCCTCGCCCAATCTGAGGACTGGGACCAGGTAGCACTATCGCGGGCGGCAAGCCTTCGTGATGGATGGGCTGGACTAGAACTGGCAGAGATTGGCCGGGGAGAGGCGTTGGCGGAACTGCTGCACTCCCACGATAGCCATCGTGACGCGCCGGAACTGGTCCAAGCCCTCCTGACCGAACTGGAAGAGGCGCACTCCCGCAAAGGGGTATTGCTCAACGCGCGGCCCCTCTCTGACGAACGGTTCGTCGACCCGGGGCTTCTACGCGCGCGACAGAAGGCCCAGGGGGAGCTCGACGAGCGGATCGCACGGCTCCACAGGGAACTGGCCACAGCGGTGGGCAGCGCGTTCCAGCGCGTTTTCACGGCTGAGCCGGTTGCCGTAGACAGCCTCCGTGCGCGTCTGCACGGAAACGTGCACGCCCTCCTGCTCAGACTCTTCCCACACGAACAGAAACCAGATAGCCGGCTGCTGTACTCCGTGTGGGTGCCTCCGGATTCCACCAAATCTCCCGTCGTCGAGGAGACAGTGCTGACCGCGGAGCAGGTCAACTGGTTGACGGATCTGACAAGCCCCAAAGACGCACACCTCGCCGGTTGGCGTCTACTAGAAGATACCGAACATCCCTGGCGACGAGAGCTGGGCGAGCGGCTACTGCCCGCAGGCCTGCGCACGCACCTGACCACGCTCAGCCGGAACACCGAAGAAGTTCCGCCAACGTTGCTAATCGTGCCGAGCGGGGAACTTTGGGGGCTACCATTCGCCACCCTCGAAGTCGGCAGACGCAATCTGCTGGACTTCGCCGCCCTCGCCTTACTGCCTGCCTTGCGGATGTTGCCTGATACTGCACCGGTCAACCAGCAGCAGAAAGACGGCGGAAAAGAGGCGCAAGCCCTCTCCTACATAACCAGACCATCCGCCGAACTCGACCAGCTCGCCCGCGACTACGCAAACCGGCTGGATGAAGAAACCGACCCTGAACGGCTAGTGGCCAAGCTGCGTTCTGGCGACCGCTACCAGCTTGGAGTCCTCTCTGTACATGGCGACTCGGAACTCGGACTTGCCCACAGCATCGAGCTCCAGCGCGATCCCCCTCACAAACTCTCCGCTGCTCGCCTACTCGGCCTCAACCTTCCGCCGCACCTGGTGATCGGAGCCTGCTGGTCAAACCGCATATCATCGGGGCCAGGCGAGGAGCCCATTGGACTGCCCACCGTGGCCCTCACACGCGGCGCTACCGCGCTCACAACCGGTCTATACCCAGTGCCCGACAAGGCCACTGGAACTATTCTCAGCGCCTACTACCGGGAACTTGCCGCCGGCCTGCCGCCCGTCCATGCCTTGCGCAACGCTCAGAGAAGCTACATCGCCTCTGCCCAGCACAACGGCTCTGATTGGGAACTTGGACCTACACCTGGGTACTGGGCTGGACTAACGATTCTGACCACTGAACCTGGACAGCAAGGTCGGTGCTAACAGTTGGATGTCACGAAGGTCCAGCCTGTCCATCGCCCGGGTGCCAGAGCCAGCATCGTCTGCCTTGGTCGAAGCTCAGCGTTCCGGATCGGAATCGTGACAGATCCAAACTGTGCAGTTTCGCATAAGCATCTTCAGGCAGCCCTGGTACAAGAACAACCTGCAGTTCCGTTGGTCGATCCTGGAATACCACTTCGCGACCGTCGGCACCTGCCGCGCGGAAAAGTCTCTCAATGGCTTTCCGAAGTGCTCGATAGGCGTCTTCGCCCATGCTGCTCAGAAACGCCTGCAGTGGGAGAATGACAAGGACTGCCAACGTCACGATGTCACGGACCGCTGGGCGAGGCCTGGTAGGGACGCAGACGCCCATGGAGGACAACGTGTCGAGGAGGACCTTCCTCTGATCGTTTGAGAATTCTACGCCGAAGCTGATATCTGCTTCCAGTACATCCGGCTTACTCATGGCCCCTCCACCGCGAGGTTACATTCGGATGATATCCAGTGTATTCGCGGTTGGGCGTGCAGCGCAGCTTGAAGTCAGCATCCTTGAACTATCCGAGTCCGAGGTGCGGTTGTGCTCTGAGCAATGCCCAGCAGGCGGGGTGGACTTCGTCGCCTTTGAGGCGGAAGTAGCGGAGGATCTACCAGGTCTTTTTGCGGGCGGGCTCTATTGATGACAGTGGCAGTGGGGTCAGCCCTGTCGTGGCAGAGTGGTGATGGTCGTGAGGGCATGCGTGAACGCGTCGGCCCAGGGCCCTCGGGTGGGAAGCCGCAGGTGGAGCCGTCTGGCGGTGTGGACGAGGCGGCCCGGGACGGTGAACAGGGTGCGCTGGAGGGTGAGGGCGGTGGCCCGGGTCAGGTCGTGGCCCGCGAGGATGCCGACCGCGCGGCCCAGGTTTGGGCCATGGCTGCCAGTGCGAGCCAGGCCGCGTTGGCGGTGAAACGCCCTGATGGAAGGTGGGCCAGGCTGGCGGATTTCAGCTCGGCGATGGTCTGCTCGACCACGGCGTGTCGCCGGTGATCGGCCTCGAGTTCAGTGAAGTCACCGGTGTGATCGGTGACGTATGCATGGTGGCCGTAGGTGGTGAACAGGACGAGTTGGGAGCCGGGAGTGGGACGGACGCGGCGCACGATCAGCCGCACCGTGACCGGTGTCTTGGTGTGCTGCCGGTGGCGAGGCGGTCGAGGAAGTGCTGCGCGCCGTAGCGTTTGCCCTTCAATCGGCCATGCAGGTCCGGGACGGCCAGCAGCACGGTGTCGACGCGCCCCGCGGCAACGTGCTCGCGCAGCTGGTCGAGTGTGACCGGGCCGGCGGACCGATCACTCTGCCCGGGTGCCGTGGGGAGCGAACCGGCTCGGTTGCCGGAGTCGGCAGGGGGCGGGGTCATACGATCTCCTGGTCGAAGCGGTCCATGGAGCGGTCAACGTGGTGGGCGGGCACCTCGTAGGTGCGTTCTCCCGCGACCCGCCACCAGAGCCAGGCCAGCAACAGCACTGCGATCAGCGCGACCGGGGCGTAGTTGAAGGACTCGACGGATACCGGGGCCGCCTGCGGCAGGCAGAACAGCACGGTCACGAACGCCACCCATGCGACGGCGACACAGCCGACCGGGACACCCCACCGGCCCAGGTTCCACGGCCCGGGCGCAAACCGGTTGCGGTGCTTGATCCGCAGGTAGATGGGGATCGCGTAGGCGGGGGTGATGCCGATGACGTTGATGCTGGTGATCGCTGCGTACGCCGTCGGGCTGTACAGGCTCGGCACGGCGAGCAGCGCGGCGACACCGACGGCCAGCCAGACGGCGTTGCGCGGGGTGCCGGTGCGCGAGTGCACCCGCCGCCACAAGCCCGATCCCGGCAGTGCACCGTCCCGGCTGAAGGCGAACACCATCCGGGACGCTGCGGCCGTCTCGGCGTTGCCGCAGAACAGCTGTGCCGCGATCACGATCAGCAGCAGCGCCTTCGCACCGCTTCCTCCGAGCGCGTCCAGGAAGATCTGGGCGGGCGGAACCCCGGTCGCCGTGCCCTGCGTTGCCGCGTAGTCCTGGATAGCGAAGGTCAGCCCGGCCAGCAGGACGAAGCCGGCCACCCACGACCAGCCGATCGCCCGGATGATGCCGCGGGACGCAGACACCTGGGCGTTGGTGGTCTCCTCCGACAGGTGAGCGGATGCGTCGTAACCGCTGAAGGTGTACTGGGCGAGCAGCAGGCCGATCAACACGACGTACAGCGAGGAGGACCAGCCGGTGTCGTTGACGAACTCGCCGAAGACGAAGCTCGCGTCCTGGTGGTGTGCGGGCACGATGGCCAGGGCTCCGACGATCACGGCGACCCCGGCGACGTGCCACCAGACGCTGATGCTGTTGAGGATGCTGACCAGGCGGACTCCGAACAGGTTCAGCCCGGCGTGCAGGGCGAGGATGATCAGATAGATCACCATGGTCTTGCCCTCGTTCGGCTCGAAGCCGAACTGGAGGTTCAAGAAAGCGCCGGTGAACAGCGCGGCCCCGTAGTCGATGCCGGCGATCGCTCCGAGCAGCCCGAGCAAATTCAGCCAGCCCGTGTACCAACCGTATTTGCGGCCGCCGAGCTGCTCGGCCTGGAAGTACAGCGCTCCGGATGTCGGGTAGGCGGAGGTCACTTCCGCGAGACCGGCACCGACGAACATCACCATCACGCCGACCGCGAGCCAGCCCCACATCATGACGGCCGGGCCGCCCGTGGTCAGGCCGAAGCCGTACAGGGTCATGCACCCAGACAGGACGGAGATCACGGAGAAGCTGATGGCGAAGTTGCCGAAGGACCCCATCCGGCGCGTCAGCACGGGTTCATAGCCGAGTTCACGCAGGTAGGCATCGTCAGAACGGACACGAGCGGTGTGGCGAGGTGATCCTGAGCGGAACACGAAACCTCCAGGGGGAAGGGACGAAGTCGAGGCGAGATAAGCAGGTTCATGCCAATCAGCTGGTGTGCCCGAGGGGGCCCCGGCGCGGGGAAGCGGGAGGGGCGTGGCTGTTCGCGTAGGCCAACGACTCCCTGCGAGCCCGGAACATCAATTCCTGACCGCCGGTGGCTCCAGGCGGCCGTTCTTCGAGTGACGCCCAGGGCTCGCGTGTCGCGTAGGGCTCCATTGCGGTGAACACGTCGGCCGCTTCCAGGTACTGGTGGCTCGCCCACAGCGCGTAGGCCAGGTAGTTCAGGTCGGTCAGCGACCGCATGGCGGGATCCGCCTTCTTGAACCAGCCGTGGAAGGCATCGAGGGAGTACGTGCGCATGGGGTCCTCGGCCCACTGTCGCCGCCACAGGGGATGAACCTTTCCTTCGGCTCTCTGCAGGCGGCACTGCTCGACTTGGGCATAGGCGGGCAGGAGCAGCATGGGTGTGCCGGCGGGTGCCCAGGACGCCACCCAGCGTCCGAAGTCGAAGACGGAGGCGAGCTGCGCCGAGGGCGGAGCGTTGCGGGAGAGCAGGAATTGCAGAACTCGGTGGTACGCCTCGCGGTTGTAGGGATCGCGTCGGGTCACCTCGTCCAACAGCTGCCACGGTCCTGGCGGCAGCATCGGTTCTGCCGACCGCACGCGGTGTTCGGGGCGGCGTTGGTTCCTGTCGATCTGAGCGAGGGCCAGCAGACACACCCAGGGGACCGGATCCTGCGGAGAGCCCTGCGCAGCCATCTGCGCAGCATGCCGGGCCCGCGTCTCGAATTCGGCGACACCGGTGTGTTGTTGGCGATGGGCGCGCAGGGCTCTCTCCACGAATACCCGAGCGCGCATCACCTGCGGGTCGTAGGCGTCCGGCTCCTCGGCCAGCCACACGTCCACGACGTCGGCGCCTGCGGCGGCGACTGCCAGGACCTGCGTGCGCGAGGTTCTGAGCCCTCGCGAGCTGGTGGCGAGTAACAGATTCCGAGCGGCTCTCCAACGGCCCGCTCGGAGTTCGACGATGGCCACGCGAAGGTCGTCGTCACCACCGGCCGGGTGATACACCGGGCGCATCAGCTCGTCTCGCATGCGACTGAGGCGTTGCGGCCGGCGGGGGGCTTGACCTGATGTCCGGCCGAGGTACACACCGCGGGGACGGGGGCTGCGTTCGTCAGGGGTGTCATGAGTCCTCGCAAGGGTGGGGCTGAGTTGAAGACCGCTGGGCACGCCTCGGGACGTCCGCGCCCGGTGCAGCCCTGCGGCGCCGGCCAACCCAGTACGTCCGGGCGGTCGACCTAAAGACGGAGGCTGCTGATCGCCGTGATCACAGCCTGGGCGAACTGGCTGATGCTGGGAGCGAGCGAGGTGCCCTGAAGATAGAAGCCCAGCAAGATGGCTGCCACGGCATGGCCGATTTTGAGCCCGCCCTTGCGGACGAGCAGACACACGATCACGGTCAAAGCAACGACCAACGAAAGGTGAAGTGTCACGGCGCTGTCGCCCTCCTGCCGTCATGCCACCGGCAGGTCCGGCGAAAGGGCTTCGAGCCGGAGCGCAGCGTCAACCAAAGCAACATGGCTGAACGCCTGCGGGAAGTTGCCCACCAGAACGAGCGAATCACCCCGGTAGCGGCGGCGGTCGGCCGGCGCGGGCCATCCCCCGGGACCGTTGACCGGCCTCATCCGCCAGAATCCGTGCTCCTCCGTACCGAGCAGCCCCGCAAAGACCACCGGGGAGTCGAAGCGGGGCAGGCACGCCCAGTCAATGGAACCCTTCCTACCGACGAGGGCGGCCGTCTGCGTATCGCCTATCACTCCGTAGTCCTCGATGAGGCCGGCCATGCGTGTCTCCGATCTTCGGTGGGGGCTGGCCTGGCGGTACGTCAGGCGGCGGTGTGGCGTGGTGAGGCCTGGGTGGCGCAGAGAGCCGAGTCAGGAGGTGAATTTCGCTGCGTGTTGCTGCGGCTATGTGCATGCGTCACTGGATGCCGAGCAACTGCCCGAGCGAGGCCAGCTGACTGAGTGCTTGGAGCGCGTAGCTCTCTGCGGTCTGTTGTGCGTTCGCCGATGGCCGTGTCGGGTGAGCCACCCGGAAGACTCCACAACAGTGGGGCTGACTTCTGGCCTTCAGCCATCGTCTGGGCGCGACCCCGCCTCTCGCGAGTTCACATGACCACCCCGTTGCTGAGCAGCTTCAGTGTCATGCGGGCACGACCGATGACGCCGTCGTCGCCGATGCGAGCTCCCCAGGCCAGACCGCGGACAGCGTCCAGTGCGACAAGAGCAGGCAGAACCTGCTTCTCCGGTCGCGCCAGCTCCCGCCCGTAGCCAGTGAAGAACGCAGTGCGAAGACGGGGCTGACACGCCCACGGGCCGGTGGCCAGGCGCACAAAGTCGTCCACGGCCAAAGCAGGCTGTGCCCTTCCAAAATCCAGCAGCGCGACCGACTCCGTAGCCGCATTCCACAGCAGATTTCGCTCCTGCGCGTCCCCATGAATGAAGGCCACAGGGCACGACGACAGAAGAGGTAAGAGCATGGCCAGACGACGGACGAGTTCCCGCCCGGCAGGCGAGAGCAGATCACCGGCAGCCGCGAGATGCTCCTCGAGCGATCGCCTTCTCGCCCTCAGCAGTCCTCCGGGATCCACGCTGGCTCCAATGGAGACGCCAGCTGAGCTGTGCAGGGCACGCAACAGCCAACCGGCCTGGTGGTGGACCTTGATGCGGTCAGCCATCGTCAATCGTGTGGTGGTCACGTTCCGGCCAGGCGCCGCTGTCAGCAGGACTGCCAGCTGGGCGGGATCGCTCGCCATCAGCCGCGCAGCGCAAAGCGGTCCGAGAGCCGGTACAGCGAACCGGTAGGCGTGTACTTCACGCACGTGGAAGATCTCGGAAGGGGCAACCTTCACAAAGAGCCGGGAGCCGTTGCGGCAGAAGAGTTCCCACACAGGCGAGTTGCTGCTGGTGGCGACACCGCGGACCTTCGTCAAGGTGCCGGTCACACAGGAGGCCCACTCGATCAGGCCCCTTGGAAGCTCGGCGCCTAGCTCGTCGCGAGACACGCTCGTCACAGGTGACCTCCGCAACGAGGGATCCCGGCGGTGTGCCATACCCGTGCGTGGAGGAGCCCCCACAACCCGGCAGCGGCACCTGGGGTGGCGTCGACCTGCGGGGTGAACGCGACGTGAGCAGTTTTTTCGCTATCGACCACGTCAGGACCTGAACATTTCGGTCGGTGCGGGCACATATAGAAGCTATCCTTTCTGACCTTTCCCTCGATGCCTGGCCGACCAGGGAAGAGGGGCCACCTCGGCTGGGACACAGCCCGGCAAGGTGAGTGCCAGGAGAGGAACTGTCGCTCACCGCATCTCCCCTTCCGGTTGCGAATGGTCGCTTCAACGACTAAATCCAGCCAACACAGTTGATCGAGCTGGCCCTCCACCTGACGGTGCACCGCGCGTCGGCGCACCAGCACCGTCTGAACTCAAGTGACGATCGCGCCTATTGAGCAGGTGAAGGCGTCCTACCGCGCTTATCGCGCTTGATGGCGGGAGGTTGAGTGTGCCTGCCGCACTTCCCTGCTGCACATCCCGACGGTGATATCACTGAAGTGATAACGACCAAACGTTGCATGTTAATTGAGACCAGGGGGCAGGAGGTGTGGTGGTCTCGGAGGGGGATCGTCGCTGTGGTCGGTGTGGTTGCCGGTTAAGTCGGTACAACGCCGCTCCGCGGTGCGGGGCATGTGCACGTGCTGCTGGCCTAGGTGAGGCGAGTCTGCCGTCGTTGAGGGTGCCGGAGCATGCTTGGCGGGACCACCAGGTACGGGAGGCCCTGGCTGCATGGGACCTGGGGAAGATGCTGAGCCTGGTGCGCCGGCTGGCCTCTCTTCGGCAGGAGGACATGGCGCAGATGACGGGGCTTAGCCAATCCGCCTTGTCCATGCTGGAAAATGGAACCCGGCCTCTCACGCACATCGACAAGATCACCAGACTGCTCGATGGGCTAGCAGTTCCCCCTGAACTTGTACGGCTGCCGCTGACGCGTTCTTCCACCGCACTTCGCGCCGTGGAAGGCGATGGCTCCGATGCTCCAACGCTGGAGGAGATCCCGCCTTATGAGTGGGAGAGCCCACTCGCAGTCGCCAAAAGGATGAACACCACCATCACCTCGAATACTGACCCCGAGGCCGTGAAGGTCCTCCAGCGGTCGGTGGGGGACATCGTGGCGCGCTACGAAGCCAGAGGCCCGCATCGAATGGCGCCCGAGGCAGAAGACCTGCGTAGGTACGTGCAAGAACTCTTGGACGGGCGGCAGCCACCCCGCCAGCAGGAAGCGCTGTTCCGACTGGCAGCACAAGCTTCCGGACTGCTTGGCTACATGGCCGTCAGCGCTGGCCGTGACTCCTTGGCGGAGGCGTACTGCGCTGAGGCTGAGAAGCTCGCAAGTGCCATTGGCGCTCAAGACCTCCTGATGTGGATCGCCGGCACCAGATCCCTCAACGCGTACTACTTGGGTGACTTCGCAACGGCCGCTGGGTGGGCGGACGCGGGCATTGACCTTGCACCTGGGCGTCCACAGGCTATCCGGCTGTTGGCCAATGGACGGGCGAGAGCACTGGGCAAGATGGGCGACAGGAAGGGAGTCGAACGGGCACTTGCCGAGGCAGAAGAACTCACCGTGCGGCACCGGCCACCTGGCGGGCTCACCTCATGCATCTTCTTCGCCCCCTACAGCCCGGCCCGAACACTGGCAAACGCGGCTACTGCGCATCTCGCGCTCGGTGACACTAAGCGAGTACTGGAGTGCGCTGGCCGGATCGACGATCTCGTCGAGCGATCCGATTCCGCATGGAGCCGCACGCTGGTCCGTCTGGATGTGGCTACGGCTCTCCTCAATGGGGCAAGCCCTGACGTCGAGCACGCGATGACGATTGGGCAGCAGGTGCTCGCGGCCGGTAGCGGGCCGCCAATTCGCTCTGTCGTTCAACGTGTCGGTGAGTTGAACGCTCTCAGAGGGTGTTGTGCGAGTCCTGGGCGGCTCTCGTAGTGCTTGAAGGCGGGTTGTCCGGTTTCGGAGCTTGCGGTTCGCGGTGGTTGCGGTGTGCTGGTGGTCGTGGGTGAGCGCGCTCCGTACCCGAGCGACCTGTCGGATAAAGCCTGGAAGCTGATCCGGCCGATCATCACCGCATGGAAGGCCCGACATGCCTCGGTCAGCGGGCACGAGGGACAGTACGAGATGCGGGAGATCGTCGACGCTATCCTCTACCAGGCTCGCACCGGCTGCCAGTGGCGCTATCTCCCTCACGACCTCCCGCCATACACGGCCGTGTACTACTACTTCGCCAAGTGGCGCGACGATGGGACCACTGAGACTGTCCACGACCTTCTGCGCTGGCAGGTCCGCGAGAGCCGCAAGCGGCGCAAGGACCCCTCCGCCGTCGCTTTGGACACACAGACCGTGCGTGCCTCCACGAACGCGCCCAAGGAGACGACCGGGCTGGATGCGGGGAAGAAGAGCCCCGGTCGCAAACGGGGCATCGCCACTGACGTCCTGGGCCTGCTCATCGCCGTCGTCGTTGTCGCGGCCAGTGTCCACGACAACGCGATCGGCGTCACGCTGCTGGACAAGGTCGCCGCTTCCGCGCCCACGGTGACCAAGGCATGGGTGGACGCAGGGTTCAAGAACACCGTCGTTGACCACGGCGCCCACCTGGGCATCGACGTGGAGATCGTCCAACGCAAGCCCGGCGCCAGAGGGTTCGCGCCGGAACCCAAACGGTGGGTGGTCGAGCAGACCCTGGGCACCCTCATGCTCCACCGGCGCCTCGCGCGCGGCTACGAGACCAGGCCGGCCAGCTCGTGGCGATGATCCACTGGTCCATGGTCGACGTCATGCTCCGTCGTCTCACCCGTGCTTCCACCCCGAGCTGGCGCGACCCGCCGGCCTTGTGCTCAGTACCCCCGAGAAGCGGGAGCGTCGATGAGGGAACTCCTGGACAAGATCGAGACCCGGCAGCAGCTTGTTCGCGAGACGGTCAAACGGCTGCGTGACCAGATCGCCCGTCTCGCCGAGCAACTCGCCGCCGCCGAAAACACCTTGAGACGACTGGAGATCACCCGCCAGACCATCTGGGAACTGGCCGCCGAGAACGGCGCTCCGCCGCCCGAGCCCCTGCCTTCCGGATACCGAGAGATCCTGGCCGCCATCGAGGAAGCCGAGGAAGGACTCCGCGCCAAGGACGTCTGCCAGGCGCTCGGCCTGGGCACCGAGCCGCGGCACACCGAAAGCACCCGCGCCAAACTGAAACGCCTGGTGGGCCGCGGCATCCTCGCCGAGCCCGAACCCCGCCTGTTCACCCACGCCAAGCCGACGCCAGCCGCCCCAGAGGCCAACTCAAACTGGCATCCGGCGAAGCCCGCACAATACCCCCTCAGGCCGACCGGACGCGCCGGCCCGGAGCCCGGTCGAGGAGGTTTTCGCCCCAGTTCGCGACGGTCCCTGGCTGCTCGGCCTGGATGAAGTGACCCGAGTCGACCTCTTCGAACCGACCTTCCGGCAGCGTCTGGACCCAACGTCGCTGGTGTTCGGCGAGAGCGGCGTGCTGCTGTTCCCGGCCCTTCACCGGGCGGGATGCCGAGAGCAGGACGGTCGGACATGTCGGCAGGACAGGCGGCTCGGCGCGGAGCTGGGGAATGGCTGCGGCCACGGCCTTGAACTCCTTCCTCGTCTGCGCGATGCCGGCCGGGACGATGTCCTCGGCGAGCATGGTCGCGTAGGTGTCCGCAGGGAAGACGCGGCGGATGTTCCCGCTCACCATGCGGGCCAGCGTGCGCGACCGGACCAGCGCCTGCGTCGCGCCCATTGCACGGCCGACCTTCCTGGCGGTCCGGTCGAACGTGTCGTAGACGGGCGCGCGCTCCGGCGTCGGATCGAGCAGCAACAGCCCCCGCAGCCGCGGCCCCAGACTCTCCACCGCGCGGCGCGCGACCAGCCCGCCCATGCTGTGCGCGACGAGCACGAAGGGGCCGGGGACGACTGCCTCGACCATGGCGACCAGGTCCGCGGCCATGTCGTCAATACCCAGCTGCACCGCCGTCCGGCCACTGCGGCCGAAGCCAGCACGGTCATAGGCCACCAGCCGCGCCCGATCCGCCAGCAGCGGCAGCACCGGGTCCCAGCAGGTACGCCCCAGGCCCCCGCCGGCTTCGAAGACCACCCAGTCCGGCCCCCTGCCGGACTCCTCCACATAGACCGAGCGACCGTTCACCCGCACCGCACGCCCCACTGCCTGGCGCATGTTCCCCTCCCGCACCCTTACGTTTCCAATTTCGATAACGGTATCGCATATGAAAGAGTAGCGTCATGGATGCCACCGACCTGCTTCTCCATCCGGTGCGCTTGCGCGTGGTGCACGCGCTCTCCGGCGGCCGGGTGCTGACGACCGCCCAGCTGTGTAAGCGCATGCCCGAGGTGGGGAAGGTGACCGTGTACCGGCATGTCGCCCTGCTGGCCGAGGGAGGCTTCCTGGAGGTCGCCGAGGAGCAGCGGGTGCGCGGCGCCGTCGAGCGGCACTACCGGCTACGTCAGGACCGCCCCGTCGTCGACGCCGAAGCGGCTGCCGCGATGTCGCTGGACGACCACCGCAGAGGCTTCGCCGCCGCCATGGCCGTGCTGATCGCAGAGTTCAACGCCTACCTCGACCGCGACGGCGCCGCCCCGATCGCCGACGCAGTCTCCTACCGCCAGGGCACCCTCTGGCTCAGCCCGGACGAACTCGCCGAGATGAACCACAAGTTGCTCGCGATCCTGGGCCCCCTGCTCGCCAACCAGCCAGAGCCGGGCCGCGCACCGTACCTCCTCAGCCGTATCTTCTTCCCATCTGAGCAGGCACCCTCTGACGAGGAGCGGCCAGGCTGACAAAGGCTCACACAACAGCCTCTCACAGCACACTGGCGAGGTCAGGTGCGGGAGTTCGCCGAAGCGCTGCAGTCGTGGAGGGCGACCCCGCAGAACCAGCTCATCTCCAAGGTCTGCGACGATGACCCAGTCGTGTGATCGGTCAAGGAGCAGCGGGTGCAGCGACTCCAATACGAACAGACTTCCTTTCCGCCGGCCCCGCCCCCATCTCTGACAGACCCCTCAGTGATCGCCAGGCACGAATGGGCCGCCTTAGGCAGGGTCAACGAGATGGTGAATCACTGGGACAGGCCCGGGTGGACAACATCCACTCGCGCGTATACTGGATGATCACCTTCCCCGGCGCTGCGGCGCTTATCCAGCGGGCTCAGCAGTGCCAACAGGCTCTGCAATCCCTCGTCTTCGACGACATCCCCGAAGACGGCCTCCACCTGACGCTTGGACGTATCGGGCCGTCGACCGAGATATCGCTGGCCCAGCTGGATTCTTTGATCGCTTCCGTCCAGGTCGCTGCCTCCTCCTTTTCCCTGCAGGCAGTGCCTATGACCGCCTCCCGTGGCGCGATCCGCTTCAGCGTCGCGCCATGGACGCCCTTGATCGACCTGCGCATCATGCTCGCGAAGGCGGGGGCTAGCGTCGGCCTGCCACTCCGGAAACCGACAACGGGATTCCGCCCACACATCGCCATCAGTTACTGCAACCGCCTATTGCCTGCGGCCAGCGTCCGGGACGTAGTGAGACCCTTGCGCGCTCTCGAAGCCGTGGAGACAGAGGTAAGACAGGTACACATCGTCGAGCTGCGTCGTGAGCCGTCGGCATACCGATGGGAGGTAGTGCACACGCTCGACCTCCCCACAGCACCGCTGCGACCAAGCGACGGAACGGGCGCAGGTCAAGCACAGGACGGCCTTCACGCGTTCGAACACGGTGATCATCGGAGACTCTCTTGAGGACGTCCGCACGGGCCTTGAGGGCGGCGCCTCGGCCCTCGGGCAAGACCTCCGCGCAGGACCTCAAGGAAGCGGGGGCCGAGGTTGTCCTCGACAGCCTGGAAAACGTAGCGCAGCTGGTGGCTGCGATCGCTGCCGTCACACACTGAACAGGCGCCCCTCGTCTGGAGAGCAACAGTCCTGTCAGCCCCATACGCCGCGGGTCTACACTGCCGATCATGACGCAGAGCCCTGTCGAACTGGTGATCTTCGATTGTGACGGCGTACTGGTGGACAGTGAGCGGATATGCGTCAAAGTGGACGCGATGATCATGGCTGAACTGGGATGCACGTTCACCGAGGAAGAGATCATCGAGAAGTTCGTCGGCTCGTCCACCGAGGTCTACACGGCCGCCGTAGAGGAACAGCTTGGACGGCGTCTGGAGAAGGACTGGCTGCAGCAATACGAGCATCTGTACCAGGCGGCCTTCGACGCGGAATTGACCGCTGTCGATGGCGTCGCAGAAGCCCTGAGCAGCCTCACCACACCTGTCTGCGTCGCATCGAACACTCACCACGCCGGCATCCGGAGAAACCTGGAGATCGCCGCGCTGAGCGACCACTTCGAGGAGCGCATCTTCAGCGCAGACGACGTCCCCCGGGGCAAGCCTGCCCCCGACCTCTTCCTGCACGCTGCTCGCTCCATGGGCGTGGAGCCCGAGCGGTGCGCGGTGATCGAGGACAGCGCGTATGGAGTTCAGGCAGCACGTGCCGCCGGTATGCGAGCCTTCGGCTATCGCGGCGGCCTCACACCAGCCACGCGACTGGAAGGACCAGGCACCACCCTGTTCGACGATATGCGCGACCTGCCCAAGCTGCTGGCCATCGCTCGGCACTGAACTTCAGCAGTGCAGTCGCAAGCAATCGGACCGGCCGCTGCGCCATTCACGACCGGTCCGCGGGTTATTGCCGACGGGCCTGCTTACCTCACGGTAGCCGTAGCCCAGGTTCGGGAGACGGAGCTACTCCTCCCGCTCACGGCTGAGCGTCCATCTCCCAGGTTGCTTCAGGCCCCGGTGACCTCGATCGCCGCCAGGTTCTTCTTGCCCCGGCGAAGCACCAGCCAGCGTCCGTGCAGGAGCTCGTCAGCCGTGGCTACCGTGTCCTCGGAGGTCACCTTCACGTTGTTCACGTAGGCGCCGCCCTCCTTCACGGTGCGGCGGGCGGCCGACTTGCTCGCCGCGAGGCCAACCTCCGCGAACAGATCGGTCACCAGGCCGAGTTCGCTCACCTTGGCGTTCGGGAGCTCGGAGAGCGCAGCGGCCAGCGTCGCCTCGTCAAGGTCGGCGAGCTTACCCTGCCCGAACAGCGCCTTCGACGCGGCGATCACGGCGGCGCACTGGTCGGCGCCGTGCACCAGCGTGGTCAGCTCCTCAGCGAGTGCACGCTGTGCGGTACGGGCTTGCGGCCGCTCCTCGGTCACCTTCTCCAACTCCTCAAGCTCCTCACGGGACTTGAAGGAGAGGATGCGCATGTACCGGGAGATGTCCTGGTCGTCCGTGTTCAGCCAGAACTGGTAGAACGCGTACGGAGTGGTCATCTCCGGGTCAAGCCACAGCGTGCCGGTCTCCGTCTTGCCGAACTTGGTCCCGTCCGCCTTCGTCAACAGTGGCGTCGCGAGCGCGTGCACCTCGGCGTGCGGCTCCATGCGGTGGATCAGATCCAGGCCGGCCGTGAGGTTGCCCCACTGGTCGCTGCCGCCCGTCTGGAGGGTGCAGCCGTACCGCCGGTACAGCTCCAGGAAGTCCATACCCTGGAGCAACTGGTAGCTGAACTCCGTGAAGCTAATGCCTTGGTCGGACGTCAGGCGCTGGGCGACCGAGTCCTTGGTGAGCATCTTGTTCACCCGGAAGTGCTTGCCGATGTCCCGCAGGAACCCGATCACGGTCAGACCCGAGGTCCAGTCCAGGTTGTTGACCATGGTCGCCGCATTGTCGCCCTCAAAGGAGAGGAACGGCTCGATCTGCGCGCGCAGCCGGGTCACCCACTGGGCGATGATCTCTGGGTCGTTCAGGGTGCGCTCGGCGGTCGGCCGAGGGTCACCGATGTGGCCGGTCGCGCCGCCCACGAGTGCCAGCGGCCGGTGCCCGGCCTGCTGGAGCCGGCGGAGGGTGAGCACCTGGACGAGGTGGCCCACATGCAGGCTGGCCGCGGTGGGGTCAAAGCCGCAATAGAACGTGACGGGACCGTTCGCGAGAGCCTTGCGCAATGCGTCCTGGTCAGTGGCATGGGCGATCAGCCCGCGCCACTGAAACTCGTCGACGATGGCCGTCACGGTCCTGTGTCTCCTAGAGTCGCGTGTGTCAGTTTGGCGGCCAGTGTAGTGCTCCAGGCGGCCTTCTGCGTTTGCACTGGTCAGCGGCCATTTCGAGCAGCGCTCAGGTCGTCGCGCGCCCCGGAGCGTCCCGAATCACGCCACCCGCACCATACGTCGAGTAGTCGGCCGATCACAGCTTCGCTTTGGCTGCGATAGTCACGCACCAGTGCTTTGCCGTTAGCCACGAGTCGGGCCCTGAGCGCAGGATCATGATCGATTGCGTCGATGGTCTGACCGAAATTTCGTGCGGCCCGCTTGATGTCATTTGGCGAAACCAGGGGATACAGCACATTGCCTTCGAGCTCATAGCCATCGATCGGTGGCGGGGAGACGAACATCGCGGCATTCCCCAGCTCGGGCAGGCTGCCTATTCGGTGGGCCACGACAGGTACTCCTGACTCCATTGCTTCAAGCGCAACTCGTGGGAGACCTTCCGGGCCGAGGGATGGTACGAGCAGGATCCTGGTGCGGTTATAGATCGTGGTGGGGTCCGGACTGAAGGAGGCCACTTGGACGTTCGGTGAGGGCGACACGTACGGCGGGACGTCCGGCCAGGTCTCCACGACAAGGTAGGCGTCGCCGGGGCGCTGACGAACGAGTGCGTCCCAGACACGCCGTCCCTTGATGGGGTGGTGGTTGATCAATGTCAGGGACCGACCCACCGCGCCTACGGGCGCCGGGCTGACTCGTCGCTCGGGCAGGAGGTTAGGGAGCACCTGCGCCGGCACACCGGTCTGGCTGTGGAAGGCGTCGGCCATCGTCTGGCTGACCGCGTGAACACTGGCCTGCCGCATCAGATCGTAGTAATGCCGAACCTCGTCGGCAGGGTGGTCAAGGCTTGTGGGGTAGAGCTGGTCGGTCACGAGCACTGCTACATGCCGCCCACTCGCAAGGCATTCGTCCAGCACGGCTGGATGCGCTTCGTTGAGCCGGACTGCGCAGGAGTTGAGCAGGATCACGTCCGGGTCCAGGTCCTTCAGAAGATCTCGAAGACCCTGACGGTACGCGCTCGCTTGGCCCGGGGCGCCGATGAGGGTTTCGTGGACAGTGCATCCCTGGACGGTCCGGGTTCTGCGCTCGATTCCAGGATTTGTGTGTTGGGCGATGCAGGCGAGGCTGGCCGGGTGGCCTCGGCTGATGACGCGTTGCAGCAGCTCGCGAACTTGAAGGAACAGGCCATTGGTGAAGCCCTCGCGGGTGAAGTCGTCCAAGCTCACGAAGACGGTTCCGGGCATGGCGTTACTCCTTGTGGGCCGCGGCGGCGGCGAAGAAATCGAGCAAGGTCCAGAGCCGGGAGGCGATCTTGCTGTTAGCCGAGGGCGGGCCGGTGACGCTGAGGGGGCTGGGGGAGAGCATTTTGAGGCTGGCGATCGCTGAGTACAGGTCGAATACGCGCTGTCGAATGGGGCCGACACACAACGGCGCGGCAACTTGTTCGATGCAGTCCGCCTCCGGTCCACGGGCCAGAAGGCCGGCGCGAGCGACGCCGAGGGGGTAAAGGGCGTCACCGAACCCGAGCTCGTCCAGGTCGACGATCGCCGTGACTCTTCCGCCATCCACCAGCACGTTCTGGTGAGTGGCATCGATCAGGTAGGGCAACGGGTCGATGCGATCGAACTCGGCGCGGAACTCGCCGATGGTTTTGCGGATTTCTCCGATGGCCGGCCTCTGCCGCTGCGCGGGCGTTAGCTGATCGATTGCGCCTGTGAAGTACTCCCAGAGCACGTCCGACCAGCGGGGGTGGCAGCGAAGGTCGCTGTAACTGGCGATGCCGCCGTATCCGGGACCGGGTGGAAGGTCGCTCATGCGGTGTCGGATGTCGAGCAGGTCGCCGGCAACTGCACGCTTCTCCGCGGCCGTAAGGTCGGCGTAGACGTTACAGAGGTCATCCCCTGGTGCTTGCTCAACGAGCATGATCGGCCAGGGCAGTTCGGTCCCCGTGAGGTCCATGGACAGCACGCGGGGAACGGGCACTCCCACCCGAGCGAGCTGGCGCCGCCAATACGCGAATCCCGCGAAGCACTCGGCGCGGTCATGTCGAGTAATCCGCGCTATCACGGACCCACCGGACTTCAACCCCACCGTGAACACGAAGTGACTGCGGCCCATCGAGATTCGGCAGGCCGTCACTGCCTCTTGGCGCAGGCACCGACTGGCAGCCTGTAGGACTTCCTGCTCTGTGGGCGGCTTCATGGCAGGAGCAATTCTGTTGCTGCGAGCGGGATAACACTCAGGCTGGCGTAGCCCCGAAAGAACGACCAGGTCGTCTCGAAGTCGTCGGTGCTGACGATCAGGCCGGGCGCGCCGAGGCAACCCGCGAGGTGGCCCAGGCCGCTGTCGCACCCCACGAAGAAACGGCATGACAGCAGGCGGGCGACCATCTCGGGAAGGTCTGCCCGTACGTAGGTCAGGTCTTGGCCGAGGTAGTCCTGGGTGTCAGGACCGCCGAGGACCTGGACTTCGCCGTGTGCTGCAACCTGGTTCAGAAGCCGTCGGGACGACTGCCGCGGCAGCGGGGTGCTGGAACGCGCATCGAGCTGGCAATACACCACATTTTCTTGGCCACTGGGGGTTGGCGCTTCGCGGAGGGGAAGTGGCGAAACTTGGTGGCGAGCTCGTCCCCCAAAGGCGCCGGTGACGGCGTGGTTGAACCGGTCAAGCCATGGGAGGCTCCATGAAGATCGGGCGAAGATCGCGTCGCCACTGATCGCCTCGCTGGGCGAAGGGACATACCTCACTCGCCCGCATGCGAACGTCTCGACAACTTCAGCGAGGATGGGCGAACCGGTGACGGCAACTGACCCTATGGCGTTGTCGCGGCAGTAGTTCTCCAGGCCAGTTACGATGCCCAGCGCATCGCCAAGACGGTTGTGCCGGGCGAACCACATCACGGCTCCGTCGGGGAGCGTCGTTGGCGGCGTGTCCGCCTCTGACGGAACTCTTGCCGCATCGGCGAGCTGTTCGCTCAGGCAGCTCAGGCCGCGTTGGCCGCAGCGCCACGTCCGGGGAACTGCCGGGATGTCCACTGCAGGCTTCTGGTGGGCATCGACAAAGCGCACTTCATCGAATCCGAATTCCTCGATGAGTTCACCGATCGCTGGTGGCCCGCTTACCTCGACTTGGGGTATTCCATGCGTCCGGGCGTAGGAGGCGAGGCCAGCCGTCAGCTCGACGCAGTCACGGGTGGGGATGTCGGCCGCGGCGAAGTGTGTCGGCAGCTCTTCTCTTCCGTTGATCGATGTTCGGTTCACCGGGCCTCCTCGCGTGCGTCTGTATCCGGATGAATGGCGTCGAACTGTCGCTTGCCCTTGAGGAGGCGCACAATCAGCTCCCTGGCGTGAGAACCGGAGAAGTACGGGTTGAGGGAGTACACCCGCAGAGCCACGACCGGCTCGCCAGTCGGGGTGTAGAACGCCGCGGAGGTCTTGCTCAGCGCGATCTGCTCGGCCTCTGGTACGCGTTGCCGCGAAAGCCACGCAAACAGGTCAGACGTGTACTGGTTTATTCGGCGCACTGAGCTGGTGTCGCTGAAGTCCTCGTCGGTAACGGCCGGGTCATCCGGCGGATAACAGCGCAAGAACACATCCGGGCCGTACGAATGTTTGTTGATGGCCGTCATATCGCGAGCTGCCAAGGCATCAACGTGTCGACGAAGGGCTTCGGCTGCCTCAAGCGCGTGACCGAGAAGTTTCCGCATTCCCTGCTTACCCAGGGCCTGCAGGCCAACCCAGGTCGCGACCATGTTGGCCGCTGACCTAGACGTTTCCAGTGTGAAGGTCCCGGGGTTGTAGGCGTCCTTATCGTGGAACAGCGGAGTCATGACTCCGCCGTCGCGACGTAGCCGCGAGAAGTCTCGCCCGTCTCGCATGATGATCATGCTGGACGTGTACGGCGCGAACCCTGTCTTGTGGAAATCGGTTCCGAACGAGTCGGCGTGCCGCACCGTTCTCAAGCGCTCCACAAGCCGTGAGAGTTTGGCCACGACAGGTGGGCTGAATCCGAGGGGATTGCGATGCAGGTCGTAATCGAGGAAGCAGAGATAGGCCCAGCCGACGACAGTGTCTGCATGGACATGGGGCATGTAATCCAGACCATATTCGGAGACCAGCCGATCCCGCATCGCAGCGATCTCGGCGAAGTCATCAACAGCCATATTGGAGGTCGTGCCGCCAGCGCCCATGATGCAGGCAAGTCGGTGCCCGCGTGCCAGCACATCGCGGCAGGCCGCTTCCATCGACTCCAGGTCTGTGGTCTGGTCGGGCAGCGACGCAGCGGATATGTAGTTTTGGGTACCGATCCCAAGCCACGCGCAGGCGGACTTCTGCGAGTAGTGCGCCGGCCAGGAACCGACGACGGCCATCCCAGGCTCGATCCCCCGCTCGGCGTGGTCGGGCTGCGCCTTGGAGATGCCAACGTTGATCGCGTACAGGTTGGTCGCAGTCCCCCCGAACGTGAACAGGCCACCTGCCTGATCCGGGTCATACCCCGCCAGCCGCGCCATCGCCTGGGCACAGGACAGCTCGGCGGTAAGGGTCTCGGCGGCATCCTCTCCAGTGACGCCGTTCGGCATGAACAACGACACCGCGCACAGCGCCGCCAGGTTGACGAACGACGGTGGCGGAACGACGTTCTTGGCGAACATGTGGTGATGTACCTTGACCGATCCAGCCAGCCACCAACGCAGTTGGCTAAGAACCGTCTCCGAGGCGACTGGGTCCTCCAGCAGGTGTCCGCCACCTACCGGTGAACGCCCGTCTTTCTGGTCCCAGCGCGGATACACGGGCCCCGCACCCTGATGGCTCAGCGCCTCATCGAGTGCACCGCGGATGAGCTCGACGAGCACGTCCGCGTTGTCGCCATCGGGGCGCAGAAACAGGCCATTGCGCCAGTCTGCGAACCCATCCCCATACCCAGAGCAATCAGTTGTCATGGCGGACCCCAGTGCCTTGGAGGAGCAACACGACCGCGCTCATCGTCCGGGCTTCCCGTAGAGCTTCATGCGCTCAGGTCGGGGCGTGCGCCGTCGACCAGAGGCAAGGTCCTCACAAGCGACTGCGATAGACCACACGAGATCGTCACGCTGACGACGCAGAATCGCGACACGTTCCGCCGCGCTGGCGTCACCCTCGACGAGTTGCGCGGTATGCATGACCCGCAGCGTCTCCACCGACAGGCGATCCAGCGCCGAGCCGATGGACTCAGTAAGGGGAGGCACGTCTTGGTCCGCACCCCACGTCGCATCAAAGATTCGATCGATCTGCTCGATGAGTTCGTGGCGACGGCTGTTGAGTTCGTCGATCTCCCGTTTGATGGCCGGAATCTCCCCGTCTACAGCTCGCCGCACCCGATCTTCGGCGTCCCACTGCCGGCTGTTGTTCGCATACAGCCGGTTCAGCGGCTCCAGCAACTCCGGCGAGCGAGGAAACGGCATCCCGGCGAGAGCATCCTCGCACCATCCACGTTGCCCATTTTGTATGTCGAAGCAGCATTTACCCTGAATAATTACAGTTCGCGGGTATTGATCACGCTCGCCCGTGTCTAGATCCAGCTGAGCAGGCATATTCGTCATCAGCGGTATCCCCCTTCGGTATCTCGTTGGATCAGCCCCTGCCGACGGCCATGGGAGACAGCCGTGAGCGCGAGCGGAGGGTGGATGCAAGAGTGACCCATCGGCGCGAGTCGATCACATCACCGTTGTGATATGCCCATGACCTGCGCGCCAATCGATCGCTGAAGCGCTGAGCAACGACGCCATGAACGTGACGGCATAGAGAAGGACTTGGCGAATCGGGTCCGTCTCGTCATCTGACGCGCCCGTCGGCCGGTCAGCCCACGCTGCGCGAGACCTCGTCATCATGGCGCCCAACTGCGCGTTCCGGACAACTCACGGGTCCCGTAAGGTCTGCTTTCATGCAGCGGTTGGCGATCTTCGATCTTGATAACACCCTTGTTGACCGCCAAGGCCCCCTGACCGACTGGGTCTCGGCTTTCTCCTCACAGAACGCGCTGAGTGATCTTGACCGAGCGGATCTGCTCCAGTTGGTGCACGCGCGTGCCCACCCCTCGGCCTTCGAGACGATCCGTGCGCAGTACGGCCTTAACCCTTCGGCCGAGGCGCTGTGGCGTGACTACTGCGTATACATGGCTCGCTCGGTCACCTGCCCTGCTGATGTGCTTGAGGGCCTGTCCACGCTCCGACGCACCGGATGGAAGGTCGTCGTCGCCACGAACGGCACCACCGAGATCCAGACCGCGAAAGTGGCTATGTCGGGGATCGTCGATCATGTTGATGCGGTGTGCGCCTCTGAGGCAGTCGGAGTGCGTAAGCCGGAGGTAGTGATGTTCGAGAAGGCGGCCGCCGCATGCGGAGCCGACCTCGCACTCGGCGGCTGGGTGATCGGCGACGGCGTGGACACCGATATCCGCGGCGGCAGAGCGGCCGGACTGCGCACCATCTGGATCAGCGGCAGCAGGACCTGGCCCGGAGGCGACGCGGAGCCGGACCACGCCACCACTGATGTATGCCAAGCGATCGATCTGCTGCTCACCGTGAGCTGAGAGGACGTGCCCGTGGACTCTGAAGCGATCACGGTTGGGCTGCTGCATCCCGGCAGCATGGGCGCCGCCTTCGGCGCCCAGTTGCGACGGCACAACGTGCAGGTGCTGTGGTGCACGGACGGCCGCAGCAGCCGGTCTCGGACACGGGCCGAGAACGCCGGCCTCGAAGGCGTACATAGCCTTCCGCAGCTGGTGGCGCGCGCCGATGTGCTGCTGTCTCTGTGCCCGCCTGCCGCGGCAGTGGATGTCGCACAGCAGGTGGCAGCCTGCGGCTTCGACGGCCGGTTGTACATCGAGGCGAACGCAATCACGCCGCGCCGCGTCAGGGATGTCGCAGAGCTTCTTCCTGGCGCCGTGGTCATCGATGGCGCGGTGGTCGGCTCCCCGCCGGTGGGTGGTAAGCAGCCCACGTTGTACCTGTCCGGAGTCTCTGACGGCTGCTCTCAGGTCGCGTCCCTCTTTGCCGCGAGTGACGTGAAACCGCATGTGCTGGGTGCCGAGGTGGGGACGGCCTCTGCGCTGAAGCTGTCGTATTCGAGTTACCAGAAGGTCTCCCGCATCCTGGCGGCGCTCGCCTACGGAGTCGCTGATGCGAACGGCGTTGCCGACGAGCTCGTCAAGATCGCCGGGAAACGGGGTGGCAGCTACCTGACCGAGACCGGCTACATCCCCAAGACGGCTTCGCGTGCCTGGCGCTGGGGTCCTGAACTGGACGATGCAGCAGCTCTGCTGCGGGAGGCCGGGCTGCCGGACGATCTGATGCGAGCGGCCAGCGGAGTCCTTCACCAATGGGCAGGCGCCCGAGACCGTGAACTCACCGTCGCCGAGGCGCTCTCGCTCCTACATGTCGACCACGGTCGTGAGGGGCATGACGAACCGTAGCCGGGTACTCGCGGTTCGCCCGCGGTCAGATACCGCGGCGAATCAGCAGATCGATCTTGTGCGCCGCCTCTGCAGGCGAGACGGCGTCGGTATCAAGCCGTAGGTCCCAAGCGAAATCCGTGCTGGTCTCGATGTCCTGGGCCGTCGCGTCCCAGGCGGAGAGCCGAGCCTCGGTATCGCTGTCACCACGCCCCTTGGAGCGGTTCGCGGTGCTCTCCCGCGAACACCACAGGAGCACGCTGGTCCACGAGGCGGGGAAGTTCTCCACCACCGCCTCAATACCTGCGATCTGCCCGAGATGCAGGATGGGAATGCTCCCGTCCTGCATGGCCTGGGCAAGGCTGGGACGGTCTACGAGGTAGGTGTTGCCGTACCTGTCGTTGCGGTAGATCACGTCTCCGCGTGCCTCAAGCTCTACCAGCTCATCGGCGGTCCCCATCCGGTAGCCACGAGTACGGCCACTACCAATCTTGAGACGCATGAACGCGCGATAGGCGTCGTTGAAGTCGCACAGTGCCGTGGTGATGGTGTCCTTCCCGGATGCGGGCGGACCGTACAGCAGAATGCCGCCCCGGCTCATGCGAACACCGTCCCGAAGACCTGTCGAACCTGATCGGTGAGGGATATCGCCGTACCGAGACGGTTGTCGACCACCAAGTGCGGTACGACCGGACGCAGTTCCGGATCAATCGTCGCCGCGTACTCATCCCAGTTCTGCAACTTCCAGCTGTCGCGGGCTGCCGAGCGGAAGCTGATGTACTCGTGCATGGTCTCAAGGTCACACTGGATCCAGATCACCGCCACCGTCACTCCCCGCGCCTCACACCGGTTGATCAACCGGCGCATCCACCGCTCGTCGCTCACCTCAGCAACGAACGGCGCGGTGAGCACAGTGCTGATCGAACAGTCGACATTGGCGTAGGCGGTCTCCAGCAAGCACTGGTACTCCAGGGGCCGCACCTTCTCCCGATATGCCGAAGAGTGGCGGTCGTTTGGATCGCTTCCCAGCTCAACGAGCAGCCGCTCCACAAGCGGACGGGTGATGGGGTCTTTATCGAGGACCGGCCAGCCGGTGAGCCGCGAGATGAACCGTGAGAACTCCGACTTCCCACTGCCGGCGAGGCCGCCCACCATCAATAGCGTGGGCTGATTCGGGTCGCCGCCCGTGTGACGACGTCTCCACGCGTCAATGATCCGCTGCTGAACCTCCTGGCCATTGCTGTCGCCATCACCCGGAGCGATCTGCAGCACCGCGCGCTCAACGGCCAGCACGTGATCGCCGAGCGGCTCCACCTTCGAGGGTGTGAGTCGGAGCTGAGTCTGCTCACCCGGCAACGCCTTCCGGAACCCCAACTCAGGCTCGGTAGCCCGGTACAGAAGGCAGTAGGCCCGGCGGTAATGCGGGCCGGGATACACCTCACCCTGCTCGTGCTGCCACAACGTCTGGAAGTTCGCTGCCGGCACGGTGATTCCGGCGGCGCGCGCCACTTCACGTAGCCGCTCACCGGCACCCTCAAGCGTCAGGCCATGTGCTTCGCGCATGGAGCGAAGCTGGCCCGGATGCCACCCCGCGCGGGTCTTCGCCATGACTTCTACCGCCTGCCCGTTATTCACCATGATCGGGACACTAAGTCTGCCCCGCGCGAACGCATGTGTAAGCGGATGTTGAAAAGTCACGTCGCTCGATGATGAGCGGCTTGGCCAAGCACCAGTGATACTCCGCGACACCGAACGCAGATGTGATGGGCCCCACCCCGGCGGAGTACTTGCCGGAGCCAAGGTTGATCACTCGGCGAGGAGACGATCACAGTGTCGAGACCGCGAACTACCGAGGTAGCTGCTGCGTGGGGCGGTCGCCGGTGTACCGCCTGCCGGTGCCGCTTAAGCCGGTATAACAGCGACACCGTCTGTTCCGTCTGTAACCGCAGTGGGACTGCGGCACAGCCAGCGTGTCCCTTCGTCCCGACCCAGGTCTGGACTTACGAGGACGTCAAAGACTCCTTAGTTCAGCGGGACTTCGGCAGGCTCTGCCAGCTCGTACGAGAACGCGGCCATCTCCGTCAGGAGGACATAGCGCTCCTGACGGGGCTGAGCCAGGCTTTCCTGTCGATGCTGGAGTCTGGACAGCGGCGGCTCACGAACATCGATCGCATCATCGTGCTTCTGGACGGCTTGAACGCACCCGCTGATCTCACAGGCCCGATGCTCCGTCCTGTCCCCCTCGCGCCGGCTCCACCGTGCCAAGCGGTGTCCTGACCCGGCCGCGGACACTAGTAGGGCTTGGTCATGTGCGGTCCTTGATGGCGTGTCTTCTTGATCGATCGTGTCGTTGATCGTGTGTGCTGAGTGGGGAGTTGGCTGCGGTCCGGTGTGATCTGGAGGACTTCGCGGCGGAGATGTTCGAGCCGTTCGCGCGGGCGGATCAGCGACGGTGGGGCGGGGTCTATCTGCAGGGCCTGCTGCTGGACGGCAGGCGCAAGTCGGTGGAGCCGATGGCCGCCCGCCTGGGCGAGGACGGGAACCGGCAGGCCCTGGCCCACTTCGTCACCTCCAGCCCGTGGGATGCGGCGCATGTGCGGGCCCGTCTGGCCTGGCGTATGCAGCCGGTCGTCAAACCCACCGCGTTGATCATCGATGACACCGGGTTCCTCAAGGACGGGGACGCGTCCGCGTGCGTGACCAGGCAGTACACCGGCACCGCGGGCAAGGTCACCAACTGCCAGGCCGGGGTCTCGCTGCATCTGGCTTCCAACGGCGCCTCGGCGGCGGTGAACTGGCGTCTGTTCCTGCCCGGGAGCTGGGATCCCGCCTCGTCGAAGGCCGATCCGGCCAAGGTGGCCCGCCGCGACAAGTGCGCTATCCCCGCCCAGGTGGGTCATGTCGAGAAGGGCAGCTGGCCCTCGACATGATCGACGAGACGCGGTCCTGGGGCATCGAGGTGCCCCAGGTCATCGCCGACGGCGGCTACGGGGACACCGCCGCCTTCCGGCTCGGTCTGGAAGAACGCGGTCTCGACTACGTGGTGGGCATCTCGACCACGACCACCGCGCAACCCGAGGACGCGCAGCCGTGCACCCCGGCCTTCCCCGACCGGGGCCGACGGCCGGTTCTTGCCTACCCCGAGCCGGCACAGAGGGTGAAGAGCCTGGTCATCGCGGCCGGCAAATCTTCCGCGCGGCCGGTGCAGTGGAGGCAGGGATCGCGGCCCGGCAGTGGCCGCAGCGGGCACAAGCGCATGTACTCGCGCTTCGTGGCCCTGCGGGTCCGGCCCGCCGGACGTGAGATCCGCAAGGCCACAGCCGCCACCGAGCTTCCGGTCCGCTGGCTGCTGGCCGAATGGCCCGCCAACCAGGACGAGCCCGTGCAGTTTTGGCTCTCCAACCTGCCTGAGACCACCCCGTTGCCCGTCCTCGTGCGCACCGCGAAGCTCCGCTGGCGCATCGAGAACGACTACCGCGAGATGAAGCAGGCCCTGGGCCTGGCCCACTTCGAAGGCCGAACCTGGCCAGGCTGGCACCACCACGTCACCCTCGTCTCGGTCGCGCATGCCTTCTGCACCCTTCAGCGACTGAGCCGATCCCCAAAAGAGACGGCGTCGGCCTGAGCCTCTACCGAGTCGTTCGCGAGCTGCAGATACTCCTCGTGATCTGGACCGGCGCCTGTCCCACCTGTCACCGCGACATGCCAGAACCCGCACCAACATGACCAAGCCCTACTAGGTCGCGGCATGGCACCCACAAAACTCTGCAGGCATACCCACCCCATGGAAATGTTCGCCTCCGCGAGCCCCGCACTCCGCGTCCGGGCGTCTCCGCGAACGCGGAGGTGTTCCCTGTCAGCGACGTTGGTGATGGTGGTCGGGTCCGCTCCGCACAGGCGGAGATCACGCCGACAGACCTATCCACCCCGCTCCCAACGGTGCAGCGCCTGGTGCGGTACGCAACTACATCATCAGCGCGGGTACTCAAACTCCGATGACTGTACGCCTCTGGGATCTTTCAGGGACTTTCAGCTCTGTCAGGGGGACTTTCGAGGGACGTTCGGCCGCGTAAGGCAGCAAGCGCTTGAAAAGTCAGAAAGGCCTCCGACGCAGGTCAGAGGCCCTTTCCAAGGCAAAGCCCCAGGTAGGGGGGACGAGTCGGCCTGTACGCCGGGTACAGCTCGACCCCAGACATCTGCGGCACCCTCAGGTCTTTTCACAAGCCAGCCACGTCGTCGGTTGGCCCGGCCGGACATGGGAAGCCGAGCATTGCTCGCGCCGACCGCGAACTTCTCTTCAGGTGCCCGCCTATGACACCACGTGATCATTACGCTTCTTTCTGTGCAATACCCGTCCGCCACACCACTACCGCCCAACCCTGCGGCCGCATCGACGCTGCAGAGCGCTTCGACGGCACGCTTCGGCGCCCCATCGTCAATGACCCAACTCAAGACCCTCCCCCAAGTGGCCGCGTAGCCAAATCATCAATCTGAGGCCTCATTTGGCGCGGCCGGAATTCCGAGCTACAACAGCACACTCTGGCGGGTAGACCCGTCGATGACGCTCGGACGGATTGGCGCGGGATTTGGCGACGGTAGTAGACAAAGGCGTTGGGGCGCCCGGTAAGCGATGGCTCGTACGGTACCGGGAGCCCGGTGGGCGTAGCGCTCGGCAGCGTGAGAAGTCTTTCGACCGCAAGAAGGACGCGGTGGACTTCGCCACCAAGATGGAGAACGACAAGCGGGAGAACAGCTACGTCGATCCTTCTGCCGGCAAGGTGTCGGTGCGGCGCTATGCGGCCGACTGGCTCGCTCTGAAGCCCATGGCGGCCGGCACGGAGGAGTCCTACGAGCGCATCATGCGTCTACACGTCGTCCCGCAGCTGGGGAAGAAGACCATCTCCCAGGTCACCGCGGCCGACGTGGAGGAGCTGTACGCGCTCTGGCGCCGGCAGGGCGCGATGCCCAACACGATAGATTCCCGCCGCATTGCTCTGTCAGGGATGTTCTCTCACGCGGTTCGCCACAAGAGGATCCGTGAGAATCCGGTCAAGCAGGCCGAGAAGCCTGCCAACCCCCTCATGCAAGTGGATGAGAGGGCGCTTCCCAGCTTCGATGAGATCGCAGCCTTGGCAAAAGAGATCGGTCCACGCCTGGAGCCTGCTGTGTGGCTCATGGCGTGCTGCGGATTGCGTATCGGAGAGTCGCTGGGAGTCTTTCCAGAGGACATCGTCGGCAGCACGTTGCGCTGCCGGCGGCAAGTTGTGCGTATCAAGAATTCCTCAGGTAAGTACGTTGCCCTCTACGCCCCCTTGAAGCATCGAAAAGAGGGCGAATGGCGCGATATACCGGCACCCGCCACCCTGGAGCCGCTTGCCGAACGGCTGCCCATTCGGAATCAGGCCGGAGGCATGATCTACCCCGACCTTTTCCGTAAGTCCTGGGACCGGGCGCTGAAACGCCTCGGGCTTCCCGACTACAACCCGCACGACCTCCGACACAAATGGGCCACCGTGACCCTGAGCAACGGTGTACCCATCCACGAGGTGTCGCGCTGGATGGGGCACAGCTCCATCAAGATCACGGTGGACCGGTACGGCCACCTCACTCTCGACGGCAGCGAGCGCTGCCGTCAGGTCATCGAGGCCACCTTCGGGGTGCACATGCTCAGCGGATTCCCAGCTCCGCGAGTACCCGGTGCTGAGTTGGTGCTGGCTTAGCCGGGAAGTACAGGTAACAAACCCCACCCGACCCACTCTTGACCTGACCCTTAGCATCACGCCGCTTCGTCCGCAGCCAAATGTTCTCGAACTGCCGGCGCTTGTAAACATGCCGGACCGCCGCATTGTCAGGCGAGGCCGGATCGTTGGCGATGATGTCGCCGTCCCCGGTGAAGCCGATGACGGTCATCAGATGGCCGGCGGTGCCGTAGCCCGCGCCGTCCAGTTCGGTCTTGAGGAAGGACTGGGAGGTGATGACGGGGATGCCGGCGTGGATGAGGCGTTCGGCGTCCGTGAGGGAGGTGAGGCGGGTGACGACGCTCTGGAGGTTTCGGTAGGTGGCGGCGTAGGCGGCGTTGAAGGGCCAGTTGCCGCAGCCGTCGTACTGGTAGTCGAAGGTGTAGCGGGCGGCGTGGCAGACCTGGGGGTCGGCGTAGTCGGGGTTGACCCAGGACAGTTGTTGCTGGCTCGGTCGCCGGCCCCAGTATTCGATGATCATCTGGGACGAGGTCGGGCTGCACCAGGCCTCTCCCCCGTTGTCGTACTCCGGGTACTGGCCCTTGTGGATCTCTTGCGAATAGCGCGGGACCACCAGCTCGCGGCCGGTCCGGCCGGGCGCGGACGCCGGCACCTCGAATCGGTCGGGGAGGTCCGAACCCATCGCGCCCAGCCGCCACACCGTGGGGGTGAGCCGGGTGCCGGGCTTGCGGTACAGGGTGACGCGGAGTTCGTACGAGGCCAGCCGCAGGCCGCTCGCGGGGGTGTCGATGGCGAAGGTGTCGGTGGAGATGCTGCTCCTGCCGTCCTTCTGGCCGTCGACGGAGGTGCGCCGGATGTCGGCGTCACTGTCGCCGGAGGTCCAGCGGCCCATGACGTACCAGGGGGTGCGGCCGCCGTCGGTGTAGCCGCCGCGCAGCTCGACCGCGATCCATGTGCCGGGTGGGGTGTGTGCGTTCCAGGAGGCGACGGCCTCGGTGGCCGGGGCCGTGAGGGTGTGCACCGGGGAGGTCCAGGTGGCGTACTCCCAGGCGGCGGTCTTTCCGGTGTGCGGATCCTTGTAGTCGACGGTGCCGGCCGGGTGCACGAGGCGGATGCCGGGGCGGGCCCCGTGCGCGAGGCCGGTGCCCCGGGCGTGGCCCCTGGCCCAGTCGGCTGCGGTGGTCCAGGCGTGATAGTCCACGAGGCTCTTCGATCGGGGCGCGAAGGCGTCCGGGGCGGTGGGCGCGGCGGCCGGGGCCGTCGTCCCCGCGGCGGACGTGCGGGACGCGTCGGCGGCCTGCGCCGAGGGGGTGGCGGCGCCCGCCGCGGCGGCGAGCGCGGCGGCCAGGACGGTGCGCCGGGGCGCGGAGCTGGTCATGGTGGAGGTCCCCCAGTCGGATGCATACGAGTGGGTACGGAGGGTCGGGTCGGGCCCGGGCGGAGCGGCAGTGGCTCAACTATTGCCGTTGCGAGCCTGCTTCGGAAGGCGGTGCGGGGCGCGTCGCGGCAGGAATATTGGTGTGGACCACTGACGCAAGGTGGCGCGGGCCCGACGCGTACGCTGGCGCGATGGATCATGATCTGGCTTCGCTCGCCGCCCGGCTGCACGCCCTGCCGCCTTCCTGCGGGCCGGTGCGGCTGATCGCGGTGGACGGGCACGCGGGGTCGGGCAAGAGCACCTTCGCCGCGGACCTGGCCGAGGCGCTCGGCGGGGCGCCCGTGGTGCACACCGACGACCTCGCCACCCATGAGGAGCTGTTCGGGTGGAGCGACCGCTTCCACGCACAGGTCCTGGACCCGCTCTCCCGGGGTGAGACGGCGCGGTACGGCGTCTACGACTGGGTGCGCGGGGAGTTCGCCGGACAGCGGGACCTGGCACCCGCGCCACTGGTGCTGGTCGAAGGCGTGGGCGCGGGCCGGCGGGCGCTGCGGCCGTATCTGGCGTGTCTGCTGTGGATGGAACTGGCGAGCGAACACTCCTGGGAAAGGGGTCAACTCCGCGACGGGCCGGGGCTCTCCACGTTCTGGAGTGGCTGGATTTCGGCGGAGCGCGCGCACTTCGCAGCGGATCCGTCCCGTCCGTATGCGGATTTCCTGGTGCATCAGGGGGAGATGGGGTACGAGGTACTCGTGGGACCGTCCGCGGCGCCATGACCGCCCCCGCATTTAACGCTCCGTGACGGACAACGGCCGACGCGCCCGGCGATGCCGACAGGGTCCCGCCGAGTGCCTCAACTCGGCTTGACCTGGGGGGCGTACAGGACTTACGTTCTCAATGTGCGGTTCTACGGACCGCCCGCAGATGCGAAGCCCCCGGTTGTTCCCCCGTGATCGGGGGCTTCGTTCTGCCCAAACCCCCTCTTGCCGCCCGCTGGGCGCCGTTCCCCCCTCACCCTGGGTCACCGCATTCTTCTCGCCGTCGTGGCGTACCCAACGGTCAGTTTTCGCCCCGGCCGCCCTCTACGGCCTGCACCGATCCCGCAGGTACCATGCGAGTCCGGGCCGCCGCAGGCCAGGGACCGAGGTGTGCGCGGTGACGGTCAACTCCCGTTCCCCGCACTCCAGTTCGACACCGCGGCCCGCACTCGCCCGGCGGCACGGGGGAACGTTTTGTGGGGGGACGGGATGGATGTCGGCACTCAGGGTTCGCCCGCCCCGGCCGAGCTCGCATGGCTGCGGGCGGTCGACGCCTACACAGTGGGCGCGTATCCGCAGGCGGAGGAGGAGTTCCGGGCCGCGGTACGGCTCGATCCCTCGATGGCCGACGCCTGGCTCGGGCTGCACGCGCTGCGCGCCGACACCTCCATCGCCCTGCTGCGGATGCACCGGCACCGCGACCGCTTCGGCGAGATGCGCGCCCGGCACCGACGCACCCTCAACTCCTGGTACTGGCTGGGCTGGTGGGTGCAGCCGGTGCTGGAGACCGGCCGTGATCTGCTGCTCGCGCACGCCTCCCACTGGCTCGACGGCCGGCATGTCGCGGAGCTCGACCAGGCCCTGGCCGGCTGTCCGCCCGTCGACACCGACCCCCAGGTGCGCTTTCTGCACGCCTGCCGCGCCTACCTCGTCAAGGACTGGGACCAGCTCGTACGCCACACCGAGCCGCTGCTCGGCGACCCGGTGCTGGGCATCGAGGCGGGGCTGTTCGGCGGGATGGCGCGGGTGCGGCTGGAGATGTACGGGCAGGCCGAGCCGTTGTTGTCCGCCGCGCTGATGCGCTGCCGCAGCGAGCAGCCGCAGCGCAAGGAGCTGCGGTACTGGCTCGCCCGCGCCCACGAGGGCACCGGCCGCAGCGCCGCAGCGCTCCCCCTCTACCGTGCGGTGCACCGCGTCGACCCGGCGTTCATGGACACCGCGGCGCGGCTCGCCGCCATCGCCGAGGGCGACGGGCTGGACGAGGGCTCGGATCTCGCGACGGTCCCCGTGTCCGGCCTCGGCCAGGAGGCCGGCGGCGATCCTGATCCGATGGCGCCGCTCGACCCCGTCGACGGCCGTGAACTGCTGGTGACCGGTGAGGCGGACGTACCGGACGGCGAGGTGGGCGGCGCGCCGGCCGGGGGCGGGGCCGCGGCCCGGGCCAAGACGACGGCGCCGGTGCCGCGTGGCGCCGAACGGCTGCCCGCCGGGCCCGCCGACCCGGTGCTGCTGGAGAAGGCGCTGGCGGAGCTGGAGCGGATGGTCGGCATGGAGCCGGTCAAACGGCAGGTGCGGGCGCTGTCGGCGCAGCTGCGGATGGCGCGGCTGCGGGCGAGCCAGGGGCTGCCGGTGCAGCCGCCGAAACGGCACTTCGTCTTCTCCGGCCCGTCCGGCACCGGCAAGACGACCGTGGCCCGGATACTCGGGCGGGTCTTCTACGCGCTGGGGCTGCTCGGCGGCGATCACCTCGTGGAGGCCCAACGGTCCGATCTGGTCGGCGAGTTCCTGGGCCAGACCGCGGTGAAGGCCAATGAGCTGATCGACTCGGCGCTGGGCGGGGTGCTGTTCGTCGACGAGGCGTACAGCCTGTCCAACTCCGGCTACAGCAAGGGCGACGCCTACGGCGACGAGGCACTTCAGGTGCTGCTCAAGCGCGCCGAGGACAACCGCGACCGGCTCGTCGTCATCCTGGCGGGCTATCCCGAGGGCATGGACCGGCTGCTGGCCGCCAATCCGGGGCTGTCCTCCCGCTTCACCAGCCGGGTCGACTTCCCCAGCTACCGGCCGCTGGAGCTGACCGCCATCGGCGAGGTGCTGGCCGCGGAGAACGGCGACCGCTGGGACGAGGAGGCCCGCGACGAGCTGTGCAGCATCAGCGGCCATGTCGTCGACCAGGGCTGGATCGACGAGCTGGGCAACGGCCGCTTTCTGCGCACCCTGTACGAGAAGAGCTGCGCCTACCGCGATCTGCGGCTGTCCCAGTGGCGCGGCTCCCCGAACCGCGACGACCTGGCCACCCTGCGGCTGCCCGATCTGATGCAGGCGTACGGGGAGGTGCTCTCGGGCCGCGGTCCCGAGTCGCCGGGGCGGCGACCGGAATTCTGACCGGGGCGGACGGCCGGAATTCTGACGGTCGCCGGGCCGCAGCGCCGTCCAGGTCGGCCGGCGTCCCTCGGCTCCTGTCACGACGCGGTGTCCCGGCCGGTGTCGGACACCGGCCGGGACACCGCAGAGCTCAGCCCGCCAGCGCCCGGTTCCCGGCCGGCAGCGACGCCTCCTCGCGGGGTTCGGTGACCCGCTCCCCCGCGCCCCGCCGTCCGGCACGCGCGGCCGGGGCCCGGCGGTGGGCCGGGTCGCGGACCTCGCCGACCAGCATTTCCAGCACGTCCTCCAGCGCGACCAGGCCGAGCACCCGGCCGGTCGCATCGGCGACCGCCGCCAGATGGGAGGCGGCCCGGCGCATCGCGGTCAGCGCGTCGTCCAGGGGCAGCTCGGCGCGGAGCGTGGTCATCGGGTGCCAGATGCGCTGAGGCACCGCGCGGTCCCGTTCCTCCAGGTCGAGGACGTCCTTGACGTGCAGATAGCCCATGTACGCGCCGCCGGCCGCACACACCGGGAAGCGGGAGTAGCCGGTCCGTACGGTCAGCTCCTCCACCTGACGGGGGGTCACGGTCGGTTCGACGGTGACCAGGGCCGCCCGGTCGAGGAGGACGTCCGTGACGGGGCGGCTGCCGAGCTCCAGGACGTCGGAGAGCTGCTCCTGCTCCGCCGGGTCGAGCAGGCCCGCCTGGCCCGAGTCCTCCACGAGGTGGGTCAGCTGCTCGCTGGTGAAGACCGCCTCGACCTCGTCCTTCGGCTCCACCCGGAAGAGCCGCAGCACCCCTCGGGCGCAGGCGCCGAGGAACGCGGTGACCGGGCGGCACAGCCGGGCGAAGGCGACGAGCCCCGGGCTGAACCACAGGGCGGTCCGCTCGGGCGCCGCCATCGCGAGGTTCTTGGGGACCATCTCGCCGATGACCAGGTGGAGGAAGACCACCAGGGCGAGGGCGATGACATAGCCGAGCGGGTGGACCAGCGCCGCCGGGAGACGGACCGCCTCGAAGAGCGGCTCCAGGAGATGGGCGACGGTCGGCTCGGCGACCGCGCCGAGCGTCAGGGAGCAGACGGTGATGCCGAACTGGGCGGCGGCCATCATCTGCGGAAGGTTCTCCAGGCCGTGCAGTACCTGCCGGGCACGGGTGGAGCCCTCGGTCGCCAGCGGTTCGATCTGGCTGCGGCGTACGGAGACCAGCGCGAATTCGGCGCCGACGAAGAAGCCGTTAGCGAGCACGAGCAGTATCGCGAAGAACAGCTGGGCCAGCATCATCGGGCCACCTCCGCGCCGACGATGACGGGCTCGCGGGGCGCCTCGGGGGCGGCCGGCAGCGTGACGGTCGCGGTCCGTACGATCCTTATCCGCTCGGCGCGGTGGTGCGACACCAGCCGCACCCGCAGCCGCCAGCCGTCGAGTTCCGCGGTATCGCCCGGGGCCGGGATCCGGCCGAGTATGTGCGCCACCAGTCCTGCCACCGTTTCGTACGGTCCTTCCGGGGCGTCCAGGCCGATCCGCCGCAGGGTGTCCACCCGGCAGCCGCCGTCGGCGTCCCAGGCGGGGCGGCCCTCCTCCGGCGGGGCCTGGCCGAGTTCGGGCAGGTCAACCCGGTCGTGCTCGTCGCGGACCTCGCCGACGAGCTCCTCGATGATGTCCTCCAGGGTGACCACGCCGGCCGTGCCGCCGTACTCGTCGACGACCACCGCGATCGGCTGTTCGCTGCGCAGCCGCTCCAGCAGCGGCTGCACCGGGAGCGTCTCGGGCACCAGCAGCGGCGGCACCGCGATCCGGCCGGCCGGTATGCGCAGCCGGTCGTGCGCCGGGACGGCCAGGGCGTCCTTGAGGTGCACCATGCCGACGACCTCGTCGAGGCGGGTGCGGTAGACGGGGAAGCGGGAGAGTCCGGTGGCGCGGGTGAGGTTCACCACGTCCTCGGCGGTCGCGGACGCCTGGAGGGCACTCACCCGTACCCGGGGCGTCATGACGTTCTCCGCCGTCAGATCGCCCAGCGAGAGGGTGCGGACGAACAGATCCGCGGTGTCCTGCTCGATCGCGCCGGCGCGGGCGGAGTGCCGGGCGAGGGAGACCAGTTCGCCGGGGGTGCGGGCGGAGGCCAGCTCGTCGGTCGGCTCCACGCCCAGGGCGCGCACCAGGCGGTTGGCGACCGTGTTCAGCAGTGTGATCACCGGGCGGAAGAAGCGGGAGAAGGCCCGCTGCGGACCGGCGACGACCCGGGCGACGGGCAGCGGCTTGGAGACCGCCCAGTTCTTGGGCACCAGCTCGCCGATGACCATCTGGACGGCGGACGCCAGCAGCATGCCGAGGACGACGGCGGTGCCGGGAACCGCGGCCTTCGGCAGGCCGGTGGCGAGCAGCGGCCCGGCCAGCAGCCGGGCCAGCGCGGGCTCGGCGAGCATACCGACCACCAAAGAGGTGATCGTGATGCCCAGTTGGGTGCCGGACAGCTGAAAGGAGAGTTCCCGCAGGGCGGCGACCACGGTGGGGGCGCGGCGGTCGCCGTCGGCCGCGGCGCGTTCGGCGTCCGCCTTCTCGACGGTGACGAGTCCGAACTCGGCGGCGACGAAGAAACCGTTGGCGAGGATCAGGACGAGGGCCGCGGCGAGCAGCAGCAGCGGGCCGGTCATGCCGCCTCCTCCGTGGTGTGCGGGGGTTGGGGAGGGGCGGCGCAGGTACTACAGGACGATCCGTCCATTGCCGGAGGGAGTCACTCCTCGGGTCGCATTGGGCCCACGAAGGGGCAGGGCGCAGGGTGCGCCCCGGAGAACAGAGTAAACAGCGGGACCCCGATTAGGGCAGGCTCACCCGGCCGTGTGGCCGACAGCACCGTGCTTCTCGGTGAGGTCGCGCAGCGCACGGGCGTCGCGGACGGCCTGCTCCCTGGCGATGCCCGGCTGGATGCCCATGGCGGGCAGGCTGGTGCCGTCGGCGAGGTCGAGATGGACCCAGGGGTCGCCGGCCCGGAGGTTGACCCGCAGGATCTCGGCCCAGGCCAGGTCGCGCTTGGTGGTGAGGTTGACGACCGTGACGCCCTCCTGCCGCGCCACCACCTTGGGGCGGCTGAGCAGCAGGAGGACGGCCAGCACCAGCAGTCCGGTGAGCACGAAGCTGAGCCGTTCGCCGCCGGTCAGCTTCGGCAGCGCCAGCGCGATCGCCGTGAGGGCGGCCAGCTGGGCGATGCCGACGGTGTACAGGACGGCCCGGGTACGGGTCGGCCGGAAGGTCACCGGGAGGCTGGGCAGGGGCGCGGACACGTCGTGGGTCTTCCTCTGATCAGTGACGGCGGGTCACAGCCGGCAGGCGTGGATGCCGGTGGTCAGGATCGCGCGGGCACCGAGGTCGTAGAGCTCGTCCATGATGCGCTGGGCGTCCTTGGACGGGACCATGGAGCGGACCGCGACCCAGCCCTCGTGGTGCAGCGGGGAGACGGTCGGCGACTCCAGGCCGGGGGTGAGGCCGACGGCCTTCTCGACGTGCTCGACGCGGATGTCGTAATCCATCATCACGTACCGGCGGGCCACCAGGACGCCCTGCATGCGGCGCAGGAACTGGCGCACCTTCGGGTCGTCGTCCGGTGCGCCGGTGCCGCGGATGACCACGGCCTCGGACTCCAGGATCGGGTCGCCGATGATCTCCAGGCCAGCGTTGCGCAGGGTGGTGCCGGTCTCCACGACATCCGCGATGATCTCGGCGACGCCGAGCTGGATGGCGGTCTCCACGGCGCCGTCGAGGTGGACGACGGAGGCGTCCACGCCGTTGTCGGCGAGGTGCTGGCGGACCAGACCGGAGAACGAGGTGGCGATGGTCATGCCGCCGAACTCGGAGACGTCCTTGGCGGTACCCGGGCGGGTGGCGTAGCGGAACGTCGACCCGGCGAAGCCGAGCTGGAGGATCTCCTCGGCCGGCGAGCCGGAGTCCAGCAGCAGGTCACGGCCGGTGATGCCGATGTCGAGCTTGCCGGAGCCGACGTAGACGGCGATGTCCCGCGGCCGCAGGAAGAAGAACTCGACCTCGTTCTCGGCGTCGACCAGGACCAGCTCCCTGCGGTCCTTGCGCTGGCGGTAGCCGGCCTCATGGAGCATCGCCGACGCAGGCTCGGACAGTGAACCCTTGTTGGGGACAGCGATGCGCAGCATGAGAGCGATTTCCTTTGCAGCTAAGGGTGTTGGGTGAAGCGGGGAGCTGGATCAGAGGTGGGCGTAGACGTCGTCGAGGGAGATGCCCCTGGCGACCATCATGACCTGGAGGTGGTAGAGGAGCTGGGAGATCTCCTCGGCGGCGGCCTCGTCGGATTCGTACTCGGCGGCCATCCACACCTCGGCGGCCTCCTCGACGACCTTCTTGCCGATCGTATGGACACCGGCCTGCACCAGCTCGGCGGTACGGGAAGTGGCGGGGTCGCCCGTGGCGGCCTTCTGCTGGAGCTCGGCGAAGAGCTCCTCGAACGTCTTCTTGGACATGATGGTGACTACCCTACGCGGTGATGTCACAGCGGCGCGCAGCGCCTCGGCTGAAGGGTGGCGGTGGGAGACGGGCAGGCCTTCAGTGCCAGGGCTCGGATACCGAGCGGAGGGTGACGGCGGTGGCAACGGCGGCGGTGACCGCCTCGTGGCCCTTGTCCTCGTTCGAGCCCTCAAGGCCCGCGCGGTCCACCGCCTGCTCCTCGTTGTCGCAGGTCAGCACGCCGAAGCCGACGGGAACGCCGGTGTCGACGCTGACCTGGGTCAGGCCCTGGGTGACGCCCTGGCAGACGTAGTCGAAGTGCGGAGTGCCGCCGCGGATCACCACGCCGAGGGCGACCACCGCGTCATAGCCGCGGCCCGCCAGGACCTTGGCGGCGACCGGCAGCTCGAAGGTCCCGGGGACCCGCAGCAGCGTCGGCTCGCTGATACCCAGATCGTTCAGCGCCCGCAGCGCGCCGTCGACGAGCCCGTCCATCACCTGCTCGTGCCATTGCGCGGCGATGACGGCCACCCGCAGGTCGCCACAGTTCTTCACGGTCAGTTCGGGTGCGCCCTTGCCGCTCACGGTTCTCCTCGTACGGGTGATGGTGGTGGTGGATTGGACCGTCGGTCCGGGGTTACTGGTTGTCGCAGGTGGTCGCGCCACCAGGGGGCGCGGTGTCGGCTGCTCCGGTGGAGCCGGCGCTTGCACCGGGCAGCCACGGCAGGTCGTGGCCCATGCGGTCCCGCTTGGTGCGCAGATACCGCAGGTTGTGCTCACCGGCCTTGACCGGCATCGGCTCGCGGCCGTGGACGGTCAGGCCGTGCCGCACCAGGGCGGCGGTCTTGTCGGGGTTGTTGGTCATCAGGCGCAGCGAGCGCACCCCGAGGTCCTGGAGCATCTGCGCGCCCGCGGCGTAGTCGCGGGAGTCGGCGGGCAGCCCCAGTTCGAGGTTGGCGTCGAGGGTGTCGCGGCCGCGCTCCTGGAGTTCGTAGGCGCGCAGCTTGGACAGCAGCCCGATGCCTCGTCCCTCGTGGCCGCGCAGGTAGATCACCACGCCGCGGCCGGCCTCGCTGACCCGCTGGAGCGAGGCCTCCAGCTGGGGGCCGCAGTCGCAGCGCAGCGAGTGGAAGACGTCGCCGGTCAGGCACTCGGAGTGGACCCGGACCAGGACGTCCTCGCCCTCGCCGAGATCGCCCGCGACCAGCGCGATGTGCTCGACGCCGTCGACGGTGGAACGGTAGCCGTGGGCGGTGAACTCACCGTGGGCGGTGGGCAGCCGGGTGGTGGCCTCGCGGCGGACGGTGGGCTCGGACGACTGCCGGTAGGCGATCAGGTCCTCGATGGAGATGATCGACAGACCGTGCTTGCGGGCGAACGGCACCAGCTCGGGCAGCCGCAGCATCGTGCCGTCCTCGCCGGCGATCTCCACGATGGCGGCGGCCGGGCGCAGACCGGCCAGCCGGGCGAGGTCGACGCCGGCCTCGGTGTGGCCGTTGCGGACCAGCACCCCGCCGGGCCGGGCGCGCAGCGGGAAGATGTGGCCGGGGCGGACGAAGTCGCCGGCGACGGACTCGCCGGCGGCCAGCAGCCGCAGGGTGGTGGCGCGGTCGGCGGCGGAGATGCCGGTGGTCACGCCGTGCGCGGCGGTGGCGTCGACGGAGACGGTGAAGGCGGTCCGCATCGACTCGGTGTTGTGCTCGACCATCTGCGGGAGCTCCAGCCGGTCCAGCTCCGGGCCCTCCATGGGGGCGCAGATCAGTCCGCGGCACTCGCTCATCATGAACGCGACGATCTCGGGGGTGGCCTTCTCCGCGGCGACGACGAGGTCGCCCTCGTTCTCGCGGTTCTCGTCGTCCACGACGACCACGGGGCGGCCGGCGGCGATATCGGCGATGGCCTGCTCGACGGGGTCGAGCGCCAGTGCCTCGGCGTCCTCGGTGTCGTACCAGCTCTGTAGTGCGGTCATGCCGCTGCTCCTTCCAGGACGGCGCGGTCGGCGGCGGCGCGCGAGCGCAGCCACCAGTCGCGCATGCCCCACACGACGAGGGCGAGATAGACGACGTAGACGAGGCCGGAGAAGGCGAGGCCGCTGCTGAAGGCGAGCGGGACGCCGACGACGTCGACCAGCAGCCAGGCGAACCAGAACTCGACCAGTCCGCGGGCCTGGGCGACCATCGCGGCGAGCGTGCCGACGAAGATGTACGCGTCCGGCCAGGGGTTCCAGGACAGCTGCGGGATCAGGGTGAACAGGGTGCCGACGGCCGCGGTGCCCAGGGCGGTGCCGGCGACCAGCAGCGCGCGCTCGCGGCGGCCGGCGAAGCGTACGGCGATGGAGCCGTCCTGCGCCTGCTGCCGGCCGCGCTGCCACTGCCGCCAGCCCCACAACGCCACCCCGATGACCAGGAGTTGCTTGCCGACGCCGCCGCTGAGATGGGCGGAGGCGTAGGCGGCGACGAGGATGGCGCCGGAGAGGAACTGGGCGGGCCAGGTCCAGATCGAGCGCCGCCAGCCGAGCGCCAGGGCGGCCAGACCGATGGTGTTGCCGATCATGTCCGACCAGATGACGTGCTGGCCGAAGGCGGTGAACGCCACGCCGTTCAGCGAGTCGAGGACGCTCACCGGTCCATCTCCTTGATCTCGTCGAGGTCCCGGAGGTCCGCGCCGGCCGCGGAGCCGCGGCCCAGCAGGCGCTCGACGTACTTGGCCAGGACGTCGACCTCCAGGTTGACGGGGTCGCCGGCCTTCTTGAGCCCCAAGGTGGTCAGGGCGAGGGTGGTGGGGATGAGGCTGATGGTGAAGTAGTCGTCCGCGGCGTCTACGACGGTCAGGCTCACGCCGTCGACGGTGATGGAGCCCTTCTCGACGACATAGCGGGACAGCGCGGCCGGCAGCGCGACCTTGACGATCTCCCAGTGGTCGCCGGGGATGCGCTCGACGAGGGTGCCGGTGCCGTCGACATGGCCCTGGACGAGGTGACCGCCGAGCCGTCCGCCGAGCGCCATGGGCCGCTCCAGGTTGACCCGCGAGCCGGCGGCCAGCGCGCCGAGGCTGGAGCGGTTCAGGGTCTCGGCCATCACATCGGCGGTGAATTCACCGTCGGCGGTCTCCACGACGGTCAGACAGACGCCGTTGACGGCGATCGAGTCGCCGTGCTTGGCGTCCTCGGTGACGAGGGGGCCGCGCAGTCGGAAGCGGGAGGCGTCACCGAGGTTCTCGATGGCGACGACCTCACCCAGCTCTTCGACAATTCCGGTGAACACGTCAGTTCTCCTCGTTCAGGGCGTGGCGGGCGGGCGTGGCGGTGATGCGCAGATCGGGTCCGAGCCGTTCGGTGTCGGTCACGTCGAGCCGCAACGCCTGGGCGATGGTGGTGATTCCGGCGTCGCCGAGGACGGCCGGTCCGGCGCCGAGCAGCACCGGTGCGAGATAGCCGACGACCTTGTCGACGACCTGCGCGGCGAGGAAGGCCCCGGCGAGCGTGGGCCCGCCTTCGAGCAGTACGGAGCGCACCTCGCGGTCGTACAGGGCCTGGAGCAGTGCGGGGATGTGCAGTCCGCGGCCGTCGGCGGCGCGCGGCAGCCGGACGAGCGGGGCGAGACCGTCGAGGTGGCTCGCGTCGGCGTCCTCGGCGACTGCGATGAGGGTGGGGGCGGTGCCGTCCAGGACGCGGGCGCCGGCCTTGACGGCGGTGGCGCCGGAGTCGACGACGACCCGCAGCGGCTGGCTGAACTCGTCGTCGGCCAGCCCGCCGATCCGCGCGCCGAGCTGCGGGTCGTCGGCGCGGGCGGTGCCGGAGCCGACGATCACGGCGTCCGCGGCGGCCCGCAGCCGGTGCACATCGGCGCGCGACTCGGGCGAGGTGATCCAGCGGCTGGTGCCGTCCGCGGCGGCGACCCGGCCGTCGAGGGTGGCGGCGTACTTCCACAGCACGAAGGGGCGGCGGCGCAGGACCGAGGTCAGCCAGGCCTCGTTGCCGGCGGCGGCCTCGTCGGCGAGCAGTCCGCCCTCGACGTCGACGCCGGCCGCGGCCAGGGTGAGGGCGCCGCCGGTGGCGCTCGGGTCGGGGTCGGCGACGGCGTAGACGACGCGGGCGATCCCGGCGTCGATCAGCGCTTGGGCGCAGGGGCCGGTGCGGCCGGTGTGGTTGCAGGGTTCGAGGGTGACCAGTGCGGTGCCACCCCGGGCCCGCTCGCCCGCGGCGCGCAGTGCGTGGATCTCGGCGTGCGGCCCGCCGGCCCGCTGGTGCCAGCCCTCGCCGACGGTGCGACCCCGGGAGTCCAGGACGACACAGCCCACCACGGGGTTGGGGCTGGTGTGCCCGAGACCGCGCGCGGCGAGCTCAATGGCCCGGCGCATCGCCGCGGTCTCAACGGGGGCTGGGGTGGCCACCGGGTCCTCCTGCCTCTCAGGGCACGGACTCCGGGGCTGTCAGGACGACAGAAGCGGAAACGCGGCAACGGGGACACCGGGCCGGAATAGCAAGACCCGCCCGGAAACAACCGGACGCGCCGCCGACGGCGGTGTACCGAAGCTCGCCCGCCGCGCACTGCCTCCCATCCGGACTTTCACCGTCGGTGCAGGAATTTCACCTGCTCAACCGGCCGCTGGCTGCGGACGGGTCGCGGACTGTAACCGCCGGTTCGGAATTACACCGACCCCGGAGTGCGCTGCTGCTCTTATGTCAGTACGGCTTCAGTTTGCCACGGCCGATCGTCGCCCATGCGGGCGAAGCCCTGTGGGCTGCCTCACAACGCTCGGCGCGCCGCCTGTCACAGAACGCAGCCGTGTTCCGTCATAACGGGACAGCAGACGTCCCCCTCTCTCCTTCAAGGACTGATCCGCAATGGCGACAATTCTGGTGACCGGCGGCACCGGCACACTCGGGCGGGCCCTGGTCGACCGGCTGCTCGACGACGGTCATGACGTCCGGTCACTGAGCAGACGGCCGCACACCGGCACGGGGCGGCCGCGGCTGCGGTCGTACGCGGTCGATCTGCGCGACGGAACGGGGCTGGCCGAGGCGGTGGCGGGTGCGGACGCGATCGTGCACTGCGCGTCGTCACCCACCGGCGGGGACACGGAGGCGGCGGGGCGGCTCGTCCAGGCGGCGAAGGCGGCGGGGATCAGGCATCTGGTGTACATCTCGATCGTCGGGGTGGACCGGATCCCGTTCGGCTACTACCGCACCAAGCTTGCCGTGGAGCGGCTGATCGAGGACTCCGGCATCGGCTGGACGGTGCTGCGGACGACGCAGTTCCACAATCTGGTGCTCGGGGTGATCAAGGCGGGCGCCCGGTCGCCGGTGCTGCCGGTGCCGACGGGCGTGCGGGTGCAGCCGGTCGAGGTGCACGAAGTCGCGGACCGGCTGGCCGAGTTGACGGCCGGACAACCGGCGGGCCGGGTCTCCGACATGGGCGGTCCGGAGGTGCTGGAGGCCCGGGACCTGGTGCGGACCACGCTGCGGGCGGGCGGGCGGCGCCGGCTGCTGGTGCCGCTGTGGCTGCCGGGCGCGGGGGGTGCGGCGCTGCGGCGTGGCGAGAACCTCACACCGCAACACGCCGACGGGCGGCGGACCTACGCCGAGTTCCTCGCGGCACGCACCGGCGGCGCGGCGGATCAGTCCGCGGGGGCGAACAGTTCGTCCTGAGCGGCTTCCCGCGCGGCGAGGACGGCGCCGTGCAGCACCGCCCGCCCGCCGACGGTCCCCGCCCGCACCTCGGTGCGCAGCGGGGAGAGCCGGGCCAGCTGCCCGGCGACCCGGTCGGCGAGCTCGTCGCCGCCACTCCGGCCGGTCTCGCCGCCGAGGACGACACACCCGGGGTCGAGCACGGCGCACACGGCCGCCACGCCGAGCGCGATCCGGGCGGCCAGCGCATCGAGGAAGGCGGCACCGGCCCCGCCGGCGGCCAGGGCGGCCCGTACGAGGGCTTCGGCGGGCGGGGCATCGGTGCCGGCCGGAGGTTCGTCCGCCCGGTCCGGGCCGGCGCTCGCCGGGGCGAACAGGCCGTGCTCCGCGGCGAGTTCGCAGATCGCGGCGGAGCCGGCCAACGAGTGGAAGCCGCCGCTGCAGCCGCTCGCCGAGGGCAGGCTCCCGGTGCCGGGCACCGGCAGGAAGCCGATCTCGCCGGTGCCGCCCGAGGCGCCGCGCCGCAGCGTGCCGTCCAGGACCACCGCGGCGCCCGTGCCATGGCCGAGCCAGAGCAGCACGAAGGTGTCGCGTTCGCGGGCCGCACCGTCGCGCTGCTCCGCGATGGCGGCGAGATTGACCTCGTTCTCCAGCAGCACCGGCCCGGCCGTCCGTCGGCGCAGCTCCCCGACCAACGCGACATGCCAGGGCGGTATCCAGTCGGCGCCGCCGAACCGCCCGGTGGCGGGGTCGACCAGGCCCGGGGCGCCGACGGCGACGGTGTGCGGCCGGTGTGCGCCGGCCGCGGCGAGGGCCTGGTCCACGCCGCCGAGCGCGGTGGCAACGGCCGTACCGGGGGCGTCGTCCGGGCCGATGGGGACGGTGCGTTCGGCGCGTACCCGGCCGAGCAGGTCGGCGACCGCGACGGAGACGCTGTGGGTGCGCATATCGAGTCCGACGAGGTGGGCCCGGTCGGCGACGATCCCGTAGAGGCGGGCGTTGGGGCCGCGCCGCTGCGCACCGCTCTCGCCGACCACGGTGATCAGCCCGGCCTCCTGGAGGCGTTCGACGAGGTCCGCCACGGTCGGCCGGGACAACCCGGTCATCGTCTTCAGCTGACTCGCCGTCAAAGCACCCTCCTTCTGCAGGAGTTGCAGCGCGAGACGGTCGTTGATCCGCCGTGCTGTGGTCGGGGAGGCGGTGCGGCCGGTGACCGCCGTGCGGGAGGCAGGCATGGCGGGATTCTTTCATCCTGGCGAACCAACCCCCTTATTATCAGGCAGGGTTCCTGATAATTTACCGGCCATGACCGCCACCCCCCTCCCCGACCACGGCATCCCGGACGACCGGCTGCGCCGCGCACGCCGGGCCGTCGCCCTGGTGTTCCTCGTCCATGGCACCGTCACCGGCAACTTCGCCACCCGCATCCCCTGGATCCAGGACCACACCGGCCTCTCTCCGGGCCGGCTCGGCCTGGCCCTCGCCTTCCCCGCGATCGGCGCCGCCCTGGCGATGCCGCTGGCCGGCCGGATCAGCCACCGCTTAGGGGCCCGTACGGCGCTGCGCGGTCTGCTCGCGGTGTGGACCCTGTCGCTGGTGCTGCCCGCCCTCTCCCCCGGCCTGTATGCGCTGTGCCCGGCGCTGCTGGTGTACGGCGCGGCCTCCGGGGTGTCGGACGTCGCGATGAACGCACTGGGGGTGGAGACCGAGGACCGGCTCGGCCGGCCGATCATGTCGGGGCTGCACGGCATGTGGAGCGCCGGCGCCCTGCTCGGTTCGGCGGTCGGCACCGTCGCCGCGCACGCCGGGTGGGACGCCCGGCTCCATCTGGCCGGTGCCGCAGTCGTCTTGACCGTGCTCGGCGCGCTTGCCTGTCAGGGCGTCCTGGACCTGCGCAGCGCCCCCGAGGAGCATCCGCCGCCGCGCTTCGCGCTGCCGCCGCGGTCGGCGCTGGTCATCGGGGCGATAGGGTTCTGCGCCGTCTTCGCGGAGGGCGCCGGACTGGAGTGGTCGGCGGTCTTCCTCCGCGACCGGCTGGGCACCGATGCCGGGCTGGCGGCCGCCTCGACCACCGCCTTCGCCTGCACGATGGCCGCCGCCCGGCTGGCGGGCGACAAGGTGGTGGCCCGCTTCGGTCCGGTGCGTACGGTGCGGGCCGGCGGGGTGCTGGCGGCGGCGGGCGGGCTGCTGATCGTCGCGGCCCGGCATCCGGCCATGGCGATGGGCGGGTTCGGCCTGCTGGGTCTGGGGATCGCGGTGGTGGTCCCGCTGGCCTTCGCGGCCGCCGGGCGCAGCGGTCCGGCCCCCAGCCAGGCCATCGCGGGCGTCGCCACCATCACTTACACCTCCGGCCTGATCGCCCCGTCCGCGATCGGCGGCATCGCCCAGGCGTCCTCGCTGACCATGTCGTTCGTGCTGGTCACGACGCTGGCGTGCGGGCTGGTGGCCGGCGCGCGGGTGCTGCGGGTGCCGAGCCGGACGGCGTCCGGCAGCCCGCGCGCGGTGACCGGGGACCTGGAGCGGTCCTGAATCCCGGGCCGCCGCCCGGGCGCTCCGGCCGGTGACGCGGCGGCCGGCCGGTGGCGGACGGCTTCAGGCCGCGTCCCGCTCCGCCTCCGCCTCCCTCTCCGTCTCCGCGGCGGCCGGCCGGAGCAGGTCCGCGGCGACCGCGCGGGCGTGATCGGACCACGGGGTGGGACGCAGTGTCCGTGCGTCGACCCGGACGAGCACCCGGTGCCCCTGGGCATGGGTCTCGGCGCCGTCGGCCGAGCAGAGCCGGAAGCCGTAGGTGAGGCCGGTGCGGCCGAGGCGTTCCACCCACAGATGCGCCGCGTACCGGCCGGGCCGGGTGACCGGACGTTCGTAGGAGAGGCGCATCTCCTTGATGACGTTGCACATGTCCCCCGCGGCGACCCAGTCACCGTCGAAGCGGAAGCCCCGGCCGTGCCAGTACTCCGCCCAGGCGCGCTCCACCAGCAGCGGGTAGCGGGAGTTGTGGAGCATGCCGAGCGCGTCGAGGTCGTCGAAGTGGACGGTGACGGGGACCAGTTCGCCGTACGGGACGGTGGGGACCTGGCGGGGTTCGACGCTCACGGGTGGTGCTCCTGGGGTGGTGAGGTGCTTGCCGGCGCGTTGGAAGCGAGGGGCGCGGTGGAAGCGGAGGGTGTGGTGGGGCAGGTGGTACTCGTGTGAGCCACCGTCGCCATGGTAAGCGGATGCTTAGGACACTTCGTCCGGCGGGGTGTCGGGGAGTGGCGGGTGCGGCCGGCCCGCCGCCCCGGAGAGCCACCGCAGGGAGTGGTAGCCGGTGAGCACGGTCAGCGTCCCCAGTGCGATGCCGTTCAGCTCGAAGTTCTCGGTGAACTTCAGCGAGACGCCGCCAATGGCGATGATGATTCCGGCCGCTGCGGGAATGAGGTTCAGGGGGACCGAGAAATCCACCTTGTTCCGCACCCAGATCTGGGCTCCCAGCAGGCCGATCATGCCGTACAGGATGACGGTGATGCCGCCCAGCACCCCGCCGGGGATCGCCGCCACCACCGAGCCGAACTTCGGGCACAAACCGAAGAGCAGGGCGAAACCGGCCGCCGCCCAATAAGCCGCAGTGGAATAGACCCGGGTGGCCGCCATGACGCCGATGTTCTCGGCGTAGGTCGTGGTGGCAGGGCCACCCACCGCAGTGGACAGGACCGTTGCCGTGCCGTCGGCGACGAGGGCCATGCCCATCTTGTCTTCCAGGGGATCACCGGTCATCGCGGAGACCGCCTTGATGTGTCCGGCATTCTCCGCGATCAGCGCGATCAGGACGGGCAGCGCGACAAGGATCGCGGAGGCGGAGAAATTCGGTGCGTGAAAGGTGGGCAGGCCGATCCAGTCAGCCTTTTCGACGCCGGAAAAGTCGATGCGCCAGTGGTCGGTGAGCTTGCCCGCGCCATTGACCGAATGAATTTTTCCTGCCGTGCGGTCGAGAATCCAGGACAGCGCATAGCCGAAGACCAGGCCCAAGAAGATGGCGATCCGCGACCAGAAGCCGCGGAGCACGACGAGCGCGAGCCCGGTGAACAGCATCGTCGCCAGAGCCGTCCACTGGTCCTGGGGCCAGTACGTGGACGCCGTAACGGGGGCAAGGTTGAAGCCGATCAGCATCACGACCGCGCCGGTCACCGTCGGCGGCAGCACGGCGTGGATCACCCCGGCCCCGACGACATGGATGGCCAGGCCGCAGCCGGCCAAGCAGGCACCCACCACGAGCATCGCCCCCGTCAGCGTGCCGGCGTCACCCCCCTGGCCCGCGATCACCGCAGAGACGCCCACGAAGGAGAGCGAGGAGCCCAAGTAGCTGGGGATGCGTCCGCGCGTCATCAGCAAGAACAGAGCGGTGGCCACACCCGACGCCATCAGGGCAAGACTGGGATCCAGCCCCATGAGCACGGGGGCGACGAAACATGCCCCGATCATCGACACCACGTGCTGGGCGCCGAGCGCGATCGTCCGCCCCCACGTCAGGCGCTCCCCGGGCCTGACCACCTCGCCGGGCCTCAGATGTCGCCCGTCGCCATGAAGTTTCCACCCGAAGCCGGCCATGATCACTCTCCGCTCTGCGACGCCCTGCAGGTCACAGAGCCGAGGTGATTCATAGTCGAACGCCTGCGTCTGGACAAACCGAGGCCCGGTCCGGGGAAGACCTCCGTACGGGAGGCGGGGGCGGCCGCGCCGCGTCAGGCGCACCGTTCCACAAGAGGGCGCGCCGTTCGTTACCCCGTATCGGTCAACGGCCACCACCATCCCGCGCAATCCGTAACTGTGGTGTCACGCTGAGTGGATGACGACGACTCGGCGCCCTGCCCCGCACCCCGATGTCCACCGGCAGCCGAACCCGGCCGAAGGGCCCGCCGCAAGGCCGCCCACCGGCGCGGAAACCGCGGCCGCCGCGGAGCTGGCGGAGGTGCTGGCCCGGATGCGGGCGCTGGCCGCGGCGCTGCCCGCCGAGGACGGGGTGGGCGTCTTCAACGGGGTCTATCTGGCCGTCACCGAGGCGGTGGCGGGGCGCATCGGGGACGGTACGTTCCAGGACCCGGCGGCCGCGGGCGAGCTGGACCGCTGCTTTGCGCGGCGGTACTTCGCCGCGGTGGACGCCGCCACCGCCGGGCTGCGGCCGCCGGCCTGCTGGCGTCCGCTCTTCCAGCTGCGCCGGCACCCGGGCGTGCATCCGCTGCAGTTCGCGCTGGCCGGGATCAACGCCCACATCGGCCACGACCTGGCATTGGCGGTGCTGGACACCTGCCGGGTGCTGGAGTGCGAACCGGCCGCGCTGGAGACCGACTTCGAGCGGGTCGGCGGGGTGCTGACGAGCCTGGAGGAGCGGATCCGGGAGCGGCTGATGCCCGGCCCCGATGTGCTGGACGTCGCCGATCCGCTGACGCATCTGATCGGGTCGTGGAGCCTGGACAAGGCCAGGGACGGCGCCTGGGTGGCGGCCCGCGCCCTGTGGAGCGTCCGCCGGCTGCCGGATGTCACCGAGGAACTCATCGAACGCCTCGACGCCGGGGTGGGCCTGGTCGGACGGATGCTGCTGACCCCGCTGCCCGGCTGATCATCCCGGCACCTCGGGGCACGGGCCGTTCCTGCCCGTCGGCAGGAACGGCCCACGTCCCCTAGGGGCTGTCCGGTGTATCAGGCCCTAGTCCTCCGGCAGCTCCACCGGTGCGATCTCGTCGTACACATCGCCCGGACCGGGGTTCGTCGCGTCCGTCGTGCCGCCGAAGTGGTGCATGACGCCCCACACCGCGTTGAGTGCGGTCTGCACCGCGCCCTCGGCCCAGCCCGCCGTCCAGGAGATGTCGTCGCCCGCGAGGAACAGGCCCCGCTTGTCCTCGGGGAGCCGGTCCTGCATGAAGTGCGTGAACAGGCGCCGCTGGTAGCGGTAGTGGCCGGGCAGGTTCGCCTTGAAGGCGCCCATGAAGTACGGCTCGTTCTCCCAGGACACGGTGACCGGGTTGCCGATGATGTGCTTGCGGATGTCGACCTTCGGATAGATCTCCGACAGCGACTTCAGCATGACCTCCATCCGCTCGTTCGCCTCCAGCGGCAGCCACTTGAGGCTGTCGTCGCACCAGGTGTAGGAGAGGCAGATGACGGCGGGTTCGTCCGGGCCGTTGTCGAGCAGATACGTCCCGCGGGTCATCCGGTCCGTCAGCGTCATCGACATGACGTCCCGACCGGTCTCCTCGTCCTTGTCGAGCCAGAACGGCCGGTCGACGGGGACGAAGAGCTTGCTGGACTCCATGTAGTGGGTGCGCTCCATCGCCGTCCAGTGGTCGATCGGGAACAGCGAGTCGTCGCAAGCGATCTTGCTCAGCAGCATCCAGGACTGCGCGGTGAAGACGGCGGCCTCGTAGGTGCGGATGTCGCCGTCGGCGTCGGTGACCGTGATGCGGTTGCCGGCGGTGCGGTTCAGGCGGGTCACCGCGGGCCGGGGCGCGCCGTCGTGCAGCGACGAGAGCGAGGTGCCCTGAGCCCAGTGCACGATCTTCTGCGGCTCGCGCTCCCACAGGCGCAGCGGCAGCTGCTGGCTGCCGCCGACGATGCCGCGGTGGTGGTCGTCGGCCTCGGTGTAGACGACCCGCAGGATCTCCAGGATGGAGTTGGGGAAGTCGGTGTCCCAGCCGCCGGTGCCGAAGCCGACCTGGCCGAAGATCTCCCGGTGGCGGAAGGACTTGAAGGCCGTCGAGTCGCAGAGGTAGCCGTAGAAGGTCTGGTTGTCGAGCTTCTCGACGAGCCGGGACCAGATCTCGCGGATGCGCGGGACGTCGCGCTCGCGGATCGCCTGGTTCATGTCGGAGAAGTCGGCGCCCTCTTCCAGGCAGGCGTTCCAGGCGTCCATGACCTGGTGATAGACCTCGGGCAGGTCCTCGACGGTACGCGCGTAGTGCGACTCGCCCTTGAGGTCGACGACGGTCGACGGGGTGTCCGCGGCCAGCGGGTTGGGGAACGGCGTGGTCGTCAGGCCCACCAGGTCGATGTAGTGCTGGAGCGCCGTCGAGGACGGCGGGAAGCGCATCGCGCCCATCTCGGCGGTCAGGCCCGCGGCTTCGGACGGGGTGCCCTCGAAGCCGACGGTGCGCAGCCGGCCGCCTATCTGGTCGGCCTCGTAGACGACGGGCCGAAGGCCCATCTTCATCAGCTCATAGGCGGTGACGATGCCCGAGAGGCCGCCGCCGATGACCGCGACCTCCTTCCCGTGCTCGGTCGCGGGGACCTGGCCCAGGCCCGCCGGGTGGGCGAGGAAGTCGTCATAGGCGTACGGGAAGTCCGGGCCGAACATGGTGATCGGGGGCTGGGCATCCGCGTGGTGGGCGGCGGTGGGCACCGTGGACGTCATCGGGGACGGACTCCTTGCAGACAGGGCACAGCAGGCAGGGCTGTACAGGCCGGCGGGACCGGCCTGCGGCGGGGCAGGGGGAACCAGAGGAACGAGGGGCGGGCGGGCGGATCGGGTGCGTCAGGTCAGCGGGCCGTACAGCTCCGGCCGCCGGTCGTGCAGATACGGGTTCTCCACCCGGGATTCCTTCAGGAAGGCGGGGTCGACCTCGGCCCGCACCAGCTGCTCGGTGCGGCCGGCCCGGGTGCGTACGACACCGTCGGGGCCGGCCAGGCAGCTGAGGCCGACGAACTCGAACTCGCCCTCCGCGCCGACCCGGTTGACGTACGCGACGTACATCTGGTTCTCGAAGGCGCGGACCGGGATGACGGACTCGGCGACGAACTGGAAGGGGTGCATCTGCGCGGTGGGCACCAGCAGCAGATCGGTGCCGGCCAGCGCATGGGCCCGGACGTTCTCCGGGAACTCCACGTCGTAGCAGATCATGACGCCGATCCGGAGGCCGCCCAGGTCGGCCTGGACGACGGCCTGCTCGCCCGGGGTGAACCACTCACGCTCGAAGCAGCCGAAGAGATGGGTCTTGCGGTAGTTCGCCAGCCGCTCGCCCTCGGGGCCGATGAGCTGCGCCGAGTTGTAGACGGCGGCGCTGTCCGGCTCGTCGTGGGCGGCGCGCTCGGGGTAGCCGTAGAGCACCGCGATGCCGTGTGCGGCGGCGATCTCCGCGATGGCCCGGGCGCTGTCGCCGTCGGCGGTCTCGGCGAGGCGGTGGGCACCGTCGCCGATGGCATAGCCGGTCAGGAAGAGCTCCGGGCAGGCGAGCAGTCCGGCGCCGGTCGCGGCCGCGGTGCGGGCCGCGTCGTCGAGGATCCGCAGGTTGTGCGCGACATCGCCGGGCCGTCCCGAACTCTGGAGCAGGGCGGTGTGCAGCGACGTCATGGGATCCCTCGGCGAGGTGGTGCGGGTGGACGCATTGACGGTACGGGCCGCCGGGGATGCGGGACAAGGCGCCACCGTTGCGCGCCGATGGACGATTCATTGCGCGTTCATAGGAGTGTGCGGTGATTCGTTGCGCGCCGCCGGGGGCGGGGTAGCCGATCGCCCCCTCGGCGGTCCGCAGCAGGGGAAGCCGCCGGTCAGCGTACGGATGCCGGGGGCGGCCCCGCCTGCCGCAGCCGGCCCCGACCCGGGACGCGGCCGCGCAGACCGATCCTCCGACGAGGACCGGCTGCGGCGTCCAGTCCTGCCCGGGTGGCAGGTCCCGCAGGACGTCGCCCACCGTCTCGCGCACGAGCCCGCGCAGCCAGCGGTGCCCGGCGTCGGTTTCCTGGCGCGGATGCCAGGCCATCTCCATGGTCATCGGCCTCTTCGTCACCGCCCTCGGCCCGTGCCTGCTCTCCCGCGCCGCCGAGCAGGCGCCGCAGGCCTCGGGCACGGGGCACGGCGCCGCGGCGGCCACCGCGTTCACCGATGCCATGGCGCTGGGCTACCGGATCGCGGCGGGAGTGGTGCTGGTGGTGGGCATCGCCGTGGCGTCCGGTCTGCGCAGCCGGGCGGGGGCCGGCCGGAGCGGGGCTTGACCTCCCTCGCGTACGAGGCAGCAGCCCGCACGGCAGGGGGGCTGAGGGGCGGGGCCGGGGCCGATCAGCGCGGCGCCCCCGAGCCGTACCGGCGCAGCAGCGGGGAGAGCACCAGCACGGACTTGGTCCGTTCCACGAACGGTTCGCCGGCGATCCGCTCCAGCACCCGCTCGAAGTGCCGCATGTCGGCGGCGAAGACCTGGACGATGGCGTCCGCCTCACCGGTGACGGTGGAGGCGGACGCCACTTCCGGGTAGCGCGACAGGCCGCGGTGGATCGCCTCGGGCGAGGTGTTCCGGCGGCAGTAGAGCTCGATGACCCCTTCGGTCTCCCAGCCGAGTGCGGCCGGGTCCACCCGCACCGTGAAGCCGGTGATCGCGCCGTCCGCCCGCAGCCGGTCCACCCGGCGCTTGACGGCCGGCGCGGAGAGTCCGACCTCCTGGCCGATGTCGGCGTAGCTGCGGCGGGCGTCCTCGGCGAGGGCGTGGACGATGCGTTCGTCGAGATCGTTCAGTCGCACTGCGGGTGGATCACTTCTCTGCGGTGGCCAATCGGGAGCGGCGCATGCCGTATCCGAAGTAGACCACAAGGCCCGCGGCCAACCAGGCACCGAAGACGACCCAGGTCACGACGTCGAGGCTGCCCATCATGTAGAGGCACAGCAGGAAGCCGATCGCCGGGAAGAGCGGCGAGAGCGGGGTGCGGAAGCTGCGCGGCATGTCGGGCCGGGTGCGGCGCAGCACGATCACCGCGACATTGACCAGCGCGAAGGCGAACAGGGTGCCGATGCTGGTGGCGTCGGCCAGCTGGCCCAGCGGCACCGCCGCGGCGAGCACCCCGCAGAACAGCGACACGATCACGGTGTTGGCGCGCGGCGCCCCGCTCTTGGGGTGCACCTTGGAGAACACCTTCGGCACCAGCCCGTCCCGGGACATCGCGAAGAGGATGCGGGTCTGGCCGTAGAGCACGGTCAGCACGACGCTGGCGATGGCGATGACCGCGCCGAAGGCGAGCAGCACGGCCCAGAAGCTCTGGCCGGTGACGTCCTTCATGATCCCGGCCAGCGCGGCCTCCGAGCCCTTGAACTTCTGCCAGGGCATGGCGCCCACGGCGATGGCCGCGACCAGGCAGTACAGCGCGGTGACGATCACCAGCGAGAGCATGATCGCGCGCGGCATGTCGCGCTGCGGGTTCTTGGCCTCTTCGCCCGCTGTGGAGGCGGCATCGAAGCCGATGTACGAGAAGAACAGGGTCGCGCCGGCGGCGCTGACGCCCGCCATGCCCATCGGCATGAAGTTCGCGTAGTTGCCCGAGCGCACGCCCTGGAGCGCGACGCCGCAGAACAGCAGCAGCGCGACGATCTTGACGACGACCATGATGGTGTTGGCCCGAGCGCTCTCCTTGGCCCCGCCCAGCAGGAACACCATCGCCAGCAGCACGACCACGAGCGCCGGCAGGTTGAAGATGCCGCCGTCGCCGGGCGGCTGGGACAGCGCGTCCGGGATGGTGAAGCCGAAGATGCCGTCGAGGAGCTCGTTCAGATACTGGCCCCAGCCCACCGCGACGGCCGCGACCGAGACGCCGTACTCCAGGATCAGGCACCAGCCGCAGACCCAGGCGATCAGCTCGCCGAGGGTGGCGTAGGCGTAGGAGTAGGAGGATCCGGAGACCGGGATGGAGCCGGCCAGCTCCGCGTAGGACAGCGCGGAGAACAGGGCGGTGATCCCGGCGAGGACGAAGGACAGGATGACCGCGGGCCCGGCGTCCGGCACGGCCTCGCCGAGGACGACGAAGATGCCGGTGCCGAGCGTGGCGCCGATGCTGATCATCGTCAGCTGCCACATGCCCATGGAGCGGCGGAGCTCTCCCCCCTGCCCCTTGCCGCCCTCGGCCACCAGCCGCTCGACGGGCTTGCGCCGCATCAGCCGGGTGCCAAGTCCTCCGGGGGAGGGCGGTCCGGGGTCGCCGGCCCCTGCGGGCGGGGCTGCGCCGTGCTCCAACACTGAAGTGGCTCCTTTATCGCTGCCGATCGATGACGTACGGATGAGACGGCGACCGGCAGCGGTCGGTAGAAGGGCATGCCGAAGCACACCGCGCAGGAGACCGCCGAGCAGGCGGTCCCCGCCACTCCACGTACAGCGCTTGACCTTACGGGCCGCCGCTGACCTGCCGTAATGCAGGTTCCTTGCGTAACCGCGGATGATCGTTGCGCACCGGCGCGGCGGACGATGGTTCGTTGCGCGCCAGGGTGAGATCGTAACGGCCGCCTCCGGATGGGCCACGAACCGGGTCCGATGGTTCCGGATACGCCACCGGCCCCGCACCGGGTCGGTGCGGGGCCGGTCAATCACGTGCGGAGCCCTCTACGGCCCCTCGCCGGTCAGCTCCAGCTGTCGTGGAGCGGCTTGCCCTCGGCGTAGCCGGCGGCGCTCTGCACGCCGATCACGGCCTTCTCGGCGAACTCCGCCAGGGAGGCGGCGCCCGCGTAGGTGCAGGAGCTGCGGAGGCCCGCGATGATCGAGTCGATCTGGTCCTCGACGCCGGGACGCGCCTGGTCGATGAACATCCGGGAGGTGGAGATGCCCTCCTCGAAGAGTCCCTTGCGGGCCCGGTCGTAGGCCGACTCCTCGCTGGTGCGGCTGCGCACCGCACGCGCGGAGGCCATGCCGAAGCTCTCCTTGTACGGCCGGCCGTCGGCGGTGTGCTGGAGGTCGCCGGGCGATTCCAGGGTGCCGGCGAACCAGGAGCCGATCATGACGTTGGACGCGCCGGCGGCCAGCGCCATCGCGACGTCGCGGGGGTGGCGCACTCCGCCGTCGGCCCAGACGTGCTTGCCGTACTTCCGGGCCTCGGCGGCGCACTCCAGCACCGCGGAGAACTGCGGCCGGCCGACACCCGTCATCATGCGGGTGGTGCACATCGCGCCCGGTCCGACGCCGACCTTGATGATGTCCGCGCCGGCGTCGATCAGATCGCGGACGCCCTCGGCGGCGACGATGTTGCCCGCCACGATCGGGACCTGCGGGTCCAGCGCGCGGACCGCCTTGATCGCGCTGATCATCGACTCCTGGTGGCCGTGCGCGGTGTCCACGACGAGCGTGTCCACACCGGCGTCCAGCAGCGACTTGGCCCGCCCGGCGACATCGCCGTTGATGCCGACGGCGGCCGCGATCCGCAGCTTGCCGTTGGCGTCCGTGGCGGGGGTGTAGAGGGTGGCGCGGAGCGCGCCCTTGCGGGTGAGGATGCCGATCAGCATGCCGTCGGCGTCGACCGCGGGCGCGAGCTTGCGGTTGGCGGCGTCGAGGCGGTTGAAGGCCTCCCGCGGGTCGATGTCGGCGTCCAGGACCAGCAGGTCCCTTGACATGACCTCGGCGACCTGGGTGAAGCGGTCCACCCCGGCCAGATCGTGCTCGGTGACCACACCGACCGGGCGGCCGCCCTCGACGACGATGCCCGCGCCGTGCGCCCGCTTGGGCAGCAGCGCCAGGGCGTCGGCGACGGTCGCGACCGGGGACAGCACGATCGGCGTGTCCAGGACCAGATGGCGGCGCTTGACCCAGGTCACGACGTCGGTGACGACATCGAGCGGAATGTCCTGCGGGATCACGACCAGGCCGCCACGGCGGGCCACGGTCTCGGCCATCCGGCGGCCGGCGATCGCCGTCATGTTGGCGACCACGAGCGGAATGGTGGTGCCGGTCCCGTCGTGGGAGGACAGATCCACGCCCTGGCGGGAGCCCACGGCGGAGCGGCCGGGCACCATGAACACATCGTCGTAGGTCAGGTCGTAGGGCACCGAAGAACTCTCTTCGAGCGCGCCGTTCTTCGGATTCAGGAATCGCATATGGCCAGGATACGGGCCCTGACCAGGGCTCATGTGATTGTCTGAGGTAATTGCCAGTCGTGTGTGCGATCCCCCAAAGGGCCCGTGCAGCGGCCGGTGGCCCCGGGCCGGCCGGGTGCTCCGCGCGCATCCGGCCCCCGCGGCCCGGCCGTCCGCCGGAACGCGGCAGGTCAGAGCATGGCCCCGCCGCTAAGCACCCTGCCGGGCCCGGCACCTGACCATGATCACGGCCAGGCCGGTGTCCGTGTCCCGCCAGTACCCCACGGCGTCCGCCAGGATGCCCTCGACGACGCTCCAGTCCTCCGGGGCCGCGGCGGCGTAGCCCTGCCAGCCGGTCACGACCAGCAGCCGGCCGCGGCCGACGGGGCACCAGGACAGATCGGTCAGGCAGTCGGCGAGCGCGTCCCAGTTGCGCCCGAACCAGTCCGGCAGCCGCAGCGAGCGGGCGCACCGGTCCATGAACGCGGCCTTGTCCGCGACCCCGTCCAGGTCCAGTGACGTCCCCGACCAGCCGGCGTCCCGCGCGGCCGCCAGCGCCTCCGCGACCGAGCGCTCCGCGGGCCAGGGCAGCACCCCGGGAGGAGTACTGCCGTCGAGCACCGCCGCGAGCGGCCGGGGCACAGAACCCGTCATCGGAGCACCGCCTTGAAGGTCCGGTAGTGGTCGTCGGTGTAGTACGTCTCATGGCTCTCGCCGGTGACGAGCCGGCGGGCTCCGCGGTCCGGCGAGCCGGGCGTGCGGACCGTGTACTCGTGGTAATGACCGCGCGGCTGAGGGGGCAGCAACCGCTCGCGGTTGCCGAAGACGGTCCCGTCCTGCCGGTACGGGAAGGGCCCGCCGGCGTCGATGATCCGCAGGGTGTCCCGCGCCTGGGAGGGCAGCTGGGCGACGGTGACGAGCGGCATGCCCTGTGCCCATGCCGGTGCCTTGGTGGCGCCCGGCGAACCGGCGGCGGCCGTGGCGGTGGCACCCGGTGATCCCGGCGAACTCCCGTTGCCGGCACCGCTCGTGGCACACCCGGTCAGGACGAGGAGCAGCCCGGCCAGCAGCGCGCCGAGCAGCGCGGCGGCGCGGGGCACGGCGGAGCGGGTCACCATGGCGCCGATGCTGTCACAGGCCCGCGCGAGCCGCTCGCCGGTGACCGCACCGGGGTGGGGCCGGCCGTCCGGCAGCAGCTACCGCAGACGCCCGCGGCGGCACGTTTCGGCGCGGGTCACGCCCCGTCAGGATCCGCGCGGTCCAGTGCGGGTCGCGGGCCGGGGCCGGTCTCCAACAGCAGATGGTCAGCGGCGGCGGTGTCCGTGACCAGGCTCGTCACCAGCCCGGAGCGCAGCACCGCGCCGATCGCGTCGGCCTTGCGCCGGCCGCCGGCGATGGCGACGACCTCCGGGATACGGCGCAGCCGGTCCGCCTCGACCGTGATGCACCGCTCGCCGAGGTCCCGGCCGATCCGCCGCCCCTCGGCGTCGAAGAGGTGCGCCGACATCTCGGCGGCCGCACCCAGCGAGGCGTAGTGCTCCCGCTCCTGCTCCGAGAGCATGTCGTAGACGGTCGAGACGCCCGGCTCCCAGGAACCGATGGAGACGCAGGCGACGGTGACCTTGTCGAAGTATTCGAAGGCGCGGGCGATCCCGGTCTGCCGGCGCAGCGCCTCGGCGGTCGCCGAATCGGGCAGCAGCATCGGTGCGTAGATCGGGTGCGCCTCGCCGCCGGAGACATCGGCCGCGCGGCGCACCGCCTCGACCGAGCCGCGGTCGGCGGTGCCCGCGTCGTAGACACCGGTCAACTGCACGACGGTGCAGGGCGGGAGGCGGTGCAGGGCCGCCGCCATGTGAATCGTCGACCGGCCCCAGGCCAGCCCGAGCACATCGCCCTCGTTGACCAGCTCGCCGAGCAGATCGGCGGCCACTTCGCCGAGGTTCTCCGGGTCGGCGGCGTCATCGGGCGGGTTCTGACCGCCGAAGGCGGGGGGAGCGTCCGCGGGCGACTCGACGACCACCGCGTGCCGCAGGCCGTAGCGGGCCCGCAGGGCGTCGGAGCGCTCGGCGTCCAGCTCGGAGGGCACCCGGATCTCGATCCGTACGAGATCGCGTTCCAGTGCCGTCTCCAGCACCCGCGCGACCTTGAACCGGCTGACGCCGAATTCCTCCGCGATCTGGATCTTCGACTTTCCCTCAAGATAGAAACGGCGGGCCATGGCCGCAGCCTGCACCAGCTCGGCAGGGCCCATTCCGGACTGTGGGCGGCTGGCTACCACGAAATTCTCCCCTTTTGCGCATCTGATCGAGTCTTTGCTCATCCTTTCAGAAACCCGGGGGCAACGGGGACCATGACCGCCCCGACCCACGTGAACGCTCGGTGGCGCCACGGACAAGAGGCGGCACGGCCGCACCACGGAGCCTCCGTGGCCTGCGGCGGCCGGGCCGCCCGCCCCCGTTTCCGGGGATTCAGTGCGCGCAGCCCCAGCCCGCCGCCGCGGTCGCCGTCTCGGCCTTCTCCCGCAGATCCCGGACCGCCTTCGCCGGGTCGTCCGCGCTGTACACCGCCGAGCCCGCCACGAAGACATCGGCGCCCGCCTCCGCGCAGCGCTCGATGGTGGCCGCCGAGACCCCGCCGTCGACCTGCAGCCACATTTCCAGGCCGTGCCGGGAGATCAGCTCACGGGTCCGGCGGATCTTGGGCAGCATGATGTCCAGGAACGCCTGGCCGCCGAAGCCGGGCTCCACGGTCATGATCAGCAACATGTCGAGCTCGGGCAGCAGGTCTTCGTACGGCTCGATGGGCGTGGCCGGCTTCAGCGCCATCGAGGCCCGCGCCCCCTTGGCCCGGATCTCCCGCGCCAGCCGCACCGGCGCGGCCGCCGCCTCCACATGAAAGGTGACCGAACCGGCCCCTGCCTCGATGTACTGCGGCGCCCAGCGGTCCGGGTCCTCGATCATCAGATGCAGATCGAGGGGGGTGTCCGTCGCCTTGCTCAGCGACTCGACGACGGGCACGCCGAGGGTGAGATTCGGGACGAAGTGGTTGTCCATCACGTCGACATGAAGCCAGTCGGCGCCCTCGACCGCCTTCGCCTCCTCGGCGAGCCGGGCGAAGTCCGCGGACAGGATGCTGGGGTTGATCAAGGCCATGCCCCCAGTATGGCCTGCGGCCCGTGAGGGGGTGGAGGGGGGACGGATCCGGGGCGGGCGGCAGGGGCCGGGGCCCGGCCACCGGTTCGGCGGCGGCGGACTCCCCCTCGGGGCCGGGCGCCCGTAGCGGCAGGGTGCCCCGCCCTTCCTTCCCTCCCTCGTTCGGCCGCCCGCGATGGCGGTGGCGCGGGCCCGGCGCGACAGTGTCGCGGGCTGCGGAGGCGGCCTCGGCGGAAGCGCCGGCGGCCCCCGGATGTAGGCCCGGCCGCATGCCGTTCCCGTCCGTCCGATCCGCGCCCTGGATGTGTGTGCATGGACCAGACCGCTGAGCTTTCCGTCCGGGAAGAGGCGGCTTTCGAGGAAGAGCTCGTCGCAGCACTGACCGACCGGACGCTCCACCTGATCATTCTCCCCACGGAGCAGTGCAACTTCCGGTGCACCTACTGCTACGAGGATTTCTCCGTCGGGCGGATGGGCCCGGAGACGGTCCAGGGGGTCAAGCGGCTCCTGGACCGCCGGCTGGACGGGCTTACTGGAGCGCTGGCAGGCGGCCGAGCGACTCGACGACATGCGAGGAGATCTCCTCCACGACCGGGCGGGCCAGGGAATTCGTTCCGACGAATCTGGGAAAACCTGCTGGCGCTCCGCGACAGCGCGCTCCCGCTGTGCATCCTTCTGCGTATTCATCTGACGCCGGCAAATCTCCCGTCCATGGCCGGGTTTCTCAGAGAAGTCCGGGACACCTTTCTCGACGACCCGCGATTCTCGGTCGGCCTCAAGCCGGTCGAGCGTCTCGGCGGCCCCAACGACGAGACCCGAGAGATCCTCTCGGACGCGGCCCGCACGGAGAGCCAGGACGCCCTCGCAGCCCTCCTCCACGGCACGTCACCCGCGTTCCCGGCCACCCCGGGAGTGGAGGCCTGCTACGCCGCCCGCGCGAACTCCCTGGTGATCCGGGCCGGCGGAAGGGTCGGAAAGTGCACCGTGGCGCTCACGGATCCTGCCAACACGATCGGCCGGCTACGGCCCGACGGCACCCTCCGGATCGACAACGGCCGGCTGAGCCCCTGGCTGCGCGGCTGGACGAGCCGCGACCGGTCCGCCGTCACCTGTCCCTACGCCGGTATGCCGCGCCAGTCGCCGCTGTTGCAGATCGGTTCCGGGCGCCCCGAGTGACCCTCCCGACGGTGCCGCCACGCGCTCACGGGAGCTCGCAAGGCGAAAGCCACAGGTAGGCACGGCCGGGGCCGCTGCGCCTGCCCTGGCCAGGTCAGCCGGGCTCGCGCGGCTGCCTACGCGCGGTCGTCGGGCGGCCGGTGGTTCCCGGACGGGGTGCCGGAGCGGCTGGTGCGGCCGGCCCCCTCTTCGGCAGGATGCCTGGTGTGGCGACGTCGAGGAGATGTGAAGCATGTGGTACGCCGCTCCCGACCCCCGCAAGGGCAGCACGAGACGGCAAGGCGCCCGGCGGCCGGCCCGCGCGGTACTGCTCCCGAGCCTGTCGGCAACGCGCGTTCCGGCAGCGCGCGGAGCAGCGCACGCCGCAGCCGGCGGAGCTGCCGGGGCGTGGACTGCCGCCCCCGCTCGATGCGTTCGTGGGGCGTGAGCGAGAGCTGTCGCGGTTACGCACGCTGCTGAGGTCCTCCCGACTGCTCACGCTGACGGGCCCCGGCGGCGTGGGCAAGACCCGGCTGGCACTGGAGCTCGCGGGCACTGTGCGGGGCAGCCGGGCGGGCCGCGCCCAGTGGGTGGAACTCGACTCCCTGCACGACGGCGAGCTGCTGCCCCAGGCGCTTGCCGCCGCCCTCGGGGTGCGGGAGCGTGGCGGCCGCGCGGGGATCGAGGCCCTGGTCCATGCGCTGGGCTCCCGCACCACGCTGATCGTGCTGGACAATTGCGAGCATCTGGCCGACGCCTGCGCGCAGTTGACCGCGACGTTGCTCGCCCGCTGCCCCCGGCTGCGGATTCTCGCCACCAGCCGGGAGACGCTGCGGGTCCCCGGCGAGGTCGTCTTCCGTGTCGGCGAACTGTCGCTGTCGCCCGCAGGCGAGGAGCACGGCACCGCCGAGCTGCTGCAATCGGAAGCGGTCAGGCTGTTCTTGGCGCGCGCCCGGACGAGCGACGCGGCGTTCACGCTCGGGCCCGGCGACGCCCGTACGGTGGCCGAGATCTGCCGACGGCTGGACGGACTGCCGCTGGCCATCGAACTCGCGGCGGGCCGGGCGGGTTCGCTCTCCCTGCCCGGCATTCTGCGGGGGCTGGACGACCAGCTGTCCCTGCTGACCGACGGCAGCCGGACCGGGCCGGGCCGGCACCGCGAGCTGGCAGCCGCGATCGACTGGAGTCATCGCTTGCTGGATCCGCTGGAGGCAGTGGTGTTCCGGCGGTTGTCGGTGCTCGGCGGCGGCTTCGATACGGAGGGGGCCGCGGCCGTCTGCGCCGATGGTGTCGAGGGTGACGACGGCAGGGATCGGGACGGCGTCGCGCCTCGGGGCCCGCACCCCACGGTGCGCCCGGAGCAGGTGGTGCGCGTGGTCTGCGCGCTGGAAGCCAAGTCCCTGATCGTGCGGGTACGCGGGGACGAGCAGCGGGGCGCCGCGCGGTTCCGGCAGCTGAGCGCCATCCGGGCCTATGGGATGGACCGGCTCGCGGAAGCCGGGGAACTGCATGACACATGGGACCGGGCGCTCGACTGGCTCGCCGGGAAGAGCGCGGAAGCCCTCGGGCCCGGGGTGTTCGCCGACCTCACCGGAGAGCCACTCGGCCAGGAGCAGGAGATCCTCGCGGCGGCCGTCACGTACTCCGCCGCCCGTTCCGACCGCAGGCACATCCCGCTGGCGATCGCGCTGGCCCGGTTGCTGTACCGGCAGGAGCAGTTGACGGCCGCGCGCACGCTGCTGTCGGGCGTGCTGGAGCGGGTCCAGGACCGCGAAGACCGCGGCGCGGCACTGGCGCTGGCCGCCCGGTCGGCCTGTCTGCAGGACGATCATGCCGCGGCCCTCGCCTTCGCCCAGGAGGCCGTCGCCGTCGGGCGCGCGGGGCAGCAGCCCGCCAGGCTGGCCAATGCCCTGGACGCACTGGCGGCCGCTCGGCTGTGCCGGGGCGAGTTCTCCGACGCCGTCGCGGTGTTCACCGAGTGCCTCGACGTGGTCCGTACGCTCGGCCGCCCGCTGGACCTCGCGCTCTGCCGGCACCATCTGGCCTGGGCAATGCTCCAAACCGGCACGACTGCACAGGCCGAGCGGCTCATGCAGGAGTGTCTGCCGGAGTTGGCGGCACGGGCTCCGCTGGGCCAGTTGACGGCCGCGCTGCACACCGACGGTGCGATCCGGCTGGCGCGGGGCGACCTGGACGGCGCCGAGCGGCGGTTCGCCGAGGTGCTGCTCAAGACACCGCCCGGCGAGAGCTTCCATGCGCTCTATCCGCTGGAAGGACTGGTCATCGTGGCGGCCGAACGGGAGGATCTTCAGCGCTCGCTGCGGCTGTACGCGGCGGCCGCCGCCATCCGGCAGCGGATCGACACCGAACCCGAAGCGCACTGGTGGGGGCAGGTGGAAGCGGCCGTGGCACGGGTCAAGGAACGACTGCCCCCCGCCGGTGCCGCGGCGGCGATGGCGGCCGGTCGTCGATTGCGCGGAGCCCGGCTGGTCGCATACGCGCTGCGCGGCACCGAGGACGGTCCCGCCGGACGCGACAGTGCGCACGAAGGGAGTCCCGACCGAGCCGGCGCGGCGGGCCACCCGCCCTTGACCGGGCGGGAGTCGGCGGTCGCGAAGCTGGTCGCCGAGGGCCTGACCAACCAGCAGATCGCCGACCATCTGGGCCTCTCGAAGAGCACCGTGGCCGGCCATCTCGACCGGGTCCGGGACAAGTGGGGGGTCAGGTCCCGAACCCAGATCGCCGTCCGGGTCGCGGACCAGGCCGCGGGCCGCCCGGAGTCCGGTCTCTGAGCCGACGGGCTGCCTTGGCGCGCCCGGCGCCCGGCCTCTGGCCTGCTCCGGCCTCCGGCTGGGTTTCGTCACGCGCACAACTCGCCGGTCATCCGACCGATGCGCGGGCCGAGCCGACACCGGAGGCTGTGCGGGAGAGCGCACCCGACGGACGGCCGTCCCGAGGCCAACCCAGTCCACCGGCGGTCCCATGGATGACCGTCGGAGAGATGACCGTCGCAGGGACAGCGGTGCATGGGCGACCGTCCATGGACGTACCGCCCAGAGGCGACCGGCACACGGACCCCCACAAGGGCAGCCCCCGCCAGCCGGTCGGCCTCCTCACAGACGCCGGCCTGACGCCGGCCGTCAAGGTCGGCCCGTCCCCATGGGGTGCCTCATGACCGAGTTCTTCCGGCAAGGAGATGCCATGCGCTACGCCGACGATACGAGCCCGGAGGCCGCGAGCGGCCCGCAACCGCCGTCACGGGCAGGCGGCGACGAGCAGGGAAGTTCGAGGCGGTCCTTCATCAAGTCCACGTCCGCAGGCGTGACCGCCGTGGCCATCGGGGCGAGCGTGGTTGCCTCGGCAGGCCCGGCGGCCGAGGCAGCGGAGAAGGGCCGTCCAGCGACGTCAGGCAGTGCGGCGCGCCCGCTCGCCGTCACCCCGGCCTGCTCGGGCCAGGAGACCCCGGCGTCCATCGAGGGCCCGTTGTTCAAGCCCAACTCCCCCGCCCGGGGCGATCTGATCACGCCGGCCGTCCGCGGGGTCCGGCTCGACCTCTCCGGAGTCGTCTACGACACCGCCTGCAAGCCGCTGCCCGAAACGCTCATCGAATTCTGGCAGTGCGATCAGAACGGCGACTACGACACCGCGGGATTCTCGCTCCGCGGTCACCAGTACACGGACAGCCGGGGCGCCTACCTCCTGAAGACCATCATCCCCCGGGACTACTGGGGACGTTGGGGCCAACGGGCGCCCCACATCCACACCCAGGTGCAGGTGTCCGGCGGCCCGCTGCTCGTCACCCAGCTGTACTTCCCCGACGACACCCAGGCCTACGGCCGGGACTTCGCCGCCCTCAACGCCGCCGACCGGCTGCGCAATCGCGCCTGCACCATCGCGCTCACCGGCCCCGAGGGCGGCCGCTACACCGGCACCTTCGACTTCGTCCTCACGACGAAGGTCTAGAGAGCAGGCGGCGCCCCCCGCCCCCGCAGGCTTGATTCCCCATCAGACAAGGAATTCCGTATGCCCTCCCGTACCTCCCTGTCCCGACGGCGTCTTGGCCGGGTGCCGCTGGTGCCGGCGGCGCTGGCCGCCACCCTGGTCACCGGGGCGCTGGTCGTGACCGGCCTGAACGGTGAACCGGCCGCATCCGCAGCCGCCTCGTCCGGCACCGCCCCCGCGCCCTCGGCGTCCCGCGCGGGCCAGTGGCACACGACACCGGTGCCCGTGGCGAAGGGCGATCTGACCGCGATAGCGGCTCTGAGCGACAAGCAGGCCTGGGCCGTCGGCTATCGGCTGAAGAGTGCCACCGCGCTCGAAGCCGTCGCGCTGCGCTGGGACGGTACGTCCTGGACCCAGGAGTCCACACTGCCGGACAACAGCTTTCCGCAGGCCCTCGCCGTCCGGTCGGCCACCGATATCTGGACGGTGGGCAGCGCCTCGGTGCACTGGGACGGAACCAAGTGGACCACCTACCAACTGGCCAAGGACCCCGGCGGCCGGGTCGTCCCCGACGCGGTGACGACGACCTCCGACGGGAAGGCGTGGACGGTGGGCCGGGCGATGAACCGGTCGGTCAAGGACGGCGTCCCGGCCATCCAGTCGTGGGACGGCAAGAGCTGGCACCGGCAGACCCTGCCCGATGTCGGCAAAGGTGAACTGAGCAGCGTCACGGCCGTCGCCCCGGACGACATCTGGGCGGTCGGCACCGCGTACGCCACCGACGCCTCGTCACCGCAGACGGCGCTGCTGCTGCACTGGGACGGCACCGCCTGGAAGCGCATCACCGCACCCGGCCCGCAGGAATCCCACAACTGGCTCGGCGGGGTCACCGCGTTCGGCGCCGATGACGTCTGGGCGGTGGGCGGCAGTACGTCCGGCGGCGCGGAACGGCCCTACGCCGTGCACTGGAACGGCACGGCCTGGACGGCTGCCAAGACGCCGGACGTGGCGGACGGCCGGCTGCGTGCCGTCGGCCGGACGCGGAACGGCGAGCTCTGGGCCGTCGGCGGCAAGGGCGCCGCGTCCGTCGCGCTGCGGTGGAACGGACCGAAGAAGCAGTGGGACACGGCTTCGTCCCCGGGCCTCGTCGTCCGCGGCTTCACCACGGTGCCCCGAAGCGCCGACCTCTGGGCCGCCGGTATCGCCGAACACGGAGACCTCGTGCCGACGATCACCCGGCTGAAGGGCTGAGCCGATGACCGTTGGGGTGGGGCGTCGGGGGCCGCCCCACCCCAACGGCCGCCCCCGACGCCGAATCCGGTACGGCACCCCGGCCCCGGCCCCGAGCCGTCATTCCCCAGGCGCTGCGGTCTCGTCATTCGTCAGGTGGCGGCCTGCCGTGCGGCTGCCTGGCCAGGAATCCGATTGCCCCTCCGCGGCCGGCTGCGCATCCTGCTGGGATGCGCTTCTCCATCAACATTCCCAACTTCGGCGACTTCGCGGACCCCCGCAACGTCGCGACCGTAGCGGAAGCCGCCGAACAGGCCGGCTGGGACGGGCTCTTCGTCTGGGACCACGTACTGCATCGACAACACCAGGGGCGCCCCTTCGGAGACCCCTGGATGCTGCTGACCGCGGCCGCGCTGGCGACCTCCCGGATCCGACTGGGCACCCTGCTGACGCCGGTCCCCCGTTACCGTCCGCAGCAGCTCGCCCGCCAGGTAGCCACCCTGGACCACCTCAGCGGCGGCCGGGTGATCTTCGCAGCAGGTCTGGGCGGTCCGATCGAAGACGAATACGGCAGCTTCGGCGACACCGAGGAGCCGCGCCTCCTCGGCGAGCGGCTGGACGAGGGGCTGGAGCTGTTGAGGCGCTTCTGGTCCGGCGAGCCGGTGGCTCACCACGGCCGGCACTACGAGGTCAGGGACGTGACGCTGCTGCCCGCCACCGTGCAGCGGCCCTGTCCACCGGTGTGGATCGGCGGGTTCTGGCCGCGTCGTCCGCCCATGCGGCGGGCAGCGCGGTGGGACGGCGCGGTGCCGCTCTTCGAGACCGCCCGGCATGGGCACGTACCGGATGTGGCCGAAGTGCGGGATCTGATCGACTATGTGCGGAAACACCGAAGGCCCGTGTCCGAGCGCCCCTTCGACTTCGTGCTCGGCGGTGCCACGCCCCTGGACGCGGCCAAGGCCAAGGATGTGATCGGTCCGCTGCACGACGCCGGCGCCACCTGGTGGGACGAGCGACAGGTGCAGACCGGCCCGGACCTGGACCGCCTGCCCCCAGTACTGCGCCGCATCGAGGCGGGGCCACCGGTGTTCTGATGAGCCGTTCGGGGGTGCCGGGCGCTCAGCCCGTACGCCGCAGCAGCGCCAGGTACATCGCGTCCGTGCCGTGCAGATGCGGCCAGAGCTGGACGTCCGGGCCGTCGCCGAGGACCGGTACGTCCGGCATCAGGGGGCGGGCGTCGACCCACTCCGCCGCCACCGGTGCGCCGCCCCGCCCCTTGAGGACGTCGTCCACCACGGCCCGGGTCTCGGCCGGGTGCGGGGAGCAGGTCGCATAGCCGACGACGCCGCCGACCCGTACCGCCGCCAGCGCCTGCCGCAGCAGCTCGCGCTGGAGCGGGGCGAAGCCGTCCAGGTCATCGGGGCGGCGGCGCCAGCGCGCCTCCGGCCGCCGGCGCAGCGCGCCCAGACCGGTGCACGGCACGTCCACCAGCACCCGGTCGAAGGCTCCGGCCCGCCAGGCGGGGCGGGTGCCGTCGGCGGCGATGACCGCGTACGGGCCCGGGTTGCCGTCGAGCGCGCGGGCCACCAGCCGGGCGCGGTGCGGCTGCTTCTCCGAGGCCAGCAGGGCGGCGCCGCGCTGCGCCGCCAGCGCCGCCAGCAGCGCCGCCTTGCCGCCGGGGCCCGCACAGCCGTCGAGCCAGGCGCGGTCGCTGCCCTCGACGGGCGCGTTGGCCAGTGCGAGGGCGACGAGCTGGCTGCCCTCGTCCTGCACCCCGGCACGTCCCTCGCGCACCGGGTCCAGCGCGCCCGGCTCGCCGCCCTCCGCGAGCCGCACCGCGTACGGGGACCAGCGTCCGGGCAGCGCACTGTCCTCGCCCGCCGCCGCCAGCAGTTCCTCGGTGGTGGACCGGCCGGGGCGGGCCACCAGCGTCACCTCGGGGCGTTCGTTGTCCGCCTCCAGCAGGTCCTCGATGCCGGCCCGGCCGCCGCCGAGCGCGTCCCACAGCGCCGAGACGACCCAGCGGGGGTGCGCATGCACGATGCCGAGGTGCTCCTCGGGGTCCTCGTCGTACGGCGGGGCGACCCGCTCCAGCCAGCCGTCGAGGTCATGGGCCGCGACCTTGCGCAGCACGGCGTTGACGAACTTCGCCCGCCCGTCGCCCAGCACCACCCGGGCCAGCTCGACGCTCGCGCTCACCGCGGCGTGCGTCGGGATACGGGTACCGAGCAGCTGGTGCGCCCCGAGGGTGAGCACGTCCAGGACCGGCGGATCCACCTCCCGCAGCGGGCGGTCCACACACTGCGCGAGGATCGCGTCATAGGTGCCCTGCCGCCGCAGCGAGCCGTACACCAGCTCCGTCGCCAGCGCCGCGTCCCGGGTGTCGAAGTCCTCGCGCTCGCGCGCCTTGCGCAGCAGCGGCGGCAGCACCAGATTCGCGTAGGCGTCCCGCTCGTCGACGGCCCGCAAGGCCTCGAACGCGAGGATGCGGACCGGGTCCTTCTGCGGGCGGCGGTAGGGCTTGCTGGGGCGGCGACGGGGCTGCTGGCTCACAGAAAAGGTGCTCCGGATACGAGATGAGGGTTCCGTCCCAGCCTACGCGGGCGGACCGGCCACCTGCGCGGGGAGGCCGGGGCGCAGGGAGCGCCGGGCCGGGGCCGGGGCGCACGCGGAGGCCGAGCCCGGGTCGGGGCCGAGTACGGGCGCGGACCGGGGCGCACGGGCAGGCCGAGCCCGGGGCGGACGACAGGCGCGGGCCAGGTGCCCCCGTGGGCCCCGACGCACGAGAAGCGTCGGCCCGCGCGGGGACCAGGCCTCAGTCCCCCAGCCGCTCCCCGCCCTCGATACGCACCCCGCGCGCCCAGTCGGCCGCCTTCATCGGCTTCTTGCCCTGCGGCTGCACCCAGACGAGTTCGAGCGGGTGGCTGCCCGTACCGACGTACACCGCCTTCTTGGTGACGGCGAGTGCGCCGGGCGCCAGCGCCAACTCGTCGTGCCCCGCCGCGGAGGCGGCCGACATCAGCTTGAGCCGCTCGCCGCGGAAGACCGTCCAGGCACCGGGCGCGGGCGCACAGCCGCGGATGACCCGGTCGACCCGCAGCGCGGGCGCCGTCCAGTCCACCTTGGCGTCCTCGACCTCGATCTTCGGGGCGAGCGTGACACCCTCGGCCGGCTGCGGCACCGCCTGCAGCGTGCCGTCCTCGATGCCGTCCATCGTCGCCACCAGCAGCCCGGAGCCGGCGAACGCCAGCCGGGTGAGCAGATCGCCGCTGGTGTCCGTCGGCCGGACCTGCTCGGTCAGCACCCCGTAGACCGGGCCGGAGTCCAAACCCTCCTCGATCTGGAAGGTCGAGGCGCCGGTCACCTCGTCGCCGGCGAGCACCGCATGCTGCACGGGCGCCGCGCCCCGCCATGCGGGCAGCAGCGAGAAGTGCAGATTGACCCACCCCCGGGCGGGAATGTCGAGCGCGGCCTTCGGCAGCAGCGCACCGTAGGCGACCACCGGGCAGCAGTCCGGCGCGATCTCCCGCAGCCGCGCCAGGAAGTCCTCCTCGCGTGGCCGGACGGGCTTGAGCACCTCGATGCCGGCCTCCTCCGCCCGCTCCGCGACGGGGCTGGCGACCAGCTTCCGGCCGCGTCCGGCGGGCGCGTCGGGCCGGGTCACTACGGCCACGACCTCGTGCCGGTCCGAGGCGATCAGGGCATCGAGGGCGGGTACGGCGACCTCGGGGGTGCCGGCGAAGACAAGCCTCATGGGTGGCGAACTACCTCTCACACGCAGCGGAACGACGCACCAGTCTATGGGTCCGGCCCCCGGGCCACGGGCGACGGTTCCAGGGGGCGTACACGAATTCCCGCGCCTTGTACGGAAGCTCGTACGCCCCCATACCGTGACCAGAGCCGCTGCTGTCGCGTTGGTCAAAAAGCATTGACCTGAAGACCGGGCCGCCCTGGCGGCCCGCTCTCTTTACATCCTTCCTTTTCCACGCCGGTTCGAGAGGCTTGCTCATGGCCGACCACGCAACCCACGACGCCCAGGCGCGCGCCAGCCTGCATCTCCTGGTGCGGGACATCGAACGGGTGCGCCGGCAGGTGGACGCACTGCGCACGCTGACCGCTCAGCTCGGCAACGTCTACCGGCCGCGGCGCACCGGCCCCTCCGCGGGCTTTGTCGTCTACGGACGCGCGCCCGCTCCGACGGTGCGCCTTGCCCAGGAGTTGCGGGACAGCGTCGAAACACTCGTCACGGCCGCGGTCGACTTCGACCGTTCGCTGGGCTTCTCGTGGGACGCGGTGGGTTCGGCGCTCGGCGTCACCAAACAGGCGGTGCACCGCCGTTACGGTGGCCGCAGAGCCGCCGCCCAGCCCGCCGCGGACAGCAACGGCGCGGAGCCTGCGGTACGTTCCCCCGAGTCCTCCGCGCCCCGCCCGGTGACCATGGCGGCGGGCCTGCCCGGCTCGGCGGCCGTACCTGCCGCCCGTTCCCTGCCCGCCCAGCCGTCCGCCACCTCCCGCGACGAGCCCGCCCGCCCGGGTGCCTTCCCCGGCCCCCGCAACGGCTGAACCACTCCCCCCTCGGGCGCCCCCACGCCCACGCGCCGCCCGCCAGCGCCCCGGGACCGCCCGCCGACACCGGTCCCGGGGCGGCGCCATGTCTGGACCGGGATGTGTCGGGTCGGGCCGTGCCGGACATGGCATGGCTGCCGTACGACGGGGCGGGACGGCCCCGCTGCATGGCGGCTCGACGCCCCGGCAGCGCACACCCCCTCCCCCGCACCGAGCCGTGTCACCCGAGATCCGGCGGATCGATCCGGACCCGTACGGCCTCCCCCTCCCGCTTGACCATCCGGGCCGCGCGGGCGGCCTTGAGCGCCGCGGCGAGCGCCGCGCCCTGGCCGGGGCGGACGCGTACCAGCGCGCGCTCCCACTGCTCGCCGGCCGGCGGGTCGCCCGGCCGGCGCGGGCGACCGGGGTCCGGTACCGGAAGGGGTACGGGGCCCAACACCTCGGCTCCGGCGGGGAGTTCGGCGGATCGCAGCAGATCGGTGACATCCTCGGGCCGGCCGGTCACGGAGGCCATCCGCGACACCGGGGGGAAGCCCAGCTCGGCCCGCTCGGCCAGCTCGCGGACCGCATGGCCGACCGGATCCCAGCGGACCAGCGCCTGCACCGGCCGCAGCGTCGGTTCCGCGATCACCGCGACCGTGCCCCCTGCCACCTGACCGCGGACCAGCCCGGCGGCGCCCAGCCAGCGGCGCAGCGCCTCCTCCCCGGCCCGCAGATCCGGCCGGCCGAGCAGCGCCCAGCCGTCCAGCAGCAGTGCGGCTGCATACCCCTCGCCCTCGGCCACCGGCTCCGCGCCCGGTGTGCTCACCACGAGCGCGGGGGCGTCCGGCACCGTCGCCAGCACATGGTCCCGCCCCGAGGTGCGCACCGGTACCGCAGGGAAGACCCGGCCCAGCTCCTCCGCCGTGCGCCGCGCCCCCACGATCCGGGCCCGCAGCCGCGCGCCACCGCACTCGCCGCAATGCCAGTCGGGCTCCGGCCGTCCGCACCACGCACAGACCAGATCGCCCGCGTGCTGCGACTCCAGCGGGCCCGCGCAGGACCGGCAGCGCGCGGGCGTACGGCACCGTTCGCACGACAGCCGGGGCGCATATCCGCGGCGCGGCACCTGGACGAGCACCGGCCCGCGCTGCAGTCCCTCCCGCACCAGCTGCCAGGCCATCGTCGGCAGCCGGGCGGCCCGCGCGGCGGCGTCCCGCGCCTCGTCACCGTCGCTGACCGTCCGCACCAGGGGCGCCGCGGCCCGCACCTGCTCGCGCTCGGCGGCCAGCGGTCGCGCCCAGCCGGTCTCGACCAGCTGCGCCGCCTCGACGGTGCAGCTCAGCCCGCCCAGCAGGAAGCCGGCGCGCTCATTGACCGACCGCTGGATGAGGACCTCGCGGGCATGCGGCTGGGGCGCATGGGGATCGCTGTGGCTGGCGTCCCCGTCGTCCCAGAGGGCGACCAGACCCAGATCGGCGACCGGAGCGAACATCGCCGCGCGCGTCCCGACCACGGCCCGCACCGCGCCACGGCTCACCGCCAGCCAGCGGCGATAGCGCTCCTCCGGTCCGGCATCGGCGGTGAGCAGCACATGCCGGCCCGTCCCGATCAGCTCGCCGAGCGCCGCATCCACCCGCGCCGCGGCCCGCCCGTCCGGCACCACCACCAGCGCGCCACGCTCGCCCGCGAGCGCCGCGGCGACCGCTCGCGCCAGCTCCTGCGGCCAGGTCGCCCCGGGCAGCGCGGTCCACACGGCCCGCGGGGCGTCCCCGCGTGTCAGCGCCGTCAAAAACCCGGGGCCCGCGCCGTACCGCTCCCAACTTCCCGGCTCCGGTGGCGCGTTGGGCGGCTGCGGGTCGGGCGAGGGCTTGGCCTCGGCCCGCGCCCGCCGCGGCGGGACCGCCAGCTGCACCACATCGGCGAGCGAGCCGGCATAGCGGTCCGCGACCGCCCGGCACAGCCCCAACAGCTCCGGCGTCAGCACCCGCTCCGACGACAGCACCTGGGCGATCGGCGCCAGCACCCCGCGGTAGTCGCTCTCCGCGACCCGTTCCACGATGAATCCGCTGACCAGCTTGCCGCCCTCGCGCCGACCGCCCTTCTCCCCCGCGCCGAACCGCACCCGCACCCGCACCCCGGGCTGCGCCTCGTCGTCCATCGCCGCGGGCACCGCATAGTCGAAATACCGGTCGAGGTGCACCAGACCCTTGTCGACCAGCACCCGCGCCACCGGCAGCTGTGCCGCGAGCTCGGCGCCCCGCCAGGTCCTCGGCTTCGCGCGCCCGGCCTTGTTCTCCCGCACGGCCTCGCGGATGAGGGCCAACTGCTCGCCCGCATCCGACGCCCCCGCCTCCGGTCGCCCGTTCTCCCTGCTCACAGCATCAGTCTTAGCAGACGGCACGGACAACGACCGGCGGCTGTGGACAAGCCGACGGCCCCGGACCGCCTGGCGGTCCGGGGCCGTGGTCGCCTCATAGGAGGCAGGGGACTTACAGTCCGGCGGCCTGCTTCAGCGCCTCCACACGGTCCGTGCGCTCCCAGGTGAAGTCGTCCAGCTCACGGCCGAAGTGGCCGTACGCGGCGGTCTGGGCGTAGACCGGGCGGAGCAGATCGAGGTCGCGGATGATGGCGGCCGGGCGGAGGTCGAAGACCTCGCCGATGGCCTGCTCGATCTTGTCGGTGTCGACGGTGGCGGTGCCGAAGGTCTCGACGAAGAGACCGACCGGCTCGGCCTTGCCGATGGCGTAGGCGACCTGAACCTCGCAGCGGGCCGCGAGGCCGGCGGCGACGACGTTCTTGGCGACCCAGCGCATTGCATAGGCGGCCGAGCGGTCGACCTTGGACGGGTCCTTGCCGGAGAAGGCACCGCCGCCGTGGCGGGCCATGCCGCCGTAGGTGTCGATGATGATCTTGCGGCCGGTGAGGCCGGCGTCACCCATCGGGCCGCCGATCTCGAAGCGGCCGGTCGGGTTGACCAGCAGCCGGTAGCCGTCGGTGTCCAGCTTGATGCCGTCCTCGACGAGCTGGTTGAGGACGTGCTCGACGACGAACTCGCGGATGTCGGGCGCCAGCAGCGAGTCGAGGTCGATGTCGCTGGCGTGCTGCGAGGAGACCACGACGGTGTCGAGGCGGACGGCCTTGTGGCCGTCGTACTCGATGGTGACCTGGGTCTTGCCGTCGGGGCGGAGGTAGGGGATGGTGCCGTTCTTGCGGACCTCGGAGAGGCGCTTGGAGAGCCGGTGCGCGAGGTTGATCGGGAGCGGCATCAGCTCCGGGGTCTCGTCGCAGGCGTAGCCGAACATCAGGCCCTGGTCGCCCGCGCCCTGCTTGTCCAGCTCGTCGTCGTCGCCCTCGACGCGGTTCTCGTACGCGGTGTCGACACCCTGGGCAATGTCCGGGGACTGCGCACCGATGGACACCGAGACGCCACAGGAAGCGCCGTCGAAGCCCTTCTTGGAGGAGTCGTAACCGATGTCCAGGATCTTGTTGCGGACGAGGTTGGGGATGTCGGCGTACGCCTTCGTGGTCACCTCGCCGGCCACGTGCACCAGGCCGGTGGTGATCAACGTCTCCACGGCGACCCGGGAGGTCGGGTCCTCCTTGAGGAGAGCGTCGAGGATGGTGTCGCTGATCTGGTCAGCGATCTTGTCGGGGTGGCCCTCGGTGACGGACTCCGAGGTGAAGAGGCGGCGGGACACATCGCTCCCTGGGGTTGCAGCGGCTGCTGGCTGATCATTGGCGGAAGGGCCGAGAGCTGCGCTCGGCCCGATCCACTCGCCAGTTTATCGGTCGTATGCGGCGTTCGGACACGCAGTCTCGATTTATGGACCCCTCGTGACCTGGGACACCGCGACTCACGGTAGGACGATCACCTTGAGAATGGGGCGGGTCAAGGGGACACGCCCGATTTTGTACGGCCGAAGGTGTGATTCCGGAGGCCGGATACGCGTCTCAGCGTTCGGTATCGGCCAGGCGCGGAGCCACCAGATCCCAGACCGTATCGGCCAGGTCTTCCTTGGGTCCGTACGGAACCGGGGTCTCGGTGCCGTCGGCCGCCAGGATCACCGCTTCGTTCCCGGCCGAGCCGAAGGCCTTGTGCTCCCCGACCTCGTTGACGACCAGCAGGTCACAGCCCTTGCGGGCGAGTTTGGCGCGACCGTTGGCGAGCACGTCGTCGGTCTCGGCGGCAAAGCCGACCACGACCTGGCCCGGGCGGGCCCGCTCCCCGGAGAGCTCCGCCAGAATGTCTGGATTCCTCACTAGAGTTACCGGCTCCGGCTCCCGGCCGTCGATCTTCTTGATCTTGCCGGTGGTGTAGACGGCGGGCCGGAAATCGGCCACGGCGGCGGCCATGACCACCGCATCGGCCTCCGCGGCGGCCTTCAGCACGGCCTCGTGCAGCTGCCGGGCCGTGCCGATGCGGATCACGTCGACGCCGGCCGGATCGGGCAGCTCGGTGTTGCCGGCGACGAGGGTGACCCGGGCGCCGCGGGCCACCGCGGTGCGGGCGAGCGCGTAGCCCTGCTTGCCCGAGGAACGGTTGCCCAGATAGCGGACGGGGTCCAGCGGCTCCCGGGTGCCGCCCGCGCTGACCACCACATGGCGGCCGGCGAGATCCTGCTCCGCCGCCCGCGGGCCGCGGGCCAGCACCCGGCGGCAGAAGTCGAAGATCTCGGCCGGGTCGGGCAGGCGGCCCTTGCCGGTGTCGACACCGGTCAGCCGGCCGACCGCGGGCTCGATGACGAGCGCGCCGCGGCGGCGCAGGGTGGCGACGTTCTCCTGGGTGGCGGGGTTCTCCCACATCTCGGTGTGCATCGCCGGGGCGAAGATCACCGGACATCGCGCGGTGAGCAGCGTGTTCGTCAGCAGATCGTCGGCGAGGCCGTGCGCGGCCTTGGCCAGCATGTCGGCGGTGGCCGGGGCGACCACGACGAGATCGGCGGCCTGGCCGATGCGGACGTGCGGGACCTCGTGGACGGACTCCCAGACCTCGGTGCCGGCCGGGTTGCCGGACAGCGCCGACCAGGTGGCCTCGCCGACGAAGTGCAGCGCCGAGGCGGTCGGCACGACCCGTACGTCGTGTCCGGACTCGGTCAGCCGCCGCAGCAGCTCGCACGCCTTGTACGCGGCGATCCCGCCACTGACCCCCAGGACGACCCTGGGCCGCTCCCGCTCCCGCTTGTCCATCGCTTCGCCGCTCCCCGGGCTCGGTCCGTGTGCCTGTATGCCCCTATGACACACCAAGGGCCCGGCGGACGCGCCGCCGGGCCTCGATGAACGTGCTGCTGTGCTGCCTACTGCGCGGGGCCCTCGATGGCCTCGGAGGTCAGCAGACCCGCGTTGATCTCGCGCAGCGCGATCGACAGGGGCTTCTCGTGGACGTGGGTGTCCACGAGGGGGCCGACGTACTCCAGCAGGCCCTCGCCGAGCTGCGAGTAGTACGCGTTGATCTGGCGCGCGCGCTTGGCGGCGTAGATCACGAGGCTGTACTTCGAATCGGTGGCCTCGAGAAGCTCATCAATGGGCGGGTTGATGATGCCCTCGGGTGCAGTGATGGAAGAGGACACTCTCTGCCTTCCGAAAGGGGATGAAGCCTGGGTCTTGCGCCTGGTCGTACGGAATGGCGCAAAGTCGTGGACGATCCGGGGCCGGTGAAGCTCGGCGGGGTCAGCCGCTGGTGTTCCGCTCCTCGGATCGATGCAGCATCAAGGCTAGCAGCTCGCGGCTGACGTCCTCGACGGAGGTGTTGACAAGCGTCACATCGAACTCTTTCTCCGCTGCCAGCTCGACCCTGGCGGCGGCCAGCCGGCGTTCGATGACCTCCGGTGCCTCCGTGCCCCGGCCGGTGAGCCGGCGGACCAGCTCGTCCCAGCTCGGCGGGGCCAGGAAGACCAGCTCGGCCTCCGCCATGGACTCGCGGACCTGGCGGGCGCCCTGCAGATCGATCTCCAGCAGGACCGGCTCGCCGGCCTCCAGCCGGTCCAGCACCGCCTTGCGGGGGGTGCCGTAGCGGTTGCCGGCGAATTCGGCCCATTCGAGCAGCTCGCCGTTGGCGATCAGCTTGTCGAATTCCACGTCGTCGACGAAGAAGTACTGCACGCCGTGCCGCTCCCCGGGGCGCGGCTTGCGGGTCGTGGCCGAAACCGAGAGCCAGACCTCGGGGTGGACCTTGCGCATATGCGCGACGACCGTGCTCTTACCGACCCCGGAGGGGCCGGAGAGCACGGTCAGCCGCGGTTGTCTGGCCGGGGGCTCGGGGGTCGTCCCCCGGGAGACTGCAGAACTCATGCAGCGATTATTCCAGCTTCCCGGTAGTGCCGGAAAATTCAGGAAGCGGTACTGCCGAACTCGCGCTCCAGCGACGCGATCTGGTTGGAGCCAAGACCCCGGACTCGGCGGCTCTCGGAGATGCCGAGCCGTTCCATGATCTGCTTGGCGCGGACCTTGCCGACGCCCGGCAGGGACTCCAAGAGGGCGGAGACCTTCATCTTGCCGATGACGTCGTTCTCCTGGCCCTGCTTGATGACCTCATGGAGGGAAGCACCGGAGTGCTTGAGCCGATTCTTGACCTCGGCGCGCTCCCGGCGAGCCGCGGCGGCCTTCTCGAGCGCGGCTGCGCGCTGTTCAGGGGTAAGGGGCGGAAGAGCCACGCCTACGTCACCTCGGATGTCGAACTGTCGGATACGGACCGGTGTGGAACCTAGTCGCCCCGCACCTGCGGAGCAACGAGCAACGCGCTTACGTGCACTGCTCTCGTCGGAGACTAGCGGGCGAGGGCTCCGGAGTCAGCGAGAACAGACGAAAAGTCCTGGTCAGACTCTGCTGACCAGGACAATTCGGGACCAAAGTCCCCGTCGGAAGGCGTTCAGGCGAGCGCGGTGCGCACTTCGCCGGTGAATCGGTCCACCGCCGCGCGCAGTGCCGAGGTGTCCGGACCGTGTCGCAGCACCCCCCGGCTGACGCTCGGCAGGACGTTGTGCACGGCGTCCCCGAAGACGGTCGGGAGGTCAGCGGGGGTGGCGCCCTGGGCGCCGATGCCGGGGGCGAGCAGCGGGCCGTTGATCGCCAGGTCGAACGAAGAGAGATCGCCGAGCGTGGCGCCGACGACCGCGCCGAAGGAGCCCAGCGGCTCGGCGCCGGCGTTCTCGGCGGCGAGGTGGCCGAGCATGGTCGCCGCGACGGTGCTGCCGTCGGCGCGGACCGCGCGCTGGACCTCCTGGCCCTCCGGGTTGGAGGTGAGGGCGAGGGTGAACAGCCCGCAGCCGTTCTCCCGGGCCAGGTCGACGGCCGGGCGCAGCGAGCCGTAGCCCAGGAACGGGCTGACCGTGACGGCGTCCGAGAACAGCGGGGAGGCCGGGTCGAGGTAGGTGGCGGCGTACGCGGCCATGGTGGAGCCGATGTCGCCGCGCTTGGCGTCCATCAGGACCAGGGCGCCGCGCTCGCGGGCCTCGACGACGGCGGTCTCCAGGACGGCCAGGCCGCGCGAGCCGAAGCGCTCGAAGAACGCGGATTGTGGCTTGAAGACGGCCACCGACTCGCCGAGGGCCTCCACGACGGTGCGGGTGAATCGCGCCAGGCCGGCCACGTCGTCGTTCAGGCCCCAGTCGGCCAGCAGCGCGGCATGCGGGTCGATACCGACACAGAGCGGACCGCGCTCGTCCATGGCGCGGCGCAGGCGGGCCCCGAAGGGGTTCGCAGACGAATCCTGCGGCCCGGATCCCCTCGGTGAGGGGTGGTGGTCGGGCGACGGGCGGGCAAAGGGCTCGGTCATGCGGTCACCTTCTTGTGCTCGGCGCCGACGGCCTCGGCGAGGGTGGCGTAGGGGCTGTTGCGCAGGCGGGCGGCGAGTCCCTTGTGGACGGCGCGGCACCAGAACGGGCCCTGGTAGATGAAGGCGCTGTAGCCCTGGACCAGGGTGGCGCCGGCGAGGATGCGCTGCCAGGCGTCCTCGGCGTTCTCGATGCCGCCGACGCCGATCAGGGTGATCGTGTCGCCGACCCGGGCGTAGAGGCGGCGCAGCACCTCCAGGGAGCGCTCCTTGACGGGCGCGCCGGACAGCCCGCCGGTCTCGGCGATCAGCGCCGGGTCGGAGGTCAGCCCCAGCCCCTCGCGGGCGATGGTGGTGTTGGTGGCGATGATCCCGTCCAGGCCGAGCTCGACGGCGAGGTCGGCGACCGCGTCCACGTCCGCGTCGGCGAGGTCCGGTGCGATCTTGACCAGCAGCGGGACCCGGCGGTCGGTGACCATGCGGTCCGCTGCCTCGCGGACCGCGGTCAGCAGCGGGCGCAGGTGGTCGACGGCCTGGAGGTTGCGCAGCCCCGGCGTGTTCGGGGAGGAGACGTTGACGACCAGGTAGTCGGCGTGTCGGGCGAGCCGCTCGGTGGAGGTGACGTAGTCGGCGGTCGCCTCGTCCTCCGGTACGACCTTGGTCTTGCCGATGTTGACGCCGACGGTGGCCGGGAAGACCGGGTTGCGGGCCGCCAGGCGGGCCGCGACGGACGCCGAGCCGTCGTTGTTGAAGCCCATCCGGTTGATCAGCGCACGGTCCGGTACGAGGCGGAACAGGCGCTTCTTGGGGTTGCCCGGCTGCGGCTGGGCGGTGACCGTACCGATCTCGACGTGGTCGAAGCCGAGCATGGTCATACCGTCGATGGCGACGGCGTTCTTGTCGAAGCCGGCGGCCAGCCCGAAGGGGCCGTGCATCGGGCGGCCGAGGGCCTCGGTGCGCAGTTCCTTGTAGCGGGGGGCGAGGGCGGCCGCGAGGAAGGTGCGCAGCACGGGGATGCGCACGGCCAGCTGGATCCAGCGGAAGGCCAGGTGGTGGGCCTTCTCGGCGTCCATGCGCCGGAAGAACAGGGCGAAGAACAGGCGGTACATCGTCGGGCGGGACCTTCCGCGGTGAGGGAGTCGGGGGGCTCGTGGAGCGGGTGCGGGGCTCACGAAGAGGGGGACACCGCCTCGGTGTCCCCCTCCCGGTCCCTACTCCGCGCGGGCCGCGGTGAGATGTTCGGCGTGTTCCTGGAGGGAACGCACCCCCACGTCTCCGCGGGACATGGCCTCGATGCCCTGGACGGCGGCGGCCAGCGCCTGGACCGTGGTCAGGCAGGGCACGGCGCGGGCGACCGCGGCGGTGCGGATGTCGTAGCCGTCCAGCCGGCCGCCGGTGCCGTACGGGGTGTTGACGATCAGGTCGACCTGGCCGGCGTGGATCAGCTGGACGATGGTCTTCTCGCCGTCCGGGCCCTCGCCCTCGGACTGCTTGCGCACCACGGTGGCGTTGATGCCGTTGCGGCGCAGCACTTCGGCGGTGCCGGAGGTGGCGAGCAGCTCGAAGCCGTGCGCGACCAGCTCACGGGCCGGGAAGATCATCGAGCGCTTGTCGCGGTTGGCGACGGAGACGAACGCCCGGCCCTTGGTGGGCAGTGCGCCGTACGCGCCGGTCTGCGACTTGGCGTAGGCCGTGCCGAAGACCGAGTCGATGCCCATGACCTCACCGGTGGAGCGCATCTCCGGGCCGAGGACGGTGTCCACACCGCGGCCGTGGATGTCGCGGAACCGCGACCAGGGCATGACGGCTTCCTTGACGGAGATCGGCGCGTCCAGCGGCAGGGTGCCGCCGTCGCCGGTCTTGGGCAGCATGCCCTCGGCGCGCAGCTCGGCGATGGTGGCGCCCAGCGAGATCCGGGCGGCGGCCTTGGCCAGCGGCACCGCGGTGGCCTTCGAGGTGAAGGGCACCGTACGGGAGGCGCGCGGGTTGGCCTCCAGGACGTAGAGGATGTCGCCGGCCATCGCGAACTGGATGTTGATCAGGCCGCGGACGCCGACGCCCTTGGCGATGGCCTCCGTTGACGCCCGCAGCCGCTTGATGTCGAAGCCGCCCAGGGTGATGGGGGGCAGCGCACAGGCGGAGTCGCCGGAGTGGATACCGGCCTCCTCGATGTGCTCCATGACGCCGCCGAGGTAGAGCTCGTGGCCGTCGTAGAGCGCATCGACATCGATCTCGATGGCGTCGTCGAGGAACCGGTCGATGAGCACCGGGTGGCGGTCGATCAGGCCGGCGTGGCGGGTGAGGTACTCCCCCAGCGAGGGCTCGTCGTAGACGATCTCCATACCGCGGCCGCCGAGCACGTACGACGGGCGGACCATGACCGGGTAGCCGATCTCGGTGGCGATCCGCTTGGCCTGGTCGAAGGAGAAGGCGGTGCCGTACTTGGGGGCCGGCAGCCCGGCCTCGGTCAGCACCCGGCCGAACGCGCCGCGCTCCTCGGCGAGGTCGATCGCCTCGGGCGAGGTGCCGACGATCGGCACGCCGTTGTCCTTGAGCGCCTGCGCCAGGCCCAGCGGGGTCTGGCCGCCGAGCTGGACGATGACGCCGGCGACCGGGCCGGCCTGGGTCTCGGCGTGCACGATCTCCAGGACGTCCTCAAGCGTCAGCGGCTCGAAGTACAGGCGGTCGGAGGTGTCGTAGTCCGTCGAGACGGTCTCGGGGTTGCAGTTGACCATCACGGTCTCGTAGCCGGCGTCGCTGAGCGCGAACGAGGCGTGGACGCAGGAGTAGTCGAACTCGATGCCCTGGCCGATGCGGTTGGGGCCGGAGCCGAGGATGATCACGGCCGGCTTCTCGCGGGGCGCGACCTCGGTCTCCTCGTCGTAGGAGGAGTAGAAGTACGGCGTCTTCGCGGCGAATTCGGCGGCGCAGGTGTCGACCGTCTTGTAGACCGGGCGGACCCCGAGGGCGTGCCGGACCTCGCGTACGACGTCCTCGCGCAGTCCGCGGATCGCCGCGATCTGGGCGTCGGAGAAGCCGTAGCGCTTTGCGTCCGCAAGGATTTCCGGGTGGAGCTTCTCGGCGGCCGCGATCTCGTCGGCGATCTCCTTGATGAGGAAGAGCTGGTCGACGAACCAGGGGTCGATCTTCGTGGCGTCGAAGACCTCCTGGGGGCCGGCGCCGGCGCGGATGGCCTCCATGACGGTGTTGATCCGGCCGTCGGTGGGGACCTGGGCGCGCTCCAGCAGCGCCGCCTTGTCACCGGGTTCGGTGACGAAGTCGAACTGGCTGCCCTTCTTCTCCAGCGAGCGCAGGGCCTTGTTGAGCGCCTCGGGGAAGTTGCGGCCGATCGCCATGGCCTCGCCGACCGACTTCATGGTCGTGGTCAGCGTGGCGTCGGCGACCGGGAACTTCTCGAAGGCGAAGCGCGGGACCTTGACGACGACGTAGTCGAGAGTCGGCTCGAAGGAGGCCGGGGTCTTCTCGGTGATGTCGTTGGGGATCTCGTCGAGGGTGTAGCCGACGGCGAGCCGGGCGGCGATCTTCGCGATCGGGAAGCCGGTGGCCTTGGAGGCCAGCGCCGAGGAGCGCGAGACGCGCGGGTTCATCTCGATCACGATCACCCGGCCGTCGTCGGGGTTGACCGCGAACTGGATGTTGCAGCCGCCGGTGTCGACCCCGACCTCGCGGATCACGGCGATGCCGATGTCCCGCAGGGTCTGGTACTCGCGGTCGGTGAGCGTCATCGCCGGGGCGACCGTGATCGAGTCGCCGGTGTGCACGCCCATCGGGTCGAAGTTCTCGATGGAGCAGACGACCACGACGTTGTCGTTCTTGTCGCGCATCAGCTCCAGCTCGTACTCCTTCCAGCCGAGGATGGACTCCTCCAGGAGCACCTCGGTGGTCGGGGAGAGCGTCAGGCCCTGGCCGGCGATCCGGCGCAGTTCCTCCTCGTTGTGCGCGAAGCCGGAGCCGGCGCCGCCCATGGTGAAGGAGGGGCGGACCACGACCGGGTAGCCGCCGAGCTCGTCGACGCCCTTCATGACGTCGTCCATGGAGTGGCAGATGTAGGAGCGCGCGGACTCGCCGTGGCCGATCTTCTTGCGGACCTCCTCCACGACCTCCTTGAACAGGTCGCGGTCCTCGCCCTTGTTGATCGCCTCGACGTTGGCGCCGATCAGCTCGACGCCGTACTTGTCGAGGGTGCCGGCCTCGTGCAGCGAGATCGCGGTGTTCAGCGCGGTCTGGCCGCCCAGGGTGGGCAGCAGGGCGTCCGGGCGCTCCTTGGCGATGATCTTCTCGACGAAGTCCGGGGTGATCGGCTCGACGTAGGTGGCGTCGGCGATCTCCGGGTCGGTCATGATCGTCGCCGGGTTGGAGTTCACCAGGATGACGCGCAGGCCCTCGGACTTGAGGACCCGGCACGCCTGGGTGCCGGAGTAGTCGAACTCGGCGGCCTGGCCGATGACGATCGGGCCGGAGCCGATGACCAGGACGGACTGGATATCGGTGCGCTTAGGCACGCTGGCCCTCCATCAGGGATACGAAGCGGTCGAAGAGGTACGCGGCGTCGTGCGGACCCGCGGCGGCTTCGGGGTGGTACTGGACGCTGAAGGCCGGCTGGTCGAGCAGCTGGAGGCCCTCCACCACGTCGTCGTTGAGGCAGACGTGGGAGACCTCGGCGCGGCCGAAGGGGGTGTCGGAGACCTTGTCGAGCGGGGCGTCGACGGCGAATCCGTGGTTGTGCGCGGTGACCTCGACCTTGCCGGTCGTGCGGTCCTGCACCGGCTGGTTGATGCCGCGGTGCCCGTACTTGAGCTTGTAGGTGCCGAAGCCCAGCGCACGGCCCAGGATCTGGTTGCCGAAGCAGATGCCGAAGAGCGGCGTCTTCCGCTCCAGGACGGCCTGCATGACGGAGACCGGGTGGTCGGCGGTGGCCGGGTCGCCCGGGCCGTTGGAGAAGAACACGCCGTCCGGGTTCACCGCGTAGATGTCCTCGGCGGTGGCGGTGGCGGGCAGGACGTGCACCTCGATGCCGCGCTCGGCCATGCGGTGCGGGGTCATGCCCTTGATGCCCAGGTCGATCGCGGCGACGGTGAACTTCTTCGTACCGATCGCCGGGACGACGTAGGACTCCTTGGTGGCGACCTGGGTGGACAGGTCGGCGCCCTGCATCTCGGGGGCCTGGCGCACCTTGGCGAGCATCGTGCCCGCGTCGGGCAGCGCCTCGCCGGAGAAGATGCCGACCCGCATCGCACCGCGCTCGCGCAGATGGCGGGTCAGGGCGCGGGTGTCGATGCCGCTGATGCCGACGACGCCCTGGGCGACCAGCTCGTCGTCCAGGGAGCGCACCGAGCGCCAGTTGGAGGGGATGCGGGCGGGGTCGCGGACGACGTAGCCGGAGACCCAGATCCGCTGCGACTCGGGGTCCTCGTCGTTCACCCCGGTGTTGCCGATGTGCGGGGCGGTCATGACGACGACCTGGCGGTGGTACGAGGGGTCGGTCAGCGTCTCCTGGTAGCCGGTCATGCCGGTGGAGAACACCGCTTCGCCGAAGGTCTCCCCCACGGCCCCGTAGGCGCGGCCGCGGAAGCTGCGGCCGTCCTCCAGGACGAGTACGGCGGGGAGCCCCCTTGTGCCGTGGGCGGTACCCCTGGTGGAGGTCGTCATCGTGCGCCTTCCGTTTCGGTGTGTTCGGTGGTGTGCGGGGTGGTACTCAGCGCGGTGAGGGCCTCGACCCAGGCGGCGTGCTCGGCGGCCCGGTCGGAGCGGAAGCCCGAGTCGAGCTGCTTGCCGCCGTGTTCCCAGGTGACGATGAGCAGCCCGCCCTCGGTGAGGACCTTGCCGGCGATGCCCTTGTCCAGGCGGGCGCCGCGCAGTGCGGCGGCCGGCACGAAGAAGCTCGCGGCGCCGGGCCGTACGACGCCCAGGCCCTGGTCGGTGAGGGTCAGCTCGACGCGGCTGCGGGTGCCCAGGCCGTGCGCGACGATCCGGTCGAGCCACTGCCCGGCGGTGGTGGAGCCGTGGTAGCGGCCGCTGAGGGTGAGCCGCGGTGCGCCGGGGTCGTCGGGGGTGGCCGGCAGCTCGGGCAGATCGCCCTGGAGCGTGCCGCGCCACTTCCAGCCCTGGCGCATCAGCCAGTAGACGAAGGCGACGAAGACCAGCAGACCGACGACCCAGCCGATCCGTGCCGCCCAGTCGGTGACCGGTGCGGAGTGCTGTGCTGCGGCCAGGTGGAACAGTGAAGGAGTCACGCCAGCTTCCCGTCGACGACCGTTGCCCGGCCCCGCAGGAAGGTGTGGGTGACGCGTCCCGGCAGCTCACGGCCCTCGTAGGGGGTGTTGCGGCTGCGGGAGGCGAAGCCCGCGGGGTCCACCTCTCCACGGTAAGCGGAATCGAGGAGGGTGAGGTTGGCAGGCTCACCGGCCGAGATGGGCCGGCCGTGGCCGGCGGCCCGGCCGATCTGCGCGGGCTTGACCGACATCCGGTCCGCGACGCCCGCCCAGTCCAGCAGGCCGGTCTCCACCATCGTCTGCTGGACGACCGACAGCGCGGTCTCCAGGCCCACCATGCCCATGGCGGCCGCGGCCCACTCGCAGTCCTTGTCCTCGTGCGGGTGCGGGGCGTGGTCGGTGGCGACGATGTCGATGGTGCCGTCGGCGAGGGCCTCGCGCAGCGCCATGACGTCGCGCTCGGTGCGCAGCGGCGGGTTGACCTTGTAGACGGGGTTGTAGGTGCGCACCATCTCGTCGGTGAGGAGCAGGTGGTGCGGGGTGACCTCGGCCGTCACGTCGATCCCGCGGGACTTGGCCCAGCGCACGATCTCGACGGAGCCCGCGGTCGACAGGTGGCAGATGTGCACCCGGGAGCCCACGTGCTCGGCGAGCAGCACATCCCGGGCGATGATCGACTCCTCGGCGACGGCCGGCCAGCCGCCGAGCCCCAGCTCCGCCGAGACGATGCCCTCGTTCATCTGGGCACCCTCGGTGAGCCGCGGCTCCTGGGCGTGCTGGGCGACGACGCCGCCGAACGCCTTCACGTACTCCAGGGCGCGCCGCATGATCACGGCGTCGTGGACGCACTTGCCGTCGTCGGAGAAGACGGTGACCCCGGCGGCGGACTCGTGCATGGCGCCCAGCTCGGCGAGCTTCTTGCCCTCCAGGCCGACCGTCACGGCGCCGATCGGCTGCACATCGCAGTAGCCGTGCTCCCGGCCGAGCCGGTAGACCTGCTCGACGACGCCGGCGGTGTCGGCGACCGGGAAGGTGTTGGCCATGGCGAACACGGCGGTGTAGCCGCCGCTGGCCGCGGCCTGGGTGCCGGTCAGGACGGTCTCGGAGTCCTCCCGCCCGGGCTCGCGCAGGTGGGTGTGCAGATCGACGAGCCCTGGCAGCAGCACCTGCCCGCCGGCCTCGATGACCTGGGCGCCTTCGGCCGAAAGGCCGCTGCCGACGGCCTCGATGAGCTCCCCGTCGATCAGGACGTCCTGCACCTCGCCGCCGAGCACCTGCGCACCGCGGATCAGAATCTTGCTCATGGTCTTACTTCTCCTCGGTACGGGGGTGGGTCACGGCGGGCTCGTTGCCGCCCAGCAGCAGGTACAGGACGGCCATGCGGACGGAGACCCCGTTGGTCACCTGCTCGACGACCGTGCAGCGGTCGGAGTCGGCGACCTCGGCGGTGATCTCCATGCCCCGGACCATCGGGCCGGGGTGCATCACCAGGGCGTGCTCCGGCATCCGGGCCATCCGGTGGCCGTCCAGGCCGTAGCGGCGCGAGTACTCGCGCTCGGTCGGGAAGAAGGCGGCGTTCATGCGCTCGCGCTGCACCCGCAGCATCATCACGGCGTCGGACTTCGGCAGCACGCTGTCGAGGTCGTACGACACCTCGCAGGGCCAGGTCTCGACGCCGACCGGCACCAGGGTGGGCGGCGCGACCAGCGTGACCTCGGCGCCGAGGGTGTGCAGCAGGTCGACGTTCGAGCGGGCGACCCGGCTGTGCAGCACATCGCCGACCAGGGTGATGCGCTTCCCGCCGAGGTCCTGGCCCAGCCCGGCGTCGGGGCCGATGAGCCGGCGCCGCATGGTGAAGGCGTCGAGCAGGGCCTGGGTGGGGTGCTGGTGGGTGCCGTCGCCGGCGTTGATGACCGGGGCGTCGATCCAGCCGGAGGTGGCGAGCCGGTAGGGGGCGCCGGAGGCGCTGTGCCGGATGACGACGGCGTCGACGCCCATCGCCTCCAGCGTCTGGGCGGTGTCCTTGAGGGACTCGCCCTTGGAGACGCTGGACCCCTTGGCCGCGAAGTTGATCACGTCCGCGGAGAGCCGCTTCTCGGCGGCCTCGAACGAGATCCGGGTCCTGGTCGAGTCCTCGAAGAAGAGGTTGCAGATCGTGCGTCCGCGCAGGGTGGGGAGTTTCTTGATCGGCCGGTCGGCGACCCGGGCCATCTCCTCGGCGGTGTCGAGGATCAGGACGGCGTCGTCGCGGGTGAGGTCGGCGGCCGAGATGAGGTGACGCTTCATCCGGTGTTCTCCGTGAGTGAAGGAGGTGTACGGGGATGTCCGTCGAGCGGGCATGCCTGCGGGCCCGGGGTCACCGGGTCCCTGCGAGGTGCGCTAACGCTCGCCGGCCGGTGCGGTGTGCTTCACGCCGAGCAGCACGGCGTCCCGGCCGTCCTCCTCGGTGAGCTGGACCTTGACCGTCTCCCGCAGCGACGTGGGGAGGTTCTTGCCTACGTAGTCGGCGCGGATCGGCAGTTCGCGGTGGCCGCGGTCGACGAGGACCGCCAGCTGCACGGCGCGCGGCCGCCCGATGTCGCCCAGGGCGTCCAGCGCGGCGCGGATCGTGCGCCCGGAGAAGAGGACGTCGTCGACGAGCAGGATGAGCCGGCCCTCGATGCCGTCGGCGGGGATGTCCGTGCGGGCGAGCGTGCGGGCGGGGCCCAGGCGCAGGTCGTCGCGGTACATCGTGATGTCGAGCGAGCCGACCGGGACCGCGCGGCCGGTGATCTCCTCGAGCTTGGCGGCCAGCCGCCGGGCGAGGAAGACGCCGCGGGTGGGGATTCCCAGCAGCACCACATCGTCCGCGCCCTTGGCGCGCTCGACGATTTCGTGGGCGATGCGGGTGAGCATGCGCGCGATGTCCGGGCCTTCGAGCACCGGTCGCGCGGGGAGCTGGACCCCTGCGTCGGAAGTGTGTGCGTCCATACGAAACGGACCTCCTTCTCCGCCTCACGGGACGGACCTTAAAGGACGTCGGAATTACGCAGTCAGGTTAGCAGGACCCCCGTCAGCGCCCGTCCGCACCCCTGACGGGTGAGGGTCTGCCCCGTTCCGCTTGACGAAGTCAGATTACGCTGCGTAACCTCACAGTGAGTTACCAGCCCGCGGCTGAGCCGCATTTCGACACAGCGTCCGGGGAGCCATATGTCCAGCGAATACGCCAAACAGCTCGGGGCCAAGCTCCGCGCCATCCGCACCCAGCAGGGCCTCTCTCTCCACGGCGTCGAGGAGAAGTCCCAGGGCCGCTGGAAGGCCGTGGTCGTGGGTTCGTACGAGCGCGGCGACCGTGCCGTGACCGTGCAGCGCCTCGCCGAACTGGCGGACTTCTACGGCGTTCCGGTCCAGGAGCTGCTGCCGGGTACGACACCGGGCGGCGCGGCCGAGCCGCCGCCGAAGCTGGTGCTCGACCTGGAGCGCCTGGCCCATGTCCCGCAGGAGAAGGCCGGCCCGCTGCAGCGCTACGCCGCCACCATCCAGAGCCAGCGCGGTGACTACAACGGCAAGGTCCTCTCGATCCGCCAGGACGACCTGCGCACCCTTGCGGTCATCTACGACCAGTCGCCCTCGGTGCTGACCGAGCAGCTGATCAGCTGGGGCGTGCTCGACGCCGATGCCCGCCGCGCCGTGCAGCACGACGAGCTCTGACCCCCTCCCACCTGCAGAAACGTGCCGCCGCTCCGGGCTTCCGGGGCGGCGGTTCTGCATTCCGGCAGGCGAACGGCGGCGGACTGCCGCCGCACGGTGCCACCGGGGAGCGCCCCTGGCGGCCTTCTGCGGGCATGCGACGGGCCCGGAGCAGATCCCTTCGCTCCGGGCCCGTTCACACGCTCTGCCGAGCGCCTACTGCTCCTCGCGGCGCAGGCTCGGCTTCAGCTCCTTGAGCCGGCCGAGGAGGCCGTTGACGAATGCCGGGGAATCGTCCGTGGAGAATTCCTTGGCGAGCTGCACGGCTTCGTCGATCGCCACCGCGTCCGGGGTGTCGTCCACCCAGATCAGCTCGAAGGCGCCCAGGCGCAGGATGCTGCGGTCGGCCGCCGGCATCCGGTCCAGGTCCCAGTCGACCGCGTAGGTGGAGATCAGCTCGTCGATGCGGGTGACCTGGTCCGCGTACCCCTCGACCAACTGCAGGGTGTACTCGTTCAACGGCGGCTGCCGGGGGTCGGTCCGGGCGTGCCGCATCCAGTCCGCGAGCACGGACTGCACATCGGCACCGCGCTGGTCGGCCTCGAAGAGTATCTGGAAGGCGCGCTTACGGGCCTTGGTGCGGGCAGCCACGGTTAGCTGTTCACCCGGCCGAGGTAGTCGCCCGTGCGGGTGTCGACCTTGATCTTCTCGCCGGTGGTGATGAAGAGCGGCACCTGGATGGAGTGGCCGGTCTCCAGCTCGGCGGGCTTGGAACCGCCGGTGGAGCGGTCGCCCTGCACGCCGGGCTCGGTGTGCTTGATGGTCAGCTCGACCGCGGCGGGCAGCTCGACGTAGAGCACCTCGCCCTCGTGCTGCGCCACGACCGCCTCGAAACCCTCGATCAGGTAGTTGGCGGCGTCACCGACGGACTTGCGGTCGACGTGCAGCTGGTCGTAGGTGTCCATGTCCATGAAGACGAAGTAGTCGCCGTCCATGTACGAGAACTGCATTCCGCGCTTGTCGACGGTGGCCGTCTCCACCTTCACACCGGCATTGAAGGTCTTGTCCACCACCTTGCCGGACAGCACGTTCTTGAGCTTGGTGCGGACGAAGGCCGGGCCCTTGCCGGGCTTGACGTGCTGGAACTCGACGACGGACCAGAGCTGGCCGCCTTCGAGCTTGAGCACCATGCCGTTCTTGAGGTCGTTCGTGGATGCCACGGTTGCGGAATCTCCTGGACTGCAGGTGGTGGGACCCGGGAGCGGCGCAGCCCCGAACCCTGCGGTTCAGAGTGCGAGCAGCTCCTTGGTCGTGATCGTGAGTAGCTCGGGCCCGCCGTCCGCCTCGGGGCGGACGACGAGTGTGTCGTCGATCCGGACACCCCCTCGGCCCGGGATGTGAACCCCCGGTTCGACGGTGACCGGCACGCAAGCGTCCAGTTTACCCATGGCGGCAGGGGACAACTGAGGGTCCTCGTCGATTTCGAGTCCCACGCCGTGCCCGGTCCACGGTCCGAGGCACTCGCCGTAGCCCGCCGCATCCAGCACATAGCGGGTCACCCGGTCCACCTCACGGCACTCCACACCCGGCGCCAGCGCCTCGCGCCCGGCGCGCTGGGCTGCGAAAACGAGATCGTACAGCTCGATCTGCCAGTCCTCGGGGGTGGTGCCGATGACGAAGGTACGGCCGATCTCGCAGCGGTAGCCGCGGTAGTTGGCGCCCAGGCAGACACTGAGGAAATCGCCCTCCTCGACCCGTCGGTCGGTGGGCAGGTGTCCGGGGCGGCCGGCGTTCGGGCCGGTCGCGACGGAGGTGGGGAAGGCCGGGCCGTCCGCTCCGTGGTCGACCAGCCGGCGCTCCAGTTCCAGCGCGAGGTGCCGCTCGGTGCGGCCGACCAGGATGGATTCGAGCAGCTCACCGAGGGCCTGGTCGGCGATCTCGGCGGCGATCCGCAGACAGGCGATCTCGTCGTCGTCCTTCACCAGCCGCTGCGCCTCGACCGCGCAGGCCAGGTCGGTCAGGTGCAGCCGGGGCGCGACCTGGGAGAGCGCCCGGTGGCGGGTGACGGTCAGATGGTGCTCCTCGACGGCCAGGCTGTCCGCACCGGCCTTCGCGGCCAGGTCGGCGCCGGCCACCACCGGGTCGCCGCCCCGGGTCGGCAGGACCGACACCCGTACGTCATCGGCCGGGCGGCCCTCGGCGGGATCGCCGCTCAGCGGCCTGCCGCACAGCAGCACGTCGATGGCGGGGCCCAGCAGCAGCGCGGCGCCGGACGGTGCGCAACCGGTGAGGTAGCGGACGTTCGCGGGGCGCGAGATCAGTGCGGCGGCACTTCCGGCCCCGGCTACGCGGTCGCGCAGCTGCATGCGTCGGGCCGCGTACAACTCGGACATATCACGAGCGTACGGCGGCTTTCCCGAGGCGGCCGGTCGAGCGGGGCCGCCCGGGGTACGGCCGCTACCAGGTGGGCGGGCTGGCGATGCTGCGGGCCACGACATCGTCCAGGACCCGTACCGTCGTGGCGACATCGTGCTGGGAGTTGTCGATGATCGGCAGTCCCGAGCCGTACCAGCCGGCCATCCGCCCGTGGATCCTGGCCACCTCTTCGTCGGACAGCCGGCGGTTGCCGCTGCGCCGGGCGTTGCGCTCCAGGACGATCTCCAGACCGGGCAGCAGCACGATCGGCAGCAGGCCGGGGCCCACATGCCGCTTCCAGCCGCCGAGGCCGACGACCGGCCGGTCGGGGAAGACGGCGTCGTCGAGGATGCAGGAGATGCCGTTGGCGAGGAAGTTGCGGGCCGCGAAGCCGCAGGTGCGGCGGGCGAGGCGGTACTGCGCCTCGGAGTGGTCGTTCCAGCCGGCCTGCGGGTCGGCGAAGCCGGCCCGGACCCATTCGCGGACGTCGTCGAGGCTGATGTGCGCGGTCGGCACCCGCCGGGTGTCGGCCCAGTGGCGCGCGACGCTGGTCTTGCCGGCGCCGGCCGGGCCGATGAGCAGCACCGCGACGGCCGTGTGCGCGGCGTCCGGGGCGGCGGTGTCGGCGGGCGGGCTGGGCAGCGGCACCGGGGCGGCCGGGGGCAGCCGGATCTGACCGGTGATGTCGCCGCCGTTCGTGGGGGGCGGGGACTGCTGGGGCGCGGGGGCGTGCCAGCCCTGCTGCGGGGCGGGCTGCTGCACGGGCGGAGGCGGGGCCGCGGGGGCCGGCGACGAGGTGGGCGGGGTGGGCTGCCCCGGGTGGGGCGTCCAGTTCATGGCGGCCCCGGGTCCTGATGCCTGCCCGCGGGGCGGCGGCAGCGGAGCCCCCACTGCGTACTGCATCCGGTGGCTCTCCGTCTCGTGCGGTCGATGTGGTGCGGTGCTCCCCCGGCTGCCGCCGGGAGCGCCCCCGGGCGCCGGGCGCGGCCGCCCGTGCGTCGTGGGGCAACCCACCGGCGCGGAGGGGCCGTTGTCCCCCACGGCCCGGTGGGGGTGGTGCTGCTGCGAACGGTACCCTCCCGGGCCCGGTCAGGAGAGGTCCTGCCCCGGCGCTCAGCACTTGAACGGCCGGGGCGGGACCGAAGTGCCCCTGATGGTGCGTCAGTCGGCCGACGGCGTACGGAGCGCGCTGGCCCGTTGCGTACGGGGTCTACGGGGGCAACGCCGTCCATCCCGCTGCGTCCCGTACGCGGACTGCGGGACGCAGCGGGGTGCGGATGCCGGGACCGGGCGGCGGCACCGCGGCTCCGGACCACGGGAGACGAGCCGGCCCCTGACGCGGCGTGGACGCGCCGGGGCGGACGGTTCAGGCCGCGATCTCGGCGTGCGCGGCGAGCAGCATGGCCGGGTCCGGGCCCTCCAGGACGGTCGGCTTGGCCAGGCCGTCCAGGACGATGAAGCGCAGCCGGTCGCCACGGGACTTCTTGTCGACCTTCATCGTCTCCAGCAGCTTGGGCCACTGGTCGCCGCGGTAGGTCAGCGGCAGCCCGACGGAGGCGAGGACGGTGCGGTGCCGGTCGGCGGTGGCGTCGTCCAAGCGGCCGGCGATCCGGCCGAGTTCGGCGGCGAAGACCATGCCGACGGAGACTGCGGCGCCGTGCCGCCAGTTGTAGCGCTCGTTCTTCTCGATGGCGTGCGCCAGGGTGTGGCCGTAGTTGAGGATCTCGCGCAGACCGGACTCCTTGAGGTCCGCGGAGACCACCTCGGCCTTGACCCGGATCGCCCGCTCGATGAGCTCGGCGGTGTGCGCCCCGTCCGGGCGCTTGGCGGCCTCCGGGTCCGACTCGATCAGATCGAGGATCGCCGGGTCGGCGATGAAGCCGGCCTTGATGACCTCGGCCAGACCGGAGACGTAGTCGTTCAGCGGCAGCGAGTCGAGCGCGGCCAGATCGCAGAGCACGCCGGCCGGCGGGTGGAAGGCGCCGACGAGGTTCTTGCCCTCGGCGGTGTTGATCCCGGTCTTGCCGCCGACCGCCGCGTCCACCATGCCGAGCACGGTGGTCGGCACGGCGATCCAGCGCACCCCGCGCAGCCAGGTCGCGGCGACGAAGCCGGCCAGGTCGGTGGTGGCACCGCCGCCGACGCCGACGAGCACATCGCTGCGGGTGAAGCCGGACTGGCCGAGCGCCTTCCAGCAGTACGCCGCGACCTCGGCGGTCTTGGACTCCTCGGCGTTCGGCAGCTGGATGGCGATCGCCTCGTAGCCCTGGGAGGCGAGGTCCTCGCGCAGCGCCTCACCGGTGGCGGCCAGCGCCTCCGGGTGCAGCACGGCGACCCGCTTGGCCCCCTCGCCGATCAGGCCGGGGAGTTCGCCGAGGAGCTGCCGCCCGACGAGCACCTCGTACGGGTCGGTGCCGGCCGTGCCGCCGACCTGGATACGAGTGGCCTGCTCCGTCATGCCTGTTCCTCCCTGTGGGCGGCCCGCGGGGTGTCTCCCGCGGCCGGCCGTAGCTCCAAAGCGTCCAGGATCGCCTCGGCGACCTGCTCGGGGGTGCGCTCCCCCGTGTCGATCACGGCGCGCGCGACCTGGGTGTACAGCGGGCGGCGCCGCTCCATCAGCTCGCGCCACTGCTTGCGCGGGTTGACGGCCAGCAGCGGGCGGGGCGCGTCGAGGCCCACCCGCTTGACGGCGTCGGCGAGCTGGACGTCCAGGAAGATCACCGGCAGCCCGGCGAGCAGCGCGCGGGTGCCGTCGTCCAGGATCGCGCCGCCGCCGAGCGAGAGCACGCCCGGGTGGCTGTCCAGGGCGCTGCGGACGGCCGCCCGCTCCAGCTCACGGAAGTGCGGCTCGCCCTGGTCGATGAAGATCTCGGCGATCGGCCGGCCGGCCGTGGCGACGATGTCGGCGTCGGTGTCGCGGTAGCCGACGCCCAGCCGCTCGGCCAGCAGGGCGCCCACCGTGGACTTGCCGGCCCCGGGCGGGCCGATCAGGACGACGACCGGCGAGGTCACTTGATCGCCAGGTTGTCGAGGAAGCTGCGCACATTGCGGCGGGTCTCCGGCACGCTGTCGCCGCCGAACTTCTCCAGCACCGCGTCCGCCAGCACGAGCGCCACCATCGCCTCGGCGACGATGCCGGCGGCCGGCACGGCGCAGACGTCGGAGCGCTGGTGGTGCGCCTTGGTCGCCTCGCCGGTGGTCACATCGACGGTCGCCAGCGCGCGCGGCACCGTCGCGATCGGCTTCATCGCGGCGCGGACGCGCAGGAGTTCACCGGTGGTCAGCCCGCCCTCGGTGCCACCGGAGCGGCCGGTGGTGCGCTTGATGCCGTCCTCGGTGGCCACGATCTCGTCGTGCGCCTTCGAGCCGGGCACCCGCGCAAGGTCGAAGCCGTCGCCGACCTCGACGCCCTTGATCGCCTGGATGCCCATGAGGGCCGCGGCCAGCCGGGCGTCCAGCCGCCGGTCCCAGTGGACGTGCGAGCCGAGCCCCACGGGCACGCCGTAGGCCAGCACCTCGACCACCCCGCCGAGGGTGTCGCCGTCCTTGTGGGCCTGGTCGATCTCGGCGACCATCGCCTTGCTCGCGTCCGCGTCCAGGCAGCGCACCGGGTCGGCGTCCAGCTTCTCGACGTCGGAGGGCTTCGGGTGGACGCCGTACGGGGCCTTGGCCGCGGCCAGCTCCACGACATGCGAGACGATCTCGATACCGGCCGCCTCCTTGAGGAAGGACCGGGCGACCGCGCCCAGGGCGACCCGGGCGGCGGTCTCGCGGGCGGAGGCCCGCTCCAGGACCGGACGGGCCTCGTCGAAGCCGTACTTCTGCATCCCGGCGAGGTCGGCGTGGCCGGGGCGGGGGCGGGTCAGCGGCGCGTTACGGGCCAGCGCGTCCAGCACCTCCTGGTCCACCGGGTCGGCCGCCATGACCTGCTCCCACTTGGGCCACTCGGTGTTGCCGACCATCACGGCCACCGGCGAGCCCAGCGACAGGCCGTGCCGCACGCCGCCCAGGAAGGTGACCTCGTCCTGCTCGAACTTCATGCGGGCACCGCGGCCGTAGCCGAGCCGGCGCCTCGCCAGTGCGTCCGCCACCAGCTCCGTGGTGATCGGGACCCCGGCCGGAAGGCCTTCCAGCGTCGCCACGAGTGCGGGGCCGTGCGACTCCCCCGCCGTCAGCCAGCGCAACCTGCTCAACGGTGCTCCTCATGTACTGCTCATCCGCGTACGGTCTCCCCCTGATCCTCCCACGTCGCACCGACAGGGCGGCGCCCAGTCCACGGTGCGGACCGGACGTGCGGGAGCGGGCCGGGCGGATCAGCGGGCGAGGAGTGCCGCCTCACCGGCCCGGCGCATCGCGGCGAGCGGCGCCGGGGACCGCCCGGTCATCTGCTCCACCTGCAGCACGGCCTGGTGGACGAGCAGGTCGAGGCCGCCGACCACGGCGCCGCCGCGGTCGGCCCAGGCGGCGGCCAGCGCCGTCGGCCAGGGCTCGTAGAGGACGTCGAAGAGGGTGCCGGGCCGGGCGGGGACGGCGGCGGCGAGCGCGTCGGTGGTGCCCGCCGGGGTGGTGGCGATGGTCAGCGGCGCCTCGAAGGCCGCGGCGGCGTCCTCCCAGGGGGCGGTGCGGACCGCGACCCCGAGCCGCTCGCCCCAGCCGCGCATCTCCGCGGCGCGGGCGTCGCTGCGGACATAGGCGGTGACCTCGCCGGTGCAGATACGGGCGAGGGCGGCGAGCGCCGAGGAGGCGGTGGCGCCGGCGCCCAGCACCGAGGCCCGCTCGACCTGCTGCACCCCGCGCTCGCGCAGCGCGGCGAGCATGCCGGGGATGTCCGTGTTGTCGCCGAGGCGGCGCCCGTCGCCGGTGAGGACGACGGTGTTCACCGCCTCGACCGAGGCCGCGGTCGGGGTGATCTCGTCGAGCAGCGGGATCACCGCGCGCTTGAGCGGCATGGTCAGCGACAACCCCGCCCAGGTGGCGTCCAGGCGCTCCATGAAGGCGGGCAGGGCCGCTTCGTCGACCTCGTGCCGGCCGTACGTCCAGTCGCCGAGGCCCAACTCCCGGTAGGCGGCGCGGTGCAGCACCGGGGACAGGGAGTGGGCGATCGGGGAACCGAGCACCGCGGCTCGACGGGTGGCGCTCATTGCTTGGCTTTCCCGTGTTCCTTTTCGTAGATGCGCCGGTTGCGCTCGTGCTCTTCGTTCGTCTCGGCGAAGAGCGTCTTTTCCGGGTTGATCGAGACGAAGTAGTACCAGTTGCCCTTGGCCGGGTCGATGGCGGATTTGAGCGCCACCTCACCCGGGTTACCGATCGGGCCCGGCGGCAGTCCCTTGAACTTGTAGGTGTTGTACGGGTCGTTGAAATTCCGCAGATTGTCGACGGACCCGGTGTCCAGGGTGCTCTGGGATTTCGCGTAGTTCACCGTCGAGTCGAAGTCCAGCAGACCGTAGGTCTCGGTGTTGTTCGGCTTGAGGCGGTTGTAGACGACGCGCGCGACCTTGACGAAGTCATGCTTGTACTTGCCCTCGGCCTGCGTGAGGCTGGCGACGGTCAGCAGCTGCATCGGCGAGGAGAGGTGGAGCTTTCGGGCATTCCCCTCCAAGTCGTAGCGCTGGTAGACCTGGTTGGCCCGCGCCACCATCTGCTTGAGCACCGCGGCCGGCTTCGCCTTGCCGCCCACGCTGTACGTCGACGGGTAGAGGAAGCCCTCCAGCGGGTCCTTTATCTTCGGGGAATCATCGGCCCAGGACGGCAGTCCGAGGTTCTTGGCGTCGCTCCTGGCCACACCCTTGGTCGTGCCGGCCTTGAGATGGAGCTTCTGGTCGATGAGTTTGTAGACGTCGGCGGAGCGCAGGCCTTCCCGGATGGTGAGGCCGTTACGGCTCTTGGGATCCAGCATCAGCTCGATGGCCGCGGCGCCCGACATCTTCTTGCGGAGGGTGTATGTCCCCGATTGCAGGCTCTGCGCCTTCTTGTTCTCCCCGGCCGCGTCCGTGAACGCCCCGGCACTCTTGATGACACCCTTTTCCGCGAGGATCTGCCCCATTTCGGAAAGCGGTGAACCGTCCGGAATGTCGACCTGGATCTCGCCGGATCCCTCGCCCGCGTAATCGGGGGACAAGCCGAAATGGCTCACGAAGAAGTCATAGCCGAAGTACCCGACGGTCCCCGCGGCTCCGGCGAAGACCAGGGCGACGACCAGACAGGCCCGGCCGCTGCGCCGCTTGTTCTTCTTGTTCTTCTTGCCGCGGCGGTCGCGCCCGCCCCGGCCGTCCTCGCGCGGGTCCTGGTCGTCGCGGTCGTCGTCTTCGTCATGGTCCGCGAAGAACGCATGCTCCGGCTCCGGCTCGCGCGACTCCGGTGCGGCCCGCCAGTCGTCACCCGGGCCCTCGTCGTAGTACGGCTCCGGCTGCTGCGGGCTCTGCTGCTGAGGGTGCGGCGGCTGCTCATACCGCGGCTGTTGCTGCGTCTGCTGCATTTGCTGGGCCTGCTGGGCCTGCTGGGCCTGCTGGGCCTGCTGGGCCTGCTGCTGCAGATGATCCGGCTGCGGCGGCTGATAGCCGTCCGGCGTGCCGTAGTAATCGGGGCTCGCGCCGCTGTACGGATCGACCGGTGGCTGCTGCTGCCCGTAGGGGTCGTACGGGTCGTACGGCACCTGTCCGCCCTGCGGGCCGTCCCAGCCCCCGTTGTACTGCTGCTGGGCGTACGGATCCGGCTGCTGCGGGGGATGCGGGGCGGACTGCCTGCCGTTCCACTGAGGCTGCTGGGCCTGGCCTCCGTAAGGACCCTGATCTCCGTAGAGCGGGTCCTCGGGGTGCCACGGTTCGGAGCCGTAGCCCCGGCCATACTCGGTCATCGATCCCCTAGAGCCGAGAGGCGGTGCGCTCCGGCCTGGCAGCGCGCTTGCTGGTACCCGATCCGCCTCTACTTGCACGCGCGGCTGTTCGAACGCCGCACATCGCGCGGAACGTTACCGTACCGCGATCAGATGACCACTTCGACGCTCTCTCCCGGAGGGGCCCCCGAGACGCGCTCGGTCTCCAGTGCGCTCTGCAGGATGACCACGGCCGCGGCCTGGTCGACCACCGAGCGGCCCTTCTTGCTCCGCACCCCCGAGGCCCGCAGGCCCTGGGTCGCGGTCACCGTCGACATCCGCTCGTCGACCAGCCGGACCCCTACGGGTGCGATGTTCCTGGCCAGCTCCTGGGCGAAGGCCCGGACCTTGGCCGCGGCCGGCCCCTCTCCCCCGTGGAGGGAGCGGGGCAGACCGACCACGACTTCGAGGGGTTCGTACTCCTCGACGATCGCCTTGAGCCGGCGGTGCGCTGACGGGACGTCACGCCCCGGGACGGTCTCGACGGGGGTGGCGAGGACCCCGTCGGGGTCGCACGAGGCGACCCCGATGCGGGCGTCCCCGACATCCACCGCGATGCGCCGGCCGCGTCGCATCTCACTCACGCGCGTCAGGCCGCCTCGGCGACGAGGCGCTCGACGGCCTCAAGGGCCTCGGGCACCGCGGCGGCGTTCTGGCCACCGCCCTGGGCGACGTCCGGCTTGCCGCCGCCACCGCCACCGAGCGTCTTGGCGGCGGCCCGGACCAGGTCACCGGCCTTGATGCCGCGCTCGCGGGCGGCCTCGTTGGTGGCGATGACCGTCAGCGGACGGCCGTTGGCCACCGTGAAAAGCGCCACAACGGCGGCCCGGCCGCCCTGGATCCGGCCGCGGACGTCGAGCACCAGCTTGCGCAGATCGTCGGCGGAGGTGCCGTCGGGGACCTGACCGGCGGCCAGCGCCACCCCGCGCACGTCCTTGGCGCCCTCGGCCAGCCCGGCGGCGGCCTGGAGCACCTTCTCGGCGCGGAACTTCTCGATCTCCTTCTCGGCGTCCTTCAGCTTGGCCAGGACACCGGAGATCTTCTCCGGCAGCTCCTCCGGACGTCCCTTGACCAGCTCGGTGAGCTGCGAGACGACGGTGTGCTCGCGGGCGAGGAACCGGTAGGCGTCCACACCGACCAGCGCCTCGACGCGGCGTACGCCGGAGCCGATGGAGGACTCACCGAGCAGCTTCACCAGACCCAGCTGGGCGGTGTTGTGGACGTGGGTGCCGCCGCACAGCTCCTTGGAGAAGTCGCCGATGGTGACGACCCGGACCCGGTCGCCGTACTTCTCGCCGAACTCGGCGATGGCGCCCTGCTTCTTGGCGTCCTCCATGCTCATGACCTCGGCGTGCACATCGAGCTCACGGGCCAGCACGTCGTTGATCTTCTGCTCGACGTCGGTCAGGACCGTGCCGGGCACGGCGGCCGGCGAGCCGAAGTCGAAGCGGAAGCGGCCCGGGGAGTTCTCCGAACCGGCCTGGGCGGCCGTCGGGCCGAGGGCGTCGCGCAGCGCCTGGTGGGTGAGGTGGGTGGCGCTGTGGGCGCGGGCGATGGCCCGCCGGCGGGTGACGTCGATGGTGGCGTACGCGGCGGAGCCGACCACCACCTCGCCGACCTGGACGACGCCCTTGTGGACCGTGACGCCGGGCACCGGCTGCTGGACGTCGCGGACCTCGACGACGGCGCCGGACTCCAGCTTGATCCGGCCGGTGTCGGCGAGCTGGCCGCCGCCCTCGGCGTAGAAGGGGGTGCGGTCCAGGACGACCTCGACCTCGTCGCCCTCGTGGGCGGCGGGCGCCGGGACGCCGTTGACCAGCAGGCCCACGATGGCGGACTCGCCCTCGGTGGCGCTGTAGCCGGTGAACTCCGTGGCGCCGGACGTGTCGGCGACCTCACGGTAGGCGGACAGGTTGGCGTGGCCGCTCTTCTTGGCCTGGGCGTCGGCCTTCGCGCGCTCCCGCTGCTCGGTCATCAGGCGGCGGAAGCCCGACTCGTCCACCGAAAGGCCCTGTTCGGCGGCCATTTCGAGGGTGAGGTCGATCGGGAAACCCCAGGTGTCGTGGAGCAGGAAGGCCTTCTCGCCGGGCAGGACCGTGCCGCCGGCGGACTTGGTGTCGGTGACGGCGGTGTCGAGGATGTTGGTGCCGGCCTTCAGCGTCTTGACGAAGGCGGCCTCCTCGGCGAGGGCGACCGTCTCGATGCGGCGGCGGTCCTCCAGCAGCTCCGGGTACTGCTGGCCCATGGTCTTGATGACCACGTCCATCAGCTCACCGATGACCAGCCCACTGGCACCCAGCAGGCGCATGTTGCGGATGGCGCGGCGCATGATGCGGCGCAGGACGTAGCCGCGGCCCTCGTTGCCGGGCGTGACGCCGTCGCCGATGAGCATCGTGGAGGTGCGGATGTGGTCGGCGACCACGCGCAGTGAGACATCGGAGTCGTGCGCGGCGCCGTAGCGGACGCCGGTCAGCTCGGTGGCCTTGTCGATGACGACGCGCAGGGTGTCGGTCTCGTACATGTTCTGTACGTCCTGCAGGATCATCGCCAGGCGCTCGAGGCCGAGGCCGGTGTCGATGTTCTTGCTGGGCAGGTCGCCGAGGATCTCGAAGTCCTCCTTGCCCGTGCCCTGGCCCCGCTCGTACTGCATGAAGACGAGGTTCCAGATCTCCACGTACCGCTCGTCGTTGACGGCCGGGCCGCCCTCGACGCCGAAGTCCGGGCCGCGGTCGTAGTTGATCTCGGAGCACGGGCCGCAGGGGCCCGGGACTCCCATGGACCAGTAGTTCTCCTTCTTGCCCAGGCGCTGGATGCGCTCCTTGGGCACGCCGATGACCTCGTGCCAGATGCGCTCGGCCTCGTCGTCCTCGAGGTAGACGGTGATCCAGAGCTTCTCCGGGTCGAGGCCGTAGCCACCGTCGGTCTGCGAGCTGGTCAGCAGCTCCCAGGCGTACGTGATGGCGCCTTCCTTGAAGTAGTCGCCGAAGGAGAAGTTGCCGCACATCTGGAAGAACGTGCCGTGCCGGGTGGTCTTGCCGACCTCTTCGATGTCCGGCGTACGGACGCACTTCTGGACGCTGGTGGCACGCGGGGCGGGCGGCTTGACCTCGCCGAGGAAGTACGGCTTGAAGGGGACCATGCCCGCGTTGACGAGCAGCAGCGTCGGGTCGTCCGCGATGAGCGACGCCGACGGCACGACGGTGTGCCCGCGCTCCTCGAAGAAGCGCAGCCAGCGCCTGCGGATTTCAGCCGACTCCATCAGTGGTCCTCTTTTCCAGTCGGTCCGGTCAGACCGTGCGGTCCGGTTGTTCTCGTGGTTCGGTACTGCGGTTCGAGCACTGCACGCCGCGGTGCGGGCAGCTCGCGCACGTCGGCCGGCTCACCGATGCCGAGGGCTTCGTGCAGCTGCTCTTCACGGTCCGCCATTCCGGTCCGTACGTCCAATGCAAATTGGCGCAGCCGGTGTCCGGTCTCGACGGCCTTGTCCGCGGCCTGCGCGGCGAGGCTGTCGGGCTGCAGCTTGCGCAGCTTGCGGTGGACCTTGTTGGTGGCCCACACGCCGGCGGCGGCGCCGGTGGTGAACCAGAATGCGCGGCGGAACATCGCGGTGATCAGTCCTTGGAGCGGCGGTTGCGGCGCCCGCCGCGGCGGGCGCCGGGCAGGGTACGGCCGACGACGACGGTGCGCTTCGACTCCGGTTCGCCCTTCTTGCCGATCGCCCGGCGCACGCCGTAGCCGAACGCGGCCACCTTGACCAGCGGACCCCCGAAGGCGGAGGAGACGGTCGAGGAGAGCGCGGAGGCGTTGGCGGTGACCTCCTGGACGTCGGCCGCGATGGCGTCGACGCGGGCCAGCTGGCTGTGCGCGGAGCGGACGGTCGCGGAGGCGTCGGCCAGGAGCGGGACGGCCTGCTCGGACACCTCGGCCACCATCTTCGTGGTCGCCTTCAGCGTCTGCGCGAGCCTCACCAGCACGAGGGCGAGGAACGACACAAGGATCGCCCAGAAGACGGCCACGAGGATCCCGGCCACCTCTCCACCGGACACGTTGGCACCACTCTCCGACTGGTCTGGTCTGGTTTCGTCCTGCTCGAACGGCAACCTTGACCTTATCGCGCCGCGACTGCCCGCCCGCACCGCGTTCCCGGTGGCGCGCAGCGGATGCCGGGGGAATCCGGCGGTGTGATTGTACGGTCCGCATCCCGCCGAGTACGCTCCGTGTGCCATGCGACGCCTCACGCGCCCCGGCCCCGCCGCCCGCCCCTCCCCCGAGCGTCTCCGGGCACCGCGAAGGCCCGGCAACCTCCCCGCGGAACTCAACCGCTTCATCGGCCGCGGCGACGAACTGGCGGCGCTGGCGCGGGAGCTGGCCTCCGCCCGGCTCGTGACCCTCACCGGCCTCGGCGGCGTCGGGAAATCACGTCTTGCCGGACAGAGCGCAGCGATCTTGCAGGATCGCTTCTCCGATGGCGTGTGGCTGGTCGAACTGGCCTCGTTGCGCGAGGCGCACCTGCTGGACCACGCCGTCGCCGAGGTCCTGGCACCGGCCGGCTACGGCGGCCGCCCGGTGCGGGCCGCGCTGTGCGAGCACCTGGCCGACCGTGAGCTGCTGCTCGTCCTCGACGGGTACGAGCACCTGGTCGACGCCTGTGCCGAGCTGACCGCGGAGCTGCTGCGGCGCGCCCCCGGGCTGCGGGTGCTGGCCGCCGGCCGCCGCCCGCTCGGGCTCGGCGGCGAACGGATCGTGCCGCTCGCGCCGATGAACACCGCCGAGGCGAGTGCCCTGTTCGCCGACCGCGCCGCGTCCGTCGTCGCCGGCTTCACCGTCGGGCCGTCCGACGAGGCGGTGGTCGGCGAGCTCTGCGACCGGCTCGACGGCATCCCGCTCGCACTGGAACTGGCCGCCGGACGGCTGCGCGCGCTGTCCGCGGCCCAGGTGCTGCACCGGCTCGACGACCGCTTCCGGCTGCTGACCGGCAACGCCCGTGGTGCTCTGCCCCGCCATCAGACCCTGCGGACCGCGATCGGCTGGAGCCATGAGCTGTGCACGCCCGCGGAGCGGCTGCTGTGGGCGCGGCTGTCGGTCTTCGCCGGGCAGTTCGACCTGGAGGCGGCCGAATACGTCTGCTCGGGCCCGGAGCTGCCGGCCGTTGAACTCCTCGACGTCCTCGCGGAGTTGGTCGCCCAGTCGGTGCTGGTCCGCGAGGAGACCGCGGCCGGGGTGCGCTACCGGATGCTGGACACCGTACGGGACTACGGCGCGGGCTGGCTGGCGGCGACCGGCGACGGCGACCGGCTGCGGCGCCGGCACCGCGACTGGTATCTGGGGCTGGCCACCTGGTGCGAGCTGGACTGGTTCAGCCCCCGGCAGGCCGAGATCGCGGCCCGGATCGAGGCCGAGCTGCCCAATCTGCGGGTGGCACTGGAGCAGAGCCTGCAGAGCCCCGCCGATTCGCATCTGGGCCAGTATCTGGCCGGCACCCTGTGGTTCTACTGGGTGGCCTGCGGACGGCTCGCGGAGGGCCGGCACTGGCTGGACCGGGCCCTGGAGCTGGAGAGCGACCACGACGACGCACGGATGAAGGCGCTGTGGGTGGCCGGCTATGTCGCGGTGCTCCAGGGCGACACCGTCGCGGCCCTCGGGTCGCTGCAGCGGTGCCGGGACGAGGCCGAGCGGACCGGCAACGCCACCGCCGCCGCGTATGCGCTGCAGCGCACCGGCTGCCTGGCGCTGATCTGTGACGACATGCCGCGCGCCGAGGAGCTGCTGCGCCGGGCGCTGCGCCGCTACCGGGAGATCGGCGAGCTCAACAGCACGGTGCTGATGGGGCAGGTGGAGCTGGCGATGGCGCTGACCTTCCAGGGCGAGCTGGCGGACGCGGTGCGGCTGTGCGAGGGCGTCCTGGAGGTGTGCGAGGACCACGGTGAGCGCTGGACGCTGGCGTACGCCCAGTTCGTGCTGGCCTGTGCGGCCTGGTCGAGCGGGGACGGCGGGCGGGCGCGGGCGCTGCTGGAGAAGTGCCTGGCCATCGAGCACTCCTTCGGCGATCTGCTGGGCGCGGTGCTGGCGATCGAGCTGCTGGCCCAGGTGACGCTGGGCGAGGGCGATGCGGCGGAGGCGGCGGTGCTGCAGGGCGCCGCGGCACGGCTGTGGCCGTCGGTCGGGCTGCCGCTGTTCGGCTCGCGCCACTTCCACCAGCCGCATGTGCGGTGCGCGGAGCAGGCGCGCGAGCAGCTGGGGTCCGCGCGCTACGAGCACTGCCTGCGGGTGGGCGGGCGGCTCGATCTGGACGCGGCGGTGGCCCGGGCCCTGCGGTCCGCGGGCCCGGCCTTCGCGGGCCGGCGCACGGCGTCCGGCACGAACGAACCCGCCGCCTCCCCCTCCGCGAGCGGCGGGGAGACGGCGGGCTGAGCGTGGTGCTGCGCCTGCTGTGGTGCTTAGCGGGCGTAGTACTCGACGACGAGCTGCTCGTCGCAGATCACCGGGATCTCCTTGCGGTTCGGGTCCCGGTCGAGACGGAACGCCAGAGCCGGCAGGTTGACCTCGAGGTAGCGCGGGGTCTCACCGTCGGTGTCGTAGCCACCCTCACGCGCGACCTGGAAGGGGTGCTTCTCGCGGCTGCGCTCGCGGACCATCACGACATCGCCGGGACGGACGCGGAAGGACGGCTTGTCGACCTTGCGGTCGTTCACCGAGATGTGGCCGTGGACGACCATCTGGCGAGCCTGGTAGATCGTGCGGGCGATGCCCGACCGCAGGACGAGCGCGTCCAGACGGCGCTCAAGCTCGATGATCAGCGCTTCGCCGGTCTTGCCATCGACCTTCCGAGCGCGGTCGTAGGCACGCGCCATCTGGCGCTCGCTGATGTCGTACTGCGCACGCAGACGCTGCTTTTCGAGCAGACGGACCTTGTAGTCACTGGTCTGCTTGCGGCCACGGCCGTGCTCGCCGGGCGGGTAGGGACGGGCCTCGAAGTACTTGACGGCCTTCGGCGTCAGCGCGATGCCGAGCGCGCGGGACTTCTTGACCTTGGGACGCGACTGGTTCACGTGGAACGGACCTCCGTGTAAGTTAGGTGAGGCTTACCTTAGCGCGAGGAGAACGCATGTTTCGACCTGGGATCCCCCTGCCCGGTGCCGCTCAGAGCACAGAGGCGGGTCAGCCGCGTCCCAAGGAAGACGCCCAGCAGCCCACTGCCGCCGAGCGCGTACGAACCCTCGTCGAGTCCCATGGTATGGCGTCGCTGAACGTCCCCGGCGTCGAGGACCCCGACGAGAACGGCCTCGCCGGTCCGGTCTGCCGGGCCGTGACACCCGGTGGAGACGTGCTGTTGCTGGTTCCTGGCGACTGTGCGGCGGCCCGGGCTGCCGCACACGCCCAGGACGACGATCTGGCAGCCGTGATGGAGATCACGGATGTCGCACCGGTTTCGGTGCCCCATCGCATCCGGGGCCGGGCCTGGATCGTCGGCTGGCTCACGCCCGTACGCAACGCGCAGCGCGCCGAGGCCGCGATGCTGCTGGCGGAGCGGCAGCCGGTGGGCGAGCTGCTCGGCATCGGCGAAGCACTGCAGCCGGACCCGGCACCGGGCATGTACGGGCGGGCCGCCTGGATGATGCTGCGCCTGGAGGTCGGTGAGTGCGCGGTGGACGATCTGTGGGGCGCCGCGCCCGTCGAGCCCGACGCCTTCGCCGAGGCGGCCCCCGACCCGCTGGTCGCCCATGAGGCGGAGCTGCTGCAGCATCTGCACACGGCGCACGGCGAGCAGGTGCGCGGGCTGTGTGCCCTGCTGGACGACGCCGAAGCGGTCTGCGGGCTGCGCGATCGGGCGGTGCCGGTGAGCCTGGACCGCTTCGGGCTGCGGGTCCGCTTCACCGACGCCGGGCAGCGCTCCTACGACGCGCGGTTCGACTTCCCGGAGCCGGTGCGGGACGTGGCCGGGCTGCGGCGGGCGATGCACCGGCTCTTCGAGGCGGCGGGGGTGCAGTAGCGCCGGGAGCGCGGTGGAGCCGGGAGCGCGGTGGAGCCGGGAGCGCGGTGGAGCCGGGAGCGCGGTGGAGCCGGGAGCGCGGTGGAGCCGGGAGCGCGGTGGAGCCGGGAGCGCAGTAGTCGCGAGGGCGCGGCCACGCCTAGTCGGTGGCGCCCTCGCCGCCCGCGCCGCGCAGCCGGCCGCGGACCCGCTCGGCGACATCGGCATAGCGGGCCTCGGCACCGTGCCGGGTCGGGGAGTAGTAGCGCTTGCCGTGCACCTCGTCCGGCGCGTACTGCTGGGCCGCGATGCCGCCCGGCAGGTCGTGCGGATACTGATAGCCCTGACCGTGGCCGAGCTTCTGGGCGCCCTTGTAGTGGCTGTCGCGCAGATGGAGCGGCACCGCACCCGCCTGACCGGCCCGGACGTCCGCCAGCGCGGCATCGATCGCGAGATATGCGGCATTCGACTTCGGCGCCAGGGCGAGCGCGATGGTGGCCTGGCTGAGGGTGATCCGCGCCTCCGGGAAGCCGATCAGCGCCACGGCCTGGGCGGCGGCGACCGCCGTCTGCAGCGCCGTCGGATCGGCCAGGCCGATGTCCTCGCTCGCCGAGATCATCAGCCGGCGGGCGATGAAGCGCGGGTCCTCGCCCGCCTCGATCATGCGCGCGAGATAGTGCAGCGCGGCATCGACGTCCGAGCCCCGGATGGACTTGATCAGCGCGCTGGCGACGTCGTAGTGCTGGTCGCCGTCCCGGTCGTACTTCACCGCCGCCCGGTCGACGGACTCCTCCAGCGTCCGGAGGGTGATCTCCTTCTCGCCCTTGGCCAGCGCGGATCCGGCGCCGGCCTCTAGGGCCGTCAGCGCCCGCCGGGCGTCCCCGCCCGCGATGCGCAGCAGATGTGCCTCGGTGTCCTCGGGGAGGGTCACCGCGCCGGCCAGCCCGCGCGCATCGGTCAGCGCGCGCCGCAGCAGCCCGCGCAGATCGTCGTCCGTGAGGGGTTCGAGCGTCAGCAGCAGGGACCGGGAGAGCAGCGGCGAGATCACCGAGAAATACGGGTTCTCGGTCGTCGCGGCGATCAGGGTCACCCAGCGGTTCTCCACGGCGGGCAGCAGGGAGTCCTGCTGGGCCTTGCTGAAGCGGTGGATCTCGTCGAGGAAGAGGACGGTCTCCTTGCCGTAGCCGCCCGAGGCGCGCCGGGCGCCGTCGATGACCGTACGGACCTCCTTGACGCCCGCCGTGATCGCCGACAGCTCCACGAAGCGCTTGTTCGTCGCCTGGCTGACGACATACGCGAGGGTCGTCTTGCCGATGCCGGGCGGCCCCCACAGGAACACCGAGGACGGCCCCGCGGGGCCGCCGTTCCCCTCCCCGACCAGCCGCCGCAACGGCGAGCCCGGCTTGAGCAGATGCTGCTGGCCCACGACCTCGTCGAGGGTGCGCGGACGCATCCGCACGGCGAGCGGGGACCCCGCAGGGTCCTTCTCCTGGCGGTCTTCGGCGGCGGCGGTGAACAGGTCGGGCTCCACGATCACGAGCCTAAGCCACCCCACTGACAACGCCCCGGCCGCCGTCGATGACGGCCGCCGGGGCGTGGAACGGGCTTCGCGCACCTACTAGATCAGCGTGCTCCAGTACGACCACCACTTGGTGAGGATCAGCAGCGCGATCACGCCGTACCAAAGGACCGGTACGACCCAGTGGAACTCCAGCACCGTACGGCGCAGGCCCTCGGGCGACGGGATGATGCCGTGCTTGAGGTTGTGCACGGTCGTGTACCAGAACATCAGGATCGTGACGCACCAGGTCAGCGTGCACCACAGGCACAGCGCGTTGATGCTGTACAGCGACTGGGTCATCAGCCACATACAGAAGACCGCGGCGAGCCCGGTGCCGATGTTCAGCCCGATCCAGTACCAGCGGCGGAAACGGGCGCCCGCCAGCAGGGCCATGCCGATCGCGATCACCACGCCGAAGCCGACCAGCCCGGCCATCGGGTTGGGGAAGCCGAAGACCTCCGCCTGCTTGCTCTGCATCACGCTGCCGCAGGAGATGATCGGGTTGAGGCTGCAGGCCGGCTTGTAGTTCGGGTCCTTCAGCAGCTCGAACTTGTCCAAGGTGATGACCCAGGCCGCCAGCAGACCCAGCGCACCGGTGATCACCAGGAGCAGGGCGAGCCCGCGGCCGGAGCCGGTGGCGGGCGCGCCGCTCGCGTGGTCGTCGTCGGTGGACACGTCGTCAAGCGCTGTCGTCGTCATATCGCCGTTCCGTCGATCCCTCGGGAGATGGGCCTCAGCAGGCGGGCCGGCATGCGCGGCCGCGCCGTTCATTCTGCCCCAACTTCACCATGACGCACTGTGCGCTGCACATAAAGACGAACTCTCCGTACACAGCGTTCTCTCAGCCTTCGCTCCGCCCAGCCCGCCCTGCCGCCCGCCCGCAAGCACGCCGCCGCCGCTACGGCCGCACCGGAATCGTCCGCCGGGATGAACGCACGGCCAGGCGTTGACCCGGCGCTCCCGGCAGTACGAAGGGCCCGGACGGCAGCTCGCCGCCGGGCCCCTCAACGTCCGTCCGCGGGCGGCTCAGCCCAGCGTGCGCCGGATCTTCTCGGCCACCGCGCCCAGCGCGACCGCGGTCTGCTCGCCGCTCTGAAGGTCCTTGAGCTGGACGACGCCCTCGGCCAGATCCCGCTCGCCCGCCACCAGCGCCAGCCGTGCGCCGGAGCGGTTGGCGGACTTCATGGCGTTCTTCAGGCCCTTGCCGCCGTACGCGAAGTCGGTGGCGACACCGGACCGGCGCAGCTCGGTGACCACGCCGAACAGCACCCGGCGGGCCTCCTCGCCGAGCGGTACCGCGTAGACGGCGGTGGCGGCGGGGATGTCGAGCGCGATGCCCTCCGCCTCCAGCGCCAGCACCGTACGGTCGACGCCCAGCGCCCAGCCGACGGACGGCAGCGCGGGGCCGCCGATCATCTCCGAGAGGCCGTCGTAGCGGCCGCCACCGCCCACCGCGGACTGCGAGCCCAGGCCGTCGTGGACGAACTCGAAGGTGGTGCGGGTGTAGTAGTCCAGGCCGCGGACCAGCTTCTCGTCGTCCTCGAAGGCCACGCCCGCCGCGGTCAGCAGCTCGCGCACCTGCTCGTGGTACGCCTTGCAGGCCTCGCAGAGGTAGTCGCGGAGCTTGGGCGCCCCGTCGAGCTGCTTCTGCACCGCCTCGCGCTTGTCGTCCAGGACGCGCAGCGGGTTGATGTCGACCCGGCGCCGGGTGTCCTCGTCGAGTTCGAGCCCGCGCAGGAAGTCCTGCAGCGCGGCCCGGTAGACGGGGCGGCACTCCTTGTCGCCCAGGGAGTTGAGCAGGATGCGGAAGTTGCGCAGCCCCAGCGCGCGGTACGCCTGGTCCGCCAGGATGATCAACTCGGCGTCCAGCGCCGGGTCTTCGGTGCCGATGGCCTCCGCGCCGACCTGGGAGAAGTGGCGGTAACGGCCCTTCTGCGGACGCTCGTAGCGGTAGTACGAGCCCGAGTACCAGAGCTTCACGGGGAGGTTGCCGGCCTTGTGGAGGTTGGCCTCCAGTGCGGCGCGCAGCACGGACGCGGTGCCCTCGGGGCGCAGCGCGAGCTGGTCGCCGCCCTTGGTCTCGAAGGCGTACATCTCCTTGGTCACGATGTCGGTGGACTCACCGACGCCGCGCGCGAACAGCTCGACGTTCTCGAAGCCGGGGGTCTCGATGTAGCCGTACCCGGAGTTCTTCAGCGGCGCGGAGATCGCCTCGCGCACCGCGAGATAGGTGGCGGACTGCGGCGGAATCAGGTCGTAGGTGCCCTTAGGGGCCTTGAAGGTGCTCACGGAAGCTCTCGTCACATTCCTCGTCGTGGAGCGGCGCTGAAGCCGTCTCCGAGGCCGGCGGCCACCTCCCGCAGGAAGGGGTTGGTGGCGCGCTCGCGGCCGATGGTGGTCTGGGGGCCGTGGCCGGACAGGACGACGGTCGAGTCCTCCAGCGGCAGGCACACGCGCGCCAGCGACTGCAGGATCTCGGCGTGGTCGCCGCCCGGCAGGTCGGTGCGTCCGATGGAGCCGGCGAACAGCAGGTCGCCCGAGAAGAAGACCGGCGGAATGTCGGCCTGCTCGGGCATCCTGAACGTCACCGACCCCTTGGTATGGCCCGGTGCGTGCGCGACGGAGAACTCCATCCCGGCGAGCTGCAGAGCGGCGCCGTCGGTCAGCTCCTTGACGTCGTCCGGCTCCCCCACCGTCAGCTCGCCCATGAGCTGCTGCCCGATGGAGATGCCGAGGGCCTTCTCCGGGTCGCTCATCATGAAGCGGTCCTCGGGGTGGATCCAGGCCGGGACGTCGTGCGCGCCGCACACGGGGACGACTGAGGCGACATGGTCGATATGGCCATGGGTGAGGACGACCGCGACGGGCTTGAGCCGATGCTTTGTGACCGCGTCCTCGACTCCTTGGGCCGCCTGGTGGCCCGGGTCGATGATGACGCACTCCTCACCGGCGGCGGGGGCGACCAAGTAGCAGTTGGTGCCCCAGGCCCCGGCGGGGAACCCGGCAATCAGCACGTTCGTCCTTAAAGGTCGGTGTGGAGGTCGGGCCGCAGGGACCGCTCTCCGGACATCTCGGCAGCTCCAGAGCCTACCGGCGGGACTCCCGGCAGGGCGAACCCGTATACGGTACGGCCACGGCGCATCTCAGTGATCGATGAGCGGACAAGGAGACGACCGGTGGTCAGCAAAGATCAGCGGCGGCGGCAGCTCGCCCGGGAGAAGTTCGAGCGCCAGCAACAACGGCGGTCCGCCGCCCAGCGGAAGACCAAACGCCGCAATGTGATCATCGCGTCCGCCGTGGCCGTCGCCCTGGCCTCCGGCGGCGCCGTCTACGCCTCCGCGGGACTGGCCGGCGGCGGGACCTCCGACCGGGCCGCTGCGGACGGGGCACCGTCGAAGGCCCCGGACCCCTGTGCCAGGCCCGCGAGTGGCGCACCGTCGGCGAAGACCTGGAAGAAGGAGCCGGCGATGTCGCTCGACACCTCGGCCTCCTACTCCGCGAAGCTGGCGACGACCTGCGGCACGATCGAGCTGAAGCTGGACGCCGGCAAGGCTCCGCACACGGTCAACTCCTTCGCCTTCCTGGCCGGTCAGGGGTATTTCGATCACAGCAAGTGCCACCGGCTGGTCGACGAAGGGCTCCACGTCCTGCAGTGCGGTGACCCGAAGGGCACCGGTCAGGGCACCCCCGGCTACACCATTCCGGACGAGAACCTCAAGAACCCGCGGCTCAAGGGCGGTGTCTATCCGGCGGGGACGGTCGCGATGGCCAACCGCTACGACGGCCGGAGCAAGGAGACCCGCAACACCGGTGGCAGCCAGTTCTTCCTCGTCTACCAGGACAGCAAGCTGCCCCCGAACTACACCCCCTTCGGGACGATCACCGGCGGCATGGACGTGCTGCGCAAGATCGCCGATGCGGGTTCGCATCTCGACCAGGCGATCCGCGCCACCGTGCCGAACGCCACCGTCGTGATCAACCGGGCGACCGTGAAGAAGTCCTGACCTGCCGGGCGGCCCGGGGGCGGCACACCGCCGCCCCCGTCCGCACCGCGGAATTCGGTCGCGCTGGATGCGGACAGCCGAGCGCCGTTCGCCTAGATTGGCGTTGTGTAGGGTGCCTGCTCCGACGGCTGCCACCCTCACCCGCAAGTCAGCCCGTCGGACCGGCCAGGGCGTGGCTCTGCCGGACAGAAACTGTGGACGATGCCGGGGGGCCGCACGCCCCCGTCGGCATCATGTGGAGGAGGCGCTGTGAGCAGCGACCCATGGGGCCGCGTCGATGAGACGGGGACCGTGTACGTGCGTACCGCCGATGGCGAGCAGGTCGTCGGATCGTGGCAGGCGGGAACTCCCGAGGAGGCCCTCGCCTACTTCGAGCGCAAGTATGAGGGCCTGGTCGTCGAGATCGGCCTCCTCGAGCGCCGGGTCAAGACCACCGACCTGTCGGCGAAGGACGCGACGACCGCGATCGACCATCTGCGCACCCAGGTCGACGAACACCACGCGGTGGGCGATCTGGACGCGCTGCGCAAGCGGCTGGACAAGCTCGTCGAGACCGTCGAGGCGCGCCGCGAGGAGCGCAAGGCACAAAAGGCCAAGCAGAGCGACGAGGCCCGGCACGCCAAGGAGAAGCTGGTCGCCGAGGCCGAGGAGCTGGCGGCCAGTGAGCAGTGGCGGGCCGCCGGTGAGCGGCTGCGCGCGCTGGTGGACACCTGGAAGGGCCTGCCGCGGCTCGACCGCAAGGCGGACGACGAGCTGTGGCACCGCTTCTCGCACGCCCGCTCGGCGTTCTCCAAGCGGCGCAAGGCCCACTTCGCGTCGCTGGACGCCCAGCGCGAGGAGTCCCGCAAGGCGAAGGAGAAGCTGGTCGCCGAGGCCGAGTCGCTGTCGAACTCGACGGACTGGGGGGCCACCGCGGCCCGCTACCGCGAGCTGATGGCGGACTGGAAGGCCGCGGGCCGGGCCCAGCGCGAGCACGAGGACGACCTGTGGAACCGCTTCCGCGGCGCCCAGGACGTCTTCTTCCAGGCGCGCGGTGAGGTCTTCGCGGAGCGCGACGCCGAGCAGCGGGAGAACCTGACCCGCAAGGAGGAGCTGGCCGTCGAGGCCGAGAAGCTGCTCCCGGTCTCGGACCTGAAGGCCGCCCGTGCGGCGTTCCGCGCGATCAACGAGCGGTGGGAGGCCATCGGCCACGTCCCCCGGGACGCCCGCCCGAAGATCGAGGGCCGGATGCACGCCGTCGAGCGCGCCCTCCAGGACGCCGAGGAGAACGAGTGGCGCCGTACGAACCCTGAGGCGCGGGCCCGCGCCGCGGGGCTCACCGGCCAGCTCCAGGACGCGGTCGACAAGCTGCAGAAGCAGATCGACACCGCCCGGGCGGCCGGCAACGACGCCAAGGCCGACAAGCTCGGCCGCGAGCTGGAGGGCCGCAAGGCACTGCTGGACCAGGCGCTGAAGGGCCTGGAAGAGTTCGGCGGCTGATTTTGCGGCTGAACCGCCGCCGCTTTCGCGGGGGTGGTTGATCGCCGTCGGGGTTCCTCAATCAGTGGTCGAGGTCCCTGACGCAGAAGGGCCCGGTACGGGATCCGTACCGGGCCCTTCTGCTGCCAGCTACGGCCTTCTGGCCGAGGTCACCCGGTACACGTCGTACACGCCCTCCACGCTCCGGACCGCCTTCAGGACATGGCCCAGATGCTTGGGGTCGCCCATCTCGAAGGTGAAGCGGGAGGTGGCGACGCGGTCCCGGGAGGTCTGGACGGCCGCCGAGAGGATGTTGACGTGCTGGTCGGACAGGATCCGCGTGACGTCCGACAGGAGGCGGGAGCGGTCCAGCGCCTCGACCTGGATGGCGACCAGGAAGACCGAGGACTGGGTGGGCGCCCACTCGACCTCCAGGATCCGCTCCGGCTGCCGGGACAGCGAGTCCACGTTGACGCAGTCGGCGCGGTGCACCGAGACGCCGTTGCCGCGGGTGACGAAGCCGATGATGGGGTCGCCCGGCACCGGAGTGCAGCAGCGGGCCAGCTTGACCCATACATCGTCGACGCCCTTGACGACCACACCGGGGTCGGCGCTGGAACGGCGCTTGGAGCGCGGCCGGATCGGGGTCGACTCGGCGATGTCCTCGGTGGCCTCGTCCTGGCCGCCGAGCGCCTGCACCAGCTTCTGGACGACGCCCTGGGCGGCGACATGGCCCTCGCCGATGGCGGCGTAGAGCGAGGAGATGTCCGGGTAGCGCATCTCGTGCGCGAGGGTGACCAGGGAGTCGCCGGTCAGGATCCGCTGGATCGGCAGGTTCTGCTTGCGCATGGCCCGCGCGATGGCGTCCTTGCCCTGCTCGATCGCCTCGTCGCGGCGCTCCTTGGAGAACCAGCCGCGGATCTTGTTGCGGGCGCGCGGGGACTTGACGAAGCCGAGCCAGTCGCGGGACGGCGCGGCGCCCGGTGCCTTGGAGGTGAAGACCTCGACCAAGTCACCGTTGTCCAGGGTCGATTCGAGCGGTACGAGGCGCCCGTTGACCCGGGCCCCTATCGTGCGGTGGCCGACCTCGGTGTGCACCGCGTACGCGAAGTCGACGGGGGTGGCACCGGCCGGCAGCGCTATGACATCGCCCTTCGGCGTGAACACGAAGACCTCGTTGCGCGACAGGTCGAAGCGCAGCGACTCCAGGAACTCCCCCGGGTCCTCGGTCTCCTTCTGCCAGTCCAGCAACTGCCGCAGCCAGGCCATGTCGTTGACGGTGTCCTGGCCCTTGCCGGCGTGCTTCGGGACATCCGTACGGATCTTGGAGGCGCCCGCCACCGCCTCCTGCTTGTACTTCCAGTGCGCGGCGATGCCGTACTCGGCGCGGCGGTGCATGTCGAACGTGCGGATCTGGAGCTCAACGGGCTTGCCGCTGGGGCCGATCACGGTCGTGTGCAGCGACTGGTACATGTTGAACTTGGGCATCGCGATGTAGTCCTTGAACCGGCCGGGGACCGGATTCCATCGCGCATGGATGGTGCCGAGGGCCGCGTAGCAGTCGCGGACCGTGTCGACGAGGACGCGGATGCCCACCAGGTCGTAGATCTCGGCGAAGTCGCGTCCGCGGACGATCATCTTCTGGTAGACGCTGTAGTAGTGCTTCGGGCGGCCGGTGACCGTGGCCTTGATCCGGGCGGACCGCAGATCGGCCTGGACCTCGTCGGTCACTATCGCCAGATACTCGTCGCGCTTGGGCGCCCGCTCGGCGACCAGCCGCACGATCTCGTCGTACATCTTGGGGTAGAGGATCGCGAAGGACAGATCCTCCAGCTCCCACTTGATGGTGTTCATGCCCAGGCGGTGGGCGAGCGGTGCGTAGATCTCCAGCGTCTCGCGGGCCTTCTTCTCCTGCTTCTCCCGCTTGAGGTAGCGCATGGTGCGCATGTTGTGCAGCCGGTCGGCGAGCTTGATGACCAGGACGCGCGGGTCCTTGGCCATCGCCACGACCATCTTGCGGACGGTCTCGGCCTGCGCGGCCTCGCCGAACTTGACGCGGTCGAGCTTGGTGACGCCGTCGACCAGCAGCGCCACCTGGTCACCGAAGTCGCCCCGCAGGGTGTCCAGGCCGTACTCGGTGTCCTCGACGGTGTCGTGCAGCAGGCCGGCCATCAGCGTCGCCGGGTCCATGCCCAGCTCGGCGAGGATCGTCGTCACCGCGAGCGGATGCGTGATGTACGGGTCGCCGCTCTTGCGCTTCTGGCCGCGGTGCCAGCGCTCGGCGACCTGGTAGGCACGCTCGATCTGGCGCAGCGTGCCCGTCTCGATCTTGGGGTCGTTGCCGCGGACGGCCCGCAGCAGCGGCTCCAGGACCGGGTTGTACGGGCTGGAACGCTGCACGCCCAGCCGGGCGAGGCGGGCCCGTACCCGGTTCGGGGAACCGGAGCGGCCGGCGGAGGCGGGCGGCAGCGGCCGGGACGCGGCGGGCTGGTCGGCCTTGGCCGGCGGCTTGTCCGCGCGGGACGGCGTCGGGGCCGGCTTGGACGAGGAGGCGGCGGAGCCCGGCTCGGGGGCCTTGCCGCGCCGCTCGGCGGGCGGCTCGGACGCGGCGGACCGGCCGGCCGGCTGCCGGGACCCGTCGGGGGCGCCCTTCCGCCCGGACTCGGACGCGCGGGGGGAAGCCGCGTCCGCGGGCTTCGGCTCACCCGGGCGCGCGGCGTCGGTTCCCGCCGGACGCGTTCCGGGGGAGAGCGGCTGGGCCTCGTCTGGCAAGAGCACTCCTCAGGCGGTTCCGGACCCCAGTGCCTCGAACGGGCCGGGGTGCCATGGTATCGACCCTGGGCGCACAACTCCCCCGCGGCCATGGGTCCGTACATGACACAGCAGCAGGGGCACCCGAATTCTTCCGGGTGCCCCTGCACAGTGGTGCGGAGTAAGGCCTGCTCAGACCGTGATCAGGGCCTCCAGCGGAGCGCCCTTCAGGCCCGGCTCCAGCCGCTGCCGCCCGGCCAGGAAGCCGAGCTCCAGCAGCACCGCCAGGCCCGCGACCTCGGCGCCCGCTCGCCGGATGAGCTGCAACGATGCATCGGCGGTCCCGCCCGTGGCGAGCACGTCGTCGATCACCAGCACCCGGTCGCCCGGGGTCAGCGCATCCTCGTGCAGCTCGATCTCGGCCGTGCCGTACTCCAGCTCGTAGGCCTGCCCGAGCGTCGCACCGGGCAGCTTGCCCGCCTTGCGTACGGGGACGAAGCCGACGGCGGCGCGGACCGCGACCGGGGCGGCGAGGATGAAGCCGCGCGCCTCCAGGCCCACGACCTTGTCCACGCGGTAGCGCGCGCACAGATCGACGAAGGCGTCGGTCAGCGCGCCGAAGGCGACCGGGTCGGCCAGCAGCGGGCTGATGTCCTTGAACACCACGCCCGGCTGCGGATGGTCCGGGACGTCCGTTATCCGGCTGAGCAGCAGCTCGCGCAGGGCGGCGGGGGCGCTCATGCCGAAACCTCGCTGCGCTCAGCCTCGCATTCGCGCGGCGCGCACCTCCTGATGTTTCTCCCCCAGCCTCCGGCCGGGGGGACCCCCATGCTTCGCTCGCTCATCGGCGCTTGCCCGACGGGCGGCCGCGTCCGCGGTTGCGGGAGGCGGGCTGCTGGCGCGGGCCGACGACCGCGGCGCCGTCGGCGTCCTCGGCATCGACCTCGTCCTGCGGGCCCTCCTGGTTCGCCTCCTTGGCGGCGGCCGAGGCGCGCTTCGCCTGCACCCGCTTGGTCAGCGCCTTCATCTGCGGCTCGCGGCTCTTCAGCTCGGCGACCAGCGGGGTCGCGATGAAGATCGAGGAGTACGCACCGGCGGCGAGACCGACGAACAGGGCCAGCGAGATGTCGTTGAGCATGCCCGCACCCAGCACACCGCCGCCGACGAACAGCAGACCGGCGACCGGCAGCAGCGCCACGACGGTGGTGTTGATGGACCGCACCAGGGTGCTGTTGATGGAGCGGTTGGCGATCTCGCTGTAGGTGAAGCGGGTCTGCTTGGTGATGTCCTTCGAGGCCTCCTTGAGGCTGTCGAAGACGACGACCGTGTCGTACAGGGAGTAACCGAGGATCGTCAGCAGACCGATGACCGTGCCCGGGGTGACCTCGAAGCCGACCAGGGCGTAGACACCGACGGTGATCGTGAGGTCGTGAATGAGCGCGACCAGGGCGGCGAGCGCCATCCGCCACTCGAAGGCGATGGCCAGATAGAGCACCACGAGGACCATGAAGATCCCCAGGCCCAGCCAGGCCTTGTAGGCGATCTGCTCACCCCAGCTCGGACCGACCAGCTGGGTGTTGACGTCCTTGACCGGGATGTTCAGGTCCTTGGCGAGCTCTTCCTGGACCGGCACCGCCTGCTTGGTGTCCAGACCGCTGATCTGGATCCGCAGCGCGCTGCTGCCGAGCTTCTGCACCACGGCCTGGTGGCCGCCCGACGCCGACTCGGCCTTGTGCTGCGCCTCCGAGGCGGAGACCGAGGTCCCCGGGGTGGTGAAGACCGCGCCGCCGGAGAATTCGATGCCCATGTTCAGACCGCGCACCGCCAGGCCGACGATGGCCGTGATGGTGATGAGGATCGAAAGGCCGTACCAGATCTTCCGCTTGCCGATGAAGTCATAGCCGACCTCGCCGCGGTAGAGCCGGGCGCCGATGTTGCCGAGCTTGGACATCTCACGCCTCCTTCGTCTGGGTCGGGGCGCTGCCGCGGCGGCGGCGCAGCGGTGGCCTGGCGCCCAGGCGCTTGGGATCGAGGCCGGACCAGGGGTGGCCGTCGGCGAAGAACTTCCGCCGGGCCAGCAGCGTCATCAGCGGCTTGGTGAAGAAGAAGACCACGACGACATCGAGCACGGTGGTCAGGCCGAGCGTGAACGCGAAGCCCTTCACCTTGCCGACGGTGACGATGAACAGCACCGCGGCGGCCAGGAACGACACGAAGTCGGAGACCAGGATCGTGCGGCGGGCGCGCGGCCAGCCGCGCTCGACGGCCGGGCGCAACGTGCGGCCCTCACGGATCTCGTCCCGGATGCGTTCGAAGTAGACGATGAACGAGTCGGCGGTGATACCGATGGCGACGATCGCGCCGCAGACCGCCGGTAGGTTCAGCGCGAACCCGATGGCCGGTCCGAGCAGCGTCATGATCGCGTACGTCAGGATCGCCGAGACGCACAGGCTCGCCAGCGCGACCAGCGACAGGCCCCGGTAGTAGGCGACGAGGTAGAGGACGACCAGGGCGAGGCCGATGGCGCCGGCGATCAGACCGGCGTGCAGCTGCTCACCGCCGAGCGCCGCGGTGACCGTGGTCTCGTCGTCGATCTTGAAGGAGAGCGGCAGGGCGCCGTAGGACAGCATGTTGCCGAGGTCCTCGGCGGACTTCTGGTCGAAGCCGCCGGAGATGGTGGCGTTGCCACCGTTGAGCCGCTCGCTGACGCGCGGGTCGGAGACCACCGCGCCGTCCAGGACGATCGCGAACTGGTTCTGCGGCTGCGCCTTGGTGGCGAGCTTGCCGGTGACGTCCGCGAACTTCTTGCCGCCTTCGGAGGTGAAGTCCATCTGGACGATCCAGCCCTGGCCCTGCTGGCTGTCGAAGACGGCCTTGGCGTCCTTGACGTCCGTGCCCTCGACGCCGACCGGGCCGAGCACGTACTTCTGCGTGCCGTCGTCCTTGCAGGCCACGATCGGGTCGGACGGCTTCGCGCCGGCGGCCTTCTGGCCGGCGGCGGCGCGGCTCTGCTTGGTGGAGCAGTCCAGCGCGTTCAGCTGCTTCTGGAGGGCCGGCGGGATGGCCGCGCCGCCGGGGGGCGGCGGGGGCGTCGCGGGCAGGGAGGGCTTGGCCGGCCCGGAGGGGGTGGGCTTGGGGGACGGGGCCTTCTTCAGCGCGTCCGTCACCGCACGGCCCTGGGTGGTGGGCTTCGCGCTCGGCGACTGCGAGGAGGAGGCGTTCTGCTGGGTGCCCGGCTGCGCCTTGCCGCCCGCGGCCTTGTCGCCCTTGCCCTTGCCGCCCGCGCCGCTCTGGGAGGGGCTGGGCTTGGGCTCAGGGGTCTTGGTGCCGGCGGCGTTGGTCAGCACCGGCCGGAACCCGAGCTGGGCGGTGGTGCCGACCTGCTGGCGGGCCTGCTTCGCGTCCGTCCCCTTGGGGATGTTCACGATGATGTGGTTATCGCCCTGTGTCTGGACCTCGGCCTCGGACACACCGAGACCGTTGACACGTCGCTCCATGATGTCGGAGGCGGTCTTCATGTTGGTCTCGTTGATCGCGTTGGGCTTGCCCGGCTGGTTCTGGGCCGCCAGCGTGAAGCTGGTGCCGCCTGCCAGGTCGATGCCCAGTCGGGGCGTCAGGGTGCCGGAGTAGAACATGCCTCCGATCAGCCCCACGATCGCGATGAGGACCAGGATCAGGGCGCGGCCCGGATGCCCCTGGCTCGCGGGCGCCCTGCGGCCCTTCTTGGGTGCTGCCACCTTCTCGTATCTCCCTGTCCAACCCCTCGGCCCGGGATGCCGGCCGAGCGGCCACGAAGTCTTGTGGGGACCTGCCCCCGCCGGAGCCTAGACCGTCCCGGAACCGCGGTGCACGACACAACGCGTGCTCCGCGGTTCCGTGGGAGGGACTACTTCGCGTCGTCGCCGGACTTCTTGTCCTCCTTGGCGGCGTCCGCGTCGGCCTCGACTGCGTCCTTGGCGTCCTTGGCGTCCGTGTCGGCCGGGGCCTCGTCGGCGGCGGTCTTGTCGCCGGCCGGGGTCTCGACCTTGCCCAGGTCGATCTTGTCACCCTTTGCGGTGGCCTCGGCGGCGGCGTCGCCGGTCAGCGAGGAGGCGTCGTCCGGGACGACCGGCTCGCCGGCGTGCAGCGGGTCGGCACCGTCCAGGATGCGGTTGTACTCCTCGTCCGCGATCACCGCGCCGATGGCGTTCTTGGCGTAGATGGCGTGCACGCCGGGGGCAACCTCGAGCAGAACGGTCTCGTCGTGGACTTCCTTGACGGTGGCGTACATACCGCCGATCGTCCGGACGCCGGTGCCGGCCTGCATCTCGTTGCGCATCTGCGCGGCCGCCTGCTGCTTCTTCTTGGCGGACCGCGTCATCAGGAACATGGCCCCGATGAGGACAATGAAGGGGAGGAGAGTCACGATACTCACGGGACGGAAATCCTTCGCACGACCGCTGATGCGCGGTCTCTTATACGGGGGTGGGTATGCCGACCGTACGGACGGCATCGGCGGAGTCTAAGCGAGTCCCCACCAGTGGAACAACGCCCAGCATCGCACCGCAGTTCCTGACCGTGCGAGTCCCCGCGCCGTCAGGGCCCGAACAAGCCCTGCTGTCCGCTTCCGCCCGATTGCTGCTGCGGCGGGACCAGCCCCAGATGGGTCCAGGCCGCGGGCGTCGCGATCCGGCCCCGGGGGGTCCTGGCCAGCAGCCCTTCCCGTACGAGGAACGGCTCGGCGACCTCCTCGACGGTCTCGCGCTCCTCCCCCACCGCGACCGCGAGGGTGGACAGACCCACCGGGCCGCCGCCGAACAGCTTGAGCAGGGCCGTGAGCACGGCGCGGTCGAGGCGGTCCAGGCCGCGGGCGTCGACCTCGTAGACCTTCAGGGCCTGGGAGGCGATCTCGCGGGTGATCAGGCCGTCGGCCTTGACCTGGGCGTAGTCGCGGACCCGGCGCAGCAGACGGTTGGCGATACGGGGCGTGCCGCGGGAGCGGCCGGCGATCTCGGCGGCGCCCTCGGGTTCTATGTCGACGTCCAGCAGCCCGGCCGAGCGGTGGATGACCCGCTGGAGCTCGGCGGGGGCGTAGAACTCCATATGGGCGGTGAAGCCGAAGCGGTCGCGCAGCGGGGGCGGCAGCAGACCCGCCCTGGTCGTGGCGCCGACCAGGGTGAACGGCGGAAGCTCCAGCGGGATGGCGGTGGCGCCGGGGCCCTTGCCGACGATCACGTCGACCCGGAAGTCCTCCATCGCCATGTAGAGCATTTCCTCGGCGGGGCGGGACATCCGGTGGATCTCGTCCAGGAAGAGGACCTCGCCCTCCTGGAGGGAGGAGAGGATGGCGGCGAGGTCTCCGGCGTGCTGGATGGCGGGGCCGGAGGTGATCCGGATCGGGGCGCCCATCTCGGCCGCGATGATCATCGAGAGGGTGGTCTTGCCGAGGCCCGGCGCCCCCGACAGCAGGACGTGGTCCGCGGTGGCGCCCCGGGCCCGGGCGGCGCGCAGCACCAGGTCGAGCTGTTCGCGCACCCGCTCCTGGCCGACGAACTCCTCCAGGTCCTTGGGCCGCAGCGCGGCCTCGACGGCGGTGTCCTCGCCGTCCGCATCGGCGCCGACCAGGCGGTCGGGCCCGCCCGGGGCGGCGTCGTCGGTGGCGGGCGGTGCGGTGTCGTCCCAATTCACTGCGGATTGCCTCGCGGGGTCGGGGCGGCCGGGCCGCCTGGGTGGTCGTACGGTCGGGGGCGCGGGGCCCGGGCGGCGGTCATCGCGCCCGGTTCAGGGACTGCAGGGCGGCCCTGAGCAGCTGCGGCACCTGGGGCGTGGCCCCGTCGGCGACGGCCGCCTCGGCCTGCGGGGCGACCGCGGCGACCGCTTCGTCCGCCTCGCGGGTGGCGTAGCCGAGACCGATCAGGGCGGCGTGCAGCTGATCGCGCCAGCCGGCCGTGACGGCGCTGCCGACGCCCGCGCGGCCGCCGCCCACCGGCTCGCCGAGCCGGTCCTTGAGCTCCAGCAGCAGCTTCTGGGCGCCCTTCTTGCCGATGCCGGGCACGGCGGTGAGCGCCTTTTCGTCACCGGTGGCGACGGCCCGCCGCAGCGCGTCCGGGGAGTGCACCGCGAGCATCGCCTGGGCGAGCCGGGGGCCGACGCCGCTGGCGGTCTGCAGCAGCTCGAAGGTCTGGCGCTCGTCGTCGTCGGCGAAGCCGTACAGCGTGAGCGAGTCCTCGCGGACGACGAGGGAGGTGGCGAGCTTGGCCTGCTGTCCGATGCGCAGCGTGGAGAGGGTGTCCGGGGTGCACTGGACGGCCATGCCGATGCCGCCGACCTCGACGACGGCGGTGTCCGGGGCAAGGGCCGCGACCGGGCCGGAAACGAAGGCGATCATCGAGTGCCCTTCTGGGGTGCCGCCCGGCGGAGGCCGGCGGCGGGGACGGATGCGGGAGCGGCGCGGCGGGCGGCGGCCTGCGCCTGCTGGAGGCGGTTGACCGCGGGCGCGCGCCAGATGTGACAGATGGCGAGGGCCAGGGCGTCGGCGGCGTCGGCCGGTTTCGGGGGCGCGTCGAGCCGCAGCAGGCGCGTGACCATCGCGCCGACCTGGGCCTTGTCGGCACGGCCCGAGCCGGTGACGGCGGCCTTGACCTCGCTGGGGGTGTGCAGCGCGACCGGCAGCCCCCGGCGGGCGGCGCACAGCATGGCGACCGCGCTGGCCTGGGCGGTGCCCATGACCGTACGGACGTTGTGCTGGCTGAACACCCGCTCCACGGCGACGCAGTCCGGACGGTGCTCGTCGAGCCAGGCGTCTATCCCGCGCTCGATCTCGACGAGACGGTGGGCGATCTCGGCGTCCGCCGGGGTGCGCACGACGCCGACGCCGATCATGGTCAGCGGGCGCCCCGCGACGCCGTCGACCACCCCGACCCCGCAGCGCGTCAGCCCCGGGTCCACCCCCAGCACCTTCATCGCTCCCGCCCCTCGTCCGCTCGGTCGGCTGTTCCCACTTCGGGAGCGCATGCCCCCTGATCAGCACACTAGTGGCTGCCACTGACAAACCGACGGGCCGACGGGGTGTGTCCCCGTCGGCCCGTCAACCGGCCCTGCGTGTCCGCCCGTCAGGCGTCCACCTTGGCCATCACCTCGTCCGAGACGTCGAAGTTGGCGAAGACGTTCTGCACGTCGTCGCTGTCCTCCAGCGCGTCGATCAGCTTGAAGATCTTGCGTGCGCCCTCTTCCTCCAGCTCGACCTGCATGGTCGGGACGAAGTTGGCGTCCGCCGAGTCGTAATCGATGCCGGACTCCTGGAGGGCGGTGCGGACCGCGACCAGGTCGGTGGCCTCGCTGAGCACCTCGAAGGTCTCGCCGAGGTCGTTGACCTCTTCGGCCCCCGCGTCCAGGACCGCGCCCAGGACGTCGTCCTCGCTCAGCTCACCCTTGGGGACGATCACCACGCCCTTGCGGTTGAACAGGTACGACACCGAACCCGGGTCGGCCATCGAACCGCCGTTGCGGGTCATGGCGACGCGGACGTCCGAGGCGGCGCGGTTGCGGTTGTCGGTGAGGCACTCGATGAGCACCGCGACACCGTTGGGGCCGTAACCCTCGTACATGATCGTCTCGTAGTCGGCGCCGCCGGCTTCGAGACCCGCACCGCGCTTGACCGCGGAGTCGATGTTCTTGTTGGGCACCGAGCTCTTCTTGGCCTTCTGAATGGCGTCGAAGAGGGTCGGGTTGCCGTCCGGGTCGGCGCCGCCGGTCCGGGCGGCGACCTCGATGTTCTTGATCAGCTTCGCGAAGAGCTTGCCGCGCTTGGCATCGATCACGGCCTTCTTGTGCTTCGTCGTAGCCCATTTAGAGTGGCCGGACATCCGCCTGTCTCCTTCGCGTAACCCATTTCTGAACGAACGCTGAGATCCTACCGGGGCCAGATCACACGGTGTGACGCACCATGTCGACGAACAGGGCGTGCACCCGGTGATCGCCGGTGAGCTCCGGATGGAAGCTCGTGGCAAGGACGTTACCCTGCCGCACGGCCACGGTGTGCCCGTCGTACGTGGCCAGCACCTCGACCTCGCCGCCGACCGATTCGACCCACGGCGCCCGGATGAAGACGCCCTCGACGGGCCCGCCGGGGATCCCGGCGACGTCGATGGCCGCCTCGAACGACTCGTTCTGCCGCCCGAAGGCGTTACGGCGCACGATCATGTCGATCCCGCCGAACGTCTCCTGGTCGTCGCGGGCGTCCAGCAGCTTGTCCGCGACCATGATCATGCCGGCGCAGGTGCCGTAGACCGGCTTGCCCGCGCGCACGAACGCGCGCAGCGGCTCCAGCATGCCGAAGACGACCGCCAGCTTGGACATCGTGGTGGACTCGCCGCCCGGTATCACCAGGCCGTCGATCGCGGCCAGTTCCTCGGCACGGCGCACCGGCCGGGCCTGGGCACCGGCGTCCGCGAGCGCCTTGAGATGCTCGCGGACGTCGCCCTGGAGGGCCAGCACACCGATGGTGGGGATACTCATCTGCCGTCCTACCAGCCGCGGTTGGCGTAGCGCTCGGCCTCGGGGAGGGTGTCGCAGTTGATGCCGACCATGGCCTCGCCCAGGTTGCGGGAGGCGTCCGCGATGACCGCCGGGTCGTCGTAGAAGGTGGTGGCCTTCACGATCGCGGCGGCGCGCTTGGCGGGGTCGCCGGACTTGAAGATGCCGGAGCCGACGAACACGCCCTCGGCGCCGAGCTGGCGCATCAGCGCGGCGTCGGCCGGGGTGGCCACACCGCCGGCGGAGAACAGCACGACCGGCAGCTTGCCGAGCTCGGCGACCTCCTTGACCAGCTCGTACGGGGCGCGCAGCTCCTTGGCGGCGGCGAACAGCTCGTTGTTGTCGTAGCCGCGCAGCCGGGCGATCTCGCCCTTGATCTGACGCAGGTGGCGGACCGCCTCGACGACGTTGCCGGTGCCGGCCTCGCCCTTGGAACGGATCATCGCGGCGCCCTCGGCGATCCGGCGCAGCGCCTCACCCAGGTTGGTCGCACCACACACGAAGGGGGTGGTGAAGGCCCACTTGTCGGAGTGGTTGACCTCGTCGGCCGGGGTGAGGACCTCGGACTCGTCGATGTAGTCGACGCCGAGCGACTGCAGCACCTGGGCCTCGACGAAGTGGCCGATCCGGGACTTGGCCATGACCGGGATGGAGACGGCGTTGATGATGCCGTCGATCATGTCGGGGTCCGACATCCGGGCCACGCCGCCGTCCTTGCGGATGTCGGCGGGGACCCGCTCCAGGGCCATGACGGCGACGGCGCCCGCGTCCTCGGCGATCTTCGCCTCTTCCGGCGTGACGACGTCCATGATCACGCCGCCCTTGAGCTGCTCGGCCATGCCGCGCTTGACGCGCGCGGTTCCGGTCTCGGGGTTCTGGGGCGTGGTGGGCGTGCTGGACACGTGTGACCTCACTCAGTGCGGGTGAATGTACTGATGCGCACACACAACCGTTTGTGAGTGGCCCGGGAAAAGGGCCAATTAGAGGTCAGTGGCTCGTCACCGCCCGGCGTCGCGGCCTGCGACTCCTCCCCCGGCTCAGTTCCCGGCGGAGCGGTCGTCCAGTACGGCCGGTGGCTCGTCGTCCATTTCGAAGGCCAGCGGGAAGGGCGCATGGCCGGCGAGGCGGAGGTAGCGCACCAGCCGGTGGCGGCGGACGGCGCGGGCGGCACGGACCGCGTCGTTGTGGAAGCGGCGGGCCATCGGCACCCGGCGCACCGCGGCGGTGAGTTCGGTGACCGTCTGCTCGCCGCCGGGGGCTTCCCGTACGGCCTCCACCTGCGCCTCCTCGGCGAAGATCGCCCGCAGCGCCTGGCTCAGCTCGCTCTCGGCGACCTCGCGGTGATCCTCCTCGGCCTGCCGGGCCTGGTGCGCGGCCTGGTAGAGGACGATCGACGCGGCGGGGTCGAGGACACCCGCGGTACCCAGCTCCTGCGCGACGGACGCCCGCCGCAACAGCTGGGCGTCGAGAGCCGCCCGGGCCGCGTCGATACGGGCGTGCAGCCGGTCGAGCCGGCCCGCCGTCCAGCTCAGGTAGATGCCGATGAGGATGATCGCGGCGACGATCCAGATGAACGTGGTCACGACGGGTCACGTTACCGGTCCGCTGCGCTTGGGTTTCTTCCCACGTTGTCGGCTGGCCCGCCGTGGGTGTGCGGCGCGGCGCACGTTGTCGGCTGGCCCGCCGTGGGGCTTGCTCACCGTTGCGCCTGCGGCGGGCTGGGTGGGTGTCGGGTGCGGTGACGGACCTCCGGGGCCGGTGTGTGGGACTGCTTCGCTTTACGTCCCACACACCGACCCCTCCGGCCCGCCCCCTCCCGTTGGGGGAGAGAGTGACGGTGGGTGGGGGCGGGCCACTCGTAGCCAGTCCACTGCGACCGACAAAGGCGCACCGGACCACCTACAAACACCCCCACCGGCCTGATTCCTCCCCCACTCACGGGAGGGGCCGAGCCGCAGGACGAAGTCCGGAGGAGCGGCACCGCACCCAACAACCCACGCCCGCCGCAGGCGCAACGGCGAGACGACACCGCGGCGGGAAAGCCGACAACGTGCGCCGCGCCGCAAAGCGCAGCAACCCCCACGGCGGGACGGCAAAAAACGTGGGAGGCCTCAATCCTTCGCCAGGCGGCGACGCGCCCGCAGGCCCGCCCGTTCGTCCGTGGCCACCGAGGTGGCCCCCGCCCCGGTCATGACCGTCTCGTAGACGGCGAGGATGTCGGCGCCCACGGTGGACCAGTCGAATCGGCGAACATGGCGGCTGCCGCGCTCGCGGAGTTCCCCGAGGCGACCGGGGTCGCCGAGGAGCCGTACCGCGGACGCGGCAAGCGCGTCCGCGTCCTCGTTGGCGAACAACTCGCCGGCCTCGCCCTGGTCCAGGACCTGAGCGAAGGCGTCGAGGTCGCTGGCCAATACGGGGGCACCGGCCGACATCGCCTCGACGAGGATGATGCCGAAGGACTCGCCGCCCGTGTTGGGCGCGACGTAGACATCGACGCTGCGCAGCAGCCGGGCCTTGTCCTCGTCGCTGACCATGCCGAGGAATTCGACCCGGGAGCGCATCTCGGCGGGCAGTGCGGCGACGGCTTCCTCCTCGTCGCCGCGTCCGGCGACCAGCAGGCGGGCGTCGGGCACCTCGGCGAGGATCGCGGGCAGCGCCTTCATCAGGACCGGCAGGCCCTTGCGCGGTTCGTCGATCCGGCCGATGAAGCCGATCGTGCGGCCCTGCCACTCCGCCTTGGGCTCGGCCGTGGCGAAGAAGTCGACGTCGACGCCGTTGGGGATGACCACCGCATCGCCGCCGAGGTGTTCGACGAGGGTGCGGCGGGCGTACTCGCTGACCGCGATGCGGGCCCTGATCTTCTCCAGCGCGGGCTGCAGGATCGGGTAGGCCGCGATCATCGCCCGGGAGCGCGGGTTGGAGGTGTGGAAGGTCGCCACGATCGGGCCCTGGGCCGCCCAGCAGGTGAGCAGGCCCAGCGAGGGCGAGGCCGGCTCATGGATGTGGATGACGTCGAAGGCGCCGTGCTGGAGCCAGCGGCGCACCCGGGCCGCGGAGAGCAGACCGAAGTTGAGGCGGGCGACCGAGCCGTTGTACGGGACCGGCACGGCGCGGCCGGCCGAGACGACGTACGGCGGCAGCGGGGTGTCGTCGTCCGCCGGGGCGAGGACCGAGACCTCGTGGCCGAGCCGGATGAGGTGGTCGGCCAGGTCCCGGATGTGGAACTGGACGCCGCCGGGGACGTCCCAGGCGTACGGGCAGACGATGCCGATCTTCACGCCTGCTCCGTTCCGGGGGCACTGGCCCCGCCCGGTGTGCCGGGCCGCTCGCGCGGCTCCAGATCGGCGAGCCAGAGCCGCTGCAGCATGTGCCAGTCCTCGGGGTGGTCGGCGATGCCGGAGGCGAACGCATCGGCGAGCGTCTGGGTCATCTCGGCGGCCTTCTCGGTGCGGGTGCCGGTCTCCGGGACCTCGATCTCGGGGTGGACCCGGCCGCGCATGATCGGGGTCTCGTCGTACCAGAGGGTGACCGGCAGCAGCATGGCGCCGGTCTGTACGGCGAGCATCGCGGGGCCGACCGGCATCTTCGCCGCCTCGCCGAAGAACTTGACCTCCATCCCGGAGCTGGACAGATCGCGGTCGGCGACCAGGGCGACCAGCCCGCCGTTCCGCAGCCGGCGGGCGAGCGTGCCGAAGGCTTCGCCGCCGGTGTGCGGGAGGACCTCCATGCCCAGGCCCTCGCGGTAGGCGACGAAGCGGTCGTAGAGGGTCTCGGGCTTGAGGCGCTCGGCGACGGTGGTGAAGGGGGTGTTGAGCTTGGTGGTGACCCAGACACCCGCGAGGTCGTAGTTGCCCATGTGCGGCAGGGCGAGGATGACGCCGCGGCCGCTCTTGAGCCCGTCCTCCAGGAGGTGGATGTCCTCGGGCGTGAAACCGGCCTTTATCCGCTCCCTGCTCCAGGCAGGCAGCCGGAAGGACTCCATCCAGTAGCGCATGTACGAGCGCAGCCCGGCCCGGGAGAGCTCGGCGAGGCGCTGCGGTGAGGCGTCCGGGACCACCCGGGCGAGGTTCGCCTCCAGGCGCAGGACGCCCTTGCCCCGGCGCTTCCAGACCGTGTCGGCGATCCGCCGCCCGAGGCGTACGGCGACCCCTTCGGGAAGCTTCTTGACCGTGCTCCAGCCCAGGCCGTAGAGCGCGTCGGTGAGCTTGCCGGGGTCGAATCCCGGCAGCCCCTTCGTGCGTGGACTCATGCGCTGTTCCCCCCTTGTGCGACGGCGGCGTCGGCCTCGGCCGACTCCCGGCGTACCGTCACCACGCGCTGGCCCAGGGTGACGGCGCTGCCGATGCCGACGATCCACAGGGCGATCGGCAGCAGGACCTCGACTCCGGGTACCCCGAAGGCGTGCAGGCCCGACAGGCCGCAGGCGACCAGCGTGATGACCAGCCGCTCGGCGCGCTCCACCAGGCCGTTGACGGCCACCGGCAGCCCGATGGCCTCGCCCCGCGCCTTGGTGTACGAGACCACCTGGCCGCTGGCGAGGCAGAAGATCGCCATCGCGCAGAGCGCCAGGCTGTCGCCGCGCCCCGCGTACCACAGGGCGAGCCCGCCGAAGATCGCCGAGTCGGCGACCCGGTCGAGGGTGGAGTCGAGAAAGGCCCCCCAGCGGCTGGACCGGCCCAGCTGCCGCGCCATGTTGCCGTCGATCAGGTCGGAGAAGACGAACAGGGTGATGACGACCGTGCCCCAGAAGAACTCGCCCTGCGGGTAGAAGATCAGGGCGCCGGCCACCACGCCTCCGGTCCCGACGAGGGTGACCGCGTCCGGGCTGACGCCGATGCGGATGAGCAGGGCGGCGAACGGCGTGAGAACACGCGTGAAGAAAGCACGCGCGTACTTGTTCAGCATGGCCTTCCCGGAGGTCGATACGGGCCGCGAGGTCAAGGGGCCACCGGCTGGCCCATCGTAGCCAGGCGGCCACGGGGCACCGCGAACGCATCGCGGCGCGGGGTGCATACCAGGGCTCGGGGCCGGCGGCGCGCGCCGCCGGGCACGCCCTCGGGCCCCTGCCGGGGACCCTTGGGAGGGCTGGTTCCCTGCGCCATGTATGGACGCAGGATGACCTCGGTGGAAAGCTCGAATCACCGCAAAGTGTCGACCTGGAGGCGAGACACATGAGCGAGAAGACGAGTACACACCCGGGAGCCGCCCGCAGGGCATCAACGGCCGGCCAGCCCACGGACCTGCGGAATGTGGTGCTGGTCGGCCACTCCGGATCGGGAAAGACCACTCTGGTCGAGGCCCTCGCGCTGGCATCCGGCGCGGTCAATCGCGCGGGCCGCGTCGAGGACGGCGGCTGTCTTTCCGACTACGACGAGATCGAGCACCGCCAGCAACGCTCCGTACAGCTCTCACTGGTCCCGGTGGACTGGGGCGGAGTCAAGATCAATATCTTGGACACCCCCGGATACGCCGATTTCGTCGGGGAACTCAGGGCCGGTCTGCGCGCAGCGGACGCGGCCCTTTTCGTTGTCTCGGCGGCCGACGGGGTGGCCGGGGCGACCCGGATGGTCTGGGACGAGTGCGCGGCCGTCGGCATGCCGCGGGCGCTGGTCATCACGCACCTGGAGGCGTCCCGCGCCGACTTCGATGCGATGACCGAGCACTGCCGCGCCGCGTTCGGCGGCGACGACCCGGACGCCGTGCTCCCCCTCTACCTCCCGCTGTACGGGACACCGGGCGCCGACGGCCACGCCCCCGTACACGGCCTGATCGGGCTGCTCTCCCAGCGGGTCTACGACTACTCCTCCGGCGAGCGCACCGAACGCGCGCCGACGGCGGACGAGCTGCCCCGGATCGAGGCGGCCCGCGCCCGCCTGATCGAGGGCATCATCGCCGAGAGCGAGGACGAGTCCCTCATGGACCGCTATCTCGGCGGCGAGGAGATGGACATCAAGACCCTCACCCGGGATCTGGAGACCGCCGTCGCCCGCGGCACCTTCCACCCCGTGCTGGCCGCGGCCCCGGCCCCCGAGGGCGCCCGGCAGGGGCTGGGCACCATGGAGCTGCTGGAGCTGATCACCGGCGGCTTCCCGACCCCGGTAGAGCGCGAGGCACCCGCCGTGACCAGCCCGGACGGCGCCCCGCGGGAGGCGCTGAAGTGCGACCCCGACGGTCCGCTCGCGGCCGAGGTGGTCAAGACCTCCTCCGACCCGTACGTCGGCCGGATCTCGCTCGTACGGGTCTTCTCCGGCACCCTGCGCCCGGACGAGACGGTGCATGTCTCCGGTCACGGGCTGGAGGACCGGGGCCACGAGGACCACGACGTCGACGAGCGGGTCGGCGCGCTGTCCGCCCCGTTCGGCAAGCAGCAGCGCCCGATGTCGCAGGCCATCGCCGGCGATCTGGCGTGTGTGGCGAAGCTGACCCGGGCCGAGACCGGCGACACCCTGTCCGACAAGGACAGCCCGCTGCTGATGGAGCCCTGGACGATGCCCGACCCGCTGCTGCCGGTCGCCATCCAGGCCCACAGCAAGGCCGACGAGGACAAGCTCTCGCAGGGCCTGGCCCGGCTGGTCGCGGAGGATCCGACGATGCGCCTGGAGCACCATCAGGACACCCATCAGGTGGTCCTGTGGTGCCTGGGCGAGGCACATGTCGATGTGGCGCTGGAACGGCTGCGGACCCGCTACGGCGTGCAAGTGGACACCGTCCCCCACAAGGTGTCGCTGCGGGAGACCTTCGCCGCCCCCGCCGCGGGCCGCGGACGTCATGTGAAACAGTCCGGCGGGCACGGCCAGTTCGCGATCTGCGCGATCGAGGTGGAACCGCTGCCGGGCGGCTCCGGCATCGAGTTCGTGGACAAGGTCGTGGGCGGTGCGGTGCCCCGGCAGTTCATCCCGTCCGTGGAGAAGGGCGTACGCGCCCAGGCCGCGCGCGGGGTCGCCGCCGGGCATCCGCTCGTCGACATCCGCGTCACCCTGCTCGACGGCAAGGCGCACTCGGTCGACTCCTCGGACGCCGCCTTCCAGACGGCGGGCGCGCTCGCGCTGCGCGAGGCCGCCGGCGAGGTCCGGATCGATCTGCTCGAACCGGTGTCCGAGGTGAGCGTGATGGTTCCGGACGAATTCGTCGGCCAGGTGATGAGCGATCTGTCCGGGCGCCGCGGACGGGTCGTGGGGACCGAACAGTCGGGCGCGGGCCGCACGGTGGTCCGGGCCGAGGTGCCCGAGATCGAGATCGACCGGTACGCCATCGATCTGCGTTCCCTCTCGCACGGCACGGGGCGGTTCTCCCGCACCCACCTGCGGCATGAGCCGATGCCGCCGCAACTCGCCGACAAGTGGCGGGAACAGGCCGAGAACGGCGGATAGTCAACGGCCGGCCGGCCCTCACGGCAGCCGCCGTCCCGCTCAACTCCCTTGGGCCGGGCGGCGGCTGTACGCTGAGTTCCTGCCGTTGTACGCACCGTCCGACGGCGCAGGAAGAGGTCACGGGCTCGACGACAGGCTCTCAGCAGGTGTGCCGTCAGCGGAAGTCGGGAAGAGCCGCATCATCGGATGCGTGCGGTGTGGGGGGCGGTAGTGGCAGACGGCTTTGACTTCAGCCCGGGGGCGCAGGTCCCGCTCTCGGGGAGCGCCGGGCAGACGGCGGCGACCCAGGCGCTGGCCTCGGCCGCCTACCGGGACTGCCTGCTCACCAAGATCTCCGATGCGGACTCCGAATCCGGCAAGTCCGAGATCAAGAAGCCGAAACTGTCGCTGTTCGCGCCCAACCTCGGCGAGGCGTTCTCGCGGGCGGTGCAGGTGCGGATGCTGGGCGGCGACCGCAAGCCGCTCATCCAGTCCTTCGGGACCGAGCCGCAGACCATCGTCGAGCACTGTCTGTCCGCCACCCGCATCCGCAAGCAGCGCGACATGAAGCTGACGCTGCTGATGGTGCTGTTCGGGGTGGTGTTCCTGCCCGGTGTGCTGCTGTGGCTGGGCGCCTTCCAGCTGCGCAAGATGCTCTCCAAGGACGGCGCGGGCGCGGGCCTGTCCCTGATCGGCGGGCTGCTGCTGACGGTGCTGGCCGGCCTGGGCCTGTTCTTCATGATCAAGCTGCCGCTCAACGGCTTCTGGCCGATGTACGGCCGCGCCATGATCATCGCCCCGATGATCGGCTGGTGGTGGGCCAAGCAGATCTGCGAGAAGACCGCGGTGGCCATGCGGGAGGCCTGGAAGGGGCTGCTGGAGGGCGGCGGGGTGGCCGCGAAGATCCCCGAGGCGGTGCCGCAGGACCCGAACCAGATCGCCGCCGAGACCCTCCGCCAGAATCTCGCCAAAATCTCCGCCGAGCAGAAGAGCAATGTCGTCTTCTACGCCGGCCCCAAGGGGATACTCGGCATGGGAACGCGCTGGGGCAGCTGGCAGCTCGCCGAGGATCTGACGCCGGCGCCGGGAGCCGCCGAGATCCACCCGTTCCGCAGCTGGGACGTCATCCGGGCCATCCACGACCGGCTGCGGCTGCTGGAGCGCAGTCCGCTGCACACCGGCGGCTTCCCCGCGCCGTCCGTACGCCACTGGATCGTCTCCCCGGTCGGCGAGAAGGCCGCCGCCGTCAGCCGCCCCGAGGGCACGCACGTCGAGGCATTCCAGATCCGCGGGCACGAGATAGAGCGGATCTGCAACGAGCAGCAGTTCGGCAGCGGCAACCGCCACTACCTCGGCGTGCAGTTCGTCCTGTGGGACGGGCAGCTGGTGATCACCCTGATGATCACCGTCACCGTGCTCCACGAGACCCTGCGCATCGAGGTGACCGGCCATGCCCTCGGCCCGGTCAACGGTCTGTTCACGACCAAGCCGGAGCCCAAGACCAAGGACGTCGCCAAGGTCATCAAGTTCTGGGAGACCCGGACCCAGCACCTCCCGCTCATCGAGCCGCAGGAGGTGGTCCGGCTCACCGCCCGGGCCCCGCTGACGTGGTTCCCGCCGGTCCTGGACTTCCTCGGCGGCAAGCTGACCCTCCCCGAGCCGTTCGGCCTGCGCCATGTCTGGGCCGACAAGCCCTGGCGGCACCGCTTCATGGCCGATGACGCGCTGCGGGCCGCGACTCCGGTGCTGCGCACGGTCCATGCGGCCGCGATGAGCGTGCTGCAGGAGAACGGCGTGGACACCGAGCGCTTCACCAACCGCTCCCTGGTGCTCAGCGGCATGATCCAGGGCGTGGAGCCGTCGAAGGCGGACGAGTACAACGCCTAGTCGGAGACGGCCGGGCCCCGGGCGGGGTCCGGCCGTACGCACATGGGCCCGGCCGTACGCGCGGGGTCCGGCCGGGCGCCGCTAGCGGAAGATGCCGGTGTGTCCCAGGGAGTACCGTCCCGGCTGCGGATAGACGGCCAGACCGTGCGGGCCCTGGCCAACGGGGATCTTGGCGAGGGTCTTGCCGGTACGGGTGTCCAGCGCATAGACCTCGGAGTTGTAGCGGCCGGACAGCCACAGGACCTTGCCGTCGGTGGACAGACCGCCCATGTCGGGGCTGCCGCCGCCGCGGATGTGCCACTTGTCGACGAGTTCGCCGGTCTTGAAGTCCAGCAGGGAGATGGAGCCCTCGCCCCGGTTGGAGATGTACATGTACCGCGAGTCGCGGCTGACGTAGAGGCCGTGGGCGCCCTTGCCGGTCGGCATCAGCCGCGGCCGGTCGAACCTGTCGCCGTTCATGACCCAGATGCCGTCGGCCATCATGTCGGCGATATACCAGGTCCTGCCGTCCGGGGAGATCTTGACGTCCTGGGGCATCGCCCCCTCGAAGGGCAGCTTCTCCTGGCCGATGACCTTCATCTTCTCGGTGTCGACCTTGAGCAGTTCGCCGGAGAACTCACAGGAGACGATGAAGTACCGCCCGTCCGGCGAGAAGTCGGCGTGGTTGACGCCGCCGCAGGGCACCGGAAGCGCTTTGCGGACCTCCATGGTGTGCGGGTCGCGGAAGACCAGCTGACGGTCCATCGAGGCCATCACGATCGCGTACTTCCCGTTGGGCGTGAAGTAGAGGTTGTACGGATCGTGGACCCTGACGGGCTCGCCGGCCTTGCCGGTGGCGGGGTCGATCGGGATGAGGTCATGCCCCCGGTTGTTGTTGACCCAGAGGGTCTTCAGGTCCCAGGAGGGCACCACATGCTGCGGCTGGATGCCCACCGGAATGGTCTCGATGACCTTGTAGGTCTTCGGGTCGATGACGCTGACCGTGTCGGACCCGGTGTTGGGGACGTAGATCCGCGAGGGGAAGTCCTTGACCTGCGGGGACAACAGGCCCGGCCGGTCCGCCGCGTAGAGGTCGTGTGCGTCCAGCAGCGGCGGCATCCCCGGCAGGCCGTTCCTGGCGGCCTTGAGCGGCACCCGTTCGACCGGCCGCTGGCTGTGCGCGGAGGGGCCGGCCTTGTCACCGCCCCCGCAGCCCGCCGCCAGCAGCGCGGCGGCCACGGCGAGCAGGGCGGCGGCCCGGTGGCGCGCGCGCAGGATCCGGCGGTGGTGGGTACGGGTCCGGTCAGCCATCACGTCACTAGCTCCGTTGTCGTCACCGCGCGCAGACCGCGCCGGCGGAGGCCGTCGAGGATCGGGGGCAGCGCGGCCACCGTGCCGGCGTGCCCGAGGTGGAGGCTCACGACCGAGCCCGGTGCGACCGAGTCCAGGACCACGCGCTGGACGGCCGGGGCTCCGGGGTCGTCGGCATCGTGGGAGTCCACGTCGTAGGACAGGACATGCGGATAGCCGGCCTTGCGGGCCAGCCGGGTCACCAGATCCGTGGCCCGCTGGGCCTGTGAGGGGCGGAACCAGCTGCCGATGGTCCCGGTGAGCGCGCGCAGCCGGTCCGCGCACCGGCTGATCTCGGCGTACGCCTCGGCGGCCGGCAGGGCGCAGATGTTGCGGTGGTGCATGGTGTGATTGCCGAGCTCATGGCCGCCGTCGAGCACCCGGCGGGCCATCGCGGGCTGCTCGTCGAGCCAGTCCCCGACGGCGAGCACAGTGACCCGGGCACCGGCCCGCTCGGCCTCGCCCAGCAGCGCCCTGGCCAGCATGGGGTCGCCCCTGCCGTGGAAGGTCAGCGCGACCGCATGGCCGGTGCGCGGCCCGTGCGCGATCTCCACGGGCAGACCGGGCACCCGGGTCGGCGGCCGGGCGGCGTGCACCGGGGCGGGCACGGGGTGGCCCTCCCCGGACGGGCTCGCCCGGCGGGCGTGCCGGGCGCCGGGGTCCTCGTCCCGGACCGGGTCACAGCCCGCCACGAGCGCACCGGCGGCGGCCGCCGAGGCGGCCGCGCGCAGCACGGAGCGGCGATCTAGGGAAGTCACCACCCCATTAGAGGGGCAATTAATCGGAATTAGGGCGATCTATCCGATTCGCCCTGGTGCGTGTCGTCTCGGACGGCGGTCCCGGACGAGGCGACGCCGCCTTACGCGGGCCAGGCGTCGGCGAGCATCGCCCGTGTGTCGGCGAGGAGTTGGGGCAGCACCTTGGTGTGGCCGACCACCGGCATGAAGTTGGTGTCACCGCCCCAGCGCGGGACGACGTGCTGGTGGAGGTGGGCCGCGATCCCGGCGCCGGCGACCGTGCCCTGATTCATCCCGATGTTGAAGCCGTGCGCCCCGGACGCGGTACGCAGCGCGGTCATCGCCCGCTTGGTGAATTCGGCGAGCTCAGCGGTCTCCGGACCGTCCAGATCGAGGTAGTCGGCGACGTGCCGGAACGGGACGATCATGAGGTGGCCGCCGTTGTACGGGTACAGGTTCAGCACCGCGTAGACATGCTCACCGCGCGCGATCACGAGGCCGTCCTCGTCCGATTTCTCGGGGATCGTGCAGAACGGGCAGCCGTCGCCGGCGCCCGGGCCGGTCGGCTTGTTCTCCCCCTGGATGTAGGCCATCCGGTGGGGCGTCCACAGGCGCTGGAAGGCGTCCTGCGTCCCGACTCCGATCTGCTGCTCCGGCTCGCTTGTCATACGGGCCAGCATATGGCTTCGCCCATTGGCACCGTGTCGTTGGGGCGCCGGGCACCCCCCGCTCCGCGATGCTGTGCCGGTGGACAGGGAGCAGCGGCTGTGGGACTGGGAGCAGACCGCCCAGCCGTACCTCCTTGCCGCCTCGCTCCTCTTCCTCACCTCCTACACGGTCCGGGTGCTGGTCCCCGACCTCTCCCCCGGCTGGCAGACCTGGTGGGAGCTGGTCACCCTCGTCACCTGGGGCTTCTTCGTCGTCGAATATCTGGCGCGGCTGGCGCTCAGCAACGACCGCCGGCACTTTCTGCGCACCCGCTGGCTGGACCTGATCGTGACCGTGCTGCCCCTGCTGCGGCCGCTGCGGATCGTCGACATGCACGAGCGGATGCAGCGGCGCCGGGACCATCCGCGGCTCGCCCTCGAAGCCCGGGTGATGGCGTACACCGGGATCACCTCGCTGCTGCTGGGCTTCGCGGCCAGCCTGGCCGTCTACCACGACGAGCGCGCCGCTCCGGGCGCGAACATCCACACCTTCGGCGACGCGGTGTGGTGGGCCTCCTCGACCCTGACGACGACGGGGTACGGGGACGCCACCCCGGTCACCCCGCGCGGCCGGGTGGTCGCGGTGGCGCTGATGTTCGTCGGGGTGGCGCTGGTCGGCGCGGTGGTGGGCTCGTTCTCCTCCTGGCTGCTGCGCCGCTTCCGGCAGGACGGCGAAACGTGACGGGGCCCCGGGGAGCGGATCGCTCTCCGGGGCCCCGCGCACGCAGCGGGCGTCACACCTGGACGCGGCGCTCCACGACATCCAGGATCTCGGCGATCGCCGCGTCCCGCGGAATGCCGTTCTTCTGGAATCCGTCGCGGTAGCGGAAGGAGACCGCGCCGGCCTCCATGTCCTCGTCACCGGCGATGATCATGAAGGGTACCTTGGACTTCTGCGCGTTGCGGATCTTCTTCTGCATCCGGTCCGACGAGGAGTCCACCTCGATCCGCAGCCCCTTGGCCTTCGCCTCCGCGGCGAACTCCTGGAGATACGGCACATGCGCGTCGCCGATCGGGATGCAGGTCGCCTGGACCGGCGCCAGCCAGGCGGGGAACGCGCCCGCGTAGTGCTCCAGCAGGACGCCGAAGAAGCGCTCGATCGAGCCGAACAGCGCGCGGTGCAGCATGACCGGCTGCTGCTTGGAGCCGTCCGCCGCGGTGTACTCCAGGCCGAACCGCTTGGGCTGGTTGAAGTCGACCTGCAGAGTCGACATCTGCCAGGACCGCCCGATCGCGTCCTTCGCCTGCACCGAGATCTTCGGGCCGTAGTACGCGGCGCCGCCCGGGTCCGGGACCAGCGGCAGACCCTGCTTCTCGGCGGCCTGGCGCAGCGCCTCGGTGGCCTCCTCCCAGTCCTCGTCCGAGCCGATGAACTTGTCCGACTCCGGGTCGCGGGTGGACAGCTCCAGCTCGAATTCGTTCAGGCCGTAGTCGCGCAGCAGGTCGAGCACGAAGGTGAGGAGCGTGTCGAGCTCCTCCGGCATCTGCTCCTTGGTGCAGTAGATGTGCGAATCGTCCTGGGTGAAGCCGCGCGAGCGGGTCAGGCCGTGCACGACGCCCGACTTCTCGTAGCGGTAGACCGTCCCGAACTCGAAGAGGCGCAGCGGCAGTTCACGGTAGGAGCGGCCGCGCGACTTGAAGATCAGGTTGTGCATCGGGCAGTTCATCGCCTTGAGGCGGTAGTTCTGCTCGTCGAACTCGATGGCCGGGAACATCGACTCGCCGTAGTGCGGCAGATGCCCGGAGATCTCGAAGAGGCGCTCCTTCGAGAGGTGCGGGGTGTTCACGAACTCGTAGCCGGAGACCTCGTGCCGCTTGCGGGAGTAGTCCTCCATCACCTTGCGGACGACGCCGCCCTTGGGGTGGAAGACGGCGAGGCCCGGGCCGAGCTCCTCCGGGAAGGAGAACAGATCGAGCTCGGACCCCAGCTTGCGGTGATCGCGCTTCTCGGCCTCCGCGAGGAACTCCAGATGCGCCTTGAGCTCGTCCTTGGTCGGCCAGGCGGTGCCGTAGATCCGCTGCAGCTGCTTGTTCTTCTCGCTGCCGCGCCAGTACGCGGCGGCCGAGCGCATCAGCTTGAACGCCGGGATGGCGCGGGTGCTGGGCAGGTGCGGACCCCGGCAGAGGTCCTTCCAGCACAGGTCGCCGGTCTTGGCGTCGAGGTTGTCGTAGATGGTCAGCTCGCCGGCGCCGACCTCGGCGGAGGCGCCCTCGGCGGCGTCCGCGGCGGAGCCCTTGAGCCCGATCAGTTCGAGCTTGTACGGCTCGTCCGCCAGCTCCTCGCGCGCGGCGTCATCGCTGACCGCCCGGCGCGCGAACTTCTGCCCGCGCTTCTGGATCTCCTGCATCTTCTTCTCGATGCGCTTGAGATCGTCCGGGTGGAAGGGGGTCTCGACGTCGAAGTCGTAGTAGAAGCCGTCCTTGATGGGCGGCCCGATGCCGAGCTTCGCCTCCGGGAAGAGCTCCTGCACCGCCTGCGCCATCACATGCGCGGTGGAGTGCCGCAGGATGTTCAGACCGTCTTCAGAGGTGATCTCGACGGGCTCGACCGCGTCGCCGTCGGCGATCTCGTACGCCAGGTCCTTCAGCTGTCCGGCCACCCGCGCGGCGACGACGCTGCGCTCGCCCTGGAAGAGGTCGGCGGCCGTAGTCCCCGTGGTCACCACGCGTTCTTCCCGCTCGGAATCGCGTTGGACGGTCACACGGACGTCTGACACCGGTCTCTCCTGACTCATGTCTCTTTCGCGTCAGCGATTGCTGCGCAGCAGAATCGTACCGAGCCGCCGGACCGGACCGCGAAACGGTTTCACCACCCCGGCGCGCGGGCGCTCAGTCCTCCGCGCCGCAGGCCTCCTCGAAGAAGTCGAGATTCTCCTGGAGCGACTTCAGCAGCCGGTCCCGCTCGGCCTCGTCGACCTGTACGGGCGTGACGTCACGGCCGCCGGTGATGCGGCGGAATCCGCCCCGGCTCTCCAGCCGCCCGGTCACCCGGACCGGCAGCCCCACCAGATGTGCGTGCCCGGCGATGCGGTAGTCCTCCTCCCCCAGCGCGACCCGCACCTGCACCACGTCCGCCCCGGTGATCACCCGCAGCCGCACCGTGCCGGGACCGCCCGGCCGCTCCCTGCGCAGCCGTACCACCGCGCCGGTCACCCGCACCGGCAGCGACGGCTCCGCGCGCACGTAGCGCTGGGCGGCCTGCTGCAGCGCGGGCAGATCGCCGGGCGAGAACTCCACCGCTTCGGGGCGGGCCGGACAGCCGGCCGGGGCGCCGGCCCCCGGTGACCACTCGACCGAGATCCGCGCCCCCTCCGCATCCCGCACCAGCGCGATCAGCGCCTGGACCAGCTCATGGCAGACCCCCAGTTCGACGGCCGCGTCGAAGGCCTCCATCCCGCCGGTGGCCCGCTGGTAGTCGGTGGCGTCACGGGCCGCGTGCAGCGCCCGCTGCAGCCCGGCGACCGCGCCGCGCCCGCCGCGTACCGGGACGAACGCGGTCAGCCGGCGCCCGGCCACCGCCGGACCGACCAGCACGTCCCCCAGGAACCCCTCGGCCTGCAGGCGGTGCCGCGCGCCGTAGTAGCCGGCCCGGCCGTACGTCCCCAGCGCCCCGGCGACCAGCATCGAGCGGGCCGCCCCGCGCAGCTGCTCCTGCGCCACCCAGTGCGCGGCCCCGGAGCCCCCGTCGGGGACCTCCCGCTCCCAGCGCACCTCGTCACTGGGCACCGCGAGCCCCATCAGCACCTCGCGGGCCGAGGGCGCGGCGCTCTGCGCCAGCGCCGCCAGCGCCTCCGCGAGCAGCTCCCCACTGTCGGGGAAGCGGCGGTCGTGCGGCACCAGCAGGCTGGTGCCGGCCGCGCCGCCGGGCGGCGTCCACCGGGCGTAATGGCCGGCGGCCCCGCCCCGGCGCCGCCAGCCGTGCCGCGCCAGCAGCGCACCGAGCACCGCCGGGTCGAGCTGCGCGGGATCCAGCAGCCGCGCATCGTGATCGTCGGTCGGCCGGTACATCAAGGTCTCCCTCCCGCCCCGACCCGCGTCATGATCTCGCAGAGCGCTCGGTCGTCGAAGATCCGCGCGGTCGGAATCCGCACAGTGGTCCTGCGCCGGCCGGTCACCGGATGACCGGCCAGGTTGATCCAGTAGCAGCAGTGCCGCAGTTCGAGACGGTCGTGCGAGGCCCGCAGCCAGTCCTCCCGGGTCCGCGGGGCCAGCATCACGACCAGGATCTTGTGCACGGTGACGGGGGTGCGGGCCAGCTTCACCAGATGGTCGTTGTCGAGGGTGAAGGCGAAGGTCGGCCCCGGCGGGCGGGGTGCGGTCTGGTAGGTGCACTTGAGCTGCACCTTGATGGTGACCTCGTCGTCGACGGTGTGGCCGGGCGCGCCATGGCTGACGTGCCAGTCGATTCCGTTGTCCGGGAAGGGCTGCGCCAGCGAGCACCCGGAGGCGGCGGCGACCGCGTGCAGATACCCCACCTGAAGGGTCTCCATACAGGCAGTGGTGGCGAGTCCGCCGCGCTGCGGGGGGACCCGCGGGGGCAGCAGCCCGCCCGGTTCGGGCTGCGCGAGCGTCATCGCTCAAGGCCTTCCGGGCTGTGCCGATCGATGCGTGTGGATGACGGGGAGGGGGCAAAATCCGCGCCGGCCCGTCCCTCTGGTTGTCTCCCCGTCAAGTGGTCCGCAAACAAAGGCGGTTCGACGACCGGGCCGCTCGGGTATCACCAGCTCGGATGACGCGCACGTCATCCGCCGTACGAGCGCGAGGAGTTGGGATGATGCCGTGTTGGTATGACGGTCCGCTTGCCGCCTTCGACACCGAGACCACGGGCATCGACGTCGAGCGGGACCGCATCGTCTCCGCGGCCCTGGTGGTCCAGGAGACCCCGCGTTCCGCGCCCCGGGTCACCCGCTGGCTGATCAACCCGGGCGTGGAGATACCCGAGGCCGCGACGGCGGTGCACGGCCTGACGGCCGACCATCTCGCGCTGCACGGCCGCTGGCCGGCGCCGGTGCTGGAGGAGGTCGCGCGCGCCCTGGCCGCCCAGTCGGTGGCCGGCCGCCCGCTGGTCGTGATGAACGCCCCGTTCGATCTCACCCTCCTGCAGCGCGAGCTGAGGCGGCATCGCGCCAGCTCGCTCGACGCCTACCTGGGCGGCCATCCGCTGCGCGTCCTGGACCCCCGGGTCCTCGACAAGCACCTGGACCGCTACCGCAAGGGCCGCCGTACGCTCACCGACCTGTGTGCGCATTACGAGGTCGAGCTGACCGACGCCCATGAGGCGGCCGCCGACGCACTCGCCGCGCTACGGGTCGTCCGGGCCCTGGGCCACCGCTTCGCCGACCGCCTGGACGGGCTCCAGCCGGCGGAGCTGCACACCCGGCAGGCGGTCTGGCACGCGGCACAGGCGCGCGGGCTGGAGGCGTGGTTCGCTCGCAGCGGCAATCCCGAATCCGTCGATCCGCACTGGCCGCTGCGTCCCGACCTCCCCGCCGCGGCCTGATTGTTCATCAGCAATTTCCGGGGCCGGCCGGCAAAGGGCCGGGGGGAATTCCCGCGCGGCGTTCTCCAACAAAAAGAACCGGACCGCTTTTTGGCGGCCCGGTTCTTGATCCCGGTGGGCGATACTGGGTTCGAACCAGTGACCTCTTCGGTGTGAACGAAGCGCTCTCCCACTGAGCTAATCGCCCGGGTGTCGGCGGAGCTTCCCGCTCGAACGAGCAGAACAATACAGGCCGCCCGGGCCTGGCATCAAATTCCTGTTCACCGGCGCCCCGGGGCCGCCCTCCGGGGCGACCGGCGCCGCTCATCCACGGGCCAGCCAGGCGGCCAGGCCGCGCCGCCCGGCCCGCATCATCAGCGCATGATTAGCGAGGAACGCCGGCCGCCCCAGCAGCGCGAACCTGCGCAGCAGCGGCTTGCAGAGCTCGACGTCCTGCTCGAAGACGACGCGGGTGCCGCCCGCCCCGGGGACGACCGTCCAGCGCGCCCAGCCGGCCAGGTCCCCGCGCAGCACCGTCTCCAGCACGCCCCTGCCGGGGTCGCGCACCCGCTCGCTCGCCACCACCGTCAGGTCGTACGGCAGCAGCGACCGGAACCGGGCGATCCCGCTGCGGTCGTCGAGCGGGGTCACCGCGCGGACCTGCGGCCACCAGCAGGGGTAGGCCTCGGCACGTTCGAGGACCGCATAGACGACGGTGGGCGTCGCGGGCAGCAGCCAAACGGTGCGGAAGCGGTAGCGGTGCAGACGGCGTGACCAGTCGGACATGATCCCAGTGTGCGCCCCCGGGCGGCGCGCCCGTCCAACAACCGCGACGGCCCGGAGACTTGGAGTCTCCGGGCCGCCGTCCGGGGTGGGCGATACTGGGTTCGAACCAGTGACCTCTTCGGTGTGAACGAAGCGCTCTCCCACTGAGCTAATCGCCCGGGCGCATCGCCAACATTACCCCACGCCGGGGGGCACTTCTGACCATTTCCCGGTCACTCCGGAACGTGCCACGGCACCACGAAGCCGAACTGCCACACATAGGCCCCGAGCGCCACCGCAATGATCACCACGCCGGTGGCGGTCAGCGCGATGTTGCGCCGGCGCACCTTGGGGTCCAGCGCCTTCTGCGCCGCTTCGGTGACCTTGCGCTTGGTCCAGCGCAGCACCAGCTGGGCCCAGACGAACTCCGTCGCCCAGATCGCCAGACCGCCGAAGATCACCAACCAGCCCGGCCCCGGCAGCGGCAGCATGATCACGCCGGCCACGACGACCGCGAGCCCGACGACGAAAACTCCGACCTGCCAGCTCATGTGAAGCGGCCGGGAGCGCTTGATGAAGTGCGGCGCTCTCGAACCGAGCGGCTGCCCGGCCGGAGCGTCTTCCTCCACGATTCCCGACCCCCCGTTACTCTGCGTATTCATGGTCACAAACTTACCGGAAGGTGCGGGTTCGCCGGAATTACCGACGAGGACGATCTCGCAATCCGCCGGAAGAGGTACCTGAAGCCACCCAAAACCGTCAGAGGGGTTTACAACGGCACCGTAGGTGGCATGTCGATTTCGCCGACGTGCGAATCCCCGAGCGCACACTGAGCGAAAGGCCCTGGCGCTTATGAACACCACGGTCAGCTGCGAGCTGCACCTGCGCCTCGTTGTGTCGAGCGAGTCCTCACTGCCTGTACCCGCGGGCCTGCGGTATGACACGGCCGATCCCTACGCCGTGCATGCCACCTTCCACACCGGAGCCGAGGAGACCGTCGAATGGGTTTTCGCCCGCGACCTCCTCGCCGAGGGCCTGCACCGGCCCACGGGCACCGGAGACGTCCGCGTATGGCCGTCCCGGAGCCACGGACAGGGCGTCGTGTGCATCGCCCTGAGTTCCCCGGAGGGCGAGGCCCTGCTCGAGGCGCCCGCGCGGGCTCTCGAGTCGTTCCTCAAAAGGACCGATGCCGCCGTACCACCCGGTACGGAGCACCGGCATTTCGATCTCGACACCGAGCTCTCGCACATCCTCGCGGAGAGCTGAGACGCAGACCGGTTACCGAAAGCACTCACCCGCTCACACTTGCGCCCGTCCGACTCGGGGAGACGGCGCAGGACCGACAAGTTCATACGGCACACTTCGGCGTCGTCGCCGCGGACCCACCGCGGAGTCGGCGCTGAAGCTTGTTCGAAGCGCTAGAGTCGGCGACCATTCGGCCACCACACCAGGGGCGGTACCCGTCCGGCCCCACCCTGCCAGGGAGCGGAACCGTGATGATCACCCATGACACCCGGTGCGCACTGGACGCGGTCGTCGATCTGCTGAACACCGCTCCGGAGGGCGAAGCGCCCGGGGCGCCCGACAGCCTGGCCGATCTCGCGGCCCTCGGGGAGTTCGTCCGGCGCAACGACATCAGCGACGTGGGCACGCTCGGTACGGGCGATCTGAGCGCCGTACGGTCCCTGCGGGAGCGGTTCGCGCAGATCTTCGCGGCCGGGGACGACCGCACCGCGGCCGAGCAGCTGAACTCGCTGGTCGCCTCGGCGGGCACCACCCCGCGACTGACCGATCACGACGGGTACGACTGGCACATCCACTACTTCGCGCCGGGCGCCTCGGTCGCCGAGCATCTGGCCGCGGACGGCGGGATGGCGCTGGCGTTCATCGTCGTTGCCGGGGAGCGCGAGCGGCTGCGGCGCTGTGAGGCGCCGGACTGCCGGCATGCCTTCGTCGACCTCTCCCGCAACCGCTCCCGGCGCTACTGCGACAGCCGTACCTGCGGCAACCGGCTGCATGTCGCGGCCTACCGGGCACGGCGGCGGGAGGCCGCGGGCTGAGCCCCTGCCGCGCGGCCCCGGCCGGATCGGCCCTGGTCCGCGACGCACCGGACGGCCTCACAGGATGTAGAGGTCGTGTACGGCTCCGAGGAGGAGCAGAAAGCCGATGACGGCCAGGAAGAGCATCAGCGGCGGCTGGGACAGCGCGAACAGGCAACCGCGCGGTTCGGGGGACGGGGCGTCGTCTTGGGCGAGGGCGCACTCATCGTTCATCTCGCGCGCATCATGACGCAGATGATCGTCTGAGCGCGGCCGATCGGCGCCTCAGCAGCGGTAGTTCATCAGATCCCGTGCTTTTTCAGGATCGCTTCGATGTCCGAGAAGTCATCCTTGGGGGCACCGGCCTTGTCCGGCGCGGCCTTCCCCTTGGCGGCCGGCTGCGCGGCGGCCCGGCCCGCGCCGAGGGACGGGGCGGAGGCGGCCGGGGCCACCGCGTCGGGCCGGGAGCCTGCCGCGGCCTTGCGCTCCTTGCGGCTGCCGATCCCGCCCCTGCGGCGCTCCGCGGCCCGGCTGAGCATGAACAGCACGAACGAGAGCGCGAGCAGGCCGAAGCCGGCCCAGACCGTGGGCTTGAAGACGATGCCGGTGACCCAGTCGATGACGCCGGTCATCACCAGGCCGATGGGGATCAGGGAAAAGGCGGCGATGCGGGTCGCGGCCAGGAACCGCTTGCGGTATGCCGTGATCGCGGCGATGCCCAGGCCCGCTGCCGACACCGCGGCACAGACGGTCGAGGTCAGCATCCGGTCCTCCTGCCGATGGATGGGTGAGCAGGCAGTCTGCTCCCTTCCATCCTGCCTTGTCCGGGGCCGCACGGACCATGTTCCGGTACGGCCTCAGGGACATCTCGGGGTCGGGCTCCTTCGCAGGTCCCGGTTCGGGCACCGGCCGGAGGGCTGGAAGACTGACTCCCATGAACGACTCCACCAGCTCCGCCGCCGCGCCTCCCGTCCGCCCCGTTCTGGACGTGTGGTGCGAACTGCAGTGCCCCGACTGCCACGCCGCCCTGGAGGACCTGCGGGCGCTGCGGGCGCACTACGGCGACCGGCTGGACATCCGGCTGCGCCACTTCCCGCTGGCCAAGCACAAGCACGCCTACGTCGCCGCGCAGGCCGCCGAGGAGGCCATCGAGCAGGGGCAGGGCTGGCCGTACATCGAGGCGGTGCTGGCGCGCAGCGGGGAGCTCGCCGCGCGGGGCGAGAAGCTGCTGCTGGAGGTCGCCGGGGAGCTGGGGCTGGACGCCGAGGAGCTGGACACCGCGCTGATCGACGGGCGGCATCTGCTGATCGTCGACGCGGACCAGGCCGAGGGCAAGGCGATCGGGGTGACCGGGACCCCGACGTATGTGATCGGCGGCGAGCGGCTGGACGGCGGCACGAGCCAGGAGGGGCTGCGGGCCCGTATCGAGGAGATCGCCGACCGGCTGCTTGCCGAACAGGACTGAGCCTCAGCCCCGCCGGACTCCGTCACAGGATCGGCTTCCAGAGCAGATAGCCGGTGGGCCGGTAGCCCAGCGAGGTGTAGAGGCCGAGCGCGGGCGCGTTGTCCGCGTAGACGTTCAGCCCGAGGGTGGTGCGGCCGGCGGCGAGGCTCTCGCGCTCGGCGACCAGCATCAGGGTGCGGCCGTGCCCCTGCCCGCGGTGTCCGGGCGCGACCTGCACGTCGACCACATAGCCGCCCGGCTGTTCCGGCATCCGCAGGGCGACCCAGATGCTGCCGACGTCCGCGCCGCCGTGGGTCAGGATGCGCAGCACCTGGTAGGGCGTGGCGACGCCGTCGGGAAGCAGTGCGCGATGGCCGGCGGCCGAGGCCTCTTCGGCGCGGGCCCGGGGCATCCCCTGGGCCAGCTGCGTACGGAGGTGCTCGGCGAGCGCGGCCTCCCGCCAGGCCGGGTACTCCTCCTCGCTCAGCGCCCGGTCGCTGCTGCCGTCGGGCAGGGCGGGCGGGCCGGCGAGGGACTTGCTCATCGTGCGGCTGCGCTCGGTATAACCCAGCGTCGCGGCGAGCCGCCGGGCCGCCGCGGCGCCGGCCGGGACGGTCAGCTCGATCTGCCGGCAGCCCCAGCCGCGCAGCACTTCCTCGGCGGCGAGCGCGGCGACCGTGGCGCGGCCGCGGTGCCGGTCCGCTGCGTCGATGGCCAGGTCCGCGATCCGGCCGGCCGTCGGGCCGAACCGGGCGTCGGTCGTCAGCCGGATCCCGCCGACCCGGCGGCTGTTGACGCAGATGTCGTAGGGGCGGGCCCGGCCCCCGTCGTCGTGCCGTTCTTCCGGTCCCGCGGGGCGCAGCGTTGTGGTCACCAGGACTTTCTACTCGCCCGCGCGCGCTCCCGTCATCACCGCGGATCGAAGTCGGCGGCCGACTGCTCGTCGAAGATCCGCATGGCTTCCGCGGTCACCGGGCCCGGGCCGTCGGCGAGTTGGCGGCCGTCGATCCGGGTGACGGCCTGGACGTCGCGCAGGGTGGAGGTCAGGAAGATCTCCTCGGCCCGCTCCAGGGCGTCCAGCGGCAGATCGGTCTCCTTGGCGCCGGCCCAGCTGATGGTCAGGGCCCGGGTGATGCCCGCCAGACAGCCGGAGTGCAATGGCGGGGTGTGCAGTTCGCCGTCCAGGACGACGAAGACGTTGGAGCCGGTGCCCTCGCAGAGCGCGCCCACGGTGTTGGCGAACAGCGCCTCGGAGGCGCCCTGTTCCCGTGCGCGGGCCAGGGCGACGACGTTCTCGCCGTACGAGGTGGTCTTCAGGCCGGTGAGGGCGCCGCGTTCGTTGCGGGTCCACGGGACGGTGACGGCGGCCGTGCCGTCGGGGCGGCGTGCGGTCTCGGACAGCGCGATGACCAGCGTCGGACCGGCGTCGCCGCGGTCCGAGCCGAGCGGGGAGACGCCGCCGGTGTAGGTGAGCCGCAGCCGGCCGAGGGCCATCGGGTTGGCGTCGAGGACCGCCGCGCAGCCGCGCCGTACCTCGTCGAGATCGGGATCGGGCAGGCCGAGTCCGCGGGCGGAGGTGGTCAGCCGCTCCAGATGGCGGGTGAGGGCGAAGGCGCGGCCGTGCTCGGCCTTGATGGTCTCGAAGACTCCGTCGCCGACCGTCAGCCCGTGGTCGAAGACCGAGACCCGGGCGCCGGCGGCCTCCTGCAGTGCTCCGTCGAGCCAGATCTTCATCGCGTACCTCCAGTCGCCTCGTGCGCGCCCGACGCTACCGCGAGCAGCCTGCGCGCCTTCAACTCCGTCTCCGCCCACTCCCGCTCCGGATCGGAGTCCCAGATGATCCCCGCGCCGGCCCCGAAGCGCAGCACCGGTCCGCCGGGCGGGGTGCGGTCGATCCAGAACGTACGGATGCCGACCGCGAGCTCACCGGTGCGGCGGTCCGCATCGACCCAGCCGATGCCTCCGCAGTACGGGCCGCGGGGCGCGGTCTCCAGCTCGTCGATGATCCGCAGCGCGCTGGACTTGGGGGCGCCGGTGACCGACCCGGGCGGGAAGGTGGCGTCCAGCAGATCCGCCCAGGCGGTCTTCTCGTTCTCCTCGGCCAGTTCACCGCGCACCGTGGAGACGAGGTGGACGAGGCCGGGGTGCTCCTCGACGGCGCACAGTGCCGGGACGGTGACGGTCCCGGTGGCGCAGACCCGGCCGAGATCGTTGCGGACCAGGTCCACGATCATCACGTTCTCCGCCCGGTCCTTCTCCGAGAGATCGGCCGCGGTCCGGCCGGTGCCCTTGATCGGCCCGGAAGCGACGGTGCGGCCGTCGCGCCGCAGATACAGCTCCGGGGAGGCACTGGCGATCTCGACGCCGTGCCGGGGCAGCCGGATCGTGCCCGCGTACGGGGCCGGGTTCCCGCGGGCCAGCACGGCGGACAGCGCATCGACGTCGGCGCGGCCGGGATCGGGCAGCGGCGCGGTCAGGACCCGGCAGAGATTCACCTGGTAGACATCGCCGGCCGCGATGTGTTCACGGATGCGCCGTACGCCGCCGGTATAGGCGTCCCGGTCCAGCGAACTGGTCCAGGCGCCGGGTACGGGGCCGCGCCAGCCGCCGGGGGCGGGCTCGTCCGCTGCGGTGGCCGGTCGTACGTCGCCGAAGCGGGCGCAGACCACGGCGCCCTCGAAGTCGGCGGCCACCGCCCACCAGCCCGAGGAGTCCAGCGCCGCGGGATCACTGGTCACATCGCGCAGGTCGGTGGCTATCAGGCCGCCGAAGCGGGCCATGGGAGCGAAGTCGTGCACGTCAGCGAGTCTATGGCGGCGGCCCGGACCCCGCCTGTGCCGGGCGGCCCGGCGCAGCACGCTGCACAAACGCGTTTTTGTACTGGCCCCGGAATCCGCTAGAGTTCAACACGTCGCCGGGACGCGGAAGCGCCCCGGAGGCCGAGTAGCTCCCGGACGTAGTCTGGGAGAGACACCTGCGGACGTAGCTCAGTTGGTAGAGCACCACCTTGCCAAGGTGGATGTCGCGAGTTCGAGTCTCGTCGTCCGCTCGATGTGGGGGATCTTCCCGAACCCCCTCACTCCTGGTGGAGTGGCCGAGAGGCGAGGCAACGGCCTGCAAAGCCGTCTACACGGGTTCAAATCCCGTCTCCACCTCCAAGGACGATTAGCTCAGCGGGAGAGCGCTTCCCTGACACGGAAGAGGTCACTGGTTCAATCCCAGTATCGTCCACTGCCCGGCTTCACCGGGCCCCGCGCGATTAGCTCAGCGGGAGAGCGCTTCCCTGACACGGAAGAGGTCACTGGTTCAATCCCAGTATCGCGCACGCAGCTGCGGATCTTCGTGATCTGCGGTCCCGAGGACGATTAGCTCAGCGGGAGAGCGCTTCCCTGACACGGAAGAGGTCACTGGTTCAATCCCAGTATCGTCCACACCTGATCCCGAGGGCCGGAGCACATCGCTCCGGCCCTCGGGCGTTTTTCAGAACAAGAGCGATCGGAACAAGAGCGCTCAGGACGAGAAGAGCATGTGGCCGAAGCTGCGGTGGTGATGACCGTGGTGGCCCTGGTGTCCGTGGTGGCCATGGTGGCTCTGGTGCGGGGCTCCCCAGGCAGGGGCGGGCGGGTAGGCCTGCGGGGCGGGCGGCGGCGGGGGCTGCTGGATCCACTGCGCTTCGAGCCGGCTCAGCGCCTCCAGCTCGCCGTAGTCCAGGAAGATCCCCCGGCAGCCGGCGCACTGCTCGATCTGGACGCCATTGCGCTGGTATGTGTGCATCGGTGCATGGCACTTGGGGCACTGCATCGTCGGCTTCACTCCTTCTCATCCGGCACTGCTCGCTGCGGCGCCTCCGGAACGGCCTCCCGGCGGCGCGGGGTTCACCCTACGACGGGCCCGGCAGGCGCCAAGTGCTGCGGCAGCGGCGTCATCCGGGCACAGGCATCGACCAGCGCGGTCTCCGCCTCGTCCAGCCGGCGGGCGGCGTCGGCGGCCTTGGCGACGGCGCGGGCGGCGGTCTGCACGGTCAGGGCGCGGGCGGGAATCTCCAGGTCGGGCCAGGGGTCACCGGCGGGGCGGACGGCGCGGCCGCCGGCGGCGCGGTAGGCGGCCAGGAAGCGCGTCCAGATGTCGGGGGCGAGCAGGCCGGTGGCGAACCAGGCGGCGGGGCGGGCCAGGTCCCAGGCGCCGTCGCCCAGGCCCAGGTCGTCGATGTCGATGAGGAGCCAGGGGCCGTCGGGGGCCGGGTAGCGGACCAGCTGGCCCAGGTGCAGATCGCCGTGGCACAGGGTGCCGGTGCGCGGCGGAGAGGGCGCGCACCGGGCCCAGGGCGGCAGCAGCTCCCCGGCGCGCGCAATGGCCGCGGCGGCCGCGGGCAGCGGTCCGGCGCCGGGGGCGGACGGCGGGCCGCCGGCGGGGGCCAGGGCGGTACGCAGCCGGGCCAGGGCGCGGGCGGCCTTGGCGGGGCCGCGCATCGGCGGCACGGGGCCGGGGAGTTGGCGCGGGTCGACGGAGTGCAGACGGGCCAGCAGGCGGGCGGCGTCCTCCCAGGGCGCGGCGTCGGGGTCGTCCGGCGCGACCGGGCTGCCGTAGGGCCAGCGGGTGAGGGCCCGGCCGTCGTCGGTGCGGGTGAGGAGGCCGTCGGGGGCGGTGACCGGGAGCGGGGGCAGCAGGATGCCGTGCAGCAGGGGGTGGGCGGCGATCCGCAGCCGGGTGGCCAGGTCGTGCGGGTCGTCGTCGGGGGCGTGGGCCTTGGCGACCGTGCGGCCGCTGCGGACGACGGTGCCGTCGGGGCGGTCGGCCAGCACCTCGGGGGCGGTGTCCGGGGTGCCGCCCGGGGCGTCTGCCGCGGTGAGGGCGGCCAGGCGGGCGAGCAGTGGTGCGGTCATCGTTCCCCCGAGTCCCGTGCGGGCCGGATGTGCCGTGGGTGGCGTATGGGCCAGATGCGCCGTGGGTGGCTGTACGGGCCGTGCGGCCCGGCCTGGGATCGTACGCGGGCCACGGGCGGCCGGTACGGGCCGTGGCCGGAAAACCCGATGGCCGGGCATCTCCCCAGATGCCCGGCCGTCGTGCCGTCCGCCGTACCCCCCGTCCCCACGGGGTGATTCAGCCGGAGGTCCCCGTCCCGGGCCGCTCTCCCGGGTCCTGGGGCGCCGTTCAGCGCCCCAGCATTCCGACCACGGACGACGCCTGTGTCATGACGGCTTCCCAGCCGCCGAAGACGACGGCGAGAAGGAACGCCAGCGGCAGCGCCATGGCCACCGCGACGAGGGGGTGGCGAGTGCCGGAGGACTGCCGGCCGTCGAACGCCGCGGCGGCCCGGCGCCCCTGCGCCCGAAGGGCCGTCCGTCCTGAGGTCTCTGCCATCGCCCCGCTCCCGTCGTTTCTGGGGCGGCGGGCGTCTGACCTCGGGGGACGAGTGCTGCGCCCGCCGCTTGAACACCACAGTAGGCAGCCGGCCGGCGGCAGGCGTCATGCCGTCGTACCGATTCGTCGGCCTCCGGGAGGATGACGAAACCGGACTGCACGTACTCCCCTGGGTGGAGAGACACGTCCAGGACCTGGGGGGCATCCCCGAGGGGTACCGTCGAAATGCGGCGGCGCACGCACTCCTGAGGGTGACCTCGCTCACGCCGGCCGCTCCCCCGCACCCGGCGGCTCTGCCCCGTCCCGCTGCCCCGCCCGCCGCCGTTTTCCGGCCGGGACCGTATCCCCGGCATCCCTCACCAACCGGGCCCGATCACCCTTCATCGTGTCAATCCCCCTGCTGTGAGGGATCTTTGGGAGGCCCGGCACGAAGCCGGGCGGGGCCGGGCCCGATTCCGCCCCTGTGCTGCGGAATCGGCACCGGCCACGGACAATCCGGCGGCCGACGCATGCGCGGCCTCTGCGCACAGCGAGCCGTCAATCCGTAAGCTGTGCCACGTCAGACGGTTGGCAGCGGAGGGGGCTCCCCACCGCAGGTAGGGGACGGACATGGCGATGATGCGGCTCCGACGCGAGGACCCGCGTGTCGTCGGGACGTTCCGGCTGCACCGTCGGCTGGGCGCGGGCGGGATGGGCGTGGTCTATCTCGGCTCGGACAAGCGCGGGCAGCGGGTGGCGCTCAAGGTGATCCGGCCGGATCTGGCGGAGGATCAGGAGTTCCGTTCGCGGTTCGCGCGCGAGGTGTCGGCCGCCCGGCGGATCCGCGGCGGCTGTACGGCGCGGCTGGTGGCGGCCGATCTCGACGCGGACCGGCCGTGGTTCGCCACGCAGTACGTCCCGGGCCCCTCGCTGCACGACAAGGTCAACGAGGAGGGGCCGCTGTCCCCCGCGCAGGTCGCCTCCGTCGGCGCCGCGCTCTCCGAGGGGCTGCTGGCCGTCCATGACGCGGGCGTGGTGCACCGCGATCTGAAGCCGTCCAACATTCTGCTGTCGCCCAAGGGCCCGCGGATCATCGACTTCGGTATCGCCTGGGCGACCGGCGCCAGCACGCTGACGCATGTGGGCACGGCCGTCGGCTCGCCGGGCTTTCTGGCGCCGGAGCAGGTGCGCGGGGCCGCCGTGACCCCGGCGACGGACATCTTCGCGCTGGGCGCCACCCTCGCCTACGCCTGCACCGCGGACTCCCCCTTCGGGCAGGGAAGTTCGGAGGTCATGCTCTACCGCGTGGTCCACGAGGAGGCGCAGCTGGCCGGGGTGCCGGATGCCCTGGCGCCGCTGCTGGCCTCGTGTCTGGCCAAGGATCCGGCGGACCGCCCCAGCACCCTGTCGCTGTCGCTGCGGCTCAAGGAGATCGCCGCCCGTGAGGCGCACGGGCTGTCGGGCGGCCCCCTGGAGAGCGGGACGGGGGCCGGGGCCGGCTGGGAACGCCGTCTGTCGGAGCGGCCGACCGGCCGGCGGGCCGAGGAGTACGCGCGGCAGCGCACCGAGCGGCGGACCGGGGGGAGCACTCCGCGGCCGCATTCCCCCCGTCCCGCGGCGCCGCGTGACGCGGCCGCCCGGCCGTCCGGTCCGGCCTCGGCCGCGGGGAAGGGTCCGCGGACCGGCGGGCGCGCCGCTCGGGGTGCCCCGGCCGCCCGTCCGCCGGGGCGAAACGGTTCACGTACTCCGGTGCGGACGACCTCGGGCGGGCGCCGGCCCGGTCCCGACCGCCGGCTGCTGCGTCAGCGCATCATCGTGTTCGTGGTGGTGACGCTGCTGGTGGCGCTGGGTATCGCGGCCGCGCAGGGGTGTCAGGGGCCGACCAGCGGGCTGGGGGTGGAACGGCCGGCGCCGGTCGCCTCGTACGGGGGCGTAGGCGCGGGCGGGCCCTGGGGGGCGGGGGAACAGATCCCCTAGGGGATGCGGGCGCCCCCTGTGGGGCCACAACTCGGCGGGGCCAGGGAGATATTCCCAGGGAGTGGTTCCCAGGGAGTGATTCCCAGGGAGATGTTCCCGTCGAGAGATATCCCCCTCCGCACCATTCCGTCAGGGCACTATTCCGTCAGGCCGACTCCGTCAGGCCGACTCCGGCTGACCGGCCGCCGGTGGCCGGCGGGTCAGGACTCCGGGCGGCCCGTCGCCACCGCGTAGAACGCCACCGCGGCGGCCGCTCCGACGTTGAGCGAGTCCACGCCGTGCGCCATCGGGATGCGGACCCATTCGTCGGCGGCCCGCAGCGCGCCGGTGCTCAGGCCGCCGCCCTCCGCGCCCAGCATCAGGGCGGCGCGCTCCAGGGTGTGCGGGGCGGCCTCGTCGAGGGCGGTGGCCTTTTCGGCCGGGGTCAGTGCGAGCAGCTTGAAGCCCGCTTCCCGTACGGCGGCGAGGTCCCTGGGCCAGCTCTCCAGACGGGCATAGGGCACGGAGAACACCGCGCCCATGGAGACCTTCACCGAGCGGCGGTAGAGCGGATCGGCGCAGTCCGGGGAGAGCAGCACCGCGTCCATGCCCAGGGCCGCCGCGCTGCGGAAGATCGCACCGATGTTGGTGTGGTCGTTGACCGCCTCCATCACCACGATGCGCCGGGCCCCGGCCAGGATGTCCCCGGCCGGGGGCAGTGGCTTGCGCTGCATGGAGGCCAGGGCGCCGCGGTGGACGTGATAACCCGTCACCCGCTCGGCCAGGTCCGGGCTGACGGCGTAGACCGGTGCCGGGATCTCGTCGATGACATCGCGCATGACGTCGACCCACTTCGCCGAGAGCAGCATCGAGCGCATCCGGTAGCCGGCGTGCCGGGCGCGCCGGATGACCTTCTCGCCCTCGGCGATGAAGAGCCCTTCGGCGGGCTCGCGCCGGCGCCGCAGCTCGACGTCGGTCAGGCCGGTGTAGTCGGCCAGCCGGGGGTCGTCCGGGTCGTCGACGGTGATGATTTCTGCCACGGGGAGAGTGCCTTCGTCGGTGTCGGGGGTCCCGTGCCGCGTACGGGACCGGTTTACCTGCGGGTGGGGGCGGGGGCGACGGTGACGACCTCGCCGATCACGATGACCGCAGGGGGGCGTACGCCCTCGGCCCGTACGGTCTCGCCGAGCGTGGCGAGGGTGGCGTCGACCCGGCGCTGGGCGGCGGTGGTGCCCTCCTGGATGACGGCGGCCGGGGTGTCGGCGGCGCGGCCGTGCTCGATGAGCTTGGCGGCGATGGCGCCGCTGTTCTCGACGCCCATCAGGACGACGAGGGTGCCGCGCAGGCTGGCGAGCGAGGGCCAGTCCACGAGGGAGCGCTCGTCGTCGGGGGCGACATGGCCGCTGACGACGGTGAACTCGTGGGCGACGCCGCGGTGGGTGACGGGGATACCGGCGGCAGCGGGCACCGAGATGGTGCTGGAGATCCCGGGGACGACCGTGCAGGGGATACCGGCGTCGGCGAGCGCCTGGGCCTCTTCCATGCCGCGGCCGAAGACGAACGGGTCGCCGCCCTTGAGCCGGACCACGGCCTTGCCCGCCTTGGCGTGCTCGATCAGCGCCTGGTTGATCGCCTCCTGCGCCATGAAGCGGCCGTAGGGGATCTTTGCGGCGTCGATGACCTGGACATGCGGCGGGAGTTCGGCGAGCAGGTCGCGGGGGCCGAGCCGGTCGGCGATCACCACGTCCGCCTCGGCGAGCAGCCGGCGGCCGCGGACGGTGATCAGATCGGGGTCGCCGGGGCCGCCGCCGACCAGCGCCACGCCCGGGGTGTGCGGGCGACGGTGGTGCGGAGCGGCGATGCTGCCCTCCCGCAGGCCCTCGACGATCGCATCGCGTACGGCAGCGGAGCGGCGCGGGTCGCGGCCGGTGAGCACGGCGACCGTGACGCCCTCGCTGCGGCCGGTGGCCGGGGTCCAGGCGGTGGCCGCTTCGGCGTCGTCGGAGCGTACGCACCACACCCGGCGGTCCTCGGCCTCCTGGGACGCGGCGGCGTTGGCCTGGGGGTCGTCGGTGGAGATCAGCGCGTACCAGGCGTCGGCGAGGTCGCCGTCCTGGTAGCGGCGGCGCTCCCAGCGGATCTCGCCGGCGTCGGCCATCGCCTCGACGGACGGGGTGGCGGACGGGGAGATCAGCAGGACATCGGCGCCCGCGGCGAGAAGCGACGGCAGCCGGCGCTGGGCGACCTGCCCGGCCCCGAGGACGACCACCCGACGGCCGGAGAGCCGCAGTCCGACGGGGTAGGCGGCGTGTTCGGCGGCATGCTCAGCCATGGCGGTACGGCTCCTTGTACGGATGAGGCGAGTTCGACGGCCGGCCAAGCCGCTGCGGCGCTGAAGCGGCTGGTGAAGAGGTGGTACGGCCGGGGTGGCGGGTAAGGCCCCGGCCCACAGCCTATGGGGCTGCGGGCCGGGGGTCATGCGGGGGCGGGCGGCTGCTCCGCTCAGATCTTCTCGGTGACTCCGGCGGAGTCGAAGGTCGCGACCTCGTGCATGGCGCGGGCGGCGCTCTGCACCACGGGGAGCGCCAGCAGGGCGCCGGTGCCCTCGCCGAGGCGCAGATCGAGGTCGACCAGCGGACGCAGGCCCAGCTTGTTCAGGGCCGCGACATGGCCCGGCTCGGCGCTGCGGTGGCCGGCGATGCAGGCGGCCAGCGCCTCGGGGGCGATGGCGCGGGCCACGAGTGCGGCGGCGCCGGCGCTCACCCCGTCGAGGATCACCGGCGTACGCAGCGAGGCGCCGCCGAGGATCAGGCCGACCATGGCCGCGTGCTCCAGGCCGCCGATCGCGGCGAGGACGCCGATCGGGTCGGCCGGGTCGGGCTGGTGCAGCTCCAGGGCGCGGCGGACCACCTCGACCTTGCGGGCGTGCGTCTCGTCGTTGATGCCGGTGCCGCGGCCGGTGACCTCGGCCGCATCGACGCCGGTGTAGACGGCGATCAGCGCGGCGGAGGTGGTGGTGTTGGCGATGCCCATCTCGCCGGTGAGCAGCGCCTTGTTGCCGGCCGCGACGAGATCGCGGGCGGTGTCGATACCGACCTCGATCGCCTTGAGCACGTCCTCCTGGGTCATCGCCGGGCCCGCCGTGAAGTCGGCGGTGCCGGGGCGGACCTTGCGCGGCAGCAGCCCCGGGGTGGCGGGGAGGTCGCTCGCCACGCCGACGTCCACGACGCAGACCTCGGCGCCGACCTGGTGGGCGAAGGCGTTGCAGACCGCGCCGCCGCCCAGGAAGTTGGCGACCATCTGGCCGGTGACCTCCTGGGGCCAGGGGGTCACGCCCTGGGCGTGCACGCCGTGGTCACCGGCGAAGATCGCGACGGCGGCCGGCTCCGGGATCGGCGGCGGGCACTTGCGGGACAGTCCGCACAGCTGCGCGGAGATGATCTCCAGCATGCCCAGCGCCCCGGCGGGCTTGGTCATCCGCTTCTGCCGCTCCCAGGCCTCGCCGAGCGCCTTGGCGTCCAGCGGGCGGATGCCCTGCAAGGTCTCCTGGAGGAGGTCGTGCGGGCTCTCGCCGGGCAGCGCACGGCGGCCGTAGGTCTCCTCGTGGACGACCCAGGACAGCGGACGGCGCTTGGACCAGCCGGCCTGCAGCAGCTCGGGCTCTTCCGGGAACTCGTCGACGTAACCGACGCACAGGTAGGCGACGACTTCGAGGTGCTCGGGCAGGTCCAGTTCGCGGACCATCTCCCGCTCGTCGAAGAAGCTGACCCAGCCGACGCCCAGGCCCTCGGCGCGGGCGGCGAGCCAGAGGTTCTCGACGGCGAGCGCGGAGGAGTACGGGGCCATCTGCGGCTGGGTGTGCCGGCCGAGGGTGTGCCGGCCGCCACGGGTCGAGTCGGCGGTGACGACGATGTTGACCGGCGTCTCCAGGATCGCCTCGATCTTCAGCTCGCGGAACTGCTTGGCGCGCGCCTTGGGCAGCGACTTGGCGTACGCCTCGCGCTGCTGCATGGCGAGCTGGTGCATCTTCTCGCGGGTCTCGGCCGAGCGGATGACGACGAAGTCCCAGGGCTGGGAGTGGCCGACGCTGGGAGCGGTGTGGGCCGCCTCCAGGACGCGCAGCAGCACATCGTTGGGGATCGGGTCGCTGCGGAAACCGTTGCGGATGTCGCGGCGTTCGCGCATCACGCGGTGTACGGCGGCGCGCTCGGAGTCGTCGTAGCCGGCGGCGGGGGACGCGTCGGCCGGGGCGTCGGCAGCGTCGCCGTCGGGCGCCGTTGCGGACTGCTGTGCTCCGGTCGGCTGCGGCTGGTCGCCGTCCTGGTCGTCGTCCTCGCCGAGCTGGACGAGGGCGGTGGCGTCCTGCTGCTGGGGCATGTCGTCGGGGGCGGCGGCCGGGGCGTCGGGGGCGGGTGCGGGTACGGCCGTCGCGGGCTGCTCGCCGGACGCCTGGGCGGGGATGTGGACTACGACGGGTGGGGGCTCGGGGAGCGGGGCGGCGGGGCCGGCGTGCTCAGCGGGCTCGTCGGTCGTGGGGGTCACGGGCGTCTCGTCCGTGGTGGCGCTCGCTTCGGGCCCGGCGGTCTCGTCCGTCCCGGCGGTCCCGTCGGGTGCAGGGGCCGGGGCGGGTGCGGCGGGGGCAGTGTCCGGGGCCGCATCGGCCGTGGGGGTGGCCGGTTCGGCGGGGCTCTCGGCACCGTCCGCTGCGGGCTGCTGCCCGGCAACGGTGTCCGGGCCCTGCGGCGCGGCGGCCGGGGCGGGGGCCTCGGCGGTCTGCTGCCCTGCGGCATCGGCGGGGGCACCGGGCTGCGGCTGCCCGGCGGCCGGCTGCTGCGTCTCGGGCGGCTCTATGACGGCCTGTTCCGGGGGCGCGGCCTCCTCGGATACGGGGAGGGCAACGGAATCCTCGGGCACGGCGGCCGGCTCCGGGGTGGCTACGGGCCCGGCCACGGGGAGATCGCCGGCGGCCTCGGCCGCGGGAGCCTCGCCCGGGGCGGCCTCCGTCCCGGGCTCCGGCTGGGTCGCCTCGACGGCGGGGGCCGGTTCGACGGGCTGCGGCTGGTCGGCGGGCTGCTGCGGCTGGTCGGTGGTCACAGGCACGTGGGCGGCCTCGGGTACGTCGGTGGCCTCGGGCACGGCGCCGGCCGGACCGTCGTCGGCGGGCTGTACGGGCTGCGGTGCCGGTGTCACGTCGACAGGGGCGGCCGGTGCCTCGGCGGCCGGCTGGTCCGCTTCGGGTTCGGCGGGCTCAGCGGGCTCAGCGGACTGCACGACCTCGTCGGCCGCGGCGGGGGCGGGGCTCCCGACGGACTGTGCCTGCGCCTCGGGCTCGGCTCCGGCCTCGGCGCTCCCATCCTGGTCCACGGCCTGCTGCGGGACGTCCGTGGCCAAGGCCTCGGGCTGCTGGACCACCGCGGCGGCGTCCTGAGCGGGCTCGTCCTGAGCAGGGGCGTCCGGCGCAACGGCATCGGCACCGGGGGCCTCCGCTACGGCGGCAACCGGTGCCGTGGCTTCCGCTACGGCGCCTTCCGCCCCGGCCGTTCCGTCCTGCCCCGGCGCCGCCGCATCCGGCTGCGCCTCCACCGTCACATCCTGCGGCTGCGCGGGCGCATCGGCCTGTTCACCCGGCACGGCCCCGGGGACGTCCGCAACGACGGACGCGGCATCGGCGGGCTGCGCGGCGGTCTCGGCGGGCAGCGGCTGCGGCTGCTCGGTGGGCAGTGCTGCGTCCTGCGGAACGGGCTGCGCGGCCTCGGGTGCGGTGGGCATCTCGGGGGCGACCGTTTCTGCAACCCCGTCCGACGCAGCCTGGGCCGAGGGCTCGCTCAACGGCGTCACCTGCGACGGGATCTCGCCGAGCTGCGGACCGGGCAACGGGCCCTGGCCCGCTGCCCCGTAGGTCTGCTCGGCGGACAACTGGCCCTCGTAGGGCTGCCCGCCGTACGACGGCGCCGCGAAGCCCTGCGCCGCCGCGTCCCCGAACTGCTGCCCGGGATGGGCTCCGCCGGCCGGCGGGCCCGCCATGGCCTCGGGGCCCCCGGCCGGGGCGTCGAAGTACTCCGGGCCGCCGGTGGGCGGTTCCACCTGCGGCGCGACGGACTGCGCGGGCGCTTCCGCCGGTCCGCGGTCGGCCAGCGAACGGACCACGCCGCCGGTCGCGTCGGGCACCGGCGGGCCCATGTGCAGCGGACGGCGCGGGGGCGTGGCGGGGGCGGCCGCACGGGCCCGGTCCTGCTGCTGGGGTGCCGCGGGCTGCGGAATGCGGACGGCGCCGAGGTCGACGGAACCGGAATCCCGGCCGCCGCTCTCATGGTCACCGGCCTGGGCGGGCAACGGCTCGAAGCCGGTGGCCCCCTGGGCGGCCGCGTCATACGGGGCGCCCTGCGGAAGCTGCTGGTCCGGGCCCTGGTGGGTCTCCTGGGGCTGCGGGAGCGGCTGGGGTGCCGGCTGCTCGCTCCAGGCGCCCTGGGCGCCCGGCATCAGCAGCAGATCGTCGTCCTCGACGGCGCCGTCGGGCTGGTCGACATAGGGGTATTCGCCCGGAGGAGGCACCATGCCCGGCTGCGGGGCCGGTCCGGCATCGGCAGGAGAGGGAGCGGCCGCCGGCTGCGGCTGCCCGGGATGTCCGCCTGCGTTCTCCGGCTGACCCTCGCCCGGGACCTGGCCGGTGTCGGTCATGCGTACCCCTCGCCCATTGGTAGTGCTCCTTCCAACCGCTCGTGCGACGCGCTCGACCGGGGCGCGCCGACGCCCCGATAGCTAGAACGAGCGAGCGCGCCTCTCGGCACGTCCGCTCTCCAGAGCTTCATATTCCGCCAAAACCACGGCATTTTCCGGATATTGACGTACGAAGCCGAACGCGGAACGGCGGCGCAACGATCCGCCAGCCTACCTCGCGCGGGTTGCCGTGCTGGTCATGGGTGAGAAACGCGATAGCCGCTCAGCAAAAACACCACGGACCGCTCGCGTTCGACCCAGGCGGAAGTGTCCAGGTCGACGGATTGCAGCAAGGCGCACTCGACGTCGTAGCCGCCGTTCGCCAGCGCCCGGCCGAGCGTTTCGGCCTCGTCGCGGGTGGCCGCGTGGGTGACGATGCGTTCGGGACGGCGGGCCGCGCACGCGGTGACGACCTCCGCTCCCCCGCCGCCGACCCGGATGACATCGGGTTCCGGCAGGTCCTCCAGGATCTGCGGCGCCCGGCCGTGCACGACCTGGAGTTGGACGCCGTGCCGGCGGGCGAGGGCGGCGGTGCGCCCGCAGGCGTCCGCGTCGGCGTCCACCGCGATGACCGCGGCACCGAAACGCGCGGCCTCCACCGCGGCGGCCCCGACGCCCGCCCCGATGTCCCAGACCAGGTCGCCCACCTGCGGCCCGAGGCGCGCGAGTTGTGCGGTGCGCAACTGGACGGACTCCCCCTCGCCGAGGACACCGCCGTACGCACCGGCCGGAAGTCCCCAGCCGCGCGGGCCCGTCGGATGACCCACCTCGCGGCCGGCGATCCAGCCGGTCCCCTGAGCCGCCGCGCCGCCGGGCGAACCGCCCACCACAATCACGACATTGGGGTCACGCCAGACATGGTCGGCGACCTTGTCCGATGTGAGTACCGTCACCCGCTCCCGGTCGGTGCCCAGGTCCTCACAGATGACGAAGGTGCGGTGGACGCCGCCGAGCAGCAGGGCGAGTTCGGCCGGCCCGGCGCCGGGCGAGGTGAGAACCGCCACCTTGGTGTGGGCGCGGCAGACGTTCACCGCGCGGCGCAGATCGCGGCTGTGCGCGACCACGACCTGGGCGTCGTCCCAGGGCATTCCCGCCCGGGCGAAGGCGGCCGCGACGGAGGAGACGGCCGGTACGACCTCCACCTCCAGACCGTGCTCGGGTGCCCGCAGGGTGCGTACGACGCCGAAGAAGCCGGGGTCACCGTCGGCGAGCACGACGGCGGTGCCGCGGTGCTGGGCGATCCGGCGGGCGGCCAGGGTCACGCTGCCGAGCCGGATCCGCTCGGCGTGCGGCGGGACTTCGGGCAGTGCGAGGTGGTGGGCGGCGCCGGCCACGAGGGTGGCGGCGCCGAGGGCGGAGCGGGCGGCGGCGGTCAGCGGAGAGCCGTCCCATCCGATCACCGTGACCCGGTCGGCCATGCTCGTCAGTCTCCTGGGGCTGCTGTGGTTACGCGGGCAGCGGCGGCTGCGGGGCGGCCGCAGGCTGGTGGCACTGCCGCCGTGGTCCGCTGATCCGCGCTGGTCGCGCAGGTGCGCGGCAGGCCGAGGGTACCCCGAGAGGTACGGACCTGCGTGCGGGTGTGGGCCGGTTGCCCGCGGGACAGCGGGTCAGTTCCACTCGGGGTAGGTGAATCCGTTCGCGTCCGCGAGCCGGCCGGGGACCCCGTCGAGGTCCTCGGGCAGCAGGCTCCACACGATCAGGTCGGTGCGGATGTCCGCCCAGCCGCCGTCCTCCGTGCGGCTACGGGCTATCCAGGCATTGCGCAGCACGCCCTCGCTGATACAGCCGATCTTCTGGGCGACCTGCTGGGACGCGGTGTTGCCCGCCGCGGTACGCAGCTCCAGACGCTCGAACTTCTGGTCGTGGAAGACCCACTGGGCGGTGGCGAGCGCCGCCTCGGACGCATAGCCCTCGCCGCGGGCCCAGGAAGCGACGATGTAGGAGAGCTCGGTGGAGCGCAGCCGCCAGTCGGTGTTGGTCAGCTGGACCACGCCGACCAGGCGCTGGGTGAGGAACTCGGTGACGGCGAAGTCGACTCCGCGGCCGGCGGTGCGTTCGGCGGGCGCGTACTCGGCGACCCAGGTGCGGGCGGCGGCCCGGGTGTACGGCTGGGGGGCCACGGTCCAGGCCGCGACGAGTTCATCGTTCATCATGTCGGCCAGCGACGGCACATCGGCCTCTTCGAGAGGGCGCAGCACCAACCGGTCCGTGCTGATGGAGATGTCCGGAAAGGTGGATGTCATGCCGCTGCTCCAACGCCGTTGACCGTGGGGTTCCGGGACGTCGCGGGCTGTTTCCGCGCGAGGTCACGGGCCGTCTTGACCGTCTTGAATGCACCAGCATGCAGCATGGGCCGTGGGCTGTGCCACGCGCGTGGGCCCCGGCCGCGCGCTCGGCGGTCCGGGGTCCGGGGGGTGTCCGTGCGGCCGGCCATCCTTCGGTGACCTGCGGAGACGTGAGGGTGGTGGGGGCTGGCGGCCCGGGGAAGCGGGGGCTGCCGCTCAGGGGATGGGGGGCGGCAGCCGTACGTCTGTAGCTGCTCGGCTCCGAAGGGGCGGTAGGTCTGGACCCGCCCACCCCGGAAGCGGCCGCACGTCTACAGCTGCCAACTCCCGAAGGGGCCGTACGTCTGCACCCGCCCCCGCAGCAACCGCACCTCTACACCCGCCCACCCCCCGAAGGGGGGTGGGCGGCGGGGAAAAATACGGAGGCCGAAGCTCAGCCCTTGGCAGGCCCGAAAGCCGGAATGACCGACCCGTCCTTGTACTTGTCCTCGATGAACTTCTTGACCTCGGGGGAGTTCAGCAGCTTGGCCAGCTTCTTGATCCGCGGGTCGTTCTCGTTGCCCTTCTTGACGGCGAGGAAGTTGGCGTAGGGGTTGTCCTTCGCCTTCTCCAGGGCCAGCGCGTCCTTGGAGGGCTTGAGCTGCGCGCCGATGGCGAAGTTGCCGTTGATGACCGCGGCGTCGACGTCGTCGATGCGCGGCGCGGTCTGCGCGGCCTCCAGCTCGGTGATTTTGACGCCCTTGTCGTCCTTGACGTCGGTCAGCTTGGCGTCGGAGCCGACGCCGGGCTTGAGGGTGATCACCCCGTTGTCGGCGAGCAGCTTGAGCGCACGGCCCTCGTTGGAGGGGTCGTTGGGGACCGAGACGGTGCTGCCGGACTTGAGGTCCGAGAGCTTGTGGATCTTCTTGGAGTAGACGCCCAGCGGCTCGATGAGGACGTTCTGGACGGGCACGATGTGCGTGCCGTTCTCCTTGTTGAAGGTGTCCAGGAACGGCTTGTGCTGGAAGAAGTTGGCGTCTACCTGGCCGTCGTCGGTGACCTTGTTGGGGATCTTGTAGTCGTTGAACGGCTTGACGACCAGCTTGAGGCCTACCTTGGCCGCCAGCTTGTTCTTGACGAAGTCGAGGATGGCGCCGTGGGGGGTGGGGCTCGCGGCGACGACCAGGGGCGCGTTCTTGTCACCCTTGTCGCTGCTGGCGGTGGTGTCGGAGGGGGCCGAGCAGGCGCTCGCGCCGAGGGCGACGGCGGAGGCGGCCGCGACGGCCACGGTGATCTTGATGGTGTTGCGCACGAAGAGTGCCTCTTTCTTGTTCACACACGGGGGTTCGTGTGCGGTGTCCGCCCGGCAAAGGGTCCGGGCTCTTGGGCGGAGCGGGTGGCTCCGGGATCAGGCGGCTTCCGTGACGGCAACCGGCTCCTCGGCGCGGGTGCGGCGCAGGCCGACGCGCAGGGAGGAGGCACGGCCGCCGCGCTGGGCGAGCCGGCGGACGACGACGTCGCCGAGTATCTGAACGAGGGTGACCAGGAGGATCAGCTCCACCACGGTGGCGATCATCAGCGAGGTCTCGTACTGCTGGTAGCCATAGGTGTAGGCGAGGTTGCCCAGACCGCCGCCGCCGACCGCACCGGCGATCGCGGAGTAGCCGATCAGCTGGATGACCAGGGTGGTGACGCCCGCGATCAGCGCGGGCAGCGCCTGCGGGAGCAGCACCTTGAAGACGATGGTCCAGGTGCCGCCGCCCATGGCGTGGGCGGCCTCGACCAGTCCGTGGTCGACCTCACGCAGCGCGGCCTCCACCAGCCGGGCGAAGAACGGGATGGCGGCGAGGGCGAGCGGGACCACCGCGCCGGTGGGGCCGATGGAGACGCCGACGAGGAGCCGGGTGAAGGGGATCAGCACGACGATCAGGATCAGGAACGGGAAGGACCGCCCGATGTTCACGATCGCGCCGAGCACCTTGTTCACCACGACGTTCTGCAGGACGGCGCCGCGCTGGGTCAGATGCAGCAGCACCCCGACCGGGATGCCGATGAGCACCGCGTAGAACGTCGACCACCACACCATGAAGAGGGTGTCGAGCGTGTTGTCGTACAACAGCGGCTGCATCTCGTTCCAGGTCACTTGGCACCTTCCTTCTGCAGCGCGCCGGCGGCCGCCGGGGTCACCGCGTCGTCGACGGCTTCGGCGGTCCCGCCGGTGGCACCGGCCACGTCGGCAACATCAACCTGCAGCCCCTGCTCCCGCAGGAACCCGATGGGGACCACGTTCTCCTCGAAGCGGCCGGGGAGCTCGATGCGCATCCGGCCGACCTGCTTGCCGCCGACGGTGTCCATGGCGGCGCCGAGGATCGAGATGTCGACGTTGTAGGTGCGCGACAGCTCGGAGATCACCGGGCGGGTGGCGGCCGCGCCGTGGAAGGTGATGTCGACGACGGTGCGGTCGTCGGCCGAGGGCTCGCCGCCGACCGGGAACAGCTCCCGGGCCAGCTCGGAGCCGGGGGTGGCCAGCAGTTCGGCGACGGTGCCCTGCTCGACGACGCGGCCGTTCTTCATCAGCGCGGCCGAGTCGCAGATCGTCTTGACGACGTCCATCTCGTGCGTGATGAGCACGATGGTCAGGCCCAGCTTGCGGTTGAGGTCGCGCAGCAGCTGGAGGATGGAGCGGGTGGTCTCCGGGTCCAGGGCGCTGGTGGCCTCGTCGGAGAGCAGCACCTTGGGGTCGCCGGCCAGCGCGCGGGCGATGCCGACGCGCTGCTTCTGGCCGCCGGAGAGCTGGGCGGGGTAGGCCTTGGCCTTGTCGGCGAGGCCGACCAGGTCCAGCAGCTCCAGCGCCTTGCGGGAGCGCTCCCGGCGGTCGACCTTGAGGATCTCCAGCGGCAGTTCGACGTTGTCCTGGACGGTGCGCGAGGACAGCAGGTTGAAGTGCTGGAAGACCATCCCGATGTGGCTGCGGGCGGCGCGCAGCGGTGCGCTCGCGCGCTGGCCGCGGCCGGCGAGGGAGGTCAGCTCCTGGCCGGCGACGGTGACCGTGCCGGAGGTGGGGCGCTCCAGGAGGTTGAGGCAGCGGATGAGGGTGGATTTACCGGCGCCGCTCTGGCCGATGACGCCGTACACCTCGCCCTCGCGGACGTGCAGATCGACGCCGTCCAGGGCGGTGACTTCGCGGTCTCCTGAACGGTAGACCTTGGTCAGGCCCGTAGTGGTGATCACAGGGGAATTCCGTCACTGTCGAGTGCTCGGCGGCTCGGCCGCCGGGGCACGGGGCATTCTTGCGAGTGCGGCAGGGGGGAACGGGCGCGGTGGCGGGCGCGGGGCCCGGCTGCGGGTTCCGGTGACGCGGGGCGGCCGGATTCCGTCGGCGACGGAGGCACGGCGCGGTGGGGGTCCACCCTGCTCATCAAGAGCTCGAGGGAGGGTCTCACTTCGGGGCGCGAGCTTAGGCGGGGGCCCTCAGCGGTCACACATTCGACACATGCAACGAGCACCGGACGTCGGATACGTCTCGGTCGCAGGGGTGCGGTAGCTCGTCGTGGTCATGGCGGCAAGTAAACCAGACAGGCGTGCGGGCCGATCAAGCCAGTCCGTATAGCGGACATGCCTGACCGACCCGTGGACAAGGCGCTAGCGCGCGATGGTGATCTCCACCGATCCGTCCGTGGCCTGCGCGGATACCGCCGAGAGGTCGGGGACCACGATGTCCGCCGACAGCTCCTCGGCGCGGTGCGTTGTGGCCAACGCCACGGTCACCATTCCGGCCGCGCGGCCCGCCGCCAGCCCGACGGGGGCGTCCTCGAAGACCACACAGCGGGCCGGGTCCGCCCCCAGCCGCGCGGCGGCCAGCAGGAACGGCTCCGGGTCCGGCTTGCCCCGGCTGATGTCATCGGCGGCGATCAGGTTCTTGGGCCGGATCCCGGCCTGGCCCAGCCGGGCCTCGGCCAGCCGCTGCGTGGCCGAGGTGACCACGGCCCACCGCTCGGCGGGCAGGCTCTCCAGCAGGGCGAGGGTGCCGGGCAGCGCCACCACTCCCCCGGCGTCCTCGACCTCCAGCTGCTCGATCCGGGCCACCGCCGCCGGTACGAGGTCCGCAGGCAGCAGATCGGCGACTATCTCCGCGGCCGGACGGCCGTGCAGCGCGACCCGGGCGAAGTCCTCCTCGGTGACGCCGTACTCCTTCGCCCACCGGGACCAGCAGCGGTACACGGACTCCAGGGAGGAGATGAGGGTGCCGTCATTGTCGAAAAGGAGCGCATCAGCGGTGATCTTCATACTTCAGGAGCGTACGTGCCACGGTGGGGCCGGACGCGGCCGCCCGCCCCCGGGCGATTAGCATCACCCCATGCTCCACAACCCCACGGCGCACCGGTATGCCGCCCGGAGGCCCCGGTGATCGACGCGCTGACGATCGCGGTCGCGGTGGCCGCTCTCGCCCTCGCCTCCTGGTGCGGCTTCGCCGCGTTCCGTGACCAGCCCACCAAGGACTGGCACTTCATCGGCATGGCCCTGGTGTCGCTGCTCGGCATCGTCCAACTGGTCATCGCCGTCGTGCAGTTGGCGGGCGGACACTCGCCGGACAAGGGCACCGCGCTCTTCGTGGCGTATCTGCTCGGGGCGGCCGCCTGTGTCCCCGCGACCGGGTTCATGTCGCTCTCGGAGCGCACCCGCTGGGGTTCGGCCACCGCTGCCGCGGGCGCCGTGGTGCTGGCCGTACTGGAAGTGCGGCTGTTCGACATCTGGGGAGGCGGCAGTGCCTGAGACCACGGCAGCTACAGCGGCGGACGGCACCACGGGCGCCGCCCCGGCGAAGCGTTCCCTGGGCACCGGCCCCGGACGGCTGCTGGTCGCGCTCTACGGCGTCTTCACCGTCGCGGCCGCGTCCCGCTCGCTCTACCAGCTCCTCGCCCAGTTCGACCGGGCCCCGCTCGCGTACGGCCTCTCGGCCCTCTCCGCGATCGTCTACGGGTTCATCCTCTTCTCGCTGGTGCGCGGCGGTGAGGGCGCCCGCCGGGCCGCGCTGGCCTGCTGTGCGCTGGAGCTGCTCGGGGTGCTCGGCATCGGCACCTGGACGCTGCTCGACCCCTCCGCGTTCCCCGACGCCACCGTCTGGTCGGACTTCGGCATGGGCTATCTGTTCATCCCGGTCATCCTGCCCGTCACCGGGCTGCTGTGGCTGCGCCGGGCCCGTACGGAGCAGCCGGCCGACCGGGTACAGGACTGAAGGACGGGCCCGCCGCCGGGCCCGTCCCCCTGTCGTCCGCGTGTCCGCTACGCCTGCGCGGCGAGCTCGCCCACGCCGGGTCCGGAAGGCGCCGCCACCGGGGCGACGTCCGGACGGAACTCCTTCTCCAGCGTCACCACGCCCATCCGGGGGCCGATCTGCTCGGTGCTCACGGGCACATAGCCGTGGCTGCGGTAGAGCCGCAGATTGCCGTCGCTGCGGTGCCCGGTGAACAGCCGGAAGCGCAGGGCCGAGTGCTCCTCCGCGAGCCGCCGCTCCAGCGCGTCGAGCAGCCGTCCGCCCAGGCCGTGCCGCTGCATCCGCGGGTGCACGATGAGCTTTGCTATCCGCGCGGTGCCGTCCTCGTCGACCGTGCCGCGCACGGACCCGACCACCTCCTCGCCGAGCCTGGCGACGACGACGCAGCCCGCGCCCAGCTCGGCGCGCAGCGCCTCCAGCGTCTGGGTGAGCGGCTCGATGCCGTAGTCGTCGTACAGCGCGGCTTCCTGCTGGTAGCAGAGGTACTGGAGTTTGAGGATCTGCTCGGCGTCCTGGTCGGTCGCCGCAGAGATGGTCACACTCGTGCCCATGCGCCTATGCCTCCCCTATTCGGTTCGCTGGCCCGGGCGCGCTGAGGGTGGAAGGGGTGCGCCCGGAACGATGTGCCCTGACAGACGGCTCCGCGGGGTACCCGTCGCCGTCATGGCGTGGCTGACACTGCTCCTTCCGGACTCCCCGGAATGTGGCAGCGGCAATCTCCGCCGCGAGCATTCTGCGCAGGCGCATGGGGCAAACGGAACGTCGCCGAGCTCTCCTGTGACATTCCCAACTCAGATGAGAGTGGGGTGAGCTGGTGCCGGTCCGGGTGGCCGGGCCGCCGGCGCGGCGGCGGCCCGGCGCCCGGCTCAGTGCGTGCGGAACTCCGCGGCGGCCAGCAGCGCGGTGTCGCAGTTGTCGGAGAACAGACCGTCGAGACCGGTGCCCAGGAGCGCCTTGAAGTAGGCGAGGGAGTCGCCGTAGGCGTTCGGGTCGGAGCCGCGGCGGAAGTTCGTCGGCAGGAAGGTGTTCTCGTTGCGGACCGTGTACGGGTGCAGCACCAGTCCGGCGGCGTGGGCGTCCTTGACGACGGAGGTGGGCGTGCCGAGCTTGCCGTCCTTGTCCCGCGGGATGATCACCGTGAGGTCCGGACCGATGCCCTGGGCGAAGCCGGCGATCCACTTCAGGCCCTCGGGCTTGATCAGATCGGCGACCGTGCGCGGGTCGCCCGCCTCGACGAAGTCCCAGGGCCGGGTGTCGGGCGTGCCCAGCAGGACGATCTTCGGGCAGCCGACGAGCTTGCCCAGGCGCTGGAGGCTGCTGGGCTCGAAGGACTGCAGGAAGTTCGGGGAGTTCGTGCGGTGCCGGCCGTGCGCGCGCAGCGCCTTGGCCACCCGCTCCTCCAGCGGCAGGCCGAGCTTGCGGAAGTAGGTGGGGTGCTTGGTCTCGATGTGCAGCCAGACCCGGCGGCCCCGCTTGCGGCCCTCGCGTTCGGCCCACTGCAGGACCTCCTCGAAGGACGGCACCTCCCACCGGCCGTCATAGAGGGTGTTGTGCTGCCGGGTGCCCGGTATGCGCTCCTTGGCGCGCAGTGTCTTGAGCTCGGCGAGTGTGAAGTCCTCGGTGAACCAGCCGGTGAGCTTCACCCCGTCGACGGTCTTGGTGGTCTTGCGGTCCGCGAACTCGGGGTGCGCGGAGACATCGGTGGTGGCGGTGATGTCGTTCTCGTGACGGCAGACCAGGTGACCGTCCTTGGTGGGGACGAGGTCCTGTTCGATGACGTCCGCGCCCATGTCGAGGGCGAGTTGGTAGGAGCCGAAGGTGTGCTCGGGGCGGTAGCCGCTGGCACCGCGGTGGCCGATGATCAGCGGAACCGGCAGTTCCCGGGGCGCTCCGTCACGCCCGGCGGCGCTCGCCTGGCCGGCCCCGCCGAAGACCGCCGCCCCCGCACCGAGGGCCGCCGCCCCCAGTACCGTCCGCCGTCCCGGCTGCTCCCGCTTGTGCATACGCGCGCTCCTTGAAATGAGATGGTCTGTCGTCCTGCACGTGCTTCCGGGTGTTTTCCGGCGTGCGGTGAGGCGTGTTGCCCGCCGGCCCACGGAACCAGGCCGATCGTAAGCACGGACGGGTGACGCCGGGGAGACGGACGCGGACTTCGGGGGGAACATGGGCGGTAACACACGTCAACTGTGCGTATCGACCTTGTAAACCCGATGTGCGCGCGGGAGTGACCCGCGAGTATCGTCCTGGGCTGCAGAGTTCTGCGCCTGCTCGACGTTGACCACCACGACCCGGAGGGCCCGTTGTCCCGCATTGTGCTGAAGGCGATTCTCGGATTCGTCATGCGTGTCCTGTACCGCCCGGAGGTGGAGGGCATGGAGCGCATTCCGGCGACCGGACCGGTGATCCTGGCCGGGAACCACGTCACGTTCATCGACTCGCTGTTCCTGAGCCTGGTGGTCAAGCGCCCGGTGTACTTCATCGGCAAGGACGAGTACGTCACCGGCAAGGGCCTCAAGGGACGGGCGATGGCCTGGTTCTTCACCAGCGCCGGCATGATCCCGGTGGACAGGGACGGCGGGCACGGCGGGGTCGCCGCGCTGATGACCGGCCGCCGGATCCTGGAGGAGGGCAGCGTCTTCGGCATCTACCCCGAGGGCACCCGCTCCCCCGACGGCCGGCTCTACCGCGGCCGTACGGGCATCGCCCGCCTGACCCTGATGACCGGCGCGCCCGTCGTGCCGTTCGCGATGATCGGCACGGACAAGGTGCAGCCCGGCGGCAAGGGCCGCCCGCGCATCGCGCCGGTGACGGTGCGCTTCGGTGCACCGCTGGACTTCTCCCGCTACGACGGCATGGACCGCGACCGCTATGTGCTGCGGGCCGTCACCGACGAGGTGATGAGCGAGGTCATGGAGCTGTCCGGCCAGGAGTACGTCGACATCTACGCCACCAAGGCCAGGGCCGCCTGATCTCTCGGCGGTGCACCGGGCCCCTTCCGTTCCGCGGAGGGGGCCCGTTCGTGTGCGTGCCGGTCCGTGGAGATCAGCAGGGCACCCGGAAGCCGTCGGGGCCGCGCCGGCCCTCGGCACCGCCGGGCCGCGCCGTACGCAGCGCCGCCTCGGCCCGCGGGACCGGGCTGCCGTCGGCCTGGAGCAGCTGCTGGCGACGGACGACGGTGCCGGTGCGGGCGCCGGGCACCCCCGCGTTCTTGACCGACACCCGGTTCAACGGGGCGGGCGCCAGCTGCTTCTTGGTGCGGACGAAGGAGACGAAGCTCTCGAAGTCGCGGGTGTGCCGGACCGGTGCGGTGAATCCGGTGAAGGCGCTGAAGCCGTCCATGTTGATGAGGGTGTAGGAGGGGGCGGCGAGGCGGTAGCGGCGGGTGAGGTCGAGGGCGGTGCCGTCGATGAAGACGTCGGCCGGGTCGATCCGCCGGCCGACCGGCGCCGCGGCGTCGAAGGTGTAGCGGACGTTGGCGGAGACGGCCAGCGGCGAGTAGCCGAGGCCGCCGCCGGCGGTCGGCGCCCACTGCTCCTCCAGGGCGTCGTGGATCTGCCGGCCGGTGACGGTGACGGTCATGATCGGGTCGCCGAAGCCGACGGAGTTCCAGGCCTGCGCGAAGGTGACGGTGCCGTCGGACTCCTCGTCACGGATCAGATCGCCGGCGATCAGGGCCTGGCCGACGCGCGGTGCGACCGCGATGACGGCGAGGTCGGCGGGGGTGTTGGGGTACTGCGCGGGGTCGTCCATCGGGCCGTGCTCCTGCCGGCCCGCCCACAGGGCCCAGTCGGCCACGAGGTTGCCCATGGTGCTCTCCCCCGCGGCGTTGCGCCGCCGGGTGAAGGAGGCCGTCTGGGTGCCGAGGCGGCTGCGGGCGCGCCGGCTGCCGTAGTCCGCCCAGTAGCCGGCGATCGAGCGCAGCTCGGGGTCCGGCGTCACGTCGTGGGTGTTGGGGTGGTTGACGGAGGTGGTCAGCTCCCGGATCACCGAGCCGGTGTCGGGGTCGAGCCGCAGATTGATCTCGTTGATGAGCTGGCCGTAGCAGCCGGCCTCGACGAAGGGCCGGGGGTCGCCGTTGGGGTCGGGCAGCATCATCGTGAAGGCGCAGTGCCAGTGGCCGGTGACGATGGCGTCGATGTCCGGGGAAGCGCGCAGCGCCAGTTCGTAAGCGGGCCCCGAGGGGTTCTTGCCGCTGGAGAAGTCGCTGCCGGCCACGGCTCCGTCGTGCATGCTGAGCACGATCGCGTGGACGCCGCGTGACTTGAGCTCCGCGGCGCAGCGGTTGGCGGTCTCCAGCTCGTCCAGGGTGCGCAGTCCCGGCTGGTAGGAGCCGGGGAAGGACTCGGTGCCGATAGCGGTCAGATGGATGAAGCCGACCGGCAGCCGGCGGCCGCCGCCGGCGTCCACGTGCACGATGTTGTACGGCGGCAGCACCAGTTCGCCGTTGGAGCGCCACACCATGTTGGCGCTGTAGTAGGGGAACTCGGCGCCACGGAAGCGGCGGCCGGTGGAGTCCGTGAAGTCGTCGTCGCGGCCGACCGTCGGGTAGCCGTCGCCGTCCTCCATGTGCGCGGTGAGGAAGGTCGCGGACTTGTCGAACTCGTGGTTGCCGGCCGAGGCGAAGTCCAGGCCCATGGCGTTGAGCGCCTCGATGGTGGGCTCGTCGGCGAAGGCGGCGGCGTCGAACTCCCAGCCGGAGAAGAGGTCACCGGGGGCGAAGAAGACGGAGTTGCGGCGGCCGTCGCGCAGCCGCTCCAGGTGGGCGCCCATGGAGGCGACGCCGCCGACGGTGTAGGTCTTCCCGCCGGCTCCGGTGATGATCGAGTGGGCGCCGGGCGCGCCCTGCAGATAGCCGTGCAGGTCGGTGATGTTGAGGAGTTGGACGTCGACGTATTCGTCGGCGGTGGCCGCGTCGCGGGCGTGGCCGGTGGCGTAGGCGTTGCTGCCGATGGCGCTCGCCGTGGCGAGAGCCCCCGCGGCGGTGAAGAAGGAGCGTCGTCCGATGTCGCGCACTGCGTCACTCTCCTGAGCGGGCCGTCCGTGAGGGGACGACGGGAGAGTCAAGCAAGCCGCTCGGGACGACCGGTCACCACGACAGGTACCGGGCGTGAACGGGCGGGGGACAGTCGCCCCCAGGGCGTGTCCCGTGGATCATGGCGGGTGCGTGGCACCTGATCCACAGGACACGCCCTGGGGCGCGAGGGGGCCCGCCGTCCGGCGGATCGGCCGTTCGGCGAGACGGGTGTTACAGGCGTTCCACCGGGTCGCCGGCCGCCGGGCCGGACCCGGGCTCCGGCTGCCGCCCGGCCGTGGCGAAGGCCGCGTTCCCGGCCCGGCCCGGGCCGCTGCCCAGCTGCTGGCCGCGGAGCAGGAACCAGGCGGCTCCCGCGGCGGCCAGCAGGACCACCGCACCCACCCCGGCCGCGACGTCCACCCCGTCCACGAAGGAGTGCTGAGCGGCCTTCACCAGCGCCGCGCCCTGGTCGGCGGGGAGTTGGCCGGCCGTCTCGACGGCGCCGCCGAGCGATTCCCGGGCGGCGTCGGCGGCGGGCTCGGACACCCCGGTGGGCGTCGGGAAGCCCCGGTAGATGCTGGTGACGATGGAGCCGAGGAGGGCGATGCCGAGGGCCGCGCCGAGTTCGTAGGCCGTCTCGGAGACCGCGGAGGCCGCCCCCGCCTCCTCCTTGGGCACATTGGAGAGGATCACATCGGCGGTGACGGTGAACGAGAAACCGGCACCGACACCGACGATGAAGAGGATGAAGCACAGCGCCGCGGTGCCGGTGTCGGCGTGCAGGGTGGTGCAGCCGACCAGCGACAGCCCGACCACGGCGAGACCGCCGGCCACCACGATCCGTACGGACAGCTTCCGGGCGACCCAGCCGGCCGCCAGGCCGGCGCCCACCGCGCCGACCGCGGCCGGGAGTTCGACGAGCCCGGCGTTCAGCGGCGAGCGCTGCTGCACCATCTGGAGGAACTGGGAGAGGAAGAAGACCAGCCCGGACAGCCCGAGGATGGTCAGCAGGTCCGCCAGCACCGCCCCGGAGAAGCCGCGGTGCGCGAAGAGCTTCATGTTCAGCAGCGGCGAGGGCAGGGTGAGCTGGCGGCGGACGAACCAGACCAGGGCGAGCACCCCGATGGCGGCCGCCAGGGCGATGTCCCAGCGGTAGCCCTCGACCGCCGCTTCCTTGACGGCGTAGACGACCGCGACGATGCCGACGAGGGAGAGCAGGACGCTGGGGATGTCCCAGGGCCCGGGATCCGGATTGCGTGACTCCGGGATGACCTTGGCGCCGACGGCGACCAGCAGCGCCATCACCGGCAGGTTGATCAGGAAGACCGAGCCCCACCAGAAGTGCCCCAGCAGAAAGCCGCCGAGGACCGGCCCGACGGCCATCCCGGCCGAGGCCATCGCGCCCCAGATGCCGATGGCGAGGCTGCGTTCCCTGGGGTCGTGGAAGAGGTTGCGGATCAGCGCCAGGGTGGCGGGCATCAGGGTCGCACCGGCCACGCCCTGCAGGGCCCGCGCGGCGATCATCATCTCCGCGCTGGAGGCGTACGCGGCGAGCACCGACATCGCGCCGAAGCCGACCGAGCCGATCAGCAGCAGCTTCTTCCGGCCGATGCGGTCGCCGAGGCTGCCCATGGACACCAGCAGACCGGCGATGACGAAGGAGTAGATGTCGCCGATCCACAGCAGCTGGGCGCCGGAGGGGCGCAGGTCTTCGCTCAGGAAGGGGGTGGCGAGGCCGAGGACCGTGGCGTCGACGCCGACCAGCAGGACGGCGAGGACGAGGACGGCGAGCGCGAGCCAGCGACCCGGGCGGGGCTGGTCGTCCACATGGGCCGAACCGGCCGGTCCTGACGCTATGGTCTCGGTCATTTCTCCATGCTCCGTCGGATGCCGCCGAGCAGCAGCTCGGCGATCGAGTGGGTGAGGTCGTTGCGGGCCACCCGTCCTTCGTGGACGGCGTAGGCGCCCGCGCCGATCAGGCCGTAGAAGGCCTCGGTGAGCCAGGCGGCGCTCAGGTCGATCCGGAAGTCGCCCTCTTCCTGGCCGCGGCGGAAGAGGGCGGAGATACGGGCGTCCAGCTCCGCCCAGCCGGCGTTGATCTCGCCGTCCTCGAAGAGCTGGTTCTCGGTGAAGAGGAAGGCCAGTACGGCGGCGACCGGTTCGGCCTCGGCGATCAGCCGGCGCAGCGCCTCCGCCGCGTCCCCCTCCTCCAGCCGCGCCGCGTCCATCGCCTGCACGAACTGTGCGATCCCGTGCTCCTCCAGCGCCCGGATCAGGGCGTCCCGTCCGGCGAAGTGCCGGTGCAGGGTCGCGCGGCTGATGCCCGCGGCGCGGGCGATCTCGTCCATCGGTGTCGACGCCCGACGCGTGAGCAACGCGGCGGCTTCTTTGAGTACCCGTTCACGATCCACTGCCATGAGACAGACGATACCCTAATGAGACGTCAATGTCTCACATGCTTCTCGCACCGCGCACGACGGCGGCCCGCCCCGGGTCTCTCCGGGGCAGGCCGCCGTCGTACGTCTCAGCCGGCTAGGGCTGCTGCAGGGGCTGCTTGGCCGCCGCCCACTCCTGCTGCTTGACCAGGTCCGTCCGCACCTCGGCGAGCTGGACCGCCACCGCCGAGGGAGCGGTGCCACCGCGGCCGCTGCGCGAGGCGAGGGCACCGGGCACGTTGAGCACGCCCCGCACCTCCGGGGTCAGATGCGGCGAGATCTTCGCGAACTGCTCATCGGTGAGCTGGTCGAGCTCGATGCCGTGCGCCTCGCACTCCTTGACGCACTCCCCCGCGACCTCATGCGCCACCCGGAACGGCACGCCCTGCTTGACCAGCCACTCCGCGATGTCGGTGGCCAGCGAGAAGCCGGCCGGCGCCAGCTCTTCCATGCGCTCACGGTTGACGGTCAGGGTCGCCATCATCCCGGTGAACGCCGGGAGCAGCACCTCCAGTTGGTCGCAGGAGTCGAAGACCGGCTCCTTGTCCTCCTGGAGGTCTCGGTTGTACGCGAGCGGCAGCGCCTTGAGCGTGGCCATCAGCCCGGTCAGATTGCCGAGGAGCCGGCCCGACTTACCGCGCGCCAGCTCCGCGATGTCCGGGTTCTTCTTCTGCGGCATGATCGACGAGCCGGTGGAGAAGGCGTCGTGGAGGGTGACGAAGGAGAACTCCTTCGTGTTCCAGAGGATGATCTCCTCCGCGATCCGCGAGAGGTTGACCCCGATCATCGCCGTGATGAAGGCGAATTCGGCGGCGAAGTCACGCGAGGCCGTGCCGTCGATGGAGTTGCCGGCCGAGCCGTGCTCGAAGCCGAGGTCGGCGGCGACCGCCTCCGGGTCGAGGCCGAGCGAGGAGCCGGCCAGCGCGCCCGAGCCGTACGGGGAGACGGCGGTCCGGTCGTCCCACTGCCGCAGCCGCTCCGCGTCCCGGGACAGCGACTGCACATGGGCCAGGACGTGGTGGGCGAAGAGCACCGGCTGGGCGTGCTGGAGGTGGGTGCGGCCCGGCATCGCGACGTCCGGGTGGGCCTCGGCGAGGCCGACCAGCGCCTCCTGGAGGTCGGCGATCAGCCCGCCGATGATCCGGGCGTGGTCACGCAGGTACATCCGGAAGAGCGTGGCGACCTGGTCGTTACGGGACCGGCCGGCCCGCAGCTTGCCGCCGAGGTCCGGGCCGAGCCGCTCCAGCAGGCCCCGCTCCAGGGCGGTGTGGACGTCCTCGTCGGCGACGGTGCCGGTGAACGAGCCGTCCGCGACATCGGCTTCGAGCTGGTCGAGCCCGGCGAGCATCCGGCTCAGCTCGTCCTCGGTGAGCAGGCCCGCCTTGTGGAGCACGCGGGCGTGCGCGCGGGAGCCGGCGATGTCGTACGGGGCCAGCCGCCAGTCGAAGTGGACCGACGCCGACAGCTGGGCCAGCGCCTCGGCGGGGCCGGCGGCGAAACGGCCGCCCCAGAGCCGGACGTCACCGCTGTTGCTGCTCACTGCTGCTCCTCAAGGCTGCGATAGATGCTGCTGCCTCCCCACCGCGAGGGCAGGGAGGCGGCTTGCTGTACGGAGGTAACGAGCCGGGCTCAGGCCAGGTCGCGCTTGGCCGCGATCTTGCTCGACATGCCGAAGAGCTCGATGAAGCCCTTCGACAGCGACTGGTCGAAGGTGTCGCCGGTGTCGTACGTCGCCAGGTTGAAGTCGTAGAGCGACTGGTCGGACTTCCGGCCGGTGACGACCGCGCGGCCGCCGTGCAGGGTCATCCGGATGTCGCCGCTGACCTGCTGGTTGGCCTCGTTGATGAAGCCCTCCAGGGCGCGCTTGAGCGGGGAGAACCACAGGCCGTCGTAGACCAGCTCGCCCCAGCGCTGCTCGACCTGCCGCTTGTAGCGGGCCAGTTCGCGCTCGACGGTGACGTTCTCCAGCTCCTGGTGCGCGGTGATCAGCGCGATCGCGCCGGGCGCCTCGTACACCTCGCGGGACTTGATGCCGACCAGCCGGTCCTCGACCATGTCGATCCGGCCGATGCCCTGGGCGCCGGCCCGCACGTTGAGCTGCTGGATGGCCTGGAGGACGGTCACGGGCTTGCCGTCGATGGCGACCGGGACACCCTCCTTGAAGGAGATGATGACCTCGTCGGCCTCCCGCTGGGTGGCCGGGTTCTCCGTGTACTCGTACACGTCCTCGATCGGCGCGTTCCAGATGTCCTCCAGGAAGCCGGTCTCCACGGCCCGCCCGAAGACGTTCTGGTCGATGGAGTACGGCGACTTCTTGGTGGTCGCGATCGGGAGGTTCTTCTCCTCGCAGAAGGCGATCGCCTTGTCCCGGGTCATCGCGTAGTCACGGACCGGGGCGATGCACTTCAGGTCGGGGGCGAGGGAGGAGATGCCGGCCTCGAAGCGGACCTGGTCGTTGCCCTTGCCGGTGCAGCCGTGGGCGACGGTGCTGGCGCCGTGCTTCTTGGCGGCGGCGACCAGGTGCTTGACGATGGTCGGCCGGGAGAGCGCGGAGACCAGCGGATAGCGGTCCATGTACAGCGCATTGGCCTTGATGGCCGGGAGGCAGTACTCGTCGGCGAATTCGTCCTTGGCGTCCGCGACCTCGGCCTCGACCGCGCCGCAGGCAAGCGCACGCTTGCGGATGACGTCCAGGTCCTCGCCGCCCTGGCCGACGTCCACGGCAACGGCGATGACCTCGGCGCCCGTCTCCTCGGCGATCCAGCCGATACAGACGGAGGTGTCCAGGCCGCCCGAGTAGGCGAGTACGACGCGCTCGGTCACGGGTTTCTCCTTACGGTGCATTCGCTGATGGGTATAAGTATGCACTCCACCGTATGTTTCGTCAACGTGTCGATGAATATGCAGGTCAGCGGCGGGTCGACGGCGTGGCGCGAGGCCTCAGGAGCCCTCCTGGAGCACCTCGGCCAGCACGGCCGCATGACTGGAGGGCACATCCTTCGTGGCCGTCAGCAGCGTCAGCGGCTCCTCGTCGACCAGCACCCGCGCCCCGTCCGCCGGCTCCGGCGCTTCGTACACCCGGCACACCCGGAGACCATCCGGCGGGGACATTTCACCCATACCTCATCGAACCACGCGCCAGGAGCCCGCGCGGGGAGGCCGGGACGCACCGCCTTGGGGCCCCGCTTTGGATTCATGGCCCGGGACAGGGTATTTTTCTTCTGCACACCCCGGCCGGGCATCTTCCGGCCGGTACCAGCACCGGGACGTGGCGCAGCTTGGTAGCGCACTTGACTGGGGGTCAAGGGGTCGCAGGTTCAAATCCTGTCGTCCCGACGGTGTTTTTGCAGGTCAGAGGCCGCTTCCGTACATCGGAGGCGGCCTTTGCCGTTGCGGTGGCGCCGGAGGCCCGTACGCGGGAGCCTTCCCGGGGCTGCGACGGGCCCGGGAAGGCGGGCTCCGGCCGGGGCGGCAGCGGCCCGGCGGCTGTGGCAGCCGCGGGGTGGCCGGCCCCGGCCGGCGTCCCCTACGGCGCGGTCTCCGAGAGGTCGCGCTGGTGCGGAATCACCATCTCCTCCGGCTTCTGCGGCTCCTCCGGCTTCTGGAGGGCCACGGTCCGGGCCGGGGAGGGTATCCGGATGCCCTCGTCGCGGTAGCGCCGGTGCAGGCGCTTGATGAACTCGTGCTTGATCCGGTACTGGTCGCTGAACTCGCCGACGCCCAGGATCACCGTGAAGCCGATCCTGGAGTCGCCGAAGGTGTGGAAGCGGACGGCCGGTTCATGGTCGGGGTCGCCCCCGTTGACGTCCTTCATCACGCTCTCGACGACCTCGGTGGTGACCCGCTCGACGTGGTCGAGGTCGCTGTCGTAACCGACGCCCACCTGCACCAGGATCGTCAACTTCTGTTCCGGGCGGGTGAAGTTGGTCATGTTGGTGCCGGACAGCTGGGCGTTGGAGATGATCACCAGGTTGTTGGAGAGCTGACGCACCACGGTGTTACGCCAGTTGACGTCGACGATATAGCCCTCCTCGCCGCTGCTGAGCCGGATGTAGTCGCCGGGCTGCACCGTCTTGGAGGCGAGGATGTGCACGCCCGCGAAGAGGTTGGCGAGGGTGTCCTGGAGGGCCAGGGCGACCGCGAGGCCGCCCACGCCCAGCGCCGTCAGGAGCGGGGCGATGGAGATGCCCAGGGTCTGCAGGACGACGAGGAAACCCATCGCCAGCACGATGATGCGGGTGATGTTGGCGAAGATGGTCGCCGAGCCGGCCACCCCGGACCGGGACTGGGCAAGGGACCTCACCAGCCCGGTGATCACCCGGGCCGCGGTGAGCGTGGCGACCAGGATGAGCAGCACCATCAGCGCCTGGTCGACGGTGTGTCCGACCGTCTCCGTCAGCGGCAGCGCTGCGGTCGCCGCCGCCAGCCCGCCGGCGATCGCCGCCCAGGGCACCACGGCCCGCAACGCGTCGACGATGACGTCGTCCCCGCTCCACCGGGTGCGGAGCGCGTGTTTGCCCAGCCACCGCAGGGCCACCCGCAACAGCAGGCCGGCCACGATGCCGGCGGCCAGCGCCGCTCCGGCGACGATCAGGTCGTGCAGTGTCACAGCGCGGTTCACCGGCCGGCTCCTCCCGCGACCGGAAGGAGCGGACGTGCTATGAGCCGGATGTGATGTCTCGTCACCATGCCACCTTGTCTCTAGGGCTGCGAAGGCGCCGGGACATCCGTGGACGTCCCGGCGCGAACTGCCATCCTGCCGTATGGGGTTCGGCAGGCCGCGGGTGGCTAGGGCCTGTCCGGTGGATCAGGGTCGGAAAGGCCGCGGCGTCTGGTGTGGTGCATCGCAAGGCGCCGGAGCGTCCTCATAGCGGAGCTATGCGGACGTTTCGGCAACGCCGCGAGGTGCCGCGCCAGGCGTCGCGGACCCGGCCATGATCCACCGGACAGGCCCTAGGCGGAATTTGGGCACGGCCGCCGCACGGGGCGGGGCGATGTGCTCCGGGTGGTGGCGGGATGCGCCCCGGGCGCGGCGGGGGCGGCGCTCAGTGCGCCTTCTGCGCCAGCCGCAGCAGGTGGTCGGCGAGGGCCTGGCCGCCCGTCGGGTCGCGGCTGATGAGCATCAGGGTGTCGTCGCCCGCGATGGTGCCGAGGATGTCGTGCAGCTCGGCCTGGTCGATGGCCGAGGCCAGGAACTGGGCGGCGCCCGGCGGGGTGCGCAGGACAACGAGGTTGGCGGAGGCCTCGGCGGAGATGAGGAGTTCGCCGGAGAGGCGGCGCATCCGCTCCTCCTTGGCCGACTCGCCCAGCGGCGCCCGCGGCTTGCGGTCGCCGCCCTCACTGGGCACCGCGTAGATCAGCTCCCCACCGGTGTTGCGGATCTTCACCGCGCCCAGCTCGTCCAGATCGCGCGAGAGCGTCGCCTGGGTGACGGACAGGCCGTCGTCGGCGAGCAGCTTGGCGAGCTGGCTCTGGGAGCGGACCGGCAGTCGGTTGAGGATGTCCACGATCCGGCGGTGGCGGGCGGTGCGGGTCTGCGGCACGGCCTGGCCACCGTTGTGCGACTCGTTGTCCTGCGGCTCGGTCATCGTTGTCGTCAGTCTCCGGATCGTCGTTCCCCGTCGGCCCCTTGGCGGGCCGTGCTGAGGACCGCGGGCAGCTTCCGGAGGAACTCGTCCGCTTCGTCGTCGGAGACGATCAGCGGCGGGGCGAGCCGGACGACGTCCGGCGCGACCGCGTTCACCAGGAGGCCCGCGTCCTGAGCCGCCTGCTGCACCTGTGGCGCGAGCGACTCCGTCAAGACGATACCCAGGAGCAGCCCCGCACCGCGGACCTGGCCGACCAATGGGTGCCCCAGGGCCTCGGTCCCCTCGCGCAGCCGCTCGCCGACCCGCTTGACGTGGTCGAGGATGCCGTCCTTCTCGATGGTGTCCAGGACGGCGAGGGCGCCCGCGCAGACCACCGGGTTGCCGCTGAACGTCGAGCCGTGCGAACCGGGGGTGAGCAGGTCGGCGGCGGGGCCGAAGGCGAGGGTGGCGCCGATCGGGAGGCCGCCGCCCAGGCCCTTGGCGAGGGTGACGATGTCCGCCTCGACGCCCTGGGCCTGGGACTCCAGCCAGTGGCCGGTCCGGCCGATGCCGGTCTGGATCTCGTCGAGGACGAGCAGGGTGCCGGTGGCGGCGGTGATCTCGCGGGCGGCCCGGAGGTAGCCGGGCGGCGGCACGACCACGCCGTTCTCGCCCTGGACGGGCTCCAGGATGACGAAGGCGGTGTCGGTGGTGACGGCGGCGCGGAGGGCGTCGACGTCCCCGTACGGGACGTAGTCGACGTCGCCGGGCAGCGGGGCGAACGGGGCCTGCTTGGCGGGCTGGCCGGTGAGCGCGAGGGCGCCCATGGTCCGGCCGTGGAAGCCGCCGGCGGTGGAGACCATGTGGGTGCGCCCGGTCAGCCGGCCGATCTTGAAAGCGGCTTCGTTGGCCTCGGCGCCGGAGTTGGAGAAGTAGACCCGTCCCGGGCGGCCGGCCAGCGCGAGCAGCCGCTCGGCCAGGGCGACGGTGGGCTCGGCGACGAAGAAGTTCGAGACATGGCCGAGGGTGGCGACCTGGTCGGAGACCGCGCGGACCACCGCGGGGTGGGCATGGCCGAGGGCATTGACCGCGATGCCGCCGAGGAAGTCGAGGTACTCCTTGCCGTCGGCGTCCCACACCCTGGCGCCCTCGCCGCGTACCAGCGGGACGCGGGGGGTGCCGAAGTTGTCCATCATGGCGCCCTGCCAGCGGCCGGTGAGAGCCGCGTTGGTCACCGGGCCGTGGCCGTGTGCCGCCTCGCTCATGTCGCCCCCTCGATCGTGTTCGCGTCCGGCACGACCATCGTGCCGATTCCTTCGTCGGTGAAGATCTCCAGCAGGATCGAGTGCTGGACCCGCCCGTCGATGACCCGGGCGGTGTGCACGCCGTTGCGCACGGCGTGCAGACAGCCGCGCATCTTGGGGACCATGCCGCTGGCCAGGTCGGGCAGCAGCTTCTCCAGTTCGGAGGCGGTGAGGCGGGAGATCACCTCGTCGCTGTCGGGCCAGTCCTCGTAGAGGCCCTCGACGTCGGTGAGGACCATCAGGGTCTCGGCGCCGAGGGCCGCGGCCAGCGCGGCCGCGGCGGTGTCGGCGTTGACGTTGAAGACGCCGGAGCCCCCGGAGGCGGCGTCCTCGGCGTCGCTGCTGCGGGCGATGGAGGAGATGACCGGGATCCGGCCGTCGTCCAGCAGCGCCTGGACCGCGCCGGGGTCGATCGCGGTGATCTCGCCGACCCGGCCGATGTCCACCCGCTCCCCGTCGATGTCGGCGTAGTGCTTGGTGGCGGCCATCAGATGGGCGTCCTCACCGGTCATGCCGATGGCGAGCGGGCCGTGCTCGTTGAGCAGCCCGACCAGCTCACGCTGCACCTGGCCGGCCAGCACCATCCGTACGACGTTCATCGCCTCGGGCGTGGTGACCCGCAGGCCGCCCTTGAACTCCGACTCCAGGCCCAGCAGGTCCAGCTGCGCGCTGATCTGCGGGCCGCCGCCGTGCACGACGACGGGGCGCAGCCCGGCGTGCCGCAGGAAGACCACGTCCTGGGCGAAGGCGCGCTTGAGCTCCTCGTCGATCATGGCGTTGCCGCCGAACTTGATGACGACGGTCTTGCCGTGGTGCCGGGTCAGCCAGGGCAGCGCCTCGATGAGGGTGCGTGCCTTGGGAAGGGCGGTGTGCTTACGGGTGCTCATGCCGGGCCGGCCTCGTTTCTCCCGGCGGGCTGTGCGGACAGCGCGCGCCGGAGCCTCGGGTGCGCGCTCATGACGAGTACGCGCTGTTCTCGTGGACGTAATCGGCGGTGAGGTCGTTGGCCCAGATGACCGCGGACTCGGTGCCGGCGGCGAGGTCGGCGGTGATCCGCACCTCCCGGTAGCGCATGTCGACCAGCTCGCGGTCCTCGCCCACCGAGCCGTTCTTGCAGACCCAGACGTCGTTGATGGCGACGTTCAGCTGGTCGGGCTCGAAGACGGCGGACGTGGTGCCGATGGCCGAGAGCACCCGGCCCCAGTTGGGGTCCTCGCCGTGGATGGCGCACTTGAGGAGGTTGTTGCGGGCGATCGAGCGGCCGACCTCCACCGCGTCGTCCTCGCTGGCCGCGCCCACGACCTCGATCCGGATGTCCTTGCTGGCGCCCTCGGCGTCCCCGATCAGCTGCCGGGCGAGGTCGGCACAGACCGTGCGCACCGCCTCGGCGAAGGCGCCGGTGTCCGGGACGATGCCGGAGGCGCCGGAGGCGAGCAGCAGCACGGTGTCGTTGGTCGACATACAGCCGTCGGAGTCGATCCGGTCGAAGGTGGTACGGGTGGCCGCGCGCAGTGCCGTGTCGAGCTCGGCCGACGGCACATCCGCGTCGGTGGTCAGCACGACGAGCATGGTGGCCAGGCCCGGGGCGAGCATGCCGGCGCCCTTGGCCATGCCGCCGACGGTCCAGCCGTCCTGGGTGACGACGGCGGTCTTGTGCACGCTGTCGGTGGTCTTGATGGCGATGGCGGCCTTTTCGCCGCCGTGCGGGGTCAGTTGGGCGACCGCCTTGTCGACGCCGGGCAGCAGCTTGTCCATCGGGAGCCGCAGGCCGATCAGCCCGGTGGAGGCGACCGCGACCTCGCCGGCGCTGTGCCCCAGCGCCTCGGCCACCTTCTCCGCGGTGGCGTGGGTGTCCTGGAAGCCGAGCGGTCCCGTACAGGCGTTGGCGCCACCGGAGTTGAGGACGACGGCGGAGACCGCGCCGCCCTTGAGGACCTGCTCGGACCAGACGACCGGCGCGGCCTTGACGCGGTTGGAGGTGAAGACGCCGGCGGCGGCGCTCCGGGGCCCGTTGTTCACCACGAGGGCGAGGTCCGGGTTGCCGTTCTCCTTGATCCCGGCGGCGATGCCCGCCGCCGTGAATCCCTGTGCTGCCGTCACGCTCACTGCTTGTCCTCCGTCGCTTCTCCGGCCCCGCCGGTCACGCCTTGCTGTCCTGTGCCGGTCCCGGTCACGGGGCGACCCCGACCTTCGGCAGGCCCGTCTCCTCCGGGAGTCCCAGGGCGATGTTCATGCTCTGCACCGCGCCGCCCGCGGTCCCCTTGGTGAGGTTGTCGAGGGCGCTGATCGCGATGATCCGGCCGGCCGCGGCATCGAGGGTCACCTGGATCTGCGCGGTGTTGGAGCCGTACACGGAGGCGGTCGACGGCCACTGGCCCTCGGGCAGCAGCCGGACGAACGGCTCGTCGGCCAGCGCCTTCTCGTACGCGGCCCGTACGGCGGCGGCGTCCACACCGGGCTTCGCCTTCGCCGAGCAGGTGGCGAGGATCCCGCGGGACATGGGGGCGAGGGTCGGGGTGAAGGAGACGCCGATGCGCTCGCCGGCCACCGCGCTGAGGTTCTGGATCATCTCGGGGGTGTGCCGGTGGCTGCCGCCGACGCCGTACGGGCTCATCGCGCCCATGACCTCGGAACCCAGCAGATGCGGCTTGAGTGCCTTGCCGGCGCCGGAGGTGCCGGTGGCCGCCACGATGACTGCCTCGGGCTCGGCGAGCCGGTCCGCGTAGGCGGGGAACAGCGCGAGCGAGACGGCGGTCGGGTAGCAGCCCGGGACCGCGATGCGCCGGGTCCCCTGGAGCGCGGCGCGGCCCCCGGGCAGCTCGGGGAGGCCGTACGGCCAGGTGCCCGCGTGGGCCGTGCCGTAGAACGCCTCCCAGTCCGCGGCGTCGGTGAGCCGGAAGTCGGCCCCGCAGTCGACGACGAGCACCTCGGGCCCGAGCTCTTCGGCGACCGCGGCGGACTGGCCGTGCGGCAGCGCGAGAAAGACGACATCGTGCCCGGCCAGGACCTCGGCGGAGGTCGGCGCCAGCACCCGGTCGGCCAGCGGGAGCAGCTGCGGCTGCAGCGCTCCCAGGCGCTGGCCCGCGTTGGAGTACCCGGTCAGCGCCCCGATCTCCACCTCCGGATGCCCCAGAAGCAGACGCAGCACTTCACCCCCTGCGTACCCGCTCGCACCGGCCACTGCTGCTCGTACCGTCATGGACCCTCCTTCTTCATGGCATGACTATACGGACAGCGGCAGTTTTATGCAATGAGGTGGGGTGGGGGCGGTCCGGGACCTGTGACCGAGACTCTCGGTCGGCGGATCATGATCTGAACCGTGGAGGTCAGGAGCGCGTCGAGGATTCTTGTTGCCGAGTTGATCTCTGTTTGGCGACGGTCCGGATGTCGTGACAGAGCGGGTGCATAGGATCACCGGCATGGCACTGCGACCGGTTCAGGTGAACATCAAGGCTCTTGATCACTCGGCGGTCGGCCGGTTCTGGGCGGAGGCCCTCGGCTGGGGTGCTCACAGCCCGGGCGTGACCACCTACACCGGGCCCGCCGGCGGCACCGTCTGGCCGGAACCGGTCGGCCTCGGCATCGACGTCGTTCCCGTTCCGGAACCCAAGATGACGGCGAAGAACCGGGTACACCTCGATCTCGCCACCACCTCCGCGGCCCATCAGGCGGAGTTGGTCGCGCGCATGAAGGCTCTCGGCGCGACGCCCGCCCACGTGGGCCAGGTCGACGTGCCGTGGACGGTCCTCACCGACCCGGAAGGCAACGAGTTCTGCGTGCTGGAGCCTCGGGAGATCTACCGGGACACCGGGCCGATCGCCGCGGTGGTGGTCGACTGCGTGGATCCGCGGGCCATGGCCCGGTTCTGGGGTGCGGCGATGGACTGGCCCCTGCACGAGGTGACCGACGATCGTGCGGTGTTCCGCTCCGCCAAGGGTGTCGGCCCGTATCTCGAGTTCCTCCGCACGCCCGACGCGAAGACCGTGCCGGACCGCGTCCATCTTGACCTGCTGCCGTACGCCGGTGACGACAAGGCAGCGGAGGTGGCCCGGCTGCGGGCCCTCGGCGCCACCGACCTCGACCTCGGCCAGGGCGACGTCCCGTGGACGTGCCTGTCCGACCCGGAGGGCCACGAGTTCTGCGTCCTCGGCCCGTCCTGACGCGGAGCCCTCGCGCAGCGGGCGCTGTTTGACCTTGACACGGTGTCAGGGCCTTCACTGCTTGCCGAGGAGGTGGTCTCGATGACGATCACGGGGCAGGACACGGATGCGGTGCGGGCGCTTCAGGGGTTGGAGGACGGCCGTTCGTCCGTGCGACTGCGGGCTGCGCTGGCGGTCGGCACGACGCCCGACCCACGCTTCGTCGACAAGCTCATCGAGCGATGCGCGATCGAGCCCGAGTTTTTCGTCCGCGACATGCTGACCTGGGCGCTCACCCGCCACCCGGTGTCCATGACGCTTCCCGGGCTGCTCCGCGAAGTCCGCTCGGAGCGTACGCAGGCACGGAGCCAGGCGCTGCACACGCTGTCCAAGATCGGGGACCGGCAGGCGTGGCCGGCGATCACCCGGACGCTCCTGTCCGACGCCGACGACGAGGTGGCGCGGAGCGCCTGGCGGGCCGCGGTCGTGCTCGTGCCGGAAGGTGAGGAGTCCGCGTTGGCAACGGTGCTGGCGACGCAGCTCGGGCGCGGTGGGCGGGAGACGCAACTGAGTCTCAGCCGGGCGCTGGTCGCGCTGGGCGAGGTGATCGTGCCGGCTCTGCTTGCTGCGACAACGGCCCCTGACCCGCGCATGCGCGCACACGCGCTCGCCACACAACGGCTGCTGCGCGACCCGGACGCCGGATTCGAGTCCGCGATCGAGGAGGCGAAGCGCGTCGTGGCCCTCGGCGGGTTCGGCCAGGAGGGACGATAGGACGTGTTGATCGGTGAGGTGGCGCGACGATCCGGGGTCAGTGCCCGCATGCTCCGGCATTACGAGTCGCTCGGTCTGGTGCGTCCTTCGGGTCGTACCGGCTCCGGCTATCGGGAGTACTCCGGCGAGGACATCCAGCGGATCTTCCATATCGAGAGCCTGCGGTCGCTGGGGCTGTCGCTGCGTGAGATCGGACGCGCGCTCGACGATCCCGGCTTCACGCCCTCGGCGCTCGTCGACGACCTCCTCCGTCAGACGCGCGAACGCATCGCGGCGGAGACGGAGTTGCTCACCCGGCTGCGCCGGATCGATGCCGCAGACCCCGCCGGCTGGCAGGACGTCCTCCAGGTCGTTGCGCTCCTCCAGGCACTGGCGTCTAAGAGCGCCGACGCGCGCCAGCGCGCGGCCCTTTCCTCGGCCGACGAGGTTCCGGTGCCGGTGGAGGCCCTGGTCGAGGCCGTACTGAGCGAGACGGAGCCGAACGTCGCGGGCGCCCTTCGATGGGCGCTGGCGCGATCGGGCGACCGCGGCCCGGCGCTGCTGGCGGAGGGCCTCGGCTCACCGGTGGCCGAGGTGCGGGAACGTGCCGTTCGGTCCCTCGCCAAGATGCCCGGTGGGGAGGCCACCGCGCATCTGCGGGATGCCCTCGCGAACCCCGATGCCGTGGTCCGCGGGTATGCGGCTCTGGAGCTCGGGACACGTGGTGTGGCCGATGCGGTCCCGACGCTCCTCGAGATGATCGTGGAGGGAAGGAACGACACCGATGCCGCCGATGCCCTGAGCGTGCTGGCGAGCGACACCGTGACGGCGGATCAGATCGCGACCGGGCTCGTCGACCGCCTCGCCCATGACACCACGGAAGGGCCTGCACGCCGACGGCTGACCCAGGCGCTGGCGGGCATCCCGGGGACGAGGGCGTCCCGTGCCCTCGTGGAGCTGTCGCATGACGTGGACCGTGCCGTTGCGCTGACTGCGGCGTACCTTCTTCGGCTATGCGACGCACGGTGACGGAGCTCTCCTGGGGCGCCGCGTAGGTCGGTTCGGTCCCGGCACACCGTATTTCAGAGGCGCTTTCTTGGTGACTGTGTTTTCTTGGCATGCGCCGGACCTCCTGGCAACTCACCCACCTTTCCAAGGGGAAACTCCCATGAACTCCGCTCACGGCCCCCGCATCGCGGTCGTCGGCGCCGGCCTCGGCGGCCTTGCCTTAGCCCGTGTCCTGCAGCGCCACGACCGCTCCGTCACCGTCTTCGAATCCGATGCTTCCGCCGGCGCCCGCCCCCAGGGCGGCAGCCTCGACATCCATGCCGCCACCGGTCAGGCCGCCCTGCGTGCGGCGGGCCTGCTCGACCGGTTCCGCGCCCTGTCCCGCCCCGAAGGCCAGGAGTGGCGCGTGCTCGACCCCGTCACCGCCACCGCCCTGCCCTTCCCGGGGCCCGTCCACGACGACGACAGCCCGGAGATCGACCGCGGCCAACTGCGCAGCCTGTTCCTGGAATCCCTCGCCGAGGGCACCGTCCGGTGGGGCTGCACCGTCACCGGGGCCACCCCGCTCGGGGACGGCACCTGGCGCCTGCTCCTCGACGACGGCACCACCGAGGACGCCGACCTGGTGGTCGGCGCCGACGGCGCCTGGTCGCGCATCCGCCCGGCCCTGTCGGACGCCACACCCCGCTACACCGGTGTCACCTTCATCGAGACCGGTTTCGACGACTGCGACACCCGCCATCCCGACCTCGCACGCATGGTCGGCAACGGCACCCTGCTGGCGACGGCCGACGGCAAGGCCCTGCTCGCCCAACGCAACGGCAACGGCTACCTCCGCGTCTACGTCGCCTTCCGCGCCCCACGTGACTGGCAGGTGGCCGCCGACGTGGCACCCGACGACACGGCGGCCGTGCGCGCACATCTGCTGAAGAGGTTCGACGGCTGGGACGAGAGCCTGCTCTACCTCCTGCGGCACCACGACGGCGGGTTCGTCGACCGGCCCGTGTTCGTGCTGCCCGCCCCGCACACCTGGGAACACGTCCCTGGCATCACCCTGTTGGGCGACGCCGCGCACCTGATGCCCCCCGTCGGGCTCGGTGCCAACCTCGCCATGCTCGACGGCACCGACCTCGCCCACGCCCTCCTCACCGAATCCAGCATCGACGACGCCGTCCGCGCCTACGAGCACCTCATGCTGCCGCGCTCGGCCCAGGCCGCCCAGGACTGCGCCGAGGCACTGGACCACCTCATTCCCCCGACGGACTCCTGAGCAAGCGCCACCACCACGCCGGACATGAGCCCCACACTGCCGACGCCTGGATCTTGGTGTGTCAGCCCAGCCGCATACCGAGCACCAGGCCGAGGGCGAGAGCGACGGCAAGAGCGACGGCAATGATGACGAGGACGCCGGCGAGGACGGTGAGGGCCGTCCGCTTCAGCCCTTTCTTTGCTTCTCGGGGGATCTCGGTGGGGTCCCGCTGATAGGCGGACGAGATCGATCGCCGCAAGGGCCGGGTCAGCCGTCGGATCCATCTGCGCTTTCTGTTCTCCTTGCCCGCCAGGTCGGACTTGCTCAGGAATGGGTCAAGGACGCACTCTCCGTACGCCACAACGGTCTCCCACACTCGCGCCCAGCGCGGCACAGGGCCGCGAGCCGGCTGCTTGCCCGACTCTTTGAGAAGCCTCCCGACAGATTCCATGACGTCCTTCAGCGTCTCCTTGGCACTGTCATTGCCGCGGTAGACGGTCTCCAAGAGGTCGTGGCTCGACTTCTGCTGCTTTTGCAGGTTTCCTTCCATCCATGCGCGTGCGGCGCGCGCGGTGGCCAACTCCCCCGTGGGGCCCTTCGGCGCCTCCGCCCGGAGGATGGCCAAGTGGAGTTCGACCTCCGCACTTCGGCGGTCCTGGTTACTGAGCCCTGGCAGCAGGTACAGCAAATGGTGCGCACCATCGAGGCGGCCCCAGGCAAAGTCGGACCTGCGCCATTCGGCATCGATGAATGCACCGAAGTGCTCGAATTTGATACCGAAGAGCTTACGGTCGCCCAGCCCGTCATATCGGTCTTCATCGAACAGGGGGCTGATATTATCCGGGCCGAGTCGCAAGAAGTCGAATTGCGGCGCAAGGGGTTCGACGACCTCCGCGGGAGGTGCATACGTGCGGCAGAGCACTTCGACCGCCAGGCAGGCGGACACTACTGAATTCGCATCCCAATCTCCCCGGTACGCCCACTCCGTGCCGGAATCAGAGCCGTCCTGACTCATTTGACGAGTTGCCTCGCGAACCGCCTCGATATAATCGTTCGCCGCCTCCAGAATGATTCCCGCCGTCTTCTGAGGAACGTCCAGATCATCGAACACCCGCTGGTAAAGTCGAGCCGCCCCTTCGTCGGCGACCTCCTCACCTCGCGCATGCGTGAGGAGTTCGGCATTGACGGCATCCGTCATCGCCAATACCTCGCGCAGCTTTTCGCTGATTTTCTGTGCACCTTCGCTCAAAGGGCCCCGCGCCCTGTCGAGTTTCCCTCCCTGCTCAACATCGAGTGGCTGATGGAGATGCCCGATGAGGCATTGAAGGACCCGTTCCGCTGTGGAGAGCCCCCAGGACCAGCGCGTTGCCCTGTCGCTCTCACAGGGTCGCGTGATTTCACTGGCATCGTTGCACGGTACCCAGTTGGGGCGCTCCCACGTCCCCTCTTCCTCCCGGCCTTCCCCAAGCACCTCGTCGACCCACTTTCGCTCCGCTTCCGGCGTCGCGGACAGGCAATTCACCACACCCAGTGCCGTCATGCGCTTTCGCACGTCATACAGCACGGAGCGAGCCCGGTTCCGGCGGTACTCAGGAAGCAGGTCCGCCGCCACCTTGCGCGTGGTGTCATCCAGAGGGGAGTCGTTCGCCATTCTCTGAAAGAGGTCGAGTTGCCGGTCCCGAATACTGCTTGCCAGACGTTTCGCCAAGTCCTCGGCGCCGGATCGAAAATTGACCTCTGCGGGATACCGGATGGCGCTCATGCCGGCCGCATACCACTTGATTTCGTCGCACGCTCGGTCCTTGGTGTTCTCCGGTGGAACCCGGCCGGCGGACGGGACGATGAAGACAACGACGCGCCGCACCGGAAGGTCGATCTTTCGCCGGGTGATCGCGTCGAGCACCGGCCCGAACGGGGCGTTGTTCAGCACTCCGCCGTCCATGACGCAGCTCGCAGGGAACCCCAATGCTGCGGGCGGTTCCTGCCGGTACTTCATCAAAAGACTCTCGCTGACCGGACCGAATGCCATCGGAAAGCTCGCGGTGGCACGTGCGGCCAGGACGAGGGATTCATCATTGGCCTTGTCGAAGTCGGTGTGCAGCTTTCGCTTCATGTCCCAGGTGCGGCGTGTGTTCTTCGTGTAGGTCACCCGCTCACCCTGCTGGAAGCGGTACAGGCGCCGATGGTCACGTACATCGAAGACCGCGCCGAAGCCGTCGCTGAACTGTTTGCTCCGACCATCAAGCGCGGTCGCGGTGATGAACAACGTCACCGGCTGCTGGGGACAGGCAGCGCAGTCACCGATGGTGTTGAGGGCAGCCCTCATCTTGGCCTCGAATGCCTCGCCCCTGAGCACACTGTTCACCGGTTTTTTCAGCGGCTTCAGGAGCTGGTCCAGCGCGGCTGACTCCTGCCACACCGAACGGAGATTGGGAAGGGCCGAACCGCGGGCGAGAGCAGTCGCGAGCAACAGACCGTTCAATCCACCGGCAGATGTGCCGGATACGATATCGATCGACACCTTGGTCCCGGCGTTACGGGCCAGCCGCTCCCAGATTTCGAAAACCGGCCGGTCCTCGTCGGCCACGGCACCCGCCGAGTCGATACCGCTGGAAGCCCGTCGCAGAAGGTCCAGCTCGTGCGTCACGCCGCCCATCCACACGGCCAGGCTGACGCCGCCGTTCAGGACGAGCGCAAGCTGCGTTTCATGGTGCCGTGTGGGGGTGTTCGCATCCGTCATATGCTCGAAACTAATTCCGCATGATCCACGGCGCCTGGGGACAGGGCTATTCGGCTTGCGGCGACGCATTGCCGTCGGTGCCGCCATATGGCCACTCCGCTCCACCCCTCGCGAAGCGTGATGTGAAGCGGATCACAGCGGCAGGCTGTCACGGTTCTCCGGCGTGGGGTGTCCCGATGGGCGTCCGAAGAGAGGAGCCGGGTGTGGCTGAGGACGCCTTCACCGAGCACCGTTCGCTGCTGTTCACCCTCGCCTACGAGATGCTGGGCAGCGCTGCCGACGCCGAGGACGTGCTGCAAGAGAGCTACCTGCGGTGGAGCGCGGTCGATCCGGCCGCGGTCGCGCATCCGCGCGCCTACCTGGTCCGCGTGGTGACCCGGCTGAGCCTCAACCATCTGCGCGCGGTCAGGGCACGGCGCGAGGAGTACGTCGGGCCGTGGCTGCCCGAACCGATCCGCACCGCACCGGAGGTGAGCGATGACGCGATCCTGGCCGAGTCGGTGTCGATGGCCATGCTGCTCGTGCTGGAGACGCTGAACCCGAACGAGCGCGCGGTGTTCGTGCTGCACGACGTGTTCGGCTACACCCACCGCGAGATCGCCGCCGCCCTCGGCAAGACCGACGCCACGGTCCGGCAGATCGCCCACCGCGCACGCGGGCACGTGCACGCGCGGCGCCGCCGTTTCGAGCCCGACTCCGCCGCCACCCGGGAGACCGTCCAGCGGTTTCTGCGCGCGGCGGCGACCGGCGAAGTCCAGTCGCTGATGGACCTGTTGGCGCCCGATGTCGTGCAGCTCTCCGACGGCGGCGGGAAAGCGGTCGCGGCCCGCCGTCCGCTCACCGGCCGTGCCGAGGTGGCCCGGTTCGTCCTCGGCGTGATCCGTACGAGCGGTGCGACGACCCACGTCGAGCCGGCCACGTACAACGGCATGCCCGCGGCACGGTTCCTCACCGATGGGGCACTCGACTGGATGGTCGCGTTCGAGATCGTGGGCGGACGGATCACCGGCCTCTACGGCATCCGCAACCCGGACAAGCTGCATCGCGCCGATGCGGTACACCCACTCGACCGAGGAGAGCACCAGCCGTGGAAACCATGACCGTCGAACGCGTCATCAGCGCCCCGGTCGAGGAGGTGTTCGCCTGGCTCACCACGACCACCCACTACACGCGCTCGCCGCTGGTGTTGCGTTGCCGGCTGACCCGACGCGGCGAGAGCGCGCCCTACGGCGTCGGCGCGGTGCGCAGTCACCTCTGGCTGATCGGCTGGTTCCGGGAACGCATCACCCACTACGACCCGCCGCACGCCACCGAGTACGTCGTCGAGCGCAGCCTGCCGCCGTCCCGGCACGAACTCGGCCGCATGACGTTCACCGTGGTCGACGGCGGCACCCTGGTGTGCTGGACCACCCGCGCGGAGATTCCCGTCCCGTTGCTCGGCGCCCTCCTCACCCGACGGCTCGCGCGGCCGGTCGTCACCCGCACCTTCCGCAACATCCTCGACGCCGCCGAGACCGCACTGGCTCAACACCCCAGCCGGAAGCGGGCATAACGACCGCGGGTGAAGCGCTCCGTCACCGCGGCCGGTGCCCGGCCGGTGGGGCAGCCGCGGTGCCCGTCCGGTCCGGGCCGGCGGGTCAGGCAGAACGGTCGTGCAGGGCGGCCGTGGCGTGCCGCCGGCCGGAAGACAGCGCGGTCAGGACTTCCTGGGCGGCCCGCTCGCCGGAGCGCACCGCGCCCTCCATCAGCCCGTGCATCAGCGTGGCCGACTCGGTGCTGGCCCAGTGGATCCGGCCCACCGGCTCGCGCAGCGCGCTGCCGTAGTTGGTGAGGGTGCCGGTCGGGAAGTGGCCGATCATCCCGCCCAGCGACCACGGTTGGGAGGACCAGTCGGTCTCCAGGTACTGGCTGGGACGGCGTGCCTGGGCACCGAACCGCTCGGCCAGCGCGGCCAGCCAGATCTCCTTGCGTTCGGTCGGGTCCAGGCGCTCCATCCGCAGGGCCCCGGTGCTGAAGGCGTAGCTGCTGAGCACCCCCGGCTCGCCCGACTGCGGTGTCTGGTCGATGGTGAGCGGGACGGGCGACCGGGGCGCGAGCGTCTGTCCCGACAGGCCCTGCGCGCGCCAGAACGGCCGCGGGTAGACCGTGTGCACCCGGATGATCGCCCCCGGCACCACGCGCTGCAGCAGATGGCTGCACGCGGTGGAAAGCGGCGGGTCGAAGCTGATCCGCCCCGCCAGCACCGGCGGCGTCGCCACGATCACGCGCTGCGCCCGTACGGCGAGCGAGGCGGAAGCAATCCGCACACCGGTGGCGTCGTGTGTGATCCGCTGAACGGGGCTGGACAGATGCACCCGGTCCCCCAGCTGCTCGGCCATGCGCCTGGCCAGTTCGGGGGCTCCGCCGTCCACGAGGTGGGATTCGGTTCTGCGGGAGTCGGTGTAGTAGCCGAAACCGCCGCCGCCCCGGGCCAGGGTGAGGGCGCCCAGCAGCGAGACCTCCGCCGGATCGGCGCAGAACAGCAGGTTCATGGTCGACCTGAGCAGGGTGCGGGCGGCCGCCGAGGGCACGTTGAGCGGGTCGGACAGCCACTGCCCGAGCGTGCGGGAGTCCCACGCCCTGGCGCTCCGGGCCCGCCACGGGGCATCCGCCGGGAGGCGCCGCGCCATCAGATGCAGCCGCGCAAACGCCAGGCCGAGGGCGGCGAGGGTCCCCGGGCCCGTGGTGGGGACGGCACCGCGGTAACGGTGGTTGACGCCGTCCAGACGCAGGAGGTGATCGCCCTGCTCGTACTGGGGGTACACGGCAAGTCCGAGTTCCCGGCAGAGCTGGAACATGCGGTCCTGCCCCTTGCCCAGCCAGGTGCCGCCCGCCGAGACCACGGTCCCGTCGGGAAGCTCCCGGTTCCACACCCGTCCGCCCACGCGGTCCCTGGCCTCCAGGACGACCACCTCATGGCCGGCTTGTACGAGCCGTCTGGCAGCTGCGAGCCCGGCGAAGCCGGCGCCCACCACGCACACATCTGCCTGCACCTTTCCCATGACCCACCTCCACGGCTCAGCCTCGCCCAGCAGGCCCGGCTCCGCCCGGCGGGTGATCCATCAGGGCGTGACCGGTACGGCCGCGTGCGGGGCGAGCGCTGCGGAGGGTGGCCAGGGGAGCCTCGCGACGGGTCAGGAAAGCATCAGCGGAGTCACTCGCCCTGCTTCGCGTCCTTCGCGTCCTTCTCCTCGTTCCTCTCCTTGATGCGCACGGCTTCCTTGCGGACCTCGGCCTGGGTGGCGCGTTCCTTCTGCAGCCACTCGGGAAGCTCCTGCTTCAGCGCGTCGATCTGCTCGGTGGTGAGGGGCTCGGTGATGCCGCCGCGCGCCAGGCCCGAGATGGAGACGCCGAGCTTCGCCGCGACCACCGGGCGGGGGTGCGGGCCGTTGCGCCGCAGCTCCACCAGCCACTCCGGCGGATCGGTCTGCAGCGCGTTGAGCTCGCTGCGCGAGATCACACCCTCCTGGAACTCGGCGGGGGTGGCCTCGAGGTACACACCCAGCTTCTTTGCCGCGGTCGCGGGCTTCATGGTCTGGGTGGTCTGGTGCGACGTCATGGTGTCAAGGGTAGCCAGCGTGTGCGAGGGCTCCGACCACGACCGGTAACCTGGCGGCGTGACAGGCTCCGATGTGCCCCCCTCGTTCCGGCTCGCGTACGTACCGGGCGTGACGCCGGCCAAGTGGGTGCGTATCTGGCAGGAGCGGCTGCCCGGCATCCCGCTGACCCTGGTCGCGGTGGCCGCCGCCGAAGCCGCCGGTGTGCTGCGGGACGGCGGCGCCGACGCGGGTTTCGTGCGGCTGCCGGTCGATCGGACGACCTTCAGCGCGATCCCCCTCTACACCGAGACGACGGTGGTCGTGGTCCCGAAGGACCACCTCGTGGCAGCGGCGGACGAGGTGTCCGCCGAGGACCTGGCCGACGACATCGTGCTGCACCCCCTCGATGACACCCTCGACTGGGAGACCCTGCCGGGCCGCCCCGCGAACGAGCGTCCCGCCACGACCGCGGACGCCATCGAGCTGGTGGCGGCCGGGGTGGGCGTGCTCGTCGTCCCCCAGTCGCTCGCCCGGCTGCACCACCGCAAGGACCTCACCTACCGGCCCGTGACGGATGCCCCGGAGTCGCGCGTCGCGCTGTCCTGGCCGGAGGACGCGACCACCGACCTGGTGGAGGACTTCATCGGGATCGTGCGCGGGCGGACGGTCAACAGCACCCGGGGCCGCACCACCGCACCGGCCGAGCCGAAGCCGTCGAAGCGGGCTCCCGCCGGCGGTGCGCGGCGCCAGCCCGCGGCCGGCAAGACCGGCAAGACGGCCGGCAAGACCCCGCGGGGCGGCGCCGGCGGCGCCAAGGGCGGCAAGCGCGGCAAGCCCCGGCGCCGGTCGTAGCCCGCGCGGCCGGTGTGAGCCCCGGCGGCCCGCGTGAGGAGTCTCCAGCCCGCCCGCCGGTCGTCATCCCGGCGGCACGCGTCCGGACGCGACGAAACCGCCGCCCCATGTCAGGGCGGCGTATCGCCGCGCGCGTCAGGCGTGCTGCGGAACCTCGTCCTTCAGTTCGGCCTTGATCTGTTCTCGCAGTTCAGGGCTGTCCTCGTGCCCGTGGACGGATACCGCGTGCTCGGTGGCGGCGCGGATCACTTCGTCCTCCTCGCCGGAGATGACGAGGCTGCAGTTCATTTCGCTCGGGTGTTCCCGGCAGTCGACCTTCTTCCGCATGGTGCACCTCCTCGTCTTTCCAGTGTCGGCCGGTGTCGTCCCCGCGTCGAATACGGCGAATCCCGTATGGCGCGGGCGGCGGCCGCGCTGCTGCAGTGGAGAGGACGGAGGAGGTGAGCGCACATGGCGACCTCTGCCGACGTCACACCCGGTGGTGCCATGGACGAGGAGCGGGTGCAGCAGTTCCTGGAGAAGGTGATCTCGGACAGCGCCGCCGCGGTCGCCGGCCTGTGCACCTCGCTCGGCGACCGGCTCGGGCTGTACGCGGCCATGGCCGGTGCCGGACCACTCACCTCCGTACAGCTCGCCGCACGCACCGGGCTGGCCGAACGCTATGTGCGCGAATGGCTGGCCGCCCAGGTGGCCGGCGAATACGTCGACTACGCGCCCGGCACCGAGACCTACCTGCTGCCCGACGAGCACGCCGCCGTCCTGGCGGACCAGGACGCACCCACGTACGCGGCCGGTTTCTTCACCCTGCTGCAGGCCCTCTACGCCACCGAGGACGCCCTCATGACGGCCTTTCGCACCGGAGAGGGCGTCGGCTGGGAGGAGCACGGCCCGGCGCTGTTCGCCGGCACCGCGAAGTTCTTCCGCCCCGGCTATGCGGCCGCGCTGGTACCGGAGTGGCTGACCGCGCTGGACGGCGTGGTGGAGAAGCTGGAGCGCGGCGCGCTCGTCGCGGACGTGGGGTGCGGATACGGCTACTCCACGACGCTGATGGCGCAGGCCTTTCCCCGGTCACGGTTCCGCGGCTTCGACTTCCACCGCCCGTCCGTCGAGGCGGCCCGCGAGATCGTGGCCGAGCAGGGACTGGGCGACCGGGTCAGCTTCGATGTCGCCACTGCCCAGGACTTCCCGGGCGAGGACTTCGACCTGATCACGTTCTTCGACTGTCTGCACGACATCGGCGATCCGGGCGGCGCACTCCACCACGCCGAGGAGGCGCTGGCCGACGACGGGACCTGCATGCTGGTCGAGCCGAACGCCTCGGAGCACGCCGAGGAGAACACCAACCCCATCGGCCGGGCGATCACCGCATCCTCGGTCGCCGTCTGTCTGCCGTCCGCGCTGGCCCAGCACGGGCCGCAGGCACTGGGAAACCACGCGGGTGAGGAGACGATGCGGAAGATCGCCGACGAAGCCGGCCTCCACCATTGGCGACTCGCCGCAGAGTCCCCCGTCAACCGCGTCTATGCCGTCGGGCGCTGAGGCGCCTGACGCCCCGGCCGGTCTTCCCCCGGCCGGCCGGGTGGCCACCGCGCTCCCGCCCTCCGGGCGCCCCCGCTCTCGTTTGACTGGCTGCTGCCCCCTCGGCACGCTGGACGTATGAGCGCGGCCGCGGAGGCCGGCCTGCGGCGCATTCTCGCCGTCGTGGACCTCTTGGGCGATGCCGTCGACGAGGAGTCCCTCGTTCCGGCCCTGCTGCCGCTGTTGCTCGCCGCCGTGCCCGGCGACAGCATCGTCTGGTCCCCCCACGCCGGCTCCGCCGACCGCCCGCTCACCCTGCCCCCCGGCCTGCTGACCGACGACATCCGGGAGGCGTTCGCCCGCGAGTCGGCCGCCGACGCCCTCGTCGCCCACACCACCCTGGGCCCGGGCACCCCGATGCGCCGCTCCACGCTGCAGACCCCCGACGAATTCCATGCCCTCGCCGCCTACACGGACGTGTACCGGCCGTGCGGCAGCGAGCATCAGCTGGCGATGTCGTTCCCCGCCGGCCATGCGGACGGGGTGCCACGGCAGGTGTGCGTGGCGTTCAGCCGCAGGACCAGCGACTTCTCCGACGACGATGTCGCAGCCGCCGCTCTCCTACGCACCCGACTCAGCCACGTCCTCGGCCGGCTCGCCCCGCCGACGCCCGAGCCGTCCCCCGTCACCCGCCGCGAATCCGCCGTCCTCGCCCTGCTCGCCCGGGGCCTGACGAACCAGCAGATCGCCCACCGGCTGGCGATCAGCCCGCGCACCGTCGACAAACATCTGGAGCACGCCTACGCAAAGCTCCGGGTCGGCGGCCGGGTCGAGGCGGCGAACGCCTGGCTGACCCGCAGCCCGGCGGCGGCGCGGCCCGCGCCGTAGGGGTCACGGGCGGGGACAAGGACCAGGAGGCCGCGGCCGGTTGGCTGCCCGGAGGGCTGTCCGCACGACCAACCGCATATGTGACGAGGCATCAGCGCAGGCGAGCACGATCCGCAGCGCAGGACGAAGGCCTGGGCCGAGGTGGCCCGCCGCGAGCAGCGCAGCAGCGTCTCACGCTCCTCGTCGGTGAGAACCACCTCGGCCCTCGGCCGTCCCGTGCGCGCCACGGGATCCGCATCCTTCTACGGAGTTCCCGGGCCTCGGAACACTAGGGGGCGATGACTCCCCCGTGGGCGGTGGACGGTTGCAGAGTGGGGGTGCCTGCGAAGGCTGCGGTGTAGCCGCCGTTGAAGAGGATCACAGGGAAGCTGACGGCCTCGGACAGTTGGGCGGTGCCTTGGGCATTGGTGGTTGCGGTGCCCAGGAAGTTGCTGCCGGCGGTGAAGGTGATGGTCTGACCCGGCACGGGCAGGCCGGTGACGAGGTCGGTCAGAGTGGCGTACAGGAACGGGTAGTACACCTGCGCCGGGAACAGTTCGAGCAGGGCGGGGGTGGCGGTCAGCTGGGTGGCGTGGGCGACGACCACGTAGGTGAAGCCGTCGACCAGGCGGGCGCTGCCGCCGAGGGTGGTGACGACGACGGTCGCCGGACCGGGTACCCCGGCCGGGGTGGTGGCGGTGATCTGTGTCCCGGCGGGGTTGACGCTCACCCCGGTGGCCGGATTACCGCCGATCGTGACGCTCGCCCCGGCGAGATGGGTACCGGTGATGGTCACCACGGTTCCGCCCGCAGTGGACCCCTGGGTGGGACTGATACCGCTGAGCGTGGGAGCGGCGACGTAGGTGAAGGCACCGGCGAGAGTGGCGACACCACCAGGCGTGGTGACAGTGACATCCGCCGGGCCGGCCGACCCTGCCGGAGTCGTGGCCGTGATCTGCGTACCGGCCGGGTTCACGCTCACCCCGGTCGCCGGGTTACCGCCGATCGTGACACTCGCCCCGGCGAGATCGGTACCGGTGATCGTCACCACCGTCCCACCATCAGTCGACCCCTGAGCAGGACTGATACCGCTGAGCGTCGGAGCCGCAACGTAGGTGAACGCACCGGCGAGAGTCGCCACACCACCAGGCGTGGTCACAACGACATCCGCCGGACCAGCAGACCCAGCCGGAGTCGTCGCCGTGATCTGCGTACCGGCCGGGTTCACGCTCACCCCGGTCGCCGGATTGCCGCCGATCGTGACACTCGCCCCGGCGAGATTGGTACCGGTGATGGTCACCACGGTCCCGCCCCCAAGGGGGCCTTGGTTCGGGCTGATGCCGGTCAGGTCGGGGTACGGGGGGATGACGCTGACATCGTTCGATCCGATGTTGGTCACGTAGATCTTGCCGTTGGGGGCCACCGCGTCCGCGACCGGGCTGTTGTCCACCGGGATGCTGGGCACCACGACGGTGTTGGTGACGCTATCGATCACCGTCACGTCGCCTGTTGCCTCATTGACCACGTAGACCTTGCCGTTGGGGGCCACCGCCACCCCGCCCGGGGCTCCGCCGACGGGGATGCTCGCGATCAGGACGGTGTTGGTGGCGGTGTCGATCACCGTCACGTCGTTCGACAGACCGTTGGGGACGTACGCGTTGCCGTTGGGAGCAATCGCTACGCCGCTCGGTTCGGTGCCGGCGGGGATGCTGGTGATGACGCTGTTGGTGGCGGTGTCGATCACCGTCACATCGTTCGAATCGAGGTTGGCGACGTAGGCATTGCCGTTGGAGGCGACGGCCACCGCGAACGGCTGGGTGCCGACGGGGATGCTGGGGACGATGACGGTGTTGGTGGCGGTGTCGATCACCGACACGTCGTTCGAACCCTGATTGCCGACGTAGGCGTTGCCGTTCGGGGCGATTGCCACCGAGTTCGGGTTGGTGCCGACGGTGATGCCGGGGACGACGACGGTGTTGGTGGCGGTGTCGATCACCGTCACGTTGTTGGAGACGAAGTTCGTGACGTAGGCGCTGCCGTTGCCGGCGAGCGCCACCCAGGTCGGGACGCTGCCGGGCAGGGTGAGGCTGGGGATCACGACGGTGTCGGTAGCGGTGTCGATCACCGTCGCATCGTTCGACGCGGCGTTGATGACGTAGGCAAAGCCGCCAGGAGTGATGGCCACCCCGTAGGGGCCGCCCCCGACGGGGATCGTCGTTGCCGCCAGAGGGGCGAGCGCCGGAGCCGCTACCCGGCTCACCTCCGCACCCGCGGCAGTCGGCCGTTCCTGGCCGGAGCTGGAAGCGATCTGTAGCCGCTTGAGCAATCGTGGCTGGACGTTCGGACTCATCGGGACCCCTTCGGGTAGAGGGGCCGCCCCGGCCTGGTGAACCGCCGCCCGGGGACCGGGCACCGGCACCGGGCCGTGGTTCCTTCTGCGGGGCCACAACAACGAGAAACCGCACGTCACCGGATGCAACGGGCTGCCCACCCCGAAGAGGGATGGGCAGCCCAGTGGTTCGATTACCTCTGCGATGCCCGCACCGTAGCCGGACGAAACACCCCACGGTGAAACGTGATCGGCCTCGGGACACCGGCGCAGCGCCCCCGCCGGCCGGTCGGCCGCCCGGCCCGACGGGGCAGCGACCGGCCCGGCGTGACAGCCCGTCAGGCCGCCCCGCCGGTCAGCCTCAGCCGGTCGGCCCGTCAGGCCTGGGCCGCGCGGGAGTACGGGCTGAGGACCGGGGACGGACGCGGCGGCGGTGTCGTTCAGCGGGGCAGCGAGTGGCGCCGGTAGGTGACCTTGTTGTGGCGGACGTGGGTGACTTCGACGGTCAGGTGGCGGTCCCGTCCGATGGGGAAGTGCGCCGTGCAGCGCACCGCGTCGTACGGCACGGGCCGCAGGTCGCCGAAGCAGTGCACCGCGTCGGGCCCACTACGGAACGGCAGAGTGAGCTGGCCGCTGATCGCTCTGGCGATCTCGGTGCGCAGCACGGTGTGGGTGCCGTCGTCGACCTCGCTGGTGGCCTCGCGGTCGCGGAGCCGGGCGGCGGCGAACGCCAGCGCGCCCGCCGTGACGAGGGCCGCGAGGAGACCGATGAGGAGGCCGCGCCGGATGGGATGGTGGTCCACCGCCGTCAGCTCCCGGTGCCGCGGGTGCCCCGGCGGCGGGCGAGGGCGCCCCAGCCGGCCGCGGCCATCAGCAGCAGACCGCCGGCCGTCGTGGCCGTCCGGCCGGTACCGGCGGCGCCGCCGAGGCCGGTGTCGGCGCCGCCCAGGGGGACGGTGCCGTCGGCGCCACCGGAGACGATCATGGTGCCGGTGAGGGTCCGGCCGTCGCCCGATTCCTTGCCGCGCCCGCCGGCGTCCCCGTCGCCCTGCGCGGTGCCGTACCCCGCTTGGTCCTCATCGCCGTCCCGGCCGGATGCCAGGGCACCGGTCCGGGCGCCGGAGGTGCCGCCGCAGGTGAGGGTGACCGTGTACGAGCCGGGCGCCGTGCTCTCCGGGAGGATCGCGGTGCCCTCGGTCCGGCCGCTCTGGCCGGGCAGCTGCATCGTGGGGATGTCCGCGTCGCCGAAGGTCGCCGTGGCGGATTCGCCCCGGCAGCTGCCGCCGTCGTGGACGGAGAAGGCGGTGCCCGGTGCCACCGGGTCGGGCTGTACGACCACCGTGCCGGCGGTGTCCTGGGCGGCGGGAGCGGCCTCGTTGACGGCGTCGCTCACCGCCCCGCTGACGGCCTCGGTGGCGCCGTCCGCACCGTCGCCGTCGCCGACGAGCAGGACGGTCGCCAGCAGCGCACCGGCCCCCAGGGTGTACAGGGATATGTGGCGTATGTGCATAACCCGAGACAAGCGCCCGGTCACCCGCCGCGCACCTCGATCGGGTGCCGCACCAGGGGCGTACTGCCCGGGAACCCCTCCCGGCGCTCACTGTTCGCGCAGGTCAGACGGGTGCGTACGCCCCGGACGGCGGAACGCGCGGGATGGGCTTTCCGGGTGGTGCACGGGTACGGACCGGGACGTGCACCTCACACCGCGTGAGGATGACTCGTGGGCTCCTTGCCCGGCTGCCTCATTGCGCTGGCGCTCGGGCGGCGGTTCAGGTCTCCAGCTGGAGGTCCCAGCCGCCGGACCGGCTGGTGAGGGTGGTCACCGACAGCGGCTGCACATCGATCCGCCAGAACGCGTGCGGGGGCGCCTGGAGCACATAGACCAGGGCGGCGCGGATGACGCCGGGTTCGGCGACCGCGAGCAGTCCGGCGGCGTCGTCGGCCGGCCGGGTGTCCAGCCAGCCGCCGACCCGGGAGATGAACGCCGGCAGCGACTCCCCGCCGTGCGGCGCGGAGCGCGGATCGCCCAACCAGGCCTCCACCGCGCGCGGTTCGGCGGCGGTCACCTCGCCCAGCGTGCGGCCGCGCCAGCGCCCCATGTCGCAGTCGCGCAGCGCCGGCTGGGCCAGCGGGCGCAGCCCGAGCGCCTCGCCGGTCTCCCGGCAGCGGGCGGACGGCGAGCAGTAGCGCAGTTCGGCGGCGGCGAGCCGGCACAGGGCGGGGGCGGCCCGCTCGGCCTCGTACCACCCGGCGGCGTCGAGCGGGCGGTCGTCGTCGAACCGCGTTTCGAGCAGCGAAGAGTTGCGGGCGGCGGCGAGCAGCTTGAGTCGAACGCTCATTCGCCGATGGTAAGAGCCATGCCGCCCCGGTGACACCAGTTGATCACAATTCGACAGGACCCGGGTCGATCAGCCCCAAGGTCATCCACTGCTCCGGCGACACCAGGGGGCGGAAGCCGACCTTCTCGTACACCCCGTGGGCGTCCTGGGTGGCGAGCGTCAGCCGGTTGAGGCCGCTGGGCGCCATGTGGTCGGCGACGGCCTCGACCAGGGCCGTGCCCAGCCCCTTGCCACGGTCGTCCCAGCAGATGTAGACGTCGCAGAGCCAGGCGAAGGTGGCGTGGTCGGTGACCACCCGGGCGTAGCCGGCCTGACGACCCGAACCGGACACATACAGGCCGAAGTTGAGCGAGCCCGCCACGGCGCGGTCGTGCAGCTCCCGGGGGCGGCCCACGGCCCAGTAGGCGTCGGTGGACAGCCAGTGGTGGACCAGGCCGGCGTCCAGGCGGGCCGGGTCGGTGGAGATCTCGTAGCCGTCGAGGGCGGGGGCGTTCATGCCGGGAGGTTCGCAGAACGGCGGGGCGACGTCGAACCGATGGGCGAATGGGCCGCCCCCTCTCCGGGACGGCCCCGGCTCCGCGACGTCCAACGTGGCCCCGCCCTCAACTCACCTCCATCCCCAGCTCCGTACACGCCGTACGGAGCCTGCGCACGCCTTCGGCGATCTCGCCGGTGCCGGACGCCGCCGCGAAGCTCAGCCGCAGATACGCGGCCGGCGGCTCGGCGGCGAAATACGGGCGGCCGGCCGCGACCCCGACCCCCGCCCGCAGCGCCGCACCGGTCAGGGCCGCCTCGTCCGTGCCGTCCGGCAGCCGCAGCCAGAGGTGGAAGCCGCCCGGCGGGACGTACGGACCGCCGGGCGCGGGGTCGTGGCCCGGCGCCGGCCGGTGCCGGGTGAACGCGGGCAGCTGCCGGTGCAGTGCGGCGAGCAAGGCGTCGCGGCGAGTGGTCAACTCACCGGCGATCAGCCGCAGATGGCGGGGCCAGGCGGGCGAGCCGACGAGTTCCAGGGCGGCTTCCTGGAGCGGCCGGGGCACGAAGAAGCTGTCGACGACCTGGATGGCGCGCAACCGGTCGAGGACCGGGCCGCGGGCGGCCAGCGCCCCCACCCGCAGATTGGGCGAACTGGCCTTGGTCAGCGAGCGGACGTGGACGACGGTGCCGTCCTGGTCGTCCGCCATCAGGGTCGGCGGGGGCGCGGGGGCGTCGGCGTGGACCAGCAGCCGCGCGAAGTCGTCCTCGATCACGAAGGCGCCCGCCGCGCGGACCACCCGCAGCACCTCGCGGCGCCGCTCGGCGGCGAGCACCGCGCCGGTCGGATTCTGGAACAGCGGCTGGCAGACGAAGAGCCGGGCCCCGCTGGCGCGGAAGGCATCGGCGAGCAGATCCGTACGGACCCCGTCCTCGTCGATCGGTACGGGCACCGGCCGCAGCCCCGAGGCGCGGGCGACGGCCAGCACCCCCGGGTAGGTCGGGGACTCGACGAGCACCGGGGCGCCGGGCGCGGCGAGCGCGCGCAGGGCCGCGGTCAGCGCGCTCTGGCCGCCCCCGGTGACCAGCACGTCATTGGCGCTGAGCGGGCCGCCGGAGCCGGCGATCTCCCGGGCGAACCAGGCCCGCAGCTCCGGCACTCCGCCGACCGGCGGGCGCCCCCAGGCACCCGGCCGCCGGCCGGCCCGGGCGAGCGCGGCGGCCAGGGCGCGTTCGGGCTGCAGATCGGCGTGCAGATAGCCGCCGTCGAACTCGATGACGCCGGGGGCGGGGGTGGCGAGGGTGGCCAGCACGCCGGTGGCGTCCACGCTGCGCGGCACCTGATCGCCGGCCGGCTCCGCGCTCAGCGCGATCTCCTGCCAGGAGGTGTCGACGGTACGCGGCGCCTCGCCACGCGGTTCGGCCCGGAAGGCCCCGGCGCCGGGCCGGGTGACGACCAGGCCCTCCGCCGCCAGCTGGGCGAGCGCCCGGGAGACGGTCACCGGGCTGACCCGATGCCGTTCGACGAGGGCACGACTGGACGGCAGCTTCTCTCCTGGAGAGTAGCGGTCCAGCCCTCGACGAAGGATCGCGGCCAGCTCGGCACCACTGCTACGCTCTTGCATGAAGGACAACGATAGCGCTATCGCCACCGCCGGGATAGCGGTCAGCACCCCGGACGCCCACGCCGCCAGTGATCCGGGCACCGCGAAGACCGCCACCGTCAAGGGCCCGGGCACCCCGAAGGCCGCCACCACCGCCCCCGGCACCCACGTCGGCCGCGGCATGCTGCTCGCCGCCCTCGGCGTCGCCGCCTTCTCGCTCACCTTCCCGGCGACCGCCTGGGGACTTGAGGGCATGGGCCCGTGGACGGTGGTGATGCTGCGCAGCGTGCTGGCCACCGTCCCGGCCGGCGCCGCACTCCTCGCGCTACGGGTCCGCCCGCCGGAGCGGCGCCACTGGGCGGGCATCGCGGTGGTCGCGGGCGGCGTCGTGCTCGGCTTCCCGCTGCTGACCACCCTGGCCCTGGAGACCTCCACCACCTCGCACGCCGCCGTCGTGGTCGGTCTGCTGCCGCTGACCACCGCCGCCTGCTCGGCCGTACGGACGGGCGCCCGGCCCTCCCGTACGTTCTGGATCGCCTCGCTGGTCGGCGCCGTCGTCGTCATCGGCTTCGCGGTGCAGCAGAGCGGCGGGGTTCCGAACCGCAGCGATCTGCTGCTGTTCGCCGCGCTGCTGGTGTGCGCGGCCGGCTACACCGAGGGCGGCCGGCTGGCCCGCCACATGCCGGGCTGGCAGGTGATCGGCTGGGCGCTGGTGCTGGCGCTGCCCGTGACGGTGGCGGGCGCGGCGCTGGCACTGTCCGCCGAGCCGCTGGAGCTGACGGCGCGCTCGGTCGCCGGGGTGCTGTGGCTGGCGGTCGGCTCGCAGTTCCTCGGGATGGTCGCCTGGTACCGCGGGATGGCCACGATCGGCATCTCCCGGGCGAGCCAGCTGCAGCTCGCCCAGCCGCTGCTGACCCTGCTGTGGTCGGTGCTGCTCCTCGGCGAGCGCCTGCCCCCGGCCGCGCCCGCCGCGGCGCTGGCCGTCCTGGTGTGCATCGCGGTCACCCAGCGGACCCGGGGGTGACGGGCCGCGGGGACGGCCCAGGGGAACGGAACAAACGACCACTTCCCGGGTGCGACGGGCCCCTGCGGACGTAAACTTGCGGCGACGGCAGATAGCGCCGTCCGGGTCACGACAGGCCCGTAAACCGTTGAAACCGTTGGCCGTTCAACCGTTGGCCGGCGCACTGTCGGCCGCACCGGGCACACGGCCGCCCCGAGGCGGGGAGGAGCCCTGATGCACGCGAACAGGGGCGACCGGCTGGTGGTGCACGGCAGGACCGTCGGGCATCACGACCGGGTCGTCGAGATCATCGAGGTAATCGGCACGAACGGCGATCCGCCCTACCGTGTCCGCGGCGAGGACGGGCATGAGGCGATCATGTCCCCCGGCCCCGACTCCGTCGTGCGGCACGTCAAGGCCACCGACACCGAATCCGGCCGCTGACCCGGTCCCGCAGGCGGACCGCCGGCACATCGGCCGCACGGCCAAGATCCGTGCGGCCGGTCCGTACGGCCGCCCCGGCGGTCCCTAGGCCCGTGCCGTCGCGCTCCCGTAGTGGTCGCGTACGACCCGCGCCATGGCGCCGGACGGATCCTTGGCGACCACCTTCGCCGAGAAGTAGACATGGCCGCCGACCTGCGGATAGCCGCGGGCGAAGGTGAGATGGCGGGAGATCTCGGCCGGGTCCTTCCAGGCGACGGGCTCCGTCTCGCCCGCCTTGTAGAGCGCCTCGCCGATGTAGAGGTCGACTCCCGTGCCGTCGACGGTCCGCGCCCACCAGGGCACGAGTTCGGCGTAGTCGGCGGCCTTGGTGCCCAGGGGCCAGTAGACCTGCGGCACGATGTAGTCCAGCCAGCCCTCGCGCACCCAGCGGCGGGTGTCGGCGTACAGATCGTCGTAGGTCTGCACCCCTGCCTGGGTACGGGAGCCCTGCTGGTCGGTGGCGTGGTTGCGCCAGACCGCGAACGGGCTGACCCCGAACCGCACCGGGCGTCCGGCCCGCTCCCCCTCGTCGCGGAGCTTGCCGGCCATCTCGTAGACCAGCCGGTTGATGTTGTCCCGCCGCCAGGCGTCCCGGCTCTCGAACGTGCTGCCGTACTCCTGGAACGCCGCGTCGTCGTCCAGGTGCCGGCCGGCGACCGGATACGGATAGAAGTAGTCGTCGAAGTGCACCCCGTCGACGGGGTAGCGCCGCACCGCGTCGAGCATCGCGTCCTGGACGAAGGCGCGGACGTCCGGCAGCCCGGGGTTGTAGTAGAGCTTGCCGCCGTACGACAGGACCCACTTCGGGTGCCGGCGGGCGGGGTGGTCCGCGACGAGCCGGCCGGGGTCGGTGTGGTTGGCAATCCGATAGGGGTTGCACCAGGCGTGCAGTTCCAGATCGCGCCGGTGCGCCTCGCGGACCGCGAAGTCGAGCGGGTCCCAGCCCGGGTCGCGGCCCTGTTGCCCGGTCAGATACTGCGCCCACGGCTCGTACGGGGAGGGCCACAGGGCGTCCGCGGTGGCGCGGACCTGGAAGAACACCGTGTTGAGCTTGCGTGCGACGGCGGTGTCGAGGAGGGCGCGCAGTTCCCGCTGCTGCGCGGCCGGCGTGAGCCGGGCGCTGGAGGGCCAGTCGAGGTTGGCGACGGTCGCCAGCCACATGCCGCGCATCTCGCGCCGGGGCGCGCCGGCCGCGGGTGCCGCCGCCCCCGCGGTGAGCAGGGAGGAGGCCGCACCCAGTGCGGTCACCGCGAATCCTCTTCGTGTCATCCGACTCATCAAAAGTCCCCAAGTGTCTGGTTCATCCCGTCTTGAGGGCTCAGAATGCCCGCCCCGGCGCCCTTAGCACAGCACCTCGCGGAGTAACGTCGGGGCCGAAAGCGGGCGTCGCACCTTACGGCGCACCGCCGGTTCCTGAAGATCAGCGAAAGGCACGAGGTGACGGACACATTTGCCGACATTGCACGCGTCGGAGTGGTCGGCTGCGGCCAGATGGGCGCAGGCATCGCCGAGGTGTGCGCCCGCGCCGGGCTGGACGTCATGGTCGCCGAGACCACCGGCGAAGCGCTGGAGCTGGGGCGTACCCGCCTGACCAACTCGCTCGGCAAGGCCGCCGAGCGCGGCAAGATCACTACCGCGGAGCGGGACACGACGCTCGGCCGGCTCAGCTTCACCACCGACCTCGGCGAATTCGCCGACCGTGATCTCGTCATCGAGGCCGTGGTGGAGAACGAGCAGGTCAAGACCGAGATCTTCCAGATCCTCGACCAGGTGGTCACCCGGCCGGACGCCATCCTGGCCTCCAACACCTCCTCGATCCCCCTGGTGAAGCTGGCGGTCGCCACCTCCCGCCCCGACCAGGTCATCGGGATCCACTTCTTCAACCCGGCGCCGGTCCAGAAGCTGGTCGAGCTGATCCCCGCGCTGACCACCGGCGAGGAGACCATCAAGCGCGCCGAGGCGCTGGTCCAGGACGTCCTGGGCAAGCATGCGATCCGCGCCCAGGACCGCTCGGGCTTCGTCGTCAACGCCCTGCTCATCCCGTATCTGCTCTCCGCGATCCGGATGTTCGAGTCGGGCATCGCCAGCCGCGAGGACATCGACAACGGCATGGAGATGGGCTGCGCCCACCCGATGGGCCCGCTCAAGCTGAGCGACCTCATCGGCCTGGACACCGTCGCGTCGGTCGCCGCCTCGATGTACGAGGAGTACAAGGAACCGCTGTACGCCGCTCCCCCGCTGCTCGCGCGGATGGTCGACGCGGGACGGCTGGGCCGTAAGTCCGGGTCGGGCTTCTACTCGTACTGAGCCCGGGATGCGTCCGCCCGCCGCTCGGGGGAAAACCGGCGGGCGGACCCCGGGCCGGCGGGCGCCCGTCCGCCGGCGTCGGCCCCCGTGGCACCTTCGAGTCAACTCCCCTGCGGGCGCGAGGGGGAGCGTGTGAACCGCCCCGGTCGGGGTGCGCGATTCACACCCCGTACGAATGCGCCGCGCCGCCCGTCACCCCGTGTCACTTCACACGGGGTGTGAAGCACGGACAAACATCTCCCCGCCGCACACGCTCCCGCCCGTCGCCCCAGCGCAGTTGACTGTTATGTGTATGGACTACGAACTCGCGACACGAAGGAATGAGGAGCGGACCGTGACCGCCCACCCCCGAACCGATCCGGTGATCGCCGACTTAGCCGAGTTGAGACGCCTCCACGACGTCGGCACCGCCCGGGTCGACGGTCAACTCGCGCTGTTGGCCCAGCGCTCCGAGCAGCAGACGCGTGACGCGGACGAACTGCAGGTCCGCGTCACGCAGCTGGAGAGCGCCCGCTGGCCACTGCCCTCGCTCGCCGCACTCACGGGGCTCGCGGCGCTGGCGGTGGCGGTGTGGCAGGCCACGGGCCGGTGAACCGCCGGCCACGGTCACCGGCCGGTACGGTCAGCCCAGCCGGATGTGATGCAGCATCAGCAATGCGGCGGCCATGTTGGCGGCCGGCACCTCCCCTCGCGCCACCATGTCGGGCACCAGCTTCAACGACACCCACTCCCGCCGCTCGGACTCGAACCCGTCCTGGGGCGGGCCGGCGTACTCGGCCCGGTCGGACCAGTAGATGTGGTGCCGCGCATCGGTGAGGCCGTTGGACGGCTCCACCGTGAGGAGATGGTGGAGGGGCCCCGGGCGCCACCCGGTCTCCTCCTCCATCTCCCGGGCGGCCGCCGCCGCGATGTCCTCGCCGTCCTCGACGACCCCGGCGGCCAGCTCCCAGCCCCAGGTGTCGGTGATGAAACGGTGCCGCCACAGCAGCAGCACCTCGTTGGCCTCATTGACCACGGTGGCCACGGCGACGGGCCGCATCCGGATCAGATAGTGATCCAGGTGACGGCCGTCCGGCAGCTCCACATCGGCCAGTTGGACCCGGAACCAGGGATTCGCATAGACGGGCTTTTCGCTGAGATTGTTCCAACGCACGTAACTGCCACCTTCCGCTGTTTGGCCGGCAAGGTGACACGAGCCCGGTCACAGCGGAACGCGCAGCACCTCGTCGATGAGATCGGCAGCCTCGTCCGTCGCGGAGCTCCCGGTCCTGGCCAGATGCTCGCGCACCGCCCGCAGCCGGTCCCGCAGCCGTTGCGACTCCATGCCCCGAGCCTGCTCCGTCATCTGCGCGGCATCTGCCACGGCCCGGTCCGCATCACCTTGGCGCAGCTCGATATGGGTGAGCATGGCCAGCCGGTGGACCCGGCCGCGGTCGTGTGCGGGGGTGTCGACGGCGGCGTCCGCCTGCTCCCGGGCGGCCCGCAGGTCCCCGAGACTCAGCAGCGCCTCCGCTACCTGTACGTTCACCAGGCCGGGCTGGACATAGCCCGTCTCGGCCGGCTCCTGCCCGGGCCGGATGCGCTCCGCGGCCGCCTCCGCACGCCGGATGCACGACAGCGCGCTGGCGCCGTCGCCGAGCCGGGCGTAGGACTTGGCCTGCATCGCGTAGAGGTCCGCGGCGAGCGCCGGGGTGATCTGCGGGCCCGCGGCCCGCAGCGCCGCCTCCGCGAAGGCGACGGCCTGGCGGTATTCCCGTACGAAGAGGGACTGGTTGACCAGCAGCGCGATGACGTACGCGCCGAGGCCGCGGTCCCCGCTGGCCTTGGCCAGCCGCAGCGCCTGATGGAAGTAGCGCTGGGCCAGCCCGAGCGAGTCCGAGTCGTACGCACAGATGCCGGCGACCGCGACCAGTCCGCCGGTCGCCCGGTGGAGCTGACGCCCCGTCGCATCGCTGTAGCTGCCCCGCAGCAGCGGCGCCGCCTCGGCGTTGAGGAATCCCACGATGCGTGCTCTGGTAGCGATACCACCCGCCTTCCGGTACATCGTCTCGTAGTGCGTCCGCGCGGCGCGCAGCATCTCGATGTCGGCCATGCCGACGCGGGTCAGCCCGTCGCGGGACACATCGGAGTCCTCGGGAGGGTTCTCCCACTCCCATACGGGGATGACCGCCGAGGTGCCGGTCAGCGCGGGCGCGTCGAGGATGTGCGGCCGCTGCTGCTCGTCGGACCGCCACAGTGCGGTGGCCCGTTCGACGAATCCGGAGAGCTGGGTGTCCGCGCTGCGCCGGGCACCCGGTCCGCTCAGCCCGATGTCGTCCAGCCCGACCGGCCGGTGCAGCCGTTCGCCGAGGATCTCGCAGATGAGGTCCGGTACCTGCCCGCGCGGCCGCTGGCCCTTCAGCCACCGGGCCACCGCGGTGTGTTCGTACCGCAGCGCCAGACCGCGGCACCGGCCGAGCTGGTTGATGCGCGCGGCGAGCCCGGCATGGGAGATGCCGGACTCGTCGAGAATCGCGTCGAGCAGGGTGTTGGGCTCCATACCGGCCTCCTGGTGAGCCGGGCCCGCCCACGGGCCATCAGCTCATGGCCTTGTCGACTTCACCACTCCGTCAGTTGAGCGTAGTGAAGCGCCCCTCACACGGGGTGTGAAGGGTGACGGCAGCTCAACTCGGGGCGCAGCCCCGCAGTATGTACGCGAACACCGCATCGAGGCCGGAGGCGACGTCCTCGGCCGAGAGCACGCCGCTCACCGCGAAACTGGCGAAGCCGTGCAGGGTGGTGAACACCGGCATCGCGATGCTGTCGACGGGCCCCTCCCGCACCTCACCGCTGCGCTGGCCCTCCGCGACCAGCTCCCCCGCCATCGCGGCCAGCCGCTGGCCGGCCGCGATCAGCGCCTCGGACGCCGCCGGGTCGTGCTTGACCGTGTACATCAGGTCGAGCAGCTCGGCGTTGGCGAGGGCGAAGTCCACATAGGCGCGGACGAGCCCGCGGAGCCGGTCGGCGAATTCCTCACCCGCCGCTTCCCGGGACGCGGTCAGGGCTTCGTCCAGCCGCTCGAAACCGGCCAGCGCCAGCGCGTCGAGCAGGGCCTGCTTGTCCTTGAAGTGCCGGCTCGGCGCGGCGTGGCTGACGCCGAGGTCGCGGGCCAGTTCCCGCAGGGACAGCGCGCCCGGTCCCTTCTCGCGGAGCGTCTGCTCGGCGCGGGTGAGCAGCGCGGCGCGCAGATCTCCGTGGTGGTAACGACGAGTGTGCATGCCGGCCATCCTATCTCCCATGTATTCACTGGCTACATTGTTGGCATTGACATCATTGTTGGCGTTGCCTACATTGGCGCCATGGCTCACACCCCGAAATGGAACGCAACCGACCTTCCCGACCAGACCGGCCGCACCGCCGTGGTGACCGGCGCCAACAGCGGACTCGGCATCGCCACCGTCGACGCCCTCGCCCGGGCGGGTGCCCATGTCGTGCTCGCCGTACGCGACCCCCGGCGCGGCGAGGCCGCGGCCGAGACCGTGCGGGGCGCCAGGGGCAGCGTCGAGGTCCGCCGCCTCGACCTGGCCGACCTCGCCTCCGTACGCGCCTTCGCCGCCGGCTGGCAGGACCCGCTCGATCTGCTGATCAACAACGCCGGCGTCATGAACATCCCGGAGTCCCGGACCAAGGACGGCTTCGAGACGCAGTTCGGCACCAACCACCTCGGCCACTTCGCGCTGACCAACCTGCTGCTGCCGTACGTCACCGACCGCGTGGTGACCGTGGCGTCCGGGGCCCACCGACTGCCCGGCAATCGCATCCACTTCGACAACCTGAACCTCACCGACGAGTACCGCCCCGTCACTGCCTACAGCCAGTCCAAGCTGGCCAACCTGCTGTTCACCCTGGAACTGCAACGCCGCCTCACCGCCGCGGGATCGCCGGTGCGCGCCCTGGCCGCGCACCCGGGCTGGGCCGCCACCAACCTGCAGGGCGCCGACGCCAGCCCGCTGCGGCGCGCGGTGATGCAGGTGGGTAACCGCGTGGTCGCCCAGGACAACAAGGCCGGTGCGCTCCCCACCCTCTACGCCGCCACCCAGGACCTGCCCGGCGCCTCCTACCTCGGCCCCGACGGACTGGCCGAGATGCGCGGCGCACCGGCGATGGTCGGCAGGACGGCCGCGGCCAGCGACCCGGAGAGCGCCGCCCGTCTGTGGCAGGCGTCCGAGGAGCTGACCGGTGTCACCTTCCCGCCGCTGGGCGGCCGGCAGGTCACCGCGGAAGCCGCACGCCAGTAGGCGGGGTGCCGGCCGACTGGGCCGGCACCCGCACCCGGTCGTTGCTCAGCATCAATAACGCGACGTCGTCGGTGAGGCGCCCGCCCGCATGCCGCAGCAGCGCCTCCCGCACCTCCCCGACCACCCCCGCCGGCGAGGGGCCGCAGGGCGCCGCGGCCGCCTCGACACTGCTGCGCAGCTCCTGCGCCAGCGGAAAGAACTCCCCCGCCGCATCCCGCGCGTCGGCCGCCCCGTCGGTGTGCAGAAACAACCCCTCGCCGGGCCGCAGCCGCCCGCACCGCACCGCGGACAGCTCCTCGGGCAGCGGAAACAGCCCCAGCGGCGGCATCGGCTCGGCCGGCGCGACCGGGGCGACCGCCTGGCAGGCGACGCGGTACGGCCACGGATGCCCGCAGTTCAGCGCCGTGACGGAGCCGTCCCGCGCCACCTGAAGAAGCAGCAGGGTCACGAACTCCTCCGCGAGCCGGCCCACCGGCTCCCCGCCGCCGCCCGGCGGCTGCCCCTCCCCCGCCCGCTCGCGCAGATGCCGCTGGTGCGACCGCTCCAACCGCCGCAGTACGTCGCCGAGTTCGGGCTCGTCGTGCACCACTTCGCGAAAGCTGCCGAGCATCGCGGCGACCGTGCCTATGGCCTCCAGCCCGTGCCCGCGCACATCCCCGATCACCGCCCGTACGCCGTGCCGGGTCCCCACGACCTCGTACAGATCCCCGCCGACCTCGGCCCCCTCGCTCGCGGAGAGATGGTCGGCCGCCAGCAGCACCCCGTCGATCCGCCGCGGCAGCGGCCGCAGCACCACCCGCTGGGCGGCGACGGCGATCTCCCGGGTCCGCTCCAGCTCCCGTACGAGCCGCAGCCGCCGGCCGGCCGTCAGATAGCTGGCACCGATCACCGCGAGGATCGCCCCGCAGGTCATCATGCGGGTGCCCAGACCGGTGCCCGGCTCGACCGTGCCGAACGGCACCAGCGCGAGCAGGGCGCACACCCCGCCGAGCAGGACGCACTGCCGGCGGCCGGTGCCCGCACAGGCGATGGCCGGCGCGGCCGCGAGGAGTTGCAGCAGCTGACCGCTGGTCGGACGGCACAGCTCCCAGGCCACCACCCCGAGCACCCAGAGGCCGGGCAGGACGAAGACGAAGGCGCGCCGGGCGTGTGCCGCACCGGCGCGCACTCCGCCCCTCGCCCAGGTTCGAATCATGCCGATGGTCCCCTAGCAGGCGTTGAGCGGGTTGGTGCGGCCCGCTGCCGCGGTCACGCGGGCCGCCCGGACCCGACCGATTCTGGCGACGTTCCGTGTGTGCCCGACGACGATGCGTACATAATCACCCGATTGGGTGATCGTGTGCGGATCTGATGGTCTCCCCGGGACGGGGGGCTCTGTCCCTGCCGCCCCAGGGTCATCTCCCCCATCGCAGGTCCGCCCCACCTGCCGCGCCTGCCCCATCCGCCGCACACCGCACATGCTGAGGGCGCAGACGGTCAAACCGTCTGCGCCCTCAGTCTTCAGCACGCCGTTGCGGCGGTCGCGGGCAGCGCCCGCACTCAGCCGCGCAGCACCGCCCCGGTCCGCTCCACGGCCGTCGCGACCGCTGCGTCACGGGCCGCCGAGGCCTCCTCCGCGGTCAGCGTCCGGTCGTGGGCACGGAAGCGCAGCGCGTACGCCAGCGACTTCTTGCCCGCGCCGAGCTGCTCACCGGTGAAGACGTCGAACAGCCGCAGCGACTCCAGCAGTTCACCGGCGCCGTCGCGCAGCGCGCTCTCGACCTCCGCCGCGGGGACGGAACCGTCGACCACCAGCGCGACATCCTGGGTCGCGACCGGGAAGGCCGAGATCTTCGGGGCGCGCAGCGGACCGGTGCCGGCCCGCTCCAGGCGGTCGAGGTCGATCTCCATCGCGCAGGTGCGCTCCGGCAGGGCGAGGGTCTTGATGACCCGCGGGTGCAGCTCACCGGCGTTGCCGACGAGGACCTCCTCGCCGTCGACGAGGGCGAGGAGCGCGGCACAGCGGCCCGGGTGGAACGGGGCGTGCTGGTCCTGACGGACGATCAGCTCAACCCCCGCCTCCCGCGCGACCGTACGGCCCGCCTCGACGGCGTCCGCCCAGATCGCGGGGCGCGCGCCGGCCCACCAGCCGGCCTGCTCCCGGCCCCCGGCGAGCACCACGGCGGCGCGCCGCGGCTGCTGCGGGAGCGAGGCGTCCAGCGAGGCGATCTCGTCGTCGGTCGGCCGGCGGTCGACGACCAGCCGGGTGGCCGGCTTCTCGTCACCGGTCGACCGGAAGACCGGCCCGGTCTCGAAGAGCGCCAGGTCGTGGGTGCCGCGCCCGTAGTTGCGGCGCAGCGCGTTCAGCAGGCCCGGGATGAGCGTGGTGCGGAGGTCGGGCTCCTCGTCGGAGAGCGGGTTGACGAGGGTGACCGCCGCGCGCCGCGGGTCGTCCTGCTCGATGCCGAGCTGGTCGAGGACGTGCGAGCCGGTGAACGGGTAGTTCAGGGCCTCGACATAGCCCGCACCGGCCAGCGCCCGGCCGACCCGGCGGTGCAGCCGCTGACGCTCGGTCAGCCCGCGGCCGGCGGGCGGCTTCGGGAGGGTGGAGGGCAGGTTCTCGTAGCCCTCCAGCCGGATGACCTCTTCGGCCAGGTCGTTGGGCTCGCTGAGGTCCGGCCGCCAGGACGGCACGGTCACGACCAGCTCGTCCTGGCCGTAGACGTCACAGCCGACCTGCTGGAGGCGGCGGACGACGGTCTCCCGGCCGTAGGCGACACCCGCGACCTTGTCCGGGTGGTCGGCGGAGACGGTGATCGTGCGCGGCCCACTGGGGGTGACGATCTCCGTGACGCCGTCCTCCGCGGTACCGCCCGCGAGCAGCACCAGCAGGTCGACGGCCCGCTGGGCCGCGGCGGACGCGGCCTCCGGGTCGACACCGCGCTCGAAGCGCTTGGCGGCCTCCGAGGACAGCTTGTGCCGGCGGGCCGTACGGGCGATGGAGAGCGCGTCGAAGTGCGCGGCCTCGATCACGACATCGGTGGTGCCGCGCAGCCGCCCGGTCTCCGGGTCGGCGACCGCAGCCGCGATCTCGGTGTTCGCGCCGCCCATGACACCCGCGAGCCCGATCGGGCCGCGGTTGTCGGTGATGACCAGATCCGCCGCGTCCAGCACCCGCTTGGTGCCGTCGAGGGTGGTCAGCTGCTCGCCCGGGGTCGCCCGCCGGACACCGATCGGGCCGGCCACATTGGTCCGGTCGTAGGCGTGCAGCGGCTGACCGAGCTCCAGCATCACGTAGTTGGTGATGTCGACGGCCAGCGAGACCGGGCGCATCCCGGCCTTCTGCAGCCGGCGCTGCATCCACAGCGGCGTACGCGCCTCGGGCTCCAGGCCGGCGACCGTACGGGCGGTGAAGCGGTCGCAGCCCATCGGGTCGGAGACCTGGACGGGGTAGCCTCCGGCGTTCGGCGGCGGCACGTCGAGCAGCGCCGGGTCGCGCAGCGGCAGGCCGTAGGCGGTGGCGGTCTCGCGGGCGACACCGCGCATCGACAGGCAGTAGCCGCGGTCCGGGGTGACGGCGATGTCCAGCACCTCGTCGACGAGCTCCAGCAGCGCGATGGCGTCGGTGCCGACCTCGTACTCGGGCGGCAGCACGATGATGCCGTGCGAACCGTCGTCGCCCATGCCCAGCTCGTCGCCGGAGCAGATCATGCCGTGCGAGGTCCTGCCGTACGTCTTGCGCGCGGCGATCTTGAAGTCGCCGGGCAGCACGGCGCCGGGGAGAACGACCACGACCTTGTCGCCGACGGAGAAGTTCCGCGCACCGCAGACGATTTCCTGCGGCTCGCCGGTGCCGTTGGCCTGGCCGACATCGACCGTGCAGAAGCGGATCGGCTTCTTGAAGCCCTCCAGCTCCTCGATGGTCAGCACCTGGCCGACGACGAGCGGACCCTTGAGGCCCTCGCCGAGGCGCTCGACGGTCTCGACCTCCAGGCCGACCGCGATGAGCTTTTCCTGTACGTCACGACCGGTTGCCGTGGCCGGCAGGTCGACGTACTCCCGCAGCCAAGAAAGCGGGACCCGCATCAGATCTCCATCCCGAACGGCCGGGTGAACCGGACGTCGCCTTCGAACATGTCACGCATGTCTTCCACGTTGTGCCGGAACATCAGCATCCGGTCGATGCCGAACCCGAAGGCGAAGCCGCTGTACTTCTCGGGGTCGACGCCGCAGGCGATGAGCACCTTGGGGTTGACCATTCCGCAGCCGCCGAGCTCGATCCAGCCCTCGCTGGAGCAGGTACGGCAGGGACGGTCGGGGTTGCCCACGGACTCGCCACGGCAGACGTAGCAGACCATGTCCATCTCGGCGGACGGCTCGGTGAACGGGAAGTAGTTCGGCCGCAGCCGGGTCTTCATGTCCGGGCCGAAGAGCGCCCGGACCATGTGGTCGAGGGTGCCCTTGAGGTCGGCCATGGTCAGGCCCTCGTCGACGGCGAGCAGCTCGATCTGGTGGAAGACCGGGGAGTGCGTGGCGTCCAGCTCGTCGGTGCGGTAGACCCGCCCCGGGCAGACGACGTACACCGGCGGCTCACGGTCGACGAGCGTACGGGCCTGGACCGGCGAGGTGTGGGTGCGCAGCACGACGCCGCTCTCATCGCCCTCGGTTCCTCCCCCAGACTCCGTCTGGGAGGTGCCCCCACCCTGCACGAAGAAGGTGTCCTGCATCTGGCGCGCCGGGTGGTCGGGCACGAAGTTCAGGGCGTCGAAGTTGAACCACTCCGCCTCGACCTCGGGGCCCTCGGCGACCTCGTAGCCCATGGCCACGAAGACGTCCGCGACCCGCTCCATGAACGTGGTCAGCGGGTGCCGGGCGCCGGGCGGGGTCCGGTCGTAGGGCAGCGTGACGTCCACCGCCTCCTCGACCAGCACGCGCGCGTCGCGCTCCGCCTCCAGTTCCTCCTGGCGGGCCTTGAGTGCCTGGTTCACGCGGCCGCGGGCCTGGCCGACGCGCTTGCCGGCCTCCGCCTTGGCCTGCGGGGGCAGGGCGCCGATCTCGCGGTTGGCGAGGGCGAGCGGCGAGGTGCCACCGGTGTGCGCGATCTTCGCCTGGGCGAGCGCATCGAGGTCGCCCGCGGCGGCGATGGCGGCCAGCGCCTCGTCCAGCCGGGCGGCGATCTCTTCCGGTTTCAGGGCTTCGACCTCGACAGGGTCGTACGACTTATTGGGTGCGGACATCTCTTCCCGTGCTTCCGGTGGACTGGCTTGGCTTGGCTCGCTTCGCCTCGGCTCCTCGATCACAAAGGTCGGATGCCGAGCCCGCGCTGTGCCCGCGATGCCTGTGCGCCAAAGGTGCCAAAGGTCAAGTCTAAGGGGGACGGGCCACGCGGCAGGCCCGAGCCCCTGCGGGGCGCCCGGCGCGGAGCCTCAAGCCAGGAAGGCCGGGGCCGCGACGGGCAGGCTAAATCGGAACTGCGCGCCGCCGGCCGGCGCCCGGCCGACCGTGATCGTCCCGCCGTGGGCCTCGACGATGCCCTTGACGATGTAGAGGCCCAGGCCCGTGCCGCCGCGCTTGCTGCCCCGCCAGAAGCGGGTGAAGACGCGGCTCATCGACTCCTCGGGGATGCCGGGGCCCTCATCGCTCACGGTGACGCTCGTCCCCTCCGCGCTGGTCGTATCCGATACCGGTCCGACCTCGATGGTGACGGTTCCCTCGCCGTGGCGCACCGCATTTTCCAGCAGGTTGCCCAGGACCTGGTCGACCTTGTCCGGGTCCGCCCACAGATCGGGCAGCGGTTCCAGCATCCGGATCAGAAAGCGGTCGGGGCGCTGGCCGGCGGTGGTCTGCGCCTGGACGTTCCGGCGGACCGCGGCGCTCATGTCGACCCGCTGCCGGCGCACCTCCAGCCGCCCGGAGTCGATCCGGGAGATGTCCAGCAGCTCGGCGATCAGCCGGGTGACGCGGTTGGCGTCGGCGTCCACCGTCTCCAGCATCAGCCGCTTCTGGTCGTCGGTGAAGCGTTCCCACTTCTGGAGGAGGGTGGCGGTGAAGCCCTTGACGGAGGTCAGCGGCGAGCGGAGCTCATGGGCGACGGTGGCGATCAGCTCGGCGTGGCTGAGCTCCGTACGCCGCCGCGCCTCGGTGCCGCGCAGCGCGATCACCAGCCGCTGGACGGGGCCGGTCGGCGCGCTGCGGACGTAGCGGGCCGAGACCAGCACCTCGCGGCCGCCGAGCAGCAGATTGCGCTCCGGCTGGCCGCGGCGGATGGCCGGCCCGCCATAGGGGTCGGTGAGCCGCCACCAGCGGCGGCCCTCGATGTCCTGCAGCGGCAGGGCGTGTTCGAGGGGGTGGCCGAGCGCGTCCTCGGGGGCGATGCCGGTGATCCTGGCGGCCGCGGCGTTGAAGCAGATCACCCGGCCGGTCTCGTCGGCGACCACCAGGCCGTCGGGCAGATCGTCGGGGTCCAGTCCGAGACCGGTCCCCAGGGCGTCCGCTCCCCCGCCCGTGGCGGGCGACGGCTCGGGCAGCGGTCCGCCGGACGGGCGGCCGCCGGCAGTGGCTGTGGTGCCGGAAGTCCTCACACTCATCCCCGTTACCCCCTTCCGGGCCCCCGGGCACCAAAGCCTACTAGCTCACACCCCACGTGCCGCGAGGATCCGGGCTACGCCCCTCAGGCGGGTGACACCGCACGGCATCCGCCGGTGCCGCGCTGGGCGCGGGCGGAGGCGTAGAGGCAGACCGCGGCGGCCGTCGCGAGGTTGAGGCTCTCGGCCCTGCCGTGGATCGGGACGCGTACGACGGCGTCGGCCAGCGCCCGGGTCTCCTCCGGCAGCCCCCAGGCCTCGTTGCCGAACACCCAGGCGGTGGGCCCGCCCATGGAGCCGGCGTCCAGCTCGGCGTCCAGGTCGCGGTCGCCCGCCCCGTCGGCGGCGAGGATCCGGGCCCCGGCGTTCCGCAGTCCGTCCACCACCCGCTCGACCGGTACGCCCACCGTGACCGGGAGGTGGAAGAGCGAACCGACCGACGCCCGCACCGACTTGGGGTTGTACAGGTCCACGGACGCGTCGGTGAGCACCACCGCGTCCGCGCCGGCGGCGTCCGCGCAGCGCAGCACCGTGCCGGCGTTGCCGGGGTCCCGGACGTTGGCGAGCACCGCGATCAGCTGCGGGCGGGCGGCGAGGATCTCCTCGAACGGCGAGTCGAGGAAGTGGCAGACGCCGAGCAGGCCCTGCGGGGTGACGGTCTGGGAGATGTCGGCGATGGTCCGGTCGTCGGCGAGGTGCACCCGCACCCCGGCCGCGCGGGCCGCCTCGACGATCTCGGTGTGCCGTTCGGCGGCCTCGACGGTGGCGAACAGCTCGATCAGGGTGGGGACCCCGTCCGTGCGGTGCGCGATGGCCTCCCGTACGGCCTGCGGCCCCTCGGCGATGAACCGGCGCTCCTTGCCGCGGAAGGCGCGGCGGGCCAGCCGCCGGGCGGCGGTGACACGCGGGGAACGCGGGGAGATCAGCTCGGGGGTGCCCATGGGCGGCGGCTCGCTTCTGTTGTTCGGTGCGTGGGGCCCGGAACCGGGCGTCATCCGGTCCGGAAAAGCGGCGGACCCGCAGGCCGGGGCCTGCGGGTCCGCGTCACAACGTCGTCAGGCTGAGGTTCAGGCAGCCTTCGGGGCGTTGACGTCGCTCGGAAGCGCCTTCTGGGCGACCTCGACGAGCGCGGCGAACGCGTTGGCGTCCGTCACCGCGAGGTCGGCCAGGATCTTGCGGTCCACCTCGATGTTGGCGGCCTTCAGACCCTGGATGAAGCGGTTGTACGTCATGCCGTTGGCGCGGGCAGCGGCGTTGATGCGCTGGATCCACAGCTGACGGAAGTCGCCCTTGCGCTTCTTGCGGTCGTTGTAGTTGTAGACGAGGGAGTGGGTGACCTGCTCCTTCGCCTTGCGGTACAGGCGGGAGCGCTGGCCACGGTAGCCGCTGGCCTGCTCGAGGATCGCCCGACGCTTCTTGTGGGCGTTGACTGCCCGCTTGACGCGTGCCACTTGTTAACTCCTTGTAGCGGGGCCGTGGTTGTCGTCACACGGCCCGAATCGATTGGGTCCCGGTCGAAGTCGCGCGCCCCGTACGTCATGCGGGGCGCGGCGGCTCACTTGCCGAGAAGCTTCTTGATCTTCGCGGCGTCGCCCGGGGCCATCTCGGCGTTGCCGGTGAGGCGACGCGTCACGCGGGACGACTTGTGCTCGAGCAGGTGGCGCTTGCCGGCGCGCTCACGCAGCACCTTGCCGGAGCCGGTGACCTTGAAACGCTTGCTGGCACCGCTGTGCGTCTTGTTCTTCGGCATGCGCCGTTCTCTCCTCGTCAGTGGCGCTCCCGCAGGCACAAACCGGCAAGCGGGAGCGTCAGATGTATCGGTTGGTGTCCGGGGCGGGGTGCCCCGGCGGCAGCCGGGGCTCACGCCTCGGGGATCACGCCTGGGCGTGCTCCTCGGTGGGCTCCTCGGCGGGCTCCTCCACGGACTGGTCCGCGGCGACTCCGCCCTGGCGCTCCGCCTTGCGGGCGGCCTGCGCCTCACGGGCCTCGGCCATCGCCTCGGTCTTCTTCTTGTGCGGACCGAGAACCATGATCATGTTTCGGCCGTCCTGCTTCGGATTCGACTCGATGAAGCCGAGGTCCTCCACGTCGGACGCGAGCCGCTGCAGCAGCCGGAAGCCCAGCTCGGGGCGGGACTGCTCGCGACCACGGAACATGATCGTGATCTTGACCTTGTCACCCTGCTTGAGGAACCGGACGACGTGACCCTTTTTGGTGTCGTAGTCGTGCGGGTCGATCTTCGGCCGGAGCTTCATCTCCTTGATGACCGTGTGCGCCTGGTTCTTGCGCGCCTCACGGGCCTTCATGGCCGACTCGTACTTGAACTTCCCGTAGTCCATGAGCTTGCAGACGGGCGGGCGAGCGTTCGCCGCCACCTCGACCAGGTCGAGGTCGTACTCCTGAGCAAGCTCAAGGGCCTTGGCAAGCGGAACAATCCCGACCTGCTCGCCGCTGGGACCGACAAGTCGCACTTCGGGAACGCGAATCCGGTCGTTGATGCGGGGCTCGGCGCTGATGGATCCTCCTCGGTAGCACCACGCGACGGCCTGGCGGACTGCCGCGTAACGTCTTCTTGGTGTGACCAACCGCGCGGTACATGAAAAATGCCCCGGACGGGACACAGGCGGGGCTCCACATAGATCTGGAGCACCGCCGCGAAGTCTCCGCGGGGCGCAGCCGGACCGTTGACCCGCCAGCCGGTGAGGCCAGTCGGGTGGGAGATCGGAGCCTCCACTTGTGGGCCGGTCACATGCGTGTCCGGCCGGTCGGAACACCAGAATACACGAGTCAAGGGGTGGCACCCACTCCTGTGCAGTTCCCGCAGGCGGGGCGGGCAGTCACGGGCCCTCCCGCACGCGGGGCCCGGATGCGCTGGCCATAGGCTGGAGGCGACCCCTCAGCAGGAAGAAGCCCGAGACATGAGCGACCAGACCCCGCAGCAGCCCGACGCCCCGAACGCGGCGACCCCTGACTTCGACGCCATGACCCGAGACATCGCGGAGGTGCCGGCGGTCGAGGTGATCACGACGGTCGCGGTGCATCTGATGAGTTCGGCGGCGGTCAACCTCGGGCTCGCCGAGGAGGGCGCGGCGCACAAGGACCTGGACGAGGCGCGCAAGCTGATCCAGGCGCTGGCCGGGCTGGTCACCGCCAGCGCCACCGAGATCGGCTCGTACCACGCGGCGCCGCTGCGGGACGGGCTGAAGTCGCTGCAGCTGGCGTTCCGCGAGGCCTCGGTCGTGCCGGACGAGCCGGGCCAGGGCCCCGGGGAGAAGTACACCGGGCCGGTCCACGGCTAGAGCGCTTCAGCGACAGCGCACATACGACGGGCCCCGGCCGGGACACGGTCGGGGCCCGTCTGTGCGCGGAGAGCGGGCGGCGGGCGTCAGATCGGCTCGTGGGGCTCCGTCGGGGCGTCGTGCGGCATCGCTTCGTCGGCGATGAGGAAGGGCTCGTGCGGCGGGTGGGTGACCTGGTGCACCGCCGCCGCGAGGGCGCCACCGATCAGTGGCGCGACGATGAACAGCCACAGCTGGGTGATGGCCGCGCCGCCCGCGAAGAGCGCCGGGCCGATGGAGCGCGCCGGGTTCACGGAGGTGCCGTCGAGCGGGATGCCGATGAGGTGGACGGTGGCCAGCGCCAGGCCGATCCCCAGACCGCCGAAGCCGATCACGGCGACCTTGTGGGTGACCGCCAGCCACACGTAGACGAGCAGGAAGGTCATCACCATCTCGGCGACGAACGCGCCGCCGAGGTTGAGATGCACCGCCGAGCGGTCGCCCCAGCCGTTCGTGCCGAAGGACGCATGGGTCTGCAGGCCCGGGACCTGCTTGGCGACCAGGAAGAGCAGGGCCGCGCCGACGATGCCGCCGACGACCTGGGCGATCCAGTACTCGGCGGCCGTGCGCAGGGTGATCCGGCGGACCAGCAGCATGCCCAGGGTGACCGCGGGGTTGAGCTGGCTGCCCGAGACCGGGCCGAGCGCGTAGGCAAGCGCCACCATGGTGAAGCCGAAGGCCAGGGCGATGCCGAAGGTGCCGATGTATTCGCCCGCCAGCACTGCCGAGCCGACGGCGAAGAACACCAGGAGCAGCGTGCCGAGGAACTCGGATACGACCGGGCGGGTCAAGACCGTCGAGATCTCCGTTTTCTCCATGGGGGCTCTCCTCGCGTGGATCTTGAGCTCTCCTCCGCATTGTGCGGCCCTGGAGACGAACCCGCCCGTCGGCGGCCCGGGGGCCGGCAGCGGACGGCGGGCCCGGGCTGTGGGGTGTCAGCGCCGGAAGAGCGGCTCCCCGTCGGTGGGGGCGCCGGGCGGCAGCAGGGCCAGGTCCAGACCCTTCACCAGCCGGGCGCGCAGTACCTCGTCGGCGGCCACTGCCTGGGCCAGCCGCTGGGCGACCGTGGCCGGGTCCGCGTCGGGTGCGAGGCCGAGGGCGAGGGTGGCGTCGGTTTCCCGGGACGGCACGAGCCGGGCGAGCCGCACCGCCGGCTCGGCGTCGATCAGGGCGCGCAGGGCGTCGGTGACGGCCGGGTCGGCGAGCGGGTCGGCGCTGGTACGGCCCTCGGCGAGCGCGCGCAGGGCGGGGCCGGTGAGCTGGTAGGTGACCGGGCCGGCCAGGTCGACGACGACGGTGTCGGCCTGCTCGTGGGACGCGGCCAGCAGGGCCTGCTGGAGCGGGACCGCGACGGGCCTAGCGTCGGCGCGCCAGCGCTGGAGGGTGTCCATGGAGGTGAAGGCGGGGAGGGCCCGGCGGCCGTCCGGGGCCTGGAGGGTGGGGACGGCCATGTCGCTGCTCTTCTCGCGGCGCAGGCCGTCGGGTCCGGTCTCCACCTCGCCGAGCACCGCCACCACGGGGACCAGGACACGCGCCCCGGCCAGCACCGACAGGAGTTCCGGCTCGGCGCCGCGGTCCCGCTCGTAGGCCGCCAGGGCCGCGGTCAGTGCCGGGTCGGCGGAGCCGTCGTCGTCGGCGAAACCGGGGTCGGGGATGTTCTTCTGCACCACGTGAGCGTATCGGCTGGGGGTGCGGTGTCCTCGGGGCGGGCCGGGGGCCCGGAAGCCGGCGGGGTGCGTACCGGTCAGGGGTAGGTCCGGCGGCCGCGCCAGAGGACGACGGCGGCCGCGACGAGGGCCAGTCCGGCAGCGCCGGCGGTCCAGGGGAGCCAGTTGACCGGGGAGTCCGCGGCGTCGCCGGCGGTGGGGCCGGGGCCGAAGTAGCGGTCGGCGTAGGCGGCGGGGGACGGCTTCTGCGGCGTGGGCTTGAGGTCCCCTGCTGCCGCGAGGGCGGCGGCGGGGTCGATCAGACCGGCACCGTAGTCGTCGTCCCGGCCGCCCTCGGGGCTGTCCTGGGCGGTGGTGGTGAGCAGCCGGCGGATCTGGGCCGGGCTCAGATCGGGGTGGGCGGAGCGGATCAGGGCGATGGCGCCGGAGACGAAGGCGGCGGCGGGGCTGGTGCCCCAGCCCGAGAGGTAGCCGTTCCCGGCGTCGGCCATGACGATGTCGAAGCCGGGGGCGCTGACCGTGGCGTACCAGTGGCGGGTGGAGAAGCGGGCGCGCGCGCCCACATGGGTGACGGCAGTGGCCGCGATGACGCCCGGGTAGGCGGCGGGGTAGGAGACGTGGTTGCCCTTCTGGCCGCCGTTGCCCGCCGAGGCGACGACGGGGATTCCCTTGCCGAGGGCGTACTGGATCGCGGCGTCCTCCCGTGGCTCGGGGTGTGCGGACTCGCTGTCGTCGCCCAGGGACATGTTGATCACGTCGGCGCCGTGGTCGGCGGCCCAGCGGATGCCGTCGGCGAGTGCCCCCGCCTTCTGGGTGCGGGCCCGCTCGCGCTGCGGGTCGTTGTCCTCCAGGATCACTCGGACCGGCAGGATTTTGGCCTGCGGGGCGAGCCCGAGCACACCGTCCTGGCGGCCGGCGCCATGGCCGTGACCTGCGATGATGCTGGCCATGCCGGTGCCGTGCTGGGCCCAGGCGGTGTCTCCCGGCCCGGCGCCGAAGCCGACCAGGTCCTGTTCGGGCTCCACCTGGCCGTCGAGGTCGGGGTGGTTGGCGTCCACGCCGGTGTCCAGGACGGCGACGGTGACGCCCGCGCCCTTGGTGGTGCGCCAGGCCTGCTGGGCATGGACGGCCTGGAGGGCCCACTCCTGGGCGCGCAGGGCGTCGGCCTGGGCGGGGACGGCGGGCAGCACCGCGAGCGCCGCGCAGGACAGTGCGACGGCGGCGCCGCGCAGCACGGTCTTCGTCATGACGGTGCCTCCGTGGTCTGCGCGGGGCTGCCGGCTGCCGTGCGGAAGTCCTTCCCGATGCGGTCCGCCAGGTCCTTGGCGTCATGCCCCAGACCGGATTCGGCCGGGGCGGTGGTGGCGCCGGGCTTCGTCGCGGCCTCGGCGGGCTGCGGTTCGGCGAAGGTGCGGCCGTCGGCGAAGCCGGAGACGGCGTAGACGACGACCGGGATGTCGGTGAGCACCCGGACGGTCCAGCTGACCCGCTGGGCGCGGCCGAAGTCCTGGGCCGGGGTGTCCCGGGCGGCGTACGGCAGCGGCATCAGGTCGGTGCGGGTGCCCAGACTCCTGGTGCTGAAGCGGGTGTTGAGGGCCATCATCCCGGCCTGGTCGGCCTTGGTGATCTGCGCCCCGACGGTGATGACGCTGCTGCGGGTGGCATCGACGTAGGTGGCGCGCAGCAGGCGGAGGCAGCCCGCGCGGGCGAGCGCGGCGGCGAGCTTGGGGTCGTAGGCGCCGGTGCAGCCGCTGTCGGGGGCGACGGCGATCCGGCTCCAGGTCCGGTCGGCGCCGCCGGGGCCGGCGCCGAAGCCGTTGACGGTGCGCGGGAAGAGGGTGTCGACGGCGGTGTTGTGCCAGACGTCGCGGCCCTTGGCGAAGGTGGCCGCGGCGTCGGGGGTGGCACCGGCGGCCTCGTCGGTGAGCCAACTGCCCGCCGCCGCACCGCCGATGAGGCCGACGCCGAGGACGAGGCAGGCCGCGGCGGCCAGCGCCCGGGCGCCGGGGCGGTTCGCCGAGGGGCGGCTCGGCACACCGGGCCCGCCCTGTACAGGCACGGGGGCCGGGGACCACGGTGGCTGTGGCCGGCGCGCGGAGGCGGGGCCGGGCGGTGCGCTGCCGGCGGCCGCCTGCGGGGTGGCGGAGTCGGGCTCGCCGGGGCGCGACGGGGCGCCCGGCCCGCTCCACAGGTCCTGGCTGTGCGCCAGATGGAAGGCGGCGGTGTCACGGAAGGCGTCGGGGCGGGCTGCGGGCTGCGGCGGGACGGCCGGGCCGGGCGCGCCGGCCGGGCGGGGCGGCAGCGGGGCGCCGGCGCCGGGCGGCTGCGCACCCGGCGGGGCGGGCGGTGGAGCGGTGGGGCGCGGCGGGACGGGGGGCGTCCCCGGTGCGGAGGGTTCGGCCGGCACCCGGCGCAGCACGGCCGTGTGCGGGTCGCCCGCCGGCTCCGGCGGCGCGGCCGGAGCGGGCCGCCGGGGCGGCTGCGGGGGTATGGGCGGGATGCGCCGCGCATCGGCGAATTCGGCGTCGGTGCTCACCCGCGCTCCCCCTTGCACCGCTGGCCGCCCCACCCCGATCCGGAATCGGGGCACGGTGGTTCGTATCCGGACAACACCCGCTGACCTGCTGGTTGCGGTGTCGAGCCACTCTAAGGGCTGGCGGCGTCCGTGCTCCAACCCCTGTCCGCTCTGTGGCCATCTCTCCCCTTACCCCGTGGTAGGAGGTTCTGGCAGGCTGCGGCCATGTCACCGCAGACTGCCGACGCGCATGGCGACCGGGCCCGTCCCCCCGCTCTCGACGGGAAGACCCCGTTCGACCGGGCCACCGCACACCTCGACGCTCCGCTGGCCGTCGTCGACCTGGAGGCCTTCGACGCCAACGCCGCCGATCTGGTGCGCCGTTCCAAGGGGAAGCCGGTCCGGGTGGCGAGCAAGTCGGTGCGCTGCCGGGCGCTGCTGGAGCGGGTGCTGGCCCGGGAGGGCTTCGCGGGGATCATGAGTTTCACGCTGGCCGAGTCGCTGTGGCTGGCCCGCTCGGGCTTCCGCGACATCCTGCTGGCGTATCCGACCGCGGACCGGGCGGGGCTGGCCGAGCTGACCGCCGAGCCGCAGCTGGCGGCCGCGGTGACGGTGATGGTCGACGACCCGGCGCAGCTGGATCTGATCGACGCGGCCCGCCCGGACGGTGCGCCCGGCGGCGCGGAGGTGCGGGTGTGCCTGGAGCTGGACACCTCCTTCCGGCTGCTGGGCGGGAAGGTACGGGTCGGTGCGCGCCGCTCTCCACTGCGGGAGCCGGCCCAACTGGCCGCGCTGGCCCGGGCGGTGGTGCGCCGCCCCGGGTTCCGTCTGGTGGGGCTGATGGCGTACGAGGGGCATCTGGCGGGGGTGGGCGACGAGGTCGCCGGCAAGCCGGTGTTCTCGCGGGCCGTCCAGGTGATGCAGGCGGCGGCGCGCAAGGAGCTGGCGCGGCGGCGCTGGGAGGCCGTACGGGCGGTGCGGGCGGTGGCACCGCGGCTGGAGTTCGTCAACGGCGGCGGGACCGGCAGTGTGCAGCACACCGCGGCGGAGGCGGCGGTCACCGAGATCGCGGCCGGCTCGGGGCTGTACGTACCGCGGCTGTTCGACAACTTCCGTTCGTTCAGCGGGCGTCCGGCGGCATTGTTCGCCCAGCCGGTGGTGCGCCGCCCCGGCCCGGGCGTGGTGACGGTGCTGGGCGGCGGCTATCCGGCGTCGGGGGCGGCGGGCGCGGACCGGCTGCCGGTGCCGTATCTGCCGGCCGGGCTGCGCTACGACCCGCAGGAGGGCCCCGGCGAGGTGCAGACGCCGCTGCTGGGGCCGGCCGCCGACGGGCTGCGGATCGGCGACAAGGTGTGGTTCCGGCACGCCAAGGCCGGTGAACTGTGCGAGCGGTTCGACGAGTTGCACCTGATCGAGGGGGACCGGGTGGTGGACACGGTCCCGACGTACCGCGGGGAGGGCCGCACCTTTCTCTGACCGGTGCGGCCCTCCCCCGTACGGAGCCGGTGGCTCAGTACACCGTGTCCTGCTGGTCCGGGATCACCGAGCCGTCGGGGCGGTGGATCGGGGCGAGGGTGCCGTCCGGCTGGACGTAGCCGGCGGTCGAGCACGGGTACGCGTCGGTCTTGCGCTTCTTCGGCTCGATGAACATCGGGTTGATGATCCAGCGGTGGTCGCTGTTGTCGTACGCCCGGCACATCAGCTCGGTCTTGTTGCGGTTGATGGCCAGGTGGCCGGCGGTGGCATCGCCGACGAACGTCACATCGGTCTCGGCGTCGCCCGCCGCGAAGGCGGCACGGTGCGCCGGGTCCTGCTGCTGCCAGGCCTTGGCGCCCTTGACGTGGAAGATCTCCTGGTTGATCCAGCAGCGCTTGCCGTCCATGTACGTCAGGACCTCGCCGTTGGTGTCCTTGACGTCACCGCAGCCCTGGACGCCGGTGGTGAGCCGGCCGTCGCGGACGATGTTGCGGATGCCGACGATGTGGTCACGGTCGATGCCCACACCGGGCGCCCAGGCGCGCACCAGCGGCTCGGCGGACGCCGAGACGATGTAGACGTCGAAGCCGGCCTTCTTGAGAGTGCCGATGAGGTCGCGCTGCTGCTCGTAGTAGCGGATGTATCCGGCCCACTTGTGCGTGCCGACCGTCTGCTCCGTACCGATCGGCGCGGCGAGGTTCTGCTTGCGCGCCTTGGCGGCGTACGAGGTCAGGGTGTCCGGGCTGTGCCCGGCGAACAGCTGGGTGATCCAGACGTAGGAGGGCACCGTGCGCCGGTGGTTCCACTCCCCCGCGAACGCGGGCTTGCCGTCCGAGGTCTTCTCGTCGTTGTAGACGTCGAGGATCTCGTCGGTGCAGCCGGTGTCGGTCGAGGTCGGCAGCGGGCGGCCGGCCGGTACGGAGGTGCCGCAGGCCTTGGTGAGCGCGGCGGCCGCGTCGTCGGTCAGCCACTTGTTGGTGGCCTTCCAGCTGGCGGGGCGCAGCACCTTGTCGTGCCGCAGCATCCAGGCCAGCGTGGCGTCGGAGATGTCGTTCTTGACGACGGTGTTGTCCCAGTCGAAGGTCGCGACCGGCCGCGCCCCGTCGGAGCCGGCACAACTGCCCTGCTCATCGATCATTTTCTGCAGCTTGGCACGGTTGTCGCCGTACCAGCCCTTGGTGACGTGGAGGGTGGGGCACTGACGCGGTGCCGGGCCCGCCGTGGCCGTCTGGGCGGACGCGACGCCGCCTCCCACGACCGCGAGGGCGGCACCTGCTGCCAACCAGCGACGTTTGGTGAGCATGGAACGCACTCCTGTCGAACGAAGAATCGAAGGCGGAGGCTAGCGCATGGCGGCCGGGCGTGGTGCGAAGCCCGGCCACCATGATGCTGAAGTGGAGGTGAACAACTAGGGCCACGCCCTAGTGGTTACACCGGGGTGACGTACGCGCCCGCGATCCCACCGTCGACCAGGAATTCGGCGGCGTTGACGAACGAGGAGTCGTCGCTGGCGAGGAAGGCGACGGCCGAGGCGATCTCCTCGGGCTCGGCGAACCGGCCGACCGGGACGTGCACCAGGCGGCGCGCGGCCCGCTCGGGGTCCTTGGCGAACAGCTCCTTGAGCAGCGGGGTGTTGACCGGCCCGGGGCACAGCGCGTTGACCCGGATGCCCTCGCGGGCGAACTGCACGCCCAGTTCACGGGACATGGACAGCACGCCGCCCTTGGAGGCGGTGTAGCTGATCTGGGAGGTGGCGGCACCCATGACGGCCACGAAGGAGGCGGTGTTGATGATGGAGCCCTTGCCCTGGCGCTGCATGTAGGGCAGGGCGTGCTTGCAGCAGAGGTAGACCGAGGTCAGGTTGACCTCCTGGACGCGCTTCCAGGCGTCCAGGCCGGTGGTGAGGATCGAGTCGTCGTCGGGCGGCGAGATGCCGGCGTTGTTGAAGGCGATGTCCACCGAGCCATAGGTGTCGAAGGCGGTCTTGTAGAGCGCCTCGACCTGCTCGGAGTCGGTCACATCGACCTGGACGTACAGGCCGCCGACCTCTTCGGCGGCGGCCTTGCCCGCCACCTCGTCGATGTCGGCGCAGACGATGTGGGCGCCTTCGGAGGCCAGTCGGCGGGCGGTGGCCAGGCCGATGCCGCTGCCGGCTCCGGTGATCACGGCGGTACGGCCGACGAGGCGGCGGCACACTGCGGTCTGGTCGGTCACTTAGCGCTCCTCTGTGCTGATGAAGATGTTCTTGGTCTCGGTGAAGGCGGTGAGCGCGTCCGGGCCCAGTTCACGGCCGAGGCCGGACTGCTTGAACCCGCCGAAGGGGGTCCAATACCGCACGCTGCTGTGGGAGTTGACGGAGAGGTTGCCGGCCGCCACGCCGCGCGAGACCCGCAGGGCGCGGCCGACGTCACGGGTCCACAGCGAGCCGGACAGGCCGTAGTCGGTGGTGTTGGCGATCCGGACCGCGTCGGCCTCGTCGTCGAAGGGCATGACCACGGCGACCGGGCCGAAGATCTCCTCGACGGCCGTACGGTCCTCGGGGCGGCCCTCCAGGACGGTGGCCGGGTACCAGAAGCCCTTGCCGGCGGGCGCCTCGCCGCGGATGGCGGCCGGGGCGTCCTCGGGGACGTAGGACCGTACGCGGTCGCGCTGGGCAGCGGAGATCAGCGGTCCCATCTGGGTGGCGGGATCCGCCGGGTCGCCGACGGTGAACGCCTTGACCTGGGGCTCCAGCAGCTCCAGGAAGCGGTCGTAGACGCCGCGCTGGACGAGGATGCGGCTGCGGGCGCAGCAGTCCTGGCCGGTGTTGTCGAGGAAGGAGCCGGGGGCGGCGGCCGCGGCGGCTTCGAGATCGGCGTCGGCGAAGACGATGTTGGGGCTCTTGCCGCCGAGTTCGAGGGTGAGCCGCTTGGTCTGTGCCGCGCAGCGGCCCGCGATCTGCCGGCCGGTCGCGGTGGAGCCGGTGAAGACGACCTTGGCGACGCCGGGGTGGTCGACCAGCGCGGTGCCGGTGACCGGGCCCTCGCCGGGCAGGACCTGGAAGAGGCCCTCGGGCAGCCCGGCCTCCAGGGCGAGTTCGGCGAGCCTGAGCGCGGTGAGCGGGGTGGTCTCGGCGGGCTTGAGGAGGACCGCGTTGCCGGCCGCGAGCGCGGGGGCGGTGCCCCAGGCGGCGATCGGCATCGGGAAGTTCCAGGGCGCGATGACGGCGACCACGCCGAGCGGCTCCTGGACGGTGATGTTCAGGCCGCCGGCGACGGGAATCTGGGTGCCGTTCAGGCGCTCCACTCCCCCGGCCGCGTAGTGCAGCAGATCGCGGACGTTGCCCGCTTCCCACCGGGCGTTGCCCAGCGGGTGGCCGGCTTCCTTGAGTTCGAGCGCGGCGAGCGGCTCGATGTGGGCGTCGACGACCTCGGCGAAGCGGCGCAGCAGCCGGGCCCGGTCGCCGGGTGCCATCGCGGCCCAGGACTGCTGGGCGGCGGCGGCCCGGCGGACCGCGGCGTCGACCTCGGCGGGCGAGGTCGTGGGGACGGTCGCCACCACTTCCTCGGTCGCCGGGTTGAGGATCTTCAGCTCGTGCAGACCAGTGGACACGTGCGGGTTCCTTACATGCGCTCGAAGGAGCGGAAGCGCTCCCAGTCCGTGACGGCGGCGTCGTAGGCGTCCTGCTCGACGCGGGCCATGTGGCGGTAGTGGTCGACGACCTCGTCGCCGAAGGCCTCGCGGGCGATCGGGCTGTTCTCCCACAGCTCGGCGGCCTCGCGCAGGGTGGTGGGGACGTGTGCGGCGTCGCCGTTGTAGGCGTTGCCGGTGGTGGCCTCGGGGAGTTCCAGCTCGTGCTCGATGCCGTACAGGCCGGCCGCGACCATGCCGGCGACCGCGAGGTAGGGGTTCACATCGCCGCCGGGCAGGCGGTTCTCCAGGCGGTGGGCGCGGCCGTGCCCGACCACCCGCAGGGCGCAGGTGCGGTTGTCGGGACCCCAGGCGACGGCGGTGGGCGCGAAGGAGCCGGGGCGGAAGCGCTTGTAGGAGTTGATGTTGGGTGCGTAGAAGAGCGTGAAGTCACGCATCGCGGCGAGCTGGCCCGCCAGGAAGTGCTGCATGGTCTTCGACATGCCGTACGGGCCGCTCTCGTCGGCCAGCACCGGCCGGCCGTCCTCGTCCTGCAGCGAGAGGTGGATGTGACAGGAGTTGCCCTCGCGCTCGTCGTACTTCGCCATGAAGGTGAGCGACATGCCCTCCTGGGCGGCGATCTCCTTGGCACCGGTCTTGTAGATGCTGTGCTGGTCGCAAGTGGTGAGCGCCTCGTCGTAGACGAACACGATCTCGTGCTGGCCGAGGTTGCACTCGCCCTTGGCGGACTCGACCGTCATCCCGGCCGCGCCCATCTCGTTGCGGATCCGGCGCAGGACGGGCTCGACGCGGCCGGTGCCGAGGACGGAGTAGTCGCCGTTCCACTGGTTCGCGGGGTTCATCTCGCGGTAGCCGCGGGACCAGGCGTCCTCGTAGGAGTCCTTGAAGAGCATGAACTCCAGCTCGGTGCCGGCGTACGCGCTCCAGCCGCGCTCGGCGAGCCGGTCGAGCTGGCGGCGCAGGATCTGCCGGGGCGAGGCGACGACCGGGGAGCGGTCGTGCCAGGCGAGGTCGGCGGTGATCAGGGCGGTGCCGGCGTTCCAGGGGGTGCGGCGCAGGGTGGCGACATCGCCGTGCATGGCGAAGTCGCCGTAGCCGCGTTCCCAGGAGGACATGGCGTAGCCCTCGACGGTGTTGAGGTCGACATCGACGGCGAGGAGGTAGTTGCAGCCCTCCGTGCCGTGGTCGAGGACGGTGTCGAGGAAATATCGGGCCGCGAACCGCTTGCCCTGGAGCCGGCCTTGCATATCGGTGAAGGCGAGGACGACAGTGTCGATCTCCCCGGCGTCGACGAGGACTCTGAGCTCCTCGACGGAGAGTGGGGGCGTGCGGTCTGCCACGGTGTTGCCTCCTGTCACTGCATCCGGAGGTCATAAGGTAGGCACACGAACCATTGATTGGGAAGGGGTATCGATGGACGGTGCGGCTGACCGGCTGGCGCCCGTGCTGCGGCCGGTGCGGGCGGGCAACGGCTTCGAGGAGGCGCTGGAGCAGATACTCCAGATCGTCCGGCTCGGCCTGGTACCCCAGGGCGAGCGGCTGCCCGCGGAGCGGGAGCTGGCGGAGCGGCTGCAGATCAGCCGGGTCACCCTGCGCGAGGTGCTCAAGGTGCTGCAGGACGAGGGCCTGGTGGAGAGCCGGCGCGGACGCTACGGCGGCACCTTCGTCCGGGTACGGGCGGAGAATCCGGGCGAGGCCGAGCTGCGCCGCCGGACCGAGAAGATCGACGTCGAGGACACCCTGCGCTTCCGGGAGGTGCTGGAGGTGGGCGCGGCCGGGCTGTGCGCCGCCCACGGGCTGTCCGACGTGCGGCAAGACCGGCTGCGGGCGGCGCTCGCGGCGACCCAGGAGGCCCCGCTGGCCGACTACCGCCGGCAGGACACCCTGCTGCATCTGACGCTCGCCGAGCTGTCCGGCTCGCCGTCGCTGGCGGCGCAGTACGCGGCGGTGCGGGCGAGCGTGAACGATCTGCTGGACTGCATCCCGCTGCTGGTGCGGAATCTGGAGCACTCCCAGACCCAGCACAGCGCGCTGGTCGAGGCGGTGCTGGAGGGCGATGCGGACGGGGCGCGCGAGGTGATGCGGGAGCACTGCGCGGGCACGGCGGCCCTGCTGCGCGGCTTCCTGTCATGAAACCGCTCGCCTCGGGAAACCTCACCGTCACGAGATATTTCCGTCCAGGTCTTGCGCTCAGCCGCCCTGGCAGCAAAGGTATCGCCCCATACCTTTATTGCGAGGCTGGGAGCGGTTCGCCGGACGCCGTACCCGCCACGGATTCCCGAGGCCCTCGGAGGCGTTGTGTCCATCGACAAGCCCGCGACGAACCCAGACCAGGAACATCAATCTCCTCAGCTGTCCAGCGATGAAGAGCGCCTCCACCAACTCGGTTACGCGCAGGAACTCGCCCGCTCCATGTCGGCGTTCTCCAACTTCGCCGTCTCGTTCAGCATCATCTCGGTCCTCTCCGGCTGTCTGACGCTGTACGGCTTCGGCATGAACACCGGCGGACCCGCCCTGATCACCTGGGGCTGGCCGGTGGTCGGCGTCATGACCCTGTTCGTGGGCCTGGCCATGGCCGAGGTCTGCTCCAGTTACCCAACCGCGGGCGGCCTGTACTACTGGGCGGCGAAACTGGCTCCCTCCCGCGGCCCGGCCTGGTCCTGGTTCACCGGCTGGTTCAACTTCCTCGGCCAGGTCGCGGTGACCGCGGGCGTCGACTTCGGGGCCGCGTCCTTCCTGAACGCGCTGCTGGACCTGCAGTTCGGCTTCACCGCCACCCCGGCACACACCATCATGCTGTTCGGACTGGTCCTGCTGGCGCACGGCCTGCTGAACACCCTCGGCGTGAAGCTGGTCTCGCTGCTCAACAACGTCAGCGTGTGGTGGCACGTCTTCGGTGTGCTGGTCATCGTGGGCGCGCTGGTCGTCCTGCCGTCGAAGCACCAGTCCGCCTCCTTCGTCTTCACGCACGTCGTCAACAACACCGGCTGGCACTCCAGCCTCTACGTCGGGCTGCTGGGACTGCTGCTCGCGCAGTACACCTTCACCGGCTACGACGCCTCGGCACACATGACCGAGGAGACCCACGACGCGGCCAAGGCCGGGCCGCGCGGCATCGTGATGTCGATCCTCGTCTCGCTGGTCGCCGGCTGGATACTGCTGGTCGGCATCACCTTCGCCATCCAGGACTACGACGGCGCGCTGAGCAGCAAGACCGGCGTCCCCCCGGCACAGATCTTCATCGACGCCCTCGGCAGCACCGGCGGCAAGCTGCTCCTGCTGATCGCCATCGGCGCCCAGTTCTTCTGCGGCATGGCGTCGGTCACCGCCAACTCGCGGATGATCTACGCCTTCTCCCGGGACGGCGCGCTGCCCGGCTCCCGGCTGTGGCACCGCATCAACAAGCGGACCAAGACCCCGACCAACGCGGTCTGGCTCTCCGCCGGCGGCGCCTTCCTGCTGGGCCTGCCGTACCTGTGGAACACCACGGCGTACGCGGCCGTCACCTCGATCGCCGTGATCGGCCTGTACATCGCCTACGTCCTGCCCATCTTCCTCCGCCTGCTGCAGGGCGACCGGTTCGAGCGCGGCCCGTGGCACCTCGGCCGCTGGAGCAAGGTCATAGGCATCATCGCCGTCGGCTGGACCTTGGTCATCTCCGTCCTGTTCATGCTCCCCACGAGCAGCCCGGTCACGGCGGACACCTTCAACTACACCCCGCTCGCCGTCCTCGTCGTCCTCGGCTTCGCCGGCATCTGGTGGCTGGTATCGGCCCGCAAGTGGTTCACCGGACCGAAGGTCCAGGGCTCGGCCGAGGAGCTGGCCGCCATTGAGCACGAACTCGAATTCTGAAGGGACCCGATCCGTGTCCATGCCTCTCATCGGCATCAGCACCTACCAGCAGGAAGCCAGCTGGGGGGTCTGGACGCTGCCGGCCGCGCTGGTGCCCGCCGGATATCCGCGGCTGGTGCAGCGCTCGGGCGGGCTGCCCGTGCTGCTGCCGCCGGGCGACCCGGCGACCGCCGCCGCGACGGTGGCCCGGCTGGACGCGGTGGTGATCGCCGGCGGTGCGGATGTGGCACCGGCGCGGTACGGTGCGGAGCCGCACCCCCGCACCGGTCCGCCGTCCCTGGACCGGGACGCCTGGGAACTGGCCCTGATCGAGGCCGCGTTGGCGGGCGGCGTCCCGCTGCTGGGCATCTGCCGCGGCCTCCAGCTGCTGAACGTGGCGCTGGGCGGCACCCTCGTCCAGCACCTCGACGGCCACGCCGGCGCCCCCGGGGTCTTCGAGCGGCACGACATCAAGCCGGTCCCCGGGACGCTGCTGGACCGTACGCTGCCCGAGCCGGTCTCCGTGCCGACGTACCACCACCAGGCCGTGGACCGGCTCGGCCGCGGACTGCTGGTCTCGGCCTACGCGGAGGACGGCACCATCGAGGCCCTGGAGCTGCCGGACGCGCCCGGCTTCACGCTGGCGGTGCAGTGGCACCCGGAGGCCGGCGACGACACCCGGGTGATGGAAGCCCTGGTGGCGGCGAGCGGGGCGGCCGCGGAGGACTGACCCGGCGGCCCGCCGGGACGGCCGCCGCTCAGGCCGTCCCGCGGGTCAGTCCCAGCAGCTGGCGGGCCGGGCCCACCGGGCGCTGACCGGCCGGCCACACGGCCCGCAGCTCACGGCCCAGCCGCAGCCCGTGCACCGGAATCTCCACCAGCCGGCGCGCGGTCAGCTCCTCCCCGACGGCGAGTTCACTCAGCACGGAGGGTGCCGCCTCGCTCACCACCGCCGCCTTCACGGCGGTGGTCGAGGCGAGTTCGAGGAGCGGTGCGGCCAGGCCGCCGTGCCGGGCCAGCGCCGCATCCAGCACCTGCCGGGTCCCCGAGCCGCGTTCGCGCAGGATCAGCGGGGTGGCCGCGAGTTCGGCGGCGGTCAGCTCCGTACGCCGCCGGGTCCAGGGGTGGGACGGGGCGGCGACCACGATCAGCCGGTCGTGCCCGATGACCGTCCCGTCCAGCCCCTCCGGCACCTCCAGCCCCTCCACGAATCCGAGGTCGGCCGCGCCGGTCAGCAGCCGCTCGGCGACCGCGCTGGAATTGCCGGCGAGCAGCGAGACGGCGGTCCCGGGCCGCTGGGCGCGCAGGGCGATCAGCCACCCGGGCAGCAGGTACTCGGCGATCGTCATGCTGGCCGCGACCCGCAGCCGGGAATCGCGCCGGCCGCGCAGCGCCTGCGCCCCCGCGTCGAAGGCCTCGGCCGCCTCCACCACCCGCCGCGCCCAGTCGGTCACCAGCGCACCGGCGTCCGTCAGCCGGGAGCCGCGCGGCGAGCGTTCGACCAGCGCCACCCCCAACTGCCGCTCCATGGACCGGATCCGGCTGCTGGCAGCGGGCTGGCTGATCCCGCGCGCACGGGCGGCCCGCCCCAGACTGCCGAGCCGGGCGACGGCGAGCAGCAGCTCCAGCGCACCGAGATCCGGGACCCGGTGTGCCAGCGACACGGCACCGGGCTCGGCCTCCTCACCCATCGACTCCCCCAGACACGACCCTGCACATAACCCCAGCTTATGCCCTCATAGACGCGATGCCCCTGGTGGCGCCGGCGCCCGGCAACGACGCTGTATGCCATGGCAACCCTCGTGCACGCACCTTCCCGCGCCGGCACCGGTGGCGGCACCGGCACACCCGCTCCAAAGGGCTCGGTCCGCCATCTCGGGCCCAACTGGTACGCCGCTGTCATGGGGACCGCGATCGTCGCAGGCGCCGGTGCGGCCCTGCCGTTCACCGCGACCGGTCCCCGGCTCGCGTACCAGGCCGTCTGGGCGCTGTCGGCGCTGATGCTGCTGGCCCTGCTGGCCGCCCGGGCTGTGCACTGGGTCCGCCACGGGGACCAGGCGCGCCGCCATCTGCTGGACCCCGCGGTCGCCCCCTTCTACGGCTGTACGGCGATGGCGCTGCTGGCGGTGGGCGGCGGCACGCTGGCCGTGGGCCGGGAGGTCATCGGCGCCCCCGCCGCCCTCGCCGCGGACGCCGTCCTGTGGAGCCTGGGCACCCTCGTCGGCCTCGCGGCGGCCGCGGCGATCCCGTATCTGATGGTGACCCGGCACCGCATCGCCCCCGGCAGCGCCTCCCCCGTCTGGCTGCTGCCGCTGGTCGCGCCCATGGTCTCGGCGGCGCTGGGCCTGGCGCTGGTGCCGTATCTGCCGGCCGGCCCGTGGCAGCAGACCCTGCTCTTCGCCTGCTACGCGCTGTTCGGGATGTCCCTGCTGGCCACGCTGCTCGTGCTGCCGCTCGTGCTGTCCCGGCTGATCCATCACGGCCCGCTCCCGCTCGCGCTGACCCCCACGCTGTTCCTCGTCCTGGGCCCGCTGGGCCAGTCCACCACCGCGGTGACCAACCTCGCCCATGTCGCGCCGGGAGTCGTGGACTCCTCCCTGGCGCCCGCGATGGACGCCTTCGCGGTGCTCTACGGCGTCCCGGTGATGGGCTTCGCCCTGCTCTGGCTCGCGCTCGCGACGGCGATGGTGGTCCGCGCCTTCCGCAACGGCATGGGTTTCGCGATGACCTGGTGGGGCTTCACCTTCCCGCTGGGGACCTGTGTCACGGGGGCGGCGGGACTTGCCCGGCAGACCGGGCTGGGCGCCTTCGACGGGCTCGCGGTGGCCCTCTACGCACTGCTCGTCACGGCGGTGGCGGTGGCCTTCACCCGCACCGCGTTCGGGCTGGCCCGCGGACATCTGCTGGCGCCGCCCCGGCCGGTCGCCCCGTAGCCGCCAACCGCCCAACGGGCCCGTAGCCGCCAACCGCCCGACGGCCCGTAGCCGCCATCCGCCCGGCGGTCAGCGGGCCGTGGCCAGCGCCTCGGCCAGCACCGCCGGAGCCTCCGCCAGCGACGGCCCGTACCAGGTCAGATGCCGGCCGCTGACCAGCGCCGCGGGCAGCGCGGGAAACGCCTCCGGACCGTCCTCGGCGGTGAAGCGGTACGGCTCGTCGGGCAGCACGACGAGCTCGGCGCCGGCGCTGTGGAGCTCCTCCAGCGGGACCCGGGGGTAGCGGTCAGCGTGGCCCGCGTACCGGTTGCGTACGCCGAGCCGGGCGAGGAGGTCGCCGGCGAAGGTGTCCCGGCCCAGCACCATCCACGGCCGGCGCCAGATGGGCACCACCGCCGTGCGCTCCGTGGCCGGGGCCGGCAGCTCCCGCCAGGCGGCCTCGGCGGCCGCCAGCCACCCGGGCCGGGTCAGGCCGCAGCCGTCCACCAGCACCCGGGTCAGCTCGCGCCATGCCTGGTCCAGCGTCCGCACCTCGGTGACCAGGACGTCCGTCCCCGCGGCACGGAGCGCGGCCAAGTCCTGCGGACGGTTCTCCTCCTCGTTGGCGAGGACGAGCCCGGGCGCCAGCGCGGCGATCGCCCGGAGGTCGGGGTTCTTGGTGCCGCCGATCCGGGTGACGTCCAGCCCGGCGGGGTGGCTGCACCAGTCGGTGGCTCCGACCAGCAGCTCAGGCGCGCAGGCGGCCACCGCCTCGGTGAGGGAGGGCACCAGGGACACCACGCGCCGGGGGGAACGAGGACCGGTCATCCGCCCACGGTACGCGCCCGCCCCGGGACCGCCGCCCCGCATCCCGCCGGTCAACCCGCCCCTGGGGAGCGCCCGTTGGCCGTGCGGCGGAGCCAGTACGCCGCGCCTCCGGCCAGGGCGAACAGCGCCAGACCGCCGACCGCCTGACCGGCGTCGACCCCCTCGACCCGGCCGTCCCGCACGGTGACGGTCTCGGTGAACCTCTCCCGGCCCGGCCCGCATTCGACGGTGACCGGGTAACGGCCCGGCGCCGTCCCCTCGGCGACCTGGACATCGGCCGCCATCCCGCGGTGCGCCGGCCGCAGCACCACCGACCCGAACAGCGGCGAGGCCACCCGGGCCCCGGTGGCCGGAGCACACCGGCTGCCGTCACTGATGCGCACCCGCTGGCCGGCCACCATGGGATCCGGCTCGACATGGGCCGACGCGGCGGGCGCGGCGAGACCCAGGACGGCGACGCCGAGCAGGGCGGCAGCGGCGGTGTGCGCAGGCTTCACGATCCTCTCCTTCGGCGTCCGCGACCGCTGCGGCCGTGGGCAGACCACGGCGACCGCCAAGGAAATACCGTCATACACCAGAGCGAATCACCTGGCCCGTACCGCCGCGCAGCAAACGCGGCCGGTCAGGTGAGCCGTCCGGAGATCTCGCCGTACCGGCCGCGTTTGGGACCGGCGGCGGCCCACGATGGCCGCCGCCGAACGGGTCACCCGGCACGGGCCGCCCATGCGACGGGCCCCGCCACCCGGCCATTGCCGGGGACGGGGCCCACTGCGGGAGCGTGCCGGGCACGCCCCGCTCGCCTACTTCACCGGCGCCATCTTGTCGACGATGCCCGGATGGTCACCGATCCACTTCTCGACGCCCTTGTTCTCGTTGCCCTTGCCGGCGTCCTGGATGTCCTTCTCCACGCTGCCGAGCTCCTCGGCGTTCATCTTCCAGTTCTTCAGCCAGCCGGCGAACTCCGGGAACTTCTTCGGGAAGCTCTTGTTGCCGAGCGTCTTGATCTGGTTGTTGGCGCCCCAGGTGCCCTTGGGATCCGCGAGCTTGGTGAGCTTGTACTTGCTGTAGGCCCAGTGCGGCGACCACAGCACCACGGCAATGGGCTCCTTCTTGTGGTACGCCCGGTCCAGCTCCGTCAGCATGGCGCTGGTGCCGGCCGAGGTGACGTCGAAGTCCTTCAGGCCGTACGCCGGGGCGACGGTGTCCTTGAGGCGCTTCATCTCGCCGGTGCCGGGCTCGATCCCGATGATCTTGCCGCCGAACTCGTCCTTGTGCTTGCGCAGATCGTCGAGGGTCTTGACGCCCTTGACGTAGGACGGGACCGCGATCTCCAGCGAGGTCTTGTCGTACCAGGGCCCGACGTCGACGAGATCCTTCTTGTACTTGTCCCAGTACTGTTTCTGCGCCACCGGAAGCCAGCCGTCGGTCTCCACATCGATCTGGCCCGTGGACAGCCCGGTCCACATCGGCCCGATGTCGAGGTTGCGGATGTTCGGCTTGTAGCCGCGCTTCTCCAGGACGTTCTTCCACAGGTACGTGGTGGCGATGCCCTCGTCCCACGCGGGGTAGCCGATGTTCGGGGCCTTGCCCGCGTCCTTGCCCTTGGCGTAGGAGGCGTCCGCGGACGGCGCGAGCTTGTCGACCAGGCCCGGGTGCTTCTTGAGCCAGGTGCGCACACCGTCCTGCTCATGGCCGTCACCGGCGCTCTTGATGTCGTTCTCGAGGCTGGTGAGCTGCTTCTCGTCCAGATGGAAGTTCTTCATCCACTTGGCGACCTGGGGCTCGTCCTTGGCGAAGCCCTTGCGGCCCAGCAGATGCAGGCTGTCTCCGGCGCCGAAGGAGCCCTTGGGGTCCTTGAGCTTGGTGAGCTTGTACTTGTCGTACGCCCAGTGCGGCGACCACAGCGTGACCGCGATCGGCTTCTTGGCGTGGATCGAGCGGTCCAGCTCGCTGAGCATCGACGCGGTGCTGGACTCCTGGACCTTGTACTCGCCGCCCAGGCCGTAGTCCTTGAGGACCTTGTCCTTGAGGATCTTCATCTCGCCGGCGCCCGGCTCGATGCCGGTGATCTTGCCGCCGAACCGGCCGCCCTTGCCCTTGAGGTCGTCGAGGGACTTGATGTCCTTCATGTACGACGGGACCGCGATCTCCAGCGAGGTCTTGTCGTACCAGGCCCCCAGGTCCTCCAGCTTGTCCTTGTACTTCTTCCAGTACGAGGCGTGGGTGGTCGGCAGCCAGGCGTTGGTCTGGACGTCGATGTCACCGCGGGCCTGCCCGGCGAAGAGCGGACCGGCCTCCAGCGCCTGGGCCTTGGGCTTGTAGCCGCGCTGCTCCAGGATCTCCTTCCACAGGAAGGTGGTGGCCTTGCCCTCGTCCCAGTTGACGTAACCGAGGCTGATCGGCCGGCCGTTGCCGCCGCCGGACTTGCCGTTGGACTGGCCGAAGTAGCTCATCCCGCCGGCGAGCAGCGCGAGCACCACCACACCGGCCATCGCCACGGAGGTGGCGGGCCGCCACTGCAGGAACTTCATCCCGCCCAGCGCCGCCTGCGCCTTGGCCAGCGCGCGCCGGCCGAGCGGGGAGACCCGCTGGTTGAGCGCGCCGGTCATCCGGTCCAGGTACATGGCGAGGATGACGACCGCGAGGCCGGCCTCGGCGCCCAGCGCCACATCGACCGAGCTGATCGCGTTGTAGACCGACGAGCCGAGACCGCCGCCGCCGACCATGCCGGCGATGACGACCATGGACAGCGCCAGCATGATGACCTGGTTGATACCGGCCATGATCGTGGGCAGCGCCAGCGGCAGCTGCACCCGGAAGAGCGTGCGCCGCGGGTGGGTGCCGAACGCCTCGGCCGCCTCGACCAGTTCCTCGTCGACCTGCCGGATGCCGAGCTCGGTCATCCGGACCGCGGGCGGCATGGAGAAGACGATGGTGGCGACGATGCCGGGCACGACGCCGAGGCCGAAGAAGAGGATGCCGGGGATGAGGTAGACCATCGCCGGCATCGTCTGCATCAGGTCCAGGACCGGGCGCAGCGCCCCGCCGACGACCCGGCTGCGGGCCGCCCAGATACCGAGCGGCACGGCGACCACGACGGTGATCAGACAGGCCACCAGCACCAGGGAGAGCGACTCGATGGTCGGGCCCCACTGCTCGACCGACTCGATCAGCGCGAAGCCGAGGAAGGTCAGCAGGGCGGCCGGCAGACCGCGCAGCCACCAGGCGAGCACCGCGAGGATGCCGGCCAGCAGCAGCGGTTCGGGCCCGGACAGGACCGTGTGAATGACGTCGTAGAGGCCGTTCAGCACCTTCGTGATGAGGGTGAAGAGCCAGTCGAGGTGGTCGCGCAGCCAGTTGACGGCGTGCTCGGCCCAGCTGCCTATCTGGATCCTAGGCATCGGCGCTCACCTCGTCCTCGGGCGCGTCGTCCCCGGGCGCGGCCGGGGAGTCCTCCGCCGCCGTGCCCGTGGCGGGCTGCTTGTCGAGCCGCGCCGCCGTGGCGGGCGCGCCCGTGTCCTGGGAGGGGATGCCGGAGGCCGGCTCCCGGTCCGCGCTGTCGCCGAGGACGGCGAGCAGCCGCTCGGCCGGTACGGCGCCGGCCAGTTCACCGTTCGCGTCGGTCACGGCGACCGGTACGGTGCTGGTCGAGCAGGGGGCGAACAGCTCGGCGAGCGGGGTGTCGATACCGACCGTCGCGGGCGCGGCAGCCCGGAACTCCGCGGCGGTGCCGAGCGTCCGGCCGTCGGGGGCCTTGGCACCCAGTACGGTGCCGACCTCGGCCATCACCGCGCCGGCGGTGAGCACCCGGCTGCGGTCGACGTCCTGGATGAAGGACGCCACATAGTCGTTGGCGGGCCGCAGGAGGATGTCCTCGGCGCTGCCGATCTGCACGATCCGGCCGTCCCGCATGACCGCGATCCGGTCGCCGAGGCGCATCGCCTCGTTGAGGTCGTGGGTGATGAAGACGATGGTCTTCTTCAGGGTCTTCTGCAGTTCCAGCAGCTGGTCCTGCATGTCCCGCCGGATCAGCGGGTCGAGGGCGCTGAAGGACTCGTCCATCAACAGGAGATCGGCGTCGGTGGCCAGCGCCCGGGCCAGGCCCACGCGCTGCTGCATACCGCCGGAGAGCTCGTCGGGCCAGGACTTCTCCCAGCCCTTGAGCCCGGTGAGTTCCAGCGCCTCGGTGGCGCGCCGGGTGCGCTCGGCACGCGGTACGCCCTGCACGTCGAGGCCGTAGGCGGCGTTCTCCAGCACACTGCGGTGCGGGAAGAGCGCGAAGTGCTGGAAGACCATGGAGATCTTCTCGGAGCGGACCTTGCGCAGCTCCTTGTCGCTGAGCGACGTGAGGTCCTGGCCGTCGAACCGTACGGTTCCCGCGGTGGGCTCCAGCAGCCCGTTGAGGGTGCGCAGCAGCGTGGACTTGCCGGATCCGGACAGGCCCATGACGACGAAGATCTGGCCCTCGTCCACCTCGATCGAGGCGTCGATCACCGCCGCGGTGATGCCTTCGTCCCGCAGTTCCTCGCGGCCGGCACCGGCCTGGAGCCTGCGGACCGCTTCCTCGGGTCTTCTGCCGAACACTTTGTACAGGTGCTCGGCTTGCAGCCTGGCCACATATGCCTCTCTTGTCGCATGCGAAACGACCTGTCACCCCCATGGACAGGTCGTGGAGCGACACGGGGTCGGCCCGCCTTTACCGGTGGAATCCTTGAATCCGCTACCGGTCAGCTCCGGGTGCGCGCCTGCCCGCCTTTATCTGGCCCAAACACGGCGGTGTTTTAGATCACATCTGTGTGACGTATGGGGCATACGGCATCATGCGGGATGTGACTCGACGCCTGATGCTCCTCGACACCGCCTCGCTCTACTTCCGCGCCTACTTCGGGGTACCGGAATCGGTCAGGGCCCCGGACGGCACTCCCGTGAACGCGGTCCGCGGACTGCTGGACTTCATCGCCCGGCTCGTCCAGGACCACCACCCCGATGACCTGGTCGCCTGCATGGACTTCGACTGGCGCCCCCAGTGGCGGGTCGATCTGATCCCCTCGTACAAGGCGCACCGGGTCGCCGAGGAGGCCCCCGCCGGGTCCGCGGAGCCCGACGAGGAGGAGATCCCCGACACCCTCTCGCCGCAGGTCCCGGTCATCGAGGACGTCCTGGACGCCCTGGGCATCGCCCGTATCGGAGCGGCCGGCTACGAGGCCGACGACGTCATCGGCACCCTGACCGCCCGGGCGAAGGGCCCGGTGGACATCGTCACCGGCGACCGCGACCTCTTCCAGCTCGTCGACGACCGGCGCGGCATCCGCATCCTGTATCCGCTCAAGGGCGTCGGCACCCTCCAGCTCACCGACGAGGCGCTGCTGCGCGCGAAGTACGGCGTGGACGGCCCCGGTTACGCCGACCTGGCGCTGCTGCGCGGCGACCCCAGCGACGGCCTGCCCGGCGTACCGGGCATCGGCGAGAAGACCGCCGCCAAGCTGCTGGACGCCTACGGAGACCTGGCGGGCATCCTGGCCGCCGCCGCCGACCCGGCCTCGAAGGTCACCCCCGCCCAGCGCACCCGGCTGCTGGAGGCAGGCCCGTACCTGGCGGTCGCCCCGAAGGTCGTGAAGGTGGCCACCGATGCGCCCGTCCCCGCCGTCGACCACGCCCTCCCGGCCGAACCGGCCGACCCCGAGCGGCTGGAGGCGCTGGCCGCACAGTGGGGTCTGGGCGGGGCGCTGCAACGGCTGCTCGTCACACTTCGCCGGTAACCTGTTAGGTTAGGTAAACCTAACCATCACGCGTCAGGGGAGACCGCCGTGGCTGCAGAGCGTCCGTCCCGCAAGAAGCCCACCGTGCACCGCGCCCGGGTACAGCGCACGGAGCGGCTCACCCCGCACATGGTCCGCGTGGTGCTGCGGAGTGAGGAGCCGGCGGAGTTCACCGCGGGCGAGTTCTCCGACCACTACATCAAGCTGCTCTTCCCGGTGCCCGGCGTGCAGTACCCCGAGCCGTTCGACATCGCGCAGATCCGCGCCGACTTCCCGCGCAACCGGTGGCCCAGGACCCGTACGTACACCGTCCGCGCCTGGGATGCCGACAGCCGTGAACTGACCGTGGATTTCGTGGTGCACGGCGACGAGGGTCTGGCCGGGCCGTGGGCGGCCGCGGCCCAGCCGGGCGACGAGATCCTGTTCCTCGGCCCCGGCGGCGCCTACGTCCCGGACGGCGCCGCCGACTGGCATCTCCTGGCGGGCGACGAGAGCGCCCTGCCGGCCATCGCGGCCTCGCTCGCCCGGATGCCCTCGGGGGTGCCGGTGCACGCCTTCATCGAGGTGGCGGGCCCGCAGGAGCGCCAGGAGCTGGCCGCCCCGGCCGGCGCCGAGATCCACTGGCTGTACCGCGGCGACACCCCCGTCGGCCGCGAACTGGCCGCGGCCGTCAGCGCGTTGGAGTTCCCGGCCGGCGAGGTCCAGGCGTTCGTGCACGGCGAGGCCGGCTTCGTGAAGGAGCTGCGCCGGCTGCTCCGCGTCGAGCGGAACGTCCCCCGCGAGGCACTGTCCATCTCCGGCTACTGGCGCGCCGGCCATGACGAGGACGGCTGGCAGGCCTCCAAGCGGGACTGGAACCAGCAGGTCGAGGCCGAGCAGGAGTCCCCGGCGGCGACGGCCCCCTGACCGACGGGGGCGGCAGCCCCGCTACGACGTGGCCCCCGCGGGCGCAGGTGTGGGCCAAGTGTTTGTCCATGGGCCCGGAGCAACTCGACGTTGACTCCGGGCCTTTGGCGTGCGGTACCTGAGTCGTGGCGCTTTCCCGGCCCGTGGCGCGGCCGTCCCGCCGTCGATCGCCGCGCGTATCACCGTCCCTCGCCACCACAAGGCCTCCTCCTCTCCACCGACAATATCCCCTTCCTTGACAATAAAGTTTTTCGGTTGCATTCTGTTGGGGTGATCGATGTAGCAGTGATCGACGATCCGGCCGCCGCCGGGGTCTCGCTGGATCCGGTGCGGGCGCGGCTGCTGGCCGTGCTCGCCGTGCCGGGTTCGGCGACGACGCTGGCCGCGCAGGTCGGCCTGTCCCGGCAGAAGGTCAACTACCACCTGCGGGCCCTGGAGCGGCACGGCCTGGTCGAGCTGGTCGAGGAGCGCCGCAAGGGCAATGTGACGGAGCGGATCGTGCAGGCGACGGCCGCGTCCTATGTGATCTCCCCCGCCGCGCTGGCCGCGGTCGCGCCCGACCCCGGCCGGGCACCGGACCAGCTCTCCGCCCGCTGGCTGCTGGCCCTCGCGGCCCGGCTGGTGCGCGAGGTGGGCGAGCTCATCACGCGCTCGACGAAGGCGCGGCAACGGCTGGCGACCTTCGCCGTCGACGGTGAGATCCGGTTCGCCTCGGCCGCCGACCGGGCCGCCTTCGCCGAGGAGCTCGGCGCGACCGTGAACCACCTCGTCGCCAAGTACCACGACGAAGGGGCGGCGGGCGGGCGCAAGCACCGCCTGATCGTCGCCCTGCACCCCAGCATCACCCGTGACGCCGACGAGCCCGCGCCGGCCCCGGCGCACGGGTCCACCGCACCGACCGAGGAGTAGCCATGCCCAGAGAGTTCGAGATCCGCCGGGAGGTCGTGCTGCCGGCCGCCCCCGAAGACGTCTTCGCGGCCGTCACCACCGGTACGGGGGCGTGGATGTTCCCCAAGGAGAAGGTCACCGCCGTCGGGGGCAGCGACGCGGAGGACGACGCGGTCACCGTCTGGGAGCCGCCGCACCGCTTCGAGGTCCGGATGGACGGCGAGGACGGCTGGTTCAACGCGCTGGAGTACGTCATCGAGGCCCGCGACGGCGGCACCGCCGTCCTGCGGTACGTCCACAGCGGCGTGCTGAGCGACGACGACTGGGACGGCCAGTACGACGGCGCCTCCCTGCACACCGACTTCTATCTGCACACCCTCGGGCAGTACCTGACGTACTTCACCGGCCGCCCGGCCGCCTTCGCCGACATCCAGGGCCCGGCGGCCTCGCTCACCCCCGACGGGTTCGAGCGGCTGCTGCACGCCCTCGGGGTCACCGCCACGACGGCGGTGGGCGACCGGCTGCGCCTCGAACTGCCGGGCACGGCCCCGCTGGACGCGGTCGTCGACTACCGCACCGAGCACTTCCTGGGCCTGCGCACCGACGGCGGGCTGTACCGCTTCTTCGGGCGCAATGCCTTCAAGGCGCCGGTCGGCCTCACGCTCCATCTGTTCGCCGGCGACACCGACGCCGAGAAGGCCGGACGGGCCTGGCAGAGCTGGCTGGACGGGGTCTACACGGCGGGCGCCGCGGGCTGACCGTCCGTACCCCTCGGGCGGCTCAGTCGTGGTGGAAGACCTCCTGCATCGGTGTCCACCACTCCCCCGGCACGGCTCCCCGGGTCTGTTCCTGGCACGGGTCGGTGAGCCGCCACCATCGCCGGGTCACCGGATCGGCGGCCATCGCGGCCATATCGGCGGCGTAGTCGTCCCCGACGTACTCGGCGTACGAGAACAGCAGATCGCCCTCCAGGAAGATCGAGTAATTGCGGAGGTGGCAGGCGGTGATCGTGGCCAGTACCTCCGGCCAGACCTCCGCATGCAGCCGCAGGTACTCCGCACGGTGTTCGGGGCGCAGCTTGATGAGCTTCCCGAGGCGCCGCACCGGGGCGGCACCCTCGTCGCTAGTCATGGTCATGGCGGCATCCTCCTCCCACCGCCCCGGCCGTCACACCCGGCCGACCGCCCGCAGTGCCGTTAACTCGCCGCGGTGCCAAAAGAATTGAAAAACGGTGCCGCGCCCCCTCCAGGACGGGGCGCGGCACCGCTGCATGCCCGGAACGGGCGGGTCGTCCCCCTCAGCCCACCGACGAATACGCCACCACGCCGCGCAGCACGCCATCCATGGCGCGGCGGGCCGTGCGCGCCACCGTGCCCTCGGGCGGGGCCGCCGCCGCGATCTGGCCGAGTACGTCGATCAGCTGCTTGCACCAGCGGACGAAGTCACCGGCGGGCATCTCCGCGTCACGGAGCACCTCGTCGAGCCCGAAGCCGGAGGCCCAGCGGTACGCGGCCCAGGCGAAGCCGAGGTCCGGTTCGCGCTGGCCGACGCCCTCTGCCTGGTTGATCCGGTGGTCCTCCTCCAGGGCGTCCAGCCGGCCCCAGATACGGACCATCTCGCCCAGGGCCTCGCGGGCCTGGCCGGCCGGCAGCTTGGGCGCCACCGCATCGTCCGCCTGGCGCGCCTCGTACACCAGCGCCGAGGCACAGGCCGCCAGCTCCGCCGGGCCCAGACCCTCCCAGACGCCCTCGCGCAGACACTCGCTCGCCAGCAGATCCAGTTCGCCGTAGAGCCGGGCGAGCCGGCGGCCCTCGTCGGTGACGCTGTCGCCTTCGAGGTAGTCCAGCTCGGTCAGCAGGGCGCAGATCCGGTCGAAGGTGCGGGCGATGGTGTTCGTCCGGCCCTCGATGCGGCGCTCCAACTGGCGGGTGTCGCGCAGCAGTCGATGGTAGCGCTCCGCCCAGCGGGCGTGGTCCTCGCGCTCGTCGCAGCCATGGCAGGGGTGCGCGCGCAGGGCCGTACGCAGCCGGGTGATCTCCCGGTCGTCGGCCGCCGCCGACCGGGGCTTGCGATGCCGCGACGGGACGAGATGGCCGGCCTTCGTACGCAGCGCGGACGCCAGATCGCGGCGCGACTGCGGGCTGCGGGCATTGAAGGACTTGGGGATGCGCATCCGGTCCAGCGCCTCGACCGGCACCGGGAAGTCGATCGAGGCCAGCCGCTTGACCTGCCGCTCGGCGGTCAGCACCAGCGGCCGCGGGCCGTCCTGCGCATCGAAGCCGCGGTGGCCGTTCGTCCGCCCCGAGGGCATCCCGGGGTCGAGGACCAGCGCCAGACCCGCGAACTTGCCGGTGGGCACATGGATGACATCACCGGGCTTCAGCTTCTCCAGCGCCGCCGCGGCCGCCACCCGCCGCTGGGCCGCGCCCTGCCGGGCCAGCTCCGTCTCACGGTCCTTCAGCTCCCGCCGCAGCCGGGAATATTCCTCGAAGTCGCCGAGGTGGCAGGTCATCGAGCCGCGGTAGCCCGCCAGCCCCTCTTCGTTCTTCTGCACCTGCCGCGAGATCCCGACCACCGACTTGTCGGCCTGGAACTGCGCGAAGGACATCTCCAGCAGCTCCCGCGAACGGTGGTGGCCGAACTGGGAGACGAGGTTGACCGCCATGTTGTACGACGGCTTGAAGGAGGAGCGCAGCGGATAGGTACGCGTCCCGGCGAGCCCGGCGACCGCCCCCGGATCCATCCCCCGCTGCCACAGCACGACCGCATGGCCCTCGATGTCGATGCCGCGGCGCCCGGCCCGGCCGGTCAGCTGGGTGTACTCGCCGGGGGTGATGTCGGCGTGCTGCTCGCCGTTCCACTTCACCAGCTTTTCCAACACCACCGACCGCGCGGGCATGTTGATGCCCAGCGCCAGCGTTTCGGTGGCGAAGACGGCCTTCACCAGGCCCCTGACGAACAGCTCCTCGACGACCTCCTTGAACGTCGGCAGCATGCCCGCGTGATGCGCCGCGATGCCCCGCTCCAGGCCCTCCAACCACTCGAAGTAGCCCAGCACATGGAGGTCGTCGTCCGCGATCCCGGCCGTCCGCGCCTCGACTATGCGGCGGACCTGCTCACGGCCCTCCTGGTCGTTGAGCCGCAGGCCCGAATACAGGCACTGCTGGACGGCGGCCTCGCAGCCGGCCCGGCTGAAGATGAAGGTGATCGCGGGCAGCAGGCCCTCGTTGTCGAGGCGGTCGATGACCTCGGGCCGGCTCGGCGTCCAGATCCGGGACCGCTGCCGCCGCTCGCGCTCGCGGTCCGCCTCGCGCATGGTGCGGCCCCGGCGCTTGTCCCGGCCGAACGTCGGCCGGGAGTTCTCCATCCGGGCCAGCCGCTCCAGATCGGGGTTGACCTCGCGGCGCCCGCCGCTTTGTCCGTCCCGCTCCTCGAACAGGTCATATATCCGGCGGCCGGCGAGGACGTGCTGCCACAGCGGCACCGGGCGGTGCTCGGAGACGATCACCTCGGTGTCGCCGCGGACCGTGTCCAGCCAGTCGCCGAACTCCTCGGCGTTGGAGACCGTCGCCGACAGTGACACCAGCGTCACCGACTCGGGAAGATGGATGATCACTTCTTCCCAGACGGCGCCCCGGAAGCGGTCGGAGAGGTAGTGCACCTCGTCCATGACCACATAGCCGAGGCCCACCAGCGACTGCGAGCCGGCATAGAGCATGTTCCGCAGCACCTCGGTGGTCATCACGACCACCGGGGCTTCGGAGTTGACGCTGTTGTCGCCGGTCAGCAGACCGACCTTGCCGGCGCCGTAACGCTTGACCAGATCCTGGTACTTCTGGTTGGACAGCGCCTTGATGGGCGTGGTGTAGAAGCATTTGCGGCCCTGCTCCAGGGCCAGGTGGACGGCGAATTCGCCGACGATCGTCTTGCCGGATCCAGTGGGGGCCGCGACCAGCACGCCCTTGCCGGCCTCCAGCGCCTGGCACGCCTCGACCTGGAACGGATCCAGGCCGAAGTCGTACATCTCTCGGAAAGGGGCGAGTGCGGTGGCCTGCTCGGCCGCCCGGAGCTTGGCGGCGGCATAGCGCTCAGCAGGGGACATGTCCTCGGTCATCGTGTCTACGAGCCTACCGGCCACCTCTGACAACGAGCCGATGGCCACAACATGTCTTAGGATCATCTTGATCATTCCGTGCACTCGCGGGATCTTTCCATGACGCCTTATGACCAGAGGCGTCCCCCGCGGGCGGAGCGGAGGAGGCTACTCATGCCTCCCGATGACGAAGGGGACCGATGAACAAGTTCAAGGCAGCAACGGTGACAGCGGCGCTGGCCGTGACTGCGGTCGGGATGCCGTTGGCGACGGCTGGTCCGGCAGCGGCCGCGGGCGTGAACAAGTGCGTCAAGGCGACGTGGCACCCGAGCCAGAACTCCGTGGACATCGTCAACGACTGCAATAAGACGATCAAGGTGCAGATCGCCGAGCGCTGGTGGCCGGACAGCGACTGTTACACGATCAGGCCGAAGGGCGAGCTCCACTACCGGGGCACCGGCCAGCTTCAGGGCATCAAGTACTGCTGAACCGGAGTTGGCCGCGGCAGGGCCGTCTCCGCACTTCCTGAGAGCGGGCAGAGCACGATGAAGGGGGAGGCTCCACAGGAGCCTCCCCCTTCCATGATCCATCGGCCTCACATACGTGCCGCACCCGCGATACGTGCCGGGCCGGGGTGAGAGGACATCGGCCCGTCGTCTTCCTCAGGTGACGTCGTCGAAGCCGCCGCGCCTTGCATCGCCGTCTCCACGTGCTTGCTCCGGCAATGCCGCAGGAGTTGCTACCGGTTCGATCTCACCGATCTCCGCAGGCGTCAGATCAAGGTCGGACGCCTCGTCGTCGGCCGGCCCTGCCTCAAGCCGGCGCCGCCGTCGGGCGTCGTTGGCCAGCGCGATCCCGACCGCCCCGAAGTACAGCACGACGATCGGAACGGCCAGGGCAAGCATGGTCAGCGGATCCGTACTCGGTGTCGCGATCGCAGAGAAGACCGTGATGCCCATCACCATCGCCCGCCACCAGCCAAGCATGCGCTTAGCACTGATGATGCCGGCGAAGTTCAGCATCACCAGGAGCAACGGCAGTTCGAAGGACAGACCGAACACGACGACCATCCGCGCGATGAGGTCGAGCAGTTTGTCCAGCGTGAGGAGGTTGCCGATACCGATCGGGGTGAAGTCGATGAGGACCTGCGCCGTGGTGGGCAGCACCCGGTACGCGAAGTAGCCGCCGGCCACGAACAGCGGAAATCCCACGCCAACGAAGCTGAGCGCGTACTTCTTCTCATTACGGTGCAGACCGGGGGCGAGGAAGGCCCAGAGTTGGTAGAGCCATACCGGCGCCGAGAGGATGAGACCGGCGACCAGGGATACCTTCAGCGCCAGAGTAAAGGGGCCGAGGAGGTCCATCATCACGATGCTGGCGCAACGCGACCCCTTCTCCTGCTTGGCAAGGTCAGTGAAGAGTGAATTGCAGCCCACCGACTGCAACACCGGCTTCGTGAAGAAGTTGATGATCTCTTCGTAGAAGAAGGCGGCAACAATCGTCGCGAGGACGATGGCCAGCAAACCCTTGGCGAGCCGGTTGCGGAGCTCACGCAGGTGCTCCACGAGAGGCATTCGCCCCTCGGGGTCTTTCACCTTCTGTTGTTTTTTGGGGGCAGACTTGAGCAACCCACGTCCTCATCTCATGCGACGGGCAGCGGCCGCGCCACTACCGGCAGTCAAGCCCTGGATCAGCGCTGCACAGTGTGATCGTTCTCGGTAACCGGCCGAGCCGTGTTCGCGTCACCAGGCGCCGCCTTGATCGTCCGGGGCGCACTCTGCGAGTCGGGGTTCGGCGGGTCGGAGGGGGCTTCTTGCTGCTGTCCAGCCTCTGCCTTCATCGCCTTAGCCTCGCTCTTGAGGATGCGGGCGGACTTCCCGAGCGAGCGAGCCATGTCGGGCAGCTTCTTGGCGCCGAACAGCAGGAAGACGACGACGAGAATGAGAATGATCTCGGGAGCGCCGATCTTTCCGAACAACATAAGCGTCTACCTTCTCACCGAGGCGGCTGGGGATGGGACTACCTGACTTGGCCGGACATCCGTCCGCCCGCCGTGCTAGCAGCGATCGTAACGCTCACGGGTAAACGCTGGGCAACCCCTGTGCGCACTCCCGGCAGCGGGCCGCGCCTCACCCTTCGGCCCTGCCGACAGCCTACCGTCCACACGTACGAGAGCTCCGGCCCGTCACGCGTGCTACTCCGTTTCTCGCCAATGCGCCGACGCCGCGAGGGGCGCCGCGGCCCGCTCCAGATCCTGGGCGGCCCGCTGGATCCGCTCCGAGGCCGCACCGACCTGACGGGCCAGCCGCCGCACCTCCGCGAAGACGCGGACGGCCAGGACGCCGAGCACGGCGATCCCGGCGAAGCCGAGGGCGATTGCGATCATGGGCCAGAGCATGGGACGAGCCTATCGGTCAGCCCGTGTGCAGCCGCAGCGTGCGGACCCCGCCGCCGGTGAGCAGCTCGATGATCCGCTCGCCGGCCGGTTTGCGCACCGCGCGCCGGCAGTCGGGGCAGGTGAAGGAGTAGAAGGTGGTACGGCTGCTGGCGCCGATCGCCAGCCGGAAGGCGTCCGAGGCGAGCTCGAAGCAGCCCCGGCAGTCCGGGCAGGCAGCCTTGAAGAGCACCGGAGCGGCCCGGCCCGCCAGGCCGACGGCCGCCTTCGTGGTCCTCACCATCCCTGCCTCCTCCTTCTCCCCGCGGTGGCCGCGGGGCTCACTCGCCGTATGCCGCGAGTGCCTGGTCGGCGGCCTGCCGTGCGCTGTCCGCGAGGGCCTGCGGCGCGACGATCCGGCCGTCCCCGCCCAGCCGCAGCGCCAGCCGCCGCAGCGAGGCCGGGTCGGGGGTGCGCAGGGTGATCCGCAGACCGCCGTCGGGCAGCTCCTCGGCGCTGTCGTGCGGGTAGTACTCGGCGACCCAGCGGCCGCCGGGCCCGACCTCGATGCACACCTCGGGGTCCTCGGCCGCGGGCTGCACCAGGCCCTCCGACAGATCGCGCAGCTCGACCGGCGGCGGATCGGCCGGCGCGTCCAGCAGCGTGATCTCGGCGACCCGGTCGAGCCGGAAGGTGCGCCGGGCCTCCGAGAGCCGGCACCACGCCTCCATATACGTATGGCCGACGGCGAACAGCCGGATCGGGTCGACCTCGCGCTCGGTCAGCTCGTCGCGCGCCGGGGAGTAGTAGCGCAGCCACAGCCGGCGCCGCTCGGCGATGGCGCGGTCGACGTCGGCGAAGACCCCGCCCTCGGACTCGAAGGTCACCGAGAGCCGGGAGCTGGCGCCGGCCGCCTCACCGGCCGCCGCCTCCAGCTTGGCGGTGGCGCGCAGCAGCGCCTGCCGGTCGCCCTCGCGCAGTCCGGGCAGAGTGGCCACCGCCCGGGCCGCGACCAGCAGCGCGGTCGCCTCGTCGGCGGCCAGCCGCAGCGGCTCGGCGACATCGTCGGGGTTGTGCCACCAGATGCGGTCGCCGTCGGTGTCGATGTCCAGGAGGTCCCCGCCGCGGAAGCTCGTCCCGCACATCGGCAGGACGTCGAGGTCGGCGATCAGCTCGTCCTCGGTGATGCCGAAGGCGCGGGCGACGTCCCCGACGCGGGCGCCGGGGCGCTCGCGCAGGTAGGTCACCAGGGACAGCATCCGGCGGGTCTGGTCGATCGCGTTCGTCGCCATGGGTCTCGTATCCCTCTCAGCCCTTGGCCACGGCACGCAGCCGGTCGATGACCTCGGCGCGCAGTTCCGCGGGTTCCAGTACGACCACGTCCGGCCCGAACTCCACGAGCCAGGCGTCGAGTCCATGGCCGCTGGGGATCTCCAGCTCGTCCCAGCCGTCGCCCAGCGCGCGGACGGTGAGCGCACGGGCGCGCAGCGGATAGCCGTGCTCCGCACGGAGCTTGATGCGGGCGGTGCCGGTGGCGGTCTCCCCGGCCCAGCTCTCGACGGTCTCGCGGACGGTGACGTGATCGGGCACCGGCGCGGTGAACTTCCCTTGCCGGGAACGGACCTTGCCGGTGATCCGGGAGAGCCGGAAGACCCGCTCGGCCTTACGGTCGCGGTCCCAGCCGGCGACGTACCAGTGGCCCCGCCAGCACTCCAGGATCCAGGGTTCGACCTGCCGCTGCTCGGGGTGGGCGGCCGTGGACTTGCGGTAGTCGAAGACGACCGGCCGGCGGTCCCGGCAGGCCAGCATCAACGGCTCGAAGGCGGCCTCGTGGGCGGGGATCCGCGGCTCCAGCGCGCTGTGCGGCTGCGCGGCGTCGTAGTCCGCGCCCTCCCCGGCCAGCGGCATACCGGCCGCGCGCAGTTTCTGCAGCGCCCCGGAGGCGGCGCCGGCCAGCCGGGCCTGCTGCCAGATCTTCGCGGCCAGCCCGAGGGCGGCGGCCTCCTCGGCGTCGAGGGTGATCGGGGGCAGGCGGTTGCTGTCCCGCCGGGCGAGATAGCCGACGTCGCCCTCGATGCCCTCGACGGTCTCGATCACCAGACCGAGCTCCCGCAGATCGTCCTTGTCCCGCTCGAACATGCGGTTGAACGAATCGTCGTTGCCGGCCTCGATATAGGCCTCGATGGACGACCTGAGCTCACGCTTGGTCAGCGGGCGTCGCGTCCCCAGCAGGCACAGCGCCAGGTTCATCAACCGCTCGGCCTTGGCAATGGCCATCGACGCCCTTTCTCGTTGTCTTCCCGATCGTTGACCGTACCGCTCGCGATGCTCAGGGCAAAAGCCGGACGAGTAAGCCCTCACTCCCTTCGTCCGCCCGCAGGGCCGGAAGGGAGTGAGGGCTTACTCGTCCGAGGGCCCGTGCCATCGCGGCACGGGCCCTCGGATACGTCAGCCGTGGCCCCGCGGGGCGACCGGCAGCGGTCTCAGACGGAGACCAGGTCGCAGACGAAGATCAGCGTCTCGCCCGGAGCGATCAGGCCGCCACCTGCGCCACGGTCGCCGTAGGCGAGGTGCGCGGGGATGGTCAGCCGGCGGCGACCGCCGACCTTCATGCCCTGCACGCCCTTGTCCCAGCCGGCGATGACCTGGCCGGCGCCCAGCTGGAACTGCAGCGGCTTGCCGCGGTTCCAGCTCGCGTCGAACTCCTCGCCGGTGCTGAAGGACACACCGACGTAGTGCACGGAGACGGTGTCCCCGGCCTTGGCGACCGGCCCGTCGCCCTCCTTCAGGTCCACGATCTCAAGCTCGGTGGGAGCCGGGCCTTCAGGAAAGTCGATCTCGGGCTTGTCGATGCTCACGGATGTGCTCCTACTTACGAATCTTTACGATTACCGGGCCAGTCTTGCAGATCTTGCCGGTGCCGCCGTCAGACCGTGCCGACGATGTCGACCGAGAAGACCAGGGTGTTCTTGTCCAGCCCGCTCTGCGGCTGCCCGGCGTAGGCCAGCTTCGGCGGGATCACGATCTCCACCCGGTCACCGACGTGCTTGCCGACCAGCGCCTTGTCCCAGCCCTGGACGACCTGGCCGGCGCCGATCTGGAACGCGGTCGCGCCACCGTGGTCCCAGGAGGAGTCGAACTTCTTGCCGTCCTCCCACTTCACACCGGTGTACTGCGCGATCAGCCCGTCGCCGGCCTTCACCTCGGGGCCCTTGCCCTTGATCAGGACCTGCTGCTTGAGGTCCTTGGGCGGCTGCTCCCCCTTGGGCACGGTGATCTTCGCGGCCTTCTCGTCCGCGGCCGTCACCTCGGGCATCCCGCTCTCCGGAGCCGCCTGCTTGCCCTCGGCCTTCGCCTTCTTGTCGAGCTTCTTCGCCCCGACGACATCGATGACCCACACCAGGCCGTCCCCCGGCTTGATGCCGAGCTGCGGGTTCAGACGGGGGCCGACCAGCTCCTTGGCGGTGCCCTCGACCTCGAAGCGGCTGCCGACCTTCTGCCCGGCCACCGCGGCCAGCACCTTCGACGGCAACTGCTGCTGGGCCTGATCGGTGACCTCGCTGACGATCTGGGTGCGCGGGCCACCGGGCTTGGCCCCGGGCTGCCGCATCCAGCTGCTGCCGAGGTTCTGGCCCTTCATCGACTGCGCCGAGTAGTCCAGCCGGACCAGATCGCCCTTCTTGACGGTGGCGCCCTTGCCCTCGACGAGGGTCTTGGTGACGGCCTTGTCGGTCGGTTTGGCGCCCTTGGGCACCGTGATCTTGGGCTGCGCCCCTACCTTGCCGTCGACCTTGGCGACCGCGTCGCCCGCCGAGCCCTTGCCGTCGTCGGACCCGCAGGCGGCGGTGAACAGCAGGACGGGCACGGTCAGCACTGCTGCGGCGGCGCGACAGGTGTTCTTCGTGAGGTTCATCAGTCCAACTCGGGCTCGTGGGGAATGGGCAATGCCCGCCACTCTACGACCTGTGCCGCCGGACGCTGCCCGGCACAACAAGGCAATGTGCCGGGAGCCGTACGGCCCCCGGCACACCTCCGCATTCCCCGCGGGTCACATTCCGGCGATCAGCTTTTCCACCCGGTCGTCGACGGACCGGAACGGGTCCTTGCACAGGACCGTGCGCTGCGCCTGGTCATTGAGCTTGAGATGCACCCAGTCGACCGTGAAATCACGGCGCTGCTCCTGAGCACGGCGGATGAAGTCGCCGCGCAGCCGCGCACGGGTGGTCTGCGGGGGCACCGACTTGCCCTCGAAGATCTTCAGGTCATTGCAGATCCGCGCGGCCTGACCCTTCCGCTCCAGGAGGTAGTAGAGCCCCCGGCGGCGGTGGATGTCGTGGTACGCGAGGTCTATCTGCGCCACCCGTGGGTGGGACATGGTGATGTTGTTCTTTGTCCGATACCGCTCGATGAGCTGATGTTTCATCACCCAGTCGATCTCGGTCGAGATGCGGTCGAGCTCCTGGTCCCGGATCGCCTCCAGCGTCCGGCCCCACAGCTCCAGCACCTGCTCGACGAGGCCCGTACGGATGCCGCGTCGGTCGCAGAAGTCCACGGCCTTGTCGTAGTACTCCTGCTGGACCTCCAGCGCCGAGGCCTCCCGTCCGCTGGCCAGCCGCACCTTGCGCTGTCCCGTGATGTCGTGGCTGACCTCGCGGATGGCCCGGATCGGGTTCTCCAGGGTCAGATCGCGCATGACCGTGCCCGCCTCGATCATGCGCAGCACGAGGTCGGTGGCACCGACCTTCAGCATCATGGTCGTCTCGGACATGTTGGAGTCACCGACGATGACGTGCAGCCGCCGGTAGCGCTCGGCGTCCGCATGCGGTTCGTCGCGCGTATTGATGATCGGCCGGGACCGCGTGGTCGCCGAGGAGACGCCCTCCCAGATGTGCTCCGCGCGCTGGCTGACGCAGTAGACGGCGCCCCTGGGGGTCTGCAGCACCTTGCCCGCGCCGCACAGCAGCTGACGGGTGACCAGGAACGGAATGAGGATGTCCGCGAGCCGGGAGAACTCACCGTGACGGGCGACGAGATAATTCTCGTGGCATCCGTAGGAGTTACCCGCCGAATCGGTGTTGTTCTTGAACAGATAGACGTCGCCCGCGATTCCCTCCTCATGCAGGCGGCGCTCGGCGTCGACGAGCAGGCCTTCGAGAATGCGCTCGCCGGCCTTGTCGTGCGTGACCAGCTCGGTCACGTTGTCGCACTCGGGAGTTGCATATTCCGGGTGCGAACCCACGTCCAAGTACAGGCGGGCGCCGTTCCGCAGGAAGACATTGCTGCTGCGGCCCCATGACACGACACGGCGGAAGAGGTAGCGCGCCACTTCGTCAGGCGACAGTCGGCGCTGTCCCCTGAACGTGCACGTGACGCCGTACTCGTTCTCCAGCCCGAAAATGCGGCGGTCCATGACTGAACATTACGCCTGACGGCCTGCTCTGAAACCGGGTTCGGCTGCCCCGTTTCGATCATTTTCCGTCGTGCCCGCATCAGCCGTACGCTGCACGGGATCCCCGAGGAATCGCTTCGTCGACAAAAGGACCAGCAGCGCGGCGAGCCCGCCGGCACCGGCCACCGCGAAGCCCGCCACCGCGCCGCCCCGCTCGACCGCCGGCCCCACCACCGAGCCGCCCATCGCCGATCCGACCCCGAAAGTCGTCACCAGCCACGAAAACGCCTCCGTCACGGTGCCCTTGGGGGCATGCCGGTCCACGACCACGAACGCACAGGCCAGCGACGGTGCCAGAAACACCCCGGCGACCCCGGTCAGCACCGTCATCCCGAAGACGCCCGGGACCAGCACCAGCGGGAGATACCCCAGCGCCAGCAGTCCGATCAGCAGCCGCAGCCGCCCCTCCGGCCTCCCCGGCCACTCGCGGGCGCCGTAGACCACCCCGCCGACCAGCGCACCGGCGCCCAGCGCGGAGAGCAGCCAGCTGGAGATCATCCCGCCGCCGTGCTCATCGGCGTACGCGACCGCCGCCACCGCGATCGACCCCAGCGCCAGCCCCACGAAGAAGAACGACCCGATCAGCACCAGCAGCCCCGCCGAGCGCAGCGCTCCCAGCCAGTGCGCCTCGCGCGGGGCGCTGCGCCACTGCCGGGACGGCTCCGAGACCACGACGGAGAGCGCCCCGAGCACCCCGATCAGGTTGATCACCAGCAACGCGGCCCGCTCCGACCACACCGCCACGCACAGCGTCACCAGCAAGGGGCCCACCGCGAACATGACTTCCTGCGCGACCGCATCCAGCGCGTAGGCGGCATGCACCCGGTCCGCGCGCCGCAGGACGCCGGGCCACAGCGCCCGCAGACCGCCCTCCAGGGGCGGGGTGAAGAAACCGGCGATCACCATGGCGGCATAGGCCAGCCACAGCACATCCAGGCCGACGACCGCGAGCAGCGCCGCACCGAGCGCCGAGACGACCGAGGCGGGCAGCATCACCCGCGGCTGGCCCCAGAGGTCCACGGCCCGGCCGAGAAGCGGCTGGCCGAGGGCGCTGCACAGGCCGTAGACCGCGGAGAGCACACCGGCCAGGGCGTAGCTGCCGCCCTCGGCCCGCACGAAGAGGATCACGGCCAGCGCCGCGGTGGCATTCGGCAGCCGGCCGGCCAGCGTCCCCGCCAGGAGCCGGGCCGCGTGCCGGGTTCTGAGCAACTCCGCATATCCCGCGGCCATCCCCGCCCCTTTCCGCCCGGCCCATACCGGACGTGATACGTATAACTTCCGGGGTTATACGTATCATGACGGCACGCCGCGGTCCACCCCGCAACGGCCGAGACGAGGAGTGACGCACCCGGTGACCAGCAACGAGGCAAAGACGCCCGCCGGCGCACGCACCGGCGCCACCGGAGCGGCCGGCGCCGCGCACCCCGGTCGGCCGGCCACCGCCCGCACCACCAGCCGGGACGTCGCCCGCCTCGCCGGCGTCTCGCAGGCCGCCGTCTCCCTCGTCCTGGGCGACAAATGGCACGGCCGCGTCTCCCCCGGTAAGGCGGAGGCGGTGCGCGACGCCGCCCGCGAACTGGGCTACCGCCCCAACCTCGCCGCCCGCAGCCTGCGGATGGGCCGCACCCGCACCGCGCTCCTCGTCGTCCCCGCCCTGACCACCGAATTCTTCGCCCGCGTCTACACCGGCGCGGCCCGGGTCGCCGCCGACCACGGCTTCGGTGTGGTCCTCTACCCCTCCCCCGAGGGCATCGGCCCCGCCCGCGACCCCTTCGACTCCGCCGCGGCCACCCTCGACGGCGTGATCGCCTCCTCCATGGCCGCCGACGCCCTCGCCCCCCTCCGGGACGCCGGTCTGCCCCTGGTCATGCTGGACAGCGACCCCGACGACCACCGGGCCACCGCCACCGTCAACCTCGATATCGCGGACGGCGTACGGCAGCTGACCACCCATCTGGTCGCCCTCGGGCACCGCCGCCTCACCCATCTCGCGGCGGACGTGCGCTCCTGGACCTTCGAGGTCCGGGCCCGTGCCGTCACCGACGCCCTGCACGGCGTCCCGGGGGCACACCTGCGGCGCCTGCCGACCGCCCTCCGGATCGACGCCGGACTGCAGGCCGCACACGCCGCCCTGACCGGCCCCGGCCCCCGCCCCACGGCGCTGCTCTGCGACGACGACATCATCGCCGCGGGCGCCTGCAAGGCCGTCCGCCGGCTGGGCCTGCGGATCCCCGAAGACGTCTCCGTCACCGGATTCGACGACCTGGCCCTGGCGGTCGCCGTCGAGCCGGAGCTGACGACCGTACGGCTGCCCGCCGAGGAGTTCGGCGAGGCCGGGATGCGGGCCCTGATGGCGGTGCTCGACGGCCACCCGGCCCCGGCGCCCGCCCTGCCGGTGGAGCTGGTCACCCGCGGCTCCACCGCCCCGCCCGCGGACGCCCCCGCCAACGCCGCGCGCCCCGGCGGGCGATGACCCACCGGGGCGCGCGCTCCGGGTATCCCTCCCGGAGACCATGCATCAGAGCAGCGGGCCGGACTCCCCCTCGGAGTCGTCCTTGCCGGTCGCTCCCTTGCCCTTGGTGCTCTTGTCGGACGCCGCGGCCTCTCCGGCACCGGCGCCCTCCTCCGCATCCGCATCCGCGTCCGCCGCGTCCCCGGCGTCCGCAGTGGCGTGCTCGTCCAGGAGCCGCGAGAGCTGCCGCCCCAGGATCCGCTTGAACTTGCGCTGCTGCGGTCGCGTCCGGTCCAGCGTCGCGACCTCCAGCTGCTCGGCGGTCAGCGTGCGCTCACCGCCGTTGGTGTCCCGCGACAGCGACTCCACCGCCAGCTTGAGCGCCTCGGCCAGCGTCATACCGTCGCGGTGGCGCTGGTCGAGGTAGCTGCTGATCTGGTCGGCATTGCCGCCCACCGCCACCGAACCGTGCTCGTCCACGATCGAGCCGTCATGCGGCAGCCGGTAGATCTGATCCTCCTCGGGGGCACTGCCCACCTCGGCCACGATCAGCTCGACCTCGTACGGCTTCTCGGCGGCGCTGGAGAAAATCGTGCCGAGCGTCTGGGCGTAGACGTTCGCCAGGCCCCGCGCGGTCACGTCCTCACGGTCGTACGTGTAGCCCCGCAGATCGGCATAGCGCACGCCGCCGATCCGCAGATTCTCGAACTCGTTGTATTTGCCGACCGCCGCAAAGGCGATCCGGTCGTAGATCTCGCTGACCTTGTGCAGGGCGCGGGAGGGATTCTCGGCGACGAAGACCACGCCGTCGGTGTACTGCAGCACCACGACGCTGCGCCCGCGCGCGATGCCCTTGCGGGCGTACTCGGCGCGATCGGCCATGGCCTGCTGGGGTGAGACATAGAACGGCGTCGACACCGGCTATCCGTCCCTTCCTGTCAAAAGCTCTCTCACTGGCGAATGCATAGCGGACCATCCGTCCCGTCAGAGCAGCGCCGCGCGCGGGCCGTCGGGCTGTTCCTGGCGGCGCTCGAGCACGGCCCGGGCGATGTCCGAGACCTCCGTGTCGGACAGCCTCCGGAAACCGTCTTCGGTGATCACCGTGACGATGGGGTAGATCCGCCGCGCCATATCGGGCCCGCCCGTCGCCGAGTCGTCGTCCGCGGCGTCATAGAGCGCCTGGACGACAGCGGTGGCCGCCTGATCCTCCGTGAAGTCTTCCCGGAAAAGCTTCTTGAGGGCACTGCGCGCGAACACCGAGCCGGAACCCGTCGCCGCGAAACCGTGCTCCTCCGAGCGCCCGCCGGTCACGTCGTAGGAGAAGATACGGCCCTTCTCGCGGTCGAGGTCGTAGCCGGCGAACAGCGGCACCACGGCCAGGCCCTGCATGGCCATCCCGAGGTTGCTGCGAATCATCGTCGACAGACGGTTCGCCTTGCCCTCCAAGGAGAGTTGGGCACCCTCGACCTTCTCGAAGTGCTCCAGCTCCAGCTGGAAGAGCTTGACCATCTCCACCGCGAGGCCCGCCGTGCCCGCGATGCCGACCGCCGAATACTCGTCGGCCGGGAAAACCTTCTCGATATCACGCTGCGCAATGACATTGCCCATTGTCGCCCGCCGGTCACCGGCGAGCACCACGCCCCCGGGGAACGCCGCGCCCACGATCGTCGTGCCGTGCGGCGCCTCGATGGCACCCTGCACCGGCGGCAACGGGCGGTTGCCCGGCAGCAGATCGGGCGAGTGCGCGCCGAGAAAGTCCATGAACGACGAGGAGCCAGGCGTCAGGAAGGCAGCTGGTAGACGCCCGATGCTTCGAGTGTTGGCTTCCACACGTTTCCTTCCGGATACTCGGCCGCCCGCCTCAAGACGTCCGGCCGATCCTTGAATTGACCCAAGGCTGCGTTACAGCTGAAGCAGTACGCCTCGGACCTTACCCGTCTCGTGGTCGTGATCCACATGCCCAGGGTCGGCAGCCCGGCAGATCACGCACATCCCGCGCCGTTCCTTGATCGTCGCCTCGCGTTCGGCCCCGCCGAGGCCGTATCGGCGCTTGAGGTTGGGGGGAAGCCGGCCGCGCGTCCCCTCGGCGATGCCGCTGCACACCTCACGATTCGACCGCCCGGGGAGCGAAGGCCGCGCGCAGCGTCTCCTCACCACACCGCGCGCAGCGCTTCGCCTGCTCCCGCTCCGCCACTCACCCACCCCGAGCCTTCGATTCAAAGGCGCAGCGCGGCTATTGCCCGCCCTTTTGCACGAAGGAGCGCACGAAGTCCTCTGCGTTCTCCTCAAGGACATCGTCGATCTCGTCCAGCACCGAGTCCACGTCGTCCGACAACTTCTCCTGGCGTTCCTTGAGGTCTTCCGAGGCCTGCGCGTCCTGTGTCTGCTCCTCGACCTCTTCGGTGGAACGCGTGGCCTTTGCCTGTCCGCCGCCGCTGTCCTTGGTCGCCATGTCCCTCACCCCGCTCGGTTCGCCCCGCTCGATGTGACCTTCAAGATCTGACCCTACAAGCAGGGTCCGACATCGGCCCTGCACTTGCTGCAACGCCCGGGAGTCACCTCGATGATTCCCGCACCGCGGCAATTTCAGCCCCGGATCGGCTGCGGATCGCCGGGAATTTTGTCGTGACCCTGTCGTGGTTCAGCGGCCGGACAGCGTCCTCACCAGCTCTTCTGCGGTGCGGCAGCGGTCCAGGAGCTCCTTGACGTGTTTACGGGTCCCGCGCAGCGGCTCCAGTGTGGGAACCCGTTGCAGCGAGTCACGACCGGGCAGGTCGAAGATGACCGAATCCCACGAGGCGGCCGCGACGTCGTCGGCGTACTGCTCCAGGCAGCGACCGCGGAAGTAGGCCCTGGTGTCCTCTGGAGGCTTCTGCTCGGCCCGCTCGACCGCCGGCTCGTCCAGGAGCCGCTTCATCTTGCCGCGGGCCGCCAGACGGTTGTACAGGCCCTTGTCGGGCCGTACGTCGGCGTACTGCAGGTCGATGAGGTGCAGGCGGGCGGCGTCCCAGTCCAGACCGTCGCGGCGGCGGTAGCCCTCCATCAGCTCACGCTTGGCGACCCAGTCCAGCTCGCCGGACAGGCTCATCGGGTCGTTCTCCAGCCGGCCGAGCACGTCCTCCCACCTGGTCAGGACGTCCTTGGTCTGCTCGTCCGCATCCGCTCCGTAACGGTCCTCGACATATTTGCGGGCCAGCTCGAAGTACTCCATCTGGAGCTGGACGGCCGTGAGGGTGCGGCCGCTGCGGAGCGTGATCAGGTGTTGCAGCGTGGGGTCGTGCGAGACCTGGTGCAGGGTGCGGACGGGCTGGTCGATGGCCAGATCGACGGCGATGAAACCGTCCTCGATCATGGAGAGCACCAGCGAGGTGGTGCCCAGCTTCAGATACGTCGAGATCTCGGAGAGGTTCGCGTCCCCGATGATCACGTGCAGCCGGCGGTACTTCTCCGCGTCCGCGTGCGGCTCGTCGCGGGTGTTGATGATGGGCCGCTTGAGGGTCGTCTCCAGGCCGACCTCCACCTCGAAGTAGTCGGCGCGCTGGCTGAGCTGGAAGCCGTGCTCGTGGCCGTCCTGGCCGATGCCGACCCGGCCGGCGCCGGTGATCACCTGACGGGAGACGAAGAACGGCGTCAGGTGCCGCACGATGTCCGAGAACGGGGTCTCCCGCTTCATCAGGTAGTTCTCATGGGTGCCGTAGGAGGCGCCCTTGTTGTCGGTGTTGTTCTTGTAGAGGTGGATGGGCTGGGCGCCGGGGACCTGGGCGGCCCGTTCGGCGGCCTCGGCCATGATCCGCTCGCCGGCCTTGTCCCACAGCACGGCGTCCCGCGGATTGGTGACCTCGGGGGCGCTGTACTCGGGGTGGGCGTGGTCGACGTAGAGCCGCGCGCCGTTGGTGAGGATCACATTGGCCAGGCCGATGTCCTCGTCGGTGAGCTGGCTGGCGTCCGCGTTCTCCCGTGCGAGGTCGAAGCCGCGGGCGTCCCGCAGCGGGTTCTCCTCCTCGAAGTCCCAGCGGGCACGGCGTGCCCGGTGCATCGCGGCCGCATAGGCGTTGACGACCTGGGATGAGGTGAGCATGGCATTGGCGTTCGGGTGGCCGGGGACGGAGATCCCGTACTCCGTCTCGATTCCCATTACTCGCCGTACGGTCATGCGGCCCTCCTAGCCCGGCGGCGCCCCTGGATAAGGGCGGCGCTCAAGTACCGCTGTGCCTCCGGTCCCTGTGCGTGCCCCACGCCCGCACAGCGTGATGTAGCGGTACCGAAGAGCCTAGAACGCCTTTGCGGCGCTGGGGAGATCATTACAGTCATTGCTCCAGTCCGGTTTTACCTGGTTCATCGCGCTCTTATGGGGAGCGGTTCCGGTGTGCTCCCGGAAAAGCGTCCGGCTGCGGACGCCCCGTGCAGGACATCCGCAGCCGGAGAGCGGTGTTACAGGTATTGGCCGGTATTCGCCACCGTGTCGATGGAGCGACCGGTGTCCGCGCCCTGCTTTCCGGTGACCAGCGTGCGGATGTATACGATCCGCTCGCCCTTCTTTCCGGAGATCCGGGCCCAGTCGTCCGGGTTGGTGGTGTTGGGCAGGTCCTCGTTCTCCTTGAACTCGTCCACGCAAGCCTGGAGGAGATGGGAGACCCGCAGACCCTTCTGATTGTGTTCCAGGAAGGCCTTGATGGCCATCTTCTTTGCGCGTCCTACGATGTTTTCGATCATCGCACCGGAGTTGAAGTCCTTGAAATAGAGGACTTCCTTGTCACCATTGGCGTAGGTGACCTCCAGGAAGCGATTCTCCTCGGATTCCGCGTACATCTGCTCGACCACCGACTGGATCATTCCGCTCACTGCGGCCTTCCGCGATTCGCCGTGTTCGGCGAGGTCGTCGGAGTGCAGCGGGAGGTTTTCCGTGAGGTACTTCGAGAAGATGTCCTTGGCGGCCTCCGCGTCCGGGCGCTCGATCTTGATTTTCACGTCGAGCCGGCCGGGGCGCAGGATGGCCGGGTCGATCATGTCCTCGCGGTTCGAGGCGCCGATCACGATCACGTTTTCCAGGCCCTCGACGCCGTCGATCTCGGAGAGCAGCTGGGGAACGATGGTGTTCTCCACGTCCGAGCTGACGCCGGAGCCACGGGTGCGGAAGAGGGAGTCCATCTCGTCGAAGAAGACGATGACGGGGGTGCCCTCGCTCGCCTTTTCCCTGGCGCGCTGGAAGACCAGCCGGATGTGCCGCTCCGTCTCGCCGACGTACTTGTTGAGCAGCTCGGGGCCCTTGATGTTGAGGAAGAAGCTCTTCCCCGCGGGCTGCCCGGTCACCTCGGCGACCTTCTTGGCAAGGGAGTTGGCGACCGCCTTGGCGATGAGGGTCTTGCCACAGCCGGGCGGGCCGTAGAGCAAGACGCCCTTGGGCGGGCGGAGTTCGTGCTCCTTGAAGAGGTCGGGGTAGAGGTAGGGGAGCTCGACCGCGTCCCGGATCAGCTCGATCTGGCCGCCCAGACCGCCGATCTTGGTGTAGTCGATGTCCGGAACCTCTTCGAGGACGAGTTCCTCGACCTCGCTCTTCGGAATGACTTCGTAGACGTAGCCGGAGCGGGGTTCCAGGAGCAGGGCGTCGCCGGGGCGGATGGTGATGTCCAGCAGCGGCTCGGCGAGCCTGACCACCCGTTCCTCGTCGGTGTGCCCGATCACCAGGGCGCGCTCGCCGTCCTCCAGGATCTCCTTGAGGGTGACGATGTCGCCGGCGCTCTCGAACCTCATGGCCTCGACCACGTTGAGCGCCTCATTGAGCATGACCTCCTGGCCACGCCTGAGCTCTTCGGTGTCCACACTCGGGCTGACATTGACCCGGAGCTTTCGGCCTCCGGTGAAAATGTCGACGGTGTCGTCCTCGTTCGCCTGCAGGAAGACACCGAAGCCGGCCGGCGGCTGTGCGAGCCGGTCGACCTCTTCCTTGAGCGCGACGATCTGGTCGCGGGCCTCGCGGAGAGTATTGGCGAGACGCTCGTTCTGCGCCGAGACGCCGGCCAGGTTGGTCTGCAGCTCGACGATCCGCTCTTCGAGAATCCTCGTGTGACGCGGAGAGTCGGCGAGCTTGCGTCGCAGGACGGCGATCTCCTGCTCGAGATAGGCAACCTGGCCGGCGGGATCTTCAGACCCTCGCCCCGGCCGGATGCCGCGGTTGATGTCGTCGTCGTGGGCTGCCACGGTCCTCACCTCCTCCAAGGAGCTGGACGCTTCCTGACCCTACCTGGGCCGGTGCAGGTTGAAACCCCTAGATCGAAAAGACTGTCGGGGCGTGTCCGATCTTCACCCTTGCGCACGTCCTCACGCCAAGGGAATACCCACCCAACAACATCGGAAAGCGAGCGGTTGTATCGTCGAGTCGGTCAACACCCGTCAGGGCTGGCGCCACTTAGACAAAAACGGTTCACGTACGCAGGAACGGCAGGCGAGATGACCGCACAGGACGAAGCCCCAGAGCTGGAAGTATGGATCGACCAGGATCTGTGCACCGGGGATGGCATCTGTGCGCAGTACGCGCCTGAGGTCTTCGAGCTCGACATCGACGGGCTGGCCTATGTGAAAAGCCCCGCTGACGAGCTGCTGCAGGACCAGGGCGCCACAACGCCCGTCCCGCTGAAGCTGCTCGCCGACGTGCGGGACTCGGCGAAGGAGTGCCCCGGGGACTGCATCCACGTCCGCCGGGTCAATGACGGCGTCGAGGTCTACGGCCCGGACGCGGAGTAGCCGGCGGGGTGCGGAACGCGCCCGCCGACCACATCATGTGACAGATCACGCACGCCCGGTGCTCATGGCGGCGGGGAGTTCGCTCTGAACGAACTTCCCGCCCTGCCATTGCCACTTGAGGCTCTTGTGCGCGTCCGGGCAGCAGCGCGGCACATCGCGGGTGGAGTAGCCCAGGAACGCCGCTGCGATCGCGCCATGCCTGACGGTGAGGGTTTGGACGGTGAGCTGCTGGGCGGGCGCGACGAGGGTCGCCACGACCCGTGGTGCGGTGCCCGCCTTGGCCGGCTGGGCCAGGACGTAGACGCCGGTGGGCGGGGTGCCGGTCCCGCTGTGACAGCGGACCGCCGCGACCGTCTCGGTCGTCCCGTCGCCGTCGAGGTCGGCGGAGGCCTTCTTCACCACGTCGAGGCGGTAGGGGCCGCAGTCGACCGGAAAGGTCACCTTGGCCGGGTCGGGGGCGGCCGCGGGGGGCCGGCCGGTGCCGGCGTCGCGGGAGGTGGTGGCCGTGGCGTCGGCGGGCTGGAGGAAGGACGCGGCCGCGACGACCGCCGAGAGGGCGGTGGCGGTGGCGAGCCAGTGCATGGGGCGCGGCTGGGTGTGCAAGAGGTCCTGGCCTGCCATGGGCTGCACGCGGGGTAACTCCTGTGAGGTGCTGTGGAGGTGGGAGTGCCCAGCATCGTTCCACAGCAGGGGGCACCAAGGAACCGGCCGGACGGGAGTTTTCCGTGCCGATCCGGCGGAGTTTTCCGTGGGGATCCCGTGAGGAAACGCAACGGCGCCGCCGGCGGTTCCCCGTACGGGAACTCGTCGGCGACGCCTGAGGATTCGGTGGCCGGTTCTGTGCGGTCGGCCGGGCCCGGTGAGGTCGGTCAGCCGCGCTCGGCGGAGCCGTCTCCGGACGCCGCGGAGCGGTCCTCGTCCGGGGCGGCCTTGTCCTGCCCGTCCGGCGTTACCTGTGCCCGTCCACCCGGTGCTGCCTTCTCCCGCCCACCCGGCCCGGTGTAGTCGTCGCCGTAAGCACCCTTGGCGGGACGGCGGCGGCGCAGTGGGGGCTCGACGCCGTCGGCGAGGCGGCGGGCGGTCAGCAGGAAGCCGGTGTGGCCGATCATGCGGTGGTCGGGGCGGACGGCGAGGCCCTCGACGTGCCAGGTGCGGACCATGGTCTCCCAGGCCGACGGCTCGTTGAAGGTGCCGTGCTCGCGGATCGCCTCGACGGTGCGGGCCAGCTGCGTCGTCGTCGCGACGTAGGCGCAGAGGATGCCGCCGGGCACCAGGGCCTTGGAGACGGCCTCCAGGCACTCCCAGGGGGCGAGCATGTCGAGGATGACGCGGTCGACGTCCACGTCGGAGAGGTTGTCCTGGAGGTCACCGACGGTGAGCGTCCATGCGGGGTGCGGACCGCCGAAGTAGCGCTCGACGTTCTGGGTGGCGATCTCGGCGAAGTCGGCGCGGCGCTCGTAGGAGTGCAGCATGCCGTCGTCGCCGATGGCGCGCAGCAGGAAGCTGCTGAGCGAGCCGGAGCCCACACCGGCCTCGACGACGCGGGCGCCGGGGAAGATGTCGGCCATCGCCAGGATCTGCCCCGCGTCCTTGGGGTAGACCACGGCGGCGCCGCGGGGCATGGACAGGACGTAGTCGGGGAGCAGCGGGCGCAGCGCGAGGTAGGCGACGTTCCCGGTGGTACGGACAACGCTGCCCTCGGGAGCACCGATCAGCTCGTCGTGGGGGAAGGCTCCCTTGTGGGTGTGGAAGCTTTTTCCCTCTTCGAGCGTGAAGGTGTAGTGGCGTCCCTTGGGATCGGTGAGCTGGACCTGGTCCCCGACCTTGAAGGGCCCGCGACGGCGGGCGGCACCGGTCGGTTCGGACATGTGACCAGCCTACCGGCCCGTTGGGGCGCCGCGGACCAGTGGGCGGCCGCCGGGCGGACCGGAAAGCGACGGGCGGGCCGTGCGGGCGGGGTCAGGGACGGCGGGCCATGGCGGAGACGAAGGCCCGCTCGACGTCGGCGGTGGACAGCACGCCGTAGATCTCGCCGGTCTCCTCGACGACGAGGTATTCGGTGGCGGGGGTGGCGCGCAGATACTCCAGGAGGTCCTCGCCGGCGAGCTCGGCGGAGACCCGCATCCCGTCCTTGAGGTCCTGGGCGAGGGTGCCCACCGCGACCCAGGGGCGGCGGTGGTCGGGGACGCCGACGATGGCGGCCTCGCGGACGAGGGCGGTGGGGTTGCCCTGGCGGTCGACGACGACCAGGGCGCGGGCGCCGGCGTCGTTGGCGCGGCGGAGCCCTTCGGAGAGCGGGGTGTCGGTCTCTACGGGGACGGCACGCCGGGTCAGGATGCGGGCGGTGAGGTCGGGGAGGCGTTCGCGCAGCCGGGCCATGCGCAGGCTGTTGCCGGCGCCGGTCCAGATGATGGCGGCGAGGATCGCGGCGAGCAGGGCGTCGGTGAGCGAGTCGGCGCCGCCGATCTCGGGCCGGGCGTTGCCCAGGGCGCCGGTGTGGGTGAGCAGCGGCAGGCCGAAGAGGACCGTGACGGCGAGCGCGCGGCCGACCCAGGCGGCGGCGATGGTGCCGCTCATGGGCCGGCCGGTGAGCTTCCAGACGACGGCGCGCAGCATCCGGCCGCCGTCCAGGGGCAGGCCGGGCAGCAGGTTGAAGATCGCGACGATGAGGTTGGAGACCATCAGGCCGGTGAGCAGCACCCCGGGGACCGTGTCGGCTTCGACGAACTCCATCCCGGCGTAGAAGACGCCGGCGAGGACGAGGGAGAGCAGCGGGCCGACGAAGGCCAGGACGAACTCCCGGCCGGGGGTCTCGGTCTCCTTCTCGATCTCCGAGACGCCGCCGAAGAACTGCAGCTGGATGCGGCGTACGGGGAGCTTGAAGCGGAGCGCGGCGACGGTGTGCGCCAGCTCGTGGACGAGCACCGAGGCGTAGAAGGCGACGGCGAAGAAGAGCGAGACGAGATAGCGGGCGGCGCCGAGCTCGGGCAGGACCCGCTCCAGCTGGCCGCCGAAGACCCAGGTGATCAGGGCGGCGACGAGGAACCAGCTGGGGGCCACGTACACGGGCACGCCGAAGGGACGGCCCATCAGGATGCCGCCGCCGCTGCCCTTTCTGCCCGGCGTGGGCGCCTTGGGCGGGTCGTGCTGCTCGGGCGGTTCGGGCGGCTGAGGCCGCACGGACTCCTGGGGGTCCTGCGACTTCCCGCTCTGGTCCACGGCGTCCCCTCATCGAATACGGCATTCGCCCCTGTTCGGCCTGGTATCTCGATCATGCAGGGCGAAGGGGTCCGGCGTCGATGGTATGCGGAATGCCCCGGCCCGACCTGCCGCGGGGCCCTTGCGGCTACCGCGGCGTAGGCGCGTGTCAGTGGCGGGCCGTAGGGTTTTGCGGCATGGGATGGAGCGCGGAGCAGACCGAGGCGGTCACGCAGGGCGGGCCCGGCGGGCCGGGGACGGAGACCGCCGGGGCGCAGACGGAGGCCGCCGGGGCGGGGACGGAGGACCGGGAGGGGCCGCGGCCGCCGGTGGCGCTGTCGCCGTCGCGGGCCGGCGATTTCATGCAGTGCCCGCTGCTGTACCGCTTCCGGGTGATCGACCGGCTGCCGGAGAAGCCGAGCGCGGCGGCGACGCGGGGCACGGTCGTCCATGCGGTGCTGGAGCGGCTCTTCGACGCTCCGGCGGCGGAGCGTACGGCGGCCGGGGCGCGCGCGATGGTGCCGGACGAGTGGGAGAAGCTGCTGGCCAAGCGGCCGGAGCTGGCCGGGCTGTTCGCGGACGACAGCGCGGACGACCCGGCGCACGACACCGCGGGCGAGCGGCTGGCGACCTGGCTGGCGGAGGCCGAGGCGCTGGTGGAGCGGTGGTTCGCGCTGGAGGATCCGACGCGGCTGGAGCCGGCGGACCGTGAGCTGTACGTGGAGACGGTGCTGGAGTCGGGGCTGCGGCTGCGGGGGTTCATCGACCGGGTGGATGTCGCGCCGACGGGCGAGGTGCGGATCGTCGACTACAAGACCGGCAAGGCGCCGCGGCCGCAGTTCGCCGAGGGCGCGCTGTTCCAGATGAAGTTCTATGCGCTGGTGATGTGGCGGCTGCGCGGTGTGGTGCCGCGGCGGCTGCAGCTGGTCTATCTGGGCAGCGGCGATGTCGTGACGTACGACCCGGGGGAGGCCGACCTGCGGGGCGTGGAGCGGAAGTTGCAGGCGCTGTGGGAGGCCATCCAGCGGGCGACGGCGACCGGCGACTGGCGGCCGCGGCCGACCAAGCTGTGCGGCTGGTGCGACCACCAGGCACACTGCCCGGAATTCGGCGGCACTCCCCCGGTGTATCCGCTGGAGGTGCGCCCGGCGGACGGCGCGGTGGTGCCGCAGGGCAGAATGGGAGAGATCTAGTAGGCCCGGTCCGGGCGATCAGGGCCGGGCCCGCGATCGCCCGGAGAGGGCCTATCGAAGGAGAGCTCGTGGCCATCCGCGTCCTGCTGGTCGACGACCAGCCCCTGCTGCGTACGGGATTCCGGATGATTCTGGAGGCGGAGCAGGATCTGGCGGTGGTCGGGGAGGCCGGTGACGGTCTGCAGGCACTGGAACAGGTGCGGGCGCTGCAGCCGGACGTGGTGCTGATGGACATCCGGATGCCCCGGATGGACGGCGTGGAGGCCACCCGCCAGATCACCGGCCCGGCGAAGGACGGCCCGGCGAAGGTGCTGGTGCTGACCACATTCGATCTGGACGAGTACGTCGTCGAGGCGCTGCGGGCGGGGGCCAGCGGCTTTCTGCTCAAGGACGCGCCGGCCGATGAGCTGGTGCAGGCGATCCGGGTGGTGGCGGCGGGCGAGGCGATGCTGGCGCCGAGCATCACGCGCCGGCTGCTGGACAAGTACGCGGGCCATCTGCCGTCGGGCGAGGAGCCGGTGCCGGACACCCTGCACACCCTCACCGAGCGTGAGGTGGAGGTGCTCAAGCTGGTGGCACGCGGGCTGTCCAACGCGGAGATCGCCGCGGATCTGTTCGTGAGCGAGACCACCGTCAAGACGCATGTGGGGCACGTGCTGACGAAGCTGGGGCTGCGGGACCGGGTGCAGGCGGCGGTGTACGCGTACGAGAGCGGGCTGGTGCGGCCCGGCGCGCAGTAGCGGCAGCCGGCACGGCAGACGAACGGCGGCGGGGCCGGTCCGGGAGTGTTCCCGGACCGGCCCCGCCGGCGTAGTACAGGGCCCGGTCAGGCCTCGGAGGGCTTGCTGATCTCCCAGAACCGGAAGACGGTCGAGGAGTCCAGGGTCCATTCCAGGCCGGAGACGCCGTCACGGGCGACCGCGTACTGCTTGCCCTGCCAGATCGGTATGACCGGCACGTCCTGGGCGATGATGTTCTGCAGCTCCCGGAAGTCGGACTTGGTGGCGCCGCGGTCCGGCTGATCGGCCGTCTTGGGCAGCAGCCGGCCGGTGATGGTGGGCGAGCTGTAGTGGTTGGACAGCACGCTGTCCTTGCCGAAGAACGGCTGGGTGAAGTTGTCGGGGTCCGGATAGTCGGGGACCCAGCCCTTGACGTAGACGCCGAACCGGCCGGCGGCCACGCCCTGCTCGTACTCCTTGGTGGGCACGCTGCGCACCTTGGCGTCGAACAGGCCGCTGCGGTTGAGCTGTTGGGCGATCTCCTGGAAGGCGGGGACGGTGCCGGGGCCGAACCGGTCGGGGGTGGCCCACAGGGTGAGCGGCACCTTGCCGTGCATGCCGGCCGAGCGCAGCGCTTCCTTCGCCTTGTCGGGCTTCGGCTGGTCGCCGTAGGTGTCGAAGAAGGCGGTGTTGTGGCCGCTGATGCCGGCCGGGACGACCGAGTAGAGCGGTTCCGCGGTGTGCTGGTAGACGTCCCGGACGAGGGTCGAGCGGTCCAGGAGGTAGGCGATGGCCTTGCGGACGCCGAGCTTGCCGGCGACCGGGTCCTTGAGGTTGAAGACCAGGTGCATCACCTCGGCGCTGCTGCCTTCGACGACCTGGGTGCCGTGCTGCTGGTGCAGGGAGGCGCCGTCCAGTGCGGCGATGTCCTTCATGGACAGGCCGCGGTAGGCCAGGTCGACGTCGCCCTTCTCGACGGCCGTCTTGAGCTTCTCCGCGCCGTTGAAGAACTTCACGGTCATCCCGGAGTTCTTGGCCTTCGCGGGGCCCTTGTAGGAGCCGTTGACCGCGAAGACAGCCTTGCGGGAGTTGTACTCCTTGAGCGTGTACATGCCGGACCCGGTGGCCTTGCCGTCGGTACGCAGCCGGTCGGCCGGGTAGTCGGCGTGGTCGACGATGGAGCCGGCGCCCGAGGCGATCTTCATCGGGAAGGTGGCGTCGGGCGTCTTCATGTGGAAGACCACGGTCTTGGCGTCCGGTGTGTCGACCTTGTCGAGCGCGGCGAACATCACGGCGGGGCCGTTCTTGTCCTTGATGCGCCGGGTGCGGTCGAAGGAGAACTTGACGTCCTTGGACGTCAGCGGGTCACCGTTGCTGAACTTGAGGCCGTCCTTGAGGGTGCAGCGGTAGACCTTGCTGTCACCGTCGGTGAAGGCACAGCGCTGGGCGGCCTCCGGCTCGGGGGTGGTACCGCCCTTGGGGAAGCTCAGCAGCGACTGGAAGACGTTGTTGAACAACAGCCAGGAATCGGGGTCGTAACCGGCCGCCGGGTCGGTGGCCATGGTCGTGTTCGTCATTCCCATGACCACGGGTGCACCAGTGCCGGCTGCTTCCGGGTCGTCCGTGCCGCACCCGGCGAGCGCGAGCAGAGCTGTCGCCAGCCCCGCTCCGATCGGGGCAGCCAGCCGCGGGTCACGCTTCCTCACTAATGGTTCCTCACGTTCTGGGTCATGCCTGTCGGGCCGCGGTGTGATGGCCGCGGCGGATCTGTGCCGCATCGGTCGGATGCGCACGGGTCAGTCGGCCACACCGCGGCCGAGCTCCCACATCTGCAGCGACGAGGAGGAGTTGAGGGCCCATTCCACGCCGGTGACGTCGTCGCGGGCGGCGACGTACTGCTTGCCCTGCCACAGCGGGAGCAGCGGGACATCGTCGGCGAACGTGTCCTGCGCCTGCTTGAAGCCGGCCGCGGCGGCGTTGCGGTCGGTCTGCTGCCGGGTCTCCGGGATCACCTGAGACTCGATCTTGGTACTGCGGTAGGGAGAGTTGAGGAAGTTCCCCTTGCCGACGAACGGCGCGATGTAGTTGTCCGCGTCGGGGAAGTCGGGGAACCAGCCCATGCCGTAGGCGGTGTACTTGCCGGCCGTGGAGTCGGTGCGGAACTGCTGCCAGCCGTCGATGCCCTTGATGTCGACATCGAACAGCTTGCTCTGGTTGAGCTGGCGCTGCAGCGTACGGAACTCCTTGACGGTGCTGGAGCCGTAGTGGCCGGTGGTGTAGGTGAGCGTGAACTTCACCGGGGTGTTGATGTGCGCCTGCTGAAGGGTCTTGCGGGCGGCGGAGACGCTGGGGTTCCCGTACTTGGTGAAGAAGGAGTTGATGTGGCCGGTGAGGCCGGTGGGAACGATCGAGTAGAGCGGGTCACCGGTGTAGGAGTAGACGTCCCGGACCAGCTGGGAGCGGTTGATCAGCTGCGCCATCGCCTGCCGTACGGCCTTGTCGGAGACCGCCGGGTCCTTCGTGTTGAAGGCGAGGTAGCGGATCTCCTGGCCGGGCATCTCCTGGAGCACGATGTGGCTGTCGCGGGAGTTCTCCAGGCCCTTGACCTGGGTGGGCGACAGACCGCGGTTCATCAGGTCGATGCCGCCCGTGCGCAGCGCCTTCTCCATGTCGGTGGAGTCGTCGAAGAAGCGCATCTCGACCTTGTCGCTCTTCGGCTTCTCCCCGCCCTTGTAGCTGGGGTTCCTGGTGAAGAGCGCCTTGGTGATACGGCCGTTGCTGCGCTCGGTCTTGAGCGTGTAGGGGCCGGAGCCGACCACGTCGAAGCCGTTGTACAGCCGGGTCTTCGGGTAGACCTCGCTGTCGACGATGGCGGCGGCCGGCGTCGCGAGCTTCTGCGGGAAGGTGGCGTCCGGCTTCTTGAGGTGGAAGACCACCTCGGAGTCGCTGGGCGCCTCGACCTTGTCGATGCCGCTGAGCAGCGACACCGGACCGTTGGCGTTGTTGATGCCCCGCATCCGGTCGAGGGAGAACTTCACGTCCTGCGCGGTCAGGGCATGGCCGTTGGAGAACTTCAGTCCGCTGCGCAGGGTGCAGCGGTACTGCTCGTTCTGGGTGTCGCGGAACCCGCAGGACTCGGCGGCCTCGGGCACCGGCGCGGTGCCGGACCTGGGCAGGCGCATCAGCGTCTGGAGGGTGCTGCGCAGCACGTTCCAGGCGTCGACGTCATAGGCCTGTGCCGGGTCGAGAGGGGCCGGCGCTGCCTTGGTTGCCTCGATCTGGGAAGCGACTCCCACGACGATGGGCTTGCCGCCCTCGCCCTCGCCGTCCGTGCCGCCGCAGGCAGCAAGGACAGGGGCCAGGAGTCCGGCCAGCGCCGGCAGCACCAAGGTCTTGCGATTCATCGTCGGCAGGTTCCTTATCAGCGCAGAGGTGTTGCTCGCGTCGAGATTAGTAGGCACGGCCAGCCGCGCTGAGACACAAAGGAGTTGAATCGATATGGCGTATGGATAACGGAGGCGGCCGGATCGATATCCGGACGGGGGAACGATACGCGCGTTGCTCCATCAATGTGGACACTTACCCCCGTAGAAACCCCCCATGAGAGCCCCTGGAGCACCTGTTGGGCCCGCTGTCGATGCCCTGGCGCGTGAGAAACGTCACGCATTCGAGGATCCGTGGCGCTGCAGCAATTCGGTCAGTGCATTCGTCACGGAAAATAAGCGGGCCGCTCCCCTCGGTTCCCGCGGCTTTCTCCGGGACACGCTCAGTGCACGGTCCGGCGGCTTTCCGTGATGAGCGTTCGGAGAAATGGGAGATCGACTTCTTCCAGCGACGGGACGATCGTGCGGCCCGCGGCCGGCGGGACCGGCGCCACCGACGGCACCGCGACGACCGGGCAGCCCGCCGCCTCACCTGCGGCCACGCCGGTCAGGGTGTCCTCGATGACCGCACAGCGCGCCGGGTCCACGCCCAGCCGCGCGGCGGCCGTCAGATACGGATCCGGGTGCGGCTTGGTGCGTTCCAGGTCGTCGCCTGCGAGGGTCAGCCGGAAGTTCTCGGGGCCGAGGGAGTAGAGCATCTGGTCGACGATGGCGCGGTGCGAGGCGGAGACCAGTGCGGTCGGCACGTCATGGGCGGCCAGTTCGGCCAGCAGCCTGCGGGCGCCGGGCATCAGCGGGACGCCGCGGCCGATCCGGGCCAGGAAGGCGGCGTTGAGCAGCACGCTGAGCTCGGTCAGGCTGATGTCGACGCCGGTGACCTGGATGAGATAGCCGGCGCTGCGGGTCATCGGGCCGCCGACCACGACCTCGCGGTGCGCGTCGTCGAGGATGTGCCCGAGCTCGGCGAAGACTTCCGCCTCCGCCTCCCACCAGAACCCCTCGGTGTCGACGAGGGTCCCGTCCAGATCGAGGAATACGGCCTGGAGGGTCGCGGCTTCGGCCGTTCGGGTGCCGACTGCGGGGATGCTGCTGGTCATCCATCCACCTCCGTTGCCACGTCCCCAAGGGACGCAAGGGCCGGTCGCCCTCCCCGGCGGGGGAACGACCGGCCACTACCGGACCGACAAGTGTACGACGGTGCGCGCCGGAATGCGCGGTGCTCCAGGTCAGGGACGTCCGGGGACGGCCCTGACCTGCACGCACGGCGCCACCGGGTGGCCCCTTCGCCCGGTACCGGTTGGCTACCGTGCGTTGAAGTACTTGGCCTCGGGGTGATGGATCACGATGGCGTCGGTGGACTGCTCGGGGTGGAGCTGGAACTCCTCGGAGAGCTCGACGCCGATCCGCTCCGGCTGCAGCAGGTCCGCGATCTTGGCGCGGTCCTCCAGGTCGGGGCAGGCCCCGTAGCCCAGCGAGAAGCGCGCGCCGCGGTACTTGAGCGCGAACATGTCCTCGACGTCGGCGGGGTCCTCGCCGGCGAAGCCCAGCTCGGCGCGGACGCGCGCGTGCCAGTACTCGGCGAGCGCCTCGGCCAACTGGACGGACAGGCCGTGGAGTTCGAGGTAGTCGCGGTAGGAGTTGGCCTCGAAGAGTTCGGCGGTGGCGGCGCCGATCTTCGAGCCGACGGTGACGACCTGCAGCCCCACGACGTCGGTCTCGCCGGACTCCTCCGGGCGGAAGTAGTCGGCCAGGCAGAGGCGGCGGCCGCGGCGCTGACGGGGGAAGGTGAAGCGGGTGCGCTCGGTGCCGTCCTCGTTCAGCAGGATCAGGTCGTCGCCCTTGGAGTGGCAGGGGAAGTAGCCGTGAACGACGGCGGCTTCGAGGAGGTTCTCGGTCTGCAGCTTGTCCAGCCAGCCCCGCAGCCGCGGCCGGCCCTCGGTCTCCACCAGCTCCTCGTACGTCGGGCCGTCGCCGGTGCGGGCCTGCTTGAGCCCCCACTGGCCCTTGAACAGCGCGCCCTCGTCCAGCCAGGACGCATAGTCGGCGAGCTGGATGCCCTTGACCACCCGGGTCCCCCAGAACGGCGGCTCCGGGACCGGGTTGTCGACGGCGACGTCCGAACGCACCGCGCCCTCGGGCTCCTCGATCTCCGCCACCGCGGTGTCCCGCTTGGGCACGCGGCGCTGCTTGAGCTCGGGGAGGGTGGCGCCGGGCACTCCGCGCTTGACGGCGATCAGGGCGTCCATCAGCCGCAGGCCCTCGAACGCGTCGCGGGCGTAGCGGACCTCGCCTTCGTAGATCTCGTGGAGGTCCTGCTCGACGTAGGCGCGGGTGAGGGCGGCGCCGCCGAGGATGACGGGGAAGTCGGCGGCCATCTTGCGCTGGTTGAGCTCCTCCAAGTTCTCCTTCATGATCACCGTGGACTTCACCAGCAGCCCCGACATGCCGATCACATCGGCGCGGTGCTCCTCGGCCGCCTCCAGGATCGCCGCGACCGGCTGCTTGATCCCGAGGTTGACGACGTTGTAACCGTTGTTGGACAGGATGATGTCCACGAGGTTCTTGCCGATGTCGTGGACGTCGCCGCGGACGGTGGCCAGGACGATGGTGCCCTTGCCCTCGTCGTCGGACTTCTCCATGTGCGGCTCCAGATACGCCACCGCGGTCTTCATCACCTCGGCCGACTGCAGCACGAACGGCAGCTGCATCTGGCCGGAGCCGAAGAGCTCGCCGACGACCTTCATCCCCTCCAGCAGGGTGTCGTTGACGATGTCCAGCGCGGGGCGGTCCTGCAACGCGGTGTCGAGGTCGGCCTCCAGGCCGTTCTTCTCGCCGTCGATGATCCGCCGCTGCAGCCGCTCGTCCAGCGGCAGCGCGGCCAGCTCCTCCGCCTTGCCCGCCTTCAGCGACTTCGCCGTCGCGCCCTCGAACAGCTCCATCAGCTTCTGCAGCGGGTCGTAGGCCGGCTCGTCGCCCTGCTGGGGGCGTCGCCGGTCGTAGATCAGGTCCAGGGCGGTCGTGACCTGCTCCTCGTCCAGCCGCGCGATCGGCAGGATCTTCGAGGCGTGCACGATCGCCGAGTCCAGGCCGGCCTTGACGCACTCGTCGAGGAAGACGGAGTTCAGCACGATCCGAGCGGCCGGGTTCAGGCCGAAGGAGATGTTCGAGAGCCCGAGCGTGGTCTGCACCTCGGGGTGGCGCTTCTTCAGCTCCCGGATCGCCTCGATGGTGGCGATGCCGTCGCCCCGGGACTCCTCCTGGCCGGTGCAGATCGTGAACGTCAGGCAGTCGATGAGGATGTCCGACTCGTGGATGCCCCAGTTGCCGGTCAGGTCCTCGATCAGCCGCTCGGCGATGGCGACCTTGTGCTCGGCGGTGCGGGCCTGGCCCTCCTCGTCGATGGTCAGCGCGATCAGCGCCGCACCGTGCTCGGCCGCCAGCGCGGTGACCTTCGCGAAGCGCGACTCCGGCCCGTCACCGTCCTCATAGTTGACCGAGTTGATGACCGCGCGGCCGCCGAGCTTCTCCAACCCGGCCTGGAGGACGTTCAGTTCCGTGGAGTCCAGCACGATCGGGAGGGTGGAGGCGGTGGCGAACCGCCCGGCCAGCTCCTCCATGTCCGCCACGCCGTCCCGGCCCACGTAGTCGACGCACAGGTCGAGCATGTGCGCGCCCTCGCGGATCTGGTCGCGGGCCATCTCGACGCAGTCGTCCCAGCGCCCGTCCAGCATCGCCTCACGGAACTTCTTCGACCCGTTGGCGTTGGTCCGCTCCCCGATCGCCAGATACGAGGTGTCCTGCCGGAACGGCACCGTCTGGTAGAGGGAGGCGGCGCCCGGCTCGGGGCGCGGTTCGCGGGCGGGCGGGGCGATGCCGCGCACCCGCTCGACGACCTGCCGCAGATGCTCCGGCGTCGTACCGCAGCAGCCGCCCACCAGCGAGAGGCCGTACTCGGCGACGAAGGTCTCCTGGGCGTCGGCCAGCTCGCCGGCGGTCAGCGGATAGTGCGCACCGTTCTTGCCCAGCACGGGCAGGCCCGCATTGGGCATACAGGCCAGCGGGACGCGGGAGTGCCGGGCCAGGTAGCGCAGGTGCTCGCTCATCTCGGCCGGGCCGGTGGCGCAGTTCAGGCCGATCATGTCGATGCCCAGCGGCTCCAGCGCCGTCAGCGCCGCCCCGATCTCCGAGCCCAGCAGCATGGTGCCGGTCGTCTCGACGGTCACCGAGCAGATCACCGGGAGATTGCTGCCGGTGGCCTCCAGGGCACGGCGGGCACCGAGCACGGCGGCCTTGGTCTGCAGCAGATCCTGCGTGGTCTCCACCAGCAGTGCGTCCGCACCACCGGCGATCATGCCCTCCGCGTTCTGCTGATAGGCGTCGCGCAGCGTCACATACGGGGCGTGCCCCAGCGTCGGCAGCTTCGTTCCCGGACCCATCGAGCCCAGGACGTAGCGCTGCTGTCCGGTCGAGGCGGTGAACTCGTCCGCCACCTCGCGCGCCAGCCGGGCGCCGGCCTCGGACAGCTCGAAGACCCGCTCGGGAATGTCGTACTCTGCCAGCGCGGCGAAATTCGCGCCGAACGTATTGGTCTCGACGCAGTCGACACCGACCGCGAAGTACTCCTCGTGCACCGACCGCACGATGTCCGGCCGGGTGATGTTGAGGATCTCGTTGCAGCCCTCCAGCTGCTGGAAGTCCTCCATGGACGGATCCTGCGCCTGCAGCATGGTGCCCATCGCGCCGTCCGCGACCACCACCCGCGAGGCCAGGGCCTCACGGAGCGAGTCGACGCGGGATGTGCTGATGGGCGATGGCGTGTTCGAGGCCATGGAGATGCTCCCGTGGTTGCGACGGCTGTCGGCTTTGCACCCTCCTTCAGAGGGCGCACCCGGCCAGCGTAGCTGCCGGTCCGGTACACATGTTCCCCGTTCCACGCCCTGGACAGCACTGCTCCACCCCACTGCGGGCACCCTCCGCGCTCTTGGCAGACTCCTGCTTCTCTCACCAAGTCGCGTCAGTTCGCTGACTCGAGTCGGCATGGGCCGATATCGTTCAGCATTGTCGAACCGCTCACTTCGGAGGTTGCCCGATGGCACGCACCATCCAGTCGCTGGAGCGCGCCGCAGCGATGCTGCGGCTGCTCGCAGGAGGGGAACGGCGGCTGGGACTCTCCGACATCTCCTCCTCACTGGGACTGGCGAAGGGCACGGCCCACGGGATCCTGCGGACGCTGCAGCAGGAGGGCTTCGTCGAGCAGGACGCCGCCTCCGGCCGCTACCAGCTGGGTGCGGAGCTGCTGCGGCTGGGCAACAGCTACCTGGACGTGCACGAGCTGCGGGCCCGCGCCCTGGTGTGGACCGACGACCTTGCCCGCTCCAGCGGCGAGGCCGTCTACCTGGGCGTCCTGCACCAGCAGGGCGTACTGGTCGTCCACCACGTCTTCCGGCCGGACGACAGCCGGCAGGTGCTGGAGGTGGGCGCGATGCACCCGCTGCACAGCACCGCACTGGGCAAGGTGCTGTGCGCGTACGACCCGGTCGCGCACAGCGAGGTCGTCGAGGCGGAGCGGGAGGCGATCACCCCGCGCACGGTGACCGGACTGGGGGACGTCGAGGGGCTGCTGGATCTGACCCGGGCGCGCGGCTGGGCCGCGGACGTGGAGGAGACCTGGGACGGGGTGGCCTCGGTGGCCGCGCCGATCCACGACCGGCGGCGGATGCCGGTGGGTGCGGTGGGCATCACGGGGGCGGTGGAGCGGGTCTGCAACGACGGCGAATTGCGGCCGGAAATCATCGCCGCTGTGAGGGATTGCGCACGCGCGGTGTCCCGGGATCTTGGCGCCGGGCGATTCTGACCGGATTCACCCATTAAGTTCACCTAAGTTTTTGGCCACGGAACCCTTGACGGGGTGCTACGGGTGAACAAAACTGCCGTGCATCGGTCGGCATTGTCGAACACCTAACGGCAATATTCGCTATGGTGGGGCATCGCCGCGGACCGATCACCGCCCTCTCGGAGGGCGGCGGACCACCGGACGGGACCCGGGGTTCGTCTTTCCCCTGGACGAAGGACAAAGGAGTCGCGGGTGTCCAGCTCCGACATCTTCATCAGCGAAACCATCGGTACCGCTGTTCTGATCTTGCTCGGCGGTGGCGTCTGCGCCGCCGTCACATTCAAGCGCTCCAAGGCGTTCAACGCCGGATGGGTCGCCATCGCCTTCGGGTGGGGCTTCGCCGTCCTCACGGGTGCCTACATCGCCGCGAAGTCCGGCGCCAACCTCAACCCCGCGGTCACCATCGGCCTCGCCATCAAGGGCGGGATCGAATGGAGCCAGGTGCCGGTCTACTTCGCCGGCGAGATGTTCGGTGCCATGATCGGCGCCGTCCTGGTGTGGATCGTGTACTACGGGCAGTTCCATGCGCATCTGACCGACCCCGAGGTGCTGGCGGATCACACCAGCCACGAAGGACTGGTCGACCAGGCCACCGCGCCGAAGGCCGGCCCGGTGCTGGGCATCTTCTCCACCGGCCCGGAGATCCGTCATGCCGTACAGAACCTGGCCACCGAGATCATCGCCACCGTCGTGCTGGTGCTGTCGATCCTGACGCTGGGTCTGAGCGACAACGGAAAGGGCGTCGGCGTCATCGGCACCCTGCTGGTCGCGCTGGTCGTCGTCGGCATCGGTCTGTCGCTGGGCGGCCCGACCGGGTACGCCATCAACCCGGTCCGCGACCTCGGCCCGCGCATCGTGCACGCGCTGCTGCCGCTGCCGAACAAGGGCGGTTCAGACTGGGGCTACGCGTGGATCCCGGTCGTCGGTCCGCTGATCGGCGGAGCCCTCGCCGGGGGCATCTACCAGGTGGCGTTCGCCTGAGCCGCCTGACCCCCCGCCCGCCCGCACAGACTTCTTGGAGCACACCATGAGCGACACCCCCACCACCTCCTCCCACGGGCACGGGCCGTTCATCGCGGCCATCGACCAGGGGACCACGTCCAGCCGCTGCATCGTCTTCGACAAGGACGGCCGGATCGTCTCGGTCGACCAGAAGGAGCACGAGCAGATCTTCCCGAAGCCGGGCTGGGTCGAGCACGACGCCACCGAGATCTGGACCAACGTCCAGCAGGTCGTCGACAGCGCGGTCCACAAGGCCGGGCTGAGCGCGGCCGACGTCAAGGCCATCGGCATCACCAACCAGCGCGAGACCACCGTGCTGTGGGACCGGACCACCGGTGAGCCGGTCCACAACGCCATCGTCTGGCAGGACACCCGCACCGACGCGCTCTGCAAGGAGCTCGGCCGCAACGTCGGCCAGGACCGCTTCCGCCGCGAGACCGGTCTGCCGCTGGCCTCGTACTTCGCCGGTCCGAAGATCCGCTGGCTGCTCGACAACGTCGAGGGCCTGCGCGAGCGCGCCGAGCGCGGCGACATCCTCTTCGGCACCATGGATTCCTGGGTCATCTGGAACCTGACCGGCGGTGTGGACGGCGGCGTGCACGTCACCGACGTCACCAACGCCTCGCGCACCATGCTGATGAACCTGCACGGCCTCCAGTGGGACGAGAAGATCCTCGCCTCGATGGACATCCCGGCGGCGGTGCTGCCGGAGATCAAGTCCTCCTCCGAGGTCTACGGCCGCGCCACCAGCGGTGTGCTGGCCGGCGTCCCGGTCGCCTCGGCGCTCGGTGACCAGCAGGCCGCGCTGTTCGGCCAGACCTGTTTCGAGCAGGGCGAGGCCAAGTCCACGTACGGCACCGGCACCTTCATGCTGATGAACACCGGCCACGAGCCGGTCAATTCGTACAACGGGCTGCTGACCACCGTCGGCTACCGCATCGGCGACCAGGAGCCGGTCTACGCCCTGGAAGGCTCCATCGCCGTCACCGGCTCGCTCGTCCAGTGGATGCGCGACCAGATGGGCCTGATCAACAGCGCGGCCGAGATCGAGACCCTGGCCAGCACGGTCGAGGACAACGGCGGCGCGTACTTCGTGCCGGCCTTCTCCGGCCTGTTCGCCCCCTACTGGCGTTCGGACGCGCGCGGTGTCATCGCGGGCCTGACCCGCTATGTCACCAAGGCGCACATCGCGCGTGCCGTGCTCGAGGCCACCGCCTGGCAGACCCGCGAGATCACCGACGCCATGACCAAGGACTCCGGCGTCGAGCTGACCGCGCTCAAGGTCGACGGCGGTATGACCTCCAACAACCTGCTGATGCAGACCATCTCGGACTTCCTGGACGCTCCCGTAGTGCGCCCGATGGTCGCCGAGACGACCTGCCTCGGCGCTGCCTACGCGGCCGGTCTGGCCGTCGGCTTCTGGTCCAGCACCGACGAACTGCGCGCCAACTGGCGCCGGGCCGCCGAGTGGACCCCCCGGATGGATGCGGCCACCCGTGACCGCGAGTACAAGAGCTGGCTCAAGGCCGTCGAGCGGACCATGGGCTGGATCGAGGACGAGGAGTAAACATGAGCACCCTGCAGAGCGTCCCGGCACTCGGGACGCACCCGGCCAGTGGTTCGCACGCGAGCCGCGCCGAGACTCGGGAGCAGCTTTCCAAGGCGACGTACGACCTCCTGGTGATCGGCGGCGGCATCCTGGGCATCTCCACCGCCTGGCACGCCGCACAGGCCGGACTGCGGGTGGCCCTGGTGGACGCCGGTGACTTCGCCGGCGCCACCTCCTCCGCCTCCTCCAAGCTGCTGCACGGCGGCCTGCGTTACCTGCAGACCGGCGCGGTCAAGCTGGTGGCGGAGAACCACTTCGAGCGACGTGCGGTGTCCCGCCAGGTCGCACCGCACCTCGCCAACCCCCTGACCTTCTACCTGCCCGTCTACAAGGGCGGCCCGCACGGCGCCGCCAAGCTGGGCGCGGGCGTCTTCGCCTACTCGGCGCTGTCCGCGTTCGGCGACGGCGTCGGCCATGTCATATCCCCGGCCAAGGCGGCGCGCGACGTCCCGGAGCTGCGGACGGACAACCTCAAGGCCGTGGCCGTGTACGGCGACGACCAGATGAACGACTCCCGGATGGCCCTGATGACCGTCCGTGCGGCGGCCGCGGCCGGCGCCACGGTCCTCAACCACGCCGAGGTCACCGGCCTGCGCTTCACCCAGGGCCGGGTCACCGGCGCCGAGCTCAAGGACCGGGTGGAGGGCGCGGAGTTCGGCGTCAACGCCCGCCTGGTGCTCAACGCCACCGGCCCGTGGGTGGACCACCTGCGCAAGATGGAGGACCCGAACGCGGCCCCCTCCATCCGGCTGTCGAAGGGCGCGCACCTGGTCCTCAAGCGCACCGCCCCCTGGAAGGCCGCGCTGGCCACCCCGATCGACAAGTACCGCATCACCTTCGCCCTCCCCTGGGAGGACATGCTGCTGCTGGGCACCACGGACGAGGAGTTCGAGGGCGACCCGGCGGATGTCGCGGTCACCGAGAAGGACACCGCCCAGATCCTGGACGAGGCCGCCTTCTCCGTCCGCGACCAGCAGCTGTCGCGCGATCTGATCACGTACTCCTTCGCGGGTCTGCGGGTGCTGCCCGGCGGCCCCGGCGACACCTCCAAGGCCAAGCGCGAGACGGTCGTCACCGAGGGCAGCGGCGGCATGCTGTCGGTGGCCGGCGGCAAGTGGACGACCTTCCGGCACATCGGCCGTACGGTCATGAACAAGCTCGCCGCGCTGCCCGGCCACCCGCTGGCCGAGGACATGGAGCCGATCGCGCATCTGCCGAAGAAGCTTCCGCTGCCCGGTATCGCCAACCCGAACGCGGTGGCGCACCGGCTGCTCGTCGACGGCGGCACGCCCGGCCCGCGGATGGCCCCGGAGACCGCGCGGCACCTCGCCACCCACTACGGCTCGCTGTCCTTCGACATCGCCCGGCTGGCGAACGAGAACCCGGCGCTGGCCGAGCGCATCCACCCCGAGGCGCCGGAGATCTGGGCGCAGGTCGCCTACGCCCGCGACCACGAGTGGGCCGAGACGGTCGACGATGTGCTGCGCCGCCGCACCACTCTGATGATCCGCGGACTGGACACGGAGGACGTCCGGGCGAAGGTCAAGGACATGCTGGCGGGTTGAGCAGGGGTCGCCGGGCGCGGCCGAGGACGGCTGAGGGCCGGGAGCTGGTAGCTGGTAGCTGGTAGCTGGTAGCTGGTAGCTGGTAGCTGGTAGCTGGTAGCTGACGGTACGTCATGGTGGCGTACGGCGCGTGACGATGGGGCGGTCCACGGGGGCCGCCCCATCGTCGTCTCCGCGTGCCGGGCCGTCGCCATCTCCACGTGCCGGGCCGGGCGGTGACTGTCAGTGGCGGCTGCCATGATGTGCACCGGGACGCATCTACGGGGGGATGACGATGGCTCGGCGACGATGGCGGCGGGTGGGGAAGTGGACGGCCTGGGCGGCGGCCCTGCTGATCGTGCTGCCGGCGGTGCTGGCCGGCACGGCGCTGCGCGCGCAGTACGCGGGCGCCGCCGCGCCGCAGACGACGACCCGCGGGAGGGATGCGCTCTGGCTCGGCCACGCCTGGGTGGACGGTCGGCGGGGCGCCTCGGATGTGGCGGCGCTGCGACGGCGTCTCACGGGCAGCGGCATCCGTGATCTGTATGTGCACGCCGGGCCGTTGGAGCACGACGGCACCCTGCCGCCGGCCCGCCGCGCCTACCCGCGGGCGAAGTGGCTGATCGCCGCGGTGCACCGCGCGCTGCCGTCGGTGCGGGTCCATGCCTGGCTGGGCGACCGGCTGGTGTACGAGGCGGGTGAGCACGGCGGGCTGCGGCTGGCGGACGCCTCGGCCCGGCGCGCGATCGTGGCGAGCGCCCGTCAGGTGCTGGCGGACGGCTTCGCCGGCGTCCATCTGGATCTGGAGCCGCTGCACTCCGACAACGCCGACTATCTGCGGCTGCTGGACCGGCTGGGGCCCGCGGTCCGGGACCGCGGCGGGGTGCTGTCCGTCGCCGTGCACCAGATCGATCCGCTGCCCGGACTGCACACGGTCAGCGGGGCGGTGACCGGCCACCGCAAGTGGATATCCCAGCGGTTCTTCGGTCAGGTGGCGCGGCGGGTCGACCAGATCGCGCTGATGTCGTACGACACCGGGCTGCCGGCCGAGAGCCTGTACGGCGGTTATGTGGCCCAGCAGACCCGGCTGGCGCTGGCGGCGGCGGGGCCGCACACCGATCTGCTGATGGGGCTGCCGTTCTTCCACACCGAGGAGTTCGGCCATCACGGCTCGGCGGAGACGGTGCGGGCCGCGGTGCGGGGCATACGTCTCGGGCTGACCCGTGCGGACCCGGGCCGTCGCCGGTTCGGGATGGCGCTGTACGTCGATTTCGCCGCCACGGAGGAGGACTGGGCCGCCTATCGGAGCGGCTGGGGTGGGCATCACAGGTCATAATGGGCTCAGACATCGGATGTCTGTGCCAGGCGTCCGGCGGCGAGATCCGGACGGGTCCGGGCGGGGAGGTCGGCATGGCGGTCACCGACGAGGCGATCGAGAAGATCAAGGGCATGATCGTCTCCGGCGCGCTGCGGCCGGGCGACCGGCTGCCGAAGGAGAGCGAGCTGGCGGCCGAGCTCGGCCTGTCCCGCAACTCCCTGCGGGAGGCGGTGCGCGCGCTCTCCCTCATCCGCATCCTGGACGTGCGCCAGGGCGACGGCACCTATGTCACCAGCCTCGATCCCACCCTCCTGCTGGAGGCGATGAGTTTCGTGGTGGACTTCCACCGCGACGACACCGTGCTGGAGTTCCTCGCCGTCCGCCGGATCCTGGAGCCGGCCGCCACGGCCATGGCGGCCGGCCGGATCCCGGTGGAGGAACTGGACGCCCTGGAGGCCCAGTTGAACGCGCTCGGGCCGGCCCCCTCGGTCGAGGATCTGGTCGCCTGCGATCTGGAGTTCCACCGCGGCATCGTGGCGGCCTCCGGCAACTCCGTGCTGTGCTCCCTGCTGGAGGGGCTGTCCGGGCCGACCACCCGGGCCAGGGTCTGGCGCGGGCTGACGCAGAAGGACGCGGTGACCCGCACCCTCACCGAGCACCGGGCGATCCTCGGCGCCCTGCGCGACCGGGACGCGGAGGCGGCGCGGGCCTGGGCGACGGTGCACATCGCCAGCGTGGAGCAGTGGTTGCGCGCGTCGCTGTGAGCCCCGCGCCGCCCGCCGCACCGCCTGCCATCGTGCCCCGCCCCGGGCCCGGCCGTACTCCCCCCGCGCGGTGAGCACGGCCGTACGGGCCCTACGGCACCGCGACCCCGTACACCCGCGCGGCCGTCCCCCCGAAGACGGCCGCCCGCTCCGCCCCGGCGAGCTGGCTCGTGGCCGACTCCGCGAGGGCGACGACGTCCTCATAACCGGCGGCCAGCGTGCACACCGGCCAGTCGGACCCGAACATCACCCGGCCGGGGCCGAAGGCGTCCAGCACATGCCGGGCGTAGGGCAGGATCTGCTGCGGCCGCCAGGCCTCCCAGTCGGCCTCGGTGACCAGCCCGGACAGCTTGCAGCTGACGTTCGGCAGCGCGGCCAGCGCAGTGATCGCGGCCGCCCACGGCTGCCAGTCGCCCTGCGCCACGGCCGGTTTGGCGGCGTGGTCCAGGACGAAGGCCAGCTGCGGCAGGGCGCGGACGGCGGCCTGCGCGGCAGGCAGTTCGCGCGGGGTGACCAGCAGGTCGTAGACCAGTCCGGCGTCGGCCAGCGCACCCAGGCCGCGCAGGACGTCGGGGCGGGTGAGCCAGTCGGGGTCCGGTTCGTCCTGTACCTGGTGCCGGATGCCGACCAGCCCCGCGGGCAGCGCCGCCAGCACCTCGGCGAGCGCCGGGTCGCGGAGATCGGCCCAGCCGACGACGCCGGCGAGGGGCCCCTCCCCCGCCGCGAGGGCGAGCAGTTCGGCGGTCTCCTCGTACGAGGACGACGACTGGACCAGGAGCGTGCCGTCGATGCCGTGCCCGGTCAGATGCGGGGTGAGGTCGGCGAGCGTGTAGGTGCGGCGGATCGGGTCGGCCCATGGCCCGTCCATCCACGGCTGCGCGCGCCGGTTCAGGTCCCACAGGTGGTGATGGGCGTCGATACGCATCAGGGGTGCGCTCCGGGTCGGGCTCGGTCGTTCAGGGGCAGCGGCAGATCGGGGTCGAGCAGGCCGCGGGCGACGAGCGTATGCCACAGCTCGTCCGGGATATGACGGGTGAACAGCCTGGCGTTCTCGGCCATTTCACCGGGGGTGGCCGCGCCGACAACCGCCGAGGCGACGGCGGGGTGGCCGAAGGGGAAGCGTAGTGCCGCCGCTTTGAGTGGCACGTCGAACTCTTGGCAGACAGCGGCGAGTTGCTGTGCCCGGGCGAGTAATCCTGCGGGAGCAGGAGCGTAGTTGTAGGGCGCGCCGGGTGACGGGTCGGCCAGCAGGCCGGAGTTGTAGACACCGCCGACGACGACCGAGGTGCCGCGGCGCAGGCACACCGGCAGCAGATCGTCGAAGGCGGTGCGCTCCAGCAGGGTCCAGCGGCCGGCGCAGAGCACCACATCGGCATCGAGGTCGGCGACCAGCCGGGCCAGCACACCGCTGTGGTTCATCCCGAAGCCGATGGCCCGCACCATCCGCTGGGCGCGCAGCTCGGCGAGGGCCGGGAAGCCGGTCTCGTACACCTCCCGCAGGTGATCCTCGACATCGTGCAGGTAGACGACGTCGACGGCGTCCACCCCGAGCCGCTCCAGGGACGCCTCCAGCGTGGCGCGGATGCCGTCGCGGGAGTGGTCCCGTACGCGGGCGCGTGCGGGGGCGTCGACGAAGCCCTCACCGGACGCCTCCTCCCCCGGCAGCAGCGGCCGCAGCCGGCGGCCGACCTTGGTGGACAGGGTGTAGGTGGCGCGGTCGTGGCCGCGCAGCGCCCGGCCGAGCCGCTCTTCGGACAGGCCGGCGCCGTAGTGCGGTGCGGTGTCGAAGTAGCCGGCGCCGGCGGCGAACGCGGCACGGACGACCTCGTGCGCCTGCCGTTCCGGGAGGGCGCGGTAGAGATTGCCGAGCGGTGCGCAGCCCAGCCCCAGGGGGGGAACGATGACGCCGGTTCGCCCCAACTCCCGTGCCCCGAAAGGATGATGATCCATAACGCTGCTCAGTCCTGCTTCTCGCCGCTGGTGAAGCGGGAGATGACCAGGGCGATGATGATGATCAGGCCGTTGAGGAACTGCGTCCACAGCGGCGGCACCCCGGCCAGCGTCATCACATTGATCACGAGCTGGAGGGTGAGGACACCGGTGAGCGCGCCGAAGAGCGTGCCCCGGCCACCCTTCAGGCCGATGCCACCGATCACCGCGGCGGCGAAGACCTGGAAGATCCAGCCGTTGCCCTGGCTCGCGGAGACCGCGCCGTAGTGGCCGGTGTAGAGAATCCCCGCAAAGGCGGCGAGCACCCCGCCGAGCGTCAGCACGGTCCAGGTGAGGCGGTCCACCCGGATGCCGGCCGCGCGGGCCGCCTCCGGGTTGCCGCCGACCGCGTACAGCGCCCGCCCGTGCCGGAGAAAGCCCAGGGCGGCGCCGCCGAGGGCGAAGAGGACCAGGCAGATCCATACCGCGGCCGGGACGCCCAGCCAGTCGGCCTTGCCCAGATAGGCGAACGAGTCGGGGACGTCGCCGATGGACTGGCCCTCGGAGATGCCCACTTGCAGTCCGCGCAGCATGGTCAGCATGCCGAGGGTGGCGATGAAGCCGTTGACCCGCAGGGTGAGGATCAGGAAGCCGTTGGTGGCACCGACGGCCGCGCCCACGGCCAGACAGAGCGGGACCGCCGTCCAGGCGGGGAGGAGCCCCAGCCCCTCGAAGCGGGCGCCGTGTGCGGGCATCACCAGCCACAGGGCGAGCACCGGCGCCAGGCCGATGGTCGACTCCAGCGACAGATCCATCCGCCCGCTGATCAGGATGAGCGCCTCACCGAGCACCAGCAGGCCCAGCTCCGTGGACTGCTGGACGACGCCGATGAGGTTGTCGCCGGTGAGGAACGCGGGCGAGACGATGAAGCCGATGACGCCCAGTACGAAGATCACCGGCACCAGGGAGAGGTCCCGCCAGCGGCCCGGACCGATCCGGGGCCGGCGGCGCGGTGCGGCGGTGCCGGGGCGTCGGGTGGCCGGCGGCGAGGCGGTCTCGGTCATGGCGCGGTCCCTTCCGTTCCGTCGGGGGCGGGGTGGTCCGGTGCGGCGGGCCGCCCGGTGTCCGGAGGGCCGCCAGGGGCTGGAGGGCCGCCAGGGCCGCCGGTGTCCGGAGGCCCGTCCGAACCGCCGGTGCCCGTCATGCCTTCCATGGCGGCGACCAGTTCGTGGTCGTGCCAGCCGGCGGCGAACTCGGCGGTCACCCGGCCGTGGAAGACCGCCAGCACCCGGTCGCAGATCCGCAGATCGTCCAGCTCGTCGGAGACGATCACGGCGCCGCTCCCCCGGTCGGCGACCTCCCGTACGACGCCCAGCAGCGCCTCCTTGGACCGGACGTCGACGCCGTTGGTGGGCCGGATTGCCACCAGCACCGCGGGATCGCGGGCCAGCGCACGGGCGACCACCACCTTCTGCTGGTTGCCGCCGGAGAGTCCGGACACCGGCTGGCCGGGCCCGGTCGCCTTGATGTCCAGTGCGGCGATCATCCGCCGGGCGAACTCGCGGGTCCGGGACGGCAGGACGGTGCCCAGCGGCCCGAGCCGGCCGGCCACGGTCAGGGTGGCGTTCTCGGCGACGCTGCGACCCGGCACGAGTCCCTCGCGGTGCCGGTCCTCGGGGACGTAGCCGATGCCCGCGTCGAGGGCGTGCGGCACGCTGCCGGTGCGGACCGGCCGCCCGCGCACCGTGATCCGGCCGGCGTCCGGGGCGCGCAGCCCGGCCACGGTGCGCCCGATCGCGGTGCCGCCGCCGGCCGCGGCGCCCGCGAGCCCCACCACCTCGCCTCCGCGTACGGTCAGATCGAGCGGCGCGAAGTGCCCGTCGACGGCCAGCCCTTCGGTCCGCAGCACCGCCTCCCCCGCCGTCCGCGCGCCCGCCCGCGGCTGCCGCGCGGCCCCCGCCTCCTCCCCCGTCATCGCCGCCACCAGCGCGTCCTCGGCCAGTCCGGGAACCGGCGCGGTCAGGACGTGCCGGGCGTCCCGGAAGACGGTGACGGTGTCGCACAGCTCGTGGACCTCCTGCAGATGGTGCGAGATGAACAGGAAGGCCACCCCCTGGTCGCGCAGCGTCCGCAGCTTGCCGAAGAGCCGGGCGATGCCGCGGGCGTCCAGCCGCGCGGTGGGCTCGTCGAGGACGATCAGCCGGGCGCCGCACGACAGGGCCCGGGCGATCTCCACGAACTGCCGCTGCTCGACGCCGAGATCCTTGATCCGGGCGGCCGGGTCGGCCTCGACGCCGTACTCGGCGAGCAGGGCGCGGGCCCGCTCCCGCAGCGCCCGCCAGCGGATGGTACGGCCGCCCGGGAAGCGGCCCAGGAAGAGGTTCTCCGCAACCGTCAGCTCCGGCACCGTCATCGACTTCTGGTGGACGCAGGCGACCTTGCGCTGCCAGGCGGCGGTGTCGCCCCAGGCGGGTGCGGGCGCACCGTCGAAGGTGACGCGGCCGGCGTCCGGGCGTGCCATCCCGGTCAGCACGGACACCAGCGTCGACTTGCCGGCGCCGTTGCGGCCGACGAGGGCGTGCGCCTCGCCGGGCCGTACGGTCAGCCGGGCGCCGTCGAGGGCGACGGTGGGGCCGTAGCGTTTGACGATTCCCTCGGCGTGCACGGCCGCCGGCCGCTCGCCGGTCTCCGCGCCCATTACTGCTTCTTCTCCAGCTGATTGGCCCACAGCGTCGGGTCGTTGACGTTGCCCTTGGTGACCAGGGGTGCGGGCAGCTGGTCCTCCAGACCGTTCTTGATCTTCACGATGGTCGAGTGGTGGTCGGTGGGCCCCGGCCTGAACGTCTTCCCGGCCAGGGCGGATTTGGCGTAGTACAGCGCGTACTTGGCGTAGAGGTCGGCGGGCTGGGAGAGGGTGGCGTCGATCTTTCCGGTGCGGATCGCGTCCAGCTCGTCCGGTATGCCGTCGTTGGAGATGATGGTGAGGTGCCCGTGGGAGCCGGCCGGCTTGAGGAGTTTCTTCTGCTCCAGGAGGGCGAGCGTGGGCTGGAGGAAGGCGCCGCCGGCCTGCATGTAGAGGCCGTCGAGGTCGGGGTGCTGGGCGAGCAGGCTCTGCAGCTTGCCGGAGGCGACGTCGCCCTTCCAGTCGGTGGCCAGCTCATGCACGGTGATCCTGGGGAACTTCCGCCGCATGCAGGACGCGAACGCCTCGGACCGGTCCCGGCCGTTGACCGAGCTGAGGTCCCCCTGGAGTTCGGCGACCCGGCCCCTGCCGCCCAGGCGCCGGCCGAGGTATTCGCAGGACTTCTCGCCGTAGGCCCGGTTGTCGGCGCGGACGACCATGTAGACGCTGCCCTCGTCGGGACGGGTGTCGACGCTCACCACCGGGATCTTCTTCTCCGCCAGGCGCCGCAGCTCGGCGGTGATGGCGCCGGTGTCCTGCGGGGCCATCACGATCGCCTTCGCCCCCTGGCCGGTCAGAGCCTGTACGTCGGCGACGACCTTGGCGATGTCGTTCTGCGAGTTGGACAGCGGCAGTGCGGCCGGGCCGCCGTGGTCCAGGTCCTTTTCGAGGTACTGCTGGTAGGAATTCCAGAAGTCGGTGTCCGTACGGGGCACATCGATGCCGATCCTGCCGCCCGCGGTGTCGCCGCCGCGGTTGCAGCCGGCGAGCAGGGCGGTGGCGAGCACCGCGGCACAGGCGGCCGCGCCGGTGGTACGCAGTCTCATGGGGGGTCCTTCGGTCGTGGTGTGCTGCTCCCCCCACCCCCGAACCCACCCCCCGCCCCCTCCCCCGAAGGGGGAGGAGGGGGAGGGGGCGGGGGAAGCCCTGCGGGGTCGAAGCGGAGGAGGCGGTTCAGGTAGCGGACGCGGCGGTTGAGGTGACGAGGCGGTTGAGGTAGCGGACGAAGCAGTTCAGGCGACGAGGCCGTACGGGTGGCGGCCGAGGCGGTACAGGCCACAAGCCGGTTCAGCCAGCGAACGAAGCAGTCCAGGCATCAAGCCAGTTCAGGTATCAGCCCGCAGCCGCACCCCCTGCATCCCCCCGTCCACGGCAAGTGCCGTCCCCGTGATGCCGGAGGCCCCCGGGGACGCCAACGAGGCGATGGCGGCGGCCACTTCGCCCGCGGTGACCATCCGGCCCATCGGCTGGCGGGCGTGCAGGGCGGCGCGTTCGGCGGCCGGGTCGTCGGCCGCGTCCAGCAGCCGGTCGATCCACGGGGTGTCGGCGGTGCCGGGATTGACGCAGTTGACGCGGATGCCCTCGCGGAGGTGGTCGGCGGCCATGGCGAGGGTCAGGGAGAGGACCGCGCCCTTGCCGGCGGCGTACAGGGCGCGCTGCGGCAGCCCGGCGGTGGCGGCGATGGAGCAGGTGTGGGTGATGGACACCCGGCCCGGGGCCCCGGCGGCGGTGCGGCGCAGCGTCGGGAGCGCGGCGCGGGCGCAGCGCACCAGGCCCAGCACGTTCACGTCCAGGACCCGGTGCCACTCCGCGTCGTCGTTGTCCTCGACGGTGCCGACGGCGCCGATGCCGGCGTTGCCGACGAGGGTGTGCAGGGCGCCGAGTTCGGCCACCGCCCCGGCGACGGCGGCCCGTACCGCGTCGTCGTCGGTGACATCGGCCCGTACCGGGATCGTCCCGGCGGGCGCCCCGGAGGGGTCCCGGTCCAGGACGGCGACCCGGGCGCCGCGGTCCCGCAGGAGCGCGGCGGTGGCCGCTCCGATGCCGGAGGCGCCGCCGGTGACGAGGGCGGCCATGCCCGTGAAGTCGGCCGGCGGCAGGCCGGTGTGCGGTGCGGCACTCATGCGGTGACCTCCTGTGCGTCGGGCCGGTCCGGCTGCGTACGGCGGGCGCGCCAGACGGGCCCGTCGGGAAAGCGGTGGGCGGTGAGCGAGGCGGGTTTCATCCGGGCCGAGAACCCGGGCGCGGCCGGGGCGCGGTAGCGGCCGCCCTCGATGACGACCGGGTCGGTGAAGTGGTCGTGCAGATGGTCGACGTACTCGATCACCCGGTCCTCCCGACTACCGGACACCGCCACGTAGTCGAACATCGCCAGATGCTGCACCAGCTCGCACAGCCCCACCCCGCCCGCGTGCGGGCAGACCGGTACGCCGTACTTCGCGGCCAGGAGCAGGATCGCGAGGTTCTCGTTGACCCCGGCCACCCGCGCCGCGTCGATCTGTACGAAGTCCACGGCGCCGGCCTGCAACAGCTGCTTGAAGACCACCCGGTTGGCGATGTGCTCCCCGGTGGCGACCTTCACGGGCTGGCCGGCGCGCACCGCGGCGTGCCCCAGGACGTCGTCCGGGCTGGTCGGTTCCTCGATCCAGTAGGGGGCATACGGCGCCAGCGCGGTCATCCAGCGGACCGCCTCGCCCACGTCCCAGCGCTGGTTGGCGTCGACCGCGATCCGTACGCCGGGGCCGACCGCCTCCCGCGCGAGCCGCAGCCGCCGCCGGTCGTCGTCGAGGTTCGCGCCCACCTTCAGCTTGATCTGGCCGAAGCCGGCGCCCACCGCTTCGCGTGCCAGCCGCACCAGCGTGTGGTCGTCGTAGCCGAGCCAGCCGGGCGAGGTGGTGTAGGCGGGGTAGCCCTCGGCCTTGAGGCGGGCGGTGCGCTCGGCGCGGCCCGGTGCAGCGGCGCGCAGCAGGGCGAGGGCCTCGCCGGGGGTCAGCGCGTCGGAGAGGTAGCGGAAGTCGACGAGCGAGACGAGTTCCTCGGGCGTCAGGGTGGCCAGGAACTCCCACACCGGCAGGCCGGCCCGGCGGGCGGCCAGGTCCCAGGCGGCGTTGACCACCGCGCCGGCCGCCATCTGCATCACGCCCTTTTCGGGGCCGAGCCAGCGCAGCTGCGAGTCGTGGGTGAGGTCGTGGTGGAGTGCGGCGAGATCGGCGGCGGTGGCGGGCGCGGGGCGGCCGGCGAGGTGCGGTGCGAGCGACCGGATCGCGGCGGCCATGACCTCGTTGCCGCGTCCTATGGTGAAGCAGAGGCCGTGCCCCTGCGGGCCGCTCGTGGTGTGGAGCACGACGTAGGCGGCGGAGTAGTCGGGGTCCGGGTTCATGGCGTCCGAGCCGTCGAGCCGGTCCGAGGTGGGGAAGCGGATGTCGTGGCATTCGAGCGCGGTGAGGGTATCGGAACCGGCCATGCGCATGCCCCCTGAGATGTTGGGGAAGAACATCGGACCTTTCCGGGTCATCCGATGTATAGCCCTTCGCGCAAGACGACGTCCAGACCCCGTACGGAAGTTGGGCCAATGGAACCCCCGACAGGTCGGATGAATCACTACCCCTTGCTGGAAAGGGGCTGCATACCGGCACCACAGAAGCCGTAGTCTTGGGATCGCACGCAAAGGAACTGCTGCCGGCGGCCGCCCCAGGCGGCCGGACCGGTCGGAAGGAGGCGCTGGGTGATCGAGCTCGAGGGGGTGCCCGAGCTGATCGACCCGGTCATGGTGGCCGCGTTCGAAGGCTGGAACGACGCCGGCGACGCCGCCTCCGCCGCGGTCGCGCATCTGGACCGGGAATGGAAGGGCGAGGTCTTCGCCGCGCTCGACGCCGAGGACTATTACGACTTCCAGGTGAACCGTCCCACCGTCTTCCTGGACGGCGGCGTACGCAAGATCACGTGGCCCACGACCCGGCTCTCCGTCGTCCGCATCGGCGATGCGAACGGCAAGGGGCGGGCGCGGGATCTCGTCCTGGTCCGCGGCATCGAGCCGAGCATGCGCTGGCGCTCGTTCTGTAACGAAATCCTCGGTTTTGCCCATGAGTTGGGTGTGGAGATGCTGGTGGTGCTGGGCTCGCTGCTCGGCGACACCCCGCACACCCGCCCGGTCCCGGTCAGCGGCGTCACCTCCGACGCGGAACTCGCGCGCCGGATGGATCTGGAGGAGTCCCGCTACGAGGGCCCAACGGGCATCGTCGGCATCCTCCAGGAGGCGTGCACCCATGCCGGCGTCCCCGCGGTGAGCCTGTGGGCCGCGGTACCGCACTACGTGTCGCAGCCGCCCAACCCGAAGGCCAGCCTCGCCCTGCTCAACCGCCTGGAGGACCTCCTCGACGTCCGTATCCCGCTCGGCGAGCTGAGCGAGGACGCCCGCGCCTGGCAGCTGGGCGTGGACCAGCTCGCCGCCGAGGACAGCGAGGTCGCCGAGTACGTCCAGTCCCTGGAGGAGGCGCGGGACACCGCGGATCTGCCGGAGGCGTCCGGCGAGGCCATCGCCCGCGAGTTCGAGCGCTATCTGCGCCGCCGTGACCCGCAGTCCGGTCCCGGAGTGGCGACCGAGGGCGGGCTCGCCGACGGCCGCGACGGCTCCTTCCACCGCGACTCCACCAGCGGCCGCACCCGCCCGCCCCGTCCGGTGCCCAAGGAGCCCCGCGAGCCCCGGCCCGGCGACGACCCGGGCACCGGCCCCACGGACCCGGGCCACGACAAGGGCGCCATGGACTCCGCGGACGAGGCGGATACATCCGGCGGTACGGACTCCGCCGACTCCGCGAAGCCGGAGGACGGCCCGGAGGACAGCGGGAGCTGACCTGCGACACCAGGGCGCCGGACCGGCCGTCTCGCCGGTCCGGCGCCCTGCGTGCGCTCCCCGGATGGGGGCCGCGCTCACCCCGCGCAGTGGAAGCGCGCCCCCGCCCAGTCGCCGTGATCGCCGGACTTCTTGCCGTCCGTATCGGTCACCTTGAGCCGGACGTGCCGGGCGCCGCCGAGCGGTACGTCCATGGGCACCGGCGCCGACTTCCCGGTCAGCTTCGGTGAGGTCCACAGCACCTTGCCGTCCGCCTCCACCGAGAACGCGACCTCGCCGTAGTCGCCGATCTCGTCGTCGATCCCCACGTCCGCGGTGACGGACGTACAGCGCCCGCCGGTGAAGAACTCCAGGTCCGAGTCGGCGTGCGCCCCGATGCCCTTGGCGTAGGTCTTCCCGGCGAGGGTGAGCGGATGGCCGTCCGCCGCCCCCGACTCTCCGTTGCTGCGGTCGCGTTCGGCCGGCCCGTATCCGTTGGCGGCGGTCAGCCACTCCAGATCGCTCGCCCAGGTGTCCCCGGCGGGCGCCGGCGGCACGGCCCGTACCTCGAACCGGTGCACCGCCGTCCGCCAGGCACCGGCCGCGCGGTAGCGGACGGTCGCGGTGACGGGGACCGGGTCCGCGCTGACGGCGTCCCGGGGCGCGGTGAGCGTCAGCGTCTCGTTCTCGCTGGCGCCGGCCGCGATCCGCCGGTGGTGCACCGGCGCCGAGGCGGTCCAGCCCCTGGGTGCGGACAGCGCCACCGAGACGTCCTGGGCGTCCCGGGTGCCGGCGGTGACGGCGGTCCGTACGGGCGTCGGTGCGCCCTTGGTCACCTCCTGGCCGCCGGGGGTGGCAACGACGGCCGGCGCGCCCGGTGTCCGGCCGCCGACGGCGCTCGCGCCCTTGAGCGTCAGGGCGAAGGCGCGGCCGGTGGTGCGGGAGGCGGTCTTGATCTGTACGACGCCCGCGCGGTCCGCGGGGTCGTAGCGCCACCCCTCGTCCGCCGCCTGGAACGCCCGCGCGGACGGCAGCCGCTTCAGCGGCCGCCCGGCCAGCTCGACGGCGCGCGGGGCGTCGCCGGTGTGCACGGTGAAGCGGTAGGGCCGGGACGTCTGCTTGCCGTGGAACTCGCCCCGCAGGGCGCCGACGTCGATCCGGACGTCGCCGCCGCCGGAGCGCGGCGCCGCCACCCGCACCCGCTGGGTGGCACTGCCGCCCCGCCGGTGCGCGCGGGTGACGCCGTCGTCCTCGTAGAGCGTGAACGAGGAACGGCCCTGCGGATAGACGTCCCAGGCGAGCGGCGAGTGTGCGGTGCGGTCCTGATACGACCTGATGCCCGGCCACATGGGGACGGCGGCCCCGGCCTTGACGAACAGCGGCAGGGTGTCCAGCGGAGCGCTATAGCCGTTGACGGTCGTCGGCCCCTGGTAGGTACGCCCGGACCAGTAGTCGACCCAGGTGCCCTTCGGCAGATAGATGCCGTCGCGGGTGTCGCTGTCCCGGTAGACGGGCGCGACGAGGAAATCCTGCCCGGAGAGGAATTCGTACTTCGCGGCGTCGGTGCCGGCTTTCGGGTCACCGGGATATTCGAGCGCCAGCGGACGCACCGGACCGACGCCGGTGCGGGTCGCCTCCGCCGCGTACGAGTACATGTAAGGCAGCAGCGACTCCTTCAGCTTCAGGTATTTCCGGTTGATGGAGGTGTAGGGCTCGCCCTGGCGATAGGGCTGTTTGTCGCTGGCGGCCCAGCCGTCCATCGTCATCATCGCCGGGAGGAAGGATTTCCACTGCAGATCGCGGACGTACGTTTTGGGGCTGCCGCCGAAAATGCCGTCCACATCGCCGGTCGTATAGGCGAGTCCGGACATGGTGGCGCCGGCATAGGTCGGTATCTGCCAGCGGATGTAGTCCCAGCTGCCGCTCTGGTCACCGGACCACTGGACGCCGCAGCGCTGGGCCCCCGACCAGCTCTCCGGGGCCCAGGTGAAGCCCCGCGCCGCACTGTTCTCCTCGATGCCCCGGTAGGCGTCCTTGCAGCCGTCCAGGGCGAATTTGTAGCCGTCGCCGACCCAGGCGACATCGAGTTTCGCGATCCGCTGGCCCGCTTTCACCTGGTCGGCGAGTTTGGCGATACCGTCCTCGGTCCACAGCCCGAGCTTCATCTTCCGTTCGCCGAGGCCCTGTGAGGTCTCGGCGAGATGCTCATAGCCGCAGCCGTAGCCGTCGTTGACCAGCATCCAGCCGTTGGGCAGATCGTTCTTCGTATATCCATCGGCGACTTTCAGCGCGTCGAGGGTGTGCCGCTCGCCCCGGTTCGCATTGTGCAGATAGCAGTCCGAATCGCCGATCTCCAGCCCGTACAGCGGGGGCAGAAAGGGCTTTCCGGTCAGTGCGGTGTACTGGCCGATGACGTCCTTGGCGCTCGGCCCGGCGAAGTAATAGGCGTCGAAGCGCCGTTCCTGTGCGCTGGTCGTCACCGGGTCCTGGAAGGCGTAGGTGTTGGGCGCGTAGGTGTTGCGGAAGACGCCGTAGCCGGCGGAGGAAAGGTAGAAGGGGACCGAGTTGGGGTGTCCGCCGTCGTCCCAGTGGTAGTCCACCCCGACCTCGGTGGTGTGGTCGCGGTGGGAGGTGTTGCCGCGGCCGTTCTGCATGCCGGCGCCGTAGAACTGCTCGCCGGCGCCGCGCGCGAGGGTCTGGGTGGTGGTCTTGTCGTCCCAGCTCAGCCCCTTGGTCTCGGACCACACCAGCGAGCCGTCGGCCCGCCGCAGCTCGAAGCGCAGCGGCGACTTGAAGGCCTTCAGGGTGACCTGGGAGGTGCTGAGTTCATAGGCGTCGCCGGCGTCCCGCCAGTGGGTGGCGGGCGGCGCGCCCTGGGGCAGCACGATGTCCTTGCCGGTGGGGTCGGAGAAGGTGCCGTCCGGGGCGAGTTCGAGCCGGAAGGTGCGGGCGGTGACGAAGCTGATGCGGGCCTCGGCCCGGCCGGCGTGCAGATGGTAGACGGGCCCGTCCGCCGCGAAGCCGGTGAGGTCGCCGACGGTCTGTGCGGGCGCCCGGCCGTCGGCCCGTACGCTGCCGGCCGGCCCCACGACCGTCATCGCGAGCCCGAGCAGCGCGGCAACGACCGCCGCCCGCAGTCCTGTTGGTGTTCTCATGACCGCAAGCTCTAGCCCGCCCGCGGGGCGCGCCACCATGGACTCTTGCGGCGGGCTGCTGGATTTCCGGGCGCGCCGCACGTGAGCAGGGGCGCTTTCGCCGGCCGGCGAAAGCGCCCCTGAGGACGGAGCGGACGGGTGTTACAGGGCCACGCCGAGGAGCGCGTCGACCGCACGGGAGACGAGGCCGGGTGCGCCCTCGTCCGTGCCGCCGTCGGCCTGCTGGGCGGCGGCCCAGCGGTCCACGGCCGCCAGCGCGGCCGGGGAGTCCAGGTCGTCGGCGAGCGCCGTACGGATCTCCTCGATCAGGGCGTCGGCGGACGGGCCGTCGGGACGGGAGACTGCGGCACGCCAGCGCGCCAGCCGCTCCACGGCCTGCTCCAGCACGGCGTCGGTCCACTCCCAGTTGGCGCGGTAGTGGTGGGCGAGCAGCGCCAGACGGATCGCGGCCGGGTCGGTGCCCTCGCGCCGCACCGTGGAGACGAAGACGAGGTTGCCCTTGGACTTGGACATCTTCTCGCCGTTCAGGGCCACCATCCCGGCGTGCACATACGCCTTGGCGAACGGGTACTCGCCGGTGAGCGCCTGGGCGTGCGAGGCGCCCATCTCGTGGTGCGGGAAGGCGAGATCGGAGCCGCCGCCCTGCACGTCGAAGCCCATACCGAGGTGGTCCAGGGCGATGGCGACGCACTCGATGTGCCAGCCGGGCCGGCCGCGGCCCAGCGAGCCGCCGTCCCAGCTCGGTTCGCCGTCCCGGGCGGCCATCCACAGCATCGGGTCGAGCGGGCTCTTCTTGCCTTCGCGCTCCGGGTCGCCGCCGCGCTCGGCGGACAGCAGCCGCATCGCCGCGGCGTCCAGCCCGGAGACCTCGCCGAAGTGCGCGTCGGATGCGACCGAGAAGTAGATGTCGCCGTCCAGCTCGTAGGCGGCGCCGGCGTCGCGCAGCCGCTCCACCAGCGGGACGATGCCGGGTATCGCCTCGACCGCGCCGATGTAGTGGCGGGGCGGCAGCATCCGCAGGGCCGTCATGTCCTCGCGGAACAGGGCGGTCTCGCGCTCGGCGAGCGCCGTCCAGTCGTCGCCGGTGGCCACGGCCCGCTCCAGCAGCGGATCGTCGACATCGGTGACGTTCTGCACGTAGTGAACCTGGCGCTTCGTGTCGAGCCACACGCGCTGAACCAGGTCGAACGCGTTGTAGGTCGCCGCGTGCCCCATGTGGGTGGCGTCGTACGGCGTGATGCCGCAGACGTAGATGCGGGCGACGGGACCGGGGTCGAGGGTTACTCGTCCGCCGGTCGCGGTGTCGTGGATCCTCAGGTCGCGGCCCTGGCCAGGCAGGGCGGGGACCTCAGAAGCGGGCCATGCATGCATGCCATGAGCGTAACCGGACGGATGTTCCGCATACGAACCGGACCAGGACTCTTGGCCGGAAAGGCGGTCTTGTGTTCGACGGACGAACGTGCAAGCCGGGCGGACGTGCAGGACAGACGGACGTGCAAGGGCGCGGTCCGGCGTCACCGCCCGGTGGCCGCACGGATCGGACGGGCGGATCAGACGGGCGGCCAGGGGATGGCGGGCCAGTCACCGCTCGGCTCCGGGTGCCGGCCGCTGCGCAGCAGCCCGGTCACCCGCGCGCGCAGCGCCGCGGTCTCGCCCTCCGTGATCAGTTCGGCCAGTCGGGCGGCGAGCGGCCGGCCGTCCGCCAGCGCCGTGTCCAGCTCCCGCAGGGCCGCGAGCGCCTCCTCGGTCAGCGGCTCCCCCGCCCACCCCCACAACAGCGTGCGCAGCTTGTCCTCGGCATGGAACGTCACGCCGTGATCGATGGCGAAGAACTCCCCGCCGGCGCCGGGCAGCAGATGTCCGCCCTTGCGGTCACCGTTGTTGATCACCGCGTCGAGCACCGCGAGCCGTCGCAGCCGCGGATCGTCGGCGTGCACCAGCAGCGCCGTGCGGCCCTCGCCGGTCTGCGCGAAGCCGACCGCCTTCCAGCCCGGAGCCGGCTCCTCGTCCTCGACGAGTGCAAGCAGCTCGGGCACCTCGTCGGCGCTCTCCGGCGGCTCGATCCACTCCTGGACCATGCCGGTGCCGTACGGGCCGTCCCGCAGCACCGTCGGGGGGATCAGGTCCCAGCCGCAGGCCCGGGAGATCTCGTACGCGGCCACCTCACGCTGGGCGAGGGTGCCGTCGGGGAAGTCCCACAGCGGGCGCTCGCCGGCGACCGGCTTGTAGACACAGGCGGCGCTGGTGCCGTCGTACGCGACCGTGCAGTAGAGCACGGCGTTGGACGCCTCCTCGATGCGGCCGCGTACGGTCAGCTCCCCCTCGGCGAGGAGGACGTCGCGCGGGTCCCGGACGGACGTCGGGGCCGGCGTCGCGTCCTGCGGAGCGGCGGGACCGGGCAGCGGGGCGGCCGGGCGGGCAGCGGGCTCCATGGCGCTCAGGCGTCCCGCCGGTATCCGTTCTGGCGCGGGCATACGTGTCCCTCCGGGTCGAGCGGCAGGCTGCACAGCGGGCACGGCGGGCGGCCGGCGTTGACGACCTCCAGCGCCCGCTTGGCGAATGCCCTGGCCATGGTTCCGGTGAGGCGGACCCGCAGCATCGGCGGGCCGTTCTCGTCGTCCTGGAGCAGCCGCTCCTCGGCGTCGGCGAGGTCCTCGTCGCTGTCCGCGTCCAGCTCGACCAGGGCCTGGGCCTCGACGATCATCCGCTCGTCCTCGCCGTCCCAGGCCAGCGCCATCGTGCCGACCCGGAATTCCTCTTCGACCGGCGACTCCAGCGGGGCGGTGTCGGCCAGCTCGGCGGGCGAGACCGCGGGCACCGGCGCATTGCCGCCGCTGCGCCGTACGACCTCGTCCAGCAGCTCGTCGATCCGCTCGGCGAGGGCTGCGACCTGGGTCTTCTCCAGGGCGACGCTGGTCGTGCGGCCGGCCGCGGTGGCCTGGAGGTAGAAGCTACGGCGGCCAGGCAGCCCGACCGTACCGGCCACGAAGCGGTCCGGCGCGTCGTAGAAGAACACCTGACGGGACAACGTCCTGCTCCGATTGCTCGACTGCGGGGTCACTGCGGTCGCTGCACGTCCTGCGGTCACTGCGCGGATCGCAGGGGCGTGGCGGGCAGCGCCGTCGCACCACCCTACTGCGCCGACTGATCACGCTGCTCCCGCACCACCGCCGACGGCCGCGTCCCGGTCGGCCGCCGCGGCGCCACCTTCCTCCCGGGGCGCGAGCGAGCCGAAATCACCGGTGTCCCCGAGCCGTACGAGGTAGGGGCGCAGCCGCGTGTAGCGGATCGCGGTGACCGAGCAGGGCTCCACGGAGATCCGCTGGAACAGGTCGAGGTGCATGCCCAGGGCGTCGGCGACCAGCGCCTTGATGATGTCGCCGTGCGCACACATGGCGTAGGTCGCCTCGGGGCCGTGCGCCTCCTCGATCCGGGCGTTCCAGTCGCGTACCGCGTCCACCGCCCGCGCCTGCATCGCCCGCAGCGACTCGCCGCCGGGGAAGGCCGCCGCGGACGGGTGCCGCTGGACGACCTCCATCAGCGGCTCGTCGCTCAGCTCGGCGAGTTTGCGGCCCGACCAGTCGCCGTAGTCGCATTCGTTGATCCGGTCCTCGATGTGCAGGGTGAGCCACGGCCGGGCGTCCAGCAGCGGCCGCACGGTCTCCCGGCAGCGCTGCAGCGGGCTGGAGACGACGGCGGTCAGCGGCACCTGGGCGAGGCGGGCGGGCAGCGCGGCGGACTGGGCGGCGCCGCGCTCGTCGAGGGCGACTCCGGGCGCCCGCCCGGCGAGCACCCCGGCGGTGTTGGCGGTGGAGCGGCCGTGCCGCACCAGGATCAGCGTGGGCATGACCGCCAGCCTACGTTCCGCGGCCGCCTTTCTGGCAGGCGGCCGGGCGAGGGGTGAGAATGCCAGTTGTGATCGTGGACTGCGCCATCTACCGGGAGGGCCGTCGCAACGAGTGCGCGACGGACTTCTCCGATGCCCTTCATGCGGCGCGGGCCGAGGGACATTCCTTCCTGTGGCTGGGGATGTACGAGCCGACGGAGGAGGAGTTCGCGCTCGTCAGGTCCGAGTTCGCGCTGCATCCGCTGGCGGTCGAGGACGCCCTCAAGGCACACCAGAGGCCCAAGCTGGAGGTCTACGACGACTCCCTGTTCATGGTGCTGAAGCCGGTCACCTACGACGACCGGGCGGACACGGTGACCGCTTCGGAGCTGATGGTCTTCGTCGGCGACTCGTTCGTGGTGACCGTCCGCCACGGGGAGGCCAGCCCCCTGGCCGCGGTGCGGCACCGGCTGGAGGAGCACCCGGAGATCCTGCGGCACGGCCCGGGGGCGGTGCTGTACGCGGTCAGCGACGCGGTGGTGGACCACTACATCGAGGTGGCGGCCGAACTCCAGGTGGATCTGGAGGAGTTGGAGGCGGAGGTGTTCGCTCCGGTGCGCGGCCAGGACACCCGGAACACCGCCGCCGAGATCTATTCGTTCAAGCGCGAGGTGCTCGAATTCCGTCGGGCGACCGGCCCGTTGGCGGAGCCGATGGCCCGGCTGCAGAACCCCGGGGTGCCGTTCGTGCACGACCACGCGCGTCCGTTCTTCCGCGATGTCGAGGACCATCTCACCCGCGCCAACGAGTCGGTGGAGGGCCTGGACCGGCTGCTCTCGGACATTCTCGCCGCCCATCTCGCGCAGATGGGCGTACGGCAGAACGACGACATGCGCAAGATCTCCGCCTGGGCGGCGCTGGCAGCCGTCCCCACACTGATCGCCGGCATCTACGGCATGAACTTCAATGACATGCCGGAGCTGAAGTGGCACCTGGGGTATCCGGTGATCCTGGGGCTGATGGTCGTCATCGAGGTGTCGCTGTACCGGCTGTTCAAGCGCCGCGGCTGGCTGTGACGCCGGCGTGGCCGGGGTTCGGTGGGGCCGGTGCGGGCCGGGGGCCGGTGGGGCCGGTGGGGCCGGTGGGGCCGGTGGGGCCGGTGGCTCAGGCGAACTCCGGCGCCGAGGCGGCCGGACCGCCCAGCGCGTCGCGCCGCTCGGGCATCCGGAGGCTGACCATCCGGCGCCAGCCGCCCAGCCGCTCGTAGCCGTACATCGCCCGGATCCCGGTGGCGAGCGCGGCGGATTTCGCCTTCGGCCACTTCAGGATGCGGCCCATGTGGTCCATCACGGCCAGGCTGACGTCCCGGTAGATGACGATCTCGGCGCGGGCGCACTCGTGCAGGATCCGCTGAATGGTCCGGCCGTGCCCGGCGCCGGCCAGCCGCAGCAGCTCCTCGTGGCAGTAGGCCAGGTGGTTCTCCTCGTCGTGGCAGATCATCCGGATCGCCTTGCCCACCTCGGGGTGGTCGCCGAAGTGCCGGGTGAGCATCTCCATCTGGTCGGCGGCGCGCTGTTCGGTGACCCGGCTGTGGGCGAGGTAGGTGATGATGTCGAGCTCGGTGAGCGGCTGGTTGCGGCGCAGCTTGTCGTGCGCCAGACCGATGCCGTGCCGCTCCAGGAGGGCGGTGTAGTCGGTCTCGTCGGGGACCGTGGTGGGCGTCAGGCCGCGCCGGCGCATCAGGGCGTGGAAGATCCGGCCGTGTTTGTCCTCGTCGGCGCCGTGCCGGCTGACCTTGGGCGCCAGCGCGCGCATGGTGACCGGGATCAGGGCGGCGATCCGGCCGTTCTCCCAGCCGCCCTGGGCCTCGCCGCTCGCCGCGATGGAACAGAACAGTCGGTAGGAGTCGTCGTTGTCGACGATCTCCTGGAACAGGCTTCGGGCCGAGAACATCTGCGCCACCTCCGAACGGACACACCCGCAAAGAACGAGTCAAGTGGGGTGTTCCGTGGGCGGCAACCGCAGTCGCGGCCCCATGGGCCGTTCGGGCGGCAGCTGCCCTCGTGGCGGGCGTAACCGGCCTGCCCGCCACCGCGTTGTGCAGCGCGACGGCCGTGGCGGGGAGGTTCCCCCGAGCCCCCACCACGGCCGCTGCGTATGTCCGGACCGGCGTCATGGCGCCGGACCATGAACGGGACGGGCTGGACGGGCCCCTGCGCGAGACGGGCGACCCGGCCATGATCCACCGGGCAGGCTCCAGGGGACTACGCCAGTCCGGCGCGCTCCAGGGCCTCGGTGCCCGCCCGCAGCGACGCCAGCCGGTCCTCCAGGCCGAACCCCGCCGGGGCCAGCGTCAGGGTGGTCACGCCCGCCGCCGCGTAGGCCTGCATCCGCTCCGCGATCCGCTCGACGGAACCGAGCAGCGTGGTCTGGTCGATCAGCCGCTCCGGGATCGCGGCGGCGGCGCCCTCCTTGTCGCCGGACAGGTACTTCTCCTGGATCGCGGCGGCTTCCTTCCCGTAACCCATGCGCTGAGCGAGCTGGTTGTAGAAGTTCTGCTTGGGGCTGCCCATGCCGCCGACGTAGAGCGCGGTGTACGGGCGGAACATGTCGGCCAGCGCGCTGACGTCCTTGTCCGCGCCGACGGCCAGCGGCAGCGTCGGACAGACGTCGAAGCCGTCCAGCGTCTTGCCCGCCTTCTCGCGGCCGGCCCGGAGGTGCGAGATCGCGGTCTCCTCCAGGTGGTCGGCCGAGGGGAAGATCAGCAGCGCGCCGTCGGCGATCTCACCGGTCTGCTGGAGGTTCTTGGGGCCGATCGCGGCGATGTAGAGCGGGATGTGCTCACGCTGCGGGTGCACGGTGAGCTTCAGCGGCTTGCCGGGGCCACCGGGCAGCGGCAGGGTCCAGTGCTCGCCCTCGTAGGACAGCCGCTCGCGGGTCATGGCCTTGCGGACGATGTCCACGTACTCGCGCGTGCGGGCCAGCGGCTTGTCGAACTTGACGCCGTACCAGCCCTCGGAGACCTGCGGCCCCGAGACGCCCAGGCCGAGCCGGAAGCGGCCGCCGGAGAGCGAGTCCAGGGTCGCGGCCGTCATCGCGGTCATGGCGGGCGCACGCGCCGGGATCTGGAAGATCGCCGAACCGATGTCGATGCGCTCGGTCTGGGCGGCGACCCAGGAGAGCACCGTGGCGGCGTCGGAGCCATAGGCCTCGGCGGCCCAGCAGACGGAGTATCCGAGGCGGTCGGCCTCCTGCGCCACCGCGAGATTGTCGGAGTCCATCCCGGCACCCCAGTAGCCGAGGTTGATGCCAAGCCTCATGCCGCTCCCCTTACCGATCGGTAACGTCGCTGTTCCGGGGACTGTAGCGCGCGCTCGCGCCGGCCGTCATCGGCGGGTTGTCCACAGGTCCCCTGATCCTCGCGCGCGGCCAGTAATCTCAAGGCTCATGGAGCAAAGGCACCTCGGCCGTACGGGCCTGCGCGTGACCCGCCTCGGGCTCGGCACCCTGAACTGGGCCCGCGACACGGACGAGCAGGAAGCCGCCGACCAGCTCAAGGAGTTCTGGGAGGCCGGTGGCACCCTCGTGGACACCGCCGACATCTACGCCGACGGTGGTGCCGAATACCTCCTGGGCCGGCTGATGGAAGAGCTCGTGCCGCGCGCCGATCTCGTGATTGCGACCAAGGCCGGCAGCGTCCTGGAGGCGGACCGCCGTGTCGACTGCTCCCGGCGCCATCTCCTCGCCGCCCTGGACGCGTCCCTGGAGCGGCTGGGCACGGACTACGTCGACCTCTGGCAGATGCACGGGTTCGATCCGCACACGCCGCTGGAGGAGACCCTGGCGGCCCTCGACCTCGCCGTCAGCAGCGGCCGGGCGCGCTATGTGGGGGTGTCGAACTTCTCCGGCTGGCAGCTCGCCAAGGCCGGCACCTGGCAGCTCGCGGTGCCCGGCGGGCGCCATCGCCTGGCGAGCACACAGATGGAGTACTCCCTGCTCCAGCGCGGCGTGGAGCGGGAGGTGCTGCCCGCGGCGCTCGATCTCGGCATCGGCCTGCTGCCGTCGTCGCCGCTGGGCCGCGGTGTGCTGACCGCCAAGTACCGCCATGGGACCCCGGCCGATTCGCGCGGCGGCTCGGACCACATGGCGCCGTTCGTCGCGCCGTATCTCGACGAGACGGCCGGCCGGGTCGTGGACGCGGTCGCCACCGCCGCCGACGGACTGGCCGTCACCCCGCTCCAGGTCGCGCTCTCCTGGGTCCGCGACCGTCCCGGAGTGACCGCGCCGATCCTCGGCGCCCGCACAGCACAGCAGCTCAGCGCGGCATTGTCAGTGGAGGCCCTTAGTCTTCCTGACGAGATCCGCCGGGCGCTGGACGATGTTTCGGCTCCGGTGCACCACTACCCCGATCAGGACTGGAGCACGCTGTGAGTACCGACCGCCTCGCCGGCGACACCCCGCCCGAGCAGGAGGCCGCGCCCGGGACTGCGGATGCCCAGACGCCCGCCGCCGCGGCGGCGCCGGGCGGGAACACGGAGCCTGCGGCGGCCGCAGCGGCTCCGAGCGGAGAAGCGGCGGCTCCTGGGGAGACCGTGGCGTCCGACGATGGCACGACGGCTCCGGGTGATGGCTCCGCGGAAGCGGCTCGTACGGACGGCCCCGCGGAAGCGGCTCCGGGAGACGCCACCGCGGCGGACGACGGCAGGACACCCCCGCAGGACGCTGCCGGGCCGGGCGAGGACGCGGTGGCGAGCGGTCCGGAGGCTGCGGCACCGGGCTCGGAGGCCGCGGCGCCGAGCTCCGAGGCCCGTACGGCACCGGCCGGTGCGGCGCGGGACACCGCGGCGTCCGGATCGGCCCAGGCGACCGCCGCGGCGCTGGCCGCGGCGGTGCGGGCCGTGGAGAGCGGCGAGCGCTCGGCCGCCTCGTTCTTCAACGCCCCGCGCCCCGCCAGGCCGGCCGCGCCCGCCGGCCGGCCCGCCCAGGGCGCCCCGTCGCCCGGCAGTCCTGCACCCCAGGACCGCCCGGCGGGCGCGGCACCGGAACCGGCCCGGCAGCAGCCCGCCCCCGGGGCCGGCGGCCCGGCCCGTCCTCCCGTCGTGGACGGCGGCGCCACGGGCCCGGCCGCCGGGGCAGCCGCCCCCACCGGCCCCGCAGCGGCCCCCGCCCCGGCGGCGTACGCCCCCGGAGCCGAGGGCGTCCGGCAGGTCCTCGCGGCGGGCGGCGCCCCCGAGGCGCTGGCGGACCGGGCCGCCGAGGTGCTCGGGGAGCGGGCCGCCGAGGCGCTGCGGGAGGACCCCTGGCAGCTGCTCGCCGTGCCTGGCGTCCGCCCCGAGCAGGCCGACGGCTTCGCCCGCGCACTGCTCGGCCCCGCCTGCGGGCCGGGCGACGAGCGGCGTGCACAGGCGCTGGTCGGCTGGCTGCTGGAGCAGGCCGCCGTCGCGGGGCACTCCGCCCTGGAGGCATCCGCGCTGCGTGCGGCGCTCGCCCAGCGCGCGGTGCCCGACCCCGATGACGCCCTGCAGACCGCCATCGCGGACGGCGCCGTGCTGGTCTTTCAGGACGCCATCGAGGAACCGGGCAGGCCACGTCCCGTCACGGACGAGGACGGGGAGGAAGCGCAGCCGGTCCGGATCCTGCTCGGCCTGGACCGGTTCGCGATGGCCGAGGAGAGCGTCGCCGACGGGCTGGCGCGGCTGCTGAACACCTTCGAAGCGGCTGCCGGACCGGAGGACCACCCGGCGGACGGCCCGGCCTCGGACGAGGACGCCACGGCTGAGGACGCCACGGCTGAGGCGGCACCGGCACCTGCACCGGCAGCGGACGGGGAGCGCCCGGCTGCCGACACCGACAACGGCACCGAGGTCGGCACCGAGGCCGGGGCGGAGGCCATCCGTCCCTCCGGCCACGCCGACGGCACCACCGCCGACACCTCCACCGCCCACCCCGTACGCCCCTCCGCCGCCGAGTGGGAAGCCGCGGCGGCCGCCGCGCCCTCGCCCTCCGCCGCGGAGCTCATCCGCGCCGCCGCCCACAGCGGCCTGGTGGCACACACGGGCGCCGAGGCGGCCCGCGCCGAACCGGCCGCGCTGCTCGCCGCGGCCCGCTCGCTCGGCCTGCGGGCCTTCGGCGCCGCGCACACCGAGAACGGCCGCCGGCGCCTGGCCACGGACCTCACCGAGTGCGCGCCCGGCGACCCGGCCATCGGCACGGCCGCCGTGACCGTCTCCGCCCTGCTGTCCGGGCAGCAGGGCCCCGGCCGGGACGCGGACGGCGCCCTCGCGCTCGATCTGCTGGTGGTGCTGGACGCCCCGCAGCTGGATCTGGAGACCGCCGCGCTGCTCGTCGAGTCGCTGCCCGACGGGACCCGGCTGGTGCTCAGCGGCGACCCGGGCGTCCTGTGGTCGGCCGGCCCCGGCCGGCTGTTCGCCGATCTGCTCGCGGCCCGCTTCTGCCCCCAGGTCGCCTCCCGTACCCCGGACTTCGGCCCGATCGGCGAGCTGGTGTCCGGCATCGGCATCGGCGAGCTGAGCCAGGTCGAAGCGCCGGGCAAGGAGGTGGTGATCGTCCCGGTGCGGGATGCCAAGGAGGCGGTGCACCGCACCGTCCAGCTGGTCGCGGACTCCGTGCCCCGGGCGCTGGGTGTCCCCGCGGACCGGACCCAGGTCATCACGGTCGGCCACGGCGGCGCGGCCGGCACCCGCGCGCTGAACGCCGCCCTCAAGGAGCGGCTCAACCCCGGCCCCGGCCGGTTCGGCGGCTTCGACCCCGGCGACCGCGTGGCCTACGTCCCCGCACCCGGCCGTGCGGTGCCCGGCACGGTCACCGGCGCGGACGCCGCCGGGCTGCGGCTCGACTGCGACGGCGCCGCGGTCGTGGTGCCGCGCGAGCAGGTCGGCGCGGGAGCCGTACGCCACGGCTGGGCGCTCACCGCACATCAGGCGGCCGGGATGCGCTGGCCCGCCGCGGTGGTCGTGCTCCCCGGGGATGCCGCCGGCGGCCTGACCCGCGCCTGGGTCTACACCGCCTTCAGCCGCGGCGAGCGCCATCTGTCGGTGGTCCAGGGCGTCGACCAGGCGCTGCCCCGGGCGGTCGCCGAGGTGCCCGTCAAGGAGCGCACCACCCGGCTGCGCACCCTGCTCCAGCAGAGCGTGCAGACCACGCAGGAGCCGTCGACGGCCGACTGAGCCCGGCCCGCCGTGCGCCCCGTACGCCCGCTGCCCCGGCCGTCGGCAGGTTTCTGACGGCCGGGGCAGCGTCGTATCCGGGTCGAGGTGCGGCGCCGCGGCAGCGCACCCCGCCCCGGACTCACCGCTCGTGGTCGAGCGGCTCCATCAGATCATCGTCGCCGAGTTCCTCGTCGAAGACCGCGCTGACGTCGAAGCGGCAGACGACCCGCTGGGGATCCGCCTGGTCGAAGGGGGCGGACAGCCACTCCCCCGGCTCGGCCGGGTCGTCGCCGGCCGCCACCCACAGGGTGGAATCGCCCTCCTCCAGGCCGAACTCCTTGTGCCGGGAGGCGATCTCGTCCGGTTCGAACTCGCCGAACAGCACACCGAGCGCGGCATGCACGCTGGTGCCGACGACCGCGGCGGCGTCGGCACCCCCGCCCGCGGCCTCGTCGGCGGCGTCCGGATCAAGATCGGCGATGCGCTGTGCCTGGTGCAGCAGCCGCTGCGGTTCGGCGACGGTGTAGTCGCGCCGGATCAGCACGCTCAGCGCACTTGGCTCCTCCGGGCCCGCATAAGCGGGCAGCGCATCGCTTCCAGGGATCTCGAAGGGGGTGACCTCGTCGTAGGTGTCGTAGAGCAGCTCGTCATAGACCTCAGCCGCCGCGGCGAGCTCGTCGAACGCGGCGTAGACAGCCGGATCATCCTGCCCCGAGCGGCGTTCGACCGCGTCGAGGTGACGGTCCAGCGCGGCTTTGACCGCCTCGGCGGCGGCACGTACCTCGGCAGCGGAAGGCTGCGCAGCATCAGACATAGTGCAGACGCTATCCGTACCGGGGCCGGTCCCGCACAATAGATGCGATGCCGGAATACGAATTCTGCGATGTGTATGTGCCCCGGGGAGTGTCCCGGAAGGCCGCCACACGCCTGCTGACCGACCATGCCGAGTACGGACACTGGGAGTTGGACCGCCTGCGGCTGAATCCCGACGGGAGCCGCAAGGTACGGCTGCGCCGCCGGATCATCCGGCAGCTCCGCGCCACCTGGTGACCGCCACCGGCGGGTGACGACAGCAGAGCGGGCCCCGCCGAGGCGGGGCCCGCTCCGTCGTGCGCCTGGTGCGCTATCCGTGGCCGGTCACCGGCGAGCGGCGCGCGCCCGACGGTAGAGCACGGCGCCCCCGAGCAGCAGCCCGGCGCTGGCCGGCACCGCGTACCCGATCGACCCCGCGCCGGTGTGCGCGAGGTGCCCGACGGGCTTGGCGGGCTTGGCCGGCGTCACATGCGGGCCGTGACCCCCGGTCGACGGGTGGGTACCCGGCGTGTGCGGGGTGTGCTGGCCCGGCGTGCCCGGGGTGTGCGGCGTCGTCGGGTGCTCCGGCGTGCCCGGGTGATGGGGCGTGCTCGGGTGCTCCGGCTTGCCGGGGTGGTGCGGCTTCCCCGGGTGGTGCGGCTTGCCCGGGTGGTGGGGCCTGCCGGGGTGCTGCGGCACGCCCGGGCCGGTCGGCGTCTCATTGGCACAGTGGTTGCCGAAGGCCGGGTTCAGCAGCCCGCCTCCGGAGACCTGGTTGCCGCAGGCGTTGACCGGAACGTCGACCGGGGCCTGGACGTTGTTGCCCGACACCACGCCCGGCGAGTTCGACGCCTGGCCTGCCGCGCCCGCACCGCCGCCGCCACCGTGGTGGTGGGTGCCGTGGTGGACGCCACCGCCGCCGTTGGCGCAGCGGTTGCCGAACGCGGGGTTGAGCAGCCCGACGACATTGACGGTGTTACCGCAGGCGTTCACCGGTACATGGACCGGGACCTGAACGCTGTTGCCGGATCCCACGCCGGGCGAGTTGGCCGCGCCTCCGGCGGCTCCCGCGTCGGCGTGTGCATAGCCGGCTGCCAGCGCAAGTACGCCACTGGCGGCCGCCGCGGTGATCAGGCCCTTTCGTGCGACCTGTCTCATAGGTAGTTCCCCTGCCTAGTGCCTTACAGGAATACGGACGAGTGGCGAACCCCGAAAAGATTCACCCGTCCGCCTAAATCCTCAGCGGCTCCGGAATACGGGAAACGCCTTCCGGAACTGGACTGAGTCGGACCCTTACGGGTGCAAGTACAACGCCAAAGGACGTCGGAAAGTCACTTGTTGACGCAGTTCTCGCCGAAGGAGGGGTTCATCAGGCCGACCACGGAGACCGTGTTGCCGCAGGCATTCACCGGAACGTGCACCGGCACCTGGGCGGTGTTGCCGGACACCACACCGGGGGAGTTCAGCGCCGCACCCTGCGCACCCGAGTCCGCAACGGCCAGGCCCGCACCGGCGAGCACGACACCACCGGCCAGTGCCGCAGCAGCGGCGACCTTCTTGATCATTATTCCTCCTTGTAGGCAATACGATCCCAGCCGCGGACCGCACACACTGCAACGAAGAAAAGGCCGTTGAAGCTACGAACACATTGGTGCGTTCACCCGTTTCAGCGAACCCGGCGCGAAAGGCAGGAAATCCGCGCCGAATTCAGCTCTGGTCGATGAATCGATCGAGCACCCGCACCCCGAACTTCAGTCCGTCCACCGGCACCCGCTCGTCCACACCGTGGAACATTCCTGCGAAGTCCAGCTCCGGCGGCAGCTTCAGCGGGGCGAAGCCGAAGCCGCGGATTCCGAGATCGTCGAAGGACTTGGCGTCCGTGCCGGCGGAGAGCATGTACGGCACGGCCCGTGCGATCGGGTCCTCGGCCTGCAGCGCCGACTGCATCGCCTCGACCAGCGCCCCGTCGAAGGTAGTCTCCAGCGCCTTGTCGGCGTGCACGTCCTCGCGCTTGACCCGCGGGCCCAGGATCCGGTCCAGGTCGGCCAAAAACTCCTCTTCGTGGCCCGGCAGGAACCGGCCGTCGACATGCGCGGTGGCCTGCCCCGGGATGACGTTGACCTTGTAGCCGGCGCCCAGCTGGGTCGGGTTGGCGGTGTTCTTGAGCGAGGCGCCGATCAGCTTGGCGATGCCGCCGAGCCTGGCCAGGGTCTCGTCCATGTTCTCCGGGTCGAGTTCGGTGCCCAGCGCGTCCCCGAGCTGGTCGAGGAAGGACCGCAGCGTCTTGGTCACCCGGACCGGGAACTCGTACCGGCCCAACCGGCCGACCGCCTCGGACAGTTCGGTGATGGCGTTGTCCTTGTGGATCATCGAACCGTGACCGGCGTTGCCGTCGACGGTCAGCTTCATCCAGTGCATGCCCTTCTGGGCCGTCTCGATGAGATAGAGCCGCACCTGCTCGTTGACGGTGAAGGAGAAGCCGCCGACCTCACTGATCGCCTCCGTGACGCCCTCGAAGAGGTGCGGGTGGTGATCGACGAGATAGCGCGCGCCGTAGGTGCCGCCCGCCTCCTCGTCCGCGAGGAACGCCAGCACGATGTCGCGCGGGGGCTTGCGTCCAGTGCGCAGCCGGTCACGGACGACCGCCAGCGTCATCGCGTCCATGTCCTTCATGTCGACCGCGCCCCTGCCCCAGAGGCACCCGTCGGCGATCTCGCCGGAGAAGGGGTGGTGGGTCCAGTCGTCGGCATTGGCCGGTACGACGTCGGTGTGGCCGTGGATGAGCAGCCCGGGCCGCGAGCGGTCCTCGCCCTCGATGCGGGCGACGGTCGAGGCGCGGCCCTTGTGGGACTCGAAGATCTGCGGCTCCAGGCCGACCTCGGCGAGCTTCTCCGCAACGTACTCGGCGGCGGCCCGTTCACCCGGGCCCGAGTGATCGCCGTAGTTGCTGGTATCCATCCTGATCAGATCCCGGCACAGATCGACGACCTCGTCCTCGCCGGTGACCGCACGGCCCGACTGCGACTCGCTCACACTGCCTCCTCTGGGTTCACGGCCGCCGCGTCACGCACCCCCGGGGAGCACGGCCCGCAGCGGGCTCCACCGCCATCCTCCACCCGCCACCGCCTGCGCCCAAGAGCGCAATACTCCCGACATGCCCTGGTCACAGCCCCACGGCCGGCCAACAGTGCGGGTGATCGACCACCCGCCAAGGTTTGCTATTGTTTTCCACGTCGGAACGGCCCAGGCCGCACCGAAAGACACCTTGTCCGGGTGGCGGAATGGCAGACGCGCTAGCTTGAGGTGCTAGTGCCCTTTATCGGGCGTGGGGGTTCAAGTCCCCCCTCGGACACCAGCTGAGACCCCTGTTCATCAGGGGTTTTCTGCTTTTCTGAGCAGTGGCGTGACCAACCACGTGATCAACGGCCCGGAGATTCCCCAGGTCAGACCAGGGATGACAGGACGAGCCTGTTGGGCTCCGGAGGCGGCGAGCTTCCGGGCTCCTTTCTTATGTGAGTGGCCGTAGCGGGCCATGGTGCAGCCCGGCGAGTGGTGCCGGACGTTCGCGGAGACCTCTACAGGGTTCTCCCCGGCCTCCAGACCGTTCGTGACTTGCTGGGCCTCCAGTCGTGAATCCGGAACCCTCGGGCAGCTTCAAGCGGGTACGCAGGGTGCGCCACCGTGCAAAGACCTTCTCCGGATCCTGCGGGCTGCCTGCCTCACCCCGGTACAGCTTGAAGCCGTCACGGGCCAACACCAGGTCATGATCCGTCCACGCGGAGCCGAGTCGTTCACGCTCCGCGTCCTGGCGCCCCTTCTGCCATTTGAGGACGTTCATCACGAACTGATCTACGTAGATGACGGCGTTTGGCGTCGCCGTGCTTGGTCAGCTTCCGCAGCCTGCAGGTGTTGCCTTCCTCAACCACGACCCAGCCCAACTCGATGGAGCCCTCATCCCACTTGGTCGCCGAGCGCCGCACCAGCTGACGACCCATCCGGCTACCGCCGGTAAGGACTGCTCCGGCCTCACCCAAGCCGCCTACGCCACCGCGGGAATCCGCCTCGGCCGCACCGCCGAGGCCCAGTACAACAACACCCCAAAGGTCCCCCGCGGCCAGCCACTCCACCCCGGCTACCTCGTCTTCCACGGACGCCCCGGCCACATCCACCATGTCGGCCGCGGAAACAACCAAATGAGCGACGCACCCCACCGCGGAGCCCACGTTCGCACCGAGAACTACCACTGGCCGGACTACTGGGGCGCTACCCGACCCACTGCGCCGTAGAGGAAGGAAGACCCCACCGGCCCGCACATGCGGGCCCGCCCCGGCTGGGGACCTCAACCACCCGAACACTCCGGAATCGAGGGACCCCCATGTCCATCGGCGACACCACTACCAACGGCACACCTATGCAGCACGTCTCACCCGCACCCGCCCCTGAACCGGTGACCGGACTGACCGGCGCACACGCCGCCATCTACACCGAACTGTCCGGCCTCGCCGAACCCGTCACCGTCGCCGAACTCGCCCTCGCCGCAGGCGTAGACAAGTTCACGGCCGGAAGGGCGGTGGCCGCACTGGAGAAGCGCGACCTTGCCGCACGCACCCCGGGCGGCCACACCGGCTCCCTCCGCAACTCCGACCTCTGATACCCGGCCAATCCCGCCATCGAGACCGCCAGCACGGAAGGGGACGAAAAGCCGACGAAGGCCCAGCCGGAATCCTCCACTACCGACGCGGAGGAGCCGGGCGACAGCAGCACCAAAGACGGAGACAACTCACCCGACGAGGCCGACCCCGACACGCCCACCACACCGGCCCTCAACAGCACCACCCCCGCCCCCGCCGGACCGGAGCCCCGTGCACCCCAGGACGATGCGGCCGACGAGACCGCACCGGATCCCCCCACCACACCGGCCGCTGATGCCACTGACCCCACCAACAGGCTGGAGGCCAACCCGTCCCAGGACGACCTGACCCCAGGGCACAGAGAACAGCGAGGGTGACGACAGCAGCGACGACGGCCCACAGAGCCAGGACAGCCACACCGCACTCGCACCCAGGAAACCGCCGAGCCGCCGACGGCACCGGCATAACCCGCACCGAGCACACAGGGACGGGTGGCCCCGGGAGCGCTCCGGCAGATGGCCATCGACCGCCTCCGGGCACACGCTGAGGACCCCGGACATCTTGGCGTTCATTCGCACTCTCGCCCGGCGGCGAACCTGCGGTTCGCCTGGCGTCGTCATTCCGCCTAGCGCCCATCTACGGCCTTTCGCACTAGGGCAAACCGTCTGTGCGAGCGTCAGGTTGGCTCCACGCGGAGTTTGATTTCATGGTTGTGCTCAACGTGATCCACGACAACCCCTTCGATCAATTCTCCTACTTTCGGCCACTCTGTGCGACGAGCCATCTGTCCGTCGGGCAGGTAGGAGATTCCGTCTACCACGGCTGTAACATCGGGAAAAGCTGCAAGCTGCACAAAGAATCCGAAACCGCTGTGCCGAACGACGGATGCTTGTGTGCGCGTACCGAATGGGAGTTGCCGCTTCACCTCTTCCCATTCCTGACTGTCGATCATCGACGCGTGCTCCTCTCATAGTCGGTGCCAGATTCTCTTATACTTGTTCAATTGTGGCATAGCCTCATGCGGGATGGGAACTTCGACGTCCGGGCCACCCTCATATGGCCTTTCGTATTTCTGGAAGTGGCGTCTATAGTCTTCGGCGGGTATCCTCACCTCAATGAGGCCTTCGCCGTAATGTTTTGCGTATTTAGTCAAAGGTAGCTCAAAATTGTCCTTTGAGAAATATGCGCGCCCATCATAGCCGGACGGATGGTGGTCCCCTCCAGGGAAATCTTCGGGCAAGTAGCCATGTTGCTCCTGATGCTGCCCCAATCCTGGCTGGGGAGCCTTGAATAGCCTGACCGGCTTCTCTTCTGACGGCTCATACGGTGCAAGTCCTAGCGGGTCGACAACCGTCAACGGGTTGCGTACATAGGAAACCGGATTGTCCGCCGGTTCTAGCCCCAAAGGATCCGGTGACAGGTAACGCGCCGTCGTCGGATCATAGTGCCGGAAATAGTTATAGTGTAGAGATGTCTCCGCATCGAAATACTGGCCTGGGAATCTCAGTGGCGTGTACGCCGTAGCTTCTCGGTTCCATATGGTGGCTCCTCCAAGCGTCGACCGCGCATGCCAGGCGATGTTGCCGGTTTCGGAGATGAGACCAGTGGGGCAGCCAGCGAGATCGGTGACAATCGCGAAGAAGCGCTCGTCGATCTCCGGTTGAGGTGCCGAAACCAACTCGGAGCCGCGCAGCTTGCGTTCCCGTTGGATCAGCGGGATGAGGCCCTGATGATCCCAGGTGAGGGTAATGGCGCGCTCAGTCTGCTCACAGAGGTTGTGGCCATCCCAGGTGAAGTCCACTCGCTCGGCGATGCTTTGGTTGTCCGAGGCCAGACGTAGCTTGGAGGTGCGGCGGCCGAGAGGATCGTAGGTGTACTTCCAGCAGGTGCCGTCGGGGGTGATGCAGGCGACCAGACGGTCTTGTGTGTCCCAGGCGTAGTGCCAGGTGTCCGGCTTACGGGATAGCCGGGTCTTCTGGCGCAGAATGGTGCGGCCAGCTGCATCGTATTCGTAGCGAACACCGCCCGCGCGATTGATGCGAGTGCCGGTGTACGTGCGCTCGCCGCGGGACTCGGGGGCTGGGTGGCGGTCGGGCCAGGTGGCGTGGGTCTGGTTGCCGGCTGTGTCGTAGGCGTAGGTCTCGCTCCAGTTGTGGGCGGAGACGGTGGTGACCCGGCCGGCAGTGTCGAGTTCGAAGTGGCGGGCGCCGTTGAGGTGGTCCTCGATGCCGGTGAGGTTGCCATCCGCGCGGTAGGTGTACGCGCGGTGCTGGATGGTTTCGGCAGCTGAGGTGATGTGCTGGTCGGTGAGCCGGCCGAGGACGTCGAAGGTGTGGGCGAAGGTGATGTCGCCGAGGGTGCGGGAGAGCTCCTGGCCCAGTGCATCCCGGGTGAAGGCGATGTTGCGACCGGAGGCGTCTAGCATGGTGCGCCGCCCGGCTGCGTCGTAGGTCCAGGTGCTCACCGCGCCGGTTGGGGTGGTGCGGGATATCCGGCGGCCCAGGGTGTCGTAGGTGAATGTGATGGTGCGGCCATTCACCGTCTCAGCGACGACCCTTCCGAATTCGTCCCGAGTGTAGGTGACTTCACTATCTGGTGCGGTGATCTCCGCCAGGTGTCCGGCAGCGTCATAGGCGAAACTCGTCAGCTCACCAGCAACGTCCTTGGTGGCTATGCGGCCCAGTGCGTCGTGGGTGAAGCGGATTGTGTGGCCGAGCGCTGTGGTGCGTGCGGTCAGTCGGCCTGCCGCGTCGTGCGCATAGCTCTGGGTGCGGTTGTCGAAGTCCGTCTCGGCGATCAGACGCCCGGCCTCGTCGTACTCGTATCGCCAGGTCAGGCCCTGAGGGTTGGCGACCTTCACGAGCTTGAGTTCGGTGTCGTGCATGAACTCGTGGCGTGCCCCGTCCGGTCCAGTGCGTGCCTGGAGCTGGTCGAAGTGGCCGTACTCGAAGGTGGTGACCTGGCCCAGGGGGTCGGTGTGGGCGATGCAGTTGCCCTCGCCGTCGTAGGTCCACGATTCCTGGGAGCTGTCCGGGTTTAGACGGGTCGCGATGTGCCCTTCGGCGGTCCAGGTGTAGTGGGTGGCGTTGCCGAGAGGATCGGTGACGGAGGTGGCGCGACCGAACTGGTCCCGGCGGAATCTCGTGACGGCGCCAAGGGGGTTGGTGACCGTGAGGGGGAGGCCGGCCTTGTCGCACTCGATGCGGGTCGTGTGCCCCAGCGGGTCGGTGACGGAGGTGAGGTGGCCGCGTTCGTCGTGGGTGAAGCGGGTGGTCTGGCCGGCGGGGTCGGTGACGGCGATCCGGTTGCCCTTGGCGTCGTACTCCTGGCGGACGGTGAGGCCGTCGGGGCCGGTCACCTCCGCTGGGAGGCCGAGGTCGGTGTAGGTGGCGGTGCTGGTGGAGCCGTCCGGGCGGACGATAGAGACGAGGTGGCCGTCCTCGTTGTACGTGAGGTGGGTGGTGTTGCCGAGGGGGTCGATGATCTGAACGGGCCGGTCGTCGGTGTCGTAGGTGGTGCGGGTGGTGTTGCCGAGCGGGTCAGTGACCGCAATGACTTGGAGGCGGTCGTTGATGAGGTACCGGGTGGGGAAGCCCTCCCCGTTGGTGTGTGTGGTCGTGCGGTGGCCGGTCTCGGGGTCGATGTCGCTGTAGGTGAAGCGGTTGGTGAGGTGGCCTTCGGCGCCGGCCTGGCTCGTGCAGCGGTGGCGGTCGTCGTAGGTGTACTCGTAGCGTGAGCCGTTGGAGTCCACCCAAGCGGTCATGCGGTGGTCGGTGTCGTACTCGAACCGGGTCACGGCGCCGGTGGAGTTGGTGACGGCGGCGAGATTGCCGTCATCGTCATGCTCGTAGGACCGGATCAGCTGATCTGTGCCGTCATCCGCGGCGCCGGCCAGGTGGAGGGCGGTGAGGCGACCGTTGTCGTCGCAGGTGAGCTTGAGCTCGTAGCCGGCGCTGTGCCGGACGGCGTAAGGGATGCCGGTCTCGTCGGCGTAGTCGAAGGTGATGCGGTGGCCGTTGCGGTCCGTGATCTCGTCGGGCAGGGCGATGCCGGGATGGCGCGGGGCGTCGCTGAAGTAGCGGGTCTGGCCGGTCTCGGGATCGTTGACGGCCCAGTCGTCCTGGAGGGTGCGCATCAGGGGCCAGCGCGGGCCGTGCTTGGGCAGCACGCGTTCGCCGGTCGCGGGTATCGGGTAGCGCAGCAGCATCCCAGACTCGGTGACGAAGATGACCTCTTCGCTGTCGATTTCCAGACGCTGGTCGATCGTGGAAGACCACGACGGCCCGATGTGACGCCCGATACGGGTCGACGACTCATATCTACGGGTGAAGACCAGCGGCAGGACGCCAGGCAGTGAGATATCGGTCTGGGTCAGGAATACCTTCCCCGTGGCGAGGTCGACCGGGTCGGTACCTTCCGTCTCCTTCGTCTCGTCCTTACGGGTACTGGCGTTTTCGTGGTCGGCTTCGGCCTGCTCGCGGGCCCCGCCGGACCGACCCCCACCGGACCTACGGCCACCGCCGCCGCTCGTGCCATGGGGCGCGTGTGGTGTGTCCTCCTTGCGGCCCTTGAGGAGCTTGTCGAGTTCCGCCGCGTGTTTGGCATCATTCTCGGCGTGGTTGGTGGCGACCTTCTTCAGGCGGTGGCCTGCCCCGTGGTACAGGTCCTGGACTGCCTTGCCGGCGTCCTTGCCCAGGGTCTTGCCGAGCTTCGCCGCGCCGTGCTCAAGTGCCTTGACAATCGGGTTGGTCATATGAAGCTCGCCCCCGCGGCCTTCGCTTCGAATTCGGCAGCGTGACCGGCCACCGTCCGTGCATGTGCGTGCAGCTTTTCCGCGCGTGCGTGCAGGGCCTCCGGATGGATGGAGAAGCCCTCCCCGCCACGTCCCCCGCCCCCACCGGAGACGCCGAGGGCGGATTCGGCGGCCTGGAAGACCAGGCCGCCCACGGCTTTACCGACCGTCTCGACGAGCGGATCGATGGCTGCCTCGATGACCTGGCCGATGATGTACTGCTCCAACTGCTGGACCAGGTAGTCCATCAGCTTCTCGGCAGCCTCGATCACCAACGCCTCAGCCGCTTCCGCGATGCCGAGGGTGGCGACGGCTGCGGCCTGGTCGGCGACGAATGTGATGGCCAGTACGGTGAGTTCGGCGATGGCCTCCAACTTCATCGCCACGATCGTGTCGGCTGCGATGTCCAGCGCGTCGGCCACTACGTGACAGGCGTTGACCAGCTCTGTCATGTGGCTGTCGGACATCTGGCCCCACTTGGCCAGCAACGCCTCGTACGACGCGCCCTGATACACGTCCTCCAGCTGCTTGACCGTGGAAGTGGATTCCTTGTGGGTGTCATCCACCTTCTGCGCAAAATCCCGCACGTGGGACCCGAATTCGCGGACCTTGTCCTCGTTGATGTCCGGCCAGTTCACCCCGATGAACTGCAGGAACGACACCACCTGGCCAGGCAGCTCGATCGCCATGCTGCTCCCCCTAGTTGAAACCCCGCAGCAGCTCACCAGACGTGGTTCAAGGGGGTGCAAGGAGCAGGCAAATGAATGTCCTAAACATGGCCATCAGTGTGTCTAGTGGTGTGGATCGGCAAGAAACCGTTGCTTCTTTGATTGGTTGTCTTGGCGTGGCCAGGTTCAGTAGGCAGGCTGCGGCCTCGGCGACATGGCGAGCCAGTGAGGGGGTCGGCGCCGGGCGGGTGACGGCCGTAGATCTCGACGACAAGGCTGAGCGAGCAGTTCGTGCGTGTGCGGGGCACATCGCCGGAGGGCCGGCGAGGCGGGTCTGCACCACGGCGAGCAAGCCTTGGGCGCAGGCGGGGCGTCGCCCCGGACGGTGCCGGGGCGGCGAGCCGTCACGGGTGGGTGGTGGCCAGGGCAGGCCCTTTCGGGCGAGAGGCGTTCGTTCGCGTAGGGGATGTGGACGAACCAAACACGCGAGACACATGACGCCGCCATGATGTCCGACATGAATTTGGTGAAGAGGCTCTGCCTTGTTCTGCTCCTCAGCGCTGTGGTTCTCGGCTACTCCCTGCTGCTCTGGCGCGGCCCCTGGTGGATCGACGGAAGCCACCTGCGTACGGAGGGCCTCCAGCCAGCAGATGGGGTTGTGATCACCGGCTTCCGCACCACGCTGGTCGCCTTGGGGGCCGGTCTCATCGCGGCGATCGGCCTCTACTACACGCACCGGACGCTGCAGCACACGAGGGAAAAGGACCGAGAGCAAGCCGAGATCGAACGCGAAGGGCAAGTCACCGATCGCTACGTGGAAGCGATCAAACTGCTGAGTTCCGACAGCCTCACCGAACGGCTCGGCGGGATCTATGCCCTGCAGCGCATCATGCAAGATTCCGTGAAGGACCACGTGACGATTATGAGCGTCCTCTCCGCGTACATCCGAACCTACCGATCCGTGCTGGATGACCGGCCGGCGGACTCTGCGAATGCAAGCCGGGCTCCCTCGTCAGCGCACCTGCCCGAGGACGTAAAGGCGGCGCTGTCGGTAATCGCCAAGAGACCAGAACGGAACCTATCCGATGAATGGGTCGATCTGCGCAGCATGGACTTCCGAGGAGCGGATCTGCGTGAGGCGGATCTGCGGGCGGCAGACTTGAGAGAGGCTAAGTTCGAAGGAACGAGCCTGCGTGGTGCCGTGTTGCGCGGGGCGAACCTTCGCGGGGCGAATCTCCGTTTCGCCGACTTGAAGGGCGCCGATCTGCGCAGCGCGGACCTGAGGGGCGCGGACCTGCATGTTGCGGACCTGGAATCGGCCGACCTTCGAAAAGCCAATCTCGGTAGTGCCGTGCTCCGTGGGGCGAACTTCCTGTACACGAACCTCGGCGATGCGGACCTTCAGCGTGCTGATTTGAGGGAGGCCGACCTCGCCGTGAGCGGGAAGACCGAAAACGGGCACCTTGAACCCACCCAAGTAGCCAAGGCGCACATCTACCGATCGACCAGACTGCCCACACCAGTAGCTGCGCAGGCCGTGGTTCTGAACCGTATCGAGGCGTGTGAGGCAGGCCCTCGGTGACGGCAATTGCAATTCGCCCCTCACCGGCATGTGCGTATGGTTCAAGTCCCCCACGGACACTTTCCATCAATCATCGCCCGCTCGGCTCCGGCCGCGCGGGCGTCGGTCGTTTTGCGGCCGGTCCGTGGCGCGCGGGCGCCGGGGAAACGGCGGGATCGCGCCGATCGGCGGCAAGGCTGAGCCCTCGCACGATCGGACCGCGACTTGAGCCGGCGGCCGTCCCGGTGTTCCCTTGCCAGGTGAGACGCAGAGCCCCGATTCCTCCTGCCCCGCTCCCCCAGCGTGACGGCATCGATCCCGTGCGGGTGCGGCTGCCCGCTGATCCGGAGGGGCGGTGGGGGACGGTTCGTGAGCATCTCGTCGAGCGGTTTGAGGGGGCGATCGGGGTCGGGCGGGTGGGCGCGATGCTGGAGGCGGGGCGGTTTGTGGGGGTGGACGGGGTGCTCGGTGGGGGCGAAGCGTATGTGGCGGGGCGGTATGTGTGGTTCCACCGGGACTTCGTGCCGGAGGTGCCGGTGCCGTTCGAGGTGGGGATCGTCCATCAGGACGAGCGGATCGTGATCGCCGATAAACCGCACTTTCTGGCCACCACGCCGCGGGGGCGGCATATCACCGAGACCGCGGTGGCGCGGCTGCGGCGCGATCTCGGGATGCCTGCCTTGCAGCCAGCGCACCGGCTCGACCGGCTGACGGCGGGGCTGGCGCTGTTCGTCGTACGGCCCGAGGACCGGGGTGCGTATCAGGGGCTGTTCAGCGGGCGGCGGGTGCGTAAGGAGTACGAGGCGGTGGCGCCGTACGACGGGCGGGTGGCGCTGCCGGTGACGGTGCGCAGCCGGATCGTGAAGGAGCGCGGGGTGATCGCGGCGCGTGAGGAGGCCGGTGCGGTCAATGCGGAGAGCCGGATCGAGCTGGTCGAGCGGCGCGGTGGGCTCGGGCGCTACCGGCTGCTGCCCGCGACCGGGCGTACGCATCAGCTGCGGGTCCATATGAACGGCCTCGGGCTGCCGATCCGCCATGATCCGGTGTATCCGGTCGCCCGGGATCCGGCCCCTGACGACTTCTCCACGCCGCTGCAACTGCTCGCCAGGGTGCTGGAGTTCACCGATCCGGTCGACGGGCGGACCCGGCGGTTCGAGAGCCGGCTGCGGCTGGCGGAGTGGGACGGCGGCGGAGAGTGAAGACCTGGGCGCGGCGCCGTCCGGTTCTTCCACGGCTCCGGCCGCGCCGTATTTCCGGTGCGTCCGGACCCGGTGCGTGCGTAGGGTGCGCGGGTCGGTGACGTGGGAGAAGGGCGTGCTGTCGGATGCTGATCTTCGATGCGGATGACACGTTGTGGGAGAACAACGTGATCTACGAGCGGGTGATCGAGGAGTTCCTGGAGTGGATGACTCCGATGGCCCCTCCCGGGCTCGGCCGGGCCGGGGTCCGGGCCGTGCTCGACGGGATCGAGGCGGCGAACGCGGTGACCCTCGGCTACGGCAGCAAGGTCTTTCTGCACAGCCTCGGGCAGTGTGCGGCACAGCTGCGGGGGCGGGACGCGACGGCCGAGGAGTCGGCGCGGATCTCAGGGTGGGCGGCGGCCTTCGCCGGGGAGCGGGTGGAGCTGATGCCCGGGGTGGCCGAGACCCTGGCGGAGCTGGCCCGGCGGCATGAACTGCTGCTGCTGACCAAGGGCGACACCGAGGAGCAGCGGCGGAAGATCACGGCGTCCGGGCTGACCCGGCACTTCCGGGACGTGCACATCGTGGCGGAGAAGAACACCGCCACGTACGAGGAGCTGACCCGCGCCTACGGTCTGGTGCCGGCCTCGGCCTGGATGATCGGGAACTCCCCCAAGTCGGACATCCTGCCCGCCCGTTCCGCCGGCCTCAATGCGGTGTTCATCCCCCATCAGCACACCTGGGTGCTGGAGCACGCCGACCTCGACCCGGCCGACGAGAAGGTGCTGCGGCTGTCGGCGTTCGGTGACTTGCTGCGGCATTTCTGAGGGGGGAGAGGCGAGTGAGGGTGGGAGGCGACGTGAGGGTGGGTGGGGACGTGACTGTGGTGGGGCCCAAAGATCCCAAGGAGCCCAAGAGGCCCACGGTGTCCTGTGTGTTCGTGTGTCATGACGGCGCGGGGCGGGTGTTGTTGGCCCGGCGCAGCGCGGGGGCCAGGGATGAGCCGGGGGCCTGGGACTGTGGCGCGGGGGCGTTGGAATTCGGTGAGTCCTTCGAGCGGGCCGTGGCGCGGGAGGTGTACGAGGAGTACGGCGTGCGGCCGCTCGGCATCGAGCAGATCGGGGTGCGCAATGTGCTGCGCGGTGATCCGGTCGACTCGCACTGGGTCGCGGTGGTCTTCGCCGTACGGGTGGAGCGGGATGAGGTGACGATCGGCGAACCGCACAAGTTCGATGCGCTCGACTGGTTCGCTCCGCATGCGCTGCCGGTGCCGCTGCATTCGCAGTGTGGGGCGACTCTGGAGCTGTTCGAAGCGGGTGGTGGTGCCCGTGAACGGTGGCCCGGTCGTCGGCAAGGCTGATCGAGGCTGGGGACGGGTCGGTGCGGGGGCGGAGATGCAGCCCGCCCCCGCACCGGGCCGGGTGTCTACAGCGGTGCTGTGCCGGTCAGTTCGCCGTCCTCAAGGGCCAGCCATCGTGTGATGCCGATCTCCCGCAGGAATGTCAGATCGTGGCTGACGACGACCAGGGCGCCCTCGTAGGACTCCAGGGCCGTGACGAGCCGGCGGACGGACGCGATGTCGAGGTTGTTCGTCGGCTCGTCGAGCAGCAGGAGCTGCGGGGCCGGTTCGGCCAGCATGAGCGCGGCGAGCGAGGCGCGGAAGCGTTCGCCGCCGGAGAGTGTGCCGGCCTGCTGGTCGGCGCGGGCCCCCTTGAACAGGAAGCGGGCAAGCCGGGCCCGGATACGGTTCTGGGTGGCGTCCGGGGCGAAGCGGGCGACGTTCTCGGCGACGGTCAGGGCGTCGTCGAGGACATCGAGGCGCTGCGGCAGGAAGCGGTAGGGGACATGGGCTTGGACCGTGCCGCCGGCCGGCGGGAGTTCGCCGGCGACGGTGCGCAGCAGGGTGGTCTTGCCGGAGCCGTTGCGGCCGGTCAGGGCGATCCGTTCGGGGCCGCGTACCTCCAGGTCGGTGGGTGCGCCGTAGCGGGTGTGCAGGGCGTCGAGGGTGAGCACGGTGCGGCCCGGGGGCACGGCGGTGTGCGGCAGGTCGATACGGATCTCGTCGTCGTCCCGGACCGCTTCGGCGGCCTCGTCGAGGCGCTCCCTGGCCTCCTTGAGGCGTTCGGTGTGCATGATGCGGTGTTTGCCGGCGGATACCTGGGCCTCCCTCTTGCGTTCGTTCATGACGATCTTCGGCTCGCGCTTGATGGCGTTCATCTTGTTGCCGTAGCGGGCCCGGCGGGCCAACTTGACCTGGGCATCGGCAAGTTCGCGCTTCTGGCGCTGGACATCGGCCTCGGCGACGCGCAGCATCCGCTCGGCCGCCTCCTGTTCGACGGCCAGGGCCTGTTCGTAGGCGTGGAAGTTGCCGCCGTACCAGTGGACCTCGCCGTCGCGGAGGTCGGCGATCCGGTCGACGAGCTGGAGGAGTTCGCGGTCGTGGCTGATCACGACGAGCACCTTGGACCAGCCGGTGACCGCGGCGTACAGCCGCTCCCGAGCCGCCCGGTCGAGGTTGTTGGTGGGCTCGTCAAGCAGCAGCACGTCCGGCCGGCGCAGCAGCAGGGCCGCCAGCCGCAGCAGGACGCACTCGCCGCCGGACACCTCGCCGATGGTGCGGTCGAGGTCGATGCCGGGCAGCCCGAGCTGGTCGAGGGTGGCGCGGGCGCGCTCCTCGACGTCCCAGTCGTCGCCGACGGCGGTGAAGTGTTCCTCGCGGGCGTCGCCGCCCTCGATGGCGTGCAGGGCGGCGCGGGCCCGGGCGATGCCGAGGACCTCGTCGACCCGCAACTGGGTGTCGAGCGGGGCGTGCTGTGGGAGGTAGCCGATCTCGCCGGCGACCTTGATGCTGCCCGCGGTCGGGGTCAGCTCGCCGGCGATCAGCTTCAACAGGGTTGATTTTCCGGCCCCGTTGAGGCCGATCAGGCCCGTACGGCCGGGGCCGATGGTCAGCGGGAAGTTCTCCAGGACGGTGCCGCCGTCGGGCCAGGCGAAGCCGAGGGCGGTGCAGACGATGGAGGCGGAGGTGGGGTGCGTAGACATACGGGTCTCCTGGGCGCGAGTGGGAGGGAGGGGACTGCGCGGGGAGACACCGCGCCGGGAACGCGGGGGTGCGCCGGGGTACGCGGTTGCGGTACGCCGAGGTCACGGACAGGCTGCGCGGGCATGATCCGCCGCTCCGGAATGCCGGGAGCACAGGGCGGATTGCCTCTTGTGGGCGCGGTGTCTCAGAACCTCAGACGAGCAACGGCCTTCTCCGATCGGCGGCAATGGAACGGGGATGACAGTACGGGGGCGGCAGTCAAAACGCAAACGCATTTTTTGTTGCGTTTATTTTGCCCCCACACCCCGGATCCCCGTACCGTGCGCCGGAGCGGCCCCCGTAGCATGGGCCGGATGATCAACAAGCGTGCCGGTCGGGCGGCCACTGCGGCCCCGTGCCGGGTCACCGTGTGCCGCGGCTGTTGCTGCGGCGATGCGGCCAAGATTCCGGGGGTCGACCACACCGGGCAGATACCGCGGTTGCGTGCGGCGCTGGACGGCGCGGCACCGGTGCGGGCCTCGGAGTGTCTGGACGTCTGCGACCAGGCGAATGTGGTCGTGGTCCAGCCGTCGGCCGCGGGGCGGGCGGCCGGCGGGCGGCCCGTGTGGCTGGGGCTGGTCAACGACGACGACGCGCTGGCGGACATCGCCGCCTGGATCCGCGCCGGCGGCCCCGGCCTCGCGGAGCCGCCGGGCGTCCTCGACCTGTACGCGATCACGGTGTCGCGGCGGGTACGGGAGGGGCTGGAGGGCTGAGCCGCCGGGCCGCCGCGGCCCGCCCGGCGGCGTACGACAGCGCGCGGGAACACCGTCACCGGTTACCGGAGTCTTACGGATGCGGCCCCGGCCGCCCGCCGCCGCGAGTGCTGGTGTTGGCTGGCACCATGACCTGCCGCCTCCCGGGAATGGCACGCTGACCCCGTGCACCCCGCCACACCGCCCTCCGCGCCGCCGCCCGGCACCGTATCCGGGCCGCCGCGCCGTGTCCTGGTCGTCGAGGACGATCCGACCGTCGCCGAGGTCGTCACCGGCTATCTCTCCCGCGCCGGCTACGCCACCGCGCACGCCTCCGACGGTTTCGCCGCCCTCGACCGGGCCGCGGACCTCCGCCCGCATCTGGTCGTGCTCGATCTGATGCTGCCGGGCCTCGACGGCCTGGAGGTGTGCCGGCGGCTGCGCCGGTCCGCCGACGGCCCCCCGGTGCCGGTGGTGATGCTCACCGCGCGCGGCGAGGAGGCGGACCGTATCGCGGGCCTGGAGCTGGGCGCGGACGACTATGTGACCAAGCCGTTCAGCCCGCGGGAGCTGGTGCTGCGGATCGGCTCGGTGCTGCGCCGTGCGGAGTCCGCGCCGCCGGCCGCGTCGGCGGCCGCCGTACTGCGGGCCGGGGACCTCAGCGCCGACCCCGCCGGCCGGCGGGCCGAGCGTGCGGGGCGGGAACTCAACCTGACCGCCCGCGAATTCGATCTGCTGGTCTTCCTGATGCGCCACCCCGGACAGGTCTTCTCGCGGGACGAGCTGCTGCACCGGGTCTGGGGCTGGGAGTTCGGCGATCTGTCCACGGTGACCGTGCATGTGCGGCGGCTGCGCGAGAAGATCGAGGCGGACCCGGCCGCGCCCCGGCTTGTGACGACGGTCTGGGGCGCCGGCTACCGCTTCGACCCCGTACGGAGCGAGCCGCCGCAGGACGGGCCGCTGCTGGAAGGCGACCTGCTGTCATGACCGACTTCCTGGTCATCGTGGCGCTGGCGGCGCTCGGTGCGGCGCTGGCGGGACTGCTCGCCGCGCCCGCGGTACGGGTCCTGCGGCGGCGTTCGGTCGCGCTGTCGCTGTTCGCGGTGGCCGCGCTGGCGGTGGCCGCGATGGCGGCGGGCACGGTGGCGGTCGCCCAGGCGATGTTCCTGTCCGGGCACGACCTGGGCGTGGTGATGGCCGTGGTGGCCGTCTCCGGAGTGGTGTCGCTGGCGGCCGCGCTGCTCTTCGGGCGGCGGATCGCGGCGGGCAGCCGGGAGCTGGCTCGTTCGGCCCGTACGGTCGGCAGCGAGGGCGGCTTCGTGGCGCCCACCGAGCCGCCGACGGCCGAACTGGCCGCACTGTCAAGGGCGTTGGAGGAGACCAGTGCGCAACTTGCCGACGCGCGGGAGCGCGAGCGGGCCCTGGACGCCTCCCGGCGGGAGCTGATCGCCGGGATCTCCCACGATCTGCGCACCCCGCTCGCCGGGCTGCGGGCGATGGCCGAGGCGCTGGAGGACGGGGTCGCCGAGGACACCGCGCGCTACCACGCACGGATGCGGGTCGAGGTGGGCCGACTGGCCGCGATGGTCGACGACCTCTTCGAGCTCTCCCGGATCCAGGCCGGGGCGCTGTCCCTGACGCTGTCCCGGGTGTCGGTCTACGACCTGGTGGACGAGGCGCTCGCGGGCGCCGGGCCGCTGGCGCGGGCGAGCGGGGTGCGGCTGGTGGCCGGCGGGGTGGTGCCGCTGCCGGTGCAGGTGGACGCCCAGCAGCTCACCCGCGTCCTGGGCAATCTGCTGGTCAACGCGATCCGTGCGACCCCGGCCGACGGGACCGTCGCGGTCAGCGCACGGCAGGAGCAGGGCCGGGTGGTGCTGGCGGTGGAGGACAGCTGCGGCGGTATCCCGCCGGAGGATCTGGGGCGGGTCTTCGACACCGGCTGGCGCGGCGGTGCGGCGCGCACACCGCGGGCGGACGGCGAGAGCGGCGCCGGGCTGGGGCTGGCGATCGTGCGCGGCATCGTGGAGGCACATGAGGGCCGGACGACGGTGCGCAACGCCGGGGCGGGCTGCCGCTTCGAGGTCGAGCTGCCCACCGTGGGGCCGCCGCCGGCCACGGACGCAGCGGCACTGCAACCGGCCGGGTGACGCGCCCCGCGTGACGGTCCCTGCCTCAGGCCCCCGGCAGTGGCGTCACGCCGTCCCGCCCCGCCGGCTCCGGGCCGCGCGCACCGGGCCCCGGCTCGTCCTCCACTGACCGTACCGGCAGGTCGCGCACCCGCCCGATCGGTGAGAAGAGCAGGACCAGGGCGGCCAGCGGCACACCTGCGGTCGTGATCCACATGGCCGGGCGGACACCGAGGGCCGAGCCGAGCGCCCCGCCGAGCAGCGCCCCCAGGGGCAGCGTGCCGTAGTTGAGGAAGGCGCTGCCGGCGATCAGCCGGCCGAGCAGGGCAGGCGGGCAGTACCGCTGCTGGAAGCCCACCTTGAGGACGTTGCCCGCCACCACCCCCGCGCTGACGCCGAAGCTGCCCGCGACGTAGAGCAGCGCCCCGGCGCCGTGGACGGCGAGCGGCATGAGCAACGCGGCGCTGGACAGGCCGAGTTCGGACAGCAGCAGGGCGCGGGCGGTGCCGAACCGGCCGGCGGCCCGGCGCGCCAGGAAGGCACCCGCGACACCTCCCGAGGCGCCCAGCGCCAGCAGCCCGCCGACCGCGCCGGGCGCCAGGCCGACCTCGCGGACCAGGAAGACCGCGGCGATCGACTGATAGCCCATGAGCGCGAGGTTGGAGACGGCGCCGAAGAGCGTCAGCGTACGGAACCACACATCGCCGGCGACCAGCCGCAGCCCCTCGGCGAGCTCCGCGGTCATGGCCCGCAGCCCCCGCTCGCGGGCCGCCGGGCGCGCCTCACGGTGCCGGATGCCCCGCAGACACAGCAGCGCGATCAGGAAGGTGGCGGCGTTGACGGACAACGCGTTGACGGCGCCGGCGAGTTGGGCGAGGAGGCCGCCCGCCCCCTGGCCGGCGAGCTGCGCCGCCGAGGCGCTGCCGTGCAGCTTGGCGTTGCCCTCGGCCCGGTCGGCCGGGGCGAGCAGCGTGGGCAGATAGGCGCTGTAGGCGGTCTGGAAGACCACCGCCGCCGCACCGGCCAGCAGGGCCACGGCGATCAGCAGGCCGAGCGGGAGTCCGCCGGACCGGGCGAGGAGCGGGACGGCGGTGAACAGCGCCAGCGACAGACCGGCGGCGCCCAGCATCAGGGGACGCCTCCGCAGCCGGTCCACCCATACGCCGACCGGCAGCCCGATGATCAGCCACGGCAGCCAGCCGCAGGCGCCGAGCAGTCCGACCGCGAAGGGGGAGGCGTGCAGGGTGGTCACGGCCACGAGTGGCATCGCCACATTGGTGAGTGCCGCCCCGAACTTGCCCGCCGTCTCCCCGCACCACAGCAGCCGGAAGTCCCGGTGCCGGCGCAGCAGTCCGCTCATCGCTCGCCCCGCCCCTTGCGCGGGAAGGACTGCAGCTGGACGAGGACCGGCTGCCCCTCCGGCTCACCGGCACCGGACGCGCGCTGCGCCGCCGCCCGGTGCCGGTCGACGACCTCGGCCAACTCCTCGTTCAGCGCAGCCAGTTGTGCGGAGCTGAGCCGCAGGTCGTGCCACTGGGTGAGGGTGCCGGCGTGCCGCCACTCGGCGTCCCAGTCCTGGGTGAGGTAGTCGACGACCCGGTGGAATTGCTGCTGCACCAGTTCGTGCACATAGACGGACAGGGCGCCGCGGGTGTCCGGATCGTCGCGGAACTCGGTGGTGTTGAGGTTGTTGCTGACCCGGGCCGCCCGCCACCAGCGCTCGCGCCGGGTGCCGCGCCCGGTCTCCTCCTCGATGAAGCCGTGTGCGGCGAGGTGGCGCAGATGCCAGCTGACCGTGCCGGTGTTCTCGCCGAGGCGGCCGCCGAGCCCGGTGGCGGTGTCCGGGCCGTCGAGCCTGAGCAGTTCCAGGATGCGCATGCGCAGGGGGTGGGCGAGGCCGCGCAGACTGCGGGCGTCCATCTGCCGGGTGGGCGGAGCACCGGAGGCGGCCGGCCGCGACGGCGGCCCAGGGGTGTCGGTCATGGACGGCAGGCTAGGACCGCAGAGGGTCCTTTGCAGAGGGTTCTCTGCATAGCTGTCTGAAATTGATACCCCGGCAGGTCGGACGGGTCGTCAGGCCCGTGGCTCGCGCCGGTTCCCGTCCCGCGCCCCGTCGTGCTCCCCGTCGTGCTCCCCGTCCCGCATCTCGTCCCGCGCCCCGTCCCCATGCCGCCACAGCGGATGCTCGCGCCGGGCCCACCGCGCATCGACGGTGCCCGTCCGCATCCCGCGGCGGGACTCGGGATCGCCGTACGCCTTCCCGACATGACCGGCGATCACGAGGATCACGGCGAGGGCGAGCCAGTCATGGACGAACGTGGCGCCGGTGCGCCAGACCAGGGGCACGGGCGTCCCCGCCCGGACGAGGCCGAGCGCCTGCGGGAGGGTGGACCACATCAGCAGGCCGGTGCCGAGCATCACCAGCACGGCGCCGGCGATCCAGGCGGCGTAGAGCTTCTGGCCGGCGTTGAACTTTCCGGCCGGGCGGCCCCCGCGGCGGCGCAGGGCGGCACTCAGCCACCGGCGGTCGTGCGGGCCGTAGCGGTTGAGGAGGGTGAGGTCGGCGCGCAGGGCCCGGGAGAAGAGGCCGAGCAGCACGGGCACCGGCAGCAGGATGCCGGACCACTCGTGGACGGTGACCATCAGGGCGCGGCGGCCGACGAGTTCGGCGAGGAAGGGGAGGTAGAGACAGCCCGCGGTGAGCACGCAGACGGCCATCAGGGCGGCGGTGGCCTGGTGGACCCGGTGTTCGGCGGGGGTGAAGCGCCGTACCCGAGGTCGGGCCGCGGACGGCTCGTCAGGTGGTGGGGGCATCGTCGCGTCCGTTCGACCGGCCGACCCAGGCATCGACGTCATATCCGAGGTTCTCCCAGTATCCGGGCGCGACATGGTCGGTGACGGTGATCCCGGAGAGCCACTTCGCCGACTTGTAGAAGTACATGGGCGCGACATAGAGGCGGACCGGGCCGCCGTGGGCATGGGCCAGCGGTTTGTCCTGCATCCGCAGGGCGACCAGGACGTCGTCACGGCGGGCCTGGGCGAGGGTGAGGGATTCGCTGTAGGCGCCGTCGAAGCAGGTGAAGCGGACCGCCTTGGCCTCGGGGCGGACACCGGCGGCGTCGAGCAGCGCCGAGAGGCGGACGCCCTCGAAGGGGGTGCCGGGCACCCGCCAGCCGGTGACGCACTGGACGTCCCGCACGAGCCGGGTCTGCGGCATCCGGCGCAGGTCGTCGAGGCGGTAGCTGGTGGGGTGGCGGACCAGGCCGTCGACCGTGAGGCGGTAGGTGCGGGCGTCCTTGTCCGGTACGGAGCCGGTCACCGAGTAGTAGCGGAAACCGCCGCCGGCCGGGAGCAGACCGGACAGCCCGGTGGGGTCCTTCTGGGCGGCGGCGCCGAGCGTCTCGTCGTAGGCACGCTGGAGGAAGGGCGCCGCGGCGACGCCGGCGGCACCGGCGGCGAGCATGCCGAGCACCACGCGGCGGCCCACGGGGGCGCCGCGCCCGTCCTCGCCGCCGCCCGCCGCGCGGGCCGGATTCGCGTCCTTGGTCATTCCACGATTCGAACACCCCGCGGCCGCCGGGGCCAGCGTCCGGGCCCCGGCGTCAGACTTTCGTCATCAGCGCCGCGGCCCCGGGCGCCGGCGTCCCGGCGCGGCGCAGGGCAGTGGCGCGGGCGGCCCGGAACGCGGCCTCGGCGTCGCGGCCCGCGTACGACCACGGGGCGCGGGTCGGGTGCGGGCCGATGCGCTGGAAGAGCGCGGCGGCCTCGGCCATCCGCCCCTCGTGGAACATGGCGTGGGCGAGGAAGTTGAGATCGATCGTGCGGCGCGGATGGTCCTCGCCCTCCCACTCCAGCCACCAGTCGAAGGCGGCCTGCAAGACGTGATGGGCGTGCCGGGTGGACCAGTGGCCCGAGTCCGCGGGGTCGGGCGGTGCCAGGCCCGCGGCGGCCAGTGCGCGGTAGCGCTCGGCGTGCGCCACGACGGGCAGCAGGGCGAGCGGGGAGTCGGCGGGGGCGCGTTCCGCGGCCCGGGCGGCGAAGTCATGGGCCGGGTGCCGCGGGCCGTCGCCGCCGTCCGGCTGCCGTTCGGCCAGCGCGGCCGTCATCAGGTGGTGTGCGTGATGGTGGTCGCGGTGCCGCGCGCGGATCTGCCGGAAGGCGTGCTCCTGTCCGTCCGGGGTGCCGCAGCGGCGGGCGAGGATCAGCGCGCCGAGCCACGGGGTGGGGTCGTCGGGCAGCATCCCGGCGGCGATCGCACACGCCCGGGCGGCGGCCGTGGTGCTGCTCGCGCCGCGCAGCGCGAGCCGGACGGTGGCGAGGGCCAGGAGGGTGGCGGCGTCACCGCTGTCCGGTTCGGCGAGCAGCCAGTCGGCGGCCCAGGCGGCGCTGCCGGGAGAGGTGGCCAGGACGGTTAATCGGTGGCCGCGCAGATCCCAGTCGGCGCCGGTCCCGGTGAGCAGGGTGCGCACCCGGGCCCATTGGCCGAGCGCCAGCGCATCGGCGGTGACGGCCAGTTCGGCATCGCCGAGGGCCGGGGCGAGGGTCCGCAGGTCCGGGCTGCAGGTGGGCACGAGGGACGACGGTGGGGGCGGTGGGGACGGGGTAATCGAGATCACGGGTCAGCGGGCTCCATGACGCGCCGCACCGGCCGTTCGCCGTACCGAGCCGTCCTCGGCGGGTGGGGCCGGATCTGTGCGCGCCTCTACAGAGGGTGATGGCGTGGTCCGTACCAGTCATCACGGACAGCAAAGCGGTACGCAGAGCTCCGCGTCAAGACGCGAAGGGGAATGGCTGGATCCGCCAACCCCCGTTACGTATCACGGTATTGGGCAGGCGGGCCAACCGGACCCGGTGTCGTCCGACCTCTCCCGGCCCGTCGCTCCCCTCCCCCGGCCCGGCCCGCTCAGGACACCGCTCAGGACACCGCCCGGGCCGCCGCCCGCCCCGCCGTCCGGCCGGAGAAGAGACAGCCGCCGAGGAAGGTGCCCTCCAGTGAGCGGTAGCCGTGCACCCCGCCGCCGCCGAACCCGGCCGCCTCACCGGCCGCGTACACACCCGGCAGCGGTGTGCCGTCGTCGGTCAGCACCCGCGAGGAGAGGTCGGTCTCCAGACCGCCGAGCGTCTTGCGGGTGAGGATGTGCAGCCGTACGGCGATCAGCGGGCCGGCCTTGGGGTCGAGCAGCCGGTGCGGCGCGGCGGTGCGGATCAGCCGGTCGCCGAGGTACTTGCGGGCCCCGCGTACCGCGGTCACCTGGAGGTCCTTGGTGAAGGGGTGGGCGATCTCCCGGTCCCGCGCCACGATCTCGCCACGCACCGCCTCCTCCGTGAGCAGCGGCTCCACGGTCAGTTCGTTCATCCGCCGGACAAGATCGGTCAGCGACCGCTCGACGACGAAGTCCGCGCCCTGGTCCATGAACGCCTGCACCGGGCCGGGCGCGCCGGACCGGGCCCGCCCCAGCACCCCGCGGATGCTCTTTCCGGTCAGATCGGGGTTCTGTTCGGAGCCGGAGAGGGTGAACTCCTTCTCGATGATCTTCTGGGTGAGCACGAACCAGGTGTGGTCATGGCCGGTCGACATGATGTGCTCAAGGGTGCCGAGGGTGTCGAAGCCGGGGAACAGCGGCACCGGCAGCCGTCGGCCGCGGGCGTCCAGCCACAACGGGGACGGCCCGGACAGGATCCGGATGCCGTGCAGCGGCCAGATGGAGTTCCAGTTCTCGATGCCCTCGGTGTAGTGCCACATCCGGTCACGGTTGATGAGCCGGCCGCCGGCGGCCTCGGCGATGCCCAGCATCCTGCCGTCCACATGCGCCGGCACCCCGGAGAGCATCCGCCGCGGGGGCTTGCCGAGCCGCTCGGGCCAGTTGGCGCGCACCAGCCCGTGATTGCCGCCGATACCGCCCGAGGTGACGATCACGGCCTGGGCCCGGAGCTCGAAGGCGCCGGCCACCTCACGGCTGCTGGGCCGGCCGCGCAGGACGTCCGAGGGCTCCAGGACCTCACCGCTGACGGTGTCCACGCCCCCGGCGCGGCGCGACAGTCCGGTCACCCGGTGGCGGAAGCGCAGCTCGACCAGGCCGCGGGCGGCCCCGGCCCGCACCCGCCGCAGGAACGGGGCGAGCAGCCCCGGCCCGGTGCCCCAGGTGATGTGGAAGCGGGGGACGGAGTTGCCGTGCCCCGTCGCGCCGTAGCCGCCGCGCTCGGCCCAGCCGACGACGGGAAAGAGCCGTACGCCCTGCCGGTGCAGCCAGGAGCGCTTCTCACCGGCCGCGAAGTCGACATAGGCCTCGGCCCATTTGCGCGGCCAGTGGTCCTCGGGCCGGTCGAACCCGGCGGTGCCCAGCCAGTCCTGCCAGGCCAGCTCCTGGCTGTCGCGGATCCGCAGCCGGCGCTGTTCGGGGGAATTCACCAGGAAGAGGCCGCCGAAGGACCAGTGGGCCTGCCCGCCGAGGGACTGCTCGGGCTCCTGGTCGAGCAGGATCACCTTGCGTCCGGCGTCCACCAGTTCCGCGGTGGCCGCCAGCCCCGCGAGCCCCGCTCCGATCACGATCACATCAGCGTCGTACGCCATCTGCTTCTCCTCAACGGGGCACGCCCGGCGCCCCGGCCGCCGTGGTGGAACGATCCTCAGCGCACCCGACTGCCGCGTCAACCACAGGGTTACTGCGCGGTACCGCAGGGCGCGCGGGAGAATGGTGGGTGACGAGGGCCACCCCACGCCCGACGCCGGATGACTATCCTCAGGCGCAATCCCCCACCCCGCGCGATACGAGGTGCGACGTGACGGTGATACTGCTCGCCCTTGGAGCGGCGTGCTGTCTGGGACTCGGCTTCGTGTTTCAGCAGGCCGCGGCGCAGCACGCCCCGATGAAGGACTTCCTCTCGGTCCGTCTGCTGCTCGATCTGGTGCGGATGCCGCTGTGGGTGGCCGGTATCGGGCTGATGGTCGCCGGGATGGCGCTCGGCGCGATCGCGCTGGGGATGGGCGACATCACTCTCGTGGAGCCGCTGCTGGCGACCAATCTGCTGTTCGCGATGGCGCTGTCCCGGCGGCTGACCCGGCAGCGGCTAGGCCGCAGCGGCTGGGCGGGGCTGTGGCTGCTGGCCGGCGGGGTGACGGCCTTCATCGTGGCCGGCCGTCCGCAGGGCGGGGCCAGCAGCGCCGACCAGACCTGGCAGTGGCTGATCATGGGCATGGTGCTGGGCACCGCCCTGCTGCTGGCGGCGGTCGCCAAGCGGGAGCGGGTGCATGTGAGCCTGGAGGCCGCCCTGCTGGGCGTCGCCGCCGGGCTCCTCTACGGGCTCCAGGACGCCCTGACCCGGATCAGCGGGGAGCGCTTCGGGAGCGGCGGCTGGGGCGCCCTGCTGACCAGCTGGCAGCCGTACGCCATCGTCGTGCTCGGGGTGCTGGCGCTGGTGCTGGTGCAGAGCGCCTTCGAGTCGGCGCCGCTGCGGCTCTCGCTGCCCGCGCTGACCGCCGCCCAGCCGCTCGCCGGGATCGCCTGCGGGGTGGGGTTTCTCGGCGACCGGCTCCAGGTGACGGCCGGGGCGCTGGCCTGGGAGGTGGCCGGGATCGTGGCCGTCGTCGCGGGCATCGTGCTGATCGGCAGCCATCCGGCGATGCCGCCGGGGGCCGGCCGGCGGGAGGACGTCCGGGAGCTGGAGCCGCGCTGAGGCCGGGTTGCTGGGCGCCTCTTCCGGAGCGCAGCCCCGCCCCCGTGACCCGTCCGGCCCCGCGCGCACTCCGCCGTCCGGGCCCTCCTCGTGCCCTGCGCGGGGACCCGGCCACGGCGTGGCGGGAACGGCGCCCCGCGGGGTGCGGCCCCCGCTCGTGATCGTTCGTGGTTGGTGGTGATTGCATGGCCTCTTGACTCCTCCCCCTCGTAAACGAGGGGGATTCCTGGCTCACGTTGCCTGCGGCCCGGCGGGCGCGTAGGTCTTACACGATCAGCACCAGCCGGGTTGAAGACCAGCCCGGAGCAGCATCACGCGGGCGGAATTCTTGTCCCTGGGCGAGACAGCTCCGCACGCGGTGCAGGCATACGTTCGTTCTGAGAGGGGAAGTGCGTGCTTGGTTCTCGCTCCGCACTGTGCGCAATCCATCGTGGTGTGCGCGGGGTGCACCAGGCGAACATCCCGCCCGTGCTTGCGGCCCATCTCGACCAGCGCGGCCTTCGTCGCGCCGATCGCGGCATCAGCCGCCTTGCGGGCCATGGTCGACTTCACCAGGAACTTCGGCCGGAAGTCCTCCACGGCCAGGGCGTCATGATCGCGGACCACACGCTTGGCCCACTTGCGGCCGGTGTCCTGACGCTGCCGGGCAACCTTCTTGTGGAGCTTTGCGGTCTGCCGCTTCGCCTCGCGATAGCCCTTCGAACCCGGCCGGCCCTTCTTCGGCCTGCGGCGAGCCATCATCCGCTGGTACTTCGCGAGCTTCTGCGCGGGGGTCTTCCCATGCTGCGCGTGCGGCAGGTCATGGGCGTCGGACGTGGTGGTCGCGGTCTCCTTCACGCCCCAGTCGATGCCGATCACGCGGCTTGTGGCGGGCAGGGCCTCGATCGTCGTGGCCACCACGAAGGACGCGTACCAGTGCCCGATGCTGTCTCGGTAGACCCGCACCGAGGACGGGGGCTTGGGCAGCTCGCGCGACCACACCACCCCCAGCACGGTTCCGCCGGCCAGGTGGAGACGGCCGTCTTTGAGCCGGAACCCGCGCTTGGTGTACTCCAGCGTCGGCAGGGCCTCGCGCTTCTTCTTGTACTTCGGCATCCCGGACCGCTGCCGCATCGGCAGCCGAGCCTTGATGTCCTTGAGGGCCTTGGCGCGGGACTTGCCGAAGTCTCGTACCAACTGCTGCTGTGGAACACATGCGCCCTCAGCCAGCCAGGGCGTCACCGCGCGGGCTGCGGTCAGCAGCTTCGCGAGCTGAACCGGCCCGCACGTCTGCTTGTCCTCGGGGCGCGCCTTGTTATGCAGGTGTACGGCCTTGGACTTCGCGACGCATTCGTTCCAGATCCACCGGCAGCGGTCCCACTCGGCTTCGAGGGCATGCCGGGCCGTGGACGACAGGCGCAGACGGAAGGTGTACCGGCAGTGCCCGGAACCGTCCGTGGTCTTCGCGTCCGTCGTCATGGACCTGAACCTACCTGGGAGGACTGACAGTTGAGAGCTCTTGATCATTGTGGGCAGCCTCATGCCCATGCTGGCTGTACGGCCAATCGCCCTGGAGGCGATTGCCCTTTCCCTGCCCCGCTCACGCGGGAGCTTCGTTTCCTCCCCCGGCTGAAGCCGGGGGTATCCACGAAGGAGACCTCATGACCGATCAGCAACCGCTCAACGCGGACGAGATCCTCGATGTCGTGGACGAGAACGATCAGGTCGTGGGGCAGGCCCCACGCGGTGCGGCCTACGCCCGCAGAATGCGCACCCGCAGCTCCTTCATCCTGGTCCGGGACGCCGAGGACCGGATCTTCGTGCACCGCCGCACCCCGCAGAAGCTGGTCTTCCCCGCGCACTACGACATGTTCGTGGGCGGGGTGGTCGGCACAGGCGAGAGCTACGACGAGGCGGCGCTGCGCGAGGCGGAGGAGGAGCTGGGCGTGCAGGGCCTGGCCCGGCCCGAGCCGCTGTTCAAGTTCCTCTACGAGACGGCCGAGCACACCTGGTGGTCGGCGGTCTACCAGGTGCGTTGCACCCTGCCGGTCGCCCCGCAGGAGGCGGAGATCGACTGGTATGCGTTCCTGACCGAGGAGGAGCTCGCCCGGCAGCTCGACGTGTGGCCGTGGACGCCGGACGGGCTGGCCGCCTACCGGGAGCTGCTCGCCCGGCGGGAGGCGGGGGACCTCTGATGCGACCGGGGCACGGGACGGACCTAAGGTTGCGGCCATGATCCTCACTGACGGGCTGCGGTCGGCCGGCGCGGCCGTACGGCTGTGGTTCGCGCCCGCGCGGATCCGCGCGGAGGGCACCACCCCCGACTACCGCTTCTCGCTCGCCAATGAGCGCACCTTCCTCGCCTGGCTGCGCACCGGGCTGGCGCTGATCGGCGGCGGGTTCGCGGTGGACCAGTTCCTGCCCCGGCTGCACCCCGGGATGCGGGTGACCTTCACCGTGGTGCTGCTGGCCGGCGGGGCGCTGTGTGCGCTGCGGGCGGTCAATCACTGGGTGCGCTGCGAGCGGGCGATGCGGCGCGGCGAGGACCTGCCGGTCACCCGCTTCCCCACGGCGCTGGCACTGGCCGTCGGCGTGCTGGCGGTGGCGGTGGTCGTGCTGGTGCTGCTCGGCCGGACCGGCTGACCGGTGGCGGGCGGAACGCGGCCGGACGCGGGGGCGCCGCGTCCGGCTCCCGACCGGGACCCGGGGCTGCAGCCGGAGCGGACCAGGCTGGCGTGGCGGCGTACGACGCTGTCGGCCACCGCGATGGCGGTGCTGGCCGGCCGCCAGCTGCTGGGCAGCCGGGCGCCTGGGGCGGTGGAGGTGATTCTGGTGGTGCTGATGGGGCTGTTCTGGCTCGCCTTCGTGGCGCTTGCGCACCGCCGGATGCAGGCCATGACCACCGGCCGTCCGCCGGGCCTGCCGCCGCGGACCGCCCTGCTGCTGGTCGGCTGCACCCTCGCCCCGGCACTGTGCGGCGGGGTGATGCTGGTGCGGCCGGGGTGAGGACGACGGGGCGCGGTGCCGCCGCGGCGCCCGGCGGCGGTAGCGTGACGCGACCCCCGCGGCACCAGGGGCCCGGGCCACGGGGCTGACGGGTCATCGGACGGTCATCGGACGACGGGAGACACCATGGGCGACGAGACGGCACCGACCACGCCGGCGCAGCACTCCGCGGACCCGGCACGGACCACCGGGCCGGACGCCGACGGGCCGGCCCCGGCGGCACCACCCGCTGGCACCGCCGTACCCGAGCCCTATCTCACCGAACTGGCCCCCGGCGTCCATGCGTTCATCCAGCCGGACGGCGGCTGGTGCCTGAACAACGCGGGCTTCGTCACCGACGGGGACGCCACCCTGGTCGTGGACACCGCCGCCACCGAGCGCCGGGCCCGGCTGCTGCGCCGGCGGATCGCCGAGAGCGGCGCGCCGGCGCCCCGCACGCTGGTGAACACCCACCACCACGGCGACCACACCTACGGCAACGCCGTCTTCGCACCGGAGGCGACGGTCCTCGGGCACGCCTCCTGCCGCCGTGAGCTGCTGGCCGCCGGGCATCAACTCCATGCGGTGTGGCCGGAGGTGGAGTACGGCGACATCCGGCTGACGGCCCCGGAGGTCACCTACACCGACGAACTGACCCTGCACACCGGCGACATCGAGGTGCGGCTGCTCCATCCGGGGGTGGCCCACACCACGGGCGACACCCTCGTCTGGCTGCCCCGGCAGCGCCTCGTCTACGCCGGTGACCTGGTCTTCCACGGCGGCACCCCGTTCATCCTGATGGGCTCGCTGACCGGCTCGCTGCGCGCGCTGGAGCTGCTGCGCTCCCTGGACGCGGTCACCGTCGTCCCCGGGCACGGGCCGGTGACCGGCCCCGAGGTGTACGACGGCATCGAGCGCTATCTGCGGTTCGTCGGCCGACTGGCGCAGGAGGGCCGGGCGGCCGGCCGTACGCCGCTGGAGGTGGCCCGGGAGGCGGATCTCGGGCCGTTCGCCGAGCTGGCCGAGAGCGAGCGGCTGGTGGCCAATCTGCACCGGGCGTATGCGGAGCTGGCGGGCGCGGCGCCGGGCGCACCGCTCGATCCGATCGCCGCCTTCGGCGATATGACGGCGATGAACGGCGGGGTGCCGATGGCCTGTCACGCCTGAGCTCCGCCCTCCTGCTGCGGGCAGCCAGGACCCATGGCGCGAAAGTCCCCTGCGTGACGGACGCCCCACGCCCGGCCACTGGACGCCATACCGACTAGTCGGCATGATCGTGCCCAGCGACCGATGGACCGTCCACTCCGCATGGAGGAGCACGATGAGCAAGGGCACCCCTCCCCCGCCGGCCCCGGGCCGGGAGCAGCCTCCCGGCCTCGACCTGGAACGATTGCGCGCGCATCTGGACCGGGAGCGGCCGGGGCTGACCGGCGGGCCGCTGCAGGCGGAGCTGATCGAAGGCGGGCGGTCCAACCTCACGTACCGGATCACCGACGGCACCGGCTCCTGGGTCGTGCGCCGGCCGCCACTGGGCCATGTGCTGGCGACCGCGCACGACATGCGGCGCGAGCACCGGGTCATCAGCGCGCTGCACGACACCCCGGTGCCGGTGCCCGAGGCGCTGCTGCTGTGCGAGGACGAGTCGGTGATCGGGGCGCCCTTCTACGTGATGGAGCTGGTGGCGGGCACGCCGTACCGCACGGCCGCGCAGCTCGCACCGCTCGGCCCCGAGCGCACCCGCGCGGTGGTCCTCTCCCTGGCCGACACGCTCGTGGACCTGCACGCGGTGGACCCGCAGGCGGTCGGGCTCGGCGATTTCGGCCGGCCGGACGGGTTCCTGGAGCGGCAGCTGCGGCGCTGGGGGAAGCAGTTGGCCGCCTCGAAGAACCGGGAGCTGCCGGGGATCGAGGAGCTGCACGAGGCGCTGGGCCGGGCGCTGCCCGCCTCCCCGGCGCCCACCGTCGTGCACGGCGACTACCGCCTCGACAACGTCCTGGTCGGCGCCGGGGACACCATCGAGGCCGTGCTGGACTGGGAGATGTCCACGCTCGGCGATCCGCTGACCGACCTCGGGCTGCTGGCGATGTACAGCTCGGACCTGGGCCTGCCGGAGTCCCCGGTGAGCACCACCAGCGGCGCGCCCGGCCACCCTTCGCCGGCCGAGCTGATCGAGCGCTATGCGGCCCGTTCCGGCCGGGACGTCTCGGCCCTCCCCTGGTACACCGCCTTCGCCTGGTTCAAGCTCGCCGTGATCCTCGAAGGCATCCACTACCGCTTCACGCTCGGCCAGACCGTCGGCGCGGGGTTCGACCGGATCGGCGAGCTCGTCCCCGTCTTCATCGACCACGGACTCACCACCCTCAAGGAAGGCTGAGGCACCCATGGACTTCGCATTCGACGCCCGTACCGAGGAGCTGCGCGAGCGGCTCCTGACGTTCATGGACGAGCACGTGTACCCGGCCGAGCAGACCGCCCATGAGCAGCGGGCCGCGCTCGCCTCGCCGTGGGACACCCCGGTGATCGTCGAGGAGCTGAAGGCCGAGGCCCGTAAGCAGGGACTGTGGAACCTGTTCCTGCCGGACGCGGAGCACGGGGCGGGGCTGACCAATCTCCAGTACGCGCCGCTGGCCGAAATCACCGGCCGCAGCCCGCAGTTGGCGCCCACCGCGCTGAACTGTGCGGCGCCGGACACCGGCAACATGGAGGTGCTGGCCCAGTTCGGCAACGAGGCGCAGCAGAAGCAGTGGCTCCAGCCGCTGCTGGCCGGCGAGATCCGGTCCGCGTTCGCGATGACCGAGCCGGAGGTGGCCTCGTCGGACGCCACCAACATCGAGACGCATATTGCCAGGGACGGCGACGGTTACGTCATCAATGGGCGTAAGTGGTACATCTCCGGGGCGATGAATCCGCTGTGCCAGATCTTCATCGTGATGGGCAAGACCGACCCGGACGGTCCGGACATCCGCCGTCAGCAGTCGATGGTCCTGGTTCCGCGCGACACCCCCGGCCTGGAGGTGAAGCGCGCCATGCAGGTCTACGGCTACGAGGACCACTACCACGGCGGCCATGCCGAGGTGGTCTTCCACGACGTACGGGTGCCGGCGGGCAATCTGATCGGCGAGGAGGGCGGCGGCTTCGCCATCGCCCAGGCCCGGCTCGGCCCCGGCCGGATCCACCACTGCATGCGGCTGATCGGGATGGCCGAGCGCGCCATCGAGCTGATGTGCCGCCGGGCGGTCAGCCGTACGGCCTTCGGCCAGCCGCTGGCCCGGCAGGGCGTGGTCCAGGAGTGGATCGCGGACGCCCGGGTGGCCGTGGAGCAGCTGCGGCTGCTGGTGCTGAAGACCGCCTGGCTGATGGACACCGTCGGCAACAAGGGCGCGCACACCGAGATCCAGGCCATCAAGATCGCCACCCCGCGCACCGTCGTGGACATCCTCGACAAGGCGGTGCAGCTGCACGGCGCCGCCGGGGTCAGCCAGGACTTCCCGCTGGCGGAGCTGTGGGCCGGGGCCCGCACGCTCCAATTGGCGGACGGCCCGGACGAGGTGCACCAGCGGTCGCTGGCGCGCCGCGAGCTGAAGAAGTACCTCTAGGCCCTGTCGTAGGCCGCAGAACGGCGAAGGGCCCCGCGACCACCGGCGGTCGCGGGGCCCTTCGCCGTGCGCGCTCGGGCGTGTCTCCGAAAGACACGCCCTACGGCCGCAGCGCCCGCAGCAGCAGTTCAGCGAGGTGGTCGGCGACCTGCTGCGGGCTGAGCGGGCCGTCCTCGCGGTACCACGTGCCCAGGTGGTGCACCGAGCCGAAGTGGTAGTCCACGACGAGGTCGGCGGGGATGTCGGCGGCGAACACGCCGGTGCGCTGGCCCTCCTCGACCAGGGCGCGGAACCGTTCGTGGTAGCGCCGCCGTTCGGCGCGTACCTGCTTGTCCTTCTCCGGGGCGAGGTGGTGCATCGAGCGGAAGAAGATCTTGGTGTCGTCGAGGTTCTCGATGGTGGTGACGACGACATCGACGGCCGCGTCCCGCAGTCTCTGCTCGACCGGCGCGTCGGCGTCGGCGAAGTGGTCCAGCCGCTCCTGCTGGAGCCGCAGCACCCGGCCGTAGACCTCGTGCAGCAGATCGTCCTTGGAGCCGAAGTAGTGGTAGAGGGCGCCCTTGGTGACGCCCGCCGCATCGACGATCTCCTGGACGGAAGTGCGGTCGTAGCCCTGCTCCGCGAAGAGCCGGGTGGCGGTGGCCAGCAGCCGCTGGGCCACCGGCTTCGCCCCGCCGTTGCCGTTGCCGTCCTTCGTGCCGGCCATCGCCCTCACCTGTCCTTCGTGCCTTGTCATGCGCGGTGGCGCAGCTCCCGTCGGAGGATCTTGCCACTCGTGGTCTTCGGAAGCTCGGCCAGGATCTCCACCTCACGGGGATATTTGTACGCCGCGAGTCGCTCCTTGCAGTACGCGGCCAGCTCGGCGGGTTCCGAGGCGGTCCCCGGCCGCAGGCTGACGTACGCCTTCACCGACTCGCCGCGATAGGCGTCGGGCACCCCGACGACCGCCGCCTCGCGCACCGCGGGGTGGCTGTAGAGCACGTCCTCGACCTCCCGCGGCCACACCTTGAAGCCGGCCGCGTTGATCATGTCCTTCTTGCGGTCGACGACATAGAGCCAGCCCTCGGTGTCCATGAAGCCGATGTCGCCGGTGCGCAGCTCGCCGTCCGGGAAGCCCTGGGCGGTGGCGTCCGGGCGGCGCCAGTAGCCCGGGATGACCTGGGGGCCGCGGACCGCGATCTCGCCCTGTTCGCCGAACGGCAGGTCCCGGCCCTGCTCGTCGATGATCCGTACGACGGTGTCAGGGCCGGGGACGCCGACGGCGAGGGTGCCGGAGACCTTGTCGACCGGCGCTTCCCTGCCCGGCGGGACGCTGGCGCAGGGGGCGGTGCACTCGGTCAGGCCGTAGCCGTTGTGGAGGTAGGGGCCGAAGCCGGTACGGAAGGTCTCGACGAGGGCGGGCGGCAGCGGCGCGCCGCCGGAGGACATGGTCACGAAGGACGCGAAGTGGTCGCGGGTGACTTCGGGGTGCGCCATCAGCGCCATATAGGCGGTGGAGGGGCCGACCGTGTAGGCGGGCCGGTGCTCCAGGAACGCGTCCAGCACGACGCCGGCCTCGAAGCGGTAGGCGAGCGCGAGGGTGCCGGCGTTGACGAGACAGGCCGCCAGTTCGCAGACCAGGCCGGTGATGTGGAAGAGCGGGGCGAGCGCGAAGTAGGTGGCGCCGTCGGGCAGGCCCAGACCGGTGCGCTGGCGCTCGGCGTTGTAGGTGATGTTGCCGTGGGTGTTGGTCGCGCCCTTGGGGGTGCCGCTGGTGCCGGAGGTGTAGCTGATCAGCGCGAGGTCGTCGGCGGTGAGTTCCGGGTCGGCCGGTACCGCACGTATCGGGCCGGCGGTGCGGGCGACGGTCAGCAGATCGTCGGCGCCCTCCTGCGGCTCGATCCGCGCGCCGCGCAGCACCCGCCGGTCGTCGCGGGTCTGCAGATCCCGCTCCCATGCGGTGAGCGCGATCCGTACGGACGGGGCCCCGTCGGCGATCAGGCGCAGAAAGCCGTCCCAGGTGCGGTCGGCACAGATGACGGCGGTGACCTGGGCGTCGTCCAGGATGTGCCGCATCTCGGCGGACTTGTACATGGGGTTGACCGGGACCACCACCCCGCCGGCCTTCCACACGCCGAGCACGGCGAGCACGAAGTGCGGGGTGTTCTGCAGCATGACCGCGGCCCGGTCGCCGCGCCGGAAGCCGCGCCCGGCGAGATGGGCGGCGATGCCGTCGGAGAGCGCATCGGTCTCGGCGTAGGACAGCCGGCCGTCGAAGTAGGCGAGCGCCGTACGGTCGGGGACGCGGCCGACCGCGGCCCGGAAGGCGTGCAGCGTCGTGGGCGGCGGCTGGACGGGGGCGCGCTGGGCGTCGGTGAGCTGTGCCAGCCACGGCTTGTCCTGGTAGGAGGTCATCGGGTGCGGCCCTTTCTTCCTGATCGCCTGATCATCCCTGCGGGGGAACACCGGGGGTGTGGCGGGGTGGCGCCCCGGGCAGCCGGCCGGTGCGCCACCCGTCCGTACGGGCTCGGGCCTCCCTCAGGAGCGGCCCTCGGCCTGCTCCAGCTTCTGCTGGAGGTGGTTCATCCCGGCCAGCCAGCGGTCGGGCTCGGCGGCCCGGGTCGCGTAGTAGCCGCCGACCTCCGGGTGCGGCAGGACCAGGAAGCGGCCCTCGGCCATGGCCGCGAAGAGGGCCTCGGCGACGTCCTCGGGCTCCACGGCAGTGGGCGTGAGGACAAGGTCGCCGGCGGCGCCGGTGGCGGCCAGCATGTCGGTGCGGACGCCCTGGGGGCAGATGGCGTGGACGTCGATGCCGCGGTGGCGGTAGGTCAGCGAGAGCCATTCGGCGAAGGCGTAGGCGCCGTGCTTGGTGACGCTGTAGGGGGCCGCCGCGACCATGGTCAGCAGGCCCGCGGCGGACACCGTGGAGATGAAGCGCCCGCTGCCGCGCTCCAGCCACTCGGGCAGCAGCTCACGGGCGGCCCGGACATGCGCCATGACATTGACGTCCCAGGCCAGCGTCCAGTCCTCCTCGGACGCCTCGGGCCCGCCGCCGGTGCCGACCCCGGCGTTGGCGCAGAAGATGTCGATGCCGCCGCCGAGCGCCGCCCGGGCGGCCGGAACGACGCCGGAGGCGTCCCCGGCGACCGCGAGCGCCCCGATCTCCGCGGCGGTCCGCTGCGCCTTGGCCTCGTCCAGATCGTTGACCACGACCCGGGCGCCCTCGGCGGCGAACCGGCGGGCCAGGGCGGCGCCGATCCCCCCGCCCGCCCCGGTCACGACAACGGCCTTGTCCCGTACGGCTTCCACTGCGGTGTCTCCCTCGGTCGCGCCGAATCGGCTGCAGGCAGACTAACCAGTCGGTATGTCTTGGCGGAAGAGGTCCGTTTGCGTCACGGCCGCCGCCGGGCGGGCTGTCGGTCACCGCCGGGTCCGTTCCGCAGCGGGCCGGTGCGCGTTAGCGTGCTCACGACACGTATCCGCGGGATGACCGACTGTTGATCACGGAGGTGTGCGGATGGCTCTGTCGAGACGTGTTCTGCTCGGGCGGCTGGCGGCGACCGGAGCGGCCCTGACCACGGCCGCGAGCCCGGCCGCCGCACGGCCCGCGCACGGCGGCCGGCGGCGGGTGCACACCGGCTTCGACCGGCTCGCCGCCGACGGCTACCGCCTCCTGGACGGCCGCACCGTCGGCGTCGTCACCAACCCCACCGGCGTCACCCAGGACCTGCGGCACCTCGTCGATGTGATGCACGCCGACGACCGGGTGCGGCTGACCGCGGTCTTCGGGCCCGAGCACGGCTTCCGGGGCACCGCCCAGGCCGGCGGCTCCGAGGGCCGCTATGACGACCCGGCCACCGGGCTGCCGGTCTACGACACCTACAACAAGAGCGGCAAGGAGCTCGCCGGCATCTTCACCGCCTCCGGTGTGGACACCGTCCTCTTCGACATCCAGGACGTCGGCGCGCGCTTCTACACCTACATCTGGACGCTCTACGACTGCATGGTGGCGGCGGTCCTCGCCGGCAAGCGCTTCGTGGTGCTCGACCGGCCGAACCCGGTCACCGGCCGCGCGGCCACCGGCCCGGTGCTGGACAAGGCGTACGCCTCGTTCATCGGCCGGGAGCCGATCGCCCAGGCGCACGGGATGACGGTGGCGGAGCTGGCGCTGCTGTTCAACGGCGAGTTCGTCCCGCAGGCCGCCGGGCGCCCGGTGGAGCTGGAGACCGTCCGGATGACCGGCTGGCGGCGCACCGACTTCTTCGGGGCGACCGACCTGCCCTGGGTGCCGCCGAGCCCCAACATGCCCACCCCCGACACCGCCCTCGTCTACGCCGGGACCTGCCTCTTCGAGGGCACCAACCTCTCCGAAGGCCGCGGCACCACCCGCCCCTTCGAGCTGCTGGGCGCGGACGGCATCGACCGGCGGTGGGCCGCGGCCGCCACCGAACTGGACCTGCCCGGCGTCCACTTCAGGGAGGCGTACTTCACCCCCACCTTCTCCAAGTTCCAGGGCACCACGATCGGCGGCGTCCAGCTGCACGTCCACGACCCGGAGGCGTTCGATCCGGTACGCACCAGCATCGGCCTGCTGGTGACCGCGAAGCGCGTCTGGAAGGGCTTCGCCTGGCGGCCGGACCACGGCATCGACCGGCTGACCGGCTCCGCGGCCGTACGGACGATGATCGACGCGGGCGCGGGGCCGGACGAGATCACCGCGGCCTGGCAGGAGAAGCTCACCCGCTTCCGTGCGGTGCGGCGGCGGTATCTGCGCTATCCGTAACGGCGTTGGGCCGGTCCCGCTCCGCGCCTGTCGTCGTCTCAAGAACCGGGACAGGCCATTTCACCTGTTGACCGGCCCCTGCACCGAGCCGGAACGTGCGCTCGTGAGCAGTGACGCGACAGGATCAGGGTCAGGCAGCCAGATATGCGCCGAAGAACTCGGACAGCTTCGCAACGGCCTGGGTGACGTACTCGTCCTTGTCGTACAGATCCACGTGGGTCGCGCCCTCGATGTCGAAGAGCTCCGCCGTGCGGCCGGCCTTGGCGACTGCGTGCGCGCTGAACGGACGGGTGGCCGCCTCGGTGCCCGCGATCATCAGGAACGGGCGCGGTGCGATCTTGTCGACCTGGGCGTAGGCGTCGAACTGGTCGAGCTGGTCCGCGCTGCGCGCCACCCACAGACCCGTGGCACGCGGGTGCCCGCCGCGCGGCGTCTTGTAGTAATCGACGGACTCCCGGACGAGCTCCGGGGTCGACGCGTCGATCTGGTCCAGCTCCGGCAGCACACTGACCAGGGCGGGCGTCTCGCCGGCCGCCTCCTCGCTGCGTCGGCGGCCGGCCGTCTCGACCATCGTCGCGAAGCCCGCCGGGTCGCCGCTCTTGAAGAAGCCCGCCAGGTCCATGGCGCTGATCGTGGCGACCGCCTTCATCCGGTGGTCGGTCTGCGCCGCGAAGGGCGCGTACCCGCCGGCGGAGCAGATACCGAGCACCCCGATCCGCTCCGCGGCGACGTCGTCCCGGGTGGCCAGGTAGGAGACCGCGTTGCGGAAGTCGTCCGCCCGCTGGAACGGGTTCTCCAGCCCGTGCGGCTCGCCCTCGCTCTCGCCCTGGTAGGCGGCGTCGAAGGTCAGGGCGACGAAGCCCCGCGCCGCGAGGCGCTCGGCGTAGACCGCCGCGGTTTGCTCCTTGACGCCCATGGCCGGGTGTCCGACCACGACGGCAGGCGCGGGGCCGGCCGACGGGGTACCCGGGGTGTACAGGTGTCCGGCGAGAGTGAGGCCGTTGCTGGGGAAGGTGACGTTCGTCTTCATGTCCCTCTTCGCTTTCTTTTATGCGCGCTGCGAACATCGGTACGTGCCGAAGAGGCCGAGCGATCTTCAACGCATCCGACGAACGTATTCGACGTACTCAACGGCTTGACTTCGGCGGCCGGTAGCTACCGGCCGCGTCATCGACTCTCGCACCGGCCGTAATTCTCGCAAAGAGGAGAATTCCATCCTGGGAGGAAATCATCCAGGGAGAAAAACATCCCCCTCTCCCGGGTCGTGCCAGCTGTCACACTGGATGCATGACCACCAGCGCGCGCCGCAACGAGTTGGGTGAATTCCTCAAGGCCCGCCGGGCCGAACTCAGTCCCCGCGCAGTGGGCCTGCCAGACAGCGGCGCTCCGCGACGGGTCAAGGGCCTGCGCCGCGAGGAAGTCGCCCAGCTCGCGGCCATCAGCACCGACTACTACACCCGCCTCGAACAGGGCCGCATGCAGGCATCGGCCTCGGTGCTGGGAATCCTGGCGCACGTCCTGCGCCTGGGTGACGACCAGCGGGCCTACCTGTACGAACTCGCCGGCAAAGACCACGCCCGCCCGCGCTCCCGCGCGCGCCAGCAGGTCCAGCCGCAGCTGCAGCGTTTGCTGGACGACCTCGCCTCGACGCCCGCGATAGTCCTCGGCCGTCGTGTGGACATTCTTGCCTGGAATGCGCTGTCCGCCGCCCTCATCACGGACTTCGCAGCCATTCCCGAGAATCGACGTAATTACGTCAGGATCATCTTCACCGACCCGGCGATGAAGCAACTCTACGCGGATTGGGAAACCGTCGCCCGTACCTGTGTCGCACAGCTGCGCATGGAAGCGGCGAAATACCCCACCGATCCCCGCCTGACCGAACTGGTCGGCGAGCTGTCCGTCCAGGACCAGCAGTTCCGCCAGTGGTGGGGCGAGCACTGCGTGGCCGCTCGCAATGTCGGCACCAAATCATTCCACCATCCCGTCGCCGGGGACCTCACCCTCGACTGGGACACCCTCACCGCCAGCACCGACCCCGACCAGCAACTCGTCATCTGGACCGCCGAGGCAGGCAGCCCCGGCCACGACGGACTCCGCGTCCTCGCCTCCTGGGCCGCCGATCAGTCGGGCAGTGCCGTGAACTCGTAGCCGAAGGTCAGCGGAGTGCGCTGCGCTACCGCTGAGAGCGCGCCGGGGAGGGCCGGCGCCCGCCGCCGCTCTGCCGGCGCCCGCCCCCGCTCCGGTGGACGGTGCCGTCGGGGTCCAGCCCGCGGAAGGCGAGCAGTACCACCAGGGATCCTCCGCAGCAGATCGACACATCGGCGAGGTTGAGAACGGCGAAGTGGGCGGGGGCGATGAAGTCGATCACCCCGCCCTGGAATCCGCCGGGCGCGCGGAAGAGCCGGTCGGTGAGGTTGCCCAGCGCCCCGCCCAGCAGCAGGCCGAGCGCGAGGGCCCAGCGCACGCTGTAGAGCTTGCGGGCCAGGCGCACGATGACGACGACCACCACCGCGGCGATGAAGCTGAACATTATGGTCATCGCCTCGCCGAGGCCGAAGGCGGCGCCGCGGTTGCGGATGACCCGGAGCTGCAACAGGGTCCCGATGACCTGTACCGCGTCGTGGTGTTCCAGCTTCGCGACCACGAGCAGTTTGCTGCTCAGGTCGAGGAGGTAGGCCAGGGCGGCGACCGCGAAGAGCACCGGGATGAGCCGTTTGCCCCGCACCGCGCCGCGCTCCCCGGTGGCGTCCGCCGCGGGTGCACCGGTGGTCTGCTGTGTTTCCGTCACGGGAGTCCCCCCAACGTTGTCCCGCCTCAGGCACCCCTGGTCGGGAACGAGCGTACGGCACCCCGGTCCGCGACCGGGCGGGCGCCACGGCCGGTTCCTGACGACACCTCAGAACGGCGGATGCGCTGCCTCACGACCGGAACCACCATCGGCCGCTCTCCCACGACAGGGCGTCCCACAGGAGGTTGAGGGGATGGCCGGGGGCGTAGGAGCCGCGCTCCCCGCGGCGGGTGAACACCCCGACCAGTACCTCGGTCCGGGGACCCGCCTCCCCGACCAGCTCCAGGGTGCGCAGTCCGCCGGCCTCCGGGAGACGGCCGTCCGCGGCCGCTTCCCCGATACCCCGGGTGACCAGCATCGCCCCGCTCACCACCCCGGACCGCAGCAGCTCGAAGCCGTAGTGGGCGGCCTCGATCTCGGCCGCGATGGAGAGCTTCTGCCCGTAATCCGGGCCGTACCACGAGGTCAGGAAGCGGTCTATCAGGCCGCGCGCCGAGACGACCAGGGGCAGCCCGGGCAGTGCACGGGCGTGGAAGGAGGTGCCGGGGAGCGTCTCCGGCGGCAGGTTCGTCAGCAGGGAAAGCCCGCTGCGCCGCCATTCCATGACCTCGTACGGACCAAACACTTCCGCTTCTTTGCCCTCGGTGACGACCACGCTGCCGCAGACCAGATCGAGCTCCTTGGAGCGCAATTTGGCGAAAAGGTCGCCGGTGCGGACATGGGTCACTTTCAGATCGACATCGTCGCGCCCGAATTCCTCGGTGACGCGTTCCACGGCGTCCAGCAGAAAGCCGAGCGTATAGCGGGTGGTGCCGACCGACAGCGTCCGGCCCAGCCGGCGGCGGGCATCGCGCACCCCGTCCGACCACTCCCCCAGGGTGCGCCGCGCCAGCTCCACCAGCGCCTCGCCGGTCGCGGTGAACAGGGCGTCCCTGCCCCGCCCCTGCTTGAGGACCAACTCCTCGCCGCACAGCCCGGAGAAGGTGCGGTTCATGGTGTCCAGCTGCTTTTGCACGCTGGACTGTTCCCGGCCGAGCCGGCGCGCGGCACCCAGCGCGGTGCCCGTCTCGTGGACGACGATCAGCGTGCGCAGCTGGTCCATGGTGGTATCCAGCAACTCCGTCGGGTACTGCTGCGGACCTAACAAAGCCATGCGCCCCTACTCGCCTTCCCATCCCCGGAATTCAGGACGGTGCAGCATAACCCCAGGGAAAACCCGCCCGGACACCGACGGGATAGCTGGGGGTTTCTTCCGGAAAATGCCGGATGCGTTCTCGGTAACCGTCGAATGGTCAAGTAAATCCCCGGTTCGCCGGACGCGCCCCGCGCGAGGATGCACGGCGCCGCTCACCGGGCCCCTGGACGGGCACAGGCCCCGGGCGCGCGCCCGGGGCCTGCCACCGGTATCCGGTCCGCCGAAGGGGCGGGCCGCCGCACATCCGCTACCGGTGGGCGGGGAATTCCACGACCTGCTGATACGTAGGCCGGTTCTGCCAGCTGATGGTGTCGTGGGTCAGACCGCCGACCGTGCGGTGGATGATCGCGTCCGCACACCACTGGTCGCCGGCCTTGCAGCTGCCGTCGCCCGGGTAGACCTGCTCGGCGGTCTTCCCGGTCGCCTGCTGGAGGGTGGCCAGCAGGGTGTCACGGCAGGCGGACAGGTCACCGCCACCGCAGTACGGCTCCGCGAGAGGGCCCTGCACCTTGTCGCCGAGCACCGCCCGCAGGTCCTTGTCCGCATAGCTCCACCAGCCGTACTGGAAGGCCGAACCGGCGTGCCCCCCGGTCGGGCCGTGGCCGGCCGACGGTGATTCGTCGATGCCGAGGTTGGCCCGCAGCGCGTCATAGAGGTCGCCGCCCAGGCCGGGCTTGAAGACCGCCTCGATCATCTGCGGCCACCACGCGTCCATCAGCCGCACCGCGTCGGAGTGGGCGTAGGTGTGCGAGCCCGCGGCGGTCTCCCGTCGCTGGGCACCGTCCTTGCCCCAGGCCTCCAGCTGCTGGACCGCGGCCTTCAGCTTCGGGTCGGTGACGGGCTTGCTGTTCAGCACCCGCAGCAGCTCGGGCAGCACGTCCTCACCGCGCAGATCGGTGACCGCGGCCTGCGACATGGCGCGGGTCAGCGACGCCCGGGTCACCCCGCCATCCTTGGTCAGGGCGCGCACCCGGTCGTCCAGCAGATTGCCGCGGTGCACCGAGCCGTTGCCGAAGCCCGCCGAGTCGTAGTCCTTGGCCTGTTTGTTGTTCCAGGAGATGTAGTAGTCCTGGTCGACGGACTGCGGGTGCTGGGCCGGTGGCGTGTAGTCGGTGGTGTTGGTGGCGGGGTCGTAGCCCTTCCACTCGTAGGCGTCGTCCGCCTTGACGGGCAGCGCCGGATCGACGTCCGGATTGCGGACCGGGTTGAGGCCGCTGTTGTAGTACGCGATGTTCCGGGAATCGGCGTAGAACCAGTTGAAGGCGTAGCCGATGTGCCCGGCGGCCTTCTGGAAGGACGCGGCGTCGGTGACGTAGGACGGGTCGTTGAACATCTGGAAGCCGATGATCGAGTCGGCCTCGTGGCGGTAGGTGGAGCGCTGCGCGGTGTAGGCGACGGGCTTGCCGTCGACGGTGGCGCGATGGCTGACGATCCCGAACTTCGTCCGGAAGACCTGCATCCGGTAGGAGCCGGCCGCGGTCGGGTCGGCGACGGTGGGCTTCCAGGAGTTGGTCCGCTCCAGCTTCTCCATGGGGACGCAGCCGCCGTGGTAGCGGTAGGAGGTGGAGTCCTTGGTGGGCGCGGAGCCGTCCGCGTTGCACAGCTCGACGGCGTAGGTGTCGGTGATGTCCTGGCCGGCGGAGGTGGCGCTCCAGGCGTAGTCCTGGCCGCGGCCGAGCTGGACGTACATCCCCACGCCCGCGAAGGAGGCTCCGCGGGCGCTGATGCCGGGGCCCTGGATCTCCTGGAGCATCAGCAGCTGGGGCGCGAAGTACCCGGTCTGCGGGCCGAAGACGGCGACGGGGTGGCCGCTCGCGGTGTGTTTGCCGGAGACCAGCAGGGCGTTGGACATCCCGCGGTGCTGCGTCGGGTCGAAGCTCCCCTTGGGCAGCACCCCGTCCTTGAAGAGCCCTTCCAGCTTCCGGTACTTCTTGGGGGCCTTGACCGGGTCCCGCGGCGGCGTCCCGCTCTTGACGGTGGCCGCGCCGGTGCGGTCGAAGACCAGCGGCTCGGCGGTGACCGAGCCGCGGTCGGGCAGCGCGGTGCCCTTGGCCTTGGCCGGCTTGACCGCGTACGGGAAGCTGCTCCCGTCGTGCAGGGTCTTGGCGGCCTCGGGGTCGTTGCGCTCCCGGAAGGACTCCCAGACCGCGGTGCCCTTCTCGACGCCGTACTTCTGCTGGGCGGAGAGCAGCGCGAGGGCCGAGGGGACCTCGCCGCCACCGCCGTTGCCGAACAGCCCGCCGACGACGGAGGCCAGGGCTATCAGGTCGGTGAGCTTGAAGGGCTGGATCTCACCGGCGTTGGTGATCGCGTCGACATGGCCGGTGAGGACGTACTCGCCGGGGAAGTAGCGGCCGTTCTTGGACTGTTCGCGGTAGGCGTTGATGCCGTCGACGTACGCCTGGGCGTCCTGCATGGCCAGCTTGCCGCGCTCGCCGTTGTGGTCCTTGATGTAGTCGACCTGCTGTTGCAGATCCTCCTCGGTGTACGGCGCCTGCGGCCAGAACTGCTGCTCCAGGCCCTGGTTGGCGAGCGCGCCGCCCGCGAAGGAGGTCAGCTCGCCGCGGCCGATGTGGCGGAAGAGGTCCATCAGCCAGAGCCGGTCCTGGCCCGCCGCGTAGCCGGCGCCGTATTCGGTGCCGTAGCGGGTGGTGCCCTTGATGTGCGGGACACCGGTCTTCTTGTCCCGGGTGATGGTGACGTCGTTGCGGGGCGTGGTGACCTTGCCGACCTGGTCCTGGGGAACGCCGAAGGAGGCGTCGTTGAAGAAATTGGTGAGGGTGTCGTCGGTGAGCGACTGATAGCCGCTCGCCAGCGCACCGTACGGGGCGAGTTGGTCGGTGGAGTGCTCGGGGTGGGTGCCGAACAGCTTGTTGCCGAGGATCTCCACCAAGGTGGCGTTGCCGGTGGCGCCGGGCGGCAGGATGTCGGCGCACTGGCCCTGGCAGTAGTCGTCGGCGTCGTGCACGGCCGCGGCCGCGGTGGGGGGCGGTGCCAAGAACGTGGCACCCAAGGCGAACAGGGCCGCCGCGGCGGCGGTCCTGAGCCTTCCGGTACGTCGTCGCATTCCTGCTCCTCGATGGGGGTCCCCCCGGCTCTTCGAGACCTTGGGGGAAGGTGGGCGGGACGTTACCGGCGGTTATCCCCGGCCGGAAGATGAACAACAGTCAACTTTTTGCTTTCTCAGGGGACATGGGACGGACGGCCGCCACTGCACCGCCGGGTCGCACCCGGAGCCGCCACCCCGCCCCAGGGCTCCGCCGGGTCCCGCACCCCGGCCCGCCTCCCGGACCACCGCCGGCCCGCACCCCGACACCCCACCCGGATCACACCCCGGCACCCACCAGCCAAAACCGCAAAAAAGTTCGATGGATCCAAGTGGGGGCAGGCTACGTCTCATCCACGTCAAGTCGGATCCTCCCCACGGAGGTGGGAAGAAATGGCCGGTTTCAGAGCCCTCGCAGAGCAGGTCCGCAATCCACGTCTCGTCGCGACCCAACGACGTACCGCGCTGCGCAAGTGCCTTGAACGCTTCGCCCCTTACGGGCACCGGGCGACCTGGCACCATCTGTGCACCCGGGCCGGTATCGCAACCCAGGACCGCGATCCCGATCCGGAGCGGCTGGTGGCCGCGCTGACCGAGCTGGAGGAGGCCCGTACTCTCTGGCTCGCGTACGAGGAAGAGTTCGCCGCCCGGCGCCGCAAGGAGAAGCACGACGGCATCCGGCAGCCCGGTGCCCTCGACGAATGGCACCGGCGTACCTGGGGCGGCTGCGACATCGTGCCGTGCCAGTCGCCGCAACAGCACCCCGCGGCCCGCCTCGCGGTGGTGCTCCGCAACATGATCGCGGCGATGGAGGCGGGACGCCCGCGCCGCGACTGCCCGGTGTGCGGCGGCACCCGCTTCACCTGGCTCCCCGAATCCATGAACCACCCGGCGTCCGGGCCGGCCTGCCGGGAGTGCGGCGTGCTCGCGCCGGTGTCCGTGCTCACGCCCGAGGCGCTGATGTCCGCGGACCGGGTCCGCAGCGCGGGGGCGTTCGCGGCGGCCTGAGCAGGCCAGGAAAGCCGCGCCGGGCACAGGGGGAAAGGCCGGGTCCGGACGTTGTCAGACCCTGCTGCCATCATGAGGGCATGATTCAGGTCTGTCTCAACGGCCCCCGGACCGCGGCCGATTCCGGCGCCTTACCGATGTCACCGGCCGCCCTCGCCACTGCCGCACGGCAGGCGGTGGCGGCCGGCGCCGAGGATGTCCATGTCCATCCGAAGACCCCGTGCGGCCAGGATTCGCTCGCCCCGCAGGTGGTGGCCGCGGCCCTGGAGGCGATCCGGTCGGTGGTGGACGTCCCGGTCGGGGTGACGACCGGCGCCTGGGCCGAGCCGGATCCCGAGCGCCGGCTGGCGCGGATCAAGTCCTGGACGGTGCTGCCCGATCACGCGTCGGTGAACTGGCACGAGCCGGGCGCCGAGGCGCTTGCCGCGGCCCTGATGGAGCGCGGCGTCGGCGTCGAGGCCGGCATCTGGGCCCGCACCGACGCCGCCGGGCTGTTCGCCCGCTCCCCTCTCGCGCCCAAGGTGCTGCGGGTGCTGGCCGAAGTGATCAGCACCGAAACCGGCACCGACGCCGGCACCGACGCCGCGTCCGCGCCGGCCACCGCGCGCGAGCTGCTGGCCGCGCTGGCCGATGCCGCGCCCGGCCGCCCGGTGCTGCTCCACGGCATGGACGACGGGGCCTGGCCGATGCTGCGGCTGGCCGGCGCGCTGGGTCTGGACACCCGGATCGGCCTGGAGGACACCCTCCTGCTGCCCGACGGCCGCCCGGCCCGCGACAACGCCGAGCTGATACGTGCCGCGGCGGCCTTGATGAGCGGGTCTCCCTGAGACGCATGAACTGTCCGTTCGTATACGGCCTTTACGCGCCGACCGGGAAACTGAAAGATCTGTGCATGGGCTGACCACCCGCACCGGCAACGCGCCCGGCGGGCACCGGCCCCGCCCGTACGGCACCAGGCCGCACGGGCCCCGCCCCCATGCCTCAAGGGCATGGGAGGTACCTCCAGGAGAAGGTGGACGTCCATGGCCGAACTGCACGATCTGACCGCGCTCGAACAGGCCGAGGGGATCCGGTCCGGTGACATCTCCCCGGTGGAGCTCACCGAGCACTATCTGGCGCGGATCGAGCGGCTCGACGACACACTCGGCGCGTTCCTCACCCGTACCCCGGAGATCGCCCGCAAGCAGGCCTCGGAGGCGGAGAGCGAGGCCGCCGCGGCCCGCCGCGAGGGCCGCGAACTCCCCCCGCTGTACGGCGTCCCCGTCCCGGTGAAGGACCTCAACCAGGTCGCCGGGGTGCGCTGCACGATGGGTTCCCGGGCGCTGGCCGAGAATGTGCCGGTGCTCGACGACCATGTGGTCACCAAGCTGCGGACGGGCGGCACGATCCTGCTCGGCAAGACCAACACCCCCGAATTCGGGCTGCCCTGCTACACCGAGAACGACCTCGCGCCGCCCGCCCGCACCCCCTGGGACCCGGAGCGCTCGGCGGGCGGCTCCAGCGGCGGGGCGGCCGCGGCCGTGGCCGGCGGACTGGCGCCGCTCGCGCATGCCAGTGACGGCGGCGGCTCGATCCGCATTCCGGCGTCCGTCTGCGGGCTGTTCGGCATCAAGCCCAGCCGGGGCCGGATCAGCGGCGGCCCCCTGCTGCACGACGTCTCCGGCCTGGCCACCTCGGGCCCGCTGGCCCGTACGGTCGCCGATGCGGCCACGCTGCTGGACGTCCTGGCGGGCCCCATGCCCGGCGACCCGTTCGCGGCGCCGTCGCTGCCGCCCGGCGAGACCTTCGCCGGGCACGCCCGCCGCGACCCGGGACGGCTGCGGATCGCCTGCCTCACCGAGGCGCCCGTCCCCGGTGTCGAGGTCCACCCCGACTGCCGCACCGCCACCACCGACACCGCCGCGCTGCTGTCCGGACTCGGCCATGAGGTCGAGGAGTTGGCGCTGCCGGCCGACGACGGCATCCTCACCGCCTTCACCCGCGTCTGGTCGGTGCTGGCCGCGAGCCGCCCCGTACCACCGGGGGGCGAGGAACTGCTGATGCCGCTCACCCGCTATCTGCGGTCCCGCGGCGCCGAGGTCTCCGGCACGGAATTCTCCCGCTCGCTGTATGCCTTCCGGATGCTCGCCCAGTCCCTCGCGGACGGGCTGATGCCGCCGGGCGGCTACGACGTGATCCTCTCGCCGACCGTGGCCGCGCCTCCGGTAGCGGTCGGCGCACTGCGCAACGACACCGACCCACAGGCCGAGTTCGCCGCCATCGGCGCCTTCACCCCGTTCACCGCGGTCTACAACGCCACCGGCCAGCCCGCGGTGAGCGTCCCGCTCCAGTGGAATGCCGAGGGCCTGCCGATCGGGGTGATGCTGGCCGGCCGGTACGGCGACGAGGCCACCTTGATCGCGCTCTCCGCCCAGCTGGAGCAGGCCCGCCCCTGGGCGGGCCGCAAGCCGGCCATCTGGTGACCCCGAGGTGTGTGCGTCCGCCCCTCACCGGGACGGACGCACACCCGCTCACCCCTCGTCCGGACAGCACCCCGGCGCGCCCTGGCCACCCGGCGTTCCGCTCTGCCGCCCGGCCCCGGCCTGCGGGTCGCCGGCGCGCCGCTGCGCCCCCTCCGGGTCCTGGGCGCTCCGGTCGACCCGTAGCCGGCGCGCGCCGGGCCCCTGCTCGCCGAGGTTGTCGTACGGGTTGGACAGCGCGCAGGTCTCCAGCGAGAGGCAGCCGCAGCCGATGCAGTCGGTCAACCGGTCGCGCAGTTCCACGAGTTGAGTGATCCGCTCGTCCAGCTCGGAACGCCAGCCCTCGGAGAGCCTGGCCCAGTCGGCGCGGTTGGGGGTGCGCTCGTCGGGCAGCTCCGCCAGCGCGTCACGGATCACCGCGAGCGGAATCCCGACCCGCTGCGCCGCCCGCACGAACGCGACCCGGCGCAGCGCATCACGGGAGTAGCGGCGCTGGTTGCCCGCCGTACGGGTACTGCTGATCAGCCCCTTGGACTCGTAGAAGTGCAGCGCGGAGACCGCGGCGCCACTCCGCGCGGAGAGCTGGCCGACGGAGAGCTCATGAACCTTGTACGGAAGCTGGGGCACGGTTCCACCCTAGGACGTGTCCGGTGGTCCCCAAGCGTTGACAGCGGGTGCCCGTACTCCGCATGCTGAGCAAGCGCTTAGTCCGCCGCCCGGCCGGTCGGCGGCGGTGGATGGATCCCGAGGAGGCAGACGGAGATGGCAGAGCCCCGAGTGTTCGGATCGCTCGACGAACTGCGGGCCGCGGTCGGTGAGGACCTGGGCACCAGCGACTGGCTGGAGATCGACCAGAAGCGGATCGACCTGTTCGCGGACGCCACCGGCGACCACCAGTGGATCCATGTGGACCCGGAGAAGGCGGCGGCCGGACCCTTCGGCACCACCATCGCGCACGGCTATCTGACGCTGTCGCTGCTGCCCGCCCTCGTCCCGCAGCTGATGCGGGTCGACAACGTGACGATGGGCATCAACTACGGCAGCAACAAGGTGCGCTTCCCGGCGACCGTCCCGGTCGGCTCCCGGCTGCGCGCCACGGGCCGGATCGCGGAGGTGGCCGAGGTGTCCGGCGGCGTCCAGCTCACCACGGTCGTGACCGTCGAGCGCGAGGGCGGCGACAAGCCGGTGTGCGTCGCGGAGACGGTCAGCCGGTTCTACCTGTAGGCCGGGCGACGCCCCGCACACCGGGCCGGGACCGGACGGGCCGGTGCCGGGGCGTCCGACCGGCCGGTGCGCCTGGCGACACCCCACCGGCCGCGCCCCCAACCCCTCCGGGTCGTACTAGCCCCGGTCCGCCGCGCCCACCATCCGCAGCACCAGATCGGCGTAGAGGGTGCCCACCTCGTCCGGCGTGCGCGGGCCGTCGGCCGTGAACCAGCGGGCGACGTCCACGCACAGCGACAGCACGGCGAGGGTGGTGCCCGGGACGTCGTCGGCCCGGAACTCCCCGCTGTCCGCGCCGTCCTGGATGATCTGCCGCAGCAACCGGTCGGTCTTGCGGCGCAGACCGGTGATCTCGGTGTAGTGCTCGGGGCTCAGCGCCTGGAGCTCGTACTGGATGACCCGGGCGGTGGTGTGGTGCTCGGCGTGCCAGCGGGCGAAGGTGCGCACGGCGTCGCGCAGCCGCTCGGTGGCGCTGCCCCCGGCCCCGGCGGCGGCGCCCATGATGCGCAGCGCCTTTTCGTGGCCGATGCCGCTGATGCGGTAGAGCAGCTCTTCCTTGGTCTTGTAATGGATGTAGAGCGCGGCCGGGCTCATCCCGGCCCGGCCGGCGATGTCACGGGTGGTGGTCGCGTGGTAGCCGCGCTCCGCGAAGGCCTCGACGGCGGCACCGACCAGCCGTCGCGCGGCATCCGGGGTCACCCCGGCCCACTCCTCGTTCTCCTCTTCGGCCCGTTCCGCCGCCGCACCCATCGCGCTCCCCGCTCCTCGATCCGCCAGGGACCCTCCACTGACGGATCGAACACCATATCGCGCCGCTGAGCAAGCGCTTAGGGCCCGGCGGGTGCGGACGGGCCGGCCGGAGCGCGTTAATGAGCACTGCTAGTTTTCGTCGGACGGCCCCTACTATGTTCGTCATGGCCCGACCCCGTAAGCCCCTGCTGAGCCGCGAACGCATCGTCTCCACGGCGCTGGCGCTCATCGACTCCGAGGGGCTGCCGGCGCTCTCCACCCGACGGCTGGCGGCGGAGCTGGGCGTGAGCGGGCCCTCCCTCTACAACCACTTCACGACCAAGGACGAGATCCTCGACGCGGTGGCCGACACGGTCATCGCCCAGGTCGATGTGTCGGCGCTGGAGACGGGCGGAGACTGGCGCGCCGGGCTGCTCGGCTGGGCCCGCTCCTACCGCGCGGCGCTCGCCGCGCATCCGCACATCGTGCCGTTCCTCGCCCAGGGGCCCGGCCGCCGCCCCGCCGGACTGAAGATGGCCGACGCGGCGTTCGGCGGCATGGTCGAGGCGGGCTGGCCGCCCGCCCAGGCCACCCGGGTCTGTGCGATGGTCCGCTACTTCGTGGCCGGCTCCGCGCTGGGCTCGTTCGCCCGCGGCTTCGTCGACGACCCGAGCGCCTACGACCCCGCCGACTATCCGCATCTGGGCCAGGCCCATCTGCTGGCGGAGCATCAACGGCAGGTGGACGAGGGCGCGTTCGAGACCGGGCTGCGGGCCCTGGTGGACGGCCTGGCGCTGCAATTCCCTGCGCGGCCCGCCAAGGGCTGACTACCGTAAGTGTTCTGGCCATTACGGGAATTGGCCGGTTACGGAGGAGGTCCCATGCCGCCGAGAAGGGTCGTCACCGGACGGAGCAAGGAGCCGCGCAAGCGGTTCGCGGAGGAACTGCGCTTACTGCGTGCACAGAAGGGCGACAGCCTGCGCAAGCTCGGTGCGGTGCTCGGCTGGGACGCGTCGCTGTTCGGGAAGATGGAGAGCGGGAAGACCATCGGCAGCCCGGAGGTGGTGGAGGCGCTGGCCCAGCACTACGAGGCGGAGGAATGGCTGCTGACGCTGTGGGAGTTGGCGGTGGGGGATCCTACGCAGTTCCTGGAGCAGTACCGGAGGTACATGGCGCTGGAACAGGAGGCGATGAGCCTCTGGCATTACGCCCCGAGCGCGCCGCCCGGCCTACTCCAGACGGCCGGGTATGCGCGCGAAGCGCTCGCTACGGGCGACCTCCAGGGCCGGGAGCTGGACCAGCAGGTCGAGGCGCGCATAGGGCGTCGGAAATTGCTGGAGCGGGACGACGCGCCACCGTTTCGCGTCATCTTCTCCGAGGCGGTGCTGCGCACGCGGCTGCGCGACCCTCAGAAATGGCGGGAGCAGCTGGAGTACCTGGCGGAGACATCTGAGCGCCCGAAAATCACCCTCCACGTCCTGCCGTTCAGCGCCGGTCCGCATGGCCTGATGAACACCGCCGTGAAGTTCCTGCGGCTGCTGGACGGTCGTACCGTGGCGTACACCGAGAATGACGATCGCGGTGAACTGATCGAGGAAAACGGCAGGGTTGAGGATTTGCAGCGCCGATACGATGCGATGCGTGACCTGGCTTTGTCCCCGGCCGAGTCGCGGAAGTTCATCATCCGGATGTTGGAGGAAGTGCCGTGCGAGCCATCGACCTGAGCAAGGCGACGTGGCGTAAGAGCAGCTACAGCAACACGAGTGGCGGCGACTGCATCGAGGTCTCCGATGACTTCCTCACCGCCGCCGCCTGGCACAAGAGCAGCTACAGCAACACGTCTGGCGGCAACTGCATCGAGATAGCCGACAACCTCCCCGCCCTCGTCCCCGTACGCGACAGCAAGAACCCCCAAGGGCCCGCGCTCGTCTTCAGCGCCGCCGCCTGGGGGTCCTTCGTTGCCGCCGTGAAGAACAGCGCCGTCTAGAAGACGACCAGCGCCCGCCCGCCCTTGCCCGCCAGCATCGCGTCGAACGCGGCCGGGATGCCGTCGAGGCCGATCCGCTCGGTGACCAGCGCGGAGAGATCGAGCGCGCCGGAGCGGACGTGGCCGGCGATGACGGGGAGGTCGCGGGCGGGGTCGCTGTTGCCGTAGACGCAGCCGGAGAGCGTCCGGCCGAAGTAGAAGAGCTCCAGGGCGGAGAAGGTCACCTGCTGCTCCTGGCCGCCGATGCCGACGACGGTCGTCCGGCCGCCGCGCCGGGTGGCCGACCAGGCCGTACGGATGGTGTCGGCGCGGCCCACGCACTCGATGGCGACATCGGCGCCGACGCCCCCGGTGAGCTTGCGGATCCGCTTGGCGCCGTCCTTCTCGAAGAACGCGGGCCCGTCGGCGACCACGAATTCGGTGGCGCCCGCCGCACGGGCCAGCTCCTCCTTCGCCGGTGAGACATCCACGGCCACGATCGGACCGGCACCCGCGATCCGCGCCGCCTGGAGCGTGGCCAGGCCCACTCCGCCGACGCCGAAGACCACGACCGACTCCCCCGCCCGCACCCGGGCGCTGTGGTGGACCGCGCCCCAGCCGGTGAGCACCGCGCAGCCGAGCAGTGCGGCGTCCGCGAGCGGCACCCCGTCCGGCAGCGGCAGCGCGGCCCGCGCGGGCACCACGGTCTCCTCGGCGAACGCGGCGGTGCCCAGGCCCGGGTAGAGCGCGGTGTCGCCGGCGGCGAGGGTGGCGTACGGGGAGTTCGCGGCGAGGCCCGCATCGGCGCACAGCCAGGGCTCGGCCAGCCCGCAGAAGTGGCAGTCGCCGCAGGACGGGGCCCAGTTGAGGACGACCTGATCGCCGGGGGCCACCGTGGTCACGTCGGGACCGACGGCGGTCACGGTGCCCGCGCCCTCGTGTCCGAGGACGGCGGGGGCGGGCTGGCGCAGGGTCCCGTTGGACAGCGACAGATCGGAGTGGCAGACGCCGGCGGCGGCGAGCTTGATCCGGACCTGGCCGGGGCCGGGTGCGGGCAGGTCGATCTCGGTGACCTGGAGCGGGGCGTTGACGGCGGACAGTACGGCGGCGCGGACCACGGGGTCTCCTCGGTGCGGGAGGACGGGGGCGGAGGGTGCCGGGCTGCGGGAGGCGGTGGCCTCCCGCGGCCCGGCCGGGTCAGAACTGGAGCGACTTGGTCTGCAGATATTCGGCCAGGCCGTGCGGCCCCAGTTCCCGGCCGACGCCGGACTGCTTGTAACCGCCGAACGGGGCGAGGGGGTTGAAGCGGCCGCCGTTGATGTCGACCTGTCCGGTGTCCAGTCGGCGGGCGAACGCGGCCGCCTCGGCGTCGTCGGCCGCCCAGACCGCGCCGGCCAGACCGTAGACGGTGCCGTTGGCTATCCGGACGGCGTCGTCCTCGTCCGCGTACTTCAGAATCGTCAGGACCGGGCCGAAGATCTCCTCCTGGGCGATGGTCATCTCCGGGGTGACGTCCGCGAAGACGGTCGGCCGTATGTAATAGCCGGGCCCTTCGACCGCCTCCGGGCCGCCCGCCACGACCCGCGCCCCCTGGGCGAGGCCCTGCTCGATGTAGCCGCGGACCCGGCCCTGCTGGCGGGCGTTGACCAGCGGGCCGACCCGCTCGCCGGGCACGTACTTGGCGACCGCGGCGGCCGCCAGCTCGACGGCCTCGGCGTATTGGTCTTCGTGGACCAGCATCCGGGTCCAGGCGCTGCAGGTCTGGCCGGAGTTGGCCATCACGTTGGCGACGCCCACGCCGACCGCCTTCGCCAGGTCGGCGCCGGGCAGGATGACATTGGCGGACTTGCCGCCGAGTTCCAGCGCCACCCGCTTGACCGCGGCGCCCGCGAGCGCGCCGATCTGCCTGCCGACGGCCGTCGAGCCGGTGAAGGAGACCAGATCGACCCCGTCGTGTGCGGCGAGGGCCTGCCCGGCGACCGGGCCGAGGCCGGTGACGAGGTTGAAGACGCCGGCGGGTATCTGGGCCTCGTCGACGCACTCGGCGAACAGCTGGGCTACCAGCGGGGTGTCCTCGGCGGGTTTGAGCACCACCGTGCAGCCGGCCGCGAGGGCCGGGGCGGCCTTGGCGACTATCTGGTGCAGCGGGTAGTTCCAGGGCGTGATCGCGCCCACCACGCCGACCGGTTCGTGCAGCACGGTGGAGTTGCCGATCTTCTCCTCGAAGGCGTATGTACGGGCGAGTTCGGCGTAGGACGCGCTGACCGCGAGCGGCACCCCGGCGTGCACCGCCGTGCTGAAGGCGAGCGGCGAGCCGAGTTCGGCCGTGATGGTCGCGGCGATCTCCTCGGCGCGCTCCGTGAGCCGGCCGTGCAGCGCGGCCAGCCGGTCCGCGCGCTCCTCGGGCGGGGTGGCGGCCCAGCCCGGCAGGGCGGCGCGGGCGGCGCGTACGGCGGCGTCCACATCCGCCGCGGAGCCGGCCGGGACGGTGGCGATGACCCGTTCGTCGGCCGGGTTGACGACCTCGATCGTGTCGCCGCCCGCGGCGGGCCGCCAGCTTCCGTCGATGTACATCGCGTCGTGCTGCTTCACGTCGTGATCCTCCCCTGCCGCCGGTGCTCTTCCGGCTCCCAAACTAGCGCCGGTAGTTTTGCGTACGCCAGGGAGCCCGCCGCCACCCGGCCGGGCGACGGCGGGAACGAGCCTACGGGGCGTCCGTAACGTCCGTTTATGGGGTCGGGGCACGGGCCCGACGTGGTCGGGGGCACGGCCCCACCCCCGGCGGCCGTGCCCCCCGCTCTCTCCGGGAACCCTGGTCCCCGGCCTCTCCGGTCCCCTAGAGGATGCCGAAGAGCAGCCCGGCCCCCAAGACCACGAGGGAGGTCAGCGCGGCCCATTTGACGGTGAATTTGGTGTGGTCGCCGAACTCGACCTTGGCCATGCCGACGAGGACGTAGACGGCGGGGACCAGCGGGCTGGACATGTGCAGGGCCTGGCCGACGAGGGAGGCCCGGGCGATCTCGATGGGGGCCACACCGTGGGCGGCACCGGCCTCGGCGAGGATCGGCACGATGCCGAAGTAGAAGCCGTCGTTGGACATGAAGTAGGTCAGCGGGATGCTCAGCACGCCGGTGACGAGGCCCATGTGCGGGCCGAGCGCGTCGGGGATGCCGCTGACCAGCCAGCGGGCCATGTGCTCGACCATGCCGGTGCCGGTGAGCACCCCGGTGAAGACGGCGGCGGCGAAGACCATGCCGGAGACGTTGAGGACGTTCTCGGCGTGCGCGGCGACCCGGGCCTTCTGGTCCTTCATGTGCGGGAAGTTGACGGTGAGCGCGAGGGCGGCGCCGAGCAGGAAGAGCACCGGGATCGGCAGCGCCTGGAGGATCAGCAGGGTGAGCAGCGCGACGGTGAGCGCGGCGTTGAACCAGTAGAGCTTGGGGCGCAGGGTGGCACGGTGCGGGTCCAGAACCTGGAGGTCGGCGACGCCCTCGTCCTGCGGGCCGCCGGCGGACGGCGTGGCGCCGGAACCGGTGCCGGCACCGCCGGAGGTGCGCGTGCTGCCGGCCGTACCGCCGCCCGTACCAACGGCGCCCGCACCGACCAGGACCTGCTCGCTCTCCCTCTCCTCCGCGGCCTCGGTCACCACCCGGGTATCGCCGAGGGTCAACACGCCCAGCCGCTTGCGCTCGCGCCGGCCGAGGACGTAGGCGAGGGCGAAGACCGCGACCAGACCGACGGCCAGGGCGGGGATCATCGGGACGAAGATGTCGCCGGCGTCGAGCTTGAGCGCGGTGGCGGCGCGGGCGGTCGGGCCGCCCCAGGGGAGGGTGTTCATCACGCCGTTGGCCGTGGCGGCGACGCCGGTCATGACCACCAGGCTCATCTTCAGCCGCTTGTAGAGCGGGTAGAGCGCCGAGACGGTGATCATGAAGGTGGTGGAGCCGTCCCCGTCGAGCGAGACGATCGCGGCGAGCAGCGCCGTGCCGACCACCACACGGACCGGGTCGGCCTTGCAGAACTTCAGGATGCCGCGGACGACCGGGTCGAAGAGACCGACATCGATCATCACCCCGAAGTAGATGATGGCGAACATCAGCATCGCGGCCGTGGGGGCCAGGTCGCCGATGCCCTTGAGGACGTAGTCGCCCAGGTGCGCGCCCTGGCCGACCAGGACGCAGAACAGCGCCGGGATCAGCACGAGCGCTGCCATCGGTGACATCTTCTTCATCATGATCAGCACCAGGAAGGTGGCGATCATGACGAATCCGAGGATTGTCAGCATTGGGGGTACCTCACGTTCGCCCTTGAACATCTGCCGGGGGTGGCGGTTGGGCTGACGTTAGGTCCCGCAAACTTTTGTTAACAAGGGCTTGACGTGAGAGCAATACGAGCAAAACCCCAGGTCAATGTGGATCGCACGGGCCGGGGTACCGCGCTCACCCCTCCCCCGCGGCCGCCGCGGTCCCCCCGTCCGCCGTGTCGCCGTCACCGTTGCCGTCACTGCCTCCGCCCCCATCGCCGTGGCCGTGGCCGTCGCCGTCCAGATAGCGCGCCAGATAGGCCCGCAGCAGCAGCTTGGTCTCCGCCACGATCGCCGGATCTCCTTCCGGATCCGTACGGAAGGCGAGCTGGAGCAGTGCGTCGGCGGTCTCGACGCCCACCAGGAAGGCGGTGCGCAGCCGCTCGTCGGCGGTGTCCAGGCCGAGCGGTCCGGCGAACAGGGCGAGCAGCCGGTCGGCCACCTCGTAGTTGGCCCGCCGGGCGGCGCGCGGGGCGGGGACGGTGAACTCCACCAGGGCGAAGCCCGGCACCGTCCGCTTCATGGCGAGGTACTCGTCGATCACCACGTCCATCGCCCGGCGCCACTCCGACGACGCATGGGCCGGTGTGGTCAGCCGGGCGGTGATGCGGTCCGCGTAGGCGTTGAGATTGCGCCGGGCGAGGGCCTCGGCCATGGCGCGCTTGTTGGGAAAGAAGCGGTAGACGGAGCCGATCGGGACGCCGGCGCGGACGGCCACGGACCGGGTGCTCAGGTTGTCGTAACCGCTCTCCTCCAGCACATGGGCGCAGGCATCGAGGATCCGGGCCAGGCGCTGGGCGCTGCGCTGCTGTACGGGGGCGCGGCGGAGGGAGCCGTGAGGCGGGGCGGGGCGCGGGGTGGGCTGCTGCACCCGTCCATCCTGCCCGGCAACCGGGCCGGTGGTGCGCAACCGAGACGTTCCGGCCGCGCGGCCGGGAGTCTCCGTTGACGGCCCCCTGCCGCAATCCTAAGGTCTTGCATAGGATTCCTTGAGCGGCGGGAGCACGCGATGACAGGCACGGGCAACGAGCAGGCGCGGAAAGTGGCCGAGGCGCTGGCGTACACCACCGGCTTCGGCAATGAGCACAGCTCGGAGGCCGTCCCGGGTGCGCTGCCGATCGGCCGCAACTCCCCCCAGCGCGCCCCGCTCGGCCTCTACGCCGAGCAGCTCAGCGGCTCGGCGTTCACCGAACCGCGCGACCGCAACCACCGCTCCTGGCTCTACCGCATCCGCCCGTCGGCCGCCCATCCGCCGTTCGTCCGCGCCGGACAGGGCGCGCTGCGCTCGGCGCCGTTCACCGACTGCGTCCCGGACCCCAACCGGCTGCGCTGGAACCCGCTGCCCGAGCCCGCCGGCCCGGCCGACTTCCTAGACGGCCTGTGGACGCTGGGCGGCAACGGCGACGCCACGCAGCGCACCGGCATGGCCGTGCACCTGTACTGCGCCAACACCTCCATGGACCGGCGGGTGTTCAGCTCCGCGGACGGCGAGCTCTTGATCGTGCCGGAGCGCGGCGGGCTGCTGCTGCGCACCGAACTCGGCCTGCTCCGCGCCGAACCGGGCGAGGTGGCGCTCATCCCGCGCGGTGTCCGCTTCCGCGTGGAGCTGCTGGACGACACCGCTCGCGGCTATGTCTGCGAGAACTACGGCCGGCCCTTCCAGCTGCCCGACCTCGGCCCGATCGGCGCCAACGGCCTCGCGAACGCCCGGGACTTCCGTGCCCCGGTCGCCGCCTACGAGGACGTCGAGGGCCCCGTCGAGGTCGTCAACAAGTTCTGCGGCCACCTCTGGACGGCGACCTACGACCACTCGCCGCTGGACGTCGTCGCCTGGCACGGCAACCACGTCCCGTACGTCTACGACCTGCGGCGCTTCAACGTCATCGGCTCGATCAGCTACGACCACCCCGACCCGTCCATTTTCACCGTCCTGACCTCCCCCTCCGACACGCCTGGGCTGGCGAGCGTGGACTTCGTGGTCTTCGCCCCGCGCTGGCTGGTCGGCGAGGACACCTTCCGGCCGCCGTATTTCCACCGCAATGTGATGACCGAGTACATGGGCCTGATCGAGGGGGCCTACGACGCCAAAGCGGAGGGCTTCGTCCCGGGCGGCGGCTCGCTGCACAACATGATGTCGGCGCACGGGCCCGACCGGGAGACCTTCGACCGGGCGAGCGCCGCCGAGCTCACGCCGCAGAAGATCGACGACGGCCTGGCCTTCATGTTCGAGACCCGCTGGCCGCTGACGCTCACCGAACAGGCCCGCGACGCCGGCCATCTGCAGCAGGGCTACGACGACGTATGGCAGGGTCTCCAGCGCCATTTCCGCCCACCGGGGAAGACCTCTTGACTCCTCCCGCTCCTGAAGGAGGGGATTCCTGGCTCACGTCGCCTGCGGCCCGGCGGGCGCGCAGGTCTTACACGATCAGCACCAGCCGGGTTGAAGACCAGCCCGGACCTGGGGGCACCTCCCAGCGGTAGCTGGGGGACATCACGCGGGCGGAGTTCTTGTCCCTGGACGAGACGGCTCCGCACACCGTGCAGGCATACGTCCTTTCGGAAAGGGGGAGTGCGTGCTTGGTTCTCGCTCCGCACTGCGCACAGTCCCTCGTGGTGTGCGCGGGATGGACCAGATACACGGCACGGCCGTGTTTGCGGCCCATCTCGACCAGGGCGCGTTTCGTGGCACCGATCGCAGCGTCGGCCGCCTTGCCGGCCATCGTCGACTTGGCGAGGAACTTCGGACGGAAGTCCTCCACCGCCACAGCATCATGATCACGGACAACGCCCTTGGCCCACTTGCGGCCGGTGTCTTCCCGCTGCCGGGCGACCTTCTTGTACAGCTTGGCCCGCAGGCGCTTGGCCTCGCGGTAGCCCTTCGAGGCCGGCTGCCCCTTCTTCGGCCTGCGCCGCGCCATCATCCGGTCGTAACGGGTCAGCTTCGCCTGAGCCCTGCCCCCATGCTGGGCGTGGGGCAGATCGTGGGCATCGGACGTGGTGGTGGCCGTCTCCTTCACACCCCAGTCGATACCGATCACGCCACCGGTTTCGGGAAGGCGTTCGCTCCTCGCTGCGACGACGAAGCTCGCGTACCAGTGCCCGACACCGTCCCGGTACACACGCACGCTCGACGGCGGCTCGGGAAGAGCCCGCGACCACACCACCGTCAGCACAATCCCACCCGCCAGGTACAGGCGCCCATCCCTGATCCGAAAGCCGCGCCGCGTGTAGTTCAGACTCGCATCGGCCTCGCGCTTCTTCTTCCAGCGGGGCATCCCCGCCCGCTGCCGCATCGGCAACCGGGCCTTGACGTCCTTCAACGCCTTCGCCCGCGACCTCGCGAAATCCCGTACGACCTGCTGCTGAGGAACGCTCGCCCCCTCAGCCAGCCACGGCGTACACGCACGGGCCCCGGTCAGCATCCTGTCCAGCTGCGCCGGACCACAGGTCAGCTTCTCACCCGTGGCCCTGCCGCGGGCATGGAGGGCCTTGGACTTGGCCACACACTCATTCCACACCCACCGACACCGGCCCCACTCGGCCTCGAGCGCGGCACGGGCCGTGGACGACACCCGCACACGGTAGGTGTACCGGGCGTGCCCGCAACCCTCCACCGTCTGCGCTGCTGTCGTCATACCCCGAACCTACCCGGGAGGACTGACAGTTGAGCACCCTTGATCATTGCGGGCTGCCTCGCCCCATCACGGCGTGGGCCCCGGATCACCCTGGCGACGAGGCGGTTGCCCGTGCCCTGCTCCGCAGGACTCCGATTCTCCCCCGCAAGCGGGAGGTGCCCCTACCCCGCCCTGAAGGACGGGGCTTCCTCGGAGGAATCAAGTGACCACCTTCGCTCCCGACTCGCTCGACCTGAACCGCAAGCTGCCGCTGTGGTACCAGGTCTCGCAGTCGCTGCGCGCCTCCATACTCGGCCGCTCCCCCGAGGCGCCGCTGCGGCTGCCCACCGAGGACGCGCTCGCCGCGCACTACGGCGTGAGCGTGCTGACCATGCGCCAGGCCCTCAAGGAGCTGGAGGCGGAGGGCCTGATCAGCCGGCACCGGCGCCGAGGCACCTTCATCGAACCGAGCGCACAGCGCGGTGCGCCGGTGCGGCTGCTGGGTTCCGTGGACGCGATCGTGGCCCAGCAGTCCGGGATGAGCACCGAGCTGCTGGGCCACGGCCCCACCACCGTGCCGTCCGAACTGTCCGGTTACTTCCCCGGCGTGGCCGAGGTGACGGGCTTCCGCCGGCTGCGCAGCGACGAGGAGACCGGCGAACCGACCAACCACGCCCACAACTACGTACGGCCCGAGGTCGCCGCCCGGATCGACCCCGCGGACCTGACACGCTGGCCGATGACGAAGGTGCTGCGGGACGTGGTGGGCGTACGGATCAGCCGGATCACCGACACCGTCGAGGCGCGGCTGGCCGACCCGGAGACCGCCCGGCTGCTACAGATCCCGCTGCTCAGCCCGATCCTGCACTACACGGGCATCACCTACGACGAGGACGGCCGCGCGGTCGATGTGGCCCGCATCCACTACCGGGGCGACCGCTTCTCGTTCACGGTGTCGCTTGACGCTTAGTTTTTCCCACGTTGTCGGCTTTCCCGCCGTGGTGGTTTCTCGCCGTTGCGCTTTGCGGCGCGGCGCACGTTTTCGGCTTTCCCGCCGTGGTTGCTTCTCGCCGTTGCGCCTGCGGCGGGCCGGGTGGGTGTCGGGTGCGGTGACGGACCTCCGGGGCCGGTATGTGGGACTGCTTCGCTTTACGTCCCACACACCGGCCCCTCCGGCCCGTCCCCTCCCGTTGTGGGAAAGTGAAGCTGAGTGGGGGCGCGCCACTCGTAGCAAGTTCACTGCGACCGACTAGGCGCACCGGACCACCTACAAACACCCCCACCGGCCTGTTTCCTCCCCACCACGGGAGGGGCCGAGCCGCAGGACGAAGTCCGGAGGAGCGGCACCGCACCCGACAAACCACGCCCGCCGCAGGCGCAACGGCGAAACACCCCCACGGCGGGAAAGCCGACAACGTACGGCGCGCCGCAAAGCGCAGCAACCACCACGGCGGGAAAGCCAAAAACGTGGGATCAAATCCGCTCCAGGCTCCGGCCCGTCGTGCGTGGCCCCAGCAGCGCCACGTCCAGGCACAGCAGCAGCATCAGCCCCGCCGAGCCGGTGAACACCGCGGCCGCCCCGAGGTCGCTGAGCACGCTCAGTGCGACGAACGGGAGGACGACCGAGGTGAGCCGGGACAGCGAGTAGGCGATACCGATCGCGCTGCTGCGCAGACCGGTCGGGAAGAGCTCGGTCTGGTAGACGTGGAAGGCGTTGGAGAAGACGTTGCTGCACACCGTCAGCAGAAAGCCGAAGGTGACGACGGCCCAGGGGGCGGCGGCGAAGCCGAAGGCCAGACCGCAGCCGGCGATGCCGAGCGCCGAGGCGATGATCAGCGTCCGGCGCTCGATCCTGTCGATCAGCGGGATGGACAGCGCGGAGCCGACCGGATAGCCGCAGAAGCTCAGCGCCGCGTACAGCAGCGACTCGGTGACGGTGTGCCCCTTCGCGGTGAGCACCACGGGCGCCAGCGTCCCGAAGCCGTAGTAGCCGACGGTCTGCAGCACCTGGAAGAGCCACCACATGACGGTCCGCCGCCGGTAGCAGCCCCGGAACATCTCGCCCAGCGGCACCTTGCGTTCCGGGACGCTCTCCGTCTCGGGTACGGAGGGCAGGCTGCCGCCGCTCTCCCGGGCCACCCGCTCCTCCAGCCCCGCCACGATCCGTTCGGCCTCCGCAGCACACCCCTGTACCGCCAACCATCGTGGCGATTCAGGGAGTTGGCGGCGCATCAGCTGAAGGAATCCGGCGCCCAGCGCACCGGCGACCAGCAGCCAGCGCCAGCCCTCGATGCCCAGCAGCCGGTGCGCGGCCACCAGGCGGGCCCCGAGCAGCGCGGCGACCGGCACGCCGACGAAGCCGACGGTGTACGCCCAGGCGATATAGCGCCCGCGTACCGCCCGGGGCAGGAACTCGGCGAGATAGGTGTCCACCAGCACGAGTTCGGCGCCGAGCCCGAGCCCGGCCAGAAAGCGCAGCGGTAGCAGCCAGGACAGGTCCGGGGCGCAGGCGCTCAGCAGCGAGAAGAGCGAGTACCCCGCCAGGTTGACCAGGAACATCCGGCGCCGTCCGAAGCGGTCGGCGAGCACCGACAGCACATTCGCGCCGACGAACATCCCGAGGAACCCGGCCGCGATCACCCAGGACTTCGCGGTGTGCCCCAGATGCCACTGCCCGGCGAGCACTGCGGCCAGCACCCCGCCCAGAAAGATCTCGTAGAGGTCGAAGAAGGCGCCGATGCCGACGACGAGGGTGAGGCGGCGGTGCCACCGGGACGGCGGCAGCCGGTCCAGCCGCGCGGCGGCCCGGTGGCCGATGGGGGTGCCCCCGCGCCGTTCAGGCGTGGGGGAGGCGGTGTCCGTCATGGCGCTCCTCCCCTGAGCAGGTCCCGGCGCACCGCACGGAGCCAGGTCCGCACCGTGTGCCGGGCGTACGGCGAGGACCGTACTCCGCCAAGATCAGCAAGCGGAAGACCGCGGGGAGGACCGCCCCGGAGGGGTGGTGTGACCGGCGGGGGCGGTACGCCCACCGGGCCCCGTGGTTACCATGCCGGGGTCAACCGAACGGTCCGGGAGGGGCTCCGCGTGACGGCGAAGCAGGACGCGCCACGGCTGTCCGATCTCATGCCGTGGTCCGTGGCGCCGCTGCGGCTCGGCCGTTCCTGGGTGCGCGCGCCGGACCCGGCGACCCTGCGCGCCCGCTGGTCGGCGCTGGTGGAGGCCGGCGACCTGGCGGCCCGCGAGCGGCTGTTCCGGCCGTCCCGGGCCCGCACCCTGCACTCCGCCGTCGGCCAGCTGCCGGGCCAGGCCACCCCGACCGGGCGGCTGCACCGCGCGAGCGGGCCCTGCCCCGAGCCGGTGCGGATCCTTCACGGCCCGTTCGACCAGCAGTGGCTGCTGCCCGACCACCGGCTGATCGACGGGGCGCGGCCGGAGCTGTGGCGGGTGGCGGACGAGCGGCAGCTGTTCGTGGTCGAGTGGGGCCAGGTACCGCAGCTGCCCGGCCCTCCGCTGGTGTGCTCCACGCTGCTGCCCGACGGGCGTTCCCCGGCCGGCCGGCCCGGCCGGATCCGTCCGTTCTACCGGCGGCCCGGCGGCCGGGAGCCCAACCTCGCCCCCGGCCTGCTCCCCCTGCTCGGCCGGCGCCTGGACCGCCCGGTGCACCCCACCGACCTGCTCGCCTGGCTCGCCGCGAGCGCCCTGCACTCCCCCGACGGCTGCACGGTGCCGCTCACCGCCGACCCGGAGATCTGGGAGCGCGGTGTTGCGCTCGGCGGGCGGCTGCTGTGGCTGTGGACCCGGGGCGCCCACGTCGACGAGGGCCCGGGCGGGCACGGCGGCGAGCGGCCCCGGATGCCCGGCGGCCGCCGCCCGTACGTACGTTCCGCGCTCCCCACCCGCGGGCTGCCCCCGTCCCTGGGCTACGACCCCGAGGAGGAGGCGCTGCTGCTCGGCGACGGCCGGATCTCCCCGGTGCCCGCGGGCGCCTGGGACTTCCACGCGGGCGGCATGCGCGTACTGGAGGCGTGGTTCGCCGCGCGCACCGGCACGTCGGCGGACGAGCCCGAGCCCGGTTCGCTGGCGGCGCTGCGCCCCACGAGCTGGCTCCAGGAGTGGACCTCGGAGCTGCTGGAGCTGGTCACCGTACTGGCGCTGCTGGCCGAACTCCGGCCGCAGTGCGAGGAGTTGCAGCAGGCCACGGACGGCGGTCCGCAGCTGGCGGCGGGTGAGCTGCGGGCGGCCGGCATCCTGCCCGCGCCGGTCTTCGCCCACCGGCCGGCCTCCGTGCTCGACCACCACGAGGAGGGCCCGGAGGGGCAGTTCGCGCTGTTGTGAGCGCGGCGCCGCCGGGGGCGCACACAAGAAACCACCCGTCGCAACGCAACGGGTGGTGGGGAGTCTCCTGCGCCGGCCGGGCGGGGACGGGGCCGGCGAGTGAGCGGCTCACGGCACCTTCGGGGCGAGGGTTCCCGCCCCGGCGAGCACACCGACACGCTGCCGGCGCCCTGGGTCTGACGAGCGATCGGACCGCAGTGCCGCGCCGGGACGGTGTGATCGCCCGAGATGCCGCTTCAGAAGCGGATCAGCCGTGCCCGCCGAAGAGCGAGCGCCGCAGCCTGCGCAGCGGCGCGAACAGCGACACCCTGGCGCCGCGGCTGTTCCTCGAACGCGCACGATCACGCGCGGTGAGCTCCTGCATCAGCGAGGTCGCGCCCTCCACCTCACGCTGCGGGACGGCGGGACCCCCCAGCACGGCGAAATGGCGGTCGAGGCGCGCACTGGATGCACTACTCCCGCAGTTGATCGCAGGGACTCGCGCCCTGCTACGCACTGTTATCTGTTCCATGACTCTCCCCACCCTACGAGGGCACCCGGCCCGGGCAGGGTAACCCTATCTCTCTCGGAGGACACGCGTGCAGACCGGTCAACGGATTCACCTGCCTCGCTTTGACGTTGACGCACACCATACGGAATGTCACCTACACGGCGTGGACCAGGGCGAGTTGAGCAACCACCGGGGCCGGCGGGGCCCCCGGGGGGCGCCTGACGGGGCGCCGGGGCGCACAAGGAGAGACCGGGATCTCACTGCCTCTCCCCGGCGCCCGGCGTACGGGTCGTCACGCAGCGGAGGCGAACACCGGGAGATAGCCGCCGGACTGGCCGGCGGCGGTCGGGTGGTAGGACTCCTCGACGGGGAAGGTCACGCTGTGCAACCAGGCGCTGCCGGAGCACAGCTCATGTCCGGAAAACGTGGCATTGACATCGGCGAACGAGAAGCCGTGGTCTGCGGCCCGCTTGGCGGTGACGCCGTTGATGTCGTCAGCCGCGGCGTTGATCGCGGCACGGGACTTCTCGGAGAGACCGGCGATGCAGGTGCCGTTGAGCCGGTAGAAGTGCGGATAGCCCAGGACGACCACACGGGCGGCCGGGGCCTTCTGGGAGATGGCGCTGTACACCCCGTCGAGCCGGCCGGGCAGGGTGTTGTCGATGTAGGTCCGGGCCTGGGCGACCCGGGCCAGGCAGGCGCTCTCGCCCTGGAGCGCACAGGTCGTCATGGTGTCGGCGAATCCGGCGTCATTGCCGCCGATGGTGATGCTCACCAGCCCGGTGGAGCTGCTGAGCGGCCCGAGCTGGCTGCTGAGAACATCACCCGTTCGGGCGCCGGAACAGGCGGTGAAGCGAAACGAGGAGGGGGAGTGCGCCGCGGCCCAGAGGGCCGGGTAGGACTTGGCGCTGCGCTTGCAGGAGCCGCTGGCACTGTCGTAGCTGCCGGCCCCGACGCCGGAGGAGTAGGAGTCGCCGAGGGCCACGTAGCCGGTGGCGGTGGGGAGTTGGGCGGACGCGGCGGCGCTCGCGCCGGTGAGCGCGAGCGCTGAGGTGACGAAGAAGGCGGACGTCAAGGCCGCGAATCGGGACAGTTTCATGGAACCTCCCTTAGCAGGAGCTCTGCCACATCCGTCGTAGCAAGACTCACGGGTAGCCGGAAGTGTCCATGCCAAAACTCATCGGCAGTTCGCGGCAAATCTGCCGATCCGAGGGGATGTTCACCGCAGTTCACCGTCATATCGCCGCTTCGGCCCCCGCTGACCGACACGTCCATGTCCACCCCGATGGCGGACCGCAGAGGCGCACGCGTGCGCGGCCGCCCCCGGCGACGTTTTTGGCGGCTCGTCAGTCCCCGGTGGCGGTACGGCGGCGGGCGAGGCCGGGCACCAGGAAGGCGGTGGCCGCGACGGTCGCCGCCACCAGCGCGATCACCAGCATCGGGCTTGTCCCCAGACCGAGCAGTCCGGCCCCCAGGAGGCCGCCGGCGAACATCGCGCCGACCGACGCCAGCCGACGGCCCGCCAGGTGTCTGCCGTACCCCAGCCGCTTGTCGCGCCCCACCGGCGATCCGCTGACCAGTGCCGTCATCGCCCGGGTCTCCACGGTGGTGGTGAAGTCGGGCGCGGACACCCGCATGGCCGTGACGTTGCGCATGCCCATCGCCATCGCCATCAGAGCGATGACGGCATAGCGGCGGCCGGGCGGCAGCCCCCGGGCCGGCCCCGACTGCCAGGCCGCCGCGGCGGCAGCAGCCAGCATCACCGCCTCCGTGATCAGCGCCACCGGGAACCAGGGGCGCCGGAGGCGGGCCAGCCCCGACTCCACCCGGGCCCCGAGCGCCGCGCCCAGCACGAAGGCACCGATCGACACCACCGTCGCCACCACCGGCACACCGCCCTGCCCGGCGATACCGAAACCGAGGAAGAGCAGATTGCCGGTCTGGGTGGCGGTGAAGACCTGACCGAGCGCCAGAAAGCTGACGGCGTCGAGCATCCCGGTGACCACGGTCAGACACACCATGATCAACGTCAGGGCGATGCCGCCCGGCGGCTCCACGGACGCGGCTCCTTCCGGCGGTCACTCACCTCGCGGCACGTCCCCCCAGTCTCCGGACGGCCCGCCCGGGGTGCCGCCATTGCGCCGTCTGTGGGCGGCTCAGCGGCAGCGCACTCTCCGGCCAGGGCAGCGACGTCCCCGTCATGCGCCGGGTCGGCGCTCACCTCCGGCTTTCCGCGTAACAGTTCTGTTCTGGTACCGGGAAAACGCCGGGATAATCCGTGTGCGTGCCGGGCCGCCGTGACCGATCATGGCGGGATGTGTGCCGATCACGTCCCACCGTCCGCCACCGAGGAGTCCCTTCCACTCCGGCTGACCATGGACGACAGCGATTCGCCCGCCGATGTCGTCGACGCGCTCTTTCTGGGACGGTTCGCCAAGGGGGAACAGCCCTACGCCCGGAGCCGGTCCGTGGACCGGGTGCGTTCCGGACTGACGCTGCTGCCGCCGGGCGCCCGGATCCTACGCGCGGCGCGGGACGACGACCGCAGCGCCACGCTCGCCGAGGGCGACGGCTACACCGTGCTGGTCTCCCGCTGGAACCGCGGCGGCGATGTGACGGTCACCGCCGTCACCGACGAACTGGCCGAGAAGGTGCTGGCGCAGGCCACGGAGGGCGCCGAGGACGAGCCGGCGCCGCAGCCGGAGAACGTTCCCATGGGCTTTTGGTACTTCTCCCCGCGCCGCGGACCGCACCGCACCTCCCGGCAGATCTCGGCCGGCACCTGGGAGGAGATCCGCCCCAACTACACCGCGCCGGTGGCCGAGGCGATGGACCGGCTGATGAAGGTGGCGCCCGAGGAGATCGCCGGCCGGCTGCTGTTGCTGCACGGCCCGCCCGGTACGGGCAAGACCTCCGCGCTGCGCACCCTGGCCCGCTCGTGGCGGGACTGGTGCCAGGTGGACTGCGTACTGGACCCGGAGCGGCTGTTCAACGACGTCGGCTATCTGATGGACATCGCGATCGGCGAGGACGACAGCACCGGCAAGGGCCGCTGGCGGCTGCTGCTCCTGGAGGACTGCGACGAGCTGATCCGCGGCGAGGCCAAGCACGCCGCGGGGCAGGCGCTGTCGCGGCTGCTCAATCTGACGGACGGGCTGCTGGGCCAGGGCCGTAACGTCCTGGTCGGGGTGACGACCAATGAGGACCTGGAGCGGATGCACCCGGCGGTGATCCGTCCCGGCCGCTGCCTGGCCCGTATCGAGGTCGGCCCGCTGAACCGCGCGGAAGCGGTGCACTGGCTCGGCACGGACCAGGGCATCGGACGCGAGGGCGCCTCGCTGGCCGAGCTGTACGCGCTGCGCCGCGGCACCCGTCCGGCGTCGGTCCCGGCCCAGGACGCGGGGGCCGACGCGGGGCTCTACCTCTGAGGCCGGGCCGCCACCGCGGGGCCTGATCATTTGCGACGTTCCGCCCCGCCGCCCACTGCCCGCGCACAACAATGCGTACATGGATGATGACTGGAAGCGACAGATCGAGCGGCTGCACGAGGGCTTGGTCCGGCGTGACGATCCGGCCGAGTGGGTGACCGAGGCCGACGCCGTGCAGGCCTCCTACCGCTATCCGCATCTCATGCTCCGCGGACCGGTCTTCGGTATCGCCGTACAGGACCCCGCCACCTCGGCGGACTGGCGACTGGTGCGGCCCGCGACGAGCGGCACGCCCCAGGAGGCCCGGGACGGCCTGAATTCCCTGCTGTGGTTCCAGGCCAAGGACGACACCGACGACCCCGGCGTCCGGCGGGAATTACTGGCCGCGGTGGCGGTGCTGGAGCGCGAGCCGGTCGACGAGCTCACGGTCCTCGGGGTGCGCTACCGCGTGGTGCGCGGGGAGGAGTTCGCGCGCAGCGGCGAGAGCGGCCTGGAGCCGCCGCGCCCCACGGACCCAGAACCCGCCGACCGGTCCTGGGAGGGCCGGCACGACACCCCGTCGCGGGACCTGGGCTTCGCCCTCGTCCCCGGCCGGGAGGACGGCCTCATGGCCGGCGCCATGAAGCTGGCGCTGCGGGGGTTCACCTATACCGGCGCGCGGTTCCCCCCGGAGGTGCGCAAGGACTCCGCCCGGGCACGCACATCCCATCCGGAGGTCGTTCTCCTTCCCGTCGGCTTCGGGGTGGTGGAACGCAGCGGCCCAGGGTGGCAGCCGCAGGGAGCCCTGATGGCGACCCCGCACGAGGCGCGGCGGCAGCTCTACAGCGGGCTGACCGAATTCTGGCCGCTGCTCCACAAGTTCGACGACCGGGAACGGGAGCAGTACGCGCGGGCCGGCGAGGAGTTCAAGGCCGCGGGCCGCGCCGACGAAGTACGGGTGGCCGACACGCTGTACCGGATCTGTCGCATCGAACGGATGATCAGATGCGGCCCCGACGGCCCGGAGCCGCCCCGCCCCTCGGACCTGGACAACTACGGGCCGACGAAGATGCATCCGAGGATGGACGAGGACGGCACCCTCCACCACGGCGAGTGAGGCGGCCGCGGACCGGCCGCCCGCCGCGGCCAGGCGCGGCAGCCGTCCGCGTCCCCCCTCTATGGCCGCAAATCCAGCGGTCGGTAACCGGAGGAGTATGAGTGTTACTGAGTAGTGAGGAGGCACAGTCGGGTGGTTGCCAGCGGTGAACAACAACACGTGCAGCGTCCGCGGATCTGGGCGGTCCGCGCAGCGCGGCTGTTTGACGGGTACACATTGCGACCGGGGCGCCCACTGGTGCTCATAGACGGCTCGCGCATTGCAGGTGTCGATATGACGGGAGCGCCTCCGTCAGCAGACCTGCGCGTCCTGGATCTTGGTGATGCCACGCTGTTGCCCGGGCTCATCGACTCGCACGTACACCTTGCCTTCGATCCCGACGACAAGTCGAAGCAGGCGATGGTGGAGGAAGATGCCCGCACCACCCTGGCACGCATGCGCGTCCACGCCGCGCAACAGCTGCGGGCGGGGGTCACCACCGTACGGGACCTCGGTGATCGTCAATTTCTCGCCGTATCGCTCCGTGACCACTACACGGCAGGCACGGAGGCAGGTCCGGAGATTCTCGCCGCCGGACCGCCCATCACGCGAACTCGCGGACACTGCTGGTTCTTGGGCGGCGAAGCCGACGGCATCGCGGCCTTGGAGGCCGCAGTCGAGGAGCGCATTGCACGCGGCGCCGACGTAGTCAAGATCATGGCAACCGGTGGCGTGATCACCCCTGGGTGGGGGCCGCACCAGTCGCAGTACACACGCGACGAACTTGCCGCGGTGACCCGTGCAGCCCATGCACACGGCAGACCGGTCACCGCCCATGCGCACGGTCGGGACGGTATGGCTGATGCTGTCGCGGCCGGCGTCGACGGCATCGAGCACGCCTCCTTCTTCACCGAAGACGGTGTCGAACCCGACTGGCGGACCGTTGCGGCCGTGGTGGAGGCAGGCATCTTCATCGGTGCCACCGAAGCATGGCTTCCGACAGGCTCGATGGTCGCGCCCCACATGGCCGAGCGCGTGGAGCAGCGAAGCGCGAACTTCGCACGGATGCACCGCGAAGGAGCGCGGCTGGTCTGCTGTTCCGATGCCGGTGCCGGTCCCCGCAAGCCCCACGGCGTGCTCCCGCACGGAATCATCCACCTTGGCTCGCTCGGCCTTTCCCCCACCGAAGCCCTGGCTTCGGCCACGACCCTCGCCGCACAGGCATGTGGGCTGGCCGACCGCAAAGGAAGAATCGCCGTCGGCCATGACGCCGACCTCGTCGCAGTAGCCGGCAATCCCCTGCACCGTCTGGAAACCCTGCTCGACATCCGGGCCGTGATCCGAGCTGGAAGGGTGTTCCAGGGCTGATCCACCGGCCTCCGTCCGCCGCCCCAACTCCCTTACGGACGTGGCGCAGAAGATATCGTCGGTGCCGGAATCCCTGGCCGCCGGGCTCGGCTCGCTCCTACGATGCGAGTACCCGGGGGAGAGGTTGTGGGCGTGGCACGCAGGACCGCAGAGACGCGGCGGGGCATCGAGAACTCCGTCGCCTGGACCATCCGCAATCTCGACAGCGTCGTTGCTCTCGGCGCCGCGCTGGTCATCGGACTGCTGGATGTCTTCGGTGGGGCGATTCAGGACAATGTCACGTCCGGCGCGACCCTGCTGGTGCTGGCCGCGCTGGTCTTCGGGACGCTGACCGAGCGCAGGCGCCGCGTGGCGGACATCCAGGGGGCGATGTCGGCGACGCACCAGGCGCTCGAAGACCTCACCATGGTGCGGTCGTTGACCGGCGCCGAGCTCGAACAGGCCCTGGACCGGGCGCGTCACCACACCGACCGCTGGGTGTTCAAGGGCGGCACGGGGACCTATCTGCGGGCCGTCACCCTGCCGGTCTGCATCCGGGAGGCGCAGCTCCAGCGCCGTTCCCTCACCGTCAAGATCGACATCATCAACCCGGCCGACGAGCAGGCCTGCGCCGCGTACGCGCGCTTCCGGCAGACCTTCGCCCACCGGCTGGACGTCGTTCCGCCGGACAGCTGGAGCGCCGACCGGACCCGCAAGGAGTCGTTCGCCACCGTGCTCGCGGCCTGCTGGCACCGGCAGCGGCTCGACACCCTGGAGATCGATGTGCATCTGTCGTCGGTCGTGCCCACCCTGCGCTTCGACCTCTCGGCCTCCTGCTTGATCATCACTCAGGACGACCCCCGGCGGGTCAACCTGCTCGTGGAACGGGACCGGCCGCTCTACGACTACTACGTCACCGAACTCCACCAGAGCCGGGAACAGGCCGTCGCGCTCGACCTGCGACGCACCGTGCCGCTGAGCGAGGAGCCGACGGTCGACGAGACCCACCGGCTCTTCGAGGGGCTCGGCCTCCCGCTTCCCTCGACCTTCACCGACAGAGACGTCAGCGAGGTCATCGACAAGGCGCTGCACGCGGAGAATCCGTACCGGAGGTGAGCGGCCGAGTGCACAGCCCCATGGATCACCGACAGCTCGAAGAGGCCATGAGCCGGCCCGGCGCGGCCACGGAGATCTTCGAGACGGCCGCCTCGGTCCTGGAAGAGATCGCCGCCGGCCGCCGCGGAGTGCGCGCCGTGCGGCATCCGCTCGGCTTCACCTGCTTCCCGGTGGAGCGCATCGGCGACCGCGGCGTCTGTGTGCACGCCTTCGGGGGCGAAGCGGACGAGGAGGCGGCGCGGCCGACCACCTCGCCGGTGCACTCGCACAGCTGGGAGCTGACCAGCTGTGTGCTGTACGGGGCGGTGGGCAATCTGCGCGTACGGGTCGTCGAGCGGCCCACGGAACCCACCCACCGGGTCTTCGAGGTCCTCAGCCACCCCTCGGGCGTAGACGAAATCCAGCCGACTTCTCGCCTGGTGAGCTGCGGGCCGGGCACCGAACAGACCAGCCTGCGCGGCACGGTCTACACCCTGCCGGCTGGAGAGTTCCACACCACCGTCGTCCCCGAGGGCGGCGTCGCCGCCACGCTGGTGCTCGGCCGGTCTCTGCCCGGGCGCTTCGACCTTTCCCTCGGACCGCTGCACGGCACCGGTCATCAAGTGGTACGACAGGCTTGCAACGCCGAAGCGACCGCCCGGACCGCCCGGACCGTCCTCAGGAGGATCCATGACCCCCACCCCTGACGACCCGTCGGAACAGTTCGCGGCCGAGCGGGAGCTGGCCGTCTCCGCCGCGCGGGAAGCGGGCGCCCTGCTGCGCTCCCGTTTCCAGGACGACTACCGGGTCCGGGCGAAGGGCGACGACGGTGACGTGGTCACCGAACTCGACCTGCTGGCCGAGGAGTTGATCGTCGGCCGCATCCAGGAGCGCTTTCCGCACGACCGGATCCTCGCCGAGGAGGCCGGGGCCCTGGAAGGCGACCGGGCGGCCAACGGCACCTCCCGCACCTGGCTGATCGACCCGCTCGACGGCAGCAACAACGTCGTCATCGGCCTGCCCGCCTATGTCGTCGGGATCGCCCTGTGCGTCGGCGACGCGGCCGCCGTCGGCGTCGTGCACGACCCCGTCACCGACCGGACCTGGACCGCGCTCGCCGGCTGCGGCGCGTACGGACCACTGGGCCGGATGACCGGCCCCGGGCGCTCGCTGTCGCCCGCGGGGCCGCTGCTCGCCTGGACCCAGGGGCACGGGGTGGCCCGTGACGATCCGACGGCGGGGGCCCTGAAGGAGGTGCTGGAGGTCCGCTCCCGGCGGCTGCTCCAGCTGTGGGCGCCCCTGCTGACCTGGTCCATGCTCGCCCGCGGTGCGATCGACGGCTTCGTCGGCTACCGCGCGGAGGCCATCGACCTGCCCGCGGGCGCGCTGCTCGCCACGGAAGCGGGCGTGGAGATCCGGGCCCTCGACGGCAGCCCCTTCCGCGGGAACGCCACCGGCCCGGACACCGACCGCAGCTTCGTCGCCGGGCGGCCGGACGACATGCCGTATCTGCTGGATCTGGTCGGGCGGAGCGCGGCGGCCGGAGTCCGCTGAGCGGGGCCTGAGGGGCTGACGCGGTGATCCCGCGCTCCCGTCCGGCCGGCGCCTAACCGGCCAGCGCGAGCGCCACGGTGGCAGCCGGCAGGGCCCCGGCGGCGAGCAGCGCTCCGGTGCCCATGAAGCTCTTCAGCGACACCCTGACGCCCTGGGCATGGCAGCGCTCGAACCACAGCAGCGTCGCCAGCGAGGCCCAAGGTGTCACCACCGGGCCGACGTTCGTCCCGATGAGCAGCGCCAGCAGCTGGTCGTGGTTGCCCACCGGCACGGCGGACTCCCCGGCCAGGTAGACGGGCAGGTTGTTGAGCACGTTGGACAGCCCGCCGCCGACGGCCGCGGCGCGGAGCATGCCGAGCAGCCCGCCGTCCGGGCCGATGGCGGAGGCCAGTATGGCGTGGAGCCCGTTCACATTGACCGTCTCCACCACCAGGAACAGCCCCGGCACCAGGACCAGCAGCCGCCACGGTACGAGCGACAGCCGGAGCACGCCCCTCCGGCGGACCGCGAACGCCGCCACCGCCACCCCGGCAGCCGCTGCCGACGCCGCCCACAGCGGGATGTCGGCGAGCAGAATGGCCAGCAGAAAGCCGACGCAGGCGAGCCCGCAGACGCGGAAGAGCGTGCGGTCCGCGGGCCGGTGCACCGCCGGCGGCGGGTAGTTCTCCGCGCCGCGCTTGCCGCTGCGCCAGAAGAACAGCCACAGACAGCCCATGCTGACCGCGATGGCCGCCAGCTGGGGAGCCCACATCTTCGCCGCCAGCCCGGCGGGAGTCAGCGCGACGCGGTCCGCCGCCAGCAGGTTCGTCAGGTTCGACACGGGCAGCAGCAGACTCGCCGTATTGGCCAGCCACACCGTCGTCATGGCCAGCGGTACGGGCGCGATGCCCACCCGCGAGGCGAGCGCCAGCATGACGGGGGTGAGCAGCACCGCGGTCGTGTCGAGGTTGAGCGTGATCGTGGTGAGCGAGGCGAAGGCCACGCACAGCACGAACAGCGCGGCGTAGCTGCCCCGCCCGGCCCGCGCCACTCCGGAGGCGACCACATCGAACACCTCGGCCGCGCTGGTCAGTTCGGCGAGGACGATCACCGTCCCGAGGAAGGCGAGCAGCGGGGCGATGCGGAGCATGGCGTCCCCGGCGGGTTCGGCCGGAAGGAGTCCGGTGGCAAGACACAGCAGGCCGCAGGCGAGCATCCCCCCGGCCAGCCAGTCGAGCACATGCAGACGTTTTATGGCGGCACGCACCCGCAAAGCATGGCACACCATTTGTGCGAACACGGTGTCCGCCAACGATCGGCTCCCTAGGATGGCGTCATGGTCGGGCGTCAGGAACTTACGGGGGAAACACAGCTGTTGGACTTCTTCATCAGCTATTCACCAGCCGACGAACGATGGGCTTCCTGGATCGCCTGGACGCTGGAGGAGGCCGGTTACCGCACCGTCCTGCAGGCCTGGGATTTCGTGGCCGGCACGAATTTCGTCGACTTCATGGACCGCGGCGTCAGCGAGTCCGCCGCCGTCATCGCCGTCCTCTCCCGGAACTACGAGCGCTCCCGGTACGGGCGGATGGAGTGGCAGGCCGCCTTACGTGCCGACCCCGACGCCCCGGAGCGCAGGCTGATCACCGTCCGCACCGAGGACATTCCGGTCGAGGGGCTGCTCGCCACCATCACCTATGTCGATCTGGTGGGGGTCAGTGACACCACGGCCGCCCGCGACCTGCTGCTCACCCGCGTCGGCCAGGCGCTGGAGGGCCGGGCCCGGCCCACCGCGCGCCCCGGCTTCCCCGGCGGACCGCCCGGTGCCCCCACCGCCGTACCGAGCATCCCGCGGCCGGCCGGGCCCTCTCCGGACCGGCCGCTCGGCCGGCCGGGCTGGGCAGGGCGCCGGCGGCCGGCGGTCCCGCCGCGCTACCCGCAGGCCGCGGAGTCGAGCCCGTCCAGAGAAGCCGTCTCGGTGCTGCACCTCGCCGGGCCGTGCTTCGGCCGCGGCGCCGAACCGGCAGCGCTGCAGGCGGCCATCTGGGGCGACCTCGTCGAACTCGCCGATGCCGGGGCGCCCGACCCCGACCTCCTCGTCGTCACCGGCGACCTCACGGCGTCCGGCAGTCCACGGGAGTGCGAACAGGCCCTCAGTTTCCTGACCGGTCTGCGGTCGCGGCTCGGCCTCGACCCCGACCGGCTCGCCGTCGTACCCGGCGGGCAGGACGTCAGCCAGGCCGCCTGCCGTGCGTACTTCAGCACCTGCGAAGCCGACGAGATGCAGCCCAGGCCGCCCTACTGGCCCAAGTGGCGGCACTACCACCGGCTGTTCCAGGAGCTCTACCAAGGGCTCGACGTCGTCTTCGACGGCGACCAGCCCTGGAGCCTGTTCCCCATCCCCGACCTGCGAACGGTCGTCGCCGGGCTCAACTCCTCGATGGCGTACAGCCACCGCCCCGACGACCAGTACGGCCTGCTCGGGCCGGAGCAGGCCGCCTGGTTCGCCCAGGCGCTGCGCCCGTACGAGCAGGAGGGGTGGCTGCGGATCGGTGCCCTGCGGCACCCGGTGGGGGCGGACCGGCCGCTCACCTCCGACGACGGGCCGGCAGCGGATCCGGACCGGAGCCCGCGCCGCGGGGCCGGTCCTGACACCGCATCCGGCGCCGCACCGGTACGCGACAGCGACGTCCTCGCCCGGCTCACCGGGCCGCGGCTGCACCTCCTGCTGCACGGGCCCGCCGGCAACCCCCGGGCCGCGTCGGCCGCGCCCACCGCCGCCGCGCTCCCCCTCGCCGCCGGCGAGCTGCCGGTCTTCGGTTCCGCCGCCCCGGCCCGGCACCAACTGCTCCGGATCACCGACGACGGCGTCACCCGCTGGCCGGAGCGGTCCGACGGACAACCGCGGCGCTTCGCGACCGCATGGCCCGGCGGCCGGCGCGTCTTCGGCGGCCAGGAGGCGTCGAACGCCCCGGGTGGCGAGGCGTCCGGCGGCACGGACGCGGCGCTGGCGGCCGACGCCGGTTCCGCGGCGCCCGCGCCGGAGGACTGCCGTACCGTCGAGGACCCGCTCGACACCCTGATCGCCCGGGTCACCGAGGTCTGCCGTACCCGCCACGAGGGGGCCCAGCTCCGGCGGGTGCCCGGCGACGTGCCGCAACTGCTCGTCACCTGGACGGAATCCGGGTTCGTCCGGCAGCAGCGGGTGGCGGTCTGTGCCGGTACCCCGCAGCCGGAGTTCGTCGACCGCTTCCTCGACCACATCCATGCGTCCGAGTCGGTGCCCGACGCCGAGCTCGTCCACGACGGCCCGCCGCCCGCGCCGGAGCTGCGGGAACGGGCCCGCCGCCGCGGCGTCCGGGTGCGCAGCTTCACCGAGTTCCAGGGGCTGCTGGATCTGCGCGGCTATGTGACCCGCCAGACCGAGCGGCTCAGTACCGATCTCCAGTACCACCCGAGCCTCTATCTGCCGCAGCGCTACCGCGAGGTCGAGCGGCCCGGCGGAGCGGAGCGCGACGGGCTCGTCCAGGACATGCTGCGGCTGCTCGACGCCGACCACGGCCGATTCGTCCTGCTCCTCGGCGACTTCGGCCACGGCAAGACCTTCGCCCTGCGCGAGCTGGCCCGCCGCCTCCCCGAGGAACTCCCCCAGACCGTCCCGCTGCTGATCGAGCTGAGCACCCTCGACAAGGCCCACACCATCGACGGCCTGGTGGCGGCCCATCTGGCGAGCCACGGCGTCGACACCATCGATCTGCGGGCCTTCCGGTACATGCTCCGCCAGGGCCGCATCGTCCTGCTCTTCGACGGCTTCGACGAACTGGTCAACCAGGTCAGCTACGAACGCGCCGCCGACCACCTGCAGATGCTGCTCGACGCCGCGGTGGACAACGCCAAGATCGTGGTCAGCAGCCGCACCCAGCACTTCCGGTCGCAGGCCCAGGTGCTGACCGCGCTCGGGGAACGCGTCGGGCTGCTGCCGCAGCGCCGGGTCCTGGCCGTCCAGGAGTTCTCACCGCAGCAGATCCGCACCTATCTGGTGAACCGCTACGGCGACGAGCACGCCGCCGACCGCCGGCTCCGGCTGCTCGAAGGCATCCCCGACCTGCTCGCGATGTGCCGCAACCCGCGCCTGCTCAGCTTCGTCGCCGACCTCGACCACGAGCGGCTGCGCGCCGTCGCGGGCGCCGGCCGGGCGCTGAGCCCCGCGGGGCTGTACGAGGAGGTGTTCACCTCCTGGCTGCAGTACGAGGAGCGCCGTGGCCAGGGCGGCCCCGGCAGCACCCCCGGGCTGAGCGAGCGTCAGCTCTGGCGGGGCGTGACGACCCTTGCGCTGCGCCTGTGGGAGAGCGGCCGCAGCGCGCTGCGGCTGGACGAACTCAACGACGTGGGCGAGGTGCTGACCGGCCTCGCCGACAGCAGGCTGTCCGTGCCGCAGGCCGCGCACGCCGTCGGGTCGGGCAGTCTGCTGCTGCGTACCGACGACGGCCTGTTCCAGTTCATCCACGGCTCCGTGGTCGAGTGGCTGGTGGCCCGGGAGGCCGCCGCCCAGCTGGGGAACGACTCGGGCCCCGAGGACAGCGGTCTGCTGGCCCGCCGCCCGCTGAGCCAGCTGGCGGTGGAGTTCCTGTGCGACCTCGCCGACCACCGCACCTGCCAGCAGTGGGCCGAACGCGTCCTGGCCGACGGTGCCGACGAGGCGGGCCGCGCGCAGAGCAGCTCTCGGGAGAGCGACGAGGTCGCCCGGGCGAACGCGGTCAAGGTCCTCAGCCGGCTCCGGGTGCCGGCCCACACGGATCTGCGGGGCGCCGTCCTGGCCGGGGAGGACCTCTCCTACCGCGACTTCTCCGGCGTCGACCTCACCCGTGCCGACCTCACCGACGCCGGCCTGGTCGGCGCGGACTTCTCCGGTGCCGTCCTGCGCGACACCTGCCTGGCCGGGGCCCGTCTCGACGAGGCGAAGCTCACCGGCGCCGACCTGCGCGGCGCCGATCTGCGGATGGCCCGGCTGCTCCGCGCCGACCTGCGCGGCGCCCGGGTCGCCGGCAGCCACTGGCACCGGGCCGCCCTGATCAATGCGGTCGCCGACGAGGCCACGCTGAACACACCGGAGCTGCGGGCGGCGGCGGTCGCCCCCGGCATGCCCGTCGAGTCCGGCTTCCGGCCGTCCGCGGTCGGCGTGCCGTACGGCTTCGACATGCGCACCAGCCGACTTCCCGAGCCGGTCTCCTACAGCCCCGACGGCGAACTCCTCGCCGTGGGCAGCGAGGACGGCGGCGTGCTGGTGTGCGACGCCGCCACCGGTACCGCGGTACGCACGCTCCAGGGGCACACCGGCCGGGTCTACGCGGTGAAGTTCCGCGACCGGGTGCTCGCCACCGGCGGCGCGGACGGCACCGTCCGACTGTGGGACCCGGTCGCCGGCACCTGCCTCCATCAGCTGGAGGTGCACCCGGACGGGGTGTGGCCGGTGTCCCTGGACGAGGCCGGGGCGCGGCTGGCGACCGGCGACTCGGAGGGCACCGTCATCGTGTGGGAGGTGGCGACCGGGACGCCGTTGCACCGGCTGTACGGCCACACCGCGCCCGTCTACACCGCGGTGTTCAGCCCCGACGGCCGCACCCTGGTCACCGGCGACGCGGCCGGGTCCGTACGCCTGTGGGACACCGGGTCCGGCCGGCTCCTGGGCGAACTCGAAGACCATCGGGGACCGGCGTACCGTGCGCGGTTCAGTCCGGACGGCACCCTCCTCGCCACCGGTGACATGGGCGAGGACGAGCGCGGCACGGTCCGTGTCTGGGAGGTGGCCGGACTGCGGCTGCGGCACGAGTTCACCGGCCACGCGGGGCGTGTCTACACCCTCGACTTCCACCCGGGCGGCAGGCTGCTCGCCAGCGGCGACACCACCGGACAGGTACGGCTGTGGGACCCGGTGAACGGAACTCCCGCCGGGACGCCGTCGGATGGCGGCGGTGCCGTCTACCAGGTGGTGTTCGACCCCGAGGGGACCATGCTGGCCGCGGGCGGCAGCGACGGTTCGGTCCGCCTGTGGCGGGTGGCGCAGGGGTCCGCTGGCTGGACGGTGGCACCGCTGCGGCAGCAGCCAGCGGACCATCAGGGGTCGGTCTGGGCCTGCCGGTTCCGGCCGCGGAGCCGTTTCGGCGCCCGGGAGACCGACCCGATGCTGGTGACCATCGGCAACGAGGGCCTGGTGCGGCTGTGGGACACCTCCACCGGCCAGGGCAGGCGGATCCTCCGCGGCCACGGACGGCGCGTCGCGAGCCTGGCGTTCAGCCCCGATGGGGCGCACTTGGCGGCGTGCGGCAACGACGGCGTGGCCCGGGTGTGGGAGTCCGCGACCGGCCGCCGGATACGAGAGTTCGCCGGCGACCACGACCGCCTGATCTCGGTGCTGTTCGTCCCCGGGAGGCGCCAACTCGCCACCGCCAGCAGCGATGGCGACGTCTACCTCTGGGACGCCCTCACCGGTGAGTACCAGCGCGAGATCGACGCCGAGACCGACCATGTGTGGGCCGAGGCGTTCAGCAGCGACGGCAGGATCCTCGCCACCGCGAACGACGACGACACCGTAGCGCTGTGGTACCGCAGTACAGGGGCCCGCGTGACCACGCTCGCCGACCACCGGGGCCGGGTGCGGTCGATCGCGTTCAGCGCGGACGGGGCGGGCCTGGCCACCGGCTGCGACGACCGGTTCGTACGGCTGTGGGACCTCGCGGACGGCCGCCTCCTCGCCGAACTCGCGGGCCACACCTCGCGGGTGTATGCGGTGGCGTACGGGCCCGGAGACGCGTGGCTGGCGAGTGCGTCGTGGGACGGCGAGGCCATCATCTGGCGGGACGGCGAGCTCCAGCACCGGCTCCGGGGACACGTCGGCCGCCTGTGGACCGCCGCCGCCCACCCGAGCCGGCCGCTGCTGGCCACGGCGGGCGACGACCGTGTCGTACGCCTCTGGAACCCGCTGGACGGACGTGAGACGGCCCGGCTGACCGGCCACACCAGCCGCATCCTCACCGTGGCCTTCAGCCCGGACGGCTCGCTGCTGGCCAGCGGCGGTGAGGACGGCACGGTCCGGCTCTGGAACGTCCCGGCCGACGGCGAGCCGACCCCGCGGGCCACGCTGATCGGCGTGCCGGGAGGCTGGGCCGCGCTGACTCCGTCGGGCGGCTACAAGTACGAGGGTGACATCGCGGGCGAGTTCTGGCATGTGGTGGGCATGTGCCGGTTCGAACCCGGCGAACTCGACGAACACCTTCCCGGTGTGCGGCGCCTTTCGATGGACGACCCGATCTGAGGCGCCGCTCCGGCAATCGGTTGTGCCGTCCCCCGTGGTCGTAGCGACCAGCGCTTGGTGACCCGGTGGCATTCGACGAATGCGCTGAGCCAATTGGTCGGTGGTCCGCAACTACCGCATCCCCGGCTACGCCGATATCCCCCGCACCGACGTGCTCCTGGTGGACTCGATGGATTCCGTGGGGCCGCTGCGGTCGAAGGGGATGGCGGAATGCTGTATCAACCTGGTGGCCCCCGCGTTGGCGAATGCGCGTCAGCGCGCCCGACCCCGAGGTTTCAGCGGCACCGGCGGCAGTGCGGGAGCCGGCAGCCGGTCGCCGTCGTAGCCCGTCACCTCGCCGAAGCGGGAGCCGGACATCCAGTCCGACCGGGCCTCTTCGATGTCCTCCTGCGACCGGCCGACGAAGTTCCACCACATCACGATCTGCTCCTCGAACGGTTCGCCGCCGAGCAGCATCAGGCTGCTGTCGGCGTCGGAGCGCAGCGGCAACTCGCTGCGGCCGCAGCCGAGGTAGAGGAGGGCGCCGGGGCCCAGGCGGACGCCGTCGACCTCGCTCTCGCCGGCGATGGTCAGCGCCGCGTACTCGAAGTCGGGGTCGACGGGCAGCCGGGTGTCCGTGCCGGCGGCGAGTGTGAGGTCGGCGCCGACCAGCGGGGAGTACGTGGTGCCGGGCGAGGTGGCGCCGTCCAGTTCGCCGAGGAGGACGGTGGCGGACAGCCCACCGCCGTCGATCACCGGCAGGTCGGTGTGGTGCTCGAAGGCGGGGGCCGTGTCGCGGTGTTCGCCGGGGAGGGCGACCCACAGCTGGGCGCCGTGCAGGAAGGGGCCGTGGCCGTGCGGGGACCCCTCGGAGTGGGCGATGGCCCGGCCCGAGGTCATCAGGCCCAGTTCCCGGGGGCGGACGGTCTGCAGGCTGCCGAGGCTGTCGCGGTGCAGTACCTCGCCCTGGCGCAGCCAGCTGACGGTCTGCAGACCCATGTGCGGATGCGGCGGCACCTGCATACCGGGCTCGCCGACGATGTCGTCGGGGCCGTAGTGGTCGACGAAGCACCAGGCGCCGACCATCCGCCGGCCGAAGTTCGGCAGCAGTCTGCGGACGACGGTGCTCTCGCCGAGCGGCACCTGCTTGCCGGGCTGGACGTCGCGTACCGGGCCCGTACGGGCGGTGCCGCCGCACAGGCTGGGCGCGGGTCTGAGGTCGAGGTTGCTCATGGCGTCACGATAGGCGCGGTCGGGGGTGCGGTCCGGGCAGGCGCACGAGGCGCCGCGGGGTGATGCCCCCTCATGTATACAGCTCGCGCAGCCGTACCGAGAGGCAGGTCACGCAGCCCTCCAGCTTCTCGAATTCGCCGATGTCCACGACGACCGGTTGATATCCGAGGTCGGTGAGGAGCTCCGCGCTCTTCGGGGCGCCGGCGGCCATCAGCAGCTTGCCGCCGCCGAGCAGGACGACGTGGGCGCCGGATTCCTCGGGGACGGGCAGGAAGCGGGGGAACAGGGCGGGGTCGTCGACCAGTGGCGGGTAGCCGATGACGGTGCCGTCCGGGAGGGCGGTGACCGCGGATTTGAGGTGCAGTACGCGGCTCACCGGTACGGCGACCACGCGGGCGCCCAACGGTTCGAAGGCGGCGCGGAGTTGGCGTATCCCCTCGCCGTTGGTACGGCCGCCGCGGCCGACGTAGACGGTGTCGCCGACCTTGAGGACGTCGCCGCCGTCCAGGGTGGCGGGGGCCCGGATCTCGTTGACGGAGCAGCCGAGTGCCTCGGCCGCCGCGCGGGCGGCGGGCACCTCGGGGCGGCGGACGCCGGCGCCGGGGCGGGCGAGGAGTGCGACATTGCGGAACATGACCACGGTGTCCTCGACGAAGACCGCGTCGGGGCAGTCGTCGGCGGGGGCGACCTCGGTGGTCTGCCAGCCGTGGTCGCGCAGCACCTGTACGTAGGTCTCCCACTGGCGCAGGGCGAGCGCGGGGTCGACCGGGCGCCGGTCGATATGGGTGACCAGGCCCTCGGCGAGGCGGGGGCCGGGGCGGCGGACGAGCGCCTGCTGGCTGGGCATGCGGATCCTTTCGGGCGGCGGCGGGGTCCGGGCGGTCAGGCGTCGGCGTCGTAGGTGGCGCGCAGGGCGTTCTCGACGGCGGCGAGGGCGGCGCGGTGGTCCAGGCCGAGGCGCCGGGCGCGGCGGGCGTAGGTCTCGGCGGCCGCGGCGGCCTCCTTGTCGGCGGCCTCGCCGGCCGCCGCGATGAAGCTGCCGTTGCGGCCGCGGGTCTCGATCACCCCGTCGGTCTCCAGGGCGCGGTAGGCCTTGGCGACGGTGTTGGCGGCCAGCCCGAGGTCCTCCGCCAGGCCGCGGACGGTGGGGAGTTTGTAGCCGACCGGCAGGCCGCCGTCCCGGGCCTGATCCGCGATCTGGGTGCGTACCTGCTCGAACGGCGCGGCGGAGGCCGCCGGATCGATGGTGAGGGACAAGGTCTGCGGGGACACGGGGGCGCTCCTGTTGCTGGTGGTGGGGCGGCTGGGGCGACGACGCGGCTGCCCGGGGTCGTACCGGGAGACGTGCCGTGCGCGGAACCGCCGGTGCGCTTGTTTGTCGCATCCATTGTGCGCCAAGAGCGCCCGCCGTGCCGGGAGGTGCTATCCCGCGGGGTGGTCACAGGGCGAGGGTGGTGCCGGTCGTCCGCAGCCAGGCGTTCATGCCGAGGACGAGTTCGGCGCACGGGCGGATGTCGTCGCTCGCCCCGTCGGCGGTGGCCTGGGCGGTGGCCTCGGGGTCCAGCAGCGGCCGTACGGGGGCGTCGCGGTCGGCGCACAGCGCCTTCAGCTCGGTGCGCAGCGCCTCGTTGTAGCGCGGGTCCTGGGTACTGGGATAGGGGCTCTTGACCCGGTCGGCCACCAGGGCGGGGAGCACGTCGCGGGTGGCGGCGCGCAGCAGCGACTTCTCCCGGCCGTCGAAGGTCTTCATCGTCCAGGGGGTGTTGAAGACGTAGTCGACGAGGCGGTGGTCGCAGAACGGGACGCGGACCTCCAGGCCGACGGCCATGCTGGCCCGGTCCTTGCGGTCGAGCAGGATCTGTACGAAGCGGGTCAGATGCAGATAGCTGATCTCGCGCATCCGGCGCTGATGGCCGGTATCGCCCTCGTGGTACGGCACTTCGGCGAGCGCCTCGCGATAGCGGCGCTGCTCGTAGCCGGGCAGGTCGAGCTTGCCGAGCAGGCCCTTGTCCAGCAGGGCCTCGCGGGTGGCGTTGCCGCCGGCGAACCGGCCGGAGAGGCCGGCGGCTATCCAGGGGAAGTTGTCGGCGTGGACGGACGCGGGGTCGTGGAACCAGCTGTAGCCGCCGAAGACCTCGTCCGCGGATTCGCCGGACAGGGCGACCGTGGACTGTTCGCGGACGGCCTGGAACAGCAGGTAGAGGGAGGTGTCGCCGTCGCCGAAGCCGTTGGGCAGATCGCGGGCGGCGAGCACCGCGGCGCGGTGGCCGGGGTCCATCAGGTCGGCGGTGTCCAGGACGATGTCGCGGTGGTCGGAGCGGACGTGCTCGGCCAGGGCGTGGGCGTACGGCCCGTCGGGGGTGCCGCGCAGAGCGTCGGGCGTGAAGTTCTCGGTGTAGCCGGTGAAGTCGACGGCGAACGAGCGGACCGGTCCGCTGCCCGCTTCCGCGAGCGCCTTGGCGGAGAGCGCGGTGATGACGGAGGAGTCCAGGCCGCCGGAGAGCAGGGTGCACAGCGGCACATCGGCGATCAGCTGGCGGGCCACGATGTCGTCGAGGAGTTCCCGGATGTGCGCGACGGTGGTGTCGAGGCCGTCGGTGTGGTCGCGGGCCTCGAGGGCCCAGTAGCGGGTGACGGTCGTCCCGGCGCGGCCGACCCGGACGATATGGCCGGGGCGCACCTCGTGCATGCCCTTGTAGACGGCGTGGCCGGGGGTCTTGGTGAAGGTGATCAGCTCGGCGAGGCCCTCGGTGTCGACGGTGGGCCGTACGGCGGGGTGGGCGAGGATCGCCTTGGGCTCGGAGCCGAACAGCACTCCGTCGGGGGTGGGGTGGTAGTAGAGCGGCTTGATGCCCATCCGGTCGCGGATCAGCAGTAATTCCTCGGTGCGTGGGTCCCAGAGCGCGAAGGCGTACATGCCGTTGAGGCGCTCGGCGCAGGCCTCGCCCCACTCGAGGTAGGCGTGCAGCACCACTTCGGTGTCGCTGTGGGTGCGGAAGGTGTGGCCCAGCCCGGTCAGTTCGGCGCGCAGCTCGCGGTAGTTGTAGACCTCACCGCTGTAGGTGGTGACGACCAGGGTGCGGCCGTCGTGGTCCACGGTCATGGGCTGGGTGCCGCCGTCGATGTCGATGACGGCGAGCCGGCGGTGGCCGAACGCGGCATGGGTGTCGAGCCAGATACCGGCCGCGTCCGGCCCGCGGCAGGCCATGGTGTCGGTCATCGTCTCCAGCGTGGGGCGCTGGGTCGTGAGGTCGTTGTCGTAGGAGATCCATCCGGTGATTCCGCACATGAGGCGGCCCCTCCTTCGTGGCAGCGACGGGCGGCCGCGCTCCGGCGGCGGCCCGTGCCAGCACCGTACGCGCGAATAGGTGTATGGGCCACACAAACCGCGCACGGGCCGCGCGGATCGAGCCATCCGCGCGCCGCGGGGCGGAAAGCACGCCACGGAGCGGAAAGCGGACGTACACCGCACCCCGCCCGCCGGAAAAGCAGCGGCGCACCAGCGCACCGGCGCGTACTCTCCGCCGTCATGACGCCTACCGTGCGCGACTTCCGCCCCTCCGACGCCAAGGCCGTCGCCGAGCTGCGACGGGCCGCCCTGCCCTTTCTCCTCTCCACCCCGCAGGGCATCGCCTGGGAGGTCGCCACGGCCCCCGCGGCGCAGCGTCTGCGGCTGTTCGTCGCCGAGCTGGACGGCAGGGTCGTCGGCGCGATCCGGGCCGTGCTGCTGCATGACGCCGGCGCTCCGGGCCAGGCCGCGGCCACGCCTCAGGTCCACCCGGACCACCGCGGCCGCGGCGTGGGCCACGCCCTGCTGACCGCGGCCGAGGACCATCTCGCCGCGGCCGGCGCCGCCCGGCTCTACGCCTGGGCGGTGGACGGGACCGGCGCACCGGCCTTCGCGGAACGCCACGGCTACCGCCGCACCCGGCAGGCCCGCTTCCTGCGGCTCGCTCTCACGGCCGCCGCACTGCCGCCGCTCCCCGCCGCCCTGCCGCCCGGTGTCCGGCTGCACACCGGCGCGGACTTCGAGGCCGACCCGCGCCGGCTGTACGAGGCGGACGCCGAAGCCACCGCGGACGAGCCGGGCGATGTCCCGGCCGACGCCCTGGCCTACGAGGACTGGCTGCTGCGCACCTGGGAGCACCCCCATCTCGACCTGGACCTCACCTCGGTGGTGACGGTCGACGGCGAGATCGCCTCCTTCACCCTGGCGGCCACCGACGGCCGCACCCGCTACTCCTCCGCGATGACCGGCACCCGCCGCGCCTTCCGCGGCCGGGGCCTGGCCCGGCTGGCCAAGACCGCCTCCCTCCACCGCGCCCGCGACGCCGGCTACACCGAGGCGTTCACCGGCAACGACGCCGCCAACGCCCCGATGCTCGCCGTCAACCAGGCCTTCGGCTACCGGCCGTGCGCCGGGGAGTGGCGCTACGTACGCGAGCTGCGGCGGGACTGAGAAACCGCCCGCGGCCGAATCCTCACCCGTTCGGCGACGCGAGAGGGGCCGCCGCTGCCACGGCGCTTCCCCGGCCCGGGACTTCGGCGAGCAGCACATAGCGTTCATCGGTCACCTCCTTGCCCCACAGCGCCGGCTCGTCCACCAGGCTCTCCACCCGCGTCCACGCCGCCAACGGCTCCACGAGGGAGGTGAGTTCGGCGGCCGACACCCCTATGGGCTCGGCCTCGCCCCAGCGGCCCTCCACCAGCACCAGCCGGCCCCCGGGAGCGAGCAGACCGGCCCAGCGGCGCAGCGCGGCCCGGGCGTCGGGCAGCGCCCACAGGACATGACGCACCAGGACGGCATCGAACCGCCGCTCCCCCACGGGCGGTTCGGCGGCGTCACCGACCAGGAAAGCGGCCTCCCGGCCGGCGAGCTTGGCGCGCGCCCGGGCGATCATGCGCGGTGAGCGGTCGATGCCCGTGACGCGATGCCCCTGTTCGGCCGCGAGCAGGGCCAGGCTTCCCGTCCCGCAGCCCAGATCGAGGACGGCGGCGGGCCCGGACGGCAGCCAGCCACGCAGCCGGGCGGCCCAGGCGGCGCGGACGGCGGGGTCCCGCAGGCCGTGGTCGGGCTCCTCGTCGAACGAGGCGGCGGCCGCTTCCCAGTAGGCGGCGTCCGCGGTCGGCAGGGGCGATTCCCCCCGGCCGGCACGGGGGTTGGCGGATCCGGCGAAGGGCCGGCGGGACGGGTCGGCAGGTGCGTCGGTGCTCATGTGCCGATGGTGGCAGCGACCACTGACAACGCCGGTCGGACGCGGTGCGCGGGCAGGCCGGGCGGGCCGGAGCGCGGCGCCGGGAAGGGCACCGGCGGGGGTGAGGGAGTACCGTGGAAAAGGCCGGTACGGTGCGTCGATGTCGTCCGCAACAGGGCGTCCGTCGCAGGTGGTACCGGCATTGGACCGGTCACATGAGCGTGCCCCAGAGCAGCGGTCTCTCCGGAGGCGGCGTCTTCGACCTCACGCGGACGGCCGTGGTGATGGCGGATCGCGCGGGGGTGGCGCAGGGCTGGACCGAGGGGGCGGAGCGGCTGCTCGGCTATGCGGTGTCCGAGGCCGTCGGCAGGCCGCTGGCGGACCTCTTCACCGGGGTGGACCCCCGGTCGGCGCAGGACACCAGGTGGCAGGCCCGGCTGGCGGCGGCGGACGGCTGGAGCGGGCTGGAGGCCATACGGCACAAGGACGGGCACCGCCTCGACCTGGAATTCCGCGTGCTGCCGGTGCTGGACGCCGAAAAGCGCTCCGCGCGGCTCGTGCTCGCCGCCGAGATGGCACAGACGCCCTGGTCGGGAGCGAGCCGGTCGTTCCTGGAGGGGATCTTGGGCATGTCGCCGATCGGTGTGGCCATGGTGAACGCCGATCTGCGGTTCGTGTGGATGAACGACGCCCTGGAGCGGATGGGCGGGGTCCGGCGTGAGGACCGCCTCGGCAAGAGCCTGGGGGAAGTACAGCCGGGCCTGGCCGTGGAGGCCATCGAGGCGGAGATGCGCCACGTGCTGCGCACCGGCGTCCCCTCGGTCGGCTACGAATACCTGGGACGTCCGAAGTCCGATCCGCAGCGGGAGCACGCCTACTCCACGTCGTTCTTCCGCCTGGAGGACGGTGCCGGCCATGTGCTCGGCGTCTGCTACATGGTCCTCGATGTCACGGAGGGTTACCGGGCGCGCCAGCGGATGGCGCTGCTGAACCGCGCCGCCGAACGCATCGGCAGCTCGCTGGACGTCTGGCACACCGCGCAGGAGCTGTCCGATGCGGCGGTGCCCGATCTCGCCGACTTCGTCACCGTCGACCTGCTCGATGCGCTGCTCAGCGGGGAGGAGCCGAGCGCCGGCCCGGTCGACGCCACGGCGCTGTTCACCATGCGCCGCGCGGGACAGCAGTCCGTACGCGAGGGCTGCCCGGAGGCGGTGGTCGCCGTCGGGGACCGGGCCTCCTACCCTCCGTCGGCGCCCGTGGTGCTGAGTCTCACCGAGGGCAACTCCACCCTGCTGCAGACGCTGGATCTCGCCGACGGCGAGTGGGCGGCCGAGGACCCGGTGCACGCCGCGCATCTGCGGGGGCTCGGCTTCCACTCGCTGATGGTGGTGCCGCTGCGGGCGCGGGGGGTCTTCCTGGGCGCGGCCGCGTTCGCCCGCTGGCAGCACACCGGACCGTTCCAGCCCGACGACCTGGTGCTCGCCGAGGAATTCGTCACCCGCGCCGCGATGGCCATCGACAACGCCCGCCGCTACACCCGGGAGCACACCGCGGCCCTCACCCTCCAGCACAGCCTGCTGCCGCGCGATCTGCCCGACCAGTGCGCGGTGGACGCGGCCTACCGCTATCTGCCGGCCGACTCGCTCAGCGGCGTCGGCGGCGACTGGTTCGACGTGATCCCGCTGTCCGGAGCCCGGGTCGCGCTGGTGGTCGGCGATGTGGTCGGCCACGGGGTGCACGCCGCGGCCACGATGGGCCGGCTGCGCGCCGCCGTCCAGGCGCTCGCCGATCTGCCGCTGTCCCCGGAAGAGGTGCTGGCGCACCTCGACGACATGGTCAACCGGGTCGCCGACGACACCAACCCCGACACCGCCGACAACGGGGTCGTCGGCGCCACCTGTCTGTACGCGGTCTACGACCCGGTCGCCTGCAGTTGCACGCTGGCCCGCGCCGGTCACCCCGCGCCGCTGCTGGTGAGCCCGGCCGGCGCCGCCGAGCTGCTGGAGCTGCCGACCGGGCCGCCGCTGGGGCTGGGCGGGATGCCCTTCGAATCCGTCGAAGTGCCCTTGCCGGAGGGGAGCTTGCTGGCTCTCTACACCAACGGGCTGCTGATGGGGAAGGCTCTCGACCTCGACGGGGGGATCGCCCGGCTGCGCACCGCCCTGGCCGATCCGCAGGCGCCGCTGGAGAGCCTCTGCGACACGGTGGTCGGCGGTCTGCCGGGCGCCCAGCCGGTCGACGATGTGGCGCTGCTGCTGGCACGCACCCGGGCCCTGCCCCATACCCAGCTGGCCACTTGGGAGATCCCCGCCGATCCGTCTGCGGTCGGCGAGGCCCGCCGGGCGGCGTCCGCCCGGCTGGCGGAGTGGGACCTGGCGGACCTCGGCTTCTCCACCGAACTGATCGTCAGCGAGCTGGTCACCAATGCCATCCGGCACGCGTCCGGGCCGATCGGTCTGCGGATGATCCGGGCGCGGGCGCTGATCTGCGAGGTGTCCGACGCCAGCAGCACCTCACCGCACCTCCGCCATGCGCGGACCACCGACGAGGGCGGCCGGGGGCTGTTCCTCATCGCCCGGTACGCCCAGCGGTGGGGCACCCGCTACACCGCCGAGGGAAAGATCATCTGGGCCGAACTGTCGCTCCGCGCCGCCCCCGTGAGCCCAGCGGCCAACGAACTGAGCACACTCGCCGCCGACCTCGGCGACCCGTCCGCGTTCCCCGCTGCGGACGACTACTGAGGTGGGGGCGGGCTCCCCAGTCGCCTTGGCGGGGTGCCGGGCGTAGACCGTGGCCCGGGGAGCTCCCTGTGGTTGCCCCGCACCTTGGGGACGGCAAGGCCCGTCGGCCGGGGGCGCGATGCCCGTTTCCTCCCCGCCTGCCTGTGGCCCCGCTTAGCGGCTCCTTAAGCACACCCTAAAGATCCTCACCATCGCCCTTCGGGCCGTAATCCCGCTGTTCAGCGGGGCTAACGTGCTTCTCGCAAGGCGGCGTTGCGGGGCGTCGGTGCCGTACACCGGGGGCGGTGCCGACGTCCGCATCCCGACCCCCCACCACTGTGCCGCCCGTGCCTCCCCTGCCCCGGTTGGCTGCCCCCTCATGAAGGAGACCCCCACGATGACCGCTCGTCGCAAGGCCACCGGGATCGCGCTGGCCGGTGTCGCACCGCTCGCGCTCACCGTGCTCACCGCGAGTCCGGCCGCCGCGCACGGTTCGATGACGGACCCGGTCAGCCGGGTCTCGGCCTGCTACGCGGAGGGGCCGGAGAGCCCGCGGTCCGCGGCGTGCAAGGCCGCCGTGCAGATCGGTGGGACCCAGGCGCTCTACGACTGGAACGGCGTGCGGGACGGCAACGCCGGCGGCAAGTCGAAGCAGAAGATCCCGAACGGCAAGCTGTGCAGCGCCGGCGACGCCACGTACAAGGGTCTGGACCTCCCGCGCGCCGACTGGCCGTCCTCCCGCATGCGGGCCGGCCGGCACACGTTCCACTACAAGGCCACCGCTCCGCACAAGGGCTCCTTCGAGCTCTACCTCACCAAGAAGAGCTATGACCCGACCAAGCCGCTGAAGTGGTCCGACCTGGAGTCGAGGCCGTTCGCGAAGGTCACCGACCCGAAGCTGACCAACGGCGAGTACGTCTTCGACGGGAAGGTGCCGGCGCGGTCCGGGCGCCAGCTGATCTACAGCATCTGGCAGCGGTCGGACAGCCCGGAGGCGTTCTACACCTGCTCGGACGTCGTCTTCGGGAAGGCCGGCGACCGGTCCGCGGGCGCCACCGCGAAGTCCGCGCCCGCCGCGTCCGCGCCGAGCGACGCCCAGATCGCGGCGGGTGCCGGGAAGTCGTCGATGGACATGAGCCACCACGGCCACCGGGCTGCGGGCGACCACCCGGGGACCGTGCGCGCGGCGAGTGCCGACAGCCCCGCGGTGGGCGGGGGTTCGGACGCCACCGGCAACGCACCACGGCCCGACGGCGGCGCCAAGCCGGCCGGTGGCCGGCGGCTGGCGGAGACCGGCGGTGACTCCTCCACTGCCCCGCTGGCCGTCTCCGGCGCCGCCGTCCTGGCCCTGGGCGCCGGGGTGCTGGTCGCCGCCCGCCGCAGGGCCGCCCGGTCCCGCGGCTGACCCCGGCGGCCCGGCCGTCCGGTAAGCGGCGCCGTCCCCGCCCGTCAAGACGGGGGCGGCGCCGCCCTGTTGGCGCCAGGAATGGGAAGCGGCGCCGGCCCCTGAGCGCTCCCGGCCGCAGGGCACGGGGCAGTTCGCCGGCCCCGCCACCGTCTTGGAGCTGTTGCCACGCCGCACTCCCCTGTGGTGCGGCGGGTGCGCAAGCTCCCGGTTGAACGGTGGCGGCGCCGGCCTGCTGCCGGCCTCGTAGGGCATGCAGGCTCCGCATCCCGCCTCGGTCACTGCGGGCCGGTGGCGCGCCGAAGCGGGGCGCCGGGTCAGCGCACGAGCCGCCGCAGCAGCCGGACGTAGCGGCTCCAGCGGGCGGGCCGGGCGACGGTGCCCGTGCAGGCCTCTTCGGCACGGTCCAGGCTGTCCTCCAGGGCCGCGTCGTGGAGCGGCCGGAAGGCCAGCGGCCAGCTGAAACGGGCCGGGCCGCGGGCGTGCATGGCGAGGGTGTGGCGCAGCAGGGTGCGGTCCGGCCCCAGCGGGTGGACGGTGTATTCGTGGAAGCCGTGGAAGCCGCGCGGTCCACTGAAGGTGAAGCGCACCCACCGGCCCGGGACGTAGGCCGCCACGGTGTAGCGGACCGGGCCGTGGCCGCCGGCCGCGCCCGGCGCCAGCGGGCCGTCGAAGCGCATCGGGGGCCAGTCGTGGCGCGGCCAGAGCCGGTCGCCGTCCCCCGACAGGCCGTCGATCAGCAGTCCGGCCTCGGCCCCGGGCACCGGCAGCATCCGCTCGTGCACGTTGTAGACGCCCATCGCGCCCCTTCCCCGCGTGGTCCGCACCCCCGTTTTGGAGGAGCCTCTCCAATATAGTGGAGAGTACCCTCTAGAACATGGCCAGGCCACCCCGTTTCGACACCCCGCAGCTGCTCGACGCCGCCGTACGGCTGGCGGCCGAATCCGGGCCCTCGGGCGTCACCATGTCCGCGGTCGCGGCGGCCGTCGGCGCGCCCAGCGGCTCGCTCTACCACCGCTTCCCCGGCCGCTCGGCGCTGCTCGCCGAGGTGTGGCTGCGTACCGTCGAGGGCTTCCAGGAGGGCTACTTCGAGGCCCTGGAGTCGTCGGACGATCCGCGCACCGGGGCCCGGGCCGCCGCCCGGCACATCGTGGCGTGGAGCCGCGCCCATCCCCAGGAGGCCGCGCTGCTGCTGTACGGGTCCCATGACTTCGGCCACGACGACTGGCCGGACGAGCAGCTGCTGCGGGCCGAGGACGGGAACATGCGGGTACGGGCCGCCGTGGCGGCGCTCGCGGGGGCGCTCGGGATCCACGGCCGTCCCGGCCTGGACCGGGTGACACTCGCGGTCATCGATCTCCCGCTGTCCCTGGTACGCCGCCATCTGCGCGGCGGGTCCCCACTGCCCGCACACGCCGAGGACCTCGCCGAGCAGTGCACCGGCGCCCTGCTGGCCGACGACTGACCGCCGGCCGGCGACCGACCGCAGCGGGCGCCCCCGGTACGGAGCCCGGCACGGTCCCCTCGCCGACAGGGGGCCGGGCCGGGCTCCCGGTCAGCCCGACGTGCAGGTCGTCGGGGTGGCGTGGGCCGGGTCGAGCGCGTTGGCCGTCTCGTGGAAGGCGGCGAGGTCGGCGAGCCCGATGGCCACATGCTCGGAGATGTCGATCGCGCACAGGTCCTGGAGCACGACATTGTGCACATCGGGGCCGTCGAGGAACGCGGACCGGTAGGGCGTGACGACCTCGTCGTACCTGGTGGCGATCACGGTGTAGTGCACCCCGGGGAGGGTGTCGCCGCCCTCGTTGAGGCGGCGCAGGATGTCGGAGCCGACGATCTGGTCGGACAGCCCCGGGGTCATCTCGTCGAGGTACTTCTTGGCGCCGGGGAAGTACGGCAGCAGGTGGGTCAGGCCGTCCAGGTCGGTGCCGTGGTTGTCGGGAGCCAGCCCGACCAGCGCGTTCACCTTGTCCGCGCCGCCGTGGAACTTCATGTACACCCGCGCCATCATGCCGCCCTGCGAGTGCCCGACGAGGTCGGCCTTCGGCGCCCCGGTGGCGGCCAGCACCCGGTCGACGTAGGCGGCGAGCTGCCCGGCGGACGCATCGACCGGGCCCAGCCCGTGGAAGAACGGGACGCCGGGCAGCTGACCGTAGTCAAGGGAGAAGACGCAGTAACCGCGCGCCACCAAGTAGGGCGCGAGCCCGAGCCAGTTGTCGATGGAGTTGCCGAGGGTGCCGTGCACCAGGACCACCGGCCGCGGGTGGGCGGCGGAGGGCTTGCAGGAGTAGTTGTTCCAGCCGCTGCTGACGGTGGGGGCGTCGGCAGCGGCGGGAACGGTGGCGGCCCCGAAGGCCAGGGCGAGGGCGGAGAGGAAGGTGAGCGATCTTGACCAGCGCAGCTTCATACGATGCTCCTTGCGGGGGTGAGGGGACTCCGAAGTGCTCGGTGAGCCGTTCACCTGCGATCCGGATCGCAAGGGCCAACGCAGTTGACTCGCAAGTAAGTTACGGCCGGGTAAGCGGGAAGTGCCAGCGGCGTGACGGTGAAGGAAACGCCACACAACCCTCACCGGACGTCCGGGGCGCACGGCGGCCGGATCGTGCTGCATGCGGCGTGCCGCGACGGACGCTTCACCTGCCCGGCTGCCGGGAGGCTTGCCCCGTCACCCCAACTCACGTTCTTCTAGGGGTGGTTGACGCTCCCGAAGCCAAGGGCCCGCATACGTACGGGAGTACACGGTCGATTGTCAGTGGCATCCCGTACATTCGGTGATGCCTTGACCAGGGGAACGAGGGGAGACGCCGATGGAGACGTCGGGAACAGCGGGAACGGTGGGTACGGCGGGGGCGGCGGCGGAGGCCGGCCTGGTGGAGATCTCGTCGGAGGCGGAGCTGCGTGAGCTGATCGGTGAGCCCAGCTCCCATGCCGCGCACAAGGTCCGGCACCGGCTGCACGACCTCGACCGCCAGTGGCTGGCCCGCTCGCCGTTCTGCATGCTGGCCACCGCGGATGCGCAGGGCCGCTGTGATGTCTCGCCCAAGGGCGACCCCGCGGGCTTCACCCATGTCCTGGACGACACCACCCTCGTCATACCGGACCGCCCCGGCAACAAGCGCCTGGACGGCTTCGTGAACATCCTGGCCAATCCGCATGTCGGGCTGGACTACGTCCTTCCGGGGCGCGGCGACACCCTGCGGATCAACGGCCGCGCCCGGCTGCTGCGCGATGCCCCGTTCTTCGACGAGCTGATCGTCAAGGGCAACCGCCCGCGGCTGGCGCTGCTGGTGGAGGTCGAGGAGGTCTTCTACCACTGCTCCAAGGCGTTTTTGCGCTCGGAGCTGTGGAAGCCGGAGACCTGGCAGCCGGACGCGCTGCCCTCGCGGGCCCGGATGGTCAAGGGTATCGAGGCCCAGGACCTGCCCCTGGAGCAGCTGGAGCAGCACTACGGCCCGCAGTATGCGGAGCGGCTGTACGGCTGAGGGGCCGGATCGGCTGTACGGCCGAAGGGCCGGGGCGCCGAGGCTGAGCGCCGGGGCAGTGAGGGGCGCCAGGGCGCCGGAGCAGCGGGGCTGGGCATGAGGGCAGCGGGCTGGGCATCGGGGCGCCGGGGCCGGTACGTTACGGCCGGGCGGCGCCGGGGCCGGGGGGCTTCGTCCCCGGCGGCGGCGGGGGCGGCGGCGTACGGCCGGCTCCGCCGAGGGTCGCCGCGGGCCGTACGCTCCCGGTGCCGAAGCGGGCCCTGGCCCGGTCGACGGCGGCCTCGATACGGTGTGCCCGGTCGTCGGCCGGGTCGAAGGTCAACTGGCGGGCGGCGAGTTCGGCGCGGCACAGGTCCTCCGCGCGCAGCGCCACCGACCGCACCCGCGCCCGCTGCAGCCCGAGCGCGGCGTGCAGGGCGTAGGCCGCCTCGGTCAGGGCGGGCCCGTGCGCGGTCGGCCCGTCCAGCCGCCGGGTGCGGCTGGTGGTGGAGCGGTCGGCGTAACGGACGGTGAGGGTGAGCGCACGGGCCACCTGCCCGCTCGCCCGCATCCGGGCCCCGAGGCCGTCGGCGAGCGAGAGCAGCGCCCGGCGGCGGCGGTCCGGGTCCAGCTCGTCGTGGACGAAGCGGTGTTCCGCCGCCATCGAGCGGGCCGCGGCGTTGGGGGTCACCGGCGTCGGATCGATGCCGTGGGCCCGCTCGTACACCACCCGGCCGGTTTTCGCGCCGAGGATCCGCTGCAGGGTCGCGGGCGGTGCGGCGGCGATCCGGCCGACGCTGTCGAGCCCGTACGCACACAGGGCGCGCGCGGTCGCCGGGCCGACGCCGGACAGCGCCGAGGCCGGCCGGCGTTCGAGGAACGCGGCGACGGCGTCAGGGTCATCGGGGACGACCCTGATCTCTCCCGGGCCCGCCCCTTGGGCCGCCATCCGGGCGAGCAGCGGGTTGGCGCCGATCCCGATCGTGCACTGCACGCCGTGCCAGGCCAGTGCGCGCAGCCGCACCAGTTCGGCGATGCCCGCCGCGTCCCGGTCGAAGTAGCGCAGCGCACCGCGGACGTCCGCCAGCGCGGCGTCCGGCGGCAGCGCCTCGATCACCGGGGTGAACTGGGCGAGCAGCCGCAGCAGTTGCTCGAAGCACCCGGCGCCCGGCGGGGTGCCGTCGGCGGCCCGGAAGCGGATGTGGAGCATGCCCGGCTGCCGCGGGGCGCCGGGGGGCTCCGGTGGCGCGGCGGGCGGCCTCGGGGCAGGGGTCATCCCGCGCTCCCGGGGCTGGAGTGCCACAACTTGCGTCCGGTGGCAGCGCGTTCGCCCGGGGGCTGGAGGTCGGCCCACGGATGCAGTTCGTAGCCGGTCTCCAGGCGGATGGTGCGGTCCGGGGCGCCGGCCGGCTCGGGCTCCTCGCCGGACCCGGGCTCCTCGCCGGACCCCCGGTCCGCCCCGGCCGCCTCGGTGTCCGACGCGGCAGCTCCCCCGTCCGGCCCGGTCGCGAGCCGGGCGGTGACCGCCTCCAGCCCGCCCTCGCGGCGCAGTTCGGCCAGTTCGGCGAGGTTCCAGGCGGCGGCGCCGACCACGCTGAAGCTGCGCGGACCGCGCCGCTGGACCGTACCGCGCACCAGCAGCAGCCAGGAGTGGAAGATCGTGTGCGCACAGGCCTGAACAGGGCTGGGGGTACCTCCCGGGCCGCCAGGGCCCGGGGGAGCGTCGAAGAAGGCGCAGTCGACCAGGCCCGTGCTGTCGTCGAGGGTGGTGAAGATGACCCGCCGGCCGGAACGGATCGGTGGCGTCTGGGTGGCCGCCTTGGCGCCGGCGACCAGTACCGTCTCGCCGTTCCGGGCGTCCCGCAGCAGCCGGGCCGGCAGCGCGCCCAGCTCCGCGAGGAACTCCTGGTGGTCGGCCATCAGATGGCGGGAGGCGTCCATGCCGAGGACGCCCAGCTCGGCGCTGAGCCGTTCGACCTCGCTGAGGTCGGGCAGCCCCGCCGGCTCGACCGCATCGGCCGCCGCCCCCGGCTCCGCGCCGTCGAGGGCCCGGCCCGGCAGCGTCAACTGGCCGCCGGACGCCTGCCGCCCGTGGTGGTGCAGCTCGGCGATGTACAGCAGCAGGTCCCGCCGGTTCGCACCGAAGGCGTCCAACGCGCCCACCCGGGCGAGGCGTTCGGCCACCGGGCGGCCCGGCCTGGCCCGCTGCCACAGGTCCTGGAGCGAGTGGTAGGGCTGCCCCGCTTCGATCCGCCGCGCCTCGGCCTCGCTCATGCCGTGCACATCGCAGAGCGCGAGCCGCAGCCCCCAGACCGCGCCGGGACGGCCCCCGGAGCCGTCGGAACGAGGCCCGTCACCAGACACCAGTTCGATTCGATGAGCGAGGCCCGAACGGTTCACATCCAACGGCAGCACCGGCACCCCGCGCCGCCGGGCGTCCGCGAGCAGCAGCCGCTTCGGGTACATCCCGGGGTCATGGGTGAGCAGCCCGGCGTAGAAGGCCGCGGGGTGGTGCGCCTTGAGCCAGGCCGACTGGTAGGTGGGGACCGCGAAGGCCACCGCATGCGCCTTGCAGAAGCCGTACGAGCCGAAGGCCTCGACGATCTCCCAGGTGCGCGCGATCACGTCGGGTGTGTACCCGCGCCGCTCGGCGCACTGCGCGAACCACGCGCGGACCCGGCCCTGCAGTTCGGGGTGCGACAGGGCTCGCCGCTTCTCGTCCGCCTCGTCCCGGAAGCAGCCCGTCATGATCCGCAGCAGCTCGATGATCTGCTCGTGGAAAACCACCACCCCGTAGGTCTCGCGCAGCGGTTCCTCCAGGTCAGGATGCGGATAGCGGACCGCCTTGCGCCCGTGCCGGGCCTCGATGAAGGGCCGCACCATATCGGCGGCGACCGGCCCCGGCCGGAAGAGGGAGATGTCGACGACCAGATCGTGGAAGGTGGCGGGCTGCAGCCGGCCGACCAGATCACGCTGGCCCGGCGACTCGATCTGGAAGCAGCCGAGCGTCTCGGTCGAACGGATCAGCTCGTAGGTCGCCTCGTCGCCGGGCGGCACCTGTGCGGGGTCGTCGAGGTCGATCCGGCGCCCGGTGGCCCGGCCGATCTCGGTGACCGCATGGGCCATCGCGGACTGCATCCGCACGCCCAGCACATCGAGCTTGAGCAGCCCCATCTCCTCCACGTCGTCCTTGTCGAACTGGGACATCGCGAAGCCCTCGCCGCTGGTGGGCACGACGGGCGTACGGTCCAGCAGCGTGGCGTCGGACAGCAGCACCCCGCACGGATGCATGGCGATCCCGCGCGGCAGCGCGTCCAGCGCCTCGACCAGCTGCCACAGCCGCTCGTCGCCGGCCTCCCGCACCCCGCGCAGCTCCGGCAGCTCGGCCAGCGCCGCCCGCGCGTCCCGGGCCCGGATGTGCGGGAATGCCTTGGCCAGCCGGTCCACCTGCGCCGGGTCCATGCCCAGCGCCGCGCCCACGTCGCGTACGGCGTGCCGCACCCGGTAGGTCTCGGGCATCGAGACCGTGGCGACCCGCTCCGCGCCGAAGCGGTCGAAGATCGCGCGGTAGACCTCCAGCCGGCGGGCGGACTCCACGTCGATGTCGATGTCCGGCAGCGCCGCCCGCCGTTCGGACAGGAAGCGCTCCATCAGCAGCCCGTGGGCGACCGGGTCGGCGTGCGCGATGCCCAGGAGGTGGTTTACCAGGGACCCGGCGCCGGACCCGCGGGCCGCGACCCGGATACCCATCTCCTTTATGTCGTCCACGACTTGAGCGACCGTCAGGAAGTACGAGGGGTAGCCCAGCCGCTCGATCGTGCGCAGCTCGTCCGCCAGCCGCGCCCAGCGCACCCGGTCGCGGTCGTAGCCGCGCAGCACCATCCCGGCGGCGCAGCGGGAGCGCAGCACCCGGGCGGCGGTGCGGTGTTCCGCGCCGACCAGCCGCGGCTCGGGGAAGTGGATACGGCCGAGCCCGATGTCGTCCTGCGGGTCGACCAGGCACTCGCCGGCGGTCTCCTCGGTCATGGCGAGCAGCCGGTGGGCGAGGTCGCGCCGGAAGCCGGCCGCCTCGGCGATCCGTCCGGCGGTGTGCCGCATCGCGGCGGCGTCTTTGAGCCAGCGCTCACCGCCGTCCCAGGTCTCGGGCCGGTGCCGGTCCACCGGCACCAGACGGCGGGCGGAGTCCAGGACATCGGCGACCGGGCCCTGGCCTGGGTCGGCATAGCGCACCGCGTTGGTCAGGACGGCGCGGATGCCCTGGTCGACGGCGAAGCCGAGGGTGCGGGCGGCCAGCCGCGCCGAGCCGGGACCGCTGCCGGACCGCCCGTGGTCGACGACCTCCAGGCGCAGCCCCTCGCCGTACAGCTCCCGCCAGGGGGCGACGAGCCGGGCGGCGCGGTCCGGGCGGCCGGCGGCCAGCGCCCGGCCGACCTCGGAGTCCGGTCCGAGCAGCACGGTCAGCCCGTCCGCGGCGGAGGCCAGGGCGCTCCACGGGAGGACGGGCTGTTCGGCCCCGCCCGCATGGGCGGCCGAGACCAGCCGGCACAGGGCGGCCCAGCCGGCCGCTCCGTCGCGGGCCAGGAAGACGGCGCGGGCGGCGGACTCGTCGAGGAAGGCGCCGCCGCGCACCGGGGTGCGCCGCCGCACGGTGGCGCTGCCGGCCGCGGGTTCCGACGCACACTCCGCCACGGCGAGTTCGCTGCCGAACAGCGGGCGGATGCCGGCCTCGGCGGCGGCCTTGGCGAACCGTACGGCCCCGGAGAGCCCGTCCCGGTCGGTCAGTGCGAGGGCGTCCATCCCGCGTTCGGCGGCGCGCTCGGCGAGACGCTCCGGATGGGAGGCGCCGTAGCGCAGGGAGAACCCCGAAGCGGTGTGCAGATGCGTGAACCCTGGCATCCGCACCTCCTGCACCTCATCCGCCCCGACCGACCCTGTGTCCCCCGTCCCTCTCCTCCACCATACCCGTCCATCGAACATTCGTACGAAGAGAAGCCGAAGATCACCTTCCCGCCTCCGCCGATCGGCCCCACCTGCTCTGCACGGCTCCGCCGCCGACCGGAAGATGGGGGGCAAAAGCGCGCGAAGGACGTGATCCCTCATGACCATCTCCGCCGGCCGGCTGTCCCACCCCGCGGTCCGTGCCCTGGTCACGGCCCTCAACAGCAATGACGAGCAGGCGTTCTACGACGCCCTGACCACCGGCGCCACAATGTCCGACGACGGCCTTGACCGGGACCTGCGGGAGTGGTGCGACCGGGAGATCTTTGCCACCCGAGGGCACCTGGACGTGCAGTCCGAATCGGACCAGGGGCTGTCCCTCGTCGCGAACCACCGCAACGACACCGGGGGCGAGATGCGGACCCGCTGGCGGTTCACGGTCGAGGACGGCAAGGTGAGCCGCTTCGAGACCGCGCAGGCGTGAGGCCGCCGGCCGGGGGCCGGCTCACATATGCGTGCCGCCGTCGATCCGGATCTCCGTGCCGGTGATGAACGCGCCGTCCTGCGAGGCCAGCATCGCGATCACGCCCGCGACCGTTTCCGGGCCCGCGAAGCCCTCGCCGAGCGCCGGGGTGAGCTTGGCGAACAAGGACATATCGGCGTCCTCGGGCAGTCCCGGTCCGCGTCCGTGGGTCATCCCGCTGGCGATGGACCCCGGCGCCACGCACACCGCGCGCAGCCCCTGCTTGCTGTACTCGCTCGCGATGGCGTGCGTCATGGCCTGGACGCCGCCCTTGCTCGCCGCGTAGGCCGCCATGTACGGGTGCGCGAACGCGGCGGACGTGGAGCTGAAGTTGACCACGACCGGCGAGCTGCCCTCCAGGAGAGCGGGCAGCGCCTCACGGGTCACCAGGAACGTACCGGTCAGATTGATCGAGATGATCTTGTTGAAGAGATCCAGGCCGGTCTCGTGGGTGTGCGCGGAGCGCAGGATGCCGGCCGCGTTGACCAGGACGTCCAGACCACCGAGGCCGGCCACCGCGGCGGCGACGCCGGAGCGGACCGCCGCCTCGTCGGCGATGTCCAGCTCCCTCGTCTCCAGCCGCCCGGCCGTCCCGTCCTCGGCGGCGCGGCCGGCGGTGCTCCGCAGCCCCTCCGCGTCGATGTCCGCCGCGACCACCCGGGCCCCCTCGGCGAGGAGCCGGTGGACGGTGGCCTGTCCGATGCCCGAGCCGGCTCCGGTGATCAGGGCGCGGCGGCCGTCAAAGCGGTTCATGTTCCAACTCCGTTCTCAAGGCGTCCGCGCACGCTAACTCCGAAGCGCCCATGCCGTCCGAGCCCGCTGCCGGAACTGACCGGGGAGCCCGGGCGGACGGGGGCGCGGAAACCTGCCGCGAAGGCACGGAAGCCGGGCCGCACGGCGGAAGAGCGGCGCGGTGACGGGCCGGCGGGCACGGAACGGGCGGGCCGGCAGTCCCCCGGGGAGACGGTACGGCGACGGGCCGCTGGCAGGCCGGTAGGACCCCCGCGAAGGCGCGCCGACGGGCCGCCCGCAGCCCGGTAAGGCGACCGGCGCCAGGCCGCTTCTTACCTCGGCGGACGCCCGGCGCCGCACGGAGGGACCCTCCGGCCCCCCTCTTCGGCCAATCGCCGGAGATCGAAACCTTCCCGAACGGCCGGTCGGTGGCCGGATCGCGGCATTCCGGAGGCGGACACCCTTTGCCAGGAGCATGGCGAACGGGGCAACTCCACTGGCCGCGCGGCACTTTCACCCGGCCGCCCCGCACCCCCTCCGGCTCGTTCGCGCCATTACCCTGAGCTTTCAGGTAACGACTCAAAGTGAACGCTTCATGCCCACTCAAGATGCTTTCGGGATGCGGTTGGGCCAGACTCCCGTCCGGTATCTGCACCTTCGAGCAAGGGAGTGTTCGTCATGCGGTACATCACTGGGGCGGTCGCGCTCGGCGCGGCGCTGGTTCTCGGCGGCCTGGCCACCAGCGCACAGGCCGTCGCCGCCCCGGCGCAGTCCGGGCGGTCCGGCGGCCTGTACGCCCCGTCGGAACTGGTACTGACGGTGGGCCAGGGCGCAAGCCGTGCGACCGCCACCGTCCAACGTGCGGTCACGCTCACCTGCATGCCGAAAGCCGGCGGCAGCCACCCCAACTCGATAGCCGCCTGTGACCAACTGCGCACGGTGGCCGGCGACTTCAATGCGGTGACCGCCGCACCGTCACAGCGCCTGTGTACCAAGGAGTGGGCTCCCATCGTGGTCACCGCGGACGGCGTGTGGCAGGGCAAGCGGGTCTCGTACAGCCACACCTTCGCCAACCCCTGCGCGATGACCGACGGCCGCGGCTCGGTCTTCGACTTCTGACCGGACCGTTCGCGATCCCCGGGCACCGGACGGCGGTGCCCGGGGATCGTCACGTCCGGCAGCTCAGGGCCTGCCGGGTGCGGACCGGGTCAGCCGATCTCCGCGCCGTAGGCCTTCAGCGCCTCCGGGACCGGCTGGAAGAAGGTCTCGCCACCCTTGGTGCAGTCGCCGCTGCCGCCGGAGGTGAGGCCGATCGCCGCGTCACCGTCGAAGAGCGCGCCGCCGCTGTCGCCGGGCTCGGCACAGACATCGGTCTGGATCAGGCCGTCGACCGTGCCCTCCTGGTAGTTGACGCTGGCGTTCAGCGCCTTGACGGTGCCGTCGTGCACCTGGGTGGTGCTGCCGCTGCGCTGCACCTTCTCTCCGACGGTGGCCTCCGCGGCCTTGGTGATCTTCTGCGTGCTGCCGTTGTAGAGGTCGACCTCGCTCGGGTGCGCGGTGTCGCCGGTGTACTTGGCGAGGGAGAAGTCGTCACCCGGGAACTTGGAGTCCTCGGTCGTGGCGATCGCCGAGCCGCCCTGCTGGTCCGACCAGCTCTTGATCTCGTTGCCGCAGTGGCCGGCCGTCAGGAAGTACGGCTGGCCGTCCTTGACCACGTTGAAGCCGAGCGAGCAGCGGGCACCGCTCCCCCAGATCGCGTCGCCGCCGCCGATGAACGGGGTGAACTTGCCCTTGCTGTGCCGGAGCTCGACCTTGTCACCGAGGCTCTGCGCGACCTTGGTCAGCCGGTCCAGCTTGGCGCCCTTGACCGTACGGTCGGCGGTCACCACGACCTTGTTGCTCTGCGGGTCGATTCCCCAGGACGTCCCGGGGATGGTCGCCTTCGACTTCAGCGTCTGCCGGGCCGAGTCGAGCTGGGCGAAGGTGTGCTGGACGAATCTGGCTTCCGCTCCCTTCGCCCGCGCGGCCCTGGCCTGTGCCTGGTTCACGACATTGACCACCAGCTTCTTGGCCTTGGCGTCGTAGAACGCACCCGCGGTGTCCGTCTTGAGGTGGGATGCGAGGGTGGTCGCCGCGGCGGAGGTCAGCTTGGCGAGGGCGGGGGTGGCAGCCGGCGCCGGGGACGCATTGGCGTTGGCGAGGACCACCGTGGCGGAGGCGGCGAGCGCGAGCGCTCCCGCACCTGCGATCACGGCGCGTCGGTTGGGTATGCGTCGGTGCTTCAACTCAGAGCCTTCCGTGGGGGGAAGAGCCCGGAAAACCGTGGGGAGTTGCCCGAGCCCGGAGAGTGGGGAATCGGAACACGGACGGTCCCCGGGAAGCCGCACCCCTGGGAAGTCGCGTCCATGCCAACGTGTGCGCGGCCGAGTATCCCCATCCGCCTCACTCGTGCACAAGACCGAGTACCGGTCTCACATACGGGAGTTCACCATTTCGCCACACGGTGGTCACACCTGTGTCCGTGCCCCTCGGCATCGAGTGCGGACATCAGCGGGCATCCGGAAGCGCGGCGGCCTCGCCACGTGTGAGGACTATAGCTGGCCGGAAAACGGCGGCCGGGAGCCGCCCCTTGGGCAGCAGAAAGCGCCGTACATACCAGCCTCAATGGGTATATACGGCGCTCAACGGGACATCAGGCAGGCGGAGACGCTCCGCCCCACGGCAGGTCCTCCGCCCTACGGCAGATCCTCCGCCTCCGGGAGGTCCTCCAGCTCCGGCGGCAGCTCGCCCTCCGTGTCGCGCTCCACGGCCGCGGGCGAGGCGTCGGACACCTCGGGAGCGGCAGGCTGCCGTGCGCGCCCCCGCTCGGCCTCGGCCGCCGCGGTCTCCGCCTGGGCCTGCAGCCCGGAGCGCTCCAGGAACCGCAGCAGTTCGACCGGGAAAGGCAGGACAAGGGTGGAATTCTTCTCGGCAGCGACCGCCACCACGGTCTGCAGCAGCCGCAGTTGCAGGGCCGCGGGCTGGCCGGACATCGCCGCGGCCGCCTCGGCCAGCTTCTTCGAGGCCTGCAGCTCGGCATCGGCGTTGATCACCCGGGCGCGCCGGTCCCGGGTCGCCTCCGCCTGGCGGGCCATCGAGCGCTTCATCGTCTCCGGCAGGGAGACGTCCTTGATCTCCACCCGGTCGACGGTCACCCCCCAGCCGATGGCCGGGCTGTCCATCATCAGCTCCAGGCCCTGGTTGAGCTTCTCCCGGTTCGACAGCAGATCGTCCAGCTCGCTCTTGCCGATGATCGACCGCAGCGAGGTCTGCGCCATCTGGGAGACCGCGAAACGGTAGTCCTCGACCCGGATGACCGCGTCGGCGGCGTCCACGACCTTGAAATAGACGACCGCGTCGACCCGCACGGTGACGTTGTCCCGGGTGATGCCCTCCTGGGCGGGCACCGGCATCGTGACGATCTGCATGTTGACCTTGCGCATCCGGTCGATGAACGGAACGATCATGGTGAATCCCGGCTCGCGCACCTCGGAGGCCAGCCGCCCCAGCCGGAGCACCACACCGCGCTCGTACTGCTTGACCACCCGCGCCGCCGCGACGAGATACACCGCGCCCACCGAGGCCAGCGCCACCGCGCTCGTCACCAGTTCTTCGACCATCACGGCTCCCTGAACGTGTGCCGTACGCCATCCGAATCGCGTTGTTTACCATGGTATGCCCGGCTCGGAGGGCGGTCGAGGCTAGCGTGGCGCGGCCGGGCTCCCGTCCGCCGGCGGACGGGAGCCCTCGGACCGCCGGAGCCGGCTCCGGCGGTCCGCCGTGCCGTCGGTCCCTGCGGACCGCGGCCCGCAGGGACGTCAGCCGGCCGGCGTCAGTAGACGCTCACGCCGTAGGCGCTGAGCGCTTCGGTGACGGGCTGGAAGAACGTGGTGCCGCCGGACGTGCAGTCGCCGCTGCCGCCGGATGTCAGGCCGAGGGCCTTGGTCCCGGAGTAGAGGGGTCCGCCGCTGTCACCGGGCTCGGCGCAGACGGTGGTCTGGATGAGTCCGGAGACGATGTCGCCGCTGCCGTAGTTGACGGTGGCGTTGAGCGCGGTGACCTTGCCGCTGTGGATGCCGGTGGTCGAGCCGCGGCGGGTGACCGACTGGCCGACGCTCGGCGTGCCGGCGCTGGTGATGTCCTGGCTGCCCACCATCCCGGGGTGCGACAGGGAGGTGTTGGTGTACTTCACGATGCCGTAGTCGTTGCCCGGGAAGCTGGAGCCGGTGGTCGGGCCGATGCTCGTGGCGTGCGAGGAGCTGGTGTACCAGGGCGGATTGCCCTCGGTGCAGTGACCGGCCGTCAGGAAGTAATAGGTGCTGCCGCTACGGACGTTGAAGCCCAGCGAGCAGCGCCAGCTGGGGGCGTAGATCGCGTCGCCGCCGGAGATGAACTTGCGGAAGGTGCCCGGGATGCGGTCGATACGGACCGCGTCGGCGTTGCTGCCGGCGGCCCGCTCGATCCGGGCGATCCCGGCCGGCGAGACCGTGCGGTCGGCGGTGACGACCAGGGTGTGGGTGGCACTGTCGACCCGCCAGGCGGTGCCGGCGACATCCGCGGCACGGACCGCGTTGCCGGCGGCGCTGAGCTGGGCGGCGCTGAACGTCCTTGCGGGTGCGGGGTTCTGGGCGCTGGCGGTCGGGATGGCGATGGCTCCGATGGCCACCAGTCCGGACGCCACGGCGATCAGCCGGGTACGTCTCGCCACGCCGCTGTGGGGGTTGGTGCGCGCGTTCCTCACTGATTCCTCCGAGGGGGATCGGGGGGCCGCCGGTGGGCAGCCCGTGAGGCGCAGCCGAGGGGCAGACCGGAATCCGCACGTTCCTTTTTCGGCGTGCCCCTGACAAGCGCTGAGCGGAGTGTCGGGCGCACCGCCCCCACTGCGCAAGAGGCGTTCACCAACGTCTTGTGTCCGGCACCCGGCCGTCCCCTCCCCCGCGGGTCCCGTAACACCGCGCCCCGACAGCCTCGTTGGTGGCTGCCGGGGCGGTGCTCGGGGGGCATGGGGCGGGCGGTCCGGCCCCTAGGACGTGGGGCGAGCGATCCGGCCGGTCCGCCCGCCCCCGCCGTCAGCGGGCGAGCGCCCCCGCCCGCGCCGGGCCGCCGGCCGTGTGCCGTCGTACGACCTCGTCCATCAGCGCGGCCAGCACTTCACGTACGGACGGGCGCCCGCGCGCATCACAGGCCAGCACCGGAACCCCGCCGTCGATACCCAGCGCCTCCCGGACCTCCTCCAGCGCGAAGTGCCGGGCGCCGTCGAAGCGGTTGACCGCCAGCACGAACGGCGTGCCGCGCTCCTCGAAGTAGTCCAGCGCCGGGAACGAGTCCTCGATCCGCCGGGTGTCGACCAGCACGATCGAGCCCAGGGCGCCCTCGACCAGGTCGTCCCAGAGGAAGGAGAAGCGGTCCTGGCCCGGGGTGCCGAAGAGGTACAGCACGATCGTGGGGTCGAGGGTGATCCGGCCGAAGTCCAGCGCGACCGTCGTGGTGGTCTTGTTCTCCACGCCGGCCAGCGAGTCCACGCCGACCGAGACCTGGGTGATGGCGGCCTCGGTGTCCAGCGGCTCGATCTCGGAGATCGCGCCGATGAACGTCGTCTTGCCGACGCCGAGACCGCCGCTGATCACGATCTTCACGGCGAGCGGTGCGGCTTTGTCAGAGCGCCCTGACATGGTCCCTGATCCTCTCCAGGACATGGAGCGGCAGCTCCTTGGGTTGTTGACAGACCAGCAGCCCGGCGACGACCAGATCGGCGATCAGCACCTTGGCCACGCCCAGCGGCACCCCGGTCTTCTGCGCCACCTCGGCCACCATCGTCGGCCGGGCGCACAGCGCCACGATCCGGCGGCGCTCGAACTCCAGGCCCGCGAGCGACGCCTCGGGCCCGGCGACCACCAGCGTCTCCAGGCGCAGCCCGTCGTGCATCGGCTCGGCCCGGCCGCCGGTCATGATGAACGGCCGGACGAACAGCTCCGCCGCATCGGCTTCCTCGCTCATCGCGGCAGGACCTGCCGCAGATCCGCGATCAGCCCCGGGGTGAGCAGATCCCCGGCCCGCTCGGCCAGCACCGCCATCTCGTAGCCGACCAGGCCGAGTTCGCCGGTGCTGTCGGCGAGCACGCCCAGGCAGCTGCCGTCCCGGACCGCCGAGACCAGCAGGTAGCCGCGGCCCATCTCGATCATGATGAGCTTGACGCCGTCGAACTCATAGCGGCGCGAGGCGCTGCGCGCCAGGCTCGACAGGCCCGAGACCACCGCCGCCAGATGATCGGCGTCGGTCCGGCCGAGGCCCTCGGAGACCGCGATCAGCAGGCCGTCCGAGGAGACCGCGACCGCGTCACGCACCCCGTCCGTCTTGCGGACGAAGCTGGCCAGCAGCCAGTTGAAGGTCTGGGAATCGCTGTGGAGATCGACGCTCACTTCTCGTCACCCTTCTTCGCCGTCCGGGCCGTCTCCGGCCGGGTGTCCTGCCCGCTGCCCTTCCCGGACTCCGCCGCTCCCGCCGCCTGTTCCTTCTCCCGCTCCTTCTCCACGCTGATCCCGCCGCGCATATGGGCGCTGCGGAGCGTGGCGAGCATGCCGGACACCTCGTCGGGGGTGCGGTCCGGCGTCGGGGCGGCCTGCTGCTGCCAGCGCGGCGCGGCCGCCTCGTTCACCGCCGACTGGATGGCGCTCCGCCGGGCGCGCTTGACCAGCCCGTTACGGGTGCGGGACGCGGCCGAACCGCGGGCCTGTGCCGGCGTCTTCGCCTCGGATTCCCGTGCGGCGCGGGGGTGCGGCAGCGCCTCACCGGCCCGGTCGTCCGCGGCGGGCCCGGCCGCGGTCCGCGGCTCGGCGGGTGGGCCGGCCGCGTCGTGCCGCTCGGCTCCGTCGTCCGCACGGGGCCCGGCCGCCGGCCGCTTCCGCTCCGGCTCCGCGGCCTGCTGCTCCCCGCGTGTGCCGGGGACGTCCACGTCGGCCGCCACTGCGGACGGCTCCGTGAGGAGGCTGCCAGGGATGAGCACCCGGGCGACGGTGCCGGCGGCCGGCGCCTCGCCGAGCCGGACCTCGATACCGCACCTGCGGGCCAGCGCGCCGACCACGAAGTGCCCCAGGAAGCGGGTCGGTTCGGCCATGAAGCCGGCCATGCCGGAGAGCCGGACATTGGCCTCGGCCATCGCCGGGGCGGTCATGCCGGTGCCGTGGTCGACGATCGCGATGAGATAGCCGGCGCTGGTGCGGCGGCCCTCGACCTCCACCTCGGTCTCCGGGGGCGAGAAGCTCAGCGCGTTCTCGACCAGTTCGGCCAGCAGATGGGCGATCTCGGAGACGACCGCACCGCTGAGGAATCCGGGATCGACCCGGCGCAGCGTGACCCGGCGGTACTCCTCCACCTCGGAGAGCGCCGCCCGGATGACATCGGTGACGGACAGCGGGGTGGCCGAGGTCCGCGGGCTGGCCTCACCGGCGAGCACCAGCAGGCTCTCGGCGTTACGGCGCATCCGGGTGGCGAGGTGGTCCAGCTCGAAGAGGTCGGCCAGCGTCTCCGGGTCGGCGTCCTCGTGCTCCAGCCGGTTGATGAAGCTGATCTGACGCCGCACCAGGTTCTGGTTCCGGCGGCCGAGGCTGACCAGCGACTCGGTGGCGTTGCGGCGCAGTACGGCCTGCTCGGTGGCCAGGTCGTAGGCCACCTTCTGCATCTGGTCGAAGGCGTCGGCCAGCTGCTGGACCTCGGTGCCCGCGCCCCGTGGGACGGTCAGCGGGCCGAGGGGCGCGGGAGTGCCGGCCCCGGACTGCACCTGTGCGACGGCGTCGGGCAGCCGGCCGCCGGCGACCTCACGGGCCTGGCGGGTCAGGGAGCCGAGCGGCCCGGAGACCGACCGGGCGGCACCGACGGCCAGTGCGCCGAGGGCCAGCACCGAGCCGAGGGCCAGCAGGCCGAAGAGCACCAGCGTCCGGGTGGCCTCCCCCTGCAGGGCCGAGGCACGGTCCTTGATGTCCTCGCCCAGGGCGATCTGGACGGTGCGCAGCCCGTTGATGGTGCCGGTCGCCGCGTCGTACCAGGCGGTCGGCGGCACCGCCGCGGGGGCCGGCATCGCGCCGCGTCCGTCGACGATCTCCTTCTCGTACCCGAAGAGCCGCCGGGCGACCGGAGTCGCCAGCGCGTCCGTGACCTCCCGCCGCTGCTTCGCGGAGGCCCACGCGGGATAGGAGTCCAAGGCCGCCAGCCGCCCGGAGCGGGCGGTCATGAAGCGGGTGTAGTCCTCGCCGTGGAACCGCCGGGCGTGCAGCGAGCCGAGCACGACGGCCCGCTCCTGACCGGTGAACTCCTTTGCGGAGCCCAGGACTTGCAGCGCCTGGTAGTCGGAGCGCAGCTCGCCGTCGCGGACCTCGACGAGACCGGTACCGAGCCCGTTCAGGGCGACATCGGTGTCGGTGAAGTAGGAGTAGGTGCGCTCGACCCGGCCGGAGCCGCGGTCGGCGGCGGCCCGGATGCCCCGCAGGGCGTTGACCCGGACCAGGGCGGTGCGTACGGCGCCGGCGGCGCTGTCGTGACGGCCCGCCAGCTCGCGGTCCACCGCGCCGCGCGCGGCGTCGGTGAGCTTGCGCTGGGCGAGCATCCGGTCGCGGAACTCCCGGACGCCACCGACATAGCCGGTGGTCAGACCGCGTTCCTTCTGGTGCTCGTGGATGAAGCCCTGGAGGGCGTCGAAGAGCCGGGCGTCGGCCGCGGTGGTACCGGCGTTCTCGTAGTCGCCCACCTGCCGCGTCGCGGATAAGCCCAGCAGGGCGAGGAGTATCGCAAGGGAGACGGCCAGGATGCGGATGAGCTTGGCACGGATGGTGCGTGGCGCCACGACCGTGGCCGTCATCAATTGCCGGAGGCGCCGGTACCCGGCGTGTGGGGTCTGAGTTTCCACGTACAGAACTTTCGAGGGAAGTTGATGCGGTGGGCAGATCGCGATCTGCTGCCGTGTCAACGACCCTCGGATGGGCCAGTCACCCGATCATCGTCCTATTTCCCGGTGGTGCGCCGGCGCCTTTGGCATTTGCCCTGGTCCCGTGCACGAACCTACCCGGGGGTTCGCTCCGCCTTTCACCGGCCACTTTTCGGTATCGGCCCGGTAAAATACCGACCGTCACGTTCTTCGTACTGTCAGTTTGCTTATGGGGCGCGTTCCCTGATGGCGCGCCACCCTCTTTGCACCAGATGTGTCACGAACCCCCCGTGCGGCGGCTATCCACTTGGCACACCCTCCGCCTCATGGACGACGATAGGGGCGGACACGCAGAGACCGCGGGTGAGAGGAGGCGTCAATGGGATCGGTGCGCAAGGCGAGTGCCTGGCTTGGCCTCGTCGACGACAGTGATGACGAGCGCTACTACGACGACGACTACGCCGAGGGACCCGATGCCGGTGACTCGGGTGACAGCCCGTGGGTCACCGACCCCCGGGTCCGGGTGGCCGATGAGGCCGCCCAGGACCAGGGCACCCGCATCGCCACGGTCTCCCCGGAGAGCTTCCGGGACGCCCGCGGTATCGGCGAGCTGTTCCGCGACGGCGTCCCGGTGATCGTCAATCTGACGTCCATGGAGTCCGCCGACGCCAAGCGGGTGGTGGACTTCGCGGCCGGGCTGACCTTCGGTCTGCGCGGTTCGATCGAGCGGGTCGCGACCCGGGTGTTCCTGCTGACCCCCGCCGACTACAAGGTGGTCAGCGGCGAGGCCCGCGCGCACCGCAACGGCGGTTTCTTCAACCAGAGTTGAGCGGCTCCGGGCCTGCAGTGCGGGCCCGGGGACCGCGGCGGCCGCCGCCGGCGTGTCCCGGCCCGCAGGGCCGGGCGGCGGCCGCCCGCATCACCGCACGGGGCCGGTCACCGGAAGGCGTCCAGGCCGGTGAGTGCCTTGCCCAGCACCAGCTGGTGCATCTCGACGGTGCCCTCGTAGGTGAGCACCGATTCGAGGTTCGTGGCGTGGCGCATGACGGGGTACTCCAGCGAGATCCCGTTGGCGCCGAGGATCGTCCGGGCCGTACGGCAGATCTCGATCGCCTCCCGTACGTTGTTCAGCTTGCCGAAGCTGACCTGCTCGGGGCGCAGCCGCCCGGCGTCCATCCGCAGCCCCAGGTGATGGGCGAGCAGGATCCCCTTGTGCAGTTCGACGGCCATGTCGGCGAGCTTGGCCTGGGTGAGCTGGAAGCCGCCGATGGGCTTGCCGAACTGCTCGCGCGTCTTCGCGTAGTCCAGCGCCGCCTCGAAGCTGGCGCGCGCGGCGCCCATCGAGCCCCAGACGATGCCGTAACGGGCATGGCTGAGACAGCCGAGCGGGCCGCGCAGTCCGGTGGCCCCGGGGAGCACGGCATCGCCCGGCAGCCGCACCTCGTCCAGGACGAGTTCGCTGGTCACCGAGGCCCGCAGGGACCACTTGTGCTTGATCTCGGGGGCCGAGAACCCCGGGGTGCCGGTGGGGACGACGAAGCCCCGGATGCCGTCGTCGGTACGGGCCCAGACCACCGCGACATCGGCCACCGAGCCATTGGTGATCCACATCTTGCGCCCGTTGAGCACCCAGTCCGTCCCGTCGCGCTTGGCGTGGGTGCGCATCGCGGCGGGGTCGGAGCCGATGTCGGGTTCGGTCAGGCCGAAGCAGCCGATGAGCTCGCCGGCCGCCATCCGCGGCAGCCACTCCTGCTTCTGCTCCTCGGAGCCGAAGCGCCAGATCGCGTACATGGCCAGCGAGCCCTGGACGGAGACCAGCGAGCGGATGCCGGAGTCGGCGGCCTCCAGCTCCAGACAGGCCAGGCCGTACTGGACCGCGGAGGCGCCGGCGCAGCCGTAGCCGGTCAGGGACATCCCGAGCGCGCCGATCGACCCCAGCTCACGGGCGAGTTCGCGGAGGTCGGGGAGTTCGCCGCGCTCGTACCAGTCGGCGATCGAGGGCAGGATCCGCTCGGCGGTCCACCGGCGGACGGTGTCACGGACGGCACGGTCCTCGTCGGTCAGCAGGTCGTCGATGCCCAGCGGGTCGCTGGGGTCGAACGGCGAACCCGTCAAGGACGCTGAGGACTCTGCGGGCGGCGTTGCGGACATGGCGGGGCCTCCGGCGGATGCGCGAAAAACTAGCAGTGGTAGTTATTTCGCCTCCGACGGTACGGCCCGCCGTGCCGCCCGGCAAGGGGCACCGCCGTGTGCCAGCAGCGGAGATCCGCGGTTCAGCGACCGGAGCGCGCCGTGGCGGGCTCGCCGCGGCCGGCACCGGCCGGCCCGCCCGGGGCCGCCTCGCGCTCGGCCTCCGCCCGCTCCGTGGACTCCGCCGCCCGGCGCGGCAGCCGCAGCGCGATCCCCGCGCCGATCAGCAGCAGCACGGCACTGGCGACGAGGGTGATGTGCAGCCCGCGGACGAAGGAGTCCCGGGCGGCCTCGCGCAGCGCGGCCCGGGCCGGGCCGCCCAGACCCGCGGCGACCTTGTAGGCCTCGCCGAGGGAGTGCGCGGCCGAGGCGGAGGCGCGCTCGGGGACGCCGTCGACCCGGTCCAGACCGGGGGCGTACGCGGCGTTCATGACGCTGCCGAGCAGGGCGACACCGATGCCGGCACCGAGCTGGTAGGAGGTCTCGCCGAGCGCGGCGGCACCGCCCGACTGCTCGGCGGGCGCCTCGTTGAGCATCGACTCGTACGCCCCGAACAGCGTGGACTGGAAGCCGAAGCCGAGCAGCACGAAGCCCAGGGACAGCAGCCAGGGGCGGTCCTGGCTGCTCATCGCCGTCAGACAGAGCACCGCGACGGCGGTCAGCACGAAGCCGAGGGACACCATGGCGCGCGGGCCGAGGAGTTGCAGCATCTTCGAGCCGGTCAGGCCGGCCGCCATCGCGGCGAAGACCAGCGGCAGCATCCGCAACCCGGTCTCCAGCGGGCTCAGTCCGAGCACGAGCTGGAGGTACTGCACGGCGATGAGTTGCAGGCCCACCAGCGCGAGCATGGCCAGCACGATGCAGCCGACGGAGGTGCCGAACGCGGGCCGGGCGAACAGCCGCATGTCGATCAGCGGGTGGGTGCGCCGGTGCTGCCGGCGGACGAAGAGGATCAGCAGCGCCACGCCCAGGACGATGGGCAGCAGGGTGGTCCAGCCCAGCACCGCGGCGCCGCTGCCGATCCGCTTCACGCCGAGGACCACGCCCAGCACACCGAGCGCCGCGACGATCGCGCCGATCACGTCCCAGGGGCCGTTGCGCTCACCGCGCGACTCCGGGAGCAGCCATCGGCCGATCAGCAGCATCGCCGCCATCATCGGGATGTTGATGAGGAAGACCGAGCCCCACCAGAAGTTCTCGACGAGGAAGCCGCCGAGGACCGGACCGACCGCGGCGCCGACCGCGGCCACCGCGCTCCACACCCCGATGGCGACCGCGCGTTCGCGACGGTCGGGGAAGACCTGCCGCAGGATCGACAGCGTGGCCGGCATGATCATGGCGCCGCCGATGCCGAGCAGCGCGCGGGCCACCATCAGGATCTGCGGGTTGGGCGCGAGCGCGGCGGCGGCCGAGGCCAGCCCGAACAGGCCGTAGCCGAGCAGGAGGACGCGCCGGCGTCCGATGCGGTCGCCGAGGGTGCCGAAGAGGATCAGCAGCGAGGCCGCGATCAGCGGATAGACGTCCACGATCCACAGCAGTTCCACGGGTCCCGGCCGCAGGTCCTCGGTGACCGAGGGCACGGCGACGTACAGGATCGTGGTGTCCAGCGCGACGAAGAGCAGGCTGACGCAGAGCACGATCAGCACGGTCCAGCGGTTCACACCGCCAGCTGAAAGCCGGGGAACACCAGCCGTCCGTCCACTGCCGGACGCGGTCGACCCGGACATGCAGTACCTCCAGTCATGCTCTCGCGGCCACGGATCAGGGCGCGAAAGCGCCCCGGGGGAACCGGTGGCACGGGCGAGTAGAGACGTCAGACTACGCGAGTCCGCAGGTACCCTGCGTGGCTCACCTCACGATGAGACGCGCATCGCAGTGCCCTGCGTTCCCCCACCCACCGTCGACCGGCGTTCTTCGGCCACGGGATAATCGACGGGATGAACGATCTTGCGCCCGCCGGCGTTCCCGGCCCGACCACGTGCGCCGGCCCCGCCGCGGGGACCGCGCTGCGCCGGGCCGCGCCCGCGCTGGCGGCGTACGCGGCGATCCGGCTGCTGGGCCTGCTCGTGCTCGCGGTCTGGTCGGCGGCCGCCGGCAAGGACTGGCACACCCTGCTGACCGCCCGCTGGGACTCGCTCTGGTACACCCGGGTCGCCGGGCAGGGCTACGGCTACACGGTGCCGATGCCCAACGGCGACCTCCACTCCAGCCTGGCGTTCTTCCCGCTGCTGCCGGGGCTGGAGCGCGGCCTGTCGGCGCTGTTGCCGCTGTCGCCCGCCGACGCCGGGATGGCGGTGGCCTGGGTCGCGTCGGCGGTCGCTGCCTGGGCGCTGTACGCGACCGGTGAGCGGCTGTACGGGCCGCGGGCCGGGATCGCGCTGGCCGCGCTGTGGGCCGCGCTGCCGGTCGGGATCGTGCAGTCGATGGCGTACTCGGAGTCGCTGTTCACCGCGCTCGCGGCCTGGGGCATGTACGCCGTGCTGACCGAACGCTGGGTGGCGGCAGGGGTCTTGGCGTCGCTGGCCGGGCTGACCCGCCCGGTGGGTGCGGCGGTGGTCGCGGCGGTATGGCTCACCGCGGTGGTGACGCTGTGGCAGGAGCGGAGCGGCGGCGTCCGGCTGCGCGCGGCGCTCCGAGCGCACCCGGGGATGCTGCCCGGTGTGCTGCTGGCACCGCTCGGCTGGTGCGGCTTCTTCCTGTGGGTGGGCGCGCGGCAGGGCTCGTTCACCGGATATCTGGACGTCCAGGGCGGCTGGGGCAACGGCTTCGACGGGGGCCTCGCGTTCGGCGCGTTCGTCTGGCAGCAGCTGTCGGGGCCCACTGTCGCGGCCGGTCTCGGGCTGCTCCTCGGGGTCGGGCTGGTGATCTGGCTGTATCTGCACGGCGTACGGCAGGGCCAGCCACTGCCGCTGGCGGTCTACGGCGGGACGGTGCTGCTGCTCGCGCTGACCGCCAAGGGCTACTTCGGGTCCAAGCCGCGGCTGATGATGCCCGCCTATCCGCTGCTGCTGCCGCCGGCCGCGGCGCTCGCCCGGCGGCGGCCGGTGTGGTCGTGGCTGGCCGTCGGTGTGCTGGCGGCGGGCTCCGCGGTCTACGGGGCGTTCTGGCTGAACGGGTCGGGCCCGCCGTGACCGACTGGCCTGAACGGTTCGGCCCGCCGTGACCGGCCGGTTCCGCTCCGTGAGGACCGCCGCGGGGAAACGTTACGGGGCCTGGCGGCAAAGGCCGGATAAACTCCGTCCAGAGAAAAGCAGATAAGGCGCTCGGGGTGCCGACACGCGGACGGTCGGGAAGCGACGGAAAACCGCCAGGAATTCTCTTGCAAATCCCTTCGGCGAAGCCTGGTTTGAGACTCATTCCACATCACATCGTCATTACAAAGCGCACAGTTTGACCAAGCACCTACATCACACGCGGTAACGTCGATTGAGTGCGTACCGATGACAAGCTCGACCAGATGGAGGAGCGCCCGACCGATCGCGCCCGACCACCCCGCATGACCCGGACCCGGATGTGGCTGTTCTGGGGCACGCTGGCGGTGTACCTCGCGATCGTGGTCGGAGTGCTGGCGACTTCATGGCTGGTCACGTTCGACTGGCAAGTCATGTTCTTCAGGCCGTACAAGCAGTGGCCTGAGATCCATGCCTTCCTCGACTACTTCGTTGTACTGGGGCAGCGCGGCCCGACCGCGCTGGCGGTGGCGGCCTGGCTGGGCTGGCGCTGCTGGCACCAGCGCAACCTCCACCCGCTGCTGGTGCTCGGCGCCTCCCTGCTGCTGCTGAACATCACCGTGGGCGCCGCCAAGCTCGGCATGGGCCGGCTCGGCCCGCACTACGCGACCGTGGTCGGCGCCAACGAGATGAACCTGGGCGGCGACATATTCCCCTCGGGTCACACCGCGAACGCCGTGGTCACCTGGGGCGTGCTGGCCTACCTCGCCACCACCTCGCTGCGCCGCCGCACGCTCTCGGTGATCGCCGCGCTCGGTGCGCTGGGCGTCGGGATGACCACCGTCTACCTCGGCACGCACTGGGTCAGCGATGTCCTGCTCGGCTGGGCCGCGGGGCTGCTGGTGCTGCTGGCGATGCCCTGGCTGGAGCCCGGCGTCACCTGGTTCGAGGACCGGCTCATGGGCATCCTGCTGCGGCTGTGGCTGCGGCTGCGCCCCGATTCGCTGCGCGGCCCGCTGCCGGTCGGCTCGCTGGCTCCCGGGGTGTCCCGGCAGCGCATCGCGCCCGACGGCGAGGTGCTCGTACGCGAGACGGTCCCCGCCGGCACGGGCGGCCATTCCGCCGGCCACACCCCGGACGGCTGGCCGCACCACCCGGCGCGGCCGTACACCATCCGCTCGGAGCGCTCCCCGGTCACCCCGGCGGGCAGCCGGCGCCCGCCGCACGCGGACCGGATGCCCCGCACCACGCCGCTGAGCCCGACCTCCGGGCGCGGCCGCAACGGGAGCGGCTGACCGCCCACGGACCGCGGGGCCGGTACGCACACCCCCACCCCGCAACGAAGGCCCCGGCCGCTCCCGAGGAAGCGGCCGGGGCCTTCGTCGTCCGTGCGGCGCTCAGCCCTGCCAGCAGCGGTGCACCGTGCCGTCCTTGACCTCGAAGTTGAGCCGGCCGGACAGGAACTCCATGGTGATGATCGCGCCCGGCGGCAGGGAGCGGACGGTGGTCCAGCCACGCGCTCTGGCCTGCTCCTCGGCGCTCTCCTGCGCGAGGCCGACGTAGGCCTCGATGTCGTCCTGAGGGTTGTCCGGCAGGTTCGGTAGATCAGCCATGACGCCACCGTATGCGCCGGCGGCGACCCGTGGAAGTCCGGCCTGCGCACACGCCGATGACCGTGCGGTCCGTCCTTCGTCACACTTGTGTCACAGCGTGCGTTGCTGCGTTCGCCGGACTCCGTCACCCGTACGCGCCGCGTGACCGCGCAACCGGGTGGAATTTTTTGGCAGCCGAAATTCCACCTTGATCGAATACAAAACGGGCACAACCGCTCGGGGCCGCGCGGCGCACTGCCCGAAAACAATCCCCCGGGCAGCATCGGATTTCCGTTACTCGACGCCGTTTATCGGCCGTCCGGAAATTGACCAACGAGACACACTCCACACACATTTCCCGCACATCGCCCCGATTGCCGGGCCCGCGTACTTCCCGGCCCGCCCCGTCCGCCCGGCCGGCGGGCCGCCCGGGAGCGCCGGCTCCCGCCGGACCGGGTCCGCCGGATCCCACCGGAACGGCCCGGAGCGCCCTCTCGCACTGCGCCGCGGCCGCGGGGATCATGTCCCGGGCCCCAGTCCACCGTCGACGAACGAGGTGCAGCGGATGGTTACGGACACCGGCCGGGCGGACCTCCGGCCTCCCGGGGCGCGGAGTCTCGGGGCGGTGCTGGTCGACTGGCTGACGACCACCGACCACAAGAAGATCGGGCACCTCTACCTGATCACGTCGTTCGGGTTCTTCCTGGTGGGCGGGGTGCTGGCGCTGGTGATGCGGGCCGAGCTGGCGCGGCCCGGACTGCAGATCATCGGCCCCGAGCAGTTCAACCAGGCGGTGACCATGCACGGCACGATCATGCTGCTGCTGTTCGCCACCCCCGCCTTCGCCGGCTTCGCCAACGAGATCATGCCGCTGCAGATCGGCTCCCCGGATGTGGCCTTCCCCCGGCTGAACATGCTCTCGTACTGGTTCTTCCTCTTCGGCGGCCTGATCGTGCTGGGCAGCTTCCTCACACCGGACGGCGGCCCGAGCTTCGGCTGGACGGCCTACGCGCCGCTGAACTCGCTGACCCGCTCCCCCGGCGCCGGCCCCGACATGTGGATCATGGGGCTGGCGCTGGCCGGTTTCGGCACCATCCTCGGTGCGGTCAACTTCATCACCACGGTGATCACGCTGCGGGCGCCCGGCATGACGATGTTCCGGATGCCGGTGTTCACCTGGAACATCCTCTTCACCTCGATCCTGGTGCTGATGGCGTTCCCGGTGCTGGCGGCCGCGCTGCTGGTGCTGGAGGCGGACCGGCAGTTCGGGTCGGTGGTGTTCGAGGCGCAGTGGGGCGGCGCGCTGCTGTGGCAGCACCTGTTCTGGTTCTTCGGCCATCCCGAGGTCTACATCATCGCGCTGCCGTTCTTCGGCATCATCACGGAGATCATCCCGGTCTTCTCCCGCAAGCCGATCTTCGGGTACGTCATGCTGATCGGCGCGACGATGGCCATCACGGCCCTGTCGGTGATGGTCTGGGCGCACCACATGTTCGTGACCGGGGCGGTGCTGCTGCCGTTCTTCTCCCTGATGTCGTTCCTGATCGCGGCGCCGACCGGGGTGAAGTTCTTCAACTGGATCGGCACCATGTGGCACGGCTCGGTGTCCTTCGAGACGCCGATGCTGTGGTCGATCGGGTTCCTGGTGAGCTTTCTGTTCGGCGGGCTGACCGGCGTCATCCTCGCCGCGCCACCGCTGGACTTCCACGTCACCGACTCGTACTTCGTCGTCGGCCACTTCCACTACGTCGTCTTCGGGACGGTGGTCTTCGCGACGTACGCGGGCTTCTACTTCTGGTGGCCGAAATTCACCGGCAAGATGCTGGACGAGCGCCTCGGGAAGATCCACTTCTGGACGCTGTTCGTCGGCTTCCACACCACCTTCCTCGTCCAGCACTGGCTGGGGGTGGAGGGCATGCCGCGGCGCTACGCCGACTATCTGGCCGCCGACGGCTTCACGGCCCTGAACACCCTCTCCACCATCGGCTCCTTCCTGCTCGGGCTGTCCACCCTGCCCTTCCTCTACAACGTCTGGAAGACCACGCGCTACGGCACCAAGGTCACGGTGGACGACCCCTGGGGCTACGGCCGCTCGCTGGAGTGGGCGACCTCCTCGCCGCCGCCGCGGCACAACTTCACGACGCTCCCGAGGATCCGCTCCGAGTCCCCCGCGTTCGATCTGCACCATCCGGAGGTGGGCCAGCAGCCGGTGGCGCTGCCAGTGCCCGGGACAGCCGGTCCCTGATCTCCCGTACGCGGTCGAGCAGTTCCGGCGGCTCCCGGACCTCGAAGTCGAAGCCCGTCATCACGAGGTGCACCACCATCACGTCGAGGCTGTGCGCCCCGGTGTGCAGCAGACAGCGCTCTGCGTCGACGGCTTCGAGCGTCCCGGCGGCCGGACCGATGCGTTCCGCGGCCTGCTCCCGCGAGGCATGCACCAGCACGGTGGCCTGCTGCGCATAGGCGCGGGTGGAGATGCCGTGGGAGACGTACGCGGCGAGGTCCTCGGCCGGCGGAGTACGGGGCGTGAAGCGCGGCCCGTGCGGCGGGGTGGGGGTGATCCGGTCGGCGCGGTAGGTGCGCCAGTCCGCGCGGTCCACGTCCCAGGCGACGAGGTACCAGTGGCGCCGGGCGCAGACCAGCCGGTGCGGCTCCACGGTGCGCCGGGAGAGCGTGCCGTCATGGGTGGTGTAGTCGAAGCGCAGCCGGTGGCAGTCGCGGCAGGCGTGCGCGAGCTCGGTGAGGGTGTTCGGGTCCACCCGGGGGCCGCCCGCGCCGAGCATCGGCACGGTGAAGGCGTTCAGCGCACCGACCCGGCGCTGCAGCCGGTGCGGCAGCACCTGCTCCAGCTTCGCCAGCGCCCGTACGGAGGTCTCCTCGATGCCCTCGACCCCGCCGGCCGCGGCGGTGCGCAGCCCGACCGCGACGGCCACCGCCTCGTCGTCGTCGAGCAGCAGCGGCGGGAGTTCGGCGCCGGCGCCGAGGCGGTAGCCGCCGGCCGTCCCAGGGGCGGAGTGGACCGGGTAGCCGAGCTCGCGCAGCCGGTCGATGTCCCGGCGCACCGTGCGCGCGGTGACATCGAGCCGGCCGGCGAGCTCCGCGCCGGTCCACTCCCGGTGGGACTGCAGCAGGGAGAGCAGGCGGAGCAGACGGGCCGAGGTCTCCAACATGGCCCGAGTCTCCCAGCCTTTGCGGACAACCACAGTCCGCGGTGCGCCCCCGGCCCGCTCGCCGTCAGCTTCCGGCCGGTCCCGCGACCCGGAGGGCCAGGTCGTTGTCGAGCGTGTAATACGGGCCGACCCTGAGGTGCCCCGCAGCCGTCCGCACCGGCATCACGGGGTAGCTGAAGACCTGCTTCTTGTCGGCGACATCGTCCAGGAGGCGGGCGATCCGCACCGGCCGGGCGCCCTCCGTCAGGCGCAGCCACAGGTCCCACGGCTCGCTGCCGTCCTCCCAGTGACCGGCCGGCTCCGCGTAGGGCAGCGTGAAGGTGAACTCCGCCCCCTCGACGGTCAGCGGGACGGTGACCGTGACCGCAGGAGCCTCCGCGGACGCGGCGGTGCGGCGCAGCCAGGCCTCCGCCCGGGCGCCGGCCGTCGGCGCGGCGCCGTAGAGCCGGCCGGAGACCGTCATGCCGTCGGGCGTGACGAGGATGTCGCCGGCCTCGGCGTGCGGGCCGCGCAGCCAGCTGCGCAGCGCGAGATTGCCGAACTTGGTCGCGTACGGGATGCGCACGCCGAGCCGGCCGATGCCCGCCAGCGGCCGGCGGTCCACCAGTGACCGCAGATCGTTGATGCCCGGCAGCAGGCGCCGGGGGTCCGCGCCGTCGCCGAGGTCGGCGTAGGCGTTCCAACGGCCCTCGGCGAGCGCGACGGTGCTGGGCAGCACGGCGCGCAGCCGGCCGGCGCCGTTCGGCCCGAGCGGCAGCCGTACCTCGTCGTCGGCGCCGTCGCCGCCGCGCAGCCGCAGCACCAGCGCCGCGCTCCAGGTGGTGTGGGTGTCCTGAGGAACGTTCAGATCGAAGGTGAGACCGCCTGCGGAGTCCGCGATGCAGTCGGCCCGCAGCTCCGCCGGCGCCGTGGTGACGCCCCGCTCCCGCGGCGGTTCGGTGCCGTCGGGCCCCGGTCTGGCCGGCACCTCAGGTTCCTGATCGATGGCGGAGGACTCCTTCGTGTTCTGTCCGGTCTCGGTCAGCTGGCTCGACGCCGTCATACCGTCCGCACCCCTCTCAGCGCGGCGCGGGCCGCATCCTTGGTGGCGTATGCGCCGCCGAGCAGGGCTCCCCGGGCGCGATGCAGGCTGCAGTGCAGCCGGCTTCCCCGGCGGCGGGCGAGCAGCTCCCCGAAAAGGGCCTCGTAGCGCCCGGCGACCATGGCGGGGTCGTAGCGGGCGGACGAGGCCAGCGCGGCGCCGCCCATCCGGATGCGGGCGTCGTCGTCGTTGATCAGCGTGAGCAGTGAGCCGGCCAGCGCCTGCGGATTGCCGACCGGCACCAGCTTGCCGTCCACCCCGTCGGCGATGATCTCGCCGGGGCCGTGCGGGCAGTTCGTGGCGACGACCGGGAGCCCGCAGCGCATGGCCTCGACGATCGTCATCCCGAAGGACTCCAGGCTGGAGGACACGGCCGCGATCGAGCCCTTGGCCCACTCGGGCTCCAGGGGGTTGGCCGGGCCCATCAGGAAGACGTGGTTGTACAGGCCGAGTTCGTCGATCAGCGCACGCAGCGCGGCCTTCTCCGTGCCGCCGCCGTATATCCGCAGCCGCCAGTCCGGACGCGCGGCGACGACCTGGGCGAAGGCGCGGATGAGGACGTCATAGCGCTTGACGCGGGTGAGCCGGCCGGCCGCGACGACCCACTTGCCGCTGCCGTCGGCGGCCGCAACGGCGGGCGCCGGCACGCTGTTGGGCACCGCCTCGATGCGCACACCGGGCAGCCGCAGCGTCCGGCGGTAGGAACGGGCGTCGGCCTCGGTGACGGTGGTGACCGCGTCGAGGCGCGGATAGGCGCTGCGCAGCGCCAGCTTGAGCGCCGGGTGGTGGGTGTCCAGGGTGAGGTGCTCCTGGCCCATGCGGACCGGGCCGCGGCGCGCCTGCTTGGCGATGTGCACATTGAGTCCGGGCCGGGTGCCGACCAGCACATCGGCCTCGGTACGGCGCAGATGCTGGGCGATCCGGCGGTCGGTGAGCTCGCTGTACTGGCGGTAGCGGACCTCTGCGGCGGGGAAGACCTTGGCGGGGCGGGCGTGCGCGGGATCCGCGCCCTCGTAGCCGGGGTCGCTCTCCCTGAGGTCCACGAGATGCCGCAGCGCGACCCGGGGGCCGAGGTCGAAGACCGGCGCGTCGCGGTGGCGCAGGACGGACACGATCTCGACGTCGTGCTGCTCGGCGAGCGTACGGGCCAAGTTGAACGTCGTGCGGATCGTCCCCCCTATCCCGTACGCATTGTGAATCAGGAATGAGATGTGCATCCGTCCCCGTGTCCCCTGGTCTTCCGGTCCTTGCTGGTCTCCCCGTGGGCACGTCGCGCTCCCCTCCTGATGGCGCGACGTATCCCCCTGCTGAACGGAAGGACGACGAGAGGAGGTTCCGGGTTGGGCGGGCACGCCAAGTTGTTCCGAAAGAGTTAGGACATCGGTAACGGCTTCGTGGAACCCCGGAGCCCTGAATACCCTCCAGGCCCGTGAGGGGCGACACCGCCCGCTGCCCGGCGGATCCCTGACGGATCCTTGACGGGTCCCTAGGGAAGCCGCAGCCTGGTGCCGACGATCAGCCGGTGCGGGTTGTCCCCCAGGACCGTCCGGTTGGCCTCGTGGAGCGCCTGCCAGCCGCCCTTCACCCGGTACTTGCGGGCGATCTTGCGGAGCGTCTCCCCGGGACGTACGACATGGGTCCGGCCGCCCTCCTCGATCAGCCCGTAGCGTCTGGCGCACTCGGGCCAGGCACCCCAGCCCTGCGCGGCCTGCACCCTCTTGGCGACCTCGATCTGCTCGTCACGGGTGGCGAGGTCCGCCCGCGGGGCGAACTCCAGGCCCCCGAACTCCTCCCAGGTGGGCTGCCAGAACTGCAGTCCGCCGTAGAAGGTGTTGCCGGTGTTGATGTGCCAGTCACCGCTGCTCTCGCACTCCGCGAGACAGCCCCACGGCCACTGGTCCTCGGCGCAGGCGTACGCGCCCTTGCCGCCGGGGCCGTTGCCGCCCGTGCCGTTGCCGCCCGGCCCGTCGGCGGCGGCGCCACCGGGCAGACACAGGACCAGGGCGGCGGCCGCCGAGGTGAGCAGTCCGACGGATCCCGCGAAGCGCCGTGGCGACGAAGAGTTCTCCGACATAGCCGGTGACGGTAGGCAGCCGTCCGCCGTTGACCAGCGCGGCACGCCCCCACCGGCCCGTTCCCACCCGGACCGGGGTACGGAACACCGCCGACTGCGCCAAGTTCTGCGCAAGAGCTGGCGCTATGTGACCGCTTGCGGGGCGGCTTTCCGTTGATTTCCCCTGTGCGGCGATTGGTTCGATTCCGTTCCCGCCCTCGCGTGACTCCTGCCGCAGGTCACCCGTTGTCCTTGTACGAGCCGGGAGACCACCCGGCAGACGCACAGAGATCGAGGAGCCACCCGTGCCGCGCATGCTCGACGTCAGTGACGACGTTCGCGCCGAGATCGGCGACGAAGAAGCCGACCGCCTGCTGGCCGGTGGCGACGCCCCCGGCAGCTATGACTGCACCTCCTGCCGGACCCCCGGAGACAGCGACCAGGAGCGCACCAGCACCGTCCTGTTCGTGGGCGAGGAGACCGCGGTGCTCGCGTTCGCCCATGCCACGTGCATCCCGTCGCAGGTCGTCCCGGTGTCGGAGGAGCAGCTCCAGGGAGCCGTGCGCTCCATCACCGGAGAGGACGCCGCCGCCCGTACGCCCGGACCGGGGCCCGCCCCGGCCGCCCCGGTCCCCACCACCCCGCGCCAGGCCACCCTCGGGATCACCTGCGGCCTGGTGCTGATCGAGGGCGATCTGCGCCCGGCCCTGGTGGTCGAGCCGGACGGCCCGATCGCCCGTCCCGGCGCGACCGGCCCGGACGACGACTTCCTCCCGCTGCTCCTGGAGCAGGGCTTCCACCCGGTGACGGACGTGAACCAGCTCCCCGGCCCGAACCCGGGCTGGTCCGCGCTGCTGGCCATGGGCAAGCTGCACGCCGTCCTGCAGCCGGGCAGCGCCGGAAACCAGGCCGCCTGGTGGCAGGCCCACCAGCCGCTGGCCGTCTCCGACGGCTGGCGCGCCGCGGCCAACAAGGCACAGTCCGTGGTGATGTACGCCGCGCCGGCCGGCACCATCGGCCACCAGCCGCGCGAGGACCTGATGCGGCAGGCACTGGAGAACGCCGCGGCGAAGGGCGCCCTGGTCGCCGCGGAGATGCCGCTGGCCGGCACCTGACCGTCCTCGGCACCCGATCGCGGGGGCAGGACCGCCATTCCGGACGGTCATGCCCTCGCGATCAGCCATTTCCGTGCGAAAGCCGCATCCCGGGGCCTTCGGGGTCGTTGGCACATACGTGCACGCATACGACCCCTCCCGCGCCCCGTACACCCACCCGATCCCCGGCATGCGCCCGTCGTACGAACACGGGACGACGCACACCGCGGAGCACGGCTCGGCCACCCCGATCTATGACGCGCTGTACGCCGAGTACCGCCGCTCCTTCCGGGCGCTGCCCGGGGACCGTACGGACGAGCCGGAGGTCCCGGAGGTGCTGCGCGGCGCCGGGGACTGGAGCCATACGGCGCCCACGGGCCACTGGGAGGTCGTGAGCCGGCCGCCGTACCACCCGCGGGGCCACGCCCCGGCGCTGCCGCCGGCGCAGCGGGACAACCGGCCGCACGGACGCTGATCGCCCGCGCGGCCCAGCGGGACCGCCGCTACTTCTTCTTGCTGCGCTTCTCGCGGACCCGCACGGAGATGTGGACCGGCGTCCCGTCGAAGCCGAACTCCTCGCGCAGCCGGCGCTCGATGAAGCGGCGGTAGCCGGCCTCCAGGAAGCCGGAGGCGAAGAGGACGAAGCGCGGCGGCTTGGTGCCGGCCTGGGTGCCGAAGAGGATGCGGGGCTGCTTGCCGCCGCGGATCGGGTGCGGGTGCGAGGCGACGATCTCACCGAGGAAGGCGTTCAGCCGCCCGGTGGGGATCCGGGTCTCCCAGCCCGCCAGCGCGGTCTCGATCGCCGGGACCAGCTTCTCCATGTGGCGGCCGGTGCGCGCGGAGACGTTCACCCGCATCGCCCAGGGAATCTGCACGAGGTCCCGCTCGATCTCCCGCTCCAGGTAGAAGCGGCGCTCCTCGTCGAGGGTGTCCCACTTGTTGTAGGCGATGACCAGGGCGCGGCCGGCCTCGACGGCCATCGTGATGATGCGCTGGTCCTGGACGCTGATGGACTCGGACGCGTCGATCAGGACGACGGCGACCTCGGCCTTCTCGACGGCCGCCGCGGTGCGCAGCGAGGCGTAGTAGTCGGCGCCTTCCTGGAGGTGCACCCGGCGGCGGATACCGGCGGTGTCCACGAACTTCCAGGTCTTGCCGCCGAGTTCGATCATCTCGTCGACCGGGTCACGGGTGGTGCCGGCCTGCTCGTTGACGACCACCCGCTCCTCGCCGGCGACCTTGTTCAGCAGCGAGGACTTGCCGACGTTCGGCCGGCCGATCAGCGCGATCCGGCGGGGGCCGCCGAGGGCGGCGCCGAAGGTCTGCGCGGGCGCCTCGGGCAGGGCGTCCAGTGCGGCGTCGAGCATGTCGCCGGTCCCCCGGCCGTGGAGGGCGGAGATCGGGTGCGGCTCGCCGAGGCCGAGCGACCACAGCATGGCGGCGTCGGCCTCGCCTGACGGGCCGTCAACCTTGTTGGCGACCAGGACCACGGGCTTGCCGGCACGGCGCAGCAGCTTGACGACGGCCTCGTCGGTGTCGGTCGCGCCGACCTTGGCGTCGACGACGAAGACCACCGCGTCCGCGGCCTCGATGGCGAACTCGGCCTGCATCGCCACGGAGGCGTCGATGCCGAGGACGTCCTGCTCCCAGCCGCCGGTGTCGACGACCTTGAACCGGCGGCCGTTCCAGTCGGCCTCGTAGGTGACGCGGTCGCGGGTGACGCCCGGCTTGTCCTCGACGACCGCCTCACGGCGGCCGATGATGCGGTTCACCAGCGTCGACTTGCCGACGTTGGGGCGGCCGATGACGGCGAGGACGGGCAGCGGACCGTGGCCGGCCGCGGCGATGTCACCCTCGACCTCCTCCAGGTCGAAGCCCTCCTCCGCGGCGAGCTCCATGAACTCCGCGTACTCGGCGTCGCCAAGCGCACCGTGCTCGTCGCCGGTAGGGATCTGGTCGTTCATGAAGTCCGTTCCTCGTTCATCGTGGTCGGTGGGCCGCTCGTCCGCGGCCCACTACTCAAGTGTGGGTCAGCGCCCGGTCAGGCGCCGGGCCCGGTCCAGGTGGGCGGTCAGCCGCTCCTGGATCCGTACGGTCGCCTCGTCGAGCGCCTTACGGGTGCGCCGGCCGCTCTCGTCGCCCGCCTGGAAGGCGTCGCCGAAGACGACGTCGACGCGGGCGCGCAGCGGCGGGACGGCGGAGGTCAGCCGGCTGTGCCGGTCCGTGCTGCCGAGCACCGCCACCGGCACGACCGGGGCGCCGGAGCGCACCGCGAAGTACGCCAGGCCGGCCCGCAGGGAGGCGAAGTCGCCCTCGCCGCGGGTGCCTTCCGGGAAGATCCCCAGCACCCCGCCGTCCTCCAGCACCCCGAGCGCGTCGGTGATCGCCTTGCGGTCGGCGGTGCTGCGGTCCACCTTCACCTGCCCGATGCCCCGCAGGAACGGGTCCAGCGGGCCGACGAAGGCTTCCTTCTTGATCAGGAAGTGCACCGGCCGCGGCGCGGTGCCCATCAGCATCGGGCCGTCGATGCCGTGCGAGTGGTTGACGGCGAGGATCGCCGGTCCGGTGGACGGCACCCGCCAGGCGCCCAGCACCCGCGGCCGCCACAGCCCGTACATCAGGCCGATGCCGATCCGCCGGCCGACCGCGGCGCCTGCCGCGCTCGGCGCCCTGCCGCTGTCGGTCACCGGGCGACCCGCCCCGCCTTCTCGGCGCCGGCGCCCTCGATGAGGGTGACCACGCACTCGATGACCTGCTCCAGGGTCAGCTCGGTGGTGTCCACCTCGACCGCGTCGTCCGCCTTGGCCAGCGGGGAGGTCTTGCGGCCGGAGTCGGCGGCGTCCCGCTTGATCAGCGCCTCGCGGGTGGCGGCCAGGTCGGTGGCCTGCTGGGGGTCCTTGCCCTTGAGCTCGCCGCTGCGGCGGGCCGCCCGCGCCTCGGGGGAGGCGGTCAGGAAGACCTTGAGGTCGGCGTCGGGCAGGACCGTGATGCCGATGTCCCGGCCCTCGACGACGATGCCGTTCGGCGCCTCGGCGGCGATGGAGCGCTGCAGGTCGGTGATCAGGGCCCGCACCTCGGGGACCGCGCTGACGGCGCTGACCGCGGCGGTGACCTCCTGGGTGCGGATCGGGCCCGCGGCGTCCAGACCGTCGACCGTGATGGTCGGGGCGGCCGGGTCGGTGCCGGAGACGATCACGGGCTTGGCGGCGGCGTCGGCCACCGCGGTCGCGTCATTGACGTCGATGCCGTTGTTCAGCATCCACCAGGTGATCGCGCGGTACTGGGCTCCGGTGTCGAGGTAGCCGAGGCCGAGCTTGGCGGCGACGGCCTTGGACGTGCTGGACTTGCCCGTGCCTGCGGGGCCGTCGATGGCGACAATCACTGCTGCCGGGGCGGTCCGAGCGGCGGTTTCCACGGTGACGAACACCTTTCTTGTACACGGGGCGGGGGTCCAAGGGCCATAAGGGCCTCGCACAAGGTTACTGGCTCACCCGCACCGCCCCGTCCACGGTGTCACTGCCGGATGGACCAGCCCCGCTCCCGCAGCTCCGCGGTCAGCCCCGGCACGGCCTGCGGCTCGACCATGAGCTGGATGAAGCCCGCCTGCTGGCCGGTGGCGTGCTCGATGCGGACGTCCTCGATGTTGACTCCGGCCCGGCCGGCGTCGGCGAAGATCCGGGCCAGCTCACCGGGCTGGTCGCCGATGTAGACGGCGACGATCTCGTAGGTGGCCGGGGCGGCGCCGTGCTTGCCGGGCACCCGGTCCCGGCCGGCGTTGCCACGGCGGAGCACGTCCTCGATGCCGAGGGCGCCGCCGCCGCGCTTCTCCTCGTCGGCGGACTCCAGGGCGCGCAGCGACCGCACGGTCTCGTCGAGGTCGGCGGCGATCTCGGACAGCACGTCGGCGACCGGGCCCGGGTTGGCGGACAGGATGTCGATCCACATCCCCGGGTCGGAGGCCGCGATCCGGGTCACATCCCGGATGCCCTGGCCGCAGAGGCGCACGGCGGTCTCGTCGGCGCTCTTGAGGCGGGCGGCGACGAGGCTGGAGAGCAGCTGCGGGGTGTGCGAGACCAGGGCGACGGCGCGGTCGTGCGCGTCCGCCTCCATCACGACCGGGACGGCCCGGCACAGCGCGACCAGCTCCAGGGCGAGGTTGAGCACCTCGGTGTTGCCGTCGCGGGTCGGGGTGAGCACCCAGGGGCGGCCCTCGAAGAGGTCGGCGGTGGCGGCCAGCGGGCCGGAGCGCTCCTTGCCGGCCATCGGATGGGTGCCGAGGTAGCCGGAGAGATCGCAGCCCATCGCCTCCAGCTCACGGCGCGGGCCGCCCTTGACGCTGGCGACGTCGAGGTACGCGCGGGCCACCCCGCGGCGCATCGCGTCCGCCAGGGCCGTGGCGACATGGGCCGGCGGGACGGCCACGATGGCCAGATCGACCGGCTCCGCGGGCGCCTCGGCGGTGCCGGCGCCGAGTGCGGCGGCGGTGAGGGCCTGGGCCTGGTCGTGGTCCTCCAGGAACACCTGCACGCCCCGTGCGTGCAGCGCGAGCGCGGCCGAGGTGCCGATCAGGCCCGTTCCGATGACGAGTGCGGTCCTCACTGCGCGATGTCCTTCCGCAACGCCCCGGCCGCGCCGAGGTAGACATGGGCGATCCCGGCCTTGGACAGGTCGGTCTCGACATGGGCGAGCACCCGCACCACGCGCTCCATGGCGCCGGCGATGTTCAGCTCCTGGGCGCAGATCAGCGGGACGTCCGTGATGCCCAGGGCGCGGGCGGCGGCGGCCGGGAAGTCGCTGTGCAGATCGGGGGTGGCGGTGAACCACACGCTGATCAGGTCGTCCGCGAGCAGGCCGTTGCGCTCCAGGATGGCGGTGAGCAGCTCGCCGACCTGCTCCTGCATGTGCTCCGCGTCGTCCCGCTCCAGCTGGACGGCCCCGCGGACCGCTCGTACCGCCACGTCACTGCTCCCCTGCGTCCGGCCGCACGCACCTGCGCGCGTCCAGATCAGCGTAACCAGCCGCACCGACATTCCGTGTCCGGCGGCCGGGCAGGGGTACGGGCCGGCCCGCGCCCGTGCAGGCGGCGATCTTCCGCGCACCGACCGTGAGCACGCCGTCCCCCGTTCCCGATCGCCCGGCAAAACGGGTGACATTCGCCCTCCCACCAGCGACAATCTCCGCCATGTCGGAAGCCGCCGCAGGTCACTCGCTGGTCGCCGAGCACACCGTGTACGCATGCGTCATGGGCTCGCGCGCCTTCGGACTGGCCACGGAGACCAGTGACACCGACCGCCGCGGGGTCTATCTCGCCCCCACCCCGCTCTTCTGGGGCTTCGAGAAGCCGCCCACCCATGTGGAGGGGCCGCGCGAGGAGGAGTTCTCCTGGGAGCTGGAACGGTTCTGCCAGCTGGGGCTGCGCGCGAACCCCACCGTCCTGGAGTGTCTGCACTCCCCCTTGGTCGAGCGCATCGACCCCATCGGGCGGGAGCTGCTCACCCTGCGGCAGGCGTTCCTGTCCCGGCAGGCCCACCGCACCTTCGCGGGCTACGCCACCGGCCAGCTCAAGCAGCTGCGGGCCGAGGTCCGACAGTACGGCGCACCCCGCTGGAAGCAGGCCATGCATCTGCTGCGGCTGCTGGCCAGCTCGCGTGATCTGCTCCGTACGGGCGTGCTGACCCTGGATGTCGGCCCGGAACGGGAGGCGCTGCTGGCGGTCCGGCGCGGGGAGGTGGCCTGGGCCACGGTGGAGCGGCGGATGGCGCGGCTGTCCGAGGAGGCCGAGGCGGCGGTGTCCGGGTCGCCGTTGCCGGCGGAGCCGGATGGGGGGCGGGTGGCGGAGTTCTTGTTCCGGGCGCGGCGCGCCTCTGCGCTTGGCTGACTTCCCACGTTTTTGGCTTTCCCGCCGTGGTGGTGTCTCGCCGTTGCGCCTGCGGCGCGCCGTACGTTGTCGGCTTTCCCGCCGTGGGTGTTGGTCGCCGTTGCGCTTTGCGGCGCACCGTACGTTGTCGGCTTTCCCGCCGTGGGGCTCAGTCGCCGTTGCGCCTGCGGCGGGCTGGGTGGATTTCGGGTGCGGTGACGGGCCTCCGGACTTCGTCCTGCGGCCCGTCCCCTCCCGTTGTGGAGTACGTGGCGGTGAGTGGGGGCGGGCCCGTTCGGGGCGTTCCGGGCTCAGTCCAGTCGGGCCCGCACGAGCAGGGTGTGCAGCGGCTCATGGCCGTGGGGAGTGTCCGGGAGGGTCGTTGCGGCCTGGGCCGCGTCCAGTCGGTCGTGCAGTGCCTCGATGGCCAGGTCCATCTCGACCAGCGGATCGTCCTGTTCCGCCACCACGGTGCCCAGGTCGACGGCGGGCAGCCCGGCCGTACGGAGGACGGCGTCCCGTGCGGTGACCACCGGGTTCTCACGCATCCCAGGCCTCCCCCAGGGCCAGCAGTTCCTTGCGGTACTCGATACGGTCGGCCCACTCCTGTGGCCAGGCGCCGGGCCCCAGGCGGGCGCCCGCGAAGGCGCCCGTGAGGCAGGCGATCGAGTCGGAGTCGCCGGAGGTGCAGGCGGCCCGGCGCAGTGCGGTGAGCGGTTCGTCGGGGAAGAGCAGGAAGCACAGCAGGCCGGTGGCCAGCGCTTCTTCCGCGATCCAGCCGGCGCCGGTGGCCAGGCAGGGGTCGGCCTCGCGGTCGGGTGCGCCGAGCGCGGCGTCCAGCCGGTCCAGGGCGCCGAGGCACTCGTCCCAGCCGCGCGCGATGAAGGCCGCCGGGGAGGGGTCATGAGCCCGCTGCCACAGGTCGCCGAGCCAGTCGTCCCGGTAGACGGTGCGCTGGTCGTGGGCGTAGGTGCGCAGCAGGCCGGGCAGTTCGGCGGGCGAGGTGCCGTCGGCGAGGAGCCGCACGGCGCAGGCGGTCAGATCGGCGGCGGCGAGCGCCGTGGGGTGGCCGTGGGTCAGCGCGGACTGCAGCTGTGCGGCGCCGGCGCGCTGCTGCCGGCTCAGCCCCGGCGCGAGGCCGATGGGCGCGACCCGCATATTGGCGCCGCAGCCCTTGGAATCCATCTGGGCGGCCGCGGCCCAGGGCCGGCCGGGGTCGCTGAGCAGCTCGCAGGCCCGCAGGCAGGTGCCGCCCGGCGCCCGGTTGTTGTCGGGCGAGCGCCACCAGTCGACGTACTCGGCGCGCACCGGCCCCACGAGTTCCGCCGGCGTCAGGGGGCCGCGCTCCATGGCCGTACGCAGGCCGCGCCCCAGCGCCAGCGTCATCTGGGTGTCGTCGGTGACGACGGCGGGACGGGGCAGCGCCATCTGCCGCCACGGCCCGCACCTCGCCAGGATCGCCGGCACCTGGTTGAACTCCGTGGGAAAGCCGAGCGCATCGCCGAGCGCCAGGCCGATCAGCGAGCCGGTAGCGGAAGCCCCCGTGGTCAGCATGAAAAGAACCACCCCTTAATGTCATGATGACATTAAGGGGTGGTTGAGCCCTGTCGCAAGGGAGTTGTCGGTGCGCGCGGCTGTCGGCGCGACGCCCCGGGCCAGGTCCTAGAGCTCGACCTCGCGCATCAGCATGCCGACCTCGGTGTTGGTCATCCGGCGCAGCCAGCCCGACTTCTGGTCGCCCAGCGCGATCGGGCCGAAGGCCGTCCGCACCAGCTTGTCGACCGGGAAGCCGGCCTCGGCCAGCATCCGGCGCACGATGTGCTTGCGGCCCTCGTGGAGGCTCACCTCGACGAGGTAGTTCTTGCCGGTGTTCTCCACGACCCGGAAGTGGTCGGCGCGGGCGTAGCCGTCCTCCAGCTGGATGCCGTCCTTGAGCTGCTTGCCCAGGTCGCGCGGGAGCGGGCCCTGGATCGCGGCCAGGTAGGTCTTCTTGACGCCGTAGCGCGGGTGCGTCAGACGGTGGGCCAGCTCGCCGTGGTTGGTGAGCAGGATGATGCCCTCGGTCTCGGTGTCCAGCCGGCCGACGTGGAACAGCCGCGTCTCGCGGTTGGTGACGTAGTCGCCCAGGCACTGGCGGCCGTCCGGGTCCTCCATCGTGGAGACGACACCGGCCGGCTTGTTCAGCGCGAAGAAGAGGTACGACTGGGTGGCGACCGTCAGGCCGTCCACCTTGATCTCGTCCTTCTCCGGGTCGACCCGGACGCCCTGCTCCATGACGATCTGGCCGTTGACCTCGACCCGCGCCTGGTCGATCAGCTCCTCGCACGCCCGGCGCGAGCCCATACCGGCCCTGGCCAGCACCTTCTGCAGGCGCTCGCCCTCCTGGTCACCGAAGGTCTTGGGGGTCTTGACCTGCGGCTTGTTGTGGCGGGCGCGGTTGCGCTCCTCTACCTGGGCGTCGTACTCACGGGGCCGCGCGGGCGCCTGGCCCCGGCCGCGCTGGGGACCACCCTTGGCGCCCGGGCGGGCACCCTTGGACGCAGCTCCGGTACGGGGGCCGCCCTTGGCGCCGCCGCGGGCCGCCGCGCCCCGGCTGCCGCCGCTCTTGGCACCGCCGCTCTTGGCACCGCCGCCCGCGCGCTCGTCCTTGCGGCCCGAGGAGCCGCCGGGACCACCGGATCCGCCCACGTCGTAGCGGCGCTCCTCGGGACGGGGGCGGCCCGCGCGCTGCTGCTTGTCGTCCCTCTTTCCCCCAGCCTTCGGCTGGGAGGTGCCCCCACCCGCGCCGCGGTAGTTGCCGCGCCCGGTGTCCCTGTCGTTCCTGCCGCTGCTTCGCATCAATGATCCGTCTGAGAGTCGCCGCTGTCGTCTACGTCGAACGACGGGATACCTTCCGGGGAGTCGCCCTCGACCGCGTCCGCCTCCGGGAGGAACGGTGCGAGCTCAGGGAGCTCGTCCAGGCCGCGCAGGCCCATCCGCTCCAGAAAGTAATTCGTCGTCCTGTACAGGATCGCACCTGTTTCAGGTTCCGTCCCCGCCTCCTCCACCAGGCCGCGCTGGAGGAGCGTGCGCATCACACCGTCACAGTTCACGCCGCGTACGGCCGAGACACGGGAACGGCTGACCGGCTGACGGTACGCGACCACGGCCAGAGTCTCCAATGCGGCCTGCGTGAGCCGGGCCTGCTGGCCGTCCAGGACGAAGCTCTCCACGGCGTCCGCGTACTCGGCGCGGGAGTAGAACCGCCAGCCCCCGGCCACCAGCCGCAGATCGAATCCGCGGCCCTGGCGGGTGTAGTCGTCGGCCAGCTCGCGCAGCGCCAGCGCGACCGCGCGGCGGGGCCGCTGAAGCACTCTGGCCAGGTGTTCCTCGGTCGCGGGCTCGTCGACGACCATGAGGACGGCCTCCAGCGCGGGCTTCAGCGCCAGCTCGTCGACGCCCAGCGCACCGGCCGGCGTCCCGGTCCGCTCCTCAGGGCCACCGCCGGCCCCGGGCCGCGTGCCCGCCCCGGGCTGCGTGGCTCCGGCCTCCGTGACGTCGTACGCCTCACCACCGGCCACACCGCTCATGCCTGCTCCTCCTCCTCCGCCTGCTCCGCGGGCTCCTCCCCGGCGGCGGGCTGCCCCGGCTCCCGGTCGAACTCGTCCGTAACCTGGGGTGCGGCCCCCTCGGCGCCCGTCCAGCGGACCATCAGCTCGCCCAGGGCCTCCTCCTGCTCCAGGGCCACCACCCGCTCCCGGTAGAGCTCCAGGAGGGCCAGGAAGCGCGCCACGACGGTGAGGGTGTCCGGGGCGTCGGCGACCAGCTTCGCGAAGCTGGCCTCACCCGCCTCGCGCAGCCGCACCATCACCACCTCGGCCTGCTCGCGCACGCTCGCCAGCGGCGCGTGGATGTGGTCGACGTAGACCTGCGGCTTGGCCTTGGGCTGCATCGCCTTCACCGCGAGCCTGGCGAAGCCCTCTGCGCCGATGCTGATGACGACCTCGGGCAGCAGCTCGGCGAGGTGCGGCTCCAGCCCGACCGTACGGGGATACCGCCGGCTCTCGTCCGCCAGCCGGCCACTGAAGATGTCCGCGATCCGCTTGTAGGCGCGGTACTGCAGAAGCCGGGCGAAGAGCAGGTCGCGGGCCTCCAGGAGGGCGAGGTCCGCCTCGTCCTCCACTTCGGCCGCGGGCAGCAGCCGGGCCGCCTTCAGGTCCAGCAGGGTCGCCGCGACGACCAGGAACTCGGTGGTCTGGTCCAGGTCCCAGTCCGGTCCCATGGCGCGGATGTGCGCCATGAAGTCGTCGGTGACCTTCGACAGGGCGACCTCGGTGACGTCCAGTTTGTGCTTGGAGATCAGCTGGAGGAGGAGGTCGAAGGGGCCCTCGAAGTTGTCCAGGCGGAGGGTGAAGGTGCCCTCGCCGCCGCTGTCGACGTCGCCCGCCGCGGGCGCGGCTGCGGTGGCATCGGTCTCCGGGGACTCCTCGCCCGCAACGGCCGCCGGCTGCGGTACGTCAACGGCCTCGGGGCCGTTCGCCGCGTCGAGTGCCTGAGGCTCGCTCGCCGCGTCGTGTGGCTCGGGCCCGTCCGCCGCGTCAGCGGCCTCGGGCTGTTCCGGTACGACCGCGGCCCCGGTCCCGGGCCCTGCCGCCAAGCCCACTGCCGGGGGCTGCACCGGCACCTCGACGGCCCCGGACTCCTCAGGCGCCTCGGGCATCTCAGGTGTCTCAGACGCCACCGACGCCGTAGCTGCCTCGCCCGCCCCGCGCCCGAGTGGTCTGCGGGCGCGGGGCCGGGGGGCATCGTCGTGGGTCGTCGGCATCGCGGTCCATGCTGCTGTGGTCCCGTGCCGGGGGCGACGGGCTGGTCAGGGGCGGGACACCCCGCCGAGGAGGCAGGCTATCCCGTCTCCGCCCTAACGCCCGCGCAGCCGCCGCACCAGGATGCTGGCGTCGCCGCGCGACTCCAGGTCGGCGAGGACGACGGCGACCGCCTCGCGGACGATCCGGCCGCGGTCGACGGCGAGGCCGTGCTCACCGCGCAGCACCAGCCGGGCATGTTCGAGGTCCATGAGCTCCTCGGCGGAGACATAGACGGTGATCTTCTCGTCGTGCCGTTCCCGGCCGCTGGGGCGCCGGTTGGCACCGCGGCCGCCGCGCCGCCGGCCCTGGCCGCCGGCCTGCTGCGCGGCCGCGGCCGCCGCGTCGGAACCGGCCTGGCCCGCCTGGCTCCGGTGGGACTTGGCCGCCTCGCCGTCCGTCTCACGGCCGCTGTGCTCGGCCGGGGAGCCGACGGCGGGCACCCGCGGCGGGGTGGCCGGTCCGCCGTCACCGGCCGTGGCTGCCGGGGTGTCCGCCCCGGTCCCCGGCCGGCGGGTGCGGACCGCGGTGGCCGCCTCCGGCCCGTCCGCCGCCGGATCGGGTTCGCCGGCCGGTGCGGGCACCCGGGGCGCCTCGCCGGGCGCCGCCGAGCCGTTCGCCTGCCGACGGGGGCTGGAAGGCTGCAGCCCCCCTCCCCCGGTGGTACGGAACAGTTCGTCGGCTCCCGGCAGACTCACTCGGCGTGACACCGGGCGAGCACCTCCCTGGCGAGCTGGCGATAGGCGGCGGCGCCGACGGAGTTGGAGGCGTAGGTAGTGATCGGCTCGCCCGCGACGGTGGTCTCGGGGAAGCGGACCGTACGGCCGATGACGGTGTGGTAGACGTGATCGTCGAAGGCCTCGACGACGCGGGCCAGGACCTCACGGCTGTGCACGGTGCGCGAGTCGTACATCGTCGCCAGGATGCCGTCCAGCTCCAGCTCGGGGTTGAGCCGCTCCTGGACCTTCTCGATCGTCTCGGTCAGCAGCGCGACACCACGCAGCGCGAAGAACTCGCACTCCAGCGGCACGATGACCTTGTGAGCCGCCGTCAGCGCGTTGACGGTGAGCAGGCCGAGGGAGGGCTGGCAGTCGATGACGATGTAGTCGTAGTCGGCCAGCAGCGGCTTCAGCGCACGCTGCAGGGTCGACTCACGCGCGACCTCGCTGACCAACTGCACCTCTGCCGCTGACAAATCGATATTGCTGGGCAGCAGGTCCATGTTGGGGACCGCGGTCTTCAGGAGCACCTCGTCTGCCGACATCCCCCGCTCCATGAGCAGGTTGTAGACCGTCAGGTCGAGCTCCATCGGGTTGACGCCGAGTCCGACCGACAGGGCACCCTGCGGGTCGAAGTCGACGAGCAGCACCCGTCGTCCGTATTCGGCGAGTGCGGCACCCAGGTTGATGGTCGAGGTCGTCTTGCCGACCCCGCCCTTCTGGTTGCACATCGCGATGATTTTGGCCGGGCCGTGGTCCGACAGCGGTCCGGGGATGGGGAAATAAGGGAGCGGGCGTCCGGTCGGGCCGACGCGTTCGCGGCGCTGTCGCGCGGCGTCCGGCGCGAGCGTCGCGGCGTATTCGGGGTCCGGCTCGTACTCCGCGTCCGGATCGTAGAAGTGCCCCTGGGGCAGGTCGTCGTAGTCGGCGAGACGGGCGGGTTCTCCACTGCCCCGGTCGCCGGCCATGGCGTTCACGTGATGGCCGTCCATGCTCTGGTGGGCTGTCGTGGAAATGCTCTGGTGGGCTGCGTAGGTGTGGCCCGCAACGGAGCCGACAGCCTCGCGCCCCGAGGGACCCTGGGCCCGTGCAACCACTCCTGGTTGACCACCTCCGGGAGAAAATGTCGACTCATTCACAAGTCGTCTTACCTCCTTGGATGTGACCAGGAAACTTTATCGATAGGTCAGCGTGGCACCATGCCGACGGTTGGCGACTCTATGGCGTGTCGGGCGTCCGCAGCAACACAATCCACCGGACCCGGCACGATGTGTCGGTAACCGGACCCCCCGATGTCAAGGGCGCAGGCGGTATCGCACCGATGTTTTGGGGGTGCGCGAATCGGTTAAAGGGTTACGTTCGCGGCGAGTTGAGAGCGGGCGTTCCGGAACACATGATTCCGCTGGTCGGACATGCGACCGGCCGGGCCCTGTGGACAGGACCCGGCCGGATGTGCCGCGTTGACGCGTGTCGTTGACGCTCTTAGCCGAGGAGCGTGCGCAGCTCGATGTGCTCCAGGCCGTGGGCCTCGGCGACGGGCTGGTAAACCACCTTGCCGTCGTGCGCGTTCAGGCCCTTGGCCAGCGCCGGGTCACGGCGCAGCGCCTCGACCCAGCCGCGGTTCGCCAGCTCCACGATGTAGGGCAGCGTGGCGTTGGTGAGCGCGTGGGTGGAGGTGTTCGGCACCGCGCCAGGCATGTTGGCGACGCAGTAGAAGACCGAGTTGTGGACCGGGAAGGTCGGCTCGGCGTGCGTGGTGGGACGGGAGTCCTCGAAGCAGCCGCCCTGGTCGATCGCGATGTCGACAAGAACACTTCCGGGCTTCATCTTCGCGACGAGCTCGTTGGTGACCAGCTTGGGGGCCTTGGCGCCGGGGATCAGGACGGCACCGACGACGAGGTCGGCGTCGACGACGGCCTTCTCCAGCTCGTAGGCGTTGGAGACGATCGTCTGCACCTTGGTGCCGAAGATCTTGTCGGCCTCGCGGAGCTTGTTGATGTCCTTGTCGAGCAGGGTGACGTGGAAGCCGAGGCCCACGGCGATCTGCAGCGCGTTCCAGCCGGAGACGCCACCGCCGATGATGACGGCCTTGCCCGCGTGGACGCCGGGGACGCCACCGGGCAGCACACCGCGGCCGCCGGCCTGGCGCATCAGGTGGTAGGCGCCGACCTGCGGGGCGATACGGCCCGCGACCTCGGACATCGGGGCCAGCAGCGGCAGCTGGCGGCCGGCCGTCTCGACGGTCTCGTAGGCGATGGCGGTGGTGCCGGACTCCAGCAGCGCGTCCGTGCACTCCTTGGACGCGGCCAGGTGCAGGTAGGTGAAGAGCGTCTGGTCCTTACGGAGCCGGTGGTACTCCTCCGCAATCGGCTCCTTGACCTTCAGCAGCAGGTCAGCGGCGCCCCAGACCTCATCGGCGGTGTCGAGGATGCTGGCGCCGGCGGCGACGTACTCCTCGTTCGTGATGGACGAACCGAGACCGGCGTCCTTCTCGATGACGACCTGGTGGCCGTGGCGGACGAGTTCGTTGACTCCGGCGGGCGTGATGGCCACGCGGAACTCGTTGTTCTTGACCTCGCGGGGGATGCCGACCTTCACGTCGATCACGGTCCTTGAAAGAGAGGGTGCAGGAGGAATTATCCCCTCATGCGCTGCATGACGGAACTGACCGCGCCGAACGCGGCCCCGCCAGTCTATTGAAGGAGCTCTTCTTGTCTAGCCTTGCAAAGCAATAATCTTTCGGAGTAGCACTACCGATTTCGTAGGTCACTCGGGGTAATCGTCGAGGAGTCGCTCTCCCACGGAGCGATGGAGCCGTGCCGCCGCGGGATCGCCGAGCCGATCGAGGGTGTCCGCAATCCGTAGTTGCAGGGCCGCCTCCAGCCGTCCGTCGCCCGCCTTCCGGGCGATGTCGAGGGCTTCGAGGCAGGTCCGCAGCGCCTCCTCGGGCCGTCCCGCGTACTCCTGCACCCGGGCCATCTCACCCGTCGCCCGCGCCTGCCCGGACACCTCACCGAGCCGGCGGTACGTCCTGGCGGCCGCCCGCCACGAGGTGAGCGCCTCGCCCCACCGGCCCGCGCAGGTGTGTGCGCTGCCGATCCGGCCGTACAGCCGCGCCGCGTCGGCGCCCTCGCCGCGGGTCAGCCGCAGCTCCAGCGCCCGCCCGTACCAGTCGGCGGCCCGCTGCCAGTCGCCCAGCTCGGTGTACGTACCGCCCAGGGACTCCAGCGCCCGGCCGGTGGCCACCGGGTCCGGCACCGAGCGGGCCGCCTCCAGCGCGCTCCGGTAACGGGTGAGCGCCTGTGCGGTACGTCCGGCCCGGCCGTCCAGGTCGGCGAGGTTGAGCAGCGCGGCGGCGCGCTCGCGGGCCAGCCCGCGCCGTTCGGCGACCTGGAGGACGAGCCCGTGCAGCGCATAGAGGTCCGGCGCGGCGGCCTCGGGGCCCTGGTGCACGAGCAGCGTGCGGGTCAGCGCGGCCATCAACCGCCGGTCCAGGGTGTCGAGTTCGCCGTCCGCGACCGCGATCGCGGCGGCGTCGAGCAGCGCCACCCGACGGCTGCGCAGCCAGTGCGCGGCCGTGCTCTTCGAGGCGAAACGCAGGGAGCGTGGCAGCCCGGCGACCTTGTGCCGGGCGGGCGAGTCGGCCGGCTCGCCCATCGCACGGCAGGACTGCAGCAGCCGTACGGTCCGCTCCAGCATCCGGGCGCGGGCCAGTTCGAGCTCCGCCGGGCGCTCGTGTTCCCGGAGCAGTGCGCGCACCAGCGGAGCGAGGCAGCCGGGCAGGCGGTACCGGGCGTGCATGGCGGCATCGGGCGTACCGGCGCCCGCCACCCCGTCCTCCGGTGCGGCGAGCGGCCGCAGCAGGCCGAGCGCGGCGAAGTCGTCCAGTGTCGTGGCGGCCGCGGCCACCGAGCAGCCGGCCAGCGCGGAGGCGAGGTGGGCGTCCACGAGGCCGGCCGGCGCCAGCGTGAGCAGCCGCAGTATCCGGGCGGCGGGCGCCGGCAGCGCGTCATGGGCGAGCCGGAAGGCGCGGAACAGCGGGCGGGCGCCGGTGGGCAGGTCCTCGGGCAGCGGGACGGCGTGCAGCGCCTGGCGCAGATCGGCGACCGATGACATCGGGCGGGCGGCGAGCCAGGCACCGGCCAGCACCAGCGCGGCGGGCTGGCCGCCGCAGTCCTCCGCGACGCTGTCGGCGGTCCGGGGGTCGACGGTGATCCGGGTCGGTCCGGCGTAGCGGGTGAGGATCTCGACGCCTGCCGCGCTGTCCAGCCCGCCCAGGGTGCACGGCCGGACGTCCGGGATGCCGGTCAGCGGCCCCTGGGAGACCACCACGACCAGGCAGTCCGGGGCGTCCGGGAGCAGCGGTTCGACCTGTTCCGCGCCGGGGGCGTCGTCCAGGAAGAGCAGGGCCCGGCGCCCGGCGAGCGCCCCGCGCAGCTGCTCGGTCAGCTCGTCCTCGGCGGCGCCCGGCGGGGCACCGGCACCCAGGGCGGCCAGCAGCTCACGGGCGGTACGGCCGGTGTCGGCAGGCTCGCCGTCCGGTCCGGTCAGGGTGGCCCGCAGCACCCCGTCGGGGTGGTCGTCGGCCAGCTCGCGCAGCAGCTCCTCGGCCAGGGCCGTACGGCCGGAGCCGGGGCGGCCGGCGATCAGCAGCACCCGGCTGCGGGCGCCCTTGCGGCCGGAGAGGGTGTCCAGGCCGGCGCGGGCGATATCGGCGTGCAGCTCCTTGAGCTCACGGCGGCGCCCGGCGAAGTGCGCAGGGGTGGGCGCGGGGACGGCCGGGCGGTGGGCGGCACCGTCCGGGCGGGACCGCGGGGCCCGCGTGCCGGATGCCGTCGCGGCGGGCGCCTCCCCCGTCTCCGGCAGGAGGGGTCCCCCGCCCACCGCCTGGTCCGTCACCGGTCACGCTCCCGTCCACCTGCGCGTACGAGTCCGCCGCTGGGGCGCGGACGGCACGCCGTCGAGCGTAGTTCACAGCCCGTCACGTCCGGTGCGGAGCAGGGCGGTTGAGTCACCCGATCGGATCGGCGGATCATCCGACAGACCTGTGGTGCGGCGCCGGCGGCCCGGCGGCTCAGGCCTCGAAGGGGCGGGCCGGCCACGGCGCGTCGGCCGGCCGGAGCGCGTCCAGGCCGGGGCCGCCCTGGGCCGCGGTGAGCGCGAGCACGCCGACGACGAGGCAGTTGTTGTGCAGCTCACCGGCGAGCGCGCCGCGCACCAGCTCCTCCTGCGGCACTCGCGCCAGCTCCATGTCGGCCTCCTCCTCGGAGACCTCGAACCGCTCCCCCTCCGCCTCGGACAGCTCGCGGGCGAGGAAGATCCGCACCGCCTCGTCACAGCCGCCGGGCGTGGTGTAGACGTCGGTCAGCACCCGCCAGTCCCCGGCCTTGACGTGCGCCTCCTCGTACAGCTCGCGCTGCGCCGCGTGCAGCGGGTTCTCGCCGGGGACGTCGAGCAGCCCGGCGGGGATCTCCCACAGCTTCTGGCGTACGGGGTGGCGGTACTGGCGCAGCACCAGCACCCGGCCCGCGTCGTCGAGCGCGAGGACGGCCACGGAACCGGGGTGGACCTGGTAGTCGCGGGAGACGGTGGACCCGTCCGGCATGACGACCTGGTCGGTGCGCACGCTGGTCTTGTTTCCGGTGAACGGCGTCGTGGTCGCGGTGACCGTCCACTCCTCGGGGGTGTCCTTGATCGCCATGGCGCGTCCTCCTGTATGTGCCTCTATCACGCAGAAACCGGGGTACGGCCTCGAAGAACGAGGCCGTACCCCGGCAACCGTATCCGTCGCGGTGCGACTACTTCACGGCACCCGTCTTGCGCGCGACCGCGGCCTTCACCAGCCCGGCGAAGAGCGGGTGCGGGCGGGTCGGGCGGGAGCGCAGCTCGGGGTGCGCCTGGGTGGCGACGAGGTAGGGGTGCACCTCGCGCGGGTACTCGACGTACTCGACGAGCTTGTTGTCCGGAGAGGTGCCGGAGAACTGCAGCCCGGCCTTCTTCTCCAGCTCACCGCGGTAGGCGTTGTTGACCTCGTAGCGATGGCGGTGCCGCTCCTCGACGTAGGGCTGGTCGTCGTAGACCTCGCGGACGATCGAGCCCTCGGCGAGCTTGGCCGGGTACATGCCCAGTCGCATCGTGCCGCCCATATCGCCCTCACCTGCGACGATGTCCATCTGCTCGGCCATCGTGGAGATGACCGGGTCGGCCGCGGCCGGGTCGAACTCGGTGGAGTTCGCGCCCTCGATGCCGGCGAGGTTCCGGGCCGCCTCGATGACCACGCACTGCAGGCCCAGGCACAGGCCGAGCAGCGGGAGCTTGTTCTCCCGGGCGTAGGTGATCGCGCCGACCTTGCCGTCCACACCGCGGTCGCCGAAGCCGCCGGGGATGCAGACCGCGTCGCAGTCCGCGAGCTGCTCGGCGGCGCCGGCCGGGGTCTTGCAGTCGTCGGAGGTGACCCACTTCAGCTTCACGCGGGTCTTGTTCGCGAAGCCGCCGGCCCGCAGCGCCTCGGTGACGGAGAGATAGGCGTCGGGCAGGTCGATGTACTTGCCGACCAGCGCGACCTTGACCTCGTGGTCGGGGTTGTGGACGCGGTCGAGCAGGTCCTCCCACTGGGTCCAGTTCACATCGCGGAACGGGAGGTCCAGCTTCCGTACGACGTAGGCGTCCAGGCCCTCGGTGTGCAGGACCTTGGGGATGTCGTAGATCGACGGGGCGTCGATCGCGGCCACGACCGCGGCCTCGTCGACGTCGCACATCAGCGAGATCTTGCGCTTGATCGCGGTGGGGACCTCGCGGTCGGCGCGCAGCACGATCGCGTCGGGCTGGATACCGATGTTGCGCAGCGCCGCGACCGAGTGCTGGGTCGGCTTGGTCTTCAGCTCACCGGACGGGCCGATGTAGGGGAGCAGCGAGATGTGCACGACGAAGACGTTGTCCCGGCCGACCTCGTGGCGGACCTGGCGGACGGTCTCCAGGAACGGCAGCGACTCGATGTCGCCGACGGTGCCGCCGACCTCGGTGATGACGACGTCGACGTCCTCGGTCGCCATCCGCCGGATGCGGTGCTTGATCTCGTTGGTGATGTGCGGGATGACCTGCACGGTGTCACCGAGGTACTCGCCGCGCCGCTCCTTGGCGATCACGGTGTTGTAGACCTGGCCGGTGGTGACGTTCGCGGAGCCGTCGAGGTCGACGTCGAGGAACCGCTCGTAGTGGCCGATGTCCAGGTCGGTCTCGGCGCCGTCATTGGTGACGAAGACCTCACCGTGCTGGAACGGGTTCATCGTTCCCGGGTCGACGTTCAGATACGGGTCGAGCTTCTGCATCGTGACCCGCAGGCCGCGCGCCTTGAGGAGAGCACCCAGGCTGGAGGCGGTGAGCCCCTTGCCCAGCGAGGAGGCGACGCCCCCGGTGACGAAGAGGTGCTTGGTCGTCGTGGATTTGGGCGGCATGGCCAAGAGGGAGCTCCCGTGGTCGCGAGGTGGAGAGGTGCGAAGCGGCGCCGGCCTGGGGTTTCAGGGGTGCCCTCGCTGCGGTTCGGGGGTGCCTTCACCACTACCGTGACGTCCTGGGCGTCCCACCGGTCCACGGGGTACCAGGCTATCAGCGACCGGGCATGGTCGCGCCCGGCCGGAGGCGGAAACCCTGTGAGGGCGGCCGTGCTGCCTCCGGCACGTGACGGAGGCCACCCGTTCGGACCACTTCTCTGCTCGCGAGGGTCGCGCGGAGCCCCCGGGTGCGTCGTATCCTGCTCGGACACTCGCTACGAGCCGTCCGGGAAGGCACCACCCCCGCCCGATTTCCGGTCCCGCTGCTCGGCGACGTTTCATGGGCAGGACGGACAATCACAACGTCCCATGGGGGGCGTGACTCCAGTTCGACGGGAGACGCACGTGGCCGGGCGCATCGAGGACTACGCACTTATCGGCGATATGCAAACCGCCGCTCTAGTGTGCCGGGACGGCACGGTGGACTGGCTGTGCCTGCCCCGCTTCGACTCGCCGGCGGTCTTTGCCGGGCTGCTGGGTACGGAAGAGCACGGTTTCTGGCGGATGGGCCCGGTCAACGGGCCCGGCGGCCGGCCGGCGCCCGCCGACCGCCGGCGCTACCGGGGCGATTCGCTGGTGCTGGAATCGGAGTGGGACACCCCGCGCGGCACGGTCCGGGTGATCGACTTCATGCCGCCGCGCGATGGCGCCCCGCAGCTGATCCGGATCGTGGAGGGGGTCAGCGGCCGCGTCCCGATGCGCTCCGAGCTGCGGATGCGCTTCTCCTACGGCTGGGTCGTGCCCTGGGTGCACAAGGTGGACAGCCGTACCGTCGCGGTCGCGGGCCCCGATTCGGTGTGGCTGGACACCGCGGCGGAGACCTACGGCAAGGACCTGACCACGTTCTCCGACTTCACCGTCTCGCCGGGTGAGCGGATCGCGTTCACGATCAGCTGGGAGCCGTCGCACAAGCAGCCGCCGGCCGTGGCGGACCCGGAGGGGTCGCTGGAGGCCACCGAGGAGTTCTGGCGCGAGTGGGTCGAGCACTGCACGTACCACGGGCCCTACCGCGATGCGGTAGTGCGTTCGCTGATCACGCTCAAGGCGCTGACGTACGCGCCGACCGGCGGGATCGTGGCGGCGCCGACGACCTCGCTGCCGGAGTGCCTGGGCGGCGTCCGCAACTGGGACTACCGCTTCACCTGGCTGCGGGACGCGGCGATCACCCTGTCCTCCCTGCTGCGCACCGGCTACCGCGAAGAGGCGCGGGCCTGGCGGGAGTGGCTGCTGCGGGCGGTGGCCGGCGACCCGGAGAACCTGCAGATCATGTACGGCATCGCCGGTGAGCGGGAGTTGGGCGAGAACGAGCTCCACTGGCTTCCGGGATACGAGAATTCCCGTCCGGTGCGGGTCGGCAACGGCGCCGCCGGACAGCTCCAGCTCGATGTCTACGGCGAGGTCACCGAGGCGCTGCACCTGGCGCACATGACGGGCCTGGCCCGCAACGACTACGCCTCGCTGCTCCAGCTCAAGCTGATCCAGTGGGTGGAGAAGCACTGGGACGAGCCGGACGAGGGCATCTGGGAGGTCCGCGGGCCGCGCCGGCACTTCGTGCACTCCAAGGTCATGACCTGGGTCGCGGTCGACCGTACGGTCAAGCTGATCGAGTCCGGGGACGTCGACGGACCGCTGGAGCGCTGGAAGGACCTGCGCGAGACCATCCACCGGGACGTCTGCGAGAAGGGTTACGACAAGGAACGCAACACCTTCACCCAGTCCTACGGCTCGCAGGAGCTGGACGCCTCGCTGCTGCTGATCCCGCAGATGGGTTTCCTGCCGCCGGACGACAAGCGCGTCATCGGCACCATCGAGGCGATCCAGCGGGAGCTGTCCACCGAGGACGGCTTCGTGCTGCGCTACCCGACGTCCGGTGCGGACGATCTCGGCGTGGACGGCCTGGAGGGTGAGGAGGGCGCCTTCCTGGCGTGCTCGTTCTGGCTCGCCGACGACCTCGCGATGATCGGCCGGGTGGACGAGGCCCGCAAGCTCTTCGAGAAGCTGCTCTCGCTCCGCAACGACCTCGGTCTGCTCGCGGAGGAGTGGGACCCCAAGGCCCAGCGGCAGGTGGGCAACTTCCCGCAGGCGTTCAGCCACGTTCCGCTGATCGACACGGCGCTGCGGCTGACGGCCAGTGGGGCTTACGGGGGCTAGCGCCCTGGGAGGTCCCGGATCCCGTTGGTGGCGGTGAGGTCTTGCCGCTCTGTTGCTCAGCCGTGCAGCGTGACGGGGAGTGCAGTCAGCCGGCTTCCTTGTAGCCCGCCGGTGGTGGCCTGCTGGAGCTCGGTGAAGGGGATGGCGAGGCAGGCTCTGGGAAAGTCGGTTCGCAGCACCGTGGTCACCGCGCGCAGTTCGAGTTGTGCGAGTTGGGCGCCGATGCAGAAGTGCGGGCCGGCGCCGAAGGCCAGGTCCGGTCCGGGTGAGCGGGCGGGGTCGGTGTTGATTCCCTGGATGTCGACGAGCACGGGTGCTCGGGAGGGAAGTCGTGTCCCGGCGAGTTCGATCTCGGTGGTGGTGAACCGCCAGAGGGTGAACGGGGCGGGCGGGTGCTGCCTGAGCGTCTCACGGACCAGTTCGTCGATGCTCACTTCGTCGGCCGGGGGCTGGTGCGGGCGGTCCGCGAGGGCGTGCGCTATCAGGGTGCCGAGGGCGGCGTCGGTGGTGAGCTGTCCGGCGAAGATCAGCGCGAACAAGTGGTACCGCAGTTGCTCTTGGGTGGTGTGTGCGGGGACTCGGTCACGCAGTTCGGCGGCGAGTCCCTGGCGGTTGTCGCCGAGCCCGGAAGCGGCGAGTTCGGCGAGTGCGGCGATCGCGCTGCCCTGGGCGCCGGGTTGGTTGCTGAGCATCTGCCTGCAGGCGTCGGCGGCTTGGTCGACGTGGTCGAGGGGGATGTCCAGCAGGTCGAGCAGCACGGTGAGCGGATAGCGGGTGGTGAAGCCGGCCATGAGGTCGGTCTCCGTGCGGTCGGCGGCCAGCTCGGTGAGTAACTTCCGGGCGATCGCGTGGATCCGATCGGACTGCTCGTGGATCCGTTGGGCGTTGAGGAGCGGAGCGTGGGCGCGTCGCAGTTCGGCGTGTTCGGGGCCGTCGAGGGTGGTGAGGGATGGCTGCTCAGCGGCGGTCTGCTCAAGTCCGGCGGTGTAGCGGTCCCAGCCGGGAGGCGCGCACGCGGGGTCCTTGGAGATCCGGGGGTCGAGGAGCACCTCGCGGGCCAGGGCGTTGTCGGTCACGATCCAGGCCCGCCCGCCGGCCGGAGCGTCCACTTGGACGAGGGGGCCGGCGGCGCGCAGGGCGGCGTGGACCGGGTCGGGTTCGGTGATGCTGCGGACGGCTGCGGCGAACGGGTCGATGCCCTTGAGGTAGGGAGCGTTCAGCATCTGGGCTCCATGAGTAGGGGGAGGGACGGGGCGATCGATGGCGCTCTGGTGCGTGCCGCGACCTTTTACGCCTCCACGCCAAAGTCACTTCATGGGCAAAATACTTCACCATGAAGTGACTTCGCGAGGAAGCTATGCTGCTCGGCGACAGGTTGTCAACGCGTGCCGGCGAAATGAGCCGTCGGCGGCAAAGGAAGAGGGAGGGGCCCGGTGGACGAATCGGTGCCCGGTGGCATCGCGGCGCAGCGCGAGCAACTGGCGGAAGATCTCAGGGCCTACGGTGCGAGCTTCACCGAACTGGGCCGACGTTTCGCCGCAGAGATCGGCGTGCACTCCACCGATGCTTTCGCTCTGCTGGAGATCGCCTCCGCCGAAGCCAGGGGCGTCCCGCTGTCCCCAGCTCTGCTCGGCAACCGCATCCCCCTGTCCTCGGGGGCCATGACCGCACTGCTCAACCGCCTAGAACGGGCCGGATACGTCGTCCGCACCCGCGAACACACCGACCGGCGGATCGTCACCCTGCGCAGCACCCCCCAGGCCAAGGAACGCGCGGATGCGTTCTTCGGCCCCGTCAACGCACGCCAGGACGCCGTCTTGTCCCGGTACCCGTCCGAGCTGCTTCAGCAACTCGAGGCCGTCCTGACCCAACTGCGCTCCACCATGGACACTCAGCTCACACGGCAAGACGGGGACGCGTGACGGGCGATCGACCGCCGGGCGTTCTTCGGTGCCGTCCGGTTTCCGGGCGGCACCGTTGTTGTCAGAAGGGGGTCAGGGTGAGGGTGATCTCCGTCGGGGCGGGGTCCTCGATGTACGAGGCGAAGCCGCCGACGTCGTCGAAGGCGAAGCCGTAGGCCTTGCCGTCGCGGGTCGCGGCGTGCATGGCCTTGGCGTAGTGGTTGGTCAGCCGCTGCTGGTAGAAGGCGGCCGGGTCGGTGGTGGGCTGGCGCGCGTGGCCGGCGAGGGTGGAGCGGTTGAGGGCGGCGCCCAGGACGGCGGCGACCGGGCCGAGGACTCCGTCGTTGGGGGCGGCCAGGGTGCCGTCGCAGAAGAGGACGTCGCGGGTGGACGGCTTGCTGAAGGAGACCGTGCGGGGGCCGGTGAAGGTGAGGGTGTCGCCGCGGGTCCGGCCGGTGAAGGTGCCGGCGTCGGTGGTGACGGTCAGGTCCTTGTGCTCGTAGGCGGCCCAGGCCTCGTCGATGGCCGGGGCGAGGTGGTCGGCGGCGAACAGGCCGCTGTCCAGGCCGTGTCCGGGGGCGATCACCCGCTTGTCGTCGATCACCAGCCGGTCGAAGCCCTCGGCCTGTCGGACCGCGGAGAAGACCGCGGCGCGGGCGCCGTCCTTGAGCGTGCCGGTGGTCTGCTGCCGCGCTCCGGTGAGCGTGATCGCGAGCGGAACGCTGAACATGTCGACCATGGTGGTGTTGCAGTACATCCCGCCGGCGTGGAAGGTGAACTCGGCGCAGTCGTGCACGACGCCGTAGTTGGGGTCGCCGGAGACCCAGCCCGCCGGGTAGGCGAGCGCGGCCTTGCCGTTGCCGTCCCGGACCGCCTTGAACTTCAGCTTGCCGCCGAGCGCGGTGTAGATCCGGCCGGACATCGGCGGGAGCCGGAGGGTCGTGGTGCCGCTCGCGGCGAGCGGGATGGCGTAGTCGGTGAAGCCGTCCGGCCCGTTGTCGGCCAGGGCGACCGGCCGGAGTTCGCCGTCCGGGGTCACATGCACCTGCCGGGTGCCGTCGTTGCCGACGAGGTAGACCCACACCGAGGAGTTGGCGTAGGCGCCGGAGCGGTTGACGAGGTGCAGGGGGATGCCGGCGGCGGACGGGGCGGAGGCGCCGGTCCGGGCGGGGGCGCCGAGGGCGCGGCCGGCCCGGGCGAGGTCGAGGGTGGTGGCGGCGCCGGCGGTGAGCCCGCCGAGCAGACGGCGACGGGTGATCATGAGACCACTCCTGGGCGGATCGGCATGCTCATGACATTCTCTCCTCGATGCAGTGGGGGTGGTGAGGAGTTCCGTGGGGCGGGAGTGCGGTGGGGAGTTCCGTGGCCGGTGGTCTCCACCCGGCGGCCGGGGCGTGGTGCAGCGTGAGCGCCCCGCGTGAGAGCGCTCTCACCTCCCGCGCAGTGAACCCTGCCGACCCGACGGCCACTCGTCAAGTCACCGCGTGATAAAAGGAGTTGGATGAGGTCTCAGCCGAACGGCCCCCGACCGACGCTGGAGGCGGTCGCGGCGCTCGCCGGGGTCTCCCGCGCCACGGCGTCCCGCGTGATCAACGGCGGCGCCGGCGTACGGCCCGCGGTCCAGGAGCGGGTGCACCGCGCGGTGGCCGAGCTGGGCTACGTACCGAACAGCGCGGCCCGTTCCCTGGTCACCCGCCGCACCGGAGCGGTCGCCGTGATCATCGCCGAGCCGGAGAGCCGGGTCTTCAGCGATCCGTTCTTCGGGCGCCAACTCCGCGGCATCAGCCGGGCGCTGGCCCGTGCCGACACCCAGCTGCTGCTGATGTTCGTCGAGGGCCGCGCCGACTACGACCGCATCGGCCGCTGGCTGTCGGCCGGGCACGTGGACGGGGCGCTGATGTTCTCCCTGCACCGCGACGACCCGCTGCCCGCCCTCGCCGAGCGCGCCGGGCTGCCCACCGTCTACGGCGGCCGGCCCGACTGGGCGGGCGCGGACCGCACACCGCCGCCGCTGTACGTCGACACCGACAACCGCGGCGGCGCCCGCCAGGCCGTACGCCATCTCCTCGGCCGTGGCCGGCGCCGGATCGCCGTGATCACCGGACCGCTCGACCAGGCCTCGGCGGTGGACCGTCTCGACGGCTACCGCGACGCGCTGGGCCCGGCGGAGCCGGATCCGCGGCTGATCGCGGACGGGGGGTTCACCGCGCAGGGCGGCGAGCGGGCGATGGCCGAGCTCCTTCGGGCCGCACCGGATCTGGACGCCGTCTTCGCCTGCTCCGATCTGATGGCGAGCGGGGCGCTGCGCATGCTGCGGGCGCACGGGCGGCGGGTGCCGGACGAGGTGGCGGTGGTGGGCTTCGACGATCTGGAGCCGGCGGCCTGGGCGGATCCGCCGCTGACGACGGTGCGGCAGGACGTGGAGGAGATGGGGCGGCTGATGGCCCAGTTGCTGCTGCGGCTGCTGGATCGGGAGAAGGCGGGGGCGGAGGGGCCGGGCCCGGTGGAGCCGGCGCCGATCATCACCGAGGCGCGGCTGGTGGTGCGGGAGTCGACGTGACGGGCGGGGGCGGGACAGGCGCGGCCGCGGCGGTCTCAAGGCGGCGGGACGGCCTCGGCCGCGACGGCCGGGCCCGGCAGGGCGGACGGACTCGGCGGAGCGGACGGGCTCGGCGGAGCGGGCGCCGCGGCAGAACAGGCCCGGCGGCGGCCGGGCCGGGACACCACGACCCGCCACCACACACCCACACAGATCCGGACCGACCCCCTCCGGATAGCGGACTGCAGGTACCGTTCCTGGCCATGGGCCCGGAAGCAAAGATGGAGACCGAGATCACGGTGCGCAGGGCGCTCGAGCTGCCCGCGCTGCGCCGCGGCCTGCCGGAGGTGCTGGCCGGCGGGGACCGGCTGGACCGTGCTGTGCGCTGGGTGCATGCGGGCGAGGTCCCGCACATCGCCTCGCTGCTCAAGGGCGGCGAGCTGCTGCTGACCACCGGCCTGGGGCTGGGTGCCCGCCCCTCCGAGCAGCGGGCGTTCATCCGCAAGCTCGCGGACCGCGAGATCGCCGCACTCGTCGTGGAACTCGGTTCCCGCTTCGCCTCGCTGCCCGCAGCACTGGTCGACGCCGCACGGGACTGCGGACTGCCGCTGATCCAGCTGCACCGTGAGGTCCCGTACGTCACGGTCACCGAGGCGATCCACACCGAGATCATCAACAGCCACTATGCGATGCTGCGGCGCGCCGACGAGGTCCTGCGGCGCTGCACCGACGTGCTGCTGCGCGGCGGCGGCGCCCCTGAGGTGCTGCGGCTGCTGGCCGGCTTCACCGGCAACCCGCTCTGTCTGGAAGCCCCCGACGGCAGCCCGCTGTACGCGGCGGGGCCGGAGGGCGACGACGGCCCCGCGGACGCCGACCCGCTGCTGGCCTGGGAGGGGCTGCGCGACACCGGCGTACGCATCGACGTCCCCGGCGGCGGCCACGGCCCCGACGCGGTCCGGGCCCGTCTCGTCCTGCTGCCCGTCAACACCCCGCTGGCTCCGGTGCACCGCATCGCCGCCGAGCGGGCCGCCGATCTCCTCGCCGTCGTCATGCTCCAGTCCCGTCAGGAGGAGGTGCTCGCCGCCCGGGGCCGCGGCGACTTCCTCGCCGATCTGGCGGAGGGCCGGATCACCGCGGCCGAGGCGCCCGTCCAGGCCCGCCTGCTGGGCTTCCGCCCCGGTACGGAACCCGTCCTCCCGGTGGTGATGCGGCTGCCGGCCGGTCTCCCCTCCCCCGGCAGCTGGGCGCTGCTCGCCCAGGCCCTGCGCGAGGAACTCGCCGCTCCCGGCGTGCCGGTGCTCCTCGGCGTACGCCCCGTGGAGGGCCGGGTCCCGGTGCTCGTCGCGCTGCGCGCGGGCCAGGACCGTGCGGCGCTCGCCGACCGGATCGCCGAGGCCCTGCACGCCGGAGTCGTCCGCGCCGGCCTGGACCGGCCGGCCGCGCACCGCCCGGTGATCGTCGTCGGCACACCGGGCGGCTGGGCGGCCGCGGGCCCCGGGCTGCGGCACGCGGCGCAGGCGGCGGCCGCGGCCCAGGGCCTGCCGGCAGCACCCTGGTACGACGCGCGCCGGCTGGACATCGAGCTGCTGCTGTGGCGGATGCGCGAACACGGCGAGCAGGGCGTCCTCACCGACTTCGTGGAGCGCGCCATCGGGCCGCTGCTCGCGCACGACCGGGGCGCGCGCCAGCCGCTGCTGCCGACGCTGGAGGCCTATCTGGCCAGCGCGGGCCGCAAGGCCGAGACCGCCCGCGATCTGAATGTGAACCGGCAGACGCTGTACGACCGACTGGCCCGCATCGCCCAGCTGCTGGGCACGGACCTGGACGATCCGCAGACGGTGCTGGGCCTGCGGCTGGCCCTGCGCGCCAGACGCCATACGGACAAGGGGTGACGGGCAGCGGTCGCCGGGGCCCAAGGGCAGTGCGCTAGCCGGTCGACCGTCTCGGCCGCCGTCCAGGCGAGCGAACCGGCGGCGGCGACGGCCGTGGCGGCGCCCGTGTGCCGGCCGCCGCACACTGGCTACACCGGCTGAACCGGCTGGGCCAACTCGTCGTAGACGCTGAGGACCTGGGCGACGGTGTCGTTCTCGCTGGGCCAGCCGGCCGCCTGGGTCCGGCCCGCCTCGGCGAGCGCCGTCCGCCGTGCGGGGTCGGCGAGCAGCGCGAGAACGGTACGGGCCAGGGCGGCGGCATCCCCGTAGGGGACCAGTTCCGCGGCCCGGCCGACCAGTTCGCGGGTGCCGCCGGTGTCGGTGGCGACCAGCGGCACCCCGGCGCGCAGCGCCTCCTGGGCGATCAGTGAGCGCGCTTCCCATCTGCTGGGCAGCACCACCAGGTCGGCCGCGGCGAGGAGTTCGGGCACATCGTCGCGGCGGCCGAGGAGCTGGACGGGCAGCCGCTCGGTGTCGATCCGGCGCTGGAGCACGGCCCGCTGCTCGCCCTCCCCCGCGATGGCGACCAGCGGCTGCGGATCGAGCGAGCACCAGGCGTGTGCCGCGTCCAGCAGCAGGTCATGGCCCTGGCTCGGGTCCAGCCGGCCGACCGCGAGGAGCAGCGGGCGGTCCACCGCGCCCAGCTCGGCCCGCTCCTTGTGGCGCATCCGGTCCTGGTCCTCGGGCTCGGCGGGGGCACCACCGGACCGGGGCCCCGGAATGGCGACCGGCGCCAGCCGGGCATCGCGCGCACCCCGCTCGCGGGCCCGGTCCACCAGATCGGAGCAGGCGCCCAGGACGACGGCAGCGGCCCGCGCCACCCGCCGCTCCATCAGATGCACCAGCCCGGCCCGCGCGCCCTCGGTGTGTGCCTTGGTGTGCCAGGTGATGACCAGGGGGACCCGCCCGCCGCCCCGGGGGCCGCGCAGTCCGCGCAACGCCATCGAGGCACGCATTCCGGCCCGCAGGCCGTGCGCATGGACGAGATCGGCATCCCAGCAGGCGCTGCGCAGCAGGGCGACGCTCGCCGGGTCCATCCGCGGCGGGACGGGCACGAAGCGGGCGCCCGCACCCGCGAAGTCGTAGGCCTGCTCGGCCTCCGGTGTGGCGCAGACGGTCACCCGCACCCCGCGCGCGACCAGCCCTTCGGCCAGCGAGCGAACATGCGCGGCGCTGCCGGCGCTGCCGTGCCCCAGCACCTGGACCGTGCGCAGCGGCGACAGCCCGTGCGCCGAGGTCGGGGTGCTGATCACGTGATCGGGGCTCCTGGGTCGGGGCGGGACGGACCGTACCGGCGGGCCGGGTCCGATTGCTGGGGGTGCTGCGGCGCGCGACCCGCGACCGACCGCCTGCCCGCCCGGAGGACGGGCCGGACGCGGCGAGTCCGCCCGGGGTTGCGCACGCGCCCAGGATGCCAGCCCGGCGACGTCAATTCGGCACCGTCGGCCCGCCGTTCCGGTGGGAAGTCTCACCCCAGCGCCCACCAGATCACCCACATGGACGACAAACCGCCCGCGCGTGTTAACGGTCCGTAGGGCGTGCCCACTCTGCGGAGTGCGCCTGCCACCACCCCGAGGGGCGCGTGCGCCGTTGGCCGGGGCGCGCCCGGAGGTTGTCCGGATCCGGGCGTACGGGAGGCGGTTGCGGGGCGCACCCCCACACCCCAGACATCGCGCCTGTTCCGGACATGTGTCATATAGCTCGTACGGACGGCGATCCCGGACGCAGCCGTCCCTCGGACGGGCGGCCTCTCGCCCCGGCCTCTCGCCCGGCTGGCCCTGGCGGGCCTCAGAGTGCCGCGGCCGCCCGGCTGATGCGGTCCCCCGCGGCCGCGGCGGCGATCAGCCCCGCGGCGTGCGCGGCCAGTCCGCGACGGCCGTTGCCCGTGACGACGGCGAGGCCGAGCGCGGCACCGAGGGCATGCGCGCCGGCGTCCCCCAGCATCGTGCGCTCTCCCAGGTCGTCCGCGACGACGGCCGCCACCGCCCCCAGGGGCGCGGCGGACAGCGGGCCTGCCGGTCCACGGCGCAGCAGCCCGGGCGCCCCGAGTGCCAGGACCGCGCCGGCCGTCCGGCCCGGCCGGACGTCGAGGAGGTTGACCAGGTGGGCCGAGCCCGCGATCACCACGCCCGCCAGCAGCTTGTCGGCCGGGCGCTGCTTCAGCAGCGCGCCCGCCGCGAGCCCGGCGGCGCCGATCCCGAACAGCTTCACGGCGCCGCTGGTCACCTCGCCGTCCCGGAGCGCCGAGAGGTGCGCCCGGAATCCGCGGCGGGGGTCGCCGGCCCCGCACATGTCGTCGTAGGCCCCGCAGCCCCCGGCGGCCAGCACCGCCAGCGCGGTGGCGGCCCGGGTACGGGCGGACAACCCCGGTGCACCGGCGGCGGCGAGCGCGGTGCCGGTGACCGTCGCGAGTCCGGCATGCAGCTGCACGGTCCGGCCCGCATGGTTCGTGCGCTCCCACCGGGCGGCGCCGCCCGGCGGCCGCTTCCGCAGCGCCGTGTAAGCGGCCCGGGTCGCCCCCGCCGCCCCCAGGAACGAAGTGATCCGCCCGAGCGCCCCGCCGCCTGCCGCCGTCACCACGTCACTCCCCTCGCCCCGCACCCTGCCGGGCTCAACTCCCGTCACCCTAGGGCGCGTCATGCGGGGCCGATGTACCCGGACAGCACACTCAGCCCTTCGCCCCGGCCGTCACCGGCTGATCGTTGTGCAGCTCCGCGAAGAGCTTCTTCGCCCGCGGCACGTCCCACTTCACCGCGCTGCCCTTGGGGGTCTGGAACGCGAGGCTGGAGACGGGGACATGGAGGCGGGTGCCGTTGCCGGCCGAGACGTTCTTCATCGCTTCGAAGAGCGAAGTGAGGTCCCACAGGCTCATGTTCTTGTCGACGATGAGTGTGCCGAGGCCCGCGTTCATCGTGGGGTAGACCTTGGACGGGTTGAGCAGGATGCCGGGGGTGGCCGCCTTGTGGGAGAGCGCGGCCAGGAATTTCTGCTGGTTCTGGCCGCGGCCGAGGTCGCCCTGGGCCTCTTGGTGGCGCTGGCGGACGAACGCGAGCGCGGCGCGGCCGTCGAGCGTGTGGCAGCCCTTGGTGAGGTTTTCGCCGGACTTCTTGTCCTTGACGGCCTTGTCCAGGCACATCGGCACCCCGCCGACCGCGTCCACGATGCCGACGAAGCCCGCGAAGCCGATCTCCGTGTAATGCCCGATGTGCAGGCCCGTGTTGTGCTCGATGGTCCGTATGAGCAGCTCGGGACCGCCGCGCGAGAAGGCCGCGTTGAGCTTGTCCTTCGAGGCGGCGTAGTGCTTGCCGGTCTCGGGGCGGATGTACGGCGGGATGGTCACCCAGGAGTCACGCGGCAGGCTCATCATCGTGGTGCCGTGGGCGCCGGTGTGCAGCAGGATCATCGAGTCGGTGCGGCGGCCCGCGTCCGCCGAGCCGCCGGTGTGCAGGTCCTTCAGCTGCTTTCCGGACAGGCCCTGGCGGCTGTCGGAGCCCACGATCAGATAGTTGGCGCCCTTGCCCAATGACGGCCGGGCGGCGAGCTTGCCGAAGTCGACGTCGCGCTCGAGCTTGGTGTCGGCCCAGGTATAGGTGCCGACGGAAGTGAGCAGGGTCACAACGATCAGGAGGCCCGCGAGCCGCAGGATCCGGCGGCGCCGGGTGGGGCGGGTGGCCGCGGGCCGGGTGCTTCTGCGCACGGGTCCGCCGGGTCCGCCGTGCGCGGGCGGCCCGCCGTACGAGCCGTCGCCGTCGGGCAGGAACGCCGGGGCGGCCACAGGAGCACCGGTCGAGGCCGGGGCGGACGCGGCGTACGGGTCCTCGCCGCCCGGACGGCCGTTCAGCGGTCTGGCGGCGACCGGCTGCGGCGCGTACGGGGCGTGCTGCCATATCTGCCCCGTGACGGCGTGCGGCGGTTCCGCTGCGCCGCCGTAGTGGTGGGTGTCGTGGGACCCGTCCAGCCAGTCATTCATGGGCGGACAGTCTGCATGCTCACGAGCCCTTCACCAAATGGTGCGCAATTCCGCACCAGAGGAATGATGTTTGGGGGAGGAATACGGATTTCGTGCGTGGCGGGGTGTATATGCGGGCGGGGTCTTCGTGCGGGAACCGGGGTGTGTGGGAGGCCAGATGGGCCGGCGGCTGCGGGCGCCCGGAGGCGGGGCGGGCGCCCTGTGACGGGGCCCGCCCCCAGCCGGCTCGTTCACCTCGACGACACGCTCTGATAGGCCACCGGCTGCCCGATCTGCTGCGCGGCGGTTCCCGAGCGGTGCATCCGCTGCCACTTCAGACGGGTGCCGAGCAGGAAGGCCACCACGGACTGGATGACGACGAGATACATCAACTGCCGGTAGACCAGGAGCTGGAACGGCATCGCCCACAGCGCCCGCATCTTCTCCCCGTCCAGGCGCAGCGCATATCCGGCGCAGAGCAGTTGGACGAGCAGGAAGCCGCACCAGACGCCGGCCGACTGCCAGGGGCCGAGGAAGAGCAGCCCGTACAGCGCGAAGATGTCGACGACCGGCGCGAACAGCGGCAGGGCGACCTGGAACAGAGCCAGATAGCTCAGCCCGCGGCGGCCGAAGCGCCCGGCCGGGCCCATTTGGAGGACGGCCCCGCGGTGCTTCCACATGGCCTGGATCGTGCCGTAGCACCAGCGGTAGCGCTGCCGCCACAACTGGCGCAGCGAGGTGGGCACCTCGGTCCAGGCGACGGCGGACTCCTCGTAGACCACCCGCCAGCCCGCCTGCCACAGGGCCATCGTCAGGTCGGTGTCCTCGGCGAGGGTGTCCTCGCTGACCCCGCCGATGCCCATCAGCGCGTCCCGGCGGAAGGCGCCGATGGCACCGGGGACGGTCGGCATGCACTCCAGCACCTCGAACATCCGGCGGTCGAGGTTGAACCCGAAGACGTACTCCAGGTGCTGCCATCTGCCCAGCAGACGGCGCCGGTTGCCGACCTTGGTGTTGCCGCTGACCGCGCCGACGGCCGGGTGGGCGAGCGGCTGGATGAGGCGCTGGATGGCGTCCGGTTCGAAGACGGTGTCGGCGTCGACCATGACCACGATGTCGTACCGGGCGTGGGCCAGACCGGTGTTGAGGGCGGCCGCCTTGCCCGCGTTGGGCTGCCGGATCACCTGCACCCGGGGATCGTCGATCCAGGTGGCGAGGTCCGCCGTCCGGTCCGTCGAGCCGTCGTCGATCACGATGACCTGCATCTGCCGGTGGGTCGAGGCGAGCAGCGAACGGACGGTGGACTCGATGCCCGCCTCTTCGTTGTAGGCGGGGACGAGGACCGTCACCGGGTCGGTGACCTCACGCAGCCAGGGCGATCCGGGACGGAATCGGGTCAGCCGCCGGACGTGGGCACGGGCGAGGAACACCAGCATCGCCAGTCGCAGCAGCCCCAGCCCGCCCGCGATGGCGAGCACCCAGGCCATCCCTCTGACGAAGGCGTGCCCCAGGGCCTTGGCCCAGATCAGGGCGGTACCCGTCCAGCGCTCGACGGCGGAGACCGGCGCGTCGGGCGAGGGCTGCCGGACGCCCGCCGTCACGGTGGTGAACTTCTCGACCCTCGGGTTGTCGAGCAGCTCCTTGGTGCCCAGGTAGGCGAGGTCGTTCTGGCTGAACTGCCGGATCACGCCCTGCGACGGCTTGCGGTACCACTGGTCGGCGGCGACCAGGGTGTACCCCTGCGCGCCGGCCTTCTCGGCGGCCTTCCATTCGGGGCCGCACATGGTGTCCACCGCGGTGGTCTGCGGCAGCCGGAGCAGCTTGGTGTGGATGCCCGCGCTGCCCGCCAGTGCCTTCTGGGTGAGCGACAGCTCCAGAGAGGCGCGCACCGGCGAGGACTCGCCCATGGCGGCGCCGGTGTAGGTGTTCGAGCCGATCTCATGGCCCTCGGCCCGGATCCGCCGCACCAGGTCCGGGTATTGGGCCGCCTGGGCACCATGGAGGAAGAACGTGGCATGGGCGTGGTGCTTGCGCAGCAGGTCGAGCAGCCGGGGCGTCCATACGGGGTCGGGTCCGCCGTCGTAGGTGAGCGCCACCGTACGGGCCGGCACCGCGGACGAGACCACCTTGCCGCCGTCGAACCGCAGTACCGGGCCGCCCTTCTCGACGGACCTGGGCACGGGGGTGGTGCAGTCCTTGCGGGTCTTCGCGGCGTCGACCTCGTGGGTGGTCCAGCCCTCGAAGAGCAGGGCGCCGAACATCACCGGGAGGACCATGCACAGCAGCAGCCAGTGGCCGCGCGGGTCACGGGACTGCCGGTGCCGGGCACGCTGCGCGCGGCGCCTCACATCGCCCCCGGGACGCCGGCAGGCGTCACTGTGTCCCTTCTTCGGACAACTAGGGTCCGGTACGGGGCATTTGCCGTGATATCGAGCAGATTCCTCGGAGCCCTCGCGCACCGGGGGGAAGCATCAACCCATGGTCGGTCATCGGATATTTTGCGCCGTTTTGTATACCGTCGGGCCTCACACATGGTGGGCGAGTGTACTCATGACGCTGCCGGGGTAGACACCGCGGATCATGAGCGCGCCTGCCGCGATCAGGAGGTTTGTCACACCTGCGCAAGCGGCGGCGCAGCGGGAGCGGGGGGCCGATGACGCAGCAGCGGGCGGCCCGTGATCAACGCCACCCCGCAGGACGGCTCTCCGGCCGCCGTCGGCTCACGGCCGTGGGTGCGCGTTCCCCTCCCGGTGGTGCCGGAAGGTGGTCCCCCGGCGGCCGGCGGCTCGGACGCGGAGGAGACACTGCTCACATCCCGGGGGCCTGACGCACCACGCCCGGACGAAGCGGCTCAGCTCCCCGTACGCGCCGTCTCCAGCAACTCCTCGGCGTGCGCGCGGGCCGTCTCGGAGTCCTCCTGGCCGGCCAGCATCCGGGAGAGTTCGCGGACCCGTTCCTCGCCCTCCAGGACGGTGACGCCGCTCCTGGTGACCGAGCCGTCGTTCGTCTTCGCCACCAGCAACTGACGGTCCGCGAACGCCGCGACCTGCGGGAGGTGCGTGACCACCACGACCTGCGCCGACTTGGCGAGCCGGGCCAGCCGCCGGCCGACCTCGACCGCCGCCTTGCCGCCGACCCCGGCGTCGACCTCGTCGAAGAGGTACGTCGGTACGGGGTCGGAGCCGGCGAAGACCACCTCGACGGCGAGCATCACCCGGGAGAGCTCACCGCCGGACGCGCCCTTGGCGATGGGCCGGGGCGGGGCGCCCGGATGCGGCGCCAGGAGGAGTTCGACCTCGTCGGCACCGGCCGGTCCGTAGGCCACGGTGCGGCCGCCGACCGCGATGCCGTCGGCGTCCTCGGCGACCTCGGTCTGGCGGATCTCGACGGTCACCCGGGCGTGCGGCATGGCGAGTTCGGCGAGTTCGGCCGTGACCGCGTCGGCGAAACGTTCGGCCGAGGCGGTGCGGGCGTCGGTCAACGTCTGGGCCAGCTCGCCCAGTTCCGTGCGCAGCGCGTCCCGCTCGGCGGTCAGCTCGCCGATCCGGTCGTCGTCGCCGTCCAGGTCCGCGAGCCGGGCGGCGCTCTCCTGGGACCAGGTGAGCACTGCCGCGATGTCGTGGCCGTATTTGCGGGTCAGGTGGTTCAGGGCGGCGCGGCGCTCCTCGACGGCGGCCAGCCGCAACGGGTCGGCGTCCAGACCGTCCGCGTAACTGGCCAGCTCGCCGGCCACGTCCGCCATCAGGATGCCGATCTCGCCGAGCCGCTCGGCGAGCGTGGCGAGTTCCTGGTCGTGGCTGCGGACGGCCTCCAGGGCGCGGTGGGCGCCGGCGACCAGGGTGGTGGCGTCGACGCCCTCGGGGTCCTCGGGGTTGCCGGCCAGCGCGGCGTGCGCGGCGGTGGCGGCCGAGGCCAGCGCCTCGGCATGACCGAGCCGCTCGGCCTCGGCGGCGAGTTCGGTGTCCTCACCGGGCTGCGGTTCGGCCGCCGCGATCTCGTCGAGGCCGAAGCGCAGCAGATCGGCTTCCTGGGAACGTTCCCGGGCCCGCGTCGTCAGCTCGTCCAGCTCGGTGGCGACGGCACGCAGCCGGCGGTGGGCGGCGGTGTATTTGGCGAGCGGGACGGCGACCGCGTCCCCGGCGTAGCGGTCCAGGGCCTGGCGCTGCCGGGCCGGCCGCAGCAGGCCCTGCTGGTCGGTCTGGCCGTGCACGGCGACCAGGTCGTCGGCCAGCTCCGCCAGCAGGCCGACCGGTACGGAACGGCCGCCCACGTGGGCGCGCGAGCGGCCCTCCGCGGAGAGGGTGCGGCTGATCAGCAGCGCCCCGTCGTCCAGCTCCGCGCCGGCCTCCTCGGCGCGTACCGCGGCGGGGGCGCGGGAGCCGACGCTGATCCGGCCTTCCACGACGGCCGACTTGGCGCCGATCCGCACCAGGGCGGGGTCGGCGCGCCCGCCGAGCAGCAGGCCGAGGCTGGTGACGACCATGGTCTTGCCGGCGCCCGTCTCGCCGGTCACCGCCGTGAAGCCCGGGGACAGCTCGACAACGGCATCGTCAATGACGCCCAAGGACCGGATCCGCATCTCCTCCAACACGGATACGACCTTACGAGGTCCGGGGGCCGCCCCGCGACGGCCTCCCCTCACTCCTGCCCCCGCCCTGCGGAAAACCCCACCGCAAAGCGGGTGGATGCCTCATGGTGCGGGCGCCTGCCCGGCCCTCACGCTGAGCACGGTCCGGAACGAAGCCGGAAGGAAGCCGGAACGAAAGGTGTGCTCATGTCGGGCGGATCGGTGCATACAGCGGATCGGTGCATACGGCGGTGTGCGGGCTCCGGCTCGCGCCTGGGGGGCGGGGATGACGCCGTGCGCCGCCCCCGCAGCACGGCGGCGTTACTGCTCACCGCCCTCACCGCCGCCACCGTCCTGGCCGCCACCACGGCCTGCGCCGGCCCGCTCCGTACGGACCGCTCCGGGGCGGATGGCCGTGCGGCCACCGCTGACCCGGCGGCGGCCCGGTCCGCCCGCACCCCGGCCGACTCCCTCCAGGGCGTCTGGCGGATGGACGGCTACGGCACCCTCGTCACACTCCGGGGCCGCAGCCTGCGGACCTACGAGGCCACCGGCATCAGCTGTCTGCCCGGCTCCGTCACGGGCACCCGCGCGGGCGCTCCCGGCGCACACGGCAGCCTCCGCTTCACGGTCCCGGACTCGGCCCCGATCACCGTGGTACCGGCCGGCGCCGGCCGCGCCCGGCTGGCCATCGAGGACAACGTCGGCCGGCGCACCCTGCACAGCATCGACGCCCTGCCCGCCCGCTGCACCCGGCGCACACCGCACGATCCCCGGACGGTCTTCGACATCTTCTGGCAGACCTATGCCGAGAACTACCCCTTCTTCCGTGCGAAGAAGATCGACTGGACGGCGGTCCGCGACCGCTTCCGGCCGCAGATCACGGCGAGGACCAGCGAGGACGAACTCTTCGCGGTGTTCCGCAAGATGATCGAGCCGTTGCATGACGCCCACACCCGCGTGGTCGTCAGCAAGGACAAGTGGTTCGCGGGCATGCGTCCCGGCACGGTGCTGCCCACCCGCGAGTCCACCGCCCGTATCGACAAGGCGATCGCCGCGAACCTCGGCCCGGGAGTCGTCCGGCACCAGTGGGCCAACGGCCGGCTCAGCTACGCGGATCTGCCCGGCCGCCTCGGTTATTTCCGTGTCACCTCGTTCGCCCACTACACGAAGGAGGGCGACTACGCCGGCGACGTCGCCGAGCTCGACCGCGCCCTGGACGCCGTGTTCACCAAGGCCCGCACCCAGGGGCCGACTTCCCTGCGCGGCCTGATCATCGACGTCCGGCTCAACGGCGGCGGCGCGGACCCGCTCGGTCTGCGGATCGCCTCCCGGCTCACCGGCCGCCCGTACCTCGCGTACCGCAAGCGGACGCGGAACGACCCCCACGACCCGACCCGGTTCACCACGCCGCAGCCGAGCCGGATCCGCCCGCACCGGGGCCCCGTCTACCCGGGCCCGATCGCCGTCCTCACCGGCCGCCTCACCGTCAGCGCGGGCGAGACCTTCACCCAGGCCCTGATGGGCCGCTCCCCCGCCCCGCTCCGCATCGGCGAGAACACCCAGGGCGTGTTCTCCGACGTCCTGGGCCGCACCCTCCCGAACGGCTGGACCTTCGGCCTGCCCAACGAGGAGTTCCTGACCGCCGACGGCCGCACCTTCGACGGCCCCGGCATACCCCCCGCCGTCCGCACCCCGGTCTTCACCGACGACGAGCTCTCCGCCCGGCGCGACTCCGCCCTCACCCGCGCCAGGGAACTCCTCGCCCGGGGGGCGCCGGGGGAAGGACACTAGGGCCGGGGGCCCCGGGCCCGTCCAGCGGCTGCATTACGAGGGACGGGCGCCGGGGCGTGCCTAGTGCGGGGCCCCGCGCCACCCCGCCACCGGGAGGGCGAACTTGGCGACCAGGCGGTCGGTGAAGGAGGCGTGGTGCAGCCGGGCCAGGCGTACCGGGACCGCGCCGCGGCGGACCTCGACGCGGGCGCCGGCGGGGAGTTCGACGCTGCGGCGGCCGTCGCACCACAGGATGCCGTGCGGGGTCTTCGGCTGGACCTCGACGGCCAGGACCGAACGCGGCGAGGTCACCAGCGGCTTGGCGAACAGCGCATGTGCGCTGATCGGGACCATCAGCAGGGCCTCGACCTCGGGCCAGACCACCGGGCCGCCGGCCGAGAAGGCGTAGGCGGTGGAGCCGGTCGGGGTCGCGCAGACCACCCCGTCGCCGCCGAAGCGGGAGACGGGCCGGCCGTCGACCTCGGTCACCACCTCCAGCATCCGCTCCCGGGCGGCCTTCTCCACCGATGCCTCGTTCAGGGCCCAGTCGGTGTGCACGACGTTGCCGTTGTTGCGGACGAGGATGTCGAGCGTCATCCGTTCCTCGACCTCGTAGGCGCGGGTGACGACCCGGTCGACGACCTTGTCGAGGTCGTCGCGTTCGGCCTCCGCGAGGAAGCCGACGCGGCCGAGGTTGACACCGAGCATCGGGACGCCGGAGGTCCGGGCGAAGTCGGCGCCGCGCAGCAGCGTGCCGTCCCCGCCCAGGACCACCAGCAGTTCGCAGCCCTCGGCCGCGCACGGCTCGGACTCGACGCGCTCGACCGACGACGGCAGCGGCAGGTCCGCGGCCTCCTCCGCCAGCACCCGCACCCCGATGCCGCAGCGCAGCAGGCCCTGGACGACGAGTTCGGCGCTGCGGATGGCCGCGGGGCGGCCCGTGTGGGCGAGCAGGAACACCGTCCGCCCGGCACCGTCGTTCTCGTGTGCTGCGCTGCCTTCAACTGCCTGGGTAGTGGTCAACGAGGCCCCTCCGCCACTGCACGGTCGACGTCCGCCGGGTCGAGTGCAGGCGCCCCGGCGCGCAGCCACAGAAAGTACTCGACATTTCCCGAAGGACCCGGCAGCGGGCTCGCAGTTACGCCAAGTACGCCAAATCCGAGTCCGGCCGCCCGCTCGGCGACGGCACATACCGCCTCGGCCCGCAGCTGCGCACTGCGCACCACCCCGCCGCTGCCCAGCCGCTCCTTGCCGACCTCGAACTGCGGCTTGACCATCAGCACCAGGTCCGCGTCGGGCGCCGCACAGGCGGCCAGCGCGGGCAGGACGAGTCCCAGCGGGATGAACGAGAGATCGCCGACGACGAGGTCGACGGGCTGCGAGTCGATCTGGTCAAGGGTCAGTTCGCGCACGTTGGTGCGGTCCTTGACGGTGACCCGCTCGTCGCTCTGCAGCGACCAGGCGAGCTGTCCGTACCCGACGTCGACGGCGACGACATGGCCGGCACCGGCCCGCAGCAGGACATCGGTGAAACCGCCGGTGGAGGCGCCGGCGTCGAGCGCCCGCCGGCCCTCGATCTTCAGGCCGAGCGGAACGAAGGCGGCGAGGGCGCCGGCGAGCTTGTGCCCGCCGCGCGAGACGTAGTCCGGATCGCTCTCGTCCGCCCGGACGACCACGGCCGCGCTGGTCTCCACCTGGGTGGCCGGTTTCGTCGCGGTCGCACCGCCCACGGTCACCCGGCCCGCGGCGATCAGCTGGCTGGCGTGCTCGCGCGATCGGGCCAGCTTGCGGCGCACCAGCTCCGCGTCGAGTCGGCGTCGTGCCACTCCTGCCACCTGTGGTTCAGCTCCTGTTGTCGTGCGTCGTCGAGGAAGTCGAGGAAGGTGTGGGCGGCCCGGGGTGCTGGTCGAGGCCGGCCAGCACGTCGCGCAGCCCACGGTGCACATCCTCGTACACCGGGAGGTGGCCCTCGGCGGGGAGGTGGTCGGCGTCGGCGAGGCGCCGCAGCCGGGCGTCGACCGCGGCCTGGCCGGTGGGGGTCACGCCCACCCCGATCGGCTGCGGCCCGGCGGGGCGCTCCGGCCCGGCAGGCCCGGCGTCCGCCGCTTCCCCCGCTCCGCCGTCCTCGGGCTCCACGAGCTCCTCCGGCTGCCCCGGCCCGGCGGGTGCGGGTGCCTCCGGCTCCGGGCCGGACATCGGCTGTTCCATGCCCCCGACGCTACCTCGGCGAAGGGCGCCAAGGGCGAACGAGCCGTCCCCGACCTGGCGTATCGTCGCTTCCGATGGCAACCCTCGACCAGTGCCGCGCCGCTCTCGACCGGCTGGCCCAGAACATGTCCTCGGCCGACGGCAGGGTCCGCGGGGCCACCGCGGTCCACCGTTCGCTCAGCTGCCGCATCACGGACCTCGATGTGACCTTCGTCGGGCGGCTGGCCGACGGCACCATCCAGCAGGTGCGCGCCGTCCCCGGCCCGCCGCCGCACAAGGCCGATATCCGCCTGACCATGACCGGCGACGATCTGGTCGCCCTGGTCGACGGGGAGCTGAACTTCGCCCGGGCCTGGAGCAGCGGTCGCGTCAAGCTGGAGGCCGGCCTGCGCGACCTGCTGCGCCTCAGGACGCTCCTGTAGCCGCCGCCCCGCCCGACGCCTGCCCGGCCACGGCCCGGCCGCCGCGGTGCCGGGGCCGGCGGGCGGCGGGGACGACCAGCGGGGTGCCGGTCTCCGGGTCCTCGATGATCTGGCAGCCGAGCCCGAAGACCCGTTCCACCAGCTCCGCGGTGACGATGTCGCCCGGCGCGCCCTCGGCGACGACCGCACCGTCCTTCATGGCGATGAGATGGGTCGCGTACCGGGCCGCGTGGTTGAGGTCGTGCAGCACCGCGACCAGGGTGCGGCCCTGCTCCTCGTGGAGCTCCGCGCACAGGTCCAGCACCTCGATCTGATGCTGGATGTCCAGATAGGTCGTCGGCTCGTCCAGCAGGAACAGCGGCGTCTGCTGGGCGAGCGCCATCGCGATCCACACCCGCTGGCGCTGCCCGCCGGACAGCTCGTCGACGCAGCGGTCGGCCAGTCCGTCCACACCGGTGGCCGCCATCGACTCCCCGACGATCCGCTCGTCCTTGGCCGACCACTGCCGCAGCAGGCCCTGGTGCGGGTAGCGGCCGCGCGCGACCAGGTCCGAGACGGTGATCCCGTCCGGGGCGATCGAGGACTGCGGCAGCAGCCCGAGCGTCCTGGCGACCTTCTTGGCCGGCTGCGAGGAGATCGCGGAGCCGTCCAGCAGCACCGCGCCCGCGGCCGGCTTGAGCATCCGCGACAGCGCGCGCAGCAGCGTGGACTTGCCGCAGGCGTTCGGGCCGACGATGACCGTGAAGGAGTGGTCGGGAACGGCGACCGAGAGATTCTCGGCGATGACCCGCTGGTCGTAGGCGAGGGTGACCTTCTCGGCCGTGAGACGGCTCACTTCAGCACTCCTGGGGGTTGGGTCGTATCACTGCTGTTGCCCGGCACCGCGGGACCGTCGCCCGGCCCGGGCCGCCCGGTACGGGCGAGGGTGCGGCCGCGGGCATCCGCCGCCGGCCTCCGCTCCCCGGGCCGCTCATATCCGTCCCGCCCGGCGCTCCGTGGCCAGCAGCCACAGCAGATAGCCGCCGCCGAGCACGCCGGTGAGCACCCCCACCGGCAGCTGGTCCGCGCCGAAGAGCCGCTGCGAGGAGACGTCGGCGGCGACCAGCAGGGCGGCTCCCATCAGGGCGGAGGGCAGGAGGTTGGGGCCGGGCGAGGCGGTCAGCCGCCGGGCGAGCTGGGGTGCGCTGAGCGCCACGAAGGAGATCGGCCCGGCCGCCGCGGTGGCGACGGAGACCAGCACCACCGCCGCGATCAGCACGACGATGCGGACCCGGTCGACCCGTACGCCCAGCGCGGCCGCCGCGTCATCGCCCATCTCCAGCATGCGCAGCCCCCGCCCGTGGCACAGCAGCAGCGGAACGAGGACGGCGCAGACGGCGGCCGGCGGCCAGACCTGGTCCCAGTCACGGCCGTTTAGGGAACCGGTCATCCAGGTGGTGGCCCGGGTCGCCTCGACGATGTTCGCCTTGGTCAGGAGGTAGAGCACCATCGCGTAGAGCATCGCTCCGGCTCCGATGCCGACCAGCACGAAGCGGTAGCCGTGGATGCCGCGCTGCCAGGCGAGCAGGAAGATGGCGAGACCGGTGACCAGGCCGCAGACGACCGCTCCGGCGGCGACCGCGAAGCCGCCGCCCTGGAAGTAGACGATGACGACCAGTGCGCCGACGGACGAGCCCTGGGTGAAGCCGAGGACGTCCGGGCTGCCCAGCGGGTTGCGGGAGACGGTCTGGAAGACCGCCCCGGCGATCCCGAACGCGGCGCCGACCAGCAGCCCCACCAGCACCCTCGGCAGCCGCAGGTCCTGCACGATGAACTGCTGGCCAACGTCGCCGCCGCCGGTCAGGGTGGCGATCACCTCGGCCGGCGTCATCGGGTAGTCGCCGGAGCCGATCAACGCGACGCCGGCGGCCAGCGCGAGGGCCAGCAGCAGCAGTCCGGCCCCCAGGGCGCGTGGTTCCAGGCGCAGCGAGAGCCCGCCCTTGGTGCGCACCGTTCTGGTCCGCCGGGCCGCCCCCGCTCCCCGGCCGCGCCCGGCCCCCTTCGTCCGCGTCTGCTCGGTGTCCTGCCCGGATTTCACGGTCGCGCTCACAGTTGGGCCATCCTCCGACGCCGTACGAGGTAGATGAAGACCGGCCCGCCGGCGAGGGCCGTCACGATGCCGACCTGGAGCTCGCCGGGCCGGGCCACGACCCGGCCGAGCACATCCGCACCGACCAGCAGCACCGGCGAGAGCACCGCGGAGTACGGCAGCACCCAGCGCAGATCGGGCCCGGTCAGCGCCCGTACGACATGCGGAACCATCAGGCCCACATAGACGATCGGGCCGCAGGCGGCGGTCGCCCCGCCGCACAGCACAGTGACGGTGACCATCGCCAGCACACGGGTGCGGGTCAGCCGGGTGCCCAGCGCCCGCGCCTGGTCGTCGCCGAGCGCGAGGGCGTTCAGCGGCCGGGCGAGCAGCAGCGCGAGGACGGCGCCCACCGCCAGGAATGGCGCGATCCGGGTGACCGTCGGCATGGTGGCCGCGGCCAGCGAACCCACCGTCCAGAAGCGCATCTTGTCCAGCGCCGCGGTGTCCATCAGGTTGACCGCGTTGAGGTAGCCGACGAGGACGGCGGTCAGCGCGGTGCCGGCGAGGGCCAGGCGTACGGGCGTGGCGCTGCGGGTGCCGCCGAGGACGTACACCGCGACGGAGACCGCCGCGGCGCCGGCGAACGCGCACCACACATAGCCGGAGAGCGAGGTGACGCCGAAGAAGCTGATGGCGGTGACGACCGCGGCCGAGGCGCCGGCGTTGATGCCGAGAACTCCGGGGTCCGCCAGGGGGTTTCGGGTCAGCGCCTGCATGACCGTTCCGGCCAGGCCGAGGGCGGCGCCGACGAGCAGACCGAGCAGGGTGCGCGGGAAGCGGACATCGCGGATGACCACATCGGTGTCGGTGCCGGTGTAGTGGAACACCCCGTGCCACACCTGGTCGAGGGGGATCTGTTTCGCGCCGACGGCGATGCCGAGGACGGCGACGACGGCCAGTACGGCCACGGAGGCGAACAGCCCCGCAATGCGCAGGGCCTGCCGTCGCCGGGGGGACACCGGGGCCGGGGCGGCCGGTGATTCGGGGGGACTGTCAACCAACACGCTAGTTAGGTTAGCCTACCCTCACATTGACCGTGCCGCCCCCCAGAGAGAAGTGCAGCCACCATGAGTTCCTCCCGAAGCACCCCTGTGTCCCGTCGCGGCATCCTGGCCGCGGGCGGCGCCGTCGGTATCGGCGCCCTGCTGGCCGCCTGCGGCGGGGGCAAGGGCCCGGGAGGCGCTAACGGCGGTGACGGGAAAGGCTCCTGGACCTTCACCGACGACCGCAAGGAGAAGGTCTCCCTGCCGCACACCCCACAGCGCATCGTCGCCTTCACCGGCACCGCGGCCGCGCTGCACGACTTCGGGATCGACGACCAGATCGTCGGCGTCTTCGGCCCCACCAAGCTCAAGAACGGCAAGCCCGACCCGCAGGCCGGCGACCTGGACATCGACAAGGTCACCATCCTCGGCAACGCCTACAACCAGTTCAACGTCGAGAAGTACGCGGCCCTGCGCCCCGATCTGCTGGTCACGAACATGTACGAGCCGGACGCGCTGTGGTTCGTACCGGACGACAGCAAGGACAAGATCACCAAGCTGGCCGAGTCCGTTGCGATCACTTCCTCCCGCACCCCGCTCGTCAAGATCATCGAGCGCTACGCCGAGCTGGCGGAATCGCTCGGCGCCGATCTCAAGGCCAAGAAGGTCACCGACGCCAAGGCCCGCTTCGAGAAGGCCTCCGAGTCGCTGCGCAAAGCCGCCAAGGCCCACCCGGTCAAGGTGCTCGCCTGCTCCGGCAGCCCCGACCTCTTCTACGCCTCCAACCCCGGCATCAACGCCGACCTCATGTACTACAAGTCCCTCGGCGTCGACCTGATCGTCCCCGACCACCTGGACAAGGACGGCTACTTCGAGAGCCTGAGCTGGGAGAACGCCGACAAGTACCGGGCCGATGTCCTTCTGCTGGACAACCGGACCGCCACCCTCCAGCCCAAGGACCTGGCCGCCAAGCCCTCCTGGGCCAAGCTGCCCGCCGTCAAGGCCCACCAGATCACCCCCTGGTCGAGCGAGCCCCGCTTCTCCTACGCGGGCGCCGCCCCGCTCATCGAGTCGCTCGCCAAGGCGATCGGGAGCGCCAAGAAGGTCAACTGACGCCCGGCTGCGGTGGCTCGCCACCACTGACGCCCGGCTGCGGTGGCTCGCCACCCGGGCCACCACCCCGACCGCAGCCCCCCACCGCGGCCCCAGCCGGCGCACTCTGCCGCAGCACCACCGCACCCCCACCGTCGCCCCACCGCAGTCCGTCCCGGGAGGTTCCCCGCATGACCACGACCGCCGCCCCCGCCACCACACCGTTCCGCTTCTTCGAGGTCCAGGTCCTCCGCACCCGGCGGCTGGGCCCGTCCATGGTGCGGGTCACCTTCGGCGGCGAACGGCTGGCCGAGCTGGCCTCCGGCGGTCGCGACCAGCGCTTCAAGCTCTTCCTCCCACAGCCCCACCAGGACCGGCCCCTCCTCGACGACACCGGCGACGGCTGGTACGCCGCCTGGCGGGCGCAGGATCCGGCCGAGCGGGCGGTGATGCGCTCGTACACGATCCGCGAACAGCGCCACGACCCGGCGGAGTTCGATGTCGACTTCGCCCTGCACGGCGCGGAGCCGGGGGCCTCCCCCAAGCTCTCAACTCCGTTCGCGCAGGGAGGTGCCCCCATCACGGCGGGCGGGCCGGCCTCCCGCTGGGCCGCCCGCGCCCGGCCCGGCGACCGGCTGACCGTGCTCGCCCCGGCCGTCGAGGACAACGGCGGGGTCGACTTCCGCCCGCCGGCCGGCACCGACTGGATCCTGCTCACCGGCGACACGACGGCGCTGCCCGCCATCGCCGGCATCCTGTCCTGGCTCTCCCCCGGCACCCGCGCCAAGGTCTGGATCGAGATCGCGCACGAGGACGACCGGCAGCAGCTGCCGTCCTTCGCCGACGCCGAGATCACCTGGCTGGTCCGCGACGGGGCGGCCGCCGCACACGGCGAGCCGGTGCTCGACGCGCTGCGCGCCGCCGACCTGCCCGAGGGCACCCCGTACGCCTGGGTCGCCGGCGAGGCCGGGACGGTCAAGGCGGTGCGCCGCCATCTGGTCCGCGAGCGCGGCATCGACCGCCGGGCCGTCACGTTCACCGGCTACTGGCGGCGCGGCGCCACCGAGGAGGACCTGATCGCGGAGCTGACGGCCGGGACGGCGACCTCCCAGGACGACTGAGCCACCCGCGGCCGGAACGCGCCGGCGCGGTGGCGGGGCGCGTGCCGGCCCGAGTGCACCGCACCGGGCCCGCCGCCGGAGCCCCGGTGCCCTCGTCGGCCCTCAGATCCCGATCCGGGCCAGCACCTTCCCCGCGTCCGCCGCGCAACTGCCGTCCCCCGCAGCCGTCCAGGCCGCCGCACACAGCGCCCGCAGCCCGTCCAGCGCCGTCCCCTCGCCGGTCACCGCGAGGGTGTCGCCGGACGCCTCGGCCCGCCAGCCGCCGCACCGGAACCCGTCCCCGTCCGCGGTCACCTCGGGCTGCGGTGACAGCAGTCCGCGCAGGTCCGCCTCCACATAGGCGGGACGGTGCTGCGGCGGGGCGGCCAGCAGCTCGGCGGGGGTGGTGACGCCGGTGAGCACCAGCAGCGAATCGACGCCGCCGTTGCAGGCGCCCTCGATGTCCGTGTCGAGCCGGTCGCCGATCACCAGCGGCCGCCGCGCGCCGGTCCGCAACACCGTCTCCCGGTGCATCGGCGGCTGCGGCTTGCCCGCCACCTGCGGCGATCCGCCCGCGGCGATCCGCACCACCTCGATCAACGCACCATTGCCCGGGGCGATCCCGCGCTCCTTGGGGATGGTGAGATCGGTGTTGGACGCGAACCACGGCACCCCGCGCTGCACCGCGTACGCGGCCTCCGCCAGCCGCGCCCAGTCCAGCGTGGGGTCGTAGCCCTGCACCACCGCCGCCGGCTCGTCCTCCGCGGAGAAGACGGGCTCCAGCCCGCGCTCGCGCAGCGCCACCAGCAGCCCCTCGCCGCCGATCGCCAGCACCCGCGCACCCGGCGGCACCTGCTCGGAGATCAGCCGGGCCACCGCCTGCGCCGAGGTGATCACGTCCTCGGCGCCGGTCGGCAGCCCGAAACCGGACAACTGGTCGGCCACGGCCTGCGGGGTCCGGGCGGCGTTATTGGTCACATAGGCGAGGTGCATCCCGCCGTCCCGTGCGGTGGTCAGCGACGGGACCGCATGCGCGATGGCCTGTCCGCCGGCGTAGACGACCCCGTCCAGATCCAGCAGCGCGGTGTCATATGCCTCGCTCAGCGCGCGCCGGCACCCGTCGGGCCGCCTGCGAACCTGCTCGTTCATGCCGTCTCGCTCCTCGCTCCCACATACCTGCGCAGGGACCCGCCGCCACCGGGGGCGCACTCGCTGCCCGGCACCGGTGCGTGACCCTCCGCTTCGTACCTACCGGTATTTCCAGCCACGTACGGGCTGTCCCCCGATCCTCCCTCATCGGTGGGGCGGCATAGCATTCTTCAATGACCAGTAGCGACGGCCTCCGACTCCTCCCGTTCCGCGGACTGCGTTACGCCCGGGAACGCGTCAGCAGCCTGACCGCCGTGACCTCCCCGCCGTACGACGTGGTGGTCCGGCCGGACGGCGTGCGCCATCTGGAGACCGCCGATCCGTACAACATCGTCCGGCTGATCCTCCCGCACGCCGCGGACCCGACCACCCGCCACCGCCAGGCCGCCGACACCCTGCGCCGCTGGCGCGCCGAGGGCGTGCTGACGCAGGACGCCGAGCCCGCGCTGTACGTCTACGAGCAGCGCTCCGGTGAGGTGCTGCAGCGCGGACTGATCGGGGCGCTGCGGCTGGACGGCCCGGTGCTGCCGCACGAGGGCGTCATCCCGGAGGTGGTCGAGGACCGGGCCGCCCTGATGCGGGCAGCGGCCGCCAACTTCGAACCGCTGCTGCTGTCCTACCGCGGCCAGGGCACCGCGACCGGCGCCGCCGCGGTCATCGAGCGGGTGGTGGAGGAGGAACCGCTGCTCGCGACCGTCACGGAGGACGGCTTCGCGCACCGCCTGTGGGCGGTCACCGACCCCGCCGATCTCGCCGCCGTCGACGACGATCTCAGCGCCCGGCAGGCCCTGATCGCCGACGGCCACCACCGCTGGGCGACGTACCAGCGGCTGTACGAGCAGCAGCCCGGCGCCGGAGTCGCCTCCCCCTGGGCGTCCGGCCTGGTGCTGCTGGTCGACACCGCCCGCTATCCGCTCCAGGTCCGGGCGATCCACCGGGTACTGCCGCATCTGCCGCCGGCCAAGGCGCTGGCCGATCTGGCCGGTTCGTTCCGGGCCCGTACGCTCCCGGGCGAGCTCTCCGCCGCCCTGGAGGCCCTGGAGGAGACGCCCGGCACCGCCTTCGTCCTCGCCGGCGGGCCGGACTCCTTCCACCTCCTGGACCGCCCCGACCCCGGTCTGCTGGACCGTACGATCCGCCGGGACCGGCCCGAGGCCTGGCGGCAGCTGGACGCCACGGTGCTGCACTCCGTCCTGCTGGACGAGGTCTGGCACATCCCCGACCACCCGTCGGACATCGGCTATCTGCACCACACCGGGGCCGCGGTCGAGCAGGCCGCCCGGCACGGCGGCACCGCGGTCCTGATGCGCGCCACCTCCGAGGAGACGGTCCGTCAGCTCGCGGAGCAGGGCGTGACGATGCCGCGGAAGTCCACCTCCTTCGGCCCCAAGCCCGCCACCGGCCTGGTCCTGCGCACGCTGGACGACACCGGCAACTAAGGGCGGCACCTGGCGCGCCCCTTCCGACCCTGATCCGCCGGGCAGGCCCTGAAACTCCCGCCCCGCCCCCACCGCGGCACCACACACCCACCCCCGGAAGTAGTTAGGTTAGGCTTACCTAACTACGTCGCCGGGCGGGCCTCCCTGCCCCTGCGCACACCCCACCCTGCGCAGGACGTGGTCAACTCCGCACCAGGGAGGACATCGTCATGAGTCTCCTCGCGCACTCCACCGAGGACCCGGCCGACAGCCGGACACATCTGCTCCACAACGGCACGGCGCACCACTACCACCGCACGGTCACCGAGACCGTCACCCGGATCAGCGCCAAAATCGCCGGCACCACCCGCCCGTTCACCGGCATCACCGTCGACGGCCTCACCCCCACCGTCTCCGGCGTCGACCTGGACGCCCCGCTGTACGACGCGGACGCCGCGCTGGACGAACTGGAGGACGTCTACCTCCGCGACGCCGTCTACTTCCACCACCCGCGCTACCTCGCCCACCTCAACTGCCCCGTGGTGATCCCCGCCCTGGTCGGCGAGGCCGTACTCGCCGCCGTCAACTCCTCCCTGGACACCTGGGACCAGAGCGCCGGCGGCACCCTCATCGAGCGCCGGCTGATCGACTGGACGGCCGACCGGATCGGCCTCGGCGAGCGCGCCGACGGCATCTTCACCAGCGGCGGCAGCCAGTCCAACCTCCAGGCCATGCTGCTCGCCCGGGACGAGGCCTGCCGCCGCGCGCTGGCCGGCGGCGAGCTTCCCGCCGGCGCCAGGCCGTCCGACGTCCTGCCGCGGCTGCGCATCCTCGCCTCCGCCTGCAGCCACTTCAGCATCCGCAAGGCGGCCACCCTGCTCGGCCTCGGCGCGGAGGCCGTCATCGCCGTCCCCTGCGACGAGCAGAAGCGGATGCGCACCACCGACCTGGCCGCCGAACTGGCCCGCTGCGACCGCGAGGGCCTGATACCCATGGCCGTCGTCGCGACGGCCGGCACCACCGACTTCGGCTCGATCGACCCGCTTCCCGAGATCGCCGGCCTGTGCGCCGGGTACGGCGCCTGGATGCATGTCGACGCCGCCTACGGCTGCGGCCTGCTGGTCTCCCGCCGCCGCGCCCTGCTGACCGGCATCGAACGCGCCGACTCGGTGACCGTCGACTACCACAAGTCCTTCTTCCAGCCGGTCAGTTCGAGCGCGGTCCTGGTCCGCGACCGCAGCACCCTGCGGCACGTCACCTACCACGCGGACTACCTCAACCCGCGCCGGATGGTGGAGCAGCGCATCCCCAACCAGGTCGACAAGTCGCTCCAGACCACCCGCCGCTTCGACGCCCTCAAGCTCTGGCTCACCCTGCGCATCATGGGCGCCGAGGCCATCGGCGCACTCTTCGACGAGGTCATCGACCGCGCCGCCGATGCCTGGCAGCTGCTGTCCGACGACCCCCGCTTCGAGGTCGTCGTCGAGCCCCGGCTGAGCACCCTGGTCTTCCGCTACGTCCCCAGCACCGACCAGGACCCCGACCTCAGCGACCGGGTCAATCTGCACGCCCGGGAAGCCCTGTTCGCCTCCGGCGACGCGGTCGTCGCGGGCACCACTGTCGACGGCCGCCACTACCTCAAGTTCACCCTGCTCAACCCGGAGACCACGCTGGAGGACATCGCCACCGTCCTCGATCTGATCGCCGAGCACGCCGGCACCTTCCTCGCCGCCCGGCCCCTGCCGACGCTCAGTGCGCGCTGATCCTCCCCACCGCCCACCCCCCATCGGAGCCCCCGTGTCCGCCCCTTACGACTTCATCGCCATCGGCCTCGGCCCGTTCAATCTGGGCCTGGCCTGCCTGACCGAGCCGATCGACGGACTCGACGGCCTGTTCCTGGACGACAAGCCGTCCTTCGACTGGCACCCCGGCATGATGCTGGACAGCAGCCACCTCCAGGTGCCGTTCCTGGCCGACCTGGTCACCCTCGCCGACCCCACCTCCCCTTTCTCGTTCCTCAACTACCTCAAGGAATCGGGGCGGCTCTACCCCTTCTACATCCGCGAGAGCTTCTATCCGCTGCGCGCCGAGTTCAACGACTACTGCCGCTGGGCGGCCGGCAAACTCGACACCGTCCGCTTCTCCCACCGGGTCACCACCGTCGAGTACGACCCGGCCGAGGAGCTGTACGTCGTCCACGCCGCGCACCTGCCCACCGGTGAGGTCACCTCCCACCGCGCCCGCAAGCTCGTCCTGGGCACCGGCACCCCGCCGCACGTCCCCGAGGCCTGCCAGGACCTGGGCGGCGACCTGCTGCACAACGCCGACTACCTCGACGCCAAGGCGGCCCTCCAGGCCAAGGACAGCATCACCCTGATCGGCAGCGGCCAGAGCGCCGCCGAGATCTATTACGACCTCCTCCAGGACATCGACAGCCACGGCTACCACCTGACCTGGGCGACCCGCTCCCCGCGCTTCTTCCCCCTCGAATACACCAAGCTCACCCTGGAGATGACCTCGCCGGAGTACGTGGACTACTTCCACGCCCTCCCCGCGGCCACCCGCGACCGCCTCAACGCCACCCAGAAGCACCTCTACAAGGGCATCGACTCGGCGCTGATCAACGACATCTTCGATCTCCTCTACCAGAAGAACCTGGCCGGCCCCGTCCGCACCCGTCTGCTCACCAACACGGCCCTCAACACCGCGCGGTACGACGAGACCGCCGGCACCTACACCCTCGGCCTGCGCCAGGAGGAACAGGGCGCGGACTTCACCCTCGACACCCAGGGCCTGATCCTCGCCACCGGCTACCGCTACCGCGTCCCGGACTTCCTCGCCCCGGTTCGCGACCGCATCGTCTGGGACGACGCCGGCCGCTACGACGTGGCCCGCAACTACAGCATCGACACCACCGGCCACGGCATCTACGTGCAGAACGCCGAGCTGCACACACATGGCTTCGTCACCCCCGACCTCGGCATGGCCGCCTACCGCAACTCGTGTCTGGTGCGCGAGCTGCTCGGCCGCGAGCACTACCCGGTCGAAAAGGCCATCGCCTTCCAGGAGTTCGCTGCCCCGGCCGGCCCGCACCACCCCATGGAGATCCCCGCATGAACGAGCACCGCGCGCGCATCCCCGGACAGCGCCCGCCGAGCGCACCCGAGGCCCGGCACGGCGAGCGGCCGGCCCCCGCCCCGCTCTTCACCCGCACCGACCCCGCGCTCGGGGAGTTCGCCCTGCGCCCGGTCGACCCGGCCGCCGACGCCGCCCTGCTGCACGGCTGGGTCACCCACCCCAAGGCCGTCTTCTGGCTGATGCAGGACTGCGACCTCGCCGCCGTCGAGAAGGAAAGCGCGCGGATCGCCGCCGACCCCTTCCACGACGCCTTCCTCGGCCTGCACAACGGAACCCCGGCCTTCCTCATGGAGCGCTACGACCCGGCCCACCGGGAGCTGGTCGGCATCCACACCGCCGAGCCCGGCGACGTCGGCATGCACTTCCTCACCGCCCCCACCACCGCCCCCGTGCACGGCTTCACCCGCGCCGTGCTCACCACCGTCATGGAGATGCTCTTCGCCGACCCGGCCACCCGCCGCGTCGTCGTCGAACCCGACACCCGCAACACCGCCGTCCACGCCCTCAACGAGGCCGTCGGCTTCGAGGTCCTGCGCACCGTCTCGCTCCCCGCCAAAGACGCCCGCCTCAGCACCTGCACCCGCGACCAGTTCCTGGCCACCCGAGGAGACCACCGATGACCGCCGCGAGCCGGCCCACCGCCCAGGAAGCCGTCGCCCACCTCACCCCCGCCCGGTGGGCACGGGCCAACCGCCTGCTGCTCCGCAAGGCCCTCGCCGAGTTCGCCCATGAACGGCTGCTCACCCCCAAGCGCCTGCCACCGGACGGCCATTACTCCCTGCACAGCGACGACGGCGCGACCGAGTACCGCTTCGCCGCCCGCAGACAGGCCCTGGACCACTGGCAGATCGACGCCGACAGCATCACCCGCCACCGCGGCCAGACCGAACTCCCCCTGGACGCCCTGGAGTTCATCCTGGAACTGCGCGACTCCCTGCGTCTCGGCCCGGACGTCCTCCCCGTCTACCTGGAGGAGATCAGCTCCACCCTCTCCGGCACCGCCTACAAACTCGCCGCCCAGCAGCCCACCGCCGCCGAACTCGCGCACGCCGGCTTCCAGGCCATCGAGACCGGGATGACCGAGGGCCACCCCTGCTTCGTCGCCAACAACGGCCGCCTCGGCTTCGGCATCCACGAGTACCACGCCTACGCCCCGGAAACCGCCAGCCCCCTCCAGCTGATCTGGCTCGCCGCCCGCCGCGACCACGCCACCTTCACCGCCGGCGAGGGCCTCGACTACGACACCCTGATACGCAGCGAACTCCCCCGGCACACCCGCGACCGCTTCACCGCCACCCTCACCGGCCTGGGTCTCGACCCCGACGACTACTACCTCTTCCCCACCCACCCCTGGCAGTGGTGGAACAAGCTCTCGGTCACCTTCGCCGCCGAGGTCGCCCAGCAGCACCTGGTCTGCCTGGGCCCCGGCGACGACACCTACCTCGCCCAGCAGTCCCTGCGCACCTTCTTCAACACCACCACCCCCGCCGCCCACTACGTCAAAACGGCGCTCTCGGTGCTCAACATGGGCTTCATGCGCGGCCTGTCCGCCGCCTACATGGAAGCCACCCCGGCCATCAACGACTGGCTCGCCCGCCTGATCGACGCCGACGACACGTTCCGGGCCGCCGGCTTCTCGATCATCCGCGAGCGCGCCGCCATCGGCTACCACCACCGTCAGTACGAGGCCGCCACCGCCAAGGGCTCCCCGTACCGCAAAATGCTCGCCGCCCTCTGGCGCGAGAGCCCCGTCGCCGGCCTCGAACCGGGCCGGCGGCTCGCCACGATGGCCTCCCTCCTCCACACCGACGACGCGGGCGACTCCTTCGCCGCGGCCCTCATCAAGGAGTCCGGCCTGGCCCCCGCCGACTGGCTGCGCCGCTACCTCGACGCGTATCTGACCCCGGTCCTGCACGCCTTCTACGCCTACGACCTGGTCTTCATGCCGCACGGCGAGAACGCCATCCTGGTCCTGGAGGACGGCGCCGTGGCCCGGGTCATCTTCAAGGACATCGCCGAGGAGATCGCCGTCATGGTCCCCTCGGCGGTCCTGCCACCGGCCGTCGAACGCATCCGCGCCGAGGTCCCCGAGGACAAAAAGCTCCTCTCGGTCTTCACCGATGTCTTCGACTGCTTCTTCCGCTTCCTCAGCGGCATCCTCGACGACCGCGGCGTCCTCGACGAGGACACCTTCTGGCGCACCGTCGCCGAGTGCGTCCTCGACTACCAGGCGTCCGCGCCGCACCTCGCCGACAAGTTCGCCCGGTACGACATGTTCGCCGAGGAGTTCGCCCTCTCCTGCCTCAACCGCCTCCAGCTGCGCAACAACCAGGAGATGGTCGACCTCCAGGACCCCGCGGGCGCCCTCCAGCTCATCGGCACCCTCCGCAACCCCCTCGCCCCCTACGCGCCGGCCGCCTGACCCTCCCCCACACATGCCGAAGGGCGGGACCCCGCACGGGATCCCGCCCTTCGTTCATCGCGTCAGCTCAGCCCGCAGCAGCGGCTGCCGGCTCAGCCCTGCGCAGCACCCGCTTCGCCCTGCGCACCGTCGTCCCCGGCCTCGTCACCCTCGGCCTCATCCGCCTCGGACTCGTCCAGCGCGTCGGTGAACTCCACCCCGTCCAGCTCCGCGAGCCGGTCGGAGGCGTCCGTCGTGCCGCCCTGGTCGGCCTCCAGCGCCCTGGCGAACCAGTCACGCGCGTCGTCCTCGCGGCCGACCTCCAGCAGCGCATCGGCGTACGCGTACCGCAGCCGCGCCGTCCACGGGTGCACCGCGCTCGACGCGAGCTCCGGGCTCTGCAGCGTGACCACCGCGGCGTCGGCCTGCCCCATGTCCCGCCGGGCACCCGCCGCGACCAGCCGCATCTCGACCTGTCCGGCCCGGTCCAGCTTCTGCACCTCGGGCTCACCGGCCATCGCCAGCGCCTTCTCCGGCCGCCCGAGCCCACGCTCGCAGTCGGCCATGACGGGCCACAGCTCCACGCTGCCGGTCATCCGCCGCGCCGCCCGGAACTCCGCCAGCGCCTCGCTGTACTTGCCGACCGCGTACGCCGCAAAGCCGGCCGCCTCACGGACCGCCGCCACCCTGGACGCCAGCCGCAGCGCCACCCGCGAGTAGCCGTACGCCCGCTCCGGATCCTCGTCCAGCAGCTTCGCCACCATCACGAGGTTCTTGGCGACGTCCTCGGCCAGCGTCTTCGGCAGGCTCAGCAGCTCCTGCCGCACATCCTTGTCGATCTCGTCACCGGTGACGTCCTCCGGAATCGGCAGCCGCTTGATCGGCTCCCGCTCCCGGTCCCGACGGTCATCGCGCCGGTCGTCACGCCCACGCCCGCCCCCATACGGCCGACGCCCCCCACGCTCGTCATCCCTACGGAACCCACCACGGTCACCACCGCGGTCATCCCTGCGGTCACCACCGCGGAATCCGCCACGGTCATCCCGCCTGTCGTCCCTGCGGAAGCCCCCGCGGTCACCACCGCGCTCGTCCCGCCGGTCATCCCTACGGAACCCGCCCCGGTCACCACCGGACGGCCGGTCATCCCTACGGAACCCACCGCGCTCATCATCACGACGCGGCCCACGCGGCCGCTCATCCCGCCGCTCACCGCCACGGAATCCACCCCGGTCGCCACCGGACGGCCGGTCATCCCTACGGAATCCCCCACGGTCACCACCGCGGTCGTCCCGACGGTCGTCCCTACGGAACCCGCCACGGTCACCGCCACGGTCGTCCCGACGGAACCCACCACGGTCACCGCCACGGTCGTCCCGCCGGAACCCACCGCGGTCACCACCGCGGTCGTCCCGCCGGTCGCCACCACGGAACCCGCCCCGGTCACCACCGGACGGACGGTCATCCCGCCGGAACCCGGGGCGATCCCCGCCCCGCTCATCCCGCCGGTCATCCCTGCGGAACCCACCGCGCTCATCATCACGACGCGGCCCACGCGGCCGCTCATCCCGCCGGTCCCCGCCACGGAATCCACCACGGTCACCACCGGACGGCCGGTCATCCCTGCGGAATCCCCCACGGTCACCGCCACGGTCGTCCCGCCGGTCACCGCCGCGGAACCCGCCCCGGTCACCGCCCGAAGGACGGTCATCACGCCGGAAACCACCGCGGTCACCACCGGACGGACGGTCATCGCGACGGAATCCCCCTCGGTCACCACCGCGGTCGTCCCGACGCTCCCCGCCACGGAACCCACCACGGTCGCCACCGGACGGACGGTCATCCCTGCGGAATCCCCCACGGTCGCCCCCGCGGTCGTCCCGCCGGTCACCGCCACGGAATCCACCACGGTCGCCACCCGAAGGACGGTCATCACGCCGGTAACCTCCGCGGTCTGCACCGCGGTTGGCGCCACGGGCTCCCCGGTCCCCCCGGTCATCACGCCGGAAACCACCGCGGTCGCCGTCGTCGCGCCGCTGCGGCCGGCGCTCCGAACGATCGTCGGAAGAGTTGGTGGACATCGACGTGACTCCTGTCTTCGGTACTGCATTCATTCTCGCGCACCGACCAGTTCGGCGCGCTTCGGCAAAAACAAAAAGGACCCTTGGTCCCAGCATGAACGCTGGGACCAAGGGTCCTGAAAGATTGTTCGGCGGCGTCCTACTCTCCCACAGGGTCCCCCCTGCAGTACCATCGGCGCGGAAAGGCTTAGCTTCCGGGTTCGGAATGTAACCGGGCGTTTCCCTAACGCTATGACCACCGAAACCCTATCGGGTTCTAGCGAACAAGCACACTTTTTAGTTAAGAGTGAAACTTGGTTCAACCAGCGATTGCGACTGTTCGCAACCCGGGAACCACACAGTGGACGCGAGCAACTGAGGACAAGCCCTCGGCCTATTAGTACCAGTCAACTCCACACCTTACGGCGCTTCCATATCTGGCCTATCAACCCAGTCGTCTACTGGGAGCCTTAACCCCTCAAGGGGGAGGGAGCCCTCATCTCGAAGCAGGCTTCCCGCTTAGATGCTTTCAGCGGTTATCCTTTCCGAACGTAGCCAACCAGCCATGCCCTTGGCAGGACAACTGGCACACCAGAGGTTCGTCCGTCCCGGTCCTCTCGTACTAGGGACAGCCCTTCTCAAGACTCCTACGCGCGCAGCGGATAGGGACCGAACTGTCTCACGACGTTCTAAACCCAGCTCGCGTACCGCTTTAATGGGCGAACAGCCCAACCCTTGGGACCGACTCCAGCCCCAGGATGCGACGAGCCGACATCGAGGTGCCAAACCATCCCGTCGATATGGACTCTTGGGGAAGATCAGCCTGTTATCCCCGGGGTACCTTTTATCCGTTGAGCGACGGCGCTTCCACAAGCCACCGCCGGATCACTAGTCCCTACTTTCGTACCTGCTCGACCCGTCAGTCTCACAGTCAAGCTCCCTTGTGCACTTACACTCAACACCTGATTGCCAACCAGGCTGAGGGAACCTTTGGGCGCCTCCGTTACTCTTTAGGAGGCAACCGCCCCAGTTAAACTACCCACCAGACACTGTCCCTGATCCGGATCACGGACCCAGGTTAGACATCCAGCACGACCAGAGTGGTATTTCAACAATGACTCCACAACCACTGGCGTGGCCGCTTCAAAGTCTCCCACCTATCCTACACAAGCCGAACCGAACACCAATATCAAGCTATAGTAAAGGTCCCGGGGTCTTTCCGTCCTGCTGCGCGAAACGAGCATCTTTACTCGTAATGCAATTTCACCGGGCCTATGGTTGAGACAGTCGAGAAGTCGTTACGCCATTCGTGCAGGTCGGAACTTACCCGACAAGGAATTTCGCTACCTTAGGATGGTTATAGTTACCACCGCCGTTTACTGGCGCTTAAGTTCTCAGCTTCGCCGACCCGAAGGTCGACTAACCGGTCCCCTTAACGTTCCAGCACCGGGCAGGCGTCAGTCCGTATACATCGCCTTACGGCTTCGCACGGACCTGTGTTTTTAGTAAACAGTCGCTTCTCGCTGGTCTCTGCGGCCACCCCCAGCTCAGAGAGCAAGTCTCATCACCGGAAATGGCCCCCCTTCTCCCGAAGTTACGGGGGCATTTTGCCGAGTTCCTTAACCATAGTTCACCCGAACGCCTCGGTATTCTCTACCTGACCACCTGAGTCGGTTTAGGGTACGGGCCGCCATGAAACTCGCTAGAGGCTTTTCTCGACAGCATAGGATCATCCACTTCACCACAATCGGCTCGGCATCAGGTCTCAGGCTTCATGCTGTCCGGATTTACCTGGACAGCGCCCTACACCCTTACCCCGGGACAACCACCGCCCGGGCTGGACTACCTTCCTGCGTCACCCCATCGCTTACCTACTACCACCTTGGATCGGCGGCTCCACCACGTCCCTTTGTCCGAAGACTCCAGGCCGGCTTCACGGCCTTAGCATTAATGGATTCGATACTGGGCGTTTCAAAGCGGGTACCGGAATATCAACCGGTTGTCCATCGACTACGCCTGTCGGCCTCGCCTTAGGTCCCGACTTACCCTGGGCAGATCAGCTTGACCCAGGAACCCTTAGTCAATCGGCGCACACGTTTCCCACGTGTGTATCGCTACTCATGCCTGCATTCTCACTCGTGAACCGTCCACAACTCGTTTCCACGGCTGCTTCACCCGGCACACGACGCTCCCCTACCCATCACAGCCTCCGTTGGGAGTATTACTGCAATGACACGACTTCGGCGGTGTGCTTGAGCCCCGCTACATTGTCGGCGCGGAATCACTTGACCAGTGAGCTATTACGCACTCTTTCAAGGGTGGCTGCTTCTAAGCCAACCTCCTGGTTGTCTCTGCGACTCCACATCCTTTCCCACTTAGCACACGCTTAGGGGCCTTAGTCGATGCTCTGGGCTGTTTCCCTCTCGACCATGGAGCTTATCCCCCACAGTCTCACTGCCGCGCTCTCACTTACCGGCATTCGGAGTTTGGCTAAGGTCAGTAACCCGGTAGGGCCCATCGCCTATCCAGTGCTCTACCTCCGGCAAGAAACACACGACGCTGCACCTAAATGCATTTCGGGGAGAACCAGCTATCACGGAGTTTGATTGGCCTTTCACCCCTAACCACAGGTCATCCCCCAGGTTTTCAACCCTGGTGGGTTCGGTCCTCCACGAAGTCTTACCTCCGCTTCAACCTGCCCATGGCTAGATCACTCCGCTTCGGGTCTTGGGCACGCTACTCAACGCCCTATTCGGACTCGCTTTCGCTACGGCTTCCCCACACGGGTTAACCTCGCAACATACCGCAAACTCGCAGGCTCATTCTTCAAAAGGCACGCAGTCACGACACAAGGAACAAGTTCCTTGTGCGACGCTCCCACGGCTTGTAGGCACACGGTTTCAGGTACTATTTCACTCCGCTCCCGCGGTACTTTTCACCATTCCCTCACGGTACTATCCGCTATCGGTCACCAGGGAATATTTAGGCTTAACGGGTGGTCCCGCCAGATTCACACGGGATTTCTCGGGCCCCGTGCTACTTGGGTGTCTCTCAAACGAGCCGCTAATGTTTCAGCTACGGGGGTCTTACCCTCTACGCCGGACCTTTCGCATGTCCTTCGCCTACATCAACGGTTTCTGACTCGTCTCACAGCCGGCAGACTGTGAAAGAGAGATCCCACAACCCCAACCACGCAACCCCTGCCGGGTATCACACGTGACTGGTTTGGCCTCATCCGGTTTCGCTCGCCACTACTCCCGGAATCACGGTTGTTTTCTCTTCCTGCGGGTACTGAGATGTTTCACTTCCCCGCGTTCCCTCCACACTGCCTATGTGTTCAGCAGCGGGTGACAGCCCATGACGACTGCCGGGTTTCCCCATTCGGACACCCCCGGATCAAAGCTTGGTTGACAGCTCCCCGGGGCCTATCGTGGCCTCCCACGTCCTTCATCGGTTCCTGGTGCCAAGGCATCCACCGTGCGCCCTTAAAAACTTGGCCACAGATGCTCGCGTCCACTGTGCAGTTCTCAAGCAACGACCAGCCACCCGTCACAACCCACCGAAGCGGATCTTTACCGGGGCCGGCATCGCGAAGGTCCAGACCATAGTCCGTACCCTCAGATACCCAACAACGTGCCCGACACGACCAGTTGAAGACTCACGTTCCACGCCGAAGCAGTACTGATGATTCCAACCGACCGTGCCGAATAGTCAACGTTCCACCCATGAGCAACCAGCATCAGACATTCGCTGATGTACTGGCCTCTGACCCGGACAAGTCCGAGTAAGAAGTGCTCCTTAGAAAGGAGGTGATCCAGCCGCACCTTCCGGTACGGCTACCTTGTTACGACTTCGTCCCAATCGCCAGTCCCACCTTCGACGATTCCCTCCCACAAGGGGTTGGGCCACCGGCTTCGGGTGTTACCGACTTTCGTGACGTGACGGGCGGTGTGTACAAGGCCCGGGAACGTATTCACCGCAGCAATGCTGATCTGCGATTACTAGCAACTCCGACTTCATGGGGTCGAGTTGCAGACCCCAATCCGAACTGAGACCGGCTTTTTGAGATTCGCTCCACCTCGCGGTATCGCAGCTCATTGTACCGGCCATTGTAGCACGTGTGCAGCCCAAGACATAAGGGGCATGATGACTTGACGTCGTCCCCACCTTCCTCCGAGTTGACCCCGGCAGTCTCCTGTGAGTCCCCATCACCCCGAAGGGCATGCTGGCAACACAGAACAAGGGTTGCGCTCGTTGCGGGACTTAACCCAACATCTCACGACACGAGCTGACGACAGCCATGCACCACCTGTACACCGACCACAAGGGGGACCCTGTCTCCAGGGTTTTCCGGTGTATGTCAAGCCTTGGTAAGGTTCTTCGCGTTGCGTCGAATTAAGCCACATGCTCCGCTGCTTGTGCGGGCCCCCGTCAATTCCTTTGAGTTTTAGCCTTGCGGCCGTACTCCCCAGGCGGGGAACTTAATGCGTTAGCTGCGGCACGGACGACGTGGAATGTCGCCCACACCTAGTTCCCAACGTTTACGGCGTGGACTACCAGGGTATCTAATCCTGTTCGCTCCCCACGCTTTCGCTCCTCAGCGTCAGTATCGGCCCAGAGATCCGCCTTCGCCACCGGTGTTCCTCCTGATATCTGCGCATTTCACCGCTACACCAGGAATTCCGATCTCCCCTACCGAACTCTAGCCTGCCCGTATCGAATGCAGACCCGGGGTTAAGCCCCGGGCTTTCACATCCGACGTGACAAGCCGCCTACGAGCTCTTTACGCCCAATAATTCCGGACAACGCTTGCGCCCTACGTATTACCGCGGCTGCTGGCACGTAGTTAGCCGGCGCTTCTTCTGCAGGTACCGTCACTTTCGCTTCTTCCCTGCTGAAAGAGGTTTACAACCCGAAGGCCGTCATCCCTCACGCGGCGTCGCTGCATCAGGCTTTCGCCCATTGTGCAATATTCCCCACTGCTGCCTCCCGTAGGAGTCTGGGCCGTGTCTCAGTCCCAGTGTGGCCGGTCGCCCTCTCAGGCCGGCTACCCGTCGTCGCCTTGGTAGGCCATCACCCCACCAACAAGCTGATAGGCCGCGGGCTCATCCTTCACCGCCGGAGCTTTCCACACACAGACCATGCGGTCGTGTGTCGTATCCGGTATTAGACCCCGTTTCCAGGGCTTGTCCCAGAGTGAAGGGCAGATTGCCCACGTGTTACTCACCCGTTCGCCACTAATCCACCCCGAAGGGCTTCATCGTTCGACTTGCATGTGTTAAGCACGCCGCCAGCGTTCGTCCTGAGCCAGGATCAAACTCTCCGTGAATGTTTACCCGTAATCGGGTGAAACACACACGAGAAGAGTGGAACGACCAGACGGAATAGGTCCGGTCGTTCACAGCGTCCTCGCTGTGTGTGCCATCCGCACCACATGGGCGGGATGGACTTTCAAAGGAACCTCGTCACCGGATGTTTCCGGTAGACGGGGTATCAACATATCTGGCGTTGACTTTTGGCACGCTGTTGAGTTCTCAAGGAACGGACGCTTCCTTTGGATTCCCTCTCGGGTTTCCTCCGGGCGCTTCCCTTCGGTCTTGCGTTTCCGACTCTATCAGATCCTTGCGGGCCCGATTTTCGCCGGTGCGTTTCGGCCTTTCGGCTTCTTCGCGTTTCCGACTCTAGCAGATCCGGTTTCTCGTCGATTCCGGGTCCGAATTTCATCGGAGGCCGCCCGGAGCAGTTATTCGCTGCTGCCGTTCGGCGTGGTTACTACTTTAACGGTTTCCCCTGGCGACTCATAATCGAGTCGGCGGGGTCTGAATTTCGGCAATGCGAAAGCAGACCCGTCAGGGAATCGTGCGGAGTAGTGGTTGCGCCGCCTGCGGTTCGCGCACAATAGCGCTGCCCGTCTCCAGCGGCTCGGGCTACGTTAGGCGGTGGGCGATACAGAGTCAAGTTGCGGTGGTCGTGCGGCGTCGGGGGACGTGGCGGCGGTAGGGACTGACCGTGGGGTCGTCGGCGATCCAGTAGCGCCAGGGGTGGTCGGCTCCGTCTCCGCCGACGCCGGTGCGCGGGCCATTGCGCACCAGTTCCGGGGCTGGCGGACGGCCGTGCAGTACGGAGAGGGGGGCGTTGCCGCCGACGCACAGGTCGGTGCCGTCGAGACTGCGGTCGATGTCGAGGGCGGTGGCCAGGCGGGCGGGACCCTTGGCCAGTTCCCTGGCGCTGCGGGCTTTGGGGCGGCGGACGGCGGCCAGCTCCGCGCCCGTGAGGATCTCGCCGGCGCGCAGCAGGACTCCGCTCGCCTGGCCGTCAGGGCAGCAGACGGCGTTGAGGCTGAACCACATGCCGTAGATGAAGTAGACGTACGCATGGCCGGGCGGGCCGAACATGGTGGCGTTGCGTGCGGTGCGGCCGCGGTAGGCGTGGGAGCCGGGGTCGTTCTCGCCGTCGTAGGCCTCGACCTCGGTCAGCCGGAGTTCGATCGGACCGTCGGGGGTGTGCCGGAGGAGCGTGCGGCCCAGCAGGTCGGGGGCCACCTCCACGACGGGGCGGGCGAAGAAGTCGCGGGTGAGCGGCATTCGTTCCGGTACGTCGGTCATACGGACCGAGGGTAGTGGAGCCGTTCGGGCGGCGGCTGGCCATGGGGGCACCGCTGTTGGGAAGGTGTGGGCCGTGGAACCGGGTCGCGTGGTTCCGCGTTCGTAGGAAGCGCGCCGGGAGCACGGTGCGCTACGGGAAACACAGGCATTCCGCCTGGGGAGGACGAGCATGGGATTCAAGAAGCTGCTGGCGAGCCTGGGGGCCGGGGGCGCGTCGGTGGAGACGGTGCTCTTCGAGGAGAACGTGGTCCCGGGCGGGGTCGTGCAGGGCGAGGTGCGGATCCAGGGCGGGTCCGTGGCGCAGCAGGTCGAGGGGCTGTCGGTCGGGCTGCAGGCGCGCGTCGAGGTCGAGAGCGGCGACGAGGAGTACAAGCGGAACATCGAGTTCACCAAGGTGCAGTTGGGCGGTGCGTTCGAGGTGCAGCCGGGCGCGGCGCACACCGTGCCGTTCGGGCTGGAGATTCCGTGGGAGACGCCGGTCACGACGTTCCTCGGGACGCATCTGCACGGGATGAACGTCGGGGTGACGACGGAGCTGGCGATCGCCCGTGCCGTGGACTCCAGTGATCTTGACCCGGTGAACGTGCACCCGCTGCCGGCGCAGCAGGCGATCCTGGACGCGTTCGGCCGGCTCGGCTTCCGCTTCAAGGCCGCCGATCTGGAGCAGGGGCACATCCGGGGGACCCGGCAGCGGCTGCCCTTCTACCAGGAGATCGAGTTCCATGCGCCGCAGCACTACCGGGGGCTGAACCAGGTCGAGCTGTCGTTCGTGGCGGACGACCGGGAGATGGACGTCGTCCTGGAGATGGACAAGAAGCCGGGGCTGTTCACGGAGGGTTCGGACACCTACCGGTCGTTCACGGTGGGGCTGAACGACTTCGAGGGGACCGACTGGGCGGCATATCTCAACCAGTGGCTGGCGGAGGTCGGCGGTAAGCGGAACTGGCTCTAACCTGGCCGGACAGGTGTCAGCAAGCGATCAGGAGGTGTCGAAGTGTCCGAGCTGAAGCGGCGGCCGCTCCCGCACGATTTCCATCCGCCGGTGCCGTCGTTCACGGTGCAGAGCGAAGAGGTGGAGCCGGGCGGGACGCTGCGCGCGGAGCAGGTCTTCGCCGAGGGGAACCGTTCGCCGCAGCTGCGGTGGGAGGGTGCTCCCGCGGGGACGAAGAGCTACGCCGTCACCTGCTACGACCCGGATGCGCCGACGGGCAGTGGCTTTTGGCACTGGACGCTGTTCGACATCCCGGCGTCGGTGACGGAGCTGCCGGCCGGTGCCGGGTCCGGGGAGATGAAGGGTCTGCCCGAGGGCGCCGTTCATGTCCGTAACGACTACGGCACGCGGGACTTCGGGGGCGCGGCGCCGCCGCCCGGGGACGGTCCGCACCGCTATGTGTTCACGGTGTACGCGGTGGACCAGGCGAAGCTCGGTCCGGACGCGGATGCGTCGCCTGCCGTCGTGGGCTTCAACCTGCGGTTCCATGCGATCGGGCGGGCCCAGCTGATCGCGGAGTACGAGGTGCCCGCGGCGGGCTGAGCCCCGTAATTCCGTTGCGCCCCGGCGCTTCCCGCACGCACAGTGGTGTCCGTGCCGACGCCCCTCACCGGGGCGTCGGACAGTCGGTACCGCAGTGGCGGGAGCGGCGGGGCGCTGGTGTGTCGTCCGCTGTTCGCCGGAGCCCGCGTTCCGGGTGTCCTCGCCGGCTGCCGTTCGCTCCGGGTCTCGCGTGTTCACGGGGGTGGGACCCGGAGCGCACTCTTTCCGAGGTGTGCGGCTCTGCCGCGGCACCTCCTTTTCATCTTCCGATCGCCCGCCATTTCCCTTGTGGCATGCGGAAATTGCGTTGTTCGGGGAATACCTGCCGCTGCACAGTGGAGCAACTTCGCCACGGGGGCGGAGCGGGTCCGGGAGGTGGGACGGGATGCGCGAGACGCTGGTGCTGAATGCGAGCTTCGAGCCGCTGTCGACGGTGACGCTGCGGCGTGCGGTGGTGCTGGTCATGCAGGACAAGGCCGTCGTCGAGCACGCGCACCCGGGGCTGCGCATCCGTGCCGCTTCGGTGGATGTCCCGGTGCCGCAGGTGATCAGGCTCAGCAGATACGTACGGGTGCCGTTCCGAAGACGGGCGCCCTGGTCGCGGCGGGGTGTCCTGGTGCGTGACCAGCACCGGTGTGCGTACTGCGGGCGCCGGGCGACGACCGTGGACCATGTGGTGCCGCGGTCGCACGGCGGTGGGGACACCTGGCTGAATACCGTCGCCTCGTGTGCGGAGGACAATCACCGCAAGGCGGACCGTACGCCCGAGCAGGCGGGGATGCAGCTGCTGCGGCGGCCGTTCGAGCCGACGCCGGCGGATGCGTTGCTGTCGACGCTGGGGGTGTCGGTGCGGGACGGGCTGCCGGAGTGGCTGCCGGTGCCGGCGTAGCGCACACCAGCCGGAATTCTCGTCCAGCTCCCCCTACTTCAGGAGGAGCTGGACGATGGCCAGCAGGCCGACGAGGACGATGACGGCGCGCAGCGCGGTGGGCGGCAGCCGTCGGCCGACCTTCGCGCCGAGCTGGCCACCGAGGGTGGAGCCGAGCGCGATCAGGGCGACGGCGGTCCAGTCGAACTCCGCGACGAAGAGGAAGAAGACCGCCGCCACGCCGTTGACGACGGCCGCGAGGACGTTCTTGATGGCGTTGATCCGCTGGAGGTCCTCGTTGAGCAGCACGCCCATCAGGGAGAGGTAGATGACCCCCTGTGCGGCGCCGAAGTAGCCGCCGTAGACGCTGGCCAGCATCAGGCCGAGGAGCAGGGCGGTGCCGCCGTCGGGGTGGGCGCTGGTGCCGTTGCGCTCGCGCCGGGCGCGGACCCTCGCGGCGAGCTTGGGCTGCGCGACGACGAGTACGAGCGCGAGGGCGATCAATACCGGGACGATGGTGTCGAAGGCCTTGGAGGGCAGCCCCAGCAGCAGGATCGCGCCGCCGAGGCCGCCGATGAGGGCGAAGGCGGCGAAGCGCAGCAGACGGCGGCGCTGGCCGGCGAGCTCTCGGCGGTAGCCGAAGGCGCCGCTGAGCGAACCGGGCACCAGGCCAAGGGTGTTGGAGACGTTGGCCGTGACGGGCGGCAAGCCGAAGGCGAGCAGTACCGGGAAGGTGATCAGCGTCCCGGATCCGACGATGGTGTTGATCGTGCCGGCGCCGATTCCCGCGGCGAAGACTGCGACTGCTTCCCCGATGGACAAGGCCATCTCCTCACATGGTCAGGGTCGCCTCCCCGCCATGAAGGTCGAGGGGCCACCACTGATCATGCACGAGGCTGAACGGGTCAGTCGATGGGGGGCGCTTCGCGGTTCGGCGAGCTGGGCTTGGGGATGGAACCGCCGCCGGTCGGCGGGGTGAAGTTGCCGAGGGCGCCGCCGAGGCCCTTGAGGGCGTCGCCGATCTCGCTCGGCACGATCCAGAGCTTGTTGGCATCGCCCTCGGCGATCTTCGGGAGCATCTGGAGGTACTGGTAGGAGAGCAGCTTCTGGTCCGGGTCGCCCGCGTGGATCGACTCGAAGACCACCCGGATCGCCTGGGCCTCACCCTCCGCGCGCAGGGCCGCAGCCTTGGCCTCACCCTCGGCGCGCAGGATCGAGGACTGCTTCTCACCCTCGGCGGTGAGGATCTGGGACTGCCGGACACCTTCGGCCTGGAGGATGGCGGCGCGCTTGTCGCGGTCGGCGCGCATCTGCTTCTCCATCGAGTCCTGGATGGAGGTCGGCGGCTCGATGGCCTTCAGCTCGACGCGGTTGACGCGGATGCCCCACTTGCCGGTGGCCTCGTCGAGGACGCCGCGCAGCGCCGCGTTGATCTCCTCCCGGGAGGTCAGGGTCCGCTCCAGGTCCATACCGCCGATGATGTTCCGCAGGGTGGTGACGGTGAGCTGCTCGATCGCCTGGATGTAGCTGGCGACCTCGTACGTCGCGGCGCGGGCGTCGGTGACCTGGTAGTAGATCACCGTGTCGATGTTGACGACGAGGTTGTCCTGGGTGATCACCGGCTGCGGCGGGAACGGCACGACCTGCTCGCGGAGGTCGATGCGGTTGCGGATGGAGTCGATGAACGGGACGACGATGTTCAGGCCGGCGTTGAGCGTGCGGGTGTAGCGCCCGAAGCGCTCCACGATGGCGGCGCTGGCCTGTGGGATGACCTGGATCGTTTTGATGAGTGCGATGAACACGAGCACCACCAGGATGATCAGGACGATGATGATCGGTTCCACAGCGGCTCCCGTGCCCTTCGTTGCTGGTCCGTGCCGGCCGGCGACCGGCTTGACGTTGATCAGTCTTTCAGAGACGTGGCTCGTCGCGCAGCGTGTTGGGGTCAGATGACGACGGCGGTGGCGCCTTCGATCTCGACGACGTCGACCTGCTGGCCGGGCTCGTAGACCTGGCCGGCGTCGAGAGCGCGGGCGGACCAGACCTCGCCGGCGAGTTTGATGCGGCCGCCGACCCCGCCGTCGACGCGCTCCAGGACCGTGGCGCTCTTGCCCTTCAGCGCGTCGATTCCGGAGGCGAGTTGGGGGCTCTGGCCGCGATGGCGGTTGGCGATCGGGCGCACGACGGCGATCAGCGCGACCGATACCGCCACGAACACAAGGACTTGCAGAACGGTGCCGCCACCGAACCCTGCGGTGACGGCACCGGCGACGGCACCGACCGCGAACATCCCGAATTCGGGCATCGCGGTCACGACGAGAGGAATACCCAGTCCTACGGCGGCGATCAGCCACCACACCCATGGATCCACGGCTTCATGGTAGATCCGTACGGCTGCGCGGGACAGGGGACGATCGGTCAGCGGCAGGGACCACGCGCCGCGATGGGGCCCCGGACGACGGCTGGGGGCGCCTTGCGGGCCGGCGGGCGGGCGCTCAGGTCAGCGGCAGACCCTGCGCGGTCCAGCGGTCGTTGCCGTTGCGCTCGACGATCAGCGGGAGACCGAAGCAGTGGGAGAGGTTGCTGGAGGTCAGTTCGAGCTCCAGGGGGCCGGCGGCCAGCACCTTGCCCTGACGGATCATCAGGACGTGGGTGAAGCCCGGGGCGATCTCCTCGACGTGGTGGGTGACCATGATCATCGAGGGGGCGTACGGGTCACGCGCGAGGCGGCCCAGGCGGCGCACCAGGTCCTCGCGGCCGCCCAGGTCGAGGCCGGCGGCCGGCTCGTCCAGCAGCAGCAGCTCGGGGTCGGTCATCATCGCCCGGGCGATCAGGGTGCGCTTGCGCTCGCCCTCGGAGAGGGTGCCGAACTTGCGGTCCAGGTAGTCGTTCATGCCGAGGCGGTCGAGGAAGGCGCGGGCGCGCTGCTCGTCGACGTCCTCGTAGTTCTCCTGCCAGTGCGCGGTCATGCCGTACGCGGCGGTGAGCACGGTCTGCAGGACGGTCTGGCTGCGCGGGAGCTTGTCGGCGAGCGCGATGCCGGCGACGCCGATGCGCGGGCGCAGATCGAAGACGTCGACCTTGCCGAGCTGCTCGCCGAGGATCGACGCGCTGCCGGTGCTCGGGAAGAGGTAGCTGGAGGCGAGATTCAGCAGGGTGGTCTTGCCGGCACCGTTGGGGCCGAGGATCACCCAGCGCTCCCCCTCCTTCACCGACCAGGAGACCTGGTCCACCAGAGCCCGTCCTTCGCGGACCACGGATACGTCCACCAGCTCCAGCACATCGCTCATGAGCGCGATCTCTCCCATTGCTTCTCGGTCGTCGTGTGCACCGGTAGGCGCAGCCCCCCTGCAAACCTACGCCACTCGTTGTCGGTGCTGTTCCCTAGGCTGGGGGGCATGCTCGATGAACCTCGTTCAGGACGGCTGGCGGCATGGGGAAATGCCCTTTTGGCCGGACTTGTCTCACCTGATGACGCCGCGGACCGTATCGCGGACGACGATGCGGTGCACCGCGTGGAGGGCCTGCCCGGGGAGGATCAGCCGGTCGGGCTGACCCTCGCGCTGGGGCGGCTGCGGGCCCTGGGGGCGGTCGGCCTGCGGGTGGCGCTGCCGGTGCCCGGCCATCCGCTGGGGCTGTGCGGGCCGCCGGAATTCAACGCGGCGGCGCTGGAGGCCGAGGAGGCGGTGCTCGCCTCGGGTGCGGGGCTCGGACTGATCCCGGAGACGTACGAGGCCGGGCCGGAGGGCGGGGCCGGGCCCGATGTGCATGTGGAGGTGGTCTGGCGCTGCCTTCCGGTGCGCGAGGCGCCGCCGGCCGATGTGCCGTCGCTGGGTGAGGCGGAGCGGGAGCTGGCGGAGGCGCTGCGGGAGGCGACCGAGCTGCTGTCGACGCTGGATGTGGCCGGGGCCGGTCCGGTGGCGCAGGCGGCGCTGGCGGCGTACCGGGCGCGGGCGGAGGCCGGCCGGCAGGTGCTGGCGCCCGGGTACCCGCCGCGTGCGGTGCGGGTGCTGGAGCTGGCGCAGCGCGTCGGTGCGCTGATCGACATCGCGCAGCAGGCCGGCGGGGAGCACGGTGGCGCGGTGAGCTCGTCGGAGATCGCGGCCCGGGCCGAGGCCCTGCGGCCGGTGGAGCGGACGGCCCGGCGGGCGCAGGTGGCGGCGTACAACTCCGCGGTGGAGGAGCGGGAGCGGCACCGGGGGTGAACGGGACGGGCCCCGCCGGACCATTGTGTGGTCCGGCGGGGCCCTTGCCGACCGGGGCCGAACGCCTCTGGGCAGGCGAAGCCGTTCGGCCCGGGTCGGACAACCTCAGTTGTTGGCGCTGAAGTTGCCGACGGCGGGGTTGAGCACACCGACGACATTGACCGTGTTGCCGGTGGCGTTCACCGGGACGTGCACGGGGACCTGGGCGAGGTTGCCCGAACCGATGCCGGGGGACTTCGTCGCCGCACCGGCGGCCTCGCCGGCGGCGAAGGCGGAACCGGCGGCCGCACCGAGGGCGAGTCCAGTGGTGGCGAGGACGAGGGCGGCCTTCTTGGCGGTGTTCATGGGGCGTGTTCCTCACGTGGTGGCACAGTGCCGGAAGGACAGTGTCTGAGGGAGGGGACCGGCCGCGCGTCCGTGGGCGGACGGGGCCGGTCCGGCGCGACCCGCGCGGACCATGGCGTCAGGCGGGTCAGGCGGATGCTGCGGGCGGGACTGCGCTCAGTGGTTGAGGCAGGGGTCGCCGAAGGTGGGGTTGAGCGCACCGATGGCGGTGACGGTGAGACCGCAGGCGTTCACGGGAACGTGCACCGGAGCCTGGACGGAGTTGCCGGAGACGATGCCCGGGGAGTGGTCCGCACCGCCGGCGGCCTGCGACTGCGCCGAGGCGACACCGGCGCCCGCGAGGGCGAGACCGCTCGCCGCCATGGTGATGGCCGCTGCCCGCTTGATGTTCTTCACTTCTGACTCCTCCTTGCCGTTGCCGTGGCCAGCCGCCACGACTGCACTGGACAACGGCCGGGCCCGGGAAGGGATGCGCCGAACGGGCTACCGCTACACGACAGTATGAATCTCGGATCTGAAGACGACATTCCGCTTGTCGTCGCTGTACGGGAGCACCGGGTACGGCGGTGCTCCCGTACGGAGTTCAGGCGCCGATGCCGTGCCGTACGGCCCACAGGGCGGCCTGGGTGCGGTCGGCGAGGTCGAGCTTCATGAGGATGTTGGAGACATGGGTCTTGACGGTCTTTTCGGACAGCACCAGGGCGCGGGCGATCTCGCGGTTGGAGCGTCCGTCGGCGATCAGGCCGAGCACCTCGCGTTCCCGGTCGGTCAGTGACGTCCCGCGTCCCTGGCCGCCGTTGCCCTCCTCCTGGGCGAGGAGGGCTACGGCGACCTCGGGCTGCAGCAGGACATGGCCCGCGTGGACGGAGCGGATGGCGCCGGCCAGCGCGTCCGGGTCGATGTCCTTGTAGACGTAGCCGGCCGCGCCTGCGCGCAGCGCCGGGACGACGGTGCGCTGTTCGGTGAAGCTGGTCACGACCAGCACCCGGGCGGGGTTGGCCAGTTCGCGGAGTCGGCGGAGCGCCTCGATGCCGTCCATGCCGGGCATCTTGACGTCCATCAGGACGACGTCCGGCTGGAGTTCCTCGGCGGCGGCGATACCCTCGGCCCCGTCGGAGGCCTCCCCCACGACCTCGATGTCGTCCTGGACCTCCAGGAACGTCCGCAGCCCGCGGCGCACGACCTGGTGATCGTCGACGAGCAGTACCCGGATCGCCGGGCCGGCGGCCCGTGAACGGCCGCTTCCGCCGCGGTCGTCCGGGGGGAGCGTCCCCGCGCCGCCCCTGTCCCTGTCAGCCACCGGGCACCTCCATCTCGACAGCGGTGCCCTTGCCGGGCTCCGACTCCACGGTGAGCTTGCCGCCGACGCCGCCGGCGCGGTCATGCATCGAGACCAGGCCGAGATGGCGGCCGGCCCGGCGGACGGTGGCCGGGTCGAAGCCGCAGCCGTCGTCGGCGACCCGCAGCAGCCCGCCCTGGCCGCTCCGGCTCAGGGTCACCTCGACGTGCTCGGCTCCGGAGTGCCGCAGGGCGTTGTGCAGCGCCTCCTGGGCGACGCGGAGCACGGCCTCCTCCTGGGCGGCGGGCAGCGCCCGGACACAGTGGGCCGTGAAGGAGACGCGTGCGGAGTGGGCGCGGTCGAGTACCTGGACCTGGGAGCGCAGGGTGGCGACCAGACCGTCCTCGTCCAGGGCCGCGGGCCGCAGCTCGATGACGGCGGCCCGCAGTTCGTCGGCGGCCTCCGCGGCCAGCGCGGCGACCTGGTGGAGTTCGTCCTTGGCGCGGTCGGGGTCGCGGTCGACCAGGGCGGTGGCCGCCTGGGCGGTGAGGCGGAGCGAGAAGAGCTTCTGGGCGACCGCGTCGTGCAGCTCGTGGGCGAGCCGGGCGCGCTCCCCGGCGATGGTCAGCTCGCGGCTGCGCTCGTAGAGGCGGGCGTTGGTCAGCGCGATGGCGGCGTGCTGGGCGAGTATGCCGAGCAGTCGCTCGTCGTCCTCGGTGAAGCCGCAGCGGCCGTCCTCCTTGGGGCAGCGCTTGTTGGCCAGGAAGAGGGCGCCGAGGATCTCGTCGCCGTCGGCGACCGGCAGGCCGAGGAAGTCGGACATGTCCGGGTGGGCCGCCGGCCAGCCGCCGAAGCGGGGGTCCTCGCGGACGTCGGCGAGCCGCTCGGGGGTGGCGTTGTGCAGCATCGCGGCGAGGATGCCGTGCTGGCGGGGCAGCGGGCCGATGGCCTTCCACTGCTCGGCGCTCACGCCGTCCACCACGAACTGGGCGAAGCCGCCGTGATCGTCGGGCACCCCCAGGGCGGCGTACTCGGCATCCAGCAGCTCGCGGGCCGAGGCCACGATCGTCTTGAGGACGTCGCGCACCTCCAGATGCCTGCTCATCGCCAGGATCGCGGTGCTCACCGCGGGGATCCCCGCGCCCGGTCCGTTGGTCATGGGATCACCGTACCGGCGGGGCGACCAGCCCGTATCGGTCCGATGGCGGCCGCCGCCTACGCCCCCGGGCCTAGGGCGAATGCCCTGGCCACGGCCGGTCCGGCGGCCGACGTCCCGGGGGCGGTGGCGTTCCTACCGTGAGGGCGAGGGCCGGGTGCGGACCCGGCCGGAAAAGGGGACGTGATCATGCCGGTGGCGGTCATCACGGGGGCATCGAAGGGGCTGGGCCGGGCGCTCGCCGGGGCGCTGGCCCGGCGCGGGTGGGATCTGGTGGTCGACGCCAGGTCGGCCGGGCCGCTGGAGGAGGCGGCGCGGGAGCTGCGCGGGGCGGGGGTCCGGGTGGTGGCGCTGCCCGGGGATGTGACGGACGGCGGGCACCGGGCGGCGCTGGTGGCCGCGGCCCGGGAGCTGGGCGGGCTCGATCTGCTGGTGAACAACGCCAGTGCGCTGGGGGCCGAGCCGCTGGTGCGGCTGGCGGACCAGCCGCTGGCGGGGCTGCGGAGGGCGCTGGAGGTGAATGTGGTGGCGCCGCTGGGGCTCACCCAGGAAGCATTGTCGCTTTTGCGCGCTTCCTCCTACCTGCCCTCGTATGAAGAAGTCACCCCTTATAGAGGAGAGGCTCCTTATATAGGAGATATAGGGAAGAGCGCGGCATACGATCCGCACCCTTATTCCGAGAATTCCCAAAATGCCCAGTTGTCCGATTCGCCCACTTATGTAGGGGCGAGTGGGGCGGTCCTCACCATCAGCTCGGACGCCGCCGTCGGGGCGTATGCGACCTGGGGCGGCTACGGAGCGGCGAAGGCGGCGCTGGACCAGCAGTCGGCGGTGCTCGCGGTCGAGGAGCCGGGGCTGCGGGTGTGGTGGGTGGACCCGGGCGACATGCGGACCGATCTGTACGCGGCCGCCGTCCCGGACGATGACGATTCCGGGCGGCCGCTACCGGAGACGGTGGTCCCGGCACTGCTGGGGCTGCTGGACCGCGCCGCCCGTAGTGGGCGGTACACCGTGGCCGCGGGGCGGGCCGTGCCCGAGGGGCGGAGCCCGCGGTGACCGCGGCGCTGCGGGTCCCGCAGGAGCTGTCGGCCGCGGTCCCGGCCGAGCAGCGGGGGCCCGGCCTGGACCGGGACGCCGTACGGCTGCTGGTGAGCCGGGGGACGGCCGAGCCCGGCCACCACGACTTCGGCGCACTGCCCGAGCTACTGGCGGCGGGCGACGTGCTGGTGGTGAACACCTCGCGAACGCTGCCGGCGGCGGTGGACGGCCGGGTCGGGGACGGCCGGGGGCGCGGCGAGCCGGTGGTGGTGCACTTCTCGACCCGGGCGGACCGGTGGCATCCGGCGGGCCGCGCGGTGGCCGGGCACTGGGCGGTGGAGCTGCGCAGCCCGGACGGGCGGGGCAGCACCCGGCCGCGGGCGGGCGGCCCGGCCGGCACGGTGGTGCGGCTGCCCGGCGGGGCGCGGCTCGTACTGGAGGCCCCGCTGGACCCCGGGAGCGCGCGGCTGTGGTGGGCGCGGGTGACGGGCACGGGCGTGCCGGAGCTGATGCGGCGCCACGGGCGGCCGATCCGCTACGGCTACACCGAGCGGGACCAGCCGCTGGCCGCGTATCAGACGGTGTTCGCGCTGGACGGGCCCGGCGGCAGCGCGGAGATGCCGAGCGCCGCCCGCCCCTTCACCGCGGAGCTGGTGGCGCGGCTGGTCAGCAAGGGGGTGCTCTTCGCGCCGGTCTCGCTGCACACGGGGGTCGCGTCCGCGGAGGCGTTCGAGCCGCCGTATCCGGAGCGGTTCGTGGTGCCGCCGGCCACCGCATGGCTGGTGAACGCCGTACGGGCGCGGCGGCAAGCCGCCGGGCGGCGCCGGACGGCACCGGGCGGGCGGATCGTGGCGGTGGGGACCACGGCCGTACGGGCCCTGGAGTCGGCGGCCGGCGCGGACGGGCGGGTGCGGGCCGCGGCCGGCTGGACGGACCTGGTGGTGACGCCGCAGCGCGGGGTCCGGGCGGTGGACGGCCTGCTCACCGGGCTGCACGAGCCCACCGCCTCGCATCTGCTGATGCTGGAGGCGGTGGCGGACGCGGAGGTGCTGCGGCGCGCCTATGCGGCGGCGGTGGAGCGGCGTTATCTGTGGCACGAATTCGGCGATCTGCATCTCGTGCTGCCGGACTGAGTGCCGGGTCCGTCGGACGCGGCGGGGGTGAGCGGCGGCTGGCCTGGGCGGCGCTGAGCCGGGGCGGCGGAGCCACCCAGTGACGACGGGCCTCGCGCGCGCGGGCGTACGGGCGGGGAAGACGCGGGCACCCCGGCGAGGAAAGAGCGGCCTCGCTGCCGCCTGCGCCGGGCGCGGCGGGGCCTCCCCAGGGGGCGCCGGTACGGGCCGGGTGAGCGGCCGACGCAGCCCGTAGCTCCGGCCCGGAGAGCGGCCGGTGCGCCCCGCCATTCCGGCCCAGGTGAGCGGCTGACGCACCCGCGATTCCCACCCCGAACGGCACCCAGGGAATGCGAAGTGCCCGATTTGCGCCGAACGCCCCCCAACCAGGCCAGGGTTGGGGATTTCCGCATACCGACTGTGCGTTTGCAATTACTTCCGGCGAGATAAACCTCCCCGCATTGTGACGCCGGACATAGGACGCAGGTCACTTACGAGCCGGGTTAGTGGACCAAGGAATACATCGTGAGCTGGGAAGGTCTTATCCGGGACGCATTATGTTCGCCCTGGGTTCCACTAACTTCGATCGTATTTAGCACCTTTGCCGTGGGAATTTCCGGCCGCTAAGAATGGCTCTCGTCGCTCGGCGCCGTGACCTGAACTCGGCGTTTTGCCGCCGCTCACAGGCCCGTGCGATGTCCCCCCATCGGAAGAGGTCGCCCCCGCCATGCCCAAGCACGCCAATTCTGGTTTTTCTCGCCTGACCCGGACCCACAAGCTCTCCGTGGCCGGTGTGGCCGCCGCCGGTGCCGCCGCTCTGGCCCTCTCCGTCGTGCCGGGCAACGCCGCCGACCAGGGCAAGACCCAGGCCACCGCGGTGGAGAACGCGCAGCCGGCCGCCTTCAGCGCCGTCGGCACCGCCGGCCGGACCCAGCAGGCCACGATCGCCAGGCAGGCCGACAGCTCCGCTGCCAAGGGCAAGGCCGAGGCCGCCGCCAAGCAGGCCGCCGCCAAGAAGGCTGCCGCCGAGAAGGCCGCCAAGGCGAAGGCCGCCGCCGCTGCGAAGGCCAAGGCCGCGAAGGCGCGCGCCGCGAAGGCCGCCGCGAGCCGGTCCGCCGTGCGCACCGCGATCCCTGCCGCCGCCCCGAAGCCGGCCGCCAAGCCCGTCGTGAAGCGGGTCGTGAAGACGTACCCGAACAACCTGGACGGCTGGATCCGCGAGTCGCTGGACGTGATGGCCAAGAAGGGCATCCCCGGCTCGTACAACGGCATCTACCGCAACATCATCCGGGAGTCCTCCGGCAACCCGATGGCGATCAACCTCTGGGACATCAACGCCCAGAACGGCATCCCGTCCAAGGGTCTGCTCCAGGTCATCGACCCGACCTTCCGGTCGTACCACGTCAGCGGCACCTCCTGGAACATCTACAACCCGGTCGCCAACATCACCGCCGCCTGCAACTACGCGGCCGCCAAGTACGGCTCGATGGACAACGTCAACTCGGCCTACTGAGCCGCAGTTCACGCTCCGCGCACCGCGCACACACCGCCGAGGGGCGGCACCCGACATCGGGTGCCGCCCCTCGGGCGTGGCGGTGCGGTCGTGGCGCTTACTTGCGCATGACCTCCGGCTCGTGGCGGCGCAGCAGCCGCGCGACGACGAAGGCGAGTCCGACGCCCAGGGTGATCAGGATGATCATGTCCATCACGTAGACACCGGTCTGGTGCTTCCACAGCGGGTCCGGGTTGCCCGGCTCCCACGGCAGCAGGGTGTTCATGTCGGCGGTCGCGCCCATCGCCGCGACGGCCCAGCGCGACGGCATCAGCCAGGCGAACTGGGCGACGCCCACGGTGTCGAAGAGCTGGAAGAGCACACCGGTGAAGACCACCTGGACGATGGCGAACATGACCAGCAGCGGCATGGTCTTCTCGGCCGTCTTGACCAGCGCGGAGATGATCAGGCCGAACATCATCGAGGTGAAGCCGAGCGCGATGATCGCCAGCGCCATCTCGATCGCCGGGGCGTCCGCCACCACCAGGCCCTCCGCGGGCATGTTGCGGGTGGAGAAACCTATCGCCGCGATGATCACGCCCTGGAAGGCCGTGACCACGCCGAGCACGATCACCTTGGACATCAGATACGCCGACCGCGACAGGCCGGTGGCCCGTTCGCGCTCGTAGATGACCCGCTCCTTGATCAGCTCACGGACCGAGTTGGCGGCGCCCGAGAAGCACATGCCGACCGCGAGGATCAGCATGATCGTGCTGGCGTCGCGGTTGGTGCGGTGCCTTTCCAGCGGGCCGTATCCGAGGCCGAAGTCGCTGGGGATCAGCATCGAGACCACACCGAGCACCGCGGGCAGGATCAGCATCAGTCCCAGGAAGCCCCGGTCGGAGGCGAGCACCGAGACATAGCGGCGCATCAGCGTCCACAGCTGCGAGCCCCAGCTCTGGGACTTCTGTATCCGGGCCGGCGGCGCCTGGACGTTGACCGACTGCGGGGCGACGGCGTCGAAGTCCGCCGCGTACAGCTGGAAGTGCGGGGAGCCGCGCCAGCGCCCCATCCAGTCGTAGTCGCGGTAGTTCTCGAACGCGGAGAAGACGTCCGCCCAGGTGTCGTACTGGAAGAAGTTGAGCGCTTCCTCGGGCGGGCCGAAGTAGGCCACGCCGCCGCCCGGGGCCATCACCAGCAGCTTGTCGCACAGCGCGAGTTCGGCCACCGAGTGCGTGACGACCAGGACCGTACGGCCGTCGTCGGCCAGGCCGCGCAGCAGCTGCATGACATCGCGGTCCATGCCCGGGTCGAGACCCGAGGTCGGCTCGTCCAGGAAGATCAGTGACGGCTTGGTCAGCAGCTCCAGGGCCACCGAGACCCGCTTGCGCTGGCCGCCGGAGAGCGAGGTGACCTTCTTGTCCTTGTGGACGTCGAGCTTGAGCTCGTGCAGCACCTCGTCGATCCGGGCCTCGCGCTCGGCCTCCGCGGTGTCGCCGGGGAAGCGGAGCTTGGCCGCGTACTTGAGCGCCTTCTGGACCGTCAGCTCCTTGTGCAGGATGTCGTCCTGCGGGACCAGACCGATGCGCTGGCGCAGTTCGGCGAACTGCTTGTAGAGGTTCCGGTTGTCGTAGAGGACATCGCCCTGGTTGGCGGGGCGGTAGCCGGTCAGCGCCTTGAGCAGCGTCGACTTGCCGGAGCCGGAGGGGCCGATGACCGCGATCAGCGACTTCTCCGGGACGCCGAAGGAGACGTCCTTGAGGATCTGCTTGCCGCCGTCGACGGTGACCGTGAGGTGGCGGGCCGAGAAGGAGACCTCGCCGGTGTCGACGAACTCCTCCAGGCGGTCGCCGACCAGCCGGAAGGTGGAGTGGCCGACGCCGATGATGTCGTTCTGGCCGATGACCTTCGTGCCGGACTTGGTGACCGGCTGGCCGTTGACGTAGGTGCCGTTGTGGCTGCCCAGGTCGCGGATCTCGAAGCGGCCGTCGGGGGTGGCGCGGAACTCGGCGTGGTGGCGGGAGACCTGGAGGTCGGAGACGACCAGCTCGTTCTCCAGCGCACGGCCGATGCGCATCACCCGGCCCGTGTCGAGGCGGTGGAACGTGGTCGGGCTGCGGTCGCCGCCGGCCGGGGCGCCGCCCGCCTGCTGCGCGGGGCGCTCCTGCTGCGGGCGGGCCTGCTGCGGGGGAATGGCCTGCTGGGCCTGCTGTGGCGGGGCGTACGGCGGCCGGCCGCCCTGCGGCGGTGCCTGCCAGCCCTGCTGGGCGGGCGGCTGCTGCTGGGCGGGCGGCGCCTGCCAGCCCTGCGCGGCCTGCTGCTGCACGGCCCCCGCCGGCTGTGCGCCGAAGGCGTCGGCGGCCGCCGGGGCGGACAGCGACACCCGGGGGCCGTCGGTGGCGTTGCCCAGATGCACGGTCGAGCCGGGGCCGATCTCCATCTGGTGGATCCGCTGGCCCTGGACGTAGGTGCCGTTGGTGCTGCCCTGGTCTTCGATGAGCCAGCTGCGGCCGGCCCATCGGACGGTGGCGTGCCGCCAGGAGACCCTGGCGTCGTCCAGCACCATGTCGCCCTGCGGATCACGCCCCACGTTGTAGGACCGGGACGGATCGAGCGTCCAGGTCCTTCCGTTCAATTCGAGTACGAGTTCAGGCACTCCACGCCCCATTACATAGTCCCCCGAGTGACGCCCTGTATGGGAAGTCCAGGGATGGCGAACATCGTAGGAACTATTTCAGGCTCGGAGGCCCGACCGGAAACCGGGACGCGACAGGGCTGCACGGGCCTCGCCGGGGCGCCCGCCAAAGGCTCCCGGAGCGCGGGAAGAGCCAATGAAAGCGCAGAGATCACCGTATTCCGGGTGTTCCGTATGAAGCGGTGCCATTCGGGCACAGTCCGCTCCCGCCGGGGATGTCCTGCGGGTCCGCCGCGCAGGCGGCATGATGGAGGAGACGGACACCTTCCGGCCAGGCGATCCGTCGTGGCCGGGTGCCGACAGGGCGCCGAACGCGTCGGCCCGGCACGGACGTTGGCCGGCCGGCGCAGGCCTCCGGCCGACGGGCCGGACACGACTCCATAACGATCAACGGGGCACCCGGAGCCGGGGGCGACGGGGCGCGGGTGGGGCCGGCCCGGGGCCGCGCCGGTCCGAACCCCGGACAGGCGTTTGGACGCGGCCGTCCGGCGGTTACCGTAAGGGCACCATGAGCGCATCGCAGATCCCGCCTGCCACCGCCGTACCGGGCGATGACGTACCGACCCTGCTCGTAAAGATCTTCGGGAAGGACCGGCCCGGCATCACCGCAGGTCTCTTCGAGACCCTCGCCGCCTACTCCGTCGATGTCGTCGACATCGAACAGGTCGTGACCCGGGGACGCATCACGCTGTGCGCGCTGGTCACCGCCCCCTCCCCCGGCCAGGGCTCCGCCGAGGGCGACCTGCGGGCGACCGTGCACGGCTGGGCCGAGTCGATGAACCTCCAGGCGGAGATCATCTCCGGCCGGGGCGACAACCGGCCGCGCGGCACCGGACGTTCGCACGTCACCGTGCTGGGGCATCCGCTCACCGCGGAGACGACCGCCGCGATCGCCGCCGCCATAACGGCCACCGGCGGCAACATCGACCGCATCTTCCGGCTGGCCAAGTATCCGGTGACCGCCGTCGAGTTCGCGGTCTCCGGTGCGGAGACCGCGAGCCTGCGCAGCGTGCTGGCCCCCGAGGCCGCGCAGCTCGGGGTGGATGTCGCGGTGGTCGCGGCCGGGCTGCAGCGCCGGGCCCAGCGGCTGGTCGTCATGGATGTCGACTCGACGCTGATCCAGGACGAGGTCATCGAGCTGTTCGCGGCGCACGCCGGCTGTGAGGCCGAGGTCGCCGAGGTCACCGCCGCCGCGATGCGCGGTGAGCTGGACTTCGAGCAGTCCTTGCACGCCCGGGTCGAGCTGCTCGGCGGGCTCGACGCGTCCGTGGTCGAGGCGGTGCGCAAGGAGGTGCGGCTCACCCCCGGTGCCCGCACCCTGGTACGGACCCTCAAGCGGCTGGGCTACCAAGTCGGCGTCGTCTCGGGCGGTTTCACGCAGGTCACCGATGCGCTCCAGGAGGAGCTCGGGCTGGACTTCGCCTCCGCCAACACCCTGGAGATCGTCGACGGGAAGCTCACCGGCCGGGTCACCGGCGACATCGTCGACCGGGCCGGCAAGGCCAGGCTGCTGCGCAGCTTCGCCCAGCGGGCCGGGGTGCCGCTGGCACAGACCGTGGCGATCGGTGACGGTGCCAATGACCTCGACATGCTCAACGCCGCCGGGCTCGGTGTCGCCTTCAACGCCAAGCCGGTGGTGCGGGAGGCGGCGCACACCGCCGTGAACGTGCCGTTCCTGGACACCGTGCTGTATCTGCTGGGCATCACCCGCGAAGAGGTCGAGGCGGCGGAGACGCACGTCGGCTGAGCGGGGCGGGGTCAGGGGCCGTCAGGGGCCTGGCCGAGCCGTATGAGCGGGGCAAGCTCGGGGCCGTACGTCGGCCCGGCCGCCCGCCGCGGCCGCCCGGACCAGCGGTACGGCTGCCCGGACCACCCGTACGGGAGCCGCCCGGGCACGGAAAGCGTCCCGGCGGACGCGCCTCACCCGCCGGGGAACGGTCCCGCACACACCAAGGCCCCGGCAGACAGCTGCTGCCGGGGCCTCGTCGCGTCCGGGCCGCCCCGCGCGCACGGCGGCAGGGGCGCCGGGATCAGTCGTGCGGCGTCCAGTACGCGACCAGCCGGCCGACGCCATGCTCCACCGACTTCCAGGAGCCGTTGAAGCTGAGCACGGCCAGCGAGGCGGTGGGGAATCCGCTGCGGTTCATCCGCGGCAGCAGATCGCCCTCGGCCTCGCCCGAGAGCGCGTCGGCGAGGGCGTGCACACCGGGGTTGTGTCCGACCAGCATCAGGTCGGACACCTCGTCGGACGTCTCGTTGAGCAGCGCGATGAGCTCCCCCAGGGAGGCTTCGTAGATCCGCTCCTCATAGACGGTCTTGGGCCGCTGCGGAAGCTCGTGGACGGCGAGCTTCCATGTCTCACGGGTGCGCGTGGACGTCGAGCACAGGGTGAGATCGGGGGTGATCCCGGCTCCGGCCAGCCAGCGGCCGGCGACCGGGGCATCCTTGCGGCCGCGCTCGGCGAGCGGACGTTCATGGTCGCTGGACTCCGACCATTCGGCCTTGGCGTGTCGGAAGAGGACAATCCGGCGTGGTGTATCGGCGCTCATGCGTCCCAGCTTCGCACGAAAGGCGGCGCGGGGCGCGGGGTGTTGAACTGCTGATTCCGCCTCTTGGGGCGGTCCGCGGACGGTCATCAGGCACCACTGCGGACAATCCTGGCCAAGATCTCCAGCAGCGGGGCCAGGCCCTGCGGGAGGCCGGCGGCACTCGCCCGGGAGGAGTGGGCGACGAGCGCCAGCAAGGCCACGAAGGAGACCACCGGCAGGGCCACCGCCCACCACGGCAGCCGCGCCCGCCGACGCTGGGCCCTGGCGGCGGGTGACCGGCGGAACACCGGGGGCATGCGGATCGCCTCCGTGGCGGCGCGAAGGGCGGCGCGACCGCGGACCGCGGTGCGCCCACCGCGTTGTGCGGTGTACTTCGACGCTACGGATCCGCCCCCGCCGTTCCCACCCGGGAAACCACCCACTCGTCCCTGATCCCGGCCCCCTAGGGGATGGTGGGGCGGCCCCACCCCGTCCCCCGGCCCGGCTAGGGCGCGGCGATACTCGCGATGATCGCGACGAGAACGGTCACGCCGAGCATGGCGCCCAGGACGAGGAGCAGCTTCTTGTGGCTGTTCTGCGGATTCGGTTCGAGCACTGGCATGGGCCCAGTGTCGCACTCAGGCCTCGTCCTCGATCCGGCGGTCCCGGCCGGCCAGCACCCCCAACGCGATCTGCGGCACCATCAGCCCCGCCATCAGGGCGATCGGCAGCCCCCAGCCACCGCTGTGCTGGTAGAGCGTGCCGACCAGCAGAGGTCCGGGGATGGAGAGCAGATAGCCGACGCATTGCACGAAGGCCGACAGCTTGACGACCCCGGCGGAGCTGGTCGCGCGCATCCCGATCATCGTCAGGGCCAGCGTGAAGGCGCAGTTGGAGACGCCCATCAGCAGCGCCCAGGCCCAGGCGCCGGCGGCCGGGGCCAGATACAGCCCGGCCTCACCGGCCAGCCCGCACAGGCCGAGCAGCACCACGAGCGGACCCTGATGCCGCATCCGGGCCGCCAGCCGCGGCACCACGAAGGAGAGCGGGACGCCCACCGCCATGGTGACCGCGAGCAGCACCCCCGCGGTGCCCGCCGGCACCCCGGCGTCGCGGAAGATCTGCGGCATCCAGCCCATCGTGATGTACGCGGCGGTGGCCTGCAGACCGAAGAAGAGGGCCAGCCACCAGGCGGTCGGCGAGGAGGTGATCCGTACGGGGGCCTCCTCGGGGCGTACCGCGGCGCCCGCGGACGGTCCGGCGGCGGCCGCGCGCTGCCGTGCCACCACGAGCCAGGGCAGCACGGCGACGGCGGCGAGCACCGCCCACCCCGCCAGTCCGGCCCGCCAACTGCCGCCCAGCGCACCGGCCATGGGCACGGTGAGCGCCGCGGCGAGCGAGGTGCCCAGGGCCAGCGCCATGGAGTAGAGCCCGGTCATCGGGCCGACCCGGTCGGGGAACCAGGCCTTGATCACGACCGGGATCAGCACATTGCTGACCGCGATACCGGCCAGGGCGACCGCGCTGGCGGCGAGGAAGCCGCCGGTGCCGCCGGCGAACGGGCGCACCGCGATGCCCAGCGTGATCGCGGCCAGCCCGGCGCAGACGATCGTGCCGGGCCCCCAGCGTCTGGCCAGCCGGGGCGCGGCGATACCGAAGACGGCGAAGCACAGGGCCGGTACGGAGGTCAGCAGCCCGGCGACGGTGCCGCTCATGCCCAGGCCGTCGCGGACCTCCTCCAGGAGCGCGCCGAGGCTGGTGATGGGCGGGCGGAGGGTGAGCGCGGCGAGCACCAGACCGGCCATGACGATCCGCGGCAGCCAGCGGCCGGCCGGTCCTCCGCCCGCCGCCGGACGCTGGGAGCCGCCCGCCGGACCCCGGGAGGCGACTCCCGCAGGGCCGGACTGCGGGAGCCCGGTGTCGTCGCTCGGTCGGGCGGGCGGGGCCGTGGAGCGCTGCTCGGCGGCGCCGAGTATCGCGGTGTCGTCGTCTGTCATGGGTCAAGCATAGAATCATGGGATGAATCCCTGTCCAGCGGATATCGGTACCCTCTGCTGGCCCGGGCGGCCGCCGGGGCCCGCCAGGTCCACCGCGCCGCACGCTGTCGTCCGTCCCCCTCCACTTCGGAGCGCAGCCATGCCCCTGTCCTCTCCCCACCGGTCCGCGCTGGCCGACCAGGTGATCGCGCAGCTCCGCGCCCAGATCACCTCCGGCGAATGGCCGGTGGGATCCCGTATCCCGACCGAGCCGGAGCTGGTCGAGCAGCTCGGGGTGGCCCGGAACACCGTCCGGGAGGCCGTACGGGCGCTGGCGCACAACGGGCTGCTGGACATCCGGCAGGGCTCGGGCACGTACGTGGTGGCGACCAGTGAACTGGCCGGGGTGATGCACCGGCGGTTCGCGGCGGCCGAGCCCGGGCACGTCGCCGAGCTGCGCAGCGCCCTGGAGGCGTCGGCCGCCCGGCTCGCCGCCCGCCGCCGTACCGAAGCGGACCTGCGGCAGATCGACGGGCTGCTGGAGCGGCGCGAGGCGGCCTGGGAGTCCGGTGCGACCGAGGCCTTCGTGGAGGCGGACGCGACCTTGCACCTGGCGATCGTGGCGGCCTCGCACAACGAGGTGCTGGCCGAGATCTACGCCGACCTCGGAGGCGTGCTGCGCGACCACCTGCGGGCCGACGTGGGTGAGGAGCTGCGGCCCGAGGCGCACATGGACCACTCCCGCCTGGTGGAAGCGATCCGCGCGGGCGACGGCGACCGGGCCGCCGCCGAGGCGAGCGTGCACCCCTTCGGCTGCCGGCCGGCGGTGCCGGGGACCTGAGGGTGGGTCGAACGGTTCCCGTAGGGGACGCCGGCGCCCCCTGCGGGGCCACAACGCGGCGGGCGGGGGCGGGTATTCCCGTGATTCCCACGGCTGATTGCCATGGCTGATTCCCCTGGCGCAATGCGTACTGCCCGCCCCGGCACACCGGGACGGGCAGTACGGAGAAGCGCGGGGCGTCAGGCGCCCATCATGTGCACACCGCCGTCGACGTGCACGATCTCGCCCGTCGTCCGCGGGAAGAAGTCGGACAGCATGCCGACGACACCACGACCGGCCGGCTCCGGGTCGGCCAGGTCCCAGCCGATCGGGGCGCGGTGGTTCCACACGTCCGCCAGCTCCTCGAAGCCGGGGATGGACTTGGCGGCCATCGACTTGATGGGGCCCGCCGAGACCAGGTTGCAGCGGATGTTCTTGGGACCGAGGTCCCGCGCCAGGTAGCGGTTGGTGCTCTCCAGCGCCGCCTTGGCCACGCCCATCCAGTCGTACTTCGGCCAGGCGATCTGCGCGTCGAAGGTGAGGCCGACGACCGCGCCGCCGTGCTCCATGAGCGGCAGGCAGGCCATCGTCAGCGACTTGTACGAGTACGCCGAGACCTGCACCGCGGTGCCCACGTCCGACCACTCCGCCTCCAGGAAGTTGAAGGCGCCCTGCGGGCCGAAGGCGATGGAGTGCACGATGCCGTCGAGGCGGGCGCCCTCACCCTGGTGCTCGCGGATCTTGTCGGCCAGCCCGTCCAGGTGCTCCTGGTTGGTGACGTCCAGCTCGATGACCGGAGCGGGCTTGGGCAGCCGCTTGGCGATCCGCTCCACGAGCGAGAGCCGGCCGAAGCCGGTGAGGATGACCTCGGCGCCCTCGTTCTGGGCGACCTTGGCCGCCTGGAACGCGATCGACGACTCGGTCAGGACACCCGTGACCAGGATGCGCTTGCCTGCAAGGATTCCACTCATGCTGATCAGTGACCCATGCCCAATCCGCCGTCGACGGGAATGACGGCTCCGGTGATGTAAGCGGCTTCGTCGGAGGCCAGGAAGCGGACCGAGGCGGCGATCTCCTCGGGCTGCGCATACCGCGCGAGCGGTACCTGCTTGACGATGCCCTCCCGCTGCTCATCGGTGAGCACACGGGTCATGTCGGTGTCGACGAAGCCGGGGGCGACGACGTTGACGGTGATGTTGCGGCTGCCCAGCTCGCGGGCGAGCGAGCGGGCGAAGCCCACCAGCCCGGCCTTGGAGGCGGCGTAGTTCGCCTGGCCCGGCGCGCCCATCAGGCCCACCACGGACGAGATCAGCACGACCCGGCCCTTGCGGGCCCGCAGCATCGCGCGGTTGGCGCGCTTGACCACGCGGAACGTGCCGGTGAGGTTGGTCTCCAGGACCGAGGTGAAGTCCTCCTCGGACATCCGCATCAGCAGCTGGTCACGGGTGACGCCGGCGTTGGCCACCAGCACCTCGACCGGACCCTGCTTCTCCTCGATCTCCTTGTACGCCTGCTCGACCTGCTCGTTGTCCGTGATGTCGCACTTCACGGCCAAAAACCCCGCGGGCGGCTCGCCCGAGCGGTAGGTGATGGCGACCTTGTCGCCTGCCTCGGCGAAGGCACGGGCAATGGCGAGGCCGATGCCGCGGTTACCTCCGGTGACCAGAACCGAGCGGCTCAAGAGATCACCCTTTCCGTTTCCTGTCCGTCCTGCGTTCGATACGAAACTATCGGTCACGGGGCGCTTCCGTGGAATCGAGCACGGACAGGCGCATGCGCCGGTGACTGTCGGGATCCCACAGAACCACGCGCCGGGGACCGCTCCCCGGCAGCCCGGTCAGCCGTGTCGCGACGGGCCCACCGCCGCGCCGCCCCGGCCGACTCACCGTGCCGGACCCCCCTGCGCTCTGGGCCGCGGGCGCCCCGCAGGGGATGATGCAGGCGCCGACCACGGGAGGACTCCTTGCCTGCACCCCATGCCCTCGACGACTCGTTCCTGGCGCTGCCGTTGCGCGCGCTGGCCGACGCCGCGCTGGCCCGCGCCCGCGCGCTGGGCGCCGACCACGCGGACTTCCGCCTGGAGCGGATCCGCAGCGCCGCCTGGCGGCTGCGGGACGCCCGTACGTCCGGGACCTCCGACACCACCGACCTCGGGTACGCGGTGCGGGTGGTGCACGGCGGGGCCTGGGGTTTCGCGTCCGGGGTGGATCTGACCATGGACGCGGCGGCGCGGGTGGCCGCGCAGGCCGTGGCGATGGCGAAGCTGTCGGCGAAGGTGATCCGGGCCGCGGGCTCCGACGAGAGGGTCGAGCTGGCGGCGGAACCGGTGCATCCGGACCGGACCTGGATCTCCTCCTACGACATCAACCCGTTCGATGTGCCGGACGCCGAGAAGACCGGGCTGCTGGCCGACTGGAGCGCCCGGCTGCTGGCCGCCGAGGGCGTGTCCCACGCGGACGCCTCGCTGCTGACCGTCCAGGAGAACAAGTTCTACGCCGACACCGCGGGCACCAGCACCACTCAGCAGCGGGTGCGGCTGCATCCGCAGCTGACGGCGGTCGCCGTGGACCCGGTGAGCGGCGACTTCGACTCGATGCGCACCCTCGCCCCGCCGGTCGGACGCGGCTGGGAGTACCTGACCGGCGACCACTACGACTGGGACGAGGAACTGGCCCGCATCCCGGAGCACCTCGCCGAGAAGATGCACGCCCCCGGCGTCGAGGCCGGCACCTACGACCTGGTGGTGGATCCCTCCAACCTCTGGCTGACGATCCATGAGTCGATCGGCCACGCCACCGAGCTGGACCGGGCCCTGGGCTACGAGGCGGCGTACGCCGGCACCTCGTTCGCCACCTTCGACCAGCTCGGCAAGCTGGCGTACGGCTCCGCGCTGATGAACGTGACCGGCGACCGGACCGCCGAGCACGGCCTCGCGACGATCGGCTACGACGACGAGGGCGTGGCCGCCCAGTCCTGGGACCTGATCAAGAACGGAACCCTGGTCGGCTATCAACTCGACCGCAGAATCGCCCAGTTGACCGGCTTCTCCCGCTCCAACGGATGCGCCTACGCGGACTCGCCGGACCATGTCCCGGTCCAGCGGATGGCCAACGTCTCGCTCCAGCCGGCACCGGACGGCCCGTCCACCGAGGAACTGATCTCGGGCGTGGACCGCGGCATCTACGTCGTCGGCGACCGCTCCTGGTCCATCGACATGCAGCGCTACAACTTCCAATTCACCCAGCAGAGGGCCTACGCAATCCGGAACGGCCAACTGGCCGGCCAACTGCGCGATGTGGCCTACCAGGCGACCACGACCGACTTCTGGGGCTCGATGACGGCGGTCGGCGGACCCCGGACTTACGTGCTCGGAGGGGCTTTCAACTGCGGCAAGGCTCAGCCGGGGCAGGTCGCCGCGGTCTCCCACGGGTGCCCGTCGGCGCTGTTCCAGAACGTGAACATCTTGAACACTTCACAGGAGTCAGGCCGCTCCTGACAGGCAGCAGGCCGGGGCCGGACCGGGGATCCGCCGATAACGCCACTGCTGTACCCGTTGCCGGTAGGGCGACGTCGAGCGGAGGTCACGCCCCGTCGGCGGAGACGATGTCGTCGATCAGTCCACGAACGCGCTCTTCGATCTCGTTGCGGATCGGCCGGACGGCCTCGACCCCCTGCCCGGCCGGATCGGCCAACTGCCAGTCCAAGTACCGCTTACCGGGGAACACAGGACAGCTGTCCCCGCAGCCCATCGTGATCACGACGTCGGACGCCTGCACGGCCTCAACAGTGAGCACCTTGGGAGTCTCGGCTGCTACGTCGATGCCTACCTCGGCCATCGCTGCCACGACGGCGGGGTTCACGCGGTCGGCGGGGGCGGATCCGGCGGAGCGCACCTGTACGCGGTCGCCCGCGAGGTGGGTCAGGAACGCGGCGGCCATCTGGGAGCGGCCGGCGTTGTGGACGCAGACGAACAGGACGGACGGCAGGGCGGGGTCAGACATGGGCGGGGTCTTCCTCGGTCACGGGTGCGGGGGCGGTGAAGAAGCGGCGGGCGTACAGCGCGACATGGACGAGGCCGATCAGCACCGGCACCTCGATGAGGGGGCCGACCACGCCGGCGAGCGCCTGCCCGGAGGTGGCGCCGAACGTGGCGATGGCTACCGCGATGGCCAGCTCGAAGTTGTTGCCGGCGGCGGTGAACGCAAGCGTCGTTGCCCGCGGGTGGTCGAGTCCGGCGGCGCGGCCGAGCGCCATGGAGCCGGCCCACATGACGGCGAAGTACACCAGTAGCGGCAGCGCGATGCGTGCGACGTCGAGCGGCTGCGAGGTGATCGCGTCGCCTTGCAGCGCGAACAGGACAACGATCGTGAACAGCAGCCCGTACAGGGCGAACGGTCCGATCCGCGGAATCAGCTGCGCCTCGTACCACGCGCGCCCCTTGGCCTTCTCGCCGATCCGGCGCGTGAGGTACCCGGCGGCGAGCGGGATCCCGAGGAAGATCAGCACGCTTCGGGCGATCTCCCACACGGACACGTCCCCAAGCTCTCGGCTCTGCTCGAGCAGGGGAGACCCCATCTCGCCGGCCTGCTCAAGGCCGAGCCACCCCGGCAGCGCGGACAGGTAGAACCACCCGAGGGCCGAGAACGCGATCACCTGGAACACCGAGTTCAGCGCGACCAGGACGGCGGCGGCCTCGCGGTCGCCACAGGCCAGGTCGTTCCAGATGATGACCATGGCGATACAGCGGGCCAGCCCCACGATGATCAGGCCCGTGCGGTACTCGGGAAGGTCCGGCAGGAGCAGCCACGCCAACGCGAACATGACCGCCGGGCCGACGATCCAGTTCAGCAGCAGCGAGGGCAGCAGCAGGCGGCGGTCACAGGTGACGGTGTCGAGCCGGTCGTACCGCACCTTGGCGAGTACCGGGTACATCATCACCAGCAGGCCGAGAGCGATGGGCAGCGATACCCCGGTCACGGTGACTTCGGCGAGGGCGGTCCCGAGGCCCGGCACGAGGCGGCCGAGGCCGAGGCCGACCGCCATCGCGGCGAGAATCCAGACGGCGAGGTACCGGTCGAGGAACGACAGCCGGCCGGCGACGGCCTGATCGGGCGCGGCGCTCACGAGGCAGCCCCGGCGACCTCGGCGGGGGCGGGCAGCGGCTCTCCGGCGGGGCGCGTCAGGATGCCCGCCAGGCGGTCGGTCATCTCGGGCAGCAGCCAGTAATAGACCCACGTGCCGCGCCGCTCGCAGTCGATGAGTCCGGCCTGCCGAAGCAGCTTGAGGTGGTGCGAGATCGTCGGCTGCGACAGGTCGAACGCGGGGGTCAGGTCGCAGACGCATACCTCTCCGCCGGCGCGCGAGGCGATCATCGACAGCAGGCGCAGCCGCACCGGGTCGCCCAGTGCCTTGAACACCTTCGCCAGCTCTTCGGCCTGCCCCTCATCGAGGGGGGCGGACAGCAGCCCCGGGCAGCACGCGCCTGCCTCGTCGGCCTGGCCGAGCACCACAAGCTCTTGATTCGACATGCCTCTATGTTGACGTCTTTCGATTCAAGGCGCAAGGTTGAATCGATAGACATCAATGCAAGCCGATGGGAGTCACGCCATGTCCCGTGCACAGCTCGCCCTGCGCGTCAGCGACCTCGAAGCGTCGATCACCTTCTACGCGAAGCTGTTCGGCACCGAGCCGGCCAAGCGTCGCGAGGGCTACGCCAACTTCGCCATTGCCGAACCGCCGCTCAAGCTCGTGTTGATCGAGGGCGAGCCCGGACAGGCAACCCGCCTCGACCACCTCGGGGTGGAAGTCGAGTCCACAGAGCAGGTGACCGCGGCGACATCCCGACTCAAGGATGCGGGCCTGGCCACGTTCGAGGAGAACGACACCTCGTGCTGCTACGCCCTCCAGGACAAGGTCTGGGTACACGGCCCCGGCCAGGAACCGTGGGAGGTCTACGTCGTCAAGGCGGACGCCGACACGCTCGGCAAGAGCGCCGACCCCCACGCGACCGGCGACGCCTGCTGCACGAGCCGGCCGGTCGAGGCGACCGCCCCCGCGGGCTGCGCATGCGGAAGCTGAACGGGACTTCATCGCGCCGGCGGCCGGGCACCTGATGTGACCAGAAGAAGTCCGGTTCGGGGAGTGGGAGCGGGGCACCTGGTGCGCCCAGCCGTGGCGTGCGGGAACGTCGCTCCTCGACCCCAGCGATCGGCCGGCGTCCGCCTCCACCCGTGCGGGGGCCGCCGATAAGCTCTGCTCCCAGGTCGACGCCACATCGTCACCAGACCCGCGCAGTCCGGACTGAACCGGTATGGACAGGGATTGAGGGTAGAGCATGAAGAGCCGCCTGACCTGCACAGATGCCCGTCGGAGGGGGATGCCTGGCAGGTCCCCGGTGGACGTCCGGTGCGCCGGTCGCCGTCTCCACCGGACCGGCAGCGGGGCCCGGCTCTTCCGGGGCGTGACCCTCGTGAGCATGCCGAACACGACGCAGGAGGCCGGTCGATGAGCCGTCGCACCACTACGCCGCACGAGATCGTCGAGCGGGCCCTGGAGCTCTCCCGCGCCGACGGCTGTGTGGTCATCGCCGACGAGCACTCCAGCGCCAATCTGCGCTGGGCGGGCAATGCGCTGACCACCAACGGCGTCACCCGCGGCCGCACCCTCACCGTCGTGGCGACCGTCGACGGCGGGCAGGGCACCGCGTCCGGCGTCGTGACGCGCTCCGCGGTGACCGCGGACGAGCTGGAGCCGCTGGTCCGGGCGGCCGAGGCGGCCGCCCGGGAGGCCGGGCCCGCCGAGGACGCGCAGCCGCTGGTGGGCGGCGAGAAGGCGTCCGCCGACTTCACCGAGGCGGCCGCCGAGACCTCCTCGGAGGTGTTCGCGGCGTTCGCACCGGCGCTGGGCGAGGCCTTCCGGCAGGCCCGCTCCGGCGGCCGGGAGCTGTACGGCTTCGCCCACCACGGTGTCGTCTCGTCGTATCTGGGCACCTCGGCCGGGCTACGGCTGCGGCACGACCAGCCCACCGGGACGCTGGAGCTGAACGCCAAGTCGGCCGGTACCGGCGCCGAACCCCGCTCGGCCTGGGCGGGCCGGGCGACCCGTGACTTCACCGATGTCGATCCGCGGGTGATGGACGCCGAGCTGAGCCGGCGGCTGGGCTGGGCGGAGCGGCGCATCGAGCTGCCCGCCGGGCGGTACGAGACGCTGCTGCCGCCGACCGCCGTCGCCGACCTGCTGATCTACCAGATGTGGTCGTCCGGGGCCCGGGACGCCGCGGAGGGCCGTACGGTCTTCTCCCGGCCGGCCGACGGCTCGGATGCGGCCCGGCCCGGGGCGGGCACCCGGCTGGGCGAGCGGCTCAGCGAGCTGCCGCTGACGCTGCGCAGCGACCCGCGGGCGGCCGGTCTGGAGTGCGCCCCGTTCGTCCTGGCGCACTCCTCCGGCGACGACGCCTCGATCTTCGACAACGGGCTGCCGCTCGCGCCCACCGAGTGGATCCGCGAGGGCGTCCTGCACCGGCTGCCGACCACCCGGCACAGCGCCGGGCTCACCGGGCTCCCCTTGGCGCCGGCTATCGACAACCTCCTCCTGGAGGGCGGCGGTTCGCGCTCGCTGGACGAGATGGTCGCGGCCGCCGGGCACGACGGTCCCACGCTGCTGCTGACCTGTCTGTGGTACATCCGCGAGGTGGACCCGGCGACGCTGCTGCTGACCGGGCTGACCCGGGACGGCGTGTATCTGGTCGAGAACGGCGAGGTGACCGGCGAGGTGAACAACTTCCGGTTCAACGAGTCGCCGGTGGATCTGCTGTCCCGGGCGGTGGAGGCGGGCCGTACGGAGCGGACCCTGCCGCGCGAGTGGGGCGACTACTTCACCCGGGCCGCGATGCCGGCCCTGCGCGTCGCGGACTTCCATATGAGTTCGGTCAGCCGCGGGGTGTGACGGGGCCCCTCCCGCCCGCTGCCGGGCCCCGCGCGCGCAAACCCGTGTGTGGGGCCCGCTGCGCTGGCCATAGACTTCTGCCCGGTCCCTTCCGGGCCACCCTGTCCTCCCTCACGGGAAATACCGATCGATCAGGAACGCCATGACACGCCTCGGCGAATCCGTCGCCCGCGCCAGCACGCTGCTCTCCAGCGACCTCTCCTCGGACGCCACCGTCCAGGAGCTGCTCCAGGAGACGGGTGCCCGGCGCTATCTCGACCTGACGGACCTGTCGGCCAAGGAGCAGGCCGAGCTGATCGCGTCCCGTACGGTCGAGGTCCTGCCGGGCGTGGACAAGCTGGCCGAGCGGATCGAGGAGCGCCGGGCGGGCGGCCGGGGCCTGCACATCAAGCTGGGCATCGACCCGACGGCGACCGATGTGCACCTGGGGCATGCCGTCCCGCTGATCATCCTGAGCCGGTTCCAGCGGCTGGGCCATGACGTCACGCTGATCATCGGCGACTTCACCGCCAAGATCGGCGACCCGTCGGGCCGCACCGCCGAGCGCCCGCCGCTGACCGACGAGGACATCGCGCACAACCTCGCCACCTACCGCGAACAGGTCCGCCCCTTCTTCGACTTCGAGAAGGTCAGCTTCCGGCAGAACAGCGAGTGGCTGGCGCCCTACACCTTCCCCGAGCTGCTCGCGCTGCTCGCGCACGTCCCGGCCTCGCAGCTGCTGCAGCGCGAGGACTTCCGCAACCGGCTGGCGGCCGGCTCCGGTCTGACCATGACGGAGCTGCTCTACCCCGTCGCGCAGGGCCTGGACTCGGTGGCGCTCAACTGCGACGTGGAGCTCGGTGGCTCGGACCAGCTGCTCAATCTGCAGATGGCCCGCAAGCTGATGGAGCTGCGCGGGCAGACCCCGCAGCTGATCGTCACCATGCCGCTGATCGAGGGCACCGACGGCACGGGCGCCAAGATGTCCAAGTCCAAGGGCAATTACGTCGGGCTGAGCGCGCCCGCCGATGATGTCTTCGGCAAGATCATGTCGGTGCCGGACCGCCTGATGGAGCCGTACCTCAAGGCCTGGACGGAGTGGACCGACGAGGAGATCGGGCTCGCCCTGGGCCGGGTCGCGGACCGCTCGCTGCACCCGATGGATCTGAAGAAGATCCTCGCGGGCGAGGTCGTGGCCGCGCTGTACGGCCTGGACGCGGCGATGGCGGCGCGGGCCGGGTTCATCGCGCAGTTCTCCAAGAAGTCGTTCTCCGATGTGGAGTCGCTGCCGGTCGTCGAGGTCACCGCGCACGGCGCCGAGACGGTGGCGACGGTGCTGACGACCGTGCTGGAGTTCACGCCGAGCGCCTCGGCGGCGCGGCGGCTGGCCAAGCAGAATGCGCTGCGGCTGGTCGTGGAGGGCGCGGACGGTCAGCAGACCGTGGTGCTCGCGGAGGCCGACGCGGTCCGTCCGCTGCGCGAGGTCCTGGCCGAGAAGCTGGCGGACACGGCCGGGGTGACGTACCTGAAGGCCGGACGGAAGCTGGCGCAGCTCGACGGCCGCTGAGCCGGCACAGCGGTGGGCGGCCGGTGCGCGAAGGATGCGCGCCGGCCGCCCCTTGTCGTGTGTGCCACCGGGGTCCCGCCCGGCCGGGACAAGTCCTAGGTGGCGTGTCTCTTGTGGCCGCGCATGGAGACCCAGAGGCGGTCCCCGATGGCGACGATGAGGACCGCGCCCGCCAGTTGCAGCAGGTGCCGGATCCAGTCGATGCCCTTGGTGTCGGCGACCCCGAGGCCGGTGGCCGCCCAGTTGCCCAGGACGCTGCCCAGCATGCCGAAGATCACTGTCAGCCAGAGCGGAATCTGTTGCTTGCCCGGGATGAGGGCCTTGGCGATCAGGCCCAGCACCAGGCCCACGATGATGGCCCACAACCACGTCATGACGCCTCCTCTTGCGGCGCTGTGCAGATGTTCGCCCCTCAGTGTCGCTCCACGGCGGCCCGGCCGCACCCCGGAGCCGGGCGACGGGCAGACGGGGTCGGGGCGGGCACGGCACGACCCGGTCTCGTAGGCGGCGCGACCGCGGCGTACCGTGGAATCCGACCGGATTTCGGGGAGAATCCGGCACGACTGACCAGGTGGTGGAAGTGATGCGGAAGCAGAGCAGCGGCCAGGCCTTCCGGATCACGGGGGCCCGGCAGGGCCTGTCCGAGGACGTCCGCGGGCGGCAGCGCCGGTATGTGATCTCGATGGCGGTGCGGACGGTGGCCGTGGTGCTGACCGTGGTGCTGTGGAACGTCGAGCGGCCGGTGGCGATCGCGACGCTGGTGCTGGGTCTGGCGCTGCCGTATATCGCGGTGGTGATCGCCAACGCGGGCCGGGAGAACGCCACTTCGGTCCCGAAGACGTTCATCGCGGCGCCGACCAGGCCGATGCTGACGCGGGAGGCCTCCGACGCCCCCGCGGAGTCCGTTCCGGAGCGGCCGGCGACGGGTACGTCCGGCCCGCGGCCCGACCCCAGTTGATCTGGACCCGGTCTGCAAAGCTCAAGAAAAGCTCAGATCAATCATGGAGTTCCGGTGCACCAGGCACCATCCCCCGTGACATACTGCGTACGCGCTCCGCATCCCCCGTCGGAGCGACGGACCGACGCCGGGCGGCTCCCCCCGTGGCTGCCCGGCGTCGTCATGTCCGGGGGCCCGAAGGGTCCGTGCGCAGGACGTAGGGTTGAGGCCGTGAACTCCCCGAATCCGCAGGATCCCGCCGCCCGGGACGACAGTGCCGTCATCTGCTCCGCGAAGGGCTGCCGCGCCGCCGCCGTATGGGTGCTGGCCTGGAACAACCCGAAGCTGCACACGCCGGACCGGCGCAAGACCTGGCTGGCGTGCGAGGAGCACCGGGAGCATCTGTCGCAGTTCCTCGGTGTGCGCGGCTTCCTGAAGGACGTGGTGACGCTGGAGGAGTGGGAGGCGTCGGCCGCCGGCCAGTGACCGCTTCAGCCGCCGACCGCTTCAGCCACCGATCGCGTCAGCCGCCGATCGCCGACATCGGGCGCTCCGGCTGCAGGAAGGACGGGTCGTCCAGGCCGGAGCCCGCCTTCTTGCCCCACATCGCGGTCTCCCACAGTCGCGCGATCTCGTCGTCGGGGGCCTCGGAGCGCAGCGCCGTCCGCAGATCCGTCTCCTCGGTGGCGAACAGGCAGGTACGTATCTGACCGTCGGCGGTGAGCCGGGTACGGTCGCAGGCCCGGCAGAACGGGCGGGTGACGGAGGCGATCACCCCGACGCGATGGGGGCCGCCGTCCACCAGCCAGCGCTCGGCGGGTGCGGAGCCGCGCTCCTCCTGGCCCTCGGGGGTGAGCGTGAAGCGGGTGCGCAGCGAGGTGAGGATGTCACCAGCGGTGATCATGCCGTCGCGCTTCCAGCCGTGCTGGGCGTCCAGGGGCATCTGCTCGATGAAGCGGAGTTCGTAGTCGTGGGCGATCGCCCAGGCCAGGAGGTCGGGGGCCTCGTCGTCGTTGAGGCCCGGCATCAGGACGGTGTTGACCTTGACGGGGGTCAGCCCGGCCTCGCGGGCCGCGTCCAGCCCGCGCAGGACGTCGTCGTGCCGCTTGCGGCGGGTCAGGGCCTGGAAGACCTCCGGCCGCAGGGTGTCCAGCGAGACGTTGACGCGGTCGAGACCGGCATCGCGCAGCGCGGCGGCGGTGCGCTGCAGGCCTATGCCGTTGGTGGTCAGGGACATCTGGGGGCGCGGGGTGAGCGCGGCGACGCGCTCGACGATGCCGGGCAGGCCGGGGCGGAGCAGCGGTTCACCGCCGGTGAAGCGGACCTCGTCGATGCCCAGGTCCCGCACGGCGATGGTGATCAGCCGGACGATTTCGTCGTCGGTGAGCAGATCGGGCTTGGCGAGCCACTGCAGGCCTTCCTCCGGCATGCAGTACGTGCACCGCAGATTGCAGCGGTCGGTGAGTGAAACGCGCAGGTCGGTGGCCACACGACCGTAGGTGTCGATGAGCACTGGGCCCCCTCCCCGAGAGTGATGGCTCAAGACGTCTGCCCTTCGCGGACAGGTTCGTGTTCGAGCCTACGTGATGGGTGTGACAGCGAGCAGGGCGGAGAAGCACGAGGTGGGCGGGGTGGCCTCGTAGCTCTCTACGACGCCACCCCGCCCTGGCCCTGTAGGGACGGCCCGGTGGCCGGTCTCAGTGGGCCCCGGTCCCGGTCAGCGAGCGGACCTCCAGTTCGGCGTACTTCGCGGCGTCCGGCTCCTCCTTGGACAGCAGGGATCCCAGCCAGCCGAGCAGGAAGCCCAGCGGGATGGAGATCAGGCCGGGGTTCTCCAGCGGGAAGAAGCCGAAGTCCGCGCCGGGGAACATCGAGGTCTCCTTCCCGGAGACGACCGGGGAGAAGAGCACCAGCAGGACGGAGGAGGCGAGGCCGCCGTAGATGGACCAGAGCGCGCCCCGGGTGGTGAAGCGCTTCCAGAAGAGGCTGTAGAGGAGGGTGGGGAGGTTGGCGGAGGCGGCGACCGCGAAGGCGAGCGCCACCAGGCCGGCGACGTTCAGCCCGCGGGCGAAGACGCCCAGCACGATGGCGACCGCGCCGATGCCGACGGTCGCCCACCGGGCGGCGCCGACCTCTTCCTTCTCGGTCGCCTTGCCCTTGCGGATCACGTTGACGTACAGGTCGTGGGCGAAGGACGAGGACGAGGCGAGGGTGAGGCCGGCGACCACCGCGAGGATGGTGGCGAAGGCCACAGCGGAGATGACAGCGAGCAGAATGGCGCCGCCGGTGGAGCCGGCACCGCCGCCGATCGCCTCGGCAAGGAGCGGGGCCGCGGTGTTGCCCGCCTTGTTGGAGGCCTTGATCGTCTCGGGCTTGATCAGGGCCGCGGCGCCGAAGCCGAGCGCGATGGTCATCAGGTAGAAGACGCCGATGATGCCGATCGCCCAGTTCACCGACTTTCGGGCGGCCTTGGCGGTGGGGACGGTGTAGAAGCGGATGAGGATGTGCGGCAGGCCCGCGGTGCCCAGGACGAGGGCGAGGCCCAGCGAGAGGAAGTCGATCTTCGAGGTGGCGGTGGCCCCGTACTTGAGGCCGGGCTCCAGGAAGGCGGAGCCCTTGCCGCTGTTCTCGGCGGCGGCGCCGAGCAGCGTGGAGATGTTGAAGTGGAACTTCAGTGCCACCAGGAAGGTGATCAGCAGGGTGCCGGCGATCAGCAGCACCGCCTTGACCATCTGGACCCAGGTGGTGCCCTTCATCCCGCCGATGGTGACGTAGAGGATCATCACGACGCCGACGAGGACGACGACCAGGATCTTGCCCGCCTCGCTGGTGATGCCCAGGAGCAGGGTGACCAGGGCGCCCGCCCCCGCCATCTGGGCGAGCAGGTAGAAGATCGAGACGATGATGGTGGAGACACCGGCGGCGGTACGGACCGGGCGCCGGCGCATCCGGTAGGCGAGGACGTCGCCCATGGTGAACCGGCCGGTGTTGCGCAGCGGTTCGGCGACCAGGAGCAGTGCCACGAGCCAGGCGACGAGGAAGCCGATGGAGTAGAGGAAGCCGTCGTAGCCGAAGAGGGCGATGGCGCCGGCGATGCCGAGGAAGGACGCGGCGGACATGTAGTCGCCGGAGATGGCCAGGCCGTTCTGGAAGCCGCTGAACTGCCGGCCGCCGGCGTAGAAGTCCTCCGCGCCCTTGGTCTGCCGGCCGGCCCAGACCGTGAGGCCGAGGGTGGCGACGACGAAGACCGCGAAGAGGGTGATGATCAGGGCGCGGTGCTCGCCCGCGCCGCCTCCGGCCGCGAGCGGGAGCGCGAGCGCCTGGGGGGTGAGGTTCATGCGTCGCCCTCCAGACGGGACTTGATGGCCTCGGCCTTCGGGTCGAGCTTGGCGGCGGCGTGCCGGGAGTACCACCAGGCGATGAGGAAGGTCGTGGCGAACTGGGCGAGGCCGAGGACGAAGGCGACGTTGAGGTGGCCGAGGACCTTGGTGGCCATGAAGCCGCCGGCGTAGCTCGACAGCAGCACGTAGCCGAGGTACCAGAGGAGGAAGGCGACGGTGACCGGGAAGGCGAACGAGCGGTGTGCGCGGCGGAGTTCATCGAATTCCGCGCTCGACTGCACCTGGCGGTAGTCGGGCGGTTCGTGTGTCCCCGGGTCGAGGGTCGGTGCGGCGCTCACGGAATCTCCTGACGCGAAGGGGCGGGTTCCCAGTGCCGGTCCGGCGGCGCTGCACGGGAGGAGCGGACCGACAGTAAAGCTCAGGTAAGTGATGTAGATCACGCATGGTAGAGGTGCGTCATACGATGCGACAGGGGGCAGTTGATTGAATCCCAGAAGAATCCGCGGAATGGCCACGACGGCCGCCACCGCGCGCGGGGCGCTTCGTTGAGTCCGGTGTGAACCCGCCGCCACAGCAGGCCCCGCAGCCACCCGCTCCCCGTCGGCGCCCCTACGGCAGTGTCCGGCTGCCGGCGCCGCTCCCCGTCACCCCGCCGCAGCCGCGCTCCGGCCCGGCCGCGGTCGCGCGCCGCTGGTACGGCCCGCGGATCGCCCTGCCACTACTGAGCATCGCCGCCTTGCGGCGCGACGGCTGACCGGCCCTGACGACCCCTCAAGGTCGTACGGAAACGGACTGACGCGATATCAATTCGCTACTCCTGACAGGTTTTCTCCCCGTTCCATTGCTGTGGGCCGGTGATCGCCGATAACTTCACGTCTCATGTATCCGCCCGTGCGCAATCCGTGCACGGGCGGTCTCACGGATGATGTGGAGTACCCATGGCTCATCCCCGATCCAGACGCACGCGGGCGCTGGCCGTACCGCTCGGACTGGCTCTGACGGCGTCCCTCGGTTTCCTCCCGACCGCGGCCACCGCCGCGTCCACGGACACCGCCCCGGCCGCCGCCGCCTCGGACAGTGGCCCGCTGCTGTCGTACGTCGTGAACGCCACGCCCGGCCACACCATGGCCGGCCGGATCACGAAGGCGATAACCAAGGCCGGCGGGAAGGTGGTCATCGCCCATGAGCGGATAGGCGTGACCGTCGTCCACTCGGCCAACCCGCAGTTCGCCGCCGAGATGCGGACGGTGCCGGGCGTGCAGTCGGCGGGCGCGACCCGCACCGCGCCGCTGAAGGCGCAGGGCACCACCGACGTCGGCAAGCCGCAGCGGATCGACCTGTCGAAGTCGCAGCTCAAGGCGGCCGGCAGCGTGGCGAAGGCGAACGGCGAGGAGCCGCTCGAACCGCTGCAGTGGGACCTGCCGGCCATCAAGGCCGACCAGGCCGCGAAGGTGAACCCCGGCAGCAGGAACGTCACCGTCGGCATCATCGACACCGGGGTGGACGACACCCACCCCGACCTGAAGGCCAACTTCTCCGCGAAGCAGTCCGCCAACTGCGTGGGCGGGGTGGCCGATACGTCCAAGGGCGCCTGGCGGCCCTGGAACCCGGACGACGACTACCACGGCACCCATGTGGCGGGCAGCATCGCGGCGGCCCGTAACGGCGTCGGCGTGGCGGGGGTCGCCCCGGGCGTGAAGATCGCCGCCCTCAAGGTCAGCGAGCCGGAGACCAGCCTCTTCTACGCCGAGAGCGTGGTGTGCGCCTTCGTCTTCGCCGCCGACCACGGCATCGCGGTCACCAACAACAGCTATTACGTCGATCCGTGGATGTTCAACTGCAAGGACGACGCGGACCAGGCGGCCATCATCGACGCGGTCGGCCGGGCGGCGAGCTTCGCCCAGCGCAAGGGCGTGCTCAATGTCGCCGCGGCGGGCAACTCCGGCCTCGACCTGGCGGCTCCCCAGCTGCCCGACGCCTCCAGCCCGAACGACTCCACCCCGGTCGAGCGCACCATCAACCCCAAGACCTGCTGGGACGTGCCCACCCAGCTGCCGGGCACGGTGACGGTCGCGGCGACGGGTGTGCACCAGCTCAAGTCGTACTACTCGAACTACGGCCTCGGCCAGATCGATGTGGCCGCGCCGGGCGGTGACTCGCGGCAGGTGCCCGAGCTGCCCGCCAAGAACGGCAACATCCTCTCCACCATGCCGGGCGGTGACTGGGCCTACCTGGCCGGCACGTCCATGGCGACCCCGCATGTGGCCGGCGTCGCGGCGCTGCTCAAGAGCGCCCACCCGAAGTCCAGCCCGCAGGAGCTCCAGTGGCTCCTCAAGGAGCAGGCGGACAACCCCGGCTGCCCCACGGGTGACGCCACCTGCACCGGCACCAAGCACAACAACAGCCACTTCGGCTATGGCATCGTCGATGCACTGGACGCGGTGAAGAAGTAGCTCCCGGGCCGGACACGGCCGTTGCGGGAGGGCCGGGTGGTGCGTGCGCCACCCGGCCCCCTGCGGTGCGCGGGCCCGCCGGTCAGGCCGGGTCGCGGCCGAGGAAGGCCGCCAGCCGGTCCGCGGCGCTCGCGCCGGCCGGGGCGGGCCGCTCCGGAGCGAACGAGCTGCCCGCGGTGCGCGGCGCGGCCCCGTAGATCCGGCGCGCGGCCGCCAGGGTCTCCTCGGCGACCTCGGGTGCCAGAGCGGTCGGCGCACCCGTCGCCCGCGCCAGATCCCAGCCGTGCGCGAGGAGTTCGACCACCACCTGCTGGACGATCATGGCGCCCGGCGCCTCGTAGGGCCCGTAGGTGCGGTGCAGCATCCCGCTGCCGGTGAAGGCGGCGCGGGCGGCGCGGACCGAGTCCGCGAAGGCGGCGAGGTGATCGTCGCCGAGGTGGTCGGCCGTGTGGTCGGTGCGCGGGGCGTCCTCGGCGATCGAGGTGGCCATCAGGTTCTCCCACACCATGTGGTCGAGCAGCTGCCGTACGGTCCACCCCGCGCACGGCGTCGGCAGCGCCAGATCCTCGGGTCGTACGGCGGCGACCAGGGCCAGGACGCCCCGGGTCACCTGCTCATAGGCGTACAGCACCCGGTCGGGGTCGGTGGCGTCGAAAGCGGAGCGGTCGAGTTCGGACGGGCCGGGGTGGGCGCGCAGCGCGGCCGCGGTCCAGGTGCCCGCGACGTCCCAGCGGGGCGGGGCGGGCCGGCCGGTGACCGTGCACAGCAGCTGCCAGTAGCGCTCCACGGCGGGCTCGGCGGCGCACTCCAGCTGCTCCAGCAGCCGGGCGCGGGCGGCCGGGCCGTCCTCGGCGGGCGGGTCGGGGGTGCCGGTCTGGGTGGGGATCCAGGCGGCGATCAGCTCGGCGAGCACGGGCTCCGCGGCCGGGGAGTCCGGGGCGATACCGGCCGCGACGGATTCCTCGCCCCGGAGCCGCATCAGCTCCGCGACGCGTACGGCCGCCTGCTCGTGCCCGGCCGGGTCCGCTTCGTGTACGGCGGCTCGCTCGTGCCCGGCCGGGTCCGTGACGCGTACGGCGGCCCGCTCCGGCCCGGCCGGATCCGTCTCCCCCAAGGCGGCCCCCTCCCCCGCCGCGGGTGCCGTCCGTGCGCTGTACTCGGCCAGCCGGCGCAGCGCCGCGCGTAGTTCGGGCGCACGGACCAGGGCGGTCAGTTCGATCCAGGCGCCGATCTGCTCGGGGGTGGGGTCGTCGGGCAGGTCAGGGGTGGCGGCCAGCAGGCCGCTGCGGTAGGCGGGTGCGTGCACCCCGTCGAGGGCGTCCTCGACGAAGTCGGTGATGATCCGGCGGCGTTCCTGGGCCGACAGACGGGCCAGTTCGGTCATGTGGGGCAGCTCCTCTGCTGCGCTGCCCCGCGCGGCCACCGATCGCAGCACGGCGCGCTGTAGTTGCAGCGTGCGGATCTGCGCGTCCAGCGCGTCCGCCCACTGCGTCGCCGTCTCGGCGACCGTGCGCTCGCGGTCCACCACCGACCGGATCGCCGCCAGTCCGATGCCCAGGTCGCGCAGGCTGCGCACGATCTCCAGGCGGGCCGGGGCGTGAGGGCCGTAGAGCCGGTAGCCCGCGGGGGTGCGGGCGGCGGGCGGCAACAGGCCCTGGTCGGACCAGTTTCTGATGGTCTTGACCGGGACACCGGTCAGGCGCGCCAGCGCGCCGATGGTGAGCAGGCCCGTGCCGTCCTCGTACATGCCGTCCACTGTCGGGTCTCCCACGGGGGGAGACTCAAGCGGTACTTCGGCCCTCCGCAACGCCTGCTTCCGGGAGCGTGCGGGCCGGCGGGGGCGCGGGCTGCCGGGCCGCGCCCGTGAGCGTCCGCAACACCCCTTCTGCCAGCGCGTATTGGGCCGCGGCATAGGTGAGCATGATCCAGAACTGCGGCAGCGGCAGCTGCGGCCAGTGCGCGATGCCGCTGGCGATCAGGGTGTCGGAGAGCAGGAAGAGCAGCCCGCCGAGCGCGGCCCACGGGCCCGCCCGCAGCGCCCCGAACGCCATCGCGGTGAGCAGCAGGCTGTAGCCGGCGACCGGGATGCGCAGCTCGGCCGGGAGGTCCGGCCACAGCAGTACGACGGTGCCGGCCAGCACGGCGCCGTACGCGGCGGCGAGCGCGGGTGTGAGTCCGCGACGGCCCCCGCCGGGGCGGGCCCCGTGCCGGACGAACAGCAGCAGGTAGCAGACGTGCCCGGCGGCGAACGAGCCCATGCCCACCAGGAAGGCGAGGTCCCCGCCGATCTGGAGGAAGGTGTCGCCGCCGCAGCCGAACAGCAGGGCACCGGCGAGCAGCGGCGGGCCGCCGCGCGCCACCGCGTATCCGGTGAGCACCGGCATCAGCGCGGGCTTGGTCAACTGCGCGACGGCCGGGACACCGCCGAGCAGCGCCCCGAGGTGCACCAGGGCCAGTACGGCGAAGACCCACAGCAGCGGCCCCGCGGCCCGCGGCCACCGTGCGGTCACGCGGCGGGCTCCTCGACGGAGGCGTGCGCCGGCGAACCGGGGCCCGCGGGCGCTGCGCCCGCCGCCGCGGCGGCCCGCTCGGCCGGCTGCCAGCCCGGTCCGCGGAACACCCGTCCGGCACGCTCGCGCCAGCTGTCCGCGGCGCGGATGTCGCGGGCGATGGCGACGTATTCGTGGGTGGCCACCCGCAGCGGGTTGAAGCTCTCGACGTTCTTGGTGAGGCCGTAGACCGGCCGCTCGGTCTCGGCGACGAACGAGCCGAACATCCGGTCCCAGATGATCAGGATCCCGCCGAAGTTACGGTCCAGGTAGCCGCCCTGCGAGGCGTGGTGGACGCGGTGGTGGGACGGGGTGTTGAGCAGGAACTCGACGGGCTGGGGCAGGGTGCCGATCCGCTCGGTGTGCACCCAGAACTGGTAGACGAGGTTGGCCCCGGAGGTGAAGGCGATCGCGGCCGGATGCACGCCGAGGGCGATCATCGGGACGTAGAACGGCCAGACGGTCCAGGTCGTCCAGGGCTGTCGCAGGGCGGTGGTGAGGTTGAACTTCTTGCTGGAGTGGTGCACCACGTGGCAGGCCCACAGGACGCGGATGACGTGGTGCCCGCGGTGCGACCAGTAGTAGAAGAAGTCCTGGGCGAGCAGCATCAGCGGCAGCGTCCACCACACCACGGGTATCCGCAGCGGGGTGAGCTCGTAGACCGCGGCGTAGATCGCCACGATGGGGATCTTCCACAGCGCATCGAAGACCAGGCTGCCGAGGCCCATGCCGACGCTGGTGGCGGCATCCTTGGCCTCGTAGCCCTCCGCGTCCTCGTCGGGATGCAGGCGATAGCTCACCATCTCGACCACGGTGAGCAGGACGAAGGCCGGTACGGACCACAACACGACATCGGGCAGGTGCGGCATGCCCCGCACCATAAAGGCGTGGACGGCGGTGCCGCTAGGGGTTGTTACCGAGAAGTATGTAAGACGTGCCGTCAGCTGTGTGCGACGGAGCCCTCCGCGGGGACGTCATCGAACGTCTCGCCGTCGCCCCTGCGACAGGCCCGGAAGGCGCCGGAGGCCCCGTACGGCCAGCCGACGCCGAGCGCCCGGCATCAGTGGCCGTACGGGGGGGGCTCACTCCACCCTCACCACACCCGTACCGACCCGCCCGGGGCGAACGCCGGGCTGGTGGCGTCCGGTGGGACCTCGTCCAGGGGGGCGGCGATCTCGGAGACCGCCGGGCCGACGCGGGCGGCGAGGGGGGCGAGGCGGGCGAGGTCGAAGCCGTAGACGCGGGCCGCGTTCGTGCCGAGCATGGCGGCGGCCTCGTCGGGCGGCAGACCGGCGTAGGCGAGGCGCAGGGCCTCACGGGAGTAGGGGTGGGTGCCTTCGTCGTGGGGGTAGTCGCTGCCCCACATGATCTTGTCGAGGCCGATCCGGTGGCGGAGCGGGACCTCGTGCGGGCGCATGAAGCTGGCGCCGACGAAGCAGTGGTCGCGCCACAGTTCCGCCGGGGTGCGGCCCATGGCCTCGGCCAGGCCGGCGCCGAATTTGGCCTCGGCGGTGGCGGCGGACGCGGCCGCGGCCAGCCGGCCGTGGTAGTAGTCCAGCATGTCCAGGACGCCGGGGATCCAGCCGGAGCCCTGTTCGGTGAGGACGAGGCGCAGGCCCGGGTGGCGGCGGAAGGCCCCGCCGAAGATCAGGTGCCACAGCGCGCGGTGCGAGAACCAGGTCGTCTCGACCATGAACACGGCGCGGGCGGCGGGTGCGTCGCCGAGCGGCGGGGAGGCGGAGCCGCCGTGGTGGTTGACGGGGACCTCCAGCTCCGCGCAGACCGCCCAGAGCGGGTCGTAGACCTCGGAGTGGAGTTCGGGCAGGCCGGATCCGGGCGGGGTGCCGGGGAGCATGATGCCGCCGGTGAGGCCGGCCTCCTTGGTGCGGCGGACCTCCCGTACGGCCTCGTCGACGTCGTTGAGGAGGATCTGGGCGACGCCGGCCCGCCGGCCGGGTGCCTCGGCGCAGAAGTCGGCGAGCCAGCGGTTGTGGGCGCGCAGGCCCGCCCAGCGCCGCGCGAACTCCTCAGGGGTGGCGGGCGCCGGGGCCATCAGGGACGCGGAGGGGAAGAACGGTGGGATGGTGTTGGGGAAGACGACCTCGGCGACGATGCCGTCGGCTTCGAGTTCGGCCAGCCGGCGGGCGGAGTTCCAGTTGCGGTCGGCGGTGTCGGCGAGCAGGTCCTCGTGCGGGTTGACGTAGGCCGCCGCCCAGTCGTCGAAGGCCTCGTGGTGCCGGGAGGCCAGATACGGCCGGTAGTCGAGGAGGTCGGCGCCGGCGTGGCAATCGGCGGAGATGACGGTGTAGCGCTCCGTTGTCATCGGGCGGTCCTGCCTTCCTGCTTGGGCTGAGCCCCGAGTACCGGGAAGTCGTGGTCCGTCAGCCAGTGGCGGCCCACCTCGCGCGAGCGGGCCCAGGAGGCCTCGACCGCCGGCTGGTCGGCCGGCTGGCCGAGTCCGGCCGGGGTGGGGCCGATACGGCGGGCCAGCGGGGCCAGGGCGGCGGTGTCGAAGCCGAAGGCCTCGGCGGCGGACAGACCGAGCATCCGCCGGGTCTCGGCGACCGGGATGTCATGGAAGGTCTTCCTCAGCCAGCCGCGGGTGTCCGGCCAGGTGCCCTCGGGGTGCGGGAAGTCGCTGCCCCACAGGATGTTGTCGACGCCGATCTCGTAGCGCTGGGCGAGCTCGCGGCGCTTGGTGTTGGTGGCGCAGACGAAGACCTGCCGGTCGAGGTACTCGTGCGGCGGGCGCTTGAGGGCGGCGAACGGGGAGAGCTTCTTGCCGCCGTGGGCGCCCAGGTAGAGGCGGTCCATGAACCACAGGAGGTTGGGGAGCCACCAGCAGCCGGATTCGGCGACACCGAACCGCAGGCCCGGGTGGCGTTCGAAGACTCCGGACCACAGCAGGAACCACAGCGGGCGGGCCGGCCACCAGGTCACCTCGGAAACGAAGATCCCCAAGTGGTCCCCGTACTCCTGGCGGGGCGACGACCCGGAGTGGGTCAGCACCGGCATCGCGCACTCGGCGGCCGCCGCCCAGACCGGGTCGTAACGGCGGTCGTGGTACGGCGCGTTGCCGCCCCACATGGCGGGGATCATCAGCGCGCCGAGCCCGGACTCCCGGGCGCGGTGGATCTCGGCGACGACCTGGCCGGTCTCGGCCGTGACCGGTAACAGGGCGACGCCGCAGTGCCGTTCGGGGTGTGCGGAGACGAAGTCGGCGAGCCAGCGGTTGTGTGCCCGGGCGCCGGCCATGCCGAGCTCCGGGTCGTGGTCGCCGGAGAGGCCGAGGCCCACGCCGAAGGGGGCGGCCGTACCGCTGTCGACGGCGTCCGCGTCCGGGAAGACGACCTCCGCCGCGACCCCGTCACCGTCGAGCTCCTTGATCCGCTGCGCGGGGTCCCAGCCGCCGCGCAAGCCCTCCTCGTGGTCCCGGAACCACCGTTCGGCGAAGGCGTCGTTACGGATGCCGAGGCGGGTGGCCTCCGCGCGGCGGGCGTCGCGCTGCCCGAGGAACTCGTCGAAGGCGCGGTGGAAGCGGGCGTCGAGATAGGGGCGGTACTCCTCGGTGGGGAGCCCGGCGTGGCAGTCGGAGGAGATGATCAGGTACGGCTCGTGCAGGTCCTGCTCGTTCAGGTCCTGCTGCGCGCCGGGCCGGTGCTCGGGGGGCTGGCGCTGCTCGGAGAACTGGCCCTGCTCGGAGGCCTGGCCCTGCTCGGGGAACTGCCGGTCCGGGGAACCCTGCGGGTCCGTCATGGCGGAACCTCCCTCAGTCGTCCGGGTCGAGGATGAAGTGCTCCAGATACGCCGGGGCGGCCCGGTCGAGCATGGAGGCGGACCGCGCCCTGATCTGCGCGTCGGTGTGTGCGGCGGGCGGCAGCAGCCAGAAGCGGCCGGCCCGGACGCCGTCCACGACCTGCTGCGCGACGTCCTCCACGGGCGTGAAGGCCACCTCCTGGCCGGCCTCCTTCATCGCCGCCTCCCACTGCGCCAGGCTGCGGTACGGGGTACGGCGTGGCCGGGACTTGGCGTAGCGCGCGGGCCGGTTGCGGTGCGACTCCCACAGGCCGGTGCGCAGCATGTGCGGTCCGGGGAAGAGCACCGAGGCGCCGACGGGGGCCCGTTCGGCCTTCAGATGGGCGTACAGCGACTCGGTCATGGTCACCACGGCCGCCTTGGTGACGGCGTAGACGGACGCGGTGGGCAGCGGCGCGATGCCGCCGTCGGTCGAGGAGGTGTTGACGACATGGCCGGGCTCCCCGCCCGCCAGCATCCGGGGCACGAAGCACTGCACGCCGTGGAAGACGCCCCAGATGTTCACCGCGAACGCCCATTCCCAGTCGCGGGGATCGTGCTCCCACATGCGCCCCTCGGCGCCGGAGCCCACCCCCGCGTTGTTGCACAGCAGATGGACCGCGCCGAAGGCGTCGTACGCGGCGTCGGCGAGCGCGGCGACCTCGTCGCGGAGGCCGACGTCCACGGTGCGCGCCAGTACCTGGGCGCCCTGTGCGGCCAGTTCGTCGGCGACGGCGCGCAGCGGCTCCTCCGCCACGTCCGCGAGGACGACGCGCAGCCCCTCCGCGGCGAAGCGGCGCGCCATGGCCAGACCGATCCCGCTGGCGGCGCCGGTGACGACCGCGACCTGTCCTGCCCGCAGTTCCATCAGGCGCTCCCCTCGGGCGGGCCGTCGAGGAGCTGCTGCGGGTCGTCGTAGCGCTGGTGGGCGTACGGCAGCAGGTCCCGGGCGCTGACCCGCTCGACGACCCGGCCCTGCTGGTCGGTGGTCTTCTCGCCGAGGGTGAGCTCGACGAGGGTGCGGACGGGGAGGTCGGCGACCGGGTCGTACGCCGACTCCCGGAGGACGACCTCGCCGGTGATCCTCTCCAGGGTGCGGACCTTCTCCTGGCGCAGGCAGTGCACCAGCACCGGGTCGCCGTCGAAGCCCGAACCGTCCACGGCGGGCAGGAACTTGAAGTAGAAGTCGGTCTTCCGGACCGGCTCCGGGACCGGCAGCGGGCCGCTCACCTCACCGCGCACCTCGACGAAGGCGATGCCGTGCCGGGCGAGCGCGGCGCGCACCACCGGGCCGTCGCGCTCGACGGTGACCTCGCCCAGCTTCTTCGGTTCGCCGAAGACCTCGCGGCCGCCGGTCAGGGCCCGCTCGTGGGTCATCGGCATGACCAGCGGATACCAGCCCTCGGTGCCGCGGTGCGCGGCCGCGACGGCGACCGAGCCCGCGCCCAGGGGGTAGCCGGTCAGCTCGACCCGGCTGATGGTGACCCGGACCAGCGGTCGTCCGGTGGGTGCGAGCGACGGCGGCAGCACGGCCGCGACGGCGTCCGGGTCGCTCTCCCAGACGGCGACCACGCCGGTGGACCAGATGTCGGGGAGCCGGGAGCCGGCGGTGCGCGCCGCGCTGATCTCCGCCTCGGTGCGCGCTCCGTAACGTACGCGTGCCATGTCGTACCACCCTTCGCCATCGGTGACTTGCGGGGGTCGTGCCAGGCGTCTGTAACACTGTTACACCGTGGGGGGTGAAGGGTAAAGGGTGGGGGAGAGTGGGGAGTTGGGGGGACGGGAGTTGGGGGGAGGACGGCTCGGGGGCGGTTCAGCGATTGACTCAGGGGCGGTTCAGGGACGGTTCCGGGCTGGCTCAGGGACGGTTCCGGGGCGGCTCAGGGAGGATTCCGGGGCGACTCAGGGCCGGTTCCGAGGCGACTCAGGGGACGGCTCAGGGAAGGTTCCGGGGTGGTTCAGGGCCGGCTCGGGGAGGTCCGGGCGACGGTTGAGGGAAGAGTTTGGAGTGGGGCCATGACACGCAGCGCACTGACCGGCGAAGAGGTGCTGACGACCGCCGCCCGGCTGGTGCGGGCGCACGGCCCCGCGGCGCTGACCATGCGCCGGCTCGCCACCGAACTCGGCACCGCCGTCACCTCCATCTACTGGCACGTCGGCAATCGCGAGTCACTGCTGGACGCCCTCGTCGAGCGCACCGTCCGGGAGATGGGCGAGATCCACCCCTCGGGACGCACCCCGCACGCCCGCATCATCTCGGTCGCCCGCGCGCTGTACACGGCGCTGCGCGAGCGTCCGCAGCTGATCGCGATGGTGCACGAACGCGGCCTGACGGAGCGGATGTTCCTGCCCGCGCAGCAGGCACTGGTCCATGAGATGCACGCCGCCGGGCTGTGCGGCGAGACGGCCGCCGAGGCGGTGCGGGCCGTCCAGTTCCAGGTCGTCGGCTTCGTCCTGGTCGAGCGCAACCGGGAGCGGTCGCCCGAGCAGCATCCGAGCGAGGGCGAACTGTGGAACTCCCCCACCGCCGAGCACGATCCGGCGCTGGCCCGTGCGCTGGCCGGTCCGGTCGACACCGAGCGGCTGTTCACCGTGTCGCTGGACGCGCTGGTGACGTCGCTGCTCTCCGCCGGAGGGGCCGGGTGAGGGGGTGGTGGCCTCGCCTGAGTGGGGCTCAGCTCCGGGTGGGACTTGGGGTTCGCCTCTGGGCGGGGCCGGGCGGCGGGCTGGCCCAACGCCATCGCCGGGTGGGACGCAGCCGGAGAGGCGCTCACCTCGACCGGGCCCGCTCGCCGGTAGCCGGGGCAAGCCGTACGACCGATGGGCCATTTGGGCGGTTTCCTTCCACTGCTCCCTTTAGGTGCCCGATTCCCTGGCTTTTGGGGGTGCAGTGGGTTTTCCCGGCGGGGTGCAGTGGTTTTCCCCGCCGCCCACCCCCCTTCGGGGGGTGGGCGGGTGAGGACAGCAGGCCCAGCGGGACGTAGCCAGGTCAGGACAGCAGGCCCAGCGGGACGTAGCCGGGTGAGGACAGCAGGCCCAGGCACCCAGCAGATCAAAAACCCAGCAGGATCAAGCGGCCGGCAAGGCAAGAGCCCACCCCGCCCCGAACCACCGCCCCACTCCCTCACCCGGCCTGCTCCCCCAACCCTCCCCATCCCGCCCCACCCCAGCCGTTCTCAGCCATTCCCGCCCCATCTCGTTCCTTCCCACCCGTACCCGTCCTCCCGTCAACTCCCGCCTCCGCCCCGGAATTGCAGGCGAGCCGTACGCGTCGTGGGCCGTTACCGGCGGCGCCCCACCCGCGTTGCGGCCGACGGCGGTTCGGTGGCTGTCAGTGGCGGCCCGTATCCTCAGGGACCATGCTCGAAGACCGCATGGCAGCAGCCGACCCGATCGCGCCGAAGATCGGGCAGCAGCCGGGCCCGCAGACGCCGCCGGCTCCCTGGCCGACCGCATATCCCCAGGGATACGCGGTGGTCGACGTGGAGACCACGGGCCTGGCCCGTGACGACCGGATCATCTCCGCCGCCGTGTATCAACTCGACGCCCGGGGCGAGGTCGAGGACCACTGGTACACCCTCGTCAACCCGCAGCGGGACCCGGGACCGGTCTGGATCCACGGTCTCACCAGCGCCGTGCTCGCCGATGCCCCGCTCTTCCCGGAGATCGTCCCGGAACTCTCCAAGCGGCTGGAGGACCGGGTCCTGGTCGCCCACAACGCCATGTTCGACTGGTCGATGATCGCCCGCGAGTACGCCCGCGCCGCGGCGGCCGCGCCGGTGCGTCAGCGGCTGTGCACCATCGCCCTGTCCAAGGAGCTGCAGCTGCCGCTGCCCAACCACAAGCTGGAGTCGCTCGCCGCCCATTACGGCGTGGTGCAGCAGCGCGCCCACCATGCGCTGGACGACGCCCGGGTGCTGGCCGAGGCGTTCCGGCCCAGTCTGCGGCGGGCCGCGCAGGAGAATCTGCGACTGCCGCTGCTGACCTGCCAGCCGCTGACGGAGTGGTCGGACGCCCCCGCCCCCCGGCAGCACCCCACCGCCTCGTCCTACCGCCCCACGTCCTGGCGGCCGTCCCGTAAGCGCCCGGCGTGCCCCTACCCCAACCCGGGGCGCTATGAGGTGGGCGGCCGGCTCGTCCAGGGGATGCGGGTCGCCTTCTCCGGCGACACCTCCGTGGACCGCGAGCTGCTGGAGGACCGGGCGATCGAGGCCGGGCTGCATGTCGCCACGAGCTTGTCCCGGCTCACCAGCCTGCTGGTGACCAACGATCCCGACGCCCGTACGTCCAAGACCGCCAAGGCCGCCTCGTACGGCACGGTCGTGATCGACGAGGCGGCCTTCATGCAGCTGCTGCAGGACGTGGCTCCGGCGCGTGCGTCCGGGTGAAGCCCGGTCAACACACCCGTCGGCACCTCGCCCCGCGCGGGCGGCGCCCGCACCCTGTGGCGCATGGCACGTTGTGAGGTCTGCGGAAACGAATACGGCATGACGTTCGAGGTGCACGCGCAGGGCGCGGTGCACGTCTTCGACTGCTTCGCCTGCGCCATCCACCGCATGGCGCCGATCTGTGAGCACTGCCGGTGCCAGATCATCGGCCAGGGCGTCGAGGCCGACCAGAAGTGGTACTGCGGTGCCCACTGCGCCCGCTCGGACGGGAGGGTGGGCATCGTCGACCGGGTCTGATCGGGCAGGTCCGGCGGACCGCAGTGCGGGTACGGGAGCGCGTGACCCCGGCGGGTCCGCCGGACCGGAGCGCGAGCCCCCGGCCGGACCCGCCGCCCGGGGGCAGTGGCGCCCCAGGTACCGTCGAAGCCGTGTACCGCTTCCTGTTGTCCCGGCAGTGGGTGATCGTCACCCTCGTGGCTCTGCTGCTGATCCCCGTCATGATCAAGCTGGGCTTCTGGCAGCTCCACCGCCATCAGCACAAAGTGGCACAGAACCAGCTCATCGCGCGCAGCCTGGCGGCCAGGCCGGTCCCGGTCACCGAGCTGACCGCCCCCGGCCGGACCCTCCCCCGCCACGACATGTGGCGCACGGTCACCGCCACCGGCACCTTCGACACCGCGCACGAGGTGGTGGTCCGCCAGCGCACCGCCGCCGACGAGCAGAGCATCGGCTACTACGTGCTGAGCCCGCTGGTGCTGGGCAACGGCCAGGCCGTGCTGGTCAACCGCGGCTGGATCTCGGCGGGCAACGACCTGACCAAGTTCCCGGACGTGCCGGCAGCCCCCAAGGGCAAGGTCACCGTGACCGGCCGGATGATGGCCGACGAGACCACCGCGTTCAGCGGAATCAAGGACACCAAGGGCCTGCCCCCGCGCCAGATCATGCTGATCAACAGCAAGGAGCAGGCGAAGCGGGTCGGCCGGCCGACGCTCGGCGGCTATATCGAGCAGACCGGGCCCGAGCCGGCCGGCGGCACCCCGGAGCTGGTCCCCGAGCCGGACCATGACTCCATCGGCCCGCACATGGCCTATGCGGTCCAGTGGTGGCTGTTCGCGGCGGCGGTGCCGGTCGGCTGGATCGTCCTCGTACGCCGTGAGCGCCGCGACCGTGCCGAGGCGGCGGCCAAGGAGGCCCGGGAGGCCGCGGAGCCCCGCGAGACCGGAAACGCCGAGGACCCGCAGGACGGCGGGGACGCACACGACATCCCGGGTCCGCAAGACGTCCCGGATCCGCAGGACGGCGAGGAAGCCGCCACCGCCCCGGCCCGCGGGTAGCCCGGACAGCCGCCCCACCGCGTAGCGCGGGCGCCGGGCGGGAAGGTGCGAGGCGTGCATCCACATATCGAGGACTACGCGCTCATCGGTGATCTGCAGACCGCCGCACTCGTCGGACGCGACGGCTCCATCGACTGGCTGTGCCTGCCCCGCTTCGACTCCGGCGCCTGCTTCGCGGCGCTCCTCGGCGGCAAGGAAAACGGCCACTGGCGGGTGGCTCCCCGGTCCGCGGACGCCCGCGCACAGCGCTCCTACCGCGGCGATTCGCTGATCCTCGACACGGTGTGGGAGACCCCCACCGGCAGCGTCCGGGTCATCGACTTCATGCCGCAGCGCGACCGTGCGCCCGATGTCGTACGGATCGTGGAGGGCCTGCGCGGCAGCGTCGAGATGCGGAGCGAGCTGCGGCTGCGGTTCGACTACGGGCGGGTGGTGCCCTGGGTGCGGGCCACCGAGGGCTGCCGGTTCGCGGTCGCGGGACCGGACTCCGTATGGCTGCGCACCCCGCCGCAGAGCAGCACGTACGGCAAGGACTTCAGCACCCGCTCGGACCTCACCGTCGCCGAGGGCGAGCGCGCCGCGTTCGTGCTGACCTGGCACCCCTCGCACGAGCCGCGGCCGGTCCAGATCGAGCCGTACACGGCGCTCCAGGACACCCTGGACGACTGGCACACCTGGTCCGCGCGCTGCCGCTACGACGGGCCGTACCGCGAGGCCGTGATGCGCTCGCTGATCACCCTCAAGGCGCTCACCTACGCGCCGACCGGCGGCATCGTGGCGGCCCCCACCACCTCGCTGCCCGAGGAGCTGGGCGGGGTGCGCAACTGGGACTACCGCTACTGCTGGCTGCGCGACGCCAGCCTCACCCTGAACTCCCTGCTGTCCGCCGGCTATCTGGAGGAGGCCGGCGCCTGGCGGGACTGGCTGCTGCGCGCGGTCGCCGGTGCCCCCGACGATCTGCAGATCATGTACGGGCTGGCGGGTGAGCGGCGGCTGCCGGAGGCCGAGCTGCCGTGGCTGACCGGCTACTGCGACTCCGCGCCGGTCCGTATCGGCAACGCCGCCGTCGAACAGCGTCAGCTCGATGTCTACGGCGAGGTGCTGGACTCCTTCCATGTCGCGCGCCGGGCCGGGCTGCCGTCGGAGCCGCACGCCTGGAGCATCCAGCGCGCCCTGGTGGACTATCTGGAGTCCACCTGGCGCGACCCCGACGAGGGCCTGTGGGAGATCCGCGGGCCGCAGCGGCACTTCGTGCACTCCAAGGTCATGGCCTGGGTCGCGGCCGACCGGGCGGTGCGGGCGATCGAGGCGAACCCGAAGTTCAGCGGGGACGCCGACCGCTGGCGGGCGATGCGCGAGGAGGTCCACCGTGAGGTGTGCGAGCACGGCTACGACGCCGAGCGCGGCACCTTCACCCAGTTCTACGGCTCGAAGGAACTGGACGCCGCGACCCTGCTGATCCCCCGGGTCGGCTTTCTGCCCGGTGACGACCCACGGGTGCTGAACACCATCGACACGGTGCGCCGGGAGCTGACGCACGACGGTCTGGTGCGCCGCTACAGCACGGAGGGCGGCTCGGTCGACGGGCTGCCGGGCGGCGAGGGCACCTTCCTGGTCTGCTCGTTCTGGCTCGCCGACGCCCTGCAGCTCAGCGGCCGGCGGGACGAGGCCCGGGAGATGTTCGAGCGGCTGCTGGACCTGCGCAACGATGTGGGGCTGCTCTCCGAGGAGTACGACCCGGCCGCGGGGCGCCAGCTGGGCAACTACCCGCAGGCGTTCAGCCACATCGGCCTGGTGGGGACCGCCTTCGGCCTCCTCGACGGAGCAACGGCAGACTAGGACCATGGATCTCGGACTCACTGACCGGACGTACCTTCTCACCGGGGCGACCCGTGGCCTCGGCTTCGCCACCGCCCGTGAACTGGTCGCCGACGGCGCCAATGTGGTGCTCACCGGGCGCACCGAGGAGAGCGCGGCCGCGGCCGCCGCCTCGCTCGGCGACCGTGCCCTGGGCGTGGCGGCCGACAACGCCGCCGCCGATGCCCCCGACCGTCTGCTGGCGGCGGCCCGTGCGCGCTTCGGCCGGCTGGACGGCGTGCTGATCAGCGTGGGCGGCCCGGCCCCCGGCAGCGCCGCCGACAACACCGACGAGCAGTGGCAGTCGGCCTTCGAATCGGTCTTCCTCGGCGCGGTACGGCTGGCCCGTGCGGCCGCCGCCGAGCTGCCGGCGGGCGGGGTGATCGGCTTTGTGCTGTCCGGGTCGGTGTACGAGCCGATCAGCGGTCTGACCATCTCCAACGGACTGCGCCCCGGGCTGGCCGGCTTCGCCAAGTCGCTCGCCAACGAGCTGGGGCCGCGCGGCATCCGCGTCCTGGGGGTGCTGCCCGGCCGGATCGCCACCGACCGGATGACCCAGCTCGATGCGCTCTCCGGCGACCCGGAGGGCAGCCGCGCCCGCAACTGTGCGTCCATCCCGCTGGGCCGTTACGGCACGCCGGAGGAGTTCGGCCGGGCCGCGGCGTTCCTGCTGTCGCCGGCCGCCTCGTACGTCACCGGTGTGATGGTGCCGGTGGACGGCGGGGCCCGGCACGGGTTCTGACGAGGGGACGGCACGCCGCCCCCACCGCAGGGCCCTAACTGACCCGCTCCGGCCGGTGCTTGACCGCCCGCAGCCGGACCTCCGCCGGCAGCTCGTCGAGCCCGGCCGAGTGGCGGGCGTGCGCCACCGCCTCGTGGGACAGCCGCCGCAGGACGGTGCCCGGGTCGGCGTGCGGGGCCAGCGCCAGCAGCGCCCTGACCTGCGGTGCGGTCCGGCTGCCGGTCAGCAGCACACCGGCCCCGTCGACGCCGTCCAGCGACTCCGTCTCGGCCGCGACGGCGGCCGCCAGCGCCCGGCCGCGCAGCTCGGCGCCCTCGCCGTCGCCGCTGTCGACGAGGATCTCCTGCAGCCGGTGCCGCCGCAGCTGGGACAGCAGCCACCACAGCATCAGCAGTACGAAGACGGCGAGCGCCGCGATGACGACCGGCCACCACCAGCCCTGGTGGGTCCAGCGGGTGCGGGCGTCCGCGGGGAGCAGCACCTCGCCGGGCCGGGACCACGGCCAGCCGGAGGGCAGGCCGAGATGCCACTTCGCGGGCAGGTCGAGACCGCCGAACAGCACCGCGCCGCCGGTGCCGAACAGCACCACACCGGCCAGGCCGAGCAGCACCCGGTTGGTCGTTCTGCGGACCCTGAGCATCGCGCTCACCCCTTCTTCGGGCGCCGGACGTGCACCGTCAGCCGCAGCGGGTGCGCCAGCCCCAGCTGCCGCAGCCCCTCGCCGAGCGAGACGTCGAGGTCGGCGCGGACCTCGTCCAGCTCGCGGAAGTGCGACACGGCATGCGCCTTGGCCTTGCGGCGGCCGACCTTCATCCGTACGGACTGCACGCCGGCGACCTCCATGGCCCGGTCGCGCAGCACCAGCGCGGCGGCCGACCGGTCCAGCCCGGCCCGGATACCCGGCGCCGTCCGCCGCATCGGCAGCACCTGGCGCAGCCCGGGGGTGAGGGCCAGCACGATCAGCCAGATGCCGAGGACCACGGCGAGCGCGGCGGCGCCCAGCACCCAGGGGTTGTCGAGCGGACGGGTGGCCAGCTCATGGGCGAGGCGCCGGCGCCAGGCCATCGCGGGGCGGTCGGCGCGCACCGCGGCCACGTCGTAGAGCAGCAGCCCGGCGGCAGCCAGCAGCAGCAGCGCGACCACGGCGGCCGGCACCCGGCGGGCCGACCAGAAGCGCCCGGTGCCGTCGTCCTCGTCGCTGCCCGCGGGGGCGTCGTTTCCCGGTCCGGACCGTGCCGCCTCGTCCGCGGTGTCGGGTGTCTTGTCCAGCGTGGGCAGCCGCCGGGTGTCCGCCGGCCGCGCGTCGTCGTCGCTCATCGCACTCTCCCCCGGTCGGTACGGTCCAGCTGCGGTGAGTGCAGCCGCTCGACCTCCACCGCGACCTCGGGCACCGCCATGTTCGCCAACTCCTGCACCCGTTCGGTGACATGACTGCGCACCACGCGGCTCTGGGCGCCGATGTCGGAGGGGTAGCCCAGCTCCACGGCGATCCGTACCCGTGCCTCGCCGAAGTTCCGGCGCTCCTCGCGCCGGTGCACGGTCACCGTCGCGTGGGCGTCCGTGCGGGCGCGCGGGGACTCCCGGCGCAGCGCCTCCCGGGCCGCCTGTGCGGCGATCTTCGCCACCACCCGGTCCGCGATTCTGGTCGCGCCCCGCTCACCCGCCGGTACGGCGGCGGGCGGGGACACCGTCGCCACCCGGCCTCACCGCCGCCGCTCGTCGCGCTCGCCGCGACGCGGACGGAAGAATTCGCCGGCTTCCAGATCCCCGTCGAGGAATCTGCCGACCACGAACCCGATGGCGCCCAACGCCGCCACCAGGACAAAGGCGCCGAAGCCACCGAAGAATCCGGCGAAGCCCAGCGCCATACCGGCCAAGAGGCCGGCCACGGCCATGCTCATCGTGCGCTCCTTCGCTACCGCTCCGGACGGCCCCGGCTAGTGGAGCCGCGGCTCTTCCTCTTCTTCGTCCACCTCGTCGGGGAGTTTGACATCGCTGACCGCGATATTGACCTCGACGACCTCCAGGCCCGTCATCCGCTCCACGGCGGAGATGACGTTCTCCCGCACCGACCGCGCGACATCGGCGATGGCGACGCCGTAGTCGACCACGATCTCCAGATCCACCGCGGTCTGCACCTCGCCGACCTCGGCCTTGACCCCGCGGGTGACGGTCGCGGACCGGCCGCCACCGGGCACCCGCTCGCGCACGGCGCCGAGCGTACGGGCGAGACCGCTGCCCATGGCGTGCACACCGACGACATCCCGGGCCGCAAGACCGGCGATCTTCTCCACGACACCGTCGGCGATGGTGGTCCGCCCACGGGTGGCGGGATCGCCGCCGCCCCTCTTGGTCGGGGTCCTGGGTGCCTCTGCCTGCTGGCTCTCGCTCATCGCCGTACGTCCCTTTCCGCGGGGAGAAGCGGTCCGCCCGCTCCGCTGCCCACAGTAGGTCCGGTTCGTCCCTTTTGCCGTGGGGGATGCGGCAGCGGAGTGCTCCCTACGGCGCCGTGCGGGACAGCGCGCTGTTGTGGGGTCCGGTCTGCGGCAGGCTGGGGGCGTGGTCCGGGACGTGCCCGCAAGAGGGGCCGGGACCTGCCGGGAAAGGGGTGACGCGGTGACCGCGAACCAGTGGGCGCAGGCGGTGCGGACGCAGCTCAAGATCGGCCGGATGCTGCCGCTCGGCGGGCCGGCGGACGGGTCGTGGATCACCGAGCAGGCCGCCGCCGGGGTCCTGCGGACGGCCGCCGGGACACCGCCCGGAGTACGCCTGGGCTCACTGCGGCTGTCGGTCGCCGACCCCGACCGCGCCCCGGAGCCCGCGGTGCCGGCGCCCCCGAGCGCACTGCCGCCGGGCCCGCTGCGGATCGAGGCGGATTTCGCCGCGACCGGCGACCGGCCGCTGCCCATGGTCGCCGACCAGGTACGGGCGGCCTTGCTGGAGGCGTCGGTCCGGGAGCTGGGGCTGGTGGTGGCCATGGTGGATCTGCGGGTCAGCGGCCTGCTGGACGAAGCCTCTGACGAGGCAGCCGGGGCACCGCCGCCCGCCCCGGCGGGCGGCCCGCCCGCCGAACCGGTGACGGAGGAACGGAGCGGCGCGACGCAGGACGGGGCGGCCGGGATCGCCGCGGTCGTCCTGGACGTCGCGGGCGTGGCCCGGCTGGCGCCGGTCCTCGGCTCGTCACGTCCGGTACGGCTCACCGACGGGCATGCGCTGATCCAGCTGGCGACCGCGCCCGGCCACCGGGCGCTGGATGTCGCCGCCGCCGTACGGCAGGCGGTGGCGGCCGCGCCGCCCGCGGTGTCGACGGTCGCCGTGCTGGTCACGGCGGTGGAGCAGGGCTGAGGCGGCCGACCGGGCAGCCCGGCCGGCCGCCTGCCGCGGTCCGGGACGGGGCGCTACTCCCCCACGCCCGCCAGGTCGCGCAGCCGGCGCGCCTGCGCGGCCCGCTCGGCGATGCGCTGCTCCTCGTACGTACGGCCCGCGGCACCGGCCAGCAGGGCCTTGGTCTCGATCACGGCGTCCCGCGGCGCGGCAATAAGCGCGGCGGCCAGGTCGGCCACCGCGCCGTCGAGCTCGTCCGCGGGCACCACGACATTGGCGAGGCCGATCCGCTCGGCCTCCTCGGCATGCACGAAGCGCCCGGTGGCGCAGATCTCCAGCGCCCGGGCGTAGCCCACCAGCCCGACCAGGGGGTGGGTACCGGTCAGGTCCGGTACGAGTCCCAGGCTGGTCTCACGCATGGCGAACTGGACGTCCGGCGCGACCACCCGCAGATCGCAAGCGAGTGCGAGCTGGAAGCCCGCGCCGATGGCGTGTCCCTGCACGGCGGCGATGGACACCAGGTCATTGCGCCGCCACCAGGTGAACGCTTCCTGGTACTCGGCGATGGTGGCGTCCAGTGCGCTGTCCGTGCCACGGGCGAGGTCGATGAACGACGGCTCGCCGTCGAAGCCCTCGGGCGTGAACGCCTGACGGTCCAGGCCGGCGGAGAAGGACGCGCCCTCACCGCGCAGCACCACGATCCGTACGGTGCCCGGCAGCAGCGAGCCCGCTTCGGCGAGCGCCCGCCACATGGCCGGGGACTGCGCATTGCGCTTGGCCGGATGGGCGAGGGTCACCGTGGCGATGGCATCGTCCACGGTGAGTCGCACACCGTCCTTGTCGAGCAGAGTCATCAGCGCCTCCGAGTCAGCCAGCCGCACCTGCGTGCGTAAGTGACTGAACGGTAACCTCCCGGCCGACGGCTTCGTCGGCCGGGGGGACACCGTTGCACTCAAAGGCGTGGCCGTCAGGCCGAAGCGGCCTTCTTGCCCCTCGTGGCTCCGCCACGACCGCGCAGGACCACACCGGATTCGCTGAGCATCCGGTGCACGAATCCGTAGGACCGGCCGGTTTCCTCGGCCAGTGCCCGGATGCTCGCACCGGAGTCGTACTTCTTCTTCAGGTCTGCCGCGAGCTTCTCGCGCGCGGCGCCGGTTACCCGGCTGCCCTTCTTCAGAGTCTCGGCCACCCGTGCCTCCTCGTGGGAAGTGCGCTCTGGACTCTCATGATCACCCCTCCCCGGCTTCCTGGCCACCCATTCCGCAAGGTCTCTACGACATCCTTTGCCGTCGGACACCCGGCCGGCCGGGCCGGAAGCGCTCATTCCAGCTGTCCAGAAGGCCCTCCGAGCCCGGATTTCCCCGAGAAATGGCAGGTCAGGCGGTATGGGGCCAAAAAGGTGACGGCCGGGCCGCAAGGGCCCGGCCATCCGTCGCAGGCTCGCCGGTGTACGAGCCGTTCTCACTCAGATGATGGATCACACGTCGGCCGAATGATCCATACGGCATGATCCATCCGCCGCGGTCAGGCCAGCGCGACCAGATCCGCGTAGTCCTGGCCCCACAGGTCCTCGACGCCGTCGGGCAGCAGAATGATCCGCTCCGGCGCCAGCGCGTCCACGGCTCCCTCGTCGTGCGTCACCAGGACCACCGCGCCCGTGAAGGTGTGCAGCGCGCCGAGGATCTCCTCGCGGCTGGCCGGGTCGAGGTTGTTGGTGGGCTCGTCGAGCAGCAGGACGTTGGCGGAGGAGACGACCAGGGTCGCCAGGGCGAGCCGGGTCTTCTCACCGCCGGAGAGCACCCCGGCGGGCTTGTCGACGTCGTCGCCGGAGAAGAGGAAGGAGCCCAGCGTCTTGCGGATGGCGACCAGGTCCATGTCCGGGGCGGCCGACCGCATGTTCTCCAGGACCGTGCGGTCCGGATCCAGGGTCTCGTGCTCCTGGGCGTAGTAGCCGAGCTTCAGACCGTGGCCGGGGCGGACCTCGCCGGTGTCCGGCTGCTCGACGCCGGCCAGCAGCCGCAGCAGGGTGGTCTTGCCGGCACCGTTCAGGCCGAGGATGACGACCCGGGAGCCCTTGTCGATGGCCAGGTCGACATCGGTGAAGATCTCCAGCGAACCGTAGGACTTCGACAGGCCCTCGGCGGTGAGCGGGGTCTTGCCGCAGGGCGCCGGGTCCGGGAAGCGCAGCTTGGCGACCTTGTCGGAGGCGCGCACCGCCTCCAGACCGGCGAGCAGCTTGTCGGCGCGCTTGGCCATGTTCTGCGCGGCGACGGTCTTGGTGGCCTTGGCCCGCATCTTGTCGGCCTGGGTGTTGAGCGCGGCGGCCTTCTTCTCGGCGTTCGCGCGCTCGCGCTTGCGGCGCTTCTCGTCGGCCTCGCGCTGCTGCTGGTAGAGCTTCCAGCCCATGTTGTAGACGTCGATCTGGGAGCGGTTGGCGTCCAGATAGAAGACCTTGTTGACGACGGTCTCGACCAGGTCGACATCGTGGGAGATCACGATGAAGCCGCCGCGGTAGGTCTTGAGGTAGTCGCGCAGCCAGACGATGGAGTCGGCGTCGAGGTGGTTGGTCGGCTCGTCGAGGAGCAGGGTGTCGGAGTCCGAGAACAGGATCCGGGCCAGCTCGACGCGGCGGCGCTGACCGCCGGAGAGCGTATGGAGCGGCTGGCCGAGGATGCGGTCGGGCAGGCCCAGGCTGGCGGCGATGGTCGCGGCCTCCGCCTCGGCGGCGTACCCGCCCTTGGTCAGGAACTCCGTCTCCAGGCGCTCGTACTTCCGCATGGCCTTCTCGCGGGTGGCGCCCTTGCCGTTGGCCATCCGGTCCTCGTTCTCGCGCATCTTGCGCAGCACGCTGTCCAGATCGCGGGCCGACAGGATGCGGTCGCGGGCCAGCACGTCGAGGTCGCCGGTGCGCGGGTCCTGCGGCAGATAGCCGACCTGGCCACCGCGGGTGACCGAGCCGGCGGCGGGGATGCCCTCCCCGGCCAGCACCTTGGTGAGGGTGGTCTTGCCGGCGCCGTTACGGCCGACCAGACCGATGCGGTCGCCCTTGGCGATACGGAAGGAGGCGGACTCGATGAGAACGCGGGCGCCGGCGCGCAGCTCAAGGCCGGAGGCGGTGATCACGGGAAAAAGCTCCAGGGTCGGAAAAGACGGCGGAATGGACGGGACGGTCCGAGGCGAGCTGCGCCGTCTAATGAACCCAAGGGAGAACTGCCATGGGGGCAGTCTATCTGCCCCGTGCAAGTGGTTTTTCATCCCACGTTGTCGGCTTTCCCGCCGTGGGTGTTGTTCGCCGTTGCGCTTTGCGGCGCGGCGCACGTGGTCGGCTTTCCCGCCGCGGTGTCGTCTCGCCGTTGCGCCTGCGGCGGGCCGGGTGGGTGTCGGGTGCGGTGACGGACCTCCGGGGGCCGGTGTGTGGGACTGCTTCGCTTTACGTCCCACACACCGGCCCCTCCGGCCCGTCCCCTCCCGTGGGTGGAGTGAGTGACGGTTGGTGGGGGCGCGCCACGGTAGCCAGCTCACTGCGACCGACTAGGGACACCGGACCACCTACAAGCACCCCCAACGGCCAATTTCCTCCCCACCCACGGGAGGGGCCGAGCCGCAGGACGAAGTCCGGAGGAGCGGCACCGCACCCAACAACCCACGCCCGCCGCAGGCGCAACGGCGAGACGAAACACGGCGGGAAAGACAAAAACGTGCGCCGCGCCGCAAAGCGCAACGGCGGGCCAGCCGACAACGTGGGAGTCAGACACCGCCCGTGTGGACCTGGAACGCCGCGCGCCGTACCGCCTTGGCGAGGGCGGGATCCGGGTGGGCCGCGGCAAGCGCCACCAGGACCTGGACCGTACGGGGGTGCCCTACTGCACGGACCTCCTCCAGGAGGCGCGGGACCGAGCCCTGGACCGCCGAATCGAGGTGGCGGACCAGGAGTTGGGTCTCGCCGTGGTCGGCCACAGCCGCCGCCGTGTCGACCCACAGCCAGGTCGACTCCTCGCGGGTGAGCACATCGGGTGCGGTCTCCGGGTCGCCGCCCTCGTGCTCGACCAGCCACAACAGGGCGTACGGCCGCAGGGCCGGCTCGTCGGCCGCGGCCCGTACGGCGGCCTCGGCCGGGGCGCCGACCGCCCGCAGTGCCTCGAAGGCCAGGCCGCGCAGCAGCGCGTCCTCACCGCGGGCCACGGTCAGCAGCTCCTCGACGGCCGAGCCGACGGAGCGGGCGGCGAGCCAGGCGCGGTACTCGGTGCGGGCCGGGCCGGGGGTGAGCCGGGCGCAGCCGCGCAGCATCGCCTCCGCGGACTGTTCGATATGGCCGGCCGGGCTCTGCGCGGCGACACAGATCTGTTCCAGCTTGACCCACACCGACCAGTTGCCGAGCGGTGTGAGCTGCGCCTCGGACGCCTCGTACACGGCCTCGTGGACGCCGTCCGGCGCACCGCCCGGCGGCACCAGCGCCCCGACGATCCGCAGCGCGTCCAGCGCCCAGGCCAGCAGTTCGGCCAGCGACGCCCCCGCGGCGTCGTCGGCCGCGGCTGCGGTGTCCTGGGGGCCGTCCGGGGCGGGCTCCTGGCCGTAGGGGACCTCGCAGCGCTCCGTGCGCAGCTCGGCGACGCGCTGGCCGAGCATGTCGAGCAGCACCGGCAGCTGGACCGGCCCGGCCGACAGATGCAGCAGGGACAGCAACTGCGGCAGCGCCTCGACGACTTCGGCGACGATCGCGGGGCCGGCCGCGGCCGGGGCGGGGCGGGCCAGCGACCAGGCGTCGAAGAGTGCGACCCAGCCGCGCAGTACGGCGGTGTCGTCGCGGTCCCAGGCGCGCAGCCGCCAGCCGGGGCGGGCCAGGCCGTCGTGGAGCTCGACGAGCCCGGCGAGCCGGGCCCGGTCCCAGTCGACGCGGACCTGCTGCGGTGTCAGGCGCAGGGCCTCGGCCGCCCGTTCCACCGCCGCTTCGGGCAGGGCGCCGTCGGGCCCGGCGCGCAGGCTGCCGCCGGTGCCGTCGGCACTGTCGGCCCACCGGGCGAGGCGGGCCGCGCCGGCCAGCACGGCGCGGGCCTGCCGGGCCAGCTCCGCGGGCGGCGGAGTGCCCTCGGGCGGGCGGGGCGCCGGGCGCTTGGTCCTGGTTGTCACCGCTCGGCGGGCGGCCCCAACCGGTTGACGGGGGACGAGTCGGAGCCGGGAGTCGCGCGGGGTACGGGACGTCACAGGAGCAGTGTTGCCGCTGACGGCCCGAAAGCCCAATCGGAACCCGGCGTGCGGCCTTTTGGGGCCGGGGCATTTCGCCGTCCCATCCCTGATGGGCGGAGTTGTCCTGCCGTTTGCCCGGGCTTCATGGGGGCGGCGTCGGCGGGGAGGCGGCGGGCACCGGGAGCCGGTACCGGTGCTGCAGAGACCGGGCAGCGGTGCTGCATGAGGCAGCGGTGCTACATGAGAGGGGTGAGGAAGCGCCGTAGTGCCTCTTCGTAGCCCGAGGGGTCGGCGTTCCACATCGCGGCGTGCGGGGCGTGCGGAACCGGCTGAAGCGTGATCAGGTCGGCGCGGCGGGCGGCGAAGGAACGGGAGGCCGTCCAGGGGGCGATCCGGTCGTCGGGGCCGTGGAAGAGCAGGGTGGGAATGTCCAGCTCCTCCGGGTCGACGGCGTCGACGGGGTGGTCCAGGGGAATCCCCGTGGAGCCCTCGGCGGCGCGCACCACCAGCGGCAGCAGGGCGCGCGGGACCCGCCGGGCGGCGGCCAGCGCACGGACCGTGGCATTGCGGTCCAGGACCGGGGAGTCCAGGACGAGACCGCTGATCCGGTCGCGCAGCGCGGAGCGGGTGGCGGCCCGCAGCGCCATGGTCGCGCCGGTGGACCAGCCGTGGAGGACGACGTTCTGGGCGCCGTAGCGGAGGGCGTAGCGGATCGCCGCGTCCAGATCGCGCCATTCGGTGTCGCCGAGGTGGTGGATGCCGTCGGCGGTGCGCGGGGCGCCGAGGTCGTTGCGGTAGGCCAGGTCGAGGACGGGCAGCCGGTGGCGGTGCAGGAACGGCATGGCCACCATGGGGTGCTCGCGGGTGGTGCCCAGGCCGTGTGCGGTGATGACCCAGGTGTCGCGGACGCCGGGCACGAACCACGCCGGGAGCGAGCCGAGTTCGCCGGGGACGTCGACGTCGGCGTAGTCGAGGCCGAGGGCGTCCCGGGGGTTGCCGATGTGCACCTGCGGGGTGAGCCGCATCCGCTTGCCCGGCCGCAGCGTGCCGTGGGTGACCCGCTCCAGGCGGCGGACGACGGCGTCGGCGGGGTGCGGGATGCCGTGGACGACGGAGCCGACCACGGCGTGGCAGCCGTTGCCGGTGAGCCCGTAGGTGCCGGGCCGCATGGCCGCCAGGCTGCGGGTGAGGGCGATGCGCTCCTCGGTGGCGGAGTGCACGGTGAGCCGTGAGTCGCCCGGGAACGGCTGGTCGGGCGAGGGTTTCAGGGCAGTGTCGCTGGCGTACCGGCCGACCGCCACGGCGGCCGCCCCGGCACCTATCACGGTGATGGCGGCCGCGGCCGCCGCAGTACCCAGGCGCACCTCACCAGTGTGCGCAGCGCCGCCGGGTGCGGCCACCTGGCGGAGTCGGGCGGGTGAGTGGCCGGGGCGGCGGCCCGGGACGGGGTCAGGCCTGGCCGCGGCCTCGCTGGCCGTAGCCGCGCAGCCGCTCCGCGGCCGCGTCGAGCTGCCCGGCCGACAGCAGGCTAGGGGTGTGGCCCGGTACGGACTGCGCGGTGAGCCACACGCGGCACATCCACTCCAGCTGGGCGGTGCGGTCCAGGGCCTGGTCCAGGCTGTCGCCGTAGGTCATGGTGCCGTGGTTCTGCAGCAGGCAGCCGGTGCGGTCGCGCAGCGCGTCGAGCATGTGGGCGGCGAGCTCGTCGCTGCCGTAGAGCGCGTAGGGGGCGACGCGGACGGGGCCGCCGAGCGCCGCGGTCATGTAGTGGACGGGCGGGAGTTCGGGCACGAGGGTGGAGACGGCGGTGGCGTACGGCGCGTGGGTGTGGACGACGGCGGCGGCCGGGGTGCTGCGGTAGACCGCCAGATGCATCGGGAGTTCGCTGGTCGGCCGGAGCGTGCCGATGATCTGGGTTCCTGCCAGGTCGACCGCGGTGAGGTCGCCCGGCCCGAGCCGGTCGTAGGGGACGCCACTGGGGGTGACCAGGACCAGGTCCTTCAGGCGGCAGGAGACATTGCCCGAGGTGCCGACCACCAGGCCGTCGGCGACGGTCCTGCGGGCGGTCGTGACCAGGTCGCTCCAGGCTGCGGCGAGGTGGTCGGGGTGGTCCTTCATGGGTCCTCCGGCGCGGGGCGGCGAATGCGGATACGGATGGGGATGGGGATTACGGATGCGGTGCGCGACACCGTACGAGCGAGGCGGGCGCTGTACGTCGCGGCCCGCCGAACCGGTGCGTGCCCTCCAGGGATAGGCGTGATTCTTCAGGGATACCCCTACCGCTGCTCTGGAGGCGGCCGGAATCGGACCCTCGTGCGACGGGGCCTGGGAGCATCGGGGAGCCGGGCCTGCACGCCGTCCGTCCGGGTGCACCGCGGCTGCCGCCAAGCGGCCGCGACCTGCAAAACGGCGCGCAGACACAGCATCCGCAGTTCGCCAACGGGTGAGGCGGAAGTGACAGCGGAGGTGCCTCCGCGTGAACAGTGCGGTGGTGTCACCACCCCGCCCGTCCCAGTTCACTTTCCGTTCACCCACTCTCCGTACGGTCCCAGCGACACTGACCTTCGAACTGATTGCCTGGGTGAATGGAACACATCACGCTTCTCATCGGGATCGTGATCGTCACGGCCTTGGTGTTCGACTTTACGAACGGCTTCCACGACACGGCCAATGCAATGGCCACCACCATTTCCACCGGGGCATTGCGACCCAAGACCGCGGTGGCGATGTCGGCAGTGCTCAACCTCGTCGGTGCGTTTCTGTCCGTGGAGGTGGCCAAGACCATCTCCGGCGGGATCATCGATGAGGGCGCCGGCATCAGACCAGAAGTGATCTTCGCCGGCCTGGTCGGCGCGATCGTCTGGAACCTGCTGACCTGGCTCGCGGGTCTTCCCTCCAGCTCCTCCCACGCTCTCTTCGGCGGTCTGATCGGCGCGACCCTGGTGTCCGTCGGCACCCACGGTGTGCACGGCGATGCCGTGGTGATGAAGGTCCTGATCCCGGCGGTGGCCGCCCCGTTCGTGGCCGGTCTGGCCGCGATGGCGGCGACCCGGCTCACCTACCGGCTGACCCGCAACCGCGACGAGGCGGACACCGCCAAGGGCTACCGCGCGGGGCAGATCGCCTCCGCCGCCCTGGTCTCGCTCGCGCACGGCACCAATGACGCCCAGAAGACGATGGGTGTGATCACGCTCGCGCTGATCACCGGCGGGGTCGTCGCCCCGCACGCCGACCCGCCGCTGTGGGTCATCGCCTCGGCCGGTCTGGCCATCGCGCTCGGTACGTACCTGGGCGGCTGGCGGATCATCCGCACGATGGGCAAGGGCATCACCGACATCCAGCCGCCGCAGGGCTTCGCCGCCCAGACCGGCGCCGCGGCCACCATCCTGGCCTCCTCCCACCTCGGCTTCGCGCTCTCCACCACCCAGGTCTGCTCCGGTTCCGTGATGGGCTCGGGCCTGGGCCGCAAGGGCGGCGTGGTGCGCTGGTCCACGGCCGGCCGGATGGTCGCCGCCTGGGGCCTGACGCTGCCGGCCGCCGGTGCGGTCGCGGCGGGCGCCGCGTTCCTCGCCGGTCAGGGCGACTGGGGCGTGGCGGCGGTGGCGGTCCTCGGACTGGGCATCTGCGGCGCGATCTGGGCCGCCTCCCGGCGCAAGCCGATCGACGCCACCAACGTCAACGAGGGCCCGGCCGCGGAGCCGGCGGGTGTGGTGACCGCCGCGCTGCGCAGCGTCTCCCCGCCGCCGGCCGGCCAGCCGGTGCCGGCCGCCGACGCACCGGAAACCGCCGGGGTGCCCGCCCAGCCGACCGCCCCCGACGCCGAGGTGCCCGCCGAGCCGGCCGGGCCCGACGCCACCCCGACATCCGCCCCGCGCCCCCAGGCCGCGACGGTCACCCGCTAGCTGTCATCACTTAAAGGAACCTCATGACCATCGACTGGACAGCTCTCGGCCAGGTCTTCGGCGTCACCCTCGTGGTGACGGTCGGGATCGTGGGCCTGTTCACCGCCGGCATCGTCGGGGCGTCCCGCAAGCCGGCCCAGGAGGGTGCGGCGGTCGCGGTCGCCGCACCGGGTGCCGGTGCGCGGGCCGGTGCGGTGGCCGCCTTCGCCCTGTGCGCGGTGGCCGTGACCTACGGCATCTATCTGATCGTCGCCGCCTGACGCAGCCGGAAACGGCGGCGCACCAAGCGGCCACGCCCTAGGCGTCCGGCGGAGCACGGCATCAGCCGTCGTCCGCCGGGCGCCTTTCCTGTGGGGTGCCCCGGCCGCCGAGTGCGTCATCGGCCTGCCGGGCCAGCCGGTCGGCGATGGCGGTGCCGCCGCTGCCGTTGAGATAGGCGGCCACGCCGAGCTGCAGGACCTTGCTGAACGTCTGGTAGTGGGCGCTGCGCGGGCGCGGGGCGGCCGCCATCAGCGCGTCGTGCAGGGTGCGGGGGTCGGGCCGCGGCTCCGGCTGCCCCGTGGCGCCGTGCTCCGCTTGCTCCGCACCGACGGGCGGCAGCGGGCAGCGCGGCGCCTTGGCCCCCTCGCGGTACGCCGAGTCGCGGGTGGCGGCGAACCCCCGCTCCAGCAGGCAGCGTTCGCTGCCCGGGTCGGTCAGCGCCTCGATCAGGGCCCGGGCGCCGGCCGGCCGCTTGCTGCCGGCCGAGATCGCCAGATTCTGTCCGCCGAGCACCGACAGCCGCCGGCCGTCGGACGGCCGGGCCGGCAGCTGGGCGACGTCGAAGGCGGTGCCGGCCGTGAGCTTTTCGGCGACCGAGGCGTACTCGACCGGCCAGTTGCGCATGAACACCGCACGCCCGTCGGCGAACCAGCGGCGGCTCTCGGTCTCGTCCATCGTGACGGCCTCGTGCGGCATGAGCGTGCCGAGCCGGTCCTTGAGGTCCGCGATGCCCAGCTGGAGCGCGCCGACCTGCTCGCCCTTGGCGAAGCCGGTGGCGTACGGGTCGCCGCCGTTGGCCCAGGCGGACTCCAGGGTGTTGACGGTGAGGCCTTCGTAGGGCCGCAGCTGGGCGACCATGCCGTACATCCTGGGCCGTTTCTTCTTCCCGGCCCGGGCGTCCTGGTCCGAGCGGCGGTTGTAGGCGTCCGCCGCCTGGAGGGCCCAGGCCTTCAGCTCGCCCCAGTTGGCGGGCGGGCGGTGGTGGCCGTGGGCGTCGAGGAGGTCCTTGCGGTAATAGAGCAGCCCGGCATCGGTGTTGAACGGGACGCCCCACACCTTGCCGTCGTACTCCACCGTCTTGGCCACGCTGCCCAGGAAGTCGCCGTCCAGGCTCGCGGGCCAGGGCCGGATGACGCCCGCTTCGGCGAACTCCGCGGTCCAGGCCACATCGAGGTTGAGCACGTCGTAGCCGCCGTTGCCGGACTGGCCCGCCGCCAGCAGCTGGCTGCGCTGGCCGTCGGCGGTGTCGGGGAGTTTGACGATCCGGACGGTGTGCCCGGTGCGTTTCTCGAAGGCGCGGATCAGGTCCTGCCGGACGCCGGAGCTGCTGAGATCGCTGCCGGTGGCGAGGACGATCGCGCCCTTTTCCGGGACGTTCTGATCCCCCGGCTTACAGCCGCTGACCGCGGTGAGCAGCGCCAGGCCGGCCAGCGCGGCGCCCGCCGTGGCGCGCTTGGCGGTCATCGCTCCCCCTTGGTGGCCGTGCCGATGGAGGCGATCCGGCCGGCCAGGGTGTCGACGGCCTGCGGGCCGCCGGGTACGCACTGGCCGTGGGAGGCCCCGGCCAGTTGCCGCAGGGCGAAGCTGTCGCAGCCGGACTTGCCCAGCACCAGGGCCAGGATGGGCACCTCGGGCCCCTCCCCGACGAGGGTGCCGAGGGTGCGGTCGACGCTCGCCGCGCGGCCGCCCGTGCCGTCGTCCTCGTCGAGGAGGAGCACGATGGCCTTGTTGGGGGCGGTGGACTTCTTCATGGTGCGGACCGCGCGGGTCAGTGCCTCCTCCATCGCGGCGCCGTGATCGACGAGTTCACCGCCCGCGACCCGGTCCAGTGCGGCCTTGCCGCGGGCCGGGTCGTCGCTGCCGAGCGGGACCAGCTCACGCACCGCCGCGCGGTCGTCGGGGTGCGCACGGTCCGGGAAGGCCCACAGGCCGTAGGTGTGCCGGGCGCCGGCCATCTCCAGGGCGCGGCCGGCCGCGCTCAGGGCGACCGGGAGTTTGCCGCCGTCCGCCATGGAGGTGGAGGTGTCCATGAGGATCAGCACCTGGCTGGACTTCTGTGCCTTGTCGTAGCCGTCCAGTACCCGGGCCACCTGGTCGGCGCCGGCCGTGTAACGGGAGACCCGGCTGTCGCGGTTGACGTCCGCGCGGCTGTCGCTGAGCGGTGAGCCGGCACCCGGGGTGTGGTGGTCCACTCCGCGGTAGCCCTGCGCGCCCAGGGTGCGCTGACCGCCGTCCGGGTCGCGCAGCCAGGTGGCGAAGCGGGCCACGGCGGCCCGCCGCGGGGTGGCGTCGGTGGTGCCGCGCCAGTCGACGCGGATGAGGGGATGGTCGAGGGCGGGGACGTTCTCGGGGTAGTAGGCGACGTAGCGGTCGTGCACGGGCAGCGCGGAACTCAGGGCGGGGCAACTGCCGATGGCCCGCCCGAGGTTGTAGTCGGCCAGGGACTTCTCCGACACCAGCGGCGCGGACCTGGTGCGGTCGACGGCGCCGGAGGCAGCGGCGTCGGGCCGCAGTGAACACAGGAGTTCGGTGCTGCCGGCGTACTGGCTGCCCGGGGCGGAGAGCCGGTCCTCGGCGGTGCGGGCGAGCGCGGGGTCGGGATCGGGGCCGTACGGCGAGGCGGCGCCCGGGCCGCCGTGGGCGAGGTAGAGGCCGATGGTGTGCAGCAGTCCGGTGCCGGACAGTACGGGGCTGGGCCGCAGGAGCTTCAGGTCGCGATGCGCGTGGTCGGTGCCGGTGAGCAGCTCCGGCCAGGAGGCGCCGCCCGGTTCGACGTCGTCCAGCCGCCGGTTCGCGGGGATGCCGACGACCAGGGGGGTGTAGGCGACCGGGTCGCCGTAGTGGAGGGTCGCCGGGGATCCCGTGGCCGGCATGCCGCGACGGGCCTCGTAGTAGTCGGCGGTGGATTCCGGTATCCAGATGTCGGGCTGCGGGCCGGGACGGTTGAGGGGGTCGACGCCCCTGTCGGCCGGGCGGCCCTTGCCGGTGCCGCGGGCCTCGCCCTGCCAGCGGTCGGCGGCCGCGAAGCCCTGGTCGACCTGGTCCTTGGCCGCGGAGTACACGGTGATCTGGGCGCGCCGGCAGCCGTCGGGGAGGTCGCCCTCGCCGCTGAGGGGCCGCAGGTTGGCGCCGGACATCTCGTAGTCGAAGGCGGCCTGGCGCAGGGCGGGTTCGGCCTCGGGAGCGGTCAGCAGGCGCAGTTCGAGGGCGGGCGGGCAGGGCGCGTCGGCGTTCGGGAGGTTCAGCACGACGAGGCCCGCGGCGGCCGGGACGAGGATGATCGCCGACACCAGCAGGATCCTGAGCCAGTGCTGGAAGGAGGACTTCAACCGGCGGCGCAGCCGGATCCGCAGCGGGGTCGGGGGCCGTATCTCGGGGGTGGCGAAGGACAGGATGACGTCGTCGACGGTGTTCTGCTTCGCCGACCGCGGTTCCCAGATGTCGCCCATCGGGGTCCGTTCCGCGGCGAGTTGTTCCCGCAGCACCCGGACGAGGTCCTCGAAGGTGACGCACCGCCTGCCGGGTAAGCCCTGTTCCAGGGTCTGGCGGACGGCACGGGTGAAGACACTGCCCCCGGTGGGCTCCTCGCCGCTGAAGATCCGGCGGTTGGGCTGCGCGGCCATCAGCAGCGACATGGGCTTGCGGCAGTTGTGGAAGGCCTCCCCCGCGTTCCCGGCGTAGCAGCACTCCAGGATGATCACGATCCGGTCGGCCCGGGCGTTGTCGAGGTAGGACAGCACCATGTCCTGCCAGGAGACGGTCTTGTGACGCCGTTCCGAGGCGCCGACCATCAGCTGCAGATTGCCGCCGTCCCGGCCCACCCGGCCGTGGCCGGAGAAGTAGACCAGCAGCAGTCCGCGCGCCTCCTGGGTGACGGTGTCCAGCGCCTGTTCCACCTCCCACGGCTCCTGCGGGCGGCAAACGACGACCTCGCCCCGAGTGAACAGGTCGGCGCCGGGGGCGAGCAGGGCGCGTTCGAGTTCCTGGGCGTTGTCCTTCACCGCGGGGAGCGGGCGCAGATGACGGTAGTCGTCGACACAGATCAACAGCGCCCGGTTGACCTTGCCCCGCGCGTCGTATTCGGACATCCGGCTCAGTCCCCGGCGGTGCTGCCGCTTCCGTCGTCCGGGCGGCCGGGATCGGGGGGTTCGGGCGCCGGGACGCCCGGGCCCTCGTCTGCCAGTGCGCGCAGGCCGCCGGCGCCGGCCCCGACCGCGACGGCGGGCCGTTCGCCGGTGTCCCGCTCCTCCCGGCGGCGGCGCAGCCACTCCTTGAGGGCGATGCTGAGGCTCTTGGTGATCTCGGCGGCGACCGCCCCGACGATGACCAGGACCAGATCGTCGACGCCGACGGCCATGTCGCGCGGGGCGTCGCCGTCGTCGTGCGCGTCCGCCGGGCGGGGCCGCAGCGCCCAGTCGTACTGCCGCCGGGCCAGCCACGGCTCGCGCTCCAGCCAGGACTTGAGGTCCTCGATGTCCTGATCGGGATTGTTGGTGCCCGTGATCCTGATGCGGATCTCGTGACGGTCAGCGCGCTGCGGCATCCCCCGGCCCCCTTCCGGCGGCCCCATCGCCGCCGTGCTCCCGATAGTGACGTGGAATCAGGGGCGCAGGCAACCGTCTGTGATCCGGCCACCACGCTGTGGCGTGCACCACAGCCCATGCCACGGGGCAGCGTCGCAGGTCAAGGGTGAGTTGACGGGCATTCGCGGGGCGTGGTGGACTGCCCGAGCCATTCGGCGACAGCTGAGGAAGTCCGGTGCGAATCCGGCGCGGTCCCGCCACTGTCACCGGGGAGGGTTCCTCCAGTGAAGGCCACGGTCCATCTCGCGGACGCCGGACGGCGTACGCGCAGGGCTGGAAGGCCGGAGGACTCGCCGATCCGGGGAGCCAGGAGACTCATGTCGCCGTCACGTCGAGCCAGGGCGCGGACCCTGAGTGAGGACATACCGCCATGCCCGGCTGCCCGTCTAGAGCTCCACTGCCCGCTGCTGCAGGGCCCCTTCGAAGTGTAGGGCGAGGCGCCGCGGGCTGGGCGGAATGTTGTGGACACGCCCTAGCGGCGGTCTGACCCGATGCGCGGCGAACACGCGGGATATGCGTGCGGCGCGGCTCTCGGCTTCCTCGGCGACCTGATCGCGGCGGATCCCCGGCGCGGCCATCCGGTGGCCGCCTTCGGCCGGGCCGCGGCCGCCGTCGAGCGCCGGCTGTGGCGCGACCACCGCGGATACGGGGCGGCCCATGCCCTGCTGTGTGCGGGCGGTGCCGCGGCCGGTGCCGCGCTGCTGGTGCGCGCCGTACGGGGCGCCGCGCCATCGCCGTCCCCGCTGCGCGGCTCCGCCGGGGTCGCGCTGACCGCGGCGACGGTGTGGGCCGTACTGGGCGGCACCTCGCTCGGCCGGGAGGCCCGGGCCGTCGGCGGGGCGCTGGCGGCGGGTGACCTGGAGGTCGCGCGCGAGCGGCTGCCGCATCTGTGCGGACGTGACCCGCAGGCGCTGGACGGGCCGCAGATGGCGCGTGCGGTGGTGGAGTCGGTCGCCGAGAACACCTCGGACGCGGTGGTGGGTGCCCTGGTATGGGGTGCGCTGGGCGGAGTGCCCGGGCTGGTGGCGTTCCGGGCGGTGAACACCCTCGACGCGATGGTGGGGCACAAGTCCCCGCGCTACCGCCGTTTCGGCTGGGCCGCGGCCCGGCTCGACGATCTCGCCGGCTGGCCCGGCTCCCGGCTGACCGCCGCCCTCACCGTCCTCGCGGGCCCCGGCCGGCGCACCGCGCTGCGGGCCTGGCGGGCGGACGGCGGCGCCCACCCGAGCCCCAACGCGGGCCCCGTGGAGGCATCGTTCGCGGGCGCGCTGGGCGTACGGCTGGGCGGCACTCTGGCGTACGGCGGGCGGGTGGAACACCGTCCGGTGCTCAACGGCGGGGCGCGGCCGGTCGCGGTGTCCGACATCGAGCGGGCGGTGCGGCTCTCGCGGCGGGTGAGTGTGTGGGCGCTGGTGGCGACGGTGGGGGCTCGGGTGGGGTTTGGTGCTTTGAGGGCGGGGTTCGGTACTGGGCGGGCGACGGGGGCTCGGGGGGCGGCGGCTCGGGCGGGCGCGGGGCGGCGGCTTGGAGTGGGGCTTGGGCGTAGGGCGGGGCGGGTATGAGGCCGTCCGTTTTTTCCTCGCTGCCTGCTTTTTCCCCGGCGCCTGCTTTTTCCCCGCCGCCCACCCCCCTTCGGGGGGTGGGCGGGTGTAGTGACCCGAAGTGCCTCCGGGGAGTGGGTGGGTGGAGAGACCCGAAGTCCCTCCGGGGAGTTGGCAGGTGGACAGACCCGAAGTCCCTCCGGGGAGTTGGCAGGTGTAGCGACCCGAAGTCCCTTCGAGGAGTGGGCGGGTGGACAGACCCGAAATGCCTTTGCGGGGCGGGCGGACGTAAAGACTCGAAGTGCCGCACGTACGACTCAAGACAGCCGGAGCACCGGCGTAGGAGGAGGACCCCGTGAACGGGCGGTTGAAGGCAGCCGGCGGGGCGGTCGGTGGTGGCCTGTTGGTGGCCGGTACGACGTCCGATGCCGGCAAGAGCGTGGTGACGGCGGGGATCTGCCGCTGGCTGGCCCGCCAGGGCGTCCGGGTGGCACCGTTCAAGGCGCAGAACATGTCGCTGAATTCGTTCGTCACGCGCGAGGGCGCGGAGATCGGGCGGGCCCAGGCGATGCAGGCCGCCGCGGCGCGGGTGGAGCCGACCGCGCTGATGAATCCGGTGCTGCTCAAGCCGGGCAGCGACCGCAGCAGCCAGGTGGTGCTGCTGGGGAAGCCGGTGGGTGAGCTCAGTGCCCGTGGCTACCATGCCGGGCGCCAGGAGCAGTTGCTCGGCACCGTCACCGACTGCCTGGCAGAGCTGCGGCGGACGCACGACGCGGTGATCTGCGAGGGCGCCGGCAGCCCCGCCGAGATCAATCTGCGGCGCACCGACATCGTGAACATGGGCCTCGCCCGGGCCGCCCGGATCCCGGTCGTCGTGGTCGGCGACATCGACCGCGGCGGGGTGTTCGCGTCCTTCTTCGGCACCACCGCGCTGCTGTCGAAGGAGGATCAGGCGCTGGTCGCGGGGTATCTCGTCAACAAGTTCCGGGGCGATGTGACGCTGCTGGAGCCGGGCCTTGCGATGCTGCGCGGCCTCACTGGACGGCAGACGCTGGGCGTGCTGCCCTTCGCGCACGGGCTGGGCATCGACGAGGAGGACGGCCTCAGGGTGTCGCTGCGCGGCGCGGTGCGCGAGAGCGTGGTGGCGCCGCCGCACGGCGCGGAGGTGCTGCGGGTGGCGGTCTGCGCCGTGCCGCTGATGTCGAACTTCACGGACGTGGACGCGCTGGCCGCGGAGCCCGGCGTGGTCGTGCGGTTCGTGGACCGGGCCGAGGAGCTGGCCGACGCGGATCTGGTGGTGCTGCCGGGGACCCGGGGCACGGTCCGGGCGCTGGAGTGGCTGCGCGCGCGGGGGCTGGCGGACGCGATCGCCCGGCGGGCCGCCGAGGGCCGGCCGGTGCTGGGCATCTGTGGTGGCTTCCAGATGCTGGGCGAACTCATCGAGGACGAGGTCGAGTCGAAGGCGGGCACCGTCGAGGGGCTCGGGCTGCTGCCGGTACGGGTGCGGTTCGCGGCGGAGAAGACGCTGGCGCGGCCGGCCGGTGAGGCGCTGGGCGAGCCGGTGGAGGGGTACGAGATCCACCACGGGGTCGCCGAAGTGACCGGCGGGGACGAAGAGTTCCTGGACGGGTGCCGGGCCGGCTCCGTATGGGGCACGCACTGGCACGGCTCCCTGGAGAGCGACGGCTTCCGCCGGGCCCTGCTGCGACGGGTCGCGGCGGACGCCGGCCGGGCCTTCGTGCCCGCCCCCGACACCTGTTTCGCCGCCCTGCGCGAGGAGCAGCTGGACCGGCTGGGCGATCTGATCGAGGAGCACGCGGACACCGCCGCGCTGCTCCGGCTGATCGAGGAGGGGGTACCGGACGGGCTGCCGTTCGTGCCTCCGGGGGCGCCATGAGGGGTACCCCAGGGACGAATACGGAGCTCGACGGCGACGTGGAGGACGACACAGCATGACAACCCCGCACGACACGACCCCGCAGTACCCCTTCAGCGCGGTGGTCGGCATGGACGACCTGCGGCTGGCGCTGCTGCTGAACGCGGTGAGCCCCGCGGTCGGCGGTGTGCTGGTCCGCGGCGAGAAGGGCACCGCCAAGAGCACCGCGGTGCGTGCGCTGTCGGCGCTGATGCCGGCCGTGGACGTGGTCGGCGGCTGCCGCTTCGCCTGCGCCCCGGACGCGCCCGACCCCGGCTGCCCCGACGGGCCGCACGGCACCGGCGCCGCCGAGGAACGCCCGACACGGATGGTCGAACTGCCCGTCGGCGCCTCCGAGGACCGGCTGGTCGGCGCGCTGGACATCGAGCGGGCCCTGTCGGAGGGCGTGAAGGCCTTCGAGCCGGGTCTGCTGGCGGACGCCCACCGCGGCATCCTCTACGTCGACGAGGTCAATCTGCTCCACGACCACCTGGTGGACCTGCTGCTGGACGCGGCCGCCATGGGTGCCTCGTACGTGGAGCGGGAAGGCGTCTCGGTACGGCACGCGGCGCGCTTCCTGCTCGTCGGGACGATGAACCCCGAAGAGGGCGAGCTGCGGCCGCAGTTGCTGGACCGGTTCGGGCTCACGGTCGAGGTCGCCGCCTCGCGCGAGCCGGACCTGCGGGTGGAGGTCGTACGGCGCCGGCTGGCGTACGACGCCGATCCGGCCGGTTTCGCGGCGCGCTGGGCGGCCGAGGAGGACGAGCTGCGCCGGCGGATCGCCGCGGCGCGGGAGCTGCTGCCGGGCGTGACGCTGGGGGATGCGGCGCTGCGGCAGGTCGCCGCGACCTGTGCCGCGTTCGAGGTGGACGGGATGCGCGCGGACATCGTGATGGCGCGCACCGCCACCGCGCTGGCCGCGTGGGCGGGGCGGACGGAGGTCCTGGAGGAGGACGTACGGCAGGCCGCGCTGCTGGCGCTGCCGCACCGCCGGCGCCGTAATCCGTTCGATGCGCCGGGCCTGGACGAGGACAAGCTCGACCAGACGCTGGAGGAGTTCGGGGCGGACGAGGGCACGGGCGGCGACGACGATCCGGAGCCGGACGGTCCGGACGACGGCCCCGGCGGGGGCGGCCCGGAGGGCGGCGGGCGCCCGCCGCAGGACGGCGGCCCGGACGAGTCGGCGCCGGGCCCCGAACTCCCGCACCAGCAGGAGCGGGAGGCCCCCCAGGAGCAGCCCGCGGCCCCGGAGCAGCAGGAATCGGGGCCGACCCCGGAACCGGCCGAGCAGAGCGCACCGGGCGCGGGCGGCGAGAAGGCCGCGGTCGGCGCCACCGAGCCGTTCCGCACCCGGCGGCTGGACGTGCCGGGGCTGGGCGAGGGCGCGGACGGCCGCCGGTCGCGGGCCCGCACCGCGCACGGCCGGACGACCGGCGCCCGGCGCCCGCACGGTGCCCTGGGCAAGCTGCACCTGGCCGCGACCGTGCAGGCCGCGGCGCCGCACCAGCGCGTACGCGGCCGCCGCGGGCCGGGCCTGGTGGTGCGCCGGGACGATCTGCGCGAGGCGGTGCGCGAGGGGCGCGAGGGCAATCTGGTGCTGTTCGTCGTGGACGCGTCCGGGTCGATGGCGGCCCGGAAGCGGATGAGTGCCGTCAAGGGCGCGGTGCTCTCGCTGCTGCTGGACGCCTATCAGCGGCGCGACAAGATCGGCATGATCACCTTCCGGGGCGCCGGCGCCGAGCTGGCGCTGCCCCCGACGTCCTCGGTCGAGGCGGGTGCGGCCCGGCTGGAGCAGCTGCCGACGGGCGGCCGTACGCCGCTGTCGGAGGGGCTGCTGCGGGCCCATGAGGTGCTGCGGGTGGAGCGGATGCGGGATGCCTCGCGGCGGCCGCTGCTGGTGGTCGTCACCGACGGGCGGGCGACCGGCGGCCCGGAGCCGGTGCTGCGGTCCGCCCGCGCGGCCCGGCTGCTGGCCGCCCAGGGCACCGCTTCGGTGGTCGTGGACTGCGAGGCGGGACCGGTGCGGCTGGGGCTCGCGGGCGAGCTCGCCCGTGAGCTGCAGGGCACCGCGATCACCCTCGACGAACTGCGCGCGGACAGCGTCTCCGCGCTCGTACGGACCGTGCAAGGCAACAGGAAGGCCGCGTAATGCCGCAGGGACAGCCGTCCGTCGTACCGAACGACGGGCTCACCACCCGCCAGCGCCGCAACCGCCCGCTGGTGTTCGTCCACACCGGCCAGGGCAAGGGCAAGTCCACCGCCGCCTTCGGGCTGGCGCTGCGCGCCTGGAACCAGGGCTGGCCGGTCGGGGTGTTCCAGTTCGTGAAGTCGGCGAAGTGGAAGGTCGGCGAGGAGCGGGCGCTGAAGGTGCTCGGGGAGTCCGGCGAGGGCGGCACCGTCGCCTGGCACAAGATGGGCGAGGGCTGGTCCTGGGTGCAGCGCGACATCGCCTCCAGTGAGGACGCGGCGCGCGAGGGCTGGGAGCAGGTCAAGCGGGATCTCGCCGCGGAGACCTACAAGCTGCTGGTGCTGGACGAGTTCGCCTATCCGCTGAAGTGGGGCTGGATCGACACCGACGAGGTGGTGTCGGCGCTGCGCGACCGCCCCGGCACGCAGCATGTCGTCATCACCGGGCGGGGCGCCCCCGAGGCGCTGCTGGACTTCGCCGATCTGGTGACGGACATGACGAAGGTCAAGCACCCGATGGACACGGGCCAGAAGGGCCAGCGGGGCATCGAATGGTGACCACGGTGAAGGGGGCGGGTACGGCATGAGCGGCGGTGCGGTCCCCCGGCTGGTGATCGCCGCGCCGTCGTCGGGCGCGGGAAAGACGACCGTGGCCACCGGGCTGATGGCGGCGTTCACCGAGGCCGGGCTCACGGTGTCGCCGCACAAGGTGGGCCCCGACTACATCGACCCGGGCTACCACTCCCTGGCCACCGGCCGGCCCGGCCGCAATCTGGACGCCTTTCTGTGCGGGACGGACCGGATCGCGCCGCTGTTCCTGCACGGTGCGGCGGGCGCGGATCTGGCCGTCGTCGAGGGCGTGATGGGGCTGTTCGACGGGGCGTCGGACCGGGGCGAGCTGTCGTCGACGGCGCAGGTCGCGAAGATCCTGCGGGCGCCGGTGGTGCTCGTGGTGGACGCCTCCTCGCAGTCCCGGTCGGTGGCCGCGCTGGTGCACGGCTTCGCCTCGTGGGACCCGGAGGTGCGGCTGGCCGGGGTGATCCTCAACAAGGTCGGCTCGGACCGTCACGAGCAGCTGCTGCGCGAGGCGATGGACTCCTCGGGGGTGCCGGTGCTCGGCGCGCTGCGCCGCGACGGGCGGGCCGGGACGCCGTCGCGCCATCTGGGCCTGGTGCCGGTCGCCGAACGGCGGGCCGAGGCGCTGGAGTCGGTGGGCGAGCTCGCCGCGCGGATCCGCGAAGGCTGCGATCTCCCGGCGCTGCTGGCGCTGGCGCACAGTGTGCCCGAACTGCCGGACGCGCCGTGGGATCCGGCGGCGGAGCTGGCACCGGTGACGGGGACGGCCGCGGCCGCCCCCTCCGCCAGGCCGCGGATCGCGGTCGCGGGCGGCGCCGCGTTCACCTTCTCGTACGCCGAGCACGCCGAGCTGCTGGCCGTCGCGGGCGCCGAGGTGGTGCCCGTCGACCCGCTGCGGGACGAGCGCCTGCCGCCCGGCACCCAGGGGCTGGTGATAGGCGGCGGCTTCCCCGAGGTCTATGCGCCGGAGCTGTCGGCGAATGAGCCGCTGCGTGCGGCGGTGGCCGAACTGGCCGCCTCGGGGGCGCCGGTCTCCGCCGAATGCGCCGGGCTGCTCTATCTGTCCCGGTCGATCGACGGGAAGCCGATGTGCGGGGTGCTGCCCGCCGAGGCCCGGATGACCGAGCGGCTCACCCTCGGCTACCGGGAGGCGGTGGCGCTGCGGGACAACGCGCTGGCCGCGGCCGGGACCCGGGTGCGCGGCCACGAGTTCCACCGCACGGTGCTGGAGCCGGGGGCGGGCGCGGATCCGGCCTGGGGGCTGACGCACCCGGAGCGGCGGGTGGAGGGCTTCGTGGCCGGCGGGGTGCATGCCTCGTATCTGCATGTGCACTGGGCCGCCGAACCGGCGCTGGCCGGGCGTCTGGTGGCGAGCGCGGCGCGGATCGCCGCGGGCCGGGGATGAGCCGGCGGGCGGCCGGCGAGCCGACGGCGGCGCTGGTCGCCGGCGTCGGAGCGCGCCGCGGGGTCCCGGTCGGCGAGGTGCTGGAGCTGCTCCACGCCACGCTGGCCACGGTGGATCCGGCGGCCCGGATCGTCGCCCTGGCGACGGTGGCGGACAAGTCGGCGGAGCCGGGTCTGCTCGGCGCGGCCCGCCGACTGGGGGTGCCGTTGCGGTCGTTCCCGGCGGCGGACCTGGCGGCCGTACGGGTACCGGCGCCGTCCGCGGCCGCGGCGGCCGCCGTCGGGACGCCGAGCGTGGCCGAGGCCGCCGCACTGCTGGCCGCGGGGCCGGGTGCCGAACTCCTCGCCGGCAAGCGGAAGTCGGCGCCGCAGGGCCGGCCGGCACAGGCGACCTGCGCGCTCGCCGGGCCGGCTGTAACGGATCACGGTGGGGTTACCGCTGGTAGGGAGGGAGCCACCGAGGCCGCCTCGGGGGCTGCGGATATCGTCATGACCTCGTCCAACCCGCCCCGCCGTGGCACGGATCGGCGGACGGCGGCCGTCGGCGGCCCGGCGCCCGACAGCACAACCACCGGCACCAAGGAGACCCAGTGACCCCTCCTCCCGCACTGCTCATCGCCGGTCACGGCACCCGTGACGAAAGCGGGGCCGAGGCCCTGCGCACCCTGGTGCGTGTGCTCGGCGAGCGCCACCCCGACGTCCCGGTCGCCGGCGGGTTCTTCGGCACCTCACCGGCGTCGCTGCCGCTGGACGAGGCGGTCGACGGGCTCGTGGCGCGGGGCGTGACCCGGCTCGCGGTGGTACCGCTGCTGCTCGCCCCCACCGGGCCGGTCCCGGAGGCGCTGCCCGCGGCGCTGGCGCGGGCGACCGAGCGCCACCCCCGCCTCGACCACGTCTGCGGCGTCGAGCTTGGGCCGCACCCCAAGCTGCTGGACGTGCTGGAGCGGCGGCTGGACGAGGCGCTGGGCGGCGGGGCCCGCCGGCCGGAGGACCGGGCACGGACGACCGTGCTGCTGGTGGGGCGGGGCACCGCCGATCCGCAGGCCAACGCCGAGGTGGTACGGGCCGCGCGGCTGCTGTGGGAGGGGCGCGGTTTCGCGGGCGTGGAGACCGCGTTCGTCGCCCGGACGGCCCCCGACGTGCCGGCCGGACTGGACCGGTGCCGGGCGCTGGCCGCCGCGGCGGGAGCCGGTGCGGCCAGCCGGATCGTGGTCCTGCCCTACTTCTTCTTCCCCGGCGGTCTGCTGGAGCGGCTGCGGATGCAGACCGAGGGCTGGGCCGCGGCGCACCCGGGCACGGAGGTGCTCGGGGCGGGAGTGCTCGGCACCCCGGCCGAGCTGGCCGAGGCGGTCATGGAGCGCTACCACGCGGCGGCGGGCGATCCGCTGCTGAGCAGTGCGCCGTGCGGTTGCCGGGCGGCGGCGGAGGACGCCCGGGAGACCGTCGGCGCGGCGTGGCCGACCGCTTCTCCGGCGGCGGACACCGGGGAGCGGTGACCGTGCCGGCGCGCACCGGATCCGCCCGGCTCCCCGCTCCCCCGGCCGCCCCGCCGCTGCCCGAACCCGACCTGCGGCATCACGGCGACGCCGAAGTGCGGGGCGCGGACGGCGTACTGACGGATCTGGCGGTCAATGTCCGCACCGGCACTCCCCCGGCCTGGCTCAAGGCACGGATCGCCGCGTCGCTGGACACCCTCGCCGCGTACCCGGACGGCCGCGCGGCGCGCCATGCGGTCGCCGTCCGGCACGGGCTGCCCGTGGAGCGGGTGCTGCTGACGTCCGGCGCCGCGGAGGCGTTCGTCCTGCTCGCCCGGGCCGTACGGGCCCGCCGGCCGGTCGTGGTGCATCCGCAGTTCACCGAGCCCGAGGCCGCGCTGCGGGACGCCGGGCACGAGGTCGGACGGGTCCTGCTCGACGCCCGGGACGGCTTCCGGCTGAATCCGGCCGCGGTGCCCGAGGACGCCGATCTGGTCGTCGTCGGCAACCCCACCAACCCCACCTCGGTCCTGCACCCCGCGGACGTACTGGCCCGCCTGGCGCGGCCCGGCCGGACGCTGGTGGTGGACGAGGCGTTCATGGACGCGGTGCCCGGCGAACGGGAGGCGCTGGCCGGCCGCACGGCTCTGCCGGGACTGGTGGTGCTGCGCAGTCTCACCAAGACGTGGGGGCTGGCCGGGCTGCGGATCGGCTATGTGCTGGCCGACGCCGACACCATCGCCGCCCTGGAGCGGGCGCAGCCGCTGTGGCCGGTCTCCAGTCCCGCGCTGGCGGCGGCCGAGGCGTGCTCCGCGCCCGGGGCGCTGGCCGAGGCGGCCGCCGCGGCCGGGCAGATCGCCGCCGACCGGGACCATCTGCTGGCCCGGCTGGGCGCGTTCGGGCAGATCCGGACGGTAGCCCCGGCGGCGGGCCCGTTCGTGCTGCTCCAACTGCCGGGCGCGGACGGGGTGCGGGCCGCGCTGCGGACCCGCGGCTTCGCGGTGCGCCGTGGCGACACCTTCCCGGGCCTGGGCCCCGACTGGCTGCGGCTGGCGGTACGGGACCGGGCCACAACGGACCGGTTCGCGGCGGCGCTGGGCGAAGTGCTGGACGAGGCCCTGACGTAGGCGAGGCGTGAGGTGCGCCGTACGGGCCCGTACGGCGCACCCCGGCCGTACCCCACACACGGTGCCCCCACAGCACCGGCGTGGTGTACGGGTCCGTCAGCCGCGACCGCCCTGCGTCGCGGCGCCGCGACGCCGGCGGGCGTAGCCGATCGAGCCGGCCCCGGCCGCGACCAGCAGGGCCGCGCCGCCGGCGAGGTACGGCGTGGCCGAACTGCCGCCGGTCTCCGCGAGGTTCTGGCTGCTGCCGGGCCGGGTCCCGGCCTGGTGCACCTCGGTGCCCCCACCGGCCGGCTTCGTGCCGCCGCCGCTCTGGCCGCCCGTCTGGCCACCGCTCTGACCGCCGGTCTGGCCGCCCGTCTGGCCACCGCTGGTGCCGCCGGAGCCGTTGTCCCCGGGTCCCGTGCCGCCCGGTGCGGTGCAGCCGGCCCGGACCAGCGTGACCCGGCCGTGCACCTCGGCGACGTTCAGCCGCAGCGGGTTGAGGGAGACCTTCAGCTCCAGCGCGGTGGCCGCGGCGCTCTTGGACGTCACGCTCTTGTGGGACAGGTCGAGCCGCACCTCGCCCACGCCCGGCACCTTGACGTCCGTCGTCCCGCCCGCCTTGAGCGTGACCTTCTTGCCCAGGACGCGGACCGGCCCCAGCACGTTGGACTCGGCGCGAGGCCGCTGTCCCGCCTCGCACACCGCTTTGGCGGTGACCTGCTGCGCCTCGATCAGGGACAACTGCGGCGGCAGACCCGGCAGATGGACCTTGGCCCGCACGAGGTTGGCGTAGCCCTCGGCCTTGTGGCGGTCGGCGGTGCCCCGGGCGGTGGCGGCGTCGGCGCGCAGCACGCTGAACGGCTTGCCGTGGTCGAGGCCGTCGAGGGTGACGGTGAGCGCGGTCTTCGAGGCGGAGGCCGGGGCGTGCACCTCGTTCAGGACGGCGTTCAGCGGCACATCGAGCGTCTTGTGGAGCAGCCCGACGTTCAGGCCGGTGCGCAGCACGACCGCGTCGGCGGTGCCGCGGGCCGGGCCGTGGTTGCCGGTGGCATGGGCGGGCACGGCGCCGAGCAGGAGGGCGGGGCCGGCCGTGAGCGCGGTGGCGACGAACGTCGCGGCGAGGCGTCGGGGCATGCCGAAGGAACGGGCGGGACTGGTGGACACGTGTGTGGAACCCTCACAGGAGAAATGGAGCCGCCGGCCGCGCCAATGGGGGACATCACGCGGGCCGGCGACATCGACCCGCACATCGTGTCCGCACCGACGGTGAACGGGGAGCCACGCGCAGTCAGTTCACCCTATTAGGTGGTTTCCGCGCCTTTATTCGATTCGGGCGGCGTGGGGCCCCGCCCTGAGCCCGGGTTCAGCTCGCAGCGCTGGGTATCCGTGGCGCCGCCCGGCGTGCGGCGCACCCGTACGTCCACCTCGCCGGTCCGGGTGCCGTCCGCCGTGCCCACCGCGTCGGCGGCCGTACACACCAGCTGGCGCAGGGCGGTGCGGCTGGTCCCCCACCCGCTGGGCACGAGGACGTCGACGCTGCCGCGCCGCTGCCCGGTGACCGTCGGCGCGGGGGCGTTGCGCGGCACGAAGCTGATCAGGCCGCGGGCCCGCTCGGCCTCGTCAGGGCCCTCCGGCAGGCGATTCAGGGCGTCTTGCGGGGAGTTGGGGCCGCGGTCGAGGCGCGAGACGCGTTCGAGTCCGAGGGGCGAGGAGAAGTACACGTGCACGACGTCCGCGGGCCGTTCCGCCTCGGGCAGTCCGGCGGCCGGGGGGCCGGCCTGCGCGGGTCCGCTGTCGGTGATGCCGCAGGCGCTGACCAGCGCAAGGGCGGCGGCCGGCACGAGCGGCACAAGGATTCCCCGGCGCCGTCTCACACCGGGTCCCACGGCAGGGTCAGGGTGAACACCGCTCCTCGGTCGGGGGCGTTGGCGGCGGTGAGGGTGCCGCCGTGCAGCCGGGCGTTCTCGGCGGCGATGGCCAGGCCCAGCCCGCTGCCCTCGCTGCGGGTGCGGGCCGCGTCGCCCTTGGTGAAGCGGTCGAAGACATGCGGCAGCACGTCGTCGGGGATGCCCGCGCCGCCGTCGGCGACGGTGAGGACGAGCGCGTCCGCGCCGGCCCGGGCCCGCAGCCGCACCGGCGCCGACGTGCCGCCGTGGCGCAGGGCGTTGCCGAGGAGGTTGGCCAGGACGACATCGATGCGGCGCGGGTCGAGGCGGGCGCGCAGGCCGTCCGGTACGGCGACCTCGACCCGGTCCTGCCAGTGGCGCAGCGCCAGCGTCTTGCGGACGAGTTCGCCGACATCGATCTCGTCGAGGTCCAGCACGGCGGCACCGGCGTCGAAACGGGAGATCTCCATCAGGTCCTCGACCATGCGGGCGAGTTTGCGGGTCTCGTCGGCGACCAGCGTCAGCGCCTCGGAGGTCTCCGGGTCCAGCCGGCCGGAGGCGGCGTCCTCATCGAGCACCCCGGTCACGGCGGTCATCGCCGCGAGCGGGGTGCGCATCTCGTGCGAGACATCGGCGGCGAACCGGCGGGCGCCCGCCTCCATGCGGCGCAGGGTGGTGGCGTCGGCCTGCAGGGTCGCGGCCATGGTGTTGAAGGTGCGTCCCAGATCGGCGAGTTCGTCGTCCCCGGTGACGTCGATACGGGTGTCGAGCGCGCCGGCCGCCATGGACTCCGTGGCGGAGCGCAGTTGCCGCACCGGGCGCAGGACGCGGCGGGCGGCGAGCAGCGCGGGTACGACGGCGGCGAGCACGACGGGCAGAGCGCCGGCGCGTGCCGCGGCGACCAGCGAGGAGACGTCGCGCTGCTCGGATGCGAGCGAGAAGGTGGCGTAGACGACGAGTCCGGACGGCTGGGACGGGCGGTCGGCGGAGGCGACGGGCAGCGCGACGGCGAGCTGGGGGTCGCCGCCGCGGTGGAAGCGCTGCACGACGGCGTCGCGGGCCGTCCCCGCGGCGCTGCGCAGCTCCTTGGGGACGGCGGGGGCGGGGCTGGTGGTGGCGACGAGCGGGCCGCTGCGGTAGGCGGCGGCGGTGCGCCAGCTGCGCGCGCCGCCGGCCCGGTCGAGCTGGAGCGTGAGGTCGCGCAGATCCGCTTCGGTGGGCCGGGCGGGCAGGTCGGGCGCGAGGGAGTCGACCTGGTCGCGCAGGTCGTGCACGGCGCTGTCCTGGGCGCGGGCCAGGATCGCGGTGCGCGCCTGGTGGTAGGTGATCGCGGCGGTCGTCAGCGCGCTGAGCGCGGACACCAGGAGGAAGCCGACGACGAGCCGGGTGCGCAGGCCGCGGGGGATCAGGCGGCGGGGGATCCGGCGGCGCTTCACAGCGGGCCGAAGCGGTAACCGAAGCCGCGCACCGTCTGGACGTAGCGCGGGGAGCGCGGATCGTCCTCGATCTTGGACCGCAGCCGCATCACACACGCATCGACCAGCCGGGCGTCACCGTAGTAGCTGTGTTCCCAGACCTGTTCGAGGAGTTGCTGGCGGCTGAAGGTCTGCTGCGGCGAGGCGGACAGGAACAGCAGCAGCTTGAGTTCCGAGGGCGCCAGCACGAGGTCCTGGCCGTCCTTGCGCACGTGCAGGCCGACCCCGTCGATGGTGAGGTCGCCGTAGGTGGTGCGCCGCTCGCGCGGCTCCGCGGCGGGCTGTGCGGGGGCCACCCGGCGCAGCACCGCGCGCATCCGGGCCTCGATCAGCTCCCCGCTGGCGGGTTTGACGACGTAGTCGTCGGCGCCGGCCTCCAGGCCCACGACGATGTCGATGTCGTCGCCGCGCGCGGAGAGGATCACCAGGGGCACCTGGCTGGTCTCACGGATGCGCCGGCAGACCTCCAGGCCGCTCATCCCGGGCAGCATCAGATCGAGCAGCACGATGTCCGGCGCGAAGGGCCCGAGCGCCTGCAGGCCGTCCTCGCCCGTGCCGACCGCTTCGGTTTCGTGGCCGCGGCGGCGCAGCCCCAGGCAGACCCCGCGGCGTACCGCCGGATCGTCCTCGATCAGCAGGACGCGTGTCATGGCCGGGCCTCTCCTTTTCGTCGGTCGGCTAGCGGAACAGACAGGGGCAAAGCTACTCATTCAGGGCAGCGGTGGTCGCCGGGACGGGGCGCACGGGCGCAGGCGCGGGTCAGCGGGCCGCACGGACGGCCTCCACGGGGGCGGCCGCGCCGGTCTCGTCGCACATCACCGGCCAGGGACGCTCGCCCTTCGGCGACAGCCCTGATTCATGGATCCGTACGACCACGTCCACCGGGCGCTTGTGGCCCGGGATGCCCGGCGCCGCGGCGGCCGTGCACACCAGCTGGCTCACCGCCGTCGTCTCCAGCTCCGACACCACCCACGGCAGATACAGGTCGACCGCCCCTGGCGTTGCCTGGGCCCGGACCTCGTGCGGGCCGGCCGGGAGCGCCGTCCTCAGCCCGCGGGCCCGTTCGGCCCGGGTGGGCCCGGCCAGCAGCGCGTTCAGCGCCGTCTGCGGCCCGGCGCCGGGCGGGGCGGGCCGGGCGACGGGCCAGGTGCCGTTCGCGGTGAGGAAGTAGGCCCGCACCGCCGGCCCGTCGGCCGTCCGCGCCCCTCGGGCCGGCGCACCGGCCGCCGCCGGCCCGGCGTCCGTGACCCCGCAGCCGGCGAGCGCCACAGCCGCGGCCACTACGGCGGCCGGCGCCTGCCACCCGGCCCCGCGGCGCGCGGCGCGCCTTATCCGCATGACGCCCACTTCCTCCGCTTATTCCGCATTCGCCCAGTCTCTCCTCCGTGCCGGGCCCGGTGCCCTGTGCCACCGCTTACGGCGACATCAGCTGGTTCACATCCACCGTTCCGGCCCCCAGCTGCGGCCGCGGGATGACCGTCCACACCCCCGCCGCCACGACGGCCGCGGCGGTGAGCGCCACCAGTCCCCGGCGCCCGGTGGCCCACCGCGTCCGGAACCGCACCGGGTCCTCCACCAGGAGCTTCGACAGCACCGCGGCCCCCAGCGACAGGCCGATCGCCAGGGCGGCACGCGCCCAGCCGCCGACGCCGAAGACCTCCTGCGGCAGCAGCAGATACACCGGCCAGTGCCACAGGTAGAGGCTGTACGAGAGCTCCCCGAGCCGGCGGGGGACGGCGCTGCCCAGCGCCCGCCCGGCATACCCGCCCGGCGCCGCGGCGAGCAGCGCGATGAGCACGGCGGCGGCCAGCGAGTGCGCGAACAGCCCGCCCTGGAAGAGGCCGGGCGCGTTCTGGCCGCCGGTCAGCACCCACGACGCCACCAGCCCGCACACCAGCAGCGCGCACACCCCGTCGGCGGCCGGTCCCGGCACCCGGGCGGCCAGCCGGCGCACCGGCGCGGTCGCCGCCAGCGCGCCGAGCAGCAGCGCGAAGGCCCGGGTGTCGGTGCCCTCGTACGCCCGCGTGGTGTCCACGGCAGTGCCGAGCTGGATCATGAGTGCCAGCGACGCGAGCGCGCCCGCACCGGCTAGGACGGCGACCCGCCGCGTACCGCCCCGGCCGCGGCCGGCCACGGCGACCACCAGCGGCCACACCAGGTAGAACTGCCACTCCACGGCGATGCTCCACAGGTGCGAGAACAGGCGGGTGTCGGAGGCGTTGAAGTATCCGACCTGTTCGGCGATGAAGTGCCAGTTCACCGCCTGCGCCGCGGCCCACGGCGCATCGTCGAGCGCGAAGCCGAGCAGGGACGGCGGGCCGACCGCCCAGGCGAGCAGCAGGGCCGCGGTGCCCATGACGGCCAGCGCCGGCAGCAGACGGCGCGCCCGCCGCGCCCAGAACGCGCCCAGGTGGATCCGGCCCCGCTTCTGCACCTCCCCCAGCAGCAGCCCCGTGATCAGGAAGCCCGACAGGACGAAGAACAGGTCGACACCGAGGAAGCCGCCGCCCAGGTAGCCGGCGTGGAACAGCAGCACGGCGGCGACGGCCAGGCCGCGCAGCCCGTCGAGCGGGGCGATATGGGCACGGCCGGGAGCGCGGCCGGGGCGGGGACGGCGGTGCACGGACGGTACGGGAAGGGTGTCAGCCATGGCGGAGTCCTCGGCGGACCGGCCGGTGCGGGCGCATCGGCCGGTCCGCCACGTACGAAGGGGGAAGGAGACGGTGCGCCGGAGCCGGCGCGGGGCCACGGGGGGTCAGCTGCACTTGAGCGGCACGTACCGCTTGCTGCCGGTCCATGAGCCCTTCGCCCACTTCTCCGGCGCGGCCGGGGTGAAGCCGTCCTGCTTGCCGAGCTGCTCGGTGAACCACTTGGCGAAGGCGGCCGAGCCCTGCTGACAGGAGTGGATGCCGTCCGGGGAGCGCTGGGCCTGCTTACCGGCGCTGTCGGTGCCCCACAGCGGGGTGGCGTCGAGGAAATGCACCGTGCCGCCGCTCTTGTCGGCGACCTCCTTGGCCACCTTCGGCGCGCTCTTGATCGCACCCTCGTACTTCTTGTAGAAGTCGTCGATCTTGAACGGCGGCGCGGAGACGAGGTCGAGCTCGGCGCCGGCGTCCCGCGCGGTCTTCGCGAGCTTCTCGTACGCGGCACGCTGCTGCGCGGGCGTGCCCCAGTCGTAGGTGGTGAGCTGGTAGGCGATCACGTCCGGCCGGAACGACGCGAGGTTCTTCTTCAGGTCCTTCCATGTGTCCTGTGCGATCGAGCCGGCCATGGTGTCGCTCGCGACGACCGTGCCACCGCCGTCGGACGAGGCGTCCTTGAAGCGCTGGCCGCTCGCCTTAAGCGCCGCCTCCAGGGGCGGGGCCTCGGCGCCGGCGATGGAGTCCCCCATCCACAGGACCTTCTTGCCGGCCTTCTGCTGCTGCGCGGAGGAGTCCGCGTCCGCCCCGCCGCCGGATCCGCCGTTGCAGCCGGCCAGGGCGGCAGCGGCACTCACGGTGACCAGGGCAACAGCGGCGAGGACCGCCGGGCGCCGGTGACGTGGGGGCGTGCGATGAGGACTGGTATCGGTGTGCATGTCCCCACCAAACCAGCGGAAATCGCCGGTCAGCCTGGTCGTCATCGGTTGCTCACAGGACGGGGATCAGGCCGTCATGGAACACCACACGGCCTCGCCCGGCCGCTGTGGCGGAGCGGGGCCGCCCGGCTACCAGGGGTGCCCCCCGGCCGTGGGGCGAGGCCGCCCTAGCCCACGACCTCCCCGCGCAGCACCACCCGCCGGGGCGCGGCCAGCACCCGGACGTCCTCGCGCGGATCGCTCTCGTAGACCACCAGGTCCGCCGAGGCACCCTCGGTGAGGCCGGGGCGGCCCAGCCAGTCCCGGGCGCCCCAGGTGGTGGCGGAGAGGGCCGCCACGGCGGGCAGCCCGGCCCGGGTCAGCTCGACGACCTCCTCGGCGACCAGCCCGTGGGCGAGCGAGCCGCCGGCGTCCGTACCGGCGAAGACGGGCACCCCGGCGTCATAGGCCGCCCGTACGGTGTCGTAGCGGCGCGCGTGCAGCCGCCGCATGTGGTCCGCCCAGCGCGGGAACTTCGCCTCGCCGCCGTCCGCGAGGAGCGGGAACGTGGCGATGTTGACGAGCGTGGGGACGATGGCGACGCCGCGCTCGGCGAACAGCGGGATGGTGTCCTCGGTGAGACCGGTGGCGTGCTCGATGCAGTCGATGCCGGCCTCGACGAGCGGGGCGAGGGAGTCCTCCGCGAAGCAGTGGGCGGTCACCCGGGCGCCGAGCCGGTGCGCCTCGGCGATGGCCGCCTCGACCGCGCCCGGGGGCCAGCAGGCCTCCAGATCGCCCGTGGAGCGGTCGATCCAGTCGCCGACGAGCTTGACCCAGCCGTCGCCGCGACGGGCCTCCCGGGCGACGTACGCGACCAGGTCCGCGGGCTCGATCTCGTGGGCGTAGTTGCGGATGTAGCGCTTGGTACGGGCGATGTGACGGCCGGCGCGGATGATCCGTGGCAGGTCCGCGCGGTCGTCGATCCAGCGGGTGTCGGAGGGCGAGCCGGCGTCGCGGATCAGCAGGGTCCCCGCGTCACGGTCGGTGAGCGCCTGTTTCTCGCTGGTGGCGTCGTCCACCGGGCCGTGCGCGTCCAGGCCCACATGGCAGTGGGCGTCGACCAGGCCCGGCAGCGCCCAGCCCGTCACGGTGGTGGCATCCCGTGCCATCGTCGGCCGGTCGAAGGTGACCCGGCCACCGACGACCCACAGCTCGTCGCGGACCTCGTCCGGCCCGACGAGTACCCGCCCCTTGAGGTGCAGCACCGCACCCTCACTCATCGACGTCATACCGGCACTTTAGGCGCCGAGGTGCGGTGGGCGGACGCTGCTGCCGCAACGGGCCGGCGGGCGCTTTCGCGCGGCCGCTTCCCCGGGAACCCGGCGCATTGCCCGTGCTTTTGGCTGCGCTCTCTCCGTGTGCGGTCGGCATACGTTCCGTGTCCGCTTCCGGGAGCGTTCCGCACACGTTCCGTGTCCGTTCTCACGGGTCGGCCAACATCATCTCGCGCATGGTGTCCGGGGTCTTGTCACGGACTTGTCGCTCAGGTTTCGATGGGCTTACGCCGAGCCTTCGGGAGGCGAATTCCCAATTCCCTTGCGGTACAGCTTCCCGTATTCTTCTGCCCGCTTTTCCGCACCTCAAACGCCAAGATTTTGCTAGTGGCAAGTACCGTAATTCGGACGCATCTCCTGGGCGTTACGGAGCTGTGACCGACTACACAACGTGTCCGTTTCGCCCCGAACATCCTGGTCAAATCGTGACATTTTGCGGTGGCATCGCGCGGACGGGCGCCCCCGCGCGATAACACATCTTCGTCGCTTCCGTAACCCCTGCCCGCGATGCAATTTCCTTTTTCCCTGGGTAAATTTAATTCCCATGACCGCCGCACAAGCAGACCATGCAGGTGCCCGAAGCGATTTCAGAGAATTTCCGGAGGGCTTCAAGCTCGACACCCCACGAGTGGAGGACGGAGCCGCGATCTGGCGCATCGCCCGCGACTCCAAGGCGCTGGACCTCAACTCCTCCTACAGCTACCTCCTGTGGTGTCGCGACTTCGCCGCCACCTCCGTCGTCGCTCGCGACGCGAAGGGTGAGCCGGCCGCCTTCGTCACCGGATACATCCGCCCCGAGCGCCCGGAGACGCTCGTCGTCTGGCAGGTGGCCGTCGACGCTGCGCACCGTGGCCAGGGGCTGGCGGCCGCACTCCTGGACGGGCTCACCGCCCGTGCCACGGACGCGCTGGGCGTGCGTTTCGTCGAGACCACCATCACCCCCGACAACGCCGCATCGAACCGGTTGTTCGCGTCCTTCGCCGAGCGGCACTCGGTGCCGATCAAGCGCGAGGTGCTCTTCGACGCAGGGCTGTTCCCCGAGCAGGGCCACGAGCCGGAGGTGCTGCACCTCATCGGCCCGTTCCCCCCACCCGCCCGCTCAGGGCACTGACCGAGCCCGAGGGCCGCGCGGCCACCGCGCCGCAGCGGCCATGCGGATCCGGCACACACCCCGCGACACCCGCCGGCACCGCCCAGCCCCCACAGACTTCCCATCTTTCGCCACTCATCTCCCAGGAGCATGCTGTGACCATCACCCAGCCCGATCTGAGCGTCTTCGAGACCGTGGAGTCGGAGGTCCGCAGCTACTGCCGTAGCTGGCCCACCGTCTTCGACCGTGCGCAGGGCAGCCGCATGACCGACGAGGACGGTCACACCTACCTCGACTTCTTCGCCGGCGCCGGCTCGCTCAACTACGGCCACAACAACCCCGTACTCAAACGCGCTCTGATCGACTACATCGAGCGGGACGGGGTCACCCACGGCCTGGACATGTCCACCACGGCCAAGCGGGCCTTCCTGGAGTCGTTCCAGAACATCATCCTGCGGCCGCGCGACCTGCCCTACAAGGTCATGTTCCCGGGCCCGACGGGCGCCAACTCCGTCGAGGCCGCGCTGAAGCTGGCCCGTAAGGTCAAGGGCCGCGAGTCGATCGTGTCCTTCACCAACGCCTTCCACGGCATGTCGCTGGGCGCGCTCGCCGTCACCGGTAACTCCATGAAGCGGGCCGGCGCCGGTATCCCGCTGGTGCACGGCACCCCGATGCCGTTCGACAACTACCTCGACGGCACCTACCCGGACTTCCTGTGGTTCGAGCGGCTGCTGGAGGACCAGGGCTCCGGTCTGAACACCCCCGCCGCCGTGATCGTCGAGACGGTCCAGGGCGAGGGCGGCATCAACGTGGCCCGGCCCGAGTGGCTGCGCGCCCTGTCCGACCTGTGTGAGCGCTGGGACATGCTGCTCATCGTCGACGACATCCAGATGGGCTGCGGCCGTACGGGTGCCTTCTTCTCCTTCGAGGAGGCGGGCATCGTGCCGGACATCGTCACCGTCTCGAAGTCCATCAGCGGCTACGGCCTGCCGCTCGCGCTCACCCTGTTCAAGCCCGAGCTGGACATCTGGGAGCCGGGCGAGCACAACGGCACCTTCCGCGGCAACAACCCGGCCTTCGTCACCGCCGCCGCGACGCTGGACACCTACTGGGCCGACGGCCAGATGGAGAAGCAGACTCTCGCCCGCGGTGAGATCGTCGAAGCACACCTGAAGGCCATCGCCGAGGAGCACCCGGACGCCATCGCCGAGTACCGCGGCCGCGGTCTGGTGTGGGGCCTGGAGTGCAACGACAAGCCCCTGGCCGACAAAATCGCCAAGCGCGCCTTCGAGCTGGGTCTGCTGATCGAGACCTCCGGCCCGGAGAGCGAGGTCGTCAAGCTGCTTCCGGCCCTGACGACCACCCCCGAGGAACTGGACGAGGGTCTGCGCATCCTCGCCCGCGCGGTCCGCGACTGCGCCTGATCGGCCCAACGGCCCCCAGCGTTCCTTACCGTTCCACAGAAAGGCACCCCGCACCGTGATCGTCCGATCCCTCCAGGACATCGAAGGCACCGACCGCCACGTCAAGGCCAAGTCCGGCACGTGGGAGAGCAAGCGCATCGTGCTCGCCAAGGAGCGCGTCGGCTTCTCCCTGCACGAGACCACCCTGTACGCCGGTACGGAGACGTCGATGTGGTACGCGAACCACATCGAGGCCGTACTCTGCGTAGAGGGAGAGGCCGAACTCACCAACGACGAGACCGGCGAGAAGCACACCATCACCCCGGGCACGATGTACCTGCTCGACGGACACGAGAAGCACACCATGCGGATCAAGAAGGACTTCCGCTGCGTCTGCGTCTTCAACCCGCCGGTCACCGGCCGTGAGGACCACGACGAGAACGGTGTCTACCCGCTGCTCACCGAGCCGGATCCGGAGCCCGAAACGGTCTGAGGCGCACCCCCCGCCTGCCCCGTCCGGCAGCTGAGGAAGGCCCGTACCACGTAAGCCAGAGCCCGTACGAGAGGAGAGGAAGGCAACACCATGACCACCGCACCCGAGCGCACCGCCGACCTGTACCCGACCCGTGGGACCGCTGAGGTCATCACCCCGCGGAAGGACCCGGTGGTGTGGTCGCAGCCCGGAACGGCCGGCCCGTTCGCGCCGTCCGAGCTGAGCGACTTCGAACGCGACGGCTTCTTTGCCATCGGGGAGCTGCTGACGGCGGAAGAAGTCGCGGTGTACCGCGCCGAACTGGACCGGCTCGTTCTCGACCCGACGATGCGCGCCGACCCGCGCTCCATCGTCGAGAAGAAGACGCAGACCGTGCGGTCCGTGTTCGAGGTGCACAAGATCAGCGAGGTGTTCGCCAAGCTGGTCTCCGACCCGCGCGTGGTCGGCCGTGCCCGGCAGATCCTCGGCTCGGACGTCTACGTCCACCAGTCGCGGATCAATGTGAAGCCGGGCTTCGGTGCCTCCGGCTTCTACTGGCACTCGGACTTCGAGACCTGGCACGCCGAGGACGGGCTGCCGAACATGCGCACCGTGTCGGTCTCGATCGCGCTGACGGAGAATTACGACACCAACGGCGGCTTGATGATCATGCCCGGTTCGCACCAGCACTTCGTGGGCTGCGAGGGTGCGACGCCGAAGGACAACTACAAGCGGTCGCTGCAGATGCAGGACGCGGGCATCCCGTCGGACGAGGTGCTGACGAAGATGGCGGACAAGCACGGCATCCGCCTCTTCACGGGCAAGGCCGGCTCGGCGACCTTGTTCGACTGCAACGCCATGCACGGCTCGGGTGACAACATCACGCCGTACCCGCGCAGCAATGTCTTCATCGTCTTCAACAGCGTGGAGAACGCGGCGGTGGAGCCGTTCGCGGCGCCGGTCCGGCGCCCGGAGTACATCGGGGCCCGTGACTTCACGCCGGTGAGGTAGTCGCGGAGATCCCGGTGGCGCGGCCGCCGCACAGCAGGGTCTGTGCGGCGGCCGCGCCGTGTGCGTTGCGCGGGCCGGCCGCTGCTCAGGCGTCCAGTGCCGGGTAGTCGAGGTAGCCGGAGTCGTCGCCGCCGTAGAAGCTCTCCCGGTCGGGGGTGTTGAAGGGGCCGCCGCGGGCCAGGCGGCGGGGCAGGTCGGGGTTGGCGAGGAACAGCTCGCCGTACGCGAGGAGATCGGCCTCGCCCCGCTCGACGAGCGACAGCTCCTCGGGCCCGGTGGGCCGGCCGTCGGTGGCCGGGTTGAGCAGGAACGTCCCGCCGAAGCGCTGGCGCAGCCGGCTCAGCAGCTCCGTGTCACGGACGTCGCAGGTGTGCAGGTAGGCCAGGCCCAGCGGGGCGACGGCGTCGACCAGCGTGGTGTACGTGGCCTCCGGCGCGGGCTCGTGGATGTCGTTGAAGGGGTTGCCGGGCGAGAGCCGCAGACCGGTGCGGTGCGCGCCGACCGCGCCGGCGACGGCCTTGACGACCTCGACGGCGAAACGGGCCCGGGCCTCGTCGGAGCCGCCCCACTCGTCGGTGCGCAGGTTGGAGCCGGGGGCCAGGAACTGGTGGATCAGATAGCCGTTGGCGCCGTGGATCTCCACCCCGTCGAACCCGGCCTCCAAGGCGTTGCGGGCGGCGTCCGCGAACCCGGCGATGGTCTCGGCGATCTCCTCGCCGGTCAGCGCGCGCGGGGTGACGAAGTCCTTGAGGCCCTCGTGGGTGAAGACCTGGCCCGCCGCGGCGACCGCGGAGGGCGCCACCGGCAGCAGGTCGTCGGCCAGCAGCACCGGGTGGCCGATGCGGCCGCCGTGCCACAGCTGCGCGAAGATCCTGCCGCCCGCGGCGTGCACGGAGTCGGTGACCTCGCGCCATCCGGCGATCTGTGCGGGGGTGTGCAGACCGGGGGTGAGCGGGTAGCCGCGGCCGATGGGGTCGGTCTGGGCCGCCTCGGTGATGATGAGGCCGGCCGAGGCCCGTTGGGTGTAGTAGCGGACCATGGACGGGGTGGGGACGCCCTCGGCGGTGGCGCGGTTGCGGGTCATCGGCGCCATGACGATGCGGTGGGCGAGCCGGATGCCCGCGAGGTCCATGGGGTCGAATGCGGTGGTCACTGAGGGCCTCTCAACTGCTGCTCGGAACATGTCCGTTGCCCATTACATCAGTCTCGACACCGGGGGCCCCGCGGGCATTCCCCGGCTCGGCCCGGCCCTACCCCACCAGGGACAACAGCCGCTCCACATCATCCGTCGAGTTGTACAGATGGAAGGCCGCGCGGAGCAGTCCGCCGCGCACCGAGATCCGTACCCCCGCCTCGGCCAGCCGGTGTTCGGCGTCCGTGAGACCCGGCGTGGAGACGATCGCCGAGCCCGGCGCGGAAACCGGCGTCAGGCCGCGCTCGGCCAGCCCGGCACGGTAGTGGGCGGCGAGTGCGGTGTTGTGGGCGTGGATGGTGTCCACCCCCAGCTCATCGATGAGGGCGAGCGACTGCTCCGCGCCGATGTAGGAGTAGAAGGCATGCGGCTCGTCGAAGCGCCGGGCGGTGGCGGCCGGCCGGATCAGGCCGTAGTTGGACGCACCGAGGTCCTCACCGGCGACCCAGCCCGCATGCGGCGCGGCCGGCCACGGCGCGCCCGCGCCCAGCTCCCCGCCGAAGGCCATGAAGGTCGTGCCGCGCGGGCACAGCAGCCACTTGAAGGCGCCGGCGACGACGAAGTCGAAGTCCGCGGCGCGCAGCGGCAGCCAGCCGGCGGCTTGGGTGGCGTCGAGGTAGGTGCGCGCCCCGTGCGCCCGCGCGGCCTCACGCACCGCCGCCATGTCGGCGATCCGGCCGTCCCTCGACTGCACGGCGCTGAAGGCGACCAGGGCGGTGCCGGGGCGCACCTCGTCGGCGAGCGCCTCCAGCGGTACGGTGCGCAGCGTGAGGCCCGGTCGGGCGGCGAGCGGATTGACCAGGGAGCTGAAGTCGCCCTCGGGGGCCAGCACTTCGGCGTCCGCCGGAAGCGAGGAGGCCACGAACGCGGACTGCACCGCGACCGAACTGCCGACGGCGACCCGCTCGGCGGGCACGCCCATCAGCCGGGCGAAGGCCTCCCGGGACGCCGAGGCGGCGGCGAAGTAGTCGCGGCCCATCGTGCCGTAGGAGGCGGATTCATCGAGCGCAGCACGCAGCGCGGCGGCGCTGCGCGCCGGGAGGAGTCCGCTGGAGGCAGAGTTCAGATACGTCGTCTCGGGCGCGAATTCGGCCCCGCCGAGTGGCTCACGTCGTTGCATGTGCCCACTGTGGTGGGTGATCGTCGGCCAGTCCATGGCACGGGCCGTGACGCGGGCCGTATCCCGCCACCGGGCCTTACGGCCCCGCGCGGGTGCGGCAGGCCGGCGGCGCGGTCATGTCCCGGGCACGGCGCAGCCGTCGTCCCCATGCGCCTCGCCCTCGCCGGCGGTCGACAGCGGCTCGCCGCCGTCGGCGTACGCCCGCTCCAGGGCCTGCCGGAAGACCTCGGCGGGCTGTCCGCCGGAGATGCCGTAGCGGCGGTCGATGACGAAGAACGGCACGCCGGTGGCGCCCAGCTCCGCCGCCGCGCGCTCCTCGGCGCGCACCTCCTGGGCATACGCCCCGGGGTCGGCCAGCACCCGGGCGACCTCGTCGGCGGGCAGCCCCGCGCCGACGGCGATCTCGCTGCGGACGGCGGGGTCGCCGAGCGCCCGGGCCTCAGCGAAGTTGGCGCGGTAGAAGGCGTCGAGCAGGGCGTCCTGGACGCCGTACAACTTGCCCAGGTGCAGCAGCCGGTGCAGGTCGAAGGTGTTGCCGTGGATCCGGTCGGAGCGGTAGTCCAGCCCCTCCCCAGCCGCGGCCTCGGCGACCCGGGCCTCCATCGCCGCGGCCTGCTCGCGGGTCACGCCGTACTTCGCGGCGAGCATGTCGAGCATCGGGACGCCGTCGGCGGCCGGCGCATTCGGGTCCAGCTCGAAGGAGCGGTGCACCACCTCGACGACCTCACGGTGCGCGAACGCGGCGAGCCCGGCCTCGAAGCGGGCCTTGCCGATATAGCACCAGGGGCAGGCGATGTCGGACCAGATTTCGACGCGCATGGGATGGCTGACTTTCCTCGTCGTGGGTGTGCCCTGGTGCAACCTTTCGGGGTGCGGGGCTATTCCCGGGGGTGGCGTCCCGGCATGACCTCGCCACAGGAGGTTCAGGGGCAGTCGGGCGTCCGGCGCAGGACCAGGGAGACGAAGCCCCAGGTGTCCCGGTAGGCGCGCAGCCATTCGGAGCGACGGGTGGTGGCTGTCGTGAGCACGTGCGAGCTGGCCGGATCGGCGGGGTGGTCCAGGGCCCAGGAGGCCAGCGAGCCCCAGCAGGCCCATTCGTAGTCGTCCAGCTCACGGCGTGTGCTGACGTGTCCGTGGACGGGGGTCCACCCCTCGGACACGACGCGGTCCACGGTGGTCGCCAGGTCGGTGAAGTCCCCGAGCATCTCTCTGGCCTCCTGGGAAGGGGCGCGGTCCCAGAAGCCTTCACCGATGAGGACGCGGCCGCCGGGTGCCAGGTGCCTGCGTGCCGCCGCGAGGGTGGGGAGCAGACCACCGAAGGCATGCGTGGCCCCGAAGCTGAGCACCAGGTCGAACGGCTGCGAGGACACGAAGTCGCCGGCTTCCTGGTGATGGAGAACGAGGCGCTCTTGCACGCCGAGGTCGCTCGCCGCCCGGCGGGCCTGTGCCAGGGCGTCCTCGGAAATGTCCACGCCTACGGCGTGCAGGTGCGGGCACATGGCCAGCGCGCGCAGGAGCCATTCCGCGCCGCCACAACCGAGGTCGAGCACCCGCTCGTCGCCGCGTGGGAGCCCGCGTTCCAGCAGCCGACGCACCGAGTCGTCGTCGAGCGGAGACTTTATCGGGTGCTCAGCATGGGCGATCCTGGAGATCTGTTCACGATTCACCGGCGCAGCCTGTCAACGACAGAGGTCGCGCGCACCTCGTTTTCGTCCACGGGCCGGCGCCCTGAAGCGGGCTTCTCGTTCCGAGGAGTAGCGTCCCGCCATGACCTCGCCACAGGATTTCCTCGGCTTCTGGGAGACCACCGGGTCCGCCAAGACCTTCACCCATCCCCTCGATCCGGCGCTGCTGGACGCGTATGTGCCGCGCGGCGCGCACGTACTGGACTACGGCTGCGGCTACGGGCGGCTGACCGCCGAGCTGGCCGGGCTCGGCTATCGCGCGGTGCGCGGCGTGGATGTGTCGGCGGCGCTGATCGCCCGGGGCCGGCGGGAGCATCCGGAGCTGGATCTGCTGCGGTGGGCCGGGTTTCCGCTGCCGTTCGAGGACGGGGCGTTCGATGCGGCGCTGCTGTTCGCGGTGCTCACCTGTGTGCCCGGGGACGCGGACCAGACCGCGATCGCCGGGGAGCTGGGGCGGCTGGTGCGGCCCGGCGGGGTGCTGTACCTGAGCGATGTGCCGCTCCAGGACGATGCGCTCAACCAGGAGCGCTATGCGCGGTTCGCGGAGCGGTACGGGACGTACGGCGTGTTCGAGACGCCCGACGGCGGGGTGTTCCGGCACCATCCGCCGGAGCGGCTGCGGGGGCTGGTGCGGGCGGCGGGCTTCTCGGTGCTGGCGGAGCGGCGGGGGTCGGTGGGCACGCTGGACGGGCGGACCGCCGAGCGGCTGCAGCTCGTCGCCCGGAGGGAGCCGACGGAGACGGCGGAGGGAGGCTAAGCGGAGACGAGCTCGGCCAGGTGCTGCAGCGAGTTGGTGAGGTGCTCCGGGCCGAACGGCGGGAACTGGATGTACTCCCGGATGTTCTGCGGCACCGCCGACCAGTCGTAGGTGAGCGTGACCTCGGTCTCGGACGGGCCGAGTGGCGCAAGGTCGTAACGCCAGAGCCAGCCGCCGAACTCCAGGTGACCGTCGGCCTTCTCCGTCCCCGTCAGCCAGCCGATGGCGCGCGGCGGGTCGAGTACCTGGACCTGGTTGGCCACCTGGTAGTCACCGTGGGGATGGTTGGCGTGATACATGTCCATCCGGAAAATCTGCCCCACTTCGGTCAGCGGCGCCCGGTCGGCAGCTTCCTGAACCCAGCCGGTGCCGTCGATCGCAGCATGGGCCGTCGGATCCGCCAGCACCGCGAACACCCTCGCGGCGGGCACGGCGACGGTCAGGGTGGCGCTCACGTTCTCCTGGTCCACGGTGTGCACGCTCCTTGTCCCTTGGTCTCCCAGTACAGGTGGACCGTGCCCTTGCCCACGCCCGCGGCGATCTCGGCGATGGTCACCTTGCGGACACCGTGTTCGACGGCCAGTTCGCGCGCACCGTCGAGGATCCTGGCCGCCTGACGGAGTCGCGTTCGATCAGCCGGCTCACCGTCGTGCGTCCTCCCGTTCGCTCCTCGCGACCATGATGGCACGGGGCGCCCACGGAGGTGAGCCCGGAAGCGGAGGCTCTCCCCCTCGCCGCCAAATGGAACGGCCTAGATGTGTTGTCCGGGGACGTTGGTGACACGCGTCCTGGGTGCTTGAACGAGGTGAGGGCCTTCTGGCTCGGTGGGGATTGCGACATCTACCGCCGAGCACAGGAGGCCCTCGTGATCCACCGTAACGCCCCCTTGACGCCGACCGGCAGGCTTCGCCTTGCCCGGTGCGTCGTCGACGACGGCTGGCCGCTACGAAGGGCTGCGGAACGCTTCCAGGTCAGCCACACCACCGCCGCCCGCTGGGCCGGCCGCTACCGATCACATGGCCACGCGGGCATGAACGACCGCTCCAGCCGCCCCCACCACCAGCCCCGACGCACCTCCCCAGCCCTCGAGGAGCACGTGCTGCGGATGCGGCGCGAACACCGCATCGGCCCACTGCGACTGGCCGCCCGCGCCGGCGTCGCGGCCTCCACCGCCCACCGCATCCTCCAACGCCACGACCTGCCCGCCCTGTCAGCCTGCGACCGAGCCACCGGCGAACCCGTCCGCCGCTACGAACGCGCCCGGCCTGGCGAACTGGTCCACATCGACGTCAAGAAACTCGGCCGCATCCCCGACGGCGGCGGCCACAAAGTCCACGGCCGGGCCGCCTCCAGCCCGCACAAGGACCGCCGAGGCGGCGTGGGATACGCCTACCTGCACACCGCCCTCGACGACCACTCCCGCCTGGCCTACACCGAAGACCTCCCCAACGAGACCGCCCCGACCTGCGCGGCCTTCCTCACCCGCGCCACCGCCTGGTTCGCCGCCCAAGGCGTCACCGTCGAACGCGTGCTGACCGACAACGCCTGGGCCTACACCAAGAACACCTGGCGCCAGACCTGCCACGACCTGGGCATCCAACCCCGCTGGACCCGGCCCTGGCGCCCCCAGACCAACGGCAAGGTCGAACGCTTCCACCGCACCCTGCTCGACGAATGGGCCTACCACCAGCCCTACACCTCAGACGCCGAACGGCGAGCAGCGTTTCCCGACTGGCTGGACTGGTACAACTACCACCGACCCCACACCGCAATCAGCGGCCACACCCCAGCCAGCCGCATCACCAACCTGTCCGGACAACACACCTAGAGGCCTTCGGCCTTGCCGTCGATCCGGCGCGGCAGGCCGAGCGGGTTGTCCTCGTGCAGTTCGGGCGGCAGCAGGGCGGGTGGGGTGTCCTGGTAGGCGACCGGGCGCAGCCAGCGTTCCACGGCGGTGCCGCCGACGGAGGTGGAGGTGGAGGTCGTGGCCGGGTAGGGGCCGCCGTGGTGCTGGGCGGGGGCGACCGCGACCCCGGTCGGCCAGCCGTTGACGACCACCCGGCCGGCGAGCGGGGTGACGTCCGCCAGCAGCCGGGCGCCGCGCCCCGCCCCGTCGGTGCCGGCGCTCTCCGCGTCGCCGAGGTGGAGCGTGGCGGTGAGGTTGCCGGGCAGCCGGGCGAGGACGGCGGCGATCTCGGCCTCGTCGGTGTAGCGGGCGACGACGGTCACCGGGCCGAAGCACTCCTCCAGGAGGAGGTCGTGGGGCCCGTCGGTGGTGAGGCGGTCGGCGGGGACGGTGAGGAAGCCGGCGCTGACGGTGTGCTCACCGCCGGCGCCCGGGGTCACCGGCGCCTCGACGTCCGGGAGCGCGGCGCGGCTCTGGATCCCGTCGAGGAACGCCTGGCGCATCCGGTGGTCGAGCAGCACCCCGGCCTCGCTGTTGCTGACCGCGGCGGTCAGCGAGGTCAGCAGCCGGTCGCCCGCCTCGCCGCCGGGCGCCAGGACCAAGCCGGGCTTGACGCAGAACTGGCCGACGCCGAGCGTCATCGACCCGGCCAGTCCGGCGCCGAGCTGCTCGGCGCGCTCCCCGGCCGCGGCCTCGGTGATCACCACGGGGTTGAGGCTGCCCAGTTCGCCGTGGAAGGGGATGGGGTGCGGGCGGGCGGCGGCCGCGTCGTACAGCGCACGGCCGCCGCGGACCGAACCGGTGAAGCCGGCCGCGGTGATCAGTGGGTGGCGTACCAGGTCGACGCCGGCCTGGAAGCCGTGCACCAGGTGCAGCACGCCCTCGGGCAGGCCGGCCTCGGCGGCGGCGCGGCGCAGCAGCGCGGCGCACAGCTCGGAGGTGGCCGGATGGTCCGGGTGGGCCTTGACGACGACCGGGCAGCCGGCCGCCAGGGCGCTGGCCGTGTCGCCGCCCGGTACCGAGAAGGCGAGCGGGAAGTTGCTGGCGGAGTAGACCGCGACCGGGCCGAGCGGAATCTTGTAACGGCGCAGGTCGGGCCGGGGCGGAGCAAGGCCCGGGTCGGCGTGGTCGATCCGTACGTCGAGGAACGCGCCCTCCTGCACGAGGTCCGCGAAGGCCCGCAACTGGTAGGTGGTGCGGGCGAGTTCACCGGTGAGCCGGCCGGGGCCGAGCGCGGTCTCGGCGTCGGCTGCCTCGATGACCGCCTCGCCCGCCTCGTCGAGCAGATCGGCGGCGCGGCGCAACAGGGCGGCGCGTACGGCACGGTCGGCGAGTGCGCCGCGGGCGGCGTGCGCGGCCCGGACCACGGCGTCCACCTCGTCGGCTGTGGCCTCCACCGCAACCTGTTCCCGCTGCTTCCCGGTTCGCGGATCGACACTCCAGACTGGAGCTGCTGCTGCCACCGTGCATTCCTCCCGGGCGATGCCGTGCCGAGTCGTTCGGAGACGTTCCGCTTTCGTGCAGCACACCGGACCGCGTTCTATATGCTGAACGGCGTTCCAGACCATGAACCCGAACCACTGGGACTCTATGGCGGCCGGAACAGAGGGGTCAAGGGCGATGTCAGCTGCCGATACCGGTGGATCGCAGGTCAAATCCGCGGTGCGGACGGTGGAGTTGCTCGAATACTTCGCGGGTCGCCCTGGAATGCACAGCCTGGCGTCCGTCCAGGAAGCGGTCGGCTATCCGAAGTCCAGTCTCTACATGCTGCTGCGCACCCTCGTCGACCTGGGCTGGATCGAGACCGACGCGACCGGCACCCGCTACGGCATCGGCGTGCGTGCGCTGCTGGTCGGCACGTCCTACCTCGACGGCGACGAGGTGGTGGCCGCGGCCCGGCCGACGCTGGACCGGCTCTCCGACGACACCACGGAGACCATCCACCTCGCCCGCCTCGACGGCACCCACGTCGTCTCTCTCGCCACCCGGCAGTCCCCGCACCATCTGCGCCCCTTCACCCGCGTCGGCCGGCGGCTGCCCGCGCACTCCACCGCGCTGGGCAAGGCGCTGCTCGCCACGCACACCGACGACCAGGTGCGGTCGTTGCTGCCGCCGGTCCTCCCGCGGTTGACCGAGCACACCCGCACCGACCGCGAGCAGCTGATCGAGGAGCTGCACACGGTGCGCGCACAGGGGTATGCGGTCGACCGCGAGGAGAACACCCTGGGCCTGTGCTGTTTCGGTGTCGCGCTGCCCTCCCGGACACCGGCCCGGGACGCGCTCAGCTGCTCGGTGCCGGTGGCCCGGCTGGCCCCGGCCCATGAGCAGATGATCAAGGACGCCCTGCTTGCCGCCCGCGACCGGCTGGCGCCGGCCGGCCGGCGGCTGTGAGCCACCGCGGCCGCCGCCCCCGCCGGGCGGCCCTCCCCCGTGCGGCGGAGGCGGATCGTCACCGGGGCCGAGGCGCAGCCGGGCCGGCCACCGGAAGGCTGGCGGCCATGAGCCTTCCGACCGGCCGCCCGGCCCGAGCCCCGTACCCCACAGCACCAGCCATCTTCGCCGCACGCGAGGCCGTCCGATGCGGCTGACCGGCCGGCGCTGGGTCCATCTGGTGCTGGGCGGCGCGCTGTTGATGCCGTTCTTCCTGCTGGTCTCCGCCTTCCTGCCGCTGCTCGCCGACGGCGCCGGCCTGCTGCGCAGCGTCGGCTGGCAGTTCGTCGCCTTCGGCGCTGCGCTGCCGGTCGCCGCGCTGGCCGCGCTGCTCTTCCCGCTGGTGCGGCCGCTGGAGGTGAGCGCCGTGCGGTCGCTGTGCGGGGTGCCCGCGGAGTTGCTGGCCGAGGGGCCGGCCGTCTCGTGGGCGGCCCGGCGGCGTTCCGCGCTGTGGTTCGTGGCGCATCTGCTGGCCGGCGGGATCGTCAGCGGGATGACGCTGGCCGCGCCGCCGGCCGCCGTCGTGCTGCTGGTGCTGCCGTTCTCCGGCTCCTTGCGGCACGCCGGACTGGGCTGGCCGGACGCCTTTCACGGGGCGTGGGCACCGCTCGCGGGGCTGACGCTGCTGGCCCTGGTGGCCGGCACCTCCTGGGGGGCCGGGGCGCTGCTGGCGCGCTGCGCCCCGGTGCTGCTGGGCCCCACGCCCGCCGACCGGCTGGCCGCCGCCGAGCGCCGGGCCGCCGATCTGGCGTCCCGCAACCGGCTGGCCCGCGAGCTGCACGACGCCGTCGGGCATGCGCTGAGCGCGGTCACCCTCCAGGCGGGCGCGGCCCGCCGGGTGCTGGACGCGGACCCGGAGTTCGCCCGCCGGGCACTGACCGCCATCGAGGAGACCACCCGCGCGGCGGTCGCCGAACTGGACACCGTACTGGGCCTGTTGCGCGAGGAGGACGACAGCGATCCGGCCGCACCCGCGCCCACCCTGGACGGCCTGGCGGCGCTGCTCGACCGGACCCGGGCGGCGGGCGTACCGGTCGAGGCGGACATCGAGGGACGGTGTACGGGGCTGCCGCCGGTGGTCTCACGGGAGGCCTACCGGATCGTGCAGGAAGGCCTCAGCAATGCGCTGCGGCATGCCGGGCCGGTGCCGGTCCGGCTGGCCGTACGCGTGACGGACGCGGACGTGACGATACGGGTGGAAAATGCGGTGCCGGAGGCCGGGCCGGGAGCCGGCCGCGCCGCCCCGGACGCCCGGGCGGGCGGGGGCCGCGGGCTGCGGGGGATCGCCGAGCGGGCCCGGCTGCTCGGCGGCGGGGCGACGGCAGCGGCCGAGGACGGCGTGTGGCGGCTGACGGCCCGGCTGCCGCTGGCGGGGGCGGGGCCAGGGCCGGGGGCGACGACATGACGGGCCGAGCGGCGCCGGGCAGCCGGCCGGAAACAGGGGGAACGGGGCATGACCACCGTGCAGAACGACGGCCGGCGGGCCGGTGACGGGGAACCGCCCCGTCCGCTGCGCATCGTCCTCGCCGACGACGAACAGCTGGTGCGCAGCGCGCTGCGCGCGATCCTGGGCGCCGAGGACGGCATGGAGGTCGTCGGGGAGGCCGCGACCGGCGCCGAGGCGGTGCCGCTGATCCGGGAACTGCGCCCGGACCTCGTGCTGATGGACGTCCGGATGCCGGAGATCGACGGGATCCGGGCGACCGAGCAGGTGCTCGCCTCGATGTCCGGGCCGCCGCGCATCATCGTGGTGACGACCTTCGAGAACGACGCCGCCGTCTATGCCGCGCTGCGGGCCGGTGCCAGCGGGTTTCTGCTCAAGCGGTCCGGCGCGGAGGAACTGGTCCAGGCCGTACAGCTGGTGGCGCGCAGCGACTCGCTGCTGTTCCCGGCGGCGGTGCGCCGGCTGGCCGCCCGGCACGCCGGGGAGCGGGCGGCGGACGAGGCGGTGCGGACGCTGCGGGCCCGGCTGTCGGAACGGGAACGGGCGGTGCTGCGGCTGATGACGGCGGGGCTGACGAACGCCGAGATCGCGCAGCGGCTGGGGGTGGGCCCGGCCACGGTCAAGACCCATGTGGCGGGGGTACTGGCCAAGCTCGGGGTGCGGGACCGGACCCAGGCGGTGATCGCCGCGTACGAGTGCGGGTTCGTCCGGCCGGGGTGAGGAGGGGCCGCGGCAACAACGGCCACGGCGGCACCCCCGGCCGTGGACGCACTGCCCGACCCACCGCCGTGACCTGCGCACGTGGCCCGTGCCACGCCACGGAACCCCTGCCGCCCGGCCGGCGTCCTGATCTGTGTACCAACCCTCCGCGCAGGAACGAGGAATGCATCATGGGCATCGTCAGCTGGCTCGTACTCGGGCTGATCGCAGGCGTCATCGCCAAGGTCCTGCTGCCGGGCCGGGACCCGGGCGGGATCGTCGGTACGACCCTGATCGGCATCGTGGGCTCCTTCATCGGCGGCTGGCTCTCCACGAAGTTCCTGCACCGCCCGATACCCAAGGACTTCGGCGAACCCTCCATGTGGATCGCCTCGGTGGCCGGGGCCCTGGTCCTGCTGATCGCCTACCGGCTGCTGTTCGGCAATTCCCGGGACCGCCGGTGACCGCGGACGGCCAACCGGCCGCAGGTAATGGAACCGCAAAGGCGAGCCGATCGTTGACCCCGGCATGACCGCTATGACTCCTGGCTCGAACCTCCCGCTCAGCGCCGTGCGGGTGGCGGTGGACGTCACCGCCCCCGTGCGGCTCGACGTATCGGGCCTGCTGCTCGCCGCCGACGGCAAGGTGCGCTCCGACGACGACTTCGTGTTCTACAACCAGCCCTCCGCACCGGGCGTGACGCACTCCGCGGCCGCCGCCGGCGGCGACACCATCACGGTGGACACCGCCGCGGTGCCCGAGGGCATCGACAAGATCGTCGTCACCGCGAGCCTGGACACCCCCGGCGCCACCTTCGCCGGCACGGAACCCACCGGCACGGTCCGCAACGCCGACGACGGCAGCGTCCTCGCCTCCTTCACCCCGCCGCGGCTGGGCACCGAGACCGCGCTGGTGGTCGTCGAGATCTACCGCCGGGGCGGCGCCTGGAAGGTCCGCGCGGTCGGCCAGGGCTACGCCAATGGCCTTGCGGGGATCGCCACCGACTTCGGCGTCAGCGTGGAGGAACCGGCCGCGCCCGCCGCCGCCCCGCAGACACCCCCCGCTCCCCCGGCCCCCGCCGCCCCGTGGGGACCGCCCGCCGGCGCCCCGGCCCCGGCCGCCCCGCCGCCCGCCGCCGCGCCGGCGGCCCCGGCTCCGGCTCCCGCGCCGCCCGCCCCGGCCCCCGGCTCCGGCAAGGTCAACCTCGACAAGGGCCGGGTCAGCCTGCAGAAGAACCAGACCGTGTCGCTGGTCAAGGGCGGCCGTCCGGTGCTCAGCTCGGTCCGGATGGGCCTCGGCTGGGAGCCCGCCTTCCAGGGCCGGAGCATCGATCTGGACGCCTCCGTCATCGCCTACGGCCCGGACCGCAAGAAGGTCGACAACTGCTTCTTCGGCAAGCTGATGATCCTGGGCGGTGCGATCCAGCACTCCGGCGACAACCTCACCGGCGAGGGCGCCGGCGACGACGAGGCGATCACCGTCCATCTCGGCGGGCTGCCCCCGGAGGTGACGGGCCTGGTCTTCGTCGTGAACTCCTTCTCCGGCCAGAAGTTCTCCGACGTCGCCAAGGCGTACTGCCGCCTGCTGGACGCCCAGAGCGGGGAGGAGCTGGTCCGCTTCGACCTCACGCACGCCGAACCGCGTACGGGCGTGATGATGGCGAAGCTCATCCGTCAGTTCTCCGGCGAGTGGGAGATGACCGCGCTGGGCGAGTTCGTCGACGCCCGTACGGTACGCGGCATGACCAAACCGGCCGCCCAGGCGCTGTGAACCGGTGACGCCCGCCGGACGGCCCCGCCCCGCGGCGAGCGGCGGGGGCCGTCCGCGGCGGGGCCCGCTATTCTGACGGCCCGTCACGGCACCACCCCTCACCTCACGTCCCCTACGGCACGCACGAGGAGCGTTCGATGACGCAGCAGCCGCCGCCCGCCGGCCCCGCCGGTTCCCCGGACCTTCCCGACCGGGTCGCGAAGGTCTACGGCGAGCTCGACCTCAGCACCGTCCCGGCCTTCGCCGGCGGCTTCATCAATTTCGGCTACTGGGCGGGCCTGACCGGCCCCGCGGACCGGCCGCTGACCGAGGCCGACCGCGTGCGCAGCGAGGAGGACCTCTACCGCCTGGTGCTCGAGACCTTCGAGCCGGCGCAGGGCCGCACCGCGCTGGAGGTCGGCTGCGGGCGCGGGCTGGGCTGTGCGCTGGCGCTGCGCGAGTGCGGCCTGGGCACGGTCATCGGGCTGGATGCGCACCCCGACCAGATCGCCCGGGCCAGGAAGGCGAACGCGGAGCTGCTCGCCGCGTCCCCGGACACCGCCGGCCGGCTGGAGTTCCTCCAGGGCGCGGCGCAGCAGATCCCGCTCCCCGACGGCAGCGTCGACTGCCTCTTCTCCGTCGAGGCGGCGCAGCACTTCCGCGATCTGCCCGGTTTCGCCCGGGAGTCGGCGCGGGTGTTGCGCCCGGGCGGCCGGCTGGCGCTGACCACGTTCTTCGCCCGTACCCCGGCCGCCGCCCGCGCGCTGCCCGGGCTGCTGCCCCCGTACGCCGACGGCCTGGACGTGCCGCATGTGATCGACGAGGTCGCCGCGACGCTCTCCGCGGCGGGCCTGCGGCAGGTGAGCGTCCGGCCGATCGGCAAGGGGGTCTGGGAGGCCTACGACCGCTATATGGCCCAGCAGCCGGAGCTCCGCGACGAGTGGCCGCGCCGCTATCTGACGGCCTATGAGACCGGCCTGCTGGACTACTACGTGCTCACCGCGACGGCCGGCTGAGGCCCTCCGCCCGTACGGCAGAGGGCCTCGCCCGCAGGTCGCCGGCCGTGGCGGCTACCGCTGCCGGCGCTGCCGCTTCCACGGGCCGGTGATGGCCAGCATGATGCCGGGCTCCTGGATGTTGGCGAACAGCGTCCGCCCGTCCGGGGAGAACACCGGACCGGTGAACTCGCTGAACTCCGGCTTGTCCGCGGTGCCGATGTTGAGCTCGTTGCGGGCGACGGGGTAGGTCCGGCCGTCGTCGGTGGCGCCGAAGAGGTGCTGCACGCCCTCGCCGTCCTCGGCGATGATCAGGCCGCCGTAGGGCGAGACGGTGATGTTGTCCGGGCCGTCCAGCGCGCCGTCCTTGGCAGGGTCCTGGTTGACGCCCAGCAGCACCTTCAGGGTCAGGGTCCGGCGCCGCGGGTCGTAGAACCACACCTGCCCGTCGTGCGGGACGGGGCTCTCGGCGCGGGCGTAGGAGGACACGACGTAGGCGCCGCCGTCCGCCCACCACAGGCCCTCCAGCTTGCGGGCGCGGGTGACCTCACCGTCCTTGAACTGCTTGCGGACCGAGACCGTCCGGGCGTCGCGGTCGGGCACCTCGACCCAGTCGACGCCGTAGACGGTGCCGGTCTTGGTGGCGCGTGAGAGGTCGTCGACGAACCGGCCGCCGGAGTCGAAGCACTTGAAGGCCTCCAGCACGCCCGCGTCGTCGGCCAGCGTGCGCAGCCGGCCGTGGCCGTGCCGGAAGCCGTGCGGCGGGGTCCAGCGGTAGAACAGGCCGTTGGGGCCGGCGGCGTCCTCGGTCAGGAAGAGGTGGCCGCGCCGGGGGTCGACGACGACGGCCTCGTGGGCGTAACGGCCCAGCGCCTTGATCGGCTTGGGGTTCCGGCCGGCCGCGAGGTCGTGCGGGTCGACCTCGAAGACATAGCCGTGGTCCTTGGTCATGCCGTGGTCGCCGGCCTTGTCCTCGGTCTCCTCGCAGGTGAGCCAGGTGCCCCAAGGGGTGGTGCCGCCCGCGCAGTTGGTGGCGGTACCGGCGATGCCGACCCGCTCGCCGACCGGGCTGCCGTCCTTGGCGACCTCGACGACGGTGCAGCCGCCGGCCGCGGCCGGGTCGTAGACCAGCCCCTCCGTCAGCGGCACCGGGTGCGGCCAGTCGGTGCGCGGGCCCTTGAGCTCGTGGTTGTTGACGAGCAGGGTGGTGCCGCGGTGGCCCTCGAAGGTGCCGGTGCCGTCGTGGTTGGACGGGGTGGACTCACCGCTGTCGAGCTTGGTGACGCCGGTCCGGGTGATGATCCGGTACGAGAACCCGGCGGGCAGCGCGAGGATGCCGTCCGGGTCGGGGACCAGCGGGCCGTAGCCGGCCGCGGTCCCGTCCGGCGCGCCGTCCGGGCCGGCGTCCGGGAGCTCCTCGGCGAGGGCTCCGGGCGCGGTGGCCAGCACCCCGACGCTGCCGGCCAGCGCAACCCCCGCGCCGGCGAGAGCGGAACGCGTGGCGAAGTCTCTTCGGGTGAGCGGCATTGTCATCTCCAAGATGGCCGGATTCTTCTCCCCTGGGGCCTGCGCCGCTTACGTTTCCGCGCGCCGTCGAACTCCAGTTGAACGCGGCACGACATCCAGGAAGCAGTTGGGGCCGGTCCGGCGGAACCGGGCCGCAGTGGGCCCTGCTCCGCCGGACCGGCCCCGCCGGTGCCTGAGGGCGTGTCTTTCGGATCAGCCCGGGCCCGTGGCGTCTGGCACGGCACTCCCCCAGCTAACGCTGGGGGTACCCCCACGCGGCGTTGTCGCATCACCCACGGACACCCAGTCCGAGGGCGACGCTCCGCCTTGCGATGCAGCTCGGCATCCGTACAGCGAATGAAGAGCCGAGACGGAGTGAGCGCAGCGAACGCAGTGCACCAGACGCCACGGCCTGATCCGGGCTGATCCGAAAGACACGCCCTAGGGGACTCAGTCCGACTGCCGCGAGCGCGCCTTGAACGCGGCCTTACGGGCCTCCTTGGCGGCCTTCTTGTCCGGGTGCAGCCGGCCCATGGCCTCCAGGACGTCGGCGGTGGCCGGGTGGTCCACCCGCCAGGCCGACTCGAAGAATCCGCTGTGCTGCTCGGTCAGGCCCTGGACCAGCTCGCGCAGCTCGGTGGTGGCCTCCTCCTCTTCGGCGCTGTCCAGCTGCGCCGCGAGAGTGTCCACCGTCAGCCAGAAGATCATCTCCTGGGAGGGCTCGGGGATGCCGGGCAGCGCGCGCTCGGCGAGCCAGACCCGGGCCAGACCGCCCAGCTGCCGGTCGTCGAGCACCTCGCGCAGCGCCTCCTCGGCGTCCGGTGCGACCAGGGAGAGGGTCTGCTGGGCGTCGAGCCGGCGGCGCGGGGCCCGCTCGTCGTCGCCCCGGGCCGCGGCGAGCAGGTCCCGCGCGGCGTCCAGGGGCGTACGGGCGGCGAGCCACAGCTCGGACTCGGCCTGGGCGAGCGGCTCGGGGTAGTCGGGCAGCGCCTCCAGGAGGACGTCGGCGCCCTTGTCGGAGAGATCGCCGACCGCCGGGGCGTGCACCCCCGCGTCCAGCATCCGGGCGCGGACGGCGTAGACGCCGAGCGGGGTGAGGCGGACCAGGCCGTAGCGGGAGACGTCCTCGTCCGTCAGCGGCTCGGCGGTCCGGACCGTCTCGCCGTCCTCGTCGAGCTCCTCGATGAGCGCCTCGTCGACGGGCTTGTAGGCGACCAGGCCGATCGGCTCCAGCACCCGGAACTGGTCGTCCAGGCGCATCATCGCCTCGGAGACCTCTTCGAGGACGTCGTCGGTGGGCTCGTCCATGTCGTCCGGGACGATCATGGAGGCGGCCAGCGCGGGGAGCGGGACGTCCTGGTCGGGGCGCTCGTTCAGGGCCGTGAGCAGATAGAGGTTGCCGAGGATGCCGTCCAGCATCTCGGCCTCCTCCTCCGGGTTCCAGTCGATCGCGTCCAGGTCCAGCTCGCCGCCCTGGGTGAGCTGGTCGGCGAGGTCGGCGAGGTCGGGGGCGGCAGCGTCGGCGAGCACGGTCTCCATGCCGCCGAGCCAGATGTCGAGGATGTCCTGCGGGCTGCCGGAGGTGAGCAGGCCCAGCTCCTCGCCGGGGGTGGCGGTGCCGGCCGCGGCGTTGTCGGGCAGGTCGGTGCCGTCCTCGTCGTCGGGCGCCTCCTCGATCTCCACGAGTCCGGTGTCCACCGCCAGCTGCCAGGCCTCGGCGGTGTACGCGGGGCCGTCCTCGTCGGCGGCCAGGCCGAGGTGCTCGGTGGCGGCAGCCAGCGGTTCCTGGAGGATCTCGCCGCCCACCCCGACCGGGACGCCCCGCTCGGCCCAGCGGGCGAGCTTCGCGGCCCGGGCCATCAGCGGGGCGCTCAGTGCGTCCCGGGCCAGCTCCGCTTCGGAGTGCAGCCGCACCGGCGGCAGGGTGGGACGGTCTGCGGACATCGGGTGCTCAGCTCCTCGAACGGCTACGGGCTCGTGCGCGCCCAAGCGTAGACGGAATTCTCCGTATCTCGGACGGTTCACCCCGGCGCCTCCCGCCGGACACCCGCGGAGTCTTGACAACTCCCGTGCGTACACAAGAGATTGACGCGCGTAGCGCGCCGGTTACCGCTCCGTAGGCCCGCTGCACCGTCCACCCCCCATCACCCCCTCGGAGGCATCCATGCCGTCCCGTCGTTCGCTCCGCAGGCCGCTCGCCGTCAGCGCGCTGGCCGGTGCCGCCCTGGCCGGCGGACTGCTGATCACCACGCAGTCCGCCTCCGCGGCCGGCACCCGGATCCACGACATACAAGGCAGCACCCGAATATCCCCGCTGGCCGGACAGCAGGTCAGCGAGGTGCCCGGCACGGTCACCGCGATCCGCTCGTTCGGCTCGGCGCGCGGCTTCTGGGTGCAGGACCCGCACCCGGACAAGAACCCCGCCACCAGTGAGGCGGTCTTCGTCTTCACCGGCAAGGAGACGCCGAAGGTCGCCGTCGGCGACGCCATCACGTTCTCCGGCACGGTCAGCGAGTACTACCCGGGCGGCAAGGACGCCGGTCTGCAGTCCGTCACCGAGATCACCGGCGCGACCTGGAAGACGGTCTCCGCCGACGCCCCGCTGCCGGCCGCCTTCAAGCTCAACCCGGCCTCGGTGCCCGGCCGTTACGCCCCCGCCGCGGGCGGCAAGAGCATCGAGTCGCTGAAGCTGCGCCCCGCCTCGTACGCCCTGGACCGCTATGAGTCCCTGGAGGGCATGCGGGTCGCGGTCTCCAACGCGCCGGTCGTCGGCCCGACCAGCAAGTACCACGAGCTGTGGGTGACCGCCGAGCCCGGCCACGACCGCACGACCCGCGGCGGGACGCTCTACCGCTCGTACGCGGACCCCAACGGTGGCCGGATCAAGGTGGGGTCGCTGATCCCGTTCTCGCAGCAGCCGTTCCCGGTGGCCGATGTCGGCCAGGCGCTGACCGGCACCACCGCCGGGCCGCTGGACTACGACAACTTCGGCGGCTACACCCTCCAGGCCACCGAACTGGGCAAGCTCACCGACCACGGCCCGGCGCCGGAGAGCACCCGCAAGCAGAAGTCCGACGAGCTGGCGGTGGCCACCTACAACGTCGAGAACCTCTCCCCCGCCACCCCGCAGGCCAAGTTCGACCGGCTGGCCAAGGCGCTGGTGCACAACCTGTCCGCCCCCGACGTCGTGGCGCTGGAGGAGGTCCAGGACGACAGCGGCCCCAAGGACAACGGGGTGGTCACCGCCGGGGAGACCCTCAAGAAGCTGACCGACGCCATCAAGGCGGCCGGCGGCCCGGCGTACGAGGCGCGGCAGATCGACCCGGTCAACGACCAGGACGGCGGCCAGCCCGGCGGCAACATCCGCACGGCGTTCCTGTTCAACCCCGACCGGGTGTCCTTCACGGACATCAAGGGCGGCGACGCCACCACCCCGGTGAAGGTGGTCGACGACCACGGCAAGGTCACGCTGTCCGCCTCCCCGGGCCGGATCGCGCCCACCGACGAGGCGTGGAAGACCAGCCGCAAGCCCCTTGTCGGCCAGTTCGCGCTGAAGAGCCGGCCGGGCAGTCGGGTCTTCGTGATCGCCAACCACTTCAACTCCAAGGGCGGCGACCAGGGCATGGACAGCCGTTTCCAGCCACCGGCGCGGAGCTCGGAGACCCAGCGCACCGCACAGGCCAAGCTGGTCAACGGGTTCGTCAAGGAGCTGCTGGCCAAGGACCCGAAGGCCGGTGTGGTGGTGGCCGGTGACCTCAACGACTACCAGTTCTCGCCGGCCCTGAAGAACCTCACCGCCGGCGGCGTGCTCACCGACCAGGTCAACCGGCTGCCGGCCGCCGAGCGCTACGGCTACGTCTACAACGGCAACTCGCAGGTGCTCGACCACATGCTCACCACTCGCCCGCTGACCAGGGCCGACTACGACATCGTGCACCTCAACTCCGAGTACGCCGACCAGGCCAGCGACCACGATCCGCAGGTGCTGCGCATCCGGCCGTGAGCCCCGCCACGGGTCACCCCGCGTGACTCCCTCGTCACTCCGACGGCCCACGTCCGGGGGCCGACTGCCGCCGGGGATGCGGTACTGGGCACGTAAGAAACATTCGGCGAGACATAGGGAGTCACCATGCCGAAGTCCCAGAACCGTAAGTCGGGCAACAAGGACCGTGCCGCCGAGCGGCGCGCCGACCAGCGGAAGCCGAAGTCGTCGGAGGAGTCCGCTTCCGAGCGGACCCAGGACCTGAAGCGTTCGCGGAATGGCCTGACTGACGCGTGATGGGCCTGTGATGCCCGAGCGGCCGTCGCACCGAAGGTGCGGCGGCCGTTCCGCGTTCCGCCACCACACCCGGGTCACAGCAGCAGTGCTTAACGAATCAGCCAGAACAACTAACTGGACGTGAAATATGAGGCGCCTTCAGACTCCTGGCATGACCTCCGTGACCGATCACCTCGCACCCCGGAGGGCCGTATCGCCCTTCGGCCGTACCGCGACCGCCATGATCACCCCGTTCACCGCCGACGGGGAGCTCGACACCGACGGCGCACAGCAGCTCGCCACCCACCTCGTCGACGACGGCGGCTGCGACGCGCTGGTGCTGAGCGGCACCACCGGGGAGGCCCCGACCACCTCGGACGCCGAGAAGGAGGCCCTGCTGCGGGCCGTCGTCGAGGCCGTCGGGGACCGGGCGAGAATCACCGCCGGCGTCGGCACCAGCGACACCCGGCACTCCGTCGCGCTGGCCCGCAGCGCCGAACGGGCGGGCGCACACGGCCTGTTGGTGGTCACGCCGTACTACTCACGGCCCACCCAAGAAGCCGTCACCCAGCACCTGCGAACGGTCGCGGACGCCACCGGGCTGCCGGTGATGCTCTACGACATCCCGGGCCGCACCGGCACCGCGCTGAGTGCCGCCACCCTGCTGCGGCTGGCCGCCCACCCGCGGGTCGCCGCGGTCAAGGACTGCGGCAACGACCTGCTGAAGTCGGCGAAGGTGCTGGCCGCGACGGGCCTGGCCTACTACGCGGGCTGCGACGAGCAGATCCTGCCGCTGCGCGCCCTCGGCGGCGCCGGCTGCATCAGCACCGCCGCCAACGCCGCGCCGCGGGCGGTGTGCGCCGTCCTGGACGCCTATGACGCCGGGGACACCGCCGAGGCGGCCCGCCGTCAGCTCGCCCTGGTCCCCCTCATCGAGGCGGTGACCGGCACCGAGACGCCCGGCACGGTCACCGCGAAGGCGCTGCTGAACCACCTCGGCCTGCCCGCGGGACCGGTCCGCGGCCCGCTGCTGGCGGCGGACGCCGCGCTCACCAGCCGGCTGGTGGACGCCCTGCGGACGACCCTGGACCGGACGGCGGATGCGGATACCGCGGTGCCTGCGACTGTCCCTGGCTAGGCGGGAAGGGCGCGGGCGCGGGGCCGAATCCGCCCTGCGCACCGGGCTGACCGGGCGCCGCGGCGCCGTGCTGCCCGTAGGGCGCCCCAGCTCCGTGCTGCCCGTACGGCGCCCCGGTCTGCCCGTAGTAGGGCGCGGCCGGCTCCGGCCCGGCCGCGGCCGTGCCCTCGTCCGGCGCCGGCGGCTCGCTGCCGTCCGGCACCAGATCCCGCACCAGCAGCGTCGCCCCGGCCACCGCGCCCGGCATCAGCACCACCGCGACGAAGGGGATCAGGAACAGCAGCACGACGGGGGTGCCGAAGCCGACGGCGAGCCCCTTGCGCCCCCGCAGCAGCCGCAGCCGCTCGCGCACCGGGACCTCCCGGCGCTGCATGGCCACCGAGGTCAGCTCGACGGCGAGGAAGAAGCCGGAGACGCAGAAGCCGACGGCGGGGATCACCGTCTGCCCGAGGAACGGCACGAACCCGAGCACGAACAGCAGGATTCCGAAGCCGGCGGCCCGCAGCAGCACATGCACGCTGTCGCGCAGCGCGATCCCGATCTCCTGCCACAGCGGCCGGTCCGGGTCCGGCGGACAGTGCCCCTCGGACTCCTCGACCGCCCGGGACAGCGACTCGTAGAAGGGGTCGCCGATCAGCAGGGTGACGGCGGTGAAGGTCAGCACGGAGAGCGTCAGCCCGCCGGCGAACAGCAGCGCCACGAACACCCCGCGCAGCAGCCCCTGCCAGGGCTCACCCCAGCCGTCGGCGAACGGCGTCGCCCAGGCCGCGATGTCGCCGGACCACAGGGCGAGCGCGGTGAGCACCCCCGCATACAGCACCAGGGCGATGAGCGCCGGAATCAGTCCGAATCCCCACCACCGGCCGTGCTGGGCGACCCAGCGCTGGCCCTTGCCCAGATACCGTATCCCCGCTACAAGATCACGCATGGCGCAAGCCTATCGGCGCCCGCCCGGGCCCGGGACGGCGGCCGCACCGCCGACGGCCCGGCGGGGCGTCCGCCGGGCCGTCGGTGCTGCCGTATGCGCTCAGTTGTGGCTGTGCAGGACCTCGTTGAGGCCGCCCCAGGTCGCCTTGTTCGGGCGGGCCTCGACGGTGCCGGTGGTGGAGTTGCGGCGGAAGAGGATGTTGTCCGCGCCGGAGAGCTCCAGGGCCTTGACGATCTGGCCGTCGGGCAGGGTGACCCGGGTACCCGCGGTCACATACAGACCGGCCTCGACGACGCACTCGTCGCCCAGCGCGATCCCGATGCCCGACTCGGCGCCGAGCAGGCAGCGCTCGCCGACCGAGATGATCTGCTTGCCGCCGCCGGACAGGGTGCCCATGGTGGAGGCGCCGCCGCCGACGTCGGAGCCGTCACCGATGACGACACCCGCGCTGATCCGGCCCTCGACCATGGAGGTGCCCAGCGTCCCGGCGTTGAAGTTGACGAAGCCCTCGTGCATGACGGTGGTGCCGGCCGCGAGGTGCGCGCCCAGGCGCACCCGGTCGGCGTCCGCGATCCGCACCCCGGCGGGCGCGACGTAGTCGGTCATCCGCGGGAACTTGTCGATGCTGGTGACCTGGAGATGCAGCCCCTCGGCGCGGGCGTTGAGGCGCACCGTCTCCACCTGGTCGACGGCCACCGGGCCCAGCGAGCTCCAGGCGACGTTGGCCAGCAGGCCGAACACGCCCTCCAGGTTCTGCCCGTGCGGCTTGACCAGCCGGTGGCTGAGCAGGTGGAGGCGCAGGTAGGCGTCGTGCGCGTCCAGCGGCTTGTCGTCGAGGGAGGCGATGACCGTACGGACGGCGACGACCTCGACCTGGCGGACCGGGTCGGGGCCGATCGCCTTGAGCACGGTGGCGCCCAGCAGCTCGGTGGCGCGCGCGTCGTCGAGGTGCTCGGTGCCGGCCGGCCCGAGGTCCGCGGCAGAGACCAGCTCGGGCGCTGGGAACCAGGTGTCGAGAACGGTGCCGTCGGAGGTGACGGTGGCGAGCCCGGCGGCGACGGCGCCGGTGGTACGGGAAGAAGCAGCGGAAACAGCAGCATCGGTCATGCTCGAAACCTAACCGGAGGGCGCCCGTCGAGGCGAACCGGTCTCAGCGATCGGGCCCGGCCGTACGGTCGCACCACCGGCCTCGTACGACCGCACGAGCCCCGCCGCCCGCCCGCCGGTCAGCCCAGGACCCCGGCCAGCCCGTCCCGCACCACGGCGGGTTCGAAGGGCGCGCCGGTCAGCAGATGCTGAAGCAGCAGCCCGTCCGCGACGGCCACCACGGCGCGCGCGGTCCGCTCGTCACCGATCCGCCGGCCCAGCAGCCGCACCATCTCGTCCAGGCACTCGGCCGCGATCGGCCGCACCGCCTCGCGCCGCAGCGCCGCCAGATACAGCTCGTACTCCAGCTCCAACCGCGAGCGGTCCCCGGTCAGGGTCTCCTCGACGAACCGGGCCACCTCGTCGGTGAGCGGCACCGCCGGATCGAGCCCCTCCACCCAGCGCGCGAAGTCGGCCAGCCACTCGCCGTTGACCTGCCGCAGCGCGGCGATCAGCAGCTCGTCGAGGGTCGCGAAGTGGTACGTGGTCGAGCCGAGCGGCACATCGGCCGCGGCGGCCACCGACCGATGACTCAGCCCGGCGATCCCGCGCTCGCCGACCACGGCGATCGCCGCGTCGATGATCCGCTGCCGCCGTCCGGGGTCATGGCGCCGCCCCATCAGTGCGCCCCGTCCATGTTCAGCACCACGACCCCGGCGATGACCAGCACCACCCCGAGAACCTTGAGCCCACTGGCGCTCTCCCCCAGGAACACCATCCCGATCGCGGCGATCAGCGCCGTGCCGACCCCGGCCCAGATGGCGTACGCGGTGCCGACACTCATCGACTTGAGCGTCTGCGCGAGCAGCACGAAGGCGACAACGTAGCCCGCCGCGGTGCCCACCGACGGCCACAGCCGGCTGAAGCCGTCGCTGTACTTCATCGCGGTGGTCGCGAGGACCTCGGACAGGATCGCTCCGGCGAGCAAGAGATAGGCCATGCGTACGAGCGTACACAACGTTGCGTACGGGCGTACATATCCGTGCGGGCCCCGCAACACCCCTCGGCCCCGCCACGCGAAACGGCCGCGCCCGCCAGTGGTGGCTGGCGGGCACGGCCGTATTGCTCAGGGAGATCTCGTCAGACGTTGAAGCCCAGCGCGCGGAGCTGCTCGCGGCCGTCGTCGGTGATCTTGTCCGGGCCCCACGGGGGCATCCAGACCCAGTTGATCTTCAGTTCGCTGACGATGCCGTCCGTGGCGGACTTCGCCTGGTCCTCGATGACGTCGGTCAGCGGGCAGGCCGCGGAGGTCAGCGTCATGTCGATGGTCGCGATGTTGGCGTCATCGATGTGGATGCCGTAGATCAGCCCCAGGTTGACGACATCGATGCCCAGCTCGGGGTCCACGACGTCGTACAGCGCCTCGCGGACCTCTTCCTCCGAGGCCGGCTTGGTGGTGGTCGGGGTGTCGGTCATGCGGTCTTCGCCTCCTCGGAGAGGGCCTTGGCCGTGGCGTCCTTCCAGGCCATCCAGCTGAGCAACGCGCACTTCACGCGCGCCGGGTACTTGGAGACACCGGCGAACGCCACCGCGTCCTCCAGGATCTCCTCCATCGCGTCATCCGGCTCCACCTGGCCCTTGGACTGCATCAGCTCCAGGAAGGTCTCCTGGATCTTCTGCGCGTCCCCGAGCTGCTTGCCCACCAGGAGGTCGTTGAGCACCGACGCGCTGGCCTGGCTGATGGAGCAGCCCTGGCCCTCGTAGGAGACGTCCTCGATCGTCGTGCCGTCGAGCCGCACACGCAGCGTGATCTCGTCACCGCAGGTGGGGTTGACATGGTGCACCTCGGCGTCGCCGTCCCGAAGACCGCGCCCGTGCGGGTGCTTGTAGTGGTCCAGGATGACGTCCTGGTACATGGAATCCAGCTTCACGGCTCAGTCAGTCCTCGTCCTCATCCGCTGTGCTTGTTAACCGGCTGTGTCTGTTTAACCGAAGAAGTTGCGGACGTGCTCCAGGCCCTCGACCAAGACGTCGACCTCGGCGGGGGTGGAGTACAGATAGAACGACGCTCGCGTGGTCGCGGGAATTCCGTAGCGCAGGCAGACCGGCCGTGCGCAGTGGTGGCCCACCCGCACCGCGATGCCCTGCTCGTCCAGCACCTGGCCCACGTCGTGCGGATGGATGTCGCCGAGCGTGAAGGAGAGCGTCGCCCCGCGGTCCTCGGCCGTGCTCGGGCCGATGATGCGCAGGTCGGGGACCTCCAGCAGCCGCTTGACGGCGTACTCGGTGATCGCGTGCTCATGCGCGGCGATGTTGTCCATGCCGATCGCACTGAGGTAGTCCACGGCCGCACCGAGGCCGACGGCCTGGGCGATCGGGGGCGTACCGGCCTCGAACTTGTGCGGCGCGGGCGCATACGTCGAGGAGTGCATCGAGACGGTCTCGATCATCTCGCCACCGCCGAGGAACGGCGGGAGGTCCTCCAGCAGCTCCTGGCGGCCCCACAGGACGCCGATGCCGGTCGGACCGCACATCTTGTGGCCGGTGAAGGCCACGAAGTCGGCCTGCAGCGCCTGGACGTCCAGCACCATGTGCGGGGCGGCCTGCGAGGCGTCGATGCAGACCAGCGCGCCGACCTCCTGGGCGCGACGGATGATCGTCTCGACCGGGTTGATGGTGCCCATGATGTTGGAGACCAGCGTGAACGAGACGATCTTCGTCTGCTCGGTGATGATCTCGTCGATGTTGGACAGGTCGAGGCGGCCGTCGTCGGTGATGCCGAACCACTTCAGCTTCGCGCCGGTGCGCTGCGCGAGCAGCTGCCACGGGACGATGTTGGAGTGGTGCTCCATCTCCGTGATGACGATCTCGGTCTCGCGGTCCACGCGGTAGGGCTCATCGGCCCAGCCGAGCATGTTGGCCACGAGGTTGAGCGACTCGGAGGCGTTCTTGGTGAAGATCACCTCGTCGCGGCTCGGCGCGTTGATGAAGGCGGCCACCTTGTCGCGGGCACCTTCGTACAGCGCCGTGGCCTCCTCGGCGAGCACATGCACGCCGCGGTGGACGTTGGCGTTGTGGCGTTCGTAGTAGGCGTTCAGGGCGTCGAGGACCTGGCGCGGCTTCTGGGAGGTCGCCGCGTTGTCCAGGTAGACGACCTTCTTCCCGTCGTGGATCTGGCGGTCCAGGATGGGGAAGTCCTTACGGATCGCCTCGGTGTCGAGGAGGCCCGGCAGCTGTGTCACGCGGTTGCGCCACCCTTCGTGTAAGCCTCGTAGCCCTCCGCCTCCAGCTTGTCCGCGAGCTCGGCGCCGCCGGACTCGGCGATCCGGCCGTTGGCGAAGACGTGGACCTGGTCGGGCTTGATGTAGCGCAGGATGCGCGTGTAGTGGGTGATCAGCAGGGTGCCGACCTCACCGGTCTCGCGGACGCGGTTGACGCCCTCGGAGACGGTCCGCAGGGCGTCGACGTCCAGACCGGAGTCGGTCTCGTCGAGGATCGCGATGGCGGGCTTCAGCAGCTCCAGCTGGAGGATCTCGTGGCGCTTCTTCTCACCGCCGGAGAAGCCCTCGTTGACGTTGCGCTCGGCGAACGAGGGGTCCATCTGGAGACGCTCCATGGCCTCCTTGACCTCCTTGACCCACAGCCGCAGCTTGGGGGCCTCGCCGCGGATCGCGGTCGCGGAGGTCCGCAGGAAGTTGGAGACCGAGACGCCGGGCACCTCGACCGGGTACTGCATGGCGAGGAAGACGCCGGCGCGGGCGCGCTCGTCGACGGTCATCTCCAGGACGTTCTCGCCGTCGAGGGTGACCGTGCCACCGGTGATCGTGTACTTGGGGTGACCCGCGAGGGAGTAGGCGAGGGTCGACTTGCCGGAGCCGTTGGGGCCCATGATGGCGTGCGTCTCGCCCTGCTTCACGGTCAGGTCGACGCCCTTCAGGATCTCGCGCGGGCCGTTCTCGGCCTCGACGGAGACGTGCAGGTCGTGGATCTCAAGCGTTGCCATGGGGAACTCAGGACTCCTGGGTGACGGAGACGAGCACGTCGTCCCCTTCGATCTTGACGGGGTAAACGGGGACGGGGCGCGTCGCGGGAAGGCCGTTCGGCTTGCCGGTGCGCAGGTCGAAACTCGAACCGTGCAGCCAGCACTCGATCGAGCAGTCCTCGACCTCGCCCTCCGAGAGGGAGACGTTCGCATGCGAGCAGATGTCGTTGATCGCGAACACCTCGCCCTCGGTACGGACCAGGGAGATCGGGACGCCGTCGAGCTCCACCCGCTTGGGGGTGTCCTCCTCCAGCTCGCTGAGCGCCGCTGCGCGTACGTACGTCATGCCGCGGACGCTTCCAGCTCGGCCTCGACCTTGCTCATCAGACGCTCTTCGACGTCCGGCAGGCCGATCTGCTGGACCAGCTCGGCGAAGAAGCCGCGGACGACCAGACGGCGGGCCTCATCGGCCGGGATGCCGCGGGCCATCAGGTAGAACAGCTGCTCGTCGTCGAAGCGGCCGGTCGCCGAGGCGTGGCCGGCGCCGACGATCTCGCCGGTCTCGATCTCCAGGTTGGGCACCGAGTCGACCCGCGCGCCGTCGGTGAGGACGAGGTTGCGGTTGAGCTCGTAGGTGTCCGTGCCGGTGGCCGACGCCTGGATGAGGACATCGCCGATCCAGACCGCGTGGGCGTCCTGCCCCTGGAGCGCGCCCTTGTAGACGACGTGGGAGCGGCAGTTGGACGCCTCGTGGTCGACGAAGAGGCGGTGCTCCTGGTGCTGGCCCTGCTCGGTGAAGTACAGGCCGTAGAGCTCGGCCTCACCGCCGGGGCCCGCGTAGGTGATGCGCGGGTGCAGCCGGACGAGGTCACCGCCGAAGGTGACCACGACGGACTTGAAGGTGGCGTCCCGGCCCACGAGGGCGTTGTGCTGCCCGACGTGGACGGCGTCGTCGTCCCAGTCCTGGACGGAGACGACGGTCAGCTTGGCGCCGTCGCCGAGGAGGTAGTCGACGTTGGCGCCGAGCACCGCGTCGCCGGTGTGGTCGATGACCACGACCGCCTCGGCGAACGCGCCGAGCTCGATGACCTGGTGGCCGAAGGTCGTGCCGCCCTCACCGTGCACGGTGATCCGGATGGGCTCGGCGAGCACGGTCTCCTTGGGGACCGAGACCACCGAGGCCTTCTCGAAGGAGCTGTACGCCTGGGCGGCGACCCGGTCCACGGGCTTGCCGGCCTTGCCGACCCGCGGGTCGGTGCGGTCGACCAGCTCGTGGGTGACGCCCTCGGGAGCGGTGATGTCGATCTTCAGGTCGGGGCCGCCGGCAACGGCACTGCCGTCGTGCAGACCCTTCAGGCGCGCGAGGGGCGTGAAGCGCCACTCCTCCTCGCGGCCGTGCGGCACCGGGAAGTCCGCCACGTCGTAGGACGGCGGGGCGCTCATCCTCGTGGCGACGGTGGACTCCGCCGCCACCGCAAGGGAGCCGGTGGTGGTGGAGCCCGCCGGGATGTTCTGAGCCTCAGCCATGGCTGTCGTAGTGCTCGCTTTCTGCAATCAGGGAGTCGGTCGCTGCTGGGGGTGCGGCGTCAGCCGACCGCGCCTTCCATCTGCAGCTCGATCAGCCGGTTGAGCTCCAGGGCGTACTCCATCGGCAGCTCACGGGCGATCGGCTCGACGAAGCCGCGCACGATCATCGCCATGGCCTCGAACTCCGTCAGGCCGCGCGCCATCAGGTAGAAGAGCTGGTCCTCGCTGACCTTGGAGACCGTGGCCTCGTGTCCCATGGAGACGTCGTCCTCGCGGACGTCGACGTAGGGGTAGGTGTCCGAACGGGAGATGGTGTCCACCAGCAGGGCGTCGCACAGCACGTTGGACTTGGAGCCCGCAGCGCCCTCGCCGATCTCGACCAGACCGCGGTAGGAGGTGCGGCCGCCGCCTCGCGCCACCGACTTGGAGACGATGTTGGAGGAGGTGTTCGGCGCCATGTGGACCATCTTGGAGCCGGCGTCCTGGTGCTGGCCCTCGCCCGCGAAGGCGATGGACAGGGTCTCGCCCTTGGCGTGCTCACCCATGAGGTAGACCGCCGGGTACTTCATCGTCACCTTGGAGCCGAGGTTGCCGTCGACCCACTCCATGGTCGCGCCCTCGTAGGCGACGGCGCGCTTGGTGACCAGGTTGTAGACGTTGTTCGACCAGTTCTGGATGGTCGTGTAGCGGCAGCGGCCGCCCTTCTTCACGATGATCTCGACGACCGCGGAGTGCAGCGAGTCCGACTTGTAGATCGGCGCCGTGCAGCCCTCGACGTAGTGGACGTAGGCGTCCTCGTCGACGATGATCAGCGTCCGCTCGAACTGGCCCATGTTCTCGGTGTTGATCCGGAAGTAGGCCTGCAGCGGGATGTCGACGTGGACACCCTTGGGGACGTAGATGAACGAGCCGCCGGACCACACCGCGGTGTTCAGCGACGCGAACTTGTTGTCGCCGACCGGGATGACCGTGCCGAAGTACTCCTGGAAGAGCTCCGGGTGCTCCTTGAGGGCGGTGTCGGTGTCCAGGAACAGGACGCCCTGCTCCTCCAGGTCCTCACGGATCTGGTGGTAGACGACCTCGGACTCGTACTGCGCGGCGACACCGGCGACCAGGCGCTGCTTCTCCGCCTCGGGGATGCCGAGCTTGTCGTAGGTGTTCTTGATGTCCTCGGGCAGCTCCTCCCAGGAGGCGGCCTGCTGCTCGGTGGAGCGGACGAAGTACTTGATGTTGTCGAAGTCGATGCCCGACAGGTCCGAGCCCCACTGCGGCATCGGCTTCTTGTCGAACAGCTTCAGGCCCTTGAGGCGGAGCTTGAGCATCCACTCCGGCTCGTTCTTCTTCGCCGAGATGTCGCGGACGACGGCCTCGGAGAGCCCGCGCTTGGCGGAGGCGCCGGCCACGTCGGAGTCGGCCCAGCCGTATTCGTACTTGCCCAGGCCCTCGAGCTCGGGGTGAGCAGTCTCCGTGGGGAGCGTCATGCGGGGTTCCTCCCGGCCGTGCTTGCAGATGCTGTGGTGGTCTTGGTGGTGCGTGGCGTGCGGTGAGCGGCCTTGCCGGCGCCGGCCTTCGGGACGAAGGTCGTGCACACCCCGTCGCCATGGGCGATGGTGGCCAGCCGCTGTACATGGGTCCCCAGCAGTCGGGAGAAGACCTCGGTCTCCGCCTCGCACAGCTGCGGGTACTGCTCGGCGACATGGGCGACCGGGCAGTGGTGCTGGCAGAGCTGTTCACCGAGCTGGGGATTGGGCGCGCTGCGCGCCGTAGCAGCGTACCCGTCCGCGGTCAATGCCTTCGCCAGGGCCTCGGTACGGGCCTCCGGCTCGGCGGCCTCGACCTCCTTGCGGTAGCCCTCGGCCTGGGCGGCGAGGCGGGCGCGGGCGAAGGCCGCAACGGCCGCCTCGCCCTTTTCGCCGCCGCCCGCGCTCTGCGCGATCCAGCGCAGCGCCTCGGTGGCGAGCTGGTCGTAGGCCTGGTCGAAGGCGTCCCGTCCGCAGTCGGTGAGGGCGAAGGCCCTGGCCGGGCGGCCGCGGCCACGCGTGCCGTAGACGCGCTTCTCGCGGGGCTCGACGACGCCCTCGGCGGCCAGCGCGTCCAGATGGCGGCGGACGGCCGCCTGGGTCAGCTCCAGCCGGAGGGCCAGCTCGGCCGCGGTGGACGGACCGTGGTCGAGGATGGAGCGGGCGACCTTGTTGCGGGTGCCCTGTTGTTCGTCGTGCGGCGCCGCGGGGTGACCGGCGCCGGCTGCTGCGCGGCGCTCGGGGTGCTCGGGCGCGGAGGCGGCCGGCCCGGCGGTCTGCTCGGCCGCGGGCCCTTCCTGATCCTCGCTCGCGTATTTCACAACGCCATTGTTGCGTAATTCGTCAAAGCGATACAAGCCTCGTCCCGATCACGGGCGGGTGGCCTCTATCACTTAGGTTCACCTAATTCAAGCACCTGCCGAAACCCTCGAATGCCCCTCCGACCTGCAACGGGACGGGCCCCGCCGACGGCCGCGGACAAGGGCGCACCAGGGCGCACAGGGCGGCGGAAATTGTGCGGCCGCGCACCGCCGTCTTGCGTACCCCGGCGCCCTTCCGCACCCACGCCCCCATTGAAGAGCGCCCTGCCACTCTCCGTAGACTGCCCGGCATGCCCAGCACCTCTCCGGGGGGCGCCCCCCGGCCCCCTGGCCGAGAGCCTGCCGTCGAGGTCGTCGGACTGGTCAAGCGCTACGGCACCAAGACCGCCGTGGACGGACTCGACCTGACCGTCGAGCGCGGCGCGGTGACCGCCGTGCTCGGCCCCAACGGCGCCGGCAAGACCACCACCGTCGAGACCTGCGAGGGCTACCGCCGCCCGGACGCCGGCCGCGTCCGGGTGCTGGGCCTGGACCCGGTCGCGGACGCCGCGGCGCTGCGGCCGCGCATCGGTGTGATGCTGCAGTCCGGCGGCGTCTACGCGGGCGCCCGGGCCGAGGAGATGCTGCGGCACACCGCGACCCTGCACGCCGACCCCCTCGACGTGGGCATGCTGATCGAGCGGCTCGGCCTGGGCAGCTGCGGCCGGACGCCCTACCGGCGGCTGTCCGGCGGCCAGCAGCAGCGCCTGGCGCTGGCGATGGCCGTGGTCGGCCGCCCCGAACTGGTCTTCCTCGACGAGCCCACGGCCGGACTCGACCCGCAGGCCCGGCACGCCACCTGGGACCTCGTACGCGAGCTGCGCGCCGACGGCGTCAGCACCGTGCTGACCACCCACTTCATGGACGAGGCCGAGCAGCTCGCCGACGATGTCGCGATCATCGACGGCGGCCGGGTGATCGCCCAGGGCAGCCCGGACGAGCTGTGCCGCGGCGGCGCGGAGAACAGCCTGCGCTTCACCGGCCGCCCCGGCCTCGACCTCGCCTCGCTCCTCAAGGCGCTGCCCGCGGACAGCGCCGCCACCGAGCCGGCCACCGGCGTCTACCGGGTGCACGGCAAGGTCAACCCGCAACTACTGGCCACCGTCGCTTCCTGGTGCGCCCAGAACGGCGTGATGCCCGACGCGATAGCCGTCGAACGCCACACCCTGGAGGACGTCTTCTTGGAGCTCACCGGCAAGGAGCTGCGCGCATGAATCACGGCCCCACGACATTCGGCCGGGGGTCCGGGGGTCGTCCCCCGGGAAGGCACAGCTTGGAGCTCACCGGCAAGGAGCTGCGCGCATGACCGCCACCGGAGCCGGTGTCGCTTCCGGCACGTTCACCCCGCGGCCCGGCGCGGCGCCGCTGTCCCGGATGATCCGGGCGCAGGCGGCGCTGGAGACCCGGATGCTGCTGCGCAACGGCGAGCAGTTGCTGCTGACCGTCGTCATCCCGACGCTGCTGCTGGTGCTGTTCTCCGCCGTCGACATCGTCGACACGGGGTCCGGGAAGCCGGTGGACTTCCTTGCGCCGGGCGTCCTCGCGCTGGCCGTGATGTCCACGGCGTTCACGGGCCAGGCCATCGCCACCGGCTTCGAGCGCCGCTACGGAGTCCTCAAGCGGCTCGCCGTCTCCCCGCTCCCCCGCTGGGCGCTGATGACCGCCAAGACCTGCGCGGTGCTGGTCACCGAGGTCCTGCAGACCGTGCTGCTGACGGTGATCGCGCTGGCGCTGGGCTGGTCCCCGCAGGGCAGTCCGGTGCCGGTGCTGCTGCTGCTCGTCCTCGGTACGGCCGCCTTCTCGGGCCTGGGTCTCCTCATGGCGGGGACGCTGAAGGCCGAGGCGACGCTGGCCGCCGCCAACCTGGTCTTCCTGCTGCTGCTCGTCGGCGGCGGGGTGATCGTGCCGCTCGCGAAGTTCCCGGCGGCGGCGCAGTCCGTCCTGCAGTTCCTGCCCGTCTCCGCCCTGTCGGACGGCCTGCGGGACGTCCTCCAGCACGGCGCCGGGATGCCGTGGACCGACCTGGGGATCCTCGCCGTCTGGGCGGTCCTCGGGCTGGGCGCGGCGGCGAAGTTCTTCCGCTGGGAGTAGCCGCCGGCGGCCGCGGGGCTGGCCCTGGGCGCGTCCGGGACCCCTCGTGAAATCTTGCACAAGGCCCGTCCTACGATGTCTCCCGTGCCGAAAACGCTGAATCCCTTTGAGCTGATCGCCCGCCACTGGCAGCCGTCCGCGGCCTTTGTGCGGCGGGCTGCGCTGGCCACCGTCGTGATGGCCGTGATCATCGTCGTCACGGGCGGCGCGGTCCGGCTCAGCCAGTCCGGACTGGGCTGCTCGACCTGGCCCAAGTGCACACCGGACAGCCTGACGCCGACCGCCGCCATGGGGATCAACGGCCTCATCGAGTTCGGCAACCGCATGCTGACCTATGTGCTGTGCGGGGTCGTCGGGCTGTTCATCATCGCCGCCCGCGCCCGCCACCCCCGGCGCCGCCCGCTCACCCGCCTCGGCTGGGCGCAGTTCTGGCTCGTCATGAGCAACGCCGTCATCGGCGGCATCACGGTCCTGACCGGCCTGAACCCGTACATCGTCAGCGCGCACTTCCTGGCGGCCACGGCGCTGCTCACGGTCGCCGTAGTGACCTGGCAGCGGGCGAGCGAGGGCGACGAGGAGCCGCACGGCCTGGTCGCACGGCCGGTGCGGCAGCTGGCGTGGCTGCTGGTGGCGGCGTCCGGCGCGCTCACCGTCATCGGCACCGTCGTCACCGGCGCGGGCCCGCACGCGGGCGATGCCCACAAGGTCCACCGGATCCCGGTGGACTGGCAGGAGATCACCCAGCTGCACGTCGACTTCGTCTACATCGTCATCGGCCTGACCGTCGCCCTGTGGTTCACGCTGCGCGCCGTCACGGCACCGGCCGCCCCGCGCCGCAGGGTCCTGGAGCTGTTCGTCTGCCTCGCCGCGCAGGGCGTCATCGGCTATGTCCAGTACTTCACGGGCCTGCCCGAGTTCGTCATCGGGGTGCACATGCTGGGCTCGACCCTGGTGTGGATCTGCGTGCTGCGGGTTGCCATGTCGCTGCGCGACCGCGGTCCGCTCCTGGAGGAGGAGCCCTGCGGGCCCGCCCTCGCGGGCGAGGACGAGGCGCCCGGTTCTCAGCTGGCCGCCGCGTCCAGCCGGTAGACCCGGCGCGCGGTCCCCGACCCCACCATCTCCATGATCCGCCGCCCGTCCTCGGCGCCGCACAGCCCCTCGTCGGTCCACTCCCGTACGAGCCGGCCCATGGCGCGGACGAAGAACCGCGCGCCGGTGACGTACAGCTCGGGCAGCCCGCGGGCGCCGGAGGAGAACAGCAGCTTGCCGAACGGCGCCTGACCCAGCGTCTCCTCGGGGCGGGGCCCGGCGTCCGCGTACACATGGGCGTGCAGCGCGGCGAGCTGCGCGGCCCGCCGGTGGTGCGGCGCGGCCGGCAGCAGGACGAGGGCCGAACCGATGCCGGCCGTGGCCCGCAGAAACGCCGCCAGCGGCTGCGGATCGGTGCAGTGCAGCTGCACCGGCAGACCGGTCGCCACCGCGCTCCACAGCAGATGCCGGACGAGGGCGGGCTCGCCGAGCCGCTCCCCGGGGCGGCGGCCGCGCAGCCAGCGGTCCGCGGCGCGCCGTACCTCACCGGCCTCGGGGGCGTGTGCGTCGCAGTGGGTGGCGCCGGAGGCGAAGGCGGTGGCGTGCTGGGCCGCGGCGTAGAGGGCCTCGGCGGTGTAGCCGATGAAGGAGTCGACGCTGCCGGAGGTGTCGGCGACCTGCTCGGCGAGCGGTTCGAGCCGGACGACCTCGTGGGCCGGGGCCTCGGCGGCGGTGGCGAGTTCGGTGGCCGAGGTCAGCTCGCTGGGGGTGCCGGCCTCCAGCAGGAACGTGCCGATGCCGCAGCCGCGCAGCAGTATCCGTCCGGCGCGATAGGCGCCGACCTCGCGCCTGCGGGCGAGGTAGCGGGCGGGCGGGCAGTGCGGTTCCAGGCCGAGCAGCGGGGGGCACCAGCGGCGTATCGCCAGGCCGGTGACGCTGTCGAAGTAACTGGTACCGGCGGGTGCCGGGCCCTGGGCGCCGACCGCGGCGGCGAGGTGGCTCTCGAAGGAGCCGAGGCCGAGCTCGCCGTGCACCGCGCCGTGGCTGTACTGATCGATGAGCGGTGGAGATCCGTCCATCCGCCCCTCCTCGCCGTGAGCCCGCCGGGCGTGGCCGGAGCGCCGCGCCCGGTGAACCTAACGGCCGAGGTGGTGGTGAGGTAGCGGGCTCCGCTTCCGGCGTGCGCTCCGGCGCACGGCGCCCGGGACCGGACGTCAGGCGTTGGCCCGGCCGCCCACCTGGATGCCCGCCATCCGGGACCACTCGTAGCGGCCGGTGCGGACCCTGGCGGCGAGGTCGCCGTCGAAGTCGTCCTGGAGCGTGAGGCCGGCCTGCTCGGCGGCGGCCTTGGCGGATTCGAGGGTGTCCGCGACGAGGTTGCCCCACTCGCCGTTGGCCCCGACGAGGGCGATCCGGATGCGGCCGCGGCCGATGTGCGCGAGCTGGCCTTCGGCGCTGCCGCCATGGGTGGCGGCGAAGGCGCGGATCTCCCGGGCGAGCCTGGCCGTGTGCCGGCCGGCCCGCTTTCCGGCCGCTGCGCCGGCCACCGTCTCCACCTGCTCGTCCGCCTGCTGGGTGTCTGCCATGAACAGCATGCTACCCGCGAGTACTGCTCTGTGTGGGGGTGATCCCCCACACCCCCTAGCGAAGGAAGGGATCCACCGCGACGGCGACGAACAGCAGCGACACATAGGTGATGGACCAGTGGAACAGCCGCATCTCCTTGAGCTTGGCGCCCGTGATCCCGGCCTTGGCGCGGGACTGCAGACCGTGCGCCTCCTTGAGCCAGAAGCCGCCGCAGACGAGCGCGACCGCGGTGTAGAACCAGCCGGTGTAGCCCAGCGGCTGGAGCAGCAGGGAGACGCCGACCATCACCCAGCTGTAGGCGACGATCTGGCGCGCGACGACCTTGTTGCCCGCGACGGCCGGCAGCATCGGCACCCCGACCCGCTCGTAGTCGTCCTTGACCTTCATCGACAGCGGCCAGTAGTGCGGCGGCGTCCAGAAGAAGATGACGAGGAAGAGGATCACCGCGGCCCAGGAGAACGAGTTCGTCACCGCGGACCAGCCGATGAAGACCGGCATACAGCCCGCGATACCGCCCCACACGATGTTCTGCGAGGTGCGCCGCTTGAGGATCATCGTGTAAACGACGACATAGAAAAGCAGCGCACCGAGCGACAGCATCGCCGACAGCGGGTTGACGAGGTACCAGAACCAGGCGGTGGAGCCGACCGCGAGGGCGGTCGCGAACACCAGGCACTCGCGCGGCGAGACCATGCCGGTGACCAGCGGCCGCTGGGACGTGCGGTCCATCAGCGCGTCGATGTCGCGGTCGAGGTACATGTTGAAAGCCGCGGCGCCGCCGGCGGAGAGATAACCGCCGACGCAGGTCGCCAGGACGAGCCACAGATCGGGCACGCCCTTGGCCGCCAGGAACATCACCGGCACCGTGGTCATCAGCAGCAGCTCGATGACCCGTGGCTTGGTCAGCGCCACGAATGCCTTGACGCGAGCCCCGAACGGCCGGTCACCGGGACTTCTGGGGAACTGAGAGCGCTTCCCCACAGCCATGGGGGCGGTGCCCCCACCCGCAGGACGGGATTCGACGGCCGTCACGCACACCCCTGGAAGTAACATCAGCGGCCTCTGCCGCAGAAGAGATAAGGCCTGCAAGCTCCTTCGGCGGTGTGGACCCGTAGGGAAGGGCTTGCGCGTACCACGCCACTTTAGACGTTGGCCATTCGGCGATCTTCGCGGGGGTGGGGTCGTGTTGGGCGCCGGGACGCGGAGGCACCCGGGCATGTTTCCTCGCCCGTTCACCCGGCGTTCGGGAGGCGAACCGGACGGGCGCCCGGCAGTCTGGTCGTATGGCCGTCCGGTCCGGGCGGGGAATCCGCGTGGTCCCCCTGTGGTTGCCCGGAGCGACCGCCGGCCCGCCCCGCACCCACCGACTGAGCGCCGGAAACTTCGACTGAGCGTCGAAAAGACGCACGCACTTGCGGGGGTAGGCTCGACACCGCCTGGCGGGCACACCGTCCGCGGCATTCGACATGTGGAGAGGAGCCCTGACTCAGGGTGAGCACCAAGCCGACCACCACAGATCTCGAGTGGACCGAACTGGACCAGCGTGCGGTGGATACCGTCCGTGTCCTGGCCATGGATTCCGTGCAGAAGGTCGGTAACGGCCATCCCGGTACGGCCATGAGCCTGGCGCCGGCCGCCTATCTTCTCTTCCAGAAGCTGATGCAGCACGACCCGGCGGACGCGAACTGGACCGGCCGCGACCGGTTCGTCCTCTCCGCGGGCCACTCCAGCCTGACCCTCTACATCCAGCTCTACCTCGCCGGCTACGGCCTGGAGCTGGATGACCTGAAGGCGTTCCGCACCTGGGGCTCGAAGACCCCCGGCCACCCGGAGTACGGGCACACCACCGGCGTGGAGACCACCACCGGCCCGCTGGGCCAGGGTGTCGCCAACGCGGTCGGCATGGCGATGGCGTCGCGCTATGAGCGCGGCCTGTTCGACCCGGACGCGGCGCAGGGCACCTCGCCCTTCGACCACACCATCTACTGCATCGCCGGTGACGGCTGCCTCCAGGAGGGCATCTCCGCCGAGGCCTCCTCCCTGGCGGGCCACCAGAAGCTCGGCAACCTCATCCTGCTGTGGGACGACAACCACATCTCCATCGAGGGTGACACCGAGACCGCGGTCTCCGAGGACACCGTCAAGCGCTACGAGGCCTACGGCTGGCACGTCCAGCGCGTCGCGCAGCTGCCCAACGGCGACCTGGACCCGGTCGGTCTGGCCAGGGCCCTGGAGGCCGCCAAGGCCGAGACCGAGCGCCCGTCGTTCATCGCGATGCGCTCGATCATCGCCTGGCCGGCCCCGCACGCCCAGAACACCGAGGCCGCGCACGGCTCGGCACTGGGCGAGGACGAGGTCGCGGCCACCAAGCGCGTCCTGGGCTTCGACCCCGAGAAGTCCTTCGACGTCGGCGACCAGGTCCTCAAGCACACCCGGGGCGCCCTCGACCGCGGCCGGGACGCCAAGAAGGAGTGGGAGAAGTCCTTCGCCGCCTGGCGCACCGCCAACCCGGAGCGCGCCGCGGAGTTCGACCGGATCGCCGCGGGCGAGCTGCCCGAGGGCTGGGAGGACCACCTCCCGGCGTTCGAGACCGGCAAGTCGGTGGCCACCCGCGCCGCGTCCGGCAAGGTGCTGCACGCCCTCGGCGCGGTGATCCCGGAGCTGTGGGGCGGCTCGGCCGACCTGGCCGGCTCGAACAACACCACGATCGACAAGACCTCCTCGTTCCTCCCGGCGGACAACCCGCTGCCGGAGGCCGACCCCTACGGCCGCACGATCCACTTCGGTATCCGTGAGCACTCCATGGCCGCGGAGATGAACGGCATCACGCTGCACGGCAACACCCGTGTCTACGGCGGCACGTTCCTGGTCTTCTCCGACTACATGCGCAACGCCGTCCGGCTGTCCGCGCTGATGCACCTGCCGGTGACGTACGTGTGGACGCACGACTCCATCGGTCTGGGCGAGGACGGCCCGACCCACCAGCCGGTCGAGCACCTCGCCTCGCTGCGCGCCATCCCGGGCCTGAACATCGTCCGCCCGGCCGACGCCAACGAGACCGCCATCGCCTGGCGCGAGATCCTCAAGCGCTGGACGAAGGAGTACGGCGTGGGGGCCCCGCACGGCCTCGCGCTGACCCGTCAGGGTGTGCCGACGTACCCGGCCAACGAGGATGCCGCCAAGGGCGGTTACGTGCTGTTCGAGGCCGACGGCGCGGACGCCACGCCGCAGGTCGTGCTGATCGGCACCGGCTCCGAGGTGCAGCTCGCCGTCGCCGCGCGCGAGCAGCTGCAGGCCGAGGGCGTTCCCACCCGTGTGGTGTCGATGCCGTGTGTCGAGTGGTTCGAGCAGCAGGACCAGGCCTACCGCGACAGCGTGCTTCCCCCGTCCGTGAAGGCCCGTGTCGCCGTCGAAGCCGGCATCGGTCTGACCTGGCACCGTTTCGTCGGTGACGCCGGGCGCATCGTCTCGCTGGAGCACTTCGGTGCCTCGGCCGACGGCAAGGTCCTCTTCCGCGAGTTCGGCTTCACCGCCGACGCGGTCGCGGCCGCCGCCCGGGAATCCATCGCAGCCGCGCGCTGACGCCCGTACACGACAAAGTAGGAGATGCAGAACCCATGACAGACGCACTCAAGCGCCTCTCCGACGAAGGCGTCGCGATCTGGCTGGACGACCTGTCGCGCAAGCGCATCACGTCCGGCAACCTCGCAGAGCTGATCGACCAGCAGCATGTCGTCGGTGTCACGACGAATCCGTCGATCTTCCAGAAGGCGATCTCCGCGGGCGACGGCTACCAGCAGCAGGTCACCGACCTCGCCGCCCGCAAGGTCACCGTCGAGGAAGCCATCCGCATGATCACGACGGCGGACGTCCGCGACGCCGCCGACATCCTGCGGCCGGTCTTCGACGCCACCGGCGGCCAGGACGGCCGGGTCTCCATCGAGGTCGACCCCCGTCTGGCGCACAAGACCGTGCCGACCATCGCCGAGGCCAAGCAGCTGGCGTGGCTGGTGGACCGGCCGAACACGCTGATCAAGATCCCGGCCACCAAGGCGGGCCTCCCGGCGATCACCGAGGTCATCGGCCTGGGCATCAGCGTCAACGTCACGCTGATCTTCTCGCTGGAGCGGTACCGCGAGGTCATGGACGCCTACCTCGCGGGCCTGGAGAAGGCCAAGGCCGCGGGTCTGGACCTGTCCCTGATCCGTTCGGTGGCGTCGTTCTTCGTCTCCCGTGTGGACACCGAGATCGACAAGCGCCTGGAGAAGCAGGGCTCGGACGAGGCCAAGGCCCTCAAGGGCAAGGCCGCGCTGGCCAACGCCCGGCTGGCCTACCAGGCCTACGAGGAGGTCTTCTCCTCGGAGCGCTGGGCCGCTCTCGACAAGGCCGGCGCCCACAAGCAGCGTCCGCTGTGGGCCTCGACCGGCGTCAAGGACCCGGCCTTCAAGGACACGCTGTACGTGGACGAGCTGGTCGCCCCGGGCACGGTCAACACCATGCCGGAGGCCACCCTGGAGGCCACCGCCGCCCGCGGTGAGATCACCGGTGACACCGTCCGCGGCCGCTACGACGCGGCCAAGGCCGACCTCGATGCGATCGCGAAGCTCGGGATCTCGTACGACGATGTCGTGCAGGTCCTGGAGGACGAGGGCGTGGAGAAGTTCGAGGCCTCCTGGATCGACCTGCTCAAGTCCACGGAGGCGGAGCTCAAGCGCCTCGCTCCCTCGGAGGGCTGATCTCCCTTGTCCGATGCACGCGGAGCCAACCCGCTTCGTGACCCCGCCGACCGACGGCTCCCGCGTATCGCGGGGCCGTCGGGCCTGGTCATCTTCGGTGTCACGGGCGATTTGTCCCGTAAAAAGCTGATGCCTGCCGTCTACGACCTGGCCAACCGCGGCCTGCTCCCGCCGGGTTTCTCGCTCATCGGGTTCGCCCGTCGTGAGTGGGAGCACGAGGACTTCGCGCAGGAGGTGTACGAGGCGGTCAAGCAGCACTCCCGTACGCCGTTCCGCGAGGAGGTCTGGCAGCAGCTGGTCCAGGGATGCCGCTTCGTCCAGGGCACCTTCGACGACGACGAGGCCTTCGAGACGCTCAAGGAGACGATAAGCGAACTCGACAAGGCCCAGGGCACCGGCGGCAACTTCGCCTTCTACCTCTCGGTGCCGCCGAAGTTCTTCCCCAAGGTCGTCCAGCAGCTGAAGAAGCACGGGCTGGCCGACCAGAAGGAGGGCTCCTGGCGCCGCGCCGTCATCGAGAAGCCCTTCGGGCACAACCTGGAGAGCGCCCAGGAGCTCAACCGGATCGTCCACGAGGTCTTCCCGACCAACGAGGTCTTCCGGATCGACCACTACCTGGGCAAGGAAACGGTCCAGAACATCCTGGCGCTGCGGTTCGCCAACACGATGTTCGAGCCGCTGTGGAACCGCAGCTATGTCGACCACGTCCAGATCACCATGGCCGAGGACATCGGCATCGGCGGCCGGGCCGGCTACTACGACGGCATCGGCGCCGCCCGGGACGTCATCCAGAACCACCTCCTCCAGCTGCTCGCGCTGACCGCGATGGAGGAGCCGTCCTCCTTCGAAGCAGATGCGCTGGTCGCGGAGAAGACCAAGGTGCTGGGTGCGGTCAAGATCCCCAAGGATCTCGGCAAGGAGACCGTCCGGGGGCAGTACGCGGCGGGCTGGCAGGGCGGCGAGAAGGCCGTCGGCTACCTCGAAGAAGACGGCATCGACCCCAAGTCGAAGACCGACACCTACGCCGCCATCAAGCTGCAGATCGACAACCGCCGCTGGGCGGGCGTCCCCTTCTATCTGCGCACCGGCAAGCGCCTGGGCCGCCGGGTCACCGAGATCGCGGTGGTCTTCCAGCGCGCCCCGCACTCCCCCTTCGACCACACCGCCACCGAGGAGCTGGGGCAGAACGCCCTGGTCATCCGGGTGCAGCCGGACGAGGGCGTGACCGTGCGGTTCGGCTCGAAGGTGCCCGGCACCTCGATGGAGGTGCGGGACGTCTCGATGGACTTCGCGTACGGCGAGTCCTTCACGGAGTCCAGCCCCGAGGCGTACGAGCGGCTGATCCTGGACGTGCTGCTGGGTGACGCCAACCTCTTCCCGCGGCTGGAGGAGGTCGAACAGTCCTGGCGGATCCTCGACCCGATCGAGGTGTACTGGGAGAAGCACGGCAAGCCCGCGCAGTATCCGGCGGGCACCTGGGGTCCCACCGAGGCGGACGAAATGCTCGCACGAGACGGACGGAGCTGGCGCCGGCCATGAAGATCGATCTGACGGAAACCACGTCCAGCAAGATCAACAAGGCACTGGTCCAGGGCCGTCGCGCCGTCGGCACGCCCGCCATCGGCATGGTGCTCACCCTCGTCATCGTCACCGACGAGGAGAACGCCTACGACGCCCTCAAGGCGGCCAACGAGGCGTCGCGTGAGCACCCCTCGCGCACCCTCGTCGTCATCAAGCGGGTCAGCCGGTCGCCGCGCGACCGCGCCAAGGCCCGCCTGGATGCCGAGGTGCGGGTCGGCACGGACGCCGGCACCGGCGAAACGGTCATACTCCGGCTCTACGGCGAGGTCATCGACCACGCCCAGTCCGTGGTGCTGCCGCTGCTGCTGCCGGATGCCCCGGTCGTGGTCTGGTGGGCGGTGAACGCCCCGCTGGACCCCGCCAAGGATCCGCTCGGTGCGCTGGCCCAGCGCCGGGTCACCGACGCCTACGCCGCCGAGCAGCCCGTCCGGGAGCTGTCCGCCCGCGCGGAGACCTACACGCCGGGCGACACGGATCTGTCCTGGACGCGGATCACGCCGTGGCGCTCGATGCTGGCGGCGGCGCTCGACCAGGCCCCGTGCACGGTCAGCTCGGCCGAGGTCGAGGGCGAGGAGTTCAACCCCAGCTGCGAGCTGCTCGCCATGTGGCTGGCCGACCGGCTGAAGGTTCCGGTCACCCGCAAGGTGTCCGGCGGCCCCGGCCTGACCGCCGTACGCATGGAATCCAGCATCGGCTCGATCGTGCTGGACCGCCCGGACGGCTCGCTGGCCACGCTCTGCATGCCGCACCAGCCGGACCGTGCGGTGGCGCTCAAGCGGCGGGACACCTCGGAGCTGCTCGCCGAGGAGCTGCGCCGGCTCGACCCGGACGACATCTACGCCGCCGCGCTCAAGTACGGCGTGGACCGGCTCGGTGAGGGCAAGGACCCCTCGCCGGCGGCCGGGGATCCGGCGGCTGCCGGAAGCGCTGCGGCCAAGCCTGCGGGGAAGAAGGCGCCCGCCAGGAAGGCAGCCGCCAAGTGAGTGCTCCGCAGGTTGTCGTCCACCGCGACAAGGAGCTGATGGCGAAGGCGGCGGCGGCCCGGCTGATCACCAAGATCGTGGATGCCCAGGCCGCCCGCGGCTCCGCGTCCGTGGTGCTGACCGGCGGGCGCAACGGCAACGGGCTGCTCGCAGCCGTGGCCGAGGCGCCCGCGCGGGACGCGGTGGACTGGACCCGGCTCGATCTGTGGTGGGGCGACGAGCGGTTCGCGCCGGACGGCGATCCGGAGCGCAACTACACCCAGGCCCGGGAGGTGCTGCTGGACAGCGTCCCGCTGAATCCGGCCCGGGTGCATCCGATGCCCCCGTCGGACGGCCCGTACGGCAATGACGCCGACGCCGCCGCCGAGGCGTACGCGACCGCACTCGCCGCCGCCGCGGGACCCGAGGACCACGGGCCGGTGCCGTCCTTCGACGTGCTGCTGCTGGGCGTCGGCCCGGACACCCATGTCGCCTCGCTCTTCCCGGAGCTGCCGGCCGTCTACGAGCAGGAGCGGACGGTGGTCGGGGTGCACGGTGCGCCGAAGCCGCCGCCGACCCGTACCTCGCTGACCCTGCCCGCGATCCGCGCGGCGCGGGAGGTCTGGCTGCTGGCGGCGGGCGCGGACAAGGCCAACGCCGCGGCCATCGGCCTGTCCGGCGCCGGCGAGGTGCAGGCGCCGGCGGCCGGTGCCCGCGGCCGCAGCCGGACGCTGTGGCTGCTGGACGAGGCGGCGGCGGCACAGCTGCCGCGCGGGCTCTATCCGCCGGCCTCGGCCTGAGCGGTCGTATGGCCTCAGCGGTCCGACCCGGCCGCAACACGAAGGCCCCGCACCCCCTGGGAGGGGTGCGGGGCCTTCGGCGTCACGGCAGCACGCCGGCGGGACCCGTCCGGATCAACGCCCGCGCAGTGCGCGGTACTTGGCGACCAGACCGGCCGTCGAGGCGTCCAGCCCCGGCACCTCGGCGCCATCGGTCAGCGCCGGCTCGACCCGCTTGGCCAGGACCTTGCCCAGCTCCACGCCCCACTGGTCGAAGGAGTCGATGTTCCAGACCGCGCCCTGGACGAACACCTTGTGCTCATAGAGCGCGATCAACTGGCCCAGCACGGAGGGGCTGAGCTCCTTGGCCAGGATGGTGGTGGTGGGGCGGTTGCCCGGGAAGGTCTTGTGCGGGACCAGTTCCTCGGCCACTCCCTCGGCGCGCACCTCGTCCGGCGTCTTGCCGAAGGCCAGCGCCTGGCCCTGGGCGAAGAGGTTGGCCATCAGCAGGTCGTGCTGGGGCACCAGGCCGGGCTGCAGATCGGCGACCGGCTCGGCGAAGCCCAGGAGGTCGGCCGGGATCAGCTTGGTGCCCTGATGGAGCAGCTGGTAGTAGGCGTGCTGGCCGTTCGTGCCCGGCGTGCCCCAGACGACGGGGCCGGTCTGCCAGTTGACCCGGTGTCCGTCGCGGTCCACCGACTTGCCGTTGGACTCCATGTCCAACTGCTGGAGGTAGGCGGTGAACTTGGAGAGGTAGTGGCTGTAGGGCAGCACGGCATGGGACTGGGCGTCCCAGAAGTTGCCGTACCAGATGCCCAGCAGACCCAGCAGCAGCGGGGCGTTCTCGTCGAGCGGCGCGGAGCAGAAGTGCTCGTCGACGAGGTGGAAGCCCGCCAGCATCTCGCGGAACCGCTCATGCCCGATCGCGACCATCAGCGACAGCCCGATGGCGGAGTCGAAGGAGTAGCGGCCGCCGACCCAGTCCCAGAACTCGAACATGTTGTCCGGGTTGATGCCGAACTCCGTCACCTTCTCGGCGTTGGTCGACAGCGCCACGAAGTGCTGGGCGACGGCCTCTCCCCCGGCGCGCAGCCCGCTCAGCAGCCAGTCGCGGGCCGAGGTGGCATTGGTGATGGTCTCGATGGTGGTGAAGGTCTTCGAGGCGATGATGAACAGCGTCTCGGCCGGGTCCAGATCGCGGACCGCCTCGTGCAGATCGGCACCGTCCACATTGGAGACGAAGCGGAACTGCATGTCCCGGTGGGTGTAGGCACGCAGCGCCTCGAACGCCATCGCCGGGCCCAGGTCGGAGCCGCCGATACCGATGTTGACGACGGTCTTGATGCGCTTGCCGGTGTGGCCCTTCCAGTCGCCCGAGCGGACCCGGTCGGCGAAGGTGCCCATCTTCGTCAGGACGGACTGCACCGCGGGGGTGACGTTCTCCCCGTCGCTCTTGATGACCGCCGAGCCGGGCGCGCGCAGCGCGGTGTGCAGCACGGAGCGCTGCTCGGTGATGTTGATCTTTTCACCGCGGAACATCGCATCCCGCAGCTCCGCCACACCGGTCGCCGCGGCCAGTTCGCCCAGCAGCCGCAGCGTCTCGTCGGTGACCAGGTGCTTGGAGTAGTCCAGGTGCAGATCGCCCACCTGAAGGGTGTAGCGCTCGGCGCGCCCCGGATCCCGCTCGAACAGCTCGCGCAGATGCACCTTCCCCAGCTGCTCGCGGTGCTTGCCCAGCGCGGTCCACTCGGGCAACTGGTCGAGCCTGCTGCGGCCTTCTGCGTTCATCTCGGACATCTGCCTTCTTCGTCTCGTAGCGGCCCCGCCGTCTCCCAACCTAATTGATCAGCCCGCGGTAGGAGGTATCTGTCCACCGCCGGACGAGGCGCTGTCGGCGGCCTGAAGAACAGGTAGCGGCGCCTCGGCACCCTGCTCGTCCTCCCGCCCCCGTCCGCCTCGTGCGCATACGGAAAACAGTACGGGCGACCACTGACAGCCGCCCTCGGGCAACCGCCGCACCGCTGCCCCGCCTGCGCCCGGAGTTGGGGCCGACCCGCGAGGGCGCACCTACGCGGCCGGCCCGGCCGGAGGGTGCTGTCCCCTCCGGCCGGGCCGGCCGGTGTGTGGTGCTCCGTCAGATCTCGCCGCGGAGCTTGGCGAGCGCCTCCGCGAGGATCGCCTCACCATCGGCGTCGCTGCGACGCTCCCGGACGTAGGCGAGGTGGGTCTTGTACGGCTCGGTGCGCGGCGGGTCCGGCGGGCTGTCCCGGTCCTTGCCTGCCGGGAAACCACAGCGCGGGCAGTCCCAGGTGTCCGGAACCTGCGCATCGCCGGCGAAGCTGGGCTGCGTCTCGTGCCCATTGGAGCACCAGAAGGAGATGCGGGTGCGCGGCGCGGACTCGCCGCGCTCGGCCTCCCCCATCGGCCCCGCCCCGACCCGACTTCCTCGGATCGCGTTGCCACTTGCCACGGTCGTAACTCCCTGCGTAATGGTGCTGCACAGCCTCTCGCAGCAGCTGCGCTGCGGAACGCCCCAGTCTACGTAAGGCCCAACGCGCGTCCAGTGGCTGGAGTTACCCGTCCGAGGACGCCCCCCTCATGATAGGCCGCGTCTCCGACGCCTTGTCAGTTGCCGAGCTTCATCAGGATGCCGAGTACGACGATGCAGGCGAACCACAGCAGACCGATCACGATGGTGATGCGGTCGAGGTTACGCTCGGCGACCGAGGAGCCACCGACCGAGGACTGCATGCCGCCACCGAACATGTCGGACAGGCCGCCGCCCTTTCCCTTGTGCATGAGCACCAGCATCATCAGCAGCAGGCTGAAGACGATGAGGGCGATCGAGAACCCGATGACCACGGCTGGACCAACTCTCTAGGACTGACGGACGGACGTATGGATCAAACTCTGTGGAACATATGGTGCGGGGCCGGGGTCGGCGCTGCTGCACCGGTCCCGGCCCCGACAGGGTACGACGAGGGCTCCCCCTCGTCATAGCGGCTACTGGTCGCGGAAGCGGACGATCTTCACGAATTCGTCGGCGTCCAGCGCCGCGCCACCGATCAGCGCGCCGTCGACGTCGGGCTGCGCCATGATCGCGGCGACATTGCCGGACTTGACGGAGCCGCCGTACTGGATGCGGACCTTGTCGGCCAGCTCCTGGCTGTAGAGCTCGGCGAGGCGGCCGCGGATGGCACCGCAGACCTCCTGCGCGTCCTCGGGGGTGGCGACCTCGCCGGTGCCGATGGCCCACACCGGCTCGTAGGCGATCACGATGGTCTCGGCCTGCTCGGCCGGGATGTCCGCCAGACCGCCGTCGACCTGGGCGAGGGTGTGCGCGACCTGGTTGCCGGCCTTGCGCACGTCCAGGCCCTCGCCGACGCACAGGATCGGGGTGATCCCGTTCTTGAAGGCGGCCTTGACCTTGGCGTTGCAGATCTCTTCGTTCTCGCCGTGGTACTGGCGGCGCTCGCTGTGGCCGATGGCCACGTACGCGCACTTGAGCTTGGCCAGCATCGGGCCGGAGATCTCACCGGTGTAGGCACCGGAGTCGTGCGCGGAGATGTCCTGGGCGCCGTACTTGATCTTGAGCTTGTCGCCGTCGACCAGCGTCTGCACCGACCGCAGGTCGGTGAAGGGCGGCAGGACCGCGACCTCTACGGCGTCGAAGTCCTTGTCGGCGAGGGCGAAGGCGAGCTTCTGGACGTGGGCGATGGCCTCGAGGTGGTTGAGGTTCATCTTCCAGTTGCCCGCCATCAGCGGGGTGCGGTCAGTCACGATGTTCAGTCCTCCAGAGCGGCGAGGCCGGGGAGCGTCTTGCCTTCGAGGTATTCGAGGCTGGCGCCGCCGCCGGTCGAGATATGGCCGAAAGCATTCTCGTCGAAGCCCAGCAGCCGGACCGCGGCGGCACTGTCACCGCCGCCGACGACGGTGAAGGCGTCCGAGTCCAGCAGGGCCTGCGCGACGGCCTTGGTGCCGCCCGCGTAGTCGGGGTGCTCGAAGACGCCCATCGGGCCGTTCCAGAAGACCGTGCCCGCGTCGGCGAGCTTCGCGGCGTACAGCTCGCGGGTCTTCGGGCCGATGTCCAGGCCCTCCTTGTCGGCCGGGATGGCGTCCGCGGCGACGGTCCCGGGGTGGGCCGGGGCCCTGGTCTTCAGGTCCGGGAACTCGGACGCCACCAGGACATCGACGGGGAGGACGAACTCCACACCGCGCTTCTCGGCCCGCGCCAGGTACTCCAGGCAGGCCGGGACCTGGTCTTCCTGGAGCAGCGAGATGCCGACCTCGTGGCCCTTGGCCTTGAGGAAGGTGTAGGCCATCCCGCCGCCGACCAGGATGCGGTCGGCCTTTTCGATCAGCTGGTCGATGACGGCGAGCTTGTCGGAGACCTTGGCGCCGCCGAGCGCGACGACGTAGGGGCGCTTGACGTCCTCGGTGAGCTTCTTCAGGACGCCGACCTCGGTGGCGATCAGGTCGCCGGCGGCGTGCGGAAGGCGCTTCGGCAGGTCGTAGACGGAGGCGTGCTTGCGGTGCACGGCGCCGAAGCCGTCGCCCACGTACAGGTCCGCCAGGGCGGCGAGCCGGTCGGCGAAGGCGCCGCGCTCGGCGTCGTCCTTGCTGGTCTCGCCCGCGTTGAAGCGGAGGTTCTCCAGCACGGCGACCTGGCCGTCCGCCAGGCCGGCGGTCACGGACGCGGCGGACTCGCCGACCGTGTCCGTCGCGAACGCCACGTCCTGGCCGAGGATTTCACCCAGCCGCGCGGCCGCGGGGGCCAGCGAGAAGGCCGGGTCCGGGGCGCCCTTGGGACGGCCCAGGTGGGAGGCGACGATCACCTTGGCGCCGCGCTCGACGAGCTTGGCGATCGTCGGGGCGACGGCGCGGATCCGGCCGTCGTCGGTGATGGTGGTGCCGTCCAGCGGCACGTTCAGGTCGGCGCGGACAAAGACGCGCTTGCCCGCTACCTGAAGGTCGTCGATCGTCTTCATGAGGAGTGACTCCATCACATGGGTCGGTGGGTCGCGGAACGGGGCCCGCACGACGCTTCCTCGCGTCGTACGAGCCCCGTCCTCACATCTCGCAGTGTCTCGGGTGTGAACCAGAGATCAGAGCTGGCCGCCGACGAAGGTGGTCAGGTCCACCAGGCGGTTGGAGTAGCCCCACTCGTTGTCATACCAGCCGACGACCTTGACCTGCTTGCCCTGGGACATCGTCAGCTTCGAGTCGAAGGTGCAGGAGGCCGGGAAGTTCACGATGTCCGAGGAGACGATCGGGTCCTCGGTGTACTCAAGAATGCCCTTGAGCTGGCCCTCGGCGGCCTTCTGGAAGGCGGTGTTGATCTCGTCCCGGGTGACCTCGCGGTCCAGCTCCAGGACCAGGTCGGTGACCGAGCCGGTGGGGACGGGCACGCGCATCGCGATGCCGTCCAGCTTGCCCTTGAGCTGCGGGAGGACCAGGGCGGTGGCCTTGGCGGCACCCGTCGAGGTCGGGATGATGTTCTCCGCGGCGGCGCGGGCGCGGCGCAGGTCGCTGTGCGGGAAGTCCAGGATCCGCTGGTCGTTGGTGTACGCGTGGACCGTGGTCATCAGGCCCTTGACGATGCCGAAGTTCTCGTCGAGAACCTTCGCCATCGGCGCCACACAGTTGGTGGTGCAGGAGGCGTTGGAGATGACGTGGTGCTTGGCCGCGTCGTACTTGTCGTTGTTGACGCCCATCACGATCGTGATGTCCTCGTCCTTGGCGGGCGCGGAGATCAGGACCTTCTTGGCGCCGGCCTGGATGTGCTTCTCGGCGTCGGCCTTCTTGGTGAAGATGCCGGTCGACTCGATGACGATGTCGGCGCCCAGCTCCGCCCAGGGGAGGTTGGCCGGGTCGCGCTCGGCCATCGTCTTGAAGGTCTGGTTGCCGACCGTGATGGTGTCGTCGGTGTGGCTGACGTCCTGCTTGAGGCGACCCAGGATGGTGTCGTACTTCAGCAGGTGAACCAGAGTCGCGTTGTCGGTCAGGTCGTTGACACCGACGATCTCGATGTCCGCGCCCTGCTCCAAGAGCGCGCGGAAGTAGTTGCGACCAATGCGGCCGAATCCGTTGATGCCTACGCGGATCGTCACGAACCGATCTCCTCGTTAGGTACGCCGATGAGCCACCGGCGAGCTGTATGGGCTGTCCCCGACCGCCTCCGACCCTACCCCCAATAAGAGACGTACGTGACATTGACAAACGGGCCTCCGATACCTCAAACGAGCGCCCCCGGTCGTGCCCTTCGGCGCCTGTCAGTGCCGCCCCCGCCAGCATCGATGCGGGGGTGACACCAGGGCCGCGAAGAGCCGCCGGGGGCGTACGCAGCAGGGAGCCGTCAGCCGACCATGCCCTCGGCGAGCTCCTCGGTGAGATTGGATTCCGTGCCGGGGATGCCGAGGTCCTGGGCCCGCTTGTCGGCCATGGCCAGCAGGCGGCGGATCCGGCCGGCGACGGCGTCCTTGGTGAGCGGCGGGTCGGCGAGGGCGCCCAGCTCCTCCAGCGAGGCCTGCTTGTGCTCCATGCGCAGCCGGCCGGCCGCGGCGAGGTGCTCGGGGACCTCCTCGCCGAGGATCTCCAGGGCGCGCTGGACCCGGGCGCCCGCGGCGACCGCGGCGCGCGCCGAGCGGCGGAGGTTGGCGTCGTCGAAGTTGGCCAGGCGGTTGGCGGTGGCGCGGACCTCGCGGCGCATCCGCCGCTCCTCCCACGCGAGCACCGACTCATGGGCCCCGAGCCGCGTCAGCAGGGCGCCGATCGCATCACCGTCACGGACGACGACGCGGTCCACGCCGCGCACCTCGCGGGCCTTGGCGCCGATGCCGAGCCGGCGGGCGGCACCGACCAGCGCGAGCGCCGCCTCGGGCCCGGGGCAGGTGACCTCCAGCGACGAGGAGCGGCCGGGCTCGGTCAGCGAGCCATGGGCCAGGAAGGCCCCGCGCCAGGCCGCCTCGGCGTCGCAGGTCGCGCCGGAGACCACCTGTGGGGGCAGGCCGCGGATCGGGCGGCCGCGGCCGTCCACCAGGCCGGTCTGCCGGGCCAGCTGATCGCCGCCGGCCACGACCCGGACGACATAGCGGCTGCCGCGCCGCAGCCCGCCGGGGGCCATCACCACCAGGTCGGAGCTGTGCCCGAAGATCTCCAGGATGTCCTTGCGCAGCCGGCGGGCGGCAATGCCGGTGTCCAGCTCCGCCTCGATCACGATGCGTCCGCTGACCAGATGCAGACCGCCCGCGAACCGCAGGATCGACGAGACCTCCGACTTCCGGCAGCAGGTCCGGGTGACGGGGAGCCGGGAGATTTCATCCTTCACCGCTGCCGTCATCGCCATGGGCCGATCCTTCCATGCATCCGAAAAATACGGTCGTACGCGGCTGCCAGCAGCTCCGGGTCATGCCGGTCGGGGGCTCCCCCGGCGCTCGACCGGGCGTCGTCTCCTTGTGCGGCGACCGCCGCCAGCTCGACCTCGCTGCCGACCAGCTGCTTTGCAGCAGTGGTCAGGCCGTCGAGGTCGGGCACGGCGGCCTTGTCGGCCAGCACCACGTCGAAGGCGAGTTTAGGGGCGTGTCGGGCCAAAACCTCCAAATGACGCTGCGGGGAGAAGCCATCGGTTTCGCCCGGTTGGGGCGCAAGGTTGAGCGAAAGGACCTTTCGGGCCTTGGTCTCCTCCAGGGCCTCGCGCAGCTCCGGCACCAGCAGATGCGGGATCACCGAGGAGAACCAGGATCCGGGGCCGAGCACCACCCAGTCGGCGTCACGCACCGCGGCGACCGCCTCGGGGACGGCCGGCGGGTCCTCGGGGACCACATGGACGGACTGCACCTCGCCGCGGGTGAGCGCGACGGTGGCCTGGCCGCGGACCGTGGAGATCTCGTCCGGGCGGTCCGCGTCATGCCCCTTGACCTGGGCCTGGAGCTCCAGGGGCACCGCCGACATCGGCAGCACCCGGCCGTGCGCGCCGAGCAGCTTGCCGACCAGGTCGAGCGCCTGGACATGATCGCCGAGCTGCTCCCACAGCGCGACGATCAGCAGATTGCCGACCGCGTGGTCGTGGAGCTCCCCTTCGCTCTGGAAGCGGTGCTGGATCACCCGGGACCAGGTCTGGCCCCAGTCGTCGTCGCCGCAGAGGGCGGCCAGCGCCTTGCGCAGATCGCCGGGCGGCAGGACGCCCAGCTCGTCGCGCAGGCGGCCGCTGGAGCCGCCGTCGTCGGCGACCGTGACCACGGCGGTCAGATCACCGGTGATACGGCGCAGCGCGGCCAGCGAGGCGGACAGGCCCATGCCGCCGCCGAGCGCGACCACCTTGGGGGTGGCGCCCTTCGTCGTCCGCCCGCTGGGCACGAAGCGGCGGACCCGGCGCAGCCGGGGAGTGCGCCCGCTCACTCGCGCCCCATGTCCCGGTGGACGACGACCGTTTCCACCCCTTCGGAGACCAGACGGCGGGCGAGCTTCTCGGACATCGCGACGCTGCGGTGCTTGCCGCCCGTGCAGCCCACGGCGATGGTCACATAGCGCTTGCCCTCCCGGCGGTAGCCCTCCGCGACGATCCGCAGCAGCTCGGCGTAGCCGTCCAGGAACTCCTTGGAGCCGGGCTGGCTGAAGACGTAACTGGAGACCTCGTCGTTGAGGCCCGTGAAGGGGCGCAGCTCGGGGACCCAGTGCGGGTTGGGGATGAAGCGGCAGTCGATGACCATGTCGGCGTCGACCGGCAGGCCGTACTTGAAGCCGAAGGACATGACCGTGGCGCGCAGCTCGGGGACCTCTTCGCCGGCGAACTGGGCGTCCATCTTGGCGCGCAGCTCATGGACGTTGAGGCTGGAGGTGTCGATGACCAGGTCGGCGTCGCCGCGCAGCTCACGCAGCAGATCGCGCTCGGCGGCGATGCCGTCGACGATCCGGCCGTCGCCCTGGAGGGGGTGCGGGCGGCGCACCGACTCGAAGCGGCGCACCAGGGCCTCGTCCGAGGACTCCAGGAAGACGATGCGGCGCTTGACGTTCTGCGCGTCGAGGGTGGCCAGCGATTCCTTGAGGTTGGCGAAGAACCGGCGGCCGCGGACGTCGACGACGACCGCGATCCGGGCGACATTGCCCTGCGAGCGGGCGCCCAGCTCGACCATCGGCGCGATCAGCTCGGGCGGGATGTTGTCGACGACGAACCAGCCGAGGTCCTCCAGGCACTTCGCGGCCGTGCTGCGGCCGGCGCCGGACATCCCGGAGATGATCACCAACTCGGGGATCGCGGCGCTCTCGCCCTGGTCGGTCGTGCCCGTGTTCACCTCTGCACCGTCTCTCTCCGGTTCCTTCGCTTCGTGCGGTGTACTCATCGTTCCTGCCCCCGTTCTGCCGACAACGCGGCCGGTGGGGCCCCGTCATCCTCAATGATCTCTCCTGTGGCGGTGTTCACCGCGGGGGCGGACGGTGCCGCCCCGGCCAGCGCCGCAACGACCGTCTCGGCGGTCTTGCGGCCGACGCCCGGGACCTCGCAGATCTCGTCGACCGTCGCGGCCCGCAGCTTCTTCAGCGAGCCGAAGTGCTTGAGCAGGGCCTGGCGGCGGGTGTCGCCCAGCCCGGCGACGGCGTCCAGTGGCGAGGCCTTCAGCCGCTTGCCGCGCTTGGTGCGCTGATACCTGAGGGCGAAGCGGTGCGCCTCGTCACGGACGCGCTGGAGGAGGTAGAGGCCCTCGCTGCTGCGCGGCAGCACGACGGGGTCGTCCTCCCCGGGCAGCCAGACCTCTTCGAGGCGCTTGGCCAGGCCGCAGACGGCGACATCGTCGATGCCGAGCTCGTCCAGGGCCCGGCGGGCGGCCGCGACCTGCGGGGCGCCGCCGTCGACGACCACGAGCTGGGGCGGGTAGGCGAACCGCTTGGGGCGGCCGTCCTCGTCGACGGGGCGGCCGGCGCCTGGCTCCATGGGGCCGTCGGCCTCCAGGGGAGCGTCGGCCTCCACCGGGGCGTCCTCGGCCGGCTCCTCCGTCCACTCGCCGGACCGCTGCTTCTCCTGGAGATAGCGCCGGAAGCGGCGGGCCGTGACCTCGTGCATGGAGCGGACGTCGTCCTGGCCCTGGCCGTGCCAGACCTGCTCGTCGCCCACCCGGCCCTTGATCTGGAAGCGGCGGTACTCGCTCTTGCGGGCGAGGCCGTCCTCGAAGACCACCATCGAGGCGACGACGTCGTCGCCCTGGAGGTGGGAGATGTCGAAGCACTCGATGCGCAGCGGCACCGAATCCAGGCCGAGCGCCTCGGCGATCTCCTCCAGCGCGCGGGAGCGGGTGGTCAGGTCGGAGGCGCGCTTGGTCTTGTGCAGCGCCAGCGCCTGCTGGGCGTTGCGGCCGACCGTGGCCATCAGGTCCTTCTTGTCGCCGCGCTGCGGGATCCGCAGCGAGACCTGGGAGCCGCGGCGGTGCGAGAGCCACTGTGCGACCGGCTCGACGGGCTCGGGCAGCGCCGGGACCAGGACCTCCTTGGGGACGGCGTCGCCCTGCTCCTCGCCGTACAGCTGCTGGAGGGCGTGCTCGACGAGATCGCCGGTGGTGACGGCCTCGACCTTGTCGGTGACCCAGCCGCGCTGGCCGCGGACCCGGCCGCCGCGGACGTGGAAGATCTGGACGGCGGCTTCGAGTTCGTCCTCGGCGACGGCGATCAGATCGGCGTCGGTGGCGTCGGCGAGGACCACGGCGCTCTTCTCCATGGCCCGCTTGAGCGCCCCTATGTCGTCCCGCAGCCGGGCGGCGCGCTCGTACTCCATCTCCTCGGCGGCCTCCTGCATCTGCCGCTCCAGGCGGCGGAGGTAGGCGCCGGTGCGGCCGGCCATGAAGTCGCAGAATTCCTCGGCGAGTTCGCGGTGGTCCGCGGCGGAGATCCGCTCGACGCAAGGGGCCGAGCACTTGCCGATGTAGCCGAGCAGGCAGGGGCGGCCGATCTGGGCGGAGCGCTTGAAGACACCGGCGGAGCAGGTGCGCACCGGGAAGACCCGCAGCATCAGATCGACGGTCTCGCGGATGGCCCAGGCGTGGCCGTAGGGGCCGAAATAGCGCACGCCCTTCTTCTTGGCACCGCGCATGACCTGGACGCGGGGGAACTCCTCGTTGAGGGTCACCGCCAGATACGGATAGCTCTTGTCGTCGCGGTACTTGACGTTGAAGCGGGGGTCGAACTCCTTGATCCAGGTGTATTCGAGCTGGAGCGCCTCGACCTCGGTGGAGACGACGGTCCATTCCACCGCGGCGGCGGTGGTGACCATCGTGCGGGTACGCGGATGGAGGCCGGCCAGGTCCTGGAAGTAGCTGGCCAGGCGCTGGCGCAGGCTCTTGGCCTTGCCGACGTAGATGACTCGGCCGTGCTCGTCGCGGAACTTATAGACCCCCGGCGAGTCGGGGATCTGTCCCGGCTTGGGTCGATAGCTGCTGGGGTCTGCCATGCACACCACCCTACTGACCGCCACCGACATTCACGGTGCCCCGACCACTCCCGCGGCCGGCCGGGCGCAGTCGGTCCGGCGGAGTCCGGCCGGCACGCCGCCGCAGGCCGGGCCCCGGCCTGCGGCGGGCCGGGCGCGGGCACGGTGACGGCGGGGCGGGGGCGGTGCGCACCCGGGTGGAGCAGGGCGGCGGCGGACGGTCGGCAGCGGGCGGCGCGGCCCGGTCGAGCCGCGCCGCGCGGCCGGTCCGGGGCAAGGGCGCGCGACGCGGCAGACCGGCGGCCGCCCATCGGGAGGGACGGCACAGGGCGTCCCTCACGGGAAGGCGTGTCAGGGGCCTGACGGCTGGTCAATGCCCGTACGGGGCCCGGAGGGCGGCCGGGATGCCCCCGCGCGAAGTGCGGATCAGGCGCCGCCGCCGTGCGCCCGGTGCACGCGGGCCGTCCCGCGCTCCGCGCTCCGTCCCCCCGCCGCCGCCCTCCGTCCGGCAGCGGGGAGACGGCCTGCTCAGTGGCTGTGCCGGCGGCGCAGTGCCGCGGTGGCGGACAGCCCCAGGGCGAGCAGGGCGGCGGCGGCCGCCACGGTCGAGGCCGCGGTCACCGGGAAGGAGTCGCCCGTGAGCGCCCCGGCCTCGACGGGCGCCTTCCGGGGACGCTTCCCGGCGGCGGGCGGCCCGTAGCCGCCGGCCTCCCCACGCCGGTCGTACGCGGACCCGGGGAGCTTGTCCCCGTAGGCCTTCGCCACCCGCGTGCGGTAGGCGGCGACGGTGGTGCCGTGCGCGCCGACGGCCTTGCGGGCGTCGGCGTCCAGGGGCTCGATCCGGTCGCCGCGCTGGACGTACCAGGCGTCTATCTGCGGCTCGTGGAAGACCGTGCCGCCCTGTGCCCGGGCGGCCCCGGCCGCGGCGTAACGGGTCTCGTCGTCGCCGCCGGCGATATTGACGACCTTCCAGGAGCCGCCCTGCGCGGCGGTCCACACCGAGGCCGTACGGCCGTCGGCGGCCACCGCCTTGGTGGCGAGGAACTCCAGCCGGGCGACCGGGGCCGCCGGCCGGCCGCGGACGAAGTCCGGTGACAGGCCGTACACGGGGACGGTGCCGCCCTCGATGCGCGGGGCGGCGGACTGCGCGGCCCCGGTCGCGGCGGCGCCGCCGCGCTGCCGCTCGGCGGCGAAGAACCGGGCGAGGGTGTGCAGGGTCGCGGGAGCGGTGGCCGCCGCACGGGCGGCGGTGAGGCTCGCGCGGGCCGGGGCCTGGGGCGCGGGGACGGCTGCGGCCAGTGCGGAGTGCGGGGCGAGGCCCATGAGGGCGGTCGCGACCGTCCCGGTGGCGACGGCGCGGAGGGCGGTGCGGACGGCGGTGCGCTTCGTCATGGCCTCAGGCTCCTATCCGGTAGAGGGAGTGTGTCCAGGAGAAGGAGCTGCCGTTCACGTAGTAGTTGAAATCGCCCCAGTTGTAGCGATTATTGGTCGCCCAGGGATCACCCCAGTAGACCCAGTTGCGTTCCGTGTCATAGCCGTAGAGCACATGCATGTGGCCACCGCCGGAGGACCACTGGATGCGGGTCTCCATCGGACGGCCGGCGTCGATCTCGCTCTGCACGGTGCCGTAGCCGAGCCAACCGCTCACGTAGGAACCGGAGTTGATGCCCATCCAGGCGAAGGCGTCCTGCACATTGCCCAGGGTGGCCTGGTCGTTGGGGCAGGAGGTCCCCTGCTGGCGGTGGAAGGCGGCGTTGCAGAACTGGTTCTGGCTGTAGTTCCTGCCGTACCAGGCCGCGATGGTGTTGCCGGAGCCCGCCCAGCACCAGTTGGTGTTCTCCTGGGCCTGCATGGCGATGCCCAGGCTGTTGGCGGCGCGCAGGGAGGCGGCCGTACTACGGGCGGTGAGGGCGTGCGCCGGGGGTGTGAGGGGGGTGGCAGAGGCTGGGGTCGTGCCCGTGAGCGCGGTCAGTGCGGCGGCGGTGAGCGCCGCGGCCGACAGCCATCTGCGGCGGGAAACACGTGCGTGGGGTGCACGAGTCATGGCGTTCCTCCCGAAAAGGGGGTGAGGGGGGTGAGAGGAGCGCATCCGGATGCTGTTGAGCAGCATCGGGTGTTGTCGCAGGCAGGTCAACACGCTTCAATGCGAGGTGACATAGGGGTGTGGACGGACGGGCCCGGATGTGAACGGCCGGTGCCCGGCTTGCTGCAGTGACCAGGCCGTACGGCGCGCAGCGAGCGATCCGGATGTGAACGTTCACGCCGGAGGATTGAGGCAATGGCACAGGACACCCCCCGGTCGGCCGAGCTGGCCCAGCTGCTGCGCACCGGCCCGTTCCATCTCGCGCTGCGCTCCGCACTCACCGAGCGCGGGCTCGCCCTCACCCGCGTCCAGCACAAGCTCGCCGAGCGCGGCATCACCATCGGGGTGACCAGCCTGAGTTACTGGCAGCAGGGCGCCCGGCGTCCGCAGCGCCCCGAGTCGCTGCGGGCGGTGCGCGCCCTGGAGGAGGTCCTGGAGCTACCCGCGCACTCGCTGCACCGGCTGCTGGTGCCGGAGGGCGGCGGCCACCCGGAGGCCGAGCGGCCGGCCGCCCGCACGTACCGCTCCCTTGTGGCGCCCGCCGAGGCACTGCGGCAGCTGTTCACCGAGCTGGAGGCTCCCGCGGACGGCGGTCTGCACACCGTGGGCCATCACGAGCGGGTCCGCATCGGGCCCGAGCGCCGGCTCCTGGAACGGGAGTCGCTCCAGGTGGTGCGCGCCCACCGGGACGGGGTGGACCGCTATGTCGCCATCCACCGGGGCGATGCGGGCTGCGATCCCGCCCGCGTCCGGGTGCGGGCCGCGGAGAACTGCCGGCTGGGCCGGGTGCGCGGGAGCACCGAGGCGGGCGTGGTGGTCGCCGAGCTGCTCTTCGACACCCGGCTGCGGGCCGGTGACACCCATGTCTTCGGCTACGTCTTCGAGGACGGCAGCGGCGGCCCGAGCGCCGAGTACCTGCGCGGCTTCAGCTTCGCCGGCGGCCAGTACGTGCTCCAGGTCCGGTTCGACGAGGCGGCGCTGCCGGTGCGCTGCCGCCGCTTCGCCCAGACCTCGCCGGGCGCTCCGCGCAGCGGTCAGCAAGAACTGACGCTCAGCGGACGGCACCGCGCCGTGCACCTCGTGGAGCAGGGGGTACGGCCCGGGATACTGGGCATCGCCTGGGACTGGGGGTGAGCCCCCGCGGCCGGGGGCCGGCGGGCCGCTGCCTCAGCCCGCGATCAGCTTGCCGTCCTTGGCCTTGACCGGCACCTCGGGCAGCGGGTCGGCCGCCGGCCCCTGGAGGACCTTGCCGGTGGTGACGTCGAAGCGGCTGCCGTGGCAGGGGCAGCTGCCCTCCTTCTTGTCGACCTCCGACAGGATGCAGCCGGCGTGGGTGCACTTGGCGCTGAAGCACTTGTACGTGCCCTTGGCGGGCTGCGACACCACGAGACGGTCCTCGCGGTAGAGCTTGGCGCCGCCGACCGGCACCTCGGCCGCGGCCCCGAGTTCGACCGGCCGGTCGGGCACCGCCGAGGCGTTCGCGCCCGAGTCCCCCGGCGAGCAGGCGGTCAGTCCGCAGCCGGCGGCACCGGCGAGCGCGGCCCCCCGCAGCACGGTGCGGCGGGCGGGGGACTGGCTCATGGCTGCTCCAGAGGGGACGGCGTCAGTGGCTGGCGGCTGACGACGATACCGGCACAGACCCTTCCGCTTCCGGCCGGGCCGGGCGTCGGAGCAGCGGGAGGGGCGGCACGGGCAGCAGCGCGGCGTGGCCGGGACCGGGGCGGGGTCGGGCAGTGCGGAGGCCGCAGGACGTAAACGCTTACGCAAGCGTTTACGTTTGGGGCGGAGCCTCGTAGTGTGGGGGCTTCGCGGGACGAGTGGCCGTGCCAGCGCGGCCCGGGGCGCCGCCGTGGCGCCCCGCGCGGGAAGGAAGAGCCGGATGACGACGATGGCGGATGTGGCGCGGCGTGCGGGGGTGTCCGTCGCCACGGTCTCGCATGTGCTGAACGGGACGCGGCCGGTGCGTCCGGACACCCGTACCGCGGTACTCGGCGCCATCGACGCGCTCGGCTACACCCACAACACCCTGGCCCGCTCCCTGGTCACCGCCCGCACCCGCTCGATCGGCCTGGCGGTCTCGGCGATCAGCAATCCGTACTTCACCGAGATCCTCCAGGGCGTCGAGGCCGGCGCCCTGGAAGCCGGCTACAGCCTGCTGCTCGCCGATCCGCACGACGACCCGCGCCACGAGCGCAAGGTCGTCCAGCTGCTTCACGAGCGGCGGGTGGACGGCATGATCGTCGCGCCGTCCGCGGAGCCCGCCGAGATGGTGGAGTATCTGGCCCGGCGCGAGGTGCCCACGGTCTTCCTGGACCGGCTGGTGGGCGACGACCACGACCAGGTGTGCGCCGAAAGCACCGGTCCGGTGCGTCAACTGGTCGAGCATCTGGCTGACTTGGGGCACACCCGGATCGGTCTGGTGGCCGGCCTCCCCGGGCTGAGCACGACCACCGAGCGCGTCCAGGGCTACCGTGAGGGACTGCGCGCCCGCGGGCTGCCGTTCGCCCCCGAACTCCTCGCCGGCGGCCACTCCGAGGCGGCGGGCGCCCATGACGCCACCCGGCAGCTGCTCGCCGCGGCAGATCCGCCCACCGCGCTCGTCACCGCCAACAACGCGATGACCATCGGCGCGCTCCGGGCGCTGCGCGAGCTGGGCCTGGAGGTGCCCCGCGATATCGCGCTGGCCTGTTTCGACGACTTCTCGTGGGCCGATCTGTTCACGCCCCGGCTGACCGTGATCGCCCAGCCCAGCAAGGAGATCGGGGCGGCGGCGGTCCGGCTGCTGCTGGAGCGGCTGGAGCAGCCGGACCGGCCGCCGCGCACCGTCCGCCTCCCCTGCGCCTTTGTGCACCGTACGTCGTGCGGCTGCGCCGAACCCGCTCCGGCCGTGCCCCCGGCCGCCCAGGAAAGGAACCGCACCCCGTGATCGTCGTCGCCGGCGAGGCACTGATCGACCTCGTCCCCAGTCCGCAGGAACCCTCCCCGAGCCACCGGGGCGAGCGGGACGCCGCCACCCCGGACGGCCGGCTTCCGGCGCTGCAGCCGCAGCGCGGCGGCGGCCCGTACAACACCGCGGTCGCGCTGGGGCGGCTGGGGTCACCCGCCGCGTTCTGCTCCCGGGTCTCCACCGACGCCTTCGGTGCGGCGCTGCTGCACGGGCTGCACAGCAGCGGCGTGGACACCTCGCTGGTGCAGCGCGGCAGTGAGCCGACCACCCTCGCCGTGGCCGACATCAGCCCGGACGGGTCGGCGGGCTACGGCTTCTATGCCGACGGCACCGCCGACCGGCTCTTCGCCCTGCCGCCGGAGCTGCCCGCCGCGGTCCGTGCGCTGTCCCTGGGCACCTGCTCGCTCGTGCTGGAACCGGGGGCGAGCGCCTATGAGGCGCTGCTGCACCGCGAGGCCCGGCGCGGGGTGTTCACGGCGCTGGACCCGAATATCCGGGCCGGTCTGATCGCCGACCCGGACGCCTACCGGGCCCGCTTTCGCACCTGGCTCCCCGACCTCGCCCTCCTGAAGATGTCGGAGGAGGACGCCCTGTGGCTGGCGGGGGCCGGTGCCGCGGCGGGCGGCGGGTGGGACGCGGTCACCGCGGCGGCGAAGGAATGGCTGGGCGCGGGGCCCGCGGCGATCGTTCTCACCCGTGGCGGGGCCGGTATGACGGTGCTGACGCGGGGCGGCGGTGAGCTGACGGTCCCCGGCGAGCGGGTCGAGGTCGTCGACACCATCGGTGCCGGTGACACGGTCAACGCCGCGTTGCTGCACCGCCTGGACGCCCACGACGCCCTCTCGTACGCCGCCGTCACCGCGCTCGGCGACGACGACTGGCGCGACATCCTGCGCTTCGCCGCCCGCGCGGCCGCCGTCACCTGCTCCCGGGCGGGCGCGGAGCCGCCGTTCGCGCGGGAGTTGGTGGCGTAGGGGGCGGACGCTGACGGGGAGGCCGCTCACGGTGGGCCGCCCCGTAACCCGCGACGGGCCGTCACCGCCCCCCTGTGGAGAGCGGTGACGGCCCGTACCGGGAACGGTCCCTGCCGGGAACGCCCCGTCGGCGTCAGGTCCGGCGGGCCCGCGCCGTCGGCGTCAGGTCCGGCGGGCCCGCGCCGTCGTCTTCTTGGCGGCGGTCTTCTTGGCGGCGGCCGTCTTGGCGGGGGCCTTCTTCGCCGCGGACTTCTTGGCCACCGGGTTCTTCTCGGACGCCCCGGCCGGCGCGGCATCGCTGACGCGGTCGCCGAGGATCTCCCGCAGGAACTTGCCGGTGTGGCTGGCCGGGATCGACGCGACGCCCTCCGGGGTGCCTTCGGCGACGACCAGACCGCCGCCGTTGCCGCCCTCGGGGCCCATGTCGACGACCCAGTCCGCGGTCTTGATCACATCGAGGTTGTGCTCGATGACGATCACCGTGTTGCCCTTGTCGACCAGGCCGGACAGCACATTGATCAGCTTGCTGATGTCGTCGAAGTGCAGACCGGTGGTCGGCTCGTCGAGGACGTAGACCGTGCTGCCCGTGGAGCGCTTCTGGAGTTCGCTGGCGAGCTTGACGCGCTGGGCCTCACCGCCGGAGAGCGTCGGCGCGGACTGCCCGAGCCGGACGTACCCGAGGCCGACCTCGTTGAGCGTCTTGAGATGCCGGGCGATGGTCGGCACCGCCTCGAAGAAGCTCAGCGCCTCCTCGATGGGCATGTCCAGCACCTCGGCGATGGACTTGCCCTTGTAGTGGACCTCCAGCGTCTCCCGGTTGTAGCGCGCTCCGTGGCAGACCTCGCACGGCACATAGACGTCCGGCAGGAAGTTCATCTCGATCTTGATGGTGCCGTCGCCGGAGCAGTTCTCGCAGCGGCCGCCCTTGACGTTGAAGGAGAAGCGCCCCGGCAGATATCCGCGAACCTTGGCCTCCATCGTCTCCGCGAAGAGCTTGCGGACATGATCGAAGACGCCCGTGTACGTCGCCGGGTTGGAGCGCGGGGTGCGGCCGATCGGCGACTGGTCGACATGGACGACCTTGTCCACCAGGTCGTCGCCGGCGACCCGGGTGTGCCGGCCCGGCACCGACTTGGCGCCGTTCAGCTCGCGCGCGAGGTGGGTGTAGAGGATGTCGTTGACCAGCGTCGACTTGCCGGAGCCGGAGACGCCGGTGACGGCGGTGAACACTCCGAGCGGGAAGGAGACGTCGATGTCGCGGAGGTTGTTCTCCTTCGCGCCGTGCACCGTCAGCCGCCGCGCCGGGTCGGCGGGCCGCCGGATGTCCGGGGTCGCGATGGCCTTCTTGCCGGACAGATACTGACCGGTGATCGACTCCTTGGTGGTCAGCAACTGCTTCATCGGGCCGCTGTGCACGACCTTGCCGCCGTGCTCACCCGCGCCGGGGCCGATGTCCACGACCCAGTCCGCGACCTTGATGGTGTCCTCGTCGTGCTCCACGACGATCAGGGTGTTGCCCATGTCGCGCAGCCGCACCAGGGTCTCGATCAGCCGGTGGTTGTCGCGCTGGTGCAGACCGATCGACGGCTCGTCGAGGACGTAGAGCACGCCCACCAGGCCGGAGCCGATCTGGGTGGCGAGGCGGATGCGCTGGGCCTCACCGCCGGAGAGGGTACCGGCCGCGCGGTTCAGCGAGAGGTAGTCCAGGCCGACGTCGACCAGGAACTTCAGCCGCTCGTTGACCTCCTTGAGGACCCGCTCGGCGATCTTCTCCTCGCGCGCATCGAGCGTCATCTCCCGCAGGAAGTCGGCACAGTCGCTGATCGACATGGCCGCGACCTCGGCGATCGACTTCTGCTGGACCGTGACGGCGAGGACGATCGGCTTGAGCCGGGTGCCCTCACAGGTCGGGCAGGGCACCTCGCGCATATAGCCCTCGAAGCGCTCCCGGCTGCTGTCGCTCTCCGCCTCGGAGTGCCGCCGCTTGACGAACGGCACGGCACCCTCGAAGGGCGTGGTGTAGGCCCGCTGGCGGCCGTACCGGTTGCGGTAGCGCACCTCGATCTGGGTCTTGTGGCCGTTCAGCAGGGCCTTCTTGGCGCGGGCCGGCAGCCCGGCCCAGGGGATGTCCGTACGGAACCCGAGGGCGTCCGCCAGCGCGCCGACCAGGCGGCCGAAGTACTCCTTGGTGTGGCCGTGCGACCAGGGGTGGATCGCTCCCTCGTCGAGGGAACGGTCCTCGTCGGGGATGATCAGCTCGGGGTCGACCTCCATGCGCGTGCCGATGCCCGTGCACTCCGGGCAGGCGCCGAAGGGCGAGTTGAAGGAGAAGGAACGGGGCTCCAGCTCCTCGAAGGAGAGGTCGTCGTACGCGCAGTACAGATGCTCCGAGTACATCCGCTCGCGCTGCGGGTCGTCCACGTCCAGGTCGACGAAGTCGAGGATGACCATGCCGCCGGAGAGCCCGAGGGCGGTCTCGACGGAGTCGGTCAGCCGCCGCTTGGCGGACTCCTTGACCGTGAGGCGGTCGACGACCACCTCGATGGTGTGCTTCTCCTGCTTCTTCAGCTTCGGCGGCTCGGAGAGCTGGATCGTCTCCCCGTCGACCCGTGCCCGGCTGTAGCCCTTGGACTGGAGGTCGGAGAAGAGATCGACGAACTCGCCCTTGCGCTCGCGCACCAGCGGGGAGAGCACCTGGAAGCGGCTGCCCTCGGGGAGTTCGAGCACCTTGTCGACGATGGCCTGCGGCGACTGCCGGGCGATCGGCCGCCCGCACTCGGGACAGTGCGGCTTGCCGATACGGGCGAAGAGCAGGCGGAGGTAGTCGTAGACCTCGGTGATCGTGCCGACCGTCGAGCGCGGGTTGCGCGAGGTCGACTTCTGGTCGATGGACACCGCGGGGGACAGGCCCTCGATGAAGTCGACATCGGGCTTGTCCATCTGCCCGAGGAACTGCCGGGCATAGGAGGAGAGCGACTCGACATAACGCCGCTGCCCCTCGGCGAAGATCGTGTCGAAGGCGAGCGAGGACTTGCCCGACCCGGAGAGCCCCGTGAAGACGATGAGGGAGTCGCGGGGAAGGTCGAGCGAGACATTCTTGAGGTTGTGCTCGCGAGCGCCACGAACGATGAGACGGTCGGCCACGCCGGTCGGCACCTTTCTTGGAGGGGGGCGGGGGCCGCGGGCCCTGCGTCCGCCGCGCGATGGGTGAGCAGAGGCGACGAAGCGGAGCGGAGCCCCCGCCCCAGGGTATGGGGCCCGCCGCGGCACTGTCTGTGGGATGCCACGCACGAGCTTATAGCACGCCCATTCGATTTAGGGGGGCCGCAAGCCCTCTTCATCCGAACGTGTGGCGGCCGCACTCTCTTCCCGCCCCGCCCGCACGCCCGTACGCTGCGGAAACTCGTCCCTCAAGCGCCGTCGGGCAGCGCCCGCTCCAGCGCATCGAACGTCCGCCGCAGCACCTCCGCCTGCTCAACGGCCACCTCGTCGACCGGGTCACCCCCGAGTTGCCGGGCCACGGCGCCGGCACAGGCCGCCCGGACCCCCGCGATGATCAGCGCCGCGGCCAGCCGGGCGTCCTGACCGGGCCGGTCCGCATCGCCGCCCGCGGCCTCGGCGAGCAGCGCGGCGAGGGTGCCCTCCATCTCCTCGACCGCCTCGCGGCCCCGCGCCCGCAGCGCCGGGGAGTCCAGCACCGTGCGCCAGAAGTGCTCGAACCCCTCCCCCACCGCGGACAGCGGATGCTGCTCCGCCAGCAGCCCGAGCACCAGGGCGCGCAGCGCGGCGAGCGGCGACTCGTCCGCGCCGCGCTCCCGGACGGCGCGGACGATCAGCTCCCGCGCCTCGGGGATCCGGTCCAGGAACAGATCCTCCTTGCGCGGGAAGTAATTGAAGACCGTCATCGTCGACACCTCGGCGGCGCGGGCCACCTCGGCGACGGTGACATGGTCGAAGCCGCGCTCGATGAAGAGCAGCGTGGCCTCGCCGGAGATCCGCTGCCGGGTCCGCAGCTTCTTTCGTTCGCGCAGCGTCAGCCGCCCGTCATCCGCGGTGAAGCCGGTCTCCCCCGGCCGGCCACCGGTCGCGCCCGGCCCGCCGCCGTTCGCACCCGGCCGGCCGTCGGCCTCTCCCCCGCCCGCCATCCGTGCACCGCCGCGCCGTTCCTCTTCCGCCATGGCCGGAATTCTAGCTAATTTTTAGCCGCAACAATTTTTTAGTCACTACACTCACGCCATGGAACATGACGCAGACGTAGTAGTGGCAGGGGGCGGCCCGGTGGGGCTGATGCTCGCCTGCGAACTCGCACTGGCCGGTGTCCCCGTGGTCGTCCTGGAGCGACTGACCGAGGTGAGCACCACGATCAAGGCGGGGGCGATCAACTCCCCCAGCGCGGAGGCCTTTTACCGGCGCGGGATGCTGCCGGGCCTGGCCGAGGCACAGCGCGCCGCCCTCGAGAAGTTCAGCTCGTTCGCACGCGGGCGCCGGGCCGCCGGCGCCTCCCTGGTGCGGCAGCCGCCGAAGTTCGCCGGGCATTTCGCGGGCATCATGCTGCGCGGCGACCTGCTGGACGAGTCCGACCCGGACTTCGACGGCCCCGGGCCCGCCGGCGAGGTCGGTCTCGTACCGCAGGAGGCGCTGGAGCGACTGCTCAACGCCCGCGCCGCCGAACTCGGGGTGGACCTGCGCCGCGGGGTGACCCTGACCGGATTCGACGCCGGTGAGGACGGCGTGCGGGTGCACACCTCGGACGGGTCGCTGCGTACCGGCTGGCTGGTGGGCTGCGACGGCGGCCGCAGCACGGTACGCCGGCTCGCCGGCTTCCCGTTCCCGGGCACGGCGCCCGAGATCACCGGCCGGCAGGCCCTGGTGGAGCTGACCGGCGCCGAGGCGCTGGGAACCGGGTGGAACTGGACCGAGACCGGGACGTACGCCCACGGCCCGATCCCCGGCCGGATCCTCACCGTGGAGTTCGACGGGCCGCCCGAGGACCGCGAATCCCCCGTCACCGCCGAGGAGTTGGAGGCCTCCTTGCGAAGGGTGTCGGGGGTGCCGGACGTGCGGATCCACAAGGTGCTCACGGCGACCCGGTTCACGGACAATGCGCGGCAGGTGCCCGACTACCGCTCGGGGCGGGTGCTGCTGGCCGGTGATGCGGCGCATGTGCACTCGCCGTTCGGCGGCCAGGGGCTGAACCTCGGCATCGGCGACGCGATGAACCTCGGCTGGAAGCTCGCCGCCACGGTGCGCGGCTGGGCGCCGGAGGGGCTGCTCGACACGTACACGGCCGAGCGGCACCCCCTGGGCGCATGGGTGCTGGAGTGGACCCGGGCCCAAGTGGCGCTGATGCGGCCGGAGTCGCACGCCCGGGCGCTGCGCGGGGTGATCTCCGAACTGGCGGGAACGGTCACCGCCACCACGTTCTTCGCCAAGAAGATCTCCGGCGTCCAGCAGCGCTACGACCTGCCCGGCGACCACCCGCTGACCGGCCGCAGCGCCCCCGACCTGGAGTTCTCCGACGGCACCCGGCTCGCGGACCAGCTGCGGGGCGGGCAGGGGCTGTTGCTCGACCTCACCGGGGACGGCGAGGTGCACAAGCGCGCCACGGGATACGGCGACCGGATACGTCTGCTCACCGCGGACTGCCCCGGGCGGCCCGCTCTGGCCGGCCTTCTGGTACGGCCGGACGGCTGCACCGCCTGGGCTGCGGACTCCCCCGGCGGGCCGGACACGGGCGAGGAGCTGGCGGCCGCGCTCCGGCGCTGGTTCGGCCTGCCGGACGCCATGGCGGCCTGACCGTCGCGGGCGGCGCCGGCCCGGCTGCCGGGCGCCGCCCGCCCCGGCTGGCGCGCCCCCGCGTACGCCCCGATCGGCGCCGGCCGACTCCCGCACGCGCCCCGGCGGCGCTAGCGTCGGACCATGACCCTCATCCTGCCCGACTTCCCGCACGATGTGGCGGCCGTCCGCGAAGCCACCGGCCGGCTCCTGGACTCGGTGCGCACGCTCGACGACGCGGCGATCGCCGAGCCGTCGCTGCTCGCCGGCTGGACCCGCGGCCATGTCCTGGCCCATCTGGCCCGCAACGCGGACGCGCTGGGGAACCTCCTGACCTGGGCACGTACGGACGTCCGGACGCCGATGTACGCCAGTGCCCAGGCGCGCGAGGACGATATCGAGCGGGGCGCCGCCCGCCCGCTGACGGCGCATCTGGCGGACCTGGAGGAGACGGCCGCACGCTTCGACGCGGCGATGGAGGCGCTGCCCGAGGCGCGCCGGGGCTTCGAGGTCGAGATGCGCAACGGCGTCGTCGAGCGGGCCGACCGGCTGCCGATGCGCCGGCTGACGGAGGTCGAACTGCACCATGTCGACCTCGGCGTCGGCCACACCGTGGAACAGCTGTCGCCCGCGTTCATCGAGAGCGAGCTGGCCTTTCTGTGCACGGTCAAGTTCGCCGGCCATCCGGATCTGCCCGCGCTGGAGCTGCGGGCCGAGGACGGCGCCCGGTGGCGCACCGGGCGGTGGGACACCGCGCCGGGCGGCGAGGCCGCGCCGGTGGTGGTGACGGGCCCGGCGACCGCGCTGGTCGGCTGGCTGACCGGACGCGGTGACGGCGGCAAACTCGACAGCCATGGCTCCGGGCTGCCCGCCGTACCGCCGCTCTAGAGTGGTCGTATGGGCTACAGCGGAGCAGTGAAGGTCGGCGGACCGGCCGACGTGCACGAGCTGACCGACCTGATGATCTCGAAGGTCGCGGTCGGTCCGATGGACAACAACGCCTATGTGCTGCGGTGCCGGGCGACCGATGAGCAAATGCTGATCGACGCGGCCGCCGAACCGCACACGCTTCTCGCCCTGATCGGTGACAGCGGCATCTCCTCCGTGGTCACCACGCACCGGCACGGTGACCACTGGGGCGCGCTGCAAGAGGTGGTCGAGGCGACCGGCGCACGGACGTATGCGGGACGGTACGACGCCGAGGGCATCCCCGTCCCCACGGACGTGCTGGTCGAGGACGGTGACACCCTCACCGTCGGGCGGGTCGAACTGACCGCGCGTCATCTGGTCGGGCACACACCGGGCAGCATCGCGCTGGTCTACGACGACCCGCACGGCGCCCCGCATCTGTTCACCGGAGACTGCCTGTTCCCCGGCGGCGTCGGCAACACCTTCGGCAATGCCGAGAACTTCGCCAGCCTGATCGACGATGTGCAGCGCAAGCTGTTCGACCGGCTGCCCGACGAGACCTGGGTCTATCCGGGCCACGGCAACGACACCACGCTCGGCGCGGAGCGGCCGCAGCTCGCGCAGTGGCGCGAGCGCGGCTGGTAGGGACGACGGGACGGCGCCCGGCTCGCTCCACAAGGAGCGGGCCGGGCGCCGTCGTTGCCCAACGGGCCGGGGAGCGGCCTCAGGCGTCGATGCTCTCCTTGGCCGCCGTCTCGGCTGCGGCCTGCTTCTTCGAGGCACGCAGGCTGGTGATCGTGGTGACGATCAGCACGGCGCAGATGACGCCCAGCGAGACCGGAATACTGATCTCCGGAACGGCCACCCCGGACTCGTGCAGTGCGTGCAGCACCAGCTTCACGCCGATGAATCCCAGGATGATCGACAGGCCGTACGAGAGGTGGACCAGCTTCTTCAGCAGCCCGCCGATCAGGAAGTACAGCTGCCGCAGGCCCATCAGGGCAAAGGCGTTGGCGGTGAAGACGATGTACGGGTCCTGGGTGAGGCCGAAGATCGCCGGTATGGAGTCCAGCGCGAAGAGGACGTCGGTGGTGCCGATCGCCAGCATGACGATCAGCATCGGCGTCATCAGCCGCTTGCCGTTCTCGACGATGAACAGCTTGGTCCCGTGGTACGCGTCGGTCGACGGGAAGCGCTTCTCGACCATCTTCAGGAAGCGGTTCTCCTCGAACTCCTCGTCCTCCTCCTCGGCGCGCGCCTCCTTGATGAGCTTCCACGCGGTCCAGATCAGGAACGCGCCGAAGAGGTAGAACACCCAGGAGAAGTTGGCGATGATCGCGGCACCGGCGCCGATGAAGCCGGCCCGCAGCACGAGTGCGATCAGCACACCCACCATCAGCACCCGCTGCTGGTAGATCGCGGGAACCGCGAACTTCCCCATGATCAGTACGAAGACGAAGAGGTTGTCGACGCTCAGGGACTTCTCGGTGATGAAGCCGGCGAAGAACTCCCCGGCGGGCGCGGTGCCGCCGAAGACCAGCAGCCCGAGGCCGAAGAGCGCGGCGAGCGCGATCCAGACACCGGTCCAGATTCCGGCCTCCTTGAGGGAGACCTCGTGCGGTTTGCGGCCGCCGATGAAGAAATCGGCGGCGATCAGGGCACACAGACCAAGGATGGTCAGTACCCACAGGGTCAGGGAAACGTCCACTGCTCCTCCGGCAGAGTCGTACGGCACTCACAGCGTCGTCGCTGCCGGAGGTCTCTTCCGTCCCGTCCGCCCGAGGGGGCGGGACCGACGCCCCGGGATCTCGTCACACTCGCAATCCGTGATGACGGGTACGTCGCGTGGGAATACTCCCCTCCGCACCAAGAACAGTAAAGGAAACCCAATGAATAGTAAAGAGAAAGGTAAAGCGCCTGGTCAGGGCGTTCGACGAGCGGCCGCGAGCTGCCCCAGCACCTGACGCACCACCTGACTGCCCGCCGGGGCGAGCGGAGGTTCATACGTCCAGGCATGGCCGACCCAGGGGTCGGCGAGGTGCGCATCGGGGACCGGAGTGATCCGCAGCAGGGAGCGCCACAGCGGGTCCAGGACCGGGCCGTACTCCCTGGTCCGTGCGCGGTCGGCGACCATCAGGAGATGCACCCCGACGGCCGGCCCCTCGTCGGCCAGATAACGGAGCCGGGTGAGGGCACGTTCGTCGAAGCCGTGCGGGAAGTCGTGCACGATCAGCAGCTGCTCGGCGGGGTCGAGGTCCGGCGGCAGCGAGTCCGCGGCGCGATGGCGGACGGCCATCTGCACCAGGTCGACCCGCCGCGTCAGCCCCTCCAGGACCGAGGCCACCCCCTGGGCTCCGGGCACCGGGAGGGCGGGCAGCGCACCGCTCTCCACCAGGGGCGCGAGCGCGGGCGCCGCGGTACCGGCCGGGTCGATGACCTGGACCGCGAAGTCGCCGGGCGGGTGGACGGCGAGCAGCCGGGCGGCGATCGCGACGGCCGTCTCCATGGCCAGACGGCCGAGTTCGGCCTCGTCGGGCGGGCCGTCCGTGAGCGCGCTGCCCAGCTCCCGGCGGCCGACCTCGCGCTCCGGGTCCGGGCCGCCGTGGACCAGGGCAGCGGGCCCGCTGTCGATCCACAGCCCGCGCTCCAGCGGGAGTCGTACGAGCATGGGAATGCGCAGGTCCAGGACCTCCGGGAGGTGCAGATCGCCCAGGCGCAGCGCCATCGGCCGCTCCTGGGGCGCCTGGTAGCCGTGCCATACGGGGCTGTCCCAGCGGGCGAAGGCCGGCGGCAGCGCGGGCTCCACGACCTGCGACTCGGCCACCAGCTGGCCGAGGTCGCGGTCGAGCGCGGCCCGGGCCTGGGTCACGAGGGTGGCGTGCCGGTCGCGGGCGGTGGCACGGGCGACATCGCCGGCCGTACCGAGGCGGTTGCGCGGGTCGGCCAGGGCCTCGTCGAGCTCCTGCTCCATACGGGACGCGGCGAAGTCGGCGGCGCTGCGGTAGGCGGCGACGGAACGGGCCAGGTCCTCGAACATGCCCCAGACCTGGTTGTAGAGCCGCTCTTCCATGCTCCAGCCGGCGGCGTCACCGGCCACCGGCTGCGCGGGGCCGTCGGCCGCGGCGGGGACGGTGGCCGCGGCGGGGACGGTGGCCGCGGCGGGGACGGTGGCCGCGGCGGGGGCGGTGGCCGGCGCGCTCGGCGTGGCCGCGGGGGACGGAGCAGGGTCGGGCGGTGTGGGGGTGCTGCGGCGCCGGGGGTGCCGGTAGTCGACGGGGGCGGCGGCGGGCGAGGCGGCATCCGTCTCAGCTCCGGGGGCGGCTGCGGCCGTCGGCTCTGCTGTGTGTCCGGCGCCGTGTGCCGAGGCTGCCGGGTCGTCAGATGTCGTGCGGGGCGCGGAGGAGGACGGCCGGTCCCCGGCGGGCGGGACGACCGGGCCGGTGACGGGCCGTTCGGAACGGCCTGCCGCCACGGGGGCAGGCGCGGGGACCGCGCGGGCCTGCCCCAGGCCGACCGCCTGCTCGATCTCCGCGGCCAGCTCCGCCGCCTGCGGCAGCCCCTGGTCGTGCAGCATCGCCGGGAGGCCGCCGGCGTAGCCCTGGCCCACGGCACGCACCTTCCAGGCGCCCTGCCTGCGGTAGAGCTCCACGGCGACGACGGCGGACTCGGCGTCCAGTCCGGTGAGGGTGTAGCGCGCGAGGGCGGTGCCGTCGAGGCCGGTCACCGCGACGGCGGGCGCGGCGGCCGCACCGAAGGTGGGCAGCGCACCGGTAGTGCTGGGCAGCGCCAGCAGCACGCTGACCCGGTGGACGGCCGCGGGCAGCGCGTCGAGATCCACCGCGATGCGGTGCTCGGCGGCCGCCTGACGGGGAACCTCGATACCGGTGCGCCGGGGTGCACCCGGATGCGCCACCGCCTCGACGCCGGAGAGCCTGCCCTGTGCGTCGCCGAGCGTGACCCCCGCGACGACGGGGCCGCCCGCCGCCACCCGGATCTCCACCCGCGTCCGGTCCAGCAGATGGTTCTGCCCCCGGACCAGCTCGGCCGTCATCGGTGTTCCCCCTGGTTGTCGTGGCGCGTCCCCGGGCCGGGCCCGGGCGGCGGGCCCGGAGCCGACGGCGGCGCGGCCCGGTGCGCGCTGCCGCGGTGTGGTGGCTACAGGTGCGGCAGGATCGCCGGCACGAGGTCCTGGAAGGTGCGGCCGACGGAGGGCTCACCGATGGCGGTCATCTGCCAGCCGCCGCCCACCCGGTGCACCTTGGACATGACCTGTGCGGTGTAGTTGCCGCCGCCCGTGAGGGTGTAGCGGGCGAGCTCCTCGCCGGTGGTCTCGTCCACCAGGCGGCAGAAGGCGTCCTGCACCTCGGCGAAGGTCTGGCCGGTGAAGGAGTTGACGGTGAACACGATCTGGTCGATGTGCACCGGCACCCGCGCCAGGTCCACCAGGATCGCCTCGTCGTCACCGCCCTTGCCCGCACCGCCGACCAGGTTGTCGCCGGTGTGCCGGACCGCGCCGTCATCACTGGTCAGGTGCTGGAAGAAGACGACGTCTATGGGCTTCTTCTCGGCGAACAGCACCGCCGAGGCATCGAGGTCGATCTCGCTGGTCCGCCTCCCGAACAGCCCGCGGCGCGGCGCCGAGCGCCACCCCAGCCCCATCCGCACCGCGGTCAGGCTTCCGCCGTCGGACTTCTCCAGGCTGATGCCCTGCCCCTTGGACAAATTGACCGACACGCGCCGTCCCCTCTCTGTACTGTCCCGCCCAGCCTCTCCGGCGGCCCCTTCGACCCTATGCACGACGGCGTGCCGGGAGAGACTCTGGCTCGCCTTTTGTGGCGTTTCTGCAACACACCGGGAGCCGCTGGGCACACCCCGTTCACTTGGGGTGATGCCGCATCGCAGCGGATGCGGGCCCCCTCCGGACGGACCGGCCGCGCACCGCCCGGTTCTCACTCCCCCTCAGCCGATGCCGCCCCCTTACTTCACCCCGGCCTCCCTCATTTGCCGCAGCTCCTTCTTCAGTTCGCCGACCTCGTCGCGGAGCCTGGCGGCGACCTCGAACTGCAGCTCGGCCGCGGCGGCCCGCATCCGCTCCGTCATCTCCTCGATGAGCTCGGCCAGTTCGGCGGCGGGACGGTCCGTCAGCGTCGCCGTTCCCTTGCCGCCCTTGCCCTTCGCACCCTTCGCACCGAGCGCCGGGACCGGTGCCTTGCCCTTGGCGTCCTTGGCCTCGGCGGCCTGGCGGTAGCCCGAGCCCAGCAGCTCCTGGGTGTCGATCTCCTCCCGGGCGATGGTGGCGACGATGTCGCCGATCTTCTTGCGGAGCGGCTGCGGGTCGATGCCGTTCGCCTTGTTGTACGCCAGCTGCTTCTCCCGGCGGCGGTTGGTCTCGTCGATGGCCTTCTCCATCGCCCGGGTGACCTTGTCGGCGTACATGTGCACCTGGCCGGAGACATTGCGCGCCGCACGTCCGATGGTCTGGATGAGCGCCGAACCGGACCGCAGGAAGCCCTCCTTGTCGGCGTCCAGAATGGCCACCAGGGAGACCTCGGGGAGGTCGAGGCCCTCGCGCAGCAGGTTGATGCCCACCAGGACGTCGTACTCACCCGATCGCAGCTCGCGCAGCAGCTCCACACGGCGCAGGGTGTCCACGTCGCTGTGCAGATAGCGGACCTGGATGCCGAGCTCGAGGAAGTAGTCGGTGAGGTCCTCGGCCATCTTCTTGGTGAGGGTGGTGACCAGGACGCGCTCGTCCTTCTCCGTGCGGGCGCGGATCTCGTGCACCAGGTCGTCGATCTGTCCGTCGGTGGGCTTGACCACCACCTCCGGGTCGACCAGGCCGGTCGGACGGATGATCTGCTCCACGAAGCCGTCCCCGCGAGCCAGCTCGTACGGGCCCGGGGTCGCGGACAGATACACGGTCTGCCCGATGCGTTCGAGGAACTCTTCCCACTTCAGCGGCCGGTTGTCCATGGCCGACGGCAGCCGGAAGCCGTGCTCGACGAGGGTGCGCTTACGTGAGGCGTCGCCCTCGTACATGGCGCCGATCTGCGGGACCGTGACATGCGACTCGTCGATGACCAGGAGGAAGTCGTCCGGGAAGTAGTCGATGAGGGTGTTGGGCGCGGAACCGGGCTCGCGGCCGTCCATGTGCATGGAGTAGTTCTCGATGCCCGAGCAGGAACCGATCTGACGCATCATCTCGATGTCGTACGTGGTGCGCATCCGCAGCCGCTGGGCCTCCAGCAGCTTGCCCTGCTTCTCCAGCGTGGCGAGGCTGTCCGCCAGCTCGGCCTCGATCCCGGCGATGGCCCGCTCCATGCGCTCGGGCCCCGCGATGTAGTGGCTGGCCGGGAAGATGTACAGCTCCTGGTCGTCGCTGATCACCTCGCCGGTGAGCGGGTGGAGGGTGGACAGCGCCTCGATCTCGTCGCCGAACATCTCGATCCGCACGGCCAGCTCTTCGTAGACCGGGAAGATCTCGATGGTGTCGCCGCGCACCCGGAAGGTGCCGCGGGTGAAGGACACGTCATTGCGGGTGTACTGGATGTCGACGAAGCGGCGCAGCAGCTGGTCGCGGTCGAATTCGTCGCCGACCTTCAGCGGCACCATCCGGTCGACGTACTCCTGCGGTGTACCGAGGCCGTAGATGCAGGACACCGAGGCGACCACGACGACATCACGCCGGGTGAGCAGCGAGTTCGTGGCGGAGTGGCGCAGCCGTTCGACCTCCTCGTTGATGGAGGAGTCCTTCTCGATGTACGTATCGGACTGCGGGACGTACGCCTCGGGCTGGTAGTAGTCGTAGTAGGAGACGAAGTACTCGACGGCGTTGTTCGGCAGCAGTTCGCGGAATTCGTTGGCGAGCTGGGCCGCGAGGGTCTTGTTGGGCGCCAGGACGAGCGTCGGGCGCTGCAGCTTCTCGATCATCCACGCGGTGGTCGCCGACTTTCCGGTGCCCGTCGCGCCCAGCAGGACGACGTCCTTTTCACCCCCGCGGATGCGCTGCTCCAGCTCGGCGATGGCCGTCGGCTGGTCACCGCTGGGCTGGTAGGGGCTGACGACCTCGAAGGGCGCCACCGTGCGTTCGATCTTTGATACGGGCCGCATGGGATCCACCGTACGACCCCGCACTGACAATCGACGCGAAAAATGCCCTGACCTGCGGTTTTGTGGTGTGGAGGCGAGCGTCCCCGCGTGCCCGCGACACCCGGCGGTCGGCGGGCGCGGGACGGCGGATGGCGGACGGCCCGTGGGGCCGCTCGGGTCGGTGCGGCGCCGGCCGCGGAACGCCGCCGGGGCGGGGCGCCGGGCACCCGGCAGATTCCCCGGGCCGGTCCCGGGCCGGTCCCGGTCCGGCGCCGTGACCGCCGGGTGCCCGCACGCGAGCCGGCCGCGGCGGGCCGGCCGCCGCCGGTGTGCGACCAAAACCGTTCAGAAGCACGACGGGTGACGCATCATCGGTCAAGATGCGCGGATGCCGTGGCTCCGGCAAGTTGGACGGCGTCGGAGCGTACGTCTGTGGCACGGCTGGTCCGGGCATCCTGCAACTGCGCGACGCTCCGGAACCGAACACCGGCCGCTTCTCGTTCAGCGCCCCGCCACCGCACCACCGCCTCCCGCTATGGCCCGGCTGCGAGCCTCTGTCCGTCCGACCCCGGTTCACGTCACTTCACGTCAGCTCACGTCCACGACGTCACGAGGAGTCCGTATGCGTATTCGCCCCGTCGCCGCCGGTGCCGCCGGTGCGCTCCTGGGTCTGTCCGCGCTCGCCCTCTCCCCGGCCGCCGCCCAGGCAGCACCGCACGGACACCCTCCGGTGGCGGTCGCCCACCGCGGTGCCTCGTCGTACGCGCCCGAGAACACCCTCGCCTCGATCGACGCCGCCGCCCGGCTCGGGGTCGAATGGGTCGAGAACGACGTCCAGCGCACCAAGGACGGCGAGCTGGTCATCCTCCACGACAGCTCGCTCGCCCGGACCACCAACGTCGAGCAGGTCTTCCCCGACCGCTCCCCGTGGAACGTGTCGGACTTCACGCTGCGCGAGATCGACAAACTGGACGCCGGCAGCTGGTTCGGACGGAAGTTCAAAGGGGAGCGGGTGCCGACCCTGGAGGACTACATGGACGAGGTCGAGCACAACGACCAGAGCCTGCTGATGGAGCTGAAGTCTCCGGAGCTCTACCCCGGCATCGAGCGGCAGACCCTGAAGGAGCTGCGCAGCGAGGGCTGGCTGAGCAGCTCACACGTCAAGCGCCGGCTGATCATCCAGAGCTTCAACGCCGACACCCTCAAGACCGTGCACACCCTGCGGCCGGACATCAGGACGGGTTTCCTCGGCAATCCCTCCGTCGCCGACCTCCCGAAGTTCGCGAAGTACTGCGACCAGATCAACCCCGTCCACACGGTGGTCACCCGGGACTACGTGGCCGCCGTCCACGGGCTGAAGGGCCCGCACCGCCGGCCGCTGGACCTGTACACCTGGACCGTCGACGACCCGGCGACCGCGCTCAAGGTCGCCGGCCTGGGCGTCGACGGCATCATCACCAACAAGCCGGACGTGGTGCGGGACGTCGTGGAGGGCAGTGACGACGAGGACGACTGAGCGCCGGGAGCGGACCGGGGGCGGGCGCCTGGCCCCGGCGCATTGTCAGTGGTGCGTCCTACCCTGAACAGGTGACGTACGCAGAGCAGGATTCCCCGTCGGCGACCGGGCCGGACCCAGCGCCGGAGCCGGCGGCGGCCCGGCGCGACTGGGCCTGGACGCGGCTGGAGACCCCCATCGGTCCGCTGCTGCTCGCCGCGACCCGCACGGGCCTGGTCCAGGTCGCCTTCCATGCCGACGAGCGCACGGCCCGCCGCGCGCTGACCCGTCTGGAGCAGTTCTTCGGCGGACCTCCGCTCAGCGGCATACCGCATCTGGCGACGGCCGCCACCGAGCTGTCCGCCTATTTCGCCGGTCGGCTGCGGGCCTTCACCGTCCCGCTGGACTGGTCCTTGTCCTCCGGCTTCGCCGCCCGCGTCCTGCAGGTCCTGGCCACGGACGTCCCCTATGGCGGCGTCGTCGGCTATCAGGACCTCGCCGACCGGGTCGGGGAGCCGGGCGCCGCCCGCGCGGTGGGCGCCGCGATGGGCTCCAATCCGCTGCCGGTCGTCGTGCCCTGCCACCGTGTCGTCGCCAGTGACGGCGGGATCGGCGGCTTCGGCGGCGGTCTGGAGACCAAACGCCTGCTGCTGGCCCTGGAAGGTGTGCTGCCCGCCCCGCTCTTCTGATTCCGACCGTCGTCCGTCCGTACCGAGTCCGGCTCCCACGAATGGCAGCGTCATGTCCCGTCAGATCGCTCTGCTCCGCGGCATCAACGTCGGCGGACACAACTCCTTCCCCAAGGCCCGGCAGCTGGAGCTGGCCGAGTCCCTGGGTCTGAAGGAGGTCTCGGTCCTGTTGCAGACCGGCAATATCGTCTTCGCCGACCCCGGTACGCCGCCGGAGGAGACGGCCCGGATGCTGCACGACGGGATCGCCGCCGAACTCGGGCTGACGGTGCCGGTCGTCGTGCGGACCCGCGACGAGCTGGCCGCGGTCGTCACCGCGAATCCGTTCCCGCAGGCCGTGCCGGAGCCCAAGAGCCTGCATGTGACGTTCCTGTCCGCGGTGCCTGCCGACACCTCGCGGCTCGACGCGCTCGACCGTGCCGCGTTCGCGCCCGATCAGTACCGGCTGATCGGGCGCGAACTGTATTTGTGGTGCCCCGGCGGCATCGGCCGCTCCAAGCTCGCCGAGACCGTGAGCCGCGCCCGGCTCGGGGTGACGGCCACCGCCCGTAACTGGAACACCGTCACCAAGCTTCTGGCCCTGGCGGACGCCTGACGCCCCATACGGCCGTCAGCGCCAGCCGTAGCGCTCGCGCAGCCGGTTGACCACGAGGTTGAAGCGTCCCCGGTCCAGTGCGCAGGCCTCGCGTCGCATCCCGTCCGGGTGCACCCGCAGCACCCGGTCCACGGCCACCCAGGAGTCGCGCCCCGCGCGGTCCCACGGGCCGGTGCCCAGGGGCACCCATTCCCGGTCGTTGTTGTGCCGCTTGCTGGACAACTGCACGGCCAGCAGCGTTCCGGCCGACTCACGGGCGACGACCAGCACCGGACGGTCCTTGCCGCGGCCGTCGTTCTCCTCGTAGGGCACCCAGGTCCACACGATCTCTCCGGGGTCCGGGTCGCCGTCGGGGTCGGGCGCATAGGTCATGGTCACGGTGCCGACGGAGCGCGGCCGCGCCTCCACGGTCGCGGCCGGCCCCTGACTGCCGGGCAGCGCGGGGGACTCATCGGGTGCATTGAATGAAGTCGTCACGGGTGCACGCTAACCGCCGTCGCGAACGCGCTGATCAGCGGCCCTCGATCGACGCTCCCCGATCCGTTGTCAGTGGTCGGCCGTACGGTTTTTTCCAGCGGGGGACGGCCGTGGAAGGGATCACCATGTCCGAGGGCACGACGAATCCGGAGCTGTCGCAAGAGGGCGGCGGCGCCCACGAGTTCTACGAGGTGACGGTGCAGGGCACGGTCGTCTCGGTGAGCCCGGGCGCCCGGGCCGGGCCGGGCGTTGAGGAGGGGCGGGCGCCCAGGCCGGGCCCGGCGCTCCACACGAACCAGGCCTCAGGACGAGCCGGGCGCTCAGGACGCCCCGCTCCAGGCCGGACGGCGGGGATCGTCGGCCCGTACGACGATGTCCGCCGCCTCCTCGGGCCGGGTCTCGGCCTCGTAGCGCGCGAAGGCGGGCAGCGTCCAGCGCTCGGCCTCCGGGGTGCGGCGGGCGAGTGCGGCCGGCGACAGCTTCAGATGCACCGAGAGATCGAAGGGGAACCAGTGACCGAGCAGCAGCGGTCCGTGGAGCAACAGGACGCCGCCGGGCGGAAGTTCGACGTATCCGCTGCGGGTCGCCCGGTCCGCCGCCGGATCCCACAGATCGGGAAGCACCCGCCCGGTGCCGCCCGGATCCAGCGGCTGGAACACCTCCCGCCACAGCGCCTGCCGGTCGAACCACTCGTCGTGGAAGGCGTCGGGGTCCTCGCGGCCGTATTCGAGCCGCAGCGAGGCGGGGCGCAGAAAGCCGAAGGCGCCGGCCTTGTGCACCGCCCGCCCCCGCACCCGCAGCGCCTCGGCGAGCCGGCCGGCCAGCTCGCCCGGCGCGGCGGCGGGTGCCCCGTCGACGGCCACCCGCAGCCAGGGGCTCCCGTCCTTCGACGGCATCGCGACGAGGCGCTCGGCGAGCGCGTCGGTGAGCCGTTCCCAGGTGATCGCTTCGAGCCGCACCCCGCCATTCTGCACGGATGCGCGGCGCGGGAGCGTCCCGTGTCAGCCCGGCAGCGGCGGGTTCGGCCCGGTGGTGAAGTGGGACCCGGAGATGACGCCGGCCTGGATCACCGGACCGTGATGCACCCCGCCGCTGACGGTGTTGTGCACCTCCCGCACCCCTCCGCGCTCCGTTTCGGGGGCCACCTCGTCGAGCAGCGCGCGCAGTTCGGCCGCCGCGGCCGGATCCTCGCTCAGCATCCGCCGCAGCCGCAGCTGCCAGAACGCGGTCACCCCGGCCGCCCCGCTCTCGTCGCCCTCCTCCCGGGCCGCCGCCAGATCGGCGCGCGAGACCTCCAGCTCGCCGGCGAGGACCTCCTCGTCGGCCGTGTCCCGCCGCCGGGCGAGGAAGGCCGCCATTCTGCGGCGGACCGTCGCCCAGCCGTCCGTCGCCATCTGCTGCACCAGCGTCGTCGCCCCCGCCGCGGCGAGCGCCGCCAACTCCGGTTCCATCAGACCTCCTCGAGTGCCGTGGGTCCGCCCCCGGGCGGCAGGTGCCGCCCGGATGACGCGGACCGGTTCATGGGCGGGCCGGCGGCCCGGTGCCGTGGTTCAGGCCTGGTCCGCGGACGGCCGGGCGGCTCCGTAGCGGCTGAGTACGGCCGCCGCCTCCTTCGTCGCCTCGATGACGCTCTCGGGGGCCACCGGCATGACGGACTTGAGCTTGAGCAGCAGGACCGCTCCCATGATGGAGCCGTCCCACATGATCGGCGCCGCGCAGGAGTTCCACCCGGCCATGCACTCCTCATACCCGAGCGCATGGCCGAGGTCGCGCACCTCCGCGAGCGACGCCACCAGCGCGTCGTTGTCCCGGTAGACGCCCGGTCCGGCCTGGTCGGGGACGGGCTCGGCCAGCACCCGCTGCTGCAGCACCTCCGGCAGGTAGGCGAGGATCGTGCGCCCGGAGGCACCGGTGCGCAGGGAACGTGTCACGGACAGCACATCGCGCGGCGTCATGCCCAGCTCCGCGAGGTCGGAGTCGCCGACGGCCATGTCGACGCACTGCCGCTGCGCACCGGAGAAGGGCGCCACCATGTAGAGGAACGCCAGCCCCCCGTCGGTGGCCTCCCGCAGGTCGCGGAGGACCGCCTGGGCGCCGTCGAGACGGTGGTCGAGCGCGGTGAAGGCGAGTTGGGCGGCCGAGGTCCGCAGCCGGTAGAGGCCGCGGTCCACCCGCTCGAAGATCCGCTGGTAGATACCGGACTGCAGGATGCGGTAGACGACGGAGTCGTCCAGGCCGGTGAACTCGGCGATCTCACCGGGTCCGTGGGCGGAGCCGCCGAGTTCGGCGAACGCCGTCTGGACGAGGAAGACCCGCTCGGCATGGCCGGATCCCGACGTCCGGGAGCCCGTGGACGACGCGCCCTTGGGTGCCTGGCGGGGCTTCTTGGCATGGCCCGTGGTGCGCGGCGCCTTGGCATTGCTGCCCGGCTTGGCATTGCTGCCCGGCGCTTTGGCCGCGGTCCCCGGTGCCTTGGCGGTCCCCGGCGTCTTGGCCGTGGTGCCCGAAGCGGAGTCGGGTGCGGCGGCCGAAGCCCGCGATCCCGAGGCTGTGGTGCTGTGGCCCATCGTGTGCTCTCTCCCCTGGCAATGGTCCGCGCCCGAAGGCGCACGGCTGTTCCGGTGCGAACCGGTTCCCCCGTCGCCCACGGTTCCCGACGGCCGGCCCCGGCGTGCACTCCCGCAGCCGTTCTGCCCGTCGGGCGCCCTGGGCTACCGGAATTACCGGGCGACGTCGAGGGCCAGTTTCCCGGTCGGTGTACGGGCGGCGAGATCCCGGTGCGCCTGCGCCGCCTCACCGAGCCCGTAGACGGCGCCGGTCAGCGGCCTGAGGCTGCCGTCGACGACCGCGTCGAACAGGGCCTGCATGGACGTCGGCAGCGCCGTACGGTCCGCGTAGAGCTGCGGCAGCCAGAAGCCCGAGACGGTGATGCTCCGCTCCATCAGGTCCCGGGTCGGCACGCTCGCCAGGTCGCCGCCGGCGAACCCGTACACGGCCAGCCGGCCGCGCGGGGCGACGGCGGCAAGGGTCCGCTCGAAGGTGACACCGCCGGTCATCTCCAGCGCCGCCGCGACCGGGCCGCCGGCCGCGTCCAGGATGCGTTCGGTCAGGTCCTCGGCGGTCGAGTCGACCACCGCGTAGGCACCCAACTCCTCGGCCAGCTTGCGCTTTTCCGGGGAGCCCGCGAGTCCGATGACCTTGGCCCCGGCGTGCGCGGCGAGCTGGACGGCCAGCGAACCGACACCCCCCGCCGCGGCCGGCACGACGACGGTCTCGCCCTTGGTGAGGCGCAGCGAGGTGAACAGCAGATGCCAGGCGCTGTTGCCCTGCAGCGCCAGCGCGACGGCCTGTTCGTCGCTGACGGCGTCGGGGACGTCCCAGGTGACCCGGCGGTGCAGCAGCGCCCGCTCCGCGTATCCGCCGCCACGGCACAGCCCGACGACGCGCCGGGTGCCGTCCACCGTCCCCACGACCTCGTTGCCGGGAACGTACGGCAGCTCGACGGGCGCGAGGTAGGAGTCCCCCCGTACGTGCACATCCGCGTAGTTGATACCGGCCAGGGCGACTTCGACCAGCGAGTGGCCGGCGCGGGGCGCGGGCTCGGGAACGTCCTCGAGCCGCAGCACGTCCGGACCGCCGAATTCTCGCATCACAATCGCGCGCACGACTCTCCCTTTGGTTCTCCAGTGCGGTGCCCGCACAGGGTAGGCAGGCCGGCCAAGTGCCCGCGGTTATCCGATCATTTCGCGCCAACCATGAGAGGCTTCCGGCGCCGCCACCCTTCTCCTGGTGAAATTTTTCGCCCTGCTTTCTCGCGACGCGAGAAACCCCCGCAGCGATTTCCGCCCATTGCGCCACTTTGCATCGGATCTACCCCTCGGTATCCCCGGGGTGGCTGCCACGCGTCTCTCGTGCACACGCGGCTGTCGGATGTGATCGCCGCAGCCTACGATCCCGAAGGGTGTCCGCCGTTGACCAGATGTGACGGCTGCGTCCCCCTGGGCCGAGCGCGTTCCGCGAGGCAGTTGTGCTCGCCCGCCCCACCCGGTGACACGGGCGGGTGGCGGAGGGGGTGGCCGTGCGCGGGGCAAGGCGGGCACGGCCTGAGGGGGATTTATGAAGGGGAAATCGGGGGGCGGCAGGCCGGCGTTCGCGTCGGCCTGCCGGGACCCCCAACGTGCACTACCGCTTCCGCCGGCGCCGCTGCGCCTCCTGCGGACCGTATCCGCGTCCCTGCCGTTCTCGCTGACGGCTTCCTTCACGGCCGCCACCGACGCCGTCATCGCCGCCGCACGCCGGTGTTCCCGTCCGTATGCGGCACCGCCCTTCGTGGATGTGTCGCGCGCCGGCCGGGGAACCGTGCTCCGCCGCCGAGAAAGGGACTGCCCATGAACGCGTCGAGCTTTGCGAGCAGCAACGGGCTCCAGTTCACCCACCCCTACCTCGCCGTGGTGCTCGGCGGCGGCTTCACGGGCATGCTCGCCGCCGCCACCCTGTCCCGTCACGCCGACGTCATCGTCGTCGAGCGCGAGCCGCGGACTCCTGCGCTGCCCACGGACCTTCCGCAGGCCCGGCACGCCCAACTGCTGACGGGGGACGGCGCCCGGCTGGTCGAGGCGCTGCTGCCGGGCAGCGTCGATCAGTGGCTGGGCGAGGGGGCCCGCCGGATGCCGGTGCCGGCCGGGTTCGCCGACCGTTCCCCGAAGAGCTGGTTAGGCCGGCGACCGCACTCGCAGTATCTGCTGGCCTGCTCCCGCGATCTGCTCGACCGGGTCATCCGCCGTCAGGTGCCCGGCCTGCCCGGAGTGAGCGTCCTGGACGGCACCGAAGCAGCCGAGCTGACCGGCACCGCGGAACACATCACCGGGGTACGGGTCCGGGACACCACCGGCGGCGGGACGTACCGGCTCGATGCCGACCTCGTCATCGACGCCACGGGCCGCCATTCCACCACCCCGTCCCGGCTGGCCGCACTGGGGCTGCCCACCGCCCCCGAGGACGTCTCGGACGCCGGGATCGTCTCGGCGACCCGTATCTTCCGCGCCCCTGAGGACACCGAGAACTGCCCGGTGCTCACCGCCCATTCCCCGCTCACCCAGCCGGTTCCCGGGCCGTTCGCACCTCGGCGCGCGCTGCCCGGGAAGACGGCGACACTGGTCCCGATCGAGGGCGGCCGCTGGCTGGTCACGCTCACCGGCACCGGCGACGACCGGCCGTCCGAACACGCGGGCCGCTTCGTGCCGTTCGCCCAACGCTGCAGCCCCCTCATCGGCGACCTCATCGCCGGCGCCGAGCCGCTGAGCGAGGTGCGGCTGACCCGCGACACGGCCGGCCGCCGGCGGCGCTATGAACAGCTGGCGTCCTGGCCCACGGGCTTCATCGTCCTCGGTGGCGCCGTGGTCTCACTCGCCGCAGACTGCGGTCAGGGACTGTCCCTGGCCGCCCACGGGGCCACCGCGCTGCGCCGGGTACTGCGCCGCCACGGGATGGACGACCCGGCACTCGCCCAAAGGACACAGCGGGCCATCGGCCGCATCGTTCAGGAACCGTGGGCCCTGGCGGCCGGCGAGGCGCTCCCGTTCCCCGGCACCGGCCGCACCGCCGTCCGCCGTTCGTACGTCGATGTCGTCACGCCCGCCGCTCCTGCCGCACCGCTCCTGCGGCCCTCCGCCGCGCTCGACGCGCTCCGGGGCACGGCACGGCGCCGCCCGGCGGCCGGCGGTTCCCCGGCCCGGCAGGGGGCACCGAGGCCGGCGGCGGGGTCGTTGCCGACGACGCCCGGTCCCTCGTCGGCCACCGGCACCCGCCCCCCGGCGTCGGCCGGTGCCGCATCCCCCCTCCCGGCGCTGCCTGCCGCCACGCTCTCGGCGGTGCCACCCGTCCCGGGGCAACCCTCGTCCCCGTCCCCCCGCCCCGGCTCCGCGCCCGTCCCCGGACGACTCCCGCGCCGGCTCGGCTTCGCGCCGACGGCGCTGCGCCGTTTCGGCGGGGCGAGCCGGCGGAAGGCGGGCGAGGGCTGAGGCCGGGACCGCGGGGCTGCTCGGGCCTCCGTCACGCCAGCAGGGCCAGCCCGCGGACCGCCCGCCACGGCGCTGCTGGTGGCGGTGCGCCCTGCCGTACGGCGGGGTGGCGGTCCTTCCTGCCGTATTGGCTGCCCGGCCGCCCGTGATGTCGAGACCTCAAGCGTCACGGGTCGGCGTGTAAGGCGAGGTGTACGGCGACGGCGTGCAGGATCTCGGTGACGGCGCGGCCAGCCGGCGTGGCATGCGTGCCTAGGCTGCGTGGGCGCCGCAGGCCGGGGCGGATCCGTCCCACAGGTCACGTATCACCGGCCGTTGCGGTCCGCCGGTCCTCCCCCGTCTGCTGGCGTTGCGTGGGGAACCCCAGGAGACGCTGGGCGAGGGTGAGCGGTGCCTGGGGATTTCGGATGGGTGCGGGGGCCGTGGCGCGGTGGGCGGGGAGGCGTTCGACGGTCGTGGTGCCGGTGTCGGATTCCAGGGCGGGTGCATAGCCCGCGGCGCGCAGCGCGTCCAGGGTGGCGGTCGGCGGCCGGCCGCTGACCAGGACGGTCGGGGCGATCTCGCGCAGCCCGAGGGCGCGCAGCGCGCGGTGCGCGGCGAGCTCCTTGAGGAGGGCTTCGTCGTCGGAGCGGATGCAGCAGGCGGCGGGCAGTACCCGCATCCGGCCGTGGGCGCGGGCGGCGTCCTGGACGAGGTAACCGAGCGGCTGCGGCAGGGTGTCGGTGACCGAGGCGCGGGTGAGGTCTTCGACGAGCGTGGCGGCGGTGTGGCCGGAGTCCAGCGCACGGCGTACCGAGTGCGGGGTGAAGCGCCAGGTCACGGCGTGGCCTTCGGATTCGCGGTCGGCCGCGGAGGCGAGGAGTCCGGTGAGCGCGGCGGAGGGGCGGCCGGGGACGACGGCGGTCAGATCGGCCTGGAAATGGGCCTGTTCGAGGAGCGGCGGCAGCAGTGCGGCGAGCGGCTCGTCGAGGGACTGCGGGTCGGTGAGCAGAGCACGGCCGAGGGGGGTGAGCGTCCCGTGGGCGGCCAGGCCCAGGTAGGCGGCTTCGTGGAGGGTGTGAGCGGCGCGTTCCTCGGCCATCGGCAGGCGGGTGACGGCGAGGGGGCGGTACCAGTCGGCTGCCCGGAGGAGGTCCGTCCACGGGGTGCGGCGGTCCGTCTCCCGCTGCGGGGCTTCGCTGAGCGGCAGCGCGGGGAGCGGCGTGCCCGCGCCGAGGGGGACGGTGGCCAGGGCGGCGAGGAGGGCGTGTCGGAGGGCGGGCGCATGCCGGTCGTGTCCGCGGACCAGTGCGGTCGGGGTCTCCCCGAACGGGGTGTGGGTGGGGACGTCCCACAGGTCGCACCAGGCGGCCAGTACGGGGGCGAGGCGGGCGCCGGGCGGGCGGGTGAGCCAGTCGTCGTAGGCGCCGGTGGGCAGGGCGGTGATGCCGGACGGGGTGCGGGTGAGGGCGATGAGGCCTGCGGCGAGGGTGAGGTCGAGGAGGAGGCGGGTGTGCGGTTCGTCGGCGCCGGCCGCTTTGGCCAGCCGTTTGATCTCCCGTACGGCCAGCCCGCCCGACTTGCGCAGAGCGGCGGGCTGGGTCGCCAGAGAGGCCAGCAGGCGCTCCACGGTGGCGGCGAGGGTCGCCACGGCGGCCCGGGATTCATCGTGCGGTGAGGTCGAGGGGACGGTTGCGGCGCGCTCTTCCGGGGCGGCGGCGTCGTCCGGGACGGGCCGTGGGGCGTGGGCGAGGAACGGGCCGAGGTCGTGGGCGGCGAGGAGTTGCGGTGCGCGGGGCGGGACGACGATCGTGCCGTCCTCGCCCGGTGCGGCGAGTCCGTCGTCGCAGAGGGCGTGCAGGGCGTCTTCGGCGGCGGTGCGGGTGGGGCCGGGCGAGGTCGCGTCGAGGGCGGCGAACACGTCCTGGGCCGGGACGGGTTCGGTGGCCAGATGCGCGAAGGACAGCCGGTGCGCCATCAGGGACTGGTAGTCGGCGCCCGGGGCGGGGGCGGCGGGTCCGGGGGCGGCCTGCCCGGCGCGCTCCTGGCTGAGGCGGGCGGCGGTGGCGAGCACCGTCAGGCGGGGGTGGTCGAGATGCACCACCAGTTGGTGGAGGGTTTCGTACGACCACAAGGCGCTTGCCAGGCCGCGGAGTTCGGTGGGTGCGGGGCGGCGGGCGAGCGGCTCGGCGTGGCGCGTGAGGAGCGCGGCGAGCTGCTCGGGGGTGCGCCGGGCGAGGGACCGGGTGAGTGCGTCGAGACCTTCCACGGCGTCGAGGTTAGTCATCGCGCGAGCAGGGTGGTGAGCGCGCCCACGGGGTCGGGGTCCGCGGGGCCGGCGGGCCACCAGTCCTCGGCGCCGGGTTCGGATTCGTACGGATACCAGCGGTGGTCGTGGCCGAATCGGAGCTGAATGCCGCGGTCCGGGTCGGTGAGGTGGTTGTGGCGCGGGCGCAGGGACGGGAGGTCCGCGGCGAGGAGGGCGCTGCGGGCCCGGTCGAAGTCACCGGCCGGGGGGTTCCAGGGGGTGTCGAGGAGGACAAGGCCTTCGGGGCCGCCCTGCCGCCAGGCGGCGACGGCGCGGGCCACGTCCGTAGGGGTGCGGCCGGTCGCCGCGGCGAGGTCGCGGTAGAGGGCACGGGTGGTGGCGGTCAGGCCGGCGGTGGGGTGGGCCGTGGCGGTGAGGCGGACGGCGTCCTCCCAGGGAGGCAGGGCCGGGAACGGGCTGTGAACGGCCGTGCGTTCCGTACCGGCGCCAGGGGTGCGGGCGGCGGATACGCAGGCGTGCGCGCGGGCGGCGGCGTCGGCTGCCAGGAATTCGAGGGTGGCGGGGTCGAAGGGGAGACCGTCGCCGTCCGGGAGGGCCGGCGGGCGGCCGGGCTGCGGCGGCAGAGGCAGCGGTGGCGGCAGCGGCGGCCGGGGGCGGTCGGCGAGGGCCGACCGGGCCGGGACACCGCGCGACGGGGGCTCGGCCGGTGCGGGCTGCTCCCCTGGGGCGCCGCCGAAGGCAGCCTCCCCGGGGCCGCCACCGGAGGCCGCCGCTGAGCCCTGTTCGATGTCGGCGACCTGCGGCCCTCCGCCGGTCCCGGGCCCGCGGCGGTACGCGGCAGGCCGGTCGGCGACGGGGGCATGGTCGCGGGCTTCGCGGGCGGTGAGGGCGGCGTTGCGGCGGGAGAGGGCGTCGAGGAGTTCGCGTTCGCCGCGGCCGCGCATCAGCAGCAGCACGAACGGGTCGGCGTCCAGGAGCCGGGCCACCTGGAAGCAGAGCGCGGCGGCGTGCTTGCAGGGACGGCCGTGGTCGGGGCACGAGCACCGGGGGACGAGGTCGCCCGGTCCCGGAAGGAGGCGTACCTCGCCCTCGGCCAGTGCGGGCGGAAGCTTCTTGGCCAGCAGGGCGGTGAGCCGGCCGGGCTCCGCGGCGATGGCGTCCAGGAGGCCGTCCCACTCCTGGTCGGTGAGGGTCCGGAGGCGGATTTCGGCGCTGTAGGGGCGGGGCCGGCTGCCGCGGACGGTGGCGACGATGCGGCCGGGGGTGACGTTGATGGTGTCGACATGGCCGTCGCGGGCGTAGGTGCGGCCGCGGGCGAGCCGGGCGCTGTCGAGGGCGGTGGTCTCCAGGGCGTCCAGCCAGGCGCTGCCCCACCAGGATTCGGCGAACAGCCCCCGGGCGCCGGTACGGACCGGCAGGGGCGGGAAGGTGCGTGAGCGGTCCGCGCGGGCCAGCCGGTCCGCTGCGGCGGCGCGCCCGGAGGCGGGGCGTGGGTTCATCCGGGCCTCCTGAGGGAGACGAGGTCGGCGAGGTCGGCGTCGGACAGTTCGGTCAGCGCGCTCTCGCCGCCGGTCAGCACTGCGTCGGCGAGCGCCCTTTTGGCGCCGAGGAGTTGGGCGATGTTGTCCTCGACCGTGCCCTCGGTGATCAGGCGGTGGACCTGGACGGGCTGGGTCTGGCCGATGCGGTACGCACGGTCGGTGGCCTGCTCCTCCACCGCCGGATTCCACCAGCGGTCGTAGTGGATCACATGGCCCGCACGGGTCAGATTCAGGCCGGTGCCGGCTGCCTTCAGCGACAGCAGGAAGACCGGGACGTGTCCCGACTGGAAGCGGTCGACCATCTTCTCCCGCTCGGCGACCGGGGTGCCGCCGTGCAGCAGTTGTACCGGGATGCCGCGCCGGGTCAGATGTGCCTCCAGCAGCCGTGCCATGCCCACGTACTGGGTGAAGATCAAGGTGGCGCCGCCCTCGGCGAGGATCGTGTCGAGGAGTTCGTCGAGGAGTTCGAGTTTCCCGGAGCGGGCGGCGACGCCGGGCGCGGCCTCCTTGAGGTACTGCGCGGGGTGGTTGCAGATCTGCTTGAGGGCGGTGAGCAGCTTCATGACCAGGCCACGGCGGGCGATGCCCTCGGCGTTCTCGATCCGGGAGAGGGTCTCGCGGACGACGGCCTGATACAGCGCGGCCTGTTCGCGCCCCAGCGCCACCGGGTGGTCCGTCTCCGTCTTGGGCGGCAGTTCGGGAGCGATGCCGGGGTCGGACTTCTTGCGGCGCAGGATGAACGGGCGCACCAGCCGGGCCAGCCGCTCGGCCGCCGCCGGGTCCTCGCCGCCCTCGACCTCACGGGCGTGCAGCGCACGGAAGGTCTTGAGGGGCCCGAGGAGCCCGGGGGTCGTCCAGTCGAGGAGGGCCCACAGCTCCGAGAGGTTGTTCTCCACGGGGGTGCCGGTGAGGGCGATCCGGGCGGGTGCCTTGATGCTGCGCAGCGCCTTTGCCGTCGAGGAGCGCGGGTTCTTCACATGCTGGGCCTCGTCGGCGACGACCCATGCCCAGGACCGGCCGGCCAGTTGGGGCGCGCTGCTGCGCATCGTCCCGTAGGTCGTCAGCACGAAGCCGCCGTCCAGGCCGTCGAGGCTGCGGGCGGGGCCGTGGAAGCGGCGTACGGGGGTGCCGGGCGCGAAGCGCTCGATCTCGCGCTGCCAGTTGCCGAGGAGGGAGGCCGGGCAGACCACGAGCACCGGTGCGCCGGGCCGCCGGTGCAGATGGAGCGCGATGACGGTGACGGTCTTGCCCAGGCCCATGTCGTCGGCGAGGCACCCGCCCAGGCCGAGGGAGGTCATGGTGTCGAGCCAGGCCATGCCCCGTAGTTGGTAGTCGCGGAGGGTGGCGCGCAGTCCGGGCGGCTGGGGCAGGGGGCGCGCGTCGGTTGTCAGGCGGCCGCGCAGCGCGGCGAGTGCGCCCTGGGGCACCACCTCGACCTCCTCGCCGTCCACCTCCGTGGTGCCGTGGAGCGTCGCGGCGAGGGCGTCGACCGGCTCCAGGTAGCCCAGTTCGCGCTTGCGGGCCTTGCGTACGAGCCCGGGGTCCACCAGGACCCACTGGTCGCGCAGCCGGACGACGGGGCGGTGCGCCTCGGCGAGGGCGTCCATCTCCCCCTCGGTCAGCGCCACCCCGTCCAGCGCCACCTGCCAGCGGAATTGCAGCAGTTCGCGGGTGTCGAAGAAGCCGAAGCCGTCCGCGGCCGAGCCGGGTGCCGGGCGCAGCACGGCCGCCGCGGTCAGGCCGCGGGCCAGTTCCCTGGGCCAGTGGACCGCCACTCCCGCGGCGCCCAGACGCGGCGCGGCCTCGCCCAGCAGCTCGTACAACTCGTCCTCGCCGAGCGGCAGTACGTCGGGCACCGGCCGCTCCAGGAGGCGGGTGAGCGGGGCCCAGACACGGGCGGCGCGGCGCAGTGCGAGGAGGGTGTCGACGCGGGAGCGCGCCCCGAAGTGCTCGGGCCCTTCGCCTTCCCACAGGTCCCGGGCGTCGGCGACCAGGGTGGGGTCGGTCAGGCTGTGCACCTGCAGGACGGCGGCGGCCGCACTGCGCTCTTCGGCGTCGCCCGCCCCGCTCTCCTCCTGCCGGTCGAAGAGCCGGTGCGGGGAGAGGTCGAGACGCAGCGAGAGCCGTACCCCCGCGTCGACGCCGGCCGCGACCTCGGCGGCCCATTCCCGGGCTCCGGGCAGGCGTTGGGGTGTCATCGCGGCGTACGGGGCGCCGGCCACCAGGGCGGCGGCGGGGGTGCGCGGCAGCGTATCGACGACCGCGTCCACATAGCGCCGGACCAGCGCCGCGGGATCGTGCAGCTGTAGTGGGCGGCTGCCGGGGAGGGGCACCGGAAAGGCCTCGGCGGGCATGGCGGCGGCGATGGCCCTCAGGTACGCGATGTCGTCGGGGTCGAGCGGGCCGGCGCGCCAGGCGTCGGTGTCGTCGGCGGTCAGTCCGGGAAGCAGCCTGCCGCGCGCGGCAAGGTGCAGCGCATGGAGGGTGGCCGCTCCCCAGCAGGCGGCGGCCGGGTGGGCGTCCGGGGCGTGCCGGGCACGGATCAGCAGCGGGACGGCCTCGGCCAGCGGGAGCAGCACGGCGGGGACCGTGCGGCTGCGGGCGCCGTTTCCGTGGCGGCGGGCGACGGTCAGTTCCCCCGGCTCGGCCGCCCCGCCCTCGCCCGGCGCCGGCCCCTCGCTTCCTGTGGTGAGGCCGTCCGGGAGCGGGCCGCCCTCCGGCCGCCAGAGCGCGATCTTCCCGGCGCGCGGCGGCTGGGCGGGCAGGAACACCGCGGCACAGCGGACCGCGGCGGCGGCCCCGCCGTCCTCGCCCGCGCCCCCGGATCCGGCCGCGGGCGAGCCGTCCGGCGGCCGGGCCTCCCCTGCCGCCGCCTCCCACCGCCTCGTCATGCCATCCCTTACCGCTCGGCCGTCCCGTGCCGGCCACGGTGCTCCCCGAGCCTGCCGCGCCCGCCCTGCTGCTGTGTCCCCGACCTGCGAGTCTACGGTCGTACGCACGGTGTCTTCCGCTCCTCCCCCAGCGTCCCGGCCCTCCCTCGCGCGCCTGGCGATTGATCGCCGGACGCGCACGAAGTCCAGCCGGCCTTCGGCTTCGGCACCTCCTCGTCGACCGTGCCGGAGAAGGCGAACCTCCCGCCCGCTCCGGCCTCGGCCCGCCGCGGGCCGTGCCGTGATGACGAGGTAAGCAGACGGCACTGACAACGCGTCCTGCCCGCGCCTCACGCACCGGCCGAGTTATCCACAGGCCACACAAAGCCTCTTGCTCTCCGCCAAAAATCCGCTACGGTCAGTGACGAAATTACTCTCAGTGATCGACCGATGGCATTACCCATGCCGGTGAGGAGGCCTCATGAACACCCTGGTGAACACCTCCACGAAGACGCCCGCGAACACCCCCACGCTCGAACAGTCCGCCGCGGCGGAAGCCTTTCCGACCGGCGCGCATCTGGTGATCCAGGCCGGCGCCGGGACAGGAAAGACCACCACCCTCGCCATGCTCGCCCGCACTGCGCGGCGCCAGGGACGTTCGGGCCGGTACATCGCCTTCAACAGAGCGGTCGCGCGCCATGCCGCCCGGTCATTCCCCTCCGAGGTGTCCTGCGGGACCGCCCATGCCCTCGCTTACACGGCCGTGGGCAGGAGATTCCAGGCGCGCATGAACGCCCCACGGCAAGCGGGTTGGCGCACGGGCGCGGCCCTGGGCATCGACGACGGCATGACCGTGCGCATCGGAGCACGCACAGTCACGCACAAGGCGCTCTCACATACGGTGCTGCGCACGTCACCCGCTTCTGCCAGTCGGCCGACACCGAGGTGGCGCCGCACCACGTCCCACCCCTGCGCGGAGCGGAACCCGAACCGCTCCACGCTCACCTCGCCGAACTCGTCCTGCCCTATGCGCGCAAAGCCTGGGCCGATCTGCAGCATCCGGACCACGGCGTCGTCCGCTTCGAGCACGACCACTACCTCAAGATGTGGGCGCTGAGCGAGCCCGTCATCCCTGCGGACTTCCTGCTCCTGGACGAGGCGCAGGACACCAACCCCGTGGTGGAGCAGGTCTTCACGGCCCAGCGCGACCACGCACAGCTGGTGATGGTCGGGGACTCCGCTCAAGCCATCTACGGCTGGCGCGGCGCGCGCGATGTCATGACCGGATTCGACGGGAGACAGCTCAGCCTCTCCCGCTCGTTCCGCTTCGGGCCGGCGCTCGCGGCCGAGGCCAACCGCTGGCTCACGATCGTCGGCGCACCGCTCCGGCTCACAGGTGCGCCCGACCGGGAGACGGAAGTGCGCACGGTCCGCGCGCCGGACGCGATTCTGTGCCGGACGAATGCGGGAGCGATGGTGGAGGTGATACGGCAGCTGGCAGCGGACCGCCGGGTCGCACTGGCAGGCGGCGGTGCGGCGCTCAGCGCTCTTGCCCGTGCGGCACACGACCTCGAGGCCGGGCGCCGCAACGCCCACCCCGAGCTGATGCTCTTCGAGACCTGGGGCGAACTGCGCGAGTACGCCGAGTTCGACCCGGCCGGACGGGATCTGCTGCCGCTCGTGGAACTGGTCGACGAACACGGCACACCCGCCCTGCTGCGTGCCCTCCAGCAGCTCTCGCCCGAGGAGTCCGCCGAGGTGACGGTGTCCACGGCCCACCGGGCCAAGGGACGGGAGTGGGCGAGCGTACGCATCGCGGACGACTTCACGGGCCCCGATGATCTCGACGAGCGCGGGGAGGACGGAGCCCCGCTCCCGGGTCCGATCGACATCGACGAGGCACGTCTGGCCTACGTCGCGGTGACCCGCGCCCGCTCACTGCTCGACATCGGCGGGCTGTCCTGGATCAACGACCACCCCGCCGGCGACCCGCGCCCCGCCGGCGGGAAACCCACGGAGCAAGCCGCAGAACGCATGGCGCAAGCGAAGAAAAGAGGTGCCGGAGAGAAGTGACTGTCCAGTCGATCGGGAGGATCCTGGAGGAGGGAGATGGGTGCCGATGCGTACGGGAAATGAGCCCCTTCACGCACGCAGCCCGCTGAAAATACGCTGTGGGCTGGCGCTGTGGGGGTTGCTGTGGGCGATCGCCGGAACCGTGGCCTTCATCAATGCCGGACGGCCGGAATGGGCAGCGGCGTGTGCCGCCCTGGCCATGGTGGCCGCCACGGACCTGACCATGGTGATCCGCCACATCCGCCAGGGACCGCACTACCAGCCGGGCAAGGACATACCGCCCTATGCACCTGACCGGGGCCGGAACGACGCGTTCGGCATACGCAACGACGCCGGTCGGAGACGGAACACCGGACGGTAGAGGGGACGGAAAACCGGGCGGGAGAGGTGCTGCGCGGCCGCACGGCGGCCGGGCAGGCACAGGCAGGGCAGGCGAGTATGCACGGGCAGGAAAGCGGTGCCCGGTCCGGCTGCGGCTGCCGAGCCCTGAAATGCGCCCGTACGGGATCCAGCGGCACCTCGACGATCGGAGGAATGGGGGTACGCGTCTCGACCCACGGCCGTGCGGCACAGGGTGACACCGGAGATCACCGAAGACTGCGTGTGCTGCCACTGCGCGGGCCCAATGGCCGGTGAGGGGCAGTCCGTTCGCCCCGAACCGACTCGGTGCGGCTACTCCGCCTCGTGGTCCGGATCGCCGGGGTCATTTTCGCCGTTGCCCGTCTCGCGTGCGAAGCGGGCCGCCTCGAGGAATTCCGGGCGCGGCTCCAGAGCCGCCGCCAGCCGGAAGTGGCGCAGCGCCTCCTCGGAACGATCGGCGCGCTCCAGAGTGCGGCCGAGCGCGAAATGTGCGAAGGCGTTGTCCGGCTCGCGTTCCAGCACAATCTGGAACTCGAGTTCCGCGGGCCGCAATTGAGCGGCCAGAAAGAAGGCGCGGGCACGCAGCAGCCTGGCCGCGGTGTTCTCGGGGTGCGCGGTGATGACCGAGTCCAGCAGTTGGATCGCACCGCGCGGGTCGCGGGCCGCCAACAGCTGCTCCGCGGCGCGGAAGTCGATCACATGCGTCTCGGGGCTGCTTTCGGGCACGGCCTGCTCCTCTCCGTCGCCGTCGGGGCGTGCATCAGCTACGGACCGTACGGCGCTACCTGGGGCACAACAATCCCCCCGGCCGCGGCATTCCCCGGCCGGCGCACCCTCAACCGGCCCAACCCACCGCACGCGAAGCCGTAACGACCCGGGCGGAGGAGACCGACTGAGAAGAAGTAGGTCGCGGGGAAGGAGGCAAGGGAGGAGCCAAGAGAGCGGGGAGGGGTGGGGCGGGGGCGGGGGGCGGGGGCCCCCGGGGGGAGAGAAGCCAGCCCAACATTCCACCCACCCCTCAGCCCACCCACCCCCACACCATCAGCCCACCCAAGCCGCCCCCCAACGAGCCACTACACCCCCACGCCAATCCCCCGCTCAACCCCAACCCCAACCCCAACCCCAACCCCAGCCACAGCCACAGCCACAGCCACAGCCCCCTAAAGGCTGATGTGGTACGCCTTGCGCAACGTCTCGTGCACGGTCCACTGCGTACGGTCGCCCTCGCGCAGGACGCAGGCATCGCCGGGTCCCACTTCGAGCACCGGGCCGCCCTCGACCTCGATGGTGGCGCGCCCGCTGACGACCACGAACAGCTCGTTGGCCTCGGTGTCCGTGACCACTCCCGGCGTGATCTGCCAGATTCCCCGGATCTGCCGCCCGTCGGGGGACTCCCACAGCACCTTGCCCGTCACCACGGGCTCACCGGAGACAATCTGGGAGGGGTCGAGCGGATCCGCCTCCAACTCGTCGTCCGCGATGCCGGGAATATTGACCGCGAACGAGGCGGGTGCGGACCCGGCGGCGGAGCGGGACTCGGAAGCGGAACCCGCGCCGGGCTCCGCAGCGGAGGCGGCCCCGGTACCGGGCGTCTGGGCGTCAAGATCGGAAGCAGCAGTCATGGCGGCGAGGGTACCTTCCGTCCTCACGCGCTCCGCAGCCGCTCCCACACCGCACGGACCTGGGGTTCCAGCTCCTCCAGCGGTCCGTTGTTGTCGATCACGAGATCTGCGACCGCCAGCCGCTGTTCGCGCGACGCCTGGGCCGCCATCCGGGACTTGGCCTCGTCCTCCGCCATCCCCCGCAGCCGTACGAGGCGGTCCAGCTGGGTCTGCGGTGCGGCGTCTACCACGACCACCAGGTCGTACAGCGGCGCCAGGCCGTTCTCGGTCAGCAGCGGGACGTCGTGCACGACCACCGCGTCCGGGCCCGCCGCTGCTTCGAGTTCGGCCGATCGCGCCCCCACCAGCGGGTGCACGATCGCGTTCAGTGCCTTCAGCTTCTCCGGGTCGGCGAAGACGATCCCGCCCAGCTTCGGCCGGTCCAGCGTGCCGTCCGGCGCGAGCACGCCGTCCCCGAACTCCTCGACCACGGCAGCCAGTCCGGGCGTACCCGGCTCGACGACCTCGCGGGCAATCTTGTCCGCGTCGACGATCACGGCGCCATACGACGCCAGCAGTCGCGAGACCTCGCTCTTGCCCGCGCCGATTCCGCCGGTCAGCCCCACCTTCACCATGGCCCCACGCTATACGGTGCGCCCGGACGGCGGCAGCACAGGAGCCCCGGCCGGCTCGGCGCCGGCCAGTTCCAGCACCGGCCGGTTCAGCCGCCAGCAGGTCCAAGCGCCAGCCGGGTTCAGACCCCAGCCGATTCTGCCGCCAGCCGGTTCAGGCCCCGACCGGTTCAAGCACCAACCGGTTCAGGCCCCGCCCGCCCCGCCGTCCCCCTCCCGCTCCGCCAGGAAGCGCTCGAATTCCCTGCCGATCTCATCGGCCGAGGGGAGTTCCACCGGCTCGGCCACCAGGCTCGCCCGGCTTTCCGCACCGGCCACCGCGTCGTACTGATGCTCCAACCCGCTGACCAGGGCCACCAGTTCCTCGTCGCCCTCCGAGATCTGCCGCTCGATCTCCTCCTGCGTGCGCAGCGCCTCCGTACGCAGCGCGTGTGCGGCGCCGGGCAGGACCAGCCCCGTGGCGGCCGTCACGGCCTCCAGAGCGGTCAGTGCGGCGTCCGGGTAGGCGGACCGGGCGATGTAGTGCGGAACATGCGCCGCCACGCCCAGCACATCGTGTCCGGCTTCCGCGAGCCGGAATTCGATCAGCGCCTCGGCGCTGCCGGGGACCTGTGCCTCGTCGAAGAAGGCACTGTGACCGGGCATCAGGTCGGTGCGGTTGCCGTGCGGGGTGATGCCCACGGGGCGGGTGTGCGGGACGCCCATGGGGATGCCGTGGAAGTTGACCGAGAGGCGCACGCCCAGGCGCTCCACGATGTCCTTCACCGCGCCCGCGAAGCGCTCCCACTCCACGTCCGGTTCGGGCCCGGTCAGAAGCAGGAAGGGCGCGTCGGTGGTGTCCCGTACGAGCCGCAGCTCGATGCTCGGGGTCTCATAGGCGGTCCACCGGCTGCGCTCGAAGGTGAGCAGCGGGCGGCGGGCCCGGTAGTCGACGAGGCGGTCGTGGTCGAAGCGGGCGACGACCTGGTTCGGCAGGCCGTCCAGCAGCCGTTCGACGATCTGGTCGCCGGTCTCGCCGGCGTCGATGTACCCGTCGAAGTGGTACAGCAGCACCAGGCCGGCGGAGTCCCTGGAGGCGATCGCCTCGACCTCCGCGAGCCCGCTCGGCTCCCATTCGTACAAGCCCTGGGGATCCAACACAGTGACCGCTCCTTCTCGTTCTCATGGGCGGCAACGCATGAGGGGGCGTAAGCATTCCCGACGACCGGCCTGAGCCGGCCCCCTGCGTCATCGCAGAGGGCCGGGTCCCGCCCCGGCCGGCTCGCACCATCGGGCGCCCCGGTCCTCGCCCCGGCCCCTCCGACCTCGCCACCGCGCACCCCCACCCGACGCCACTCGCCGGCCCCTCACCTCACGCCTACCCCGTAGCCCCTCATCTCACATTTCGCATTCCACTTTTCGGCGGGTGAACTCCCCGTTGTGGAAGGCGAGTTCACCACCCCTCCCCGCACTCCTGCATCGTGAGGCACGGCAGCCCCACCCCTCGGCCTCCCCCCTCCCCACACGCAACACCTCGGCACCGACATGCAGCGCTCACCATCCGGGAGCCATGGGATGCCTACGCGCGCCCCGTCAGTCCCGGTCCCCTCACGCCCGCCCTACAGGTACGACGAAGGCCCGCTCCCCCTGAGGGGAACGGGCCTTCGTCTATCGGCTAGTGCCTATCGGCGAGAGCTCAGCTCTGGCCGCCGGCCAGCTTCTCGCGGAGCGCGGCGAGGGCCTCGTCCGACGCCAGGGCGCCGGAGTTGTCCGCCGACTCCGAGGAGTAGGAGCCGCCGCCACCGGCGTTGCCGCCGCCGGCCTGACCGCCACCCTGCGCCGCCGGCGCCGCAGCACCCTCGGCCGCAGCCTGCTCGTCGGCCTCGCGGGACTTGATGACCTGAGCCTGGTGCTGCTCGAAGCGCTGCTGCGCCTCGGCGTACTGGTTCTCCCACGCCTCGCGCTGGGTCTCGTAGCCCTCGAGCCAGTCGTTGGTCTCGGGGTCGAAGCCCTCGGGGTAGATGTAGTTGCCCTGGTCGTCGTAGGACGCGGCCATGCCGTACAGGGTCGGGTCGAACTCGACCGCCGACGGGTCGGCACCGAAGGACTCGTTGGCCTGCTTCAGCGAGAGGCTGATGCGGCGGCGCTCGAGGTCGATGTCGATGACCTTGACGAAGATCTCGTCGTTGACCTGGACGACCTGCTCCGGGATCTCGACGTGGCGCTCGGCCAGCTCGGAGATGTGGACCAGGCCCTCGATGCCCTCGTCGACGCGCACGAACGCACCGAAGGGAACGAGCTTGGTGACCTTACCCGGGACGACCTGACCGATCTGGTGGGTCCGGGCGAACTGCTGCCACGGGTCTTCCTGGGTCGCCTTGAGCGACAGGGACACGCGCTCGCGGTCCATGTCGACGTCCAGGACCTCAACCGTGACCTCCTGGCCGACCTCGACGACCTCGGAGGGGTGGTCGATGTGCTTCCAGGACAGCTCGGAGACGTGGACGAGACCGTCGACGCCGCCCAGGTCCACGAAGGCACCGAAGTTGACGATGGAGGAGACGACGCCGGAGCGCACCTGACCCTTCTGGAGGGTGGTGAGGAAGGTCTGGCGGACCTCGCTCTGGGTCTGCTCCAGCCAGGCACGGCGGGACAGGACCACGTTGTTGCGGTTCTTGTCCAGCTCGATGATCTTGGCCTCGAGCTCCTTGCCCACGTAGGGCTGGAGGTCGCGGACGCGGCGCATCTCGACCAGGGAGGCCGGGAGGAAGCCGCGGAGGCCGATGTCGAGGATGAGACCACCCTTGACGACCTCGATGACGGTACCGGTGACGATGCCGTCCTCTTCCTTGATCTTCTCGATGGTGCCCCAGGCGCGCTCGTACTGGGCGCGCTTCTTCGAGAGGATCAGGCGGCCTTCCTTGTCCTCCTTCTGGAGGACCAGGGCCTCGATCTCGTCACCGACGGCAACGACCTCGTTGGGGTCGACGTCGTGCTTGATCGAGAGCTCGCGGCTCGGGATCACACCTTCGGTCTTGTAACCGATGTCGAGCAGGACCTCGTCCCGGTCGACCTTCACGATGACGCCGTCGACGATGTCGCCGTCGTTGAAGTACTTGATCGTCTCGTCGATCGCGGCGAGGAAGGCTTCCTCGTTACCGATGTCGTTGACCGCAACCTGCGGGGTGGTGGCGGTGGTCTCGGTGCTGCTCGTCATGTGGGTAAAGGCTCCGGTGCGGACATTGAAGTCGTAGGTACTGCTACGCCGAGAGCCCGTATCGCCTCTGCATAAGCCGGACAGTGTCAAAGACGCATTCGCCGGAAACCCGCAGATGCCGGAGCATCCGGGAGCGACCCGAATCGCCTCAAAACCGAGGGGACATACATACAGATGCGAGCGCGGCCTGCTCCGTCTGAGGCGCGCAAGCCCGCAGCGCAACTTGTAGCATACGGGGGCAGCCGGACCCGGTCAATGCGCGAACGCGCACACCCGGGGCAGAACGCCCCATAACCGGCACACGCGATGTTCCGCGAGGTCGAACGGCCTCACAGTCCCTGCAGCGACAAGCAGAGCGAACACTACGACGACGGGCGCCATGAACCAAGAGCACGAGCCGGAGGCCACCCGCCGTGACGCCTCGGACACCGAGAGCAGCCGGGCCAGCCGGGGCTGGTGGGACAGCAACGCGGACGAGTATCAGAGCGAGCACGGGGCGTTCCTGGGGGACGACCGCTTCATCTGGGGCCCCGAGGGGCTGGACGAGGCGGAGGCCGCGCTGCTCGGGCCGGCCGCCGAGCTGAAGGGGCGGCGGGTCCTGGAGATCGGGGCCGGTGCGGCGCAGTGCTCCCGCTGGCTGGCGGCGCAGGGCGCGCTCCCGGTGGCGCTGGACCTCTCCCACCGGCAGTTGCAGCATGCGCTGCGGATCGCCGACGGGGCGGCGGAGGACACCACGGAGCTGGTGGAGGCGGACGCCGGGGCGCTGCCGTTCCGCGACGGCAGTTTCGACCTGGCCTGTTCCGCGTACGGGGCGCTGCCGTTCGTCGCGGATCCGGTGCGGGTGCTGCGTGAGGTGCGCCGGGTACTGCGGCCGGGCGGGCGGTTCGTCTTCTCCGTGTCCCACCCCATCCGCTGGGCCTTCCCGGACGAGCCGGGGCCCGAGGGGCTCTCGGTGGGGGCGTCGTACTTCGATCGCACGCCGTACGTCGAACAGGACGAGTCCGGGCGGGCGGTGTACGTGGAGCACCACCGGACGCTGGGCGACCGGGTGCGGGACGTGGTGGCCGCGGGGTTCCGGCTGGAGGATCTCGTCGAGCCGGAATGGCCGGAATGGAACACCCAGGAGTGGGGCGGCTGGTCTCCGCTGCGGGGGCATCTGATCCCGGGGACGGCGATCTTCGTGTGCACGGCGGCTGCCGAGGACCCGGTACACGGCTGACGGACGTAGGTCCACAACGGACGGACGGGGCTGCCGGGCCGCCGGGGCCGGAGAACGTGCCGGCCGGTGGACGGGGCGGGGGCGGCAGACTGGGGGCGTGATCCGTCGTGACGCCCTCGCCCAGTTGCCCGTCCGTGCTGCGTTGCCCGCGCTCCGTGCCGCCCTCGACGGGCCCGGTGCCGCGGTGCTGTGCGCGCCGCCGGGTACCGGCAAGACGACGCTGGTGCCGTTGGATCTCGCGGGTCTGACCGGCGCGGGTCCGGTGCGGCGGGTGCTGGTAGCCGAGCCGCGCCGGATCGCGGCCCGGGCGGCCGCGCGGCGGATGGCCTGGCTGCTGGGCGAGAAGGCCGGTGAGCGGGTGGGGTTCACGGTGCGCGGGGAGCGCCGGGCCGGGGCCCGTACGGTCGTCGAGGTGGTGACCACCGGGGTGCTGCTGCAGCGGTTGCAGCGCGATCCGGAGCTGGCCGGGGTGGATGTGGTGGTCCTCGACGAGTGTCATGAGCGGCATCTCGACGCCGACACCTCCGCGGCCTTCCTGTTGGACGTGCGGGAGACGCTGCGGCCCGAGCTGGGGCTGGTGGCGGCGTCGGCCACTACGGACGCCGAGGGATGGGCGCGGTTGCTGGGCGGCTCCGCGGGGGCGGCGCCGGTGGTCGAGGCGGCGGGCGTGTCGCACCCCGTGGAGGTGGTGTGGGCGCCGCCGCAGCGGCCGGTGCAGCCGGCGCACGGGATGCGGGTCGATCCGGCGCTGCTGGGGCATGTGGCGGCGGTGGTGCGGCGGGCGCTGCACGAGCAGACGGGCGATGTGCTGTGTTTCCTGCCCGGTGTCGGGGAGATCGGGCGGGTCGCCGGGCAGCTGGCAGGGGTGGACGCCGAGGTGTTGCAGGTGCACGGGCGGGCGCCGGCCGAGGTGCAGGATGCCGTACTGGCGGGCGGGGACGGCGTGCGCCGGGTGGTGCTGGCGACGTCGGTGGCGGAGTCCAGCCTGACGGTGCCGGGGGTGCGGGTGGTGGTGGACAGCGGGCTGGCGCGGGTGCCGCGGACGGATCATGCGCGCGGGCTCAGTGCGCTGGCGACCGTACGGGCCTCCCGGGCGGCGGCCCGTCAGCGTGCCGGCCGGGCGGGGCGTGAGGCGCCGGGTGTGGTCTTCCGCTGCTGGGCGGAGGGTGAGGACGGGCGGCTGCCGGCGTTCCCCGATCCGGAGATCAAGGTGGCCGATCTGACGGCGTTCGCGTTGCAGGCGGCGTGCTGGGGCGATCCGGCGGCCCGTGGTCTCGCGCTGCTCGACGCACCGCCGGCCGGGGCGCTGGCCGCGGCCCGGGAGGTGCTGACGGCGGTCGGTGCGGTGGACGCGGAGGGCCGGGCGACCGATCGGGGTGTGCGGATGGCGCGGCTCGGGCTGCATCCGCGGCTGGCGCGGGCCCTGCTGGACGGGGCGCCCGAGGTGGGCCTGCGGCGTGCCGCGGAGGTGGTCGCCCTGCTGAGCGAGGAGCCGCCGCGGGCGTACGGGGACGATCTGGCGGCCGCGTGGCGCAGCGTGCGCCGGGGCGGCGATGCGTATGCGGCGCGGTGGCGGCAGGAGGCCCGGCGGCTGGCGTCGGCGGCCGGGGAGCCGCGGGCCGGGGAGGGGGCCGCGGTGGGTGCTGCCGGGGGCCGTGGCGACGATGCCGTCGCCGGGCTCATTGCGGCGCTGGCGTTCCCGGAGCGGGTGGCCCGGGCCCGCGGGGGCGGGAGTTTTCTCATGGCGTCCGGGACGGGGGCCGAGTTGGCGGGGGCGGGTCCGGGGACGCGGGCAGGTGACGGGTCGGGGCTGCGGGATGCCGAGTGGCTGGCGGTCGCGGTGGCGGACCGGCCGGTGGCGGCGGTGTCGGCGCGGATCCGGCTGGCGGCGGTGATCGACGAGGAGACGGCGGGTGCGGCGGCGCGGGCCCTTTACTCCTCGGGCGAGGAGGTGGGGTGGTCCGGCGGCGATGTGGTGGCCAGGAGGGTGACCCGGCTGGGGGCGATCGAGCTGGCGTCCCGGCCGCTGGCCTCGCCCGACGCGGGGCTGTTGCGGGATGCGGTGGTGTCGGGCCTGCGGCGGGAGGGGCTCGGGCTGCTGCGGTGGCCGGCCGCCGCGGTGTCCTTGCGGCAGCGGATGGCGTTCCTGCACCGGGAGTGGGGGGCGTCGTGGCCGGATGTGTCGGACGAGGCGCTGCTGGCGCACGTCGAGGAGTGGCTGGGTGTGGAGCTCGCCCGGGCACGGCGGCGGGCCGATCTGGAGCGGATCGACGCGGGGCAGGCGCTGGCCCGGCTGCTGCCGTGGGCGACCGGGGAGGCGGCGCGCTTCGAGGAGCTGGCGCCGGAGCGCATCGAGGTGCCGAGCGGTTCGCGGGTGCGGGTGGATTACGGCGGTGAGCAGCCTGTGCTGGCCGTGAAACTGCAGGAGGTGTTCGGCTGGCAGGAGTCGCCGCGCGTGTCGGGCGTGCCCCTGCTCATCCATCTGCTGTCCCCCGCCGGACGCCCGGCAGCGGTCACCGCCGACCTCGCCTCCTTCTGGAAGGGCGGATACCGGTCCGTACGCGCGGAGTTGCGCGGCCGCTACCCCAAGCACCCCTGGCCGGAGGATCCTTCGACGGCCGCGCCGACGCGGCACACGACGACGCGGCTCAAGCGGGGCTGAGCCGGAGGGGGCAGGGGCGCTCCGGCGTCACACGGGACGTGACGGGCCGCCGCTGGCAGCGCCGCCGGGCGCGGGCCTAGCCGGCGGGGGCGGTCCGGGGCCGGCGGCTGCGGGCTTCGAGGTGCAGGCTCAGGGCGAGCAGGGCGGCGCCGAGGGCCAGGAATCCCCAGGGGAGGTAGCGGGTGAGCAGCAGCACGAGGGTGCGCTGCGATCTCACCAGCGACACGGTGGCGTCGACGTAGTCGGCGCGCATCTTGACGTGGCCGGCGAACGCGGTGACCGTGCGGCTGCCTGGCAGCAGATCGCCGCCGCGCAGCTCCTCCTTGTGGATCTCCTGGCCGTTGACCGGCGCTCCGGTGACCGGCTCCACCCAGAACATCCGCCGGGTGGTGTACCAGCGGGTGGTGCCCATCTTCGCGACGGCCTGCGGGGTGACGCCCTTGACCGGCATCTTCTTGGGGAGGGCGACCTTGGTCCAGGGGATGGTCTGCTCGAAGTAGTAGACCTCCAGGCCGCGGAAGGTGCGGGTCCCCTTGTAGTGGATGGGGGCGGAGGTGCGGGTCTGGGCGTCGAAGTAGGCGTAGTCGCGTTTCTCGGTGAGGAACGGCCACTTGTATTCGATGCCCTCGCGGCGGACCGGGTCGCCGTCGACCGACTCGCCGGTGGCGTGCACGGGTTCCTGGGAGTGCGCGTCGAAGATGTAGCGCTCGGGGACCTGGGAGACCATCTTTCCGTCGGGACCGGCGACGTAGGACAGCGCGTCCCAGACGACGACATCGCGGCCGGCGGACTGCTCGATCCGGTCGGATGCCGCGACGTTGCCCTTGAGGGTCTGCACGATGGTGACCTGGGGGACCTGCTGGGCCTTCATCGTCCCGTAGTTGAGGAGGGTGGCGGGCTTCGCCTCCAGGACCATGTCCTGGTACTGGCCGGGCGGGATCTTGGCGAGCCGGGGGAAGGCGTACCACCGCATCAGCGGGGACAGTGCGGTGAAGAAGACGGCGAGGGCCAGCAGCACCAGGCTCGACGGGCGGCGCATGCCGCGGGCCGCTCGTCGCCGGCCGGGGGCGGCGGTGGCGGCCTCGGCCGGGGGCACGGGGGGTGTGGCGCGGGTGGGGTCGGTGCGGCGCATGGCGGCGTCCCTCCCTCAGGGCTGCGCGGGCACGGTGGTCAGCAGCGGCTTGGGCGAGGTCGTGCCGCCGGGGGTGCCGACCGCTGTGAGGGTGAGGACGAGGGTGAGCGCCGCGGCCAGTCCGACCGCGGCTGCTGTCAGGGCGCGCATGGCCGGCCTCCCCGGTGAGCTGATGCAGCGTCAGGCGGGGGCACCGTAGCAACGGGCGCGCGAGATGAGAACACGTGGCACCGCCGTCCTCCCCTGGACGGCGGGCAGGACGGCGGCGACGGGGGCGCGGCCACCGGACCGGCGGCCAACCGGCCGTGGCGGCCCGCCTGTTGGGGCGGTGCGCTACGGCCGTGGCGCTTCGGTCCGGGTGGGCGCGCGGTCAGGAACCGGCCGGGGCGGCGACCTTCAGCTTGACGGTGAGCACGGCGCCGTCGGCGGTGGTCAGCCGCAGCAGGAACGTCCCCGGGTGGGTGTCCGTGTAGATCTTCGGGAGCTTCAGCAGGCCATGGGCGTCGGTGGTGAGACCGGTGAGGGTGCGGACCGGGTCGTCCTGGTTGTCGCCGGCGGCCTCGGGGGCCTTGAAGTAGGGGCCCTTGTCGTTCTCCACGGGGTGGTCCGGGTCGTCGGTGACCATGGTGGCGGTGACCGGCACCCCCGCCGCGCGCTTGCCCCGGTAGGTCGCCTTGATCTCGACCGCGTCCTCCGCGAAGGGCTGGCCGGCGGTCGCCGTCAGCTCCTTGTCCGAGGTACGGGTGAGCTTGTCGGCCTTCGGGGCCGGCTTGGCCTTGACGGTGGCGCCGAAGTCGACGGCGGGCGCGCTGCGGCCCACGGCCGTGGCGCGGACGGTGAAGGCGGCGGCCCGGTCGCCGGCGCGCAGGGCGGGGGCGGTGGCCAGGCCGGCCTTGTCCGTGGTGACGGTGACGGCGGTCCGGTTGCCGGGGAAGCGGGCGCCGGCGGAGGCGGGGAGGGTGAAGCGGACCGGGGCGCCGGCGACCGGCTTGCCCGCGGCGTCCTCGGCGCGCACCTTCGGCGAGGCGGTGAACTCGCTGCCGGCGGTGGCGGTCAGGTCCTTGTCTCCTACCCGGGTGAGGGCGGTGAGGCGGGGTTCCGTGGGCGGCTTGGGGGTGGGCTTGTGGGTGGGGGTGCCGCCGCCCGGGGCGGGGTCGGTGCCGTCCGGCTTGCCGGGGTGGTGTTGTCCCTTGCCGGGCTTGCCTGGCTTGCCGGTGCCGGATCCGCCGGGGCGTCGGTGCTGGTCCGGCGCGCCGGCGGAGCCGCGGCCGGCCTGCTCTCCGGCGCCGGCCCGGGCGTCGCGGTCGTCGCCGGCCGTCCGGGGCTCCCGTCGATGCTCCGGAAGGACGCCCCTGCCGTCCGGGATCTCGTGGGCGCCGTGACGGTAGAAGGCGTACCAGGACAGCACGGTGCGCAGATAGTCGTCGGAGTTGTTGTAGCCGAGGATCGCGTGGTCCAGATCGTTCTGGTCCGCCAGGTCACGGCCGCCGGCGCAGAGATAGTGGCCCGCGGCGAGTGCCGCGTCGAAGACGTTGTTGGGGTCCTTCTTGCCGTCGCCGTTGCCGTCGGCGCCCCAGCCGGTGTGGTCGGGGCCGCCCTGCGACCAGGTGGAGGGGATGAACTGCATCGGGCCCACGGCACGGTCGTGAGTGAGGTCGCCGTCGTAGCGGCCGCCGTCGGTATCGGCGATCCGCGCGAAGCCCTGGCCGTTGAGCTGCGGTCCGAGTATGGGCTGGAGGGTGGTCCCTTCGGCGTCGACCGCTCCGCCGCGCGCCTGGCCGGATTCGACCTTGCCGATCCCGGCGAGCAGTTGCCAGGGCAGCCGGCAGCCCGGGACGGATCCGTCTATGGCCGACTCGGCCTTCTTGTACGCGGCCAGGACGGTGGCGGGGAGACCGGCCTCGGTGGGGCCGGCGGGGCTGCCGGAGTGGTGGCCGGTGCCGTGCGAACCGCGGGGCGGTACCGGGCTGTTGAGGGGCGGCAGGTCGGTGTAGTACGTCGTACCGCCGTCGATGGGGGTGTCGGCGGGGGGCGGGGGCGGCTGCTTTCTGACGGCCGCCGCCTCGGTGGCGCCCGGCGCCTGAGAGGCCGTCAGAGCGGCGAGCACCAGGGCCGCCACGGCCGTCGAGGCCGCCCCCCTGTGGAGCCGCCGTCGGAATGTGGCTGCCATGCGTGGTCCCCTCCGCGTTGCCGTACCGCGCTCCTGACGCGGTATCGCGCTCCCCCAGCGCTCCAACTCAGGCGAGACTACGACAACTCGGGCCCGGCATCTACCACCCCATCACGCACATAATGATCTGAATCGATCAAGGAGAGAGGCATGCCGTTCACTCTCAGCCATGCCGCCGCCGTGCTCCCGGCCATCCGGCGGACCGGTGCGGCCCGCGGTCCGCTGGTCGCCTCGGCGCTCGTGGCAGGGTCGTTCGCACCTGATATGACGTATTACGCGGACACCCTGGTTCCGGGCGGCATGGCCTTCGGTGACGTGACCCACTCGCTGCCCGGGGTGGTGACCGTGGATGTGCTGGTCACCGTGGCGCTCGTCGGCGGCTGGCTGCTGGTGCGCGAGCCGTTGACCGCGTTGTTGCCCCGGGCGAGGCAGGGCCCGGTCCACAGCTTCCTGCGGGGCCGGCCCTGGCGGCCCCGCGGGCCTCGCGAACTCGCCGCCCTGGTGGGCTGGTTCCTGGTCTCGGCGATACTCGGGGCGGCGACCCATGTGGTCTGGGACTCCTTCACCCACCCGGGCCGCTGGGGCACCCGGCTGGTTCCCGGTCTGGACCAGGTGGTGAGCGGAATCCCGGTCTGCAAGTACGTGCAGTACGGCACCTCGGCGCTCGCGCTGGCGGCGATGGGCGGGTTTGTGTGGCCGGTTCTCCGGGGGCTGGGCGGCGGCACCGCGGCGGCCGGGGTGTCCGCACCGGCCGCGGTCCCGGCGCTGGGCGTACGGCTTCGGCTGCTGCTGACCGCCCCGCTCGCGCTGTGCGTGGCGGCCGGCGCCGTGCACCGTGTGCTGCAGGCGCGCACCGTGAACGCTTCTGCGGCGGGCGCGCTCAACTACCTCCCGTCCGCGCTCTTCGGCGCCGGGGCCGGCCTCCTCCTCGGGCTCCCGCTCTACGCAGTGGCCGTACGACTGCTGCACCGCCGCACGCTCCGCACCCGGGCGGCCGACGCCACGGGCCGGCCGCCGAGGCCCGCGGTGCAGAACGCGCCCCGGGCGGTGTCGCGGCCGGGCGCCGGGGCCGCCTCACCGGCCGCCTCGTCCAGCACCGAGTGACGGCGCCCAAGGGGCCTGCTCGCACCCGCGCCGCCGCACCCGTCGGGCTACTCGACGAGCGCCGGGCCGGGCTCGGACACGGGGCCGGCCTCGGGCACCGGGGCGGGGGCGGTGCGCCGGGCGGCCCGCAGCAGAATGGCGCCGCAGACGAACCCGACGGCGGCCGCCAGCAGATGTCCGATGGTGGTGAAGTCGGGCAGCACCCCGCTCCAGTCGCCGCCGAGCACCGGCCAGGCGACGACCCCGGCCGCCGCGAGCCGGCGCGCCCGGCGCAGCAGGAGCGCCGCCGCCGCGAGCACCGTCTCGGCCCCGTAGCTGATGCCGAAGTCGGGGGCGTGCCGGACGCTGTCCGGGTACCAGCCGTGGGCGAGGGCCACCTGGATCACCGGCACGGTGAGCAGCGTCGCCGCGAGATGCCCCAGGAGGAAAATGCCGTAGGCGCGCCCCGGCCCGTACCGTCGTTCCAGCCGGGCCAGGCACACGGTGATGCCGAGTCCGAGCGTGATCAGCGTGCCGGCGAAGGCCTCCGAGGTGATCTCGGTCAGCGTGCCGTCGAAGAACAGCAGGCTGCCCGCCAGCACCCGGACCGGATGGTCATGAAGATTGTCCAGATGGGTACTGACGCCGAGCACCACCCGCTGGGCCTCCGCGGTGGACAGCACCGCGGTGCACCACAGATGGGTCGCCAGCAGCAGTACGAGATAGCCGACGGTGACCGGGCCACGGGAGACATAGGTGCCCAGGGCGCGGGCCGCACGACGCATCACGGGGTGATCAAAACACAGCGCTTTCGAGCGGAACACGCTCCATGACGCATCGGGCGACGACCGGTTTCAGCCACCGGCGGGCGCGCCCGAACCCGGTAGCAATGCGCTGCGGTGCGGGCCAGGTTGGGTGGTGCGGCAGGTGGCGGCACGGGGCGTCCGCGCCGCCACCCGCTTTCCGGCTCAGTGCGCCGCCGACTCCCAGTCCTTGCCGAAGCCGACCGAGACGTCCAGCGGGGCGCTCAGTTCGACCGCGTCGGCCATCTCCCGGCGGAGCAGCTCCTCGACCTTCTTGCGCTCGCCCGGCGCGACCTCGACCACGATTTCGTCGTGCACCTGGAGCAGCATCCGCGACTCCAGCTTCGCGGCCCGCAGTGCCGCGTCGACCCGCAGCATGGCGATCTTGACGATATCGGCGGCGGTGCCCTGGATCGGGGCGTTCAGCGCCATCCGCTCGGCCATCTCGCGGCGCTGGCGGTTGTCGCTGTTGAGGTCGGGGAGGTAGCGGCGGCGGCCGAGCATCGTCTCGGTGTAGCCGGTGGCGCGGGCCTCCTCCACGACGCGCCGCAGATAGTCGCGCACCCCGCCGAACCGCTCGAAGTAGTTGTCCATCAGCTTGCGGGCCTCATCGGGCTGGATGCCCAGCTGCTGGGAGAGCCCGAAGGCCGACAGGCCGTACGCCAGGCCGTAGGACATCGCCTTGATCTTGCGGCGCATCTCCGCGTCGACCTCGTGGGTGGCGACCGAGAAGACATGGGAGGCGACCGTGGTGTGCAGGTCCTCTCCGGAAGTGAACGCCTCGATCAGGCCCTCGTCCTCGGAGAGATGGGCCATCACCCGCAGCTCGATCTGGCTGTAGTCGGCGGTCAGCAGCGACTCGAAGCCCTCACCGACGATGAAACCGCGGCGGATCGCCCGGCCCTCGTCCGTCCGCACCGGGATGTTCTGCAGGTTGGGGTCCGTGGAGGACAGCCGGCCGGTGGCGGCCACGGTCTGGTTGAAGGTGGTGTGGATCCGGCCGTCGGCGCCGATGGTCTTGATCAGGCCCTCGACGGTGGTGCGCAGCTTGGCCTGCTCACGGTGCCTGAGCATGATCACCGGGAGTTCGTTCTCGGTCTGCGCCGCGAGCCAGGCCAGGGCGTCGGCGTCGGTGGTGTAGCCCGTCTTGGTCTTCTTGGTCTTGGGCAGGCCCAGCTCGCCGAAGAGGACCTCCTGCAGCTGCTTGGGCGAGCCCAGGTTGAACTCGTGGCCGGCGGCGGCATGCGCCTCCTTGACGGCCTGCTGCACCGCGCCCGCGAACTGCTGCTCCATGCGCTCCAGCCAGCCCCGGTCCGCGGCGATACCGGCCCGCTCCATCCGGGCCAGCAGCACGCTGGTCGGCAGCTCCACCTCGCGCAGCAGCTCGGCCGCGCCGACCTCCGCCAGCTTCGCCTCGAACGCCGTACCCAGGTCGAGGACCGTACGGGCCTGGCCCATCAGGGCGTCCGCCTCGGCCTGTTCGTCCGCGCCGAAGGCCAGCTGGCCGTCACCGGCCGCGGCGGGGGCGAGATCGCGGCCCAGGTACTCGATGGACAGGGCGTCCAGGGCGAAGGAGCGGCGGCCCGGCTTGACCAGATAGGCGGCCAGCGCGGTGTCCATGGTGACGCCGTCGATGCGCCAGCCGTGCTCGCCGAAGACCCGCATCAGCCCCTTGGCGTTGTGCATCACCTTGGGGCGGGCGGCATCCGCGCTCCAGGCGGCGAAGGCCTGCTCGTCGGCCGCGTCGAGCTGGGCGGGGTCGAACCAGGCGGCCGGCCCGCCGGGGGCGGCGAGCGCGACCTCGGCGACACTGCCGCTGCCGAGGGTCCAGACGTCGACCGTGGCCACGCCGAGCGGGCCCGTGCCGTGTTCGGCCAGCCACGGAGCGAGGTCACCGGCACCGATGAGCGTGCCGTCCACCTCGACGCCGGGCTCCGGGGCGGCCGCCTCGGCTGCCTCGGCGGCGCCCGGGTCGACGGCGTGCAGCCGGTCGCGCAGGCCCTGGTTGCGGATCTCCAGCGCGTTGAAGAAGACCGAGAGCGCCTCGCGGTCGTACGCCTCGCGGGTCAGCTCCGCCGGGCCGCACGGCAGCTCGACGTCGCGCACCATCTCCGTGAGCCGGCGGTTGAGCTTCACCGCGTCCAGGTGCTCGCGGAGGTTGACGCCCGCCTTGCCCTTGACCTCCTCGGCCCGCTCGGCCAACTCCGCGAACGAACCGAACTGGTTGATCCACTTCGTGGCGGTCTTCTCCCCGACACCCGGGATGCCGGGGAGGTTGTCGGACGGGTCGCCGCGCAGCGCCGCGAAATCGGGGTACTGGGCGGGGGTCAGGCCGTACTTCTCGAAGACCTTCTCCGGGGTGAAGCGGGTCAGCTCCGAGACGCCCTTGGTCGGGTAGAGCACCGTGACGTCGTCGGAGACCAGCTGGAAGGAGTCGCGGTCGCCCGTGACGATCGAGACCTCGAAGCCCTGGGCCGTGGCCTGCTCGGTGAGCGTGGCGATGACGTCGTCGGCCTCGAAGCCCTCGACCGCGAAGCGCTTGACCCGCATCGCGTCGAGCATCTCGCCGATCAGCTCGACCTGCCCCTTGAACTCGTCGGGCGTCTTGGAGCGGTTCGCCTTGTAGTCCGCGAACTCCTCGGACCGCCAGGTCTTGCGGGAGACGTCGAAGGCCACCGCGAAATGCGTGGGCGCCTCGTCGCGCAGGGTGTTCGCGAGCATCGACGCGAAGCCGTAGATCGCATTGGTCGGTTGTCCCGTGACGGTCGTGAAATTCTCCACGGGCAGGGCGAAGAACGCCCGGTATGCCATGGAATGCCCGTCCATCAGGAGCAGGCGGGGACGGCCGCCCGCCGCCGCCGGGGTGCCGGTCGCTTCGCTCTTCTTCGCTGCCTTTGCTGCCACGCCCCCGATCCTGCCACGCCCCACTGACAATCCCCGCCGCGACGGCTCCCGGCCTCTTGCCGCAACCGCTCCCGAGACCGGCCGCGCCACCCCGCCACCGCCGCACACCGCCCCCGACCTCCCCGTACGCCGCGGCCCCCGGCCGCCACCCCCTGCACCCCGCCACACGTCCGTGACAGGATCGAATGCGTACGGCAAGCGAATGCGTACGGCAACGGTCCGCCGCACCCGGCGGACCGCGCAGCAACTCACGGCTCAAGGGAGAGCGCCATGGCAGGCAAACCGCCCGTGTCGGACCCCGTCCAGGACGCGCCCCAGGTCAGCGAACCCCAGCACTCCGCCGTCGGGCTGCCGGCCCTCACCCACGCCCTGCGCATCTCCCAGCAGCAGATGGGCGTGCGCCGTACCGCCCTGACCCTGCTGCGCGTCAACCAGCAGGACGGCTTCGACTGCCCCGGCTGCGCCTGGCCCGAGCCCGACAAGCCGCACACCGCCGAATTCTGCGAGAACGGCGCCAAGGCCGTCGCCGAGGAAGCCACCCTGCGCCGCGTCACCCCGGACTTCTTCGCCGCCCACTCCGTCGCCGACCTCGCCGACCGCAGCGGCTACTGGCTCGGCCAGCAGGGCCGCCTGACCCACCCCATGTATCTGGCCGAGGGCGCCGACCACTACGTCCCCGTCTCCTGGGAGCGGGCCTTCGACCTCGTCGGCGAGGAGCTCACCGCCCTCGACTCCCCCGACGAGGCCGTCTTCTACACCTCCGGCCGCACCAGCAACGAGGCCGCCTTCCTCTACCAGCTCTTCGCCCGCGAATTCGGCACCAACAACCTCCCCGACTGCTCCAACATGTGCCATGAGTCGTCGGGCTCCGCGCTCACCGAGACCCTCGGCATCGGCAAGGGCAGCGTCCTGCTGGAGGACCTCTACCAGGCCGACCTGATCATCGTCGCCGGGCAGAACCCGGGCACCAACCACCCGCGGATGCTCACCGCCCTGGAGAAGGCCAAGGCCGGCGGCACGAAGATCATCTCGATCAATCCGCTGCCCGAGGCCGGCCTGGAACGCTTCAAGAACCCGCAGACCCCGCGCGGCCTGGCCGGCGGCGGCACCGCACTCACCGATCTCTTCCTCCAGGTACGCCTCGGCGGCGACCAGGCCCTCTTCCGGGCCCTCAACCGCCTCGTCCTGAACACCGACGGCGCCCTCGACGAGGACTTCATCCGTGACCACACCCACGGCTTCGAGGAGTTCGCGCAGGCCGCCCGGGCCGACGACGACTGGGACGAGACGCTCGCCGCCACCGGCCTGACCCGCGAGGAGATCGACCGCGCACTGGAGATGGTCCTCGCCTCCCGGCGCACCATCGTCTGCTGGGCGATGGGCCTGACCCAGCACAAGCACTCCGTCCCCACCATCCGGGAAGTCGTCAACTTCCTGCTGCTGCGCGGCAACATCGGCCGCCCCGGGGCCGGCGTCTGCCCCGTCCGCGGACACAGCAACGTCCAGGGCGACCGCACCATGGGCATCTTCGAACGGCCCGCGCCCGCCTTCCTCGACGCCCTGGAGAAGGAGTTCGGCTTCGCACCGCCCCGGGAGCACGGCCTCGACGTCGTCCGCGCCATCCGCGCGCTGCGCGACGGGCAGGCCAAGGTCTTCTTCGCGATGGGCGGCAACTTCGTCTCCGCCACCCCCGACACCGACGTCACCGAGGCGGCCATGCGCCGCGCCCGGCTGACCGTCCACGTCTCCACGAAGCTCAACCGCTCGCACGTGATCACCGGCGCCCGCGCCCTGATCCTGCCGACCCTGGGCCGTACCGAACGCGATGTGCAGCGCGGCGGCGCGCAGTTCGTGACCGTCGAGGACTCCATGGGCATGGTGCACGCCTCCCGCGGCCGCCTGGAGCCCGCCAGCCCCCATCTGCTGTCCGAGACGGCGATCGTCGCCCGGCTGGCCCGCCGCGTCCTGGGCGAGCGCAGCCGCACCCCCTGGGAGACGTTCGAGCAGGACTACGGGGCGATCCGCGACCGGATCGCCCATGTCGTCCCGGGTTTCGAGGACTTCAACACCAAGGTCGCCCGCCCCGGAGGCTTCGCCCTTCCGCACGCCCCCCGGGACAGCCGCAGCTTCCCCACCGCCACCGGCAAGGCCAACTTCACCGCCGCGCCCGTGGAGTACCCCACCGTCCCCGAAGGGCGGCTGCTGCTGCAGACGCTGCGCTCCCACGACCAGTACAACACCACCATCTACGGCCTCAGCGACCGCTACCGCGGCATCAAGAACGGCCGGCGGGTGGTGCTCGTGCACCCCGACGACGCCCGCGAACGGGGTCTGGCCGACGGCGCGTACGCCGACCTGATCAGCGAGTGGACCGACGGCAGCGAGCGGCGCGCGGCCGGCTTCCGCGTCGTGCACTACCCGACGGCCCGCGGGTGTGCGGCCGCCTACTACCCCGAGACCAACGTCCTCATCCCGCTCGACCACACCGCCGACACCAGCAACACCCCGGCCGCCAAGTCCGTGGTGATCCGTCTGGAGAGCGCCCGCGAGGACTGACCGCGGCGGGCCCCGGGCGGCGGGAACAACGACCCCGCGCTGAGCGCTTGCTCAGGGGCCTGATAGGAACAGGCACGGATCGACGACGATCAGGGTGAGCGAACGGAGCCGCAGGCATGGGTGAGCACAGCACGACCAAGTTTCCGCAGGAGATCCTCGACCAGTGGGCCGGCCTCGGCCTCGACCTGCCGGCGTTGTTCTCCGCCGGGCACCTCGGCGAGCGGATGAGCGTGCAGGTCACCGAGGCCGCCCCGGAGCGCGTCGTCGGCACCATGCCCGTCGAGGGCAACACCCAGCCCTACGGCCTGCTGCACGGCGGGGCCTCCGCCGTCCTGGCCGAAACGCTCGGTTCCGTCGGCTCCATGCTGCACGGCGGCCCCACCAAGATCGCCGTCGGCGTCGACCTGAACTGCACGCACCACCGCGGTGCCCGCTCCGGGCTGGTCACCGGCGTCGCCACCCCCGTACACCGGGGCCGCTCCACCGCCACCTACGAAATCGTCATCACCGACGAGCACGACAAGCGGGTCTGCACCGCCCGTCTGACCTGCCTGCTGCGCGAGACCGACAGCGACGCCTACCGCAGTTGAGCCACCCCGGGCGGCGCACCGTCGCCCGCCGCCGCGGCCCCGCTTCCGACCCCCGGGAGCGGGGCCGCCCGCATTTTCGTAACGCTGAGTAATCGGTGGGCGAGGCCGTGCCGCTCCCGATTCCCGTGCCCTTCAAGGGCCCCGGCGCCCCCGCACCCGCGGCGTCCGGATACCGGACGCCAGACCGTCACCGCGCGCCCCATCCCCCCGTGGAGGTGCACGTTCATCCCCCGCACCGTGTTCGCCCTCCGGTGTAAGGACCATAACGGCAAAACGCTCATCGAAGGTCATAACAAGAGCGTCACATCCTGGTCAGCGCCTCTGCCGGTCCGGCGAACACCGCTCTAGAGTCACCGCCAGTCACCGCGCGGCCGGGCGCACTGTGAGGACGGACATCTTCCCCACCCACACAGCCCGTCGCGCGATATCGGCCATGCGCCTGCTGTGGCCGCGCCAGGGAAAGGACTGATCGTGCGTCACCGTTCCTTGCTCCTCCTCACCACCGCAGTCACCGCCGGTGCCCTCACGCTCTCCGCGTGCGGCTCGCGCGGCGAGAACAAGAGCGGCGACGGCTCCAAGACAACCGTCGTCATCGGCCTCGACGCCCCCACCACCGGAGAGCTCTCCGCGCTGGGCCTGGGCATCCGCAATTCCGCCCAGCTCGCCATCGACAACGCCAACAAGGCCGGCGAGGTCAAGGGCGTCACCTTCAAACTCGAAGCCCTCGACGACAAGGCCCTGCCCAACGTCGGCCAGCAGAACACCACCAAACTCGCCGGCGACAAGGACGTCCTCGGCATCGTCGGACCGCTCAATTCCGGCGTCGCCCAGTCCATGCAGCAGGTCTCCAAGCAGAACAACCTCACCCTGATATCCCCGGCGAACACCACCCCGGACCTCACCCAGGGCCCGGACTGGCGGAAGAACAAGCGGGTCCGGCAGTTCCCCACGTACTTCCGCACCGCCACCACCGACGAGGTGCAGGGCGCCTTCGACGGCCAGTACGCCTGGGAGAAGATGAAGGCCAAGAAGGTCTACATCATCGACGACCAGAAGACCTACGGCGTCGGCCTGGCCTCCTCCTTCAAGGACCAGTTCACCAAGCTCGGCGGCAAGGTCGCCGGCACCGAGCACGTCAGCCCCGACGACCGTGACTTCAAGGCCGTCGTCTCCAAGGTCAAGTCCGCCAAGCCCGACCTGGTCTTCTACGGCGGCGAGTACCCCGCCTCCGGCCCCCTCAGCCAGCAGCTCAAGGACGGCGGCGTCACCGTCCCGCTCATGGGCGGCGACGGCATGTACAGCGGCGACTACATCAAGCTCAACAAGAAGGCACAGGGCGACTACGCCTCCTCCGTCGGCAAGCCCGTCGAAGAGCTCCCCTCCGCCAAGAAGTTCATCGCCGACTACAAGGCAGCCGGCTTCAAGGAGGCCTACGAGGCCTACGGCGGCTCCACCTACGACTCCACCTGGGCCATCATCCAGGCCGTCAAGGCCGTCGTCGGCGACAACGGCGGCAAGCTCCCCGACGACGCCCGCAAGAAGGTCGTCGACGCCATGAACAAGGTCACCTTCGACGGTGTCACCGGCCGCGTCGCCTTCGACAAGTACGGCGACACCACCAACACCATGATCACCGCCTACCAGGTCGACAAGGGAGCCTGGGCCTCCCGCTTCAGCGCCGAATTCAAGAAGTTCGACAAGAGCTGACCGACCCCAGCACCACCCACACCCCGGGCCGCGCCAGGACGCACCACGCCCCTGGCGCGGCCCGCGGCACACCGGGGCAGCCCGGAACCCCGTAACTCCCATGCAACGGAGGCCCTGCGGTGAGTGAACTGCCGCAACAGCTGGCCAACGGACTCATCCTCGGCGCGATGTACGGTCTCATCGCGATCGGCTACACGATGGTCTACGGAATCGTCCAGCTCATCAACTTCGCCCACGGCGAGATCTTCATGGTCGGCGGCTTCGGAGCGCTCAGCGTCTTCCTCGCGCTCCCCGCCGGCACCTCGCTCGCCCTCGCCCTGCCGATCATGCTCCTCGGCGGCATCGCCGTATCCGTCCTCGTCGGCATCGCAGCGGAACGATTCGCCTACCGCCCACTGCGCGGCGCCCCCCGACTCGCCCCCCTCATCACCGCCATCGGCCTGTCCATCGCCCTCCAGCAGGCCATCTGGAAGTGGTACCCCGACGGCAAACAGGCCCGCGTCTTCCCCCAGTTCAAGGGCCACTCCTTCGAGATCCTCGGCGCCACCGTCCAGCGCGGCGACATCTTCGTCCTCATCGCCGCCCCCGCCTGCATGATCGCCCTCGGCTTCTTCGTCGCCAAAACCCGCAGCGGCCGCGCCATGCAGGCCACCGCGCAGGACCCCGACACCGCCAAGCTCATGGGCATCAACACCGACCGCATCATCGTCCTCGCCTTCGCCATCGGCGCCGCCTTCGCCGGCGTCGCCGCCGTCGCCTACGGACTGCGCACCGGCGAGGTCCAATTCCGCATGGGCTTCATCATGGGCCTCAAAGCCTTCACCGCCGCCGTACTCGGCGGCATCGGCAACATCTACGGCGCCATGCTCGGCGGCGTCGTCCTCGGCATCGCCGAAGCCCTCGCCACCGCCTACATCGAAGAAATACCCGGCATGGAGCAATTCGGCGGCGGAGCCTGGAAGGACGTCTGGGCCTTCGTCCTCCTCATCCTCGTACTCCTGCTGAGACCACAGGGCCTCCTGGGCGAACGTGTCGCGGATCGGGCGTGATAGCGATGACCACTGACACCACCACAACCCCCGTGCGCGGCCTGCTCCCCCTCCCCGAACGCACCGCCCGCCTCACCACCGCCGCCGGCGCCCTCGTCACCGCCCTCTCCACCGGCCTCGCCTGGACCTGGAGCAGCGACTTCCCCGGCGACCTCACCTACAACTTCTCCCCCGCCGGCCTCCAGCTCATCACCCTCTTCGGCGGACTCCTCACCCTCCTGCTCGCCACCGCGGCCCTCGGCGTCCGCGGACTGCAATGGCTCACCCCCGCAGGACGCAACGCCCCCACCCTCCTCGCCGCCCTGGCCACCTTCGCCGCGACGTGGTTCACCCTGATCTCCATCGCCGTCCAACTCGGCGGCCTGATCAACCTCGAACCCGGCGGCCTCCTCGCCGCCATCGCCTCCCTCATCACCCTCCTCGGCGCCCTCGCCCTCCCCCCGGACCACCCCGCCGACACCCCACCGGCCGGCGCATGGCAGCGCTTCACCGCCACCCTCGCCGCCAGCCCCCTACGGCGCCGCACCCGCGAACTCCCCTCCTGGGCCGAGATCCTGATCATCGCCGCCGCCTTCGCCGCCGGCCTGCTCGCCTTCACCTACGGCATCGACACCGACGACGGCGCCCCCTTCGTCGGCTACCTGCTCTTCATGGTGCTCGCCGTCCCCGCCCTCAACCGGGCCGGACTCATCGCGCGCCTGACCGCACTGACCCGCAACCACCGCGGCGTCGCCCTCTGCGCGGCCTTCCTCTCCGCCGCCAGCTTCCCCTTCACCCAGGACACCGACCAGTACACGATCATCGGGGCCAACATCCTGATCTTCGCCACCGTCGCCCTGGGCCTCAACGTCGTCGTCGGCCTCGCCGGCCTCCTCGACCTCGGCTACGTCGCCTTCCTCGGCGTCGGCGCCTACGCCGCAGCCCTCGTCTCCGGCTCCGCCGAATCCGCCCTCGGCCTCCACTTCCCCTTCTGGGCCGCCCTCCTCACCGGCGCCGCCGCCTCCCTCGTCTTCGGCGTCCTCATCGGCGCCCCCACCCTCCGCCTGCGCGGCGACTACCTCGCCATCGTCACCCTCGGCTTCGGTGAGATCTTCCGCATCGCCATGCTCAACCTCAACGGCACCACCGGCCCCGACATCACCAACGGCGCCATGGGCATCCCCAACATCCCCAACCTCGAAATCTTCGGCTTCAACTTCGGCGAACCCCACGAGATCCTCGGCATCCCCATCGCCACCTACGGCAACTACTACCTGCTGATGATCCTCGTGACCGCCTTCGTCGTCCTCGTCTTCCGCCGCGCCGCCGCCTCCCGCATCGGCCGCGCCTGGATCGCCATCCGCGAAGACGAAACCGCCGCAATCGCCATGGGCATCAACAGCTTCCGCCTCCGGCTCCTGGCCTTCGCCCTCGGCGCGGCGCTCGCCGGACTCGCCGGGACCGTGCACGCCCACGTCGTCACCACCGCCACCCCCGAACAATTCCAGTTCGCCGGGCCGCAGCCCCCCAACTCCGCCTTCCTCCTCGCCGCCGTCATCCTCGGCGGCATGGGCACCCTCAGCGGACCCCTCGTCGGCGCCGCCCTGCTCTTCCTCATCCCGGCCAAGCTCGACTTCATCCAGGACTACCAACTCCTGCTCTTCGGCATCGCCCTCGTCCTCCTGATGCGCTTCCGGCCCGAAGGCCTCATCCCCGACCGCCGCAAACAGCTGGAATTCCACGAAACCGGCCAGCTCGACGTGCCCGACCAGCGCCTCCCCGACGCAGACGCCACCCTCGGCGCCACCCAGGCAAAGGCGTGACGACCATGACCACAGCACCCAGCCTCGCACCCGCCACCGACACCGTCCTCAAGGCCGACGGCGTCACCATGCGCTTCGGCGGACTCACCGCCGTACGCGGCGTCGACCTCACCGTCGGCAGCGGCGAAATCGTCGGCCTCATAGGCCCCAACGGCGCCGGCAAAACCACCTTCTTCAACTGCCTCACCGGCCTCTACGTGCCCACCGAAGGCACCGTCAGCTACCGCGGCACCCGACTCTCCCGCAAACCCCACCTCGTCACCCAAGCCGGCATCGCCCGCACCTTCCAGAACATCCGCCTCTTCGCCAACATGACCGTCCTCGAAAACGTCCTCGTCGGACGCCACACCCGCACCAAAGAAGGCCTCTGGTCCGCCCTCCTGCGCGGCCCCGGCTTCAAAAAAGCAGAACGCACCAGCGAAGAACGCGCCATGGAACTCCTGGAGTTCACCGGCCTCGCCCACAAACGCGACCACCTCGCCCGCAACCTCCCCTACGGCGAACAACGCAAGCTCGAAATCGCCCGCGCCCTCGCCAGCGAACCAGGACTCCTGCTCCTGGACGAACCCACCGCCGGCATGAACCCCCAAGAAACCCGCGCCACCCAGGACCTCGTCCTCGCCATCCGCGCCCAAGGCACCGCCGTCCTCGTCATCGAGCACGACATGCGCTTCATCTTCAACCTCTGCGACCGCGTCGCCGTCCTCGTCCAAGGCCAAAAACTCGTCGAAGGCACCGCAGAAGTCGTCCAGGCCGACGACCGCGTCATCGCCGCCTACCTGGGCGAACCCGTCGACGACCACACCACACCCGACGACGCGGCCGACCCGGCACCCACCACGGACACCCCGCCCGACGCCGACACCCCGGCCCCAGACGGCGCCCCCTCCGCGGAAACCGCCCCCGACGCCACGGCCCCGGCAGACCGGCCGGCCCAGGGACCCACCGGAGACACCCCATGACCGCACTGCTCGAAGTCGAGGACCTCCGCGTCGCCTACGGCAAGATCGAAGCCGTCAAAGGCATCTCGTTCTCCGTCGAAGCAGGAGAAGCCGTCACCCTCATCGGCACCAACGGCGCTGGCAAAACCACCACCCTGCGCACCCTCTCCGGCCTCCTCAAGCCCCTCGCCGGAAAGATCACCTTCGACGGCGAACCCCTCAACGGCGTCCCCGCCCACAAGATCGTCGAACGCGGCCTCGCCCACTCCCCCGAAGGCCGCCGCCTCTTCCCCCGCCTCACCATCGCCGAAAACCTCCAGCTCGGCGCCTTCCTCCGCAAAGACACCGCCGGCATCGCCGCCGACATCCAACGCGTCTACGACCTCTTCCCCATCCTCGGCGAACGCAGCAAACAAGCCTCCGGCACCCTCTCCGGCGGCGAACAACAAATGCTCGCCATGGGCCGCGCCCTGATGTCGCGCCCCAAACTCCTCATGCTCGACGAACCCTCCATGGGCCTCTCCCCGATCATGATGCAGAAGATCATGGAAACCATCCGCGAACTCCGCTCACAAGGCACCACCATCCTCCTCGTCGAACAGAACGCCCAGGCCGCGCTCTCCCTCGCCGACCAGGGACACGTCATGGAAATCGGCCGCATCGTCCTCTCCGGCAGCGGCGCATCACTCCTCCACGACGAATCCGTCCGCAAGGCCTACCTCGGCGAAGACTGACCCCCGGAGCCGCATTCGCCCCGTCGAGCCACGGCTCGACGGGGCGAAGTACGCCACAAGGCAGTCGCCAGGAAAGGCGCCGGGCCGCGCTACTGCGGTGCGGGCTCCTGATACTTGAAGTAAGTGACCGGCGTGCTGGTCTGCGGAGACTGCACATACACCCGGGCAGGGATGGCCCTGAGATGCTCCTTCTCCGGAGTACCGGGAGCCTTCTCGGTCCCCTGATAGTCCACGAACAGGTAACCGATGTAGTAGGCACCGTCCCGCCTGCCCTGCAAACTCCCCTTCGTGTTCGCCGGGAACTCCACCTCCGTCTTGTCCTCCTGCGAAGTCATCTGCCGGTTGAGGGAAGTCGAGGAGTAGCTGTACGTGAAACTGACCTCCAGCGCGCCCTCGCCCCCCTTCCCCCCATCAGCCGGAGTGCTGGTCAGCTTGGGCGTGAACTTACCGCCCACCGACCAACCCGACGTCGAACTGTTCTCCTCGGTCACCTGCCCCCCGACCGTGTACGTCTTCTTCCCCCCACCCGCCATACCGCTCCCACCGTCCACCTTCGGATACTTGGAACCGGACGTCGGATCGAGCTTTCCGACGAAAACGCACGGATTCGCCTTCGCAGTATTCTGCGGCGCACCCTCGTAGTGGTAACTGCCATTGCAGTACGACTTCGCCGAGTTCGTTTCGCTCATCGCCTGCGCGATGTTGTTGTCACTCGTGCTCTGACTGGTCTCCGGCTCCGTGATCGACGAATCCGCAATCTGCCTGGCAGCATCCGCAATGAACTGCGGCGGCTTCATACCATCCGCCCTCGGGACCTTGTTGCCATCCTTGTCGATCACCATGCCATCCGCGTAGTCCTTCGCCGCCTGCTTGGCATCCTTCAGCGCCGTCCCCACGTCGTACTGGGCCTGCACATCCCCCAGGGCAACGGACTTGATATTGCCCTTCGCATCCTGATCGATCCCCGTCGGATAACCCATCACGCTCTCCGACGGCCGGACAGGCGCCCACTGCTCCATCGCCTTGAGGATGTCGTCCTCCGACCCGTAGACCTTCGAGTCGTCGATCTGCTTCGGGCTGTCGGCAGCCACAGCCGGTGCCGCGGTACCCACCAGGGGCGCCGCGCCCAGAACGGCCGCGACCAGCACAATGGCACCTCTGGCCGCTCGTCTGGACACCCGGCGCGGAGAGGCAGCTGAATTCGTCATGGTCGTATCTCCCTTACGTCCTGAAGAGACGAAGCCGCACAGCCTCGCCTGCTGCGGTAACTACGAAGGCGCCCGAAATGACGCCGAGGCACCTCGGAACAGCAGCAACGGAACCAGCCAGGAAGACCACAAGCGGGCGATTACGCTCGCCTTGCCCGCCGAATTTCAGGCAGGCGACCTCAGTGGCAGGGTGCGGAATTACTGTTCCTCGAAGAGGTCCACATTCGGGGAATTCCTCCTCTCGACATCAGTGGAGAGGGAAGCCGCACCGCAGTGGTTCCACGGACTTCTCGGTAACTTCCGCAGGATTCAGGGAAAGGACGCGCAGGGCCACCCGAAAGGCCGGTGCGGCAGACGCCGGCCAGCAGATTCACGAAGCGCGGAACGCCAGCTGCCGGCCATGATCAGCGGAGCGACCACCCGCAGGCGAGGCGGCCGTCCACGGAGAATCGTGGATCACAGCTACGGCGCGGGCGAAAACAACGAGCGGGCCGAGCAAGGGCCGCCGGCAGTGCGGCCCCGCTCCGGGCCGTACCGGTCAACCGGCCGGTCAACCGGTACGGAGCCGCTCACACAGCGCAGCTACTCGCCGTTCTTCTGCTGCTTCTTCTCCTCGGCATCCTCGATGACCGCCTCGGCCACCTGCTGCATCGACAGCCGGCGATCCATCGACGTCTTCTGAATCCACCGGAACGCCGCCGGCTCCGTCAGCCCGTACTGCGTCTGCAGAATGCTCTTCGCCCGGTCCACCAGCTTCCGGGTCTCCAGGCGCTGAGTGAGATCCTCGATCTCCTTCTCCAGCGTCCGCAGCTCGGTGAACCGGCTCACCGCCATCTCGATCGCCGGAACCACATCCGTCTTCGAGAACGGCTTCACCAGATACGCCATCGCCCCCGCGTCCCGCGCCCGCTCCACCAGCTCACGCTGCGAGAACGCGGTCAGCATCAGCACCGGCGCGATGCTCTCCTCGGCGATCACCTCGGCCGCCGAGATACCGTCCAGCACCGGCATCTTCACGTCCAGGATCACCAGATCGGGGCGGTGCTCGCGGGCCAGGTCCACGGCAGTCTGACCGTCGCCGGCCTCGCCCACGACGGTGTAGCCCTCCTCCTCCAGCATCTCTTTGAGATCGAGACGGATGAGGGCCTCGTCCTCGGCGATCACGACGCGCGTGGTCAGCGGCGGGACGTGCGACTGATCGTCATCGGCGACGGGCTGCTCGGGCTCGGCGGCGCTCACGGGACTCCTCATTCCAGGCAGGTGGTGCCCCATGAGCCTACCTAGCTCCTGTAGGGTAGGACCACGCAGGGCAGCAGGTATCCTCCCTTTCTAAGGCCCCAGTACTCCAACTGGTTAGAGAGGCGGCTCTCAAACAGCCGAAAGTGTGGGTTCGAATCCCACCTGGGGCACTTTCTCTTCGATTCGAAGATAGCGCGATGGTCGTTCACCGCCACCCGTTCCGGTGATCGCACAGTTGAAATCGCCACAGGTGGCACTCTTCTCGCCATCCTCGCGTGCATGTACGACATTGCAATGCGGCAGCAAGCCCTCGCCCTCGTCGCCCAAGGCCGAAGCCTCAACTCCGTAAGCAAGCAGACCGGGATATCCCGGTACGCGATCCGCTCGTGGCAGACGCGGATCGAGCCGGTTTCCCGCAAGACGGAATGCTCACGATGCGAGCAAGTGCCGCGACAACCCGAGGCCACCACGGCATACGCGTACCTGCTCGGCCTCTACCTCGGAGACGGCTGCATCAGTAAACAGCCTCAGAACCGGGGGTATGCGCTACGGATCGCGTGCGCGGATGCGTGGCCGGGCCTCATTGCGGCATGCCGGCAGGCAGTAAAGACAGTCCGCCCCATGAACAGCGTATGCGTCATCCAGCGCGAGGGCTGCGTCATGGTGACGAGCTACAGCCACCACTGGCCCTGCCTGTTCCCCCAGCACGGCCCCGGCAAGAAACACGAGCGACCGATCGTCCTCGAACCCTGGCAACAACAGATCGTGGACGCACACCCCTGGGAATTCCTCCGCGGACTCATCCACTCCGACGGCTGTCGCATCACCAACTGGACGACCCGGATGGTCGCCGGCGAGCGCAAGCGCTACGAGTATCCGCGGTACTTCTTCACGAACATGTCCGCCGACATCCTGCGGCTCTATACGGACACCCTCGACAAGGTCGGTGTCGAGTGGAAGCCGGCGCGGCAATCCCGCGGCGCGCAGAACATCTCCGTGGCGAAACGCAGTTCCGTCGCCCTCATGGACAAACACATCGGGCCGAAGTACTGGCAGGGACGGCAGTCAGGTACCTCGGCCCAGCGGGAGCGCGGTGCGGGTGGGGCTACTTCGGGGAGTCGTCCTCGCCGATGTGGTGGACGCGGACGAGGTTGGTGGAGCCGGGGACGCCGGGCGGGGAGCCGGCGGTGATGATGACGACGTCGCCCTTCTGGCAGCGGCCGAGGGCGAGCAGGTGCTCGTCGACCTGGGCGACCATCTCGTCGGTGGAGTTGACGGTCGGGCCGAGGAAGGTCTCCACGCCCCAGCTGACGTTGAGCTGGGCGCGGGTGGCCGGGTCGGGGGTGAAGGCCAGCAGGGGGATGGGTGAGCGGTAGCGGGAGAGGCGGCGGACGGTGTCGCCGGACTGGGTGAAGGCGACGAGGAACTTGGCGCCGAGGAAGTCGCCCATTTCGGCGGCGGCGCGGGCGACGGCGCCGCCCTGGGTGCGGGGTTTGCTGGTTTCGGTGAGCGGCGGGAGGCCTTTGGCGAGGATGTCTTCCTCGGCGGCTTCGACGATGCGGCTCATCGTGCGGACGGTTTCGGTGGGGTATTTGCCGACGCTGGTTTCGCCGGAGAGCATGACGGCGTCGGTGCCGTCGATGACGGCGTTGGCGACGTCGGAGGCTTCGGCGCGGGTGGGGCGGGAGTTGTCGATCATCGAGTCGAGCATCTGGGTGGCGACGATGACCGGTTTGGCGTTGCGCTTGGCGAGCTTGATGGCGCGCTTTTGGACGATGGGGACGGTTTCGAGGGGCATTTCGACGCCGAGGTCGCCGCGGGCGACCATGATGCCGTCGAAGGCGGCGACGATGTCGTCGATGTTGTCGACGGCCTGGGGTTTTTCGACCTTGGCGATGACCGGCAGGGTGCGGTTTTCCTCGCGCATGATGCGGTGGACGTCTTGGATGTCGCGGCCGCTGCGGACGAAGGAGAGGGCGATGATGTCGGCGCCGTAGTGCAGGGCCCAGCGGAGGTCGTCCTGGTCTTTTTCGGAGAGGGCGGGGACGGAGACGGCGACGCCGGGGAGGTTGAGGCCTTTGTGGTCGGAGACCATGCCGCCTTCGATGACCTTGGTGTGGACGTGGGGTCCGTCGACGCCGATGACTTCGAGGGTGACTTTGCCGTCGTCGACGAGGATGCGTTCGCCGGTGGTGACGTCGGCGGCGAGGCCGTCGTAGGTGGTGCCGCAGATCTGGCGGTCGCCTTCGACGGCGGGTTCGACGGTGATCGTGAACTCATCGTCGCGTTCGAGAAGTACGGGGCCTTCGCGGAATCGGCCGAGTCGGATCTTCGGGCCTTGAAGGTCGGCGAGGATGCCGACGGTGCGGCCGGATTCCTCGGCTGCCTTGCGGACCCGGTCGACGCGTGCTTCGTGGTCGGTGTAGGTGCCGTGGCTGAGGTTGCAGCGGGCGATGTCCATTCCGGCGTCGACGAGGGCTTTGATCTGCTCGTACGAGTCGGTGGCGGGGCCCAGTGTGCAGACGATTTTTGCTCGGCGCATGTTTCGACTCTATGACTTACCGGGCGGTAGGGAACGGTAGGAAAGTGTCTGCTCAACGAGGGCTTGATGAAAGGCTGTTGACAAGTCTTGGAATGCGCGCGACCCCGCTCCGATGAGCGGAATTCCGCCCTGGGCGCGGGGTGGTCTCACAGTGCGGGACGGGTCATCGTAAAGCGTGCGTTGACGTGGGCGTAGACGACCTGGCGCTGGGGTTCGAGGTCGAGGGCGGGGGCGGTTTCCTGGGTGGCGCCGCCGTAGCCGGGGACGGAGCGCATGGCGGGGGCGGCGGTGGGGGCGGCGTTCTCGGCGCCGAGGTCGGCGATTTCGAGGAGGGCGTCGAGGCGGGCGCCGACGGCCTCGGCGTATTCGCGGGCGCGCTGGACGGCTTCGTGGACGGCTTGGGTGCGGGCGGCGCGGTGGGCGGGTGAGTCGGGGCGCAGGGCCCACCAGGGGCCGTCGACGCGGGTGAGGTCGAGGTCGGCGAGGCGGGTGGTGAGTTCGCCGAGGGTGGTGAAGTCGTTGAGGGTGGCGGTGTGGGTGACGCGTCCGTGGTAGGCGCGGATGCGTTCGTGGCGGCCTTTTTCGGTGAGCTGTGGGGTGAGGCTGAAGGTGCCGGTTTCGAGTTTTTCGATGGCGTCGCCGTAGGTCTTGATGAGGGTGAGGGCTTGTTCGTTGCGGCGGGTGAGGTCGGTGAGGGCGGCGCTGCGGTCGGTGCCGCGGGCGCTGACGGTGACGGCGATGCGGGCGATTTCGGGGTCGGCTTCGAGGCGGGCTTCGCCGCGTACGGCGAGGCGGGGTGTGTCGGGGGTGCCGTAGGGGAGGGCGGGGGTGCCGTCGGCGGGGTCGGTCATGGGTGCCTCCGGGTGGTGGGGTGGGCTGCGGCTGAATCTACGTGCGTTGCCCACGCGGGTGGAGGCTTTGGTTCGGGTGTGCCGGCGTTCTCCGGCCGGGGCGGGGATGCCACTCGCCCCTTAGAGGTCATGGTGTGCCGGGGTTCCGAGACCGGCTGGTGGCCGGTGGCGGCGGCGGTGCCGGGGCATCGCCGCCGCTGGGTCAGCCGCGGGGGACGAGGGTGGAGCCCTGGCGGGGGACGGTGCCGGTGCGGCCGGCGGGCGGGGCCTGTGGAAGGCCGAAGGTGGTGAAGGCGGTGCGGGTGGGGAGGGGGTAGGGGGTGGTGTCGGTGAGGGAGTTGAGGATGGTGGCGCTGCGCCAGGCGGCGAGGCCGAGGTCGGGGGTGCCGACGCCGTGGGTGTGGGTTTCGGCGTTCTGGACGTAGATCGCGCCGGTGACGGAGGGGTCGAGGACCAGGCGGTGGTTCACGTCGATGCGGGGGCGTTCGGCGGAGTCTCGGCGTACGTAGGGGTCGAGGGCGGCGAGGAGGGTGTCCATGCGGCGTTCGCGGTAGCCGGTGGCGAGGATGACGGCGTCGGCGGTGAGGCGGGTGCGGGTGCCTTGCTGGGTGTGGTCGAGGTGGAGTTCGACCTTGGTGTTGCCGACGCGGCCTGCGGTGCGGACGCAGACGCCGGGGGTGAGGGTGGCGTCGGGCCAGCCGCCGTCGAGGGTGCGGCGGTAGAGCTCGTCGTGGATGGCGGCGAGGGTGTCGTGGTCGATGGCTTTGTGGAGTTGCCATTGGCCGGGGACGAGGGCGTCGCGGACGCGTTCGGGGAGGGAGTGGAAGTAGCGGGTGTAGTCGGGGGTGAAGTGTTCCAGGCCGATTTTGCTGTATTCCATGGGCGCGAAGGCGGGGGTGCGGGCGAGCCAGTGGAGGCCTTCGCGGCCTGCGGGGCGGGCGCGGAGCTGGTCGAGGAAGATTTCGGCGCCTGATTGACCGGCGCCGATGATGGTGAGGCGGTCGGCGGTGAGCAGGCGGTCGCGGTGGTCGAGGTAGTCGGCGGAGTGGATGACGGGGACGCCTGGGGCGTCAGCGAGGGGGCGCAGGGGGACGGGGACGTGGGGGGTGGTGCCGATGCCGAGGACGAGGTTGCGGGCGTAGGTGCGGCCGAGGGCTTCGGCTTCGCCGTCGGGGTCGAGTTGGGCGAAGTCGACTTCGAAGGCTTCGCGTTCGGGGTTCCAGCGGACGGCGTCGATCTGGTGGCCGAAGTGGAGGGCGGGGAGGTTTTCGCTGACCCAGCGGCAGTAGGCGTCGTATTCGGCGCGGTGGAGGTGGAAGCGTTGGGCGAAGTAGAAGGGGAAGAGGCGTTCGCGGGTTTTGAGGTAGTTGAGGAAGCTCCAGGGGCTGGCGGGGTCGGCGAGGGTGACGAGGTCGGCGAGGAAGGGGACTTGGAGGGTGGTGCCGTCGATGAGGAGGCCGTGGTGCCACTGGAAGTTGGGGCGTTGGTCGTAGAAGGCGGTGCGGAGGTGGGTGAGGGGGTGGGCGAGGGCGGCGAGGGAGAGGTTGAAGGGGCCGATGCCGATGCCAACGAGGTCGAGGGGTTCGTCGGGGGCGGTGGTGCCCGTGGTGTCGGTGGTGAGGGGCGCTTCACGGGGCGGGGTGTTCGTCATCGGAGGGTCTGGCCTTCCACGAGGGTGAGCAGGGTGGTGAGGTCTCCGGGTTGGGTGTGGGGGTTGAGGAGGGTGGCCTTGAGCCAGAGCCCGGTGGGGGTGGTGGCGCGGCCGAGGACGGCACGGCCGTCGATGAGCAGGGTGCGGCGGACGGCGGCGAGGGTGGTGTCGGTGATGCCGGTGGGGCGGAAGAGGACGGTGCTGAGGGTGGGGCGGGAGTGGAGTTCGTAGAAGGGGTGGGCCTCGATGAGGTCGGCGAGGGTCTGGGCGGCGGCGAGGGTGCGGTCGATGAGGTCGCCGAGGCCGTGGCGGCCGAGGGCTTTGAGGGTGACGGCGATTTTGAGGATGTCGGGGCGGCGGGTGGTGCGTAGTGAGCGGCTGAGGAGGTCGGGGAGGCCGGCTTCGGTGTCGTCGTCGGCGTTGAGGTAGTCGGCCTGGTGGGCGAGGGGGGCCAGGGTGGTGGGGCCGGGGACGGCGAGGAGGCCGGCGGCGACGGGTTGCCAGCCGAGTTTGTGCAGGTCGAGGGCGACGGTGTGGGCGCGGTCGAGGCCGCTCAGGGTGGCGGCGTGGGTGTCGCTGAAGAGCAGGGCTCCGCCGTAGGCGGCGTCGACGTGGAGGCGGACGCCGTGGTGTTCGGTGAGGTCGGCGAGGGCGGGCAGGGGGTCGATGGCGCCGGAGTCGGTGGTGCCTGCGGTGGCGGTGAGGAGGAGGGGGCCGGTGTGTCCGGCGAGGTTGGCCAGGCAGGTGTGGACGGTGTCAGGGGTGAGGATGCCGTCGGGGGTGGGGAGGGTGAGGGGTTCGGGGAGGCCGAGGAGCCAGGCGGAGCGGTGGATGCTGTGGTGGGCGTTGGCGCCGCAGATGATCTGGAGGGGGCCGGCGGTGGGGTCGTTTGCCGCGGCGGCTTCGCGGGCGAGGAGCAGGGCGAGCTGGTTGGATTCGGTGCCGCCGGTGGTGATCAGGGCGTCGGGGGCGGTGGCCCGGGGGTAGACGAGTGCGGCGAGGGCGTGGCTGGTGAGGGTCTCCAGGGCGGAGGCGGCGGGGGCCTGGTCCCAGGAGTCCATGGAGGGGTTGAGGGCGCAGGCGGCGAGGTCCGCGGCGGTGGCGAGGGCCAGGGGCGGGCAGTGCAGATGGGCGGCGCAGTGGGGGTCGGCGGGGTCGGCGGCGCCGGCGGCGAGGGTGTGGACGAGGGTGCGCAGGGCGGCGTGCGGGCCGGTGCCGTGGTCGGGCAGGAGGGGGTGGCAGGCGTCGCGTACGGTGCGGGCGACGGTGTCGGGGCCGCCGGGCGGGAGGGGTCCGGCACGGTCCTCGGCGCCGGTGGTGAGGGCGTCGAGGACGGTGTCGAGGAGGGGGCGCAGTGCGCGGGGGCCGTTGGTGCCGCCTGCGAGGGCGGTGCCGGCAGGGGGCGCAGACATCAATGTGCTCTTCTGTCAGGTGAGTTGGGGCGGTCCCATACGGACGTGCCCTGAGGCGGCCCTAAGTTACTTTCCCTGTACAGCACGTATCTACTGGTTGCGGTCATACCACCCGTAAGTGGTACGGATGTTTACCGCGGGTGTGTGCGGGGTGCCGCCGGCTGCCGTTCCGGCGGCACCCGCTGGTGCCGGGCTGCGGCTACCGGGCGTCGGCCGCGGCGCGTATCTTCAGCGCCCGCCGCAGGTCGTCCAGCTGGTCGACCAGTTTGCGGCGCAGGGCGGGGGTCGCCTGGCCGTCGGCGAGGCAGGCCTCGCCGAGGCGGAGGGTCTCGTCCTCGACGAAGGTGTCGGGGAAGGCCTGGCGGCCGGCGGCGGCGGCGAGGGCGGGGCCGCGGGCGGCGGCGAGGGCGGGGGCGGCGGTGAAGTAGCGGGCCACGTAGGGGCGCAGCAGTTCGTGCTGTTCAGGTGCCCAGAAGCCGGTGGCGGTGGCGATGAAGAGGTAGTTGGACAGGCCGGCGTGCTCGTCGGTGGTGAACAGGGCGTCCCAGGCGGCCTGTTTGGCGGCCGGGTCGGGGAGGGCGGCGTGGCAGCGGGCGGCGCCTTCACGGCCGGTGGCGCCGGGGTCGCGGGCGAGTTCGGCGTCGATGGTCGCGCGGAGTGCGTCGAGGGGGCCGGCGCCGAGGGTGGCGAGCCGGCCGAGGATGCGCCAGCGCAGTTCGGGGTCGAGGTGGGGGCCGCCGGGGACGCTGCCGTCGTCGAGCCAGTCCTGGATGCCCTCGGGGGTGGTGGCGCTGTCGATGAAGGCCCGTACGGCGGTGAGCCGGAGCCCTGCTTCCGTGCCGTGGGCGGGGCCTTCGGTGCGGCGGAGGATGTCGCGGCTGAGGGCGGTGAGGGTGGTCAGGGCGGTGTGGCGTTCGGCGGCCGGGAGGTAGTGGTCGGCGATCTGGGTGCGGGCGAAGGCGAGGACGCCCTGGAGGATCGCGAGGTCGGTTTCGTGGGGGAGGTGGGTGCGGGCGGCGTCGAGGTAGGCGGTGGGGGCGAGGGCGCCGTCGCGGACCATGTCGCGGGCGGCGTTCCAGACGACCGCGCGGGTGAGCGGGTCGGGCAGGCCGGACAGCGAGCGGGCCACGGTCTGCCAGGAGGCCGGATCGAAACGGACCTTGGCGTAGGTGAGGTCGCCGTCGTTGAGGACGAGGAGGTCGGGGGCGGGCTTGGGGAAGGCGCGGCGGGTGCGGCCCTCTTCCGCGGGGATGTCCAGCTCGAAGCGGTCGCGCAGGACGAGCCGGCCGGGGTCGGTGAGGTCCTGGTCGTAGGCGCCGACGGCGATGCGGTGCGGGCGGCTGCCGCTGTGGTGGACGTCGAGGTGCCAGGTGTCGTCGCCGGTGGCGGCCTCGGGGGTGAGGGTGTCGACTCCGGTGGTGCGCAGCCAGCGTGCGGCCCAGGCGTGGACGTCGCGGTCGGTGGCGCGGCCGAGGGAGTCGAGGAAGTCGGCGAGGGCGGCGTTGCCGAAGCGGTGCCGGGCGAAGTGGTCGTTGATGCCGGCGAGGAAGTCCTTCTCCCCCATCCAGGCGACGAGCTGGCGCAGGGCGGAGGCGCCCTTGGCGTAGGAGATGCCGTCGAAGTTGAGGAGGGCAGAGGCGGTGTCGGGGACGTCATCGGGGGCCGGGGCGACGGGGTGGGTGGAGGGGCGCTGGTCGGCGTCGTAGCCCCAGCCCTTGCGGGCGACGGCGAAGTCGGTCCAGGTGTCACGGAAGCGGGTGGCCTCGGACAGGACCTGGTAGCCCATGTATTCGGCGAAGGACTCGTTCAGCCAGATGTCGTCCCACCACTGGAGGGTGACCAGGTCGCCGAACCACATGTGGGCCATTTCGTGGGCGATGACCATGCCGCGGGTCTGGCGTTCGGTGTCGGTGACGGCCGAGCGGAAGACGAACTCGTCGCGGAAGGTGACCAGTCCGGGGTTCTCCATGGCGCCGGCGTTGAATTCGGGGACGAACGCCTGGTCGTAGGAGTCGAAGGGGTAGGGCTCCTCGAAGATCTCGTGGTAGCGGTCGAAGCAGCGGCGGGTGAGGTCGAGGATCTCCTCGGCGTCGGCGTCCAGGTGGGGCGCGAGCGAGCGGCGGCAGTGGATGCCGAAGGGCAGTCCGGCGTGTTCGGTGCGGACGGAGTGCCAGCGGCCGGCGGCGACGGCGACGAGGTAGGTGCTGATCAGGGGGGTGGGGGCGAGGGTCCAGTGGCCGGGGTCGCCCTGGGTGGCGAGGCCGTTGCCGAGAACGGTCCAGTCGGTGGGGGCGGTGACGGTGAGGGCGAAGACCGCCTTGAGGTCGGGCTGGTCGAAGGCGCCGAAGACGCGTTGGACGTCGTCCAGGAACAGCTGGGTGTAGACGTAGCTCTCGCCGTCGGCCGGGTCGGTGAAGCGGTGCATGCCCTCGCCGGTGCGGGAGTAGCACATGGTGGCGTCCAGGCGCAGTTCGTGGGCGCCGGGGGTGAGGCCGGTGAGCGGGAGGCGGTTGTCGTCCAGGGCCGCGGGGTCGAGGGGCCGGCCGTCGAGGGTGGCGGAGTGCAGCTCGGCGGGTTTGAGCTCGACGAAGGTGTCGCCGGCGGTCCGTGCGGTGAACTGGATGACCGTATGGGACCCGAACCGGTCCGCGCCCCGGGTGAGGTCGAGGGCGATGTCGTAATGGTGGACGTCGATGAGTTGGGCTCGGGTCTGCGCCTCGTCGCGCTGCAGTGCGGGCATGGGGTCATGCTGCCGTACGGTCCGTGGGGTGTGCACGGGGGTTTGACAGGGTGGGGTTCCCTCCGGGTGGGGTTCCCTCCGGGGGTGGTCTGGTGGGTGCGGGTGGTGTGGTCCCCTTCCGGGTTGGTGGGGGCTCGCGTCCTGCGGGGTTCGTGAGTGCCGCTGGGGCCGGAGGGGACGCACCGGGGGCCGTCCTCGGCGCGGGCGCATCTGGTGCGTGGGATTGGTTGCCCCGTTGTTCGCTCCGGGTCCTGCGGGCGGCCCCCGGTGCATCCCCTCCGGCCTTCGTACGTGCCCGGCTGCGGGGCGGTGGCACCGCCCGTCAGTGACCATGCGGGCCCGGTACGTCCCCTCCGGCCCTCGTTCGTTCCGGGCTGCGGCCCGGTGGCACTGACCGTCACCGCCCACGCGGGCCACGCGCCATGCTGACCCTGGTACGCCCGGGTCAGCCGCCGACCAGCGGAGGGTCGTTCGGGTCCGGGATCTGGGTGGACCAGCCGCCGGGGACGTTGTGGACCTGGCGGTCGCGGAAGCGGATGGGGGCGGTGCCTACGCGGCGGGTGAAGAGGCGGCTGAAGTAGGCGGGGTCTTCGTAGCCGACGCGGCGGGCCACTGCGGCCACCGGGAGTTCGGTTCCTGCCAGGAGTTCCTTGGCGCGGCCCAGGCGGATGCCCAGTAGGTAGTCCTTGGGGCTGCAGCCGGCGCCGCGGCGGACGGCCGTGCGGAGTTCGGCCGGGGTCATGCCGTGCCGGGCGGCGTGTTCGGCGACGGAGAGTGGCAGGAACGCGTCGCGGGCCAGTGCCTGGAGGACGGGTTCGCCGTCGGCGTCCGTATCGGCGCGGGCCCGGCGCAGGGCGACCAGGAGTTCGTGGACGGCGGCGGAGGTCTCCACCTCCAGGAGCGGGTTGCCGCGGCGGGCCGCGCGGGCGATGCGTCCCACGGCCGCGCGCGCGGGGCCGGTGTCCGCGAGGGGGACGAGGGGGCGGTCGCGCTCGATGTAGCCGAGTTCGGTGTAGGTCTCGGCGGCGGGGCCGGTGAAGTCGACGAAGCTCTCGTCCCAGCCGGTCTCGGGGTCGGCGCCGTAGTGGTGCACCACGCCCGGCGTGATCCACAGCAGTGCGGGGGCGGTGACCTCGTGGCGGCGGCCGTCGGGGGTGGTGCACCAGCCGCGGCCTGCGCTGATGACGATGGCGACGTGGTGGTCGAGGGTGCGCGGGCCGACCGTCGGCAGGGTGCCGTGCTGGAGTCCGACCCCCAGGCACACCAGGCCGAGCCGGTGGTGGACCGGGTTGGGGGTGAAGTAGCGCATCCAGGTGTGGTACACGTCCGGGCCTCCCGTCGCCGCGTGCCTGTCCGTACCGCTCCGTCGAACCGTCCAACCGCAGCCGATCTTTGTCCATGGACCGTCACACCGCCAGAGGGCGAGGGTGACCGGAGACCGGGCACGCCCGGGCGGTGGCGCGCGGGAGACGACACAGGGGCGGGTGACGTGACGCGGTTCGAGGTGGGCGAGCGGGACTTCTTGCTGGACGGGCGGCCGGTGCGGCTGCTGTCGGGGGCGCTGCACTACTTCCGGGTGCACGAGGAGCAGTGGGGTCACCGGCTGGCGATGCTCCGGGCGATGGGCCTGAATTGTGTGGAGACCTATGTGCCGTGGAATCTGCACGAGCCGCGGCCGGGTGAGTTCCGGGACCCGGAGGCGCTGGGGCGGTTCCTGGACGCGGCGCAGGCGGCGGGGCTGTGGGCGATCGTCCGCCCGGGGCCGTACATCTGCGCGGAGTGGGAGAACGGCGGGCTGCCGGAGTGGCTGACCGGGCCGCTGGGGCGGCGGGTGCGGACGCGGGACGCGGCGTATCTGCGGGCCGTGGACCGCTGGTTCGGGCGGTTGCTGCCGCAGGTCGTGGCGCGTCAGTGCACGGAGAGCTCGGGGCCCGGCGGGCCCGGCGGCCCGGGCGGCGGGCCGGTGCTGATGGTGCAGGTGGAGAACGAGTACGGCTCGTACGGCAGCGACGGCGCGTATCTGGCGTGGCTGGTGGAGCGGCTGTGGGCGCTGGGGGTGCGGGTGCCGTTGTGTACGTCGGACGGGCCCGAGGAGCACATGCTGAGCGGGGGGTCGGTGCCGGGGGTGCTGGCCACCGTCAACTTCGGTTCCGGGGCGCGGGAGGCGCTGGCGGCGCTGCGGCGCCACCGGGCGGACGGGCCGCTGATGTGCATGGAGTTCTGGTGCGGGTGGTTCGCGCACTGGGGGCGGGCACCGGCGCCGCGCACGGCGCAGGATGCGGCGGCGGCGCTGCGGGAGATTCTGGAGTGCGGGGCCTCGGTCAATGTGTACATGGCGCACGGCGGGACGAGCTTCGGCGGGTGGGCGGGGGCCAACCGGTCGGGTGAGCTGCAGGACGGGGCGCTGCGGGCGACGGTGACTTCGTACGACTACGGGGCGCCGGTCGATGAACGGGGGCGGCCCACGGAGAAGTTCTGGCGGTTCCGGGAGGTGCTCGCCGAGTGGGCGGACGGGCCGCTGCCGCCGGTTCCGGAGCCGCTGCCGGGCCTGGCGGCTCCGGTGCGTGCGGTGCTCGGGGAGTGGGCGCCGGCCGGGGAGGTGATGGCGGCGTTGGGGGGTGCGGAGGTCGAGGGGGGCGGTCCGGCGACGTTCGAGGAGTTGGGCGTGGACCGGGGGGTGGTGCGCTACCGGCTGGCGGTGCCGGGGCCGCGGGGCCGGTATCCGCTGCGGGTGCGGGGGCTGCGGGACCGGGCGGTGGTGTCCGTCGACGGGGTGCCCGGGCCCGTGGTGGAGGCCGAGGACGCGCTGCTGGGGGAGGTGGCCGGGCCGGCGTCGGTGGAGGTGTGGGTGGGGTCGCTGGGGCGGGTCAACTACGGTCCGCGGCTTGCCGAGTCCAAGGGGATCGTGGGCGGGGTGCTGCACGAGCGGCAGTTCCTGCACGGCGTACGGTCGCGGGGACTGCGGCTGGATGCGCTGGAGGAGGCGGGGGCGCTGGCCAAGGTGCCGTTCCGGCCGGTGGCGGGGGCCGGTGGGGCCGCGGGGCTGTACCGGGGCACGGTGACGGTGGCCGGGCGGGCCGGGGATGCGGATCTGGTGCTGCCGGGCTGGCGGCACGGTTTCGCCTGGATCAACGGGTTCTGCCTGGGGCGCTATCGGTCCGTCGGGCCGCAGCAGGCCCTGTACGTGCCCGGCCCGGTGCTGCGTGAGGGCGGCAACGAGCTGTTGTTGTGGGAGTGGGAGGGCGCCCCGGCCCCCGTGGGGGAAGGGGCGGGGGCGCCCGGTCTGTATCCCTGCGAGGCAGGGAGCTGAGGGTGGTCGTGGGGGCGTGCCGAACCCGCCCCCACGCCCCGCGCTACCCCTGGACCTCGCGCACCTCGAACGTGTCGAGGACGAACTCCGCGGTTCCGTCGTCGCCCACCTTGCGCAGGCCCACCCAGGCCTCGCCGCTGGCGGGTGCGGTGAACTCGTAGGTGTAGGTGGTGGGTTGGGTCGCCACCGGGAGCGGGCTGCGGCTCAGTTCGCGGGGTGCGGGCTCGTCGACGGCGGTGACCCAGGCGTACTGGCCGGCCTTCTCGTTCTCGTAGCGGAAGGTGACCCGGTAGCGGCGGCCGGGGGTGAAGCGGACGGTGTGCGGGACGGTGCGGTACACCAGCCCGGTGTTCTCGCCGCGTGACTTGAGCGACTGGCCGCCGTCGAGGACGTCGTCGATCGCCTTGCCGTTCCACCCCCGCTGGGTGAAGCGGGCGTGCCGCTGGGCGAGGTGGGTGCGGGGGTCGGTGCTGCCGCCCGCGTCGCCCTTGACGAAGGGACCCCAGCCCTGGGGGACGTGTTCGAAGTCCTCGTAGACCAGGGTGCCCTTCTTGGTGACGGCCTTGGCGGGGACGACGCGGACGTTGTCGAACCGGACCCGGGCGCGGCCCGCCGCCGCGGTCAGGGTGAGGGTGACCGGGCCGCCGCCGTCGGGGACGGTGAAGTAGGTGAACAGCCGCTGGAAGCGGGTGCCGGATTTGCGGTCGGCGGCGACGTAGTTGCCGGCGGTGGAGGTGTCCGTCCAGTTGGCGGCGGTGACGCCGTCGGCGGTGCGGATCTCCAGGCCGGCCCGGCGCCGCTCCCCCGCCGTGGCGCCGACCTCGATCTGTACGGAGGCGGCGTAGCTCCCGGGGGCGAGCCGGCGGAGGTGCTGGGCGACGGTGGCGGCGGCGCCCGCGCCGATGACCAGTTCGTAGTCGCCGAGGGTGCTGCGCCGGACGGCGGCCGGGCCGGTGGTCCGCCAGGCGTCCAGGGTTCCGGCGTGGAAGCCGGGGTCGGTGAGCGGGGTGCCTTCGCCCCAGTGGGGGTCGCCCTGGGCCGGGGCCCGGTGGCGGTGGACGACGTACGCGACGCCGGGCCGGGCGGTGAGGGTGATCTTCCCGTCGCGGACCGGGACCCGGGTCTCCTGGGTGCGGCCCTGGTCGGTGAGCCGGTAGACGTGCACGGCGGTGGCCGCGGACCAGCCGCGGGGCAGGGCCCAACGGGTCGTGCCGCCATGGGGGTTGTAGTGGTAGAGCTTGCCGGGGTCGGTGGCGTTGCGGGGTTCCCAGGGGAGCAGGTAGGTGCCGTCGTCGTAGACCAGCCGGCCGTCGGTGGTGATCTTGCGGGGGCCGCTCGACGACGGATCGCCGGAGTCTGAGCCGGCGTCGCTGACGACGGTCCTGGTGGGGCCCTCGAAGGTGATCTCGTGGGCGCTCCAGGTCCTGATCGGGTACGCCTGGAGGTACTTGGCGGGCAGGGCCTCGGTCCAGAGGAGGGTGTGGAAGGCGTTCCAGTCGGTCTTGCCGACCCAGCCCTCGAAGTTGCCCATCCGGCCGCTGCCCAGCAGCGTGGGCCACTTGTCGGCGAAGACGTCCTTGTGGTGGTTGCGGACGAAGCGGATCAGCTGGGAGTTGATACCGCGGGAGGTGTCGGGGCCGTAGTCGGTCTCGTTGGCCCAGTGCGACCACAGCGAGGAGCGTTCCAGGCCGTGGCCCCATTCGGTGGTGATCTGCCAGCCCTGGTCGCGCAGATGGCGCTGGAGGCGGTCGGAGTTCCAGCCGGACTCGCGGAAGACGTCGATGTAGAGGGTGGTCAGGGCCGGGTCGGTCTCCTTGCGCAGCTGGGCGAAGCGGGCGGCGATGTCTCCGGAGACCAGATCGCGGCGGGCGTCGATGCGGTAGGACTGGTCGAGCCAGTCCCACTGCTTGTCGTTCTTGTCGACGAGTTCCTCGGAGAAGGCGTGCGCGACGGGGTAGGACTCGGTGGCGTTGACGTGCACCGCGAAGTCGCTGTTCCACTTCTTTCCGGCGCGGACCAGCGCGTTGAGGTCGGCGAGGCCGCCGGCCCGCTGGTTGTAGTTGCCGCCGTAGTCGGGGTGGGCGGAGTCGTGGCCCTCGGACTGGTAGCCCTTGAGGAGGGTGAACTGCCCGAGCCCGTCGGTGGCCAGGGCGATCCGCTTGACGTTGTCGAGGGTGGCGAGGAACGGGTTGGTGGCCTGGCTGGCGAAGTTGAACGCGATGTGCGGGACGACCCGTAGATGCTGTGCGTCGGCGCCCAGCGGCATGACCATGATGTCGCGCAGCGCGATGGCGGCGTCCTGCCAGTCGATGCGGCCGTCGCCGTTGCGGTCGCCGGTGACGATGACGGTCGCGTACGGCAGCGGCTCGGTGGCGGTGGGGGGCTGCCCGGCGGCCCGGTGCGTCCACTGGCCGGGGACCAGCTGGGCCTTGACGAAGCCGTCGCCCTTGAGGGTCTGCCGCCACAGCCGGCCGTTCTCCCAGGCGGTGGCGCCGGCCGGCTTGTCGTACACGGTGTTGGTCTCGACGGCGGCGGCCAGTTCGTCGGTGGCGACGACGGCGTAGGCGCATCCGGTGGGCGCGGCCTCGGCGGGGGTGTCGGCGGTGACCTGCACCAGGGTGTCCCCGCTGGTGGCCTTGTCGAGCGCGATACGGGCGGCGAGCAGGGTCGCGCCGGGCTGGTCGCTGCGGACGCTGAGCAGCGCGAGGCCGGGGATCTCCAGGGTGCCGATGCGCAGCGCCGGGGTGTCGGCGATGCCGGTGACCCGCCAGGTGACCTGCCGGCCCCGGACGGCGATCTCGACGGTGATCCGGGTGCCCCCGTCGAAGCCGAGGGTGTAGGTGGCGCGGTCGGCGCGGGCGCGGTGGGTGACGTGCGGGGTGCGGGCGGTGCCGTCGATGAGGACCTCGGAGACCGGGGTGTCCTGGCCGTGCAGGACGGCGCCGGTGCCGCGGTCGGTGTAGGCGACGATGCGCGGGAAGGCGGTGTCGACGCGGACCTCCAGCGCGTCGGAGCGGAGCCGGGCCGTACCGTCGCGCCGGGGTGCGGCCGCGGCGGTGGGCGCGCCGGGCAGGAGGGCCCCGGCGACGGGGGCGAGCGCGGTGCCGGCGACGACTGTTCTGCGGCTGGGCCCGCGGGGGGCACCTGTCTGTCCGTTCACGCGCGCTCCTCCTTCGTGCCGGCAGTGCCTGTTGGCGGACAGCGTGCTGCGGGGGCGGGGCGTGCGCCTATGGACAAAGGAGGGGGAGGTGTTGGACAGATGTGGGGCGGGTGGGGCGCGGGTGACGGCGGGCAGCCCCGGGCCGGTGGCGGGGGAAGGCGGCAGCGCGGGGCCGGGCCGGTGGCGGCGGGGAACCCCTGTCCGTGCCGGCGTCAGGCAGCAGCCGCCCCGCCGTCCAGGGGCAGGACGGCCGTGAGCTCCCAGCCGCCCTCGGCCGCGGGGCCCGCGGTGAGGCGGCCGCCCATCGCCTCGGCCCGTTCGGTGAGTCCGGCCAGGCCGAAGCCGCCGCCGCGGGCCTGTTCGCAGAGGCGGGCGGGGGCGCCGCCGTCGTTGGCGATGCGCAGTTCCGCCCCGAGGGGGACGGGCCGCAGACCGATCCGTACCGCCGTGGCGTCCGCGGCGTGCTTGCGGATGTTGGTCAGCGCCTCGCGCACGATGCGGTAGACCGCGGCCGCCACATCGGCCGGCAGCGCGTCGGCCACCCCGCGGTCGAGGGCGAGGACGACCGGCGGGCCGGTGCGGGCGAAGGCATCGGTCATCGCCCGTACCTCGGCGAGCCCGGCGACGGGGTGGGTCTGTGCCCCGTTCTCCCGCAGTACCCGCACGAGCCGGCGCATCGCGCCCAGCGCCTCGCTGCCGGAGGTCTCGATCCGTTCGAAGGTGGCGCCGGCCTGCTGCCCTTCCAGGGCGGTGAAGCGGGCGGCGCGGGCCTGGACGACGATGCCGGTGACGTGGTGGGCGACCAGGTCGTGCAGCTCACGCGCCAGTTCCAGCCGCTCGGCGGCCCGGACCGCGGCGAGGTCGCGCAGCCGCTGAGCGTCCTGGCGCCGCAGGATCAGCGAATAGGCGACGACGACCACGGTGAGCACGGCGTGCACGGCGGTGAAGATGCCCAGCCGGATGTCCCGCAGCGGGGCGAGCATGCAGGCCAGGCCCAGCAGCGGGCCGAGCACGGCCGCGGTGCGGGCGGGCGCGCGGTGGACGACGGCAGTGAGCAGGACGAGCAGCGCGATGCCCTCGCCCAGGCCCCATACCTGGAGCGCGTGCTGTCCGGCGATCAGCACCGCCGAGCCGGCCAGCGAGACCGTGGCCGCGGTCCAGCCCCGGACGGTCAGCGGGATGCGGGCGGAAGGCACCGCGCACAGGCAGACCACGACGGCGGTGGCCACCACGGTCGCGTACGGGCGGATGGGCTGACTGGCCAGCTCCACCGTTTCGAGGCCGACGAGGAACAGCAACAGCACCGCCAGCCCGGCCTTGGCGGCGACGCCCGGCCGCGGGCGGGGCAGGCGCCATCCCGTCACCGGGCTCCTGTCCGGGACGAGCCGCTTTCCGGTGCGCTCGCTCACGTCCGGCCCGTGACCAGGCCGGTCTCCCAGGCCCAGGCGGCGATCTCGACGCGGTTGCGGGCGTCCAGCTTGTTCTGCACGTTGGCCAGATGGGTCTTGACCGTGGACAGCGAGACGTACAGTTCGCCGGCGATCTCGGCGTTGGTCAGGCCGCCGGCCAGCGCCCGTACGACGTCCTGTTCGCGCTCGGTGAGCGGCTCGGCGGGGGTACGGGCCGGGCGGCCGCGGCCGGCGGCGGGAGCCATCCGGCGCAGCAGCCGGACGGTGATCGCGGGCGAGACCAGCGAGTCGCCGACGGCGGCGGCGCGGACGGCTTCCACGAGCATGGCCGGGCTGGCGTCCTTGAGGAGGAAGCCGCTGGCGCCGTCGCGCAGCGCGGCGTGGACGTATTCGTCCAGGTCGAAGGTGGTGACGATGACGATCCGGGGGCGCTGTCCGTGCTCGGGGTGGGCGGCGGCCAGCTCGGCCAGCCGGCGGGTGACCTCCAGCCCGTCGAGGGCGGGCATCCGGATGTCGAGCAGCAGCACATCGGGGCGCAGCCGGGCCACGGCATCGAGGGCGGCCCGGCCGTCGATGACGTCGTCGAGGACCTCGATGTCGTGCTGGCTCTCCAGAATCATCCGGAATCCCATCCGGACCATCTCCTGGTCGTCCGCGATGACCACGCTGATCGGCATGTCGCTCCTCCTCGGCGCCGTCGGAGCCGAGGGCCCGTGTCCGTCCGGCCGGCCGGCGGGGCGCGCGGCGCCCCGGGGGCCGGGAGAAGCTGCGGGCACGGTCAGCCCCGGACCGCCTGCGGGGGCGTCTCGGCCGGCTGGACGGGGCTGTCGTGGACGCCGAGCAGGACGTAGGCGACGGCCGCGGCGGAGGCGGCGAGGAGCAGGGCGGCGAGGACCGTCGTGCGGTGGTCGCGGTCACGGCGGCATGCCGGGGGGCGGAGTCGGGGCTGGGTGGTCATGGCGTTCACGCTAAGGAGCCGCCGGGGGCCCGCCCATAGGCCGTACGGTCATCGGTGACGGCACAAGACCCGGCCGGAAGCACGAATTTGGTCCCGGGCCGGACGGACCAAGGTCCCTGGGGCGGCGGGACCAAGGGCCCGGGCCGAGGCCGGGACCGCCCGCTGCGGCACAGGGCCCGGGGAGCATCTCCCCGGGCCCTGCGGTGCGTGCTGCGGTCAGCCGAGTTCGCCCGCGGCCTTCTTGATGTTCGCGGCGAAGGTGCTCACCTCGCTGTAGACACCGGGCTTGCCGGGCCGGGCGCAGCCCTCGCCCCAGGAGACGATGCCGACCTGGAGCCACTGGCCGGCGTCGTCCTTGCGGAACATCGGGCCGCCGGAGTCGCCCTGGCAGGTGTCGACGCCGCCGGTGTCCAGTTTGCCGGCGCAGATCTCGTCGCCGGGCGTCAACTGGTCACCGTAGGCCTTCTTGCAGGTGGCGTCGTCGACGAAGGGCACGGTCGCCTTGAGGAGGTAGCGCTGTTGGTCGCCGCCCTCCTTGTCGGCGCCCCAGCCGGCGATGGTGAAGTCGCCGTTGTTGAGCTTGTCGTTCTCGGCGATCTTCAGGGTGGGCTGGTCTATCGGCTTTTCGAGTTTGATGAGCGCCCAGTCCTTGCCCTTGCCGTTGTAGCCGGGGGCCTGCAGGACCTTGGTGGACTTCACCTTGACGGCGTGCGAGTCCTCCAGGTCGGCCACCCCGGCGGTGGCGGTGATGGAGGTGTTGGCGCCGCTGCCGTCGACACAGTGCGCCGCGGTGAGCACGATGTCCTTGGCGTACAGGGCACCGCCGCAGCCCATCGACAGCCGGACCATGAAGGGGAATTCACCCTGGTCGGCCTTGGTGCCGCCGACGACCTTGGTGTGGACGGAGCCGGAGGGGTCCGGGGCGGGGGCGGCATGGGCCGCGCCCGGCTGGAGGCTGAAGGCGGCCAGGGCGACCGCGCCGACGGCGGAGGATCTCGTGAGAAGCTTCCGGTAAGTGCGCAACGGGCTTCCTTTCGTGGGGGGTTGCACGTCTCAATGACGAGCCCATGCCAACACCGGAGCCGGACGTGACCGCCGCACCGTGCACAGGGCGGAAGACAGCACACCGCAAGGCGTCCGGACCCAGTGGGGGATGAGTCCGAAGAGCGCCCTGCGATTATGTGGACCGGCAGGTCAGAGTGACAAGAGTGCGCATCCGGCCAACTCCCCTGCCCCACACGCCCCGTACGGCCCATACCGGACGTTCCCGGCGCCCCGTACAGTGGCCGGGTGACCACCGGCAGCAGTGAGATCGAGCACGGTTTCCCCCATCTCGACACGGTGCGCGCGGCCGTCCACGCGCTGTTCACCCGCCTGTCGTACGACACGGTCAGCACCTTCGCCACCAGCGTGCTGCCGGTCGATGTGGCCTTCGACGAGTCCGAGGACCTGCATCTGGGAGCGCAGCGGGTCGCCCGCGCCCTGGTCCGTCAGCTGCATCTGCCAGACGCCCGGATGGTCATCACCTTCCGCGAGATGGAACACGCCGCGAACGTCGAACTCACCGCGGGACCCGAGTACTTCATCGAGCTGAACGACCGCTTCACCAAGCACCGCAAGGACATCGGCGCCGCGCTGGCCCACGAGGTGATGCACATCTGCCTGCACCGGCTGGACCTGTCGTTCCCCGGCACCCGCGACAACGAGATCCTCACCGACACCGCCACGACCTACCTCGGCGCGGGCTGGCTGCTGCTGGACGCCTATCGCGAGCACGGCCCGTTCTCGCAGAAGCTCGGCTATCTGACGCCGGAGGAGTTCGGCTACGTCCTCGCCAAGCGGGCCCGGTTCTTCGACGAGGACCCGGCACCGTGGTTCACCAGCCCGCAGGCGTACGACGCGTACACGGCGGGCGCGGAGCGGGCCGGGCGGGACCTGCGCCGGCCTCCGCTGGCCGGCGCCGGCTGGGCCGCCCGGCTGCGCTACGCCAAGGACCGCCGGGCGGCCCAGGGGCGAACGGGCCGCCCGGCCGCGGCCGGTGACGGCTACGCCTTCGAGGGCCCGTCGCCGCTGCGGGTGTCGTTCCCCTGCCCCGCCTGCCACCAGCGGATCCGGGTCCCGGTCCGCGGCCGGCTCCAGGCGCGCTGCACGCTGTGCAAGACCCTGCTGGACTGCGACACCTGACGGCGCGGCGGCCGCTCCGCCGGGCCCGCCTCGGTCCTGGTCAGACCCACCCCTCCAGGCCCGCCATGAAGGCGTCGAAGTCGTCGCGGTGGATGGTGTGTCCCACGCCGGGCACCGTACGGACCTCGAAGCCGCGGCCGGCCAGCTCGGCCGCCGCCGGCGCGGAGAAGAGGAACCCCTCCCCCGCGTACTGCACCAGCGAGGGGACGACCGGCTTCTCGGGCGTACGGTCCTCGCGGTGCACGGCGGACAGCGCGAGGGCGGTGCCGGTGTCCCAGTCCGCGACCGTGGCCAGCTCGATGTCGATGTCGGCCTCGCTCCAACGCGGGTTGAACATCCGCACCTTCGCCCGGTCGGCCCGCTTGAACGTGACGAACAGGGCCGGATCGACGGACTGTCCGAGCCCGGCGAGCGACCACGCCGGATCGCTGTACACCGCCCGTCGCGGCTGCAGCCGCTCCACCGCCAGGGACAGCGCCAGGCCGCCCAGGGAGTGCCCGATGACGACCTCGGGGGCGGCGGGCAGGGTCTCCACGAGGTCGTCGGCGAACAGTTCGGCACCGTAGTCGCCGCGCGGGCTGCGGCCGTGGCCGCGCAGATCGACGGCGAGGACCCGATAGCCCCGGTCGGCGAGCGCCGGGCCGACCCGGTGCCAGGTGCGGTGATCGGACATCATTCCGTGGACCAGCACCGCGATCCGTTCACCGGTGCCCCACTCATGGGTGTACAGCTGCATGCCCGTGCCTCTCCTCGCATCCCGCGTTCGCCGGCTCCCGCCGTTCCCGGACGGGCCCGGCCCGCCCGAGGGTATCCGCGCAGCGCCGCGCGGGCCGGGCGCTGCCCCCCCGACCCGCTACGGCACACCCGCCCGGCCCCGGTTACTGCCAGTCCGTCTCGGGCGTGGCCGCGGCCAGGATCTCCCGCGCGCCACCGCGCAGCGGCGCACCGTGCGGGACGCACACCGTGTCGGCACCGAGCGCGGCCAGCCGCCGGAAGGACGCGACGGCCGCCTCGCGGTCGACATTGATCGGGCCGAGGACGGCACGCCGGCCCTCGGGGTCGGCGCCGATGAGGTCGCCGGGGAAGAGCAGCCGGCTCGCGGGGAGGTGCAGGGCGATCCCGCCGGGGGTGTGGCCGGGGACGTGCAGCACCCGCACCGGTTCGGGCCAGCCGTCGAGGGTGTCCCCGTCGTGGAGTTCGACATCGACCTCGACGGGGCGCAGCGGCGGGGTGCCGGCGGCCGTGAGGCCGGCCATGATCCCTTCGTGCAGCGGCCGTTCGGCGGGGGTGAGCTCCGGCTCGGGGGCGGGGGCGGTGCCGCGGATGTAGGGGGCCTCCAGGGCGCCGGCCAGGACGCGGGCGCCGGTGGCGGCGACCAGGTCGGCGGCGGCGCCCATGTGGTCGAGGTGGTAGTGGGTGAGCACGATCTGCCGCAGCTGGTCGGGGCGTCCACCGAGACGGGCGAGGGCGTCGAGGACGGCGGGGGCGGAGCCGGGGACGCCGGTGTCGACCACGGCGTACCCCTCGTCGGGGAGGGCGACGAAATACACGTGCCCGACGGGGAACGGGAGGTGCCAGACGGTACGGGTGATCCGGGTGAGGGTGTCCATGGCCCGGACGCTAACGGCAGGCGGTCCGGGGTCACGGCGGTTGCGCCAGGGGCGGATTGTGCGCAGGGCGAACCGCGGCCGGATTGGGCCGGAACCTGTCTTGCCTCCGCAACGTCACACCGCCGACCAAGGAGGCAATGTCATGCGAGGATCCCACCTCTCCCGCACCCGTACCCTCACCGCTGTGCTCGCGCTGGCCACGGCCGGCACCGTCGCGCTGTCCGGCTGCGGCCAGCAGAAGCAGACCGTGGGCACCGCGCCGGCCCCGAAGAAGCAGGACGCTTTCGAGCGGCGCGCGGATCAGATCGTGCGGGACTGGCCGAAGGTGTCCCCGGTCACCGGACGGCAGCAGGCGCTGCTGCCGCTGGTCGGCGCGGACCGTCCCAAGGACAAGGGCGTACGGGAGATCACGGTGACGGTCGGGCACAGTGCCTGCGATGTCCACTTCGGTGCGCGCAGCCACGAGTCGAAGGACCTGGTGGTGATCACCGGCTGGGGCAAGCGGAAGAGCAACAAGGGGATGTGCACCGAGCAGCTGGCGACGGACAAGGTGACGGTGCGGCTCAAGTCCGCCCTGGACGGCCGCAAGGTCGTGGACGCGGCCACCGGCAAGCAGCTGCTCAAGGGCTGACCGGCGGGCCGCAGGGAACGTCCCGGCCACGATCCGCCGGTCCGGCAGATCGTGGCCGGAGCGCCCTAAGCTCGGCCGTATGAGCCCTTCTCGCGCCACCACCACCCGCGTCGAACTGCCGGGACTGCTGGAGTTCGTCCGCCCCCGGCACCGTGCGATCCTGCTCACCCGCCGCAGCGACGGCACCCCGCAGGGCTCGCCGCTGACCTGCGGGGTGGACGACTCCGGCCGGCTGGTCATGTCGACGTATCCGGAGCGTGCCAAGGCCCGCAACGCCCGCCGGGTCTCGTCGGTCAGCGTCATCGTGCTGTCCGACGAGTGGAACGGCCCGTGGGTGCAGATCGACGGCGAGGCCGAGGTCCTCGACGTCCCGGATGCGATCGAGCCGCTCGTCGAGTACTACCGCACCATCGCCGGGGAGCACCCGGACTGGGACGAGTACCGGGAGGCGATGCGCACGCAGGGCAAGTCACTGATCCGGGTGACACCGCTGCGCTGGGGCCCGATCGCCACCGGCGGTTTCCCGGCCCGGCTCGCGGAGGACGGTGACGCGTAGCCCTCCCCTGCCGCAGCGGACGTCAACGGGTCGTGCGGGTCCCGCCGTTGACGTTCAGCACCTGGCCGGTGATGTGCCGGGCCGCCGGTGACGCCAGGAAGGCCACCGCCTCCGCGATGTCCGCCACGGACCCCGGGCGGCCCACGGCCGAGGCGGTCACCAGCTGGTCGCGGCGCTCGTCGGTGAGCTGGTCGCGGAAGAAGTCGGTGCCGGCGATATAGCCGGGCGAGACGACGTTGGCCGTGATGCCGCGGGGGCCGAGGTCCCGGGACAGGCCGGCGTTCCAGGAGGCGAGGCCCGCCTTGGCCGCCCCGTAGGCGCCGCCGGATCCCTGGTCGGCGGCGATCGACCCGATGTGGACGACCGCGCCGCCGGCCGCCAGCCGGCCCTCCAGCGCCCTGGTGGTCAGCGCGGCGCTGAGCAGGTTCGCATCGAGGTTGGCGCGGAATTCCCGGGCGTAGGACGCCAGATCGCCGGCGCCGTCGGAGTCCAGGTCGGTGTTGCCGCCGGCGTTGTTGACCAGGACGTCGACCTGCGCGGGGAGTTCGGCGAGCAGCGCGGTGAGCGCCTCCGGGTCGGTGTGGTCGCACACCAGCGGGCGGACGGCCGGATGGCGGGCGGCGGTCTCCTTGAGGGGGCCGGGGCGGCGGCCGGTGACGACAACCTCGTCACCGCGGTCCGCGAAATGGTGGGCGACGGCCCGTCCGATGCCCGTTCCGCCGCCGGTGACCAGGATCGTGCGTGACATATGCTGAGCTCCGTCCATGACGTTCAGGTCTAAATTTATAACTAAACCTAACATCGCCAGGAGGGCCCGTGGCAAGGGAATTCGAGGCGCCGGACGGCCATGCCCCCTCGGCGGCCGACACCTCCGCGTACCCCGTCGAGGAGATCGCCGCGGCCTGGGAACGCGAACGCCCCGGCATCCCGGTCACCTCGATCGGGATCGTGACGCCGATCTGGCAGCTGGCGAAGCTGCTGGGTGACGACCGGCGCCGGGTGCTGGCCGGCGCCGGGGTCGACCCGGCCACCCTCGATCTGCTGAGCGTGCTGCGCCGCAGCGGTGAGCCCTACACCCTGACGACCCGTGAGCTCAGCCGGCGCTCACTGGTCACCGCGGGGGCGATCTCCCAGCGGGTGGCCCGCGCCGAGCGCGAGGGCCTGGTCACCCGGCGGCCCGGCGAGGGCCGCCCGCGTACGGTCCTGGTCGCCCTGACCCCGGCCGGCCACGAGCTGATCGAGGCCACCGTCGACCAAGTGCTCGGGCGCGAGGCCGAGTTGGTCGGCGGCCTGACCCCCGAGCAGCAGGAGCAGCTCGCCGGACTGCTGCGCCTCCTGCTCCAGGACACCCAGCGCCGGCTCGGCGACGACCGGATCAGCCAGGTCGGCGACGACTGACCGCGGCCCGCCCGGCCAGGTCAAGCGCGGGGCGGGGCGAGCGCCAGGGAAGGGTAGAGCGCCTCGTCGGGCAGTCCGAGCTGGGCGCGGAAGGCTCTGCGGCCCGCCGCGGTGACGGTCAGGATGCGGGTGGTGACGGCCTTGACGATCCAGTCGTGCTCCAGGGCGTGCTGATAGAGGGCGGCACCGACCGCACCGGAGAGATGCTGGCGGCGCACCGTCCAGTCGAGGCAGGTACGGACGTGGGCCCGGCCGCCGGCCGACGGGCCGGCGTCGGAAATGCCCAGCGCGGCCAGCCAGTTGGCGCCGGCGCCGGTCAGCACCAGGCCGTAGTCCCGGGCCAGCAGGCCGCGTTCGGTCATGGCGGCGGCGATGGCGACGCCGAGCGCACCGGCGATGTGGTCGTAGCAGGTACGGGCGTGGTGCAGCGCCCGGCGGTGGTTGGCCTCGGCCAGCGAGCGGACCGGGACCTGACGGTAGGGGGCCAGACCGGCGAGGTTCTCCAGGGTTTCCGCGGTCTCCGGGCCGGCCAGCCGCACATAGCGCCGCCGGCCCCGGCGCTCCTCGGCGAGCAGGCCGCCGGAGACCAGGAGGTTGAGGTGTTCGGTGGTGGTGGACGGGGCCACCGCCGCGTATTCGGCGAGTTCACCGGCGGTCCAGGCACCGCCGTCGAGCAGGGCCATACAGATGGCGGCACGGGTGCGGTCCGCGAGCAGTGCCGCCAAGGCGGCCAGATCGGGGGTTTCCGCGACGCTTTCCTGATCGGCGTCCCATCGGTTCATCTACACAGAGTAACCTCTCATAACATTTCGGTGAGCACCGAATCGTCCGGCTTCTATCCTCAACGCCATGAACGTCGCGCTGGAGAAGAGCAGTTCGGTCACGCCGGCGCTGCTGTCCACGGAGAACGACGACGGGACCTTTGTGCTGGTCGAGCTGCGGATCCGGTGGGAGCTCGGGCCGGTCGTCAGCCTCTGGCTGCCGTCCCGCGGCCGTACCGCGCAGAATCTCGCGGTTCGCCCGGACGTGGTCTTCAATCTGCCGCCGGACGGAACGGGGGCCGAAGAGGAGACGAGCAGCATGCCGTGCGCCACGGATACGCCGTGGACGGAACGGTCCGAGCTGGTACGGCCGCCCCGGCTCACGCACTGCCCGGTGCAGTTGGAGGCCCGCCGGGTCGGCGAGTGGACGGTGACCGCCGGGGCATGGGCCCAGATCGAGGCCCAGGTGCTGCGGGTGCATGTCGATCCGCGGGCCGTGCTGCCGCTCGGCGAGGGGCGGACCGAACCGGGCGTCTGGCAGCCGCCGGTGCACGACTTCCGGCCATCGGCCACTCCCCCGCCGCAGCCCGTACCGGCGCCCGCGCAGGAGCTGGCACGGCAGCGGGAGCTGCGCTTCCCCGCCGGGCGCGGCGGCCGCCCGTAGGCGCCCCGACGCCGTAACGGCATCAGGGCCGGCGGGGTTGCGGCACACAACACGCGGCGCCTGCCCTCCGGTCGGGGGGAGGGGACAGGCGCCGCGGTATGGGCTCCGGGGGGACTCCCGGACCCCATGCCGCCGTACGACGTTGTACGGGACAGCGGGGGACGGTCCGTCACACGGCCAGTGCGCGGTCCGTCGGCTTGATGGGAGCGGGCAGGGCGCTGACGCCGGTCAGGAAGCGGTCCACGCCCTTGGCCGCGGAACGGCCCTCGGCGATGGCCCACACGATCAGCGACTGGCCGCGGCCGGCGTCACCGGCGACGTACACGCCGGGGACGTTGGTGGCGAAGTCCGCGTCGCGGGCGATGTTGCCACGCTCGTCGAGCTCCAGGCCGAACTGCTCGACCAGGCCGTTCTCCCGGTCGGTGCCGGTGAAGCCCATCGCGAGGGTGACCAGCTGGGCCGGGATCTTCCGCTCGGTGCCGGGCTTCGGCTCCGGGCGGCCGTCCTTGAACTCCACCTCGGTCAGGTGCAGGTACTGGACGTTGCCGTCCTCGTCGCCCTCGAAGTGGGTGGTGGAGACGGAGTAGACCCGCTCGCCGCCCTCCTCGTGCGCGGAGGTGACCTTGTAGAGCATCGGGAAGGTCGGCCAGGGCTGGCCCGGGTGCCGCTCGTCGCCCGGCTTGGGCATGATCTCCAGCTGGGTGACGGAGGCCGCGCCCTGGCGGTGGGCGGTGCCGACGCAGTCCGCGCCGGTGTCGCCGCCGCCGATGACGACGACGTGCTTGCCCTCGGCGCTGATCGGGGCGACGGTCAGATCGCCCTCCTGCACCTTGTTGGCCAGCGGCAGGTACTCCATCGCGAAGTGGATGCCGTTCAGCTCGCGGCCGGGCACCGGCAGGTCGCGGGAGGTGGTGGCACCGGCGGCGATGACGACGGCGTCGTAGCGCTTGCGCAGCTTCTTGGCGTCGAGGTCGCGGCCGATCTCCACCTCCGTACGGAACTTGGTGCCCTCCGCGCGCATCTGCTCGATGCGGCGGTTGATGTGGCGCTTCTCCATCTTGAACTCGGGGATGCCGTAGCGGAGAAGACCGCCGATACGGTCCGCGCGCTCGTAGACGGCGACGGTGTGGCCGGCCCGGGTCAGCTGCTGGGCGGCGGCCAGGCCGGCCGGACCGGAGCCGATGACGGCGACGGTCTTGCCGGAGAGGCGCTCGGGCGGCTGCGGGGTGACGTCGCCGTTGTCCCACGCCTTGTCGATGATGGAGACCTCGACGTTCTTGATGGTCACCGGCGGCTGGTTGATGCCCAGCACACAGGCGGACTCACAGGGCGCGGGGCAGAGGCGACCGGTGAACTCCGGGAAGTTGTTGGTCGCGTGCAGCCGCTCGCTGGCCTCGGTCCAGTCCTCGCGGTAGGCGTAGTCGTTCCACTCGGGGATGAGGTTTCCGAGCGGGCAGCCGTTGTGGCAGAACGGGATGCCGCAGTCCATGCAGCGCGACGCCTGCTTGCTGATGATCGGCAGCAGGGAGCCGGGCTGGTAGACCTCGTTCCAGTCCTTGACGCGCTCGTCGACGGGGCGGGTCTTGGCGACCTCGCGCTCGTGGTTCAGGAAGCCCTTGGGGTCAGCCATTGGTCGCCGCCTCCATCATCTTCTCGTGGGTCTCGGACTCGGAGAGTCCGGCCTGCTCGGCGGCGTCCTTGGCGGCGAGCACTGCCTGGTACGTGGGAGGGATGACCTTGCTGAAGCGCGCGGCCGCGGCATCCCAGTCGGCGAGGAGCTTGGCGGCGACGGTGGAGCCGGTCTCCTCCTGGTGGCGGCGCACCACGTCGTGCAGCCACTGCTTGTCGGCGTCGTCGAGCGCGTGCACCGCGTCGACGAGCTCCTTGTTGACGTTGGCCTTGTCCAGGTCGATGACGTAGGCGAAGCCGCCGGACATACCGGCCGCGAAGTTGCGGCCCGTCTCGCCCAGCACGACCGCGTTGCCGCCGGTCATGTACTCACAGCCGTGGTCACCGACGCCCTCGGAGACCACCGTGGCACCGGAGTTGCGGACGCAGAAGCGCTCGCCGACCCGGCCGCGCAGGAACAGCTCGCCGCCGGTGGCGCCGTAGGCGAGGGTGTTGCCCGCGATGGTGGAGAACTCGGCGAGGTGGTCCGCGCCGCGGTCCGGGCGGACCACGACCCGGCCGCCGGACAGGCCCTTGCCGACGTAGTCGTTGGCGTCGCCCTCCAGGCGCAGCGTGACGCCGCGCGGCAGGAACGCACCGAAGGACTGGCCGGCCGAGCCGGTGAAGGTGATGTCGATGGTGTCGTCGGGCAGGCCCGCGCCACCGAACTTCTTGGTGACCTCGTGGCCGAGCATGGTGCCGACGGTCCGGTTGATGTTGCGGATCGCGATCTGCGCCCGGACCGGCTGGGCGTCCTCGGCGGTGTCCGCGGACAGCGCGTCGGCGGCGAGCTTGATCAGCTCGTTGTCGAGCGCCTTCTCCAGGCCGTGGTCCTGCTCGATGACCTGGTGGCGCACGGCGCCCTCGGCCAGCTCGGGGACGTGCAGCAGCGGGGCCAGGTCCAGGCCCTGCGCCTTCCAGTGGTTCACCGCGCGGGCGGTGTTCAGCAGCTCGGCGTGGCCGATGGCCTCGTCCAGGCTGCGGAAGCCCAGCTCGGCGAGGATCTCGCGGACCTCCTCGGCGATGAACTGGAAGAAGTTGACGACGTACTCGGCCTTGCCGTTGAACCGTTCGCGCAGCGTCGGGTTCTGGGTGGCGATGCCGACCGGGCAGGTGTCGAGGTGGCAGACGCGCATCATGACGCAGCCGGAGACGACCAGCGGTGCGGTGGCGAAGCCGTACTCCTCGGCGCCCAGCAGGGCGGCGATGACGACATCACGGCCGGTCTTGAGCTGGCCGTCGGTCTGCACGACGATGCGGTCGCGCAGGCCGTTGAGCAGCAGCGTCTGCTGGGTCTCGGCCAGGCCCAGCTCCCAGGGACCGCCCGCGTGCTTGAGGGAGGTCAGCGGGGAGGCACCCGTACCGCCGTCGTGGCCGGAGATCAGGACCACGTCCGCGTGCGCCTTGGAGACACCCGCGGCGACCGTGCCGACGCCGACCTCGGAGACCAGCTTCACGTGGATGCGGGCCGCCGGGTTGGCGTTCTTGAGGTCGTGGATCAGCTGAGCCAGGTCCTCGATGGAGTAGATGTCGTGGTGCGGCGGCGGGGAGATCAGGCCGACGCCCGGGGTGGAGTGCCGGGTCTTGGCGACCCAGGGGTAGACCTTGTGGCCGGGCAGCTGGCCGCCCTCGCCGGGCTTGGCGCCCTGGGCCATCTTGATCTGGATGTCGTCGGAGTTGACCAGGTACTCGGACGTCACACCGAAGCGGCCGGAGGCGACCTGCTTGATGGACGAGCGGCGCGCCGGGTCGTAGAGGCGCTCGGGGTCCTCGCCGCCCTCACCGGTGTTGGACTTGCCGCCCAACTGGTTCATGGCGATGGCGAGGGTCTCGTGCGCCTCCTGGGAGATGGAGCCGTACGACATGGCGCCGGTGGAGAAGCGCTTGACGATCTCCGATGCCGGCTCGACCTCCTCGATCGGGATCGAGGGGCGGTCGGAGGCGAAGGAGAACAGACCGCGCAGCGTCATCAGCCGCTCGGACTGCTCGTTCACCCGCTCGGTGTACTTCTTGAAGATGTCGTAGCGGCGGGCGCGGGTGGAGTGCTGGAGCCGGAAGACGGTGTCCGGGTCGAAGAGGTGCGGCTCGCCCTCGCGGCGCCACTGGTACTCGCCGCCGATCTCCAGCGCACGGTGCGTGGCGGCGATGCCGGAGGCCGGGTAGGCCTTGGCGTGCCGCGCCGCGACCTCCTTGGCGATGACGTCCAGACCGGCGCCGCCGATCTTGGTCGCGGTGCCGTGGAAGTACTTGGCGACGAACTCCTCGTCCAGGCCGACGGCCTCGAAGACCTGCGCGCCCCGGTAGGAGGCGACGGTGGAGATGCCCATCTTGGACATGACCTTCAGGACGCCCTTGCCGAGCGCCTTGATCAGGTTCTTGATCGCGGTCTCCGGCTCGACGCCGGGCAGGAAGGTGCCGGCGCGGACCAGGTCCTCGACGGACTCCATGGCCAGGTACGGGTTGACCGCGGCCGCGCCGAAGCCGATCAGCAGCGCGACGTGGTGCACCTCGCGCACATCGCCGGCCTCGACGAGCAGACCGACCTGGGTGCGCTCCTTGGTGCCGATGAGATGGTGGTGGACCGCGGCGGTCAGCAGCAGCGACGGGATCGGTGCGTGCTCGGCGTCCGAGTGGCGGTCGGAGAGCACGATCAGCCGGGCGCCGTCGTCGATGGCGGCGTCCGCCTCGGCGCAGATCTGCTCGATCCGGGCGGCCAGCGACTCGCCGCCGCCGGAGACCCGGTAGAGGCCGGAGAGGGTCACGGCCTTCATGCCGGGCATGTCGCCGTCGGCGTTGATGTGGACGAGCTTGGCCAGCTCGTCGTTGTCGATGACCGGGAAGGGCAGGGTCACGCTGCGGCAGGAGGCCGAGTTCGGCTCCAGGAGGTTGCCCTGGGGGCCGAGCGAGGAGATCAGCGAGGTGACCAGCTCCTCGCGGATGGCGTCCAGCGGCGGGTTGGTGACCTGCGCGAAGAGCTGGGTGAAGTAGTCGAAGAGCAGCCGGGGACGCTCGGAGAGCGCGGCGATCGGCGAGTCGGTGCCCATCGAGCCGATGGGCTCGGCGCCGGCCTTGGCCATCGGGGCGAGGATGACGCGGAGCTCTTCCTCGGTGTAGCCGAAGGTCTGCTGGCGGCGGGTGACCGAGGCGTGGGTGTGCACGATGTGCTCGCGCTCGGGCAGGTCCGCGAGCTCGATCAGACCGGAGTCCAGCCACTCCTGGTAGGGCTGCTCGGCGGCGAGCTGCGCCTTGATCTCGTCGTCCTCGATGATGCGGTGCTCGGCGGTGTCCACGAGGAACATCCGGCCGGGCTGCAGCCGGCCCTTGCGGACGACCTTGGCGGGGTCGATGTCCAGGACGCCGACCTCGGAGGAGAGCACGACCAGGCCGTCGTCGGTGACCCAGTAGCGGCCGGGGCGCAGACCGTTGCGGTCGAGGACCGCGCCGACCTGGGTGCCGTCGGTGAAGGTGACGCAGGCCGGGCCGTCCCAGGGCTCCATCATCGTGGAGTGGTACTGGTAGAAGGCGCGCCGGGCCGGGTCCATGGAGGTGGAGTTCTCCCAGGCCTCCGGGACCATCATCAGCACCGAGTGCGGCAGCGAGCGGCCGCCGAGGTGCAGCAGCTCCAGGACCTCGTCGAAGGACGCGGAGTCGGAGGCGTCCGGCGTGCAGACCGGGAAGATCCGCTCCAGGTCCTCGTTGCCGAAGAGCTTCGAGGCGAGCTGGGACTCGCGGGCGCGCATCCAGTTGCGGTTGCCCTTGACCGTGTTGATCTCGCCGTTGTGCGCGACGAAGCGGTACGGGTGGGCCAGCGGCCAGCTCGGGAAGGTGTTGGTGGAGAACCGCGAGTGGACCAGCGCGATCGCGGTGGCGAAGCGGCGGTCGGACAGGTCCGGGAAGAAGGGCTCCAGCTGGCCGGTGGTCAGCATGCCCTTGTAGACGATCGTCCGGGCGGACAGCGAGGGGAAGTAGACCCCGGCCTCCCGCTCGGCGCGCTTGCGCAGCGCGAAGGCCTTGCGGTCCAGCGCCAGGCCGGTGCTCTCGCCGTCGCCGACGAACAGCTGGGAGAAGGCCGGCATGGTGGCGCGGGCGCCGTTGCCCAGCAGCTGCGGGGCGACCGGGACCACCCGCCAGCCGAGGACGTCCAGGCCCTCTTCGCCGGCCATCGTCTCGATGCGCGCGACGGCCTTGGCCGCTTCCTGGGCATCGGACGGCAGGAAGGCGATGCCGACGGCGTAGGCGCCGGCCTCGGGGAGCTCGAAGGTGACCTCGTCACGGAGGAACGCGTCCGGCACCTGGAGCAGGATGCCCGCGCCGTCGCCCGAGTCGGGCTCCGAGCCGGTGGCACCGCGGTGCTCCAGATTCGTCAGGACGGTGAGCGCCTGCTCGACCAGTGCGTGGCTGGCCTCTCCGGTGAGGGTGGCCACAAAGCCGACGCCGCAGGCGTCGTGCTCGTTGCGCGGGTCGTACATGCCCTGCTGGGCGGGGCGGCCGTCCATGGGCGACCAGGCGGCGTCGCCGGCGCTGCTGGTGGTCGCGGAGTGCGTGGACGCGAAGCGCATCAAGCTCTCCCAACGTCGTCGTGGCATAGGAATTGCCGAGGGACGACGTTGGCCCTCCGCGAAATTTCGTGCAGGTTACAGGATGGGCCGCTTCTCGAAAGTCGAAAAGAGGCTTCCAACATGCGGACACCGCGGGTGCGGTGGGTCAGGACGCGGACGGAATCTGGAGCCGTCCCACAGGGCGGCGTTCGGCGAGCGACATTGCCCGCGACGCCTGGGCCTTATGCCCCGTCGTCATCGATTCGAAACCGCTGGGTAATGCGGTAATTATGCAGTCACTCGCATGACACGTCACCCTACGACGGTCCCGAACAGTGCGCCCAGGGCGTACGTCACACCCGCCGCGGCGCCGCCGAGGGCCAGCTGGCGCAGTCCGCTGAACCACCAGGAACGCGCCGTCACCCGGGCCACGACCGCCCCGCAGGCGAAGAGTCCGACCAGGGCGAGCAGCACCGCGGGCCAGATGGCGGAAGCGCCCAACAGGTAAGGAAGAACAGGCAGCAGCGCGCCCAGCGCAAAGGATCCGAAGGAGGAAATGGCGGCGACAGCGGGCGAAGGAAGGTCCGACGGGTCGATACCCAGCTCCTCGCGGGCATGGATCTCCAGGGCCTGCTCGGGGTCCGAGGAGAGCTGTTCGGCGACCTGCCGGGCGAGCGCCGGCTCGACGCCGCGCGACACGTAGAGAGCCGCCAGTTCGTCCAGCTCGTCCTTCGGGTGCTTACGCAGCTCGGCCCGCTCGACCGCCAGCTCGGCCTGGACCAGCTCCCGCTGCGAGGCGACCGAGGTGTACTCCCCCGCGGCCATCGAGAAGGCGCCGGCCGCGAGGCCCGCAAGGCCGGTGATGATGATCGTCTGCTGCGACAGCGCGCCGCCGGCGACACCCGTCATCAGGGCGAGGTTCGAGACCAGCCCGTCCATCGCGCCGAAGACGGCGGGGCGCAGCCAGCCGCCGTTCACATCGCGGTGGGTGTGGTTGTCGCGGTGCGCCACATGCGTCGGCGCCGCGGCATCCATGATCTCCATGACGGACATATCGGTACCTACTCCCTGGAGCGAGGTGTGGGCCGATGGCGGCACTTCCCCCTTCAACGCCTCGAATTTATGCGCCCATTACCCTCCGCCGCTAGCAAGGAAGGCCGAACTTACCGCTCTGACCTGCGGTTTTTCCCCGAGGTCGGCGGTGAGATCCGGGTCACACGCCCGTCGGCGGACCCGCGGACCCCTCCCCGCGCCGCCGTCCGGGGGAGTCGACCGGGTGACCGTGGGGCCCGGGAGAGGAGAGCCGGGCCGAGGCGTGGCACGGATGAAGCGCAGCGGTCCGAGGCCTGCCGGGTGCTGTCCGGCCGTACGCCGCCCCGGCCGGCCCGGGCCTCGTCGAGCCGGACCGGCCCGGCCGCTCGCCCGTACGGGGCCGACCGCCCTCGAAGCCACCGGGGCGGCGGTCCCGGCGGCACGTGCGGACGCCGTCGTCGGCGCCCGCTTGCCCCGCTCCCGCACCGTGGAAGGACTCCCCCGCACATGACCTACGCAAGCGAGCAGACCCCGACCGCGCCGGACGCCCCCGGCCGGCGGGCCGCCGGGGCCAGGGCGGTCATGCCGGCCGTGCAGCCGGCGCCGGTGAGCCCGCCGGCCGCCGCCCCCGTGCCGCCCTCGCTGGAGGACCGGGCCACCGGTGCGCTGGTCGGGGCGGCGGTCGGGGACGCGCTCGGCGGGCCCGTGGAGGGCTGGTCGCCGGAGGAGATCGCAAAGCGGCACGGCGGCCGGGTCGAGGGCATCGTCGGACCGTTCCACGACGACTGGCGCACCGCCCGGCCGATCGCGCCGTACCACAAGGGCGACGGGCACGTCACCGACGACACCCTGATGACGCATGCGCTGGTCAGGGTCTACGAGACGGTGCGCGATCACCTCGACGCCTACGACATCGCCGATCATCTGGTGCCGGATCTGATCGGCACCCCGCGCTGGATCCCGGAGCTGGAGGCCGAGGCGCTGCCGCTGCAACGGATCTTCCTCGCCGAAAAGTGGATCGTGGCGCGGCTGCACTACGGGCATGCGGATCCGCGGGAGGCGGGCGTCGGGAACATCGTCAACTGCGGTGCGGCGATGTACATGGCACCGGTCGGCGTGGTCAACGCCGGCAACCCGGACCGGGCGTACGCCGAGGCGCTGGACATCGCCGGTGCCCATCAGTCCTCGTACGGGCGGGAGGCGGCGGGGGTGTTCGCCGCGGCCGTGGCCGCCGCGTTCATCCCGGACGCCACCCCGTCCTCCGTCCTCGTGCAGGCGCTGCGGCTGGCCAAGGACGGCACCCGCGCCGCGATCGAGGCGGTCTGCGAGGCCGCGTCGTCGCTGACCGACCCCGCGTCGGCGCCGGCGCCGCTGCGCGCGGCCGTCGCCCCCTTCGACACGGTGGGCCCGGACTACCGAAACCCCTCGCTCGGCGCCCGCCGCCCCTCCCGGCTGCACGCCGTCGAGGAGCTCCCGATCGCCCTGGGCATGCTGCTGGTCGGCGGCGGCGACTTCCGCAGCACGGTGCTCGGCGCGGTCAACTACGGGCGCGACTCCGACTCGATCGCCACGATGAGCGGTGCGCTGGTCGGCGCGCTGCGCGGGGCGTCGGCGGTGCCGGCCGAGTGGAGCGAGGAGGTCGCCCGCGCCAGCCGCCTCGATCTGCAGGCGCCCGGGGCCACGCTGGCCACCGTCGCCCGGGAGATCTTCACCCGCGACCGGTCCCGCGCCCGCACCCACGAGCAGGCCTTCACCGCGATCTCGGCCATCCCCGCGATGACGGAGGCGGGCGGGCGGTGACCGCCGGCATCGCTCCGACCCCCGACCGACCGGAGGCCTCCGCACCATGACCGACCCCTCCCCCTCCGGGGTGGCCGAGCCCGCCGCGGCCTCCCCGCAGCCTCCCGCCTCCGGCCCGCTCACCGGGCTGCGGGTGCTCGATCTCGCCACGCTGTTCGCCGGTCCGCTCGCCGCCACCCTGCTGGGCGACTTCGGCGCCGAGGTGATCAAGGTCGAGCATCCGCACCGGCCCGATCCCTCGCGCGGCCACGGCCCTGCCAAGGACGGCATCGGGCTGTGGTGGAAGCTGCTGGGCCGCAACAAGAAGGCCATGACGCTGGATCTGTCCCACCCGGGCGGCCGGGACGTGCTGCTGCGGCTCGCCGCCGGGGCGGATGCCGTGATCGAGAACTTCCGGCCCGGAACGCTGGAGCGCTGGGGCCTGGGCTGGGACGAGCTGTCCGCCGTCAACCCGCGGCTGGTGCTGGCCCGGGTCACCGGCTTCGGCCAGTTCGGCCCGTACGCCCGCCGGCCCGGGTTCGGCACGCTCGCGGAGGCGATGAGCGGCTTCGCGGCGATGACCGGCGAACCGGACGGTCCGCCGACCCTGCCACCATTCGGTCTCGCGGACGCGATCGCGGCGCTCGGCACCTCCTACGCCGTGATGGCCGCACTGCACGCCCGGACGGCCTCCGGCCGCGGCCAGGTCATCGACATGGCGCTCATCGAACCGATGCTGACCGTCCTCGGCCCGCAGCCGCTCTGGTACGACCAGCTCGGCCATGTCCAGCCGCGGACCGGCAACCGCTCGGCCAATGTCGCGCCGCGCAACACCTACCGCACCGCCGACGGCTCCTGGGTGGCGGTCTCCACGTCGGCCGAGTCGGTCGCCGAGCGGGTGATGCGGCTGGTCGGGCGGCCCGAGGTGATCGGGGAGCCCTGGTTCGCGACCGGGGCGGGACGTGCGGAGCACGCCGATGAGCTGGATGCGCCGGTCGCCGACTGGATCGCCCGGCACGACCGGGCCGAGGTGATGGCCGCCTTCGAGAAGGCCGAGGCGGCCGTCGCGCCGATCTACGACATCCGCGAGGTGATGACGGATCCGCAGTACCAGGCGCTGGGCTCGATCACCGAGGTCCCGGACGACGAGCTGGGCACGGTCCGGATGCAGAACGTCCTCTTCCGGCTCTCCGAGACGCCGGGCGCCATCCGGTGGGCGGGCCGCCCGCACGGCGCGGACACCGACGAGGTACTGGCCTCCCTCGGGCTGACCGGCCCCGAGATCGAGGGGCTGCGCGCAGCGGGCGCAGTGTGAGGCCGGCGGGGGCCGGGCGGGAGCTGGGCTCGGCCACGCGCCGGAGCTGACCGGGGCCGGACAGCACAGCGCCGGGCGGGCCCGATCGTCTCGGGACCGCCCGGCGCTGTGCTGTCGTGCGTCGCCTCAGGACTTCTTGGTGCTGCCGCTGCCGGCGGGCTTGGCGGCGTCCTCGGCGGACTCCTCCGCCGGGTCCTCGCCCTTCGCGTCGCCGGCCGCGTCCGTCGCGGACCCGGTGACGGCCTTGTCCTCTCCGGAGTCCGTCTCGCCGTCGTCGGACGCCGCCTTCGGGGACGGCTTCTCGACCGACACCTTGCCGCCGTCGGCGTCGTCCCGGGCGCCCTCGTCGCCGTCGCCGTCTTCACCCTCGGCGACCTGTGCCCCCGGCTCGACGACCGCTTCCCGGCCGGGCGCCTTCTTGGCCGAGATCACCAGGTAGGCGATGGCCAGGACGCCGACGATCAGGGCGGTCCAGACGTTCAGCCGCAGGCCCAGGATGTGGTGCGCCTCGTCGACGCGCATGTACTCGATCCAGGCGCGGCCCGCGCAGTAGGCGGCGACATACAGCGCGAAGGCCCGCCCGTGGCCGAGCCGGAAGCGCTTGTCGGCCCAGATGACCAGCGCGGCGACGCCGAGACACCACAGGCACTCGTAGAGGAAGGTCGGGTGGTAGGTGCCGCCGATCCGTCCGATGGCCGGGTCGGAGCTGATCTTCAGCGCCCACGGGACATCGGTCGGCTTGCCGTACAGCTCCTGGTTGAACCAGTTGCCCCAGCGGCCGATCGCCTGCCCGATGGCCAGACCGGGCGCCAGCGCGTCGGCGTACGCGGGGAGCGGGATGCCGCGCCGGCGGCAGCCGATCCAGGCGCCCACCGCGCCGAGCGCGACCGCACCCCAGATCCCCAGGCCGCCCTGCCACACCTTGAAGGCGTCGATCGGGTGGCCGTTCGGGCCGAAGTACGGCTCGTACGTCGTGATGACGTGGTAGAGGCGGCCGCCGACCAGCCCGAAGGGCACGGCCCACACGGCGATGTCCGCGACGGTTCCGGAGCGGCCGCCGCGCTGCACCCAGCGCTTGTTGCCGAGCCAGACACCGACGAAGACGCCGATGATGATGCAGAATGCGTAGCCGCGCAGCGGGACCGGGCCGAGGTAGACGACTCCGGTCGACGGGCTGGGAATGAATGCGAGGTCCATGGCAGGGACGACGCTACCGCGCCGGGCGGGGTCGACGACAACTTCCACCCGGCTACGGCTGCGTAACGACCCGCCGTCCCGGACGATGACGCTGGGTGTCCGGGCCGCCGGCCTCGGTGAGCCGAGGACCCCGCAGGGCCCTCCGACTCGGACGACCAGGACGACCAGGACGACTAGGACGACGGCGCGAGGCCCGCTCCGCTCTGCGGCTCCCGGGGCGCGGTGCTCCGGCCGTGGGTCTGCCGCTCCTGGGACGGGACGCCCGGGATGCCGGTGTGCCGGTGGTGCGGTGCGGCGCTGTGGTGGCCCGCCTGCTTGCCCGGGTGGGGCGAGGTGCTCGGGTGCGGCGGGAGGCCCTTCCCGGGCTGCTTGCCCTTGTTGGCCTCCTGCACCATCTTCTTGAGGTCCGCCGGGGTGAACCGGCCGCCCTTCTCCTGCGCGAGGTCCTTGCCGTTGAGCAGGACGGTCGGGGTGCCGCGGTATCCGGAGGTGGCGAAGGCGTCGTTGGACTTCTGCGCGAAGCGGTCGTACCTGCCGTCGTCGACGCAGGCGGTGAAGGCGGGGGTCACCAACCCCTTGACCTTGCCGGCCAGTTGGAGGAGGTACTTCTTGTCGGCGAACTTGTCCTGCGTCTCGGGCGGCTGGTTCGCGTAGAGGACGTCGTGGTAGTCGCGGAACCTGCCCGCGTCCTGCGCGCACAGGGCGGCGTTGGCGGCGTTGAGGGATCCCTTGCCGCCGGAGTTGCCGTCGATGATCGTGACGAGGTGGTACTCGTTCTTGAGCTGACCGGAGTCGACCAGCTCATGGACGACCGGGCGGAAGCCGGTCTCGAACTGCTGGCAGGCGGGGCAGCGGAAGTCCTCCCACACCGTGAGTGTGGAGGGGGCGCCGGCCGCGCCCACCGGGACGGCGGGCCGTTTGCCGCCGCTCGCCTGCTTCGGGACGGCGACCTGGTTGTCGCTCTTGCTGCCGTTGTCGCCGGCCGACGACGCCCAGACGGCGATGCCGCCGGCGATCGCCAGCACCACCACCACCGATCCGGCGACGATGCCCTGCCGGCGGCGCCGGGCGCGCGTCTTCTCCTTTTCCCGCTGTTCCTGGAGTCGCTCGCGGGCGGTTCTCTTACCCTCATGGTTCTTCTGGCTCACGCCCCTGGACAACGAAGCGGAGGGGTGACCCTGCACCCCTCCGCACCGATGTTCGCCCTATCGAGGGACAGCGCGCCGGGCGTGGACGTCCGTCCGGCGCGCCCCGCCCCTAGGAGCGCTTGCGCACGCCCTCGGCCAGCTCGCCCGCCAGGGCGCGGATCCCGGCGAGGCCGGCCGCCAGGTCCCCGTCCGAGGCCAGCAGCCGCTTGACGAACGCCGAACCGACGATCACGCCGTCCGCGAACTGGGCCACTTCGGCGGCCTGCTCGGCGTTGGAGACGCCGAGGCCGACGCAGACCGGCAGGGCGGTCGTCGCCTTGGTGCGCCGGACGAGGTCCTGCGCCTGGGCGCCCACCGACGCGCGGGTGCCGGTGACGCCCATCAGCGAGGCGGCGTAGACGAAGCCGGAACCCGCCGCCGTGATCTCGGCGAGCCGGGCGTCCTTGCTGCTGGGGGCGACGACGAAGACGGTCGCCAGACCGTGCTTGCCGGCGTGCTCGCGCCAGGTCGCGGACTCCTGGACCGGCAGGTCGGGCAGGATGCAGCCGGCGCCGCCCGCCTCGGCGAGCTCGGCGGTGAAGCGCTCGATGCCGTAGCGGTCGATGGGGTTCCAGTACGTCATGACCAGGACGGGCTTGCCGGTGGCCCGGTGTGCCTCGCGCACCGTCCGCAGCACGTCCGCGATCTTCACGCCGCCGCGCAGCGCGATGTCGTCGGCGGTCTGGATCACGGGCCCGTCGAGGACCGGGTCGCTGTGCGGGAGCCCGATCTCCACGACGTCCGCACCGCCGTCGAAGACGGCCTTGGCGGCCTCGATGCTGCCGTCGACGGTCGGGAATCCGGCGGGCAGGTAGGCGATGAGCGCGGAGCGGCCCTCGGCCCGGGCGGCGGCGAGGGTATCGCTCAACAGCTGGATGTTTCCGCTCACTTGGCGTCCCCTTCGATCTCCGCGCCGGCGGTGTCGGTGTCCGCCTCGACGGCGGCGTCGGTGTCGTACAGGCCGAAGTAGCGGGCGGCGGTGTCCATGTCCTTGTCGCCCCGGCCGGACAGGTTGACCACGATCAGCCCGTCCGGGCCGAGCTCCCGGCCGACCTCCAGCGCCCCGGCGAGGGCGTGGGCGCTCTCGATGGCCGGGATGATGCCCTCGGTCTGCGAGAGCAGGCGCAGCGCCTGCATCGCCGCGTCGTCGGTGACGGCGCGGTACTCGCCGCGGCCGCTGTCCTTGAGGTAGGCGTGCTCGGGCCCGATGCCGGGGTAGTCCAGACCGGCCGAGATGGAGTACGGCTCGGTGATCTGGCCCTCCTCGTCCTGGAGGACGTAGCTGCGGGAGCCGTGCAGGATGCCCGGTTCGCCGGCGGTCAGCGTGGCGGCGTGCTCACCGGTCTCGATGCCGTGGCCGGCGGGTTCGCAGCCGATGAGCCGGACCCCGGCGTCCGGCAGGAAGGCGTGGAAGAGGCCGATGGCGTTGGAGCCGCCGCCGACGCAGGCCACGGCCGCGTCGGGCAGGCGGCCGGCGCGCTGGAGGATCTGCCGGCGGGCCTCGACGCCGATGACGCGGTGGAAGTCGCGCACCATCGCGGGGAACGGGTGCGGACCGGCGACGGTCCCGAAGAGGTAGTGGGTGTGGTCGACGTTGGCGACCCAGTCGCGGAAGGCCTCGTTGATGGCGTCCTTGAGGGTGCGGCTGCCGGACTTCACGGCGATGACCTCGGCGCCGAGCATCCGCATCCGGGCGACGTTGAGGGCCTGGCGCTGGGTGTCGATCTCGCCCATGTAGATGGTGCAGTCGAGGCCGAAGAGGGCGCAGGCGGTGGCGGTGGCGACGCCGTGCTGGCCGGCGCCGGTCTCGGCGATGACCCGGGTCTTGCCCATCCGCCGGGTGAGCAGCGCCTGGCCCAGCACGTTGTTGATCTTGTGCGAGCCGGTGTGGTTGAGGTCCTCGCGCTTGAGGAACACGCGGGCCCCGCCGGCCTGTTCGGCGAACCGCGGCACCTCGGTGAGCGCGCTGGGGCGGCCGGTGTAGTTGACCAGCAGATCGTCGAGTTCGGCCGCGAACGCGGGGTCCGCCTTGGCCTTCTCGTACTCGGCGGCGACCTCGTCGACCGCGGCGACCAGCGCCTCGGGGATGAATTTGCCGCCGAAGGCACCGAAGTAGCCCTCGGCGCTGGGGACTTGGCCCTCGGGGTCGGGAAGGAAGAATTCGGAGGACATCTGACGCACTCCTAGACCGGGGCACGCGCCCCGGAGGTCCGGTTCATCGGGAGGTGAGCATGGCGGAAGGCGGCGCGCTGTAGGGGTCGCTGCCGCCGCGGAGCCGGCGGGGCCGGTACCGCGGAGGTACGGACGCGATGCCTTGGGGCATCGCGGCGCCGACACGGGGCCGGCGCGTCAGCGCGCGGGCCCCCGTCGCCATCGCCTGCCGTTGATCTGTCCCGGCTCGGATCCGATGTGGTACCTGACCCGGCGCCCGTGGACCCGCCGCGCGGGGGCGCGGCAGCCGCGGTGCCACGAGGGCAGCGCAGAGCACTTGGCCTCGGGGCGGCGGGGGGCGGCGGTCATGTCGGGGTGGGTGTCCTGTCCTGGGGGCGGGCGCTCAGGACCGGCCGTGCCGGATCGCCGGGTGGGAGCCCGCGGCGACCAGGTCGGCGACCGAGGTCCTGGGGTCCTTGCCGGTGACCAGCGACTCGCCGACCAGCACCGCGTCCGCGCCGTCGTTGGCGTAGGCGATCAGGTCGTGCGGTCCGCGGACACCGGACTCGGCGATCTTGACGATGTGGTCGGGGATCTCGGGGGCGACCCGGGCGAAGTTGCCGCGGTCGACCTCCAGGGTCTTGAGGTTGCGGGCGTTGACGCCGATGATCTTGGCGCCGGCGTCCACCGCGCGGGCGACCTCTTCCTCGTCGTGCACCTCGACCAGCGGCGTGAGCCCGATCGACTCGGCCCGCTCGATCAGCGAGACCAGCGCCTCCTGCTCCAGCGCGGAGACGATCAGCAGCGCGAGGTCGGCGCCGTAGGCCCGGGCCTCCCACAGCTGGTAGGCGGTGACGATGAAGTCCTTGCGCAGGACGGGGATGTCGACCTTGGCGCGGACGGCCTCCAGGTCGGCCAGCGAACCGCCGAACTTGCGCTGCTCGGTGAGGACGGAGATGACCGCCGCGCCGCCCGCCTCGTAGTCGGCGGCCAGGCCGGCCGGGTCGGCGATCGCGGCGAGCGCGCCCTTGGAGGGGCTGGAGCGCTTGACCTCGCAGATCACCGTCACGCTCTCGCCCTTGAGGGCCGCGACGCCGTCCTTCGCGGGGCGTGCCTTGCGGGCCCGCTCCTTGAGCTCGTCGAGAGTGACGCGGGCCTGCCGCTCCGCGAGGTCGGCGCGGACCCCGTCGATGATCTCGTCGAGCACACTCACGCGAGCGGCCTCCTTCTTGAGCGGGGGAGGTGGACAGTGATCCGTGGGGACGAGCCGTCCCACCCGGTCCTTCGATGGTATCCGCCATGGGATGCAGGTCTCGCATCCGGTGGACCGCGGTCCCACGACCTGGACATTCACCGGTGACGCGGAGGGGTGCACCGGCTCGCCCGGCCGCGGATCACGGAGCCAGCGCGCGGCCGGCGGGGAGGTTGCGGACGACGGTGAAGACCAGCAGCAGCCCGGCCAGCGCCCACCAGTGGACGGGCCGCGGCCGGGGTCCCGCCATCGGGCGGCCCCGCACCGCGCGGCCGAGCCAGACCGCCCAGAAGACCGCACAGGCGGCGTACCCGGCCACCGCGAGGGCGTTGGCGCCCAGCGCCGCGGGGAGGTCTCCGTGGGCGACGTCATGGGCGCTGCGCAGTCCGCCGCAGGCCGGGCAGTACAGGCCGGTCAGATGCAGCAGCGGGCACACCGGATAGTGGCCGGGCCGGTGGGGATCGACGGCGCCGACATAGGCGAAGGCCGCGAGGGCGGCGGTCAGGGCGCCCAGGGGTGCCGCGAGACGGCGGGGCAGCGCGCGCCGGCGGGGGGCCGGGGGCGCGAGGTGCGCCACGGGATCGCTCACGTGCCGATTGTGCGGCGGCATGCGCGAAGGCGCAGCTTCTCGGCCGCCGTACGGAGCGGGCACGGACGGCGGGTACGGCACCTCGGGTGCGTACGGGCCGGGAAGCGGCGCCTTCGAAGGGAACTGCGGGGGTGGCGCCGGGCGGGCGCCACGGGAGCGGGAGCTCAGCCCTCCTGCGGCTGGGCCTGCGCCGGGGCAGCGGGCTTGGCGCGGCGGGGCTCCTGGCCCATGCCGGCCGCACGCATCAGACCGCCGGCCACGGCACCGAGGCCGATCAGCACGATGCCGGCCCAGAAGCCGGGCACGTTCCCCAGCACGATGAAGGCTCCGGAGACGCAGAAGCCGATGAACGAGATGATGACGCCCGTCCAGGCGGCGGGGGTGTGTCCGTGGCCACTGCTCGACATGAATGCTCCTCGTTGCTCTGTCGCGCCGGGGTCGGGGCGCGGTGATCCTCGTCGCCCATTGTCACCGATGCCGGGCGGCGCACCTTTACCGGGTGGGGTCCTCACCGCGGTCCAGGGACTTCCAGATCTCCTCCGGACGGTCCAGATCCGGCGGGGCCGGAGCCCTGCGCGGGCCGCGGGCGCCGCCGGGCGTGCGCTCGTACCGGCCCGACATCGCAGGCCAGTGGCGTCCGTAGACCAGCGCCAGCAGTCCGGCGAGCAGCAGCAGCCCGCCGCCGGCCGCGGCCACCCACGGCCAGCCGGTGTGCGTGACGTGATGCACACCGGCGTCGGTCAGGCCGACCGCGGTGGCGGCCTTCTCGCGCAGCGCGGAGGTGTCGGAGTTGCCCAGCACGGCGGCGACGGCGATGCCCGCGCCGCTGAGCGTGAGCAGGGCGGCGACCGCGATCCGGCCGACCCGGCGCACGGCGAAGACGGCGACCAGCGCGGCCAGGCCGACGACGGCCAGCGCGCCGGGCACCCCGGTCACATCGGCGCCGGTCACGCTGCGCGGCAGCGCGCCCTGGGCGAGCTCCGCGGAGCCCTTGGCCCAGATGCGGCCGGAGGCCAGCAGCGCCAGGCCCGCGCCGGCCGCGCCGGCCAGCAGGGCGAGGGCGAGGCTGCGGGTGGCGCTGCGTGCGCGGGTGGCCGGCTCGCCCGCGGGCGGGGCGTCGGCAGGGGTCTGGGGTACGGCACTCACGCGCACCACTATCGCGCACCGGCCGACGGGGTCCGGTGCGCGGGGTGGCTGCGGGGCGTGCGGCCGGTCACTTTCCCAGGTGGTTGGCGGTGTTCACGGCGCGCAGCACGGCGGCCGCCTTGTTGCGGCACTCGGTGTCCTCGGCCACCGGGTCGGAGTCGGCGACCACGCCGGCGCCCGCCTGGACGTAGGCGGTGCCTTCCCGGAGCAGGGCCGTACGGATCGCGATGGCGGTGTCGGAGTCGCCGGCGAAGTCGAGGTAGCCCACGCAGCCGCCGTACAGCCCGCGCCGGGTCGGCTCCAGCTCCTCGATGATCTGCAGGGCGCGCGGCTTGGGCGCCCCGGAGAGGGTGCCGGCGGGGAAGCAGGCGGTGAGCACGTCGAAGGCGCTGTGGCCCTCGGCCACCTGCCCGGTGACCGTGGAGACGATGTGCATCACATGGCTGTAGCGCTCGATGGACATGAAGTCGACGACCTCGACGCTGCCCGGCTCGCAGACCCGGCCCAGGTCGTTGCGGCCCAGGTCGACCAGCATCAGATGCTCGGCGCGCTCCTTGGGGTCGGCCATCAGCTCATCGGCCAGGGCCTGGTCCTCCTGAACGGTGGCGCCGCGCGGGCGGGTGCCGGCGATGGGGTGCACCGTGGCCCGGCCACCCTCGACCTTGACCAGCGCCTCCGGGCTGGAGCCCACCACGTCGAAGGCGCCTTCCTCGGCGCCCTCGCCGCCCTCGAAGCGGAAGAGGTACATGTACGGGCTGGGGTTGGTGGCCCGCAGCACCCGGTAGACGTCCAACGCGCTCGCCGTGCACGGCGTTTCGAAGCGCTGGGAGGGCACGACCTGGAAGGCCTCGCCGGCCCGGATGCGCTCCTTGATGTCCTCGACGGCGTCCTGGAAGGCCGGGCCGCCCCACTCGGCGGTGAACGGCGGAACCGCGGACGGCGGCATCGCGGCGGCACTGGCGGGCGCGGGCCGGGCCAGGTCGTAGGCCATGGTGTCCAGGCGGGCCACGGCGTCCGCATAGGCCTCGTCGACACCGGTGTCGAGGTCGTTGTGGTTGATCGCGTTGGCGATCAGCAGGACCGTGCCGCTCCAGTGGTCGAGGACGGCGAGGTCGGAGGTGAGCAGCATGGTCAGCTCGGGCAGCCGGAGGTCGTCGGCGGTCTGCTCGCCGATCTTCTCCAGGCGGCGCACGATGTCGTAGCCGAGGTAGCCGACCATGCCGCCGGTGAACGGCGGCAGTCCCGCGCCCTCGATGAGGTCGCGGGGGGTGTGCAGCGCCTCGACGGTGGCGCGCAGCGCCTGGAGCGGGTCGCCGCCGGTGGGGACGCCGACGGGCGGGGTGCCGAGCCAGTGCGCCTGCCCGTCGCGGGTGGTGAGGGTGGCGGCGCTGCGGACGCCGATGAAGGAGTACCGCGACCACGTCCGGCCGTTCTCGGCGGATTCGAGAAGGAAGGTGCCGGGGCGCTCGGCGGCGAGTTTGCGGTAGAGCCCGACCGGTGTGTCGCCGTCCGCGAGCAGGCGCCGGGTGACGGGGATGACCCGACGGTCCTTGGCGAGCGTACGGAAGGTGTCGAGGTCCGGAGTGGCGGTGCCGGTGGTTCCCGTGGTCATGGCAGCGGAGCCTACTGGTCGGAGGTGGCCTCGGCAGCCAGGACGTCGGCGTCGAAGCAGGTGCGGTCGCCGGTGTGGCAGGCGGCACCGACCTGATCGACCTTGATCAGCACGGTGTCGGCGTCGCAGTCCAGCGCCACCGACTTGACGTGCTGGACGTGGCCGGAGGTGTCGCCCTTGACCCAGTACTCCTGGCGGCTGCGGGACCAGTACGTGCAGCGGCCGGTGGTCAGGGTGCGGTGCAGCGCCTCGTCGTCCATCCAGCCGAGCATCAGCACCTCGCCGGTGTCGTACTGCTGGGCGATGGCGGGGACCAGGCCGTCGGCGCCGCGCTTGAGGCGGGCGGCGATGGCCGGGTCGAGGGCGGACCCGGCGGCGGGGGCCTGGCCGGGGGCGGTGGTGCGGCTGCTGGTCATGCGTCCATTGTGCCGTGCGGCATCCTGCAGACATGCATCCTCAGGAGCCGCCCGTGCCGCCACCGCCGCCGGACCCGGACCGCGCCGCGCGGGTGGCCGCGCGGGTGCTGGGGGCGGTGTGCGCGGCGGCGGTGGCGGTGGCCGTGGCGATCGTGGTCGTGGTGTTCCGGCAGTAGGACGTGTCCGACCCGGCGGGCCGGAGCGGGCCCCGCGACGGGACTGTGCGGACGCGCCCCGGCGGGCCGGAGCGGACACCGGGGCGGTCCGGGGCGGTCAGACCCCCAGTTTCGCCGCCAGCAGCCGGTCGATCGCCTCCTTGTCCCCGTCCAGTGCCACGTCGGCCGCCTCCTGCCGGCCGAAGGCGAACATGGTCAGCTCGCCCGGCTCGCCGACGACCGTGACCACCGGGGTGCCACGATGGGCGACCGCCGTCCGCCCGTCCGGCCGCCGCAGCACCAGGCCCACCGGCGACTTGCGGCCCAGTACCCGGGCCATCCGCTCCAGCCGGGACCACAGGGCGTCCGCGAAGACGGGGTCGAGCTCGCGCGCGGACCAGTCCGGCTGCGCCCGCCGGACGTCCTCGGTGTGGACGTAGAACTCGACGGTGTTGGACGCCTCGTCGAGCTGCTTCAGTGCGAACGGCGACATCCTCGGCGGCCCGGTCCTGATCAGCTGGATCAGCTCCTCGTACGGCTTGGCGGCGAACTCCGCCTGCACCCGCTGGAGCCGGGCGGCCAGCGGCTTGACGAGGAGCCCGCCGGCCGCGTCGGCGCGCCGTTCGCGCACCACCACGTGCGCGGCCAGCTCCCGCGCGCTCCAGTTCTCACACAGCGTCGGCGCCTCGGGGCCGGCGCTCTCCAACAGGTCGGCGAGAAGGAGCCGTTCACGCTTCGCATGGGTCGACATGCGGCCAGCCTACGACCGGCCCCGGAGCCCTGCCACGGGGCCGCGCCCGGCGGCCGCGGGGTGATGGGCCCGGTCACCCGGCTGCCGGGCCGCCGCCCAGTCAGGCCCCGTCCGCCGCCAGGTGCGCGCGCAGGATGCGCTCCAGTTCGCGGGCGGCGCGCGGCGGCGAGACGTCCCCGCGGTGGGCGACCGAGACCACGCGGTGCATACCGGGGGTGGAAAAGGGAGTGATCCGCAGGCCGGAGCGTTCGGCGACCATGCTGGGGACGACGGCGATGCCCAGTCCGGCCCGCACGAAGCCGAGGACCGCGTCCATCTCGCCGCCCTCGACGGTGAAGGACGGTTCGAAGCCGGCCGCCCGGCAGGCCGCGGTGGTGAATTCCCGCAGGTCGTAGCCGCGGCGGAACATGGCCAGCGGCCGGTCCTTCAAGTCCGCCACGCGGATGCGGGTGCGCCGGCCGACGGGGGCCGGGCGGTCGGGGGCGGAGACCACGACGAGTTCCTCGCGCAGCAGGTCGGAGGTGGCCAGGGCGGGGGCCTGGACCGGGAGCGGGGTGATGATCAGGGCCAGGTCCAGTGCGCCGTCGGCCAGCGCCCGTACGAGGTCCTGGGAGCCGTCCTCGGTCACGAGCAGCTCCACGCCGGGGTAGGTGGCGTGGAAGGCCCGCAGGACATCGGGGACGAGGCTGGCGCAGAGGCTGGGCGGGGCGCCGAGGCGGAGCCGGCCGCGGCGCAGCCGGGCCACCTCCTGGACCTCGCGGCGGGCGGTCTCGGCGTCGGCGAGGATGCGCCGGGCGAGCGGCAGCAGGGTCTGACCGGCATCGGTGAGGGAGATGTGGCCGCGGGCGCGGTGGAAGAGCTCGGCGCCCAACTCCCGCTCCAGGGAACGGATTTGCTGGGAGAGGGAGGGCTGGGCGACGTGTTCGCGCTCGGCGGCGCGGGTGAAGTGGCGGGTGTCGGCCACGGCGGTGAAGTAGCGGAGCTGCTGCAGCTGCATGAGAGCAAGGGTAAGGCGCTCGATAGGCATCGCCTATGGAGATGAGCCGCACCATGTCTTGGACTGATGGGTGGGGCCGTCCTTACCGTCGGGACCCATGGCACTGGACATACGGACGGACCGACGGCCGTCCCTGCCGCATACGCTGTGGCACTCGACCGTCGGCAAGAAGACGGTGATGGCCGTCAGCGGCCTGATCATGCTGCTCTACCTGGTCGTCCACATGCTCGGGAACCTGAAGATCTTCTTCGGGCCGGGCGAGTTCAACCACTATGCGCACTGGCTGCGGACGATCGGCGCGCCCTTCATGCACCAGGAGTGGACGCTCTGGCTCGTCCGCGTCGTCCTGGTGGCCGCCGTCGTGGCGCACGCCGTCTCCGCGTACCAGCTCAGCCGCCGCGACATCAGGGCGCGGCCCGAGGCCTACGTGCACAAGAAGCCGCGCGCGAGCTATGCCACCCGCACCATGCGCTGGGGCGGGATCATCCTCGGGCTGTTCCTCGTCTGGCATCTGCTCGACCTGACGACCGGCACCGTGCACCCCGGCGGTTTCCGGCCCGGCCACCCGTACCAGAACGTCGTGGACACCTTCTCCACCTGGTACGGCAACGTGATCTACCTCGTGGCGATGCTGGCGCTCGGCCTGCACATCCGGCACGGGTTCTGGAGCGCCGCACAGACCCTCGGCGTCGGCAGCCGCCGCCGCGACCGCGCCCTGAAGACCACCGCCAACCTCCTCGCGCTGGTGCTGACCGTGGGCTTCGTCGCCGTACCCCTTGCCGTCATGACCGGAGTGGTGAGTTGACCATGGCTTCTTACGCGGACTACGCGACCGGTGCGCCGGTCGCCGACACCAAGGCACCGGCCGGGCCGGTCGCCGGGCGCTGGGACACCCGCCGCTTCGAGGCGAAGCTGGTCAACCCCGCCAACCGCCGCAAGCACACCGTCATCGTGGTCGGCACCGGCCTCGCGGGCGGCTCCGCGGGCGCCACCCTCGCCGAACAGGGCTACCACGTCGTCCAGTTCTGCTACCAGGACTCCCCGCGCCGGGCCCACTCGATCGCCGCGCAGGGCGGTATCAACGCGGCGAAGAACTACCGCAACGACGGCGACTCGGTCCACCGGCTGTTCTACGACACCGTCAAGGGCGGCGACTTCCGCGCCCGGGAGTCGAATGTGCACCGGCTCGCGCAGATCTCCGTCGAGATCATCGACCAGTGCGTCGCCCAGGGCGTGCCGTTCGCGCGGGAGTACGGCGGGCTGCTCGACACCCGCTCCTTCGGCGGCGTCCAGGTCTCCCGGACGTTCTACGCCCGCGGGCAGACGGGCCAGCAGCTGCTGCTCGGCGCCTATCAGGCGCTGTCCCGGCAGATCGCGGCGGGGAACGTGGAACTGCACGCGCGCACCGAGATGCTGGATCTCGTCGTCGCCGACGGGCGGGCCCGCGGCATCGTCGCCCGGGACCTGGTCACCGGCGAGATCGCCACCCACTTCGCCGATGCCGTGGTGCTGGCGTCCGGCGGCTACGGCAACGTCTTCCATCTGTCGACCAACGCCATGAATTCCAACGCGACCGCCATCTGGCGGGCGCACCGCCGCGGGGCGTACTTCGCCAACCCCTGCTTCACCCAGATCCACCCGACCTGCATCCCGCGCACCGGCGACCACCAGTCGAAGCTGACGCTGATGAGCGAGTCGCTGCGCAACGACGGCCGTATCTGGGTGCCGAAGGCCACGGGCGACACCCGCCCGCCCGGCCGGATCCCCGAGGAGGAGCGCGACTACTACCTGGAGCGCAGCTACCCGTCCTTCGGCAACCTCGTCCCCCGCGACATCGCCTCCCGCGCCGCCAAGCAGGTCTGCGACGAGGGCCGCGGCGTGGGGCCCGGCGGCCAGGGCGTGTACCTGGACTTCGCGGACGCCCTCGCGCGCATGGGCCGGGCCCGGATCGAGGAGAAGTACGGCAACCTCTTCGACATGTACGCGCGGATCACCGCGGAGGACCCGTACGAGGTGCCGATGCGGATCTACCCCGCCGTGCACTACACGATGGGCGGACTGTGGGTCGACTACGACCTCCAGACCACCGTCCCCGGCCTGTTCGCGATCGGCGAGGCCAACTTCTCCGACCACGGCGCCAACCGCCTCGGCGCCTCCGCCCTGATGCAGGGCCTGGCCGACGGCTACTTCGTCCTCCCCTCGACGATCAACGACTATCTGGCCCGCGCCCCGCTCGCCGACTCTATGGACGCCGGCCACCCGGCGGCCGCGGCGGCCGTCGAGGAGACCCGGGAGCGGCTGGCCCGGCTGCTGGCCGTCGACGGCGACCGCACGCCCGACTCCTTCCACCGGGAGCTCGGCGCCCTGCTGTGGGAGCACTGCGGGATGGCCCGCACCGCCGAGGGGCTGCGCACGGCCCTCGACCGGATTCCGCGGCTCCGCGAGGAGTTCTGGCGGCGCATCAAGGTGCCGGGCACCGGCGAGGAGTTCAACCAGTCCCTGGAGAAGGCCCACCGCCTCGTCGACTACCTGGAGCTCGCCGAGCTGATGTGCCTCGACGCACTGCACCGCGCCGAGTCCTGCGGCGGGCACTTCCGCGCGGAGTCGCAGACCCCGGACGGCGAGGCCGAGCGCCGGGACGCGGAGTTCTCCTACGCCGCCGCCTGGGAGTTCACCGCCACCGGCAGCGCCCCCGTCCTCCACAAGGAAGACCTGGTCTTCGAGTACGTCCACCCCACCCAGCGGAGCTACGCATGAGGCTCACCCTGCGCGTCTGGCGCCAGAAGCACGCCGACGCCGACGGCACGATGTCCACGTACGAGGTGGACGGCATCGCGAAGGACATGTCGTTCCTGGAGATGCTCGACACGCTCAACGAGTCGCTGATCCTCGCCGGCGAGGACCCGGTCGCCTTCGACCACGACTGCCGCGAGGGCATCTGCGGCGCCTGCAGCCTGGTCATCAACGGCGAGGCGCACGGCCCGGAGCGGACCACCACCTGCCAGCTGCACATGCGGTCCTTCGAGGACGGCGACACGATCGACATCGAGCCCTGGCGGGCCGCCGCCTTCCCCGTCGTCAAGGACCTGGTCGTCGACCGCTCCGCCTTCGACCGGATCATCCAGGCCGGCGGCTACATCACCGCACCCACCGGCGCCGCCCCCGAGGCCCATGCCACCCCCGTCCCCAAGCCGGCCGCCGACGCCGCCTTCGAGCACGCCGAGTGCATCGGCTGCGGCGCCTGCGTGGCCGCCTGCCCGAACGGCGCGGCGATGCTCTTCACCTCGGCGAAGGTCAACCATCTGGGTGTGCTGCCGCAGGGCGCTCCCGAACGGGCGTCGCGGGTGCTGGACATGGTGGCGCAGATGGACGAGGAGGGCTTCGGCGGCTGCACCCTCACCGGCGAGTGCGCCACCGCCTGCCCCAAGGGCATCGAGCTGTTCAGCATCACCACGATGAACCGCGAGTTCGTCCGCGCGGCGCGCAAGGGGCGCTGAGTCAGACCGCGGCGGTCCCGATGAGCCCTTCGCGGGTGACGAGCGCGGCCAGCTCCGGCTCGCTCCACCCCGCGGTGTCATCGGGCCGCCGCGGCAGGACCATGTAGCGGCTCTCCGCGCTGGAGTCCCACACGGTGATCGCGGTGTCGTCCGGCAGCACCAGCCCGAACTCGGCCAGCACGGCCCGCGGTTCGCGTACCACCCGCGAGCGGTAGGCCTCGCTCTTGTACCAGGACGGCGACGGCCCCAGCAGCCCGACCGGATAGCAGGAGCACAGCGTGCACACCAGGACGTGGTGCGTGGTGGCGGTGTTCTCGACGACCTTGAGCCGCTGCTCCTGGATACCGCCCGCCATCGACAGCCCCACCTCGGGCAGCGCCGTATTGGCATCGGCCAGCAGCCGCTCCCGGAACCCCTCGTCGGTCCAGGCCCGCGCCGCGATCCGCGCCCCGTTGACCGGCGAGGCCCCCTTCAGCATCGCCGCGAGGGACGCGTCCAGCTGCTCCTGGGCGACCACCCCGGCCTCGATCAGCCGCTCCTCCAGCCGCCGCACCCGCGCCGCCACCGGCGCACTCGTGTGCTCGCCGCTCATACCCCGTCCTCCGCCACCCGCTCGATGTACGACTCCCAGAGGTCGACCGTGACCTCATGACCGCCCTCGCCCCACAGGTCGCCCGCGGTGAAGGCCACGGTGTAGACGGGCTCCACCCGGGGCTCGGCCACCCCTGCGGCCACCTCGTCCGCGAGCTCCCAGCTGCCCTGGCACTCGACGATCCGCCCCACCTGGCCGCGCACGTACCGCGGCGCCCGGGTATGCCCGTCGGGATCGCCGGCGCGCACCCGCACCCGCTCCCCCGCCCGGAATTCAGCCCGCATCGAGCAGCCCCCGCTCGGCCAGCAGCGTCTCGATCGCGAGCAGCCACCGCTCGTAGTACGACGTCGCCAGATACTGCTGCGGGTCCATCCGCTCGACCGCGTCCCGGAACTCGTCGAGCCGGTAGACCCCGTTGCGTACCAGCGTGGAGTTCAGCGCGAACACCCGCGCCTCCCAGTCGGCGTGGAACGGCGGCTCGTCCGCCTCGATCTCCAGCGCCCCGAACCCGGTCTGGCCACCCACATCGTTGACACGGCTCATGCGCCGAGCCTACGCGGTCAGTGATCTTCGTGTCAGCGCACCGGGTGTCCCGCGTCCCGGAGGGCGTCCTTGACCTGGCTGATGCGCAGGTCGCCGAAGTGGAAGACGGAGGCGGCGAGCACCGCGTCGGCGCCGGCCGCGACGGCCGGGGCGAAGTGGTCCAGCCGGCCGGCGCCGCCGGAGGCGATCACCGGGACGGTGACGTGCTTGCGGACCGCCTCGATCATCTCGACGTCGTAGCCGTCCTTGGTGCCGTCGGCGTCCATGGAGTTCAGCAGGATCTCGCCGGCGCCGAGGGCCGCGGCGCGGTGGGCCCATTCGACGGCGTCGATGCCGGTGCCGCGGCGGCCGCCGTGGGTGGTGACCTCGAAGCCCGAGGGGGTGCCGGCGTCGGTACGCCGGGCGTCGACCGACAGCACCAGGACCTGGCTGCCGAACCGCTCGGAGATCTCGCGGATCACGTCGGGCCGGGCGATGGCGGCGGTGTTGACGCCGACCTTGTCGGCGCCGGCCCGCAGCAGCTTGTCGACGTCGTCGGGGGTGCGCACGCCGCCGCCGACGGTGAGCGGGATGAAGACCTGCTCGGCGGTGCGGCGGACCACGTCATAGGTGGTCTCGCGGTTGCCGGAGGAGGCGGTGATGTCGAGGAAGGTCAGCTCGTCGGCGCCCTCGTCCCCGTAGATCTTCGCCATCTCGACGGGGTCGCCCGCGTCCCGCAGGTTCTGGAAGTTGACGCCCTTGACGACCCGGCCGTTGTCGACGTCCAGGCAAGGGATGACTCGGACCGCCAGGGTCATGTCTGTGGGGGCCTTTCTGCCAGTTCTCGGAATGCTTCTAGTTCTACTTCGACCAGGACGCGGGAGTCGACGAAGCCGGAGACCACGACCAGGGTCGCGACCGGCGGGGTGGCCTCGAACAGCTCCCGGTGGGCGCGGCCGGCCGCGTCCACGTCGCGGAGGTGGGTGAGGTACAGGCGGGTGCGCAGTACCGCGTCGGCGCCCAGGCCGAAGGGCTTGAGCGCGGCCAGCGCGTTGGTCAGGGCGGTCCGGGTCTGGACGTAGGGGTCGCCCTCACCCTGGAGCACGCCGTCGACCAGGGGCATCGTGCCGGCGACCAGGACCCGGTCGCCGGCCGCCACGGCGCGTGCGAAGCCGATCTTGTCTTCCCAGGGGTTGTCGGTCCGTACGCGCTCGATGGTCATCACGCGGCCTTTCGTTCGCCGTTACGACACTGCTGCCAGCGCCTCTTCGAGGGTGAACGCCTTTGCATAGAGCGCCTTGCCGACGATCGCGCCCTCCACACCTTCGGGTACCAGCGTGGCGAGCGCCCGCAGGTCGTCGAGGGAGGAGACGCCGCCGGAGGCGACGACGGGGCGGTCGGTGGCCGCGCAGACGTTCCGCAGCAGCTCCAGGTTGGGGCCCTGGAGGGTGCCGTCCTTGTTGATGTCGGTGACGACGTAGCGGGCGCAGCCCTCGGCGTCGAGGCGGGCCAGCGTCTCGTAGAGGTCGCCGCCGTCGCGGGTCCAGCCGCGGCCGCGCAGCGTCGTCCCGCGCACGTCCAGGCCGACCGCGATCTTGTCACCGTGCTCGGCGATGACCTTGGCGACCCACTCGGGGGTCTCCAGCGCGGCGGTGCCGAGGTTGACCCGGCGGCAGCCGGTGGCGAGCGCGGCGGCGAGCGTGTCGTCGTCGCGGATACCGCCGGACAGCTCGACCTTGATGTCCATGGACCGGGCGACCTGGGCGATCTGCGCCCGGTTGTCGCCGGTGCCGAAGGCCGCGTCGAGGTCGACGAGGTGCAGCCATTCGGCGCCGGCCCGCTGCCAGGCGAGGGCCGCCTCCAGCGGGTCGCCGTAGGAGGTCTCGGAGCCGGACTCGCCGTGGACGAGGCGGACGGCCTGGCCGTCGCGGACGTCGACGGCGGGGAGGAGTTCGAGCTTCGGCATCAAGGGGCTCACAGGGTGTTGATCCAGTTGGTCAGGAGCTGGGCGCCGGCGTCGCCGGACTTCTCGGGGTGGAACTGGGTGGCCCACAGCGGGCCGTTCTCGACCGCGGCCACGAACCGCTCACCGTGGGTGGCCCAGGTGACCTTCGGCGCGGCGAGGTGGGGGTTGCCGACCTCCAGCTCCCAGTCGTGCACCGCGTAGGAGTGCACGAAGTAGTAGCGGGCGTCGGCGGGCAGCCCGGCGAAGAGCTGCGAGTCGCCGGCGGCCTCGACGGTGTTCCAGCCCATGTGCGGGACGACGTCGGCCTTGAGCGGGCCGACCGTGCCGGGCCACTCGTCCAGGCCCTCGGTCTCCACGCCGTGCTCGATGCCGCGGCCGAAGAGGATCTGCATGCCGACGCAGATGCCCATGACGGGGCGCCCGCCGGCCAGCCGGCGGCCCACCAGCCAGTCACCGCGGGCCTCCTTCAGCCCGGCCATGCAGGCGGCGAACGCGCCGACGCCGGGGACCAGCAGCCCCTCGGCGTTCATCGCCCGGTCGAAGTCCCGGGTGATCTCCACCTCGGCGCCGACGTGCGCCAGCGCGCGCTCGGCGGAGCGGACGTTGCCGAAGCCGTAGTCGAAGACGACGACCTTCTTACGGGGTGCCGAGGCGGTCAATTCCATACCTCCAACCGGAGCACACCGGCGGCCAGGCACAGCGCCGAGCCGACGGACAACAGCACGATCAGGCTCTTGGGCAGCTGCTGCTTCCAGAAGGAGTAGACGCCGCCGAGGAGAAAGAGCCCGAGAAGGATGAAGACCGTGGACAGTCCGCTCACAGGACTACAACGCTCCCTTGGTGGACGGGATGATGCCGGCCGCCCGCGGGTCCCGCTCGCTGGCGTAGCGCAGCGCCCGGGCCAGCGCCTTGAACTGGCACTCCACGATGTGGTGGGCGTTGCGGCCGTACGGGACGTGGATGTGCAGCGCTATCTGGGCCTGGGCGACGAACGACTCGAAGATGTGCCGGGTCATGGTCGTGTCGTAGCTGCCGATCATCGGCGCCATGTTCTCCGGCTCGGTGTGCACCAGATACGGGCGGCCGGAGAGGTCGACGGTCACCTGGGCCAGCGACTCGTCCAGCGGGACGGTGCAGTTGCCGAAGCGGTAGATGCCGGACTTGTCGCCGAGGGCCTGCTTGAAGGCGGCACCCAGCGCGAGGGCGGTGTCCTCGATGGTGTGGTGGGTGTCGATGTGCAGATCGCCGTCGGTCTTGACCTTGAGGTCGAACAGGCCGTGCCGGCCGAGCTGGTCGAGCATGTGGTCGTAGAAGCCGACACCGGTCGATACCTCGACCTCGCCCCGGCCGTCGAGATCGATCTCGACGAGCACGGACGTTTCCTTCGTGGTGCGCTCCACGCGTCCTACGCGGGTCATCGCTTGCTCTCCTTCAGTACTGCACGAACCGCGTCGAGGAACGCGTCGTTCTCGGCCGGGGTGCCGGCGGTGACCCGCAGCCAGCCCGGTACGCCGTTGTCACGGACCAGCACGCCGTGGTCGAGGATCGCCTGCCAGGTGGCGTGCGCGTCGTCGAAGAGACCGAACTGCACGAAGTTGGCGTCGGAGTCGACGACCTGACAGCCGCTCGCCCGCAGCTCGGTGACCAGGCGGTCCCGCTCGGCCTTGAGCTGCTCGACGTACTTCAGCAGGGTCTCGGTGTGCTCCAGCGCGGCGAGCGCGGTGGCCTGGGTGACGGATGAGAGGTGGTACGGCAGCCGGACGAGCTGGACCGCGTCGACCACCGCGGGGTCGGCGGCCAGGTAGCCCAGCCGCAGGCCGGCGGCGCCGAACGCCTTGGACATGGTCCGGGAGACCACCAGATTCGGCCGGCCCTCGATCAGCGGCAGCAGCGAGGGGCGGTGGCTGAACTCGCCGTAGGCCTCGTCGACCACCACCAGGGCCCCGGCGCCGTCGGCCCGCGCCGCCTGCGCGGCGTCGTACAGCGCCAGCACCGTCTCCGCCTCGACGGCGGTGCCGGTGGGGTTGTTCGGCGAGCAGATGAAGACCACGTCGGGCCGCTGCCCGGCGATGGCCGCCCGCGCCACCTCGACGTCGATGGTGAAGTCGGCGTTGCGCGGGCCGGAGATCCAGCCGGTGCCCGTGCCGCGGGAGATCAGCCCGTGCATGGAGTACGACGGCTCGAAGCCGAGGGCCGTGCGGCCGGGGCCGCCGAAGGTCTGCAGCAGCTGCTGGATGACCTCGTTGGAGCCGTTGGCGGCCCAGATCTGCTCCCGGGTGACCGGGTGGCCGCCGGTGCCGCTGAGGTAGCGGGCCAGCGCCTCGCGCAGCTCGACCGCGTCCCGGTCGGGGTAGCGGTTGAGCTGCCGGGCGGCCTCGGTCACCCGCTCGGCGATCCGCCGGACCAGCGGTTCGGGCAGCGGGTAGGGGTTCTCGTTGGTGTTCAGGCGCACCGGGACGTCCAGCTGCGGCGCGCCGTAGGGGGACTTGCCGCGCAGCTCGTCCCGGATGGGGAGGTCGTCGATACGGGTCACGTGCCTGCTCACTTGCTCTGCGGGACCTTCCAGTCGAACCTGGCCTTCAGCGCGGCGCCGTGGGCCGGGAGGTCCTCGGCCTCGGCGAGGGTCACCACATGGTGGGTGACCTCGGCCAGCGCGTCGCGCGAGTAGTCCACGACATGGATGCCGCGCAGGAAGGACTGCACGGACAGGCCGGAGGAGTGGCAGGCGCAGCCGCCGGTGGGCAGGACGTGGTTGGAGCCGGCGCAGTAGTCGCCGAGCGAGACCGGGGCGTACGGGCCGACGAAGATGGCGCCGGCGTTGCGGACCCGGGCGGCGACGGCGGAGGCGTCGGCGGTCTGGATCTCCAGGTGCTCGGCGCCGTAGGCGTCCACGACCGTGAGGCCCTCGTCGATGCCGTCGACGAGGACGGTCGCGGACTGCCGGCCGCCCAGCGCCTCGGTGATCCGCTCGATGTGCTTGGTGGCGGCGACCTGCCGCTTGAGGGCGGCGTCGACGGCGTCGGCGAGCTCGGCGGAGTCGGTGACCAGCACGGCCGCGGCCAGGGTGTCGTGCTCGGCCTGGCTGATCAGGTCGGCGGCGACGTGCTCGGGGTCGGCGGTGGCGTCCGCGAGGACCGCGATCTCGGTGGGGCCGGCCTCGGCGTCGATGCCGATGCGGCCCTTGAGCAGGCGCTTGGCGGAGGCGACGTAGATGTTGCCGGGGCCCGTGACGAGGTTGACCGGCAGGCACTCGTCGGTGCCGTACGCGAACATCGCGATGGCCTGGGCGCCGCCGGCGGCGTAGACCTCGTCGACGCCGAGCAGGGCGCAGGCGGCGAGGATGGTCGGGTGCGGCCGGCCGCCGAACTCCTTCTGCGGCGGGGAGGTGACCGCGATGCCGGTGACCCCGGCCTCCTGTGCCGGGACGACGTTCATGACGACGGAGGACGGGTAGACCGCCAGGCCGCCGGGGACGTAGAGCCCCACCCGCTCGACGGGCACCCAGCGTTCGGTGACCGTGCCGCCGGGGACGACCTTGGTCGTGACGTCGGTGCGGCGCTGTTCGCGGTGGACGATCCGGGCGCGCCGGATGGACTCCTCCAAGGCGGCCCGCACGGCCGGGTCCAGCCCGTCGAGGGCCTCGCGCAGCGCCTCGGCGGGCACCCGTACGCGCGTGATCTCGACGCCGTCGAACCGCCGCGCACAATCGATCAGCGCCGCGGTGCCGCGATGGCGCACGTCCTCGCAGATGGGCCGCACCTTCTCCAGGGCGGCTTCCACGTCGAACTCGGCACGGGGCAGCAGATCGCGCAGGGCGCCGCCCTCGGGGAGGGCGTCACCGCGCAGGTCGATTCGGGAGATCACCCTCCCAGTGTCTCAGACCTGCTCCCGGGCCCGAGCGGCCGTATCACTCAGTGATACACAGCGGCGTGCGCCGCGGACGCACCGTGACCCGGCCCTTCGAAGTTGACCGGAGTTGGCCCTGACCACGCGTGTTCAAGCAGACACGGGCGCGGGCAAGGGCCAGCTGACGGCGTACGGGGACGCCTGTGGGACGCCACACGACCGGTGCACGAGGTGCGTCCGAACAGGTTGCGACACACCACGGGACAGCAAGGGGGATCCAGTGACCGAGCCCGGGGACGGCGACGCGCCCGCCGACCTGCAACTGACATCCGCGGAATGGAGCATGTGGCAGGCCTTCCGCAACGGCAGCACCTGCGACCTGCACATCGGCGACCCGGCCCGCGACGATCCGCACGGGCAGCATCTGTGGGGCCCCGAGCGCCGGGTGCGTGCCCGGGTCGTGGCGCTGCTGCTGCTCGACGGGCCGCCCCCGCAGCCGGGGAGGGTGGCCGCATTACAGCTGACCGGCGCGTACATCACGGACACTCTCGACGTTGCGGGCGGCACGATCAAGCCATTCGTGGAGCTGCGGGACTGCCGCTTCGAGGCCGAGGTGGTGCTGCCGGAGAGCCACTTCACCACGCTGCGGCTGGTGAACTGCGCGATACCCCGGCTGGAGGCGGCCCGGCTGCACACCGAGGGCGATCTGCATCTGCCGCGCTGTGTGGTGCAGTCCGGCATCCGGCTCACGGACGCCCAGATAGGCACCGACCTGATGCTCAATCAGACCATCGTGCACAAGGACCGCCAGGGCCGCTCCGTCATGGCGGACGGGCTGACCGTCGCCCAGGACCTGCAGGCCGAGATGATGGAGTCCTACGGCGAGTTGTCGCTGCGCGGCGCCACCATCGGCGTCTCGCTGAGCCTGCGCGGCAGCCGGCTGTGCAACCCGTTCGGCCGCCGGGCGCTGAACGCCCCCCAGCTGACCGTCGAGCGCACCCTCTATCTGACCGCCGCGGGCCTGGCGAACTCCCCGTTCTCCAGCAGCGCCACTCCCCCGTACGGCATCGGCCAGACCCCCTCGCGCGGCACCCGGGTGCAGCGCTTCGAGTGCGAGGGCGGGATGCGGCTGGACGACGGGCGCTTCGGCGACGCGGTCGACTTCGAGAACGCCCGCTTCATCATGGAGTCCGACCAGGAGCTGTCGCTGCGCCGGATCCAGACGCCCGAGCTGCGGTTCCTCGGTGAGCGCCCGCAGCGCGGCCGGGTGATCCTCTCCGGTGCCCGGGTGGTCAACCTCATCGACAAATCGGCGAGCTGGCCGGGGCTGGGCGGGCTGTGGATGGCCGGCTTCGCCTACGAGACGCTGATCCCGCGCGGCCACTTCCCGCTGGCGCTGCGGCTGCAGTGGGTGGCCGCGGCGACCCCCGAGTACGCGCCCGAGCCGTACGAGATGCTGGCCGCCTCGCTGCGCAGCACCGGTGAGGACGCCGACGCCCGGGAGGTGCTGCTGGCCAAGCAGCGGCGGCGCCGCGAGACGCTGCCGCTGGCGGCGAAGGCCTGGGGGATCCTGCAGGACTGGACGGTGGCCTACGGCTACCGGCCGGGGCGGGCCGCGGTGTGGATGGCCGTGCTGTGGGCGATCGGCACGCTCTACTTCTCGACGTCCCCTCCCCCGCCCCTCAAGGCCGGTGAGGCGCCGCCCTGGAATCCGTATCTCTACTCCCTGGACCTGCTGCTTCCGGTGATCGACCTCAATCAGGGGGCCGCCTGGAAGCCCGGCGGCGGGTCGCAGTGGGTGGCCGCGGTGCTGATCCTGGCGGGCTGGGTGCTCGCCACGACGGTCGCGGCCGGCGCCTCGCGGCTGCTGCGGCGGCAATAGCCGGGGTACGGGTGGTGGCCCGGACCGCTACAGGCTCTAGGCTTACGGGCTGTGACCTCCGTGCGCCTCCCCCTCTTCCCGCTGAACTCGGTGCTGTTCCCGGGACTCGTGCTCCCGCTGAACGTCTTCGAGGCGCGCTACCGGGCGATGATGCGCGATCTGAGTGCGGTACCCGAGGACGACCGCCGGTTCGCGGTGATCACGATCCGGGACGGCCGGGAGGTCGCCCCCACCGCGATGGGCATGCCGGACGCCACGCTGCCGACCGCCGAGGGTCCCGCGGCGGGCTTCGGTGACGACCCGATGCAGGCGTTCCACACGGTGGGCTGCATCGCGGACGCGGCCACCATCCGGGAGAAGTCGTCCGCCGACGACACCGGCTACGAGGTGCTCGCCACCGGCACCACCCGCTTCCGGCTGCTGTCGGTGGAGGCCTCGGGGCCGTATCTGACCGGTGAGGTGGAGGAGCTGGCGGACGACGAGGGGGACGGCGCGGGTGCGCTGGCCTCCGGCGTCGTCCGGGCCTTCCGCACCTATCAGAAGCGGCTGGCCTGGGCGAACGAGCGGACCCTGTCGAGCGGGCAGGACCTGCCGGCCGACCCGTCCGTGCTGTCGTATCTGGTGGCCGCGGCGGCCGTGCTGGACGTCCCCGCCAAGCAGCAGCTGCTGGAGGCGCCGGACGCCGCGGCCCGGCTGACCCAGGAGCTGACGCTGCTGCGCCAGGAATCGGCGCTGCTCGGTAAACTCCCGTCGCTGCCGGCCGTGGATCTGACCCGGCAGCCGACCCACCCCAACTGACGTTCCGCGGCCCGGGGCCCGCGCGGGCCGGGCCCTGGCGAGTGAGGCGTTTTCGCGGTGCCGAAGAAGACGAAGCAGAAGAAGACCGGACAGCCCGGGGGCGGCACGCCCGCGACGGTGGCGCTCACCGCGTCCGGCGTCCCCTTCACGGTGCATGCCTACGCGCACGACCCAACCGCCGCCTCGTACGGCGAGGAGGCCGCCGAGGCCCTCGGGGTCGCGCCCGAGCAGGTCTTCAAGACGCTGCTCGCGGAGGTCGACGGCGCGCTGACGGTCGCCGTGGTGCCGGTGTCGGGGTCCCTGGACCTGAAGGCGCTGGCGACCGCGGTGGGCGGCAAGCGGGCCGCGATGGCCGATCCGGCGGCGGCCGAGCGCAGTACGGGCTACGTCCTGGGCGGGATCTCCCCGCTGGGGCAGCGCAAGCGGCTGCCCACGGTCGTGGACGCCTCCGCCCAGGGCCGGCCGACCGTATGTGTCTCGGCGGGGCGGCGCGGCCTGGAGGTCGAGCTGGCGCCGGAGGATCTGGTGGCGCTCACGGGGGCACGGGTGGCGGCGATCGCGCGGGGCTAGGCGGTCGCGGGCGGGGTCGATTGCCGCGGGCGCCCGCCGTCGGCGCCCCGGCAAGCGGGCGGGGCAGCCGCGATGGCGGCCGCCCCTGCTGGTGCGTCGGTGTCCGGCGGCGTCAGTGCCCGGCGGGCGGTTCCGGCGCGGGCGGCTCTTCCCGCTGGTCGTGGTGGCCGCTCCAGTCCACCTCCGGCTCCGGGTCCCGCGGGCCGAACAGCCCGGTCAGCGCCAGCTGGGTGAGCATCGCGGCGATCGGCCAGGCCAGCAGCGCGCCCTTGGCCTGGAGCCGCAGCGGACCCGAGAAGGCCACCCCGGGGCCGACCTGCTTGGCGTGCGTGGCCACGTCCGGGGTGGGGCCCAGCCACATCCCCGTCACCCAGCCCAGCACCGCACCCAGCAGCCCGCCCACGACCAGCGCCACGACCAGCGGAATCCCGCCGCGCCGGCGCAGCAGGAAGACCACGGCGGCGCTGAGCACCCCGAAGCCGAGGGACAGCAGGACGAAGGTGCCGTCCGCGCCGATCGCCTCCTCGCCCTCGGTGTTCTTGAGGTAGACGTTGCGGGTGTCCGCGATCAGCGGGATGTGCGGGGCGAGCCAGTTCCACAGCACCCCGAGCAGCACCCCGCTCACCGCGACCACGAGCGCGATCACGGCACCCTCGCGCAGCTCACGCGCCAGCTCGGGGCCGCCGAGCCCGGTGTGGTCAGGGTGCTCGGCGGTGGCTCCGTGGTCGTGGGCGGGCGCGGCCTGGGGGTGCTGCGGCTCTTCGGGCGGTTGGTTGTCGCGGGGCGTCAGCGGTGCGGTCACCCCGTCATCGTGCCAGGTGGGGCCGGTGGGACCGGCGGCAGGACGCCCGTTGGAGGGGCCGGAGGCGGTCATCGGGTGGCCGCCCGCCGGTAGGCCCAGGTGGCGACGGCCAGCGAGAGCACCCCGACGGCCGCGCAGACGCCCAGGTCGGCGCCGACCACGAGCCAGTCGGGATGCGGGTCGAAGCTGCGCGACAGCGCCTCCACGCCGTAGGTCGACGGCAGCAGATCGCGGGCCCAGCCGATCACCTCGGGCATCCGCGCGGCCGGCAGCACCCCCAGCAGCAGCGCCGCCGACATCCCCAACTGGCCGCAGAGCGTGGCGAGTTCGGGGCGCGGGGCGAGCAGGCCGAGGGCCGCGCCGAGGCCGGCCAGCGCCGCCCCGGCGAGCGGGATCACGGCGGCCAGCACCCACAGATGGGCCATCGGCAGCTGGAAGAGCACACAGCCGGTAACCGCGGTGACGACCGTCCCCGGCACGGTGAAGGAGGCGTACGCGGCGGCGGCGCCGAGCACCACGGCGGCCGGCGGCACCGGCAGCGTCGCATAGTGGTCGAGCCCGCCGCCGGCGCGCAGCTGGCCGAAGTACTGGGCGAGGAGGTTGAGCGCGACGAAGGCGACGACCAGCACGCTGGAGCCGGACACCACCGACCGCGCCGGGTCACCGCTGTCCACCACTCCGCGCAGCAGGACCATGATCCCGACGGACTGGAAGGTGGCCACGAACAGCAGCGGGATCCGGGCCACCCGGGCCCGGGAGAGCTGGGCGCGGTAGACGGCGCCGAGCGCGGGCACGAAGCGGGCGCGGGGCGCCAGCGGGGCGGCACCGTCCTCGGTCCGCACCTCGGGGCCGACAGCCGCACCGGCCACCGCCTGCGCGGGAACCACACTCACGCTGTCACCGAGCCTTCCTCGTACTGTCGGCAGTCTTCGTGCCGTCCGCAGTCATCGATACGTGCGCCGCGCCCCGCGCCGTTCACGCCTTGACCAGCCCCTCCGCGCGGCCGCCGAGGGCCAGGTAGACATCCTCCAGGCTCGGCGTGGCGAGGGTGAAGTCGTCGAGGGCGGCGAAGGCGGGCCCCGAGGTGACGGCGGCGACGGCGGTGCGGGCCCGGTCGGCGGGGAGCCGCAGGGTCCAGCGGCGGCCGGAGGTGTGCGCGGCGGCGGCGAGCGCGGCGACCTCGGGCACGTCCAGCGGCGGGCGGTCGCGCCACACCAGCTCCAGCCGGACCTCCTCGCTCACCATCTCCTTCAGTCCGCCGGGCGTGTCGCAGGCGATCACCCGGCCCCGGTCGATCACCGCGACCCGGTCGAGCACGCTCTCGGCCTCCAGGACGTTGTGGGTCACCAGCACCACCGTGACCCCGCGCTCGGCGCGCCGCCGGTCGACCGCGGCCCAGACGGCGCGCCGGGCGACCGGGTCCATCCCGGTGGTCGGCTCGTCCAGCACCAGCAGCGGCCGCTCGCCGATCAGCGCGGTGGCGAGGCAGGCCAGCCGCCGCTGCCCGCCGGACAACTGCTTCAGCGCCCGTCCCGTGAGGTCGGCGAGGCCCAGCTCGCCGATCACCGCGTCCCGCTCGGCCCGCGCCTCGCGGGCGCCGAGGCCACGCAGCCGTCCGGTGGTCTCCACCGCCAGCGCGACGGTCATCTCGTCCAGCGCGGTGGACTCCTGGCCCAGGTAGCCCAGCAGCCGGGCGGCCCGCTCCGGGTGGCGCACCAGGTCGTGGCCGAGGACGGCGATGCTGCCGGAGTCCGGGCGCAGCAGTCCGGTCAGCTGGCGCACCAGGGTGGACTTGCCGGCGCCGTTGGGGCCGAGCAGCCCGAAGATCTCGCCGCGGTGGACATCCAGGGTGATGCCGTCGTTGGCCCGTACGGCGGGCGCCTGAGCCGCCCCGCGGCGCCCGCGCGTCGCGGGGTACGTCTTGACCAGGTCCCGCACGGCGCACACCGGTACACCGCGCTCCACCTGTTTTGCGCCCGTCCTCACGAGCTATGAGGGTACGCGTCCCCGGACCGCCTCCGGCCCGCGGGGCACCGGCGGGCGAGCCGGACCCTGGGCCGTCAGTCCGTGGCCGGGGCGTGCTCGGCGGCCGTGCGCAGATCGACCTCGCGCCAGAAACCGGCCCGGATGGCATAGCGGTCGTGCTCGTCGATCTGGTCGTCCTTGTGGGCGAGCAGTCCGAATCGGGCGGCGTAGCGCAGCAGTTCACCGTCGATGCGGTGCGGGATGCGCGGGTACTCCGTCGACAGCTGGGTCAGATGGGCGGTGTCGGAGAGCCGGTCGGTCCAGCGGCGGGCGAAGACCTGGCCGACCTCGAAGGGGTCGCCGCTGACGGCGGTGATGTCCTCCTCGCGGTCGGCCCAGCGCTGCTCGGCGCTGGTGAGCTGGGCGAGCGTGGGCAGGCCCGCGGTCGCCTCCGGTTCGCCGGCCGGGGCGCCGCGCTCGACCCAGCCCTTGTCGGACGACCAGCGCAGGGTGGCGCCGGCCGCGGCCCCGGGCTGCGCGGCGCCCGGGCCGGCCGGTCCCTGGCCCGCGGCGTGCGCCCGGCCGAGCCCGGCCAGGTCCTTGGGGGTGGGCACGACCTTGGAGCCGGTGGCGCCGGGCTCGCTGCCCGCTGCGGCGTTCTCGGTGCCGGCCGGCGGGCGGGCGACCCCGTTGGCGCCGCTGCGCTCATGGGTGTGCTCGGCGGATTCCGGCCCGGCCGCGGCCGCCGCGGCCGCGGACTCGGGCAGCGGGGCGGAGAGGATCGCGGCGATCTCGGGGCGCGGCGCGGGCGGCGGGGCGCAGGGGCCGCCGAGCTCCTTGGCGCGCACCGCGCGCGTGATCCAGGTCCGGTCCAGCACCCGCCGCTCATCGGCCTCGGCGACCAGGTCCTCGGACTGGTTGTAGTCGCCGTCCGCGGCCTGGACGGCCCACAGGTGGACGGCGACGCCGTGCTCCTTCGCCGACATCAGCCCGGGCAGCAGATCGCCGTCGCCGGTGACCAGCACGATGTCGGAGCAGGCGCGGTTACGGGCGAGTTCGGTCAGCTCGGCGTGCATGGCGGCGTCCACGCCCTTCTGCGCCCAGCGGCCGTCGCTGCGGGTCAGGGCGCCCAGCCGGACCGTGACCCGGGGCATCACCCGCAGCCGGCGGTGCTCGGGCTGCGGCACGCGGTCGGGGGCGCCGTCGAACCAGTAGATCCGCAGCAGCGGGCGTTCGGTGTCCGACTCGGCGCGCTGGCGCAGGCCCTGGATGAGGGCGGCGTGGTCAACGGTGATCCGGGACCGTGCGGGCTCTCCGGCGAGCAGACTCGCGGCGGCACCGAGCAAATACCCGGCGTCCACCAGGACGACGCAGCGATCCACGTTCCACCCTCTTCCCTGAGGTGCTGAAAGTCCGGTCGCCCCCCGGCTCGGCCCATGGCACGAGTTTTCTTCGGCTTTCCTTCGAGTCTGCCCGACCGTACGGGCGTTATCAGCCCGAACTCGATCATCGGCGTGGCGGATTCGGCCGGAGATCTCGTGCACAGTGCGTGATCGGCCGTTTTACGCACGGTAATTGCCCGAAATGCAGGCATCTGTCCCGCGTGTAAGTCTGGTTCCGGCCCAGATCCCGATTCCCCCTCAGGAGGCAAGGTCATGGCCAAGGACAAGAAGCAGGACCGCAGCCGGCAGCAGAAGACGGCATCCGCGGCCGAGCGCGGCCAGCAGGAGGCCCAGCGTGCGAGCTTGGAGGCACAGACCCAGGCGCGGTCCCAGGCTCAGGGCAGCCCGGCAGATGTTGCACGTAAGCACCAGCGGCGCTTCGGTCACAACTGATCGATGCCGCACAGGAGTTGAGGGGCGCGCCCACTTCGGGCGCGCCCCTCGGGGTAGGACCTGTTCGGTGACTCAGGGCCGGTGGTTCAGGGGCCCGGTGGCTCAGGGGCCGGGCGATGCTCCGCCGGGCAGACCCTGAAGCGGTGCGCCGGGCAGCGTCGGCCGGTCAGCCCGCCAGGCAGGACGGACCGAGCAGCACCTTCAGATCGCCGAACAGCGAGGGGTCGGGCGTGACCCGGTGCCGGTCCAGCCGGAGCACCGTCGTCTTGCGCGCCCCCAGCAGCTTGATCCGTACCTCGGTGGAGCCGCGGTGGCTGCTGAGCACCTCACCGAGCTTCTCGACCATCGGCGGGGTGACCTTGACCGTCGGAATGGTGATCGTCACGGGAGCGTTGGTGCCGGCCTCGGAGAGGTCGGGGACCATCATCTCCATCGCGACCAGCCGCGGGATGTCCTCCCGCTTGTCGAGGCGGCCCTTGACGAAGACCACGGTGTCCTCGACGAGTTGGGTCGACACCAGCTGGTAGGTCGCCGGGAAGAACATGCAGTCGATGGAGCCTGCCAGGTCCTCGACGGTGGCGATCGCCCAGGCGTTGCCCTGCTTGGTCATCTTGCGCTGCAGGCCGGAGATGATGCCGCCGATGGTGACGATCGAGCCGTCCGAATAGTCGCCGCCGGTCAGCTGGGAGATGGCGGCGTCCGCCTTGTCGGACAGTACGTGTTCCAGGCCGAAGAGCGGGTGGTCGGAGACGTAGAGACCGAGCATCTCGCGCTCCTGGGCGAGGAGGTAGGTCTTGTCCCACTCGACGTCCGAGAACTCGATGTCCAGACCGAAGCCGGGGCCCTCGGAGGTGTCGCCGGCGTCGCCGGCCATGCCGCCGAAGAGGTCGAACTGCCCCTCGGCCTCCTTGCGCTTGACCTGGACGACGTTGTCGATCATCGGCTCGTAGTGCGCCATCAGGCCCTTGCGGGTGTGGCCCATTTCGTCGAAGGCGCCGGCCTTGATGAGGGACTCGGTGGTGCGCTTGTTGCAGACGACCGCCTCGACCTTGTCGAGGTAGTCGGGGAAGGAGGAGTACTTCCCCTTGGCCTTGCGGCAGCGGATGATCGAGTCGACGACGTTCTGGCCGACGTTGCGGACCGCGGTGAGGCCGAAGAGGATCACGTCGTCGCCCTGGGCGGCGAAGTTCGCCTCGGACTCGTTGACGTTCGGCGGCAGCACCTTGATGCCCATGCGCCGGCACTCGTTGAGGTAGACCGCCGACTTGTCCTTGTCGTCGCGCACGGACGTCAGCAGCGCGGACATGTACTCGGCCGGGTAGTTGGCCTTGAGGTAGGCGGTCCAGTAGGTGACCAGGCCGTACGCGGAGGAGTGCGCCTTGTTGAAGGCGTAGCCGGCGAACGGGACCAGGACGTCCCACAGGGCCTGGATGGCCTGGTCGGAGAAGCCGTTCTTGCGGGCGCCCTCCTGGAAGAGCACGAAGTTCTTCGCGAGTTCCTCGGGCTTCTTCTTGCCCATGACGCGGCGGAGGATGTCGGCCTCACCGAGGGAGTACCCGGCGATGATCTGGGCGGCCTTCTGCACCTGCTCCTGATAGACGATCAGGCCGTAGGTGAGGCCCAGGACCTCCTTGAGGGGCTCCTCCAGCTCCGGGTGGATCGGGGTGATCTCCTGGAGGCCGTTCTTGCGCAGCGCGTAGTTGGTGTGCGAGTCCATGCCCATCGGGCCGGGGCGGTACAGGGCCGAGACGGCGGAAATGTCCTCGAAGTTGTCGGGCTTCATCAGCCGCAGCAGCGAGCGCATCGGGCCGCCGTCGAACTGGAAGACGCCGAGGGTGTCACCGCGGCAGAGCAGCTCGAAGGTCTTGGGGTCGTCGAGCGGTACGGAGAGCATCTCCAGGTCGACGCCCTTGTTGGCCTTCACCATCTTGACGGCGTCGTCCATGATCGTGAGGTTGCGCAGGCCCAGGAAGTCCATCTTGAGCAGGCCCAGCGACTCACACTGGGGGTAGTCCCACTGCGTGATGGTCACGCCGTCGGTGTGCCGCGTCCAGAGCGGGGCGTGGTCGACGATGGGCTCACTGGACATGATCACGCCGGCCGCGTGCACACCCATCTGCCGGACCAGGCCCTCCACACCCTTGGCGGTGTCGATGACCTTCTTGACGTCCGGCTCGCTCTCGTACATCCCCCGGATCTCGCCCGCCTCGCTGTAGCGCGGGTGCTTGGGGTCGGTGATGCCGCTGAGGTCGATGCCCTTGCCGAGGACGTCGGCGGGCATGGCCTTGGTGAGGCGGTCGCCCATCGCGTACGGGTAGCCCAGCACGCGGGCGGAGTCCTTGATGGCGTTCTTGGCCTTGATCTTGCCGTAGGTGCCGATCATGGCGACCTTGTCGGAGCCGTACTTCTCCGTCACATACCGGATCACTTCGACGCGCCTGCGCTCGTCGAAGTCGATGTCGACATCGGGCATGGAGACGCGCTCGGGGTTGAGGAACCGCTCGAAGATCAGTCCGTGGGTGATCGGGTCGAGGTCGGTGATGCCCATGGCGTACGCCACGATCGAACCGGCCGCGGAGCCACGGCCGGGGCCCACCGCGATCCCGTTGTTCTTGGCCCACATGATGAAGTCGGCGACGACGAGGAAGTAGCCGGGGAACCCCATCTGGATGATGATGTCCATCTCGTACTCGGCCTGCTTCTGCCGGTCCTCGGGGACCCCGCCCGGGTAGCGGCGCTGCATGCCGACCCGGACCTCCTCCTGGAACCAGGTGACCTCGGTGTAGCCCTCCGGGATGTCGAACTTCGGCATCAGGTCGCGCTTTTCGAACATCCCGGTGATGTCGATCTGGTCGGCGACCAGGCGGGTGTTGGCGCAGCCCTGCTGCCAGGCCTCGGAGGAGTCGATGGCGTACATCTCCTCCGTGGACTTGAGGTAGTAGCCCGTGCCGTCGAAGCGGAAGCGGTCCGGGTCGGAGAGGTTCTTGCCGGTCTGGATGCACAGCAGCGCGTCGTGCGCGGTCGACTCGTGCGCATAGGTGTAGTGCGAGTCGTTGGTGACCAGCGGCGGGATGCCGAGCTCCTTGCCGATCTTCAGCAGGTCGTCGCGGACCCGGCGCTCGATCTCGATGCCGTGGTCCATCAGCTCCAGGAAATACCGGTCCTTGCCGAAGATGTCCTGATACTCCCCGGCGGCCTTGCGCGCCTCCTCGTACTGGCCCAGGCGCAGCCGGGTCTGGAGCTCACCGGAGGGGCAGCCGGTGGAGGCGATCAGGCCCTCGGACCACTGGGCGATGGTCTCCTTGTCCATCCGCGGCCACTTCGTCAGCCAGCCCTCGGCGTAGGCGTCCGAGGACAGCCGGAACAGGTTGTGCAGACCGGTCTTGTTCGCCGCCCAGATGGTCTTGTGCGTATAACCACCGGAACCGGAGACGTCATCGCGCTTCTGGTGCGGCTGGCCCCACTGGATCTTGCGCTTGTTGCGCCGCGACTCGGGGGCGACGTACGCCTCGATGCCGATGATCGGCGTCACACCGGCCTTCTGCGCGGAGTGGAAGAAGTCGTACGCGCCGTGCAGATTGCCGTGGTCGGACATCGCGATGTGCGTCATGCCCATCTCGTTGGCCGCCTTGAACATGTCCGACAGCCGCGCCGCACCGTCCAGCAGGGAGTACTGGGTGTGGACGTGCAGATGTGTGAACGGGGCCTGGGACGCGGCAGCCACAGCAGGGGACCTCCGGAGAGCGGTCGGCGGGGCACTCCCGGCGCGAGCCGGGGGCCGGTGGGTGGTCTCGAAGTCTACGACTCCTGACTGACAATCGCCGGGCACGCGCGAGTAGCCTCACCCGTTGTCAGTGGCAGACCGCGCCCCGGTACGTCACGGCGCTCCGAACCATTTTCCGCACCTCAGGAGGCACCCAGCGATGCCGTCCCAGCACGCCCCGGCGCAGGACGCCGAGCAGCGCGGCGAGGAGATCCTCGCCGTTTTCGACACCGCCTTCGGGGAACTGCTCGCCGCCGACCCCGCGGCCTTCCGCGTCAAGTTCCGGAAGATGGCCGCCTCCGCCTTCGCCTTCTACCGGGGGACGGCGTGTCTGTTCTACCGGGACCTGGAGGCCGGGGCCGCCCAGGGTGACGGCAAGGACCGCGGCCCGTATCTGGACGAGCGGACCGGCCGGGTGTGGATCCACGGCGATCTGCACGCCGAGAACTTCGGCACCTACATGGACTCCACGGGCCGGCTGATCTTCAACGTCAACGACTTCGACGAGGCCTACGTCGGCCCGTTCACCTGGGACCTCAAGCGGTTCGCCGCCTCGGTCGCGCTGATCGGCTACGCCAAGGCGCTCAGCGACAAGCAGATCACCGACCTGGTGCGCACCTACGCCGCCGCCTACCGGGAGCGCATCCACGCGCTGGCCTCCGGGGGGTCGCACGCCGACAAGGACGAACTGCCGCCGTTCATGCTGGAGACCGCCGAGGGCCCGCTGCTGGACGCGCTGCGCGACGCCCGCGCGATGACGCGGTTCGGGCTGCTGGACTCGATGACGGAGATCCGCGACTTCGAGCGCCGCTTCGCGCCGGGCGGCGGCAGCGTCGAGCTGGACGCGGCCACCCGCTACAAGGTGCTCGCCGCCTTCGACGGCTATCTGGAGACGCTGCCCGAGTCGAGCCTGGGCCGCCCGGACTCCTACCGCGTCAAGGACGTGGTGGGCCGGCGCGGCATCGGCATCGGTTCGGCCGGGCTGCCGTCGTACAACATCCTCCTGGAGGGCAACAGCGACGCCCTGGAGAACGATGTCGTGATCTACATGAAGCAGGCGCAGACCCCGGCGGTCTCCCGGCACCTCACCGACCCCGCGGTCCGCGGCTACTTCCAGCACGAGGGCCACCGCACGGTCATCTCGCAGCGCGCCCTGCAGGACCACGCCGACCCGTGGCTGGGCTGGACCGAGCTGGACGGCGCCGGCCAGCTGGTCGCCGAGATCTCGCCGTACGCGGTCGACCTGGACTGGTCGGACATCGACGACCCGGAGGAGATCGCGGCGGTGGTGGCCGACCTGGGGCGGGCCACCGCGACCATGCACGCCGCCGCGGACGACGAGAGCGGCCACTCGCTGGTGCCGTTCTCCACGGAGCGGGCGATCGACGCGGCCATCGCGGCCGACGAGGAGGGCTTCGCGGCGCTGCTGGTGGACTTCGCGCACTCCTACGGCGCCCGCGCCCGCGCCGACCACCAGATCTTCGTGGACCTCTTCCGCAACGGCCGGATCCCCGGCCTCTAGCCACGCGGGCAAGGGCCACGAGCAAGGGACCGAGATGTGCCGTACGCACCGTATTTCCGGGTGCGTACGGCTAAGGACCCCCTTAGCCGCCGCTTATCCCGCCCCATGGCACACTCGGCTGCAATGGACACCTCGGCGGCACACCTGCGGGCACTGCGCGCAGCGCTCTTCACGGCGCTGTGCGTGACGCTGTCCGCGGCGTCCCATGTGCTGCTGTCCCGGATGCCGCTGCCGCCGGCGACCGTCGCCGCCCTGTGCGTCGCCGTGTTCGTGATCGCCTACGCGCTGGCCGGCCCGGAGCGCGGCTACTGGCGGATCGCCTCCCTGCTGGTCCCCCTGGAGCTCGCCGCCGACCTGGTCTTCACCTTCGGCCAGCACACCTGTTACGGGGAGGCCGGCGGCCGGGTCGCCGGCCCGCTGCGCTCGCTGGGCGTGGACCTGCTGTGCGGCGGCAACCCGGTCGGCACCCCCCTGGCGGCCTCGCCCGAGGAGAGCCCTTCGCCCGTGGCGACCTGGTGCGTCCTGCTCGCGGCGCATCTGCTCATCGGGCTGCTGGCGGCGGGCTGGCTGCGCCGCGGCGAGGCCGCGCTGCACCAGCTGCTGGGCGCGGTGGCCGGCTTCGCCTTCCGCCCGCTGCTGATCGCCGTCGCGGTGATCGGCGCCACCGCCGCCCCGCGCCGCCCGGTGCCTGCCCCCGTCCGGGCCGGGCACCTCTCCGGCACCGACCCCCTGCTGGTGCACTGTGTGGTACGCCGTGGGCCGCCCTGCGCGCTCGCTGCGTGAGCCCTGCGCCCGCGCAGCCGGCGTTCCCGTGAGGTACGGGTACGCCGCCGACCGCTTGCACCCCCGTCCCACGGATTCCACGGAGCAGGAACAGTCATGAGCAACCGCAACAACCAGGCCAACAAGCAGGCAGCCCGTGAGCGGCTGCGCGCCGAGCGCGCGCGGCAGGCGAAGAAGGAGAAGGTCCGCCGGCAGCTGGTCGTCGGCGGCGCGATCGTCGCCGTGCTGGCGATAGCCGGCGGCATCGGCGTGGCGTTCGCCACCATGGGCGGCGACTCCGGCAGCAGCGTCGCGAGCGGCGACGAGTGGGGGAAGGCCGAGAAGGCCAAGCTGGTCAAGCCCGCCAACAGCAGCGGCGCCAACGGCACCACGGTCGTCATCGGCAAGTCCGACGCCAAGAACACCCTGAACCTCTTCGAGGACCCGCGCTGCCCCGGCTGCGCCAACTTCGAGCAGAACGTCGGTCAGACCGTCGAGAAGGACATCAAGGACGGCAAGTACAAGGCCTCCTACCACCTGGGCACGTTCCTCGACGCCAACCTCAAGGGCACCGGCTCCAAGAACGCGCTGAGCGCCCTGGGCGCGGCCCTGAACGTCAGCCCGGACGCCTTCTTGAAGTACAAGTTCGCGCTGTACTCGAAGGAGTACCACCCCGACGAGACCGGCCCGGACAAGTTCGCCGACGACAGCTACCTGCTCAAGGTCGCCGACACCGTCCCGGCGCTCAAGGGCAACGCCGCCTTCCGGAAGAACGTCACGTCCGGCACGTACAACCGCTGGGCGATGGAGATGTCCAAGGCCTTCAACTCGGACAAGGACGTCACCAGCACCCCGACGATCAAGCTCAATGACACGGTGCTGGGCACGGACAGCCCGCAGGGCAAGGTGGCACCGTCCAGCGTGGCCGCCTTCAACTCCATGGTCGACAAGTCGCTGAAGCGCTGACGCAGGCGGCGGCCCGGCCCTGAGCCGGGCCGCTTCCCACCTTCGGCCGGCGTGCGCTCCGCACGCCGGCCGATGCCAAATCTTGACCCGGTCTTTGGCCGTGCACATGGCAGACTCCCGCCCATGCAGGCGACGGGAGTGCGCCCCGGGGCCCGGCCGGCGGCCGTGCCGGGTAATCAGCTCAGGGCGGTGCGGGCGGCGCTGTTCACGGCGCTGTGCACCACCCTGTCCGCGGCCTCCCATGTGCTGCTCTCCCGCGCCCCGTTGCCGCCCGTGCCGGTCCTCGCGATCGCCGCCGCCGTCTTCGTCGCGGCCTATCTGCCGGCCGGCCGGGAGCGTGGCTACGGCGCCTTCGCCGCGCTGCTGGTGCCCTTGGAGCTGGCCGCCGACACCGTCTTCACCACCGGCCAGCACGCCTGTTACGGGCGGGCCGGCGGCCCGGTCGCCGGCCCGCTGCACTCGGTCGGCGTCGATCTGCTGTGCCGGGGCGGCGAGTTGGGCACCCCGCTGGCGCGGGTCGCCACTCGGTCAGGCACAGCGCTGCCGGCGGCCGCCCCCTGGCTGCTGCTCGCCGTCCACGTCACGGCCGGTCTGCTCGCCGCCGCCTGGCTGCACCGCGGCGATGCCGCCCTGGACGCGCTGCTGCGCGCCGCCGCGGCCGGCGCCTTCCGTCCGCTGCGGACCGCGGCCGCCGTGGCCACCGCGGCCGGCGCCCCGCTCCGGCGGCGGATCCGCCCGCTGCATCCGCTGCCGCCGTCCCACCCGCTCCCCCTCCTCAGTAACTGCGTACGGCGCCGCGGCCCGCCCTCCCGGGCCGCCGCCTGACGCATCCGTACGAGCCTTCACACCCTTGAGGGGACCCCCCATGAGCAACCGCAACAGCCAGGCCGGCAAGGCCGCGGCCCGTGAACGCATCCGGGCCGAGCGCGACCGCCAGAAGAAGAAGGAGCGGCTGCGCCGCCAACTCACCGCGGCGGGCGTGCTGGTCGGCGTGCTGGCCGTGGCCGGCGGCATCGGCTACGCCGTACTGAAGGCCAACGAGCCGACGGGCTGGGAGGCCGCCAAGGAGGCCAAGCTCGTCACGCCCGCCCACACCCAGGGCAAGAACGGCACCGAGATCCTGATAGGCGACAAGAACGCCAAGCAGACCCTGGAGATCTTCGAGGACGTCCGCTGTCCGGCGTGTTCGGCCTTCGAGCAGAGCAGCGGCAAGGCCCTGGTCAAGGACATCGAGGACGGCCGCTTCCGCGCCCGCTTCACGATGTACACCTTCATCGACGACGCCCAGGGCGGCGGCCAGGGCTCGAAGAACGCGCTGAGCGCGCTCGGTGCGGCGCTGAACGTCAGCCCGGAGGCCTTCTTGAAGTACAAGTCGGCGCTGTACTCGGCCAAGTACCACCCCGATGAGCGCGAGGACCTCTACGCCAAGGACTCCGAGCTGCTCAAGGTCGCCTCCGACGTACCGGAGCTGGCGCACAACAAGGCGTTCGAGACGGCGGTCACGAAGGGCACCTACGACCGCTGGGCGATGGAGATGACCGCGCTGTTCGGCCGCAAGGGCGTCAAGGGCACGCCCACCTTCATGCACGGCAACAAGAAGCTGGTGATGGACCAGATCCCGCAGCGGCAGATGACGCAGGCGCAGTACAACCAGCTCGCCCAGGCCAACTTCAACAAGATGATCGACCGGGAGTTCGGCCCGGCGAAGGGCTCCGGCAAGCCGGACCCGGGCAAGGGTATCCGCGAGGGCGAAAAGGACCCCACGGGCGGCCGCTGAGTGGCTTTCGGACAACGGGCGGGCGAATTCCGGGAATCCCGGAAATCGCCCTCCCGGCACGGCTTACCGGCCAGTAAGGTGAGCGGCCGTGACCGATCATGACCAGATCTCGCGCCGCACAGCCGTTACGGCCGTAGCCGCCACCGCCGCACTCCTGCCGTTCGCCGGCGCCGCCACCGCGCACGCCCAAGAGGCCCCGGACCAGGGCAGGTTCTTCCAGCACGGCGTTGCCTCCGGGGACCCGCTCCCCGACGGCATCCTGCTGTGGACCCGCCTCACGCCGACCGCGCAGGCCACCCCCGGCTCCGGCCGGGGGCCGGCCACCACGGTGAGCTGGGAGGTGGCCAGCGACCAGGACTTCGCGTCCGTCGTCGCCCGGGGGAGCCTTTCCACCTCGGCGGCCACCGACCACACCGTCAAGGCGGACGTCCGCGGCCTGCGCCCGGCCACCCACTACTACTACCGCTTCACCGCCGGCGGGCAGCACTCCCCCGTCGGCCGCACCCGCACCGCCCCCGCCGAGGGCACCTCGGCGGGCAACGTCCGCTTCGGCGTGGTCTCCTGCGCCAACTGGGAGTCCGGCTACTTCTCCCCCTACCGCCACCTCGCCGCCCGCACCGACCTGGACGCGGTGCTGCACCTCGGCGACTACCTCTACGAGTACAAGTCCGGCGAATACCCGGAGTTCAAGTACGTCGTCCGCCCGCACTCCCCCGCCCACGAGCTGCTCACCCTCGCCGATTACCGCATCCGGCACGGCGTCCACAAGACCGACCCGGACGCGCTGGCGATGCACGCCACCCACCCGGTCATCGCCATCTGGGACGACCACGAATTCGCCGACAACGCCTGGAAGGGCGGCGCGGTGAACCACACCCCGGGCACCGAGGGCGACTGGTCCACGCGGATGGCCGCGGCGAAGCAGGCGTACTTCGAGTGGATGCCGGTACGCCCCTCGATCGCCGGCACCACCTACCGCAGGCTGCGCTTCGGCACCCTCGCCGATCTGCATCTGCTGGACCTGCGCTCGTTCCGCGACCAGCAGGCCAAGCCGGGCAGCGGCGCGGTCGACGACCCCAGCCGGACGATCACCGGGCGGGCCCAACTGGACTGGCTCAAGCAGGGGCTGGAGCGCTCGGACAGCGCCTGGCGGCTGGTCGGCACCTCGGTGATGGTCTCGCAGGTCGCGTTCGGGTCCATACCCGCGAAGCTGCTCGGCCCGCTCGCCGAGATCCTCGGGGTGCCCAAGGAGGGCCTGGCGATCAACACCGACCAGTGGGACGGCTACACCGACGACCGGCACGAGCTGCTCAGCCACCTCAGCGACCGCGGGATCGACAACACCGTCTTCCTGACCGGCGACATCCACATGGCCTGGGCCAACGACGTGCCGATCCAGGCGGCCACGTACCCGGCGACCAGGCCGGTGGCGACCGAGTTCGTGGTCACCTCCGTGACCTCCGACAACCTGGACGACATCCTGCACGTCGCGCCGCACACGCTCTCCCTGGCCGGGGTCGCCGCCATCCGGGCCGCCAACCGCCATGTGAAGTGGCTCGACATGGACTCGCACGGCTACGGGGTCCTGGACGTCACCGCCGAGCGGACGCAGATGGACTACTTCGGCATCTCCGACAAGACCGATCCCCAGGCCACCAGCACGCTGCTGCGCTCGTACCGCACCCGGTCCGGCACCCAGCAGGTGGAGCGGACGGACCAGCCGGTGGGTTGAGCTGCGCCCCGCCCACCGGCACACCGGCCCGGCCCGCCCGGCTCACAGCCCGGCGAGGAAGCCCTCCGCCACCTTCCAGGTGCGCTCCGCCGCCTCCGTGTCGTAGTCGGGCAGGCCGGGATCGGTGAAGAGATGGCCGGCGCCGGCGTAGCGGTAGACCTCTACGTCCGCGCCGGCCCGGCGCATCTGCAGGTACCAGGCGTTCAGCCAGTCGTGCGGCTCGTACGGGTCGGGGTCGGCGACGTGCAATTGCACCGGCAGGTCGTCGGCGACGGTGTCCTCCGCGATGTCCGAGGTGCCGTGGAGCAGCAGCAGACCGCGGGTCTTCTCGTCCCCCAGCGCGAGGTTCTGGGCGACCGAGCCGCCGAAGGAGAAGCCGGCGTAGACCAGTCCGCGCTCGGAGTACGGTGCCACGGCCGTGATGGCCCGCTTGAGCAGCTCGTCCTTGCCGATCTCGTCCTTGATCAGAATGCCGTCCGGGACCGATTCCGCGGTCCGGCCGTCGAACAGATCGGGGACGATCACCTCGTGTCCCGCGGCGCGCAGCCGGTCGGCCGCGGCATGCACCGCGGGCCGTAGCCCGCACACCGAATGAAAGAGCACAATCGTCGAAAGCCCGCTGGTCGGGGACTCGGCGGAGGCCGGCACTGACATCACTTCCCTGGGTTGGACCGATCTCCCCCCATCGTGCCAGTTACGGTCGCAGGTACCGGGTACCAGCACACCACAGCGCCCCGCACCCCACAGAGGAGGAGTCCCGTGTCACCTGAGGACGTACTGCGTCCGGTCGTCGTCATCGGCGGCTCGGTCCTGCTCACCCTCATCCTGGTCTGGCTCGCCGACCGGGCACTGGTCCGCATCGATGCCGCGCACCCCGAGACCCCCCTGTGGGGACTGCTGCGGCGCTGCCGGATACCGCTGCAAGTGGCGCTGTGCGCGGCGCTGTTGCGCGGCTCGTACGACGCGTCCGCGGTCAAGCTCATCGACGCCCATGCGGTGGGCATCGGCCAGGCGCTGACCCTGGTGCTGATAGCGGCCACCGCCTGGTTGGTGGTCTGGGCCGCGGCGGCCATCGTCGAGTCGTCGTACTCGCGCTATGCGGCCGGCGCCCGGGACGCGGCGCGGGTGCGCCGGGTGCGGACCCAGGTGACGCTGATCCAGCGGGTGGTCACGGCCGTGGTGATCGTCGTCGCGGCCGCCTCGATGCTGCTGACGTTCCCGGCGATGCGGGCGGTGGGCACCTCCATGCTGGCGTCCGCCGGGCTGGTGGGCATCGTCGCCGGTATCGCCGCCCAGTCCACCCTCGGCAATCTCTTCGCCGGGCTGCAGATCGCGTTCGGCGACATGGTGCGGATAGGGGACACGGTCGTCGTGGACGGCGAGTGGGGCACCGTCGAGGAGATCACCCTGACCTTTCTGACCGTCCGGACCTGGGACGAGCGCCGGATCACCATGCCGGTGTCGTACTTCACCGGCAAGCCGTTCGAGAACTGGTCGCGCGGCGGTGCGCAGATGACCGGCACGGTCCTGCTGCACCTCGACCACAGCGCGCCGGTGGAGAAGATGCGGCAGCGGCTGCTGGAGATCCTCCAGGAGTGCCCGGAGTGGGACGGCCGGTCCTGGAGCCTGGTGGTGACCGACACCACACCGTCCACGATCGTGGTCCGTGCCCTGGTCACCGCCCGGGACGCGGACACCATATGGACGGTGCGCTGCGTGGTCCGCGAGCGGCTGCTGGAGTGGCTGCAGGCCGAGCACGCCTACGCGCTGCCGCGGATCACCACCGCACCGGCGCCGCCGGATCTGCCCGCGGCCCGCCGAGGTGACCAGGCCGGCGCGGATGCGGGCGCCGAGCCGCCGCGCGGCTGAAGCGCGGGCCGGGCCCGTCCCCCGACGGCGTCAGGGCGTACCCCGCAGGCTGCGCACGTCCAGATGCCGCAGCACCCGGTCGACGACCTCCGGGTCCGCGCCCGGTTCGCTGCGGGCCGCCAGCACCTCGTGCCGGGCGGCGGAGAGCATCTCGCCCTGGATGCGCTGCACCTTCTTCATCCGGGCGATGCGCTTCTCGAAGAGCTCGCGCCGCTCGTCGTCGACGATCTCCGGCGCGATCCGGGCGCCGATGTCGTGCGCCCGGCGGGCCAGCTGCTCGCTGATCTCGTCGGGCAGCTCCTCGACCTCCAGGATCTCCTTCAGCCGGCGCTTGGACGCCTTGATCACCCGCAGCGCCAGCTCCCGCTCCAGCGCGTCGACCGCATCGGTGTCGGCCCGCACCCGCAGCCGGCGCACCAGCCAGGGCAGCGTGAGGCCCTGGATGATCAGGGTGGAGAGCACCACCGCGAAGGCGATGAAGAGGATGTCGTCGCGGGCCGGGAAGTCGTTGCCGCCGTCGATGGCGTACGGAATGGCCAGCGCCAGCGCCACCGAGGCCACCCCGCGCATCCCCGCCCACCACATGATGAGCGTCTCCCGCCAGCTCATCGGGATGTCCTCGTCGTAATCGCGGCGCTTGTGCATCCGCTTGGCCAGCCAGGCGGCGGGCAGCAGCCACAGCAGCCGGACGCCGACGACCACCGCGACGACGGCGGCGCCGGCGCCGAGCAGCTGGCCCCAACGGTGCGAGGCGGCCCCGAAGATGTTGTGCAGCTCCAGGCCGATCAGCCCGAAGGCCACACCGGTGACGAGGGTGTCGACGACCTCCCAGAAGGTGTAGCCCGCCAGCCGGCCCCGCACGTCGTCCGCGTCGACCGCGTGCTCGGCGAGGAAGAGCGCGCAGGTCAGCACCGCCAGCACGCCCGATCCCTTGAACTCCTCGGCCAGGACGTAGGAGACGAACGGCACCAGCAGCGTCAGCCCGATCTGCAGCGTCGGATCATCCAGCAGCCCCATCAGCTTGTTGGTGACCCAGCCGAGCCCCAGGCCGACCGCTATGGCGACCACCGCGGACAGCACCAGTGAGCCGAGCGCGGCGGGCACCGAGAAGGTGCCGGTGACCGCGGCGGTCAGCGCGACGTGGTAGAGCACGATCGCCGTGACGTCGTTGAACAGCCCCTCGCCCTCCAGGATGGAGACCATCCGGCGGGGCAGCCCCAGCTTGCCGGCGACGGCGGTCGCGGCCACCGGGTCGGGCGGTGCGACCAGCGCCCCGAGCACCACCGCGGCGGCCACCGGCAGACCCGGCACCACCGCCTGGGCGACGGCGGCCACCGCGGCGGTGGTGGCGAAGACCAGCGCCACGGCGAGCAGGAAGATCGGCCGGAGGTTGGCGGTGAACTGCCGCCAGGAGGTGCGCTGCACGGCCGCGTAGAGCAGCGGCGGCAGCACCACCGGCAGGATGAATTCGGGCGGTACCTCGACGTTGGGCACGAACGGCAGCAGCGCCAGCACGGCACCGGCCAGCGTCATCAGTACCGGTGACGGAAGCCCCAGCCGGTCGCCGACCGGAACCATGACCACGGCTCCGAGCAGAAGGACGAACATCAGAGCCAGCTGGTCCACGGTGGCTACGCTCCGGGGTGGTCGGATTCGATCACTTTCCGCCCCAGCCTGCCATGGCGCCGACCTGGACCCGCTGTGCCGGTGTCCGTTCTGCGGCAGTTCGCCGCTGTGTCAGTTCGCCGCTGCGCGTCCGGGCGGCGTCAGCTGCTCTCGTCCCGCACGGTGTCCAGCGCGCGCTGCAGATCGTCCGGGTACGTGCTCTCGAACTCCACCCAGCGGCCGTCGGAGGGGTGCTCGAAGCCCAGCCGGACCGCGTGCAGCCACTGCCGGCCGACGCTCAGCCGCTTGGCCAGCGTCGGGTCCGCGCCATAGGTCAGATCGCCGACGCAGGGGTGACGGTGGGCGGCCATGTGCACCCGGATCTGGTGGGTGCGGCCGGTCTCCAGCTTGATGTCGAGCAGGCTGGCCGCGCGGAACGCCTCGATCAGGTCGTAGTGCGTGACCGACGGCTTGCCCTCGGCGGTGACCGCCCACTTGTAGTCGTGCTGCGGATGCCGGCCGATGGGGGCGTCGATGGTGCCGCTCATCGGGTCCGGGTGGCCCTGCACCAGGGCGTGGTAGCGCTTGTCGACCGTACGCTCGCGGAACTGCTGCTTGAGCAGGGTGTAGGCGCGCTCGGACTTGGCGACCACCATCAGGCCCGAGGTGCCGACGTCGAGACGGTGCACGATGCCCTGGCGCTCGGCGGCACCGGAGGTGGAGATGCGGTAGCCGGCCGCGGCCAGTCCGCCGATGACGGTCGTACCGGTCCAGCCGGGGCTCGGGTGCGCGGCCACTCCGACCGGCTTGACGATCACGACGATGTCGTCGTCGTCATGCACGATCTCCATGCCCTCGACGGGCTCGGCGACGATCTCGACGGGCGGCGCGGCCTGCGGCATCTCGACTTCCAGCCAGGCGCCGCCGTGCACCCGCTCCGACTTCATCACCTCGGAGCCGTCGACCCGGACCCTTCCGGAGGCCGCGAGTTCGGCCGCCTTCGTACGGGAGAAGCCGAACATCCGGGCCAGCGCGGCGTCGACGCGCTCGCCCTCCAGGCCGTCCGGTACGGGCAGGGTGCGGATCTCGGGAATGGTGCTCACCCCACGAGTATGGCAGTTACGCCGTGGTGTCCTGCCCGGCGGTTGGGGGCGGCCGGCCCGCGAGGCGCCCGCCCCCGCCGTGCCGGTCAGTCCTTGTGGACGGTCCCGTCGGGGTCGAGGCCCCGGAAGGACAGGATCACGATCAGGATGCCGCCGCAGACGATCGCGGAGTCGGCGAGGTTGAAGACCGCGAAGTGCGCGGGGGCGATGAAGTCGACGACCGCACCCTCGAAGACGCCCGGCGTGCGGAAGATCCGGTCGGTGAGGTTGCCGAAGGCACCGCCGAGCAGCAGCCCGAGCGCGATCGCCCAGGGCAGGCTGTAGAGCTTGCGGGCGATCCGGGCGATCACCACGATCACGGCCGCCGCGATGAAGGTGAGGAAGATCGTCAGCGCCTCGCCCATACCGAAGGCGGCACCGCGGTTACGGATCACCGTGAACTGCAGCAGCGTCCCGATGACCTCGATGGGCGCGTGGTGCTCCAGCTTCGCGACGACGAGGAGCTTGCTGCTCAGGTCGAGCAGGTAGACCAGGAGCGCGACCAGCAGCAGGGCGAGGATCCGCCGCTTGCCGCGGCCGGCGTCCGGCCCGGACTGCGCCGGCCCGTCCGCTTCGGCCCCCGTCGTGGGATCCGCTCCGGCACCCTGCTCGGGTTCCGGCGTGCCGGTGATGCGTTCCGCCTCTGCCACGTGTGAGTCCCTCAGCCCGTCGTGTCCACGGCCGGGCCCCGCCCGGCTGAACCACGAGAGTACGGCACGCCTCCACGGACGCGGGCGGTCCGGGTGCCGCCCCGCGACGACCTCCGGCCGCCTCAGCGGCGCTCCTGCCTCTGCTTGCACTCCACGCACAGCGTCGCGCGCGGGAAGGCCTGCATCCGTGCCTTGCCGATGGGGTTGCCGCAGTTCTCGCACAGCCCGTAGGTGCCCGCGTCCAGCCGGCCGAGGGCCCGTTCGGTCTGGTGGAGCATCTCGCGGGCGTTGGAGGCGAGCGCCAGCTCGTGTTCGCGGGTGATGTTCTTGGTGCCGGTGTCGGCCTCGTCGTCACCCGCGCCGTCGCCGTCACGCATCAGCCCGGCGATGGCGTTCTCGGCCGAGACGATCTCCAGCCGCAGCCGCGCCGCCTCGTCCATCAGCTCGGTCCGGGCCGCGGCGACCTCGGCCGGCGTCCAGGGGTCCTCACCGGCCCGTACGGCGAGCTCGCCGGGCGCCGCGGCCACCTTGACCGTCGGCCCCGCGGAGTTGTTGCCGGCTGCCCCGGCCCTTGAGGCCGCAGTCTTCTTCGCCACCACCGTTTTGGCTCCCGTCTTCTTAGCGGGCACCGCGGCCTTCTTGGCCGGAGCCTTTTTCGCGGTCTTCTTCGTGGTCTTCTTCGCGGTCTTCTTGGCCGCTGCCTTCTTCGCCGCCGGCTTCGTCGCTGCCTTCTTCGCGGCGGTCTTCTTCGCCGCAGTCTTCTCCGCGGTCGTCTTCGCCGAGGCCTTCTTCGCCGGCGCGGCCGTCTTGGCCGTGGTCTTCGACGGGCGGGCCGCGCCGTCCGCCGTCTTCTTCGCCGCAGTCTTCTTCGCCGCAGTCTTCTTGGCCGCGGTCTTCTTGGCCGCGGCCTTCTTCGGAGCGGTCTTCTTCGGTGCAGGCTGCTTCGCGACGGCCTCGTCGGCAGGCGTCGTGCTCTTCTCCGCGGCGGTCTTTTTCGCCACCATGGCCGCGACCCCTTCACATATGTGACTTTGTTCGCGAATCGTGACGGGAACGATAAATCGCCACGCGCCACGCGGCAACGGGACGCACCGCCCCTCGGGCCCTGCCTACCGGCCCGGACGTCCGGTCTGTCTCGGTTGTGCCCCGCCGCCCGCCCGGTAATCCGCCGGGCGGGGCGGCACCCGACTGCTCGCCATTCGGGTCACTTCGCGGGGCCGGGACGCCCCGCGGTGCGCCCGCGCCCGCCCCGCCCGCACGCCGCCGGAAATCCGGTCGGCCGCGGTCGGCGCGGCCCCGTACACTGGGCACAGCGAGAGGCATTGACGGGACGAGTAGCGCCGTACGCAGCCAGCAGCGACCCGGGGACGGTGGAAGCCCGGGGGCGTGCACGACGTGAAGATCACCCCGAGCCGCCGGAAGAAAGCTATGGACAGTGGGCTCCGCCCACGGGCTTGGACAGTGGGCTCCGCCCACGGGCCGCAGCCCACCCAAGGCGAGTAGAACCGGCAGCGCGACCCCAATGAGGGGGCGGTGCGACGGCACCGCCAAGGAGGGTGGTACCGCGGGAGCCCAGGCTCTCGTCCCTCCGGACGGAGAACGCAGCAGGTGTCCGCCGGAGGAAGCCCCCGATGAGTCCGCAGCCCCAGTACCGCCAGGTACCCGCCCAGGTAGACCTCCCCGCCCTTGAGCACGCCGTGCTCGAGTTCTGGCAGGAGCAGAAGGTCTTCGCCCGTACCGTCCAGCAGTCCGAGGGACGGCCCGAGTGGGTCTTCTACGAGGGCCCCCCGACCGCCAACGGCATGCCCGGCGCGCACCACATCGAGGCCCGCGTCTTCAAGGACGTCTTCCCCCGGTTCCGCACGATGCAGGGCTACCACGTCGACCGCAAGGCCGGCTGGGACTGCCACGGCCTCCCGGTCGAGCTGGCCGTGGAGAAGGAGCTGGGCTTCAACGGCAAGAAGGACATCGAGGCGTACGGCATCGCCGAGTTCAACGCCAAGTGCCGCGAGTCGGTGACCCGCCACACCGACGCCTTCGCCGAGCTCACGACCCGTATGGGCTACTGGACCGACCTGGATGCCCCGTACCGCACGATGGACCCCGACTACATCGAGTCGGTGTGGTGGTCACTGAAGGAGATCTTCAGCAAGGGCCTGCTGGTCCAGGACCACCGTGTCGCCCCCTGGTGCCCCCGCTGCGGCACCGGCCTGTCGGACCACGAGCTGGCGCAGGGCTACGAGACGGTCGTCGACCCCTCGGTCTTCGTCCGCCTCCCGCTGACCTCCGGTCCGCTGGCCGGCCGGGCCAAGCTCCTGATCTGGACGACCACCCCCTGGACCCTGGTCTCCAACACCGCCGTCGCCGCCCACCCCGACGTCACCTATGTCGTCGCCACCGACGGCAGCGAGCAGTTGGTCGTCGCCGAGCCGCTGCTGGAGAAGGCGCTCGGCGAGGGCTGGAGCGCCACCGGCGAGTCGTTCACCGGCCGCGAGATGGAGCGCTGGTCCTACGAGCGCCCCTTCGACCTCGTCGAGCTGGACGGCGCCAACATCGTCGTCAACGCCGAGTACGTCACCACCGACGACGGCACCGGCCTCGTCCACCAGGCCCCGGCCTTCGGTGAGGACGACCTCAAGACCTGCAAGGCGTACGGCCTGCCGGTGATCAACCCGGTCCGCCCGGACGGCACCTTCGAGGAGGGGCTGGACCTGATCGGCGGCCAGTTCTTCAAGAAGGCCGACGAGGCGCTGGTCGCCGACCTCGGCTTCCGCGGTCTGCTCTTCCGGCACCTCGCCTACGAGCACAGCTACCCGCACTGCTGGCGCTGCCACACCGCGCTGCTCTACTACGCCCAGCCGTCGTGGTACATCCGCACCACCGCGGTCAAGGACGCCCTGCTGCGGGAGAACGAGAACACCAACTGGTTCCCGGAGTCGGTCAAGCACGGCCGCTTCGGCGACTGGCTGAACAACAACATCGACTGGGCGCTGTCCCGCAACCGCTACTGGGGCACCCCGCTGCCCATCTGGCGCTGCGAGGAGAACCACCTCACCTGCGTCGGCTCGCTGGCCGAGCTGACCGAGCTGACCGGCACCGACCAGTCGGACCTGGACCCGCACCGCCCGTACATCGACGAGATCACCTTCGCCTGCTCGCACGACGGCTGCGGCCTGACGGCCACCCGCGTCCCGGAGGTCATCGACGCCTGGTACGACTCGGGCTCGATGCCGTTCGCGCAGTGGGGCTACCCGTACCGCAACAAGGAGCTGTTCGAGAAGCGCTACCCGGCGCAGTTCATCTGCGAGGCCATCGACCAGACCCGCGGCTGGTTCTACACCCTGATGGCCGTCGGCACCCTCGTCTTCGACAAGTCGAGTTACGAGAACGTCGTCTGCCTGGGCCACATCCTGGCCGAGGACGGCCGGAAGATGTCCAAGCACCTGGGCAATATCCTCCAGCCGATCCCGCTCATGGACCAGCACGGTGCCGACGCGGTCCGCTGGTTCATGGCCGCCGGCGGCTCCCCGTGGGCCGCCCGCCGGGTGGGCCACAACACCATCCAGGAAGTCGTCCGCAAGACCCTCCTCACGTACTGGAACACGGTCGCCTTCCAGGCGCTGTACGCCCGTACCTCGAACTGGGCGCCCTCCGCCGCCGACCCGGCCCCTGCCGACCGACCGCTGCTGGACCGCTGGCTGCTCGGCGAGCTCAACACCCTGGTCGAGCAGGTCACCGACGCCCTGGAGTCGTTCGACACCCAGCGCGCCGGCAAGCTCCTCTCCTCCTTCGTCGACGACCTCTCCAACTGGTACGTCCGCCGCTCCCGCCGCCGCTTCTGGCAGGGCGACGCGGCCGCGCTGCGCACCCTCCACGAGGTCATCGAGACCGTCACCCGCCTCATGGCGCCCCTCACCCCGTTCATCACCGAGCGGGTCTGGCAGGACCTGGTCGTCCCGGTGACCCCGGACGCCCCGGATTCGGTGCATCTCGCGAGCTGGCCGGTCGCCGACAAGGCCGCCATCGACCCGACGCTGTCCGCCCAGATGCTGCTGGTCCGCCGGCTCGTCGAGCTGGGCCGCGCCACCCGCGCCGAGTCCGGCGTCAAGACCCGCCAGCCGCTGTCCCGCGCGCTGGTCGCGGCCCACGGCTTCGCGGCCCTGCCCGAGGACCTGCGCGCACAGATCACCGAGGAGCTCAACGTCAGCTCGCTGGCCTCCCTCTCGGAGGTCGGGGGCTCCCTCGTCGACACCACCGCCAAGGCGAACTTCCGTGCCCTCGGCAAGCGGTTCGGCAAGGGCGTCCAGGCGGTCGCCAAGGCCGTCGCCGCCGCGGACGCCGCGGCCCTCTCGCTCGCCCTGCGCGAGGGCACGGCGAGCGTCGAGGTCGACGGCGAGACCGTCTCCCTCGCCCCCGACGAGGTGATCATCACCGAGACCCCGCGCGAGGGCTGGTCGGTGGCTTCCGACGCGGGAGCGACGGTCGCCCTCGATCTGGAGATCACCCCCGAGCTGCGCCGGGCGGGCCTGGCCCGCGACGCGATCCGGCTGATCCAGGAGGCCCGTAAGAACAGCGGTCTGGACGTCGCCGACCGGATCGCGCTGCGCTGGCAGTCCACCGACGAGGAGGTCCGCACGGCGCTGGCCGACCACACCGGTCTGATCTCCGACGAGGTGCTCGCCACGGACTTCGTGCACGAGCAGCACACCACCGACGAGGCGAACGGTTCCTACGGCCCCGAGTTCACCGACGAGGCCCTGGCCCTCACCTTCCGCCTCCGCAAGGCGTAACCCCGGGCACCGCCCGTACGAAGCCCCCCGGCGCAGCCCGCGCCGGGGGGCTTCGCCGTCCCCGCACCCGCTCCCGGCCGCACGGACAAGTCCACACAAAAGGGCCGGGCCCCGAAGGAATGTTCTTCCTTCGGGGCCCGGCCCTGATTGCCGACGGTGCGCGCTACGCGGGCGTCAGTTGTCGTCCTCGTCGATGAGGAAGCCACGCATCGGCGACGGCGTCTGCTGCATCGGCTGCGGGCTCTGCGGCCGCACCGGAGCCATCGGCTGGGTCATCGCCGGCGACATCTGCTGCTGACCGCCGTAGGACGGACCACCGCTGGACTGACCGGCCATGGAGTGGTTGCCACCACCCATGGACTGACCGCCACCCATGGTGTGGTTGCCACCCATGGCACCCGCACCGGCCGACGCCATCGAGGGCGACGGCGGCAGCGAAGCGGTCGCCGGGGTCCGCGGCGGGGCCAGCGAGTCATCGGCCTGGTTCTCCAGCTGACGCAGCTGGCTCTCCAGGTAGGACTTCAGCCGCGTGCGGTACTCGCGCTCGAAGCCGCGCAGGTCCTCGACCTTGCGCTCCAGCGTCGCGCGGGCCGACTCCAGCGAGCCCATCGCCACGCGGTGCTTCTCCTGCGCGTCCCGCTCCAGCGCATCGGCCTTGGCGCGGGCGTCCCGCTCCAGGCCCTCGGCACGGCTGCGCGCCTCGCCGACGATCTTGTTGGCCTCGGAACGGGCCTCCGCGATCGCCTGGTCGGCGGTCTGCTGTGCCAGCGACAGCACGCGTGCCGCGCTGTCACCGCCCGGGCCGCCCTGCTGGCCGCCGGGCAGCTGGGGTCCGCCGGGGCCGCCCATCGGGCCGCCCATGGGACCGCCGGGACCCATCGGACCGGGGCCGTGCGGGCCCTGCGGGCCGTGGCCACCGGGACCAGGAGGCAGCTGCGGTGCTCCACCGGGCAGTTGGGGAGGGCCACCCATCCCCTGCTGCTGCGGCGGCACCGGCTGCGGACCGGATATGGCGGCGGGCACGGGAGCCCCGGGCCTCTGCTGCTGCTCCTGCTGCTGGTCCGGTCCCTTGCGCAGACCCTGCTGCTGCTGGTTCTGCGCGGCGGCGCGGGTGGCAGCCGCAAGCTTGGCGCGGAGGTCCTCGTTCTCCCGCAGGAGCCGGGTCAGTTCGGCTTCGACCTCATCGAGGAAGGCATCGACCTCGTCCTCGTCATAGCCTTCTCGGAGGCGGACGGTCGTGAACTGCTTGTTCCGCACGTCCTCGGGGGTCAACGGCATCTCTACTTCACCTCAACGTAGTCGTCGGCAATCGGCAAGACCGTATCGTTCACACCAACAACACCGACCTCACGACGGTGATCAGGATGTACACGATGATCATCAATACGAAGAAGGACAGGTCGAGCGCCACGCCCCCGAGACGCAGCGGCGGAATTACCCGCCGCAGAAGCTTGAGTGGCGGATCAGTGACAGTGTAGGCGGCCTCAAGAACGACCACCATCGCCTTGCCGGGTTGCCATGAACGGGCGAATTGGAACACATAGTCCATCACCAGCCGGAAGATCAACACGATCAGGAAGCAGTACAGCGCGATGTAGATCACCTGACCAAAGACACTCATCTCGCGCTGTCCCTCTCCCCTTGCTCCTGTGCAGACCTTACGGCCCCGGTGTGCCCGGTGTTGCGTCTCAGCTCTGGTTGAAGAACCCGCCCTCTGCGATACGGGCCTTGTCCTCCGCCGTGACATCGACGTTAGCAGGAGACAACAGGAACACCTTCTGCGTCACCCGCTCGATACTGCCGTGAAGACCAAACACCAAACCGGCCGCAAAGTCGACAAGTCGCTTCGCATCGGTGTCATCCATCTCCGTCAGATTCATGATCACCGGAGTGCCCTCGCGGAAGTGTTCCCCGATGGTACGGGCTTCGTTGTAGGTCCGGGGGTGGAGTGTGGTGATGCGGTAGGGCTCCCGCTCGGACACAACCTTGGGCATGATCACCGGTGCGTTCTTCTCCAGATTTGGACGTTCGGGTGTGATGGATGACACGGGGGCGATTCGCGCGGGTCGTCCGCTTTCCACGGTGAGCGGGGCCGGTTCGCGTTGCGCCGGAGGTGTCACAGCACGGACGGGTTCCTCCCTTTCCGGGGGGATTTCGGGCTGAGCCTGGTGCTGTTGACGCCGCCCCCGATCGGGTTCCGGGTCAAGCTCGGGCTCGAACTCGTCGTCGGGGTCGAACCCCCGGCCGTCGTACCCATCGTCCTCCACGAGGCCGAGGTAGACCGCCATCTTGCGCATCGCGCCGGCCATTCTCTGCGTCCTCCGCTCTGTGGTGGATCGGCTCCGTCAGCAGGGGCCTTGGATCCACGCGGCCTGCCCGCTTGTGCGGGAATGACCATATTTTGTGCTGTGGTCCGACTTGCTTGGCGACGTTACCGGAGCCGTGGTCGGACTCCGAGTACCGCAGTGCCGACGCGCACATGTGTCGCCCCGGCTGCCACGGCATCTTCGAGGTCCGCGCTCATGCCTGCTGACACCATGTTGGCAGCAGGATGCAGCGCGCGCAGGTCGGATGCGATTTCCATGAGCCGTTCGAAAGCGGCGAGTTCACGGCCCGCGTACGGCCCGGCCAGCGGTGCGACGGTCATCACACCGTCCAGGCGCAGCCCTTGAGCCCCGGCGATCGTCTCGGCAAGTGCCTCGACTCCGTCCGGCGCCACCCCGCCCCGGTCCCCCCGCTCCCCCGACTCCGCGTCGAGCGCCACCTGGATCAGGCAGCCCAGTTCGCGCTCGGCGCGCACCGCCTCCCTGGAGAGGGCGGTGGCGAGCCGGGCCCGGTCGACCGACTGAACAACTCCGGCATATCCGGCCACGGACCGCACCTTGTTCGTCTGCAACTGACCAACGAAGTGCCAATTGAGCGGCAAATCTCCGCATTCCGCGGCCTTGGGGGCGGCCTCCTGATCACGGTTCTCCGCGACCTGCCGCACCCCCAGCTCCGCGAGCAGCCGTACATCGCTCGCGGGGTAGGTCTTGGTGACCACGATCAGGGTCACTTCGTCCCTCGGCCGGCCGGCCTTGGCGCAGGCGGCAGAGATACGTTCCTCCACCTGCGCCAGGTTCTGTGCCAGCTGCGTCTTACGGTCGTCCGTCACGACTCGGCCTCCCCCAGCCCCGGGCCGGGGGCGCCCCCGAGCCACACATAGCTCGCGAGCCGCCCCGTCGTACGGTCGCGCCGGTAAGAAAAGTGGTCCGCGGACTCGCGGGTGCAGATGTGGGAATCCTCACGCAACGGCACGCCAGCCGCGGCGAGTTGGGCCCGTACGCCTGCGGTGACGTCCACCGCGGGAGTGCCCCAGCCGGTCGTCGCCCGGGCCTCGGGCACCACGGCGGCGACATCCTCGCGCATCGCCTCGGGCACCTCGTAACACCGCCCGCAGATCGCGGGTCCGGTGTACGCGACGATCCGGGCCGGCTCCGCGCCCTGCCGCACCATCGCCTCGACGACCGCCGGGACGACCCCGGCGACCAGCCCGGGCCGGCCGGCGTGCGCGGCCCCCGCGACTCCGGCGACCGGGTCGGCGAGCAGAACCGGGGTGCAGTCGGCCGTCAGCACGGCGAGCGCAAGACCCCGGCGAACCGTCACCACCGCGTCGACACCGGGGACGTCCTCGTCTCGCCACGGTCCGTCGACCACTGCGACGTCCCGGCCGTGGACCTGGTTCATCCAGACCACCGCGGCCGGGTCGAGGCCGAGTTCCGCGGCGGCGCGCGCACGGTTGGTGCGTACGGCCTGCGGGTCGTCGCCGACCGCGCCGCCCAGGTTGAGCTGCTCATACGGAGCGGCGCTCACCCCGCCCCACCTGTCGGTGAAGGCGAAGTGCGCGCCGCTCTCGTGGTGCTGTTTCCCTATCACTTCGCTGCTTCGGTCACTTCAGGAAGTCGGGGACGTCCAGTTCCTCGGCCGCGGAGTCCGAGTACGGACGGGCCGGGGGAACCTGCGGGGCGCTCGCCGGGGACGAGGAGACCTCACCCAGCGAGGAGGACTCGGCCGGGGCCGGCTCCTCGTCGCGTACGGGCACCGAACCCAGTCCGCCGAAGGACGACGAACGCGGCTCGGGCGGAGCGACCGGACGGCTCGGGGCCGGGGCGGGCTCCTCGCGCTTCGCGGTGGACGCGGCGGACTGCGAATCGCGGCGGGCCGGCGGCTGACCGCCGTCGAAGCCCGCGGCGATGACCGTGACCCGGACCTCGTCGCCCAGCGCGTCGTCGATGACCGCACCGAAGATGATGTTGGCTTCCGGGTGTGCCGCCTCGCTGACCAGCTGCGCGGCCTCGTTGATCTCGAAGAGACCGAGGTCGGAGCCGCCGGAGATGGAGAGCAGCACGCCGCGGGCGCCGTCGATGGACGCCTCCAGGAGCGGCGAGGAGATCGCCATCTCCGCGGCGGCCACCGCGCGGTCGTCGCCGCGCGCCGAGCCGATGCCCATGAGGGCGGACCCGGCCTCGGACATCACGGACTTGACGTCGGCGAAGTCGAGGTTGATCAGGCCCGGGGTGGTGATCAGATCGGTGATGCCCTGCACACCCGACAGCAGCACCTGGTCCGCGGACTTGAACGCGTCGAGCACGCTCACCTGACGGTCCGAGATGGACAGCAGCCGGTCATTGGGGATCACGATGAGGGTGTCGACCTCTTCGCGCAGCTGGGCGATGCCGTCCTCGGCCTGGTTGGCGCGACGGCGGCCCTCGAAGGTGAACGGGCGGGTGACCACACCGATCGTCAGGGCGCCCAGCGAGCGCGCGATGTTGGCGACGACGGGTGCGCCGCCGGTGCCGGTGCCGCCGCCCTCTCCCGCGGTCACGAAGACCATGTCGGCCCCCTTGAGGACCTCCTCGATCTCCTCGCGGTGGTCCTCGGCCGCCTTGCGACCCACATCCGGGTTGGCGCCGGCGCCGAGCCCGCGCGTCATTTCGCGGCCGACGTCGAGCTTGACGTCGGCGTCGCTCATCAGCAGCGCCTGCGCATCGGTGTTGATCGCGATGAACTCGACGCCCTTGAGCCCGACCTCGATCATCCGGTTGATGGCGTTCACGCCACCGCCGCCGATGCCGACGACCTTGATGACTGCGAGGTAGTTCTGCGGTGCTGCCACGTCGAAGGCCTCTCGCCTCGAGTTACGTGTCGTCGCCGCACTGCGTGTGGACGCCGACTGATGCCGATGGGACGGTTCGTAGTGCCGACCCGAACCCTAACGTTGAAGTTTAGGGTTACCTGTACCTGTGTTCCTTGGTTCCATAGTCCCTTTGGAACGAGACACTAAGTCGACAAGGCGCGCACGTTCAACGAACACGCCGAACCTCCCGTTTTTCTTTTCACCCTATGTGATCACCCATAGTCGTAGCCATCCAGGGTGCTGGCCTGCGGCTACGGACGTCAACTCCCGGATACGGCAGGGGCGCTGGGGACCGACACATCGAAGTGGCGCGCGTCACGCGCGGCTTTCACCAGCGCGGCCAGCACCTTTGCCTTTTCGGCGCCCTGTTCGCGGCTACCCCAGGCGACGGTGCGGCCGTCCGCCAGTTCGAGGGAGATGGCGTCATAGGACCGGACCCGGACCTTCCGGAGGTCCTTGCGCAGCGCCACGGGAAGATCCTGGGCGACCTCGACCGCGGAGCGTCGCAACCGGTCGGTTCCGAACTGATGCAGACTCGGAGAGTCGGATGCGATCATTTCCAGAAGCGGAACACCCTTGGGGGCCGCCCTCACGGTGGCGAACCGGACGCCCTCGGCGTCCACTTCGACAAACTTTCCGCCCGATCTCATCAGCAGTTCCGGCATTCTTTCGGTCACATTCAGACCGATTGTGTTCGGCCAGGACCGCTCGACGTCCACGGTCTTGATGCGCGGCAGCCGGGCGCGCAGCCGGCGGGCCAGCGCCTCGGTGTCCACGGAGGCCAGTGGGGCGTTCATCGGGGCATGCGCCGCGGCGACGACCTCATCCGGCGTCAGCACCTCGGTGCCGGTGGCCTTGACGCGTTCCACCCGCAGCCAGTTCGAGGCGTAGAGCACCCAGGCGCCGAACGCGCCGAGCAGCACCACACCGACCAGAATGATGATCAGACTACGGCGGCCCGGCGCGCGAACGGGAAGGCGCACCCACCGGAATCTTCCCCCCGGGGGCGCCTCGGCGGAGGGCGGGCCGGACGGTGACTTCTGCTCGCCCCGACGGGCGGTTGCCGGTCCGGCCACGCTCCCCTGCCTTCTCTCGTGCGCTACTTGTTGTGCTGCGCGATCGCCTCGTACACCATGCCGACCAACAGCTCGTCGGCGTCCCGGCGGCCGAACTCGGAGGCCGCGCGTGACATCTCGTACAGCCGGTGCGGATCGGCCAGGACCGGGAGCACATTGCTCTGCACCCAGTCCGAGGTCAGCTGGGCGTCGTCGACCAGCACACCTCCGCCGGCGTTGACCAGCGGCTGGGCGTTGAGCCGCTGCTCGCCGTTGCCGATGGGCAACGGGACGAACGCGGCCGGGAGCCCGACGGCGGACAACTCGGCGACGGTCATCGCGCCCGCGCGGCAGAGCATCATGTCGGCCGCGGCGTACGCGAGATCCATCCGGTCCACGTACGGTACCGGGACATAGGGGGGCATCCCGGGCATGTTGTCCGCATGCGGCAGTTCGTTCTTCGGGCCGACCGCGTGCAGGACCTGGATACCGGCGCGCTGCAGGGCCGGCACGGTGGCCTGGATGACCTCGTTGAGCCGGCGGGCGCCCTGGGAACCGCCGGACACCAGCAGCGTCGGGAGGTTGGGGTCGAGGCCGAAGGCGGCCCGCGCCTCGGGGCGGACCGCGGCACGGTCCAGGGTCGCGATGGTGCGGCGCAGCGGGATGCCGACGTAGCGGGCCCCGCGCAGCTTGCTGTCAGGGGTGCTGACGGCGACGAACTTGGCGTACCGCGAGCCGATCTTGTTGGCCAGACCGGGCCGGGCGTTGGCCTCGTGGACGATGATCGGCACCCCGAGCCGCTTGGCGGCCAGATATCCGGGCAGCGCCACATAGCCGCCGAAGCCGACGACGCAGTCGGCCTTGGTGCGCTCCAGGATCTGCTCGGCGGCCTTGATCGTGCCGCGCAGCCGCCCGGGGACGGTGATCAGTTCCGGCGTGGGCTTGCGTGGCAGCGGGACAGCGGGGATCAGCCCCAGCTCATAGCCGCGCTCCGGGACGAGCCGGGTCTCCAGGCCCTTCTCCGTGCCGAGTGCCGTGATCCCCACGGTGGGGTCCTGCCTCCGCAGTGCGTCCGCGAGGGCGAGCGCGGGCTCGATGTGGCCGGCGGTCCCCCCACCGGCGAGTACGACATGCACCGAAATTCACCGCTCTCCGGACGGTCGCTTCTTGACGCGCCGTCTCATCGTCTTCCATCTCACCCCAGCCGCTCTTCTGCCGAAGACCGGCTTCCGCTTCGACCGGGCCGTCAAGGCCGCCCGTGCAGCGGGCTCGTCACGCGCGAAGGCGATCAGCAGCCCGATGGCGAACATCGTCGGCAGCAGGGCGGAGCCTCCGTAGGAGAACAGCGGGAGCGGGACACCGGCGATCGGCAACAGGCCGAGCACCGCACCGATGTTGATCACGGCCTGGGCCGTGATCCAGGTGGTCACACCTCCCGCGGCGTACCGTACGAAGGGGTCCTCCGTGCGTCCGGCCACGCGGATACCCGCATAGCCTAGAGCCGCGAAGAGGGCGAGCACCGACAGCGTCCCCGCCAGACCCAGTTCCTCCCCGGTGATGGCGAAGATGAAGTCGGTGTGCGGTTCAGGGAGTTCTCCCCATTTTTCCATACTTGCGCCGAGGCCGGAACCGAAGAATCCGCCGGACGCCAGGGCATAGATGCCGTGCACGGCCTGCCAGCACTGGTCCCCGGGCCCCGGATCGGTCGCTCCGATGCAGGCCAGCCGGGACATCCGGTTGGCGCTGGTCTTGATCAGCAGCGCCCCGATCAGCGTGGCGGCGCCCAGCACCCCCACGAACAGCCTGGTCGGCGCACCGGCCAGCCACAGCAGCCCGAAAAGGATCGCCGTGAGAATGATCGCGGTGCCCATGTCGCCGCCGAGCATGATCAGCCCGAGCAGCAGAAAGGCCACCGGGATCAGCGGCACCAGCAGGTGCTTCCACTGCACCAGCAGCTTCTTGTCCTGTTTGCGGGCCAGCAGATCGGCGCCCCACAGCACCAGCGCGAGCTTGCCGAACTCGCTCGGCTGCATCTGGAACGGGCCGCCGAGGTTGATCCAGTTCTGGTTGCCGTTGACCGCGACCCCTATCCCGGGGATCTGCACCAGGCACATCAGGAAGACCGAGCCGGCCAGCAGCGGATAGGCCAGCCCGCGGTGCAGCCGTACCGGCATCCGGGAGGCGGCCATCAGCAGCCCGCCGCCGAGGACCGCGGCGAGCAGCTGCTTGCGGAAGAAGTACGCCGGGGCCAGGCCGGACTGCAGCGCCTTGATCTGGGACGCCGAGTAGACCATCACCAGGCCCAGGACGGTGATCAGCAGGCTGCCGCCGAGGATCAGGTAGTACGCGGTCAGCGGACGGTCCCAGGCGCGCCGCACCCTGACCAGGAAGCCCCGGGGGCCACCGGGGACGCGGCCGCCGCGCGGCCCCCGCACCATGGCGGGCCGGCGCGGCGGACGCGGCAGGGCCGCCTTCGGCGATCGGGCCGTCATCCTCGTCCCCTCCACAGGTACGCGCCGACCGGTCCCGGCGGCGGCGGGGAGAAACGGTCTAGTGATCCCGTGCGGTCAGCTCGCCGACCGCGGCGGCGAAGGCCTCGCCCCGCTTGTTGTAATTGACGAACATGTCCATCGAGGCACAGGCCGGGGCCAGCAGGACGGTGTCGCCCGGCTCGGCCAAACGGGTCGCTTCCCGGACCGCCTCGGACATCGCCCCAGTGTCTGTCCGGTCGAGGTCGACCACCGGGACATCGGGGGCGTGTCGCACCAGGGCTTCGCGAATCAGCGCCCGATCGGCGCCGATCAGCACCACGCCGCGCAGCCGGGCCGCGGACTTCTGCACCAGCTCGTCGAAGGTCGCGCCCTTGGCGAGGCCGCCGGCGATCCACACGATGTGCTCGTACGCCGCCAACGACGCCTCGGTGGCGTGGGTGTTGGTGGCCTTGGAGTCGTCGATGTACGTGACGCCGTCGACGTCCGCGACGTGCTGGATGCGGTGTGCCTCCGGGTGGAAGGCGCGCAGTCCGTCGCGTACGGCGGCGGGCCGGACGCCGAAGGCACGGGCCAGCGCCGCCGCCGCGAGGGCGTTGGCGATGTTGTGCGGGGCGGGGGTGCCGGAACCGGGCGCGATGTCGGCGACCTCGGCGAGCTCCTGGGCCTGCTGCTGCCGGTTCTCCACGAAGGCGCGGTCGACGAGGAGGCCCTCGACGACGCCGAGTTGGGAGGGGCCGGGGGTGCCGAGGGTGAAGCCGATGGCGCGGCAGCCCTCCTCGACGTCGGCCTCGCGCACCAGGTCCTCGGTCGCCTTGTCGGCCGCGTTGTAGACGCAGGCGACGGTGTTGCCCTCGTAGATCCGGCCCTTGTCGGCGGCGTAGGCCTCCATGGAGCCGTGCCAGTCGAGGTGGTCGGGGGCGAGGTTGAGTACCACGGCGGAGTGCGCGCGCAGCGACGGCGCCCAGTGCAGCTGGTAGCTGGAGAGCTCCACGGCGAGCACGTCGTAGGGGCGCGCACCGTCCTTGCCCTGGCCGAGGACGACATCGATGATCGGGGTGCCGATGTTGCCGACGGCGGTGGTGTGCAGGCCCTCGGCGGCCAGGATCGAGGCCAGCATCCGCACGGTGGTGGTCTTGCCGTTGGTGCCGGTGACCGCGAGCCAGGCGGCGGGCGGCTGCCCCGCGACGGTCTCGCGCAGCCGCCAGGCGATCTCCACGTCACCGACCACGTCCACCCCGGCCGCGGCGGCCGCCGTGAACAGCGGGCTGTCCGGCTTCCAGCCGGGCGAGGTCACGACGAGGTCGGTGCCCTCGGGAAAGGTCTCGCCGTCGCCGAGGCGGACGGTGATCCCCGCGGCCTCCAGCTCCTGCGCGGCCGCCCGCTGCTTCTCCCCGTCGCCACCGTCCACGACGGTGACGTGGGCGCCGAGGCCGGCCAGCGCGCGGGCGGCACTGATGCCGCTCACGCCCAGGCCGGCCACGGTGATGTGCTGACCGGCGAACTCCGCGGGAGTGCCGGTCGGACCGTGGGTGGTCACTTCGCTGCCTGCCAACCGCCGTAGAAGATGCCGAGTCCGACGATGACGCACATGCCCTGAATAATCCAGAATCTGACCACCACAAGCACTTCCGACCACCCCTTGAGCTCGAAGTGGTGCTGGAGTGGCGCCATCCGGAAGACCCGCTTACCGGTCAGCCGGAACGAGCCGACCTGGATGACCACGGACATGGTGATCAGGACGAAGAGGCCGCCGAGGATGGCCAGCAGCAGCTCCGTACGGGAGCAGATGGCCAGACCGGCCAGCGCGCCGCCCAGGGCCAGCGAGCCGGTGTCCCCCATGAAGATCTTGGCGGGTGAGGTGTTCCACCACAGGAAGCCGAAGCAGGCACCCATCAGGGCCGAGGCGACGACCGCGAGGTCGAGTGGGTCGCGGACCTCGTAACAGCCCGGCCCCGCGGTGATCTGGTTGGCGCAGGACTCCTGGTGCTGCCAGATGCCGATGAAGGTGTACGCGCCGAAGACCATCACCGAGGCGCCGGTGGCCAGGCCGTCGAGGCCGTCGGTGAGGTTCACGCCGTTGGACATCGCCAGGATCATGAACAGCGCCCAGATCACGAAGATCACCGGGCCGATCTGCCAGCCGAAGTCCTGGGTGAAGGACAGCCGGTCCGAGGCCGGGGTCTGTCCGCGCAGGTCGGCGAATTGCAGCGAGAGCACCGCGAAGGCGATGCCGACGATCAGCTGGCCGGCCATCTTGGCCTTGGCCCGCAGGCCCAGCGACCGCTGCTTGACGATCTTGATGTAGTCGTCGAGGAAGCCGACCAGGCCCATGCCCGCCATCAGGAACAGCACCAGCACACCGGAGAAGGTGGGGTCGCTGCTCGTGATGACCTTGGTCAGCACGTAGGCGATGATCGTGGCCAGGATGAAGGCGATACCACCCATGGTGGGCGTACCGCGCTTGCTGTGGTGGTCGCGCGGGCCGTCATCGCGGATGAACTGCCCGTAGCCCTTTTTGGCCAGCAGCTTGATCAGCAGCGGGGTGCCGATCAGGGTCAGGAAGAGCCCGATCGTTCCGGAGAAGAGGATCTGCTTCATCGAGTTCATCGGGATGCGGCTCCACCCTCGGCGCCGGCGCCCGCAGCGCCGCCGTTGTCCAGCAATGCTGCGGCGACCCGCTCCAGCCCCACCGACCTGGACGCCTTCACCAGCACGACATCTCCCGGCCGCAGCTCGCTGCGCAACAGGTCGACCGCCGCCCGCGCGTCGGACACGTGCACCGACTCCTCACCCCACGAACCCTCGTTCTTGGCGCCCATGTCGAGCCACGCCGCTTCCGCGCCGCCGACCGCCACGAGCTTGCTGACGTTGAGTCGGACGACCAGCCGCCCGACCGCGTCGTGTTCGGCGAGTGACTCCTCGCCGAGCTCGGCCATCTCACCGAGCACCGCCCACGTGCGCCCGCCCTTCGCCTTGGCGGCTGCGCCCATGGCGACCAGCGCTCGCAGCGCCGCTCGCATGGACTCGGGGTTCGCGTTGTAGGCGTCGTTGACGACCGTCACGCCGTCCGCGCGCTCGGTGACCTCCATACGCCAGCGGGAGAGCGTGCCGGCTTCGGAGAGCGCGGAGGCGATCTCGTCCACGGGCATGCCCAACTCATGGGCTACGGCGGCCGCGGCGAGCGCGTTCGACACGTGGTGCTCACCGTACAGCCGCATGGTCACATCACTGCACCCGGAGGGTGTGTGAAGCGTGAATGCAGGCTGTCCCAGCTCCGTGAGACGGACATTCTCGGCACGTACGGCGGCGTCCGCGGCCTCACCGAACAGGACCGTACGGGCCGTTGTGCGCACCGCCATGGCACGGACGTACGGATCATCGGCGTTGAGCACCGCGATCCCGCCCTCCGCCGCGGACGGCAGCGCCTCGACGAGTTCGCCCTTCGCCGCGGCGATCTGCTCGCGGCCGCCGAACTCGCCGATGTGCGCGGAGCCGACGTTGAGCACCAGACCGACCCTCGGCGGGGTCAGTCCGGCGAGGTAGCGGATGTGGCCGACGCCGCGGGCGCCCATCTCCAGGACGAGGTGACGGGTCGTCTCATCGGCGCGCAGCGCGGTCAGCGGCAGCCCGATCTCGTTGTTGAGGTTGCCCTCGGGCCAGACGGTCGGGCCGTGCCGCTGCAACAGCTGGGCGAGCAGGTCCTTGGTGCTGGTCTTGCCGGCCGAGCCGGTCAGCCCGACGACGGTGGTGCCGAGCCGCTCGACAACGGCGCGGGCGAGCGCGCCGAGCGCGGCGGTGACGTCGTCGACGACGATCGCGGGGACGCCGACGGGGCGGGCGGCCAGGACGGCCACCGCGCCCGCCTCGACGGCGCCCCGGGCGAAGTCATGGCCGTCGACGCGTTCCCCGGCGAAGGCCACGAACAGGGCGCCGGGGCCCACCGCACGGGAGTCGGCCACGACCGGTCCGGTCACCCGGCGGCCGTCGTCCGGTATGTCGTACTGCTGCCCGCCGACGATGCTCGCGATCTCGGCGAGCGACAGGGAGATCACAGGTCACCCCCGTCGAGGGGCGGGCGGTGACGGTAAGCGGATTGTGCGCACATGGAGGTGTGTCATCCCTGGTGGTTCGGCTGCGGTGACTGCTGCGACTGCTGTGGCTTCAACGAGTCCTCGATGGCACCGCGCAGCACCTGGCGGTCGTCGAAGGGGCGTACCACTCCGGCGATGTCCTGGCCCTGCTCATGGCCCTTGCCCGCGACGATCACGGTGTCGCCGGGCTCGGCGCGCGCGACGGCGGCGGCGATGGCGGCGGCCCGCTCCTCCTCGACCAGCACCGTGCCGCGTTCGTGGATCGGCACCTCGGCGGCGCCCGCGAGCATGGTGGCGAGGATCGAGAGCGGGTCCTCGTTACGGGGGTTGTCGGAGGTCAGGACGGCCGTGTCGGCGAGCCGGGCCACCGCGGCGCCCATCGGGCCGCGCTTGTGCGGGTCGCGGTCGCCGCCGCAGCCGAGCACGGCGTGCAGCTTGCCGTCGGTGACCTTGCGCAGCGCGCGCAGAACCGATTCGACGGCGTCCGTCTTGTGGGCGTAGTCGACGACCGCCAGATACGGCTGGCCGGCGTCGATGCGCTCCAGACGGCCGGGGACGCCGGGCACCGCGGCCACGCCGTCGGCCGCGGTCTGCGGGTCGATGCCGGCGACGACCAGCGAGACGATCGCGGCGAGCGCGTTGGCGACGTTGAAGGGGCCGGCGATCGGGGAGGCGGCGCGCACGGTCACGCCGTCCGGGCCGTGCACGGTGAAGGTCGAGCCGAGGGTGCCGACCTCGACGTCCGCGGCGCGCCAGTCGGCGTCCGGGTGGCCCTCCGCGGAGAAGGTGGTGACCGGGACCTCGGACTCGCCCTCGGCCAGGCGCTTGCCGTACTCGTCGTCGAGGTTGACCACGCCGGCGCGGCTGCGGGCCTTGGTGAACAGCTGAGCCTTGGCCTGGAAGTAGTCCTCCATGCCGGAGTGGAACTCCATGTGCTCCGGGCTGAGGTTGTTGAAGATCGCGACGTCGAAGACGCAGCCGTCGACCCGGCCGAGGACCAGGGCGTGGCTGGAGACCTCCATCGCGACCGCGCGGACCCCGCGCTCGCGCATCACGGCGAACAGCGCCTGCAGGTCGGTGGCCTCTGGGGTGGTGCGCTCGGACTTGATCCGCTCGTCGCCGATGCGGGTCTCGACGGTGCCGATCAAGCCGGTCAGCCCGCCGTCGGGGCGCCGGGCCGCGGCGGCCCGCAGCCCGCCCTCGATGAGGTAGGCGGTGGTGGTCTTGCCGGAGGTGCCGGTGATGCCGATCTGGAGGAGGTCCTCGCCCGGCGTTCCGTAGATCGAGACGGCCAGCGCGCCCATCCGCGCGCGCGGGTTCTCGACGGCGAGGACCGGCAGGCCGGTCGCGGCGGCGCGCTCGGCGCCCGACGGGTCGGTCAGGATCGCCGCGGCACCGAGGTCGGCGGCCTGGGCGACGAAGTCGGCGCCGTGCAGACGGGCGCCGGGCAGCGCGGCGTAGACATCGCCGGGGCGGACCGCCCGGGAGTCGTGGGTGATGCCGGTGACCATGACATCGGCATGGCCGGCGGCGGGGGCCGGGCATCCCAGCTGCTCGGCGAGGTCCGCCAGGGGGGTGGGGCGGACCCGGTCAGGGCGGGGTGCGCCCGGATAGGTGCCGGGACCGCCCTTCTCGGCGTGCTGGGCTTTCGGGGACTGATCAGCGTGTGACACGGCGGTGAGCGTACCGGGCACAGTGGGCCCGGGGCGAAGTGAGGGCGGTGGTGGGGCGCAGCTTCCGGGGATGGGGGTGCCGTCCGGGGTGCCGTCGGGGGTGATGGTCGTCACGGCGGAATTGCCTCGATTTCATTGGCCTGGCGTGAAGGTGACCGGCAGCCGCGGGGGCTTGGCTCCGGTCGGAGGTACCTGGAGGGTCTTCAGCGCGAACGCCATGACCTGCTGGTAGATCGGGCCGCAGACCTGACCGCCGAAATAGCTGCCCGCGGTGGGGTTCTGTACGGCGCAGTAAACCGTGAGGCGGGGCTTGTCGGCGGGGGCGAAGCCGGCGAAGGACGCGGTGTAGCCGTGGTAGCGGCCGGTCCGGGGGTCCACCCGGTTGGAGGTGCCGGTCTTGCCGCCGACCCGGTAGCCGTCGATCTTCGCCTTCGCTCCGGTGCCCTCCTCGTCGTCGACCACCGATTCGAGCATGGTCGCGAGCGTGGTGGCGGTCTTCCGGCTGACCACCCGGTTCTTGGCGGGCCGGGGCGCCGGTACGAACTTTCCGTCGGGGCCGGTGGTGCCGCGGACCAGGGAGGGGGCGATGCGCTCGCCGCCGTTGGCGATCGTGGAGTAGACGGAGGCGGCCTGGACGGCGTTGAGCGACAGCCCCTGGCCGAACGGGATGGTGAACTGCTGCGAGGTGTTCCACTTCTGCGGCTTGGCCAGGATGCCGTCGGTCTCCCCGGGGAAGCCGAGCCCGGTCGGCTTCCCGATCCCGAATCTGCGCAGATACGAGTAGAGGACCCGGTTGGCCTCCGGCTGGGTCCTGCCGAGCTGGCCGGCCGCGAGGATCGTGCCGATGTTGCTGGATTTGGCGAGCACGCCGTTGAGCGTCAGGTGCCAGGTGGCGTGGTCGACGTCGTCCGCGAACAGCCGGTCGCCGCGGTGCAGCCGGTTGGGCACGGTGACCCGGGTGGAGGGGGTGGCGACGCCCTCCTCCAGGACAGCGGCCAGCGACATCAGCTTGCTGGTGGAGCCCGGCTCGAAGGCGTCGGACAGCGCGGCGTTGCCCAGCGCCTCCGGCTCGGCCTTCGCGATGTCGTTGGGGTCGAAGCCGGGCGCATTGGCGAGCGCCAGGATCTCGCCGGTGCGGCTGTCCTGGACGACGACATAGCCGCGGTCGGCCCGGGAGCGGGCGACCTGCTCGGTGATGGCCTTCTGGGCCGCCCACTGGATGTCCCGGTCGAGGGTCAGCTCGACGTCGCTGCCGGGGACGGCGGGGTGTTCCTGGGTGTCGCCGGTGGGCACCCGGCGGCCGCCGGACTGGGCGTAGACGAGCTTGCCGTCCTTGCCCGCCAGCGGCTTGTCCAGGCGCGCCTCCAGGCCGCCCCCGCCCTTGCCGTTGCTGCCCACGAAGCCGAGGACGCCCGAGGCGAGGTCCTTGTTCGGGTAGAGGCGCCGGCTGTGTTTGTCGGCGAAGATCCCGACCAGGACGTCGGGGCGGGGGGCGCGCTTGGGGGCGGCGGCCGCCCTGGCGTCGAGGCGTGCGCGCAGGTCCTTGATCTTCTTCCAGACCTGCGGGCTCTGCTGCCGGGCGAGCAGCACATAGCGCGCCTTCGGCTGGTCGAGCTTCCGGGCGAGGGCGGCCTTGTCCTGGCCGAGGATCGGGGCGAGCAGCGCGGCGGCCCGCTGCGGCGCATCGCCGACCTTGGTCTTGTCGGGCGCCAGCAGGCTGGGGTCGGCGGTGATGTCGTACGCGTCGACGGTGGTGGCCAGGTCCACGCCGTTGCGGTCGGTGATAGCCCCGCGCTCGGCGGCCAGCTTGACCGGTACATAGCGGTTCTCGTTGGCCTTGGCGGCGTACGCCGAGGCATCGACGGCCTGTACCTGGAAGAGCCGTACGACGAAGATCAGCATGATCAGCGTCAGCCCGAGGGCGACCAGCCGCAGCCGGGGGCGCGGGCTGCCGAGGCGGAGCGCCGGCTGCCCGGGGCGGGGGCGGGCGGCGGGGCGCCGGGCCGCGGGCCGCGGGGCGCCCGGCTTCGGGCCCGGCCGGGGCCCGGGGCTCCGGCCGGCGGACGGCCGGCCGGCGCGGCCGGATCCCTGGCCGCCGCGCTGGGCGGGGCGCGGCACCCGGCGGGGGTCCCTGGGCTCGGTCATGCCGCGGTCACCTGCCGGCGGTCGTCGGGGAGGGAGCGGCCGCGGTGCCGCCGGACGGGGCGCGCAAGGCGGCGGCCGAGGGGGCCGGTACGCCGTCCGGTCCCAGCACCCCGGCGGCGGCCGCGAGCGGCGCCGCGGACGGGCCGGTGCGGCCGGCCGCCGGCGAGGGCTCGGCGGAGCTGCTCAGCGGCGCCCCCGTCGACGTGGCCTTGCTCGGCCGGCCGCGGACCGTGCCGTCCGGGAGCAGGAACGCCGGGGTGCCGCCCGGCACCATCCCCAGCCGCCGGGCGCGCCGCTCCAGCGCGTCCGGGGCGGAGTAGGCGTCCACGTCCTGCTGCAGGGCCTGCTGCTCGTCCGTCAGCTCGTCGGTCTTCTTCTCCAGCTTGCTGAGCTCGAACGAGCCTTGGTTGAGGGCGGAGTTGAGCAGCAGCAGGGTGATCAGGCCGGAGCCGAGCAGGACGACGATCAGGAACACGAAGGGCGTGCGCGCCGCCGTGCCCCGTCCGCCGGCCCCGGAGGGGAGCAGCGCGGCGAGGCGGTACTGCCTGCCGCGCGGCCTCCCCTGGCCTTTCATGCGTTGTCCTCGACATGCTCGCGGATGCGCTCCGCGCCGCGCAGCCGGGCGGGGGCGGCCCGGCGGTTCTCGGCGATCTCCTCCTCCGTGGGGAGCTCGGCGCCGCGGGTCAGTAGCTTGAGCCGGGGCTGGTAGCGCTCGGGGACGACCGGCAGCCCGGGCGGCGCCGTATTGGCGGCTCCGGCCGCGAAGACCTGCTTGACCAGCCGGTCCTCCAGCGAGTGGTAGGAGAGCACGGCGATCCGGCCGCCCACCGCGAGCGCCTTCACGGCCGCCGGAACGGCTCGCTCCACGCTCTGCAGCTCCCCGTTGACCTCGATGCGCAGCGCCTGGAACGTGCGCTTGGCGGGGTTGCCACCGGTGCGCTTGGCGGCCTGCGGCAGCGCGTCCCGGATCAGCTCGACCAGCCGCGCGCTGGTGGTGAACGGCTCCTTGGCGCGCTCGCGCACGACGGCCTCGACGATCCGCTTGGCCTGCTTCTCCTCTCCGTAGGAGCGCAGGATCCGGACCAGCTCACCGGGCGCGTAGGTGTTGAGGACCTCCGCGGCGCTGATGCCGGTCGTCTGGTCCATCCGCATGTCGAGCGGGGCGTCCTGCGCATACGCGAAGCCGCGGTCGGCCTCGTCGAGCTGCATGGAGGAGACACCGAGGTCGAAGAGCACACCCTGGACGCGCGGGGTCCCGAGCCGGTCGAGGACCTCGGGGAGCTCGTCGTAGACGGCGTGCACCAAGGTGGCGCGCTCGCCGTACGGGGCGAGCCGCTCGCCCGCGAGCTTCAGGGCGGACGGGTCGCGGTCGAGGGCGATGAGCCGGGCCGCCGGGAAGGTGGCGAGCAGCGCCTCGCTGTGCCCGCCGAGGCCGAGCGTGCAGTCGACGACGACCGCACCGGGCTCGGCGAGCGCGGGGGCGAGCATGTCCAGGCACCGCTGGAGCATGACGGGTACGTGACGGGTGCTGCTGTTCATACGGCGGCCCCGCCGCGCCCGGCCCGCCTGCCCGCGCAGAGCGCGCACTTCTTCCTGGTTCGCTCGCTACGCTCGCTCATGTGCCTTCCGATGGGCTGGGCGGCAGGTGGGTCCCCCGGCCGCTGGCTGGGGGATGCCGCACGTACCGCTTGGTCCCCGCCCGCTCTGAAGGGGAAGTGGCCCTCCGGCGACGGGGAAGTGACGTCGGAAGACCATGGGAGCGGGAGGAGGCCGAGCCGTACGTACGATGCGCGCACGCGAGGAATCCGGTATCCAAGGAGAGCGTCACGCCTCCCACTTCGCGCCACTTTAGTCCACCGGCTGCCCCGGTCAATCAACCGGTTCCGCGCGTCCTGCGACGGCTTTGCCGCGGCCATTCCCGCCGGCTTCCCCGGGGCCGCTCACCCGGACGGCGGGTACGGACGGCCCTGTGGGTTACCTCACAAGGAGTGATGTCGCCCCCTATGCCCGACCTCTCATGCGGCCGGACGAGCCGGTGCCTATTACGGTGATTCCATGTCCATACCTGCATCGCAGCCGCTGCCCCCGTCCTCCGACAGCGCCGCCGACGGTGCCGCCGGCACCGTCACCGACAGTCTCGTCGAGGCGAATCGGCGCTATGCCGCGTCGTTCACCGACCCCGGGATGGACGCCCGGCCGGTCCGCAAGGTCGCCGTCGTCTCCTGCATGGACGCCCGGATCGACCTGCACCGTGCCCTCGGCCTGAAGCTCGGCGACTGCCACACCATCCGCAATGCCGGCGGGGTGGTCACCGACGACATCATCCGGTCCCTGACGATCAGCCAGCGGGCGCTCGGTACCCGTTCGGTCGTCCTCATCCACCACACCAACTGCGGTCTGCTCAGCCTGACCGAGGACTTCCGCCACGACCTGGCGGCCGAGGTCGGACAGCGTCCCACCTGGGCGGTCGAGGCGTTCAAGGACCTCGACGAGGACGTGCGGCAGTCGATGCAGCGGGTCCGCACCTCGCCCTTCCTTCTGCACACCGACGACGTCCGCGGCTTCGTCTTCGATGTGACGACGGGCCTGCTGCGGGAGATCGATCCGCGGGACTGACGTGCCGGGCCGGGCCGGCTGGTCCGGCCCGGCCTGCCGATTCCGCCGATTCTGCCGGGGCGGGGGGGCCGTACCGGAAGGGCGGGTTCGCCCGGAAAGCCGGGAAAGCCGCGAGATAACCTTGTGAGTTATCCACAGGTCATGACGCGAAGCCGCGCGGGCGGCAAGAATGCGTACGTGACGTCGTCCCGGCCGTGGCCGGGCGCGATGCGCGCTTTCGGGGTGGGCCGGGTCCGCAGAGGGGGCACCTGCCCGTGGTTCGGGGCCGAGGAGGGCCGAGTGACGACGTATGACGAACGAGCGAGCCTCAGCGATCTGACCACCACCGCGGAGCGGGTCCGCCGGTCGGTGGAGAGCGTGATCGAGGGCAAGCCGGAGGTCGTACGGCTCGCACTGACCGTGCTCCTGGCCGAGGGACATCTGCTCATCGAGGACGTGCCCGGCGTCGGCAAGACCATGCTCGCCAAGGCGCTGGCCCGCTCCGTCGACTGCTCGGTGCGGCGCATCCAGTTCACCCCGGACCTGCTGCCCTCCGACATCACCGGCGTCAGCATCTTCGACCAGCAGCAACGGGACTTCGAGTTCAAGCCCGGCGCGATCTTCTCCCAGATCGTGATCGGCGACGAGATCAACCGCGCCTCGCCCAAGACCCAGTCGGCGCTCCTGGAGTCCATGGAGGAGCACCAGGTCACGATGGACGGGCAGACCTACGAGCTGCCCAGCCCGTTCATGGTGATCGCCACCCAGAACCCGGTCGAGATGGAGGGCACCTACCCCCTCCCCGAGGCCCAGCGGGACCGCTTCATGGCGCGGGTGTCGATCGGCTATCCCAGCCCGGCGGCCGAGCTGCAGATGCTGGACGTACACGGCGGCGCCTCGCCCCTCGACGACCTCCAGCCGGTCGCGCACGCCCACGAGATCGTGAAGCTGACCGAAGCGGTGCGCGAGGTCCATGTCGCCGAAACGGTGCGCCGATACACCGTGGATCTGGTCACGGCCACCCGCAGCCACCCCGAGTTGCGGCTCGGCGCCTCACCGCGCGCCACCCTGCATCTGCTGCGCGCCGCCAAGGCCGGTGCCGCGCTCCTGGGGCGCGAGTACGCCCTCCCGGACGACGTCCAGTCGCTGGCGGTGCCGGTGCTCACCCACCGGCTGCTGCCCACCGCCCAGGCCCAGTTGAACCGCCGTACGGCCGAACAGATCGTCCGGGAGATCCTGCAGCGCGTCCCGGTCCCCGAACCGTCCGTGCAGCCATGGCGCACACCCGGTCAGCGACCGCCCGGCGTACGGGGGTTGTGATGTCCGAGGGGGGAAGCGGGGGGCCGCCGGACCGCGACGGACTGCGGGCGGCCCTCTCGGGGCTGACGACACGCGGCAGATCGTTCCTGGCCGCCGGGGTGGCCGCCGCGGTGTGCTCCTTCCTCCTCGGACAGCCGGATCTGCTGCGGGTCGGTCTGCTGCTCGCCGCGCTGCCCCTGGTGTGCGTCCTGGTCCTGCACCGCACCCGCTACCGGGTCGCGGGCAGCCGCACGCTCTCCCCGGCCCGGGTGCCCGCGGCCGCCGAATCCCGGGTCCGGCTGCGGATGGAGAACGTCTCCCGGCTGCCGACGGGGGTGCTGATGCTCCAGGACCGCGTGCCGTACGTCCTCGGGCCCCGGCCGCGTTTCGTCCTGGACCGGGTCGAGGCCGGCGGCCGCCGTGAGGTCTCCTACCGCGTCCGCTCCGACCTGCGCGGACGCTATCCGCTGGGCCCGCTGCAGCTGCGCCTTTCCGACCCGTTCGGGATGTGCGAGCTGACCCGCTCGTTCAGCACCTGCGACACCCTCACGGTGGTGCCGCGGGTCGAGCCGCTGCCGCCGGTACGCCTGACGGGCGAGGCCGCCGGCTACGGCGAAGGACGGCAGCGTTCGCTGGCACTGGCCGGGGAGGACGATGTCATTCCGCGCGGCTACCGGCACGGCGACGATCTGCGCCGGGTCCACTGGCGCTCCACCGCGCGCTACGGCGAGCTGATGGTCCGCAGGGAGGAGCAGCCGCAGAAGGCACGCTGCACGATCCTGCTCGACACCCGCGAGACGGCCCACCCGGGCTCGGGTCCCGACTCGGCCTTCGAATGGGCGGTGACGGGCGCGGCGTCGAGTGCGCTCCATCTGCTGGAACGCGGCTTCTCGGTGCGGCTGCTGACCGACACCGGCACCTCGGTCCCGGGCCCCGACGGCGCCGGCGGCTTCGGGGGCGGCACGGAATCGGCCGATGCCGCGGGCCTGGTGCTGGACACCCTCGCCGTCGTGGAACAGTCCGAGGAGGAGGGCCTGTCGGCGGCGTACGACGTACTGCGCGGCAGCAACGAAGGACTGCTGGTCGCCTTCTTCGGCGACCTGGACGAGCAGCAGGCGGCGGTGGCCGGGCGGATGCGGCAGCGCTGCGGCGCGGCCGTCGCGTTCGTCCTGGACGGCGACGCCTTCACCCGCCGCCCCGGCGGCATCAGATTCTCCCCCGGCCAGGTCCCGGTGGCCGACCGGCTGCGGCTGCTGCGGCAGGCGGGCTGGACGGCGCTGCCGGTGACCCCCGGGGACGCGCTCGCCGACCTGTGGCGTGCGGGGGCCGGGCCGCAGCGCCCGGCGGAGGCGGACGCGGCGGAGGCGGACGCGGCGGAGACGGTGGCAGGGGGCCGGCCATGAACGGGTGCCCGAACCCTGCGCGGGAGCGGCGGCCGGGGCCGCCCCGCCTTGGTGGGAGCAGCGGTCGGCGCGGGCGGTGCCCGGCCGGCCCGGAGCGAAGGGGGGCACACGCATGAGCGGCCGGGCGCGGCTGGCGCTGTGTGCGGCGGTGGCCACCCTGTGTGCCGCCGGCGCGCTGCTGCCGCTGGTGGAGCCGATCGACTGGCTGATCCAGGCGGCCTTCCTGCTGGCCGTCGTGACCGGCGCGGGCGCGGCGGCCCGCCGGGCCCCCCTCGCCGGGCCGCTGGTCATCGGCGTACAGGCCCTGGTCGCCGTGCTGCTGATGACCCTGTTCTTCGCCCCGGGCGAGGCGATCCTCGGCCTGCTGCCGGGCCCCGACGCCTTCGCGGAATTCGGCCGGCTGCTGCAGGCCGGCCTACGGGACGTCGGCCGCTACGCCATCCCCGCCCCCGTCACCCCCGGCATCCGGCTGCTGCTGATCGCCGGTGTGCTGCTGATCGGCCTGCTCGTGGACGCGCTGGCGGTCACCTACCGCAGCGCCGCGCCCGCCGGGCTGCCGCTGCTGGCGCTCTATTCGGTGGCGGCGGGGCTCTCCCAGGGCGGCGCGGGCCGGCTGCGGTTCCTGATCGCGGCCGCCGGCTATCTGCTGCTTCTGCTGGCCGAGGGCCGAGACCGGCTCTCCCAGTGGGGCCGGGTGTTCGGCGGTCCGGGCCGGCCGGACCGCGCGCGGAGCTTCGCCCTCAGCGGGCCCACGCCGGCCCCGGTCCGTACGGGCCGCAGGATCGGCGCGCTGGTGCTCGGCATCGCGGTGGTGGTACCCGCCCTCCTCCCCTCCCTGGGCGGCGGGCTGTTCGGCGGCTCCGCCAGCGGCGGCGGCCCGGGCAGCGGCGGCGGCACGATCTCCGCGGTCAACCCGCTGGTGTCGCTGCAGGACAGCCTCAACCAGCCCGAGGACAAGGAAGTCCTCAACTACCGCACGACCGCCTCCGACTCCCGGGACATGTATCTGCGGATCGTCGCCCTGGACCAGTTCGACGGCACGACCTGGAAGCCCTCCGAGCGGACCGTCACGGACGTCCCCGAGCAGCTTCCGCGACCGCCCGGCCTCAGCCCCTCGGTCGAGCTCAACCACGTCAACACCTCCATCTCCACCGCCGAGTGGTACGCCCAGAACTGGCTGCCGCTCCCCTACCCGGCGTCCAAGGTGGACATCTCCGGACGCTGGCGCTTCGAGCCCCAGGGCCGCACGCTCGTCGGGGACCGCGGCCAGAACACCCACGGGCTGCAATACCAGGTCGAGAGCCTGCAGGTGCGGCCCACGTCCCGGCAGCTGGCCACCGCCCCGGCGCCGCCCGCCAAGCTGCTGCGCGAGTACACCAAGGTCCCGGGCTCCCTGCCCCCGACCGTCCGCAGCACCGCCCGCCGGGTCACCCACGGCGCACCGACCGCCTACGCCAAGGCCGTCAAGCTCCAGGACTGGTTCGCGCTCAACGGCGGCTTCACCTACAACACGGAGGTCCGGGCCGGCAGCGGATCCGAGGCCATCGCCCGGTTCCTGCGCCAAAAGGAGGGCTTCTGCGTCCACTTCTCGTTCTCGATGGCCGCGATGGCCCGGACGCTGGGCATCCCGGCCCGGGTAGCGGTGGGCTTCACACCAGGCACCAAGCAGCCGGACGGCACGACCTCGGTCGGCCTCAAGGACGCCCACGCCTGGCCAGAGCTGTACTTCCAGGGCGTCGGCTGGACCCGCTTCGAGCCGACCCCGAGCCGAGGCAGCATCCCTGACTACGCCTACCCCGACACCTCGGCCCCGGCCGAGCCCGGCAACCCGGCCCCCGAGCCCTCCCGGCCCGCTGCCCCCTCGGACGGCGGCCCGTCCGCGGACCCGTCCTGCGGCCCGGACGAACAGCGGCAAGGCAGCGGATTGGCCTGCGTCACCCTCCCCGCGGAGTCCGGCGCCCGCCCGCCGGACGGCGGCACGTCCCCCTGGGCGATCGCCGGCATCGTGTCGGCCGCCCTGCTGGTCCTGCTGCTGCCCGCGCTCCCACTGCTGTGGCGGCTGCGCATACGCTCCAGACGGCTGGCGGCCACGGGCGCGGACGGGGACCTCACGGCGGGCACCCTCGCCGCCTGGCGGGAGTTGCTGGACACCGCCTGGGACTTCGGCATCCTGCCGGACGAATCACTGACCCCGCGCAAGGCAGCGGCACGCATCATCAGCATCGGAGAACTGCAACCGGAACCCGCCGCGGCCGCCCACCGAGTTGCGGCAGCGGTCGAACAGGTCCTGTACGCCCCGCAACCGCAGCCGGTGTCCGGCCTCGCCACGGACGTAGAGCAGGTCCGGTCCGGGTTGCAGACCGGCGCCCCCCGTGCTCTACGGCTGCGCGCCCTGCTCGCCCCACGCTCGGCGGCCCGCCTGGGCCGGGCCTGGTCCGCCCGCTGGGCGGCCCTCCTGCTCCGGTGCCGCACCAGCCGCCCGGTCGCCCTGACGCGGCGGACGGTGATGGTTCTACGGCCGGGGCGGCGGCGGGCGTAGCGTCCGCGCTGCCGGAGCACAAAAGTTCCCGACGCGCAGAGTGTGTGCCGCAAGAGTGCTGTGGCTGCCCGATCCTGTCGGGCGGCCACGGCGCGGTGGAGACTTCCGGTGGCGGCGCAGGCGGGGGACGTTGTGCGCCAGCGCCGGAGCCCAGAACCGCCGATCCGCTTAAGGCCGAAGCACCGGTGCAGAGCGGGTTGTCGGCTCACCGGCGGGCGAACCGCGCCTTGCGGGCGGAAAGGTCCGCTCGCCGTCCACGCCCCACTCAGCGCTACCGGCGACCGTTCAGCCTTCACCTGCGTGCTGCGTGCTGCGTGCTGCGTGCTGCGTGCTGCGTGCTGAGGAGGCTTGCGTGGGGAAAGCTGCGCGAAGACGTGACGAACCGCAACTGGACGGAGGGGCGGAAAAGATGGAAGCGGCCCGGAAGGCCGCTTCGGGGGTGGGAAGGAGGGCTTACGTGGGTCGGCACCGGAAGGCTCGGAGAACCCCCGGGAGGCCCGTCGCCGTGTCGACCCGTCGGCTCAGTGGCCCTGTTGTTCGTCCCTGCGGCGCTGCCAGCGGTCCTCGATACGGTTCATCATCGAGCGCCGCTGCCTGGGCCGGCGTACCGGTGCACCTGCGCCGCCTGCGGGACCCGCGCCGGACGGCTGCTGGCCCTGTCGGGGGGCTTTGCGCCAGCCGGTGACTGCCAGCACTGCGCAGCCGAGCATGACGAGGAAGCCCACCACACTGATCCAGATCTGCTGCGCGACCATGCCGGCCATGAGCAGGGCGATACCCACCAGGAAGCCCGCGACCGCTTGGTAGACCCGTCGCCGGGTGTACGTGCGCAGCCCGCTTCCCTCAAGCGCTGTCGCGAACTTGGGATCTTCGGCGTACAGCGCTCGCTCCATTTGCTCGAGCATGCGCTGCTCGTGCTCCGAGAGCGGCACGGAGTCCTCCTACTCGTCGGTCGCGGGGGGCGACCGGGTGCGACCCTTTCAGGATAGGCAGGGAATCGCCCCCGTGAAACCCGCCTCTCGACGCCAGTTCACTGTCCGGGCCGCCGAGGAGACCGGTGGCGATGCTGCCTGCATTCCCCACCCGCCTGTCCGTCATGCCGGAACGTCGTACCCCGATCATACGGGGCGAAGGGGCTGATCGGGTGGTCTGTGGCCGACTGCACGCGGTAGTCGCCCGTGCCGCGTGGGTCAGTCGCGCTCCGCGAGGACGTGCAGCTGGGTGGCCACGGAGTGGAACGCGGGCTGTTCGGCGGCGGCCGCTTCGAGCTTCAGCAGGGCCTCCATGGCGCCCGGCTCGGTGTCGACCAGCACACCGGGGACCAGATCGGCGAAGACCCGTACGCCGTGGACCGCGCCGACCTGCAGACCGGTGGCGGACACCAGGTCGGTGAGCTGGTCGGCGGTGAACCGGCGCGGGACGGGGTCGCCCTCGCCCCAGCGGCCTGCGGGGTCGGTGAGGGCGTGCCGGGCCTCGGTGAAGTGGCCCGCGAGGGCGCGGGCGAGGACGGCGCCGCCCAGACCGGCCGCGAGCAGGCTGAGGGTGCCGGCCGGGCGCAGCGCGTCGACGGCGTTGCGGACGCCCTCGGCCGGGTCGTCGACGTACTCCAGCACGCCGTGGCAGAGCACGGTGTCGTAGCCGCCGCGCTCGACGACGTCGAAGAGGCCGTGGGCGTCGCCCTGGACCGCACGTACCCGGTCGGCGACACCGGCTTCCGCGGCCCGGCGTTCCAGGGCGAAGAGGGCGTTGGGGCTGGGGTCGACGACCGTGACGCGGTGGCCGAGGCGGGCGACCGGCACGGCGAAGTTGCCGGTGCCGCCGCCGGTGTCGAGGACGTCCAGGACATCGCGCCCGGCGGTCTTGACCCGGCGCTCCAGGGCGTCCTTGAGGACCTCCCAGACCACGGCGGTACGAAGGGATGCGCGGGGGCGCAGCGGGTCAGACACGGCGGGTGGCTCCTCGGAGGGGGCATGAACGTCTAGGCGTCCACCACCCTATTCCGTCCGGCGGCGTCCGCCGCCTGCGGAGCGGTCCGTCTTGTGTGCGGCGTGGGGCGGGGCTTCTCTTTCCCTCCCCCCGGGCCCTCCCCCGGGGGCCCTCCCCCTCCCCACCCCACCCCCGCCTCACCTGGCTCGGCCGGCCCCTACCCCGCGCGCTGGGGCGGCAGCGAGGGCTGGACGAGCAGCATCCGCTCCACCAGGCGCAGGAACATCGCGGCGTCCCGCAGAAGATCATCGGCGTCCCGGCGGCCGGCCGCGCCGGCTATACCGGCCTCGGCCTTCGCCCGGCGGTCGGCGCCGGCGGCGAAGAGAGCGCTCCACTCGGTGAGTTCGGGAGCGACCTCGGGGAGGACCTCCCAGGCGCTGCGGATACGCCGCCTGCGGCGCGCGGTGGCCTCGGGCCGGCCGCGGACGGCGAGGACGGCGGCGGCAGTGCGCAACGCGGCCAGATGAGCCGTGGCGAACCGCTCGTTGGGGGTTTCCAGGGTCTGTGCTTCCGCCAGACCCTGCTGGGCCTGGGTGAGCAGATCGAGGGCGGCGGGTGGTGCGGTCGCCCGCCGCAGGACGGGGTGGACATCGCTCGGGGGACCGTACGCAGCGGAGCTGCCCCTGCCGGGACGAGCTGCCATGACGAACCTCCTGTCGTCGCATGCCGGTTCGGGACCGAATGCCGATTCGGGACCGGATGAACCCATCGTGACGTACCCCACTGACAATCGGGCCTGACCTGCACTTTCACCGAAAAGGGGATGGATTTCCGGCGGACTCGAGGGGCCGGAACCCAACACCCCCATTGCCGGACCGGAGGTGGGGTGCGGATACAAGTTTTGAACTGACCAGTCAGTTCGAGGAGGGTTCGTGGACAGTACCCCGCGCCGGGCGGCGGTCACGGCCGCGGAATTCGGGGTCAAGGGCCCCCGCGGATGCGCGTTCCGGAACATCGACATCACGACGCCGAGCTCGATCCCGCGCTCACGGTCGGCGATCATCTGCGGGAACGTGCCCTGTTGCAGGGCCGGTTCGGCAGTTCGCTGCGGGACCTGCTGCGGCCGCGGCTCTGCGGGCGGCACCTATCCGTGCTGACCAGCCCCTGCTCCTTTGCCGCCATCCACCCGTATCTGCCGTTGAGTTACCTCGTGGAGGGGCTGCGCCGGCTCATGCCGGGCGGTGAGCTCGCGCCCGCGTGGCAGGGCAATGCGGTACTTCTGGCGTGCACCGCCGGGGCGCTGGTGCCGACGTCCCTGACGGCGCGCGGCCGAGAGGTGGTGCGGATGAAGGATCTGCATCCCGGAGCTGAGCCCGAGCGCCCGCCCTCCCTCCGCTACCGCTGGGAGGTATCCCCGGACCGCCACCGTCCTGTCCGGAGGCTCCCCGGGGCCGGACGCCCGGTGGGACCGCCCTCGTGCCGCGCGTCGATCCGCGGGGAGCGGCAGAATCGCCCCCATGGACAGCTCCCACTCACGCCGCGACGCCACCCGGCGCAAGCTCTTCGACGCCGCGGTCACGCTCATCGCCGAACAGGGTTTCTCCTCCACCACGGTGGACGAGATCGCCGAACGGGCGGGCGTCGCGAAGGGCACCGTGTATTACAACTTCGCGAGCAAGAACGTTCTCTTCGAGGAGCTGCTGCGGCACGGCATCGAGCTGCTGGCGTCCTCCTTGCAGACGGCCGCCGACGAGGTCACCGGCCGGGGCGGCAGCCGGATCGACGCGCTGGACGCCATGATCCGGGCCGGCCTGGACTTCATCTCCCGTTACCCGGCGCTCACCCAGCTCTACGTGGCCGAGCTGTGGCGCACCAACCGGGCCTGGCAGTCGACGCTGATGGTGGTGCGCGAGCGGGCCATCACGGTGGTGGAGACCGTGCTGCGGGAGGCGGTGGCCCGTGCGGAGCTGAGCGAGGAGATCGATATCCCGCTGACCGCCTCGGCGCTGTTCGGGATGGTTCTGGTGGCCGCCCTTGACTGGCAGTCCTACCAGCCGGACCGGTCGATCGACGAGGTCCACGCGGCGCTGTCGCGGCTGCTCCAGGGGCGCGTCGGCGGCCAGGTCGCGTAGCCGGGCTCGGCGGGCGGGCCGGGGCCCCTTGGTTGCGGGGGCATTCCGGGGCGGATGCGGATGCGCGCCGTTGTGGTCAGGTGCGGCGCGCACCCGTTCTCCCCCGCGGGTCCGCGCAAAAGAGTGCGCTGCCCTGGCACAGATCGTTCCCCCACCGATCCGACCAGGACAGCGCTTCCCCCGTGCTCCCCCGTGCGTCCCCCGTATCCCCCGTCACGTCCGGGAGCCGCGCCGCTCCGCCGCCCCGTGTCGGCGGTGCGGCGCCGCTTCCCTTCCGTGGCCCCTACTCTTCCGTCCGGGTGGCCGGCGGCCCATCCGCGTACCTACTCATCTCGGCGTCTGAGTACGGATACTCAAGTCTGAGCACGCACCCCCAGGGCCTACGATCTTCGGCGTGTCCGTACTTCCCTTGGTGTTCACCAGTGGCTGGGCGAGCGGGATCAACGCCTATGCCGTCGTCCTCGTCTTCGGCCTGCTCGGCGCGACCGGCGTCAGCGAGGAGGTGCCCGCGGCGCTGCAGCGCCCCGACGTGCTGCTCGTGGCCGGGGTCTTGTTCCTGTGCGAGGCGGTCGCCGACAAGGTCCCGTACGTGGACTCGGTCTGGGACGCCGTACACACGGTGATCCGGCCGATCGCCGGTGGTGTCGTGGCGGCGCTGCTGGCCGGGCACGACGGTTCGCTGCCCCAGTTGGCGGCGAGCGCGGTCGGCGGCTCGACGGCGCTGGTGAGCCATCTGGTCAAGGCGGGCACCCGGATCGCGGTCAACACCTCGCCGGAGCCGGCCAGCAACATCGTGGTGAGCGTGGTCGAGGATCTGGGCGTCGCCGGGCTCGTCGCCTTCGCGGTGTTCCATCCGGTGGCGGCCGCGATCATCGCGGGGGCGCTGCTGGCCGCGGGGATCGCGGTGGTGGTCCTTCTGTGGTCGCGGATCCGCCGGTACCTCCGGCGCCGGCGGCAGCGGCGCGAGGACAAGCGGCTCGCCGCGGCGGGCGGCGCGGTGCCGCCGGCGGTCTGACGGTCCGCGCGGGCCGGTGGCGCCGGGGCCGGTGACGGTCCGGCCGCCGGCCGTGCGGGCGTTGTCAGTGGCTCCGGATAAAGTCGCAGGCATGGCACGGATTGCGGTGATCGGCGCCGGGATGGGCGCGATGGCAGCCGCTGCCCGGCTGGCCGTCGCGGGCCACCGGGTGGCGGTGTTCGAGCGCGGCGCGACGCACGGCGGTGCGGTGCGGCGTCTGGAGCGGGACGGCTTCGCCTTCGACACGGGGCCCGGTCTGCTGCATCTGCCGGCCGTCTACCGGGATCTGTTCCTCAAGACCGGCCGGGAGCCGCTGGAGAGCTGTCTTGAGCTGTCCCAGGTCGACCCCGCGAGCCGCCATGTCTTCGCCGACGGCACGGCCGTATCTCTGCCGAACGCCTCGCGGGCCGGCGTGCTGGCGGCCCTGGACGAGGCGCTGGGTGCGGGCGCCGGGGAGCGCTGGAGCGCCCTGGTGGGCCGCGCCCGTGAGGCCTGGGACGCCACCCGTCGACCGCTCCTGGAGGAGCCGCTGTGGCAGGACTGGCGGGTGCTGGGGCGCGATCCGTATCCGGCGATGCGTCGGCGCGGGCTGTTCGGCCGGGGCAAGGGCCCCACGACCGCCACCCTCGCCGAGGTGGCCCGCCGCGAGCTGGCCGACCCCCGGCTGGTCGCGCTGCTGGAGAGCCATGCGCTGGCCTACGGCTTCGACCCGCGCAGCGCCCCGGCGAGCGCCGCCGTGCTGCCGTACATGGAGCAGACCTTCGGGAGCTGGTATCCGCGCGGTGGTCTGCGGGCGCTGGCCGACGCGGTGTACGAGCGCTGTCTGGCGCGCAAGGTGGAGTTCAGCTTCGGCGCCGCGGTGACCGGGATCGTGGAGAAGGACGGCCGGGCGGCGGGCGTCGAGCTGGCCGACGGCCGGGTGGCCGAGGCGGAGTTCGTGGTCGCGGGCATCGATCCGGGGCAGCTCGCGGGGCTCTGCGGGGGCCGGGAGCCGTGGGGCGCCGACGAGGTGCGCCCCGGCTCGGGCGAGCGCGGCCCCGGGCGGCTGACGGTGTGTCTGGCGCTGCGCGGGGCGCGCCCCGCGGACGCCGTGCACCGGACGGTGGTGCATGCCGCGGACCGCGCGGCCGAGTTGGCGGGCGTCTTCGGCGACGGCCCCGGGCTGCGGACCCCCTGTGACCGGCCCACGGTGACTGTGCTGCGCCCGGACGACCCCGCCGCACGGCCGGACGACGCCCATGAGGCGGTGACGCTGACCGCGACGGTCGCTGCGCACGGCCCGGTGGACTGGCTCGACGGGGCGGCCGTGGCGGCCGAGGCGGAGCGGATGACCGGGATCGCCGAGGCCGCGGTGCCGGGGCTGCGGGAGCGGGTGCTGTGGCGGGAGGTGCTGCCGCCCACGGACGACATGCCGGTGCCGGGCCCGGCGCTGGCCGGCCAGGAAGGGCGCTTTCTGCGGCCCGGCAACCGCACCCGGATACCGGGGCTCTATGCGGTCGGTGGCTGGTCGCACCCGGGCGGCGGGCTCGCGCATGCCGGGATGTCCGGCGCGATCGTCGCGGGCCTGATCGTGCACGGCGACGACTGGCACGGCTCGACCTGACGGCCGGGCGGTGTGCGGGCCGGGGCCGGCCCGCCGTCGCGCCGCCATCGCGCCGCGCGCCCGATGCGGATTCGCCCCGTAGCAGTACTGCTACCGGTCTCAGTACCGGTACTGCTGCCCGTCGTAGCCCTGCTGGTAGGGCGGATACGGCTGCTGCTCGGGCGGGAGTTCGCTGTCGCGCTGCTGGGGGACCCAGACACCGCCGGGCGGTGTCTCGCCGTAGCCCTGGCCCGGATTCTGGGCGAGCGGCTGTCCCTGGCTGTCGTACTGCTGCGTGGCGTAGGGCGCCTGGGCGTAGGGCGACTGCGCGTAGGGGTCCGGCTGCCCGTACGGGTCGTAGGCCGCGGAGTACTGCTGGGTGCCGATGTACGGGTCGGAGTAGGGCGCCTGCTGGCCCAGGGCGTCGCCGTAGGCCGCGTAGGGATCGGCCCAGGTGTCCTGGCCGGCGCCGTTCTGACCGTAACTGCCGCCGTACGCAGCGCCGTTGCCGTCGTACGCATAGCCGTTGCCGGCGCCCGGACCGTTCCCGGGGGCGGTGCCGTAGGCGTCGTAGCCGGGGTATTCGGGCTGTGGGGCGCGGGCGTCGGGGCTGTAGATGCCGTACTGGCCGGTCTCGTCGGGCATCGGCTGCGGGGCATAGACGGCGGTGGCGTCGGCCTGCGCATAGTCGTTCTGGACGGCGAACGGCTGGGTTTCGTAGGCGCTCTGGTCCAACTGCCCGCCCTGGTAGGGGTCCTGGCGGCGGAAGACGTCGTCGGAGTCGTAGTCGTAGGAGCCCTGCCCGGCGTAGGCGCCCTGTCCGGCGTAGGGGTCCTGGCTCTGGAAGCCGCCGGTGCTCTCGAAGGTGTCCTCCAGGCCGTTGCCGGCCACGGCGTTGAAGCCCCGTCCGTCGGTGTCGGTGGGCTGCACCGCCTCCAGGCCGGAGACCTCCAGCGTCGGTTCGGCGGAGGCCTGGCCGGAGTTGCGGGCCCGGCGGCGCCGGCCCCCCTCGGCGGGCTTGCCCGGCACCCCGGGCATGCCGGGCTTGCCGTCCTTGCCGCGCAGGGCCCAGCCGGTGGTGAAGCCGCGGCGGAAGGAGAGCGTCACATTGGTCTGCCCGACGGCGAAGGCGGCGAGGCCCACTCCGATCGCGATCACCGACGGGATGAGGACACCGACGACCACGGTGAGGAAACCGGCGAAGGCGAGCAACCGCCAGCGCAGTCGCGCCTTGTTCTGGAGCAGGACCTCACTGAGCAACCACAGGGCGACCAGGCCGAACGCGATGTAGAGGACCGTCCAGCCCATATACGCCCCTCTTCCGCCGCTCGCCGGCCACCGTGATCAGGACTGCTGGTGCAGGCCCAGATTCTCGTAGATTTCCAGGGTCGCCGTGGAGTGGTTCAGGGTAATGAAGTGCAACCCGGGAACATCCTCGGCCATCAAACGTGCGCACAGATCCGTTGCGTACTCGATGCCAATGGAGCGTACCGCCGCCGGGTCGTCCTTGACGGCGAGGATGCGCTCGGCCAGCTCGGGCGGGAAGGCCGCGTTGCTGAGTTGCGCGAACCGCTCGATCTGGCGCACGTTCGTCACCGGCATGATCTCCGGAATGATCGGCGTGGAGCAACCCGCGGCCGTCACCCGGTCCCGCAGCCGGAAGTAGTCCTCGGGATAGAAGAACATCTGGGTGATGGCGAAGTCCGCGCCGGCCCGGCACTTGTCGACGAAGTGCGCCACATCCGTGTCCCAGTCCGTCGAGCGCGGATGCATCTCGGGGAAGGCGGCGACGCCGACACAGAAGTCGCCGGACTCCTTGATGAGACGGACCAGGTCGGCGGCGTAGGCGACGCCGTCGGGGTGCTTGACCCACTCGCCCATCGGGTCGCCGGGCGGGTCGCCGCGCAGCGCGAGCATGTTGCGGATCCCGGCACCGGCGTACTGGCCGATGATGTTGCGCAGGTCCGCCGTGGAGTGGTTGACCGCGGTCAGATGGGCGACCGGGGTCAGGGTGGTGTCGGTGGCGATGCGCTCGGTGGCGCGCACCGTGCCGTCACGGGAGGTGCCGCCGGCGCCGTACGTCACGGAGACAAAGGTCGGCGAGACGGCCTCGATGCGGCGAATGGCGTTCCACAGGGTCCGCTCGCCCTTCTCCGTCTTGGGGGCGGCGAACTCGAACGAGTACGACTGCTTACCGGAGGCAAGCAGGTCGCGCACCGTTCGTGCGCGATCAGTCCTGGTGGAAGCTGTACCTAGGGCCATACCGGCAGGTTAACCACCGGCCGGGCACACACCAACCGTGATCGGCGTTATGCCTGGTTGGTGCGGTTCATGTCCACTGGTTGGACATTTTCCGGTCGCCGGGAAGTCGGAAAACTTTCCGCTGCCACCGCATCCCGGGCCCTGCGGAAGCCGGCCGCGGAAGCCGACCGGTCTTCTGGCGCCGGCGCGGGGTGATCCCGGTCACCCCCGCACGAGATGCCTACACGAGATGCCTAGGCGTCCCAGCTGCGGATGCGCTTGGCCAGGTCCGCGGCCGCCGCCCCCGGGTCGTCCGCCTCCGTGAGGGCGCGGACCACCACGATGCGGCGGGCGCCGGCCGTGAGCACCTCGTCCAGGTTTCCGGCGTCGATCCCGCCGATCGCGAACCAGGGGCGCTCGGGGGCGCGGGAGGCGGCGTAGCGGACCAGGTCGAGGCCGGGGGCGTGCCGGCCGGGCTTGGTGGGGGTGGGCCAGCACGGGCCCGTGCAGAAGTAGTCCACGCCGGGTTCGTCGAGGGCTGCGTCCACCTCGGCCTCGGCGTGGGTGGAGCGGCCTATGAGGACCTCGGGGCCGAGCAGGGCGCGGGCGGCCGGGACCGGCAGGTCGCCCTGGCCGAGGTGCAGCACGTCGCTGCCGGCCGCGTGGGCGACGTCCGCCCGGTCGTTGACCGCGAGCAGCTTGCCGTGTCGCCGGCAGGCGTCCGCGAAGACCTCCAGATGCCGGAGCTCCGCACCCGCCTCCAGGCCCTTGTCGCGCAGCTGGACGATGTCCACCCCGGAGGCGAGCACCGCGTCCAGGAACTGCGGGAGGTCGCCCTGCCGGGTGCGGGCGTCCGTGCACAGGTAGAGGCGGGCGTCGGCAAGGGCCTGTCGTGCGGTGGTCATCGGGCGGCTTCCCCCCGGGTCGGGGGTGCACGGGCCGGTCCTTCCGGTCCGTACACCCCTCGGATGTGGTTACGGATGCTGGTGCGGTTGCGGGACGGGAGCGCGCCGCGCCGGGTGCGTCAGACGGCGAGCGCCTGGGCCCGGCGCTTCACCTCCGTGCCGCGATTCTCGCGCAGCGCCTGGGCGGGCGTGCCGGGCAGGGTCTCATCCGGGGTGAACAGCCACTCCAGCATCTCCTCGTCGGTGAAGCCGTCGTCCTTGAGCAGGGTGAGGGTGCCGACGAGCCCCTTGACCACCTTGTCGTCCTTGATGAAATCGGCGGGCACGTGCAGTGCCCGGTTCTCGCCGCGGCGCACCGCGATCAGCTGGCCCTCCTTGACCAGCTGCCGGACACGGGTCACCTCGACGCCGAGCCGTTCGGCGATGTCGGGGAGGGTGAGCCAGGCGGGGACGAGTCCATCGATGTTTGCGTCAATCTCGGTCACAGGAACAAGCCTGCCACCTCGCACTGACAGCCGGTAGCCGGGCATCGCCGTCGGGGGCCTGCTGCACACCGGAGGGTGACGGCCGGCTGCCGTCGGCGACCGTGGTGCGGCCCCGCTACAGCGCCGCCGCCTTCAGCGGTACGGAGGCGTTCGCGGCCCGCTCCCGGTCCAGGACGACCCCGCGCTCGATGAGCTTGCGTCCCTGGGCGAGGTCGCGCGGGCGGCCCACGGCCAGCAGCGCGACGAGCCGGCCCTCCCGCAGCCAGATCACCGACCAGGCGGCCCCGGTCGGGTCGCCGCGCCAGACCAGGTCATCGGCGTCGACGTGGTGGCCCGCGTACTGCACGAACCGGCCGAACTGCTCCGACCAGAAGTACGGGACGGGGTCGTAGACCAGCCCTTCCGTGCCGCCGCGGGCGATGTTCTCGGCGACCGTGCGGGGGCCCTGGAGGGCGTTGTCCCAGTGGTGGATGAGCAGCCGGCTGCCGTAGCGGGCCGAGGGGAAGGAGGCGCAGTCGCCGACCGCGTACACACCGGGCACGGAGGTGCGCAGGCGACCGTCGGCCAGGACGGAGCCGTCCTGCGGGGACACCTCGACGCCCGAGCCGGCCAGCCAGCCGGTGGCGGGCCGGGCGCCGATCCCGACGACCACCGCGTCGGCGGGCAGGGTCGTGCCGTCCTCCAGGGTGACCGCGCCCGGCGTGACGGATGCGACCCGGGCGCCGGTGCGCAGCTCGGCGCCGGCGTCCGCGTACCAGCCGGTCATGTGGGTGGCCACCTCGGGCGGCAGGGCGCCGGCCAGCGGGCGGTCGGCGGCCTCGACGACGGTGACCGCGCAGCCCGCTTCCCGGGCCGCGGTCGCGAACTCGGCACCGATCCAGCCGGCCCCGACGACCACGATCTCGTGCTGGGCGGCGAGCACCGGCCGCAGCCGCGCGGCGTCGTCGAGGGTGCGCAGCAGATGGACGCCAGGCAGCCCCTCGCTGCCCGGCAGCATGATCGGTTCGGCGCCGGTCGCGAGGACCGCGTAGTCGTAGGAGACCGGGCCGGCGGCCGTCTCGACCTGGCGCGCCTCCGGTACCAGGCCGGTCACGGGGCGGTTGAGGTGGAGGTCGATGCCGAGCGCGGCGAAGTCGACGTCGAAGGTGGAGCCTTCGGCCTTGCCCAGCAGCACCGCCTTGGACAGCGGCGGGCGGTCGTAGGGCTGGTGGGGCTCGTCGCCGAGGAGCGTGATCGCGCTGCGCCAGCCCTGTTCGCGCAGGGCGACGGCGGTCTGCACACCCGCGATTCCCGCGCCGACGATCACGACGCGCGGCGTGCGGTCAGGGGCCTGGGAGGACTTGCTCTGCTCGCTCACCTGATCACTCTAGGACGGTGGGCGGGGCCGTCCGCAGCAGCGCGCAAGGAGATCTCTGACACAGCGTCATGGACGCTCGGTGAGGCGTGCGGGCCCGTGGGCGCGCCGGGGGCGGCACCTTACGGCGCGTCGCGGCACCGTATTAGGGTGACGGCTACACGCACTCGCGGGAGCCCGGACGCACCGGGCTGAGAGGGAGGCTGGGCGGCCTCCGACCGTACGAACCTGATCCGGGTCATGCCGGCGAAGGGAGGGGCTGGATGCCCATGCCACCATCTGCCGCACGGTCGCAGCCGTCCGCCGGGAGGCCGGATGTGCTCGTACTCGGCGGCGGCATCATCGGACTGGTCACCGCCTGGCGGGCGGCCGGCCGCGGACTGACCGTCGCGGTGGCCGATCCGGCGCCCGGTGGCGGCGCGGCCCGGGTCGCGGCCGGCATGCTGGCCGCGGTCAGCGAGCTCCACTACGGCGAGCAGACCCTGCTGGGGCTCAATCTCGCCTCGGCGCGGCGCTACCCCGAGTTCACCCGGGAGCTGGAGGAGGCCGGCGGGCAGCGGATCGGCTACCGGCGGTGCGGCACCCTGGCCGTCGCGCTGGACGCCGACGACCGCGCGCACCTGCGCGAGCTGCACGCCCTGCAGATCCGCTCGGGGCTGGACTCGCAGTGGCTGACCGGGCGCGAGTGCCGCCGCCTGGAGCCGATGCTGGCCCCCGGGGTGCGCGGCGGGCTGCGGGTGGACGGCGACCACCAGGTCGATCCGCGCCGGCTCGCGAGCGCCCTGCTGGTCGCCTGCGAGCGCGCCGGCGTGGACTTCCACCGCAGCCGCGCCGCCCGGCTGACGGTCGCGGGCGGACGGGCCACCGGCGCCGAACTCGCCGACGGGACACGGCTGTCGGCCGGTCAGGTCGTCCTGGCCGCGGGCAGCGAGAGCGGCCGCCTGGCCGGCGTCCCCGACGGGGTGCTGCCGCCGGTGCGGCCGGTCAAGGGACAGGTGCTGCGGCTGCGGCTGCCGGAGGTGCCGGCCGGGAGCCCCGCCTTCCTGTCGCGCACCGTACGGGCCGTCGTACGCGGCGGGCCGCTCTACCTGGTGCCGCGGGCGAGCGGCGAACTGGTCGTCGGCGCCACCAGCGAGGAGCTGGGCTGGGACACCACCGTGACCGCGGGCGGGGTCTACGAGCTGCTGCGGGACGCGCACGAGCTGGTCCCGGGCATCACCGAACTGCCGCTCGTCGAGACCTGCGCCGGGCTGCGCCCCGGCTCCCCCGACAACGCCCCGCTGCTCGGGCCGACCGAGCTGCCCGGCCTGCAACTGGCCTGCGGCCACTTCCGCAACGGGGTGCTGCTGACGCCGGTCACCGGTGACGCGATGGCCGAGTCGCTGGCCACCGGGAGCCTGCCGGACGTGGCCCGCCCCTTCTCCCCCGCGCGCTTCTCCCCCGGCATCCCGGGGCCCGTGCGCACCCGTACCCCCCAGGAGCAGCCCGTATGAGCGCCCCCACCGTGTCCGTGTCCGTCAACGGCGAGGCCCGCGAGGTCGCCGGCGGGCTCACCCTCGACCGGCTGGTCGCGACGCTGACCCCGGCGTCCTCCGGGGTGGCCGCGGCGGTCAACGACCTCGTGGTGCCGCGCGCCCAGTGGCCCACCACCCCGCTCGGCGACGGCGACCGCGTCGAGGTTCTCACCGCCGTCCAGGGAGGCTGACCCGCAGACATGACCGATATCGCAACCCGGCGGGAAACCGCTCCCACCACCACCGCGGCCCCCGACCCGTTCACCCTCGCCGGCACCACCTTCGGGTCCCGTCTGATGATGGGCACCGGCGGCGCACCCAGCCTCGACGTGATGGAGCGGGCGCTGCTCGCGTCGGGGACGGAGCTGACGACGGTCGCCATGCGGCGGCTGGATCCGACCGTGCAGGGCTCGGTGCTGTCCGTACTGGAACGGCACGGGATCCGGGTGCTGCCGAACACCGCGGGCTGCTTCACCGCCGGGGAAGCGGTGCTCACCGCCCGGCTCGCCCGGGAGGCGCTCGGCACCGACTGGATCAAGCTGGAGGTCGTCGCCGACGAGCGCACCCTGCTGCCCGACCCGGTGGAGCTGCTGGATGCCGCCGAGACCCTGGTGGACGACGGTTTCACGGTGCTCCCCTTCACGAACGACGATCCGGTGCTGGCCCGCAGGCTGGAGGAGGTGGGCTGCGCCGCGATCATGCCGCTGGGCTCGCCGATCGGCTCCGGGCTGGGCATCCGCAACCCGCACAACTTCCAGCTGATGACCGAGCGGGCCGGCGTCCCAGTGATCCTGGACGCCGGCGCGGGCACCGCCTCGGACGCCGCCCTGGCCATGGAGCTGGGCTGCGCAGCGGTGATGCTGGCGTCCGCCGTGACCCGCGCGCAGGAGCCGGAGCTGATGGCCCACGCGATGCGCCACGCGGTCGAGGCGGGCCGGCTGGCCCACCGCGCGGGCCGCATCCCGCGCCGCCATTTCGCTCTCGCGTCCTCACCGACGGAGGGGATGGCCGAGCTGGACCCGGAGCGGCCAGCGTTTTGATTCCCACGTTGTCGGCTGTCCCGCCGTGGCGGTTTCTCGCCGTTACGCCTTGCGGCGCGCCGCACGTTGTCGGCTTTCCCGCCGTGGTTGCTTCTCGCCGTTGCGCCTGCGGCGGGCCGGGTGGGTGTCGGGTGCGGTGACGGACCTCCGGGGCCGGTGTGTGGGACTGCTTCGCTTTACGTCCCACACACCGGCCCCTCCGGCCCGTCCCCTCCCGTTGTGGGAAAAGGGAAGGTGAGTGGGGGCGCGCCACGGTAGCCAGCTACTGCGACCGACTAGGCACACCGGACCACCTACAAGCACTCCCACCGGCCTGTTTCCTCCCCACCACGGGAGGGGCCGAGCCGCAGGACGAAGTCCGGAGGAGCGGCACCGCACCCGACCACCCACGCCCGCCGCAGGCGCAACGGCGAGACGAAACACGGCGGGAAAGCCGACAACGTGCGCCGCGCCGCAAAGCGCAGCGGAAGGGCGGGAAAGCCAACAACGTGGGAAGCCAAGCCAAGCGCAGCGACCCGTAGACTCGTTCCCCGTGGATACGACCCTTCAGGACCCGCTCGTGGGCCAGCTGCTCGACGGCCGCTACCGCGTCCAGGCGCGCATCGCCGCCGGCGGTATGGCCACGGTTTATCAGGCCATGGACACCCGGCTGGACCGGGCGCTCGCCCTGAAGGTGATGCACCCGAGTCTGGCCACGGACGGGGCGTTCGTCGACCGCTTCATCCGCGAGGCGAAGTCCGTGGCGCGGCTGTCGCACCCCAATGTGGTGGGCGTCTTCGACCAGGGCACGGACGGGACGTACGTCTATCTGGCGATGGAGTACGTCGCCGGCTGCACGCTGCGCGATGTGCTGCGCGAGCGGGGCGCCCTCCAGCCGCGGGCCGCGCTGGACATCCTGGAGCCGATCCTGGCCGCGCTGGGGGCCGCGCACCGCGCCGGCCTGGTGCACCGCGACATGAAGCCGGAGAACGTCCTGATCGGCGACGACGGCCGGGTCAAGGTCGCCGACTTCGGGCTGGTGCGCGCGGTCGACACGAACACCACCGCCTCGACCGGCTCCGTCCTGGGGACGGTCTCCTATCTCGCGCCCGAGCAGATGGAGCACGGCACCGCGGACGCCCGGGTCGATGTCTACGCCTGCGGTGTGGTGCTCTACGAGATGCTGACCGGCACCAAGCCGCACACCGGCGGCTCCGTGGCGCAGGTCCTCTACCAGCATCTGCACGAGGACGTCCTGCCGCCGTCCGGACTGGTGCCGGGGCTGGCCCCGCAGCTGGACGAGCTGGTCGCGCTGGCCTGTGCCCGCGATCCGCAGCACCGCCCGCAGGACGCGGTGGCGCTGCTGTCCCGGGCGCAGGAGGCTCGGGCGCAGCTGACCGACGCCCAGCTGGACGTCGTACCGCCGCAGGCCAAGGAGGTGCCCGCGGGCGGCGACGGCACGGAGCGGACGGACGTGATACCGCGGCCGGCCGGTAAGGCGCCGGGGGCGGACGAGGCGGAGCTGCACCGCACCAGCCGGCTGGAGGTGCCGCCGGAGGAGCGGACCACCCGGCTGCGGCCGGTGCCGGGCGGGACGGGTGCGCCCAACCGCCGCGGGCTGCCGCGGCACCGGCGGCTGATCACCGTGCTCGCGGCCGTGCTGCTGGTCTTCGGGGTGGGCGCGGGCGTCTGGTACATCAACTCCGGCCAGTTCACGACCGTGCCCGCGGTGCTGGACATGCCGCAGGCCAAGGCCGAGAAGACGCTGCGGGACGAGGGCCTGGGCGTGAAGGTGGTGCGCGGCTTCAGCTCGAACGTGGACCGCGGTCACGTCATGAAGACGGATCCGGCGAACGGCAAGCGGATCCGCGGCAACGGCACGGTCACCCTCACCGTTTCCCGCGGCCCGAACATCGTCAGCGTCCCCGACCTGTCCGGCACCCCGGTCGCCGACGCCAAGCGGAAGCTGCGCGACCGCGGGCTGATCCCGGGCACCGAGGCGCGGGAGTTCAACGACGAGGTGGCCAAGGGCTCGGTGATCCGTACGGACCCGGCCGCGGGCAGCAAGCGGCGGCCGGACACCGCGGTGGGGCTGACCATCAGCCGGGGCACCGCGGTCCAGGTGCCGGGGGTGCTCGGCAGCAAGCGCGCGGACGCCGCGACCACGCTGCGCGAAGCCGGCTTCCAGGTGCGCTTCGCCGACCAGCCGGTCTTCTCCACGCAGGACAAGGGCACCGTCGCCCGGCAGACGCCGGCCGAGGGCGGCAAGCTCGGCAAGGGCGACACGGTCACCCTGACGCTGTCCAAGGGCCCGGAGATGATCCCCGTCCCGGACGTGACCGGCAAGAACGTCGACGACGCCAAGAAGCAGCTGACCGACCTGGGCTTCCAGGTCGAGGTGGACAAGCCGTTCTTCTTCCCGAAGGACACGGTCGAATCGCAGTCCGTCGAGGCCGGTCAGAAGGCGCCGAAGGGCGGCACGATCACCATCAAGCTCGAAGGCGGGCTGTAAGAGCGGGCGGCCCCGCGGCCGTCCGGCGGACGGCGGCCGCGGGACACCTGGCACCCTGAGAGGGTGAGTACTTCCCCCCAGGGCGCCGAGCTGCGCGCCCGTGCACGTAATCCGGTCGGCGGCCATGTTCCGGTGGCCGGCGGGCTGGCGAAGACCGGCCTGCCGTACGCCCGGGAGATGGGCGACGAGGTCGTCCAGGTCTTCGTGGCCAATCCGCGCGGCTGGGCGACGGTGCCCGGCAACCCGGAACAGGACGAGGCGTTCCGGGCGGCCTGTGCCCAGGAGCAGATTCCCGTCTATGTCCATGCCCCGTATCTGATCAACTTCGGGTCGCACACCGAGGCGACGGTCGAGCGGTCCGTGGCGTCGCTGCGCCACTCGCTGCGCCGCGGCCGGGAGATCGGTGCGCTCGGGGTGGTCGTGCACACCGGCTCGGCGACCGGCGGACGGCCGCGGGCGGTGGCGATGGCGCAGGTCAGGGAGCGGCTGCGGCCGTTGCTCGACGAGCTGACGCACCCGGACGACCCCTGGCTGCTGCTGGAGCCGACGGCCGGGCAGGGGGCGTCGCTGTGTGCGATGGCCGAGGATCTCGGCCCGTACTTCGACGCGCTGGACCGCCACCCCAGGCTGGGGGTCTGCCTCGACACCTGTCATGCGTTCGCGGCCGGGCACGACATGGCGGCACCGGGCGGGACGAAGGCGCTGCTGGACGAGCTGGTGGAGGTCACCGGCGAGGGCCGGCTGAAGCTGATCCACGCCAACGATTCCAAGGACGTGGCCGGCGCCCACAAGGACCGGCACGAGAACATCGGCGCGGGTCACATCGGCGCGGAGCCCTTCGGCGAGCTGTTCACCCATCCCGCGACGGCCGGGGTGCCGCTGGTCGTCGAGACGCCCGGCGGCAAGGAAGGGCATGCGGCGGACGTGGCGCGGCTCAAGGAGCTGCGCGGGCGCTGACCCGGCGGGCCGCTGCGGACGGGGTCAGAGCTCGGGGCCGTCCCCGGGCTCTTCCTGGTACGAGTAGCGCTGCTCCCGCCAGGGGTCACCGAGGTTGTGGTAGCCGCGCTCCTCCCAGAAGCCGCGGCGGTCGGCCCGCATGTATTCGATGCCGCGGACCCACTTGGGGCCTTTCCAGGCGTACAGATGCGGAACGATCAGGCGGACCGGGAATCCGTGTTCCGCGGTGAGGAGTTCTCCCGAGCGATGGGTGGCGAAGAGGCACTTCTCGGCGGCGAAATCCTCGATCCGCAGATTCGAGCTGAAGCCGTACTCGGCCCACACCATCACATGGGTGACATCGGGCGCGGGCGGTGCAAGATCAAGAATGGTCTGGGTGCGCACCCCGCCCCATTCGGCTCCCAGCATGCTGAATTTCGTCACGCAGTGCATATCGGCGACGACCGTGGTGTACGGCAGTGCCGTGAATTCCTCGTGCGACCAGCAGTGTTTCGCACCGTCGGCGGTGGCCCCGAAAGCCCGGAACTCCCAGCGTTCGGGACGGAACTTGGGGACCGGCCCGTAATGGGTCACCGGCCAGCCCCGCTGCAGCCGCTGGCCCGGAGGGAGCGCAGGAGGCTCCTCTTCGCGGCTTTCCGGCTGACCCATGCCCTCCATGGTCTCAGACCGGAAGGGGTGCCGATGACCAGCGACGGGAGGGATTGGGGCAACTCGTACTAAGCATGCACTTACTGGACGGCCCGCTCCGGGCGGTGCGAGGATGCGCGGCACCTGCCCAGTTCTCGCGTGGAAGGAGCCCGCAGCCATGCAGGGCGACCCCGAGGTCATCGAATTCCTCAACGAGCAGCTGACCGCCGAGCTGACCGCGATCAACCAGTACTTCCTGCACGCCAAGATGCAGGAGAACTTCGGCTGGACGAAGCTCGCGAAGTACACCCGCTCCGAGTCCTTCGACGAGATGAAGCACGCGGAGATCCTGACGGACCGGATTCTCTTCCTCGAAGGTCTGCCGAATTACCAGCGGCTCTTCCATGTGCGGGTCGGTCAGACCGTCACCGAGATGTTCCAGGCCGACCGGCAGGTCGAGGTCGAGGCAATCGACCGGCTCAAGCGCGGAATCGAACTCATGCGCACCAAGGGCGACATCACCTCGGCGAATATCTTCGAGGACATCCTCGCCGACGAGGAACATCACATCGACTATCTCGACACCCAGCTGGAACTGATCGAAAAGCTCGGGGAGGCGCTCTACCTCGCCCAGCTCATCGAGCAGCCGAGCTGAGCGAGCGGGCCGATGCGCCGTCGCGGCCACTGCCCGGGCGACAGGGAAGGATCTCCCTCACCCCTGGCGGAGACCGCGGCCCTGACGGCTACGCGGCCTCCGAGAGCGCCACGGGCTCCACTGCGCCCGCCGCCGCGCCCAGCGGCTCGGACGTGCCGTTCTCGATGAGCTCCCGGCGGGGGCAGGCGCCCCGGCCGAGCAGGGCCTGGATGCGGCGTACGCAGTTGCCGCAGTCGGTGCCGGCCTTGCAGGCGGAGGCGATCTGACGGGGCGTGCAGGCGCCGGTGTCCGCGTGGTCGCGGACCTGCTGCTCGGTGATCCCGAAGCAAGAGCAGACGTACACGCGGTGTCACCTCCGTAGGGAACCTCATCGATCCGGCTGATCTTGAGTGAGGTTACCCTTACCTTACCTGGCGCGCCGGGGGCTGCACAACGCGATGGGGCGTGGATCACAGGATCCGCGCCCCATCGTCTGTTGTCCCTGACCGTCAGTGCAGGTCAGCGGCCCACCGGCTCACTGGTCGCGGTACATCTCCGCCACCAGGAACGCCAGGTCGAGCGACTGGCTGCGGTTGAGCCGCGGGTCGCAGGCGGTCTCGTAGCGCTGGTGGAGGTCGTCGACGAAGATCTCGTCGCCGCCGCCCACGCACTCGGTGACATCGTCACCGGTCAGCTCGACGTGGATACCGCCCGGGTGCGTGCCGAGGCTCTTGTGGACCTCGAAGAAGCCCTTGACCTCGTCCAGCACATCGTCGAAGCGCCGGGTCTTGTGACCGGAGGCCGCCTCGAAGGTGTTGCCGTGCATCGGGTCGCAGATCCAGGCGACCTGGGCGCCGGAGGCGGTGACCTTCTCGACCAGCTCGGGGAGCTTGTCGCGGACCTTGTCCGCTCCCATGCGGGTGATGAAGGTCAGCCGGCCCGGCTCCCGCTCCGGGTCGAGCCGCTCGATCAGCGTCAGCGCGTCCTCGGGCGTCGTCGTCGGGCCGAGCTTGACGCCGATGGGGTTGCGCACCCGCGCGGCGAACTCGATGTGCGCACCGTCGAGCTGACGGGTGCGCTCGCCGATCCAGAGCATGTGCCCGGAGACGTCGTAGAGGTGACCGGTGCGCGAGTCGACCCGGGTCAGCGCCGACTCGTAGTCGAGGACCAGCGCCTCGTGGGAGGCGTAGAACTCGACGGTGCGGAACTCCTCCGGGTCCACCCCGCAGGCGTTCATGAAGTTCATCGCGCGGTCGATCTCGCGGGCCAGCGCCTCGTAGCGCTGTCCGGAGGGCGAGGACTTCACGAAGTCCTGGTTCCAGGCGTGCACCTGGCGCAGGTCGGCGTAGCCGCCGGTGGTGAAGGCGCGCACGAGGTTCAGGGTCGCCGCGGAGGCGTGGTACATCCGCTTGAGCCGCTCGGGGTCCGGGATGCGGGCCGCCTCGGTGAACTCGAAGCCGTTGACGGAGTCGCCGCGGTAGGTCGGCAGCGTCACCCCGTCGCGGGTCTCGGTGGGCTTGGAGCGCGGCTTGCTGTACTGGCCGGCGATCCGGCCGACCTTGACCACCGGGACGGACCCGGCGTAGGTCAGGACGGCGCCCATCTGGAGCAGCGTCTTGAGCTTGTTGCGGATGTGCTCGGCGGAGACGGCGTCGAAGGCCTCCGCGCAGTCGCCGCCCTGCAGCAGGAACGCCTCACCACGGGCGACTGCTCCCAGGCGCTCGCGCAGCTGGTCGCACTCGCCCGCGAAGACGAGCGGCGGATAGGACTCGAGCTCCGCGATCACATCGCGCAGAGCCTCTTGGTCCGGCCAGTCAGGCTGCTGCGCCGCGGGCAGGTCTCGCCAGGTGTGGCCACCGGCGTGGGTTTCAGCGTTCACGGTCACAAAGCCAACATTACGGGGTCCCGCCGAGCGTCCAGTACCCCGACCGGAGTGTGAGACGGGCCGCACCGGGGGCGGCGCGGTCCGTCCGGTAGGGTGACCGCCATGCACGCGCATCCCGCCATGAACATGAACTGGTGGTGGACCGCTCATCCGGCGGCCCACTGATTTCGCGCGCACACAGACACTCCGCGAAGGCCGCCCGAGGGGCGGCCTTCAGCCTTTTCCGGCGGCCGTTCCCTCCCCTCCTGGAAGGAACCCCGCCATGCACCGCGAGCCTCCCGCCCGCACCGACGCCGCCGCCCTCGTCAGCCGGCTGCTCGACCCCGCCTGCCCGCCGTTCGCCCTGCTCCGCCGCCGCTCCCCCGGGCGGGACGGCAGCACCGTCGAGGTGCTGACCGGCGAGGTCACCGAGGTCGAGCGGCTGGCCGACATCCCGCTGGGCGACGGGGTGCCGGACACGCCGGTGACCGATGCGCTCGCGCTGATCCCCTTCCGGCAGATCTACGAGCGCGGCTTCCGGGCCCACGACGACGGCACCCCGCTGGCCGTGCTGCGCCCCCGGGAGAGCGCCGAGGTGCCCCTGGACGCGCTGCTGGCGGCGCTGCCCACGCATGACGTGCAGGTGACGGACGGGGCGTTCGACGTGGACGACGACGCCTACGCCGAGATCGTCGGGCGGGTGGTGCGGGACGAGATCGGCACCGGTGAGGGCGCGAACTTCGTCATCCGCCGGACGTTCCAGGGCGAGATCGCGGACTTTTCGGCGGCCGACGCGCTGGCGCTGTTCCGGCGGCTGCTGGCCGGTGAGCGCGGGGCGTACTGGACGTATGTGGTGCACCGCCCGGGGGTGCACACGCTGGTCGGCGCCAGCCCCGAGGTACATGTGCGGATGTCGGGCGGCACCGTCGTGATGAATCCCATCAGCGGCACCTACCGCTACCCGCAGGACGGCCCGACCGCGGAGAGCCTGCTGGCGTTCCTCGACGACCGCAAGGAGGCCGAGGAGCTGTCCATGGTGGTGGACGAGGAACTGAAGATGATGTGCACCGTGGGCGACAAGGGCGGGGTGGTCATCGGGCCGCGGCTCAAGGAGATGGCACATCTGGCGCACACCGAGTACGAGCTGCGCGGCCGGTCCACCCTCGATGTGCGCGAGGTGCTCAAGGAGACGATGTTCGCGGCGACGGTCACCGGGTCGCCGGTGCAGAACGCCTGCCGGGTCATCGAGCGGCACGAGCCGGTGGACCCCGACGGGCGGGGCCGCGGTTACTACGCGGGCGCGCTGGCGCTGATCGGGCGGGCCCCGGGCGGCGGACCCGAGGAGGGCTCCTGCACCCGCACGCTGGATTCGCCGATCCTGATCCGTACCGCCGACATCTCCGCCGCCGGCCGGCTGCGGGTGCCGGTCGGCGCCACGCTGGTGCGCGCCTCCGACCCGTACAGCGAGGTCGCCGAGACGCACGCCAAGGCGGCGGGGGTGCTCAGTGCGCTGGGGGTGCGGCCGGCGCCCGCGCGGCCCGCCGACGGCAGCCGCCCGCCGCGGCTGGCCGACGACCCGCGGGTGCGGGCCGCGCTGGACGCCCGCCGCGCCGGCCTGGCCCCCTTCTGGCTGCGGATGCAGACCACCGCGCCGGTCGCCGAGCTGAGCGGTCAGGCCCTGGTCATCGATGCGGAGGACACCTTCACCGCGATGCTGGCGCATCTGCTGCGCACCTCGGGGCTGGGGGTCACCGTGCGGCGCTTCGACGAGCCGGGGCTGCGCGAGGCCGCCCGGGCGCACCGGGGCCCGGTCGTGCTGGGCCCGGGGCCGGGCAATCCGTCCGATGCCGCCGACCCCAAGATGCGCTTTCTGCGGTCGCTCACCGCAGAGCTGGTCGCGGGACACCGCCACGCGCCCGCCCGTCTCCCGGCCACCGCCCCTCATCGAGGCCCTTCGGGCCGCCCCGCCTTGTTGGGGGTCTGTCTTGGGCATGAGCTGCTCGCCGCGGAGCTGGGGTTGGAGATCGTCCGCAAGGAGGTGCCCTTCCAGGGCGCCCAGGAGCGGATCGACTTCTTCGGCCGCCAGGAGACGGTCGGCTTCTACAACACCTTCACGGCCCGCTGCGACGACACCACGGCGGCCGAACTCGCCATGCACCGCGTCGAGTTGAGCCGGGACGCGGACACCGGTGAGGTGCATGCGCTGCGCGGTCCGGGCTTTGCGGGCGTGCAGTTCCACCCCGAGTCGGTGCTGACCCTGGACGGCGCGGCGGTCACCGCACAGCTGCTGGCAGCTGTCCTCGTGTGACCAGCATGTTCGCGTTGGTGCGGTGGGCCAGATAGTCCTCGACGTTGGCCACGGTGGCCTCGACGATCTGGTCCACCGCCTCCTCGGTGAAGTACGCCTGGTGCGAGGTGACCAGCACGTTCGAGAAGGTCATCAGGCGGGCGAGGGTGTCGTCGCCGATGACGTCCAGGGACTTGTCGGCGTAGAAGTACCCGCCCTCCTCCTCGTACACGTCCAGGCCGACGCCGGTGAGCCGGCCGGCCTTGAGCGTGTCGACGAGGGCCACGGTGTCGACGAGCCCGCCGCGGCTGGAGTTGATCAGGATCGCGTCGTCCTTCATCGCGGCCAGCGCCTCGGCGTCGATGAGATGCCGGGTGGCCGCCACCAGGGGGACGTGCAGGGTGAGCAGATCCGCCTCGGCGAACAGCCGCTCCTGGGTGACGTACGCCATGCCCAGGTCGAGGCATCGCGGGTTCTCGGCGAGGTCCCAGCCCAGCAGGCGCATACCGAAGCCGTGGGCGATCTCGGTGAACGCCTCGCCGATCCGGCCGGTGCCGAGCACTCCCACCGTTCGTCCGCGCAGATCGCGGCCGATCAGGCCGTCCAGCCGGAAGTCGAAGTTACGGGTGCGGTGGCTGGCCATGACGATCCGCCGGTTGATCGCCAGAGCGAGCCCCCAGGCGAATTCGGCGACCGCGTACGGGGAGTAACGGGAGACCCGGCCGACGCTCATCCCAAGGTCGGCCGCGGCCTGCAGATCGATGTTGTTGAAGCCCGTGGCGCGCTGGGCGATCATCTTCGTCCCGCCGGCCGCGAGGGTCTGCAGCACGTCCGCGCCCAGGTCGGCGGTGACGCCCGCGCTGACGATCTCGTACCCGTGGGCGATGGGAGCGGTGTCGCGGTTGAGGGTGACGTCCAGGCTGCGGATCTGGTGACGGCCGGCGAAGGCCTTCTCCAGGATCGGCCGCTCATCCGTCTGCACGCCGAAGGCGACGATCTCCACTGAGCTCTCCCGGGTTCGTGCGCCGGCTGAATTCCACCCGCCTATGGGCAATAGGACGGATAAGTCGCGTATGCCACGTACGGCGAATATACGGCCCCCTACGGGCCCTCGCCCGGTGGTGCCGCCCGGGTCGGGGCGGGAGAACCGCGGGCGAGGGGGCGGGAGGAATACAGCGGAGGGCGGGCGGGACGACGACGGCCAAGGGCGGGCGGCGGCCCGGTTCAGCCGAAGAACACCCCGGCCTCGGCGTAGAGCGCCGGATCGACGGTCTTCAGCCGGGCGGTCGCCTCCGCGATCGGCACCCGGACGATCTCCGTGCCGCGCAGCGCGACCATCTTGCCGAAGTCGCCGTCCCGTACCGCGTCGATGGCGTGCAGCCCGAAGCGCGTGGCCAGCCAGCGGTCGAAGGCGCTGGGGGTGCCGCCGCGCTGGGTGTGCCCGAGGACGGTGGTACGGGCCTCCTTGCCGGTCCGTGACTCGATCTCCTTGGCCAGCCACTCCCCCACGCCCGAGAGCCGGACGTGCCCGAAGGAGTCGGTGGAGTCGTCCTTGAGCACCATCTGGCCGTCCTTGGGCATCGCACCCTCGGCGACGACCACGATCGGGGCGTAGCGGACCTTGAAGCGGGACTCGATCCACCGGCAGACCTGCTCGATGTCGAAGCGCTGCTCCGGGATCAGGATGACGTTCGCCCCGCCGGCGAGCCCGGAGTGCAGCGCGATCCAGCCGGCGTGCCGGCCCATCACCTCGACGACCAGGACCCGCATATGGGATTCGGCGGTGGTGTGCAGCCGGTCGATGGCTTCGGTGGCGACGCCGACGGCGGTGTCGAAGCCGAAGGTGTAGTCCGTGGCCGACAGATCGTTGTCGATGGTCTTGGGGACGCCGACGCACGGGATCCCGTGCTCCTCGAAGAGCCGGGCGGCGACCCCGAGGGTGTCCTCGCCGCCGATCGCGATCAGGGCCTCGACCTCCTCCTTGGCGAGCGTCTCCCGGATCCGGCGGACGCCGTCGTTCTGCTTGAAGGGGTTGGTCCGCGAGGAACCGAGGACCGTGCCGCCGCGGGGCAGGATGCCGCGCACCGCCGGGATGTCCAGCGGGACCGTGTCGCCCTCCAGCGGACCGCGCCAGCCGTCCCGGAAGCCGACGAACTCATATCCGTACTCCTGGGTGCCCTTGCGGACGACACCCCTGATCACCGCGTTCAGACCGGGGCAGTCGCCGCCGCCGGTCAGTACTCCGACCCGCATCGCTGCTTCACCTACATCCCGTCAGTGGCCGCGCACGGCCGTCTTCGATCCGACCCCGGTCACGCTAATGGTGATCTGGGTCACTCAGGAATGCGGCAAACGGTGCTGCCGGTGATTCAGCGGGCACTTGAGGGCGGGCGTTCACCCGTACGAGCGGCTCCCTCCGGGTGGCGGCCCCTCCGGCCGGAGTCCGCGCGGGTCACACCTCGTCGAGGCCGCGCTCGATGGCATAGCGCACCAGCTCCACGCGGTTGTGCAACTGGAGCTTGCCGAGGGTGTTCTGGACGTGGTTCTGCACCGTGCGGTGCGAGATGACCAGCCGCTCGGCGATCTGCTTGTACGAGAGCCCCTTGGCGACCAGGCGCAGCACCTCGGTCTCCCGGTCCGTCAGCTGCGGTGCGCCCGGCTCGTCCGGCGTGGCCGGGGCCGGTTCGGTCGCCAGCCGGCGGTACTCGCCCAGCACCAGACCGGCCAGGCCCGGGGTGAACACCGCATCGCCGGCGGCCGTGCGCCGCACCGCGTCCAGCAGCTCCTGGGTGCTCGCGGACTTCAGCAGATAGCCCGTCGCCCCGGACTTGACGGCCTCCAGCACATCGGCGTGCTCACCGCTCGCGGACAGCACCAGCACCCGCAGCGCCGGGCGGGCGCCGACCAGTTGCTTGCACACCTGCACGCCGGGCAGGCCCGGCAGATTGAGGTCCAGGACCAGCACATCGGGCGCCGCGGCCTGCGCCCTGCGCACCGCCTGGAGGCCGTCCCCGGCCGTCGCCACGACCTCGAACCCGGCCTCCGCCAGATCCCGGGCGACCGCGTCGCGCCACATCGGGTGGTCGTCGACGACCATGACCTTCAGCGCCGGCTGCTCGTTCACGTGCCTGCCTTCCCCCGCCTTCCACCCTCGGACGCACCGCCCTTGGGGACCGTCAATTCCACTTCGGTGCCCTGGCCGGGGACCGAGACCCACTGGGCGCTGCCGCCCAGATCCCGCAGCCGGCCGCGGATCGACAGGGCCACCCCCAGCCGGCCCTCCCGCTCGGCGTCGGCGAGCCGGCCCTCGGGGATGCCGGGGCCGTCGTCGCGGACGGTCACCAGCACCGCATCCGGTTCGTCCTCCACCAGGATCCAGGCGTGGGCACCGTCCCCCGCATGCACCCGGACATTGTCCAACGCGGCACTGACAGCGGCCGCGAGCTCGGCCGCCGCGGCGGCCGGCAGCTCCACCGGGGCGCCGGGCTCGGAGAAGGTGACGCCGGCGCGCGCGAACGGCGCGAGCAGCGCCCGCACATCACACGGCCCGCTGTCGGACGCCGCCGGTGCGGCCGCGACGGGTGCCGGGAGGTCCTCCCGTACGTCCTCACCGGCCTGGTGCGGCACCGTGGGGGCGGCGCCGGGCAGGCCCCCGTGCGGCGGCAGCAGCCCGCCGGCGACCAACGTCCGCAGCGCGACCTCCTGTTCACCGGCCATCCGGCCGAGTTCGGCCGCCTCGCCGCCGATCGCGGCACCGCGCCGCTGCACCATGGCCAGCACCTGCAGCACGCTGTCGTGGATGTCGCGGGCCAGCCGCTCCCGCTCCCGGGTGGCCGCCTCGATCTGCAGGGCACGTGCGAGGGTGCGCTCACTGGAGCGGGCCACCTCGACGACGTAGCCGATGCCGACGCTGGCGACCCACACCAGCACCACGTTGTGGATGGTGTCGCGGGCCAGCTCCTGACGCTCGATCAGATTGGCCGCGGCCACAATGGTGGAAGCCACCGCGGCCCAGCGCCAGCCGCCCTTGATCGCGAAGCCGAGGACGGCGCCCGCGGTCCAGATGGACGGCAGCGTCGGCCCGCCGCCCATGACGCGGGCGTGGGTGTCGACCGCCAGCGTGAGCAGGATGCCGCCGACCGCGAAGCCGAGGTCGGCCACCAGGAACTGCCGGGTGCAGCGCTCCGGTGACGTCGTACGCCGCCAGGTCAGCGCCATCCAGAGGGTCAGCGCGGCCATGTAGGCGACGGCGCCCAGCGGATGGGCGTAGTGCCGGTAGGAGAGCGCGACCAGGCACAGGGTGTAGACGAGGGTGAGGATCCGGTAGCCGGTGAGCGCCCGCCACAGCGGGAGTTCGACGGACATCCGCAGCGCCTTCGGCGGGCGCTTGCCATGGCGCCGGGCGGCCATGGCGCGCACCGCCGCTATGCCCGTGTCCGTGTCGGTATCCGTCATCGCCGTCCCCCTAGGGCGCGTCGTTTGGATCAGGGCGGGCTCGCGGGGTCTGGCACGCACGCTCGCCGCGTTGTCGTCACTCGCCGACGCTCCGCGTCGACTCCCTCCTCCGCCTTGCGATCGCACGCACCAGACCCCGCTCCCTGATCCGCCCTGATCCAAACGACACACCCTAGCCGGGCGCTCACACCCGGTCTCGGCCGCCCGTCTATTCGGCGGCCGCCTTCTTGGCCTGCTCCGCCTCGGCCTTCTTCTGCGCCTCCGCCGCCTTCGCCGCGTCGGCGATCTGCCGCTTGGCCGCGGTCGCGTAGATGTCGACGTACTCCTGGCCGGACAGCTTCATGATCTCGTACATGACCTCGTCGGTGACCGACCGGAGGATGAAGCGGTCGCCCTCCATGCCCTGGTAGCGGGTGAAGTCCAGCGGCTTGCCGATACGGATGCCCGGCCGGATCATCTTGGGCACGATCTTGCCCGGCGGCTGCACCTTCTCGGTGTCGATCATCGCCACGGGGATGACCGGCGCCCCGGTGGCGAGAGCCACCCGCGCCAGGCCACCGGGCTTGCCGCGGTAGAGCCGGCCGTCCGGGGAGCGGGTGCCCTCCGGGTAGATGCCGAACAGCTCACCGCGCTCCAGCACCTCGATGCCGCTCTTGATCGCCGCCTCGCCCGCGCCGCGTCCGCCCGAGCGGTCGACCGGGAGCTGGCCGACGCCCTTGAAGAACGCGGCGGTCAGCTTGCCCTTCACGCCCGGCGAGGTGAAGTACTCCGCCTTGGCGATGAAGGTGACCTTCCGGTCGAGCACCGCGGGCAGGAAGAAGGAGTCCGAGAAGGACAGGTGGTTGCTCGCGAGGATCGCCGGACCCTCGGCGGGAATGTTCTCGATGCCTTCCACCCAGGGCCTGAAGGCAAGCTTCAGCGACCCGCCGATGGAAAACTTCATTGCGCCGTAGATCAACCGACTGCCTCCTGTGTGTGACGCAAAGACCTTAACCTGCCGCGGTGGCCCCCTCGCGTCACGCCCGGCGGCCGTCGCCGGACCTACCCGCCCGCCGTCACTTTGCGTACCCTGAGGTAACTCGCCAGGCCCCCTCATCGATCGGAGTCCCCCGGTGCCGCTCCTTCCCGGAGCCGAGCCGTTCCGCCGTGACGGCGGAGAGGTCGGCGTCCTTGTGTGCCACGGCTTCACCGGCTCCCCCCAGTCCGTACGCCCCTGGGCCGAGCATCTGGCCGACCAGGGGCTCACGGTCAGCCTGCCGCTGCTGCCCGGTCACGGCACCCGCTGGCAGGATTTGCAGATCACGACCTGGCAGGACTGGTACGCCGAGGTCGACCGCGAACTGCGGGCGCTCACCGAGCGCTGCAGCACGGTCTTCGTCTGCGGCCTGTCGATGGGCGCCGCGCTGGCGCTGCGACTGGCCGCCAAGCACGGCGACGCGATCAGCGGGGTCGCCGTGGTCAACCCCGGCAACAAGATCCATGACGCGGCCGCGCCGCTGCTGCCGGTGCTGCGCCATCTCGTACGGACGACCAAGGGGATCGCCAGCGACATCGCCAAGCCCGGCATCGAGGAGGTCGGCTACGACCGGGTGCCGCTGGACGCCGCGTATTCGCTGCGCCGGTTCTTCCAGCAGGTCGACTCCGAACTCCCCCGTGTCACCCAGCCGTTGCTGGTGATGACCAGCCCGCAGGACCATGTCGTCCCGCCGGTGGACTCCGAACGCATCCTGAGCCGGGTGTCCTCGACCGACGTCCGCCAGACGCTGCTGGAGCGCAGCTACCACGTCGCGACGCTCGACCACGACGCGGAGCAGATCTTCCGGGAGACCGTCGCCTTCATCACCCGGCTCGCCCCGCAGGCGCAGGCGGGCACCGCCCAGGAGGGGACGGCGGACCGTGGCGGAGCGTAGCCCCCGCGACCCCCGGGACCCGCTGGACGAAGAGGCCGCCTGGGCCGAGATCGTGGCGGGCTACGGCGAGCAGCCGGCGTTCCCCGCGGGGGACGGCCCGTCGGCGTCCGCGGCCGAGGACGGCGACGGCGAGGGCGACGGCGAGACCCCCGCGAAGGACGAGACGGACGCGTCGAAGGACGAGGCGGCCACGAAGGACGGCGCGGCCGCGGGCGGGACCGGCACCGGGTCCGGGCCCGGATCCGGGGACCCCCTGACCGGCAGCTCGCGTCCGGGCAGCTTCGTGGTCTACGCACCGGGTGTCGGCCCCCGCGACTGGAGCGCCGCCAAGGCGTCCGACGACGACTTCGACGAGTCCGACGAGGGCCACTTCACCCCGCCCGAACCGCCCCCGCTGCCGCAGGCCGACGTCACCGCCAAGTTCGCCTGGATCGCGGTGATCGGCGGCCCGCTGCTGCTAGTGGCCATGGTGCTGTTCCAGCAGCCGGTGACGTGGTGGATCACGGTCCTGGGCATCGGCGGCTTCCTCGGCGGGTTCGCCACCCTGGTGGCCCGGATGAAGAACGACGACGAGGACGACGACGACCTGCCGGGCAGCGGCGCGGTGGTGTGAGTCAGCCGGTGGCCGGCACCCGCAGGGCGGCCAGCACCGGCAGATGGTCGGTGGCCGCCGTGAGGTCGTCCTCCCGTACCCCCGGCAGCCCGTGCGGCACCCCGCAGCCGAGGACCTCCACACCGTCGGTGGTGAAGATCGCGTCGATCCGCTGATGCGGATCACGGGGCGTGGAGGTGAACTCCCCGCCCCACGGCCGGGCCGCCCAGGCGTCCGTGAGCGACCCCGCCAGCCGGCGGAAGCTGCGGCCGTCCGGCCGGTCGTTGAGGTCGCCGCCGGCGACGGCGTACGGCACGTCCAGGGCGGCCAGCCGCTCCAGCAGCAGCCCCGCCTGGGCGTAGCGCTCCCGGTCGGCGAGGCTGAGGTGGCAGCTGAGCACGCCGAGGCGGGCCCCGCCGATGCGGACCACGGCGGTGGCGAAACCGCGGCGGTGCAGTCCGGGGGTGCGGGGCAGCAGGATGTCCTCGGTGCGCTCCACATGGGCGCGCAGGGTGGACAGGATCATCGGGCCGGCGGCCGTGGCGCCGCCGGTGACATGGACCAGACCGGCCGCCCGGGCCAGCTTCTCGGTGGTCTTGCGCCAGCGGAAGAACCGCGGCGCCTCCTGGATCAGTACGAGATCGGGGGCGCAGGCCCGGATGACCCTGGCCAGCGCCGCCCGGTCGTCGCGCATCGAGCGGATGTTGTAGCTGAGCACCCGGATCACCGCCGCACCGCTGTGCTGCGCGGTGCCGTTGCCGGTGTCCTCGCCGGGAGCGGGGCCGGGCTCGGTACGGGACTCGGGGAGCGAGAGCAAGGCGGCAGGTCCTCTCACCGGGATCGTCACGCGGGCCAAGATAGAGCACCGCCCGCCGCACCCCTGAGGGACGCGACGGGCGGTGCCGGATGCAGCGGGCGCTGACGGGCCCTCGGGCCGGTCAGCCCTGGCGCGCCAGGTCGGCCGCGCCGACCAGGCCGGCCTTGCCGCCGAGCTGGGCGGCGAGCACCTGGGCGTGCGGCCGGTACTGGTTGCCGACCAGCCAGCGGCGGAAGGACTTGCGGATCGGCCCCAGGACCAGTTCGCCCTCGTCGGAGACGCCGCCGCCGACGATGAAGGCGGACGGGTCGAAGAGCGAGGCGAGGTCGGCGAGGCCGGCGCCGGCCCAGCGGGCCAGCTCGCGGAAGGAGTCGATGGCCACCGGGTCGCCCTGGCGGGCGGCCTCGCTGACGTGCCGGCCCTCGATGCCCTCGGAGGTGCCGTCGCCGAGCGCCAGCAGGATCTGGGCGTTCTCGGGGGTGGCGAAGGCGCGCTGGCGGGCGTAGCGCAGCAGGGCGCGGCCGGAGGCGTACTGCTCCCAGCAGCCCTGGCTGCCGCAGCCGCAGAGCAGTCCGTCGGGCACCACCCGGATGTGGCCGAACTCGGCGGCGACGCCGAACCGGCCGCGGCGCAGCTTGTTGCCGATGATGATGCCGCCGCCCAGGCCGGTACCGAGGGTGATGCAGATGACGTCGCTGTGGCCCTGGCCGGCGCCGAACTTGTACTCGCCCCAGGCCGCGGCGTTGGCGTCGTTCTCGACCACCACGGGGAGGCCGACGCGCTGTTCGACCTTGTCCTTGAGCGGTTCGTGGCGCCAGTCGATGTTCGGTGCGAACAGGACCGTGGCCCGCTTCTCGTCGACGTAGCCGGCGGCGCCGATGCCGACGGCCTCGACGTGATGGCCGGCTCCCACGGTGCGCACCGCCTCGGCGATGGCCTCGGTCAGCGCCTCGGTGGCATGCGGAGTCTGCACCGTGCACGTTTCAAGGATCGAGCCCTCTTCGTCGACCACGCCGGCCGCGATCTTCGTGCCGCCGATGTCGACGCCGATGGTGAGTCCCATGTGTCCCTCAGATTTTCGCTCGAACCCCGCCGGGATCCACCGTACCGGAGGTGGGAGCGGCTGCCGCTCCCACAGGAGGTCGGAGTGAAGGGCACACCCCCCGGGCGCGGGGGCCGCGGGGCTCAGTCGAGGTCGATCCGCTCCGTGCCGGCGGGGCCGTCGTCGTCGCGGGGATCGTCGCCGCGTCGGCCGCCGGGGCGGTCGTCGAGGTCGTCGCGGGTCCAGCGGCGCTCGCTGCCCTCGACGGCGGAGCGGTAGGCGGCGAGCAGCTCGGAGCCGGCCGCGGCGAGGTGGTCGAAGATGTCGGGGTTGCGCTCGATGACCGGCTCGACGGCGGCCCTGGCCTGCTTGAACAGCTGGTTGACGGCGCCCTGCGCGGCGATCCCGCCGAGCGCCCCGGGCAGCTGGATGCCGGCGAGCTTGTCGGTGACCGCCTCGGCGAGCTTGCGCAGCTCCTCGGCGGCGCTGCCCGGCTGCGGGCCGTGGGCGGCGCGGTGGCGGGCCTGCTCGGCCGCGAGGTCCTCGGCGCAGGCGGTCTGCCAGGCGTCGGCATCGGGCTCGGCCCTGCGGTCGGCGGGGCGCTCGGTGGCATCGCTCATGATGAACTCCGTGACTCCTGCGGCGAGGCAGTACGGCGAAGGGGTGCAAGACGGGCACGTCGGGGCGGGGCCCCACCCTCGACGGTACCCGAACGGTGGTATTGCGTTCAGTCGCTCTTGGGCCACAGCCCGGGATCGGGGGTGAAGCGGATGTCCAGGACGCCGTCGCGCAGTCCGGCGCCGGAGACGGTGCAGCGGCGCAGCGCGGAGGGCAGCGTACGGATCCGCCGGAAGCGGCCCACGGTGACCACGATCTCGTCGCCGCGGCGCACCAGGCCCAGCCCCCGGCGTTCGGCGCCGGGCAGCGGCACCCGCCAGAGCAGGATGCCGTCGGTGGCCAGCCGGTCCTCGACGGTCCACGGGTCGCGGCCGGACTCCTCGCCGGGAGCGCTCCCGGCGATCTCGCCGGCCCCGCCGTCGAGCAACTCGTCGAGTGCGCCGACGCCCTGGGGGTCGCGGCCCAGGTGCGGCACCTCGTGGACGGGGACGTCGCCGAACTCCTCGCGCAGCGCCTTGAGGGCGGACTGCTGGCTGCCGGAGAGCGCGGCGAGGAAGGGGTCGGCGGAGCCGGTGGGCAGCAGCCGGTTGACGACCACGCCGTCGGTGCGCCGGCCGTGCAGGGCGAGTCCGGCGCGGATGTCTCGCAGCGTGGCGGCGGCGACCGGTCCGGCGTCGGTGACCAGGCGGACGGAGGTGCCGGGGTCGTCGATCGCGCGCTGGACGGCGGCGAGTTCGCTCTCCCAGCGCTCGGCGGCGTCGTACAGCTTCTGGGCCGGCATCGGGACGCCGGCGAGCTGGGCGAGCACCGGGCGCAGCGCGCGGGCGGCCTGGCGCTCGGGGGGCAGCAGCCGGCGCAGATAGCGGCGTACCTGGGCCGGCAGGGCGAGCAGCCGGACCGTTTCGGCGGCCGAGGGCATGTCGACGACGACCAAGTCCCAGTCGTCCGAGGCGTGTTCGGCGCGCAGCGCGTGCAGCAGCGCGAAGTCCTCACAGCCGGGGAGTTCGGTGAGTTCGTCCTCGTCGAGCGGGGCGGCGCCGAGCAGATCGAGGGCGGCGCCCGCGCGCTCCTGGAACGCGAGGAACTCCTGGCGGAAGCGGTCACCGGGGTCGATGCGCCGGGCGTGCAGGCCGGGCGCTATCGGGGTGGGCGCATCGGCGCCGAGGGGGACGCCCAGCACCGTTTCCGGCGCACTGCTCTCGGTGGTGAGCAGCAGTGTCCGCGCGCCTCGCCGGGCGCCGGCCAGGGCGGTCGCGGCGGCGAGCGTGGTGCGGCCCGCGCCGCCGGGGCCCGTGACGAGGACGGTGCGCACGCTCAGAGCTTCTTGGCCTCGTCGGTGGTCCCGGCGCCGTCGGCGGGCCCGGCGGTGTCGTCGGCGAGGCCGCTCTCGACGCGCTTCTTCAGCCCGGCCAGCGCACGGTCGATGATGACCTTCTCGGCCTTGCGCTTGATCATCCCCAGCATGGGGATCTTGACGTCGACGGTCAGCTGGTAGGTCACCTCGGTGCGGGCGCCGCCGCCGAGGGCGGACAGGCGGTAGGAGCCGTCGAGGGCGCGCAGCATCTGCGACTTGACCAGGGACCAGCTGACCTCGTTCTCGCCGGTCCAGGTGTAGGCGAGGGTGTGGTCGTCCTTGATCGCCCCGGCGTCCAGCAGCAGGCGCACCTGCGCGGCGCGGCCGCGGTCGTCCTTGTCGAGGACCTCTGCCTCTTTGACCTCGCCGGTCCATTCCGGATAGCGGTCGAAGTCGGCGATCACTCCCATCACCTCGGCAGGTGCCGCCTCGATCGTGATGCTCGAGCTGGTGTGTTCGGCCATCGCCGTGACTCCTCCATGCCGATTCCTGCCGGTCCGCCGACTCTTCCCCGAGCTCTCAGCTCCGAGCTGGGGAGACCCCGATACGCGGTGTCTGTGCTGCTACCGGCTCTGAGGCTACCGCGCGGGAACCTGCGGGCGGACACCAGCAGGCGCGGTACGACGGACCCGGTCGGCCACCGGCCACGCACCGGGCCCGCGCCGGCCGAGCCGTGGCGGCCTCACCACTGGAGGACGTAGGGCGTGCCGGTCGCATTGAAGTGGCCGACATTGACGCATTCCGTGCCCTCGATCCGGACCCGCCGGGCCAGCGGCTGGTGCACATGCCCGAAGAGGGAGTAGCGGGGCCGGGTGGTGCGGATGGCGTGCAGCAGGGCCGCGCTGCCGCGCTCGAAGCGGCGGGCGACGGTGTCGTAGCAGAGCTCGGGGACATCGGGCGGGATGTGGGTGCACAGCACGTCCACCTCGCCGACCGCCTCGATCTTGGCGGCGTACTCCTCGTCGCTGATCACGTAGGGGATTGGGGTCTCCCCTGCTCGAACGGAGTTGAGAGCTCGGGGAAGCATGGGGCTGGTGAGGCCGCCGCCGACGAAGCCGAAGACCCGGCCGCCGATCTCCACCCGCTGGCCGTCCAGGACAGTGGTGCCGGGCCGGGCGTACTCGGGCCACAGGCGCGGGATGTCGACGTTGCCGTAGGTGGCGTACGTGGGCGTCGGGAAGGCGGCGAAGAGTTCGGCGTACTGCCGGCGGACCGCGCCCTCGATGACCGACTCACGGCTCGTGCCCGCGGCGTCCAGTTCTCCCCACAGTCTGCGGCCGAGCGCGCGGGCCTCCTCGAAGCGGCGGGCGGTGCGCAGTTCGACCAGCGTGCCGGCGTTCGCGGCGCCGAAGAGATCGGGGAAGATGCCGCGCGAATGGTCGGCGTAATCGAGGAAGAGGACCAGGTCACCGAGGCAGACCAGGGCATCGGCACCCTCTCCGGCCGCCGCCAGGTCTCGGCTGTTCCCGTGTACGTCACTGACCACATGCACGCGCATGCCGTCACCCTAGATCGGCCTGGCCAGGGCCGGGAGGGGGCGGGGGAACTGGGGTTACTTTCGGGTCACCGACCCACTGGTCTAGTCTGCGCGGGAGAGTCCCCATGGCGTGTCCCGCTGCATGTGACGCATCAAACATCTGGCCGTTCCCCCCTATCCCAATAGCAATACCGATGGGTAACGTCCGGGCAGTCCAACCTCCCCCCTGCATGACCATGGACCGCCGCCGGTGCAACACACAGCGTCGTGGCGCCGGCGCTTTTGAGGAGCAGCAGTCTTGCGCGAGTTCAGCCTTCCGGCCCTGTACGAGGTCCCCGCGGACGGCAATCTGACGGATCTCATCCGCCGAAATGCCGCGCAGCACCCGGATGTTGCCGTCATGGGACGCAAGGTGAACGGCGCATGGCAGGACGTCACCGCCGCCGCCTTCCTCGCCGAGGTCCGCGCCGCGGCCAAAGGACTGATCGCTTCCGGAGTGCAGCCCGGCGACCGGGTCGGTCTGATGTCGCGCACCCGCTACGAGTGGACGCTGCTGGACTTCGCCATCTGGAGCGCCGGTGCCGTCACCGTCCCGGTGTACGAGACCAGTTCGGCCGAACAGATCCAGTGGATCCTCGGCGACTCCGGCGCGGTGGCCTGCCTGGTGGAGTCCCCCACCCATGAGGCGACCGTCGAGTCGGTGCGCGACCGGCTGCCCGAGCTGGAGAACATCTGGCAGATCGAGCGGGACGCCATCGCCCGGCTGCAGGCCGCGGGCGCCGGCATCACCGATGACGAGGTGGAGGCGCGCAGCGCGCTGGCCGACGCCGACTCGCCGGCCACCATCGTCTACACCTCCGGCACCACCGGCCGTCCCAAGGGCTGTGTGCTCAGCCACCGCAGCTTCTTCGCGGAGTGCGGCAACATCGTCGAGCGGCTGCGCCCGCTGTTCCGTACCGGCGACTCCTCGGTCCTCCTCTTCCTCCCCATCGCGCACGTCTTCGGCCGGCTGGTGCAGATCGCCGCGGTGATGGCGCCCATCAAGCTGGGCCACGCCCCCGACATCAAGAACCTCACCGACGACCTCGCCTCGTTCCGCCCGACGCTGGTCCTGGGCGTGCCGCGGGTCTTCGAGAAGGTCTACAACTCGGCGCGGGCCAAGGCGCAGGCCGACGGCAAGGGCAAGATCTTCGACAAGGCGGCGGACATCGCGATCGCCTACAGCCGCGCGCTGGACGCCCCGGAGGGCCCGGCGTTCGGGCTGAAGCTGAAGTACAAGGTCTTCGACCGGCTCGTCTACAGCAAGCTGCGGGCCGTCCTCGGCGGCCGCGCCACCCACGCCATCTCCGGCGGCGCCCCGCTCGGTGACCGCCTCGGCCACTTCTACCGCGGCATCGGCTTCACCGCCCTGGAGGGCTACGGCCTGACGGAGTCCTGCGCGGCGACCGCCTTCAACCCCTGGGACCGGCAGAAGATCGGCACCGTCGGCCAGCCGCTGCCCGGCTCGGTGGTGCGGATCGCCGACGACGGCGAGGTCCTGCTGCACGGCGAGCACCTCTTCACCGAGTACTGGAACAACCCGTCGGCCACCAAGGAGGCGCTGTCCGACGGCTGGTTCCACACCGGCGACCTCGGCACCCTCGACGAGGACGGCTACCTCGCCATCACCGGCCGCAAGAAGGAAATCCTGGTCACCGCGGGCGGCAAGAACGTCGCCCCCGCCGTGATCGAGGACCGTATCCGGGCGCACGCGCTGATCGCCGAGTGCATGGTCGTCGGCGACGGCCGGCCGTTCATCGGCGCGCTGGTCACCCTCGACGAGGAGTTCCTGCCCCGCTGGGCCGAGGAGCACGGCCACCCCGCCGATGTGACGCCGTCCCAGATCGCCGAGGACCCGGAGCTGCTGGCCGCCGTCCAGCGCGCGATCGACGACGGCAACGCGGCCGTCTCCAAGGCCGAGTCGGTGCGCAAGTTCCGCATTCTGCCGACCCAGTTCACCGAGGAGTCGGGCCATGTCACCCCGTCGCTGAAGCTCAAGCGGAACGTGGTGGCGAAGGACTTCGCGGAGGAGATCGAGGCGATCTACCGCGGGTAGGTTGGCTTCCCACGTTGTTGTCTTTCCCGCCGTGGTGGTTGCTCGCCGTTGCGCTTTGCGGCGCGGCGCACGTGGTCGGCTTTCCCGCCGCGGTGTCGTCTCGCCGTTGCGCCTGCGGCGGGCTGGGTGGGTGTCGGGTGCGGTGACGGACCTCCGGGGCCGGTGTGTGGGACTGCTTCGCTTTACGTCCCACACACCGGCCCCTCCGGCCCGTCCCCTCCCGTTGTGGGAGTGAGTGACGGTGAGTGGGGGCGGGCCACTCGTAGCCAGTTCACTGCGACGACGAGGCGCACCGGACCACCTACAAACACCCTCACCGGCCTGTTTCCTCCCCACCACGGGAGGGGCCGAGCCGCAGGACGAAGTCCGGAGGAGCGGCACCGCACCCGACAAACCACGCCCGCCGCAGGCGCAACGGCGAAACACCCCCACGGCGGGAAAGCCGACAACGTGCGGCGCCCCGCAAAGCGCCACGGCGGGCGCACCGCGCAGCGGGCGACAAACGGCGAGCAACAACCACGGCGGGAAAGCCAAAAACGTACGGGTTAGAGCAAGCGCTTCAAGCGCTCGGCCAGCAGGTCCCAGCGCCACCTCTCCTCCACCCAGGCGCGGCCCCGTTCGCCCATGGTGCGGCGCAGGGCGGGGTCCCGGAGGAGGGTGATGATGCGGTCGGCGGTGGGGGTGGGGGCGCCGCCCGGGACCACCCAGCCCGTTTCGCCGTCCAGGACCGCGTCCGGTGCCCCTCCGGAGTCCCCCGCGACCACCGGGAGCCCCGTGGCCGAGGCCTCCAGGTAGACGATGCCCAGGCCCTCGACGTCGAGCCCGCCGCGGCGGGTGCGGCACGGCATCGCGAAGACATCGCCCGCGCCGTAATGCGCCGGCAGCTCCTCCCAAGGGACCGCACCGGTGAAGCGCACCGCGTCCGCGACGCCCTTGGCCGCCGCCAGCGCGTGCAGGTCCTTCTCGTACGGGCCGCCGCCGACGATCAGCAGGACCGCGTCGGGCACCGCGGACAGCACCGCCGGCATCGCCTCGATCAGGGTGTCCTGGCCCTTGCGCGGGACGAGCCGGGAGACGCACACCACCACCGGCCGGCCGGCGAGGCCGAGCCGGGCCCGTACCTCGTCGCCGCCCGAGTCGGGGTGGAAGGTCTTCTCGTCGACGCCGGGCGGGAGTTGGACCATCCGCGCGGCGTCCGCGGGGGCGAGTGCTCCGGCGATCCGGGTGCGGGTGTACTCGCCGAGGTAGGTGAGGGTGTCGGTGCCCGCGCCGATCCGGCGCAACAGCTGCCGGGCGGCCGGCAGCTGCGCCCAGCCCGCCTCGTGGCCGTGGGTGGTCGCCACGATGCGGCGTGCGCCGGCCGCGCGCAGCGCGGGCGCCATCAGGCCGAGCGGCGCCGCCGCACCGAACCACACCGACGAGCAGCCGTGTTCACGCAGCAGCCCGGTGGCCCGCCGGGTCACCCTCGGGGTGGGCAGCAGCATCGTCGTACGGTCCCGGATCACGGGGAACGGCTGGTCGGCGTCGAAGGCCGCGGTGGCCGCGCGGCCCTCGGCGCTGCGCTTCCAGGTCGAGGCGTAGACGACGACCTGGGAGGCGTCCAGCCGCAGCGCCATGCTGTGCAGAAAGGCCTGGATGCCGCCGGGCCGGGGCGGGAAGTCGTTCGTGACGATCAAGGTCTTGTGCACGATGGTCTCTCGGCGGTCGGTCCGGGCGGCGGTCTCGGCAGTTCGGGCCGAGAGTACCGGGCCGCCGGCGGACGGCGGCGGCCCGCCCCGCCACACCCGTCCTCCCCCCCACCCCCGAACCCACCCCCCGCCCCCTCCCCCGAAGGGGGAGGAGGGGGAGGGGGCGGGGGAAAGCTTTTACGGCCATGACCGGCCGCCATCCGGCATCAGGCAGACTGCTCGGGCGGGCAGCGGCAGGCAGGGCGCCGTGCCCCCGGAGCCGCCCGCGGTGCCGGGCGGGCCCCGGACGAGCAGCGATGAGGTGACGATGAGCAGGATCAGCACGGCGCGCGGGGTGTGGCTCCCGGTGGCGGCATGGGCCGTGACCCGGGCCGTGGTGCTGCTGTGCGTCCTGCGGGTGCTGGTCCTGCCGGGACCGGACGTCACCACCGATGTCTCGGTGATCTACCAGGGCTGGTTCGACGTCCTGAAGACCGGCACCTTCCCGCTGGCCGATGTGACCTGGCAGTATCCGCCGGCCGCCGCCCTCGCGATCCTGTCCCCCGGCCTGCTGCCGTTCCTGGACTACGCTCCGGCGTTCTACACCCTGATCCTGCTCACGGACGCGGTGGTGCTCACGCTCTTCCTGCGGGCCGGCCGGCGGCCCGGCCACCGCCCGGCCGGGGCCTGGGTGTGGATCGCGGGCGTGGCGCTGCTGGGCCCGACCGCCTACGCCCGCTACGACCTGATGGTCACCGCGGTCGCCGTCGCCGCGCTGTTCGCGGCCGTCCGCCGGCCGCGGGTGGCGGGCGCGCTGATCGCCTTCGGCGCGCTGCTGAAGGTCTGGCCCGCGCTGCTGCTGACCGGGGCGGCGGGGCGCGGCCGGCGGGCCCGCGCGCTGTGGTGGAGCGCGGCCGGTACCGCCGCCGGGCTGACCCTGTTCTTCGTCGCCGCCGCACCGGGCGCGCTGGCCTTCCTCACCTTCCAGCGCGACCGCGGTACGGAGGTCGAGTCGCTCGGCGCCCTGGCCTTCCACTTCGCCCGCCAATTCGGGTGGCAGGGGCAGGTGCTGCTGAACTACGGCTCGCTGGAGTTCCTCGGGCCGGGCGTCCCCGTCGCCGGCACCGTGGCGCTCACCCTGAGCCTGGCGGCCGTCGGCTGGCTCTTCCTGTGGCGGGTACGGGCCCGGGAGCTGGGCCCCGCGACGCTGTGCGAGGCCGCCTTCACCGCCACCCTGCTGTTCACGACCACCAGCCGGGTGATCAGCCCGCAGTACATGCTCTGGCTGGTGGGCCTCGCCGCGGTGTGTGTGACCGTACGCGCCTGCCGGCAGACGCTGCCGGCGGTGCTGGTGCTGCTCGCCACCGGGGTCACCCTGCTGGAGTTCCCCGTCCGGTTCGCCGATGTCGTGGCGAGCGACCCGAAGGGCGTCGCCCTGCTGGTCGTCCGCAACGGGCTGCTGGTCGCCGCGTCCCTGCTCGCCTGCCGCCGGCTGTGGGTCTCGACCAAGGACGGCGGGCCCGGGGACGACGGGCCCACGGACGGCGCCGGCGTCGTCGGCGCCCGCAAGCCGGCGGACGAGGCCGTTGCCGCCGCGCCCGAGCTCACCGGCGCCGCCGCACCGCCGCGGACACCGGCACCGCCGGCGCCCCTGTAGTGGCCCCGCCGCCCGGTGGGGCCGCCCCCGGCCGCCGCCTCACCGCCGCAGCTGCTGCCGTACGTAAGCGCGCCACCGCCGGGTGAACTCCGCCATACCGATGCCCAGTTGGGTGCGCATGACGCGGTCCGTCCGGTCGGCGCGGGACGGCGGACGGTGTCCGGCGCCGGCTCCCGGTCGGCCCGGCCGGGAGCCCGCGGGCGCCGCCGTGGCCGCCTCCATCGGCGCCCCCGAACTCCCCGACGCGACCCGGATCGCGCTCTTGCCCGCCGCCTTGTAGAAGGCGATCAGCTTGGCCTCGCCCCACTTCTCGGCGATCATCCGGCAGGCCAGCCAGCTGCCCTCGTACGCCTTCGCCAGCCGGTCGGCACCGGCCCGGAAGCCGAAGTCCGCATCGGTCGGCAGCCGGGCGGGGAGCTTGCCGCCGGCGACCGCGCGGGTGAGTTCGGGGGCGGTGGTGACGGCCTTGCGGTGGAGGCCGCGGTAGGCGACCCAGTCGGCGAAGCCCTCGGAGACCCACAGCGGGGTGGCCGGAGTGGTGGCCGTGCGGGTGGCGACATGGGTGGTCTCGTGGGTGAGCACCACCTTGCGGCCCAGGTCGTTGAGCTCCTCGTAGGCGTCCGGGTTGATGATCACGCGGTCCGCGGGCGCGGCCGCCTCGACGCCCGCCTCCCCGGTGGTGACCGCCGCGATCCCGGCATAGCCGGACGGATCATCGCTGCCCATCAGCTGCGCCATCCGCTCGACCGAGTCCGGCGCCTCCACCACGACCTTCTGCGCCCACTTCCCCTTCCAGGCCGCGGAGACCGCCGGCACCGCCCGGTCCACCCGGCGCGCCAGGTCCTTCAGCCGCCCCGGATGGGCGGGGCTGCCGAGGACCAGGCTGTGCCGGCCGCGCACCAGCCGCACCGGGCCCTGGTCCCACAGCTGCCGGGTGCCGCTGTGGCCGTCCTCGGCGCCGTCGGTGTCGGAGGAGATCAGCCAGCGGCCGTCGCGCTCGGTCAGGGTGAGGTACTGGACGGCGTGCACCGGCGCGGTGTCATAGCCCTTGAGGCGGTAGCGCAGCCGCACCTTCGCGGCCAGCCGGGTGCCGGTGCTGCCGGACGGGAGCGGGAAGGCACCGGTCGAGTCGAGGTCGTAGTGCCAGTCGGCCAGCGGTACGCCCGCGAGGTGGGCGAACATCGCGCGCTGCCGGTCGCGGTAGCCGGTGGCCCGCGGGTCGACGGAGGCGAGAAAGCCCGCCGCGTCCCGCTTCCGTACGGCCTGCGCACGGGTGTCGAGCATCCGCTGGACGTCCGGGAAGCGGGCCGGTGTGGAGGCCGTCGGCGCGCAGCCGGCCAGCGGGGCGAGCAGCACGAGGGCCAGAGCGGCAGCACCCGCCGCCCCGGCCCGCGACAGCCGCCCGGCCGCCCACTGCTGTGACATGCGGACGATCGTAGGTCGGGCCCGGCCGGGGCAAAAACGCTGGGTTGCGCCTCAGGGCCTGGTGACGGCCGAGATCGGCATCATCCCGACCGGGTCGTAGCGCACCCGTGCGCCGGGATAGGGCGCGTGGACGACCTGCCCGTTGCCGACGTACATCCCGACGTGGCTGGCGTCCGAGCGGTAGATGACCAGGTCACCGGGTTGCGCCTGGCTGAGCGGCACCTGCCGGCCGGCGCCGCGCTGGGCCTGCGAGGTCCGCGGGAGGGAGACACCGGCCCGGCCGTAGGCCCATTGGGTGAGCCCGGAGCAGTCGAAGGCCGAGGGGCCGCTGCGCCCCCAGGCGTACGGCGAGCCGACCGCGGCGCGCACCGCGGCGACGGCCGCCGCGGCCCGCCCGGAGGCCGGGACGGCTCCGCGCAGGTCCGGGGCCGCCTCGTGGCGCCCGTCGCTCCTGGTGGCCCGTTCGAAGGCCTTCCTGGCGTCCTTGGGGAGCGCGTTCAGCAGCCGCCGCGCGGTGGCCAGCCTGCGCTGGACGTCCCGCTTGTGGCGGGCGACGGCCTTGCGGCTGGCCTCCAGCTGCGCCAGCTTCGCCGCGGTCTCCCGGCGCTGCTGCTCCAGGGTGCGCTGGGCCGTCCGGAGCCTGCGCAGCTCGCCGGCCTGGCTGACGCCGAGCCGGTCGAGCGCGGAGGCCTTCTCCAGGAAGGTGTCGGGACGTTCGGTGAGCATCAGCTGGACGGTGGGATCCATGCCGCCGGACCGGTACTGGGCGGCGGCCAGCGCGCCCAGCCGGCCGCGCATCCGGTTGACCCGTTCCTGGGCGCGGGCGGTGCGGTCCTGGAGGGCCGCCACCTGGCCGCGCAGTTCCTTGGTCCGTGCCTGGGCACCGTCGTACTTCTCGGTGGCCCGCTCCGCCTGCGCGTAGAGGCTGTCGACCCGGGCGGTCGCCGCTTCCCGGCCGGCGGCCGTGCGGCCGGCCGGATCGGCGGACGCGACCGGGGCCGACAGTCCGGCGGCCGCGGTCGCCAGGGCGGCCGACACAACGGTGACCCCGGCGAGGGTGCTCTGGCCGTGCTGCGAGGTACGGCGGTGGGACACCACGAAAGCCGCACTCCTTCCCTGTGCAGCCCCTGCCGCCCGGGAGGGCGTCGGTGACCGGATGCTGCGCGGGCAGACAGTAGCGGCGCCGGTCCACACCGACCAAAGACCGCATTTCGCCCACAAAAAGCCGCCCCGCCGGTGACTGTGCAGGTCACCGGCGGGGCGGCAGGTCAGCGGCCGCGGCCGCAATTCGCCCGTTCGGGCGGCACGTTGTGAGTGTTGTGAGGCTTGTCAGACCCGCACGCCGAACGCGAACTCCATGTTGCTCATGGGCTCGTAGCGCACCTGGGCGCCCGGCTTCGGCGCGTGCAGCACGATGCCGTTGCCCGCGTAGAGGCCGATGTGGTGCAGGTCGCTGTAGAAGAGCACCAGGTCGCCCGGCTTGAGGGCGCTCTGCGAGGCGATCCGGGTACCGGCGTTGGCCTGCTGCTGCGAGGTGCGCGGCAGCGACTGGCCGGCCTGCGCATAGGCCCAGGAGGTCAGACCGGAGCAGTCGAAGGACGACGGGCCGGTGGCGCCCCAGACGTAGGGCGAACCTATCTTGGACTGCGCGGCCCGGAGGGCGGCCGCACCGCGCTGCGACGCCGGGACGTCGTCACCGAGGTTGGCCCGCTCGTTGCTGCGGTTGGCGCGGTTCTCCTCGGCCTGCATGGCCGCCCGCTCCTTGGCCGTCATCCGGTTGAGCAGCTGCTGCGCCTTGGCGAGCTTGCCCTTGATCTCGTCCTTCTTGTCACCGAGCGCCTTACGGGTCTCGGTGAGGTCCTTGATCTTGCCCGCGGCCTCGGCGCGCTCCTGGGCGAGCCGGCGCTGCTTGTCCGCGATGGTCTTCAGCTGGTCGGCCTGCTTGCCGCTCAACTGGTCGAGCGTGGCGGCCTTTTCGAGGTAGGTGTCCGGGTCGCCGGAGAGGAACAGCTGCACCGAGGGGTCGATGCTGCCGCTGCGGTACTGGCCGGAGGCGACCGCACCGAGACCCTTGCGCAGCTGGTTGAGCTCACCCTGGCCACGCGCGACCTTGTCCTGGAGGTCGTCGACCTCTTTCTGGAGCTTGTCCTGCTGCTCCTTGACCCCGTCGTACTTCTCCGTGGCCTGCTCGGCCTCGTTGTAGAGCTTGTCGACCTCGGACTTGACGTCCTTCTTCGACTGATGGGGGTCGGCCTGGGCGGCCTGGGACGAGAGGGCGACCGCCGCTGCGGCGGTGGCGGTGAGCACGGTCACGCGGGTACGGCTCGGCTGCTTGGGTCGACGGTGGGACGCCACGGGGGCGAGCTCCTTCTTCCTCCAGCCGCCTACCGGGAAGTGGGGGGTAAGACCCCGGCTCCGCGTGAACGCCGCGGACTCGGCGGTACCTTCACTGTTATCCCGGTTGGATAATCATCTGCATGAAGGTTCGGGGCTGACCTTAGTAACCGAGCTGTGATCGCTTCAAATCCTCAGGGGAATTTTCTGCGCCACCAGTCCCATCCTTTACCAACGTCACACAGGCAGTGAGCGTCAACTGACGCTCAGGTACGGAGAACAGGCAGTGGACGGCGGTCCGTTGCCAGGGACCCGGCGTGCGTCAGGTCCGGGCAAGTCGCTTGAGCAGCAAGGCCGATGCCACCGGCCGGGCCCCGGCCTTCGCCACCCCGTCGGCCACTTCCCGGTCCGTGGAGACCACGACGACCGGACGGCCGGGTGGTTCGGCCCGAACCAGCTGACGAATCAACTCATCGGCCGTTACGCCCGGTTTACTGAAAAGGACCCGTACGCCGCGCGGCGGCGCGAGCAGCACCGGCGCCGCCAGCTCCGCCCCGTCGAAGACACAGGTCATCTCCGCGCCGGTCTGCGCCGCCAGCACCGCGAGACCGCCCAGCAGCCGCAGCCGCTGCTTGTCGAGCGGCATGGTCGGATAGCCGGTTTTGGTGACGTTGTAGCCATCCACCACCAAATGCGCCTGCGGCAGCGCCAGAAGCTGGTCGAGCAGCGCCGGATCCATCTCCGACAGCGCCCGGGTGGCGATGTCCTTGGGCGTCATCCGGCCCGGTGCGACCGCCTCGACGGTGTCCGCGGGATGGACGTTGGCGGGCGGCAGCGCCAGCTCGCGGCGCAGCCCCTGGGCCGCGTCCAGCACCGTGTCGAGCAGCAGCCGCACCCGCATGTCCTCGACGCTGCGGCCCTCGCGGGCGGCCCGCCGGCTGGTCTCCAGCGCCGTCTCGGCCTCGGCGATCCGGGCCTTGAGCCGGCGCACCTCACTGTCCGCGGCGGTCTTCTCGGTGGCCGCCCGGTCCCGGGTCTCCGCGAGGGCGGCGTCGGCCTTGCGCACCGCGGCCTCACCGCGCTTGACGTCGCTCAGCGCGCTGCGCAGCTTGCGCCGCAGCGACTCGTTCTCCTTGCGGACGGTGTCCAGATCGGCCCGGATCCGGTCGGCCTCCGTACGGGCCTCGCCGCGCGCCTGCGCCAGCTCCTCGCGCAGCCGGGCCAGTTCCCGCTCGGCCTCCTCGCCGGCCCGCTCGGCGCGCGCCCGCTGGGCCTCCTCGCCGGCCGCCGCGACGAGCTTGACCCAGCCCTCGGGGCGCAGCACATAGGCGGCCGCCGCGACATCGAGCGGATCGGCGGCCGCCGGCGGATTGCCGTGCTCCAGCGCCGCGGCGAGCTCCGGCTGCGCCTCGCGCAGCTTGCCGGCGATCCGCTGCCGGAAGACCGCATCGCCCTCCAAGGCGGAAGCCATCGCATTTCCGGCGAATTTGGCCCGGCGAGTCGGGGTGAAACGGGCGTACTGCCGCAGCGGGGGCGGGAGTTCGGCGACCGTCAGCGCGCCGAACGACTCCGCGGTGAGCGCCACGACCCGGCGCCGTACGCCCTCGGGCAGCGGTCGGTCGAGCACCTCGTCCGCCGCACCCTCGGGTACGTCGTCACGCTGTGCCCCCGGCTCCCCTTCTGGACGCTCCACCACGGCTGCCTCGCTCCGATCTCAGGCGTTCGCGCCCGGACGGTCCACCAGCTCGATCTGGTCGACCGCGTTGCACCAGCGGCAGCGCACGGACTCGATGCTCTCACTGAGCACCTCGCGCTCCTCCACCTTCGGCTCGCCGGCCAGGTCCAGATGGACGTACTCCACCACCTTGGCCTGGCGGGTCACGTCGAAACGGGTGAGGTTGCCGCACAGCGTGCAGCGCCACCGGGTTCCGTCCGTCGGCAGGGGAACAGACATCCTGTCGTCCTCTTTCGTGCTCGTCGATCTCGTGCTGCTGCGCGTTCACGCGGTGCGCCGTCGGACTGCGGAAGTACGCAAAGTACTGCCTGTAACCCTACGGCCTGACGGGGGGCCGGTGCGGGCCCCGCCCGGGTGCCGGGATGCGGCGAGGCGCTCTGTCCCGATTGCCCCCATTGAGCAATGATCACTTCATGACGGCGCCGGCCCCCTCTCCCCGTTCACCCCGCTCGTCCGGTCTCCTCCCCCGTCCGCCGCATGCCACCCGGTCCCTGACCGCGGTGTTCTCGCGGCTGACGAATGTGCTGATCGGCCTGTGCTGCGCGGTCTTCGTGATCGGCCCGGCATCCGGCCTGAACCGGATATACGGCACCGGTGACGCCCTGCTGAAGGCCCAGACCGCGTATTTCGAGCGGTGGGGCGTGATCCCGCTGGATCTGTGGAGCGGCTCGGTGCGGGCACTGATCACGCCGCTCACCGCGTTGTTCGTGCACGGCAGCTGGCTGCACCTGCTCGGCAACATGCTCTTTCTGTACGTCTTCGGCGGGATGGCCGAGGCACGCATGGGCCGGCTGCCGTTCGCCGCCTTCTACCTCATCATCGGCTACCTGGCGCTGCTCGGCTACGCGGCCGCCCACGCCTCCTCGGACCAGACGCTGGTGGGCGCCTCCGGCTCGATCTCCGGGGTGCTGGGGGCCTTCCTCTACCTCTTCCCCACGGCCCGGGTGACCAGCGTCTTCCCCTTCCTCTTCTTCCTGCCGCTGCGCTTTCCCGCCTGGATGGTGCTGCTGTTCTGGTTCTTCCTGCAGTGGCAGGCCGCGCAGCACGACCCGCGCGGCCCCGGGGTCGCCTACCTCGCCCATGTCATCGGGTTCGCCCTCGGCTTCCTCTACGCCTGGGCCCGCTACAGGAGGGATAGTGTGGGGGCCACCAGGCGGAACGACCGGGCGACCGAGGGAGAGAGCCAGCCGTGATCACGTCGATCGTGCTCATCAAGACCAGCGTGGACCAGATCCCCGAGATCGCCGAGAAGATCGCCGCCCTGGACGGGGTCAGCGAGGTCTACTCGGTCACCGGAGCCCACGATCTGATCGCGATGGTGCGGGTGGCTGCGCATGACGACCTCGCGGACGTCATCCCCGGCCGGATCAGCAAGGTCCCCGGCGTCGCGTCGACGGAGACGCATATTGCGTTCCGCACGTATTCGCAGCATGACCTTGAGGCTGCCTTTGCGATTGGGCTCGACGCGTAGGCCTGTTTTTTCCCACGTTTTCGGCTTTCCCGCCGTGGTGGTTTGTCGCCGTTGCGCTTTGCGGCGCGGCGCACGTTTTCGGCTGTCCCGCCGTGGTGGCTTCTCGCCGTTGCGCCTGCGGCGGGCTGGTTGCCGCTGCGCTGGCTGTTCGGCTGCGGGACCGGCCCTCCGGACTCCGTCCTGCGGTCCGGCCCCTCCCGTTGGGGGTGGATGAAGACCGGTGGGGGTGCACATAATCCGTCATCCGCCCGCAGTGGACGTGACTGTGCCCGCCCCCACCGGCCTCTTTCCCACCCACTCACGGGAGGGGCCGCGCCGCAGGACGGAGTCCGGAGGAGCGGCACCGCAGCCGACCGCCCACGCCCGCCGCCAGGCGCAACGGCGACAAGCCCCCCGGCGGGACAGCCGACAACGTGCGGCGCGCCGCCAACGTGGGAACCAATCCGCGCTACGCGCGGTCAGGCACACAACGCCCGTCTTCCGTCCGGTAGTTCCAGCGGGCGCCGTGCGCCACGAGCTCCTTGACGGCGGTTACGAACCGCTCGACATGCTCCTCCGGCGTGCCAACGCCAAAGCTGACGCGGATGGCGTTCAGGGAGCGTTCGCCGGGGGCGGCCTCGGGGGCGCCGCACTCGCCGGGGTCCTGCGGGTCGGTGCCCAGCAGGGTCCGTACCAGGGGGTGGGCGCAGAACAGGCCGTCGCGGACGCCGATGCCGTACTCCGCCGACAGCGCCGCGGCGAAGTGGGAGCTGTTCCAGCCCTCGACGACGAAGGAGAGGACGCCGACGCGTGCGGCGTCGGCGCCGAAGAGCGAGAGGACCTGGACCTCGGGCACCTCGGCCAGGCCCGCCCGGAGCCGGTCGATCAGCTGCTGCTCACGGGCGATCAGCGCCGGGAAACCGGCCTCGGTCAGGGCCTGGCAGGCGGAGGCGATGGCGTAGGCGCCGATGACGTTCGGCGAGCCGGCCTCGTGCCGGGCGGCGGTGGTGTGCCACTCGATGTCCACCCCGCCGTCCGTACGGCGGGACACCTTGCGGCTGGCGCCGCCGCCCGCCAGGTACGGTGCGGCGTCCTGCAGCCAGTCCGCGCGGCCGGCCAATACACCGGCGCCGAACGGCGCGTACAGCTTGTGGCCGGAGAAGGCGACCCAGTCGGCGTCCAGCTCGGCGAGGTCCACGGGGTGGTGCGGGACGAGCTGTGCCGCGTCCAGCACGATGCGCGCGCCGTGAGCGTGGGCCGCGGCCGCCAGTTCCCGTACCGGCCACAACTCACCGGTGACGTTGGACGCGCCCGTCACGCAGACCAGCGCGGGGCCGTACGGCTCGCGCTCGGCCAGCGCCTTCTCCAGGGTGTCCACCGCCTGCTGCGGGGTGCGCGGGGCGTTGAGGTAGGTCACGGCGACATCCGCGCGCTGCTCCCACGGCAGCAGCGAGGCGTGGTGCTCGGTCTCGAAGACGAAGACCCGGGTGCCCTGCGGGAGGGCGGCGGCGAGGAGGTTGAGCGAGTCGGTGGTGGAGCGGGTGAAGACCACCTGGTCGTCGGCGCGGCAGCCGAGGAACTCCGCGATCGTGCGGCGGCTGTTCTCGAACAGGTCGGTGGACAGCTGCGAGAGGTACCCGGCGCCGCGGTGCACGCTGCCGTAGTACGGGGCGTAGGCCGCCACGTCGTCCCAGACCCGCTGGAGCGCGGGGGCGCTGGCGGCGTAGTCCAGCGCGGCGTAGTCGACCTCGCCGCCGGTCACGAGCGGGACGCGGACATCCCGGCCGAGAACCGGCAGCGGGGCACAAACGGAACGGTCGGCGGCAACGGCGGCAACAGACATGGCGAACTCCCGTAAGAGGTAAGCGAATTCGCTGCGGGCAGGCGTACGGAAAGAACCGTCGGGGCACCGCAGCGGAAAGGAAAAAGGGATGCGGAGAAGGGGCCGTCGAGCCCTATCGCATTCGCTGATTCACGGAAGTTCTCCCTCGAGGACCAGGATCCCTGGCGAGGGATCCGCGCTTGCCGCAGACCTCGCTGCCTGCGGCCTGGTCATCACCCGGGGCACCCCGCCACGGAAGGAGGGTTGCCGGACAGCGGGCCGGGGCCTGTGTCGCTGTCACTCGTGACCTGCGCAGAATCATGCCATACGGCCGGTACGCCGCAAGGCCCGGTCCATATGACGGAACGGGCCTTGCGTCACACCCTGCGTGACCGGGTGCTCAGGCGTTGCTGGCCGCCACCCAGCGCTCCAGCGCCCGCTTGGCCGCCCCGGAGTCGATCGCGGCGGCGGCGGTGTCGATACCGGCCCGGATCTGCTCCGCCAGCGGGGCATCGGTGGGCTCCAGGGCGACCAGCGCCGCCGCGGAGTTCAGCAGCACCGCCTCGCGTACCGGCCCGGTCTCGCCGTCCAGCAGCCGGCGCGCCACCTCCGCGTTGTACGAGGCGTCCGCGCCGCGCAGGGCCTCCACCGGCACCAGGTCGATGCCCACGTCCCGCGGGTCGAAGGCCTCCTCGCGCACCGTGCCGTCCCGGACGATCCACACCCGCGAGGTCGCGGTCGTGGTCAGCTCGTCCAGGCCGTCGTCGCCGCGGAACACCAGCGCCGAGGAGCCGCGCTCGGCGAGCACCCCGGCCAGGATGGGCGCCATCCGGGCGTCCGCGACACCGGTCGCCTGGGCGCGGACCTTCGCGGGGTTGGTCAGCGGGCCCAGCACGTTGAACGTGGTACGGATGCCGAGCTGGCCCCGGGCGTTGGCGACGTGCCGCAGCGAGGGGTGGAACTTCACCGCGAAGCAGAAGGTGATCCCTGCTTCCTCGGCGACCTCGACGACCCGTCGCGGGGTGAGATCGAGGTTGACGCCGAGCTTCTCCAGTACGTCGGAGGCGCCGCTGGCCGAGGACGCGGCGCGGTTGCCGTGCTTGACGACCTTGGCGCCGGTGCCGGCCACCACGATCGAGGACATCGTGGAGATGTTGACGGTCTTGGCGCCGTCGCCGCCGGTGCCGACGATGTCCACGCTCGGCCCGGGCACCTCGATCAGCCGGGCGTGCTCGTACATGGTGCGGACGAGGCCGGAGATCTCGGCGACGGTCTCGCCCTTGGCCCGCAGCGCCACCGCGAAACCGGCGATCTGGGCGTCGCCGGCCTCGCCCCGCATGATCTTGTCCATCGCCCATGCGGTGTCGTCCGCGGTGAGGTCCCGGCCGTCGAGCAGGGCGTTCAGGAGGCCCGGCCAGGTCTGGGCCGCCACGCTGTCGCCGCCAAAGGGGGTCGCAACGCTCATGGTCCACACTCCTGGTTTGTCTCCTGCTTCTGTCGTTCACCCTATCGACCCGCCGGACACGCCGGAGGGCCCCGTCCGTCCGGACAGGGCCCTCTGGGTGGCGTGCTCCCTACGGTGCGCTATGAGGCGCCGCGGTGATCAGTGGTGGCCGTGGCCGCTGGTGATCTCCTTGTACTCCTCGACCGTGGGCTTGGCGATGACGCTGTCCTCGCCGTAGTAGCTCTTGGAGAGCTTGGCGCGCAGCTTCTGCGTACGCGGGATCTTGCGCTGCACGCCGTTCTCGTCGACCTCCGGGCCCAGTTCGAGCGGCTCGGGCTGCTCGTGCTGGGTGAGGAGGTGCAGCTGCTCCTGGTCGAGCGGCTCGTGGACCTCGATGAACTCACCGTGCGGCAGGCGCTTGATGATGCCCGACTCGCGGCCGTGCAGCACCTTGTCCTTGTCGCGCCGCTGCAGACCCAGGCAGATCCGCTTGGTGGCGATGAAGCCCAGCACCGGCCCGACGAAGAACGCGATCCGGACGAACCAGGTGATCGAGTTGATCGACAGGTGGAAGTGCGTCGCCCACAGGTCGTTGCCGCCACCGATCAGCATCACGAAGTACGCGATCAGCCAGGCGACGCCGAAGCCCGTACGGGTCGGGACGTTGCGCGGGCGGTCCAGGATGTGGTGCTCGCGCTTGTCGCCGCGGACCCAGGACTCCACGAACGGGTAGACCGCGATGGCGACCAGGACCAGCGGGAAGATCAGGATCGGGATCAGCACGCCGAAGTTGAGGGTGTGGCCCCAGAAGTTCCACTCCCAGCCCGGCATGACACGCACCAGACCCTCGGCGAAGCCCATGTACCAGTCGGGCTGGGCGCCGGTGGAGACCTGGTCGGGGCGGTACGGGCCGATGGCCCACACCGGGTTGATGCTGGCGATCGCGGCGATCGCCGCGATCACGCCGAAGACCAGGAAGAAGAAGCCTCCGGCCTTGGCCATGTAGACCGGCAGCAGCGGCATGCCCACGACGTTGTTGTTGGTCTTGCCGGCACCCGGGAACTGGGTGTGCTTGTGGTAGAAGACCAGGATCAGGTGCGCCACCAGCAGGCCGAGCATGATGCCCGGCAGCAGCAGCACGTGCACCGTGAAGAACCGCGGGATGATGTCGTGCCCCGGGAACTCCCCGCCGAAGATGAAGAACTGCAGGTACGAACCGACCAGCGGCATCGCCAGGATGACGCCCTCGATGAACCGCACGCCGGTGCCGGAGAGCAGGTCGTCGGGGAGCGAGTAGCCGGTGAAGCCGGTGAACATGCCCAGCACGAACAGCAGGAAGCCGAACAGCCAGTTGACCTCACGCGGCTTGCGGAACGCGCCGGTGAAGAACACCCGCATCATGTGGACCATCATCGCGGCCAGGAAGACCAGCGCGGCCCAGTGGTGGATCTGGCGGATGAGCAGACCACCACGCACGTCGAAGCTGATGTTCAGCGTCGACTCAAAGGCCTGGGTCATCCGGATTCCCTGCATGGGCACGTAGGAACCGTGATAGGTCACCTCGGCCATGCTCGGGTGGAAGAACAGCGTCAGATAGACACCGGTCAGGATGATGATGATGAAGCTGTAAAGCGCGACCTCGCCCAGCATGAAGGACCAGTGGTCCGGGAAGATCTTGCGCATGTTGGACTTGGCGAGGCTGTAGATGCCCAGCCTGCCGTCCGCCCAGTCGGCGATCCGCTCGCCCCGTGGCGCCTGGCCACGGCGCGTGGTGGTCGCGCTCGTCTCGTTACTCATCCGCGCTCCCAGAAGCTCGGGCCGACGGGCTCCTCGAAGCCGTTTGCGGCCTCCAGGAAGCCGTCCTTCTCCGTGATGTGCAGCTGCGGCAGGGCGTGACCGGCCGGACCGAAGATCACCCGACCACCGTCAGAGAGGTCGAAGGTCGACTGGTGGCAGGGGCAGAGCACATGGTGCGTCTGCTGCTCGTACAGGCTGATCGGGCAGCCCACGTGGGTGCAGATCTTGGAGTACGCCACGATGCCCTCGTGCGACCAGGACAGCTCGTGCTTGTCCTTGATGTTCTGCGGCTGGATCCGCACGAGCATCAGGGCGTCCTTGGCGATCTTCTCCGCGAACTCCTCGTCGTCCTCCTCCAGGCCCTCGGGCTTGGCGAAGGTGAGCGAGCCGACGGCGATGTCCTCGGGACGCAGCGGGAGGTTGGTGGACGCGTTGACGAGGCGGACGCCCTTCTTCCAGTTCGTCGTCCGCAGCTTGGTGCCGGGCAGCGGCCCGAGGTCGCGCAGCAGGACGACGCCGGAGAGCGGCACCAGGGCCAGCGCGCCGAACATCGTGTTGCGGACCAGCTTGCGGCGGCCGATCTGCGACTCCTTCGCACCGTCTGCGAAGTCCGCCATGACCTTGGCCTTGACCTCGGGGGCCGCCTCGATCGGGTGGCGCTCGTCGGCGACCTCCTCGTCCGACATCAGCGTGCGGGCCCAGTGGACCGCGCCGGCGCCGATGCAGAAGAGCGCCGCACCGAGGGTCAGACCCAGCGCGAAGTTCAGCGCGCTGATGTGGCCGATCGGCCAGATGTAGACGATCTTGTCGATCGGGATCGCCACATACGAGGCGATGAACGCGACCGTGGCGATCATCGACACGACGAAGAGGAGAGCCACGGTGCGCTCGGAGCGCTTGGCGGCCCGCTCGTCGATGTCCTGGGCACGGTGCTCGTGGGGCGGCAGACCCGGGTCGGCGAACGGGTTCTCCGCCGTGATCACCGCACCCTCGTGAGCCGTCTCCCGCTCACCGGGAAGGGTTTCTTCTGGCACGTCTTCGTGTCGTCCAGTCTCGCTCATGACTTCTTGGCCTTCGTAGTCCGGGCTGCGACCCAGATGGCGACCGCGATCAGCGCGCCCAGGCCGAAGATGTAACCGAAGAGACCCTCACTGACCGGACCGAGACCACCGAGGTCGAGGCCGCCGGGGCTCTCCGATTCATCGCCGTTGACGGCGCCGAGGTACGCGATGATGTCCTTCTTGTTCTGCTTCGACAGCGAGCCGTCACCGAAGGAGGGCATGTTCTGCGGGCCGGTTTCCATGGCCTCGTAGATGTGCTTCGGGTCCACGCCCTCAAGCGTCGGTGCGAACTTGCCGTTGGTGAGGGCGCCGCCCTTACCGGTGAAGTTGTGGCACTGCGCGCAGTTGGTGCGGAACAGCTCGCCGCCCTTGCCGATGTTGGCGCCCTCGGAGTTGTACTGCGACTTCTCCGGAACGGTCGGACCGGCACCCAGCGACGCGACATAGGCCGCGAGCTGGTCGATCTGGGCGTTGGTGTAGATGTTCCGCTTCCGCGGCACCTGGGCGCCGGGCTGCTGGGCGGGCATACGGCCGGTGCCGACCTGGAAGTCGACGGCGGCGGCGCCCACGCCGACCAGGCTCGGGCCGTCGGAGGTGCCCTGACCGCCGGTGCCGTGGCAGCTTGCGCAGCCCACGGCGAAGAGCTTCTTGCCCTCCTTGATGGCAAGAGACTGGGCGGTGTCATCGGCCTGAGCCTTGTCCGCCGGCGCGAACGCGGCGTACAGCCCCCCAGTGACCGCCAGCGCGAAGAGTAGGACGACGAGCGCCGCCAGCGGATGGCGCCGTCGTGCGGAGAGCTTTTTCACGGATTACCCCGGTGTCAGGATCTTCTGCGTCGATGCTTTGGCTATGTCTGTCTGATATGCGGGCCCGGCAAGGCCCCGTACCGGTTACCGGATCAGGTAGATCGTGGCGAAGAGGCCGATCCAGACGACATCGACGAAGTGCCAGTAGTAGGACACGACGATGGCCGCGGTGGCCTGCGTGTGGGTGAACCTCTTGGCCGCGTACGTCCTGCCCAGGACCAGCAGGAAGGCGATCAGACCGCCTGTCACATGCAGTCCGTGGAAGCCGGTGGTCAGGTAGAACACCGAGCCGTAGGGGCCGGACGAGAGCGACAGGCCCTCGTGCTTGACCAGCTCGGTGTACTCGAAGACCTGACCGCCGATGAAGATCGCACCCATGATGAAGGTGACCACGAACCAGGCCCGGAGCTTCTTGACGTCGCCGCGCTCGGCGGCGAAAACGCCGAGCTGGCAGGTCAGCGAGCTGAGCACCAGGATCGTGGTGTTGGTCGCGGAGAACGGAAGATTCAGCGCACTGGCGGATTCCTTCCAATACGCCTCGCCGGTCACCGATCGAAGGGTGAAGTACATCGCGAAGAGGGCCGCGAAGAACATCAGCTCGGAACTCAGCCAGATGATGGTTCCGACGCTGGTGAGGTTCGGCCGATTGACCGACGGGTGCGCGTGCCCGGTTTCTACTGTCGTTGCTGTCGCCACGACCGACATTATGTCGGTCGCTTATCCCGCCCTCACTCCGGGGGGTCCCGTTCGGTGTGTCAAGGGCGTATGCCCTGCTCGTACGGCCCATTTCGGCGATCGCTCGAAGGAGGGACGCAGCGGCCGGGACGCGGTGCCCGGGCTCCGCCGGAACCGCTCCTGACGGCCCGTCGGGAAGATCCCGGATCCGTCCGACCCCTCCTGTGGGCACCCCCCGCGGGAGTAGCATCCGCCCCACCCGATGCTGTGCCGCTACGAAGCGTGGAGGAACGATGCAGGCGACTGCCACGGTGCTGGTCTACAGCGACAACGCAGGCACCCGCGAGCAGGTCCGGCTGGCGGCCGGACGGCGCCCCGCCGCCGATGCCCCGCAGATCGAGATCCTGGAGTGCGCCACCGCACCGGCCGTGCTCACGGCGCTGGAGCAGGGCGGCATCGACGTCTGTGTGCTGGACGGCGAGACCGCCCCCGCGGGCGGGATGGGCGTCTGCCGGCAGATCAAGGACGAGATCTTCCAGTGCCCGCCGGTGCTGCTGCTGATCGGCCGCCCCCAGGACGCCTGGCTGGCGACCTGGAGCCGTGCGGACGCCGCGGTGACCCATCCGCTGGACCCGGTCGCCTTCGCCGACGCTCTGGCCGGCCTGCTGCGCCGCAAGCGCCTCGTACAGGCCTGAGCGGCCTGCTGGGCGGCGCTCAGAAGGTCGGGCGCAGTCGGGCGTCGTCGGCGGGGTTCTGTTCGCGCTCGGCGGTTCCTGTGGTGCTGGAGGCCTTGTTCTTCAGCGCACTGCCGGCCCGCCATTCCTGCCAGGGCATGTTCCAGTCGCCGAAGCCGTTGCCGAACGCCGGCATGGTCTCGCCACCGCTGTTCATGACCTTGACGATGTCGCCGACCCGGACGTGGTTGAAGAACCACTGGGCGTTGCCGGTGGACATGCCCGTACAGCCGTGGCTGACGTTCGCCGCGCCCTGGGATCCGACGGACCAGGGTGCGGCGTGCACGTACTCACCGCTCCAGGTCACCCGGGTGGCCCAGTAGACCGGCAGATCGTAGGAGTCCCCGCTTCCGGCAGCGATGCCGACGGTCGAGCTGCGCATCCGTACGAAGCTCTCCTTGCCGAGGACGACCTTGACGCCGTTACGGGTGGAGAATCCGGGCTTGCCGGTGGTCACGGGGATGGTGTTGATCGTCTCGCCGTTGCGCAGCACCGTCATCTGGTGTGCCGCCGCGTCGGTGATGGCCTCCATCCGGTCGCCGGTGGTGAGCCGAAGCGGCTTGGACGGGCCGCCGTAGAACCCCTTGGCGATCTTCAGGCCGGCCAGGTTGCTGTGCACCGAGATGGTGGCGTGGGCGGGCCAGTACTCCTTCGGGCGGAAGTGCAGCTTCTTGCCGTCCACCCAGTGCCAGGAGCCCTCGACCCGCGGCATGGAATCGACCTTCAGGGCGCTCTCGACGATGGCCCGCTGCTTGGGGTCCTTGACCGGCCGGCTCAGCTCGGCGGTGACCGGCTGGCCGACGCCGTACTCGCCGCCCTCCGGCCCGAAGACCGCGGTCAACTGGCCGTCGGCGTCCGCGGTGTGGACCGTGAGCGTCTTGCGGCCGGGCGCACCGTCCCCGTCCTCGGTGCTCACCCGTACCGTGTAGCGGCTGCCGGCGGCCAGGGGCACCGTGGTGCGCCAGCGCCTGCCGTCGGCGCTCAGCTCGCCACGGACGAAGCGGCCGGTGGAGTCGGTGGCGGTCACGTCGGTGATCCGCGCGTCGTCCCCCTTGACGGAAACCTCAAGCGGCTTGTCGGGATCCGCCTTCTTTTTGCCGTCGGGGGTGTTGGCCGTGATCTGGTCGGCCGCGTCGTAGGGAGCGGCGGAGAGCGCTTCCGAATCCGAGCCCCCGCACGCGGTGGCGCTCACCGCAAGGGGCACGAGCAGGAGGCCGCAGCTCAGCACCGTCCGGGTTCGAGGTCTGTGACTCATGACCCAAAAATATGAAGAATCACCTGGCCCAGCGCGCTGGAGGACTGCAAACGGGTCTGTCCCGGGCCCAGAAACGCGGCGGGCCCGGACACCCCGTCAAGGTGTCCGGGCCCGCCGTACGGCAGTGCGCGTGCTTACTGCGTGCGGTTCTCACCGTGGTAGTACTCGAAGACCCAGCCGAAGAGTCCGACGAAGATCACCGGCAGCGAGAAGTACAGCAGCCACCAGCCGAAGACGACGCCCAGGAAGGCGAGCGCGCCACCGACCGCCAGGGACAGCGGCTGCCAGCTGTGCGGGCTGAAGAAGCCCAGTTCGCCGGCGTCGTCCGAGACCTCGGCGTTCTCGTTGTCCTGTGCGCCCGCGTCGACCCGCCGGGCCGTGAAGGCCAGGTAGTAGCCGACCATGATGCACAGGCCGAAGGCGAGGAACAGCGCGGTGGTACCCGCAGGCTCCTTCGACCACAGGCCATAGACGATCGCCATGACGAGGACGAAGACGGAGAGCCAGATGAACATCTTGCCCTGGATCTTCACTTGCCCGCCTCCTTGCCGCCGGCGAGGGCCTTGTCGGCCTCGGTGCCGTGGCCGTTGTGCAGCGCGTCAAGGGCTGCGATCTCCGGGTGGTGCAGGTCGAACGCCGGGGATTCGGACCGAATACGCGGCAGGGTGAGGAAGTTGTGCCGCGGCGGCGGGCAGGACGTCGCCCACTCCAGCGAGCGGCCGTAGCCCCACGGGTCGTCGACCTCGATCTTCTCGCCGTACTTCGACGTCTTCCAGACGTTGTAGAGGAACGGCAGGATCGACAGGCCCAGCAGGAACGAGCTGATCGTCGAGATGGTGTTCAGCGTCGTGAAGCCGTCGGCCGCGAGGTAGTCCGCGTAACGCCGCGGCATGCCCTCGGCGCCCAGCCAGTGCTGGACGAGGAAGGTGCCGTGGAAGCCCACGAACAGCGTCCAGAAGGTGATCTTTCCGAGCCGCTCGTCCAGCATCTTGCCGGTCATCTTCGGCCACCAGAAGTGGAATCCGGCGAACATCGCGAAGACGACCGTGCCGAAGACCACGTAGTGGAAGTGCGCCACGACGAAGTACGAGTCGGAGACGTGGAAGTCCATGGGCGGCGAGGCCAGGATGACACCGGTCAGACCACCGAAGGTGAAGGTGATCAGGAAGCCGATCGCCCACAGCATCGGCGTCTCGAAGGACAGCGAGCCCTTCCACATCGTGCCGATCCAGTTGAAGAACTTCACACCCGTCGGCACCGCGATCAGGAACGTCATGAAGGAGAAGAACGGCAACAGCACGCCGCCCGTCACATACATGTGGTGCGCCCAGACGGTGACCGAAAGACCGGCAATCGAAACCGTCGCCGCAATCAGACCGATGTAGCCGAACATCGGCTTCCGGGAGAACACCGGAATGACCTCGGAAATGATGCCGAAGAACGGCAGGGCGATGATGTACACCTCGGGATGGCCGAAGAACCAGAAGAGGTGCTGCCAGAGCAACGCGCCGCCGTTTGCCGCGTCGAAGACATGCGCACCGAATTTACGGTCCGCCTCCAGCGCGAGCAGCGCGGCCGCCAGCACTGGGAAGGCCAGCAGGACCAGCACGGCGGTCAGCAGCACGTTCCAGACGAAGATCGGCATCCGGAACATCGTCATGCCCGGCGCCCGCATGCAGATGATCGTCGTGATGAAGTTGACCGAACCGAGGATCGTGCCGAAGCCGGAGAAGGCCAGACCCATGATCCACATGTCCGCGCCGACGCCCGGCGAACGCACCGCGTCCGACAGCGGCGAGTACGCGAACCAGCCGAAGTCCGCCGCACCCTGCGGGGTGAGGAAGCCGGCCACCGCGATCAGCGAGCCGAAGAGGTAGAGCCAGTAGGCGAACATGTTCAGCCGCGGGAACGCCACGTCGGGCGCGCCGATCTGCAGCGGCATGATCCAGTTCGCGAAACCGGCGAACAGCGGCGTCGCGAACATCAGCAGCATGATCGTGCCGTGCATCGTGAACGCCTGGTTGAACTGCTCGTTCGACATGATCTGCGTGCCGGGACGAGCGAGTTCGGCGCGCATGAGCAGCGCCATCACGCCGCCGATGCAGAAGAACGCGAACGACGTGACCAGGTAGAGCGTGCCGATGGTCTTGTGGTCAGTGGTGGTGAGCCACTGCACGGCAGCGATACCGGGTTGCTTCTTGCGTACGGGCGGTGCTGCCGGAGCCGTATCGGCGGCGGCACCCTGAGGTTCGTTGAGGATGCTCACTGGTTCTTCGTCTCCGCATTCCTGGCGTGATCCGTCTGCTTGATGCCCGACGGCAGGTATCCGGTCTGGCCCTTCTTCGCCAGGTCCTTCAGGTGTGCCCGGTACCGCTCGGGGGACACGACCTTGACGTTGAAGAGCATCCGGGAGTGGTCGACGCCGCAGAGCTCGGCGCACTTGCCCATGAAGGTGCCCTCCTTGTTGGGAGTCACCTCGAAGACGTTGGTGTGGCCCGGGATGACGTCCTGCTTCATCAGGAACGGCACCACCCAGAAGGAGTGGATGACATCACGAGAGGTCAGCACGAACTGAACCGTCTCGCCCTTCGGCAGCCACAGGGTCGGACCGGGGTTGCCGGTCTGCGGGTTGCGCTCGCCCGGGGTGCCCACGTCGTAGACGCCGTCCGCACCGGCCGGCGCGGACTTCTTCCACTTGTCCGGGATCGCGTCGAGCGCGCTGGAGTCGATGGCGGAGGTCGACTTGTTGCCGTCCGTGTTCTCCAGGTAGTTGAACGCCCAGCTCCACTGGAAGCCGACCACGTTCACGACGTGGTCCGGCTTCTTGGAAGTCTTCAGCAGCGCGCTCTCATCACGTGCGGTGAAGTAGAAAAGCACCGCAATGATGATGAACGGGACGATCGTGTACAACGCCTCGATCGGCATGTTGTACCGGGTCTGCGCGGGGACCTCCACCTTGGTCCTGCTGCGGCGGTGGAAGATCACACTCCAGATGATCAGGCCCCACACCAGCACGCCCGTTGCGAGGGCGGCGGCCCAGGAGCCTTGCCAAAGAGAGAGGATCCGCGGCGCCTCGTCGGTGACGGGCGTTGGCATGCCGAGGCGGGGGAAGTCCTTATATGTGCAACCAGTAGCGGTCGCCAGGACCAGGCCCGCAGCAAGCACCTGCGGCAGCTTCCGCCGCATCGGGCGCCGCGACGAGCGGTCGGAGCCGTTGGGACTCACGTAGCGCCTTCCCGAGAGTCTCGCCCGCGCGGTCGGCTGCGGCCTTACTCGCTGGTCGGTCGCCGCCCTGCGTCGGGCAGGGGTTTGGATGTTTATGCGGACCAAACCCTACTGGACGCTATTTGGGGTCGCGCGGGGAGGGTGCCCAACGCGCCGCGACGCACCCCTAAGGGGTGGCCAGGGCCCTTACGGGAGGCCCGGCGAACCCCCGAATACCCGCTTCCACCAGGCATCTGACGCCATGCCCGGCACCGTACCCGCGCCGCTTCGTCCGCGCCCGGCCGGCCGCCCCGCCCGCCGCCGGACCGAGGCCGCGCGCCGCCCGCGGCCGGTGTTCTACCGTCGTTACGTGCCCTACTTCGACGCGGCCTCGACCGCCCCGCTGCACCCCGTCGCCCGCGAGGCACTCCTCGCCTCGCTCGACGAAGGGTGGGCCGACCCGGCCCGCCTCTATCGCGAGGGACGGCGCGCCCGGCTGCTGCTGGACGCCGCCCGGGAGGCCGCGGCCGAGGCGGTGGGCTGCCGCCCGGACGAATTGGTTTTCACCCCTTCGGGGACACAGGCGGTGCATACGGGAGTGTCCGGCGCGCTGGCGGCCCGTCGGCGGGCCGGCCGCCGGCTGCTGCACTCCGCCGTCGAGCACTCCTCGGTGCTGCATGCCGCCGAGGTCCATGAGGCGGCCGGCGGGAGCCGGGCGGAGCTGCCGGTGGACCGTACGGGCCGGGTGGCGGCCGGCGAGGTGGCCGCCGCGCTCGGTACGGACACCGCGCTGGTCTGCCTCCAGTCCGCGAACCACGAGGTGGGGACCGAGCAGCCGGTCGACGAGGTGGCGGAGCTCTGCCGGGAGGCGGGGGTGCCGCTGCTGGTGGACGCCGCCCAGTCGCTGCCGTGGGGGCCGGTGCCCGGTCCCTGGTCGCTGCTGGCGGCGAGCGCCCACAAGTGGGGCGGCCCGCCCGGTGTGGGGCTGCTCGTGGTCCGCAAGGGGACCCGGTTCGCGCCCCAGGGCCCGGCGGACGAGCGGGAGTCGGGCCGCAGCCCGGGCTTCGAGAACCTCCCGGCGATCGTGGCTGCCGCGGCTTCCCTGCGCGCGTTGCGGGCGGACCCGGGGACGGAGGGGGAAGCGGCGCGGCTGCGGCTCCTGGTGGACCGGATCCGCGCACGGGTGCCGGAGCTGGTGCCGGACGTGGAGGTGGTCGGCGACCCGGTGCGCCGCCTGCCGCATCTCGTCACCTTCTCCTGTCTCTATGTCGACGGGGAGACCCTGCTGCACGAGCTGGACCGGGCGGGCTTCTCGGTGTCGTCCGGCTCGTCCTGTACGTCCAGCACCCTGACGCCGAGCCATGTGCTGCGGGCGATGGGGGTGCTGTCCGAGGGAAATGTCCGGATCTCGCTGCCGTACGGCACGGCCGAGGCGGAGGTGGAGCGCTTCCTGGAGGTGCTGCCGCAGGTGGTGCGCTCGGTGCGGGAGCGGCTGGGCGTCCCGGCGGCGGGCGGCGAGGAGGGGCCGACGACGGCCGGCGGGGCCCCGCAGACGGCCCCGGCGGCACCGGCCGCGGAGCCCGCCGAGGCGGCCGGGCTGGTCGTCGATGCGCTGGGCAAGCGCTGCCCGATCCCGGTGATCGAGCTCGCGAAGGTGATCGGCGAGGTGCCGGTCGGCCAGACGGTGACGGTGCTCTCCGACGACGAGGCCGCCCGGCAGGACATCCCCGCCTGGTGCACCATGCGTGACCAGGAGTACGTGGGTGAGCGGGCGGCCGGGCGCGGCGCCGCGTATGTCGTGCGGCGCCGCGCCTGACGCGGTGGTTCAGGCCAGGTGCTGCTGGACCTCGTTCGCGGCCTCGTGGCCGTAGGCCTTGGTGAAGCGGTCCATGAAGTGGCTGCGGTGCAGCTCGTACTCCTGGGTGCCGACGGTCTCGATGACCAGGGTCGCCAGCATGCAGCCGACCTGCGCGGCGCGCTCCAGGCCGACGCCCCAGGCCAGGCCGGACAGGAAGCCGGCGCGGAAGGCGTCGCCGACGCCGGTCGGATCGGCCTTGACCTTCTCCTCCGGCACGCCGACCTCGATCGTCGGCTCGCCGACCCGCTCGATGCGGACGCCGCTGGCGCCGAGGGTGGTGACGCGGGTGTTGACCTTGGCGAGGATCTCCTCGTCGGTCCAGCCGGTCTTGGACTCGATCAGGCCCTTCTCGTACTCGTTGGAGAAGAGGTAGGCGGCGCCCTCCATGAGGGTGCGGATGGCGTCGCCGTCCATGCGGGCGATCTGCTGGGAGAAGTCGGCGCCGAAGGGAATACCGCGGCTGCGGCACTCCTCGGTGTGCCGGATCATCGCCTCGGGGTCGTCCGCGCCGATCAGGACGAGGTCCAGGCCGTCGACCCGCTCGGCGACGTGCTGCAGCTCGATCAGCCGGGCCTCGCTCATCGCGCCGGTGTAGAAGGAGCCGATCTGGTTGTGGTCGGCGTCGGTGGTGCACACGAAGCGGGCGGTGTGCAGCACCTCGGAGATGCGTACGGAGCGGGTGTCGACGCCGTGGCGGTCGAGCCAGGCGCGGTACTCCTCGAAGTCGTTGCCGGCGGCACCGACCAGGATCGGCTCGGTGCCGAGCTGGCCCATGCCGAAGCAGATGTTGGCGGCGACGCCGCCGCGGCGGACGTCGAGCTGGTCGACCAGGAACGAGAGGGAGACCGTATGCAGCTGGTCGGCGACCAACTGATCGGCGAAGCGGCCGGGGAAGGTCATCAGGTGGTCGGTGGCGATGGAGCCGGTGACTGCGATACGCACGACGGGTCTGCTCCTGCGGAAGGCGTAGGGGCGGGCGGACGTGAAGCAACGCTACCCGGCGGGGTGGCACGCCACCCGGTCATCCCGGACACTTGAGCTACTGAAACTACCCAATAGTAGGTCTTTCTCCACGGTTTATGACTGCGTACGGTGCCGCTATGACCAAGCCTGTGAAAGCCGTCACACCGTCCCCCGACGCCTCGCCCGCCCGGCAGGACCCGGAGTCGCTCGACGAGCTGCGCGGTGACTGCGCGCGGATGAAGGGCCACTGGAGTAGCGGGCAGAGTCCCGCGCCGGCACCGGGGCGCGCCGCCGATCTGCACGGCGTCAAGGTCCCCTCGTCTTCCGCCGCCCTGGTGGACGGAATGTCCGAGTACGGCGACTGACCGCCCGCCCGCCGGGGGCCGAACTGCGCCCGGCGGGAACCGCATCCACCCCCGCTCCGTCCCATCGGCGTCCCCTCACGGAGGATGGCACGTCAGATGTTCAGCGGAGCCGAAGGAGCGATGCGGTGAACACCGAGGACAGCAACGACAGCCCGAACCCCACGGAGCGCAGGCGGCGCACCCCGGCGGTGGTCGCTTCGGTGGCCGCCGCGGTGCTGCTGGCCGGGGGCGGCGCGGCGTACTGGGCCTCGTCCACGTCCGGCAGCGGGGCGGCCGGCCCGGCCAAGGGCGACCCGCCGCCCCTCGCGCTCGACGGCTACTCCGGCGGCTCGATAGCGGCCGGTGAGCCCAATCCGCAGGGTGCGAAGTACCGGGCGGTGAAGAAGCTGCCCGGCGGTCCGGCGGCGGCGCCGGTCTACCGCCCCAAGGGCGAGATCAGCCGGGAGTCGGTGGAGCGGCTGGCCAAGGCTCTGGATGTGGCCGGAAAGGTCCGCTCGGAGGGCACCACCTGGAAGGTCGGCGGGCCGACGCGGGACGGCCGCGGCCCCGTCCTCCAGGTGAACAAGACCGGCTCGGGCTCCTGGACGTTCTCGCAGTACGGCACCCCGGGCGGCACCAACTGTGCGCTGCCCGCTTCCCCCAAGGGCGACAAGGGCGGGGACGGCGGCGCCGCGTCGAGCCGGCCCGGCTGTCCGTCGTACCGCGGCGGCGGGGACATCGCGACCGAGGACGACAGCAGCGGCAAGGGCGCGGTGTCGCCGGAGAAGGCCAAGCAGGCGGTGCGGCCGGTGCTGAAGGCGCTCGGCCAGGAGGACGCCAGGATCGATGCGGGCGGGCTGTCCGGTGCGGTGCGGATCGTCACCACGAACCCGGTGCTGGGCGGGCTGCCGACGTACGGCTGGCAGAGCGACCTGCAGGTCGGCTCGGACGGTCAAGTGGTCGGCGGCAGCGGCCAGTTCGCGAAGCCGGTCAAGGGCGCGGAGTATCCGGTGCTGAACGCCGACAAGACGCTGGACCGACTGAACTCGGGCGAGGGCCGCAAGCCGGCCGGCTGCCCCTCACCGCCCGGCAAGAAGGACACCAGGGACGGCAAGGCCGGCGGGATCGCGCCGTGCGAGCCGGCGCCGACGAAGGCGCAGCAGCCGTCCGAGGTGACCGGCGCGGCCTTCGGGCTCTCGGTCCAGTACGTGGACGGCGGGCAGGCGCTGGTGCCGTCGTGGCTGTACACGGTGCGCCAGCCGGGCGCCGGCAGCGGCCCGGACGCCACCTCGACGGTCGCGCAGCCGGCCGTGCACCCGAAGTACCTGGCCCACCGGGACGGCGGGAGCACCTCGCAGGGCCCGGGGAAGCCGCAGAAGCCGTCCGGGAAGCCCGGGGCGATGGCCCTGGAGTCGTACGACGTGAGCGACGGCGGCAAGAAGCTGACGGTGCACTTCTGGGGCGGGGTGTGCAGCGTCTACTCGGTGAGTGCCGAGGAGTCCGGCTCGGCCGTGCGGACCAAGGTCGTCGGCAAGGACAAGAAGCCCGGCCAGATCTGCGTGAAGATCGCCAAGGAGTTCACCAAGACCGTGACGCTGGAGAAGCCGCTGGACGGCCGGAAGGTGGTCGATGTCTCGACCGGCGAGTCGGTGCCCAAGCAGTAGCGGGCGTGCACGGGCCTCCGGGCCTCCAGGCCTCCAGGCCTCCAGGCCTCCAGGGCGAGGCGTACGCGCCGGAAATCACCGAGGCCCCCGGAGGCGGAAACAACGAAAGGCGGCGCTCCCCCACTCGGGGGGGGCGCCGCCTTCCGTACGTACTGCCCGAGCTCCTTAGCTGAAGGAGTCGCCGCAGGCGCAGGAGCCGGTGGCGTTCGGGTTGTCGATCGTGAAGCCCTGCTTCTCGATGGTGTCGACGAAGTCGATGGAGGCACCGCCCAGGTAGGGGGCGCTCATCCGGTCGGTGACGACCTTGACACCGTCGAAGTCCTTGACGACATCGCCGTCGAGCGAGCGCTCGTCGAAGAAGAGCTGGTAGCGCAGTCCGGAGCAGCCGCCGGGCTGAACGGCCACCCGCAGCGCGAGGTCGTCCCGGCCTTCCTGCTCCAGCAGGCTCTTGACCTTCGACGCGGCCGCGTCGGACAGGATGATGCCGTCGCTGACGGTGGTCTCGTCCTGAACGCTCATCTAGATCTCTCCCGGGTTGTACGGACCGCTTGTCATCGGATGCAACCAGTTGCAACCAACGACGTCCCGGATTAATTCCGGCTGGGCACCACATGTCGAGAAGCCTTCCGGCACACCGCCGGGGGCGGCTTCTCACATCGTTCTCCCATCATGCTCGCACACCGGCGGACAGGAACAGGTGGCCGAGCACACACGGCGGGGTGCTGATGCGTCACATCGACACAAGCGCCATCGTCAAAGTGACGTGAAGCAGCTATGATAGATAGCGTCAAATAGACGAAAAGGCTTGTGCAAGAGCCGTCTGCAGAAAAGAGAGGGTGCGTGTTGTGACCACCGCCCAGCCCCTGGACGTCCAGCCGACCCCGCTGGCCCTGCTCCTCCTCGGCCGCGAGGCCGACCCGAAGAGCGAGCGCGGCGTGGAGTGCCCCGGCGATCTGCCGGCTCCGTCGGACCCCGATCTCGTCGAGCGCGCCCGCGCGGCCAAGGCGAAGCTCGGGGACAGGGTCTTCGTCCTGGGGCACCACTACCAGCGCGACGAGGTCATCGAGTTCGCCGATGTCACCGGCGACTCCTTCAAGCTCGCGCGGGACGCCGCCGCCCGGCCGGACGCCGAGTACATCGTCTTCTGCGGTGTGCACTTCATGGCGGAGTCGGCCGACATCCTCACCGGCGACGACCAGCAGGTCGTCCTCCCCGACCTGGCCGCCGGCTGCTCGATGGCCGACATGGCCACCGCCGAGCAGGTCGCCGAGTGCTGGGACCAGCTCACCGAGGCCGGTATCGCCGAGCAGGTGGTGCCCGTCTCGTACATGAACTCCTCGGCCGACATCAAGGCCTTCACCGGCAAGCACGGCGGCACGATCTGCACGTCCTCCAACGCCAAGCGGGCGCTGGACTGGGCCTTCGCGCAGGGCGACCCCGCGACGAGCAAGGTCCTCTTCCTGCCGGACCAGCACCTCGGCCGCAACACCGCCGTCCGTGACCTTGGCATGTCCCTGGACGACTGCGTGGTCTACAACCCGCACAAGCCGAACGGCGGCCTGACCGTCGAGCAGCTGCGCGCCGCGAAGATGATCCTGTGGCGCGGCCACTGCTCGGTGCACGGCCGCTTCTCGCTCGACTCGGTCAACGACGTCCGGGCCCGTATCCCCGACGTCAACGTCCTCGTCCACCCCGAGTGCAAGCACGAGGTCGTGGCGGCGGCGGACCAGGTCGGCTCGACGGAGTACATCATCAAGGCCCTGGAGGCCGCCCCGCGCGGCTCGAAGTGGGCCATCGGCACCGAGCTGAACCTCGTCCGCCGGCTGGCGAACCGCTTCGCCGCGGAGGACAAGGAGATCGTCTTCCTCGACAAGACGGTCTGCTTCTGCTCGACGATGAACCGCATCGACCTCCCCCACCTGGTGTGGGCGCTGGAGTCCCTCGCCGCCGGCAAGGTCGTCAACCGCATCGAGGTCGACAAGGAGACCGAGAGCTTCGCGAAGCTGGCGCTGGAGCGGATGCTGGCGTTGCCGTAGCCGACGTTGTCGGGTGGGTCCCACGTTGTCGGCTTTCCCGCCGTGGGTGTTTCTCGCCGTTGCGCCTGCGGCGGGCCAGGTGGGTGTCGGGTGCGGTGACGGACCTCCGGGGCCTGGTGTGTGGACTGCTTCGCTTTACGTCCACACACCAGGCCCCTCCGGCCCGCCCCCTCCCGTTGTGGGAAAAGTGGAACGTCGGTGGGGGCCTGCGCCGGACCGGCTACTCAAGCGTCCAGCGGACCTTGTCGCCGCCCTTGATCGCGGTGTGGCAGGGACCCTTCGTGATCTTCTTCTCGTTCACGTACGCGTTCCACTTCTTGGTGCCGCTCGCGGCGTCGCCGTGGATCTCGGTGACGACATAGTCCTGGGTGGCGGTGTCCCAGCGCGCCTGCACCCCGCCGAGGCCGTAGATCTCGTCGGCGTCGACCAGGGCCGTCAGGGGCGTGGGGCTGATGCCGTCGGCGGCGCAGTAGAAGCCACCGAAGAGGGTGCGCGGGCCCGTCCGGACGAGTCCCACGCTGGCGGTGTAGGAGCCGCCGGTCACGCCGACGCGCACCCGGACGTCGCCGGGGGCTGCGGTGGCGGGCGGCGCGACCGCGAGGGCCAGGGCCAGGACGAGTCCGGCAGCGGTTACGGGGGCGGCCCCGCGGGCCAGGAGGGACGGCACGCTCGGTCACCTTTCGTCGGTTCGGCAGCACACGTCACGAAACCAGCACTCCCGGTGATCGGCGAGAGGTGCACCGCCGAATGCGTACGCCGCACCGCGCGCAGGCCGGAGTGGGTGCCGGCGGGTCACAGATAGAGCTGCCGTCGGCAGACGCGGCAGCAGGTCCGGCCCTCGCACAGCCTGGTCTCCCCGTGGTCGCACGGCTCCGGCAGCCGGTCGCCCCGGCTGACCGCGATCCGTAACACGTCCCGCAGCGCCGCGTGGAGGTCCGCACCTGGCCCGGCGGGCAGCACCTCGGTTTCGTTCAGCAAGGCCTCGGCCGCCGCGAGCAGCTCACCCTCGACCACGTCGGCCAGTACGGAAAGGCGACTGTCGGGGTCATCCGTGCTGAGGTAGCACGGAGCGCCGTCCGGCCTGGTCCACGGCAGCAGCCGGGGCGGCGAACCCTCGAACATCTGACTCATTTCCTTCACGTCGGCCATCCTCATTACCGTGTGTATCGCCACCGCCACCCTGTGGGACATGGCCTCAACGCGGGTGCTCCGTCCCCCTGTTGAGCCCGGGACGACCGAGAGCTGACGCACATGAAGTTCACCTCGAAGGAACTGAGCCCCTACCTGTCCGCCCGCCACTACTTCGGCTCCGAACAGCGCCGCCACCGCGAGCGCGCACGGCTGTCGCTGGTGCAGCTGGCGGACATCGTCAACTTCAGCAAGAGCACGCTGGCGCGCGTCGAAACGGCGGAGTTGATGCCTCCGCCGGAACTGCCGTCCGCGCTCGACGCGGCGTTCGGTGTGGAGGAGTACTTCCACGGCCTGTTCCAACTGGCCAAGAAGGAAGCGCATCCGGATCAGTACCGGCGCTTCATGGACTTCGAAGCCCGGGCTGAGGTGATCGAGGTCTACGAGCCGCAGGCCGTACCTGGGTTGTTGCAGACGAGGGAGTACGCGCGAGCGTCGCTGGGCTGTCAGGAGGACTTGACCAAGGAACAGGTCGAAGAGCGCGTCAACGCCCGGCTGTCCCGCCAGGAGCGCTTGCACTCGGACTCCCGGCCCTATCGGTGGGCGATCCTCGACGAGGCTGTGCTCCGGCGGCCGGCAGGCAGCAGGGAGTGCATGTACAAACAACTGGCTTGGCTGCTCGAACAGGTGGATACTCCCCACAGTATGGTGCAGGTCATGCCGTTCTGCTTGGGTCACTACCCGCTGATGGGCGGCGCGCTGAATCTGCTGACACTTCCCGACGGCTCCGCCGTCGCCTACGAAGAGGGCATCGAGGCCGCGCATCTCCACGAGGGTCCGGAAGCCGTGAAGAAGTGGCGGCGCCGCTATGAGGTGTTGCGTGCGAACGCCCTCTCCCCGGCGGCGTCAGCGGAGCTGATCCGAAAGGCCATGGAGGTCTACAAGCCATGCGACACATAACCGAGTTGAGCGCGGCCCGCTGGCGCAAGAGCACCTACAGCAACACCAACGGGGGCAGCTGCGTCGAGGTCGCCGACGACTTCCCCGGACTCGTCCCCGTCCGCGACAGCAAGAACCCCCACGGCCCGGCCCTCCTCATCCCGGCCGCGGCCTGGACGGCGTTCGTGGATTCCCTCAAGGGCCGGAGCTAGACCTGCCGTTCGGCCCGTCCCGGCGCAGCGCCGGGACGGGCCGGGGCACGGGGACCGCCCAACGCGATGCCCCCGCAAGCACCAGCCTGCGGGGGCATCGTGTCTTCGCCCGGCGCGTCGTCGTCAGACGGTTGCCGGCTCCGGGGTGCGGTCGTCCTTCCCGGCCTGCGGGCCGGAGGTGTCGTTCCGCTTTGTGGCCTTCTTCTTTGCTCGGCGCTCCTTGCGGAGTTCGATCATTGCGTAGAGCGTCGGGACGAGGAGGAGGGTGAGGAGGGTGGAGGTGATCAGGCCGCCGATCACGACCACGGCGAGCGGCTGGGATATGAAGCCGCCGTCGCCCGTGATGGACAGCGCCATCGGGAGCAGCGCCATGATCGTGGCGAGGGCGGTCATCAGGATCGGGCGGAGGCGGTGGCGGCCGCCCTCGATGACCGCCTCCACGACGCCGTAACCCTGCGACCGGTACTGGTTGATGAGGTCGATCAGCACGATGGCGTTGGTGACCACGATGCCGATCAGCATCAGCATGCCGATCATCGCCGGGACGCCCAGCGGGGTGCCGGTGGCGACCAGCAGGCCGATCGCTCCGGTGGCCGCGAAGGGGATCGAGACGAGGAGGATCATCGGCTGGATCAGCGAGCGGAAGGTGGCCACCAGGAGCATGAAGACGATGGCGATGGCCGCCAGCATGGCCAGGCCGAGCGAGGAGAACGCGTCGGACTGGTCCTGGGAGACGCCGCCGATCTTCGCGGTGGCACCGTCCGGCAGCTTCAGCGCATCGATCTTCTTCTGCAGCTCGGCGCTGACCGCACCGGTGTTGTCGCCGGTCGGCTTGGCGGTGACGGTCGCCGAGCGGGCGCCGTCGATCCGGGTCATCTGGACCGGGCCGGGGACGGTCCGGACGGTGGCGAGGCTGCTGAGCTTGGCCGGGCCGGACGGGGTCGGGACGGCCAGGTTCTTCAGGTCGGCCTCGGTGGTGGCCGGGTGGGCCGCCTTGATGACGATGTCCCGCTCGGTGTCGTCCAGGACGGCCTTGCCGCTCTCGGTGCCGCGGACCGCCTGGGTCACCGCCGCGCCGAGCGTGGTCTGGTCGTAACCGGCCGCCGCCGCCTTGGCGTTGGGCTTCACCGAGATCCGCGGCACGCTCTCGGAGAGGTCGCTCTTGACGTCGGTGACGTGGTCGAGACCGGCCACCGCCTTGCGGACCTGCTCGTTGGCCTGCTTCAGGACGCCGGCGTCACCGGCCTTGACGACCACGCTCAGGTCCTGGTTGCCCATGCCGCCGCCGGTGCTGAAGGTGGTGTCGCCGATGGACGGGCCGAGCTTGTCGAGGCCGGCCCGCAGATCGTCGGTGACCTTGCCGGAGTCCGCGGAGTCCTTCAGCTTGAGCTGGTAGGAGGCCTGGTTGGCGCCGGTGCCGCCGCCGAAGGCCGCCATGAAGCCGGACGAGCCGACGGTGACCTGGTAGTCGGCGATGTCGTCGTTGGACCCGAGCAGCTTCTCGACCTTCTTGGCCTGCTTGTCGGCCGCGTCCAGGCTGGTGCCGGGCTTGAGTTCCTGCTTGAGGGTGAGGGTGTTCTGGGAGCCCTGGTCGAGGAAGTTGGTCTTGAGCAGCGGGCCCATGCCCATGGTGCCGAGAAGGATCACCACGGCGATGACCAGGCTGGTGAACCGGCGGCGGGTGGCGAACCGCAGGACCGGGACGTACAGGCGCTGGAGGGGGCTCTTGGCCTCCTTCTCCTCCGCCGCGCGGCGCAGGTCGTCCACGGTGGTGCCCTCGGGGACCTTCGGGGCGCGCAGGAACCAGTACGACAGCACCGGAACGACCGTCAGGGAGACGATCAGGGAGGAGAGCAGGGCAACCGTCACCGTCAGCGAGAAGGAGCCGAACAGGGCGCCGATCATGCCGCCGACCACACCGATCGGCAGGAAGACCGCGACCGTGGTGAGGGTGGACGAAGTGATCGCTCCGGAGACCTCCTTGACGGCGGAGAGGATGGCCTCGCGCCGCTCCTCGCCGTAGCCCAGGTGCCGCTTGATGTTCTCCAGGACGACGATGGAGTCGTCGACGACGCGGCCGATCGCGATGGTCAGCGCGCCGAGGGTGAGCATGTTGAGGGAGAGGTCACCGGTCCACAGCACGATCAGGGTGATGACGACCGAGAGCGGGATGGAGACCGCGGTCACCAGGGTGGAGCGCAGGCTGAGCAGGAAGACCAGGATGACGATGACCGCCATGGCGAGGCCGAGCAGGCCCTCGGTGGTCAGCGAGTCGATCGACTTGGAGACCTGCGGGCCCTGGTCGGAGGCGACCGTGAGGTGGGTGCCCTTGCCCAGGTCCTTACGGATCTTGGGGAGCTTGTCCTTGACCGCGTCGGAGATGGCGACGGCGCTGCCGTCCTTGTCCATCGTCACGTTCACACCGAGGCTGGGCTTGCCGTTGGTGCGGGTGAGGGAGGTCGGGGTGGCCTGCTCTTCCTTGACGGTGGCGACATCGCCGAGGCGGACCGGCTGGCCCGCACGTCCGCCGCCCGCAGCCGGACCGCCGCCTGCGGAGGCACCGGCACCGGCTCCGGCTCCGGCTCCGCCACCTGCCGACGGGCCGCCGCCCGCGGAGGCACCCGCACCTGCGCCGCCGCCCGCGGACGGGGCCAGGGTCAGGTCCTTGATCTGTGCGACGGAGGTGAAGCCCGCGCCGACCTGAACGGTCTTGCTCTTGCCGCCCTCGGCGAACGAGCCGGCGGGCACCGACGTGCCGCCGTTCTGCAGCGCCTGACCTAGTGCCTGGGCGCTCAGCCCGGCCGCGGCGAGCTTCTTGTCGTCGGGGGTGACCGCGACGATCCGGTCCTGGACGCCGTCCACGGTGACCTGGCTGACGCCGTCGATGTTCTTCAGGTCCGGTACGACGCTGCGGTTGAGCTGGTCGGCCAGCGTCTGCTGGTCCTTGGAGTCGGAGGAGACGGCGAGGACCACGGTGGGGATGTCGTCGGTCGAGCCGGACACCACCTGCGGGTCGACGTCCTTGGGCAGCTTGGCGCGGGCCCGGTTCACGGCCTGCTGGACGTCGGCGACCAGGCGCTTGGAGTCATTGCCGTAGTCGAACTGCGCCATGATGACGCCCGAGCCCTCGCTCGACGTCGAGGTGACGGACTTGATGCCGTCGACCCCCTGGACGCCGTCCTCGAGCGGTTCGATCACCTGCTTCTCGACGACGTCGGGCGAGGCACCCTGATAGGGCGCCAGGACGGACACCATCGGGAGTTCGATGGAGGGCAGGAGCTGCTGCTTGAGCTGTGGGATCGCGATGGCGCCGAAAGCGATCGCCACGATCGACATCAGCGCTATCAGGCCCCGTTGTACGAGGCTGAGGCGGGACAGCCAGGACATGGTGGGGTCAACTCTCTTCTGTTCCGAAAGGGCGGCGGGGCCTGCTCAGGCCCGACGACAGGGGCCTTTACAGCCCACCTCAACCTTCCGGCATGCCCTGGCCGGTTTTCCTCGCTCGCAGGTCGGTTTCCGGGCCGGGGGGTGTACCGCGTTCGGAGTACCTTTACTCCACCCTTACTGCACCCGTGGGCGTACGAGTCCGGACTCGTAGGCGATGACCACCAACTGGGCGCGGTCGCGGGCCCCGAGCTTGGCCATCGCGCGGTTGACGTGCGTCTTGACGGTGAGCGGGCTGACCGCGAGCTGTTCGGCGATCTCGTCGTTGGACAGCCCGCCGGCCACCAGCGTCAGCACCTCCCGCTCCCGGCCGGTCAGCGTCGCCAGCCGCTCGGTGCCCCGCCCGGTACGCTCGCCGTCACCCGAACTCCCGCCCTGCGCAAGGAACTTGGCGATCAGCCCCTTGGTCGCGACCGGTGACAGCAGCGCCTCACCGGCCGCCGCGATCCGGATGGCATGCAGCATCTCGTCCGGTTCGGCGCCCTTGCCGAGGAAGCCGCTGGCGCCGTTGCGCAGCGACTGCACCACATAATCGTCGGCCTCGAACGTGGTCAGGATGACCACCCGGACCTCCGTGAGGTCGGGGTCCTCGCTGATCATGCGGGTGGCCGCCAGGCCGTCGACGCCGGGCATCCGGATGTCCATCAGGACGACATCGGGGCGCTCGGCCCGGGTCAGCTCGTACGCCCGGGCGCCGTCGGAGGCCTCCCCCACCACCCGCATGTCCGGTTCGGAGTCCACCAGCACCCGGAACGCGCTGCGCAGCAGCGCCTGGTCATCGGCGAGCAGCACCTTGATCGTCATGTCGTCTCCCCCGTACGGACGGTCTGCAGTGGAAGGGTCACCCGCACCTGGAAGCCGCCGGCCGCGCGGGGGCCGGTCACGACGGTGCCGCGCAGCGCGAAGACCCGCTCGCGCATCCCGATCAGGCCGTGGCCGCCGCCGGGCTCGTCCGGCTCCGCGGCCGGCCGCTCGCCGCCCTTCTGGCGCGGTACGCCGGCCCGGCCGGCGCCGTCGTCCAGGACGGTCACGGTCAGCGCGGTGTCGGTGTGGACGATCCGTACCGTGGCACGGGCGCCCTCCCCGGCGTGCTTGTGGACGTTGGTCAGCGCTTCCTGGACCACACGGTAGGCGGTGAGGTCGGCGGAGGCGGGCAGCGGCCTCGGCAGCGGCGGGATCTCCAGGTCGACGGGGATCCCGGCGCGGACGAACCCGTCGACGAGCTGGTCGAGGACGCCCAGGCCCGGGGCCGGCTCGGTCGGTGCCTTCGGGTCGTCGGACTGCCGCAGCAGCCCCACGGTGGTGCGGAGTTCCTCCAGCGCGGAGCGGGACGCCTCGCGGACGTGCGCCAGCGCCTCCTTGGCCTGGTCGGGGCGGTTGTCCATGACGTGCGAGGCGACCCCGGCCTGGACGTTGACCAGAGCGATGTGGTGGGCGACGACATCGTGCAGCTCGCGGGCGATCCGCAGGCGCTCCTCGGCGACCCGGCGCCGGGCCTCCTCGTCGCGGGTGCGCTCGGCGCGTTCGGCGCGCTCCCGTATGGCGTCGACGAAGGCGCGGCGGCTGCGGACCGCGTCACCGGCCGCCGCGGCCATGCCCGTCCAGGCGAATATCCCGATGTTCTCCTGGGCGTACCAGGGGCGGGGCCCGTAGAGCATCGCGGCGGCGGTCAGCACGACGACGGTCAGCGCGCCCACCCGCCAGGTGGTGGGGCGGTCGGTGCGGGAGGCCAGGCCGTACAGGGCGATCACGGTGGCGGCAGCCACCGGGGCCCCCGGGGAGCCGGTGCGGGTGAGCAGTTCGGCGAGGGTGAGCAGGACCGTCGCGGCCAGGACGGTGCGCGGCAGCCGGCGGCGCAGGACCAGGGCGGCGCAGGCCAGCGCGGCCAGCACCACGGCGGTGGCGGACAGTTCGTGGCGGACGAACCGTTCGCCGTGCGAGCCGTGCGGACCGGCCATCGCGCCGAACAGGATGCACCCGAAGACGGCGACGGCCACGGCGGCGTCCCATGCGCGCGGATGCGTGCGGTGCCACTGGAAGCGGCCGGCGCGCGACGGGTCCGGGCGGGGATCGAGGAGGCTCACAAGAGCAAACGGTAGCGCCCCGGTCCCTTCGGGGGGACCGGGGCGCTGTGCGCTGGAGTGCTGTGCGCTGGAGCGGAGTGACCGGGGCGGGGGCCCGCCGGGGATCAGCCCGGGATCAGGCCGTCGTCGCTGAGCATCTCCCGGACCTCGTCGAGCGAGGCCTCCGGGGACGGCAGGATGAGGGCGGACGGTTCGAGGGCGTCGTCGGGGAGCGGCGTGCCCAGGCGGCGCACCGCGTCCAGCAGGGCGCCGAGGGTGCGCCGGAAGCCTTCTTCGTCGCCGCTCTCCATCTCGGCGAGCAGCTCATCGTCCAGCTTGTTGAGCTCGGTGAAGTGGGCGTCGTCCAGCTTCACCTGGCCCTCCCCCATGATCCGTACGATCACGACGGTCTCCCTTGGTCCGGTCCGACGATCCTTGCGAGGCTAGCCGCCGCGGACCGTCACTGCTTGTCGAAACGCGGCTGGTCCTGCTGCGGGGCGGGCTTCGCCTCGCCGTTCTGGCCGCTCTCGATGGCCTGCTGGCCGGCGGACGAGCCGCCCGAGAGTTCGGCCTTCATCCGCTGCAGCTCCAGTTCGACATCGCTGCCGCCGGAGAGCCGGTCCAGCTCGGCGGTGATGTCGTCCTTGGCCATGCCGGACGGGTCGTCCAGCGCGCCGGAGGCCATCAGCTCGTCGATGGCACCGGCCCTGGCCTGCAGCTGCGCGGTCTTGTCCTCCGCGCGCTGGATGGCCATGCCGACGTCGCCCATCTCCTCGGAGATGCCGGAGAAGGCCTCGCCGATCCGGGTCTGCGCCTGGGCGGCGGTGTACGTGGCCTTGATGGTCTCCTTCTTGGTACGGAAGGCGTCGACCTTGGCCTGCAGGCGCTGGGCGGCGAGCGTGAGCTTCTCCTCCTCGCCCTGCAGCGTCTGGTGCTGCGTCTCCAGGTCGGTGACCTGCTGCTGCAGCGCGCTGCGCCGGGTCAGCGCCTCACGGGCCAGGTCCTCGCGGCCGAGCGCCAGCGCCTTGCGGCCCTGGTCCTCCAGCTTGGCGGACTGGCCCTGGAGCTGGTTGAGCTGCAGCTCCAGGCGCTTGCGGGAGGTCGCCACGTCGGCGACCCCGCGGCGCACCTTCTGCAGCAGCTCCAGCTGCTTCTGGTACGAGTAGTCGAGGGTCTCGCGCGGGTCTTCGGCCCGGTCCAGGGCCTTGTTGGCCTTCGCGCGGAAGATCATCCCCATCCGCTTCATGACACCATCGCTCATGGGCCTCGCGCGCCCCCTTCTGACCCGGGTCGCCCCGGGCTTAGGCTCCAGCACATCTACAGACCCCACAGTACGGGCCCTGGTTCCATTACCGCACTGTTCGCGCCCGGATGCGCTCCTCCTCCAGGACGATCGCGGGCGCCCTGCCTCCCGCGCAGGGAGTAGGGAGAGTCCGGACAACCGGCGGGATGTCCGCTCTGCCCCGGTAGGTGTCCGCTCCGACCCGGTCAGCGGGGTGGGTGGTCCCCGTGCGGCGGGGCCGTCGGAGGGGGTCCGTTGCCGGATCGTGCCCGTCGGACCATGGCCCTACCGCGGCGAGCACGTACTCTTGGGTTTTGTGTTCCGAAGCCGTTCGAAGGATGAGCAGGCCGCGACCGCCAAGGTGACCGCGGACCAGCCCCAGCAGCCCCGCGATCCGCAGGCCCCCAAGGGCCGGCCGACGCCCAAACGCAACGACGCGCAGTCCCAGCGCCGCTCCCGCGCGCACACGCCGGCCAACCGCAAGGACGCGGCCAAGGCCCAGCGTGAGGCCCGCCGTGCCGACATGGCCCGTCAGCGCGAGGCGCTGGCCAACGGCGATGAGCGGTATCTGCCGGCGCGCGACAAGGGGCCGGTGCGCCGCTTCGCGCGGGACTATGTCGACTCCCGCTGGTGCGTCGCCGAGTTCTTCCTGCCGATGGCCGTGGTGATCCTGGTGCTCACCATGATCCGGGTGCCGTCGATCCAGAGCATCGCGCTGCTGCTGTGGCTGGTGCTGATCGTGCTGATCGTGCTCGACTCGGTGCTGATCTGGTTCCGGCTGAGCAAGCGGCTGCAGGAGCGCTTCCCGAACGAGAACCTCAAGGGTGTGAAGGCGTACGCGGTGATGCGGACGCTGCAGATGCGGCGGCTGCGGCTGCCGAAGCCTCAGGTCAAGCGGGGTCAGCGACCCTAAGGCCAGTTCTTGTGCTGACTGATACGCCGCGCGGCCGGCCCCTCTGTGGGGTCCGGCCGCGCGGCGTGTGCGGTCTCAGCCCTCGGCGTCCGCGTGCAGGCTCATCGGGCCCGCGTAGACCTCCGTGCCGTCCTCGAAGAGCCTGACCTGGTCGACGCCGCCTTCGAGGAGGGCCTTCCACTCCTCGCCGATCCAGGACTCCGCGTCGCCCTGCGTGGTGAACTCCTCCGGCTGTACGGCGGGCGCCGCCTCCGCACCGTCCGCCGTCTCGAACCGCCACGTCCACGCCATGTCCGCCTCCTGGATCCCACCGGGTACGAGTCCGTGCCACCGCGGAACGGGTGCTGCCACGTTGCGCGGTGCCATGATTCCGTGCTGATCGGCAGCCTAACGGCCGTGTCGAGTCCGCCCCCGCCGCGCTCACCGCGGCCGGACGCGAGAAACTCGGCGGTGTGGATGTGACTCTCCTCGGCACCGGGGCCCCGCAGGGGCTGCCGCGGCCCGGCTGCCCGTGTGCCGCCTGCGCGACCGCCGTCGGCGACGAGGCGCGGGCGGCGACCGCGCTGCTCGTCGACGGCGTGCTGCTGATCGATCTGACGCCGGGGCCGGCCTTCGCGGCCGCCCGGGCCGGGCGGTCGCTGGCGGGCGTGCGGCAGGTGCTGCTCTCGCATCCGCACGACGGCCCGGCGATGGAGGTGCCCGCCGGGCTGCCGCAGCCGGGGCGGGTCGCGGACGGGCGGGAGCTGGCCCTGCTCGACGGGCACCGGGTGCGGGCCCTCGCGGTGGACGGCCCGGGGACCGGCTACGAGATCTCCGGAGCCGACGGCGAGCGACTGCTGTATCTGCCGCCGGGCGCGGCACCGGCCGGGCTGGGCAACGGCACCGGCCGGGCGGCGGGCGGCGGTGCCGGGGGCCAGGGCGGCGCGGTGCCGTACGACCTGGTGCTGCTCGACGTGCTGGGGCGGCCGGACGCGCTGGCCCGGCTGCGGGCGGGCGGCCTGGTCGACGCGGCGACGGATGTGGTCGCGGTGCACGTGGACCACGGCGTGCCGCCGGGGCCCGAGCTGCACCGCCGGCTGGCCGCGGTGGGCGCCCGGGCGGTGGCGGACGGCAGTTCGCTGGTGGTCGGCGAGTATCACGCGGTGCCGGATCTGCCGCGGCGGACGCTGGTGCTGGGCGGGGCGCGCAGCGGGAAGTCGCTGGAGGCGGAGCGGCGGCTCGCGGCCTTCCCGGACGTGGTGTACGTGGCCACCGGGGGGACCCGGGACGGCGACGAGGACTGGGCACAGCGGGTCTCGCTGCACCGTGAGCGGCGCCCGAGCAGCTGGCGGACGGTCGAGACCTGCGATCTGGTGCCGCTCCTGGAGGCCGGGATCGGGAGGTCGGGGAAGGACGTCGCGGCGCCGGGCAGCGAGGCCGGGGGACCAGGGGAGGAAGCCCGGGCGCCGGGTACGGAAGCCGCGGGTCAGGGCGCCGGTGCCGGGTGGCCGGGGGCGGAGGCCGCCGGGCCCGCCGCGGGTGCCGGGACCGGCCGGGCGCCCGATGCGTCGCCGCTGCTCATCGACTGTCTGGCGCTGTGGCTGACGCATGTCATGGACGAGGTCGGGGCGTGGGACGACGCGACCTGGGAGGCCGGTGGCCGGCGGGCGCTGCGGGAGCGGGCCGATGCGCTGGTGGCGGCGGTGCGCGCGACCCGGCGGCCGGTGGTGGCGGTCAGCAACGAGGTCGGCTCCGGGGTCGTCCCGGCGACCCCGGCGGGCCGCCGGTTCCGCGACGAACTGGGGCGGCTGAACGCGGCGTTCGCCGCGGAGTGCGAGCAGGTGCTGCTGGTCGTCGCGGGCCAGGCGCTTGCGCTGCGTGGATGACGGATGCCGGGTGGGACCGTGTCCGCTTGCGCTGCGTGGATGACGGATGCCCGGTGCGGTCCGTGTCCGCTTGCCCTGGGGGCGCGGCGCCGGTGCTCTTGAGCGGTGAGCGAATCCGAGCGGACCGAGACCGAAGCGCCGGCCGGGTGTGCCGCGGCGCCCGCCCGGGACCCGGGGGCGCGCGGGCGGCGTTTCGACGCGGCCGTGCGGGCCTATCTGGTGCGGCATCCGCAGGCGACGGTGGTCGCACTCGGGGAGGGCCTCGACACCGGTTTCTGGCGGCTGGACAACGGGCGGCTGACCTGGCTGACGGTGGTGGTGCCGGAGGCCGCCGCGGTGCGCCGGATACTGCTGCCGGACGGGCCCCGGCGGCGTACGGTCGCCTGCCCGGCGGGCGACCACGGCTGGCTGGACGCGGTGCAGGAGCCGCAGCACGGGGTCGTCATCACCGCGCCGGGGGTGCTGATGCGGCTGCCGCCGGCGACGGTACGGGCGCTGCTGGCGGCGTGTGCGGAGCGGTTTCCCGGTGGTGCGCTGGTTTTTGACGCCCTGCCACGGCTGACCGCGGCCCTCGCCCGGCGGGCCGCGGCCGGGACGGGCGGCGGCCGGTGGGCGGCTCCGGTGCGCTGGGGGCTGGACCGCGGCCAACTGCCGCGGCTGGCCGGTGCGCACCCGGGCATCGCCGCGGTGCACGAGGTCGCGCCGGTGCCGGCAGCGGGCCCGCCGTGGCGGTGGACGGCGTACGGCCTGCCGTCGTGGCTCGGGCAGCGGGCCCCGGTGCGGGCGCTGGCGCCCCTGGTGTGCGAGGTGCGGTTCGCGGCCGCCCGATCCCCCCGACGTGCCTCGTCAGCGGTGAGTTGACGGTAATCTGCGCCCAATGAGCGCCCTGAACCTCGATGACTTCGCCCACCTGATCGAGCGCCCCGACGGCGGGGTGCGCCGTGCCGCCGAGGAGCGGCGGGCGCGCCTGTCCGTGCCGCCGGGGGCGCTCGGCCGCCTCGACGAGCTGGGCGAGTGGCTGGCCGCCGCGCAGCAGCAGGTTCCGGTACGGCCCGTCGAGCGGCCGCGGGTGCTGCTGTTCGCGGGCGATCACGGGGTGGCGCAGCTGGGCGTCTCGGCCCGGCCGGCGGGGTCCACCAGGGATCTCGTACGGGCCGTGCTGGACGGTACGAGCCCGGCGGCGGTGTTGGCCCGTGGTGTGGGGGCGCAGCTGCGGGTGGTCGATCTGGCGGTGGACTGCGACCCCGAGGAGCTGCCCGAGGAGGTCACCCGGCACCGGGTGCGGCGCGGTTCGGGGCGGATCGACATCGAGGACGCGCTGACGGCCGAGGAGGCCGAGGCGGCGTTCCGGGCCGGGATGGCCCTGGCGGACGAGGAGGCGGACGCCGGCACCGATCTGGTGGTGCTGGGCGATCTGAGCGTCGGCGGGACGACGGCCGCGAGCACCCTGATCGCCGCGCTGTGCGGTACGGACGCCTCGGTGGTCACCGGGCGCGGCGGTGCCCCCATCGACGATCTGGCGTGGATGCGCAAGTGCGCGGCGATCCGCGATGCGCTGCGGCGGGCCCGTCCGGTGCTCGGCGACCAGCTGGAGCTGCTGGCCGCGGTCGGCGGCGCGGATCTGACCGCGATGACCGGCTTTCTGCTGCAGAGTGCGGTGCGCCGCACCCCGGTGATCCTGGACGGGGTGGTCTCGGCGGCCTGTGCGCTGGTGGCGCAGCGGGTGGCGTTCCGGGCGCCGGACTGGTGGGTGGCCGGGCAGGCGAGCGGGGAGCCCGCGCAGGCGAAGGCGCTGGACCGGATCGCGCTCAACCCTTTGCTCGACCATGGCGTCACTGCTGGCGAGGGGACGGGGGCGCTGCTCGCCCTGCCACTGGTGCAGGCGGCCGCGGCCCTGGCGGCAGAGCTGCCCGTGCGCGACTGACCCGGCACCGGCCCACCGTGGCCGGCACCGTACGAAGCGACCGGAGAGGCGCCCCTCGTGGGCGCCTCGCTGCTTCCTGCCGTACCGGACCACCGGTGTGCGCCCCATAAGATCGCGCTTTACACGTTTTATGGGAGACATCGCTTGAGTCCGGATGAAGGCCGCCCGCGCGGTCGATGGTCACAGCGTGGTGCCGGGTTCGGTATCTGGTATCTGCGCACGGTCACGTTCCTCAATTTCCTGAGTGCGGTGTGGGTGTCGTTCGGCAACGACATCCGTCGGCACAACATCGCGGAATTCTTCACTCCGTATCTGCTGACGGCGGGCTTCGCCTCCGGCGCCTTCTCGCTCTTCCTCTCCGTCACCCTGCGGCGGCGCAAGCGGGCGGCGTGGATTTTGAATCTGGTGCTCTCCGGTCTGCTGGTGCTGCTGTTCGCCCTCGGGATGGCCACGGTCCCGGAGTTCCGCGCACCTGTGCAGAACTGGGTGTCGCTGGGGCTGACCGTGCTGTTCGTCGCCGCATTGGTGGTCGGGCGCCGGGAGTTCTACGCCAAGGGCGACCGCTCGAATCCGAAACTGGCGGCGGCGGTCGCGGCCGGCGGCCTGCTGGTCACCTCGCTGCTCGCGGCGCTGCTGGTGAGTGTCACCAACACCGCGGACGGTTCCTCGACGTTCGTACAGCGCTGGCGCTACGGCCTGATGCGGCTGGTGTCGCTGGCCGCCGACGACCGTGCGTTCCCGGAGATCGCCACCCCGAACTGGGTCAATGTCGCGATCAATGTGCTGAGCACGCTGCTGCTGGTCGCGGTCCTGTGGGCGGCGTTCCGCTCCGTACGCCGCACCGAGGCGCTCACCGCGGACGACGAGGAGCGGCTGCGCGGTCTGCTGGCGCGGCACGGCGACCGTGACTCGCTGGGCTACTTCGCGCTGCGCCGCGACAAGAGCGTGCTGTTCTCCCCCAGCGGCAAGGCCGCGGTCACCTACCGCGTGGTGGGCGGGGTGTCGCTGGCCTCCGGGGACCCGCTGGGCGACCCCGAGGCCTGGCCCGGCGCCATCGAGGGCTGGCTGGCCGAGGCGCGGGAGCACGGCTGGGCGCCGGCCGTGATGGGCGCGAGCGAGGAGGGCGGCACGATCTACGCCCGGCACGGGCTGGACGCGCTGGAGCTCGGCGACGAAGCGATCGTGGAGACCGCGGAGTTCACGCTGGCCGGGCGGGCGATGCGCACCGTACGGCAGGCCTACAACCGCATCGAGCGGGCCGGTTACACGGTCCGGATCCGCCGGCACGAGGACATCCCCGCGGAGGAGATGGACCGGCTGCTGCATCTGGCCGACGACTGGCGCGACGGGGAGACCGAGCGCGGTTTCTCGATGGCGCTGGGCCGGCTCGGGGATCCCGGGGACGGGCGCTGCGTGATGCTGGAGTGCTACGACGGCGGCGCCGGCGAGGAAGGCGGGGAACTGCGGGCGCTGCTCAGTTTCGTCCCGTGGGGCGCAAAGGGCCTTTCGCTGGATCTGATGCGGCGGGAGCGGAACTCCGAGAACGGGCTGATGGAGTTCATGGTGCTGGAGCTGATCCAGCGCGCGAAAGAGGTGGAGATCACGCAGCTCTCACTGAACTTCGCGATGTTCCGTTCCGTCTTCGAACGTGGATCGCGGCTCGGCGCGGGCCCGGTGCTGCGCCTGTGGCGCTCACTGCTCAGCTTCTTCTCCCGGTGGTGGCAGATTGAATCGCTCTATCGCGCCAATGCGAAATACCGGCCCATCTGGGAGCCGCGGTACCTGCTCTTCGAAAAGAGCACCGATTTGCTGCGGATCGGAATCGCCGCGGCCCGTGCGGAAGGTTTTCTGGAAGCACCCGGACTGCCCAAGTGGCTGAACCGCAAGCACCTGGAGAACGTGAGATGAGCGAGGCCGGGGCGGGGCGGGAGGTCCCTGCGCCGGGGCCCGGGGAGACGTCCGCCCTGCGCCGCGCCGCGCGCGCCGAGTGGGGCCCGCTGTTGTGGACGGTGCGGTCCGCGCTGGCCACGCGGAGGCTGCGGGCGATTCCGGTGACGCTCGCCGCCGTCTGTCTGACCCTGGTCTTCCAGCTCGTACAGAACCAGGCCTGGGGCTATCGGGCGGTGCAGGACATCGGCTCCGTCCAGGCCTGGGAGCACCTGTGGGTGGCGCTGCTGCGCACCCCGCTGTCGCTGTTCGTGCCCGCGCTGGACCTTCCGGTGTGGGGTGCGCTGGCGCAGATCCTGGTGGTCTTCGGGATCGCGGAGATCTGTGTGGGCTGGCGGCAGACGCTGGGCGTCGCCTACCTGGCCACGCTCGCCGGGACGATGTACGCCCGGATCGGCATCTGGATCGGCCCGGAGAGCCCCATCGGGCTGCCCGACTCGGACAAGTACGTGATCGACACCGGGCCTTCGGCGGCCGTGGTGGGGCTGGCGGTGTACGTGTGCTGGCGCCATCGCGCGTGGTTCACCTGTGCCGTGGTGGTGGCCTCGATGGTCGTCGAGGTGGTGTTCATCAAGAACAACCTGGCGGGCAAGGAGCATGTCGCGGCGGCCCTGGTGGTGCTGGCGGTGTGTCTGCTGCAGGAGGTGTGGCAGCCGCACAAACCGCCGGGCTTCCAGCGCGTCAGCGGCTGGGAGCACCCCCGATGAACTGCTCGACCTTGCGGCGCAGCCCCGACCAGCGGCGGTCGTGACGGACGGCGCGGACCCGGGCACGGGCCCGCGCCTTCGGCCGGTTGCGGTACAGGCGCCGGGCCCAGAGCGAGTGCGGCCGGGCCAGCCGGATCGCCCCGAACAGCGCGACGAACGGCACGAAGATGCCGATGACCGCCATCCGGCCCTTGCCCTTGGCGAGCGCGACGAGCACGAAGAGGAAGTTGACCGCCACGGTCCGTACGACGGTGAAGCGGTCCGTCGACTCCTCCGGAGTCACCTCGTTGACGCCGAACGGCAGGAAGCCGCCGAGGATCAGGGCGACCAGGGCGGCGGTGAGGAGGACGATCTCGACGCTCTTGGTCCCCTCCTCGGTCCAGTACACGTCGTCCAGATGCAGGATCAGCGCGAACTCGTCCAGGACGAGGCCCACTCCCATGCCGAAGAGCACCGCCGCGACACCGGAACCGAAGCCGCGCCGGCCGCCGGCGAGCGCGATGAAGCCGCCGAGGACCATCAGCACCACGCCGGGCACGACATGGTGCACATGGACGCCGCCCGGGCTGATGTTGCGGAACGGTCCCCGGCCCGCGCGGATGAGCCGGGTGATGACGCGGGTGACGAGGAAGGTCAGCACGAAGGAGGCCAGGGCGAGCAGCAGCGGCAGCTTCCCCGGCTCGACGATGTTGCGGTACCACCAGTGGCCCATCCCACACGCTCCCGGTTTGCCGCACAATGTTCTGGAGCAACCATTAGGCCCCCTCCCGGTGCCCGGGACCGGCAGCCAAACGCCGCCGGCGCCCGGATAGCCTGCCGCGGTGACCGAGACCTCCGCTCCCCCGTCCCCCTCCGACGCCCTGCGCTTCGCGTTCGGGACGCTGACCGTACTGCCGGTGCACGTCACCCGCTGGGACCGGGCGGCGGCGCGCGGCGGGATGCTCTGCGCACCGCTGGCCGGCCTGGTCGTCGGGCTGTGCGCGGCCGCCGTCGGCGGTGCGCTGCTGCTGCTCGGCGGCAGTCCGCTGCTGGCCGCGGTCGGCACCGCCGCGGTGCCCGCGGTGCTCACCCGCGGACTGCATCTGGACGGGCTCGCCGACACCGCCGACGGCCTGGGCAGCGGCAAGTCCGCCGAGGACGCCCTGCGCATCATGAAGCAGTCCGACATCGGCCCGTTCGGGGTCCTCACGCTGCTGTTCACCCTGCTGGCACAGGTGGCCGCGCTGTCCGGGCTGTACGCCGGGGGCTGGGCGCGCGGCGCGGCCGCGGCGGCGGTCGCCGCGGTGACCGCGCGCACCGCGCTGACCCTCGCCTCCCGCGCGGGGGTGCCGGCCGCCCGTCCGGAGGGGCTGGGCGCGGCGGTCGCGGGAACGGTTCCGGCGCGGGCGGCGCTGGTGTGCGCGGCGGTGGTGGCCGCCGGATGTGCGGCGGCCGGCGCCGCGTTCGGCCCGTACGGCGCGCTGCGCGCCGCCCTCGCGGCGCTGGCCGGCCTCGGGCTCGGCGAGCTGGTGCTGCGGCACTGCCGGCGGCGGTTCGGCGGGGTGACCGGCGATGTGTTCGGGGCGCTCGCGGAGAGCGCCGGCCTCACGGCGCTGCTGGCGCTGGCACTGGGCTGACGGCCGCACACATCTCCCAACTCGCCCTGAACTCACCGCAGTTGGCCCGTCACGGCACCGTCCTCCGGGGCGACCGTCATCGCCGGTGTGCCAGTGGACGGGGTCCCGCGGCGCCGCCGAGCGTAGGCTCGGCCGCAGCAGCGCGCTGCGCGCAGACGGATTCCCCGGACGGAACAGGACCCTTATCACCGTGACTGCACTGACCCTCAGTACTTCTTCCGCCGCAACGGTGCGTGCGGATGCCGTCGTCGTCGGCGTGGCCAAGGGCGCCAAGGGCGTCGTTGTCGCCCCCGGCGCGGAGGCCGTGGACAAGGCCTTCGGCGGCAAGCTCGCCGCTGTGCTGGAGACCCTAGGTGCGAGTGGTGCCGAGGGCGAGGTGACCAAGCTGCCCGCCGCCGACGGCCTCAAGGCTCCGGTCGTGCTGGCGGTCGGCCTGGGCGACGCCCCGGCCAAGGGCGACGGCTACGACAACGAGGCGCTGCGGCGCGCCGCGGGCAGCGCCGCCCGCGCCCTGTCCGGCACCAAGAAGGCCGGCTTCGCGCTGCCCGTCGAGGACGCCGAGGCGGCCGCCGCGGTGAGCGAGGGCGCGCTGCTCGGCGCCTACGCCTTCACCGCGTACCGCAGCAACGGCAACGGGTCGAGCGCCAAGGGCGGCAAGCAGAACGACGCCAAGTCGGCGCCGCTCGGCGAGGCCGCGATCCTCGGCGGGAAGCCGCGCGACAAGGAGTTCAAGGCGGCCGCCGAGCGCTCCGTGGCGCTGGCCGAGGAGATCAACCGCGCCCGCGATCTGATCAACACGCCCTCCAACGACCTCGACCCGAAGTCCTTCGCGGCCCAGGCCCAGGCCGCCGCCAAGGAGTTCGGCCTCAAGGTCGAGGTGCTGGACGAGAAGGCGCTCAAGAAGGGCGGCTACGGCGGCCTGATGGGCGTCGGCCAGGGCTCCGAGACCCCGCCGCGGCTGGTGCGGATCGCGCACACGCACCCCAAGGCGGACAAGACCCTGGCGCTGGTCGGCAAGGGCATCACCTACGACTCGGGCGGCATCTCGCTCAAGCCGGCCGGCCACAACGAGACCATGAAGTGCGACATGAGCGGTGCGGCCGCCGTGTTCGCCGCGGTCGTGGCCGCCGCCCGCCTCGGCCTGAAGGTGAACGTCACCGGCTGGCTGGCGCTCGCCGAGAACATGCCGTCCGGCTCGGCCACCCGCCCCGGCGACGTGCTGACCATGTACAGCGGCAAGACCGTCGAGGTGCTCAACACCGACGCCGAGGGCCGGCTGGTGCTGGCCGACGCGCTGACCCGCGCCTCGGAGGAGACCCCGGACGCGATCGTGGACGTCGCCACCCTGACCGGTGCCATGGTGCTCGCCCTGGGCAACCGCACCTTCGCGGTCATGGCCAACGACGACGCCTTCCGCACCTCGATCCACGAGATCGCGGAGGAGGTCGGCGAGCAGTCCTGGCCGATGCCGATGCCGTCCGAACTGCGCAAGGGCATGGACTCGCCGGTCGCCGACATCGCCAACATGGGTGAGCGGATGGGCGGCGGCCTGGTCGCCGGCCTCTTCCTCAAGGAGTTCGTCGGCGAGGGCATCACCTGGGCCCACCTCGACATCGCGGGCCCGGCCTTCCACGAGGGCGCGCCCTGGGGCTACACCCCCAAGGGCGGCACGGGATCCGCGGTCCGCACCCTGGTCCGGCTGGCGGAGCGCACCGCCGCGGGCGACCTGGGCTGACGTTCCCACGAGGGCTTTTCCGCCCTCTTGCCCGCTTCATCCCCAAGGCCCCGGGCCTCCCGCCCGGGGCCTTGGGTGCGTGTTCGGTCACATTCGCCCTCGACGAAATCCGTACGCCCGCCATCACCGCCCTTCCCAGGCGGCGCTTTGCGCCACTGCACCATTTGTACGCACCAGTAACCCCTACGAGGCGGTTGATCACCGTCTTACAGCCCGGCCCGCCGTCCCGGCTCCACGGAACAAGTGCGAAGATGGGTTCTCGGCAGGACAGGGCCCCCCTTACCCAGGGCCGAAGTTAAAGCGGCCGAACAACAGCCGCGGTCCGGTCATCGAGGACCGGTTCCGGCGCACCCATGCATGGAGGACGTGACGTGGCGAACGACGCCAGCACCGTTTTCGACCTAGTGATCCTCGGCGGCGGCAGCGGTGGTTACGCCGCGGCTCTGCGCGGGGCGCAGCTGGGCCTGGACGTCGCCCTGATCGAGAAGGGCAAGGTCGGCGGTACCTGCCTGCACAACGGCTGCATCCCCACGAAGGCTCTGCTGCACGCCGGTGAGATCGCCGACCAGGCTCGCGAGAGCGAGCAGTTCGGTGTCAAGGCCACTTTCGAGGGCATTGACATCAAGGCGGTCCACAAGTACAAGGACGAGGTCATCTCGGGCCTGTACAAGGGCCTGCAGGGCCTGATCGCCTCCCGCAAGGTGACGTACATCGAGGGCGAGGGCCGGCTGTCCTCCCCGACCTCCGTCGACGTGAACGGCCAGCGTGTCCAGGGCCGCCACGTCCTGCTGGCGACCGGCTCGGTGCCGAAGTCGCTGCCGGGCCTGGAGATCGACGGCGACCGCATCATCTCCTCGGACCACGCGCTGACGCTGGACCGCGTGCCGAAGTCCGCGATCGTGCTGGGCGGCGGCGTCATCGGCGTCGAGTTCGCCTCGGCGTGGAAGTCCTTCGGCACCGACGTGACCATCGTCGAGGGCCTCAAGCACCTCGTCCCGGTCGAGGACGAGAACAGCTCCAAGCTGCTGGAGCGGGCCTTCCGCAAGCGCGGCATCAAGTTCAACCTCGGCACCTTCTTCGACAAGGCCGAGTACACCACCGACGGCGTCAAGGTCACCCTCGCCGACGGCAAGACCTTCGAGGCCGAGGTGCTGCTGGTCGCGATCGGCCGCGGGCCGGTCTCGGCGGGCCTGGGCTACGAGGAGCAGGGCGTCGCGATGGACCGCGGCTACGTCCTCGTCGACGAGTACATGCAGACCAACGTGCCGACCATCTCGGCCGTGGGTGACCTCGTTCCCACCCTCCAGCTCGCGCACGTCGGCTTCGCCGAGGGCATGCTGGTGGCGGAGCGGCTGGCCGGTCAGAAGACCGTGCCGATCGACTACGACGGCGTGCCGCGCGTCACGTACTGCCACCCCGAGGTCGCTTCGGTGGGCATCACCGAGGCCAAGGCCAAGGAGCTGTACGGCGCCGACAAGGTCGTCGCGCTGAAGTACAACCTTGCCGGCAACGGCAAGAGCAAGATTCTCAAGACCACGGGCGAGATCAAGCTCGTCCAGGTCAAGGACGGTGCCGTGGTCGGCGTCCACATGGTCGGTGACCGTATGGGCGAGCAGGTCGGTGAAGCCCAGCTGATCTACAACTGGGAAGCCCTGCCGGCCGAGGTTGCGCAGCTCGTGCACGCGCACCCGACGCAGAACGAGGCCCTCGGCGAGGCCCACCTGGCCCTCGCCGGCAAGCCTCTCCACTCCCACGACTGATCACAGTCCGGGCGCGACCACATCCGCACATTCGATAGGAGCAACTGAAACCATGGCGGTTTCCGTAACCCTTCCGGCGCTCGGCGAGAGCGTCACCGAGGGCACCGTCACCCGGTGGCTGAAGGCCGAGGGCGAGCGCGTCGAGGTCGACGAGCCGCTGCTCGAGGTGTCGACCGACAAGGTCGACACCGAGATCCCGGCCCCGGCCGCTGGTGTCCTGTCCGCCATCAAGGTGGCCGAGGACGAGACCGTGGAGGTCGGCGCCGAGCTGGCCGTCATCGACGACGGCACCGGCGCACCTGCCGCTGCCCCGGCTCCGGCCGCCGCTGAGGCGCCCGCCGCCCAGCCGCAGCCCGAGCCCACCCCGGCCCCGGCCGCCGAGGCCCCCGCCCCCGCCGCTGCCCCCGCGGGCGGCGCCGAGGGCACGGACGTCGTCCTCCCCGCGCTCGGCGAGAGCGTCACCGAGGGCACCGTCACCCGCTGGCTGAAGGAGGTCGGCGAGGAGGTCTCGGCCGACGAGCCGCTGCTGGAGGTCTCCACCGACAAGGTCGACACCGAGATCCCCGCCCCGGCCTCCGGCACCCTGCTGGAGATCGTCGTCGGTGAGGACGAGACCGCCGAGGTCGGCGCCAAGCTCGCCGTCATCGGTGCCAAGGGCGCGGCTCCGGCCGCCGCTCCGGCCCCGGCCGCCCCGGCCCCCGCCGCCGCTCCGGAGGAGCCCGCCCCGGCCCCGGCCCCGGCTCCGGCCGCTGCTGCCCCGGCGCCCGCCGCTCCGGCTCCGGCCCCCGCGCCGGCTCCGGCCGCTGCTCCGGCTCCGGCCGCCGCTCCGGCTCCGGCTCCCGCCCCGGCTGCCGCCCCCGCCACCCCGGCCCCGGCCGCTGGTGAGGGCGCGTACGTCACCCCGCTGGTGCGCAAGCTCGCCGCGGAGAGCGGCGTCGACCTCGCCACGGTCAAGGGCACCGGTGTCGGTGGCCGCGTCCGCAAGCAGGACGTGATCGCCGCCGCGGAGGCCGCCAAGGCCGCCGCGCCCGCTGCCGCCGCCGCTCCGGCCGCGTCGAAGGCCCCGGCCATCGAGGCGTCCCCGCTGCGCGGTCAGACCGTCAAGATGCCGCGGATGCGCAAGGTCATCGGCGACAACATGATGAAGGCCCTGCACAGCCAGGCGCAGCTGACCTCCGTGGTCGAGGTGGACATCACCAAGATCATGCGGATGCGCAACCAGGCCAAGGACGCCTTCGCGCAGCGTGAGGGCGTCAAGCTCTCCCCGATGCCGTTCTTCGTCAAGGCCGCTGTCCAGGCGCTGAAGGCCCACCCGGTCGTCAACGCCCGGATCAACGAGGACGAGGGCACCATCACCTACTTCGACACCGAGAACGTCGGTATCGCGGTGGATGCGGAGAAGGGCCTGATGACCCCGGTCATCAAGGACGCCGGTGACCTCAACATCGCCGGTATCGCCCGCAAGACGGCGGACCTGGCGGGCAAGGTCCGCGCGAACAAGATCACGCCCGACGAGCTGTCCGGTGCGACCTTCACCATCAGCAACACCGGTTCGCGCGGCGCCCTGTTCGACACCGTCATCGTGCCCCCGAACCAGGTCGGCATCCTGGGCATCGGTGCCACCGTCAAGCGCCCGGTGGTCATCAACCACCCGGACCTCGGCGAGACCATCGCGGTGCGCGACATGACCTACCTCGCGCTCTCCTACGACCACCGTCTGGTGGACGGCGCCGACGCCGCCCGCTACCTGACCACGGTCAAGCAGATCCTGGAGGCCGCCGAGTTCGAGACCGAGATCGGTCTCTGAGTTCGTAGTCGTGTAGCAGGGGCCGGCCCCGGTCCGTACAACATCCGTACGGACCGGGGCCGGCCCTTGTGCATACCGCGGTCACGGATAATGGCCCCCTCGTCACCCCCCGCTCTGAAGGAGCACCCCATGACCCCGCCCGTCGTCCATTCGCTGCGCGAGCAGATCCGCGAGCACATCCTCGAGGGGATCGTCAGCGGCCGCTGGCAGCCGGGCGAGCGGATCGTCGAGCGGCGGATCGCGGTGGAGCTGGAGGTCAGCCAGACGCCCGTACGGGAGGCGCTGCGCGAGCTGGAGTCGCTCCAGCTGATCGAGTCGGCACCGAACAAGGGCGTCCGGGTGCGGAATCTGACCGCGGACGACCTCAAGGAGAGCTATCCGGTGCGGGCCGGGCTGGAGCAGGTGGCCGCCGAGCTGGCCGCCGGCCGGCTGGCCGAGGACACCGCGGCGCTGGAGCGGGAGGTGGCGGCGCTGCGCGAGGCGGACCGGGCCGGTGACGGGGAGGCGCAGGTGCGGCACACGGTCGCCTTCCACCGGGAGATCGTGCGGGCGGCCGGCAACTCCGTGCTGCTGCACACCTGGGAGTCGCTGGGCATCGAGGTCTGGACGACGCTGTCGATCCGCTGGTTCAGCCCGGAGCCGCGCTCGCACGCCCAGGACCACCAGGAGATCGTGGATGCCTTCCGGCGGCGCGACCCGAAGATCGGCGCCTTGCTCAAGTCGCACGTGCTGAGCTGCGCACCTCGGGTCTGAGGGGCGTCCCGGAGGGGGCGACAGGACGCCTCCCGGACGGGGCGACCGGACCGCTCCCGGACGGGGTGACCGGGCCCCTTTCGGACGGGGCGAGCGGAGCCCATTCGACTGGCACGCGGTGCCCAAAAATGCGGCACCCCGTGCCGACCTGCGGTTTTTCCTTCGTTGAGCGTTGATCGATCATCGATCAGAGGCGTATCGTCCTCCTCGGGGCGCGACAACCCTGCCTGCCGAACTCGTAGGGGGTGTCGTCGAGGGCCCGCCGTCCTGCCCTGTGGACGCGGACCCGGCCACGACGACACCCCGAGCTTCCCTCCCGTCCGGAAAGGGGCCACCCATGCCCGACCCCGTGCGCCTGCCGTACAGCCAGCTCGACCAGCTCCCGGACCGTGATCCCGAGGAGACGGCCGAATGGCGTGAGTCGCTCGACGCCGTCACCGAGGCAGCGGGCCCGCATCGCGCCGCCTATCTGATGCGCCGTGCCCTGGAGCACACCGCGCGCACCGAAGGCACCGCCCTGCCGTCGCTGCTGGAGACGGAGTACGTCAACACCATCCCGACCTCCGCCGAGCCCGAATTCCCGGGCGACGAGGCGATGGAGGCCCGGATCACCGCCTGGAACCGCTGGAACGCCGCCGCGATGGTCACCCGCGGCTCCAAGCTGGGCCTCGGCGGCCACATCGCCACCTTCGCCTCCGCCGCCTGGCTCTACGAGACCGGCTTCCAGCACTTCTTCCGCGGCAAGGAGGGCGACGGCAGCGGCGACCAGCTCTACATCCAGGGCCACGCCTCCCCCGGCGTCTACGCCCGCGCCTTCCTCGAAGGCCGCCTCACCGAGGACCACCTCGACCACTTCCGCCAGGAGGCCGGCGGCGAGGGCCTGCCGTCCTACCCGCACCCGCGGCGGCTGCCGTGGCTGTGGGAGTTCCCCACCGTCTCCATGGGCCTGGGCCCGCTCTCCGCGATCTACCAGGCGCGCTTCAACCGCTACCTGGAGCACCGCGGCATCAAGGACACCAGCAACTCCCACGTCTGGGCGTTCCTGGGCGACGGCGAGATGGACGAGCCCGAGTCGACCGCCGCACTGGCGCTGGCCGGCCGCGAGGGCCTGGACAACCTGACCTTCGTCATCAACTGCAACCTGCAGCGCCTCGACGGCCCGGTCCGCCCCAACTTCAAGATCGTGCAGGAGCTGGAGGCCCAGTTCCGCGCGGCCGGCTGGAACGTCGTCAAGTCGCTGTGGGGCCAGGCCTGGGACGAGGTCTTCGCGCGCGACACCGACGGCGCGCTGATCCGCCGCCTGGGCGAGACCCCCGACGCGCAGTTCCAGACGTACGCCACCCGCGACGCCGCCTACCTGCGCGAGCACTTCTTCGGCGCGAACGCGTCCCTGCGGGCCCTCGCCGCCACGCTCTCCGACGCCAAGCTTCTGGAGCTGTTCCAGACCTCCCGGGCCGGCCACGAGCCGCGCAAGGTCTACGCCGCCTACAAGGCCGCCGTCGAGCACAAGGGCGCGCCGACCGTCATCCTGGCGCAGACCGTCAAGGGCTACACCCTCGGCGCGGGCTTCGAGTCCCGCAACGCCAACCACCAGATGAAGAAGCTCACCATGGCGGAGTTCCGCACCATGCGTGACGTGCTCGAACTCCCCATCCCGGACAGCGCGCTGGAGGGCGACCTGGTGCCGTACTGGCGCCCGGCCGAGGACTCCCCCGAGATGGTCTACCTGCGCGAGCGGCGCGCCGCCCTCGACGGCCCGGCGCCCGCCCGCAAGGTCGTCGACAAGCCGCTGCCGATGCCCGCCGACAAGGCCTTCGACGCGCTGAAGAAGGGCTCCGGCAGCCAGGAGATCGCCACCACCATGGCGTTCGTCCGGCTGATCAAGGACCTGATGCGGGACAAGGAGACCGGCAAGCGCTGGGTGCCGATCGTCCCCGACGAGGCGCGCACCTTCGGGATGGAGTCGCTCTTCCCGACCGCCGGCCTCTACTCCCCCAGGGGCGCGACGTACGACCCGGTCGACCGCGACCAGCTGCTCTGGTACAAGGAAGCCAAGGACGGCCAGATCCTCAACGAGGGCATCACCGAGGCCGGTTCACTCGCCGACTTCACCGCCGCCGCGACGTCCTACGCGACGCACGGCGAGCCGATGATCCCGTTCTACATCTTCTACTCGATGTTCGGCTGGCAGCGCACCGCCGACCAGTTCTGGGCGCTGGCCGACCAGTTGGGCCGCGGCTTCGTCATCGGCGCCACCGCCGGCCGCACCACGATGACCGGCGAGGGCCTCCAGCACGCCGACGGCCACTCGCACCTCATCGCCTCCACCAACCCGGCGGCGCTCTCCTACGACCCGGCCTTCGCCTACGAGGTGGCGGTCATCGTCAAGGAGGGCCTGCGCCGGATGTACGGTCCCGAGGCCGAGGACGTCTTCTACTACCTGACGGTCTACAACGAGACCAAGGTCCAGCCGGCCATGCCGCAGGGCGTCGAAGAGGGCATCCTCAAGGGCCTGTACCGCTTCAACGAGGGCACCCGGCCCGAGGCCGACAGCCCGCAGCTGCAGCTGCTGGCGTCCGGCACCGCCATCCACTGGGCCCTGGAGGCACAGCAGCTGCTGGCCGACGACTGGGGCGTGGCGGCCGACGTGTGGTCGGCGCCGTCCTGGACGGAGCTGCGCCGGGACGCCCTGGAGTGCGACGCCGCCCGGCTGGAGGGCGAGGACCGGATCCCGTACGTCACCCGTGCGCTGGCCGGTGCGCCCGGCCCGGTCGTCGCGGTCAGCGACTGGATGCGGGCGGTTCCGGACCAGATCGCGCCGTGGGTCGAGCAGGACTGGACCTCCATCGGTACCGACGGCTTCGGCCTGTCCGACACCCGCGAGGCGGCCCGCCGGCACTTCGGTGTCGACCCGCAGTCGGTGGTCGTCCAGGCGCTGGCCGCCCTCGCCCGCCGCGGCGAGGTCAAGCCGGAGGCCGTCAAGGAAGCCCGGGAGCGCTACGGGCTGTGACCCATGGGCGGACCCGGCACCGGGTCCGCCCGCCCTCCGGGGCACCCCCAACTCCCGTGCGGAGGCCACCATCCCGCGCCCGGGGCCTTCGCACGGGAACCCGCTCCGCCCGGCCGGTCACGCCCTGATCGCGGCCGGGCGGGCTTTTTTGCCGGCGGGGTGGCGGTGTGGCCGTGGCGGCCGGGCCGGCCCGGCCACCGCCGTCCCCGGCCGCTGTCAGTGGTCCCCGGCATGATGAAGACATGCGTGCTGCCCGGCTGATCAAGATGGTGTTGCTGCTCCAGGCGCGGCCGTCGATGACGGCCGCCGAGCTGGCGCGCGAGTTGGAGGTCTCCGAGCGTACGGTCGCCCGCGACGTCCTCTCGCTCTCCGAAGCCGGCGTCCCGGTCTACGCGGACCGCGGCCGGGCCGGCGGCTACCGCCTCATAGGCGGCTACCGCACCCGGCTGACCGGCCTCGGCCGCAGCGAGGCGGAGGCGCTGTTCCTGTCCGGAGTGCCCACGGCGCTCCGCGAGATGGGCCTCGCGGACGCCGCCTCCGCCGCGCGGCTGAAGGTCTCCGCCGCGCTGCGGCCCGAGCTGCGGGACGCCGCGTCGGGCGCCGCCCAGCGCTTCCACCTCGACGCACCCGGCTGGTATCAGGAGCCCGAGCCCCCCGAGCTGCTCCCCGCGATCGCCGATGCGGTCTGGGACGACCGCCGGATCACCGCCCGCTACCTCCGCAAGGACACCGAGGTGGAGCGGGAGTTGGAGCCGTACGGCCTCGTGCTGAAGGCGGGGGTCTGGTATCTGGCGGCGCGGGTGGACGGGGACTACCGCGTCTACCGGGTCGACCGGTTCACCGCCGTGACGGCCGACGAGGGCGCCGCGGCTGTCGGGGCTACTGGGGCTACCGAGGCCTCGGACGGCCGGTTCAGCCGGGACGAGTCCTTCGACCTGCCCGCGTTCTGGGCGGAGCGGGCGGCCCAGTTCGCCCGGTCGATCCTCCGCGAGGAGGTGGTGCTGCGGCTCTCCGCGCGCGGAGTGCGCCAGCTGCCGTACGTCACCGAGCGCGCCGCGGCCCGCGAGGCGATAGCCCGGGCGCAGGCGGCGGACGGCCCCGATGAGCAGGGGCGGCTGACGGTCACCCTGGCCGTGGAGTCCGCCGAGGTCGCCTACGCCCAGTTGCTGTCGCTCGGCCCGGAGGGCGAGATACTCGCGCCCGGCGAGCTGCGTGCGCGCATGGCGGCGGCCGCCCGCCGGACGGCCGCCCTGTATGCGTAGCCGGGGGGCATGCCTGGCCGGGCGGCATGCGTGGCCGGGCGGCATGCGTGGCCGGGCGGCATGCGTGGCCGGGCGGCCGTTCCGCCGCGGACGGCTGCTACCGGTAGTCGGCCGCCGTCGCGTCCCGGCCGCCGAAGACCACCTCGTCGAAGTAGCCGAAGCAGTCGGGCCGGGAGCCGTCGGTGTCGGTGAAGCCGTACACCTTCGCCAGCTGACCGCTGGAGAGCGAGCAGCCGCTCCAGCGTTCCTTGTCCGGGTCGGCGGCCAGCGCGCGTACGCCGCGGGCGATCAAGGCCGGCGACTCGGCGATGGCGAAGTGCGGCTCCTTGGCCACCGCGTCGCGCCAGGTCTCCTCCGTCACCCCGAAGTGGTCCAGCATCGCCTCGGACCGGAGGAAGCCGGGGGTGAGCGAGACCGCCGTGCCGCCGTGTTCCCTGAGCTCGGCGGCGAGACCGAAGGCGATGCGGTGGGGAGCGTTCTTGGTCAGGTCGAAGCACAAGTTGTCGCGGTAGCGGCGGTTGAAGTCGGCGGTGCCGTCGGTGATCTCGACGACCAGCCCGCCGGGCCGCCGGATCAGCAGCGGCAGCGCGTAATGGCCGGTGATGAGGTGGGAGTCGATGCCCAGGCGGAGCATCCGCAGCCCGCCCGCCAGATCGAGGTCCCACAGCCGAGTGTCGAACTCGATCAGCCGGTCGCCGCCCCAGAGGCTGTTGACCAGCACATCCAGCCGTCCCTGCGCGCGGTCGATCCGCTCGACCAGTGCCTTGACCTGCTCCGGTTCAAGATGGTCGGTCGGCACGGCGATGCCGGTGCCGCCCGCCGCGGTGACCAGCTCCGCGGTCTCCTCGATGGTCTCCGTGGGCCGTCCGACCTCGCTGACCCGCTCCCGCGTCGTCCGCCCCGTCACGTACACCAGGGCCCCGGCCCGGCCCAGCTCGACCGCCATCGCCCGGCCCGCGCCCCGGGTCGCCCCGGCGACCAGCGCCACCCGTCCCGCCAGTTCTTTCGTCACGTACGCCACTCCTCGCTGTCAGGTGCCTCGCATCCGTCCACGGCGACCGACCCTGACAGCGAAACCGGACATCTCCTGTCGGGAATCGGCCGGGATTCCCGATGGCTCCGTGCGGCGCCCTCCCCGGGGGGCCGCCCCTTACCAGCGCCCCCTTTACGGGCCGAACGCCCGCACGGGCGCGCCGTTCCGCAGCCGTCCGGTGACCGTTGCGGGGGTGTCCGGGGCGGCCGGGGCGGCCAGTGTGCTCTCGTTGCCGGTGGCCCGTACGCCGCCGGTGGCGTCGATGCCGCCGACCTCCCGGCTGCCGGCCGCGAGCAGATACGACCGACCGGACGGCGCCCGCCAGCGGACCTGACCCACCACATGCGGCCCGAAGGGGCTGCAGGCGGCGGTGTTCGCGGCCCGCCCGGCGATCCGCCCCGGGTCCGTCGGGCGCACGGCGGGCGGCAGGAACTGAATCGTCGCGCTCCCGGGCCCGCGCCAGGTGTCGGCGCGGGTACACACCCAGGTCGCCCGGCCGGCGCCCTCCGGGAGGCGTTGCTCGGCGAACGCCCAGTCGGTGACGGACCGTACGCCGGTGCCGCGCAGCGACCCGAGCGAACAGGCGGTACGGGCCCAGCTCTGCAGCGCCGCGGCGCCGGTGGCCTCGTGCGGTCCGGCACCCGGGGTGCCACCGGACGACGGCGGCGGCACGTATCCGAGATGCACGGGCACGAGGTCGTTGAGGTCGGCCAGGAGGAAGGTCGCGTCGTCGGCGTGGCCGGCGTTCTCCACGACCCGGGTCGAGGGCCTGAACCGGGCGACCGGCCAGCGGCCGCAGCCGCTGCCCGGCGCGGGCGGGGCCAGGATCCGGTCGGTGACCCCGTCCGGTGCGACGTGCAGCGCGTGCGGCGGGGCGGCCGGCGCCAGCAGATCGCGGGTGGTGACCTCGGAGATCCAGGGCGCGAGCAGATAGCGCATCCAGCCGTTGCCGCGGCCGATCACCAGCGCGGCGCCGGTGGTCAGGTCCGCGTCGTCGACCCGGGCGAAGTGCAGGGTGGGCGTGGCGTCTTCGGGCTCGGCGTAGCGCACCAGCCGCTCGCCGTCGTGGAAGACCACCACCATCACCGCGTCGATCAGCCCCGCGTACAGCAGCTGCGGCGGATGGTCCGGCGGCCGGGTGGAGGTGCCCGCGGTCGCGGTGATCCGGGCATCGGCGGGCGGCGCCGCCCAGACCCGCAGGGCCCGCCCCAGCAACTCCTGGTCGCCGGCCTGCCGGCCGCGGACGGGCCAGGCGGTGAAGTCCACCCGGGAGGTGTCCGCCCACTGGTCGTTGGGGGTGCGCACCAGCCGGGCCGGTTCCAGCGCCTGCTCCGCGACGGTCTCGGCCCGCACCGGCCGGTCCCGCACGCCCTGCCACACCCCGGCCGCCGCCGCGCCGAAGGCCAGTACGGCCACCAGCGCGGCCACCCCCCGCAACCGCTGCCGGCGGCGCAGCAGATCCGTCGGCCGGGTCTGCACCGTGCAGGGGTCGAACTCCCCGGAGTTCAGCATCACCCCGGCGCCGGCCCCGGTCTCCCGGTCCAGCTGCTCGGCCGCCCGCTGCGCCGCGTCCGGTGCGGGCGCCCCGGCCTGTTCGAGGACGGTGCGCGCGGCCTCCTCGTCCAGGCCCTCCAGATGCCACAGCCCGAGGGTGGCGCGGACCGACGCGGGGACGGCGGACAGCGCCTGGTCCAGGGCGAGTTCCTCGGCGCCGCCGGCCCGCGGGAACAGCCGCAGCCCCCAGACCTGCGGCAGGACCGGCAGCCCCCGGCCCGGCCGCCCCTCGTACGCCAGCGCCAGCCGCAGGGCCCGCAGCCGCACCAGGTCGTAGCCGGTCTCGGCCGCCGGGCCGCGCTGGGCCGGCAGCCCGCCGTCCGGCCGCCGCAGCCGGGCCCGCGGCAGTGCCCGCTGGACCAGGGCGTGTGCGGTCAGGACCCGGCGGTGGCGGCCCATCGACGGGGGCAGGACGAGGTAGGCGAGGCGGACGAGCCGTGGATAGTGCTCGACGATGGCCGCCTCGGCCCGTTCGACATCGGCCCGGGTACGTTCGTCCATGGGCATGGCCTGGAACAGCCCTTCGCAAAATGGCGGATATGCCGTCGTGGGTGGTGCACGCCTTCCAACGAGTGATTCTTGGGGCGGTCACCCGAGGGCACACCGGGCGGCGCGGAGCGGGCGCCGGCCCGAACACTCCGTCACCGATCCGAACATCCCGTCACCGCAGCGGACACCGCGTCACCGATCCGGATAACGACCCCGTCGCATCCGGGGTACTCCGCATGCGGCGGGGCCCGCCAGGGCCGATGCTGGAGCGGTGATGGACGAGACGGAGTTCTGGGAACTGATCGACGGTTCCCGCGAGGCGGCCGAGGGCGACCCCGAAGAGCAGGCCGATGCGCTGGTCGAGCGGCTGCTCGGGCTCGATCCGGACGCCGTCGTGGACTTCGCCCGTCACTTCGAGGCGCGCTACAACCGGGCGTACTCCTGGGACCTGTGGGCCGCGGCCACGATCCTGCTGGGCGGCGCCAGCGACGACGCCTTCGACTACTTCCGCTGCTGGCTGATCGGCCAGGGCCGGGAGGTCTTCGAGGGCGCGCTGCACGACCCGGACCAGCTCGCCGAGCTGCTGGACGACTTCGACGAGGCGGTGGACGGCGACGCCGAGGAGCTGGGCTACGCGGCCGACGAGGCGTACGAGCAGATGACCGGCGGGGTGATGCCCGATCTGGCACTGCCGGCGCCGCCCCGTGAACCGCTCGGCGGCTACCTCGACTTCGACGACGACCAGGGCCTGGCGGAGCGCTTCCCCCTCCTCTGGGACCGTTTCCGGTCCTGACGTCCGAGCGGGCGTCCGCCGACGCGGCGGGGGCGGGCCCCGGATGCCGCCGCGGGCCCGTGGCTGCGGCAGTATGGCCCCATGCGGATCGCGATCACCGGCTCGACCGGACTCATCGGCACGGCGCTCGCCCGGTCCCTGCGCGCGGACGGCCATGACGTCGTCCGGATCGTCCGGCGTGCCCCCGGGGCGGCCGACGAGGTGCGCTGGGACCCCAAGCGCCAGGAGGTGGACACGGCTGGGCTGGCCGGCTGCGAGGCGGTCGTCCATCTGGCCGGTGCCGGGGTCGGCGACCACCGCTGGACGAGCGCCTACAAGCAGGAGATCCGCGACAGCCGGGTGCTGGGCACCCGGACCCTCGCCGCGGCACTCGCCGCCATGGACACCCCGCCGCGGGTCTTCGTGTCCGGCAGCGCGATCGGCTACTACGGCGACACCGGAGACCGGCGTACGGACGAGAGCGCACCGGCCGGCCACGGGTTTCTGCCGGAGGTCTGCGTGGCGTGGGAGGACGCCGCGAAGCCGGCCCGGGAGGCGGGCATCCGCACCGTCTTCGCCCGCACCGGTCTGGTCGTGGCCCGCTCGGGCGGCGCCTGGGGCCGGCTCTTCCCCATCTTCCGGCTCGGCCTCGGCGGCCGGTTCGGGGACGGCAGCCAGTACTGGAGCTTCATCTCCCTGGCGGACCACATCGCGGCGCTGCGCCACCTCATCGACACCGGCGACCTGACCGGGCCGGTCAACCTCACGGCGCCGGAACCGGTCACCAACCGCGAGGCGACCGCCGTGATGGGCCATGTCCTGAACCGCCCCACGCTGTGCACCGTTCCGGCGCCGGTGCTGCGCGCCGCCCTCGGTGAGTTCGCCGGCGATGTGCTGGGCAGTCAGCGGGTCGTCCCGCGACGGCTGCTGGACTCGGGGTTCGTCTTCCGCCACCCGCGGATCATCGACGCGATCCGGGCGGCGTAGGCACGGCCGGGGCGGGGCGGGGCGGGACCGGGGCCGGACGGCCGGTCCGCACGACGGCTGCCTGTCGGACCGCGCACCGCCCGCACCACAAGCCATTCTTCGGCCAAGGCTGCACTGCCCTCCAGCCGCCCCCTGTCGCACGAACCGCCCGGTTCCTACCGTCCTCTCACGCACCTCTGGCATCCCCTGAGGCCACAGTGGGCATGACAACGGTGCCGCCATTGGGACCGACCTCGGGAGGGGCATGTGCTGCGCACCGCATCGGCCGTGGACGTCGTCATTGTGGGAGCCGGCCCGGCCGGACTCGCCGCCGCCCGCCATCTGACCGGCGCCGGGGTGTCGGTCGCCGTCCTGGAAGCCTCACCGGAGATCGGCGGCCGGTCCGTCACCGACCATCTCGACGGTTTCCGGCTGGACCACTGCGGCCGGCCGCTGGCCGTCTCCGCCACCGAGCTGCGCCGCACCCCGGGCCTCGGCGAGCTGACGCCGCGTCCGTTCGCGCCCGGCTTGAGCGTCCACAACGGACAACGGGTGCAGCGCATCAGCGCCCCCCGAAGCACCCGAGGCGCACTGTCGGCGGCCCGCGCCCTGGTGCGGGCCGACCGTCGTACGGAGCGCCGGACGGACCGTCAGGCAGCCCGCCAAACGGGCCGTCTCCCCGACCGGCGGGCCGAACAGGACGCGGACCGCCGCACGGTGCGCCGCCTCGACCGCCGCACCGGCCGCGCAGCGCCCTCGTACGCCACTCCCCCCGCCGCCCCCGCCTCGGGCGTCGACCGCCCCATCCGCGACGCGCTGGCGAGCCGCCCGGCCTTCCCGCCCCGCGCCCATGACGCGTTCCTGCGGCCCCTGCTGGGCGCGCTGCTGTGCGATCCGCAGCTGCGCGGCTCCAGCCGGGGCGCCGCGGCCGCGCTGCGCGGCTATGCGGAGGGGCAGCTGTGGCTGCCGGCCGGCGGCGCCTTCGCCGTCCCCGAACTCCTCGCCGCCGCCCTGCCGCCCGGCACGGTCCGTACCTCCGTGCGGGTCACCGCGGTCTCCACAACGGGCGTGCACACCGCCGAGCACGGCCCCGTCCCCTGCCGGGCGGTACTGGTGGCCACCGGCGCCCGCGCTGCGGCCGAGCTGCTGCCGGGGCTGCGGGTGCCCGCCTTCCACCCGGTGACGGTCCTGCACCACACCGCGGCGACGTGCGGGGGCCGTGGTGCGTCCTCCCGCGACACCGCGCTGATCCTGCCGACGGACGGCCCGGTCGCGTACACCTACGCCGCCGGCGCGATCGACCCGTCCCGTACGCCGCCGGGCCGGGCCCTGCTCACCACGGTCGTGCTCGGCGCCGCGGCGGGGCTGCCGCCGGCCGTCCTCGACCGGGCGGTCCGCCCCCAGCTGGACCGCATCCACGGTGCGCAGTCCCGCGAGCTGCTGACGACCCATCACGATCCGTACGCGGTACCGGCGATGCCCGCCCCGCACGACCCGGAGCGCCCGGTGCGGGTGCTCGCCGGCCTCTACGTATGCGGCGATCACCGCGACACCGGCACCCTCCAGGGCGCCCTCAACTCGGGCCGCCGCGCGGCCCGGGCCATCCTCCAGGACTTCGGCCTGCCGGCCCTCACCACCGAACCGGACACCCTGCCCGCGGCGGCCTGACCGGGGCGGCGCCTCAGCCCAGCGCCGCCACCCGCTCGCGGTACCCACGCACCGCCGCCGCGTCCCGGTACGGCTCCAGGCGGCGCTCGAATTCCCTGACGTACTCATGGGCCCGCACGGACCGCATCTCGGAGGCCTGGAGCGCCGCCTCGGCACCGAGCGTGCAGGCCTGCTCCAGCTCGCCCAGGCCCAGCCGCGCGGTCGCCAGCACCACCCGGCAGAAGAGCCGGCTGCGCGCGAAGCCGGCCGCGCGCAGCTGGAGCGAGCGCTCGGCGTGCTGGGAGGCCGCGCGGTACTGCTGGAGGTCGCGGTGGCAGTGCGCCAGTTCGTCGGCGAGCTGTGCCTCGTCGAAGAAGCGCGCCCAGTACGGGGTCTCGTCACCGGGGCGGACGGTCTCCAGCGCCCGCTCGGCGCGGGCCAGCGCCGCCGTGCAGGCCCGGACCTCGCTCAGGACACCGTGACCGCGCGCCTCCGCGGCGTGCAGCAGCGCCTGCACGGCGGGCGGCGCGCTGCTGCCGATGCCCTGCTGGGCGACCCGGGCCAGCTGGACGGCCTCCCTGCCGTGCCCCAGGTAGACGGCCTGCCGGCTCATCGTCACCAGGACGTAGGAACCGTAGGCCCGGTCGCCGGCGGCCTGGGCCAGCCGCAGGGCCTGGACGAAGTACCGCTGGGCCAGTCCGTGGGCGGCGATGTCGTACGAGGTCCAGCCCGCCAGCCGGGTCAGATCGGCGGCGGCGGCGAACAGCCGGCGGCCGGTGGCCTCCCCGTAGCTGCCGCGCAGCATCGGCTCGGCCTCGTGCTCCAGATAGCGGACCAGGGCCTGCCGGGCGTGCCCGCCGCCGTAGGCGTGGTCCAGCGCCCGGAACAGCTCGCCGACCGAGCGCAGCGCCGCGATGTCGCCGGAGGTGACCCGGGAGCCGTGGGTGCGGTCGACCTGTTCGGTGCGGCGCTGCCGCGGCACCGCGGCCCGGCCCTGCAGGGGCACCCGGGCCGGCCCGTCGGCGGCCTCGCCACGGGCGACCCGTTCGTCGGCGCGGCCGATCAGCCAGTCGCGGCTGGGCACCACGAGCCCGGCCGGCGTGAAGGCGATCTTGCGGAGCTCGGCATGGCTGCCGGAGTCCTTGCGCCACAGGCCGCTGACGATGTCCACCGCCTCGCTGGGGGTCGCGGCGAACTCCAGCCCTGCGTACACCGGCGCGCAGGCGTCCAGGCCCAGGTCCTGGGCGGACAGCCGGCGGCCGAGCCGGCGGGTGAACACCTCCGCGATCAGGGCGGGGGTGGTGCCCCGTGGCTGCTGGCCGCGCAGCCAGCGGGTCACCGACGTCTTGTCGTAGCGGAGGTCGAGGCCATGCTCGATGCCGAGCTGATCAACCCGTCTGGCCAGCCCGGCATTGGAGAATCCCGCCTCGGCGATGAGCGCGGCGAGCTGGCGGTTGGGCGTGTGGTGCGGGGGTCGTTCCGTCATCAGCTTTACCGGTCTCCTGCCTTCCGGGCCGCACTGCCGGGTCCGGCGGACCCTGCTCCGGCATTGCTCATCGCCCTTGTGGAACGGCGTGAATGTAACGGCCTTCGGAACCCTGATCACCGCCTGCGCCACGCGTTCATCCGATCGTGTGAGCAGGGGCGAACGGGCCGGACACCGGCCGCCTGCCGGGTCCGGAACGGGCCGCCGTACAGTGGCATGGGCGCAAAGTGGCATCAACGTTGCGGGAAACTGCGACACAGGTTCGAAGAGGAGCTGCCGGTGACTGCGATCTCTCGGGGGGAGACCCCCGCACCCGAGGGGCTGCGCTTTGTGCATCTGGGCTTCGGCGCCGACGCCGTGGAGTACGAAGCGGCATGGCAGGAGCAGCGCCGGGTGCACGCCGCCCGGTTCGCCGACGAGGTGCCCGACACCTGTCTGCTGCTGGAGCACCAGGCCGTCTACACCGCGGGGCGGCGTACGTCCGACGATGAGCGCCCCCTGGACGGGACCCCGGTCGTCGACGTGGACCGCGGCGGGAAGATCACCTGGCACGGCCCCGGCCAGCTGGTGGGCTACCCCATCCAGAAGCTGCCGCGTCCGGTGGACGTCGTGGCCCATGTCCGCCGCCTCGAAGAGGCGCTGATCCGGGTCTGCGCCGAGTTCGGCGTGGAGGGCACCCGGGTCGAGGGCCGCAGCGGCGTGTGGGTTCTGGGCGACACCGTCGGCGCGGCCGAGCAGCGGGCGGCCCTGGGCGGGCTGAACCTCGACTTCGACCCCCGGGTGACGGACGAGCTCTTCGACCCGCGGCTGAACGGTCCCGAGTACGCGCCGTCCAACGCCGGCCAACGCCGTGAGGACCGCAAGCTCGCCGCGATCGGCATCCGCGTCGCCAAGGGCGTCACGATGCACGGCTTCGCGCTGAACGTGAACCCCGACAACACCTCGTTCGACAAGATCGTGCCGTGCGGCATCCGCGATGCCGGCGTCGCCTCGCTGGCCAACGAGCTGGGCCGCGAGGTCACCATCGCCGAGGTGCTGCCCGTCGTCGAGAAGCATCTGCGGGACGTCCTCGAGGGCGCCGAGCTGCTTCCCCGCGCGGTCTGAGCCGACCGATCGGGCAGGTACCTGTCATGCACTCCGGAGACCTCCGGGAATGCCACCCCGCCATACGGGGTTGCCCCGCACGTAAAGACGTGCGAATCAACGGGCGTACCCTGGTGTACGCCGAAGAAACGAATGCTGCGTAAGCAGGAAGGGGCGCCGGTCGTGTCCGCAGTCGCACCCGACGGACGCAAGATGCTGCGCCTGGAGGTCCGGAACAGCCAGACCCCCATCGAGCGCAAGCCCGAGTGGATCAAGACCCGGGCGAAGATGGGTCCCGAGTACAACCACCTCCAGGGCCTGGTCAAGAGCGAGGGCCTGCACACGGTCTGCCAGGAGGCGGGCTGTCCCAACATCTTCGAATGCTGGGAGGACCGCGAGGCCACCTTCCTCATCGGCGGTGACCAGTGCACCCGCCGCTGCGACTTCTGCCAGATCGACACCGGCAAGCCGCAGGAGCTGGACCGCGACGAGCCCCGCCGGGTCGCCGAATCCGTGCAGACCATGGGCCTGAAGTACGCCACGATCACCGGCGTCGCGCGCGACGACCTGGAGGACGGCGGCGCCTGGCTCTACGCCGAGACGGTCCGGCAGATCCACGCCACGATGCCCGGCACCGGCGTCGAGCTGCTGATCCCCGACTTCAACGCGGTCCCCGAGCAGCTCGCCGAGGTCTTCTCCTCCCGCCCGGAGGTGCTGGCCCACAACGTCGAGACGGTCCCGCGGATCTTCAAGCGGATCCGCCCCGGCTTCCGCTACGAGCGCTCGCTGGAGGTCATCTCCAAGTCCCGCGAGGCCGGTCTGGTGACCAAGTCCAACCTCATCCTGGGCATGGGCGAGACCCGCGAGGAGATCAGCCAGGCGCTGCAGGACCTCTACGACGCGGGCTGCGAGCTGATCACGATCACCCAGTACCTGCGCCCGACCGTGCGCCACCACCCCATCGACCGCTGGGTGAAGCCCGCCGAATTCGTGGAGCTCAAGGAAGAGGCCGACGAGATCGGCTACGCCGGTGTCATGTCCGGCCCGCTGGTCCGCTCCTCCTACCGCGCCGGCCGCCTTTACCAGCAGGCCGTCGAGCGGCGCGAGGTCGAGGCGTCCAGTCAGGCGGTTTGAGTTTCCCGGCGCGCCAACTTGTGAAACGTGGCACATGCTGAGGACGCGGCCCGCACTCCCCCAGGACGGGGGGCGTGGGGGCCGCGTCAACGTTTCATAGGTGTTTGACCGGCAGGTCATCCGTTGGTAACACCATTGCGTGACGATGGATGCACGCACCGCTCCCGCACCTACCCCTGCTTCTCCGAACAGATCAGAGGGAGTCACCACCATGCAGGCCGCGCCGCTCCGCGCCACCCCCGCCGCCAGTCCCGCCCTTCCGCTCCCCACGGTCACCGGCGCCCTGCGTGCCGTCGAGGCCGTCCTCCTGCGCGGCGGACAGCGCACCGCCCGTCGTAACGCCTGGACGTCGGTCCTTGAGGACCGCCGCCGCGCCAAGGACCGCCACGAGGCCGAGTACGTACTGGAGGCCGCGGCGACCCGGCGCCCGCACGCCACGTAAACTTCGCTGTATGGCGAGGAAGGCAAACACAGACGGCGCTGCCGGCGCTGAGAACTCCGGGCGACTGAAGCAGATCGCCCTGACCTACAAGATGACCCGTCGGGTCGACTCCAAGGTCGGTCTTGTCGTCGCTGGTGTAGGCATCGTCGTATTCGGCGTTCTCCTTGCCATCGGCTTCGTGATCGGCCACCCCCTCTATGCGGGAATCCTGGGCTTCGTCCTGGCCTTCCTCGCGATGGCGATCGTCTTCGGACGGCGTGCCGAGCGGGCTGCCTTCGGGCAGATGGAAGGCCAGCCCGGTGCGGCGGCGGCCGTGCTGGACAACGTCGGCCGCGGCTGGACGGTCACCCCCGCGGTGGCCATGAACCGCAGCCAGGACGTGGTCCACCGTGCCGTCGGCAAGGCCGGCATCGTGCTGGTCGGCGAGGGCAACCCCAACCGCCTCCGCGGCCTGCTGGCCGCCGAGAAGAAGCGGATGGCGCGCACCGTCGCCGACGCCCCCGTCCACGACATCGTGGTGGGCGACGGCGAGGACCAGGTGCCGCTGAAGAAGCTCCGTACGACGCTGCTGAAGCTGCCGCGCGTACTCCCCGGTGCCCAGGTCACCGCCGTCAACGACCGGCTCCGTGCACTGGGCGACCTGATGAGCAACATGCCCGTGCCGAAGGGCCCGATGCCGAAGGGCATGCGGATGCCCAAGGGCGGCGGCAAGACGCGCTGACCGCCACGGTCCGGCTCCCGCATCCGGCAGCCGCCGGCCCCGGCCCCGGCCCCCGATCGCACGACAACGCCCCGGAATCTTGATTCCGGGGCGTTTCGTATGCGGTGGGGTGCGTGTGAGAGGGGGTGGCGGCTGGTGACGGGCGCCGCCGCCGCGGGCTCACCGGCGTACGTGCCTGGGCCTCACGGACGGCGGCCGGCGGCGTACGGCCGCGGCGCCGCACCGGCCAGGGGCCTGGGGACCTGAGGGCCTGAGGGCCCCACCCCTCACAGACGGACCTGCACGGCGCGCGAGAGGCGATCGTGCAGCCCGCGCCCGTCCCGGTCCCACACCGCGGCGGGGATGACGACGACGAGCAGCAGCGTGCGGACCACGACCCGCGGGAAGGTGATCCGGCCGCCGCCCTCGGCGACCACCCGCAGGCCCAGGAGCCGCTTACCCGGTGTGAAGCCGACCGTGCCGACCGTCAGCACGCTGAGCACCGCGAAGACCAGCAGCGCCCAGTTGCTCGCCGACTGTGCCCGGCCGCCGCTGAGCAGGCCGTATGCGATGAGCATGCACAGCGCCCAGTCGAGGAAGAGCGCGGCGAACCGCCGGCCGGGGCGCGCGATCGAGCCCGGCCCCTCCTTCGGCAGCCCGAGCTGCTGCCCGCGGTATCCGAACTCGACGCCCATGTCCTCGGCTGCCGCGCGGGGCCCGGAGATCCACGATCCGATTGCATGCCTGTTGTCCACCCGACCACGGTACTGCGACCGCCCGCGGGCGATTCCCGGAGGGCCGCCGTGGGCGGGGCCGGGGGCCGTACGGGCCGGGCGCGGGGGCGGCCCGTAGCTGCCTGGGAGCGGCGAGCCGGCCCGGCGGACGGCCGGGGAAAGCGCCGCTCCGGCCGGTCCGGAATGCCCCTTCATGGCGCACACTGGGGGTTAAGAGCGGCCGCGTGCCGGTTAACCTCGGCGAAACAAATGGGTCATGCTTGGGAAATCCCGCCTGCCTATGGTCGGGCAACGCGCCACCGCACATGGTCGCGTTCCGAGTAGCAATCCCGCGTCCGCCGACCGGTGACCGGGCTAGGAGGAGTTGGATGTTCCAGAACGCCGACGAGGCCAAGAAGTTCATCGCGGACGAGGACGTCAAGTTCGTCGACGTCCGGTTCTGCGACCTGCCCGGTGTGATGCAGCACTTCACGATCCCGGCAGCGGCGTTCGACCCGGCCGAGGAGCTCGCCTTCGACGGCTCGTCGATCCGCGGATTCCAGGCGATCCACGAGTCCGACATGGCGCTGCGCGCGGACCTGTCGACGGCCCGGGTGGACCCCTTCCGCCGGGACAAGACCGTCAACATCAACTTCTTCATCCACGACCCGATCACGGGCGAGCAGTACAGCCGCGACCCGCGCAACATCGCCAAGAAGGCCGAGGCCTACCTCGCCTCCACCGGCATCGCGGACACCGCGTTCTTCGGTCCGGAGGCCGAGTTCTACGTCTTCGACAGCGTCCGCTTCGAGACCTCGTCGAACCAGTCCTTCTACCACATCGACTCCGAGGCCGGCGCCTGGAACACCGGGTCGGAGGAGAACAACCGCGGCTACAAGGTCCGCTACAAGGGCGGCTACTTCCCGGCCCCTCCGGTCGACCACTTCGCCGACCTGCGCGCCGAGATCTCCCTGGAGCTGGACAAGGCCGGCCTGCAGGTCGAGCGCCAGCACCACGAGGTCGGCACCGCCGGCCAGGCCGAGATCAACTACAAGTTCAACACGCTGCTCGCCGCGGCCGACGACCTGATGCTGTTCAAGTACATCGTCAAGAACGTCGCCTGGCGCAACGGCAAGACCGCGACCTTCATGCCCAAGCCGATCTTCGGTGACAACGGCTCCGGCATGCACGTCCACCAGTCGCTGTGGCAGGGCGGCGCGCCGCTCTTCTACGACGAGCAGGGCTACGCGGGCCTCTCGGACACCGCCCGCTACTACATCGGCGGCATCCTCAAGCACGCCCCGTCGCTGCTGGCCTTCACCAACCCGACGGTGAACTCCTACCACCGCCTGGTCCCCGGCTTCGAGGCCCCGGTCAACCTGGTCTACTCGCAGCGCAACCGCTCCGCGGCCATGCGTATCCCGATCACGGGCTCGAACCCCAAGGCCAAGCGCGTCGAGTTCCGCGCCCCGGACCCGTCCTCGAACCCGTACCTCGCGTTCTCCGCCCTCCTCCTCGCGGGCCTGGACGGCGTCAAGAACAAGATCGAGCCGGCCGAGCCGATCGACAAGGACCTCTACGAGCTCGCCCCCGAGGAGCACGCCGGCGTCCCCCAGGTCCCCACGTCCCTCCCGGCCGTCCTCGACGCCCTTGAGGCCGACAACGAGTACCTCCAGCAGGGCGGCGTCTTCACCTCCGACCTGATCGAGACCTGGATCGACTACAAGCGCGCCAACGAAATCGCCCCGATCCAGCTGCGGCCGCACCCGCACGAGTTCGAGCTTTACTTCGACATCTAGAAAGTAAAGCTCGAACTCGGCAGCCGAAGGAAAGGCTCAGAGCGGTTGCCTCCACTCGGGTGGAGGCAACCGCTCGTCGTCTGTCGCGACCCCTCTGTTGGTTACCGACTGTCTTTTGCCGAACCCGGACCGTCAACGCGGCACGGACGCTATCCCACGTCGCGGGCCGGCTCGGTCTCGAACGCCATGAGCGTCATCCCTGCGACGTGGATGACGGCGTTCCACTCGTCCTGGGTCAAGTCCGGGAATTCCTCCAGTACACAGCTGGGGACAGGACAGCCACCAGCGCTCAGCACTACCTTCGCGAAGGCCAAGCCCGAGCGGCTGAGGCACAAGCGCGGCCCTTGCTGGGGCTCCCCGATGTGCAGCACCGCGATGCGCTGAGCGGCGTCCTTGTTGTCGGGTGTCTCCGACGCGAAGTTCAGGAGTGCAGTCCGCAATTGTGCAGTGAGTTCGTCCTGGTGCAGATCAGGGCGTTCCGAAATGGCAGCCAGCGCCTGGCAAAATCGCTCTCTCGCTACCGACCGGGGCGGTCTCGGGGCGACCTGCGGATGTTGGCCGGCGTCGGCGCGCACAGGTTCGGGCTCCGACTGAAGGCCAATGAAGATGAGCTTGGAGACCAGCAGTACGGCCTCCCACTCCTCCTGGCACAGAGTCGGGCAACTCTCCTGCACCTGGGGCGGAAGGTCGCTCTGGTCTGCGTACAGGAGCACGTCCGGCAGCTCTACGTCATAGTCCGCAAGCCGAAGACCGAGGCTTCGTCCCCAGGGGTGGTCCTCAGAGCCAACGGTGACCAGGTCGATGCGCGATTGCTCGCCCAGCGCCTCGGAGGCCAGTTCGCGCAGCGCGGTGGTGACTGCCGCACCGAGGACGGTCTCGTTTACGTCACCCCTTTCGCCGACACACAGCAGGGAATCGCGCAGGCGTCCGCGCGGCGATGACGGATTCATCGTCTCCTCCTCCCGCCCCCGCCTGAGGGGAGCGGCTGGACGGTCGTCTTCTCGACGTACTTGTTGAACTCATCGATCTTGTCCGCCGGTACCGCATAGCGACCTGACTCGTTGGTCGGCTTGATCTCGTACTGTTTCAGGCAGGCCAACACCTCTGGCTTGCAGTGGAATTCCATTTTGTGGGTGTAATTCTTGCCCTTGCCCAGCGTGTTGGGGTCGACCTTGCCGGTCTGGGCGATCCACTTTGGCTGCCGTTCGTGGCCAGGCCTCGGGACAGGGCCCCCGTTCGGCTTCACCGCGGCGCTCGCCTGGTCTTTGGCGATTGGTGGCGATTGGGTGCGAGGTCTTGATCGGGTGTCTTGCGGACTGTGTGCGGGGTGCTGCGCTGTCGGTCGGGTGGGCCGACCTCGGCGTGGTGAGGTGGATCCGCAAGACTGAAGTGAAAGGCGGCACTACTGCCGCAGAATGCTCATGATCTCGCGTGCCTTGGCGATTGCAGCCCGGGGCCCCCATGCGCCGCCATTGCGGAAGAAGAGCGCACCCAAATCAGCGTGGCTCACGCGGCGGACGCCGCCCAAAGACCGCTACATCGGCGCCCATGCTGAGTACGAGATCCCCCTCGGTCGTAAGGGCGACAGCCTGGGGACTGCTCGCCGCCAGGAGCCCGGCGGGCTCGCCTGTACGAAGGTTCCACGCCCGTACCGTCCCATCGAGCTCACCGCCGCTTGAAACCGCGATCGGGGTGCCGTTCAGGACGGTGCACGCCACCGCGCCCACCGGGCCGTTGTGACCGATCAAGGGCTGGTCGAGCGGCTTGCCGGAGAGCAGATCCCAAGCCAGCACCCTCCCGTCACTGCCGCCGGTTACCGCGACCGGCATACCGTCCAGGCTCGTACACGCCACCGCGAACACTCCGCCGTCGTGTCCTTCCAGGGGCGAGCCGATGGGCTTGCCGGAGGGCAGATCCCATAACCGCACCGTCCCGTCGCCCCCGCCGGTCACCGCGACCGGCCTGCCCTGCCAGCTCGCACACGCCACAGCGCGCACCCAGCCCTCGTGACCTTTCATGGGAGGACCGAGGGGCGTACGGGAGGCCAGATCCCAACCTCGCACCGTCCCGTCCTGTCCGCCGCTCACCGCGAGCGGCCTGCCCTGCCAGCTCGCGCACGCCACAGCGCGCACCCAGTCGTCGTGGCCGGTCAAGGGATTGCCGATCGGGGTACCGGAGGCCAGATCCCACACGCGCACCTTGTGGTCCTCGCCGCCGGTCAACGCGACCTGCTTGCCATTCAGGCCCGTGCACGCCACCGCGTATACCGTTCCGTCGTGCCGAGTCATGGGCCTGCCGACAGGGGTACCGGAGGTCAGGTCCCACACCCGTACGGTTGCGTCGCTGCTGCCGGTCACCGCGACCTGTCTGTTGTTCAGGCTTGTGCACGCCACGGCGTACACCCAGTCGTCGTGGCCGGTGCGCGGATTGCCGAGCGGAGTGCCGGCGGTGAGGTCCCATACCCGGACCGTCCCCTTGCCCTCGCCGCCGCCGGTTACTGCTACAGGGGTGTCGTCCAGCCTCGTACAGGCCACCGAATTCACCCAGTCGCCGTGGCCGACCATTGGCTGTCCGATGCGGGTACGAGAGGGCAGATCCCACAGGCGTACAGTCCTGTTGCTGCCGGTCACCGCGACCGAATTGCCCGACCACGCCACTGCTCGCACCCAGTCGTCGTGGCCGGTCAGGGGTTTGCCGAGAGAGGTACCGGAGGCCAGATCCCACACGCGCACCTTGTGGTCCTCGCCGCCGGTCAACGCAACGGGCTTGCCGTTCACGTTCGTGCAAGCCACCGTGTAAACCCTGCCGGCGTGACCGGTCGGGGCACCGAGGCGTCTTAGGGAACCGAGGTGTGTTCCGGAGGGCAGATTCCACGCGCGTACGGTGCCGTCACTGCCGCCGGTCACCGCGATGGGCGCACCCTCCCGGTGCGTACACGCGACCGCCAGCACCTCGCCTCTGTGGCCGGGCAGGGGATCGCCGAGGGGCGTACCGGAGGCCAGGTCCCACACCCTTACCGTGCCGTCACTGCCGCCGGTCACCGCGATGGGCGCGCTCTCCCGGTACGTACACGCGACCGCCAGCACCTTGCCGTCGTGGCCGGTCAGGGGGCGCCCCCGGGCGGTGCCGGAGACCAGGTCCCATACGCGCACCGTTCCATCATCGCCGCCCGTCACGGCGACGGGGGTTTTGGCGAGCTTCGTGCATGCCACCGCGAGCACCTTGCCGTCATGGCCGGTCAGGGGCTGGCCGACAGCCGTACCCGCGGCCAGATCCCACACCCGCACCGTCCCGTCGTCGCCGCCGGTCACCGCGACCGGCCTGCTGCCCAGGCTGGTACACGCCACCGCTCTCACCCTGTCCTCGTGGCCGGTCAGGGTGTCGCGCAACGCCGGGGAAAAGTTGCTTCCCGTGGCCCACCGGGGTGCCCAGTTCCCCTCCGGGATGTGGTCGGCCAACTGCTGCTGCAAGGAGTCGGCGCCTGCCCGCGCGGCGTCCAGGGCGAGTACCTGTCGGCGGACCGCCGCGGTAGCGGTTCCGTGGACGCTGATGGAGGCGCGGTAGACCGCTGCCGTCAGCCGGGCACGCTCGGTGCGGGCGTGGTGCAAGTGTGGGGTGAGGCCGCGGGGGATGGCGTGGACGAGGTATTCGGTGTCGGTGGCGGTCTCGTCGAGGCGTCCGGCTGCGGCCGCGTGGGTGGCAAGGTAGTTGAGGGTGTAGGGGTGTGCGCGGGACCAGTCGCGGGTCGAATCGCCCCGGTAGGGCACGCGGTCGATCAGGACGTCGGTGAATGCCGCGTGCACGGCTTGCGGGTCGATGCCGTCGCGCAGGTGCTCTGCCAGGGCCTGGTGGTAGAGGCGGTAGGCGGAGCGACCGGATTCGGTGGCTTCCACGGCGTAGGAGCCGGCCGTGTCGCGCAGCCACAGGAGGTCGTCGTCGGTGTAGGTACGGGCAGAGATCGCGGAGGCCAGCGGGGCCCAGATGTCTTCCCAAGGCAGACCCTGGCCTTCGGCGAAGGCCAGGGGGCGCAGGAGGTCCGCGGCCCGTTGCGCGTCCGGGCCCAGGCGGTGCATGAGGTCGTCGTGCATGGCCTGTCCGGGCAGGCGGGGCAGGCTGTTCTGCCACTGCCGGTCCGACGGGTCGGCGATGACGTCGTCGGCTGCGGCGAGGGTGCCGGCGGCGATGCGGGCGACGAGGAACGAGGTTCCGGCGGCACCGGCGACCGCTTGGGCGACCGGAGCTGCTGCTTCGGGGTGCCGGCTGTAGGGAGAGGTGCGGTGGGCGTCGAGCAGGTTGTAGACGGTGTAGGCCTGCAGCGCCTCAGGGTCGGCGTAGCGGGGGTCGTCGAGGTCGACGACCTGCTCGCTGGTGGAGTGGTGCTTGGCGGTGATGCCGAGGCGGTCCAGGAGGTGCGGGCGCGTGCCGAGCAGGAGGCGGATGCGGCCGTCCGAGTGGTCGATCAGGGGGCGCAGGATCTGTGAGCACAGGGTGTCGGGTGTGGCGGCCTCGTCCAGGGCGTCGATGAGGACGGTGAACGGCCGCTCGCCCTGTCGTGCGCCCAGGGCTTCGAGCAGTTCGCCGACGGTGTCGGCGTGCACGTGGGCCGCGGCGGCCAGTGCGTGCAGCACGTCGGTGTCGGTGAGGTTCTGGGCGTAGACGGTGACGTCGAGCGCGCCTTCCTCGGGGATCAGTTGGGGGGCGAGGTTGAGGGAGTCGATGGGGACGGTGCGGCGGCGTTCGGGATGGGCCAGGGCGGCGATCAGGCCGAGTACGGCGGTCTTGCCCGAGCCGGGGCCCGCGGTGACGACCCGGCACGTCGATTCGCTGCCGGTGCCGGGCGATCGGAGCCAGGTCGCGAGGTGGTCCAGGGCTGCGTGGCGGCCGCAGAACCACCAGCCCTGGGAGGCGTCGCCGTGGTAACCCATGGCGCGTACCAGCAGGCGGGTGGTGAATTCGGTGTCGCGGCGCCGGGCCTGTTCGTCGAACTCGGCGGCCTGCTGGACGGCCAGGTCCACGTCGGTCAGCCGGGTGCTGTGACGCGGGTTGGGCAAGAAGGCGGGCGGCTCCCCGGTCAGCCCGATCAGGGCCAGGCCGATGCGCTGGTACGTGGGCCGGTCACGGTGGTCGTTCATCTGCTGCACCACGGCGGACACCGACAGCGTATCCGGGCCGTGACCGGCGGTGGCCTGGCTGGCCACCGCCTCGGTGAGCAGGTGGGGGAAGGCGCCGGCCTTGGCCTGCTGGTGCGGCTGGGCGGAGGAGACCACCACCAGCCCCGATCCGGTGGTCTGTCCCCACTTCGCGCCGATGCGTCCCAGGGCGGCCGCGGCCAGTTCGTTGCCGCCCTGCCCGGAGTAACAGGTGTCCAGCAACAACATCAGCCGCCGTACCTTCGTTCCGACCAGCATTTTGCGGGCCAGCTCCACGGCGGGCAACGAGGTACCGGCGATATTGTCCCCGTCGCTCTCCGCGGTCAACAAGACGTACTCGCCGCCCTCGTCGAGGACCTCGCCATGGCAGGCCAGGTAGACCACGATCACGTCGTCCTCGCGACGGTCCGGAGACGTGCAGAACGCGTTCAACTGGCCGGTCAGCTGGGTGCCGGTGGGGTCCAGCCCGAGGCCGGTGTAGTGCTGGTAGCCCAGCTCGCCCGTGAACAGTTCGATGACGCGCTCACGGGCGTCGACCAGCTCCCGCCGGTCCAACTCAGGGGAATTGGGGTACCGGGAGACGGCGGTGGCGATCAGGAACCGGCGCGCCTCCTCCGTACCCGCACCGTTGCTGTGCAGAGCGGTCATGCCAGCCCTTCCACGATCGCGCGCCCGCACAACTCATTGGTCAGATACGCGGTCGCATCATGCGCGTGGGAACCGTTGTGCACCCGCGCCGAACGCAGGCCCTCACCGAAAGCCGGGCGCAGATCCTTCACCAGCGCGACCACATCGCCCTTATCAGCGATGTTCGTCCACACCAGGTCCCGCCCACCCGGCCACACCCCCTGCGCTGCGCGGCCCAACCCGACCGGCCGGGGCTCCAGCCGATGGAAAATCAAGTTCGGGATGCCCAGCGGAGACCCCAGGGTCACCAAGGCCCGCACCCGATGGCCGGGCAGGGCGCACAGCGCCTCATAGGCGACCACCGAGCCCAGGGAGTGCGCCACCACCACCCGGGTGTCCTCCCCGATGGCACCGATCACCCGTGTACGAGCCCGGGTCCGCAACTCGGCGTCGAGGAGATAGCGGTGGACCTGTTTCAAGTCGAAGACCATGGAGCGCAGGGCGAGCCCGGCGAAGAACCGCGACCCCGAGAGGGCCCGCAACGCGGCCTGCACCGAGCGCGGCGTCGCAATGAGAGTGTCCGCACCAGGAGGCACCACGCCGGGGTCGCTCTCGGCCGCCGCACGCCACCAGGCCCGCAGCAGCTCCTGCTCGAAACCCTCGCCCACATCGGCGGCCGTGAAGCGAGGATCCCCGACCGCGAGATACTGCCCGGCCGGTCGGAACAAGTCCCCATAGAACGCCATCGCCACATCCGACTCGGACACGGCATCGCCGACCCCCGCGCGACGCAACCCATCGGCCAGAGCAGGCTGCCACTCCTTCAACAGCGTGCTTTCGCCTAACAGTTGCTTGCCGATCCCGTGCACCCCCACCACACGCGGCATCAAGAACCCCCGGAACTCTCTCAGCTGTAAGAAGCACTGTAGGCACACCCACCGACCACCATGCCAGCAGCGGCTGGATCCGGCGCGTGATCTACACAAGGAGGCGGTGATTCGACACCACCATGGCGGCCAGGCATACGCGTCCTACCACTGACCGTTGGATTGCGGCTGCGCGCTCCCAGTCCGACATCACCGAAGTCTCAAGGAAGGCGGCGGACCCGCCTGACGCTTCCCCAGTGCACCAGTTGTGCACCGATCGACCCACCATACGCATATCTGTGCAGGTCTGAGCATTCCTCCACCTCTACTTCGACATTTAAGAACGTCGCAGGTCGGGGCGGTTCGCCGTTCCGGCCTGGGACGTCTGTGGGCCGTCGGCCGTGCACTTCCACTCCCGGAAGGCACGACCGACGGCCTTTTCTGTCCATCTGCGCGATGGCTGAACGCACGGCCGTGCGGGACACGCCGAACCGCTCGCAGATCTGCAAGTACGTACCGCGCGGACTGGCTTGTGGCACCGGCCCTCCATTTCCTACAGTTCGGCGCCAGGCCTCGGGGCGCGGCGGTGCAAGGTCAAACTTCGCATGCCACCAGAATCTGTCGAAAAGCAACTTCACTACGGATTCAAGGCGGCCTCTGCTCACCGCACGCAAGCCCGGCCCCGGCCGGGCCTGCGCTCCTGCCTCCGCCCCCTCCATCCCAACCAGCGCCCGCACCGCGCGCACAGCAATCGGCCACCTGATGCCAGAGAAGCGGTACTTCGCGATATAGCCCCCGAATCTAGGCACTATGATCCGGGGGTGCTCGCACGGCGCCCCCTCTGAGTGCGCCGCCTGGCCAACTGTTCGTCGATGTCATTGATGAAGAGAGCCAGGAGGTCCCCCTCTTGCACTTGTCTACCACTGTGCCCAAAGTCTCGGCGAATTGCGGACAAGAGCTGCTCAAAGCTAAATACCGTATCCTCAGATACGAGAACTTGCGCTTCTCGCTTGAATTTGGACCAGGCGAGCAGAACGTCGTCAGAAGCCCACGTAATTAGATCTGGCGTGATTTCCCGCAGAAACTGCGCCACGTCATTTTCATTCGAAGACTCAGGGTTCATGACCGTCCTCATTAGGCCGCTTACAAGCCTAGTGTAAACGGGTATTTTACTGCCCCGAATCTCTGCTTCAACTGCTTTCCGGCGTTCGACGTAGCGCCCGATTACCAACGTGGCAACGGTTACGAGAACCGTTGCCATCGCGGTTACCGCTGCGGCGGCGACCGTGGGGTTTACGCCATGAAAGACTTGATGCCCCACGTACCTCGCCAGAAATGCTACGACCTCCACCACACCGAACAGCAAAGTGGCAAGGAGTGCGAGGCTACCGATGCCCTTGATGAATGCACGCATGGGTGCACTGTGGCACGAAGTTCGGTGCCGACGAGACGAATCCTCAGAAGTAAGGCAACAGTCGGCTACGGAACGAGGCTTCGTAGTGTGGGGGAACGGGTGCCCGTCCACCGACCTGCATCCGCTCCGCAGCCAGATTCACGCCAAGTGCCGCTTCGCCAGTCCGCGCGCGATCACGATGGCTGACCTGCCGGATGCTACGGAGCTGTACCAGTCGGCATGTCTGGTGGGGCTGGGCCGAACGGCCAGACAAGCCTTGCGAGGCTTGCCCGATACCGGAGCTGTTCCGCTGACCTCAATGATCACGAACGGTGGCGACAGCCATCAGCCATGTGTGTAGCCGACGCCCGAGGCAGGCCTCGACCACGCCGAGGGGGGCGAACTTACATACCGGTGCTCGATCAGGGAGGTCACGGCCCCTCAGGGCAAAACCGCGGTTTACGGGCAGCTTGTTGGGCGTCGTTCGGCGCCGCATCACACGCTTCTCCACAGACTCAGGGCACTTCCTCTGGGCCGTCTCTGGGCCGTCGAAGGAGACCCGAGGACGGATGGCAACGACCCATGACACCCCCTCCCCCGCTGATCAGCGCCACAGCCAAGCACGGCGCCCGAGGTGAGCGATGCGGGACATCAGTTCTTCCCGAGTATGTAGCGTCGTTGCCGCGGGAGTCGCCGTTGCACGGCAAGTACGGGCAGCCACCGGAGCACAGTGTGCGCAGTTGTTGTTGCCGGCCGGGGCATTCGCGGTGGAGGTGATGGCGCTGGTTGGCGGCGGTTGATGCGGGGCTCCTGCTAGTGGCGGGTGGCCTCGGTCTGGGTGTGTGGCTGTGGAGGAAGCCGTCGGCGACGGAGGCCCGGGCACGGTGGGCGCGGTCGTTGATCTGTCGGCAGTGCCCAGCCGTGTTTCCGCGGAAGGATGCGGTCGCGGTATGACTGTCGCGCAAGGATGAAGCTCGTTGGGGGACCGATGTCTGGGAACCGGATGGACCGAAGGACGCGTTTACGACTGGTGCAGGGGAAGTGGCCACACCCTCGGCGGGTGCGGAGGCTCCGACGGAACCCTGGGACAGCTCGAAAGAATGGGTTTCGAATTGATTGGAATATGCTTGCCGGTCTCATAGCTGCTGGCGGCCTCGTATTCACCGGTGTTAGCACTTACTACGGCGCCAAGGTCGCTCAGGATCAGCTCGATCAGTCACGCAAGACCGCAGATGAGAAGAGCCGCACTCAAGCCTCTCGCATTTCCATATGGTCTGAGCCATCAAAGAATTACACATACGCCACCAACGGTGTTTTCGCGAACCGCTCCCTCGACACCATAACAATCGCAAGCCTTGTATTCACCACCTTCGGAGTCGATAACAAAACGACAAATCCCTTCGATGAGCTGCACTCTGTTACCATTCCCCACCCTGTCCAACCTTGCTCAATGTTCACTATTACACCTCAAGATGTAATCCGGGGCGACGGAGAGCGATACTCGCCGAAGAACACCTACGTGAATGTGCTGTTGATCCAGTTCCGCGATACAAACGGCAAAGAATGGGTTCGAACTGCAGGTGGGGAACTCTCGCCTGTAGAAGGGACTTTTGAGGGTATCGCCGACTTCAGGAAAGCACTCGGCCACAGAATCGACGCATACAAGCGGGTGAATGGTGTCGAGCAACCCGGCGTCATGAATCTCAAGGCAAAACCACTCGAAGACTGCGCGGCTAGCAGCTAGGCGTCAGGATGATCTGCCGGGCAGTGCCGGACCGTATTTGGCCGCGTTTTCGCAGGAGGACACTATGGCCGCCTAATTCCGAGGTGAGGGGCTTCGTTGGTGCGACGGTCCTCCCTCGGCAGGCTCGTCGTCGACGTGCTTGAGTGCGATGCGCGCTACGAGGCCGGGTCCGCTGATGCTGCCCCGGCGTGGGTGAGTGTGCACCTCGCCAATGAGGGCAAGGAGCAGGCGCCAACTCATCGCGAAGGACCCCGCCCACTGGGCCGTCTCTGGGCCGTCAACGGGTGATTAACGACGACCGATGACGATCACTCTCCCGCAGGTCAGACGGACCTGGTGATTTAGCATCCGAGATGGCAGCTGCGCGACATCAGTTCTTCGACATTTAAGAACGTAGCAGGCCGGAGCGGTTTTCCGCTCGGCTGGGACGTCTTCGGGCCGTCGGCCGCGTCCTTCCCTCGTCGGGAAGGACGCGGCCGGCGGCCGTTTTGCGGTGAGCGGGGTCCGTTGGTCAGGCGATGTGGTGCACACCGGGGAAGTCGCTGCTCCTGGCGGACGCCTGGAAGAGGGTCGAGGTGAGGTGCTGCTCGATGTCGGTCGAGCGGGCGAGGGTGTCGCGTAGTTCGGTTTCGCCGTTGTGCAGGGCTCTGTTGAGTCTGGAGGACGGGCCCGGTGTGTCCTGGGTGGCGGGGCTCGGCGGGGTGAGGGCGGCGGAGAGGCGGGTGTTGAGGTCGGTCGAGGCGTGGAGGGTGGTCTCCAGTTCTTCGGTTCCGGCGCGGAGGAAGCGCTGCAGACGCGAGCGGTCGGAGGGGGTGGTGTTCATCGCTGGCCTCCCTCGTCCTCGTCCAGCAGGCGTTCGAGTCGTGCACGTGCCCGGCGTAGGTTCTGGCGGACATTGGCCGCCGGGACGTCCAGCGCCTCGGCCGTCTCGGACGGGGTGCAGCCGTCGATGTCGAAGGCCATCACCGTGCGCTGTAGTGGGGGCAGCCGGCGGAGCAGCTGTACCAGGACCAGCTTCTGCGTCACGTCGTCGCCGTGGTCGCGCTCGGCGCGTTCCGGGATCTGGTCGGTGAGCTCGTCGGGGCGGATACGGTGCACCAGCTTCAGCCACATGCGGAAGGCCGTCTTGCGCAGCCACGGGTTCGAGTGGTCGACGTCCCGCCAGGACTTGGCCAGTTGCACGAAGGCGTTCTGGGCGGAGTCCTCGGCGTCCTGGCGGGCAGCGCCTGCCTTGATGAGGAGACCCACGAGCGGCACGAACCGTTCGCGGAAGACGGTGGCGAAGGCGGCCTCCTCCTCGCTGCTCAGCCAGGACAAGGGCGCCGCCAGGTCGAGCACCTCGCCGGATGCCTCGTACTCCGTCCGGGCCGTCTCCAGGAGCCGGCGCCACGAGACGACGGCGGGGCGCCGGAGCAGCAGGGCGCGGCGCTCGCGTTCGGTCAGGCCGCCCCACACGCCGAACTCCACCCGGTTGTCCAGAGCATCGGCCAGGCACTCCGTACGCACCTCGCAGCCGGTGCACACCGTCTTCGACCTGTTCTGGGCGGCCCCCTGGACGAACATCTCGTCCGGGTCGGCCGGCCGGCAGGCCGCGCGCCCCGACCAGTCAGCCACCCAGGCCACGGCGGCCCCCTTCGTACGGCCTGCCCTGCCCGACCTCGATGGTGACGTGGTCGGAACGGTCGACGAACCGGCTGCCCCTCGGGAGCTCACGCACCATGTCGCGGCGCACCGCCCCCCGCGCCTTTTCCAGCTGCACCATGCCTCGGGCGCGTATCCAGGTGCGCAGCACGACTGCCAGGTACCCCGCCACCGTGACTCCTGCCGCCATCACATACTCCGGCATCGCCGTATGCTCCGTTCGCTTCTGCACGAATGCACGAAAGCCGTCGTCAGGGAGTGCCGGCCGGGGGGCTGCGGCGTGACGTCGCGCGGCGACTTTTTTTGTGTATGCCTGGGCCAGGCGGTCGGAAAGCCCGGCCCGAGCAGCGCCCCCTCCCGCCCCCTTCGAGGCAGACTGGCCATATGCCTGAATTGCCGGAAGTTGAATCGCTTGCTCGGTTGTTGGACGAGCGGCTGGCGGGGCGGTCCGTGGGCCGGGTGTATGTGGTCGCCGTTCATGCGCTCAAGACCTATGACCCGTCGGTGAGCGCGCTCGAAGGGCGGGCGTTCGGTGGGGTGCGCCGGCATGGGAAGTTTCTGGATCTGGGCGTCGGGGAGCTGCATCTGGTCTTGCACCTCGGGCGGGCGGGGTGGGTGCGGTGGAGCGAGAAGCTGCCGGAGGTGCCGCCGCGGCCGGGGAAGGGGCCGCTGGCGTTGCGGGTGCGGCTCGGGGAACCCGATGACGGGGCGGGGTTCGAGGTGACCGAGGCCGGGAGTCAGAAGCATCTGGCGGTGTATGTGGTGCGGGATCCGCAGGAGGTGGCGGGGGTGGCGCGGCTCGGGCCGGATCCGCTGGCGGAGGGGTTCACCCTGGAGGTCTTCGGTGGGCTGCTGGAGGGGGAGCGTCGGCAGATCAAGGGGGTGCTGCGCGACCAGAGCGTGCTGGCCGGGATCGGGAACGCCTACTCGGACGAGATCCTGCATGCGGCCCGGATGTCGCCGTTCAGGCTGGCGGGCACGCTCGGTGCGGACGAGGTGGGCCGGCTGTACGAGGCGGTCGGAGCGACGCTCGGCGAGGCGGTTGAGCGGGCCCGTGGCACGGCGCTCAAGGACCTCAAGGCGGAGAAGAAGAGTGGGCTGCGGGTGCACGGGCGGAAGGGGGAGGCGTGTCCGGTGTGCGGGGACACCATCCGCGAGGTGTCGTTCAGTGATTCGTCGCTGCAGTACTGCCCGACGTGCCAGACCGGGGGCAAGATCCTGGCGGACCGGCGGCTGTCCCGGCTGTTGAAGTAGAAGGAGAAGACAGTGGGGCGCCGCCGGTCCGGGAGGGGGTCAGTTCGCGGAGGGGGCGGCGGACAGCAGTTCGCGCAGTTCGGTCAGCGCCTCGCGGAGCCGGTCGGCGAATGTGTGCATCTGGTCGGCCACCGGCAGCGGGGTGCTCAGGTAGAGGTGGAAGCGGCCGGGCAGCAGGACGTACGCGACGCCGATGCAGCGGCTGCTGGTGGAGCCGAAGCCGAAGTACTGGATGTGGACGGACGGCGCGGAGCTGGTGCTCAGGTAGTCGTCGCGCATCGTCAGCCAGCCCGGCGTGCGGTAGAGGGCGGGCTGTTCGGTCACGCCCAGTTCCGCCCCGCGCCGTCGCTGGATCAGCTCCAGCTCCCAGAGGTGCTGCTCGGGGGCCTGGCCGGTCTGGCACTCCTTGGCGCGGGTCACGTGCTGGGCGGCCGCGGCGTGGAAGGCGGCCCGGCGGGTGTCCGCGGAGGCCGCCGGGTCCTCCATGGCCGCGACGAACTCCTGGATCTCCGGGGTGACCACCCGCATCGCCTCGGTCCGGCCGTAGCGGTACTGCCGGGTGGCGATCGACTCGTAGGTGGCGCCCAGGTGGCCCTTGGCGCGCTGGTGGGCCAGTTGGTAGGCGAGCTGGACGAAGGCGTCGGGTGAGGCGCCCAGTGCCTTGGCGGTGGTGCTGCCGAAGTCGTCGAAGGAGACGGTCCGGGTGGCGGTGGCCGCGCCGTACGCGGCGAAGGCGTCCGCGGCGGAGCGCACCTGGGCCCGGAGCGCGTCGTCCAGCTCGAAGACGAGCGGCTCCACGGCCGGGAGTCCCTGGGAGCGGGCGCCGGAGCGGCGGGAGTGTTCCTCGGCAGGGGTGCTGAGCAGGGCGTCGGTGAAGCCGAGGATGGTGGTCCCGTCGAGTTCGCAGTGCTCCACGTTGATGCCCGCCCGGCCGTCGGCGAAGACGATCAGGGACACCGCCTTGTCGAACCAGCGGTTGCCGCGGTCGCCGCACAGCAGCTGGTCGCAGGCGTCCTGGACGTCCGCGGGGGCGAAGTCCTCCAGGCAGACGCAGAACAGTGCGGTCTCGATGTCCTCCAGGGCGGCCGCGTTGCCGGGGTGGCGGGTGCGCAGGGACTCGCGGGCGGCGGCCCATTCGGCGCGGGCCATGGTGGTGAGGTGGCCCACCGAGGTGTCCGGGGCGGGGGGCTGCGCGCCGGCCTTCAATACGGCGTGCAGCCCGGCTTCGAGGTCGTCGAGGCTGTGCGGGTCACCGTCCGCGCCGAGCACCTCCATCCGGAACATGGCGCCGCGGTGGAACACCACGATGTGCCGGGCTTCGGACGGGCCGGGCCACTCGTCGCTGTAGGGGCTGCGGACGGTGTCCTGCTGCGCCCCGGGGATGCGGGTGGTGGAGAAGAGGTAGGCGTTCTGGACCATCGACTGGGCCTGGCCGCGCTGGACGACGGGCGGAATGAGGTCCTGGTCGAGTTGGCGCTTGTAGCCGAGGGCGCCGGCGATCAGCCCGGCCGCCCGCGCCACCTGGGAGCGCGGCTCGCCGGGCGCGGCGTCCTGGAACAGGAAGAAGAAGTTGGCGTTGAGGGCGATGCGGTCCCGGCGGCCGAGGTAGCGGCAGGGCCAGAAGGTGTCGAGCCAGCTGTGGACGCCCGGCGTGGCGTCGTACTCCTCCAGCGCCGCGTGCAGCACCCGGCCGGGGCCGCCGGGCCGGAGGAAGGCGGCCACCTCCGCCTCGGTCGCCGCCCGCTCTTCGGCGGTCAGCAGCGGCGCGCACCAGGCGAGGAACCGCTCACAGCTCGCCTCCAGTGTGGGCAGCGGCACCCGCGGCAGGGTCTCCTCCCGGGCGAAGGTCGTCATGGCTGCGCTTTCCTGAGGGGCTGACGTATTCAATTCGGCTCTCTCGATTCAGACGGTTCAGATCGTGGCATCTGCGGTCTTGGTTGCTGTGACATCGCATCGTCACCCGCCCGGTGTGCTCCGTCGTGGAGCGCCGGGCGGGGGACGGGTTGTGGCGGCGGCTGCATCCCGGACGTCCGCCGGGACGCAGCCGCCTCGGGGCGTCGCCTCCCCGGGGCTGTCCGGTGAGCGGGCCCCTAATCCAGCAGCCGGTCGCCGCGGACCGCCCGGCCCTCGGCGGCCAGATGGGCGGGCAGCACCCGGCCGAAGAGCTGCCGGGTGCGGGCCACGCTCCCGATGACGCCGGGCCGGCGGCTGTAGGCGAAGATCGCGGAGTGCCGCGCGGTCTCGCCCTGCACGGGGCTCACCCGGTGCAGGGAGTAGCGGCCCTTGAAGAGCTGCAGATCACCGATGTGCAGCGGGAGGCGCCGGATCAGCCGCTCGCCCCGGCCGTCGAGGACGTCGAGGACCTCGCCGAAGTTCTCGTCGTCGGCGGAGCGGATGTTCGGGCAGTACTCGAAGACGCCGCCGGTGGACGCCTGCTGGGTGAGCATGCTGACGGTGAACTCGTTGGTGTCGAAGTGCCAGGGGTGTTCCATGCCCGGTTCGACGACATTGAGGACGAGGCCGGAGAGCGGGTCCGCCAGTTCGTGCAGCTCGGGCAGGCCGAAGCAGCGGGCGATGAAGTCCTGGAAGGCCCGGTGGGAGTAGAGCCGGCTGAGGAGGGACGCCTCGGGGATGCGGTCCCGCGCGACGAAGGCGTTGCCGCGGCGGAAGGTGCGCCGTCCGGGGTGGCCCTCGGGCAGCCGGCTGTCCACCGCGATGTTGTAGACGTTGACCGTCTCGGTCTCGAAGTGCGCCTGGGGGGCGAGGGCCGCGCACTCCTGCCGCAGGACCTCGCGGAGCGAGGGGCGGATGAAGTCCGGCAGCACCGTGCAGCCGAGGGTTTGGAGTTCCCGCCGGGCACGGGACATCACTGCCTGCCCCTCGGCACCGTCGAGATCCGACAGGGGGTACCGGGCGGTGTCGACCACCTGGTCCAGCGTGATGGCTTGCAGAGTGCTCATTCGATCCTCTCCACGTGCGGGCAGACCGTCCCGAGCCGGATGCTCCCCGCCGGCCCGCGGTTTCATCCCGGGCGCCCCCCACAAGGCGGCCGAGGCGGTCCACGCGCCGACCGGTCCACACCCGGACTCGTCGGTAACTCCACTGAGGAGCACCTCAGTTGAAGCTCCCACAGCGTCGCGATGTTGTCTGTGACACGCCACACTGCACCGGGCGTGATCAGCGGCGCACCGGGGCGGAAGGGGGCGCGGCCGGCCGGACGGCGTCGCCTGCGTCACTGTTTTATGCAACTTGTTGCATAAGGCTGGCGGCTGGTCTACAACTGCTGTCACGACCACCGCGCCAGGAGGCCCCCATGAGCCCGTACCCGCACCTGATGAGCCCGCTCGACCTCGGGTTCACCACCCTGCCCAACCGGGTGCTGATGGGGTCGATGCACATCGGCCTGGAGGAGGCGGAGAACGGGTTCGCGCGGATGGCCGCCTTCTATGCCGCCCGTGCGCGCGGCGGCGTCGGCCTGATGGTGACCGGCGGGATCGCGCCGAACGACGCGGGACGGCCGTACGAGGGCGGGGCCAAGCTCACCACCGAGGCGGAGGCGGCGCAGCATCGGACCGTGACCGACGCGGTGCATGCCGCGGGCGGGCGGATCGCGATGCAGATCCTGCACTTCGGGCGGTACGCGTACCACGCCGATCTGGTCGCGCCGAGCGCGCTCCAGGCGCCCATCAGCCCCTTCGTGCCGAATGCGCTCACCGACAACGAGGTCGAGCAGACCGTCGAGGACTACGTACGGGCGGCGGAGCTGGCCAAGGCCGCCGGGTACGACGGGGTCGAGATCATGGGCTCCGAAGGCTATTTGATCAACGAGTTCATCGTCGGCGCGACCAACCAGCGCACCGACCGGTGGGGCGGCTCGTACGAGAACCGGATGCGCTTCCCGCTGGAGATCGTCCGGCGTACCCGGGAGCGGGTCGGCACGGACTTCATCCTGATCTACCGGCTCTCGATGCTGGACCTCGTCCCGGGCGGCTCCACTCTCGACGAGGTGATCACCCTCGCCCGGGAGATCGAGGCCGCCGGTGCCACGATCATCAACACCGGCGTCGGCTGGCACGAGGCCCGGATCCCCACCATCGTGACCTCGGTGCCGCGCGGTGCCTACACCTGGGTGACCAAGCGGCTGATGGGCTCGGTCGGCATCCCCCTGGTGACCAGCAACCGCATCAACACCCCCGAGGTGGCCGAGGAGCTGCTCGCCGACGGGCGGGCCGACATGGTGTCCCTGGCCCGGCCCTTCCTCGCCGACCCGGACTTCGTCGCCAAGGCGCGGGACGGCCGGTCCGAGGCGATCAACACCTGCATCGGATGCAACCAGGCCTGCCTCGACCACACCTTCAGCGGGAAGATCACGTCCTGTCTGGTCAATCCGCGGGCCTGCCACGAGACCGAGCTGGTCCTGGCCCCCACCCGGCTGCGCAAGCGGCTCGCGGTGGTCGGCGCCGGTCCCGCCGGGCTCGCCTGTGCCGTCTCCGCCGCCGAACGCGGCCACGAGGTCACCCTGTTCGACGCCGCGGCCGAGATCGGCGGGCAGCTGAACATCGCCAAGCGGATCCCGGGCAAGGAGGAGTTCGACGAGACCCTGCGCTACTTCCGTACGCAGCTGGCGCAGCACGGCGTGGAGGTGCGGCTGAACACCGCCGTCGCGGCCGGGGATCTCGGCGGCTACGACGAGATCGTGGTCGCCACCGGGGTCACCCCGCGGACGCCGGAGATCGAGGGGATCGACCACCCGAGCGTGGTCAGCTACCTCGATGTGCTGCGGGACGGGGCGCCGGTCGGCGACCGGGTGGCCGTGATCGGGGCGGGCGGTATCGGCTTCGATGTCGCCGAGTTCCTGACCGATGCCGGCGACGCGGCGAGCCAGGACCCGGAGGCCTACTTCCGGGCGTGGGGTGTGGACACGGCGTACGAGGAGCGCGGCGGGCTGCGGGCGCCCGAGCGCCCCAAGGCGCCGCGCCAGGTGCATCTGCTCCAGCGCAAGACCTCCAAGGTCGGCGCCGGCCTCGGCAAGACCACCGGCTGGATCCACCGGACCGAGCTGCGGCACCGCGGGGTGACGATGGTCGCCGGGGCGTCGTACGAGCGGATCGACGACGAGGGGCTGCACCTCACGGTCGACGGCACGGCCACCACGCTCCCCGTGGACACCGTCGTGCTGTGCACCGGGCAGGAGCCGCGCCGGGATCTGTACGAGGAACTGCGGGCGGAGGGGCGCGCCGTGCACCTGATCGGTGGGGCGGACGTCGCCGCGGAACTGGACGCCAAGCGGGCCATCGCCCAGGGTACGGAGCTGGCCGCGGCGCTCTGACCTGGCCGCCTCCCGGGGGCGGGACGCCACCGTCTGCGCTGCGGACCCGCCCTAGGATTCCCCCATGTCACTCCCGCACGCGATCCTCACCGCCCTGCTCGAAAAGCCGTCGTCGGGGCTGGAGCTGACCCGGAGGTTCGACCGGTCGATCGGCTACTTCTGGTCGGCCACGCATCAGCAGATCTATCGCGAGCTGGGAAAGCTGGAGCTGGCCGGATACATCCGGGCGCTGCCCGCCGAGCAGCCGTCCCGCGGGCAGAAGAAGCAGTTCGCGGTGCTGCCCGCGGGACGCACCGAGCTGACCCGGTGGGCGTCCGGCGAGCAGGAGTCCAAGCCCATCCGGGACGCGCTGCTGCTGCGGCTGCGGGCGTCTGCGGTGGTGGGGCGGGCCGGGCTCGACGAGGAGCTGCGGCGGCATCTGGCGCAGCACCGGCAGCAGTTGGCGGAGTACCAGGAGATCGAGGACCGTGACTTCGGGGCCGCGGCGGATCCCGAGGACCGGCTGCGGCGGCTGGTGCTGCGGGCCGGGATCGGCCTGGAGATGTTCTGGGTGGACTGGCTGACGGAGGCGCTGGCGGAGGTGGTGGACATGGATGCCGCCGAGGCCCCGGAGGAGCGGCCGGGCGGGTGAGCCTCCGGGGGGCGTGGGTGTGGGGCGGCCGGCCCCGGGGGAAGTCCCGGGGCCGGCCGCCCTGTTGGTGCGCGGACGGGTCAGCAGTGGTCGTAGAGGAGCGCGCGCACCAGGCGGCACGTGGTGTCGGACGGGGTGTGCACCCCGATGTCGGCCGCGGTGCGGCGGATCGTGCGGTTCGGGGCCTGCTCGGGGCGGTAGACGCCGGTGTCGAGCAGGGCTATGGCCAGCCGCATGGCCTTCAGGCGACGGTTGTGCGATTCGTACCGCTCGCGCGGCCATCCGGCGGGCAGCGGCTTCTTGGGCAGTGGGTGGGCCGGGAGAGGCTTCGTGATGAGTGTGGCAGCGGTCATCGGCGACCTCCTGGAGCGTGGATGAACCCTCACTGACTGGTTCCCATTCTACTGGCCACCACTGACAAAAGGCCCTGGCCAGGGGGGATTTGAGGGGTGAAGGAGGGGTCGCCGCAGGGCCCCGGGCGAGGCTCAGTCGCCGGGCCGTACGAGAGGGGGCAGCGTCGCTTCGGCCGCCGCCAGGATTTCCGTGACCCGGAGGCCGAAGTGGAGGTCGCAGGCGTTGGGCAGACCGGTTCCGGCGGCGGCGAGCAGGGCGTCGACGGCGCGGTGGTAGGCCGCTTCGGGACCGTGCAGGCGGCGGGGCAGGCAGGTGGTGCCCGCGGTGCCGCGGAGGGTGATCTCGACCCCGGCCGCCGCGGCGGGGGCGGTCAGGGCGACCGTCGCGGTGCTGGCCGCGCCGCTGCTGTGCCGCATGGTCAGCAGCACCGCATCGGCCGGGCCCCGGGTCGCGGTGACCGTTTCCACGTCGCCGAGGACCGCGAGGAGCACGGACAGCGCATGCGGGCCGACGTCCCACAGGCCGCCCTTCTCCCGGCGCCAGGGCGAGTGCGCATACGGGCTGGCGCTGTCCTCGGCGAAGACCGAGCCGAGCCAGTCGGCGTGCGCGGTGAACCAGCCGCCGACCGCGGCCTGGGTGGCGATCCACTCCCCCTCCTGCTCCCCGAAGCGCGCGGTGAAGAAGACCACCGAGGCGATCCCCGCGCGCTCGGCGGCCGCGGCCAGTGCGCGGGCCTCGGGCACGGCGGTGGCGACCGGTTTGTCCAGGAGCAGATGGCAGCCGGCCCCGGCCGCACGGATCGCCAACGGGGCCTGCACGGAGGGCGGCAGGGCGACGGCGAGCGCGTCACAGGCCGCGAACAGCTCGTCGGGGCTGTCGTACGGGCGGGAGCCGTGGACCTGGGCCAGTGCGGCGGCGGCCTCCGGCCTGCGGCCCCAGATGCCGGTGAGCTCGACGCCGGGGTGGGCGGCGAGGGCGGGAGCGTGGACGGTCCGCGCCCAGGGCCCGGTACCGAGGAGTCCGATGCGCAGGGTCGCCATACGGGCCAGTGTCTCGCGGGGTGCGGGCCGGGGGCCGGTTGCACCGCGCCCGCGGCCAGGCCTGAGCGGACCCCTCAAGCGGCAGAATCCCAGGCATTCGATCGATGGGACCTTAGGAATGCCGGGATGTCCGGCTCAGTAACCTGCGGTTCACAATTGAGCAACGGGCGGGAAATGGCGCGTTGCGAGAGTGCGGCGGTACACCCGCACAGGTACCCGCACCCGCACCTACCGGCAGTAAGAGGAACCCCGTGAGTATCAAGGCCGAATACATCTGGATCGACGGCACCCAGCCGACCGCCAAGCTCCGCTCCAAGACCAAGATCATTGCGGACGGTGGCAGCCTGCCCCGTTGGGGCTTCGACGGATCCAGCACCAACCAGGCCGAAGGCCACTCCTCGGACCTCGTACTGGAGCCGGTCTTCAGCTGCCCGGACCCGATCCGCGGCGGCGACCACCTGCTGGTGCTCTGCGAGGTCCTGCACACCGACCTGACCCCGCACCCCTCCAACACGCGGGCGCTGCTGCGCCCGGTGGCGGAGAAGTTCGCCGGCCAGGAGCCGATCTTCGGCATCGAGCAGGAGTACACCTTCCTCAAGGGCGAGCGGCCGCTCGGCTTCCCCGAGGGCGGCGGCTTCCCGGCCCCGCAGGGCGGGTACTACTGCGGGGTGGGCGCCGGCGAGATCTTCGGCCGGGAGATCGTCGAGAAGCACCTCGACCTGTGCCTCGCGGCCGGCCTGGGCCTGTCCGGGATCAACGCCGAGGTCATGCCCGGCCAGTGGGAGTTCCAGGTGGGCGCGCTGCCGCCGCTGGAGGTCTCGGACCACATGTGGGTGGCGCGCTGGCTGCTGCACCGGGTCGCGGAGGAGTACGGCGTCACCGCGTCGCTGGACGCCAAGCCGGCCAAGGGCGACTGGAACGGCGCCGGTGCGCACACCAACTTCTCCACCCGCGCGATGCGGGAGGGCTACGACGCGATCATCACCGCCTGCGAGGCGCTGGGTGAGGGCGACAAGCCGCTGGAGCACGTCCGCCAGTACGGCACCGGCATCGAGGACCGGCTGACCGGCGCGCACGAGACCGCCCCCTGGGACGCGTACTCCTACGGCGCCTCGGACCGCGGCGCCTCGGTGCGGATCCCCTGGCAGGTGGAGGTCGAGAAGAAGGGGTACATCGAGGACCGGCGGCCGAACGCCAATGTCGACCCGTATGTGGTCACCCGTCTGATGGTGGACACCTGCTGCACCGAACTGGCGCGGCGCGAGCAGATCTGACGACCTCGTCGCAGATCTGACGTCGTCGTCGCGGCGGCGTGGGAGCGGGGCCGGGCCGGTGGGGCCCGGCCCCTTCTCGCATGCCGGGCGGCCGGGTCGCTTGCACGTGGCGGCCGGGGCCGATTGCCAGGCGCGGGCCGGGGGTCGGTTGTCAGTGGCGGGTGGCACGCTGGGGGCATGCTTGCGATCAACGTCAGGACCGAGACCGGGGCGGAGCGCGCCCATCCGGCCGAAGCCGAACTCGCCGGACTGCTGCGGCGGATCGGCGCCGCCGACGACCATTTCGTGGTCGTCGAGCGCGTCCCCGACCAGCAGCAGGTCTTCGTGCAGACCTGGCGGGAGGGCACGGGGCCGTTCGCGGTGGAGTACCGCGACGGCGCCCCCGAGCGGCACTTCAGCGCGGAGTGCGACGATGCCGAGCAGGTCGTGGCGGTCTTCCTGGACTGGGCGCGCGGCGGGGACGCCTGGCGCAGGGCGCTCGACTGGCGGCCGGCGGACCTCTTCGCCACGCCCGGCCTGCACCCGCGCACCCGCGCGGCCGCCGAGGAGCAGGCCCGCAAGGACATGCGCTCCGGTTTCCGCAAGGCCCACGAGGTCGCGCAGAGCGTGTGCGACGCCCTCGATCCGGAGGACTCCCCGCTCACCCTCGACGAGGCGCGGCGGATCGTGGCGGGCCTGTGGGAGGAACAGCTCGCCGAGCAGGAGCGATGGCCCGAGGTGACCGGTGCCGACCGGGTCGCGCGGGCCTTCGCCGCCCTGGATTCCCAGGGGCTGACCGCCCGGATGCACTTCACCTGTTGCAGCAACTGCGCGCTCGGCGAGATAGCGGCCGAACGCGCCGAGGGCGACCGGGGGTTCGTCTTCTTCCACTACCAGGACACCGAGGCCGCCGCGGACGGCTATGGGCTCTCGGTCCGCTACGGCGCGTACGCGGACACCGGGGAGGCGGCCGGCGAGGCGCGTGCCGAGGTCGGGCGGACGGTGGCGGCGGCGCTCACGGCTGCGGGACTGCCGGTGGAGTGGGACGGCGACCCGGACCGCGTCATCGAGGTCACCCCGCTGGACTGGCGCAAGCGGCTGCCGACGGGGGCCTGAGATGCCGAAGGCCGCCTCCCGGTTCCTGCGCAGGGACGTACTGCCGGGTGCCGTTTCGCGGGTCCGGCCGGCCGCCGCCGTGCCCTGGCTCGCGCCACTCTACGTCGGTGCCGTCCAGCTCGGTGCGTATGCCACCGCACGGCTGCCCGACCGGCGGCGTACGGAGCTGCTGCGCGCCCACTCCACCAACGTCGTCAATCTGCGGGCCGGCCGGTGGCGGACGCTGGCCACCAGCGCCCTCCTCGTCGAGCAGCCGCTGTCGCTCCCGTACGCCGCCGCGCTGCTCACCGTCCTCGGTACGGCCGAGGCGCGCTGGGGCGCCCGGCGCGCGGCAGCGGTGTTCGCGGCCGGCCACACCGGCGCCTGTCTGCTGGTGTACGCGGGCCTGCGTGGCCGGGTGCGCACGGATCCGCCGGACGCGACCGCCCAGGCCGTCGACGTCGGGGCGAGCTACGGCTTCCATGCCACGCTCGGCGCCCTGGCCGCGGCCGTCCCGCACCGCGGCGCGCGGACCGCGGCGACGGCCGGCCTGCTGGCGCTGGGGACCTGGCCCGTGCTGCGCCGGGCACGGACGTTCACCGATGCCGGGCATCTGACGGCGACGGCGCTCGGGGTGATGTGTGGGGCGGGGATACGGAGGAGGGCCGGGCAGACGGAGAACGTCCGGGGCCCGGGAAGGGGCCACCCGGCATAGCGGGTGCGGCGCCGCGTACGGGTGGGGGGCCACGTACGGGGGGGGCGCCACGTACGGGGGACGCCGCGGCCGGGGGGGACGCCGCGTAACGGATTCCAGCCAGGGGCCCAATCGCCTCCCGTGGGACCGCCCGTCCGCCAACTCCGGCGCGCCACCGCCGAGTCGGGACCGGATCTTCCCCATCCCCGGCGCCTGCCCGACCACGGCTCAGCGGATTCGCGTCACACCGCGGGCCGCGCCGGGGACAGAACACCGGCCGTCTGGTTCAATGGGGCCATGGCCAGCCTCAATGACACCGCGACGGGTCGCAGCGACCTTGAGCCGTTCTGGCCGTCCCGGCAGGCGCACGCCTTCGACCTCCTGTGTTGCCGCGCGCACTGAGCGCGGGCCCGCACCTCTCTCACCGACGCCGCTGACCGGCGCCGCACGCCCTGCCCGCGCGCACGACGTCCCCCGACGCCCCTTCGCGCGAAAGCTGACCGTGATGACGAACGTCCGTACCCTGACCGCCCCTTCCCCGACGGCCGCCACTCCCGCCCCGCACGCCCACCGCCACCGGCTGCGCGCCGTGGCCCCCGACGAGGCCCTCCCGTCGCCCGCCACCGCCCCGGGTGGCGGCGCGTCGCGCCACGGCGCCCCCTCGGTCGCCGAGCTGCTGCACTCCGGCGCCACCTGGCTTCCGGCGCCCCAGCACAACCTGCCCGCCCTGCCCGGACAGCCACCGATGGTCGGCTATCTGGTGCTCGTACCGGCCGAGCAGGCCGCCGCCCCACAGCAGACCGCCGCACCCGGGCCGCCCGCACCCCCGCCCACCGCGCCGACCGGCGACGAGATCGTACGGATCGACCCCGAGCGGCGCACCGCCCAGGTCCAGGGCCGGCCGCTGGATCTGACGTACCTCGAATTCGAGCTGCTGGCCCACCTGGTGGCGCATCCGCACCGGGTGCACACCCGCGACCAGCTGGTGACCACGGTGTGGGGGTACGGGCATGTCGGCGACGGCCGCACCGTCGATGTCCATGTCGCCCGGCTGCGCCGCAAGTTGGGCGCCGCGCACCGGTCGTCGATCGTGACGGTGCGGCGGGTGGGCTACAAGTACGTGCCGGGCATCTGAGGCTCAGGCCCGGGGTCACACGCCCTTCGGCTCCTCCTGCCGGGGGTGCGGCCGGGCGGGATCCGCTCCCCCGCCCGGCCGGGTGCCGCTCCCCCGCCCCGACCGCGCCGCTTCTGCCGGCCCGGCGGACGTTCCTCCGACGTGCCCGGCGGGCGTTCCTCCGGTACGCCGACGCCCCTCCGGTGCAGATACCCCACACAGCCCGCCACCAGGAGGCCGGCCCCGGAGGCCAGCAGCATGCCCACGGCCGGGGAATCGGTGAACGCCGTACCGCCGAAGCCGCCGAGCGCCGCGCTGCACACCGCCCAGATGCCCGCGCCCGCCGCGTCCAGCAGGACGAAGCGGCGCAGCGGAAAGCGGACACTGCCGGTGGACAGCGAGGCGACCACCCGGCCGCCGGGCACGAAGCGGCCGGCGATGACGAGCAGGGCGGCGTGCCGTTCGACCATGGCGCGGGCCCTGGTGTGCCGGGCCCGGCCGCGTTCGCCACGCAGCAGCCGGCCGATCGCGCGCGGGCCCGCGTACCGTCCCACCGCATAGCCCAGACAGTCACCGGCCAGTGCCCCGGTCGCCGCGACGCCCGCCAGCAGGGCGAGCAGCGGCAGATCGGGGCCGATGAGCACGGCGACCAGGACGACGGTGGTCTCGCTCGGCATGAACGGCAGCAGGGCGTCGAGGCCGGACACCAGCAGGATGATCAGCCACAGCCAGGGCGAGCCCAGCATGCCCTGCACCGGCTCGGTGAGCTGATCGAGCTGGTCGAGTTGGTCAAACATGAGCCGGGGTGTCCCGCAGGGGCGTATCCGGCAGTCGGGAGTGGGCCGGTACGGAGGCGGCCGGTACGGACGGGACGGGTACGGACGGCATGAGCGCGGCCGCTGTGGACGCACGACGTACCGGCTCTGCCGCTGCCGGACGGCCGCCGCGGACCGCCCGCTCCGCCAGCGCCGCCAGCTCCCGCCGGTCCAGGTCTCCGTCGGCCGCCGTCAGCGCCGGGTGTGCCGTGACGCGGATGGTCAGACCACGGGCGGCGAGCACCCGGCGCAGCGAGCCGGCGAAGGTGTCCTCGCCGCAGAACGCGGCCACCGTGCTGGGCAGGCCCTGCTGGGTGTAGTCGAGAGTCACCGGGCGGACCGGCGCCCCCGCGTCGAGCGCGGCCTGGAAGGTCGCCCGGCGGAAGGCGCCCTGTTCGGCGGTGCACCAGGTGGTGGCCTGCGGGAAGACCGCCACCGACCGTCCGGAGCCGAGCAGTTCGGTCACCTGGCGCACGGAGTCGGGCAGCCGCCGGGGGTTCGTCCGGTCGATGAAGTGCGTACCGGCCCGGCGGGCCAGCCCGCCGACCACCGGCCAGCCGCCGACCTCGCGCTTGGCGAGCAGGGTGACCGGTTCGACGGCGAGCAGGGCGAGGATATCGAGCCAGGAGATGTGGTTGGCGACGACGAGGGTGCCGGGGCCGTCCCCGGCACAGAGCGCGGCGGCGCCCTCGATACGGATGCCGAGCGCATCGAGCAGCGCCGCGGCATGCCCCCGCAGCCGTACCGGGTCGGCCAGCCGCGTGCCGTCGGTCAGCGCCCGCCGCACGGTGTGGGCGAATACGGCGCCGCGGCGGGCGACGACCCTCGCCGGGACGCGCGGTACCGCGTGCGCGGCGCAGTCCGGGGTGCAGTCGGAGGAGACGTCCCAGGGGCCGTTCACCGCTGCTCGCCCAGGAAGTAGCGCCGGTAGCGGTCGTCCAGCCGTTCCATGTCCAGCACGACGAAGAAGTCGGCGACGTCGAACTCGGGGTCATGGGCGGGTGCGCCGCAGATGACGGCGCCGATGCGCAGATAGCCGCGGAGCAGCGGCGGCAGCTGGGCGAGGCTGGGGCGGCCGGGGAGCGGGGTGGTGGCCTGCCAGGGGTGGTGCGGGGTGACCTGGAGCCCGGACGGGGCGGCGTAGCGGGTGCGGCCCAGTTCCCAGGCGTGGGTGGCGGCGGTGCCGCCGTCGGCGAGCGGGACGGAGGCACAGCCGGCCAGGTAGCGGTGGCCAGAGAGCAGGGTGTAGCGGGCGAGCGCGGCCCACATCTGGGTCATCACGGCGCCGTTGCGGTGGTCGGGGTGCACACAGGAGCGGCCCGCCTCGATGAGGGAGGGGCGCAGCCCGTCCAGGGCGCCGAGGTCGAACTCGCCGTCGGAGTACAGCCGCGCGCTGCGGCCGGGCGGCAGCAGACGGTAGGTGCCGACGACCTCGCCGGTGGCGGTGTGGGTGACGACGAGGTGATCGGCGAGTGGATCCACGTCGTCGATGTCGTGGCCGGCGAGCGGCGAGTGCAGGGTGGCACCCATCTCCTCGGCGAAGACCCGGTGGCGCAGTCGCTGTGCGGCGCGGATCTGCGCCCGGGTGTCGGCGATCTCCGCGGTGTAGCCGGGGTCGGCGGCCGGGGCGGGGGCGGCGTTCGCAGGGACGGGAGTGGAGACGGAGGTGGGGACGGGGGTGGGGACGGCGGACGCGGTCGATGCCACGCTCATGAGAGCCCTCCATGGGGAGTGGGGAGGCTGTGCGAGTCGACGGGCGGGGAGCGGCGGGGCCGGCCGAAGTGCGGTGCCGGGAAGACGCCGAGTGCGGGCGCAACCCGGTGACCTGGCCCTTCTCTACGCGGCAGACTGTTCCCGGGCCCGCCGGCCGAGCGCGTGAAGCCCAGGAAGCGAAGGGATGAGGGTCCGCGGAACACTGGTCGCCGCCGCCCGCGGCGGCCGACGGCCACCGGGCCCCGGGGACAGGGCGAGGCCAGGGGCGGGGCCAGGCCCGAGGCCGGCCCCGGCGCCAGGGGCGTACTTGGACCGCGGCTGACTGCCCGTTAGCGTGCCCCCCACACACGCGACTGTTGTTACCACCGAGCAGTGGGGGCACACGTGAGCCGACCGTCACGACGCGCAGTGCTGGGAACCGCCGGAGCGATCGGTGCGGGGGTGGCGCTCGGCGGGGCCTCCCCCGCCCCCGGGCGGGACGGCCGCCGCCAGGAGCGGGCACCGGCGTACGACACCGCACCGGCACGGGCCGCGCTGACCCGGCTGCTGCCCCGGCACGCCGACCAGTTCCAGCTGGTGGCGCTCGCCCCGGACGGCACCGGCGACCGCTTCCGCGTCGACGGCCGGGCGGGCCGGATCACGGTCGCCGGGACCACGCCCGCGGTGCTGCTGACCGGCGTCCACTGGTACCTCAAATGCACCTGCCGGGCCCATCTGTCGTGGGCCGGCGACCAGGTGGAGCTGCCCGGCCGGCTGCCCGCCCCGGCCTCCCCCGTCGAGCGCGGCACCGCGCTGCCGCACCGGTTCGCCCTTAACGACACCCACGACGGTTACACCGCCCCGTACGCGGACTGGCCGCGCTGGGAGCGGATGATCGACGTCCTGGCGCTGCACGGGGTGAACGAGGTGCTGGTCACCCCGGGCGCCGAGGCGGTCTACCACCGGCTGCTGACCGGCTTCGGCTACTCCGACGCCGAGGCCCGCGCCTGGATCCCGGCGCCCTCGCACCAGCCGTGGTGGCTGCTGCAGAACATGAGCGGCTACGGCGGCCCCACCAGCAGTGAACTGATCGCCAAACGGGCCGAGTTGGGCCGACGGATCACCGGCCGGCTGCGCGAGCTGGGCATACGCCCCGTACTGCCGGGCTACTTCGGCACCGTCCCGGGCGGTTTCGCCGCCCGCAACCCCGGCGCCCGTACCGTGCCGCAGGGCACCTGGTCGGGACTGGCGCGCCCCGACTGGCTCGATCCGCGCACCGAGGTCTTCGCCAGGACGGCCGCCGCCTTCTACCGCCACCAGGAGCAACTGCTCGGCCCCGCCGACCACTTCAAGATGGATCTGCTGCACGAGGGCGGCGACCCCGGCGACGTCCCGGTGCCGGACGCCGCCCGCGCCGTCGAGAAGGCGCTGCGCACCGCCCGCCCCGGCGCGACCTGGGTGATCCTGGGCTGGCAGAACAACCCGCGGCGCGATCTGCTGGGCGCCGTCGACCACGACCGGATGCTGATCGTGGACGGCCTCAGCGACCTGGAGACGGTCACCGACCGGGAGCGGGACTGGGGCGGGGTGCCGTACGCGTTCGGCAGCATCCCCAACTTCGGCGGCCGGACCACCATCGGCGCCAAGACACATGTCTGGGCCGAGCGCTTTCCGGCCTGGCGCGACAAGCCGGGCAGCCGGCTCGCCGGGACCGCGTACATGCCGGAGGCCGCCGAACGCGACCCGGCCGCCTTCGAGCTGTTCAGCGAACTCGCCTGGCGGGAGCGCCCGGTGGACCGCGCCGCATGGTTCGACGGCTATGCCGACCTGCGCTACGGCGCACGCGACAAGGGGGCCCGTGCCGCGTTCGCCGCCCTGGGCACCAGCGCGTACGAGATCTCCAGCAAGGACGGCCGCCCGCACGACTCGGTCTTCGCCGCCCGCCCCGACCTGGCCGCCCGCTCCGGCACCGTCTACGCCACCCACACCCCCGCCTTCGACCCGGCGGCCTTCGACACCGCGTTCGCGGCGCTGCTGACCGTCCGCCCCGCACTGCGCGGCTCCGACGCCTACCGCCGCGATCTGACCGACACCGCCCGGCAGGCGCTGGCCAACCGGTCCTGGCAGCTGATCGGGCAGCTCCAGGACGCCTACCGGCGCAAGGACCGGGCCACGTTCCGTGCGCTGTCCGGGCTGTGGCTGCAGCTGATGCGGCTCAGCGAGGACGTCACCGGCGCCCACCGGCAGTTCCTGCTGGGACCGTGGCTGGCGGACGCCCGGGCCATGGCGTCCGGCCCCGAGGAGGCGGCACGCCTGGAACACAGCGCCCGGGCGCTGCTCACCACCTGGGCGGACCGGCCCACCGCCGACGGCGGCTCGCTCGCCAACTACGCCAACCGCGACTGGCACGGCCTGATCGGCGAGGTCCATCTCCCGCAGTGGCAGGCCTACTTGGCCGAACTCGCGGACGCGCTGGCCGCGGACCGGCCGCCCAAGCCCTTCGACTGGTACGCCAGGGAAGAGCCCTGGACCCATGAGCGCACCACCCATCCGCTGCACCCCACGACCGAGGCGTACCGCACGGCGCAGCGGGTCCACGACACCCTCGCCAAGGCTCCCTACCAGGGCACCGTCACGGTCACCGCGAGCCCGTCCGCGCTGCCGCCGGGCGGCGCCGCCACCGTCACCGCGGCACTGCGCAACGTCAACGGGCTGCGGCCGACCGGCCGGGTCGACTTCGCGCTGACCGGCGTCGAAGCCACCGCGCAGGGCCCGGTGTCGCTGCCGTCGCTCCCGCCCGGCGGCACCGGCCGGGCCCGCTGGCGGGTCACCGCACCCGCCGGCCCGCTCACCGAGCCGCTGAAGGAGCTGCCGTACGGCCTCACCGCCGACTACGGGCCGAAGGGCGAGCCACGGGTCCGCGCCACCCACCACGGCGCCCTGTTCGTGGCGGGGCCGCTGGACCGGGAGTTGCGCACGGTCACCACCAATGCGGCGGTCTTCGGCCAGCTCGGCGACCGGCTCGCGGTCAACGGCGGAGGCGCGGACCTGTGGAAGGCCACCGCCGAATTCGGCGCGGTCTACCGGCCGGACGCGCTCGCCCCGGGCGGCTCGGTGACGGTCGAGGTGAGCGCGCAGGACCCGACCGGCCCCTGGGCCCGCGCCGGCCTCGTCGTCCGCAACCGCCTCGCCACCCCGGCCCCCGGCTCCCCGGACGCCGTCGGCTTCCTCAACCTGTCCGTGACGCCCGCCAACGGCGTCGTGCTGTCCTACGACGCCACCGGCGACGGCACCCTGGACACCTACCGGCGGCTCACCGGCGTCACCGCGCCCGTCCTGCTGCGGCTGACCCGCGGCCCGGACGCGGGGGGCTCCGGTACGTACACCGGCGCCTGCTCCACCGACGGCGGCGCCGGCTGGCGCGAGATCGCCACCGTCCGCGTCCCCGGAGCCGCCGCCCGGCAGGACACCGGAGTGCACCAGTCGGCCGCCAACTCCGCGACCGGGGACCGCGGTACGGCAACCTTCCGTCGCTGGACGGTCACTGGAAGCGCATCCGGCCACCGCGTACGCTGACCACAACGCACCACGAGCGAGGGGAAAAACACGGTATGAGTGCCGCAGCGGAGAAAGAGTGGCTCTACGCCCTGGACATCTCCGACGCCACCTGGCAGCGCGCCCCGGGCGACGCGGAAGAAGCGGTGGAGATCGCCTTCCTGGAGCGCGGCGCGGTGGCCATGCGCAATTCCACGGACCCCGATGTGGTACTCCGCTACACCGAGGCGGAGTGGCGGGCGTTCGTCCTCGGCGCGCGCGACGGGGAGTTCGACCTGAAGCGCTGACGCCTAGGGGGTGTCGTTCGGATCAGGGCGGATCAGGGAGCGGGGTCTGGTGCGTGCGGTCGCAAGGCGGAGGAGGGAGTCGACGCGGAGCGTCGGCGAGTGACGACAACGCGGCGAGCGTGCGTGCCAGACCCCGCGAGCCCGCCCTGATCCGAACGACACCCCCTAGGTCCGGGCAGCGGTCAGGCGGCCATCGCGGTGGGCACACCGCGGTGGCCGCAGCCGTGTCCGGCGACCCGCCGGAGCGCCCGGGGGCCGGTGACCATCACAGGAATCACTCGTTTCACCGAACGTGAAGCAGCAGCAGAAACAGCAGCAGGCGACACCCCGGCACGTGGACCGCGTCTCCCCCGCCGGCGGCGAGGAGGCCGGCGACGTCATCGACGTCGAGCAGGCCGAGGCAGCGCTGGTGGAGCACTATCCCCGGCTGGTCCGGCTGGCGTACCTCGTGCTGCCGCCCGGCCAGAGCCGCAGCCGCCGGGTGCTGGCCGCCCACGGCGTGGTGCAGCGGGCCCTGCCGCGCCAGCGCAGCTCCACCCGCGGCCTCGGGCTGCCCGCCCAGCGCGCCGGCACGGACGCCGCGATCGACCCCGGCTACGCCTTCGTACGGCTGCGGGTCCTGCGGGCCGCCCTGTCCGGCCGCCGCGCCGTCCGCCGGCCTCCGTTGTTCCCGCAGGTGTGGGGCCTGCGGCTGTTCCCGCGGTCCGGCGGCGCGGATGAACTCGCGCTGGACCAGGCGCTGTCGGCGCTGTCCGGCCCGGCCCGGGCGGCGTTCGTGCTGCGCGATCTGGAGCGGCTGAGCACGCCCGAGGCGCGCCGGGTGCTGGAGGCGGCCGGGGTGGCGCACGCCCGGGAGGCGCTGGACGAGGCGGAGCGGGCCGCGACGCCGGCCGGCAGCCGGGACCGGTCGCTGCTGGAGTCGCCGGAGTTCGACCCCTGTGCGCTGCAGGCCCGGCCGACGGATCTGATCCGGCGGCGGCAGCACGGCCGGGCGGTGCTGGCGGCGGGTGCGGCGGTGCTGGTGTCCGGGGCGCTGCTGGGCATGCCGGGTGACGGCTGGGGCCCGGACGGCGCCGCCGCCCCGCCGTATGCGCGCAACGCCGCCGCCGAAGCGGCCCTGGACCCCGGAAAGCTGACGGTGACCTCCGCGACCGCCTGGAAGCACGCCGCCCGGCAGGACTTCGCCGCCTGGCCCGCCCGCGGCGACCGGATCCACGACAGGGCGCTGCTGCGGCGGGCGCTGGCCGTATGGGCCAGGCCGGGGGCCGGGGTGCAGGTCTCGGCGACGCCCGGGACCGCACCGGGTCCGGCGGCGGGCCCGGCCCAGCTGCTGTTCGCGGGGGTGGTGGACCACGCCGTGGTGGTGCTGCTGCACGACGGGCTGCGGGTGGTGCGGTACGCGGAGGCGGCGGACGGCTCGGGGCAGAGCGACGGCACCGGAGCCGCGCTGGACTTCGCCCGGGTGGACGGCGCGGCCGGCGATGCGGCGAGCGCGCTGGTGGCAAGCCGTACGCAGGGCAATGTGCGCTATCTGACCGCCCCGTGGGTGAAGTCGACGCGGCTGGTCGATCTGGTCAAGCCGGACGCGGCGGGCCAGCCGGTGGCCATCGGGTCGGACGGCGTCACCAGCCCGGTGCCCACCGCGCAGCCCGCGGAGAAGTGCACGACCTGGCCGGCGCTGCAGGCCGGCGGCCGGCTGCTGACCGATCTCGGTGAGCTGGCCCCGGCCCGTCTGACGTACGGCAGGCCGCGCCGGCCGGGCGAGGTGACCGGCCGGCCGGCCAAGGCGGCCTGGGCGCGTACCGCCTGCCAGCTGGCCGCGCTCCGCGGGCAGGGCGTACGCACGGTGAACGCCTGGGAGTTCGCCCGGCAGCCGCTGCCCACGGGCGCCGGCCTCGCGGCCTGGCTGTGCACCCGCGCCGAGACCTGGCGCGGTGCGGGCAGTTGGACGATGGCGCAGATCCAGACTCCGGCGCCGAAGGGCGCGCCCTATGCGACGGGCACGGTCACGGCGCGCGCCGAGGGCGGTACGGCCTGCGGGCCGCGGAATCCACGGGCACTGGCCGGGGTTCTGTGGAAGTCCCCGGCCGGCACATGGTGGCTGCTGGCCGCCGGCAGCGGACAGGTCACCTCGATCACCGCCCGGAGCGGCCTGCACGCCCAGGCCGCGGGCCACTTCCTGGCGGCCCCCGCCAAGGCGGGCGACCATGCGGAGCTGACCGGCCGGCTGGCGACGGGCGGAAAAATCGAGGCGCTGCACTGAGCGTCCGCGGGCCGGCGCATCCGCCGGCCGGCCCGCGGGGGACCACCACTTCCGGCCAATGCGCCGCCAAAACCCCTGGTCCGTGCCCGATCCATGATCCCGAACGCGATTCCGCGCCGGGCTCCGGATCGTTAGGGTGGTCCGCATGACGACCGTCGCGCGCCGCAGGATGGGCGTCGAGGAGCGGCGTGAGCAGTTGATCGCCGTCGCCCTCGACCTCTTCAGTCACCGTTCGCCCGAGGACGTGTCGATCGACGAGGTCGCCGAGGCCGCCGGGATCTCCCGGCCGCTGGTGTACCACTACTTCCCGGGCAAGCAGCAGTTGTACGAGGCGGCGCTGCGCTGGGCCGCCGAGGAACTCACGGCACGCTTCGCGGAGCCGCACGAAGGCCCGCTCGGCGCCCGGCTGTTGCGCGTCATGGAGCGCTTCTTCGACTTCGTCGCCGAGCACGGCCGGGGTTTCTCGGCGCTGATGCGCGGCGGCCCGGCGATCGGTTCGGGCCGTACGGGCGCGATGGTCGACGGCGTCCGGCAAGCCGCCTTCACGCAGATCCTCGCCCATCTCGACGTCTCCCGGCCCTTCCCCCGCCTGGAGATGGTGGTCCGCTCGTGGATCTCGCTGGCCGAGACCACCGCACTGCTGTGGCTGGACGGCCGACGGGTGCCGCGTACCGAGCTGGAGCGGCAGTTGGTGCACGACTTCGCGGCGCTGGCGGCGGTGAGCGCGGCGTACGACGCGCGGATGGCGCAGGTGGTCCGCCGGATACTCGCCGACGAACCGGAGAACGGGATCTTCGCGGATCTGGTGGGGCGGCTGATGGAGCTCCCGGAACCGGCCTGAGCCGGGGCGGGTGCCCCGGCCGGGAAAGCCCGCTGCGGGTGCGGAACAATCCCGGCATGGAGCTCACCTTCCGGCTCGCCGACGACGGCCCCGATCTGCCCGCCCTGGTCGCCCTGTACGACGCCGCGGCCCGCTGGATGCAGAAGAACGGCATCGCGCAGTGGAGGCCCGGCGAGAAGGACGCGGAGCACTTCCGCCGCCGGCGGTCGGACGGCGAGGTCTGGCTGGCTCAGGCCGCCGAACACCTGGTGGGCGCCTTCGAACTCTGGTGGCAGGACGAGCCCGCGTGGGGCCCGCAGCCCCCGGAGGCGGGCTACGTACACCGGCTGATGGTGAACCGCGACCGGGCCCCGGCCGGCACGGGCCGGGCGATGCTGGCCCACGCCGAGCAGCGCATAGCCGAGGCGGGCCGGGCCTGGTCCCGCCTGGACTGTGTCTCCTCCAACCCGCGCCTGCGCACGTACTACGAGGCCGCCGGCTACACCGTCGTCGGCGAACAGCCCTTCAAGGAGGGGACGGGCGGCAGCAAGTATGCGGTCACGCTCCTTGAAAAGCGGCTGGCAGGCTGACGTTGGACTCGTCAGGGTGCGGGACTGACCGCTGACTGCCCTCTTCCCGTACAAATCTGAGCAGTTGATTGAGCAGTTGAAGAAGCCCCGCCGGAATGTCATCCGGCGGGGCTTCTCGGGGCTCCGGCCCCGTTCAGCCGCGCCGGAAGACCGCGACCGTCCGGGCCGGGACGGTGAAGGTGCCCGAGGAGGGTGCGTAGGACGCGGTGGCGGTGGTGCGGTCGGTGCCGTGGGCCTGGAGGGGGTGCAGGGTGTAAGGCTCGCCCGTTAGGCCGTGGATGGTTTGGTGCTGCTGGTGCGGGGTGGCGTTGAAGATGACGACGAGGTTGTCGAGGCGCATGGTGAGGACGCCTGGGGTCTCGTCCTTCCCGGAGAGGGGGAAGGAGAGCGCGTTTTGTACCGCGGCGATGGTGGGCAGGCCGAAGGCCGGTTCGGTGGCGTGGATACGGAGCAGATCGCGGTAGGCGGCGGAGGTGTGGTGGATCGCGTCGCAGCTGGGGCGTAGCGCGGGGTCGGCCAGTAGGGGGCGGGCGTAGGGCCACTTGTCCTTGTTGTCGGCGGCCGGGGGCAGGCCGCGGCCGAAGCCGTTGCCGTCGGCGCAGTTCCAGTGCAGGGCGTTGAACCAGTCGCCGCTGTCGAAGGGGTTGCGGTCCAGGGACTTGGAGCGCAGCAGGTCGGAGCCCGCTTGGGAGAGCGCCGGGCCCTGGGAGAGGGCGGCGGTGGCGAGGGCGAGCACCTGCATACGGGAGCGGTCGGCGGCGCCGGTGCGCTGCGGGAGCTTGTAGGCGAGCGCGTCGTAGAGGGTCTCGTTGTCGTGGGCGTCGGCGTAGGCGAGCGCGTCACCGGGGGCGGCGGCGTAACCGGCCGGGGCGCCGTTGTAGTCGACGCCGGAGCCCTTGACCCGGTGGCCGGTGCTGTCGGTGAAGGTGTAGTCGGCGAGGTTGCCGGTGAGGCCGACCTTCAGGAGGTCTTGGTAGTGGAGCAGCCGCGTGCGCTGTTCGGCGAGGCTCCCGTTGGCGGGTGAGGAGTTGGGGTCGGTGTACAGGCCGGAGGCGAAGCCCTGGACGCGGGGGTCGGCGTCGAAGGGGCCGCCGCCGCGTACGGCGTCGCGGGCGCGGTCCGAGAAGGTCGCGATCCCGGTCCCCGCCATGTTCTTCTGGGTGGCCTGGACGAAGCGCGCGTCGTTGGCGGCTTCGCCGAAGTTCCAGCCCTCGCCGTAGAGGATGACCGACTTGCCGTCCACCCCGTCCTTGGCCGGGGTCAGTGCGTCCAGCGCCTTGCGGACGGCCAGGATGTTGGCCTTGGGCTGGTGCCCCATGAGGTCGAAGCGGAAGCCGTCGACCTTGTACTCCTTGGCCCAGGTGACGACGGAGTCGACGACGAGCTTGCCCATCATGGTGTGTTCGGTCGCGGTCCCGGAACAGCAGGTGGAGGTGGCCACGCTGCCGTCGTCCAGCAGCCGCTGGTAGTAGCCGGGGACGATCCGGTCCAGTACGGAGTGCGGGTCCTGGCCGCTCGCGGTGGTGTGGTTGTAGACCACGTCCATGACGGTGCGCAGCCCGGCGCCGTTGAGGCCCTGCACCATGCGCCGGAATTCGACGGTCCGGGCGGTGCCGTCCGGGTCGGAGGCGTACGAGCCCTCCGGGACGGTGTAGTGCAGCGGGTCGTAGCCCCAGTTGTAGGCGTCGCGGGCGGCCGTCTTGGTGACGCAGTCCTGCTGACGGTCGGAGTCGGGGGCGTAGGAGGCGAGATCGCAGTCGGGGCGGGCCTGGTCGGCGCGCTTCTCCGGGACGGTTGCGCTGTCGAAAGCCGGCAGCAGATGGACGTAGGACGTGCCGGCGCGGGCGAGGGAGCGCAGGTGGCGCATGCCGTCGGAGCGTGGGTCGGTGAACGCCAGGTACTGGCCGGGGTGGCGAGAGGTGCGGTCCTCTACGGAGAAGTCGCGGACGTGCAGCTCCTGGATGCGGGCCCGGCGCAGCGGGACCGCGGCGGGCTTGTGCAGCTGTGTCCAGCCGGCCGGAGCGAGCTGCGGATCGGCGAGGTCGACGACCAGGCTGCGTGCCGAGTCCGCGGTCAGTGCGGTGGAGTAGGGGTCGGTGACTTCGTTGGTGACGGTCTTGCCGACGGACGGCGCCCATACGGTGACGCGGTAGCGGTACGGCTTTCCGGCCCAGTCGCGCGCCCCTCGGACGCGCCACACGCCGCTGGTGTCGTCCCGGCGCATCGGGACCGTACGGCCGTCGAGTTCGAGGGCGACGGTGCGGGCGGTGGGAGCCCAGACGGCGAGGGTGGGACGGCCGTCGCGCGCGAAGACGGGCCCCAAGGCCGCGTGTTGGGCGCGGGCGCCGTACAGGTCGTCGAGGACGCCGGGTATCTGGACGCCGGTGGTGGTGCGCCGCCCGTCGGAGGTGCGCTGGGTGGCGTGCAGCGCGTCACGGAGGGCGGTACGGGCCAGGCCGCGGTCGCGGGGGTCGACGGTGAAGGCCGGGTAGTGCGTCAGATGCGGATAGGCGAGGCGTTCGGACGGGCTGAGGCTGCCCGGGACAAGCCGGAGGTGTGCGCCCTCGGTGCCGAACTCCAGGAGGGCGGGGGCGTGTTCGGCGCCCTTCCAGACGACGGTGTCGCGGTCGATCCACTGCGCCAGGGCCTGTTCCTGGCCGGACGGGGCGGCCGCGGCCGGCTGCGGCGGGGGCGAGACGAGCAGGGCCGTGGCGCCGAGAACCAGGGCGAGGGCGGCGGCCGGGCGCCGACGGGACCGGCGGGTGGTGGAGGACATGGGTCATGGTTCTAGCCGCGCCGAAAGCGCGGTGCAAGACCTTACGCAAGACATTGCAAGGGTGTTACGTTCCTTCCCGTAACAGCCGGTCCGGCCGGCCGGAGACCCGTCTCAACGGGCCCTACGCGCCCGGCCGCCCGGACCGGCACCCAACACGGAAGCCTGGACCGCCCCCGCACCGGGGCTGGCAAGGGACACCCAGAGACCCCCGCCCACGCCCAGCTCACCCAGCTCACCCAACTCACCACATCCGCACACACCTTGACATTCAAAATAATTGTGCGGAGTGGGGTGCCATGGTTGGATTCGTCGCGGCGCGACATGTACGCGACCAACCTAGGGGGAATCATGATGAAGATCCGTATTGGCGGAGCATCGGCCGTGCTGGCCGTTCTGCTGGCCGCTGCTTCGACCATGCCGGCCCATGCCGACGACCACCACAGCAAGCCTGCGAACAGCTACCAGGCGGTCGACGCCCAAGGCGCGCACGGCTTCCTGACCAAGGGCGACTACGCCCACTTCTCACACACCGTGCGGAACACGGTCAACGCGCACGGCTGGTGGAAGAAGATCGACGGCCCGGCGACACACGCCAAGATCACCATCTGGTTGCAGGTCAAGTCCGGCTCCGGGTGGAAGACTCTCGACAAGGGCGTCAAGACCGTTCCGCCGGGCGGCGGCAGCAACAAGCGGGCGGTCGCCAACTGGAAGTGCACCAACCTGATCGCGAAGAACCACTTCCGTACGGTGGTTGACGCAGACATCGTCGGCTATCCGGACAGCCCCGAGAAGCTCGTGACCAAGACGCAGACGCTGTACTGCGGCATTTAGCACCCGGCCGCTCGGATACCGGTCCGGTACAGAAAGGCCCTTGGCGTGTACTACGAGACGCTTGTTGCCTTGCACGGGGTACTCGACCGGTATCCGTGGACGTCGCACCTCACCTGCGGGGACACCGGAAGCGAGCTGTACGACCTCGCCATGCGCAGGTCGGAGGCCTACGGCTGGTACTCCACCGGCGGCTGGACCTACAAGTACGAGGGATGGGGCGAGCCCCGTATCGTCCAGGACCCGGGACGCTGGGCCGACTGCCTGGCCGGTGGGGACTGGACGCAGGACGGGCAGGTCCGGGAGCTGGCCTGGATGTCGGCGGACATCCCGGACGACGTCCGGGAGCCGCGGCTCCCGGTCCTTCACGTGGCGCGCATCCTCTCGGACGCGATGAACCGGCTCGGGCGCGTCCGGTTCACCGGGCTGCATGCCGTCCTCCCGCTGCATGAGCTCGTCGGTGATGCCTCCGACGACTTGGAGGCGATGCGGAAGTGGTTCGCGCTCGCCGACCCGTCCGCGTCGGTGCCGGTGAGCGTCACCGCCGCTACCGGCCCCGCGGGGTGGGGCAAGGAGACGGCCGTGTGCGACGCCGTCCGAGAGCGACTCGGTGACCTCGCGGACGTCGACGTCGCCGGTGGGCAGCTCGACCTGTCCGGCATGGCGGACGTGGACGGCGAGCACGGCTACAACAAGGGCCGTGAGCGGGGCGTGCTGCGGTTCGTGTGCCGCGCCCCGGAGTGGTCGGTGGATGCCGCCGTCTGGCTGGTGGAGGTGGTGGGTGACGCGCTGCGGGCGACCGAGTGCGCGGAGCAGGTCGTGGTGACCGCCTCCCTGACGTCCCGCCCGACGCCCTAACAGGGTCGTGACGCAGCACCAGCCGAGGAGCCCGGGGAAGCGGGCGTCGGGCTCCTCGCGGAGCAGCCGGTTTGCCTAGGCCAGATGCATGGGCCTCATGTCGATGTCGTACCGCCGGCCGATCGCCACCAGACGATCGAGGTCCGGCGGCGTGGCCGACGGCGGTGGCAGCTCGCGTCGCTGAGCCGGTTCGCCGGCCTCGGCGAAGAACTTCTCGATACCGCCCGGCGTATAGGTGATCACCATACGGACCGTGCTCGTAGGCTCGAATCGCTCCAGCGTCCCCGCGGGGATGTGGAAGAACGATCCGGGGCCGCCTTCGAACGTCTCGTTGCCGATGTGGTAGCGCAGCGTCCCCTCGACGACGTAGACACTCTCGGTTCCGTTGTGGATGTGCGGCGGTGGGCCCCCTCCCTCCGGGATGGTCATCTCCATGACCGTCATCTCGCCGTTGGTTTCCTCACCGGACGCCTTGACCTCGTAGAGGCCGTTCAGCAGCCAGAATGCGTCGCCGTCACCCGGCCGGCGTACGACGGAGTTCTTCGCCATACCGTTGCTCCTTATCCTCGTAGCTTCCGCACGTATTCCCTGGGGAGATCCGGCGGAGGGCCGCCATCCGGGTAGATCGGCCGGCTGCTGCATGAGAAGTTCAAGGCGCGTTACGCGACGCCCGGCTTCAGCGACCAGGCGAACCTGGCCGAGGGCACGACGTGGGCGGCCGGTTTCGCCCTGACCGAGGTGACGGCCGAGGTGGAGGCACGGATCGGTGCGCTCGTGAAGCGAGCGGTGGCCTAGGGCCTGTCCGGCGGATCATGCAGGACAGGCCCCTGGTCCCCGGGGAGGGCTCAGCGCTTGAGCGTGAAGGTGAAGTCGCCGGTGAGCTTGCCGCTCAGCCGGACTGCCGAAACGAGTTTCCCCTCCGCGATCAGCCTCTCGACCTCGGCCCGTGAAAGACCGCAACCTTCAGCGATCAGTCGCACCGGCCGGACAGGGATCCGCGCCACGAAGTGGACCAAGACGTCGATCACCTCGCGGTCCAGGTGATCCGATCCGCCGGTGTCGAGGCGCCAGGCGTTGTCCCAGTCGAGGGCGATGCGATTTCGGCGCCGTAGGACCGGATCCTGGAGCAACTCGGCCGCCAGGCCAGGGTCGTTGCCATGCATCCGGTCCAGCAGCTCAGGTCGTACGGAGCGCACGTTCATCCGCTCCAGGACCGTGAGCTTCACCGTGTCACCGCAAGCGGTACAGAGCACGAGGAGCCAGGCGTCGATGAGCTTATGGTTCGCGTTGACGCGAAATTTGCCGTTTGCCCGGAAGCGTTCGGACGCGCACGCGTAGCAACGGCGGCGAACGAGAGGCAGGCAGGTGGGCATGACCACCCAGTTATTGAGCACAGAAGTACACCGGTTTCAGTGAGAAGTCCGCAGCAAAATGAAGCGCGGCGCACATGCGCGACGCGCGACGAATCAGCACTCGGGAGGTCTCACAGGGTGTACAACGGGGCGTCCTTGCCTAGACAACTTGGTTCGGCAGCACGGTAATGGCGCACAGCGGCGCTGATCCACTGGTTTTCGAGCGCCTCACCGCCAGGTTCCACCCGGCGGATCATGGGCGGAGCCAGAGCCGGATCGAGGCGAGGGTGATGGTGCCGTGGAAGATGTAGGCCCTCTTGTCGTATCTCGTGGCCACGGCCCGGGAGTTCTTGAGGGCGTTGATCGTCCGCTCGACTTCGTTTCTGCGCTTGTAGATCGTCTTGTCGAAGCCGGCGGGTCGGCCGCCCTTGCTGCCGCGGCGTCGACGGTTGGCCCGCTGGTTCTTCGGCTCGGGGATCGTGTGCTTGATCTGCCGTCTGCGCAGGTAACGGCGGTTACGCCAAGAGGAATAGGCCTTGTCGCCGCCGAGGTGGTCAGGCCGGGTGCGAGGACGACCGCCGCCGAGTCGGCCGACACGAATTCGTTCCATGACGGGGATGAGCTGCGGGGCGTCGCCCCACTGGCCCGGGGTGATCAGCAGGGCCAGTGGGCGGCGGTTCCCTTCCCGGCGAGGTGAACCTTGCAGGTGAGGCCGCCCCGGGAGCGTCCGAGTCCCTCATCGGGGCGGTGCTCCCGGGGCGTGCGTCTTTTCCCGGCACCCGCGGTGGTTTCTTGCGCGCTCCGGCGGCGTGCTGGTGGGCCCGGCAGGTGGTGGAGTCCACGCTCACCATGGACCAGTCGATGCGGCCCTCAGCATCCGCGTCGGCCAGGACGGTCGCGAAGATTCTGTCCCACGTACCGTCCGCCGACCAGCGTCTGTGCCTCTCGTACACGGTCTTCCACTTGCCGAACCGCGTAGGCAGATCCCGCCACGGCACCCCGGTCCGGTTCCGGTACAGGATCCCGTTGATGATCCTGCGGTGGCTGGCCCAACGCCCACCACGCTGCCCGGACTTGGGTAGATACGTCTTCAGCCGGGCCCATTCCTCGTTCGCGAGATCTCCACGCCCCATGGACATGCCAACGGGCCGGAGCGCGAGAAGTCACATGATCCGCCGGACAGGTCCTAGAGGTCCAGTTCGGCGTGGATGGTCTTGCCGACGGGGTGCCGGTCGAGGACGCCCCAACGGGTCGCGAGCGCGGTCACGAGGACCAGCCCACGGCCGGCCTCGGAGTCCGGCGGTGGCGGCGCGATGGCGCCGAGGCTCGGCGGCCGCTTCTCCGTGCGGGTGTCGGCGACCTCGATGCGGAGGGTGCCCGGGCGGGCGGAGCCGGGCAGTTCCATCAAGCGCAGTTCGAAGTCACGGCCGGGTACGCGGCCATGGGTCGCGGCGTTGGCGGCGAGTTCGCCGACGATCAGGGCGACGGAGTCGGAAACCTCGCCGCCGTAGGGGAAGCCCCAGGCGTCGAGTTGCTGCACGGCGAGCCGGCGGGCGAGTCGGGCACCGCGGCGGGTGGCGCTGAAGCGCTGGGTGAACACACGTACGGTGACCGTGAGATGGTCCGCCGGAGGGGAGACGTGGACTGGCATACCCCTACGGTGCCGCCCGTTTCTGCCGCATGACCAGGACTCTGACCCGTACGGAGGGTCAGCGTACGGGCACAGGGGGTGGACAGTACGCGTAACGGAGAGTAATCATGGGTGAGTTGGGCGAAGGCCGGACGAGCACATGGAGGTGCAGGACATGACCGGCGGTACGGGCAGCGGCGAACCGGAAGCCACGGACAGCCTCAAGACATTCGGGGCCGTGGTCAAGGTCTTCCGGGAGCGGGCGGGGCTCACGCAGGAGGGCCTGGCCCTGCTGGTGCGGTTCTCCGCGCAGACCGTGGCCTCGATCGAGCAGGGGCGACGTTTGCCCCCACCCGATTTCATCGAGCGGGCGGAGGAGGCGCTGGATGCGTTCGGGGTGTTACGGGCGGCGGCCATCCATCTGGCGCGAAAGCCGGGGATTGCGGCGTGGTTCCGGCAGTGGGCGGCGTTGGAGGAGCAGGCGATCAGTCTTTACACGTACGAATGCCGGTTGATTCCAGGGCTGTTGCAGACCGAGACATACGCGCGCGAGCTGTTCGAGCACCGCATCCCGCTACTGACCGACGAAGAAGCCGAGATTCAGGTGACCGCCCGTTTGGATCGACAGAGGCTGTTGCAAGACAGGCCGAACACGGCATTCAGCTTCATCTTCGACGAACACGTCTTCCTGCGCCGGACCGGCGGCGTGGACACCACCCGAGAACTCCTCGACCACGTACTGGAATGCACAGAGCTTCGTAACGTCGAGCTGCAGATCATGCCGTTGTCGCGGGGAGTTCACGCCGGGATGGACGGACCACTGCGACTACTGGAGACCCCGACCAACCGGTGGTACGCCTACTGCGAGGGTCAGGAGAGCGGCCTGCTCATCTCTGACTCAAAGACGATCAGCACGCTCCATATGCGCTATGCAAAACTGCGTTCGCAGGCCCTCACCCCCGAGGACTCCACGAGCCTGCTAAAGCAGATGCGAGGAGCGCTATGAACACCACCGATCTGGACTGGTTCAAGAGCAGCTACAGCGGCAGCTCTGGCGACGACTGCATAGAGATAGCCCCCACCCCCACCACCATCCACATCCGCGACTCCAAGGACAAGGCCGGCCCCCAGCTCGCCGTACCGGCCCCTGCCTGGGCGGCGTTCGTTGCGTACGCCGCCCAGGCAGGGGGTGCTCGCTAACCCGGTCACTCCTACTCCTGGTACTTGAAGTAGGTGACGGAGGTGCTGGACTGGGGGGACTGGACGTAGACCCGGGCGGGAATAGCGATCAGATGCTCCTGTCCTATGTTGTCCTCGGGTAGGGCATTGGTCTTGCGGACGACGATGTAGCCGACGTAGTAAGCGCCGTCGCGCCGACCTTGCAGGCTCCCCTTCTTGTCGCTCGGGAACGTGACCTTGGTTTCATCCTGCTGCTTGGTGCTCACCTTGTTGGTGGTGGTGGAGGAGTAGCTGTAGGTAAAGCTGGCCTCAGCGCCGAGCTCTCCCCCCGCGCCGCCCTTGTCTCCCGCCGGGGTGAGGGCGACCTTGGGTGTGAACTTGCCGCCCACCGCCCAGCCTTCCGTCGAGCTTTTCTCCTCCGTGGTCTCTCCCGCGACTGTGTACGTCTTCTCGCCGCCGCCTGCCATACCGCTACTGCCACCCACCTTGGGGTACTTGGAACCGTCCTTCTTGTCGAGCTTGCCGACGAAGACGCACGGATTCGCTTTGGCAGCATTCTGATCCACCCTGCCGCCCGGGGCGGGGGCATGCTTGCCCGCGCAGTACATCTCGGTGTGTTCCGCCCCGAGTTCGGGGCCGCCCCTCCCGAAGAGCGCGTCGTCGTTGGTGTCCCCACGGACCTCGGGATCGGTGAGGGTCGAATCCGCCAGCAGTTTGGCGGTCTCCCGCAACGGCTGGGGGTTGTTGATCTTGTCCTCGTAGTACTTCTTCGCCGCCGCCTTGGCGTCCACGACCGCCTGCTTGGCGTCGTACTGGGCCTGCACATCGTCCTTGTAGACGGGCATGACCTTGTTGTCCTTGTCCCGGTCCAGGCCCTTGGGGTAGCCCATCACGCTCTCGGAATCCGCGACCGGCGCCCACCCCTTCTTCTCAGCCGTCCCCGCCATCTTCGCGATGATGTCGGCCTCCGACGAGTAAATCGTTTCCTTGTCCTTGATCGGCTTCTGCTCGTCGGCAGCCGCGGCCGGTGACGCGGTACCCATCAGAGGCGCCGCGACAAGCACTGCCGCAGCCAGCACCGTGGCATTTCTGGCCCTTCCGCTGACCGCCCTCCGCAGGGCGGAGGCTGAATTCGTCATGGCGTGACTCCCTTTTTCCCGAACACCGCTTATGCCCGGCTTGCGCCGCCGGTTTCAGCCATTCGAAGCACGGCAGGGCCCGGTGTCCACGTCCCGACCACAACTCTTCGGTCGGGCCCGCGCACCCACGGGGAGCCACAAGGCCGCACCCGCCCCTACCACGAAACGTGCGGGGGCAGACCACGGTTTTAAGCAGGTCAGAGCCGCCGTGGGCCGGAGGTCAGGTCCCGACCGGGCCCGTCGATCCCCGTACGACGAGCTCCGGCTGGAAGACGAACTCGGTGCGCCGGGGCGAGGCCTGGCGACCCTGCCCGCGCTCGTGGATCTCCTCGATGAGGGCGCCGACCGCGGCGGTCGCCATCGCCTGGACCGGTTGGCGGACGGTGGTCAGCGGCGGGTCGGTGAAGGCGATCAGCTGGGAGTCGTCGAAGCCGACGACCGAGACATCGCCGGGGACGTCCAGACCCCGCTGGCGGGCCGCACGGACGACACCCAGCGCCATCAGGTCGCTGCCGCAGACGATGCCGGTGCAGCCCTGGTCGTCGAGGAGTGCGGTGGCGGCCGCATGGCCGCCCTCGACGCTGAACAGGGTGTGCTGGATGCGTCGTTCGGCCTGCCCCCTCGACAGGCCGAACGACTCCGCCAGCGCCGCCGCGAAGCCCTCGGCCTTGCGGCGGGAGGGCACATAGCGGGCCGGGCCGACGGCGAGCCCGATCCGCTCGTGTCCCAGCTCGGCCAGGTGACGTACCGCCATCCGGGCCGCCGCGCCGTCATCGGGTGAAACGAACGGGGCGTCGATGCGGTCGTTGTAGCCGTTGATGAGGACGAACGGGACGCCGCGGGAGGCCAGCCGGGCGTAGCGGGTGGGGTCGGCGCGGGTGTCGGCGTGCAGGCCGGAGAGGAAGACGATGCCGGTGACGCCGCGCTCCTCCAGTTGCTCGACGAGTTCGTCCTCGGTGGCCCCGCCCGGCATCTGGGTGCACAGCACCGGGGTGTAGCCGTGGCCGGCCAGCGACTGCTCGATGATCTGGGCGAAGGCCGGGAAGATCGGGTTGGTCAGCTCCGGGATGACCAGACCGACCAGGCCGGCGCTGCGCCGCCGCAGCCGTACGGGACGCTCGTAGCCGAGCACGTCCAGCGCGGCGAGCACCCGCTGCCGGGTGCTCGCCGCCACGCCCGCCCTGCCGTTCAGCACCCGGCTGACGGTGGCCTCGCTGACCTGCGCCTGTCCGGCGATGTCGGAGAGCCGGGGTGTGGCATGGGTATCGGGCAGGGTCACACCTCCCACCAGATGGTGGTATCGGCGGGCAGAACGAAGTCCCCCTGAGACGCTGCCAGTTGGCGGGAGGAGAGCAGCACGCGGCCCGGGACGGAGAGGCGGACCGGAGCCTCCGTCGTGTTGACCGTGCAGACCAGGCCGCCGGGGCGGCGGAAGGCCAGGATGCCGGCGGGGGCGTCCAGCCACTCGACCGAGTCGCCCGCGCCCAGGGCGGGGTGCGTGCGCCGCAGGGACATGGCGGTGCGGTACAGCTCCAGGGTCGAGTCGGGGTCGCCGGTCTGGGCCTCGACGGTGAGGGCGGCCCAGTCGACGGGCTGCGGGAGCCAGCTGCCGCCGGTGCCGAAGCCGTACGGGGCCGCGTCGCCGCTCCACGGGATCGGCACCCGGCAGCCGTCGCGCAGGCCCTCCTGGCCGGCGGCCCGGAAGAAGGAGGGGTCCTGGCGGACCTCGTCGGGCAGGTCGATGACCTCGGGCAGGCCCAACTCCTCGCCCTGGTAGAGGTAGGCGGAGCCCGGCAGTGCCAGCATCAGCAGGGTGGCGGCGCGGGCCCGGTCCAGGCCGCCGCCGAGGCGGGTGCGGTGGCGTACGACGTCGTGGTTGGACAGCACCCAGGTGGTGGGGGCGGACACCGGGCGCATGGCATCGAGGGAGGTGTCTATCGCCTCGCGGAGCGCTGCCGCGTCCCAACCGGTGTTCAAGTAATGGAAGTTGAAGGCCTGGTGGAGTTCGTCGGGGCGCAGGTAGAGGGCGGTGCGTTCGACGGTGGGGGTCCAGGCCTCGGCTACCGCGATCCGCTCGCCCGCGTACTCGTCGAGGACGGTGCGCCAGGAGCGGTAGATGTCGTGCACCCCGTCCTGGTCGAAGAACGGCAGGACCTGGTTGCCGAGCAGCTTGAGCTGTTCGCCGTGGCCCATGTCGGGCAGGCCGGGGGCCTTGACCAGGCCGTGCGCCACGTCCACCCGGAAGCCGTCGACGCCCAGGTCGAGCCAGAAGCGCAGGACGGAGCGGAACTCGTCCCGGACGGCGGGGTGGTCCCAGTTGAAGTCGGGCTGCTCGGGGGCGAAGAGGTGGAGGTACCACTCGCCGTCGGACACCCGGGTCCAGGCGGGGCCGCCGAAGAGGGACTCCCAGTCGTTGGGCGGCAGCTCGCCGTTCTCGCCGCGTCCCTTGCGGAAGTGGAAGCGCTCGCGGATCGTCGAGCCGGGGCCCTCGGCGAGCCCGCGGCGGAACCATTCGTGCTGGTCGGAGCAGTGGTTGGGGACGAGGTCGACGATGATGCGCAGGCCGAGGGCGTGTGCGTCACGGATGACGGCCTCGGCGTCGGGCAGGGTGCCGAACATCGGGTCGATGGCGCGGTAGTCGGCGACGTCGTAGCCGGCGTCGGCCTGCGGGGAGGCGTAGAAGGGGCTGAGCCAGACGGCGTCCACGCCCAGGTCGCGCAGGTACGGCAGCCGGCTGCGGATGCCCGCCAGGTCCCCCATGCCGTCGCCGTTGCCGTCGGCGAAGCTGCGCGGATAGACCTGGTAGATCACCGCTTCGCGCCACCAGTCGGTGGCAGGAGTGACGTTGTTGTGCTGTGGGGTCATGTCATCCCTTGGTGGTGCCGGCGGTCAGTCCGGCGACGAGGTGGCGCTGGGCGAAGGCGAAGACGAGCGCGGCCGGGACGGCGATGATCACGGCGGCGGCGGTCATCGAACCCCAGTCGTTGGTGTACTGGTTGACGAAGGTCTGCAGCCCGCCGGCGAGCGTCAGGTTCTCCTCGCCGGTCATGAACGCGGAGGCGTAGGCGACCTCGGCCCAGGCGGTGACGAAGGTGTAGAAGCCGGTGACGGCGAGGCCCGGGCGGGCGAGCGGCAGGACGAGCCGCCAGAAGGTGCCGAAGGGGTTGAGACCGTCGACCCGGCCCGCTTCGTCGATCTCCACCGGGATGGTGTCGAAGAAGCCCTTCATCATCCAGGCGCAGAACGGGACGGCGATGGTGAGGTACGTGATGACCAGGCCCGCGGGCTGGTTGAGCAGGCCGAGGCTCGCCAGCAGGTTGTAGAGCGGCACGATCAGCACGGCGACCGGGAACATCTGGGTGATCAGCAGCAGCCACATCAGCGGACGCATTCCGGGGAAGCGGAAGCGGCTGACGGCGTAGCCGGTGGTGGCGGCGAGGAAGACACCGAGGACGGTGGTCACCCCGACGATCAGCACGGAGTTCTTGAACCAGGTCAGGAACTCGGTATCGGCCACCACGTGGGTGTAGTTGGCGAGCGTGAAGTGGGTGACGAGGCTGGTGGAGAAGGCGTCGTTGCGGGGTTTGAAGGACGTCACCAGCAGCCACAGGGGCGGGAACACCGCGATCACGGCCGCGACGGCCAGGGTGAGGTGCAGTCCGGCGGAGGCGACCCGGGAGCGCTCGGAGCGCTTGCGGGGTGTGCCGGTGCGGGCCGACGGTGTGCCGGTGCGGGCAGGCGGTGTGCGGGTCATGGTCACCACACCTCTCCCTGCTTGCGCAGTGCCCTGCGGTAGACGACCGCGACGGCCGAGAGCAGGACGAGGATCAGGACGCCCCAGGCCGCGGACTCGGAGAAGTTGCGGGGGCTGTCGACGAAGGAGAGCCGGTAGGCGTAGGTCACCAGGATCTCGGTGGCGTCGCCGGGGCCGCCCCGGGTCAGCAGGAAGATCACCGGGAACATGTTGAAGGTCCAGATGGTGGAGAGCAGGATGACGGTGCTGCTGACGGCCCGCAGTCCGGGGATCGTGATGTGGCGGAAGCGCTGCCAGGCGCTCGCGCCGTCCATCTCGGCGGCCTCGTAGAGCTCGCCGGGTATGGACTGGAGCCCGCCGAGGAGCGCGACGAGCATGAAGGGCACGCCCAGCCAGACGTTGACGGCGATGACCGAGAGCTTCGCCCAGGTGGGGTCGTTGAGCCACGGGACGGCGTCGATGCCGCCACCGGCCAGCAGCTTGTTGAGGATGCCGTTCTTCTCGTTGTAGAGCATCCGCCAGGTGAAGACGGAGATGAAGGCGGGGATGGCCCACGGCAGGATCAGCGCCAGGCGGTAGAAGGTGCGGCCGCGCAGCGAGCGGTTGAGCATGTTCGCCAGGGCGAGGCCGGTCAGGAAGGTGATCGAGACGCAGGCGACGGTCCAGGTCACGGTCCAGCCGAGGCGGTCCCAGAAGACGCCGTCGGTGAGCACCGCCTTGTAGTTGTCCAGGCCGGTGAACTTGTAGGTGGCGGGGAGGTGGTTGACGCCGATGTTCCGCTCGACGTTGGCCTCGTTGGCGTCGGTGAGCGAGAGGAAGACGCCGCGCACCAGCGGGTAGCCGATGATCACCCCGATGACGAGTACCACCGGGGCGACCATCGTCCATGCGTACCAGTGGGTGCCCAGCGCGCGGCGCACCCGTACAGCAACGGTCACTTGTAGTCCTTGAGCAGCTTCCGGTAGGCGTCGCCGGTCGCCTTGGCGGCCTGCTCGGGCGTGGCGGAGCCGGTGAGCACCTTGTTCATCTGGACCTTGATCGGCTCGAAGAGGGAGTTGCCCTCGGCGATCCAGGGGCGCTGGACGGCGCCGTCCACGGCGGGCTTGAAGAACTTGACCATCTCGTTGTTCTTGACGGCCGGCACGTCGTAGACGGACTTGCGGGTGGGCAGCAGGCTGAGCTTGTCGGTGGTCTGCTGCTGGACCTTGGCCGAGCTCATGTACTTCACGAAGGCGTAGGAGGCCTGGAGGTTCTTGCTGCCCGCGTAGACAGAGAGGTTCCAGCCGCCCTGCGGGGAGCCCTGGGCCTTGGAGCCGGCGGGTACGGGGGCGACGCCGAGGTTCTCCTTGTCCTTGAAGGCCTTGCCGGCGCGGGCGCCTTCGATGTCCCAGGGGCCGTCGACGGCCATCGCGACGGTGCCGTCCTTGAGGGCCTTGAGCTGGTTCTCCTGGCCGTCGGTGGCGTCGGTGACGGCGGCCTTGGAGTCGACCAGGTCCTTGATCGTCTTGAAGGCCTTGACGCCGGCGCCGTCGTCGATCTGCACGATCTTGTCGCGGGCGTCGACCATGTTGCCGCCCTCGCCGTAGAGGTAGGGCAGGAACCAGTAGGGGTCGTCGCCGCGCAGGTAGAGGGCGGTGGCGCCGGTCTTGGCCTTGATCTTCTTGGCGGCGGTGGTCAGTTCGGCGAAGGTCTTGGGCACCCCGACGCCGGCGTCCTTGAGGATCTTCTTGTTGTAGAAGAGGCCGAGGGTGTCGATGACTTGGGGTGCCGCGTAGGTCTTGCCCTTGAACTTGGTGGAGCCGACGGCCTGCGGGAGGTAGTCGTCGGTCTTGTCGAGGGCGGGGGTGCCGTCGAGCGGGGCGAGGTAGCCGAGGTTGGCGAAGTCGGCGGTCCAGGCGACCTCGGTGCGCATCACGTCGGGGGCGCCGGAGTTGCCGCCCGCAGCGTTCTTGAATTTGGCGTTGGCCTCACCGAACGGGACGTTCACGTACTGAACGTGGACCTTCGGGTGCTCCTTCTGGAAACCTTCGGCAAGCTTGCGGTACGTCGCCTTCTCGGCGTCGTTGGAGGTGTCCCAGAAGGTAACGGTTCCGGACAGTTCGCTCCCGCTGCTGCCGCCGCTGCCGCCGTCACCCCCGCCGCACGCCGTCGCCGCCAGTGCCAGGCCCGCGACCAGCGCGGTGGCCGTTACGCCCCGTATGCCACACCGCATGTGAACTCCTTAGGGAAATGCCTCAGATGGCGGTCAGGAACGTAACAGCGCCGCAAACAAACCGAAAGACCTTGCGGCAAATTTCTGCAAGACCACTGGAACGAATTGCAACGAGATGGCTGGAACGGGACCCTCCGGGCGCTCCCGGCACCGTCACCCCGCGCCCGCCCGAGCGTTGATTGCGTGACGGCATGCACGCCTCTCGACCGACAGGGACGGCAGATGACCCAGGAGCTCACTTCCCCCGGCCCCGCCCCCCGGGCCCCCGAGACCGGCCGGGATTCCCGGTGGTGGCGCGACGCCGTCATCTACCAGGTCTACGTGCGCTCGTTCGCCGACAGCGACGGCGACGGCATCGGCGATCTGCGCGGGGTCCGTGAGCGGCTGCCGTACCTGAAGGACCTGGGGGTGGACGCCGTCTGGCTCACCCCGTTCTACGCCTCACCGCAGGCCGACGGCGGCTACGACGTCGCCGACTACCGCGCCGTCGACCCGCTCTTCGGCACCCTCCAGGACGCCGACGATCTCCTGCGCACCGCCCATGACCTGGGCCTGCGGGTGATCGTCGACATCGTGCCCAACCACACCTCCGACCGGCACCCGTGGTTCCAGGACCCCGAACTGGCCCGGGAGCGCTATGTCTTCCGTCCGGGCAAGGGGCCCCGCGGCGAACTCCCGCCCAACGACTGGGAGTCGGTCTTCGGCGGCCCGGCCTGGACGCGTACCGACCGCGGCGACTGGTACCTCCACCTCTTCGCGCCCGAGCAGCCCGATCTGAACTGGGACAACCCGGAGGTGCACGCCGAGTTCGAGGCCATCATGCGCTTCTGGCTCGACCTGGGCGTGGACGGCTTCCGGATCGATGTCGCGCACGGCATGATCAAGGCGCCCGGTCTGCCGGACATCGGCCACGGCCGGCAGGCCCAGCTGATCGGCACCCAGGTCCTGCCGTTCTTCGACCAGGACGGGGTGCATGCCATCCACCGCACCTGGCGGCGGCTGCTGGACGGTTACGGCGACGCCCACGGCACGCAGGTGATCGGCGTCGCCGAGGCCTGGGCGCCCACCCCCGAACGCCTCGCCCTCTACGTCCGCCCCGACGAACTCCACCAGGCCTTCAACTTCCAGTTCCTGAACGCCCCTTGGCAGGCCGGGGCGCTGCGCGCGGTCATCGACGCCTCGATCGCCGCCACCGCCTCGGTCGGCGCCCCCACCACCTGGGTGCTGTCCAACCACGACGTGGTCCGCCACACCACCCGCCTCGGCGGCGGCCTGGCCCGCGCCCGCGCCGCCACCCTGCTGATGCTGGCGCTGCCCGGCTCCGCCTACCTCTACCAGGGCGAGGAGTTGGGCCTGCCCGAGGTCACCGACCTGCCCGACGAGGTCCGCCAGGACCCGGCGTTCTTCCGCGGCCGCCGCCCGGGCACGGCAGTCGGTGCCGCGGCCGCCGACGTCCCGGCTGCGGACGGTGGGGACACCAGCGGCCAGGACGGCTTCCGCGACGGCTGCCGGGTCCCGCTCCCCTGGTCCGGCGAGCAGCCGCCGTACGGCTTCGGGCCCGGCGGCAGCTGGCTGCCGCAGCCGGCCGACTGGCGCGCGCTGACCGTCGCCGCACAGACCGGCGACCCCGCCTCCACCCTGGAGCTCTACCGCACCGCGCTGTCCCTGCGGCGCCGGCTGCCGGGGCTGGGCGACGGGCCGATGAGCTGGGTGTCCGCGCCCGACGGGGTGCTCGCCTTCCGCCGCCCCGGCGTGCTGTGCACCGTCAACACCCTGGGCCGCGACCTCGCCTTCCCGGCGCCCGGGACCCCGCTGCTGGCCAGCACGCCGGTGATCGTCAACGACGGCAGCGCGGTGCTGCCCGGTGACAGCTGCATCTGGTGGGCAATCTGACAGCAGAACGGTACAGTCCTGCTCATGACCGCCCGGCTGGCCGATATCGCAGCACAGGCGGGTGTCAGCGAGGCCACCGTCAGCCGGGTTCTCAACGGGAAGCCCGGTGTCTCCGCCACCACCCGCCAGTCCGTGCTTGCCGCCCTCGATGTGCTGGGCTACGAACGTCCGGTGCGGCTGCGGCAGCGCAGCGCGGGGCTGGTCGGACTGATCACCCCGGAGCTGGAGAACCCGATCTTCCCGGCGTTCGCGCAGGTCATCGGGCAGGCACTGACCCGCCAGGGCTATACGCCGGTCCTCGCGACCCAGACTCCGGGCGGCTCCACGGAGGACGAGCTGACCGAGATGCTGGTCGACCGCGGGGTGGCCGGCATCATCTTCGTCTCCGGGCTGCACGCCGACACCTCCGCCGATATGCAGCGCTATGAACAGCTGCGCGGCCAGGGCGTGCCGTTCGTCCTCATCAACGGCTTCTCCGACAAGGTGCAGGCCCCGTTCGTCTCCCCCGACGACCGGGCCGCGGTGGATCTGGCGATCACCCATCTCGGTGCGCTGGGCCACCGGCGGATCGGGCTGGCGCTCGGGCCCAAGCGGTTCGTGCCCGTACAGCGCAAGATCGAGGGCTTCGTCCGCAGCATGCAGGAGCGGCTGCAGACCGGCCCGGCCGAGGCGGAGCCGTTCATCCAGCACTCCCTCTACACCTTGGAGGGCGGGCAGGCCGCGGCCGGCGCGCTGATCGAGCGGGGCGCGACGGCCATCGTCTGCGCCAGCGACATGATGGCGCTCGGTGCGATCCGCGCGGCCCGCCAGCGCGGGCTGGACGTCCCGCGGGACGTCTCCGTGGTCGGCTTCGACGACTCCCCGCTGATCGCCTTCACCGACCCGCCGCTGACCACGATCCGGCAGCCGGTCACGGCCATGGGGCAGGCGGCGGTGCGTGCGCTGCTGGAGGAGATCGGCGGCACCCCGGCCCCGCACAGCGAGTTCGTCTTCCACCCCGAACTCGTCGTCCGCGGCTCGACCGCCTCGGCCCCGAAAACGGCCCGGATCCCGAAGCCGCTGCGGGCTCTTTGACGTTCGCACCCCCGAGAACGACGGGGGTCCGATGTCCCCCTCAAGACCGATATGCGGCTTCGAATACCCGACCGAAGGATGATCGGCGACACGCCCCTTTCTGGCAGACTGTCTGCCTATGGGTGATGCGAATACGAGGACTCTGGACGGCCTGCCGACCACCCCGACACCCACCGGGGAACCCGCGGACCGTCCGGCGAACGAGGGCCGGTTGGCCCGGCTGAGGTCCCCGCGCACCCCCCGGCTCTGGTTCGAGGTCCTGCTGATCGCGGTCAGCTACTGGACGTACTCGATGATTCGCAACGCCGTTCCGGAGCAGAAGGCCAAGGCGCTCAAGAACGCCGACTGGATCTGGCAGGCGGAGCACTCCCTGGGCATCGCCGTCGAGCGCACCGTCAACCACGCGGTCGACTCCGTGACGTGGCTGATCGTGTCGATGAACTACTACTACGCGACACTGCACTTCATCGTGACGATCGGGGTGCTGGTCTGGCTCTACCGCTGGCACCCGGGCCGCTATGCCGCGGCGCGGCTGGCCCTCTTCGCCACCACCGGCGTCGCCCTGATCGGCTATTACTTCTTCCCGCTGGCGCCGCCCCGGCTGATGACGGGCGGCGGCTTCGTCGACACCCTCGTCGACCACGGAACCTGGGGCTCGATGGCGTCCGGCAACCTCGCCTCGATGTCCAACCAGTACGCCGCGATGCCGTCGATGCACATCGGCTGGTCGCTGTGGTGCGGCATCACGATCGCCCTGTTGGCCAAGCCGCTGTGGGCGAGGGTCCTCGGGCTGCTCTACCCCACCGTCACCCTCCTGGTCATCGTCTCCACCGCCAACCACTTCTGGCTGGACGCGTTGGGCGGGGTCGCGTGCCTGAGCGTGGGCTTCGCGGTGGCGTCTGTCTGGTACGGGTCGTTGCCGCACAGGATGGCCCGGGCGTTGCCGGCTGCGGCGTGAGCCAGGGCCTCATGCGGCCCCGCGCCCTCCCCCGAGAAGGGGCGAGCGCAGCGGAGCCCGCATGAGGCCCTGGCCGTACCGCGGAGCCGGACAGCTTTCGCACCGCGTGGCCACCGGGTCAGCCGCGGACGACGCCATCGGCAGTGGGGGGCCGCCTTTTGGCCTCCGTGTGATACCACTCGATGAGGTGCGTGCGGAAGAGCATGGCAGCGAATGCGGGGTCCCAGTCCGTACTCAACTCGGGCACCACATTTTCCTGCCATTCAAAGGCCACCCCGGGACGACTCGCCATGGAGAAGGTGGCAGTGATCCAGATACCCTGCTCTCTCCGGTCGACAAGCATTTCCCGCAGGGAACCCTGATCCTCTTCCGAGGCCAAACTCTTCGGCAGGGAACGTTCCAGGGACCGCTGAAATTGCGCGAGCCACTCGTCCCTCTCCATGCCGCCACGCGGCGTGTGGTCCACGGCCTCTCCTCTCGCTCCCGTCATTCAAGGAACGCCGTAATGATGCCGACCGGTCGACCGTCCTTGGAGGCTTCGTCTTCGCGCTCCGAGAACACCACCCGGAACATCTGCCCGGTGGCCGTCCGGTTCCGCACCACCGTCGACCCCTCATCTTCCTGGTATTTTCCGTCTTCGAGGGTATCGTCGATCCAGCCGATCAAGGAAGTGTCATCTTCCGGGTGCTTGTCCTGAATGTGCTTGTAGCCGAACTTCAGATCCCCCTGCCGCAGGGGCACGTCTTCGCCGTTCTTCCCGAAGAACGAGTTGCGTATGTGCCACTTTCCGACCGCCGATTTCTGAGCCGCCGGCGCGGCCATACGCACATGCGAAACCGTGGCAGCCTGCGCGGGCCCGGCAGAGACTCCTAGAAATCCGGCCCAGGCGACGGATGCCGACAGAATCCCTGCCAGGATCCTCTGCTTACTCCGCATCATCATTCCTTTGCGTTGGAGTTGGTCAACGCATGAAATGCAATCAGAAATCGATCAAGGGGACGAGGGGCGGAACAAGCCCCGCCGCACCCGGCGATAAATCGAAAAATGTCCACCGTTCACCTTTCCCGGCCACCGCGGGAATCACCGGCGCACGCCACCGTTCCTCGCCATGGGCCGGGCCGCAGCAGCCGGGTTCCCGTCGCCCGGACCGGAAACTGGTTGGCTGAATCGTGCCGCTCACGGCAGCGGGCGCAACGGCTGTGCGGGCAACGGCCGGAGCGGGTACCCCGCCCCTACGCGCCGCACGTTGTCGACTTTCCCGCCCCTCCGCTGCGCTTTGCGGCGCGCCGTACGTTGTCGACTTTCCTGCCGTGGTTGCTTCTCGCCGTTGCGCCTGCGGCGGGCCGAGTGGGTGTCGGGTGCGGTGACGGACCTCCGGGGTCGGTGTGTGGGACTGCTTCGCTTTACGTCCCACACACCGACCCCTCCGGCCCGTCCCCTCCCGTGGGTGGAGTGAGTGACGGTGAGTGGGGGCGCGCCACGGTAGCCAGCTCACTGCGACCGACTAGGCACACCGGACCACCTACAAACACCCCCACCGGCCTGATTCCTCCCCCACCACGGGAGGGGCCGAGCCGCAGGACGAAGTCCGGAGGAGCGGCACCGCACCCAACAACCCACGCCCGCCGCAGGCGCAACGGCGAGACGAAACACGGCGGGAAAGACAAAAACGTGCGCCGCGCCGCAAAGCGCAACGGCGAACAACCACCACGGCGGGCCAGCCAAAAACGTGGGAAGAACAGAACTACGCCCCGTAGAAGATCTCCTCGACGACCGCCCGCGCCCTGCGGGTCACGCGTCGGTAGTCGTCGAGCATCTCGCCCGTCTGGCCCTCCTCGTAGCCGAGGTAGCGGCCTACGGCCGCCAGTTCGCGGCCGTCGACGGGGAACGTGTCGCCGGGGCGGCCTCGGACGACCATCACGGCGTTGCGTACGCGGGCGGCCAGTACCCACGCCTCGTCCAGGGTCTGGGCGTCCTCGGTGCCGATCAGTTCGGCGGCGTGTGCGGCGGCGAGTGCCTCGCGGGTGCGGGTGGTGCGCAGGCCGGGGATCTCCCAGCCGTGCTGCATCTGGAGCAGTTGGACGGTCCACTCGACGTCGCTCAGGCCGCCGCGGCCCAGCTTGGCGTGGGTGGTCGGGTCCGCGCCGCGGGGCAGCCGTTCGGCCTCCATGCGGGCCTTGAGCTTGCGGATCTCGCGGACCGCCTCGTCGCCCAGGCCCTCGGCGGGGTAGCGCAGCGGGTCGATCAGTTCGATGAACCGCCGGCCCAGCTCCGCGTCGCCGGCGACCGGTTCGGCGCGCAGCAGGGCCTGCGACTCCCAGACCAGCGACCAGCGCCGGTAGTAGGCAGCGTAGGAGGCGAGCGTCCGTACCAGCGGGCCGGACCTGCCCTCCGGGCGGAGGTCCGCGTCGATGGGCAACGGCGGGTCGGAGGAGGGGAGTTCGAGCAGTCGGCGCATCTCGTTGGCGACGGCGTGCGCGGCCTGGGCGGCCTCCTGCTCGTCGGCGCCCTCGCGCGGTTCGTGGACGAACAGGACGTCGGCGTCCGAGCCGTAGCTCAGCTCGCGGCCGCCGAAGCGGCCCATGCCGATCACCGCGAAGCGGGTGGGCAGGGTGTCGCCCCACTGGGCGCGGACCGCGGCACGCAGGGCGCCGGCCAGGGTGGCGGCGTTGAGGTCGGAGACCGCCGAGCCGACCGCGTCGACGGAGCGGCCGTGGTCGGTGTGCGCGGGGCTGTACTCGGTGCCGTACGCGCCGATCACATCCGCCGCGGCGGTACGGAACAGCTCCCGGCGGCGCACCCCGCGGGCCGCGGCGACCGCCGCCTCCGCACCGTCCGCGCGGCCGACCGCGGCCAGCACCTCCTGCTCCAGCGCGGCCCGGCTGCGCGCCTGGAGGCCGTCGGCGGCGCCGAGCAGGGCGACCGCCTCGGGGGCGCGCAGCAGCAGATCGGGGGCGAGCCGGCCGGCGGAGAGCACCCGGGCGAGGTTCTCGGCGGCCGCGCCCTCGTCGCGCAGCAGCCGCAGGTACCAGGGCGTCTTGCCGAGGGCGTCGGAGACCTTGCGGAAGTTGAGCAGTCCGGCGTCCGGGTCGGCGGAGTCCGCGAACCAGGCCAGCAGTACGGGCAGCAGGGTGCGCTGGATGGCGGCCTTGCGCGTGACCCCGGAGGCCAGCGCCTCCAGATGCCGCAGTGCGGCCACCGGGTCGGCATAGCCCAGCGCTTCGAGGCGGTGGCCGGCGGCCCTGGCGGACAGCCGGGTCTCGCCGGTCTCCAGGGTGGCGACGGCGTCGAGCAGCGGACGGTAGAAGAGCTTCTCGTGCAGCCGGCGCACTTCCCTGGCGTGCCACTTCCACTCCTTGCGGAGGGTGTCGACGGGCTCGGTGCGCAGCCCCAACGAGCGGGCCAGGCGCCGCAGTTCGCCCTCGTCCTCGGGCATCAGATGGGTACGGCGCATCCGGAAGAGCTGGATGCGGTGCTCCAGGGTGCGCAGGAAGCGGTAGGCGGCGTCCAGGGCCGCGGCGTCCTGGCGTCCGACATAGCCGCCGGCCGCCAGCGCCGCCAGGGCGTCGAGAGTGGTGGCGCTGCGCAGGGTGGCATCGCTGCGGCCGTGCACCAACTGGAGCAGCTGGACGGCGAATTCGACGTCGCGCAGCCCGCCGGGGCCGAGCTTGAGCTCCCGTTCGACCTGGGCGGCGGGGATGTTCTCGACGACCCGGCGGCGCATCTGGCGCACATCGGCGACGAAGTTCTCCCGCTCGGCGACCTCCCACACCATCGGCGCCAGCGCATCGATGTACTCCTCGCCCAGCCCGAGGTCACCGGCCATCGGGCGGGCCTTGAGCAGCGCCTGGAACTCCCAGGTCTTGGCCCACCGCTGGTAGTAGGCGAGATGGCTGCTGAGCGTGCGCACCAGCGGGCCGTTGCGGCCCTCGGGGCGCAGATTGGCGTCCACCGGCCAGATGGTGCCCTCGACGGTGTTGTCCGAGCACAGCCGCATCATGCGGGCCGCGATCCGGGTCGCGGCCTGCAGCGCCTTGGCCTCGTCGACGCCTTCCTTGGCCTCGGCCACGAAGATGACATCGACGTCCGAGACGTAGTTCAGCTCCCGGCCGCCGCATTTGCCCATGCCGATGACGGCCAGCCGGCACACCGCGGCGTCGCCGGGCGCCTCTTCGTAGCTGATCTCCAGGGCGGCCCGGATCGTGGCGGTGGCCAGGTCGGCGAGCTCGGCCGCGGCCTCGGCGACATCGGTCGTCCCGCACACGTCGCGGGCGGCGATCCCCAGCAGCGCGCGGCGGTAGGCGGTGCGCAGGGCGTCCGCGCGCGGCCGGACGGCGCCCTGTTCGCCCCAGATGCCCTCGGCCAGCGCCAGCTCGAACTCGGGGGTGGTGGGGTGCAGATCGACCGACTCGTAGGTGACCAGCGACTGCCAGTCCTGCGGATGGCGGACGAGGTGATCGGCGAGCGCCTCGGACGCGCCGAGCACCCCCAGCAGCCGGTCGCGCAGCGGTTTCGCCGCGACGACCGTGCTGAGCAGCGTCTGCTGGGCGTCCGGCCCGCCCTGCCGCTCCACCAGCCGGGCCAGGCCGCGCAGCGCGAGATCCGGGTCCGCGGTGGCACCGAGCGCTTCGAGCAGCACCGAATCGTCGCGTACGGGGGCGAGGCCGGGGGAATCGAGCAGCTCCCCGGCCGCCGAGGGGTCGGTGAAACCGTGCCTCAGCAGCCGGGTGAAGGTACTGCTCCGCCGTCCCTGCGGAGCGGGTAGTGCCATGGTCAGCCTCTCGGTGGCGCGGTGGCTCAGAGCACGGGCAGCATCTTGCGCAGCTCGAAGGCGGTGACCTCGGAGCGGTACTCCTCCCACTCCTGCTTCTTGTTGCGGAGGAAGAAGTCGAAGACGTGCTCGCCGAGGGTCTCGGCGACGAGTTCGCTGCGCTCCATCAGATCGATGGCCTCGCCGAGGTTCTGCGGCAGCGGCTCGATGCCCATCGCCCTGCGCTCGGAGTCGGACAGCGCCCAGACGTCGTCATCGGCGCCGGCCGGCAGCTCGTAGCCCTCCTCGATGCCCTTGAGACCGGCCGCGAGCAGCACCGCATACGTCAGATACGGGTTGGCGCCGGAGTCGATCGAGCGGACCTCGACCCGGGTCGAGCCCATCTTGCCGGGCTTGTACATCGGCACGCGGATCAGCGCGGAGCGGTTGTTGTGGCCCCAGCAGATGTAGGAGGGGGCCTCGCCGCCGGCGCCCGCGGTGCGGTTGGCGCCGCCCCAGATGCGCTTGTAGGAGTTGACCCACTGGTTGGTGACGGCGGAGATCTCGCCCGCGTGCCTGAGCAGACCGGCGATGAACGAGCGCCCCACCTTGGAGAGTTGGTACTCCGAGCCGGACTCGTGGAAGGCGTTGCGGTCGCCCTCGAAGAGCGAGAGGTGGGTGTGCATCCCCGAGCCCGGGTACTCCGAGAACGGCTTGGGCATGAACGTCGCCTGCACGCCCTGCTCCAGCGCCACCTGCTTCATGACCAGCCGGAACGTCATGATGTTGTCGGCCGTCGAGAGGGCGTCGGCGTAGCGCAGATCGATCTCCTGCTGGCCGGGGGCGCCCTCGTGGTGGCTGAACTCCACCGAGATGCCCATCGACTCCAGCATGGTGATCGCCTGTCGGCGGAAGTCCATGCCGACGTTCTGCGGGGTGTGGTCGAAGTAGCCGGAGGAGTCGCCGGGGGTGGGCCGCCGGCCGTCCACGGGCTTGTCCTTGAGCAGGAAGAACTCGATCTCCGGGTGGGTGTAGAAGGTGAACCCGAGGTCGGAGGTCTTGGCCAGGATGCGCTTGAGGACGTAGCGCGGGTCGGCGTAGGAGGGGGAGCCGTCCGGCATCAGGATGTCGCAGAACATCCGGGCGGTGCCGGGGGCCTCCGCGCGCCAGGGAAGGATCTGGAAGGTGCCGGGGTCCGGCTTGGCGATCATGTCCGATTCGTACACCCGGGCGAATCCCTCGATGGCCGAGCCGTCGAAGCCGATGCCCTCGTCGAAGGCCTGCTCCAGCTCCGCCGGCGCCACCGCCACGGACTTCAGGAACCCGAGCACATCGGTGAACCACAGTCGTACGAAGCGGATGTCGCGCTCCTCCAGCGTCCGGAGCACAAACTCCTGCTGCTTGTCCATGGGTCACCAATCCTTGCAGGTCAATCGGCCTGTCGAGCCACATCGGGCAACGTGGTTCGGCACACCAGTATCACGTGAGGGGGTTACCGTCACATTACGCACCCTTGGCCTGAATCAGAACCGGCGTCCCGTAACCCTCAGCCCCATCCTTCCCGCAGCAGACAGGCTCAGCGCTGCGGGCGGCGGCAATCGGGCGGCTTGGCCCAGTCTTGGACCCGTACTGAGGGCATGTTGACCAGGCGTTGACGGCTCCGTTCCGCGGAATTCACGCGGCGGATGCGGGCGGGTACGGGGGGGGTTCGAAGCGGGCGGTCCAGGGCTGCAAAGGAGGGCCTACGGCCGCTCCGGGGGCGCCGTGGGACGACCCGAGGTGTTTACGGCCGTTCCGGCACCGCCGCGTCCCGCCCCGTCCCCGACAGGTCCAGCACCGCCCGCGCCACCGACGCCGGCGCATCGGCCATCAGCAGGTGTCCCGCGGGCGCGGCGAGGGCGAACCGGCCGCCCAGCTCCGCAGCGAGCCCGCGCTGCCGCTCCAGCCAGCGCAGTTGCCGCGGCGTCTCGCTGCCGTCGTACGCCGCGAGGACGGTGACCGGGGCCGCGGGCAGCGGGCGGGCCGGGCGCAGCGCGGCGAGCTCCGCGGCCTGGTAGCCGTAGGTCGCGTTCTCCAGGACGCAGGCCCGCAGGACCCGGCTGGTGCGGTAGGTGTGCTCCCACGGGTGCGGCGGATGGCTGCCGACCGTCGTGGCGCGGTCGATCAGCCGGCGGGTGGCCGGGCCCAGGGCACGCGGCAGTCCGGCGGCGGACACCGCAGCGGCCACGCTGCCCGCCACGGCGGTCCGCACCGCGCGCGGCAGCCGGGGCCGGGGCGCGTCCTCGATGCTGCCGTCGGCCAGCACGAGCCCGGCGCAGCGCGCGGGGTGCAGCCGGGCGAACGCCTCGGCGTGGAAGCCGGCGAGCGAGTGGCCGACGACGGTGGCCGGGCCGAAGTGGCCGAGCGCGTCGAGGAGGTGGGCGATCCGGTCGGCCTCGGCGGCGAGGGTGGGCGGCCCTGAGGCCGGGGCACTCAGGCCGAGCCCGGGGCGGTCGAAGCGGACGACGGTGCGGTACGGGGCGAGCAGCGCGGCGACGGCGTCCCAGTCGTACCAGGCCATGCCGAGACCGCCGCTGAGGACGCAGACCGGCCCGCGCCCCTCGGTCAGCACATGCAGCGGCACCCCGCCGACCCGCAGGAACCGGCCGGGGACGGGGAGAGGGAGGGGGCTCATCGGGGTCACGGACATCCAGGTGATCGGGTGGGCCCGGCCGGACGCACGGGCGGGCAGGCACGCGGAGGGCTCAGAAAAGTCAAGAATAGGCAGCCGGTGGACGGTGCAGCGGCGATACCGGCGCGGACGACCACAGGCGGCCGGTCCGGCGGTGCGGACGGGCCGGATCCGGCGGCCGGGCCGGGCGGTGGTCCCCCGTTCGGCGGCGGATACCCGGAGGGCCATACCCCTAGGGGGTAGGGTGCGAAGAATGGGTCTCCCCGGCCGCCGCCGGTTTGTCGTTCCGTCGAGAGGGACGCGATGAGCGAACAGGGCAAGGCCGCCGCACGGCGCGGCCGGCTTCCGCTGTTCGCGGCACCGCGCGCCGGGATCGCCCCGAGGCACCCGTCGCCTGCGCCCGGACACCCGCCGCTGCGGCCGATACCCCTGCCGCCGCGCCGCCCTCCCCTCGCCCGACTGCCGGTGCTGCGCTTGCAGGAGCACGGCTGCCGCCGGCACCCACCGCAGTCCGCGGCAGCGCCCGTCCTCCCCCACCCCCACCTCACCACCGACACCCTCACGAGGTGCTCCCCATGCGTACGCCCTCCCGCCGCGCCCTGCTCGGCGCGGGTATCGCCGTCGCCGGCAGCGGTCTGCTGCCCGCCGGTGCCACCCGCGCGTCCGGCTCCGTCCGCACCGGCACGCACGACACGACGCCCGCGCACCACATGACACGCAGGCTCGACAAGAACGGCATGGACGTCTCGCACGGCCCTGGTGACGACACCCCGCCCGGCTATGTCACCCCCGACGGCCCGGAGGTCGCCGAGGCCGAGCGCAAGCGCGGCTCGGGGCCCGTGCGCAGCGCCGCACTGACCGCCGCCGAGACCGAGCTGGACCTGGGCGGTCACACCGTCCGGACCTGGGCGTACGACGGCCGGCTGCCCGGCAGGGAGATCCGGGTCACGGCGGGCGACCGGCTCGCGCTGACCCTCGCCAACCACCTTCCGCAGTCCACAACCCTGCACTGGCACGGGCTGGCGGTGCGCAACGACATGGACGGCGTCCCCGGCCTGACCCAGCGGTCCCTCCAGCCCGGTGCCGCCTTCGACTACCACTTCGCGATCACCGAGCCCGGCACCCACTGGGTCCATCCGCACTCGGGGACACAGCTGGACCGCGGGCTGTATGCGCCGCTGATCGTCGACGACCCCAAGGAGCCGCTCTCGTACGACAGGGAGTGGATCGTCATGATCGACGACTGGCTCGACGGGGTCGAGGGCAGCGAACCGGATGCGGTGCTGACCGAGCTGAGCGGGGGCAGGATCCGCGGCGGGATGGGCCATGACGACATGAACATGGGCGGCGACGGCGGGAAGACGGGCGCCGCGGGCACCTCGAACGGCCCGTCACGGATGCTGACCGGCGCCCGGAGCAGACTGCTCGGCGGCGACGCGGGCGATGTGGACCACCCGTTCCACCTCATCAACGGCCGGAGCACCAAGGACCCGGAGACCTTCCGGGCCAGGCCCGGCGACCGGATCCGGATCCGCTTCATCAACGCGGGCGCCGACACCGCCTACCGTGTGGCGCTCGGCGGCCACCGGATGACCGTGACCCACACCGACGGCTGGCCCGTCGAGCACACCGAGACCGATGCGCTGCTGCTAGGGATGGCCGAGCGCTATGACGTCCTGGTCACGGCCGGGGACGGGGTCTTCCCGCTCACCGCGCTCGCCGAGGGCAAGAAGCGCTCCGCGCTGGCCGTGCTGCGCACCGGCGACGGCGAGGCGCCCGGCGAGTCCGCCCGGCCCCGGGAACTGCGCGGCGAGGTGCTGACCGCGGACCGGCTCCGGGCCGCGGAGTCGGTCCGGCTCAGCTCGCGGCAGCCTGACCGCACCCTGGAGATGACCGCCACCGGCACCATGCGGAAGTGGGACTGGGCGATCAATTCGAAGCCGTACACCGCGTCCCAGCGGTACCCCGTCGAGGCCGGCGAACGGGTCCGGATCCGCTTCCGCAACCACACCCGGATGTGGCACCCGATGCATCTGCACGGCCACACCTTCGCGCTGCCCGACGACGGGCCCCGCAAGGACACCCTGAGCCTGCTGCCCGGCCACTCCCTGAACGTCGACTTCGACGCCGACAACCCCGGGCTGTGGATGGTCCACTGCCACAACGTCTATCACTCGGAGTCGGGGATGATGACGGTCGTCGGCTATCGGAAGAAGTAGCCGGCCACCGGAAGAGAGCCGCTCCTCAACCCCCATTGCGTCAGAAAGACGATTAGACTGGCGGGGTGCCTCAACTTCGCCTCGCCCTCAATCAGATCGATTCGTGTGTCGGCGATCTCGCCCGGAACGCCGAGACGATCCTGCACTGGACCCGGCACGCCGCCGACCAGGGCGCCCACCTCGTCGCCTTCCCCGAGATGGCACTGACCGGCTATCCCGTCGAGGACCTCGCGCTGCGCCCCTCGTTCGTCGAGGCGAGCCGCGATGCGCTGCGGACGCTGGCCGGCCGGCTGGCCGAGCAGGGCCTGGGCGACCTCGCGGTGATCGTCGGCTATCTCGACCGCGGGGAGCAGGACAAGCCCCGCTACGGCAAGCCCGCGGGCGCCCCCCAGAACGCCGCCGCCGTGCTCCATCACGGCGAGATCGCCCTCACCTTCTCCAAACACCACCTTCCCAACTACGGGGTCTTCGACGAGTTCCGCTACTTCGTCCCCGGCGACACCCTGCCCGTCGTCCGGGTGCACGGGGTGGATGTGGCGCTCGCCATCTGCGAGGACCTGTGGCAGGACGGCGGCCGGGTGCCGGCGACGCGCAGCGCGGGCGCCGGGCTGCTGGTGTCGGTCAACGCCTCGCCGTACGAGCGGGACAAGGACGACACCCGGCTGGAGCTGGTCCGCAGGCGGGCCAAGGAGGCCGGCTGCACCACCGCCTATCTGGCGATGATCGGCGGGCAGGACGAGCTGGTCTTCGACGGTGACTCGATCGTGGTCGACAAGGACGGCACGGTGATCGCACGGGCACCGCAGTTCGCGGAGGGCTGTGTGCTGGTCGACCTGGACCTGCCGGCCGCGGCTCCCCAGCCGCCCTCGGGCGTCCTGGACGACGGGCTGCGCGTCGACCACCGCGTCCTCACCGCCGACCCGCTGCCGCACTATGCGCCCGAGACCCCCGGGGGCGAGGCCGAACGCCTCACCGACCTCGAAGAGATCTACACCGCGCTGGTCGTCGGGCTGCGCGCCTACGTCGCCAAGAACGGCTTCCGCAGTGTGGTGCTCGGCCTCTCCGGCGGGATCGACTCGGCGCTGGTCGCCGCCCTCGCCTGTGATGCGGTGGGCGCGGGCCAGGTCCACGCGGTGGCGATGCCCTCCCGCTACTCGTCGGAGCACTCGCTGACCGACGCCGCCGAACTCGCCCGCCGTACGGGCCTGTCCTTCCGTACGGTGCCGATCGGCCCGATGTTCGACGCCTATATGCAGGCGCTGCCGCTGACCGGTCTGGCCGAGGAGAATCTGCAGTCGCGGCTGCGGGGCACCACCCTGATGGCCATTTCCAACCAGGAGGGCCATCTGGTCCTCGCCCCCGGCAACAAGTCCGAGCTGGCGTGCGGCTATTCGACCCTGTACGGCGATTCGGTCGGCGGCTACGGCCCCATCAAGGACGTCTACAAGTCCGTCGTCTATCAGCTGGCCCGCTGGCGTAACCAGGCCGCCGCCGAGCGCGGCCAGACCCCGCCGATCCCGGAGCACACCCTCACCAAGCCCCCGAGCGCCGAACTCCGCCCCGGCCAGGTCGACACCGACTCACTCCCCGACTACGACGTCCTGGACCGCATCCTGGAGCTCTACGTCGACCGTGACCAGGGCCGCGAGGAGATCGTCGGCCGGGGCTTCGACGACGGGCTGGTGACGCGGGTGCTGCGGATGGTCGACCGCGCCGAATACAAGCGCCGCCAGTACCCACCGGGCCCCAAGATCTCATCGAAGGGCTTCGGCAAGGACCGGCGGCTGCCGATCACCAACCATTGGCGGGAGGGCGACTGATCTGCTGGGGGGGGAGGCGGCTGCTCAGTCGCGTACGCGCCGCAGCCCGTACGCCTCAGCCCCGGCGGTCCCCGGCCGGCAGCTCCGCGCCGGCGGCCGGTTCCGCGTCCGGCGCGCCGCTGCGGGCCACGATCCGGGAGGCGTCGTGCGCGCCGCGGTCCAGGAAGCCGGCCAGGACGGCGACGGCCAGGCCCAGGGCGGCCAGGACCGCGCCGACCAGGGGCGGGGCGGTCCAGCCCCAACCGGCCGACAGGGCCAGGCCGCCCACCCAGGCGCCGCCGGCGTTGGCGAGGTTGAAGGCGGACTGGTTGGAGGCGGCGGCCAGGGTCGGGGCCTGCCGGGCCTGGTGCATGACCAGCATCTGGAGCGGGGTGGTGGTCAGGAAGCCGACGGCGCCGATGAGGACGACCGTCACCAGCGCCGCCCCCTTTATGTCGGCGGTGAAGTGAAAGGCCGTCAGGACGAGGGCCAGGGCCGCCAGTGAGCCGTAGAGGGTGGGGCGCAGCGCCCGGTCGGTGAGCGGGCCCGCCGCCAGGGCGCCGAGGGTCATCCCGATGCCGAAGAGGGCGAGCACCAACGGGACCGAGCCTGCGGCGAAGCCGGTGACCTCGGTCATCATCGACGCCAGGTAGCTGTAGACGGCGAAGACCCCGGCGAAGCCGAAGACGGTGGTGAGCAGGCCGAGCAGCACCTGGCGGTGGCCCAGCGCGCGCAGTTCGCGGCCCAGGCCGGTGCGTTCGCCGGCCGGCAGCGGCGGCAGCAGCCGGACCAGCGCGGCCATCGCGACCAGGCCGATGGCTGCCACGACCAGGAAGGTGGCGCGCCAGCCGAGCTGCTGGCCCAGGAGGGTCGCGGCGGGGACGCCGATGATGTTGGCGATGGTCAGGCCGAGGAACATCGTGGCGACCGCGCGGGCCTGCCGGCCCTCGCGCACCAGCCGGGCGGCGACCACCGCGCCGACGCCGAAGAACGCCCCGTGCGGCAGGCCGGCCAGCAGCCGGCCGGCGATCAGCAGGCCGAAGGTGGGCGCCAGGGCGGAGGCGAGGTTGCCGACCGTGAAGACCGCCATCAGCGCCACCAGCATCCGCCGGCGCGGCATGCGCGAGCCGAGGGCGGTCAGGAGCGGGGCGCCGATGACGACGCCGAGGGCGTAGGCGGAGACGAGGTAGCCGGCGGTGGGCACCGAGGTGCCCAGATCGTCCGCGACATCGGGCAGCAGGCCCATCATCACGAATTCGGTGGTGCCGATACCGAAGGCCGAGATCGCGAGCGCGAGCAGAGCCAAGGGCATGAAAGACCTTCCAGGGGTGTGCGTGCGGACGGGCACGCGGGCAACGGACCGTAAGCGCTAAGTTCTCTTACGGAACAAAGTCTCTCAGGCCAGGTATTCCGGCAGGGGAACGGGGCGTGACGGCCCCGTTTCCGCTCTCCGTCGGCACGGCCGCGCGCCCCGCCATCGGCCGCGCGCCCCGCCGTCCGTCAGATCTTCACCGAGGCTGCGATCGGCAGGTGGTCGCTGCCGGTCGACGGCATCACCCAGGCCTTGACCGGGGACATCCCCTTCATCATGATCTGGTCGATCCGGGCCATCGGGAACGACGCCGGCCAGGTGAAGCCGAAGCCGTCGCCCGCCGCGCCCTGCGCGGAGCGCATCTGGGAGGTGACCGGGGCCAGCGACCGGTCGTTCATGGTGCCGTTGAGGTCGCCGAGCAGCACGACCTTCTTCACCGGGTCCGCGGCGATCGCCTCACCCAGCGCCTTGGCGCTGGCGTCGCGCGGGTTGGCGGTGAAGCCCTTCTGGGGGTTGACCCGTACCGACGGCAGATGGGCGACGTAGACGGCGAACTGCTGCCCGTCGGCGGCGGTGACGGTGGCCCGCAGCGCGCGGTTCCACCCCATCTTGGTGTCCACCGGCCGGGTGTCGGTCAGCGGGCGCTTGCTCCACAGGCCGACCGTGCCCTCGATCGTGTGGTAAGGATACGCCTTCGCCAGCCCCTGACGGTAGGTCGACAGCGCGTCCCCGGACAGCTCCTCCAGGGCCACCACCTCGGCGCCGGACGCCACGAGATCCTTGGCGGTGCCCGCCGGGTCGGGGTTGTCGACGCTGACGTTGTGGGTGACGACGGTGAGGTTGCCGCCCTCGCCGGCCTTGTCGGTGACCTGGCTCCCGAAGAGGTTGACCCACACGAAGGCCGGCAGCAGCAGGGCGACCAGCGCGGTCGCCGAGCGGCGCAGCACCGCGGCGAGAAGCAGCAACGGGATGCCCAGCCCCACCCACGGCAGGAAGGTCTCCAGCAGACTGCCCAGGTTTCCCGGGGTGTTGGGGACCCTCGCGTGCAGGATCATCAGCAGCCCGAGCACGACGGCGAGTACCGCGAGGACCAGGCCGCGCCGCCACATGCCCTCGGGACGCCACCAGTTCCGCAGGCGTTCGGCCCGGGAACCGGCCTGCCCGGGGTGGTGCCCCTGTCCCGGTTCCGTCATATATGCCTGCGCCATGTAGCCGTCCTCACTGCCTTGCTCGCTGCGCCTCACCTGTGGTCTCCGACCCTAGGCGATGGCCCGTAATGTGCTTTCTTAGAAGTGAGGACGGCGCGCTGGCAGGGCTGGGTTCCGGCCTCGGGACGTGTGACAACGGCTGTGACAGAACGGGCATGGTCCGGTCATGAGGCAACACGGTTTGTGTCGATGGTCCCGGATGTTCGCCGTGCGCGGCAATCGTGCCTGCACACTTCGAATCCGCTGGTCAGCGCTTCACGAGCGGGACGGGGGCGGGATGCGGGCGAAGGTATCCGCATCCCGTGGGCTCCTCACCTGCGCTGTGTGCCGGGCAGCAGTTCCACCCGGATGCCCTCGCCGTCCTGGATGACGTAGGTGGGGCCGGTCCGGGCGTTCCAGCCGACGGGCAGCAGGTAGTACCGGCCGTTGCGTTCGATGAGCCGGCGCAGGCCGGTGTAGCGGTAGCGGTAGCGCGCCGCGGATCCCATGTCCTCCACCGTCAGCCCCGGACCCGCCAGGCTGAGCCGGGCGGTGCTCAGCAGCACGACGGCGGTGCGGCGCGGGAGGTTCGCGGCGGTCTCGCGGGCCTCGTCCTCCGCGAGTTGGCCGGTGGCGAGGCTGAGCGCCCACATCACCAGAAGGCCGGCCGTGAAGACGGGTACCGCCTTGCTCCACACTCCCGGCGGGGCGACCGCGTCGGGAGCCCGCCCGCGCTGGCCCAGGAGCACCCCGATCCCCAGCAGCGCCGGGCCGGTCCACTCATACGGCCGGATGTACGGCCACAGGAGCAGCAGGGCGACGCCGGCCCCCACGACGTACAGGTGTGCCCGTGCCGCGGCCCGTATGCCCCGGTCCACCGCCTGCACCACCCGGCCCTGGCCGAGAGCCGGTTCCCCGGTGGCGAGGTGACGTGCCGTCAGGACCGCGGCGGTCAGGACGATAGCGGCGGACACGGTCAGGAGGTTCAGGCTCTGCATCGCCAGCTCGGCGAAGCCGAAGCCGAGGCTGAAGGCGTCCACGCGGAAGTACTGGTAGTAGGCCGTCAGATAGACCGCACCGAGGAAGTACATGACCGCCACGAGGAAGGAGGCCTGCGCCGTCACCGTCCCGAGCAGCCCGGCGGCCGTACGCTCCGCCGGCTCCGGCCCCGGGGGCGCGGATGCCGGTGCTGCCGCCCGTACTCGCGCCGGGCGGCCGGGCCGGGCGGCTGTAGGGGAACGGCGGGTGGGAGCGCTCCTCCGGTTGCTCCGGCGGGACAACGGCGCCTCCTTCTCCTCGTCGGTCCGAGGCTCACGTACCGGACGGGGAGGGGCAGGTTTCCGCCGGTGAAGGATCGGAACTGGGCGAGTCCGACGGGAGGGCTGAGCTGGTCGCTTCGGGCGAGTCGCTCGGCGACGGGGATTCCCCGGAGGGTGGGCAGGTCCCGCCGCCCTGCTCGCCCCCGCCGATGGTCTGACCACCCACGTCGCTGCCGCCCACGTCGCCGCCGCCGCCGTCACCACCGCCGCTCGGGTCCACACCGCCGCCGTGCACCGGCGGCACGCTCTGGTCGACGGGCGGTGACTTCACCGGCGGAACGGGGTCACCCCCGTAGCCGGATGCCTCTCCGGTGGGAGCGCCCTGCGCCCCACCGGCCGCCGCGCCGCCGACCGCCGTCCCGCCCCCTTCCTGACGCTCGGAAGCCGACCCCCCATGGCCCGCGGACGAAGGCTTCGCCGCCCCGGGCTCGGAGGGGGCCTCCGTGACGACGCCCGGTGCCGGGTGCCCGCCGTCGGCACCCCCGTCCGGCACTCCGCCGCTGCCGTGGGCACACCCCGCCGTCGTGATCAGCGCCACGGCGAGCGCGGCGATACGGCGTGGGCGCTTGATGTGGTGTCCCATACAGCTTCCCCCTCGCTGCTTTCTGCCATCCGGGGCCGACACCAGCGACCCCGTATTCACCCTCGTGGTGGGCGAGTTCGGCCGCCTTGGCCCCGCCGTCCGTGCCCACACAGGGCATATACCCAGTCACGTTCAGCAGCCGCGCGTGGTTCCGGAAGTGAGCGGACGCGGTCCGGTCGGGGGTGTTCCGCTGGCCCAACTCGGTGTGCTCAGCGCGGAGTTCAGCCCGCGGCCCGTGCCGTGGGCCGTACGCCCTCCAGGACGAGGTCGACGATGTCCGCCGGGAGTGCGTCGGGCAGCTCCGTACGGTCATGGAGGAGGGCGCGGGCCAGCATCGGGCCGACGAAGAGGTCGGCGAGGGTGTCCAGGTCGTGGTCGGCGCGGATCTCACCGTTCGCCACGCCGCGCCGGAGCACCCCGAGCAGTGCCTCATGACGGGCCCGGACGACCGTGGCGTGGTACTCCGCCCACAGCTCGGGCTGCGCCTGGACGTGGCTGACGACGGTGCGCAACAGCGCGGAGCTGCGCTTGGCGAGCCCGCGGCGGCGCAGGAATTCCAGCAGCGAGACCAGGTCGTCGCGGACCGAGAGGCCGGCCGGCGGCGGGCTCGGGACGTCCAGCGACCGCATGACGTCGAGCATCAGGGCGCTCTTGCCGGGCCAGCGGCGGTAGACGGTGGCCTTGCCGACGCCTGCCTCGCGGGCGATGCGTTCCATGGACAGCTCACCTATGGAGACGCCGTCCTCGATCAGGCGCAGCACGGCCTCGATGATGGCGGAGTCGGCCGCGGCGCTGCGCGGCCGGCCGCGGCGCCCGGGGGTCGCCGGGCCCGGCCGCCCCCCGTCCGCCGCGACCTCGGAGTCCTCCGCCGCCCGGTTCATCGCTGCACGCCCGCCTTCTGCTCGTCATGGGGCTCCGCCGGCTGCGGCGCCGAGACCATTTTGCCTGGCAGGAACGCCGCGGCCACCACGGTGCCGAGCAGCGCGACGACCGCCGAACCGAGCGCGGTGATGTGCATGGCGTGGATGAAGGCGTCGTCGGCGGCGGTGGTCAGCGGCCGGCCGGCCGGGCCGATCCGGGCCGCGAGAGAGAGGGTCGCCTCGATGGACTCGCCGGCCGCGTGCCGGACGGCGGCCGGGACGGCGGGCAGGGCGTCGAGCGTGCCCTGGATGTGGTCGCGGTAGCTGGTCGACAGCAGCGAGCCGAGGACGGCGACGCCGAGGGTGCCGCCGACCTGCCGGAAGACGTTGTTGAGCGCCGAGCCGGAGCCGGCCTTCTCCCGCGGCAGCGCCTGCATGACCGCGACCGTGGCCGGCGGCATGATGTGCGCCATGGCGGAGCCCTGGATGAAGAACAGCGCCTCCATGAGCCACAGCGGGGTGGCGGTGTCCAGCAACAGCAGGCCCACCATGGTGTTGGCCACCACGAACATGCTGAAGGTGCACACCGCGCGGGCCCCGTAGTGGTCCACGGCGAGCCGGGCCCGCGGCGCGAAGATCAGCTGGGCCGCGGCCAGCGGCAGGATCAGCATGCCGGCCTGCAGCGGGGAGTAGCCGCGCACGCTCTGGACGTAGAAGACGATGAAGAAGGTCACGCCCGTGAGCGCGAAGAAGACCAGCGCGATGGCGGTGATGGCGGCCGAGAAGGCGCGGTTGCGGAAGTAGCCGATGTCGATCGACGGATGGTCGCTGCGCTTCTGGTGCACCACGAAGACGGCCAGCACCAGCAGCCCGCCGGCGATCGGCCCGACCACCTCGGGTTCGGTGAAGTCGGCGAGCTGGCCGCCCTTGATGATGCCGTAGACCAGCAGCACGAGCCCGACGATGGACAGCAGCACCCCGATCGGGTCCAGCCGGCCGGGGCGGGGGTCCTTGGAGTCGGGCACCAGGATCAGCATCGCGATGAGCGAGATCACCACGATCGGGGCGTTGATCATGAAGACCGAGCCCCACCAGAAGTGGTCGAGCAGCAGCCCGCCGGCGATCGGGCCGACCGCGATGGCCACGCCCACCCCGCCGGCCCAGATGCCGATCGCCTTGGGCTGCTCCTCCCGCTCGAAGACGTTCATCAGGATGGCGAGGTTGGAGGGCATCACGAAGGCGCCGCCCACGCCCATCAGCGCGCGGAAGGTGATCAGCTCGGTGGGCGATCCGGACACCCCGGCGAGCACCGACCCGGCACCGAAGACGGCCAGGCCGAAGAGCAGCGTCTTCTTGCGGCCCAGACGGTCGCCCAGCAGTCCCGCGGTGAACAGCAGCCCGGCGAAGACCAGGGTGTAGGAGTTGATCGCCCACTCCAGCTCGCTCTGGGTGGCGCCCAGGCCGACGGGGGCGGGGGTGGCGATCGTCTTCATGGCGACGTTGAGGATCGAGTTGTCCAGCACCACGATCAGCAGGCTGAGCATGAGGAGGGTCAGGATCGCCCAGCGGCGGCGGTGGATACGGTCCGGGATGTGGCGGGCGGGGGGCGCGTCCGGGGCGGGGGGTGAGGTGGCCATGGCGGCACCTTATGCACCTTCCGATACGGCCCCGTTCCGTATTGGAGGGAATCGCGGGCGGGTACGGCCACCCGGGTGAAGGATCCGGGCCCGGCGGCTCCCCTTTTCCTTTGCGGGCGACCCGTGCCAGCATGGACGGGAGTCCGGGGACACCGTCAGGGTGCCTCGAGATCAGGAACAGGAGCCGTCACCATGACGCAGCTTTCGCCTGCCCAGAAGCCGGTCGCCAAGTCTCTGTACGGGGGATCCGGCTCGCGCCGGATCACCGTCCGGGACATCGCCGCCGCCAAGGAGCGCGGTGAGAAGTGGCCGATGCTCACCGCCTATGACGCGATGACCGCCTCCGTCTTCGACGAGGCCGGCATCCCCGTACTGCTCGTCGGCGACTCGATGGGCAACTGCCACCTCGGCTACGAATCCACCGTGCCGGTCACCCTGGACGAGACCGTCATGCTGTCCGCGGCGGTCGTCCGGGGCACCACGCGCGCCCTCGTCGTCGGCGACCTGCCGTTCGGCACGTACCAGGAAGGGCCGGTGCAGGCGCTGCGCAGCGCCACCCGGCTGGTGAAGGAAGCCGGTGTGGGCGCCGTCAAGCTGGAGGGCGGTGAGCGCTCCGCCGACCAGGTCGAGCTGCTGGTGTCGTCCGGCATCCCGGTGATGGCCCATGTCGGCCTGACCCCGCAGTCGGTCAACGCCTTCGGCGGCTACCCCGTCCAGGGACGCGGCGAGGAGGCGGCCCAGCAGCTGCTGCGGGACGCGAAGGCGGTGCAGGACGCCGGTGCGTTCGCGGTCGTCCTGGAGGCCGTACCCGCCGAGCTGGCCGCCGAGGTCACGAGGTCGCTCGCGATCCCGACCGTCGGCATCGGCGCGGGGTCGGACTGCGACGCCCAGGTGCTGGTCTGGACCGACATGGCCGGCATGACGGCCGGCCGCCTGCCGAAGTTCGTCAAGCAGTATCTCCAGATGCGGGAGTTGCTCGGCGGGGCGGCGAAGGCCTTCGCGGAGGAGGTCGTCGGGGGAACGTTCCCCGCCGAGGCGCACACGTTCCACTAGGCCTCCCACGTTGTCGGCTGACCCGCCGTGGGTGTTACTCGCCGTTGCGCTTTGCGGCGCGCCGTACGTTTTCGGCTTTCCCGCCGTGGTTGCTTCTCGCCGTTGCGCCTGCGGCGGGCCGAGTGGGTGTCGGGTGCGGTGACGGACCTCCGGGGTCGGTGTGTGGGACTGCTTCGCTTTACGTCCCACACACCGACCCCTCCGGCCCGTCCCCTCCCGTGGGTGGAGTGAGTGACGGTGAGTGGGGGCGCGCCACGGTAGCCAGCTCACTGCGACCGACTAGGCACACCGGACCACCTACAAACACCCCCACCGGCCTGATTCCTCCCCCACCACGGGAGGGGCCGAGCCGCAGGACGAAGTCCGGAGGAGCGGCACCGCACCCAACAACCCACGCCCGCCGCAGGCGCAACGGCGAGACGAAACACGGCGGGACAGCCGACAACGTGCGGTCGCGCCGCAAAGCGCAACGGCGACAAACCACCACGGCGGCACAGCCAAAAACGTGGGAAGCCGAAAAGCGCCTTGTAGGCGGACTGTCGGCACGTTGTCGGCGCCAGCTGACACCGTGTTGGTATGACGCGACAGACGATATCCACCAAGGGCGGCAACGCCGTGGAGGTGCGCGGTCTGGTCAAGCACTTCGGCACGGTCAAGGCCGTCGACGGAGTGGACCTGGACGTGAAGGAAGGCACCGTGCTCGGGGTACTCGGCCCCAACGGCGCCGGCAAGACGACGCTCGTACGCTGCCTGTCGACCCTCCTGGTGCCGGACGCCGGCCGGGCCGTGGTGGCCGGCTACGACGTGGTGCGCCAGCCCCGCGCGCTGCGCCGCACGATCGGTCTGACCGGGCAGTACGCCTCGGTCGACGAAAAGCTCTCCGGCTGGGAGAACCTCTACATGATCGGGCGGCTGCTCGATCTGTCCCGCAAGGACGCCCGGCGCCGCGCGGACGGGATGCTGGAGCGGTTCTCGCTGACCGAGGCCGCCAAGCGGCCCGCGGCCAAATACTCCGGCGGGATGCGCCGCCGGCTGGACCTCGCCGCCTCGATGATCGGCCGTCCGACCGTGCTGTATCTGGACGAGCCGACGACGGGCCTGGACCCCCGCACCCGCAACGAGGTGTGGAAGGAGGTCCAGCGCATGGTGCGCGACGGCGTGACGGTGCTGCTGACGACGCAATACATGGCAGAGGCGGAGCAGTTGGCCAACGAGCTGACGGTCATCGACCGCGGCCGGGTGATCGCCACCGGCCGGGTCGACGAGCTGAAGGCCAAGGTCGGCGGGCGGACGCTGCAGATCCGGCCGGCGGACCGGGGCGCACTGGACGGGATGGTGGGCGCCATCGCCCAGGCCGGTCTGGACGGCGTCACGGGTGCCACCGCCGACCACGACGAAGGTGTGGTCAACGTACCGATCATCAGCGACGAGCAACTGACCGCGGTGGTCGGGGTGCTGGGCCAGCGGGGCTTCGCCCTCGCCGGCATCAGCACCCATCTGCCCAGCCTGGACGAGGCGTTCCTGGCCATCACCGGCCACAAGACCTCCGAGGCCGGCGCATCCGAGGACGACAGGGACCAGCCGTACGCGGAGGTGTCGGCATGAGTGCCGCAACGATGGCGGCACCGCCGCTGAAGGCCGGAGCCGACGAGGGCCGGATCGGCGTCCGCGCCAATCTGCGGCACATCGGGGCGCTGGTGCGGCGCAACGCCCTGCAGATCAAGCAGGCCCCGGAGTCGATGTTCGACGCCCTGCTGATGCCCGTCATCTTCATCCTGCTGTTCGTCTACGTCTTCGGCGGCGCGATCGCCGGCAAGGGCAGACAGGACGACTACGTCCAGTACTTGGTGCCCGGCATGATGGGCATGATGGCCATGAACATCGCCACGGCGGTCGGCACGGGCGTCAACGAGGACTTCCGCACGGGCGTCATGGACCGCTTCCGGACGATGCCCATTGCGCGGTCCTCGGTCCTGATCGCCAAGATCGTGGTCGAGCTCGGCCGGATGCTGATCGCCACCACGATCCTGCTCGCGATGGGCTTTCTGCTGGGCCTGGAGATCAAGGGCGGCACCCTGCCCTTCCTCGCCTCGGTCGCGCTGTCGGTGCTCTTCTGCGCCGGCCTGATGTGGATCTTCATCCTGCTCGGGCTGGCGATGAAGACCCCGCAGGCGGTGCAGGGCACGGCGATGCTGATCCTGATGCCGCTGCAGTTCGGCTCGTCCGTCTTCACCGCGCCGACCTCGATGCCCGGCTGGCTGGAGGCCTTCACCAAGGTCAATCCCCTCTCGACCCTGGCGGACGCGTCCCGTGCCCTGATCGACGGCCGGGGCGCGGTGCTGCACCCGACACTGATCACCCTCGGCTGGGTGGTCGGCCTCACGGCCGTCACCATGCCGCTCGCGGTGGCGAAGTTCCGTAAGAGGACCTGACGTGCGTCCCGCAGGGGACCTCCTTGCGGGACGGCCCTTAGGGCGTGTCTTTCGGATCACCCCGGGGCCGCGACGCTCCCCCAGCTACCGCTGGGAGGTGCCCCCAGGCACGGCACCTCGCGGCGTTGTCGCCTCACCCGAGTACGCCCAGTACGCGGGTGAGGCTCCGCCTTGCGAGGCACCGCACCAGACGCCGCGGCCTGATCCGGGCTGATCCAAAAGACACGCCCTAGCCCGGCTCGCGTCAGATGAGGGCGGTGGCCTCCGCCAAGGAGAGGCCGCCGCCTTCGGCGTGCGCCCGGTCGTAGGCCGGATCGCCCAGCAGCGCCCGCGCCGCCGCCGCGGCCCGGGCCCGTTCCTCGCGGATGACCCGCCGCGGGACATGGCTGCTCGACGACAGCGCGTCGTACGCGCCCACCAGCCGGGCCGCGTCCCGCCCGGCCGCCGCGCCCCGCAGGGCCATCAGCACCCGGGCCCCGGTGAGGAGCTGTACCACCGGCAGCTCCGGCGCCACCATCTCCGTCATGGAGTCCTTCATCAGCCGCAGCGCCTCCCGGAACCTCGGCAGCAGCCCCTCCAGGCGCCCCTCGTCCAGATCCAGCGAGACCAGCAGCGCCTGCAGCATCCCGGCGAACATCTCCGGCGGGTGCGGGGTGAACAGGTTCGCCACCCGCTCCAGTTGCGCCCGCGCCTCCGCCGGACGCCCGGTCATCGCCAGCCGCATCGCGAGGGTGATCCGGGCGAACGGCTCGGTGTCCCGGCCGCTGTTGCCCTTCGCGGCCTCGGCCAGCACCTCGCGCAGCAGCCGCTCGCCGGCCTCCCCCTGGCCGTCCTCGATCAGCGCGCCGCCCAGCCGGCAGCGCAGCAACAGGGTCTGGCCGTGCGCTCCGAGTTCCTCGGCGTGCACCATCGCCGCCCGGTAGTCGCGGGCCGCGAGCGCGTACTCGCCGCGCTGTTCATGGGTTTCGCCGCGCCCCGCCAGCGCCTCGGCCGCGCCCCACGCGTCGCCCAGCTCCTGGAAGATCCGCAGCGCCTCGTCGGCATCGCGGGCCGCCTGTCTCAGCCCGTCGGGGCGTTCGTTGAGGACCTTGGCGCGCAGTTGCAGGACGAAGGCCAGCTCCCAGGCGTAGCCGAAGGCGCGGCAGGCCCGTACGGCGCTGTCGACGAGCTCCGTCAGCTGCTCGAAGCGCCCGGAGATCATCACCGCGTAGTGCCACATCACGCCGGGGACCTTGCAGGTCTGCGGCATGCCGGTGCGGTAGGCGGCGAGGATCCCGGCCAACTCCTCCTGCATCTCGGGCTCGCGCAGCTCCCGGATGTCGCTGTCCCGGCTGGCGAGCGCGACCAGCCGGACCTCCCGGCGGGCCTCGACGAGCTGGTCGGGGGCCATCGGCGGCGGGCTGTCGATGGGGCTCTCGGGCAGGTCGGGGGCCGGTTCGACGGGCGGGGCGAAGGGGTTGGGGCCGATCGCGGCGGCCGCCGACGACCAGTGGCGGGCGTCGCCGCGGTGGTCGCGCAGCGACCAGAACCACTGGAGGGACAGCACCAGGCACAGTGCCTCGTGCTCGTCACGGGCGGCGACGGCGCGGCGCAGCGCGGTGCGCAGGTTGTCGTGCTCCAGCTCCAGCCGCTCCATGGCCGCGCGCTGGCCGGGACCGCGCAGTAACGGGTCGGTGGTACGCGCCAGTTCGCGGTAGGCGACGAGATGGCGGCGCTCGGCACCGGCCCGCTCCCCCGCCTCGTCCAGCCGCTCGCCGGCGTACTCCCCCACCGTCTCCAGCAGCTGGTAGCGCATCTGTCCCCCGGCACCGGGGCGGCCGTCGCCCTCCCCCTTGCCGGCGGGGGCCGCCACCACCAGCGACTTGTCGATCAGCGAGCCGAGCAGCGCGGCCACCTCGCGCCGGTCGACGCCGCCGCCCGCGCACACCTCTTCGGCGGCGGCCAGGTCGCAGCCGCCGGAGAAGACGGACAGCCGGCGCAGCACGGCCCGTTCGGGTTCGCCGGTCAGGTCCCAGGACCAGTCCACGACCGCGCGCAGCGTCTGCTGCCGGGGCAGCACGGTCCGGCTGCCGCTGGTCAGCAGCCGGAAGCGGTCGTCGAGCCGGTCGGCGAGCTGGCGCGGGGAGAGCAACCGCAGCCGGGCCGCGGCGAGTTCGACGGCGAGCGGCAGCCCGTCCAGCCGCCGGCAGATCTCGGTGCAGGCCGCCGGATCGTCCTCGATACGGAAGCCGCTGCGGGCGGCGGCCCCGCGGTCGGCGAGCAGCCGCAGCGCGACCGCATCGGGCAGCGGCTCGACCGGCCGCAGCACCTCGCCCGGGACGGCCAGCGGCTCCCGGCTGGTGGCCAGCACCGTCACCCCGGGGCAGTGGGCCAGCAGCCGCTCGGCGAGTTCGGCGGCGGCACCAATCACATGCTCGCAGTTGTCGAGCACCAGCAGCATCCGGCGGCCCGCGCAGTGTTCGGCGAGCCGGGCGAGCGGGTCCAGGGCGGTGGCGTCGGTGGCGGCGCGCAGCCCCTCCGCGGTGCTGCTGCGCACCACGGTCTCTCGGGCGCCGAGCGCGGTCAGCACCGCCTCGGGCACGGTCTGCGGATCGTCCACCGGTGCCAGCTCGGCCAGCCAGACGCCGTGCGGCCAGGCGTCCGGCAGCGCGGCCGCGGCGCTCTCCGCGCCCTCCTGGGACAGCCGGGTCTTGCCGGCGCCGCCGGGCCCCAGCAGCGTCACCAGCCGGTGCTCGGCCAGATCGGACCGGAGCGCCGCCAGATCGGCGTCCCGGCCGACGAAGGAGGTGAGCCGGGCGCGGAGGTTGCCCCGGCGGGGGTGGGCGGAGCCGGGAGCGGGGGCGGTGGCATCGTCGGCCGGGGAGCCGGTGCCGTACGGCGTGCCGGGCGCGGCGGCGGTCTCCGGGAGCGGGGACGAGGGTCTTGTGGCGGGCTGCGGGCGCAGCAGTTCCGCGTGCAGGGCGCGCAGTTCGGGGCCCGGGTCGGTGCCGAGGCGGTCGGCGAGGCCGGTGCGGATCTCCTCGTAGGCCGCCAGCGCTTCCGCCGGGCGGCCCGCGGCGCGCAGGGCGCGCAGCCGCAGGGCCTGGAGCGGCTCGTCGAGCGGATGCTCCTGGCACAGCGCATGGAGCTGCGGCAGCGCCCGGTCGGCCCGGCCCAGGGCGAGTTCGGCGGCGAGGCGGGTGCGCTGGGCGTCCAGCCGGCGGCGCTCGGCGCCCGCCGCCCAGGAGCCCGCGTCCGGAAGATCGGCGAGGGCCGGGCCGCGCCACAGCGCCAGGGCGTCGTCGAGCAGCGCGGCGGCGCGGGCCGGGTCGGCCTCGCCGAGCGCCCGGCCGCCCTCCGCCACCAGCCGTTCGAAGCGGTGCAGATCGATCGCGTCGGGCTCGGCGCACAGCCGGTAGCCGCCGTCGGCCGAGGCGACCGCGGCGTGCCCCAGGGCGCGGCGCAGCCGGCCGACCAGCGCCTGGAGCGCACCGGAGGCGTCGCCGGGCGGGTCCGCGCCCCAGATGTCGGCGATCAGCACCTCGGGCGGCAGCGCCCGGCCGGGGCGCAGCGCGAGGGCGGTGAGCAGCGCACGCAGACGTGCGCCGCCGAGAGCGACGGGGGTGCCGTCGGCCCGGCCGGCCTGGGTGGTGCCGAGAATTCCGTAGCGCACCGGCCCATTGTCGTGCACGGCGGATCCCGCCAGGCATCGAGCATCCCTTTCCGGGGCAGGGGCCTCGGGACGGCGCCCGGGGAAGGTGCCCTGGGCACGCGCTCGTTCAGGGGGCCCGTGCGCCGCCCGCCGTGCCGCGGATACGGTCGGGGCTGTCCCTCACCGACTTCGGGAGCCCGCACCATGGCCACAGCATTCCGCCGCGCGGACCGTCGCGTCAGCCCGGTCTTCCTTGCGCTCGTCGCCGTGATGGCGGTGTCCGGCTGGGCCGTGTGGAGCGAGCAGCTCGCGGAGAACACCGGTGGCGCGGTGTTCGTGTTCGTGGTGTCCGGCTGGGTGGTGTCGCTGTGCCTGCACGAGTACGCCCATGCCCGCACCGCGCTGCACAGCGGCGACCTCTCGGTGGCGGACAAGGGCTATCTGACGCTGAACCCGCTGAAGTACACCCATGTGCTGCTCAGCATCGTGCTGCCGGTGATCTTCTTGCTCATGGGCGGGATCGGGCTGCCGGGCGGCGCGGTGTTCATCGAGCGCGGCCGGATCCGCGGCCGCTTGCGGCACAGTCTGATCTCCGCGGCCGGGCCGCTGACGAACGTGCTGTTCGCCGTGGTGTGCACGGCGCCGTTCTGGCTGCACGGGCTGGACGGGGTGCCGGTCCCGTTCCGGTGTGCGCTGGCGTTCCTGGCGCTGTTGCAGGTGACCGCCGCGATCTTGAACCTGCTGCCGGTGCCCGGGCTGGACGGCTACGGCGTGATCGAGCCGTGGCTGTCGCACTCGCTGCGGCGGCAGGTGGAGCCGATCGCCCCGTTCGGGCTGCTGCTGATCTTCGGCCTGCTCTGGGTTCCGGAGCTCAACCAGGCGTTCTTCGACCTGGTCCACACGGTCCTGGGCGCGCTGGGCGTCTCGGAGCTGTACAGCTATCTGGGCCAGGAGTTCTTCCGCTTCTGGCAGGGCGCACCGCAGATCGGCGGAGTCTCCTAGGGCGCCCGTCCGGCGGCGCGGGGCCGGGTCCGGGTCAGCCGGCCGCCCCGGCCTGCTGCGCCTCCTGCTTGGACTTGCGCACGTAGAACCACGCCATGTTGCTGGAGATGCCCGCCAGCAGGATCCAGACGATGCCGACGAAGCTGCCTTCGACGAAGGCGACGACGGCCGCGGCGACGGACAGGACGCACACGGCGAGGGCCATCAGGGCGAGCCGCCGGGTCGGGCCGGGCGCGGGCAGGAAGGACATGGGGGCTCCTGTCGGGAGTGGTGCGGTCCGTCCCAGTGTCCCCCATGCCCGGCGGGCGCCGTCCGGCGGTCCGGCGGCTCGACGGCCGCCGGACCGGACCGGGCGCCGGCGGCGGGCGGTCGGCGCCGGGCGTCCGGCGGGCGACGTCGAGCGGGCCGACGTCCAGCGGGCCGGCGTCCGCCTCAGACATCCCGCTCAGACGTCGGTGATCCGCAGACCCGCATGCGCCTTGTAGCGCCGGTTGACCGAGATCAGGTTGGCGACCAGCGACTCGACCTGGTGGGCGTTGCGCAGCCGGCCGGCGAAGACGCCGCGCATGCCGGGGATGCGGGCGGCCAGCGCCTGCACCAGATCGGTGTCCGCGCGGGACTCCCCGAGCACCATCACATCGGTGTCGATCTGCTCGGTCCCGGGGTCCTGCAGCAGCACGGCGGACAGATGGTGGAAGGCGGCGGTGACCCGGGACTCCGGCAGCAGGGCGGCGGCCTGCTCGGCGGCGCTGCCCTCCTCGGGCTTGAGCGCAAAGGCGCCCTTCTTGTCGAAGCCGAGCGGGTTGACGCAGTCGATGACCAGCTTGCCGGCCAGCTCCTCGCGCAGCGCCTGGAGGGTCTTGGCATGCCCCTCCCAGGGCACGGCGACGATCACGACATCGCTGCGGCGGGCACAAGCGGCGTTCTCCGCGCCCTCGATGCCCAGGCCCAGCTCGTCGGCGGCGGTCTGTGCGCGCTCCAGGGCGCGGGAGCCGATGATCACCTTCTGGCCGGCCCGGGCGAGCCGGTAGGCCAGGCCGCGGCCCTGGTCGCCGGTGCCGCCCAGGACGCCGACCACCAGGCCGGAGACGTCCGGGAGGTCCCAGGGGTCACGCTTGAGGGCGGCCTTCACGCGGGTCGCGACGTTCTCGGACCGGGCATCGTCAGGAGTAGTCATGACAGTGATGGTGTCACGCGCCGACGGCGAGCCGGGCAGGCCCTCGACGGCGGTCAGGACCGTCACGCCGTCAGGCCTTCACGCTGCCCTCGGTCAGGCCCGTGCGCCAGTACCGCTGGAGCACCGTCATCAGCACCATCAGCGGCACCACGGACAACAGGGCACCGCCCACCGTGTACTGGTAGAGCACCGGCTGCCGGTCGGCGTAGCCGGTCCAGGAGGTCAGGCCCAGCTGGACCGGATAGAGGTCGGAGTCCGAGAGCATCACCAGCGGCAGGAAGTAGTTGTTCCAGATGTGGACGAACTGGAACAGGAAGACGGTGACCAGCGCCGGGGTCATCAGCCGCAGCCCGAGCCCGCCGAAGATCCGGGCCTCGCCCGCGCCGTCGATCCGGGCCGCCTCCAGCAGCGAGTCGGGGACCGCGGCGGCCGCGTAGATCCGGCAGAGGTAGACGCCGAACGGGCTGACCATGCTCGGGATCAGCACCGCCCCGTAGGTGTTGGACAGGCCCATCGCGCTGAAGAGGAAGTAGAGCGGCAGGGCGAGTGCGGTGCCGGGGATCAGCACCCCGGCTAGCACCACGTTGAAGACCGCCTCCCGCCCCCGGAAGGGGAATTTGGCCAGCGCATAGCCGGCCGCGGCGGACAGCAGGGTGGCGCAGACCGCCCCGGTCCCGGCGTAGAAGAGGGAGTTGGCGAACCAGCGGGCGTAGATGCCGTGGTCGTAGGTGAGGACGTCGACGAGGTAGTCGACGGGGTGCGGATGGTCGGAGAACCAGAAGCCGAAGGTGCCGAAGAGGTCGGCGCTGTTCTTGGTGGCGGAGACGGCCAGCCAGTAGACGGGCACCAGGAAGTAGAGCGCGGCGACGGTCAGCAGCGAGGCGGTGATGATCCGGTGGCGGACCGGGGGCCGGGTCATCGGCGCTCCGTCCCGCGCCCGCCGACCAGCCGCAGGAAACCGAACGACAGCACACACGCCACCAGCGCGAGCAGCACCGCCTCGGCGGCCGCCACATGCTGGTTGTTGCCGACGAACGCCTCGCTGTAGGCGTGGAGGTTGGGGGTGAAGCCGGAGTCGATGGCGGAGGCCAGCGGGCGCAGCACCATGGGTTCGGCGAACAGCTGGAGGGTGCCGATGATGCTGAAGACGCAGGTGAGCACGAGCGCCGGCCGGATCAGCGGAAGCTTGATGTGCCGGGCGACCTGCCAGGCGGAGGCCCCGTCGATCCGCGCGGCCTCGTACAACTCCCCCGGTACGGCCTTGAGCTGGGCGATCAGCACCAGCATGTTGTAGCCGGTGAACTGCCAGGTGACGATGTTGGCGATGGACCACAGCACGGTGCCGCGGGAGAGGAAGTCGACGTCCCAGCCCAGCGTGCCGGCGATCTTCACCAGCGGGCTGATGCCCGGCACGTACAGGAAGCCCCACAGGATCGAGGCGATCACGCCGGGCACCCCGTACGGCAGGAAGAAGGCGGTGCGGAAGAAGGTGACCCCGCGGGCGCTCGCGCTCTCCAGCAGCAGCGCCAGCGCGGTGGCGAGCACGATCATCAGCGGGATCTGGACGGCGCCGAAGAGCAGCACCCGGCCGAAGCCGGTCAGGAACCGGTCGTCGGAGAGCGCATGGGCGTAGTTGGCGAAGCCGGCGAAGACGTCGCGCTCGTGGCCGCCGAGCCCGAGCGGGCCGGTGCGTTCGGTGGTGAACAGGCTCTGGTGGAGCGCGTAGCCGATCGGGGCGAGGAAGCACAGGGCGAAGAGGGCGAGGAAGGGCAGCAGGAACCCGGCCGCGGCGCGGGCGTGGCGGGCCCCGGTTCGGGAGGCGGGGCGCCGGCGGCCGCGCGGGGCCGGGCCGGGCCGCTTGCCGACCGCCGGCTCCGGCCGGTCCAGCGTGTCCCGGCTCACCCGCCGCTCGCCACCTTCAGGCCCTTGCCCTTGAGGTCGGCGACGGTCTGCCCCTGGACCTTCGTCAGGACGGAGCGGAAGGAACTGCCGTCGGCGAGCGCATCGGTGAAGGCGTCGCCGAGCCGCTGGTAGAGGGTGTCCACCCCCGGCCCCCACCGCCAGCTGGTGTCGACGTGTGCCCCGGCGTCCGCGAAGACCTTGCTGTACGCCTGGCCGCCGAAGAAGCTCTTGTTCGCGTCGAGGTCGGCGGTGGTGTAGCCCGTCTTGGCGCTGGGGAAGCCGTAGCCGCCGTCGATCAGCAGGGCGATCGACTCGGGGTCGGTGTTGAGCCAGACGGCGAAGTCCAGGGCGTCCTTGGGGTAGTGCGCGGCGGCGAAGACGGCGGTGGTCGAGCCGCCCCAGTTGGCGAAGGCCTGCTCGCCCGCCTTCCACTGCGGCAGCGGCGCGGCCCGCCACCTCCCCTTGGTGCCCGGTGCGTTGCCGACCAGCAGGGCGTCGCCCCAACTGGCGCCCACCCAGGCCGGGATGGTGCCGGTCTGCAGGTCCTTGTACCAGGCGTTCTGCCGGTCGGGGATGGTCTTGACGAGCTTTCGCCGGACGAGGGACTCCCAGTAGTCGGCGACCCTGCGGGTGGGTTCGTCGTCGAGGTGCACGATCCAGGTGTCGCCGTGCGTGGTGTACCACGTGGCGCCGGCCTGCCAGGCGAGGCCGGCGAAGCGGTTGCCGTTGGTGGGGGCGAAGGTCTCGATCCAGGCGCCCTTCTTGCGGATGGCCTTGGCTGCGGTCTCGTACTCGTCCCAGGTCCGCGGCGTGGGCACCTCCCACTTGTCGAAGAGGTCCTGCCGGAGGAACAGCCCCATCGGCCCGGACGCCTGCGGGATGGCGTAGATGCCCTTGCCGAAGACGGACTGCTGCCACTGCCAGCCGAAGAACTTGTCCTGGTAGCGGGAGGCGCCGAGCGGGGCGAGGTCGAGCAGCGCGTCGTCGAGGAGGAAGCTGGGCACGACGGGGAATTCGATCTGGCCGAGGTCGGGCGGGTTGCCGGCCTTCACGGCGGCGTGCATCTTCGCGTACTGCTCGCCGTTGACCGCCGAGACCTTTTCGAGCTTGACCTGCACCTCGGGGTTCTTGCGGTTCCACAGGTCGACCGGCTTGTCGATGCCGGGTACCCAGGACCAGAAGGACAGCTGGATCCGCTGTCCCTTCTTGCGTTCCCGGGGCGCCTTGTCGTCGTCCCCGCCGGCGCCGCAGCCGGCGAGCGCGAAGCCGGCGGCGAGGGCGGCCGCCCCGCCCAGGACCGTTCTGCGGGGCATCGGGTTGCTGGTCATACGAGGTCCTCCACGGGGATGCGGCGGAAGGTGAGCGTCGAGTACGCGCTGAAGTCGCCCGTCTCGTAGAGCAGTCCGAGGGTGTCGCGGTCGAGCCGGACGAGGTCCGAGTAGCCGGCCGGGAGTCCGGCGACGGGGTATGCGCCGCACCAGGTCAGGCCGTTGTCGCGGCTGGTGCGGACGGTCATCAGGGCGCGGGCGGCCGGGTGCGCGGGGCCGGAGAAGAGCAGTGCGTCGTGGTCGCCGAGGTGCAGTGCGCTGCCCTGGACGGCCGGCCCGGCAAGGGCGGCCTGCGGCCGGAAGGGCCGCACGAGGTGGGCACCGCCGTCGGCCGAGACGGCGTCGACGCGCCGCCAGGGGGCGGCCTTCGCTTCGTTGCGGGCGTTCAGATAGACGCGTCCGCCGGGGAGTTCGGCGGCGGTGGTCTCGTTGGGGGCGACGGAGGGGTCGGTGGCGCCGTCGATGGCGCCGATCCGCCAGGTGGCGCCGCCGTCGTCGCTGAGCAGGACGTGGCTGCCGTTGTAGCGGGGCTCGGTGCCGGTGTCCCCGGGGGCGGTGGGCGGGGTGGAGTGGTTGGCGGGGACGAGCAACCGCCCGGCGTACGGGCCGTGGCGCAGCCGTAACGCATGGCCGGGGCCGGTGGCGTACCACCGCCACTGCGGGAGTTTGGCCTGGTCGGTGAGTTCGCGGGGCGCGCTCCAGCCGGCGCCCTCGTCGTCGCTGTGCTGGAGCCACACCCGGCGGCCGTCGGCGGGCGGGACCTCGCCGCGGCGGATGCGGTCCTCGGTGGCGTCGGCGGCGTTGTGGACCTGGAGGAGCAGCACCCGGCCGCCGGCGAGCACGACCGGGGCGGGATTGCCCGCGGTGCCCGTGCCGTTGCGGGCGACGACCTGGAGCGGGCCCCAGGTGCGGCCGCCGTCCGCGGACCGTTTGAGGACGAGGTCGATATCGCCCCAGTCGGCCGCCGAGGAGACCCGGCCCTCGGCGAAGGCGAGGACGGTCCCGGAGCGGGCCCGGACCACGGCAGGGATCCGGAAGCTGGTGTACCCCTCGGTCCCGGCCCGGTACGGCACCGAGCTCTCGTACGCCATGGGTCACCCCCAATGGGCAAGGACGTAGGACGTCCCCTGTCCTGCGGCGACGATAGGGAGTGCCCAACTGACCGTCAAGGCGGCCCACATGACGCCGTGCGTGTCGGCAACGGCACCGCCTACAGCGGGTGACTTCCGGGTGAACGGGGGCGATGCCGACATCTCGGCGGCTTTGCCCGGCCTCGCCCGTGGCCCCGCGGCATCACCGCTGCCCGTTCTTACGGCACCCCGGCGCCCCGTTTTTGCGGCGTCGCTCGGTGCCCTGTTTCTACGGCATCGCTCGGCCCCCCGGCATCTCCGGGGCCCGGTGCCGCTACTCCGCCAGCCGCCGCCGGATCCCGTCGAAGTGCCGGTGTATCGCCTCCACGGCGCGGTCGCTGTCGCCCGCCTCCAGCGCGTCGACGATCTCCCGGTGCTGACGGTAGGTCACCTCCGGGTCGGGCCGGTCGTCGGAGAGGTCCTCGCGCACCCGGCGCAGCGCCGCCCAGAACGCGTCCAGCACCTCGCTCAGCAGGTGGTTGCCCAGCGAGCGGTACAGGGCGAGGTGGAAGGCCCGGTCGGTGGCGCTCTGCACCTCTCCGCCGCGCGCCTCCTCCGCCATCCGCTGTACCAGCCCCTTGAGGACGGCGAGGTCCTCGGCGGGCAGGTCGCGGGCGACGGCGCCGATCAGCCCGGCCTCCAGTGCCTCGCGGACCTCCATCAGCTCGTAGAGGCTCGCCTCGCCCTGGTGGTGGCGGACGGCGGCACGGAAGGCGACCCCCTCCACGAACGGCTCCAGGGTGAGTGGGCCGACGTAGGTGCCGAAGCCGTGCCGGATCTCCACGATGCGCATGGCCTGCAGCGCCTTGAGCGCCTCGCGCACCGAGTTGCGGCTGACGTCGAGCAGGCCGACCAGGTCGGCCTCGGTGGGCAGCGGATCACCCGGCGTCAGTCCGCGCTGCAGGATCAACTGCTTGATCTGCGCCTGCACATCCTCGGACATCGTCCCTCGCGCCATGGAAACTCCTTCTCCCGCTCCCGCGTCTGCCGTGCCGCCGACCCGTCCGCCACCCGCCCCGACGGGGCCGCGGATCCTTGACCGACCGCCTGTGAACAGGTCTATTGTGCTCGACATAGGACATCCCATGTCCTGTGTCGGACCTGGAGACCCGGAGCCCTCATGGCACTGCCCGCCCCCCTGCACGGCGTCATCCCCCCGGTCTGCACCCCGCTCGACCCGCACGGTGAGGTCGACACCGCGTCCCTGACCCGCCTGGTGCAGCACCTCCTCGACGGCGGCGTCCACGGGCTGTTCGCCCTCGGCTCCACCAGCGAGGTCGCCTACCTCACCGACGCCCAGCGCGACCTCGCACTGGAAACCGTCCGCAAGGCCGCCGACGGCCGGGTCCCCGTGCTCGCCGGGGTCATCGACACCACCACCCCGCGGGTGCTCGACCACGCCCGGCGGGCCGCCGACCTCGGCGCCGACGCCCTGGTCGCCACCGCGCCCTTCTACACCCGCACCCACCCCCGGGAGATCGCCGCCCACTTCCGCCATCTGCGGGCGGCCGTGGCTCTGCCCCTCGTCGCCTACGACATCCCCGTCGCCGTCCACAGCAAGCTGGCCCCGGAGCTGGTGCGGGAGCTGGCCGAGGACGGCACCCTCGCCGGGCTCAAGGACAGCAGCGGCGACGACGGCGCACTGCGCCGCCTGCTCACCGCCCTCGGCGGCCGCACCGGCCGGCACCGCGGCCCGGCCCCCGGCTTCGCCGTCCTCACCGGCTCCGAACTGACCGTGGACGCGGCCCTGTTGGCGGGTGCGGACGGCGTCGTCCCCGGCCTCGGCAACGTCGACCCGGCCGGCTACGTACGCCTCTACGACGCCGCCCGGGCGGGCCACTGGGAGCGGGCGGCCGCCGAACAGGAGCGCCTGGTCACCCTGTTCTCCATGGTCGACGCCGGCCCCGAGGCCGAGATGGGCCGCAGCTCCGCCGCCCTGGGCGCGTTCAAGGCGGCCCTGAGCCTCCTCGGCGTGACCGAGCGGGGCGCCACCGCCTTTCCCCAGCGCCCGCTGAACGAGCAGGCCGTGGCGGAGGTGGCACGCCACCTCAGGGCGGCCGGTCTGCTGCCGGCACGGCAGGACTGAGGGCCGGTCCGCAGCTGGGCAGCGCCATCGCCGCCGCGGTCACGGCAAGACTGAGGGCTGTTCCGCTGCCGGCACGGCACGACCGACGGGGCCGCGGGGGGGGAAGCGCCTACCGGAGCCACGACAGGGCGCGCAAGTCCCTTACGAGTGACACCGGTTGAATTCGCAACCGTAGCGCGCCGTGGTGCGGCAGGATGCGGGGCCATGGATGCCGTACGAGTCGCCTTGCTCCGTGAGGTCCTCGCCGGAACCGAGTGGGTGCAGTCCACCCGCCGCTTCGCGGGGGCGCTGCGGTCCTCCGTCGGCCCGCACCGCGGCGGGCTGCTGCTGGTCGGCACCGCCGCGTACGAGCCCTGGCACCTGGCCGCCCACCTCGACGACGAGGCCGCCTGGTCGGGCCTGCCGGAGCTGTCCCCGACCCTGGTGCGCCACCGTGTCCCCGGCGGGGCACCGGCCCATCTGGCGGTGGGGCTGGGCCGGTTGGAGGCGGCCGGGCGGGGCGAGACGCTGCTGGTCGTCGCGCCGGGGCAGCCGGGCGCCGGGCTGCTGGAGCGGGTGCACGACGCCCGCCGCAACGGCACGACGGTGCTCGCCCTGGACGGCGGCAACCGCGATCTGCACGCCCTGGCCCATGACGCCCTCGCCGCTCCCCCGGCCCCGCCCGCCGACGCAGCCGAGGCCGCACCGAACCTCGACTTCGACACCGTCCAGCACCTGGTGAGCGCCGCCGCCGGAGAGAACAGCCTGCCCCCGCCCCGCCGCCACCGCCGCTTCCGGGACCGGCTGGGCCGCCTCGCCGACCAGCTGACCGCCCCGCCGCCACCACGCTGGTAGCTGTCCGCTCCACCCGCGGACCGGAAATAACCCTTTGCACCGTTCCGTACGCACGGGCGAAGGTGCACCGGTGACTTCGGACGGCCCCCCACTTCCTTCCGCCTCGCCCGGTGCCCGGCGACGCCTTGCCGCACTGCTGCCGGACCTGGCGCCCTGGCGCACCTCCCGCGACTTCCGGCTGCTGTGGTGCGCGGGAGCGATCACGGTCTTCGGCACCTTCCTGACCGTCGTGGCGCTGCCGCTCCAGCTGAAGGAGCTGACCGGCTCCACCCTCGCGGTCGGTGCGCTGGGCGCGGTGGAGCTGGTCCCGCTGCTGGTCTTCGGACTCTACGGCGGTGCGCTCGCGGACTTCGTGGACCGCCGCCGGCTAATCGTCGTCAGCGAGCTGGCACTCGGGCTGATCTCCGCGTTGCTGCTGCTCAACAGCCTGCTGCCGCACCCGCAGGTGTGGCCGCTCTATGCGGCGGCCGCGCTGTCCAGCGCGCTGACCGGGCTGCAGCGGCCGGCCCTGGACGCGATCGTGCCGCGGATCGTGCGGCACGACCAGCTCGCCGCGGCCGCCGCCCTCAACTCACTGCGCTGGCAGATCGGCGCCATCGCCGGACCGGCGCTGGCCGGCGGGCTGCTCGCCGCCGCCGGGCTGCGCTGGGCGTACGCCCTCGACGCGGTCACCTACGTGCTGTCGATGCTGCTGACCCGGAAGCTGGCACCGTCGCCCGCCTCGCACGACGCCGAGAAGCCGTCCCTGCGCGGGATCGCCGAGGGCGCGCGGTACGCCTGGAGCCGCAAGGAGCTGCTCGGCACCTACGCCGTCGATGTGCTCGCGATGCTCTTCGCCTTCCCGCTGGCGATCTTCCCGTTCCTGGCCGATGAGCTCGACGCGCCCTGGTCGCTGGGCATGATGTACGCGGCGCTGCCCGCGGGGGCGCTGGTGGTGAGCCTGACCAGCGGCTGGACCGCGCGGGTCCACCGGCAGGGCCGGGCGATCGTGCTGGCGGCCGTCGGCTGGGGACTGGCGATCGCCGCCGCCGGGCAGCTGCGCCAGGTCTGGCTGGTGCTTCTGCTGCTGGCCCTGGCCGGCGCCTGCGACATGATCAGCGGCATCTTCCGCTCGGCGCTGTGGAACCGGACCATCCCCGATGAACTGCGCGGCCGGCTGGCCGGCATCGAGCTGCTTTCGTACGCGACGGGCCCGCAGCTGGGCCAGGTCCGGGTCGGGGGGATGGCGGCCCTGATGGGCGTGCGGGCCTCGGTGTCGGCGGGCGGTCTGCTGTGCTTCGCGGGGGTCGGGCTGCTGGCGCTCGGGCTGCCGAAGCTGAGGGCGTACGACTCCCGGACGGATGAGCACGCCCGGCGGATGCGGGAACGCCGGGCCGCCGGGGCGGACAATCGGGCGTACGACCGGGCCGGCGCCGACGGCCGCGCCGGGGCCGGCACCCAGGACACGGACCCGAACCCGGACCCGGCGCCGGTCTGAGGAGGGGCCGGGTGGCGAGCGGAGTGACGGGCCGGCTGACGGCGTGGGTCGGCGGGTCAGCGGGTCAGCGGGTCAGGAGGCCCCTGCCGCCCGCCCCGCTACTCGTCCCGGCGCCCCCTACTCGTCTTCCCCGCCGCCCGTCCCCCGCCCCGCGCCCTTGTCGTGCCACTTCGGGTCGGTGTCCCACTCCAGATTCCGCTCCTGGGCGGTCTGCATGGCGTGCGAGGCCTCCTCGCGGGTGGCGTACGGGCCGAAGCGGTCGGCGGCGCGGCACTCAGGTCCCTCTTCGACCTTCTGGTGGTTGAGGCAGTAGTACCACTCGCCCGGCTTGCCGACCGTACGCCTCTTGAACAGCGCCATTGCCGCCTCCTGTGGATGTTTTTGTGCCACCATCCTGCCCGACGGCCCGCGGATACACTCGCTGACATGTCTGGCCAGTCGCTCCTTGTCCCGGGGAAGATCTCCCCCACCCGCCCCGTCCCCGCCTCGATCCCGCGCCCCGAGTACGTCGGGAAGGACGCGCCCACCCCTTACACGGGGCCCGAGGTGCAGGACGCCGAAACGATCGAGAAGATGCGGATCGCCGGCCGGATCGCCGCGCAGGCGATGGCGGAGGCCGCCAAGCTCATCGCGCCGGGCGTGACGACCGATGAACTGGACCGGGTCGCCCATGAGTTCATGTGCGACCACGGCGCCTACCCGTCCACCCTCGGCTACCGCGGCTTCCCCAAGTCCCTGTGCTCCTCGCTCAACGAGGTCATCTGCCACGGCATCCCGGACTCGACCGTCCTCAAGGACGGCGACATCGTGAACCTGGACGTCACCGCGTACATCAACGGTGTGCACGGCGACAACAACGCCACCTACCTGTGCGGCGACGTGGACGAGGAGTCCACGCTGCTGGTCGAGCGCACCCGCGAGGCGCTCAACCGCGCGATCAAGGCCGTCAAGCCGGGCCGGCAGATCAACATCATCGGCCGGGTCATCGAGTCCTACGCCAAGCGCTTCGGCTACGGAGTGGTGCGTGACTTCACCGGCCACGGCATCAACTCCTCCTTCCACTCCGGCTTGATCGTTCCGCACTACGACAGCCCGCACCACACCACCGACATCAGGCCCGGCATGACCTTCACGATCGAGCCGATGCTGACGCTGGGGTCCTACGACTACGACATGTGGGAGGACGGCTGGACGGTGGTGACCAAGGACCGCAAGCGGACCGCGCAGTTCGAGCACACGCTGGTGGTGACGGACACCGGGGCCGAGATCCTCACGCTGCCCTGACGGGAGCGGGGACACCTTTTACCGACAAGGTGTCGGGAACGGGCGTAGGCTGGGTATCGACAGGACGTCGGGAACGGGTCGGCTCAGGTGAGCCTCGGCAGTGGGGAGACTCCGCGCCGGCCCGCTCCCGTCCGCCCCTCGGTCCCCGGAGGCCCGCCTTGGAAGCGTCCAGCCCGCATCCGTCCGTACCGGCCGTTCCGTCCACCCCGTCCACCCCGTTCTCCACGGTTATCCGCACCGCGTCCCACGAGCAGCACACCGAGGCCGAGAACTCCTCCTTCATGAGCGATCTCCTCGGCGGCGGGCTCGGCATCCCCGCCTACCGGCGCTACACCGAGCAACTGTGGTTCGTCTACCGGGCCCTGGAGGACGTCTCCGACGCCCTCGCCGCCGACCCGGTCGCGGGCCCCTTCCTCCGTCCGGAGCTGGCCCGCACCCCCGAGCTGGAGCGCGACCTCGCCCATCTCGGCGGGCCCCGCTGGCGCACCGGCCTCGACCCGCTGCCGGCCACCGCCGCCTACGCGGACCGGGTGGCGGCCTGCGCCCGCACCTGGCCGGCCGGTTTCGTCGCCCACCACTACACCCGCTATCTCGGCGATCTCTCCGGTGGCCAGATCATCCGCGGCACCGCCGAGAAGACCTGGGGCTTCGCCCGCAAGGGAGACGGCGTGCGGTTCTACGTCTTCGAGGACATCCCCAACCCGGCCGCCTTCAAGCGCGAGTACCGGGCGCTGCTGGACGCCCTGCCGGTCGACGACCTGGAAAAGCAGCGCGTCGTCGACGAGTGCAAGCACGCGTTCCGCCTGAACAGCGCGGTCTTCCGCGAGCTGGGCGAGCAGTTCCCGCTGAGCGCGTAGTAACCGCCGGGCCCCCTCACCCTTCGCTGGCCGTACGGGCGCTACGGCGTCCGGCGGCGCACCCGCCCCCCGACGGCGATGCTGCCGTCCGGATGGACACGGGTGAGGATCTGTGAGCCGGCGCCCTGGCGGATGTCGAGCGGGCGCCCCAGCTCGTGGGTCAGCAGCATGGCCGCGGCGCCGGTCGCCTCGTCCTCGGCGACGTCGCCGCGCCGCGGAAAGCCCCGGGCCCGGACCACGCCGGCGGCCTCGTCCTGCCAGGCCCAGGCGTAGAGCCAGCCCTCGCCAGGCGGCGGCGCGGGCAGCGCGTCGACCTCGGCGGCCGAGGCATGGCGCCGGGTGGTGCGGGCCGGCACCCACGCGGCGCGCCCGCGCACCCAGGTGAGGTCCCCCTCGAAGCCGACCTCGACCGCCCCGGCCGGCGGGCGCAGGGTGCGCGGCGGCCGCCCCAGGCTCCGCAACAGCCAGGCCAGGCCGACCAGCGGATGCCCGGCGAACGGGAGCCGGGAGCTCGGGGTGTGGATGTCGACGGTGCCGCGGGCCTCGTCGTCGAGGAAGACGGTTTCGCTGAAGCCGAGTTCGGCCGCGAGCGCGGCGCGCCCCGCGGCGTCGGGGACGGCAGCCCCGTCGCGGACGACGCCCAGCGGATTGCCCCCGCCCCCGTCCGGACCGCAGAAGACCCGGAGCACATCGAGTTCGATCATCCGGACAGTGAAGCGCACGGCCGGCCGGGGCGCCCGGCCCCCGGCGCACACCGGACCGCCGGGGCTCGCGGGCCCTCCTACGCCCGTCACACCCCGCCCGCAGGCCCGGCCCTTACCTTGACCGGCGCATGGTTATCCCGTGACCCGGTCCATGTCAATCCGTAATCAGGCCGTTGTCCATGAGAGCGGGATCACGGGATTCGGTGGGCAGGAATAGGTAAGCCTCACGTAAGTTAGGGCTGCCTTAGTGGCGACCCTAGTGACCCTCTATCGTTCCCGTACGTCGAACCCGTACATCCGAGCCCGCTTGGAGCCCCGTATGCGAGCCCTTCGCACCTCCGCCGTTGCCGCCATAGCCGTGGCGACGGCCGTCACCGCCGTCTCCGGCTGCGCCGCGAAGAACGACGGCAAAGGCGGTGGCGGAAAGGGCACGGTCGAGGTGACCGCCACGGACAGCAGCTGTGAGCTCTCCGCCAAGGAGTTCCCCGCCGGACATGTCCGCTTCGCGGTGCAGAACAAGGGCTCCAAGGTCACCGAGGTGTATCTCTACGCCCCCGGCGACCGGATCGTCACCGAGCGGGAGAACATCGGGCCCGGCACCAGCGCGGAGATCACCGCCGAGGTCAAGGCCGGCTCGTACGAGATCGCCTGCAAGCCCGGCATGAAGGGCAACGGCATCCGCCAGAAGGTGACCGTCAGCGGTAAGAGCGCGAGCGCCAAGCGCGACCCCAAGCTGGACGCCGCGGTCTCCGCCTACCGCACGTACGTGCAGGAGCAGGCCGACCAGACCCTGCCGAAGGCGCAGAAGTTCGCCGACGCGGTCAAGGCCGGCGACGTCGAGGCCGCGAAGAAGGCCTACGCCGTCTCGCGGGTCGGCTGGGAGCGCACCGAGCCGGTCGCCGAGTCGTTCGGTGACATCGACCCCAAGGTCGATGTGCGCGCCGACGGTGTGGAGAAGGGCCAGAAGTGGACCGGCTGGCACAAGCTGGAGCAGTCCCTGTGGGAGAAGAAGAAGATCTCCGGGGACGACAAGAAGCTCGCCGACCAGCTCATCACCGACCTGAAGGACTGGCAGAAGCGGGTCGGCAAGGCCGAGATCACCCCGACCAGCATGGCCAACGGCGCCAAGGAGCTGCTCGACGAGGTGGCCACCGGCAAGGTCACCGGTGAGGAAGAGCGCTACAGCCACACCGACCTGGTCGACTTCCAGGGCAACGTCGAGGGCGCCCAGAAGGCGTTCGAGCTGCTCAAGCCGGTCGTCGCCAAGAACGACCCGGCGCTCGCCAAGGAGCTGGACAAGCAGTTCACGGCGATCGGCAAGCTGCTCGACGACCACCGCGACAGCAAGTCCGCCGACGGCTTCGTCTCGTACGACACGATCGACAAGGGCGAGCGCAAGAAGCTCTCCGACGGTGTCAACGCGCTGGCCGAGCCGCTGTCCAAGCTGGCCGCCGCCGTGGCCACCACCAAGTAACCGTCCGCCGCCAGGCCAGGGGGTCACCATGACGCACGACAACGGCACGACGACGCACGACGGCACCGGGGCCGGGGACGGGAAGGCCGCGCAGAGCGGCAACGGGCGTGCGCCCTCCCGGCGTTCGCTGCTCGGCTGGGGCGGTGCGGGCCTGGCGCTCGGTGCGGTCGCGGCCGGCGGCACGGCGGCGGCGCTGCGCACCGGCGGCGACGCCCAGCCGGCCGGCGCGGATGCGACCGCGGGCTCCGCGGTCGCCTTCCACGGCAAGCACCAGGCCGGGATCGCCACCGCCGTCCAGGACCGGCTGCACTTCGCCTCGTTCGACGTCACCACCGACGACCGCGACGAGCTGATCGCGCTGCTCAAGGAGTGGACGAAGGCGGCGGCGCGGATGACGGCCGGGGACGCGGTCGGCGACGGCGCGGTCGGCGGTCTGGCGGAGGCGCCGCCGGACGACACCGGCGAGGCGCTCGGCCTGCCGCCCTCCCGGCTCACCCTCACCTTCGGCATCGGCCCGACGCTGTTCGAGAAGGACGGCAAGGACCGCTTCGGCATCAAGGCCCGGCGGCCCGAGGCGCTGATCGATCTGCCGCAGTTCCCCGGCGACAACCTCGACAAGACGCGCAGCGGCGGCGATCTGTGCGTCCAGGCCTGTGCGGACGACCCGCAGGTGGCGGTGCACGCGATCCGCAACCTGGCCCGGATCGGCTTCGGCAAGGTCGCCATCCGCTGGTCCCAGCTGGGCTTCGGCAAGACGTCCTCGACGACGCCGGAGGCGCAGACCCCGCGCAACATGTTCGGCTTCAAGGACGGCACCCACAACCTCGCGAGCACCGACACCGCCGCGCTCGACAAGCACGTCTGGGTCGCGGACGGCGCGGCGAAGGGCAAGGAGAGCTGGATGGCCGGCGGCTCCTACCTCGTCGCCCGCCGCATCCGGATGCACATCGAGACCTGGGACCGCACCTCCCGCAAGGAGCAGGAGGACATCTTCGGCCGGGACAAGGGCGAGGGTGCACCGGTCGGCAAGAAGAACGAGCGGGACACCCCGCATCTGAAGTCGATGCTGCCGACCGCGCACGTCCGGCTCGCGCACCCGGACTCCAACGGCGGGATACGGATCCTGCGCCGCGGCTACTCCTTCACGGACGGCACGGACGGCCTGGGCCGGCTGGACGCGGGGCTGTTCTTCCTCGCCTACCAGCACGATGTGCGCCAGGGCTTCGTCCCGCTCCAGAAGCGGCTGGCCGCCAACGACGCGCTCAACGAGTACATCCAGCACGTGGGTTCCGCGGTCTTCGCGGTGCCGCCGGGCGTCCGTCACGCGGACGACTGGTGGGGCCGGGAGCTGTTCGCCTGACACCGCCGGCGCCGGAAACGGCCACCGCCGCCCCCATGAACTGCACGAAGGAAGGGAAGGAACCGACGTGTTCGGCAACTACCTGATCGGTCTGCGCGAGGGACTGGAAGCCAGCCTCGTCGTCTGCATTCTCATCGCCTATCTGGTCAAGACCGGCCGGCGGGAGGCGCTGCGCCCGGTCTGGATCGGCATCACGCTCGCCGTGGTCCTGTCGTTCGCGTTCGGCGCGGCCCTGCAATTCGGGTCCGAGACGCTGACGTTCAAGGCGCAGGAGGCGCTCGGCGGCTCGCTGTCGATCATCGCGGTGGGCCTGGTGACGTGGATGGTCTTCTGGATGCGGCGCACCGCGCGGCATCTGAAGAAGGAACTGCACGGCAAACTGGACGCGGCGCTGCAGATGGGCACCGTGGCGCTGGTGGTCACCGCGTTCCTGTCGGTGGGCCGGGAGGGCCTGGAGACCGCGCTGTTCATCTGGACCGCAGCCCAGTCCGCCAACGACGGGGTACGGCCGCTGGTCGGGGCGCTGCTGGGCCTGCTGACGTCGGTGGCGCTGGGCTGGCTGTTCTACCGCGGTGCGGTGCGGATCAACCTGGCGAAGTTCTTCACCTGGACCGGCGGCATGCTGGTGGTGGTCGCGGCGGGCGTGCTGGCGTACGGCTTCCACGACCTTCAGGAGGCGGACGTGCTGCCGGGGCTGACCGCCCAGGCGTTCGACATCAGCGCGCAGATCCCGGCCGACAGCTGGTACGGCACCCTGCTCAAGGGCATCTTCAACTTCCAGCCGGACCCGACCGTTCTTCAGGTCACGGTGTGGGCGCTGTATCTGATCCCCACGCTCGTGTTCTTCTTCGCCCCCGGTAGGGTGTCGCCGAATCGTGCCACCCCGGCGGTCACCCCGTCCGCCCAGGTCGCCCCGAAGGAGCCCGAGCCCCATGACACGCAGGTCGCCGTTCCGGGTGCCCGCAACACTGACGTCGGCAGCGGCGGCGCTGGTGATACTCAGCGGGTGCATGACGGTGCACGGCGAGCGGGAGATGCTGCCGGCGGTGTCGAAGGCTGAGGGCGCCAAGGCGCTCCAGCAGTTCACCGACGGCTTCAACAAGGCCAACCGTCAGCTGGCCCCCCAGCTCAATCCCTCCTTCGAGGGGGGCGCGCTGCTCGCCATCGACCAGGCCGGGATAAAGGCGGCGCACGCCCTCCGGCCGCAGGGCAACCCGGGCTTCACGGCACTGGAGTTCAAGGACGCGCACTTCACCGTGCCCCAGCAGAAGGGCTGGCCGAAGTACTTCGTCGCGGACGCGGCCAGCAACCGCAAGAACGCCGCCGGCCAGTACACCCGCTGGTTCCTGGTGTTCAGCCGCAACGCCATCGATGAGAAGTGGCGCGCGGTGTATCTGGCGACGTTCCCCGGCAACAAGGCGCCGGAGCTGAAGACGGACCAGGACGGCTACGCGGAGGCGGTGCCGGCCGGTGCGGACTCCGGTCTGACGGTCGACCCCGGCAAGCTGAGCCGCAGCTACGCGGACTACCTCAACACCGGCAAGGGCAGCACCTTCGCCTCCGGCCGGGACACCGACGGCTGGCGGGCCCGGCGGGCGAAGGACGCCAACCGGCCCGGCGTCCGCATCATGTGGGAGGACACCGCCGCGAACTATCCGCCGGTGGCGCTGCGGACGAAGGACGGCGGCGCGCTGGTGTTCTTCTCGACCGTCTACCACCAGCAGAAGACGGTGTTCGCCGGCGCGACGATCACGGTGTCGGGGGCGTTGAAGGGCCTCCTGGAGGGCCCGCCGAAGAAGACCAACCGGATGGCCTTCACCACCGTCTCCGGCCAGACGGTCACGGTGCCGGCCAAGAGCGCCGGCGGGAAGGTCGCGGTGCTGAACCGGATCGAGGCGAAGACGTCGGTCCGGCCGCTGTAGCCGCCGGCCGCGGAACTGCCCGGGAGAACTGCTGAGAACTGCTCGGTGCGGAAGGGGCCGTCGGGGTGATCCCGGCGGCCCTTCGGTGTAGGGAGCGGACGGGAGGGCCTGGGCGGCGGTGCGTGGACAGCCGGGGCGGGCGGTCCGCTCAGCGGCTGATCGGCCAGGCCGCTGCCTCGTGGTGGTGCGGCTCGCGGTCGTTGAACTCGGCGCAGGCGTCGGTGAGCGACTCCAGCAGCGTCAGCGGGTCGGGCAGCGGCAGCTCGGGGCCGCGCAGCCAGGTCACCGCGGGCTGCTCGCCGGGCAGGGTCGAGGGCGGCAGCAGCACATAGCTGCCGCGGCAGTGCCAGCGCATCCCCGGATGCTCGTCCATGGTCTCGGGGTGGCAGTCCAGCTCACAGGGCCACCACTCGTCCTCGTCGTCCGGGGTGCCGCGGGTGGCGGTGAAGAAGAGCATCCGGCCGTCGCCGAAGCCGCCGCCGCTGAGGGTGATCGGCCCGACGTCGACACCCGCCGCGTCCAGCCGCCCCAGGGCGCTGCGGCCCGCCTCGACGGGGACGTCCAGGACGTCATGGGTGATGCCGGTGGCGGTGATGAAGTTGGCCTGCGGGAGGGTGCGGACCCAGGCGGCGACCTTGTCGCGGTCGGTGGTGGCGACGGTCTGCCAGCCGAAGGAGATGGGGTGGCGGCCGGGGGTGGGACAGCCGATGCGCTCGCAGGAACAGCCGTAGCCGGAGGGGTGCGCCGCCGGGGCCACCGGGAAGCCCGCGTCGGCCGCCGCCAGCAGCAGGTCCTCGCGGCCGCGCGCAGCCGCTGATCCCGTGTCCGTATCGACGCCGTCCGATCCGCTCTTCGGCCGGCGCAGCCACTGGGAGAACCTGCTCTTGCGTTCCATCTATCCCCTCACTTCGAGCGGTGGTCTGGGATCAATGCTGCCACCATCCTGCTCCCCGGGTGACCGGTGTGGAGATCCGGGGTGAACGAATGGGAGGCCAATACCGGCAATTCGGGTCATCGGCGACGGACCACCGCCGTCGGCACCGGCCGGACGCGCGCTCAGTCACGTGGCCGCAGACCACACAGCACCTGGTCGACAAGGGTGTCGACGTACTCGTGGGTCAATTCGCCGGTGCGCATCAGCCAGCGCTGTGAGAAGGGACTCAGCAGCATCTCGACGGCCACCCGTACGTCGATACCGGCGGCCACCTCGCCGGTTTCCTGCGCCGCCCGCAGCCGTTCGACGTAGACGCGGGTGCCGGGCTCCAGCAGCCGGTCGACGAAGGAGCGGGAGAGCTCCTCGTCGTTCGCGCCGGCCGCCGCGAGGGCGCGGTAGGGGGCCTGGAACACCGGGTCGTTGAACTCGTCGGCGGTCGCCCGCAGCACGAACTTCAGGTCCGCGGCCAGATCGCCGGTGTCCGGCAGGCCCTTGGCGTAGTCCTCGTCGACACCGGCGGTGAACGCGTCCAGCAGCACGGCGGCCTTGGAGGGCCACCAGCGGTAGATCGTCTGCTTGCCCACGCCGGCCCGGGCGGCGATGCCCTCGATCGTGAGCTTGTCGTAGCCGACCTCGCCGACGAGCGCGAGGGCGGCATCGAAGATCGCGCGGCGGGAGCGTTCGCTGCGGCGGGAGGGGTCGGGGGCTGCTTTGTCGGCCATGGGGCCGAGTTTAGCCAGTGGGAGGCGAGACGTATCGTCTCTTCGAGACGGGGCGTTTCGGGGTGGGTCGCGCCGTTGGCGGCGTGGCGTGCGTTGCCGGGTGCGGCGCCGTTGTTGCGCGGGGCGCGGGCCGGGTGTGGTGCCGTTGGATTTCGCCTTCGGCGGGTTGGGGGTTGGGCTGTGGCCCTCGGTGTGTGGGGCGGGGCGGTGCCGGGGGCTCCGGGGTGGGTTGCCGGACTGCTTCGCTTTACGTCCGGCAACCCACCCCTCCGCCCCCGGCACCTCGCGTTGCTTGGTGGGCCACAGCCCGGTGGGGGCGGGGACGGTTCCGCCGTGGGTGTGCGGGGGTCGTTCGGGGTGCGGGGCGGTGGGGGTGGACGGACGAGGTCGCCGTGGTGGTGCGGGGACGTGTCAGGAGTCCGAGGGCCAGGTGTCGCCCCAGTTGGTGTTGCGGGCGTCGCGGTATGCGGTGCCTTGGCGTTTGGTGATCGTGGTGCGTTGGAGGCCATCGGCCGTGGTGCACAGGTCCAGGAGGACCTGGCCCTTGCGGAGTTGGGGCTTGCGGGTGACGCGGGCGGGGGCGGGGGTGGCGTCGAGGGTGGTGGCGGCGACGTAGCTGAACTTTTCGTCCTCGTACGGGAGGGAGCCGCCCTTGACCTGGCGGTGGAGGGACGAGCGGCTGACCCGGGCGGAGAAGTGGCACCAGTCCTCCCCGGGGACGATGGGGCAGGTGTCGCTGTGCGGGCAGGGGGCGACGATGCGCAGGCCCGCTTCGGTGAGCTGGGTGCGCGCCTCGCGGATGCGGAGGTAGCCGTCGGGGGTGCCGGGTTCGATGAGGACGACGGCGCGGGCGGTGGCCGCGGCGGCGACGACGGCGCGGCGGTCCTCGGGGCGGAGTTCGCCCAGGACGTAGGAGACGGTGACCAGGTCCGTGCCGGGCGGGACGGTGAGGCCTTCGCCGATGGTCCGGCGCTGCCACCGGGTGTCGGGCAGGACACCGTCGGCCAGTTCGCGGCCGAGGTCGAGGGCGGGCTGGGCCCAGTCCAGGACGGTGCTGTGCGGGCCGTCCCAGGTGGCGGCGGTGGCCCAGGTCGCGGCGCCGGTGCCGCCGCCGATGTCCAGGTGGGTGGCCGGGGACCAGTCGGGGACCCGGGCGGCGAAGGCGGCCAGGGCGGCGCGGACGGCTTCGAAGGTGGCCGGCATGCGGTAGGCGGCGTACGCGGCGACATCGGCGCGGTCCCGCAGGACCGGGGCGTCGGTGGGGGTGCGGCCCCGGTAGTTGCTGATCAGACGGTCGACTGCCTGCGCGGCCTGCGTGGGCGGCAGGCCGTCGAGCAGGCCCGCCAGCGCGGCGCGCAGTTCCTCGTGCATGGCAGAAATTCTACGGTGCGCCCCCGTCTGCCCCGGCCGGTCAGGCGCCGCAGGCCACTGCGCGGGCCAGGCGGGTGGCGGCCGCGGCGCGCGGTGCGCTGCCGCCGTTGCGGCGGCGGGGGTGGACGGTGTTGGCGAGGAGGATCAGGAAGGTGTCGGTGGCGCGGTCGAGGACGAGGCTGGTGCCGGTGAAGCCGGTGTGGCCGGCCGCGCCGCGGCCCGCCAACTCGCCCATGAAATACGGCTGGTCGATGCCGAAGCCGAGGCCGGGCGGGTCGAGCAGGGCGGCGACCGCGTCCGGGCCGAGGATCCGGGTGGTGCCGTAGACGCCACCGTTGAGCAGGGTGCGGCACAGCACGGCCAGGTCCTGGGCGGTGGCGAAGAGGCCCGCGTGGCCGGCCACGCCGCCCAGGGCCCAGGCGTTCTCGTCGTGCACCTCGCCGCGGACCATCCCGCGGTCCGCCTTGGCCCAGGGCCGGCGCTGGTCCTCGGTGGCCGCCACGCCCTGCGGCGCCAGCGGGCCGTAGGAGGTGCTGGACATGCCCAGCGGGCCGGTGATGCCGTCGTGGACCAGGGCGTCCAGCCGCTGCCCGGTGCGGTGCTCCAGGACGAGCTGGAGGGCGATGAGGTTGAGGTCGGAGTAGCGGGGGCCGCCGGCGGGGCGGCCGCTGGGGGCCGCCGCCTCCGCCCACAGGAGCGCCAGTTGGGCGGCGCGGTCCCGGTGGTCGTAAAACGGCAGCTCGGGGGCGAGTCCCGAGGTGTGGGTCAGGAGCTGCCGGACGGTGATGCCGGGGGCGAAGGCGGGCAGATCGGCCCGTACCTCGTCGTCCAGGGCCAGCCGGCCGCGTTCGATCTGCTGGACCGCGGCGACGGCGGTGAAGAGCTTGCTGACCGAGGCCAGGTCGAAGACGGTGCCGACGCGCATCGGCTCCCACCGGTCGCGCGGCAGATCGAGGCCGCGGTCCCGCTCGGGGTCGTAGGCCCGGTAGCGCAGCGCCCAGCCCGCGGCGGCCTCGGCGACGACGACCGGGCCGCGGCCGGCCAGCACCACCACTCCGGGGCACCAGGGCGGGCGGCCCTCGGGCAGCGCCCGCACGCCGCGGACCAGCCGTTCGACCCAGGCGGTGTCGAGCCCCGCCCGGGCGGGTGTGCCGTAGGTGAGTCTCGGTGCGTTCAGAGCCTGGTCCTCTCGCCGGACGCGGTGCGCTCCCCCCTACGCTGCCACGGGCGGCACAGTCCCAGGAAGCTGACGAGCGCCAATACGGCGCAGGAAAGCTGGACGAGCGCCATCGGTACGGCCGTCCGCTCCCCCGCGATGCCCACCAGCGGGGAGGCCACCGAGCCGAGGAGGAAGGTGGAGGTGCCCAGCAGGGCGGAGGCGGAGCCGGCCGCGTGCGGGGTGCGCAGCAGCGCCAGGGTGTTGGTGCTCGGCATCACCAGGCCCATCGCGGACATGAGCACGAAGAGGCCGGCGGCCATCGGGACCAGGCCGACGTGGCCGAAAACGCCCGAGGACATCGCGAGCAGCGCACCCGCGGCGAGCGCGATCACGGCCAGCCCGGTGCCCAGCACCGTGTCGAGACCGACCCGGCCGACCAGGAGCTTGCCGTTGATCTGGCCGACCGCCACCAGGCCGACGGAGTTGAGGCCGAAGAGCAGGCTGAAGGTCTGCGGGGAGGCGCCGTAGATCTCCTGGACGACGAACGGCGAGGCGGAGATGTAGGCGAAGAGCGCGGCGAAGGCGAAGGCGCCGACCAGGAGGTAGCCGGAGAAGACCCGGTCGGCGAGCAGATCGCGCATGGTGCGCAGGGCCGCGCCGAGGCCGCCGGGGTGCCGGCGCTCCGGCGGGAGGGTCTCCTTCAGCGTGCGCCAGACGAGGAGGGTGAGCGCCACCCCGACGACGGTGAGGACGACGAAGACGCCGCGCCAGTCGGTGATCCGGAGGATCTGGCCGCCGATGAGCGGCGCGACGACCGGTGCCACGCCGGAGATCAGCATCAGGGTGGAGAAGAAGCGGGCCATCGCCACGCCGTCGTACAGATCGCGGACCACGGCCCGGGCGATGACGATGCCCGCCGCGCCGGCCAGGCCCTGCAACAGGCGGAAGGCGATGAGGATTTCGGCGTTGGTGGCGAGGGCGCACAGGGCGGTCGCCAGGATGTAGATCACCATGCCGGCCAGCAACGGGCGGCGGCGTCCCCACTTGTCGCTCATCGGGCCGACGATCATCTGGCCCAGGGCCATGCCCGCCAGGCAGGTGGTGAGGGTGAGCTGGACGGTGGCGGCCGGGCTGTGCAGGGCGGCGGTCACCTGCGGCAGCGCCGGCAGATACATGTCCATGGAGAGCGGCGGGACCGCCGTGAGCCCGCCGAGAACGAGGGTGACGAGGAGGCTGGTGCGGCGGGCCGCGGCGGGTGCTGCCGGCGCGGCCCGCCCGGTTATTGCGGGCTGGTCTCTGGTCTCGGCCGTACCGGGGCCGGGCTCCGTCATGAAGGTCTCCACGGGTCATCGAGGGGCTGCACCATAGTGGCACGCACCGGAGTGCTCACGGCCGGTTCCAGGCCGGTCCCTTGGTCGGAACCCAGGCCGGTCCCTTGGTCGGAACGCGGCGTCCGGAGGTCCTAGGACCAGCGGCCTGGGTCAGGCGGCTTGGGGGCCCGTCGCCGCCTCTGGGAGCCGGTCGCCAAGCCGTCTCTGGAGGCCGGTCGCCAAGGTGAGCGTGGCGCAGTCCCGGGCGTCGGGCGCTCCCCCGCCCCCTCCCCCTCCTCCCCCTTCGGGGGAGGGGGCGGGGGTGGGTTCGGGGGTGGGGGGGGAGCCACACGACCGCCGGGGAGCCACACGACCACCGGCTGAGGACCCGCCCGCACCGGATTCCGTCGGACAACCGCGGCACCGGCCCGTGCCTCCATAGGATTCGGGACATGGCTGAACTGATGGTGCGCGACGGCACCTGGACCTTCGACGGCGAGGTCATACGGATCGTGCCGGGGAGCGAGCGCGGGGTGCACAAACTGCGCCAGTATCTCGGTGAGTTCACGGTGCCGCTGGCCGCCGTGGCCAAGATCGCCTACGAACCGGCCCGCAAGGGCGGTCGGCTGCGACTGCGGCTGCGGGACGGCGCGGACCCGCTGCTCCAAGCCACCGGCGGCAGCCTGCCGGACGACGCCAGCCCGTACCAGCTGGCGGTGGATCCCGGACGGGTCGACGTCGCCGAGTACTTCGTCGACGCCGTACGGCAGGCCCTGACGCTGGAGCAGATTCCCGACGGGCCCACCGACCGCTATCTGCTGCCGGGCCCGCCGGTACCGCTCACGGCGGCCGGGGTGGACGGCATCGCCACCTTCGACGGGGAGCGGGTGCATATCGAATGGCGCTGGAACACCAGTGAGACCAAGCGGCAGTGGGGTCCCCGGGACTTCACGCTGACCGGTCTGGAAGCGGTGGAGTGGCAGGCCCCCTCCGGCCTTGAATCGGGGTATCTCCGCTTCCGGCTGTACGGGGCGGCGGAGCAGCCGGCGCCGGATCGCGACCCCAACTCGCTTGAGCTGTGGGGATTCAAGAAGGAGAGCGGCACGACCGCGCTGCTGGCGGCCGCGGTCGCGGTACGGCTGCCGCATCCGTCGGCCGGCCTGCCGCAGGCCCGTACGGCCGGGACCCTGGCGGCGGCCCCGGCAACGGCAGCTCCCGCAGCGCTCGCCCCGCCTGCCGGCAACGCACCCGCCGGCAACGCGCCTACCGGGAACACACCCGCAGGGAACGCACCCGCCGCGACGACGCCCGCCGCGACCGCGTCCGGCGCCGCCGACGACCATGACGCGCTGCTGCGCCGGCTGCGCGAGCTCGGTGAGCTGCGCCGCGACGGCATCCTCACCGAGGAGGAGTTCACCGCGACGAAGGCCGCGGTCCTCGCACGCTTCCACACCGCGGGCTGAGTCGCCGCGGCGGCGGCCCGGTTGCCGCCGGTACGCCGTTTACGCTGCCGCCATGGCACAGAACACAGAGCGGGCAGGGGCAGCGCAGGCGACGCCGACGGCGCGGGCGGGGCAGGTCGGCGGGACGGCGACCGCGGAGCGGCCTACGCTGCCGGCCCCGTCCTCGCGGCCCGGACAGCGCGCACAGACGGCGTCGGTCGCCCGGGAGGCGCGGCGGGGCGGGGCCGCGCCCCGGAAGGTGGCGGTGGTCACCGGCGCCGGATCCGGCATCGGACGGGCGGTCGCCCTGGCGCTGTTCGACGCCGACTGGACGGTGGTGCTGGCCGGCCGGCGCGCCGAGGCCCTGGCGGAGACCGCCCGTCTGGCGGGCCTCACCACCCCCGAAAGCCCCGCCCTCATGGCGGTGCCGACCGATGTCACCCGCCCCGACCAGGTCGACGCCCTCTTCGCCGGCGTCCTGGAGCGGTTCAGCCGGGTCGATCTGCTCTTCAACAACGCGGGCACCTTCGGCAGGACGGCGCCGCTCGACGAGCTGACCTACGAGGACTGGCACACCGTGGTGGACACCAACCTCACCGGCGCCTTCCTGTGCGCGCAGGCCGCCTTCCGCGCGATGAAGACCCAGGACCCGCAGGGCGGCCGGATCATCAACAACGGCTCCGTCTCCGCCCACAGCCCGCGCCCGGACTCCATCGCCTACACCGCCACCAAGCACGCGGTGACCGGACTGACCAAGTCGCTCTCCCTGGACGGCCGTCCGTACCGCATCGCCTGCGGCCAGCTCGACATCGGCAACGCGGCGACCGAGATGACCGGCCGGATGCAGACCGGTATCCGGCAGGCCAACGGCCAGCTGGCGGTCGAGCCGGTGATGGACGCGGCGGACGTCGGCCGCACGGTCGTCCACATGGCGGCGCTGCCGCTGGAGGCCAATGTGCAGTTCGCGACGGTGATGGCGACGAACATGCCCTACATCGGGCGGGGTTGAGGCATCTTTCGGCCAGGACGGCGGGGTTCGGGCGAAGTTGCGCCACCGCGCCGGTCCGGGCGCCGAATCCTGGTACGACCCCTGCCCTCCTGCCGTCTCCAGTGGCACCCTTACCCCGGATCCGCACCGCTCCTGCCGGGCCGCCGTCGCGCGGCCCGTCCCCCACGGCCGCGCGCAGCTGCCGCGCGGCCCCCGCAGAAGGAGTTACGCGTGAGACGAACCGTACGTGGCACAGCGGAAGTTCACGCCATACCCGCGCCGCACCCCGTGCGCAGATCCCGGGCCGCCCTGGGCGCCTTGACGGCCGCCGGTACGCTGCTCGCCCTGCTGCTCCCCGCCACCCCGGCCGGCGCCGCCGGCGCGCACCACGGCCACCGCTCCCCCGCCCCGCAGACCGCCCTCGACGCCTTCTGGACGGCGGACCGGATGCGCGCCGCCGAGCCCCTGGACCTCGCCACCCCCGCACCGCGGTCCACCGCCGCGGTCCGGCACGGCGCCCCACTCACGGTGGCGCCCACCCTCCCCCGGCTCCCGAAGTCACCCGCCCGCCCCGGCGCCCTGCCCCAGGCCGGCGGGCCGTGGACCGGCGGCGGCGCGGTCACCAAGACCACCGGCCGGGTGTTCTTCACCTACCAGGGCCGCACGGCCGCCTGCTCCGGCGACGCGGTGACCAGCGGCAACAAGAGCACGGTGATCACCGCGGGGCACTGTGTGAAGCTGGGCGGCGTCTGGCACACCGACTGGGTCTTCGTCCCCGGCTACCACGACGGCCAGGCCCCGTACGGCAAGTGGGCGGCCACCAAGACGCTCTCCACTCCGCAGTGGACGGCGAGCGAGGACATCAACTACGACGTGGGCGCCGCGGTCGTCGCCCCGCTCGACGGCAAGAAGCTCACCGATGTCGTCGGCGGCCAGGGCCTGTCCTTCAACGCCGGCTACAACAAGGCGATGTACGCCTTCGGCTTCCCCGCGGCCGCCCCGTACGACGGCAGCAAGCTCATCTACTGCGGCGGCACCACCTTCAAGGACCCGCTGTTCTCCGGCGACCACGGTCTGGACTGCAACATGACCGGCGGCTCCAGCGGCGGCCCCTGGTTCGCCTCGTTCGACGAGAAGACCGGCAGCGGCCTGCAGACCTCGGTGAACAGCTTCGGCTACCAGTTCTGGCCGCACACCATGTTCGGCCCGTACTTCGGCGATGACGCGAAGAACCTCTACACGACGGCCCAGGGGACCTGACTGACACCTCCGGGGCCATACCCCCATTCGGGTGACCCAAGGGGCGGACCGGCGGGCGGACGCCCCCGGCCCGGCACCGCACGAGACCGCCCGGCACCAGGGCGCCGGGCGAAGGCCCGCCCGGCGCCCCTCGGACGCCGGGCGGGGCTCAGCCAGATCAGCCCCCCTCAGCGGGTCGACATCTCCCGCAAGGAGGCGAGCAGTTCGGTGCCGTTGGGGACCCCCAGACCGGTGCAGGCGTTCCAGCCGGGGGCGGCGCTGAAGTCACCGTTGGAGCCATCGATGATCTCGCGGAAGCCGCGTGCGGTGTGGCCCGGTGTGGCACCGGCGTACAGCAGGGGGTGGAGCATGCCCAGCGGGCGCCCGAGTGCCTGCACCAGCCGGCAGGTCAGGGCCGCCCAGAGGGGCGCCACGGCACTGGTGCCGCCGATCACCGAGCGGTGGCCGTCCACCAGCACCTGATAGCCGGTGGCCGGATCGGCGACGCCCGACACATCCGGTACGCCACGGCCCGGAGGGCTCCCGTTGTGCGGGACCCCGGCGGTGGTCTGCCACGACGGAAGGCCGAACGCCTCGCTGACACCGCCGCCGGTGGCCCCGCCGCTGGCGCTGCCGCCCCAGACCCGCTCATGGCGTACGTGGCCGGTGGCCGGGTCGGCGTCCAGCCGGGTGCCGCCGCAGGCCAGCGCATGCGGGCTGGAGGCCGGGAAGTCGGTGTGCGGCAGTCCGTCGCCGACCCCGTCCCCGCTGCCGTCGTCACCCGCCGCGGCACACACGGTCACGCCGAGCGCCGCGGCATCGGCGAGCGCCTCGTCGATGACCGCCCGGGCCTGGTCGGTCCAGAACGGCTCGGCGGCGCCCCAGCTGATGCTCAGCGCGGCCGGCGTCGGGGTGTCATGGACGGCCGCGCTCACCGCGTCGGCGAAACCCTGGTCGGTGTTGTGCGCGAAGTACACCTTCTGCTCCGCACCGGGCGCCAGCGCGCCCGCGACCTCGATGTCCAACAGCACCTCGCCGTCGGCGCCGTCGGGGTCCCGGCCCGGCACATTGTGGGCGGTCCCGACCTTCACCGCGGTCACCCGGGGGCTCTTCGGCAGGCCGAGCGAGGCGAAGTAGGTGTCGAGCTCGGACTGGTCGAAGCCGCCGCCGAGTTCGATGATCGCCAGGGTCTGGCCGCTGCCGTCGGTTCCGGGCGGGAAGTGGTAGACCTCGGCCAGCTGCGACGGCTTGTAGGAGATCCGGTGGGCCTTCTTCCTGGCCCGCCGCAGATGCGGACGGGCCTGCGGCCGGTCGTCCAGCCCGAGCACCGCGACGACCACGCCCTCCAGTGCGGCGGGCACCTCCAGCGGGCCCTCGCGGTGGCGGTGCTCGACGGGGTCGCCGCCGGTCGGGTCGGGGCTGGCGGCACGGACCAGCCGGGTCCGGAACGCCGCGGCCATCTCGTCCGCCGTGCCCGTCACCTTGGCCCGGCGGGACGCCAGATCGACGTCGGTCACCCGCACCCCGAGGCGGCCCAGCACCTCGCGGAGCAGCTCGGCGTCGGCCGGGTCCGCACCGTACTGCCGGGCCAGCTCGGCCTGCGGGATCGTCTCGGGCCCCGTGATCAGGTCATGGGGGACCTCCGCCTTGCGACGCAGTACGACGGTGGCCTCGACGGGCTTCGAGCCGTCGAGGGGGCCCGCCGGGCGCGCCCCGGGCGCGGCCGAGCGCTCGCTGCCAGGTACCGGGACAAATCGCTCGTTCATAGCACAAATTATCGACCCGATCGCGGCGGACCTGCACCCCGAGAAGCCCCGACAAGGCGCCCTGGCACCCCGGCGGGCCCCTCCCGAACCACCAGGTCATACGGCCCGGAACTGCGGGAACAGCGGCCCGTAACCACCGCTCGACGGGATCAAAAGGAGCGGGCCCGGGGGCGTAGCCTGCCCCCGAGCCCTGAGATGCCACCTCGTTGCGCACGCCGGCACGGTGCAGAGCGCGGGTCAATCTGATGTCGTCGTGTTCTGCCTTTGAACTACCGCGCATCGAAGAGCTGCGCGGGCCGGACTTGAACCGGCATCCGACGACCGGTGCCCGGCCCGGTCGTTCCGGCGATCGGTGGCGAATACTGAGTCTGGAGCAAGAGTCTGAGATTGAATGCGGTCCGCCTCTGCCGAGTTGGGCCACCGCGGCCCGTAAGTGCCGCGGGGAGGACTTGAACCTCCACTGGAAACCGCATGTCGTCACGACAAGCTTCAGCTTCAGCTCGCGCTCCTCGCGCACCCCGGCCGTAATGAGACGGCCGGGGAGTCATGGTGGCTACCCGAAGAGGTAGCCGAAGACGGCCTCACCCACCCGCTCGTCGGCGACCTCGATGCCGTTGGCCTCTTCACGGGCGAACTTCACCGCCTGCTGCAACTTCTCCACGCGGTCCAGCAGTTCGTTCACCCGCCGCGCGGGCAGCGCGCCGGAGAACTTCACGGTCGTCCAGTAGCCGACCGGAACGTCCTCGTAGTACACATCGACCTGCGCCGGGTGCTTGTCGGTGGCCTCCGCCTTCACGTGGTTACGGGGCACCTTCTTGGTGCGTACGGTCCGCACCGGCTCGGTCTTCCAGGCGTCCGTCGAGGGGTCCTGCGTCCAGGACTCGGACGCGTCCAGCACCGGCAGCTTCCGGATGAAGGTGTGGACGTCGGCGAGCTGCTTCTCCAGGAACAGCAGGTACGACACGGGTACCTGGGTGAGCAGCGTGCGCCCCCCGACCGTGACATCGGCCCGTGCCCTGCGGTTCGCCCAGTCCGGTTTTTCGAAGCGCTGCGGCGCACCCCACGTCAGTCGGTGGACAGGGCGGCAAGGAGGTCGCCGACCTGGGCGTCGGGCAGGTCACGGGCGACGTCGGCCAGCGCGACCATGCCGACGAGGTCGTTGCCGTCGATGACCGGCAGCCGGCGCACCTGGTGGGCGGTCATCGTGCGCAGGATGTGGTGGGTGTCGTCGTCCACGTCGATGGCCACCACCTCGCCCTGGGCCAGTTCCCCCGCCTTGGTGGCGGCGGGCTCCCGCTCCCTGGCCAGGACCTTGAGCACGATGTCGCGGTCGGTGAGCATGCCCCTGAGCTTGTTGTCGCCGCCGCAGATGGGCAACGCCCCCACCCCCAGCTCGGCCATCTTCTTGGCCGCCAGCACCACGCTCTCCTCCAGGCCGATGCACTCCACACCGGCCGTCATGATCTCTCTCGCGCTGGTCATACGCCGTCTCCCGTCTCGCGGAGCAGGGGCGCGTACCCGCGAAGCGGCCGAGGGGGCCCGCACGCGCGGGTACGCAGATACCACTTCACGTCGAAGCGCAGCCGAGCGCGACACAAGCAGGGCTGGCCGGGGCACACCGGTGCCCGGCGGGAGAGCTGTCCGCGGAGAGCGCTTCGAGCAGGCTGCCGGCGTGCAGGTTCGGCAGCGCGCGAGCCACATCGGCCAGCGCCACCATGCCCACCAGCCGGCGACCGTCGATGACCGGGAGGCGGCGGACCTTGTGGCTGGCCATCGTCCGGAAGATTTCGTCCGCGTCGTCGTCCGCGCCGATGGTGATCACGCCCTGCGCGAGTTCGCCGGCCTTCGTCTGCCGGGGGTCCTTGCCCTTGCCGAGAACCTTGATCACGATGTCCCGGTCCGTCAGCACGCCCGTGAGGCTGCCGTCACTGCCCCGAATCGGCAACGCCCCGACGGCCAGCCGGGTGAGCAGGCATGCCGCGTCCAGGACGCTGTCCTCGGCGCCGATGCACTCCACTCCTGGGGTCATGATGTCGCGTGCCACAGGCATAGCGTCCGCCTTGGTGAGGTGTCGGGGTTCAGCCGGGCGCAACGAACCGGAGCGCCGGAAGACGCCTCCCCCAGCCGGTGGGCACCGAACGGCAGGGGTGGGCCGAGCGGGCCGCCCCTGCCGGGGTGCACCGGCGATGCTGTGCTTCCCGCCGTCGGTTGCCGTCAGCGGCCGACGGCCCTGCGCAGCTGCTCCTTGGTCATGGTGGAGCGGCCGTCGATGTGCTTCTTCTTGGCCTCTGCGTAGAGCTGGTCCTTCGTGGGGCCCTGGGCGCCGCGGTGGGAGCGCTCGCCGCCGCGCTGGGAGGCGGACTTCGGGTCGCGGGTCGAGGTCCTGCTCGCGGACTTCGCCTCTCCCGCCCGGGCGCGTTCCTTGTTGACGGTGCGCGCGGCGATCTCCTTCGCGCGCGCCTGGGAGGTCCCGCGCTTTTCGGCGCCCTCCTTGATGTGCTCGTACTGCCGCTCACGCTTACTGCTGGATCCTGCCGGCATCACACACTCCTCATCTCGCGGCCGAGGCCTTCGTCTTCATGGGGCGGGTACCCGCATACCGGCACGAATGCGGGCGCGCCGCTACCAGTCCACGACGAAACGCCTCCCGACGCGACACGAAGGAGAGCGGCGGCGCCCGCACCGGTCCGGCCCGGTGCGTACGGCCTTGCAGGCGGAGAGGGGGCGCGCCCGTTGCTCCATCTCGGCGGCCACGCGGCCCACGGCGTCCTGCGGGGAACGTCTCCATGGGACCGAAGAAGGCGTCGCGGGGCAGGCAGCTCTGCGGCAGCCGCAGGACGCAGCGGTGAGCAGAGGTGACACCGATGGTTGAACGTCAAACAGAGCCCGCTGGGCAGGAGTACGACGCCACGCCGTTTCTTCCCCGGCGCGGCGGCCTGCCGGCCTACCGGCGGGCCGCGGCGCGCTGCCAGGGCTGCCCGCTGTTCCGGGAGGCATCCGGGACGGTCTTCGGGGCGGGTGACACCTCCGCGCGGATCATGTTCGTCGGAGAGCAGCCGGGGGACCAGGAGGACCGGGCGGGAGAGCCGTTCGTCGGGCCGGCCGGACGCCTGCTGCGGGAGGCGCTGCACGAGGCGGGGATCGTCGAGAGCCAGGCGTACTTCACCAATGCGGTCAAGCATTTCAAGTTCGAGGTGGCCGGGCGGGGCAAGCGGCGGATCCACAAGCCGCCGAGTCTGCGGGAGATGTCGGCCTGCCGCCCCTGGCTGACCGCCGAGTTGCGCCTCGTGGACCCCGAGCTCGTGGTCGCGCTCGGTGCGACCGCGGGCAAGGCACTCCTCGGGCCGTCGTTCCGGGTCACGAAGGACCGAGGTGCCCTCCTTCCGCTGCCCCAGGACGAGCGTCAACCGGCCGGCCGAGCAGGGGGGATGGTCGTCGCGACGCTGCATCCCTCGGCGGTTCTCCGGTCCGATGAGCGCGAAACGGCGTACGCGGGACTCGTATCGGACCTCCGGGTGGCCGCCGACGCGTTGGGCTGAGCGGGAGCGACGCCGGGCGCGCGGTGCTGAGCGACCCCCGTCCGCGACGGGGCCGACGTGCGGCTGAGGTGCATGTCCGTCAGCCTGGAGAGGTGTGGAGGGCCGGCCCGAGGCAAGACGGCAGGGAGCGGCGAGGCGGCGCCGGGCTGCGGTGCCGCGGAAGCCCTGGCAGCCGAGCACCCCGGAGACGACCGCGCGCCCGCCGCCCACGCCACCACCTCAGGGCTGCTTCTGCGGCCCCCGGCCCACGCACCTGCGGCCGCCGGGCCTGACGGCCCGCGCACTCGTACCCGGGAGGTCTGCCATGTCGGGTGAAGAACCGGCCCCGAGCAATCCGGTCACCAAGCACCCCCAGCCCGAATTCTCGCAGCAGGACCAGACCCACCCCGGCTGGACGGGGCCGATGGACCCCCCTCCTGATCACGGCGAGGAGTCCTACCGGGGCAGCGGCCTCCTCGCAGGGCGCAAGGCCGTGGTGACCGGGGGCGATTCCGGGATCGGCCGGGCCGTGGCCCTGGCGTTCGCACGTGAGGGGGCGGACGTGCTCTTCACCTTCCTGCCCGCGGAAGAGGAAGACGCTGCGGAAACCACCCGGCTCGTCACCGAGGCAGGGCGCACGGCCGTACCGGTCGCCTGCGACATCCGGGAGGAAGAGCAGTGCCGGCTGCTCATCGCACGCGCGGTGAAGGAGTTCGGCCGGATCGACATGCTGGTGAACAACGCGGCCTATCAGATGTCGCAGCCGGACGGCATCAGTGCCATCAGCACGGAACAGTTCGACCGGGTGATGCGTACGAACCTGTACGGCATGTTCTGGCTGTGCAAGAGCGCGCTGCCGCACATTCCCGAGGGCGGCTCCATCATCAATTCCGCCTCGGTGCAGGCCTACAAGCCCAGCCCGCACCTGCTCGACTACGCGACGACCAAGGGCGCCATCGTCACCTTCACCCAGGGCCTCGCGCAGATGCTGGCCTCCGACGGCATCCGGGTCAACGCCGTTGCGCCCGGCCCGGTCTGGACGCCGCTGATCCCGGCGACCTTGCCGGACACCGCCACGTTCGGCAAGCAGTCACCTCTCGGCCGGCCGGCCCAGCCCGCGGAAATGGCTCCGGCCTACGTCTTCCTCGCGTCCCCGCAGGCGAGCTACATCACCGCCGAGATCGTGAACGCGACCGGGGGGACTCCCTTGCCCTGAGGACCTGAGGGGCCCTGATGTCCTGAGGGGAGTGCGAGTGGGCAGGGGCCGCCGTCCGTCGCTCTCCGGGGTCAGCAAGGACTTCGGGACCGCCCGCCAGGGGCCCGGATAGCGCCTGCCCCGGCGGGTACCCGACCGAAATGGAGACCCTGCGCAACGAAGCATTGACAGTGCATCAGCAACTGGCCGCCGGGAACGGGGTGAGTGGCGCCCTGCTCGCCCTCGTGGGAGTTCTCGTCGTCGCCGTGCTCATCGCGGCCTTTGCCTGGGGGCGTCGTCTCAAGGCTCGTGAGCCGGGCCCACCCAGGCCCGAGGAGCAGCCACGTCTGCCGGCGGACGGCCCCGTGGGATATGCCGTGGAGGACCGCGAGCCGGACGAACTCGCTCCGCGCGACCAACGGCTCACCCCGCACGAGGTGAAGGGCAACGGCATCGAGTCCCGGCGCCACCGGTAGCCGGCCGCGCACGGCACTACGGGCGCCTCATGCAGGTGGGAGGACCTATGGAATCGACTGGCCCACGGCAGGCGGCCCCAGGGCGAGCGGAATCGCCCGAGGAACGGGCCGATCGGCGGTGGAACGAGCTGCTGCAGGAGGTGCGGGTGGTCCAGACCGGTGTGCAGATTCTCTTCGGGTTTCTGCTCACCGTGGTGTTCACTCCCCGGTTCGCCACGCTCCCGCCCGGCGACAAAACCCTCTACGTGGTCACCGTCCTGCTGGGCGCGGCGACCACCGGCACTCTCATCGCGCCGGTGACCTTCCACCGGTTTCTCACCGGGCACCGGCTGAAGCCCGAAACCGTGGTCTGGGCCTCGCGCCTGGCACTTGCCGGCATCGTCCTCCTCCTGGCCACGGTCACCTCTGCTCTCCTCCTCATTCTGCGGATCGCCATGGACAATGCCGCCGTCCCCTGGGTCGTCGCGGGTCTGGTGGCCTGGTTCCTGTTCAGCTGGTTCGCACTGCCCGCCTGGGCTCGCCACCGGCACTCGGCCACCGGCCGGCCGTCAGAAGGCTGAGCGCCGGTGGTGGTAGGGGGAGGGCGTTCGGGTAGCCGCTTCGGGAGGGGCGGGGCACGTCAGGGGGGACGGAGCACGTCGTTCCCGGCGGTTTCGTTTCGTCCCCTCGATGTCGTTTTCTCCGGCCGTATGAAGGGCCGGCCGACTGCGTAGCGACAAGTACCACGCGAGAGGGAGGCACAAGTGAACGTGAACGACGCGGAAGAGGCAGCACAGACCAATCAAGGTGCAGCCCAGGTCCAGGTGGCGGTGACCGATTGCCCGCCCGAAGACGCGCAGACGGTTTTCAGCGCGCTCAACGCGGTCTTCGTCTCCGACCGGGCGACGGACGATGCCCCTCCGGACCCGGCCGGAACCGGGGTGACGGTGTGGGCCGCGACCGTTGACGTGTCGGCGCCACCGGCCGAGGCAGCGCCTCGGCGGCTGACCGCGCCGGTGACGGCCACCGTCCAGGGCGGCTATTGGGCGGTCGACCGCCTGCGCGCCGGCCTGGCGTCGGTTTTCGCGCTCCAAGAGGTCGGTTCGACATCCGGCGACCAGGAGCAGGAGGCGCAGCTGCGTTTGGTGACCCGGCCGATCGCCGCGTAGCCACCTCATGGCGGGCCTGTCGCCCCATGACCTGACGGCCCATCAGCTTAAAGTGATCGATGCGCTCGCCACGTGAGCTGCATCCGGTCAGCGGTGAGCGCCGGGGCGAACCGGCGGTACGTAAGAGCGGTACGTAAGAGAGGCCGGGATGGAGACGTCGACGGACCGGATCGCGGAACCGTGGGGCAGCCGGAGCGCGTACGGCCCCGGTCAGCCCTGGCCGGTTCGCGTGGATGCGCATTTCGCACCGGGGGTCCGCCCGGCCGACGTGGAGCGATGGGTGCCGTCGGCGTCGCTGCTGCACTCCAACGGCGATGCGATGGACATCGCCGTGATCGGCGGCCGGATCGTCGGTGTGCGGGGGCGCGCCGTGGACCGGGTGAATCGTGGCCGTCTGGGGCCGAAGGACCTGTTCGGGTGGCAGGCCAACGCCTCGCCCGACCGGCTGACCCGGCCGCTGGTCCGCGAGGGCGGCCGGCTGGTGGAGTGCGACTGGCCCACGGCGATGGGCCGGGTGGTGTCCCGCTCCCAGCAGCTCCTGAAGGAGCGGGGGCCCGGGTCGGTCGGCTTCTACACCTCAGGTCAGCTGTTCCTGGAGGAGTACTACACCCTCACGGTCCTCGCCCGGGCCGGCATCGGCACCCACCACCTGGACGGCAACACGCGCTTGTGCACGGCCACCGCCGGTGAGGCGCTCAAGGAGAGCTTCGGTACGGACGGTCAGCCGGGCTCCTATACCGATATCGATCACGCCGACACCCTCGCACTCTTCGGCCACAACGTCGCCGAGACGCAAACCGTGCTGTGGATGCGCATCCTCGACCGCCTGGAAGGGCCGCAGCCGCCACGGCTGATCTGCGTGGACCCCCGCCCGACACCTGTCGCCCGCCGCGCGACGGTGCACCTGCCCCTGCGGGGCGGCACCAACGTCGCCCTCCTCAATGCCCTGCTCCACGAAATCCTGCGCACCGGCCGCATCGACCGCGACTTCCTGGCGGCGCACACCGTCGGCTTCGAGGGACTCCAGGCCCAGGTGGCCGCCTGCACCCCGCAGTGGGCTGCCGGAATCTGCGACGTCCCCGCCCGGCTGATCTGCGAAGCCGCCGAAATCCTGGGCAGCGCCGAGCGGTTGGTGTCCACCGTTCTGCAGGGCGTCTACCAGTCCCACCAGGCCACCGCCGCCGCCGTCCAGGTCAACAACCTGCACCTTGTCCGCGGCATGCTGGGGCGCCCAGGGGCCGGAGTCCTGCAGATGAACGGGCAGCCCACCGCGCAGAACACCCGCGAATGCGGAGCCAACGGCGATCTGCCGGGGTTCCGCAACTGGCAGAACGAGGAGCACATCGCCGACTTGGCGCGGGTGTGGAACGTGACGCCGGACCGCATCCCGCACGACCAGCCGCCCACCCCCGCGATGGAGATGTTCCGTTACGCCGAGCAGGGCTCGATCCGGATGCTGTGGATCAGCGGCACCAACCCGGCCGTCTCCCTGCCGGAGCTGCACCGGATCCGTGCCCTCCTCGCCCAGGACCGCCTCTTCGTCGTGGTGCAGGACCTGTATCTGACCGAGACCGCGCAGCTGGCCGACGTGGTCCTGCCGGCGGCCACCTGGGGCGAGAAGACGGGCACCTTCACCAACGCCGATCGCACGGTGCACCTGTCCGAGAAGGCCGTCGACCCGCCGGGCCAGGCCAGGTCCGATCTCGACATCTTCCTCGACTACGCGGCCCGCATGGACTTCCGCGACAAGGCCGGCGCACCCCTGGTGACCTGGCACGATGCGCCGTCGGCGTTCGAGGCCTGGCAGCGGTGCAGCGCCGGCCGGCCGTGTGACTACACCGGTCTGAGCTACGACCGGCTCCGCGAGGCGGGCGGCATCCAATGGCCCTGCAACGCCCAGGCCCCGCACGGCACCGAGCGCCTCTACACCGACGGCATCACCTGGGCCGACCCGGACCTGTGCGAGAGCTACGGCAAGGACCTGGAGACCGGAGCACCGGCCGATTCCACCGCATACCGCTCCCTCAACCCCCAGGGCAAAGCGGTCATCAGGTCCGCCGCCTACCTCCCACCGCCCGAGGACACCTCCCCGGACTTCCCGCTCCAGCTCAACACCGGCCGCACCCTCTACCACTTCCACACCCGCACAAAGACCGGGCGCGCCCCTCAACTCGACGCCGCGGCGCCTGACGTGTGGGCCGAACTGTCCGCCGCCGAGGCCGCGGCACACGCACTGGGCGAAGGCGACCTCATCGAGGTCGCCACGCCCCGCGGCGCCCTACGAGCCCGGCTGAGAATTACCGACATGCGGGACGGCATGGTCTTCGTGCCCTTCCACTACGGCTACTGGGACACCCCTGACGGCCCACCGCCGGCCGGTGCAGGCCGCGCCGCGAACGAAACGACCCCCACCGACTGGGACCCGGCCTCCAAACAACCCCTGTTCAAAACCGGCGCCGCCCGCGTCAGCCTCGTCACCCGCTCCGACGGCACACCCGCGCCCGCGCCGACCACGACCGCCTCCGCACCTGCGTCACCGGGCAGCCTGCCGCCCACCGCGGGCGGGGCGGAGGCGTACGCCACCTACGACGGCTGAGGCCGTCGGAACATTGCCGCAGCTCAGAGAGGACTCTGAGCTGCGGCTCCGAGCAACCCGGGTGGCTTGGCGCCCAGCGATGTGGAGTTCACTCTTGAGGAAGGAGACGACGGTCTGCCAGGACGGGTCGGCGGGGGTAGGCCGTGTGCACCGGCCACGGCGAAACCGTGCGGGTTGAGCTGGGCTGCGACCTTGTCGTCGTCCATGCGGCCGTTGTCGGCCATCCAGCCCGAGCCGTGCGTGAAGATCACCAGGGGGCCGGGCGGCGGGACTGCGGGACGTAGAGATCCAGCATGTGGCCCTGGGTGCCGGCGGGCTGGGCGGGCGAGGTGGGTGCCGACCGCTTCGCCGAGCGAGACACCGGCGTAGGCGCACCGTTCCACGCCGAGGTGGCCGGCGAGGGCAAGCACCACACGCCTTCGCTCAAGCGGATCCCCACCCCGGGGAATCACTCAATGAACGACCATCGGAGGATCGAGTGGCGCAATTTCCCGATTGAAGAACTCGGTGAAATCTTCCCCTCGACGGTAAAGCGCATCGAAGCCTGCGGAAGTTTCCTCAATCGCCCCTTGGTCCGCGATCCGGTTGGCTCCCGCCGCGTTCCCGTCGCCGTCGTAAACCACCTCGTACATGACCTCATCGCCAAGGATCACAACTTCTGGCACAAGGTGATCGACTTCGATATCCGAGATTTTGCGGGCATCCATCACTCGGATACTGTCACCCAATTCCACCCGTAGCCGAAGTACGAACAATTCCCACTGTACGTACGGAGTGACAGGGAACTGTACTACGCGAAGCCGACGCTCCAGAATGCCGAGCTCAGCAGCCTTCCGGAACTGACCAGCGTAGATTTCACGCTTCTCCTCAATCAAGGAGAGCGCTCTATTCCACTCGCCGGCGGCGAAGGCTTCCCAGCTGGGAAAACCTCGCTCCTTGAAATTCTGCCCACGTTCGAGCTTCTTCAGGAAGCGAATGCCACTCTCATAATGGCGACGAAAGTCCTCGTGGTAGCTCGGCCGATCCAAATACTCTGAGATAGTGCGCTGAAACGACTCAAACACTTGGGATATCCGGCTTCGCCGCGACCATCATGCTCCTCGGGATGACCACGAGTCGTTCGTCGTCGCCTACCGATACGCCCGGCGGAAGACTTTTCCCGAGCGAGTTCGTCAGATCCCTGCCAATGATGGCGACATCTCCATTCTCCAGCTCCCAGATGTCGGGGCAGTCGGGGTTATCCGTTGTATGCCCTAACTCCTGCGGGGATTTCCCTAGCCGCCTTTTGAACCGCGTTGTAGGGTCAGCTTCCCACGGCCTGGCCACACAACCACCCCTCTCCTTCGGACGTTCCAGAGCGTATTGAGGTTAGCGCCTGGAGCTCGATGCAGCTAGAGCAAACACTGGACTGGGCAGGAAAAACGGACACATGGCATATGCCATGGGAATACCCTATCGAGGCTCGCTTGCCCGTTCAGTTTGGTGGTGCAACGATGCTGACCTTGAGTGGCCGTAAGGCCCTCACGACTTCGACGGTCGAATTTATGGACTTATAGCAGGAGTCCAGAGCGGTAGCGATTCAACTGGGGGAGCTATGGATCCGGAATTAACATCGTTCACGCAGACCGCTGGAATCACCTTGGTCACTCTGATGGCAACTGACGCCTGGCAGCACACCCGCGACGGATTAACGCGGCTGTGGCAGCGGCTGCAGCCTGACAGAGCGCACATTGTTTCCGATGAATTGGACGCAAGTCGCGAAGAAGTGCTGCGCGCCCGCTCGGCAGCAGACCAAGAGATGCTGAGTGAATTGTGCTTGCAGTGGCAGGGGTATCTCCGCCGGCTGTTGCTCGCCCAGCCAGAGGCCGTTGAGGACCTTCGCAGGCTGCTTGACGACGTCGATCCGGAAGCCGCTGCACAGATCACGCAGAACGGATCTGCATCCGGGCGCGCACGGGTCTATCAAGCCGGCCGAGACATGCACATCAACGAACGATGAGAGGTGCGATGGACGGCCATGCCGAAGATGGCGGCCGCGTCTACCAATCGTCGCGTGACCAACACATCAGCGAGTACCACTATCACAGCAGCGATGACCCTGGCTTGGCCGGCCCGGACTCAGTTCGACGCCCGGCAGTGGGCCGAGCACCCGTGGTTCTGCGCGACCGCGCCGAAGTACTCAATCGCCTGCGGGCGAGTGTCGCGGAAGGAAATGGCGGTCAGGCCTTCGTTCTTCACGGCATGGGAGGCTGTGGCAAAACTGCTGTCGCGCACGCCTTCTTTCAATTCGCTACGGAGGTCAGCGGCCGTGTCGGCCTGTGGGTGAACGCCTCCGACCGTGCGAGCCTGCGCTCCGGCATGCTCGCCGTTGCCGCAGACCGTGGTGCCACGGACGGCGAGCTGTTGGCTGCTCGCAACGGCCTGCGTCCTGGGGCCGACCTCGTGTGGGAACACCTCGACCGATCCGCCGATCCGTGGCTGCTGGTACTGGACAACGCAGATGATCCCGAGATTTTGCGGGATGGAAGCTGGCTGCGTACCAGCCCTGGTGGCATCGTGGTGGTCACGACACGGCGTGCGGCTGCTCGCTGGTGGCCAGGAGCGGAGTTGCAGCACATTGGGGTACTGCCGCGGGAAGACGCCGCACGAGTGCTGTGCGACCTGGCCCCGCAGAGCGGCACGTTGAAGCAGGCTTCGGCGATCGCAGACAGACTCGGTCGACTGCCGCTCGCGCTGACGCTGGCCGGTGGCTTCCTGTCCCACCAAGTGCTCGACCCCTGGACGATGGACGCCTATGGCCGGCACCTCGAGGAAGGAGAGCGTGTCGAGCTCATCGACCAAGGAGCTGACCTCTTGTCGGATGCAGATCCACGTCACCTGGTAGGGCGTACTTGGCAACTCACGCTCGACGCCTTCGAAGCTCGCGGCCTGCCCGAGGCAGTGACACTGCTTCGCTTGCTCGCCCGTTTCGCTTCGGAGCCCCTGCCGCTGACCCTGCTGAATCGTCCTGAAATCAGTGGCGTCCTCCCTCGGGCTCGCACGGAAACGGCACTGCGAGCGTTGCTCGACCAATCGCTTACTGAACTGGTCAACGTTGGCGTGCGGTGTGTGCAAAGCCACGGTGTACTGCTCGACAGCGTCGCTTCCGCCACGCCATCGGATTCGCTGAGCACCCTCAACTCGACAGCTTGCCGACTGTTGGACGTCACGATTCCTCAACTGCCTGACGCCGGCCCGGAAGATCCGCATCTACGGTTGCTCAGCCCCCATGTCCTCGCCTTGTTGCAGCGTGGTGCGACTTCCTCGACACTGGCCGATCTGGTGGGTATCGCGACCCGCTTGGCCACTGCCCTGCACCGTACTGGGGACTACCTGTCTGCCTGGGAGACTGCCCATAGTGCGGTGGCGCTTTCGGAGCAAGTCCTCGGTTCGGAGCATCGCTTGGTTTTGGCTGCGCATTCCAGGGCCGGCCGAGCACTGTTCCGGCTGGGAAAGTATGCGGAGGCTGAGCCGCTACTGCGCCAGGTCCGAAGCAATCAGGAGCGGCTCTTCGGAGCCTGCGACCCGGACACTCTGGACAGTAGCCACGGGCTTCAACTAGTGCTTGGAAACCTTGGCAAGCAGGCGGAAGCTCTGTCCCTGCTCCGCGCCACGATTGCGGGCCGGCAATCGTCGCTCGGGCCTGCACATCCATTGACGATGCGGTCCCGTGCCAGCCTGCTGACGATGCTGTCGGCGGCCGAACTCGAAATGGAAGACAACTCTGCATTGCTTTCCTTGCCGTCGGAATGTGAGCGGCAGCTCGGCCCAGACCACACGGTCACGCTGGGAGCAAGACACAACCACGCATGGGCACTTTACGTACTCAGGCGCTTTGACGAGGCCGATGAGGAGATTCGGCTGGTCGCAGACACGTATGAACGTCGTTTTGGGTCCGACTACCCCATCGCACTTTCGGCGCAACAGCTATATGCTCGAATTCAGCATAAACTCGGCCACTTCGAGGCGGCAGTAAGTCTCATGAATGACGTCACGGAACGGCGGACGAACAGCCTCGGCGCCGACCATCCTTTTACCACTGCCAGCAGGAAGGTGCTGGCCGAGCTCAAGGAAAGTCGACGAAACGCGCCCTGATTCATACATCAGCGGCTCTTACGCGATGCGGCCAATGTGCTTCGAACTTGCGGCCAAGCCCTCCGCCAGGTCGTGCGTCGCCGCGCACCTGCACGCGGGCGGACACGGGGCGAACGATCAACATCAGTACCAGATGGCGACCGGGCGCCCGTCGGCATCGTGCTCGGGCGGGCCCGGGAGGGAGTGCGCGTGGCCGTGGGCGATCCGGTGGGCCGTCCACGCGGCCGCGGCCGCGTCCAGTACGTCGTCCGGCGGGGTGCGCCCCGCGGCCCCCAGGTCGTCCGGGAGGACGACGCCGGCCGCGGCGAGGAGCGAGCGCCGCGTCATCTGCCCCGCCCAGCTCTTCTTGCGGGCCAGCAGCGCCGTTCCCTCCGCCAGGGCCCGGAACGACAACTCCGGATGCACTTCGAAGAGCCGGTCGCCCCCAGGTTCCGTCAAGCAGGCGTTCGCCTCGCGGAGTTTGGACGCGAGTCCCCAGCTCTGGCGGCTCAGCCCGGCCCCGGTGAGTTCGCGGCACCGCCGCTGCGCATCTTCGTACGTCGCCTCCAGCCAAACCGCGCGGGGCGGCACCCGGAATACGCTCCCCCTGCGCGGCCCCAGCAGGGCCGCCGCTTCGGTGTCCGCCCGCCGCCACCCGGTTTCGAGAAGCCCCAGCGGCATGTCCACGGCCACGACCGCGACGCCGCCGGACGCAGCAACGGGCAGGAGGGAGCGCAGGGTCGTGACGGCCCGTGCCTCCGCGAAGCGGCCGTCGCGGAGCTCGACCGTCAGCCAACCACCCGGACAGGCGTCGGCACCGAGGACTGTCACCATGTCAGCCAGTTTCCTGGAACGGGCCCGTCGGGGAATACCCGTACTCGCCGTAGATGCGGACGAAATGAGCGAGGACGACGGTCCGGTTGCGCACGAGTCCCTGGTGTGTCCGCTCATACAGCTCGACGGCCATGCGCCACATGGTCGTACGCAGCTGGTGTGGCTGGGCGCGCACGATGCGGCAACACACACCAATCGACGTATCCCACATCTGAAAGCACTTGCCGCCCCGTAGCATTGGCGCTCGACGCATCACGTCGTTTCAGCGTACGGGTGTTCGCCTCGCGGGAGGGTTCGATGGTTCGTCCTTCACTCTTTGTCGGATCGTCATCCGAGGGATTGCGGATCGCGGAAGCCGTGCAGGTCGTTCTCGACGAGGTGTGCGAGGTGGAGCTCTGAACCCAGGGGATTTTCGGACTCACTCAGGGAACGCTTGAATCCCTCGTCACGGCTCTGCCGCTTTTCGATTTCGCCCTGCTCGTGCTCACCGCCGACGACTTGACGGTGTCCCGCAACGCGGAAAGGCCCACAGCCAGGGACAATGTACTTTTTGAACTTGGGCTGTTCATTGGGGCGTTGGGCCGCGATCGGACCTTCATGCTCTACGACCGCACGCATCCTCCCGCCCTGCCTTCCGATCTGGCTGGAATCACCGCTGCGACCTTCGCTCCTCAAGTCAGCGGAAACCTTGAGGCAGCACTAGGTGCTCCGTGCACGAAGGTTCGCCGGACGGTGGAACGACTGGGAGCCAGGGCAGACAAGCGATTTCGGGATCTGGAGAAGGCCACCAACAGCGTTGAGGACGTCGGCGCAACCATGCAATCGCTCCTCCGTCTCCTGGCCAGGTCTCGCAAGGTAGAGCTGGATATCATCGCGACGCAGTTCGGGCCCATGATCGACTCCCAGAAGCTTCAACAGATGAAACAAGACCTGGCTGATCTGGATCGGACTCTGGACCAGGATTGAACTCGCGGGAAACCGCAGGCCAGGGAGGGAAGCACGGCAGGGGTACGCAAAGGCCCTGACCAAGACGTTCGCCCAGGTCAGGGCCGTAGTGGCGGACGAGTCGGCCTGTACGCCGGGTTCTGTCGCCCCCGGTCCTTGCGGGCCGGGGGGAGACGGCCATCCATCTAGGGCTGTCGTTGCCGGCAGCCTCGTGCGGTCTACCCGCGGACTCGGGCGGGCAGCCCTCGGTCGTCCGCGCAGAGGCATCAGCCGATGCCTCCTCTTGACCTTGCTCCGGGTGGGGTTTACCTAGCCCTCCGAGTCACCTCGGAGGCTGGTGGTCTCTTACACCACCGTTTCACCCTTACCCGCGCCTTGCGGCACGGGCGGTTTGTTTTCTGTGGCACTGTCCCGCGGGTCACCCCGGGTGGGTGTTACCCACCACCCTGCCCTGTGGAGCCCGGACGTTCCTCGGGAGGATCGAAGATCCCCACGCGGCCGTCCGGCCGGCTCGTCCGCCGTGGCGACCATGGTACCCGCAGGCAGCGGCGCCACGGGCCGCGGCCGCGGCCGGTCCCCCGCGGCCGCCCTTGACCTTGTCGCAGCGGCAACGTTTCTACTGAGCGCATGAGAATCGGGGAAAGCTCATGAGAATCGGGGAACTCGCCGCGCTGGTCGGCGTCAGCACCCGTGCGGTGCGCCACTACCACCACCTCGGGCTGCTGCCCGAGCCCGCCCGCCGGGCCAACGGCTACCGGGAGTACGGGCTGCCGGACGCGGTCGCGCTCGCGCGGCTGCGGCGGCTGGTGGAGCTGGGGCTCGGGCTGGACGAGGTGCGCGACGTCCTGGCGGACGACTCCGGGCGGGAGCTGGCCGAGGTGCTGGCCGAGCTGGATGCGGACCTGGCCCGGCAGGAGGAGGAGATCCGGTCCCGGCGGGTCCGGCTGGCCGCGCTGCGGCGGCAGGCGGAGGAGCACAGCGGGCTGCCCGCCGAGGGGCCCGTCTCGGACGAGTTGGCCGCGGTCTTCGGGGAGATGGCCCGTACCTCGGCCGCCCGCCCCGGCCCGGAACCCGTCATGGCGGCGAAGGAGCGGGAGGTGCTGGCGCTGCTCGAATCGACGGGGCAGGAGGCCGGGCGCCGGCGGATGGCGGAACTGTTGGGACAGCTGACCGCGGAGCCGGGGGCGATGGAGCGGATGTACGAGGTGTACGGGCTGCTCGATGCGCTGGCGGAGGCCGCGCCGGACGACCCGCGGGTGGCGCAGGCCGCTCAGGCGCTCGCCGACTGCGTTCCGGACGCGGTGGCCGCGGAGCTCGCCGTACCGGGCCGAGAGGGGGCGGCCGGGCCGGGCGCGGCGGCGGAGGGCGGCTTTCTGGCGGCGGTCCACGCGCAGTTCACGCCCGCGCAGTCCGCGGCCGTACGCGAGGCGGTCCGGCTGATCACGGAGCGTGCGGGGTGAGCCGGGGCGGTGCGCTGCGGCGGCTGGCCGCGCACGAGGGGCGGTGGCTGGTGAGTCTGGTGTGGTGGGTGGCGCGGCGGCGGATCGGGGTGGCGTCCGGCGAGCGGGCTCTGGGATATGCGGCGGCGCAGGCGGCGTTCGTCTACGGGCTGGCGTTCGTGTGTGTGGTGGAGACGGTCGGGATGAGTGTGCTGTTCGCCGGCGAACCGGTGGTGCACGGGGTGCTGTTGGTGCTCGATGTGTACACCGTGCTGATGGTGCTGGGCTTACAGGCCGCGGCGGTCACCCGGCCGCATGTGCTGGGGGCCGGTGTCCTGTGGCTGCGTGACGGGGCGCGGCGGGAGCTTCGGATACCGGTCGGGCGGATCGCCTCGGTGCGTTACGACCTGCGGTTCAGCAGGCAGGAGGCCCGGGCCGGTGACGGGACGGCTGCGGGGGTGGCGGAGTTCGCCGTGGGCGGGCAGACCTCGGTCACCGTCGAGCTGGCCGAACCGGTCGTGGTGGTAGGGCTGTTGGGGCGGCGGGCGACGGTGGGCACGGTGCGGTTCCATGCGGATGATCCCCGGGCAGCGGTGCGAGCCGTACGGGAAGACATGGCGGGGGCGGATGACGGCCCGGTGGCTGGAGGGGCGGGCGGCACGCGGCCGTGAAGGGGGCGAGCGTCACGCCGCCGTGAAGCGGACCGGGCGGTGGCCCGGTTCGGCCTCGGTGAGACGGACCGGGATACGGCGGCCGAGCGGCAGCGCGGGGCCTTCCGGGGCGGCTTCGACGGGGCCGATGACGGCGGGGTCGACGAGGTGGACGGTCCCGTGGGTGGGGTCCGTCTCCTGGATCTCCACGACCAGGCCCTCGAAGACCTCCCCGATCCGGTCGCGCAGCAGCGCCGCCTCGACGAGGTCGACACAGGCCCGCTCGACCTGATTGGCGTGCTGGGTGCCCAGCTCCATCTCCCGGGGCAGCGCGGCCAGCGCCCCGCGGACCCAGGAGGGCGGGTCGGCGCCGGCCGAGGCGGCCAGGCACAGCTCGGAGGTGTAGCGGTCGACGAGCCGCCGCAGCGGCGCGGTGGCGTGCGCGTACGGGGCGGCGACCGCGGCGTGCAGGGCCTCGTGCGCCGGGGGTGCGGTGCCGTCGAAGGCGGTGTAGCCGGCGCCGCGCAGCAGCGCGGTGCACTCCTGGAGGAACGCGGCGTGGGCGGGGCGACGCGGGTCGAGGGCGCGGATCAGCGCCGCGTACGAGGTGTGGTGCGGCCAGTCGACGCCGAGCGCGCGGGCGGTCAGCCGCAGCCGGGCCACCGAGCCGTCCGGGGCGGTCGGCAGCGTACGGAGGATGCCGGTGCCGGAGGCCAGCATCAGCTCGGCCGCGGCCATGCCGGTGAGCAGCGAGATCTGCGCGTTCCAGCCGTAGGCCGGGAGCGGGGCGCGGTATTCGAGGCGGTAGCAGCCCTCCTCCTCGACGATCTCCTGCTCGGGGACGTTCAGGGAGATCGCGCCCCGGGCGACCTCCAGCTCCTCGCGCAGCAGCCCGATCTCGCGGAGCAGGGCGAGCGGCTCCTCGGCCGTACCGTCGTCGAGGATCCGCTGGACACCGGCGTAGTCGAGCCTGGCGCGGGAGCGGACCAGCGCGCGGCGGACCCGGACGCCGGCCAGGGCGCCGTCCGCGTCGAGGTCGAGCTGCCACAGGACGGCCGGGCGGTCCCGGTCGGGCAGCAGGCTGGCGGCGCCCTCGCTCAGCGCGTACGGATACAGCGGGACCCGCTCGTCGGGGAAGTAGAGGGTGGTCACCCGGTGGTGTGCCTCGGCGTCCAGGGCACCCCCGGGGGTTACGAACGAGGCGACGTCGGCGATGGCGTAGTGGACGCGGTAGCCTCCGCCGGTCTTCGCCCCGGAGGACCCGCGGCCGGGGCGGCGGGAGAGGAACATCGCCTGGTCGAGATCGAGGGAGCCGGGCGGGTCGAGGGTGAAGAGCGGGAGGTCGGTGGCGTCCTCCAGGGTGTGCTCGGTCGCCACCGCGCCGTCGGCGGCCGGGATCCGCGGGGCGCGGGCCGCGCTCTCCGCCTCGGCCTGTGCCGTGGGCGGGAAGTGATCCGGGATCTCCAGCCGTCCGCGCAGCTCGTGCAGCGCCACCCGCAGCGGGGCCTCGGCTGCGTCGGTCACGTGCATGTGGAGACGGGGCATGAAACCGAGCGTATGGCGGGTGGCCGCTCCCGGCGCGGCGTGCGGTGCGGCACCGGTCCCCCGGCGGGCGGTGCGGCACCGGTCCCCCGGCGGGCGCGCGGGTTCCGTACCGGCCCGCCGCAGGCCATACGCTTTCCCGGGGCCGCACCCCCGCCCGTACCGCCGCGAAGGAGAAACACCGTGCTCGTGCTGTTGCCGCCGTCCGAAGGGAAGGCCGCGGGAGGGAAGGGGGCGCCGCTGGACACCGGGGCGCTGTCGCTGCCGGGGCTGACCGCGGCGCGCGAGGAGGTGCTCGGGGAGCTCGTCGAGCTGTGTGCCGCGGACGAGACCAAGGCCCAGGAGGTGCTCGGGCTCAGCGAGGGCCTCAAGGGCGAGATCGCCAAGAACGCGGGGCTGCGGACGGCGCCGGCCCGGCCGGCCGGGGAGATCTACACCGGGGTGCTCTACGACGCGCTCGGCCTGGCGTCCCTGGACGCGGCGGCGCGCAAGCGGGCCGAGCGCTCGCTGCTGGTGTTCTCGGGGCTGTGGGGCGCCGTGGGGGTCGGCGACCGGATTCCGTCCTACCGCTGCTCGATGGGGGTGAAGCTGCCGGGCCTGGGCGCGCTGGGCGCGTACTGGCGGGCGCCGATGGCCGAGGTGCTGCCCGCGGCCGCCGTGGACGGGCTGGTGCTCGATCTGCGGTCGGCGGCCTATGCGACGGCGTGGAAGCCCAAGGGCGAGCTGGCCGGGCGGACCGCGACGGTGCGGGTCCTCCAGTCCAAGATCGTGGCCGGGGTGGAGAAGCGGACGGTGGTCAGCCACTTCAACAAGGCGACCAAGGGGCGGCTGGTGCGGGATCTGCTGTCGTCGGGGCGTGCGCCGGACGGCCCGGCCGAGCTGGTGGAGGCACTGCGGGAGCTGGGCTATGCGGTGGAGGCCCAGGCTCCGGCGAAGGGCGGGAAGGCCTGGGCGGTGGATGTGATCGTGACGGAGGTGTAGGCGGGGGCGGGGGACGGTACGGCGTGCCGGGGGCGGGAGCCGGTACGGCCTGGCGGGCACCGGCACCGGCTGCGACACGGCCCGGCGGCGGGCACCCGATGCTTGACGGTTGCAGCATGTGCAACGCTCGTTGCGGAGAGTGGGTGTGCCTGCGCACCATGGGCGGCGTGACCAGCAACGCCGCCGCGCCCGCTCCCCCGTCGGTGCTCGGGTTCGCGCCCGTCCTCCCCGTCGTGGTGGTCCATGACGCCGCGGACGCCGTGCCGCTCGCCCGGGCACTCGTCGCGGGCGGGCTGCCCGCGATCGAGGTGACGCTGCGGACGCCCGCCGCGCTGGACGCGCTCCGCGCCATCGCCGACGAGGTCCCGGACGCGGTGCCGGGCGCGGGCACCGTGCTGTCCCCCGCGCAGGCCGGGGCGGCCCGTGCGGCCGGCGCCCGGTTCCTGGTGAGTCCCGGGTGCACGCCCCGGCTGCTGGGGGCGATGAAGGACTCGGGGGTGCCGTTCCTGCCGGGCGTCTCGACGGCGTCGGAGGTGGTGACCCTGCTGGAGGAGGGCCTCACCGAGATGAAGTTCTTCCCGGCCGAGGCGGCGGGCGGCACCGCCTATCTGGCCTCGCTGGCCGCGCCGCTGCCGCAGGCCCGCTTCTGCCCGACCGGCGGGATCGGCCCGGCGTCGGCACCGGCCTACCTGGCCCTGCCGAACGTCGGCTGCGTCGGCGGCTCCTGGATGCTGCCGGCCGGGGCGACGGCCGCCAAGGACTGGGGCCGGGTGCGCCAACTCGCCCGGGGCGCGGCGGCGTTGGCGGTCTGACGGCCGCCGTACGGGAAAGGGCCCGGCACCCGGGTCTTCCGAGGCGGCGGGCCCCTGCACGTACGGAAACGGCGGTCTGGCCCGGGGCGTGCAGGACGTCCCCGGGTGTCGGGACGCCCCGACTGCCCTGCCGCCAGGGGCTGTCCAGCGGCTCCGGGCCAGTCCGGTGGTCCCCGGCGCCTCAGGCCCTACCGCAAATGCGCCGTCTCATTCAGCAGCCGCACCGAGGCATTGCCGTCGGAGTAGTAGGCGACGGCGGAGAGGGAGGCCGCGGAGAGCTCCATCCGGAACAGCGCCTCCGGTGGGGCGCCCAGGGCCAGCCGGACCAGGGTCTTGACCGGGGTGACATGGGTGACCAGCAGGACGGTGCGGCCCGCGTACCGGGCCAGGAGCTTGTCCCGGGCGACGGCGACCCGGCGGGCGACCGCGGCGAAGGACTCGCCGCCTCCGGTGGGCTCCGCTTTCGCGGAGGCGAGCCACGCGTCGAGATCCTCGGGGTAGCGCTCGCGCACCTCGGCGAAGGTGAGACCCTCCCACGCCCCGAAGTCCGTTTCCCGCAGGCCCTCCTCGATCCGGACCTCCAGACCGAGCCGGGCCGCGACGGCCTCGGCGGTCTCCCGGCAGCGTCGCAGCGGTGAGCTGACGACGGCCTGGATCGTGCCGCGGGCGGCGAGCGCGGTGGCGGTCGCCTCGGCCTGGCGGCGGCCGGCGGCGGAGAGTTCGGGGTCGGTGCCGCCGCTGCCGGAGAAGCGCTTCTCCGGCGTGAGCGCGGTCTCGCCGTGCCGCAGCAGGACGAAGGTGGCGGGCGGGCCGAGGTCGGGGCCCCAGCCGGCCGACGGCGCCTCCGCCGCCTCGTCGGCCGCCTCCGCGGAGGCGTCGGCGGCCCGGGCGGCGGCGCTGCGGGCGGGCGCCGCGGTGTCCAGCGCCGCCCGGGAGTCGCGCGGCTCCCACTGCTTGCCCGATTTCCCGGCGTCCATCGCCTCGTTGGCGAGCCGGTCGGCGTGCTTGTTCTGCGCGCGGGGGATCCACTCGTACGACACCCGGTCGGCCGGGAAGACCGACCGGGCCTCGGCCGCCAGCGGCTTCATGTCCGGGTGCTTGATCTTCCAGCGCCCCGACATCTGCTCGACGACGAGCTTGGAGTCCATCCGCACCCGGATGTCGGCCTCGGGATCCAGCGCGTGCGCCGCCCGCAGACCGGCCACCAGGCCCTTGTACTCGGCGACGTTGTTGGTCGCCGTACCGAGGAACTCGGCGGCCTCGGCGAGGGCTGCGCCGGTTTCCGGGTCGAGGACCACCGCGCCGTAGCCGGCCGGCCCCGGGTTGCCCCGGGAGCCGCCGTCCGCCTCGACGATCAGGGTGCGGGCCATGGCCTACAGGCCCGAGTCGGGCGTACGGACCAGGATGCGGCTGCAGTTCTCGCAGCGCAGGACGGTGTCGGCGGCGGCCGCGCGGACATCGTTGAGCTCGGTGATGTTCAGCTCCAGGCGGCAGCCCTCGCAGCGGCGCTGGTAGAGGCGGGCCGCGCCGACGCCGCCCTCCTTGGCGCGGATCTTGTCGTAGAGCTTGAGGAGATCGGCCGGGATGTCGGCGACGGTCAGCTCGCGCTCCTTGGCGACCGTCGCGCGCTCCGCCTCGATCTCGGCGAACGCGGCGTCCCGGCGCGCGGTGGCGTCGTCGACCTTGGCCTGGATGGCCTCGACCCGGGAGGTGAGCTCGGTGACCCGCTCCTGGGCGGACTCCCGGCGCTCCATGACCTCCAGGACGATGTCCTCCAGGTCGCCCTGGCGCTTGGCCAGCGAGGCGAGTTCGCGCTGGAGGTTCTCCAGGTCCTTGGGGGAGGTGACGGCGCCGGAGTCCAGCCGCTTCTGGTCGCGGGCGGCGCGCTGGCGCACCTGGTCCACGTCCTGTTCGGCCTTGGTCTGCTCGCGGCTGGTGTCGCTCTCCTCGGTCTGTGCGGCGACGAGCAGGTCGCGCTGCTGGAGGAGGTCGGCCTCCAGAGTCTGCAGCTCGGCCAGCTCGGGGAGGTTGTGGCCCCGGTGGGCGAGCTGGGTGAGCCGGACATCCAGGGCCTGGATGTCGAGAAGGCGGATCTGGTCGGCGGGCGCGGCGTTCAGCGTGGGGCTCCTGTGGTGTGCGTCGGGGTGAAGAGAGGGGTGGACGCCGCGTGGGCGGTCCAGGGGTCGGTGACCGTACGGGAGACATGCGTGCGCAGTCCCCAGTCGTGCCGGTCGGAGACCGCGTCGAGCTGGGCCGCGGCCTGCTCGCACCACGGCCACTCGGTGGCCCAGTGGGCGGCGTCGAGCAGCGCCGGCGGGCGGTCTCCGGTGGTCTGGACGGCCTCGGAGGCCGGGTGGTGGCGCAGGTCGGCAGTGAGGAAGGCATCCGCACCGGCCGCCCGTACGGCGCCGAAGAGGCTGTCCCCGGAGCCGCCGGAGACGGCGAGGGTCCGGATCTCGCGGTCCGGGTCGCCGGCCGCCCGGATGCCCTGCGCGGTGGCGGGCAGCCGGCCGGCCGCGTACGACGCGAGCTCGGCCAGCGTCATCGGATGCGGCAGCTCGCAGATCCGGCCCAGGCCGCGGCGGCCCGCCGGATCGTCCGGATCCGGCACCAGCGGGCCGAGGATGCGCAGATCCAGGGCACCGGCCAGGGCGTCGGAGACACCGGGGTCGGCGGTGTCGGCGTTGGTGTGCGCGACGTGCAGGGCGATGTCGTGCTTGATCAGGGTGTGCACGACCTTGCCCTTGAAGGTCGAGGCCGCGACCGTCGTCGTCCCGCGCAGATAGAGCGGATGGTGGGTGACGAGGAGGTCGGCGCCGAGCCGCACCGCCTCGTCGGCGATCTCCTGGACCGGGTCGACGGCGAACAGCACACGGCGGACCTCGCTGCCGGGATCACCGCAGACCGTGCCGACGGCGTCCCACCCTTCGGCCCGCTCGGGGGGCCAGAGGGCGTCGAGCGCGGAGAGGACTTCAGACAGTACGGGCACGGGTGGAAGGTTACCTCCCAGCTGCGACACCGCGCGGGTCGTCCTGCGCGGGGGCCCGCGGCCACGGTCGGGGGTGCGGCGGGACCGTCGTATCGGGCCTGCCACCCCGCGGTCGGCGGGCCGATGCACAACCGTTCCGTCTGGGACCGGCGAACCGGACAACTGCCATCCTTATGCGTGAAGTGCGGCAACTCGCCCTGTTCGGCCGGACGTGCGAAACCTACCTTCGGTTGCCGACTGGAGGTGACCGCCCGATGACGATCTGCGCCACCGAGGACGCCACGGCGCCGGCGCGCCCGCACCGCGCGACCCTGACGATCGCGGCCGACGGCTCGTACGCCGCCCGGCTCGCCCGTCACGACGACGCCGCCGGAAGCTGGTTTCCGGAGCGCTGGACGCTGAGCGGCCCCGAGCCGTACGCCGTGCCGCTGCAGGGCACCCAGCCCGAGGAGCCGGACAGCGCACTGCTGCCACTGGCGGACGGGCGGGTGCTCATCGCGCGCCGGGTCGCCGGCCGCTTCGCCGTCTCCCTGCTCTACCCGGCGGGCCCCGGAACCGGTGAACTCCTGCTGGGTGCGGTCGAGGCGCCCGAGCTGACCCTGCTGCCGCCCGCGCCGGACGGGACGCGCGGCTATGCCCTGGCGCCCGGGGCGCAGCGCACCACGCTGTGGCTGCTGCACGGTGGCGCGGGCGGGCCCGAGCCGGTCGCCGAGATCCCGGGGCGCTGCTCGGGCGGCGTCTGGCTGGACCGCGCCGGCCGGCTGCTGGCGCTGGACCGTCAGTGGGCGGGCCGGACGAAGGCGATCACGGTCGACCTGGAACGGGGCGGCGAGACCGGCCCGCTGCTACAGATCACCGAGGACAGCAACGACCGCCTGCTGCTTGCCGATCCGGACAGCGGACTGCTGCTGGTCCGCTCGGACGCACCGGGCCAGGACCGGCTCGGCTGGGGCGTACTGGGCAGCCGACTGCCGGTGCGCTTCCCGGAGTGCCTGCATCCCGTCGGCGCGACGGTCACCCCGTTCGCGATGCAGCCACGGCAGATGCTGGCCCCGGAGAGCTGCGCGGTGGCCTTCCGGATGGACGGCGCGCACGGCACCTGGCTGGGCGTCTGGCGCCCCTCGGTACGACAGCTGCGCCAATTCCCGGCGCCCCAGGGGTGGCTGACGGGGGCCGGGCTGTGGACGGCGCACGGTGAACTGCTGCTGCCGTACGCGACGGCGGCGGAGCCTTGCGGGGTGGCGCGGGTGGCGTCGCCCGTGGGGGTGGTGGAGACCCCGCGGGTGGTGGTGCCGGAGGGGCCGGTCCGGGCGGTCGCTCCCGAGCGGCCGGTTCGGAGGGCCGGGCCTGAGCGGGCCGTTGGGGCGGTCGCGGCCGAGGGGTCGGTTCGGACGGTCGCGCCCGAGAGGCAGGTTCGGGTCGCCGGGCCCGAGCGGGCCGTTGGGGCAGTCGCGCCCGAGCGGCCCGTCCGGATGGTGGCGCGCGAGCGGCCGGTTGGGGCGATGGAGCCCCCGCGGGTGGTGGTGCCGCCGCAGCCGGTTCGGGCGGTGGAGTCCCCGCAGCAGGTCCGGACGATGGAACCGCCACAACAGGCTTGGGCGGTGGAGCCCGCACGGGCGGTGGCGCCGCCGGTGGAACGGGTGCGGCTGGTACGACCGGTGGGGCCGATGCCGCCGATGGAGCCGGTGCGGCTGCCGGCTCCGCCAAGGAGTCCGTGGAAACTGGTCGGGCCCCTGCGGCCGGTGCAGGGCCCGCTTTCCGGCCCGCCTTCCGGGCTCCCTGGCGCGATGCCCGCTGAGGCGCCCTCCGGAGCGTACGCAGGAGCAGAGGCAGAAGCGGATGCCAGAACGGACACCGGACCGGATGCCGGGGCGGACATCGGGGCGGCCATCGCATCGGGCACCGCACCGGGTGCCCGATTGAGCACCGCATCGACCCCCGAAAATGACGGGGGGATTGTCCCGGATACGGGGGAAACCGACAACCGCTCCACATCATCTGCACAACCCTGCGCCGTGGCCGGGGAACCGCAGCCGATCACCGAACATCCCCCTTTGTGCAGGCCAGTTCCCTTGCAACAAGCACCTCTGGCGGCACGGTAGACCCGGTGGAGCGCCATTTCCCGCCCCGTTAGAATTTCGGGCGGGGGCAGCGCAGCCGGTTGACCGGCCACCAGCCGTGCCGTTCGGGGTCAGCCTTGGCGGTCGTCGGGCGAGGTCCCGACGCGTACAGCTGTAAGCGATCTGACGGAGACTCTTTTCATGTCCGAAGCCCGAACCGACACGACCCAGGCGCGCCCCCAGGAGGCATCCGCCCAGGCCGCCGAGGCCGCAAGCTCCGGCAGGCACCGTGGCCCGGCCGCCGCGGAGGAGTCCGGCTCCGCCGCCCATGGCCGGCACCGCCGGGACAAGCAGCCGCAGGACGCGTAAGGCCGGTCCGGCGGTCCCGACCGCCGACCACACACCACAGCCGTGGCCGCCACACCGCATTGCGCGGGTGGCGGCCGCAGCTCGTCCGTAGGTGCGGCGCGGCCGGCCTCAGCCGTGTTTGAGGCCCAGCACCTCGGCCGCCGCGAAGGTCTCGTTCGGCGGGCGCTGCGCGTAATACGGCGTCAGCAGCTCATCCAGCTCCGCGTAGCTGAAGACTTCCTTCGCGGTGTCGAACTTGGCGGCGATCCGCGGGCGTTCGGCGATGGCGACCATGCCGCCGTGCACGACCAGCAGCTGCCCGTTGACCCGGGTCGCGGCCGGCGAGGCGAGATAGCCGACGAGCGGGGCGACGTGTTCGGGGGCGAGCGGGTCCAGGGCGCCGTCCTCGGGCTCCTGGAAGCCGGCGAAGACGTCCTCGGTCATCCGGGTGCGGGCGCGCGGGCAGATCGCGTTGGCGGTCACGCCGTATTTGCCGAGCGCCAGCGCCGTGGAGGTCGTCAGGCCGACGATGCCGCCCTTGGCCGCCGCGTAGTTGGGCTGGCCCGCCGAGCCCGCGAGGAAGGCCTCGGAGGAGGTGTTGATGATCCGGCCGTGGACCGGGCCGCCGGCCGCTTTGGCCCGCTCGCGCCAGTGGACAGCGGCGAAGTGCGTGGTGTTGAAGTGGCCCTTGAGGTGGACGCGGATGACCGAGTCCCACTCGTCCTCGGTCATCGAGAACACCATCCGGTCGCGGAGAATGCCCGCGTTGTTGACCAGGATGTCGAGCTTTCCGTACGTCTCGACCGCCAGTTGCACCAGGGCGCCGGCCTGTGCGTGGTCGGCGACGTCACCGAGGTGGGCGACCGCCCGGCCGCCCGCCGCACGGATCTCGGCGGCGACGTCCTCGGCGGGCGCGGCACAGGCCTCGCCGGAGCCGTCGCGGCCCGGCTGTCCGTAGTCGTTGACCACGACCTGTGCGCCGAGGCGGGCGAGTTCCAGGGCTTCGGCGCGGCCCAGGCCGCGCCCGGCACCGGTGACGATCGCGGTCAGGCCCTCCAGTGGCTGTGCCATACCTGTCCCCTCCAGTCCTCTGGAACCGGCCGTCATATCTCGATGCAGGTGCGCAGTGCGGTGCCGGAGCGCATCTGGTCCAGGGCGTCGTTGATCTCGGCGAGTTGGACGCGGTGGGTGATCAGGCCTTCCAGGTCGATCCGGCCGGCCCGCCACAGGGCGATGGCCCGCTCGTAGGAGCGCAGTACGTCCGCGCCGCCGTACAGGGACGGCAGGATCCGCTTCTCGTCGAAGAACAGCTCGAACATGTTGACCTGGAAGGTGTCGTCCATGGCGCCCGCGCCGACCACGCACAGCGTGCCGCCGCGCCGGGTCATCTCGTAGGCGGTACGGGCGGTGGCGGACTTGCCGACCACCTCGAAGACGTAGTCGAAGCCCTCCCCCGCGGTGATCCGGGCCTTGGCGTCGGCGAACTCCTCGGGGGCGACGGCCTCGGTGGCGCCGAAGCGGAGCGCGGCCTCCCGACGGGCGGCCACCGGGTCGACGGCAATGATCTCGGCCGCCCCGCAGACCTTCGCCCCCTGGATGACGGAGATGCCGACACCGCCGCAGCCGATCACCGCGACCGAGGACGCGGCCGCCACCCGGGCGGTGTTGAGGGCGGCGCCGAGCCCGGTGGTGACACCGCAGCCGATCAGCGCGGCGATCTCGTACGGGACGTCGTCCGGGATCGGGACCGCGCAGTTGGCGGGGACCACGACCTCCTCGGCAAAGGTGCCGGTGCCGGCGAAGCCGAAGACGTCCCCGCCGGGGCGCCGGAAGTTGGGCGTGCCGGCGTTCATGAATCCGGCCAGGCACAGATGGGTCTGGCCACGCTTGCAGGACGGACAGCTGCCGCACGCGGGCAGCCAGCACATCAGCACCCGGTCGCCCTGGCCGAGCCCGGTGACGCCGTCGCCGACGTCGAGGATCTCGCCCGCGCCCTCGTGCCCCGGGACGAACGGGGCGGGCTGGGGCAGCACCCCGCTCATCGCCGAGAGGTCGGAGTGGCACAGCCCGGTCGCCCGGATCCGGATCCTGACTTTGCCGGGGCCGAACCCCACCGCCTCGATGTCGTCGAGGACTTCGAGCTTGTCCTGGCCTGTCTCGTGCTGTACGGCTGCGCGCATGTCACGGCTCCTCTCGGTTGACTGCCCTGGCTGCCCTAGTTGTGCGCCACCACGGTGTCCGCCAGAACGGGTGCGTCGTCCCGGTCGGCCGCCGTCACCGACACCTGCACCCGGCCGGGCTCCTGCCACATACGGAGGCGCAGCATCTCGCCCGGGAAGACGACGCCGGCGAACCGGGTGGCATACGACGTCACCCGGGAGACCTCGCCCCCGAGCACCGTGTCGACGACGGCCTTGAGGGTCACCCCGTAGGTGCACAGCCCGTGCAGAATCGGCCGGTCGAAGCCGGCGAGCGCGGCGAACTCCGGATCGGCGTGCAACGGGTTCCAGTCGCCGGAGAGGCGGTAGAGCAGCGCCTGGTCCTCGCGGATCCGGCGCTCGGTGTGCAGGTCCGGGGCGCGCTCGGGGAGTTCGAGGCGGGCGGACGGGCCGCGGTCGCCGCCGAAGCCGCCCTCACCGCGGACGAAGATCTGGGTGTCGCAGGTCCACAACGGGCCGTCCTCGTCGGCGATCTCGGAGCGCAGCACGATGACGGCGGCCTTGCCCTTGTCGTACACGGCGGGGACGGAGGAGGTCTGGGTGGCACGGCCGCGCACGGGGAGGGGGCGGTGCACGGTGACGGTCTGGCCGCCGTGCAGGACCGCGGCGAGGTCGACGTCGATACCGGGGGCGGAGAGTCCGCCGGCGAGGGCCATTCCCCCGCCGGCGACGGTGGCGAAGCTGGGCAGGACGTGCAGTGCGCTCTCCAGGGTGTAGCGCAGTTCGTCCGGGTCGGTAGCGGGGTGCGGCTTCTCCGGCGTGGCCGCACCGGCGCCGATACCGAGGTGGTAGAGCTGGACGTCCTTGTGGTCCCAGGCGAGTTCGGTGATCCGCGGCTCGGCGGAGGTGGCCTTGGCGGCGTCGATGGGCATGGGGCTGATGGCTCCTTCACCACGGCGGGAAGACCCCGGCCCGGCCGTCCGCACCGTCGACCGGACCGGGGTCGTATCTGGTCGGCCACGGCCGCGCTCCGACCGCGCACAGGGCACACTTCTAGAACGCGTTCTAGCCGATGGGTCTCATGTATAGCCGATCCGTCCGGGACCCGGAAGACCCTGACGCCTTGTCAGATTCGGGACGCGGGCCGGTCGCCGGGCGGGGCGTACGGCGGTGGGTACGGCGGCATGTACGGCGGTGCCGGCGCGCTGCCCCCGGCGCGAGCCCCTGACGGAAGACGCGCACGCCCATGACATTTGTCAGGGTCCAGCGCCCACATTCCCCCCTACCGCACGACGGCCACTCTCCGTAACGTCGAAGCCGAACAGAGGAAAGGCGGGGCGGGCATGGCAGGGACAACAGGACCAGGCGGCACGGCGCACACGGCAGAGGGCGTCGCGGCGGTGGAATTCTCCGGGGTGACGCGGAGTTATGGCGCGGTGCGGGCCGTGGACGACCTGGATCTGAAGATCGCGACGGGCGGGACGGTGGCGCTCCTCGGGCGCAACGGCGCGGGGAAATCCACCACGCTCACCATGCTGCTGGGGCTGCTGCCGCCCAGTGCGGGCACGGTGCGGCTGTTCGGCGGCACACCGGAGGCGGCGGTGCGGGCCGGCCGGGTGGGCGCCATGCTGCAGGACGGCAAGGCCGTACCGCGGGTCACCGTCCGCGAGCTGATCACCTTTGTCGCCGCCACCTACCCGCACCCCATGGACGTCGCCGAGGCCCTGGAGCTGGCCGGCCTCGGCGAGTTCGCCGGGCGGCGGGTGGACCGGCTGTCCGGCGGGCAGGCCCAGCGGGTCCGCTTCGCGGTGGCGCTGGCCGGCAACCCCGCGCTGCTGGTGCTGGACGAGCCGACCGCCGCGCTGGACGTGGAGGCGCGCCGTGCCTTCTGGCGCTCGATGCGGGCCTATGCCCGCCGCGGCCACACCATCGTGTTCTCCACCCACTATCTGGAGGAGGCGGACGAACACGCCGACCGGATCGTGGTGATGGACGGCGGCCGGGTGGTCGCCGACGGCAGCGGCGCGGCGATCAAGCGGCAGGCCGGCGGCACGCTGGTCTCCTTCGACCTCGCGGGCGCGCCGACCGGGCCGCTGCCCGGACTGCCCGGGGTGAGCGCCGTGGAGGTGCGCGGCGACCGCGCGCTGCTGCGGACGACGGACTCCGACGCGACGGTCGTGGCGCTGGCCTCGCTGGGGCTCGTCCGCGGGCTCCAGGTCGTCCCCGCCAGCCTGGAGGACGCCTTCCTCACGCTCACCTCCGCCGAGACCGCACCCCCTGCTGTCCCGGCTGCCGCTGCTGCCCCGGCGCGCGCCGCCGCCGGCGCCCCGTCCGTGAAGGAGCGCGCATGATGCTCGACTACATCCGGCTCGAAGTCCGCCGCACCCTGCGCGACCGAGGCTTCGTCGTGTTCGGCATCGGGATGCCGGTGTTGATGTATGTGCTGATGACCAACATCGGCGTGGGGGCGGGCGGCGCCGCCATGGAGTGGAAGATCGCGTCGATGGTCGGGATGGCCGCGTACGGCGCGCTGGGCGCGGCGATCGGCTCGGGCACCGGCGTCGCCGAGGACAAGCAGCTGGGCTGGCTGCGGCAGTTGCGCATCACCCCCCTGAGCCCCATACGGGTCGTGGTGGGCCGCGGGCTGACCGCCTCGGTGACGGTGCTGCCGGCCATCGCCGCCGTACTGCTGGTCGGCGCGCTGGTCAACGGCGTACGGATGCCCGCCTGGCAGTGGGCCGCGCTGGCCGGGGTGCTGTGGCTGGGCACCGCCCCCTTCACCCTGCTCGGCCTCGGCAACGGCTACCGCCTCTCCGCGCAGTCCACGGGCGTGGTCAATACGGGCTGCATGGTGCTGCTCTCGATCGTCGGCGGCCTGTGGTTCCCGACCGAGCTGTTCCCCGGGTGGCTGCGCGCGCTGTCCTCCTGGACACCGGGCAACCGGTTCGCCGAGCTCGGCCGGAGCGTGACGCAGGGCGGGGCACCGGGGCCGGGCACAGTGGCGACACTGGCCCTCTGGCTGGCACTCTTCGGCGGTTACGCGGTGTACGCGTACCGTCGGGCCGCACGGACGCCGTGACCGACGATGGCGCAGACCTGGGAAGCGACAGTGCAGCACACGAAGCAGCAGGACGCCTGCGCCGCGGATTCCGACGCCGCGGGCAGCACGGATTCCGGCCGGCGCCGGCCCAGGTGGGCGGAGCGGAAGGCGGACGGAGGTCCGGGGAAGTACGCCTTCCTGCCCTGGCTGCTGATGGGCATGGGCGCCTTCTCCAACGTCATCGAGGGCAAGACGGGCAACCCCTGGCTGGCCGGGCTCGGGCTGCTCGCCTTCAACTCCGTCTACATCACCGTCGTGTGGACCTCGTTCAACCCCCGGCTGCGCCATTCCCGGCAGCCGCTGTACGCCCTGGCGTTGCTGACCGCGATCACCTTCGCCATCGCCCTCGGTTTCGGCGGCGACTGGTTCCTGTTCTTCCCGCTGCTGTCGCTGGCCTCCGGCACGGTCCGCGCGCTACGCGGCAAGAAGCTCGCCGTGTGGCTGATCTCGCTCAGCGGTGCGGCCGGGTATCTGACCGGCTGGCACAACGGCGGCCCGGGCGCGTTCGGCGTCGGCTACGGCACCTTCCTGTCCGGCACGGTGACGGCCACGGTCCTGAGCCTGTTCGACACCATCCAGGAGCTCAACACCACCCGCCAGGAACTGGCCCGCAGCGCCGTCGAGAAGGAACGGCTGCGCTTCTCCCGCGATCTGCACGACCTGCTGGGCCACACCCTGTCCGTGGTGGTCGTCAAGGCCGAGGCGGTCCGCCGGCTGGCGCCGCGCAATCTGGACGCCGCGCTCGCCCAGGCCGCCGACATCGAGGCCGTCGGCCGGCAGGCGCTGACCGAGATCCGCGAGGCGGTCACCGGCTACCGCGAGGGCAGCCTGAGCACCGAACTCGACCGCGCCCGTTCGGTGCTGGAGGCGGCCGGCATCGAACCCGTCGTACGCCAGGCCGGGCCGCCGCTGCCCCCGCAGGCCGGCGCGCTGCTGGGCTGGGTGGTCCGCGAGGGCGTCACCAACACCGTCCGGCACAGCGGCGCCACCACCTGCGAGATCTCCGTCCACGCCGGCGAGGACCGGGTACGGCTGACGATCACGGACGACGGCCGCGGCCCCGACGGCGCCGGTGCCGCCGCGATATCCGTCCCGGGCCGGCTGCGCGGCCACGTCCCCGGCCGTGGCCCGGGCGACGCGGGGGCGGACGCCGCCGGCGGACCGGACCCCGCGGACGGCACCGGCGCTCCGCCGCCGCCCGGCCGTACGGGACCGGTGGGCGGCACCGGCCTGAAGGGACTGACCGAGCGCCTGGCCGCGGCGGGCGGCACCCTGCACAGCGGCCCGGACGGCCGGCGCGGCTTCCGGGTCACGGCCGAACTGCCGGTCGGGACGGGGGATATGGCGGGGGCGGAGGGGGCGCGTTGAAGCCGTCCACCAGGTCTGGCGCTGAAGAACAACTGACCTCCGCCGGACGCCGGACGCCGGCCCGGCAGCTGCTGCTGGCGTTGCCTGGGGCTGTCCGCTGCCCGGCGGTTGCGCGCTGGCTACTCTGGCGCCATGACTGACGCGCCCGGCGAGCCCCCCATGAGAAGCATCAAGGTCCTCCTCGCCGAGGACCAGGGCATGATGCGGGGCGCGCTGGCGCTGCTGCTCGACCTGGAAGCGGACATGCAGGTCGTGGCCCAGGTCGCGGCGGGCGACCAGATCGTCGCCACCGCCCTGGACACCCGCCCCGACATCGCCCTCCTGGACATCGAACTCCCCGGCCGCAGCGGCCTGGACGCCGCGGCCGACCTGCGCGCCCAGCTGCCCTCCTGCAAGGTGCTGATCGTGACGACCTTCGGCCGGCCCGGCTATCTGCGGCGCGCCATGGAGGCCGGGGCGTCCGGATTCCTGGTCAAGGACGGCCCGGTGGAGGACCTGGCGGCGGCGATCCGCCGGGTGCTGGCCGGCGAGCGGGTCATCGACCCCGGGCTCGCCGCGGCGGCCCTGAGCGCCGGCCCCAACCCGCTGACCCAGCGCGAGCGGGACGTCCTCACCGCCGCCGTGGACGGCGCCACGGTCGCCGATATCGCCGGCAAGCTCCACCTCTCACAGGCCACCGTCCGCAACTACCTCTCCGCGGCGATCGGCAAGACCGGCACCCGCAACCGTATGGAGGCGGTCCGGGCGGCGCGGCAGAACGGGTGGCTGTAGGCCATGTCCTAGCGGGGAGCGGGGGCGCGGCGGCCCGGGGCGGCGGCCCGGGGCGGCGAAACCGGCGGCCGTGGCCCGAACCCGTCGCGCCAGAGGGCCCGTTGCCGCCTCAGCCCTGCGCGGCGTCCGCCCGTCGTCGCGGCAGCGCCACGATCATCAGCACGAGACTGACCAGCAGGATCAGCGAGCCGACCTGGAAGGCCAGGCCGTAGCCGTCCGCCATGGCCTGCGGGCTGTTGTTCGCCTCCGTACGGGACGCCGCGACGGTGGACAGCACCGACAGGCCCAGCGCACCGCCCATCTGACGGGAGGTGTTGATCAGGCCGGAGACCAGTCCCTGGTCGGCGGGGTCGGCGCCGGAGGTGGCGATGGAGGCGATCGGGGTCGCGGTCAGGCCCGCCCCCAGCGCCATCAGGATGCCGGGGCCGAGGATCGTCCCGAGGTAGCTGCCGTGGACGTCCATCGTGCCCTGCCAGACCATGCCGGCCGCGGAGATCACCGCACCGATGATGGCCAGGGTCTTGGCACCCAGACGTTTCATCAGCCGCGGTGCGATCTTGGAACCCAGGACGATGGACAGCGAGTGCGGGATGAAGGAGAGCCCGGCCTGCAACGGCCGGTAGCCCAGCACGTTCTGCACATACAGCGACAGGAAGTACCACATCGAGAACATCGCGGCGCCGGCCAGCACCATCGCGGCGTTCGCCGACGAGACCGAGCGCAGCCGGAAGAGCCCCAGCGGCATCAGCGGGGCCTTCGCCCGCGCCTCGACCGCGAGGAACGCCGCGATCACGACCAGCCCGGCGGCCAGCGGCAGCAGCGCGGACGCCGAGGCCCAGCCGTCCGTCTCGGTCTGCACGATGCCGTACGCCACCAGCGCCAGCCCGCCGGTCACCAGCAGCGCACCGGGCACATCGAGCCGCCGTCCGGCGTCCTGCCGGCTCTCGGTGAGCCACAGCACCGCGCCCGCCAGCACCAGCGCCCCCACCGGCACATTGATCAGCAACACCCAGCGCCAGGACAGGGATTCGGTGAGCACCCCGCCGACCAGACCGCCCACCGCGCCACCGCCGGCGCCGACCGCCGTCCAGGTGCCGATGGCGCGGGTACGGGCCGGGCCGGTCGGGAACGACGTGGTCAGGATCGTGAGGGTGGCCGGCGAGAGCACGGCGGCGCCGACGCCCTGCACCGTACGCGCCGCGATCAGCTGCCAGGGCTGCTGCGCCAGCCCGCCACCCAGGCTCGCGACGGTGAACAGTGCCAGCCCCAGGACGAAGATGCGCTTGCGGCCGAACAGATCGGCGGCCCGCCCGCCGAGCAGCATGAAGCCGGCGAAGGTGATGACGTAGGCGTTGACGATCCACTGCAGGCCCAGCTCGCTCAGGCCCAGGCCGGTCCGCATGGCGGGCAGCGCCACATTCACCACGGAGACATCCAGCACCACCAGGAACTGCCCCGCGCACACCAGCACCATCACCAGCCAGGCCGGGGCGGTCGTACGGCGCGCGGTTTCGGGCAGCGTGGCGGGGGCGGTTATCGGCGGCATGGGGACCATGCTCGCATTCGGCGCTGGAACCCCGCATCGGGATTTCGACGCACCTGCCACCTGACCGGAGACGTAGGTCGCAGGACGGAGAAAGGCGGGGGTGGGGCCGTAGGGGGCGGGGGCGAGCCCGTACGGGGTGGGGGTGGCGGGCCCTTAGGGGGGTGGCGGGCCCTTAGGGGGTGGGGAGGCCCCTTGCAGACCAACTACCCGCTCGCGGGGGTGGATTACTCGCGAGGGGAGGAGGATTACTCGTCGGGCAGAGAGGATCGCCCCGCGGGCAAGCACTTCCCCGCGGGCGAGGGTTACCCCGCCGGGCGGCCTCACCGCCCTCACCCCCCTCACCGCCGCAACACCGTAACCACCGCCGCCCCGCCCAGCCCGATGTTGTGTGCCAGGCCCACCCGGGCGCCCGGGACCTGGCGCTCGCCCGCGGTGCCGCGGAGCTGCCAGACCAGCTCGGCGGCCTGCGCCAGCCCCGTCGCGCCCAGCGGGTGCCCCTTGGAGATCAGCCCGCCGGACGGGTTGACCACCCAGCGGCCGCCGTAGGTCGTGGCGCCGTCGGCGACCAGTTTTCCCGAGTCGCCTTCCGCGCACATCCCCAGCGCCTCGTACGTCAGCAGCTCATTGACCGAGAAGCAGTCGTGCAGCTCGATCACGTCCACGTCCTCGATGCCGAGGCCACCGGCCGCATACGCCTGCCGGGCCGCGGCCCGCGACATCGGCCGGCCGACGACGTCGATGCAGGAGCCCGAGGCGAAGCTGTCCCCGGTGTCCGTCGTCATGGCCTGTGCGGCGATCTCCACCGCCCGGTCGGCCAGCCCGTGTTCCCCGACGAACCGCTCGGAGACGACCACGGCCGCGGCCGCACCGTCCGAGGTCGGGGAGCACTGCAGCCTGGTCAGCGGCCGGTGGATGGTCTTGGCGGCGAGCACCTCCTCGACCGTGTACGCCTCCCGGAACTGGGCGTACGGGTTGTGTACGGAGTGCCGGTGGTTCTTGGCGCCGACCGCGGCGAGCTGCTCGGCGGTGGTGCCGTAGCGCGCCATGTGCTCGCGGGCCGCATTGCCGAAGAGCTGGGCGGTGGGCGGGGTCTGCTCGAAACCGTGCGCGGCGGCCATCACCCCGTAGTGGCGGGCCACCGGAGACGTCCGGAAATCGCCGCTGTCGGCGCCGCCGCCCAGGGCGCCGCGCTTCATCTTCTCGAAGCCGAGTGCCAGCACACAGTCGTTGAGGCCGCCCTCGACGAACTGGCGGGCCATCATCAGCGCGGTCGCGCCGGTCGCGCAGTTGTTGTTGACGTTGTAGACGGGAACACCGGTCAGGCCCAGTTCGTAGGCGGCGCGCTGGCCGGCCGTCGAGGCCTGGAAGCAGTAGCCCACCGGCACCTGCTCGACGGCCTCGTAACCGATCCCGGCGTCCGCGAGCGCCGCGGTGCCCGCCTCCTTCACCAGGTCCCAGTACTGCCGGTCCCCGGTCTCGGGCTTCTCGAACCGGGTCATCCCGACCCCGACGATGTACGCCTTGCCGGCCATGTGGGTACCTCCTGGGAAGCGGACGGGCGGGAGTCAGATCAGGGGGCGGGGCTCCGGGTCGCGCGGCAGGCCGAGCAGCCGCTCCGCGACGACGTTCAGCTGCACCTGGGTGGTGCCGCCGGCGATGGTCAGACAGCGGGACATCAAGAAGCCGTGCAGCGCCCGCTCACCGGCGCCTTCGCGCACCGCCCCGGCCGGGCCGAGCAGCTCCAGCGCCAGCTCGGCGGTCTTCTGCTGGTGCGGGGTCTGCAGCAGCTTGCGGATGCTGGCACCGGCCCCCGGCTCCAGCCCCGACACCTGCTGGAGCGTGGTGCGCAGCCCGATGCAGCCCAGCGCGTGCGCCTCGGCCGCCAGCGCGCCCAGCCGCACCCGCACCGTCGCGTCCAGCTCGTCGGCCCGGGCGAGGAGCTGCTCCAGACCGGTGTCGAAGGTCAACTGGTCGGCCATGTGGACGCGTTCGTTGTCCAGGGTGGTGCGGGCCACCTTCCAGCCGTCGTCGACCTCGCCGACCACCGCATCGGCGGGCAGCAGCACGTCGTCGAAGTAGACCTCGTTGAAGAGGGCGTCGCCGGTGATCTCCTTCAGCGGGCGGACGTCGATCCCGGGGGTCTTCATGTCGACGACGAAGAAGGTCAGCCCCTTGCGCTTGGGGACGTCGGGGTCGGTGCGGGCGAGCAGGATGCCGTGGCTCGACCACTGGGCGGCCGAGGTCCACACCTTCTGGCCGTTGATCCGCCAGCCACCGCCGTCCACCCGCTCGGCCCGGGTCCGCAGGGCGGCCAGGTCCGAACCGGCCTCGGGCTCGGAGAACAGCTGGCACCACAGCAGATCGCCGCGCAGCGTCGGCAGCAGATAGCGCTCCTGCTGCTCCCGGGTGCCGTGGGCGAGCAGCGCGGGGACCACCCAGGTGGCGATGCCCAGATCGCTGATCCTGACCTCAGCGGCCGCCAACTCCTGCTGGATGGCGAGCTGTTGCACCGGGCCGGCGCCCAGTCCGTAGGGCTTGGGCAGATGCGGCGCGGCGTAGCCGGTGGGGGCCAGGGCGCGGCGTACGGCCGCCGGGTCGAGGCCGCGTACGCCGTCGATGACCGCCCGGGCCCCGGCGCGGTACTCCGCCGCCTCGGCGGGGAGTTCCAGCCGCAGCGCGCGCCGGGCGCCGCCGGCGGCGAGGCGGGCGGCGCGCAGCCGGTGGGTGTCACCGCTGCCGAGCAGCGCGCGGGCCACCAGGGCCCGGCGCAGATGGAGATGGGCGTCGTGTTCCCAGGTGAAGCCGGTGCCGCCGAGGATCTGGATGCAGTCCTTGGCGCAGCCGACGGCGGCGTCCAGGGCGGTCGCGGTGGCCAGCGCCGCGACCAGTCCGCGGACCTCGGGCGGCTCGTCCAGGGCCCGGGCCGCGTCCCAGACCAGGGCACGGGCCTGTTCACAGCGGACGAGCATCTCGGCGCAGAGGTGTTTGACCGCCTGGAACTGGCCGATGGGGCGGCCGAACTGCTCGCGTACGGCGGCGTGCTGGGTGGCGGTGTGCAGCGCCCAGGCGGCCGTGCCGCAGCTCTCGGCGGCGAACAGCACCCCGGCCAGGTCGCGGACCAGGTCGCCGTCGACCGTCAGCAGCCGGCCGGCCGGCACCAGGGCCCCCTCGGCGCGCACCTCGGCGGTCGGCCGGGTCGGGTCGGCGCTCTCCTGCACCCGTACGGTCAGCGCCCCGGCATCGACGGCGAGCCGGACCGGGCCGGCTGGGGTCTGTGCGGCCAGCACGAGCAGATCCGCGTCGGCGCCGGCCAGGACCGGGGGCGCGGTGCCGTTCAGGACGTAGCCGCCGGCCTCCTCGACGGCGGTGAGCGAGCCCGCGCCGAGTGCGACGGCGCCGCTGCGGGCGCCGGTGGCGAGTTCCCGGACGAGGTGCCGTTGGCCGCCGCGGTGCAGCAGCTCGGCGGCGAGGACGGTGGGCAGATACGGGCCGGGGAACGCGGCGCGGCCCAACTCCTCCAGCACCACGGCGAGGTCGAGGAGGTCACCGCCACCGCCGCCGTCGGCCTCGGGGAGGTGCAGCCCGAGCAGGCCCTGCGCGGCGAGCCGGTCCCAGCAGGCGAGCTGTTCCTGCTGTCCCGGGGCGGCGTCGAGCAGCTTGTGCACTTCTTCGGGAGGCATGGCCCGCGCGGCCCAGCCCTCCACCGCCTCGGCCAGGTCACGTTGCTCTTGCGTGATTCCGATGCCCATGCGGGGCAGGCTAGAACACGTTTCATTCTGATGGAAGGTCAGGTACGGGTGGGGGGTGCCGGCGCCGCTCCTGGGCGGCTGTCCTGTGCGCGTGAACCCTGCATTCGGCAGCCCTACGTTGCACCTGACATTGCACTGGGCAGCTGACCGCTAGACGGGCATGGATCGCGAGTTACATGCCGTACGTGGTGGGGACGCCGTGCGGACGGCTCGGCGATCGTGATCGACTGCCGCCCAGCGAACCGTCGCAAACCGCGGGACCGGATGAAGTTCGAGGCGGCTCGGGCAGCCTGCGGCCTGCTGGAGTGGGAGTTCCGACTGGCCGGGGCGCCGGACCAGATCAGGGTGGCTAACGTGCGGTGGCTGGCGGGCTACCGGCATCCCCGGGCACGGCCTGGAGAGCGTCGCGATCGTGCTGCGAGAGGTGTTCGCGGAGCCTCGACCGCTGATGGACGGGGCCTTCCTGGCCGGGGATCCGATCACGGTACTTCCGGTGCTGTTCCATCTGCTCTGGCGGCACGAACTGGCGGTGGATGTGTCAATGCCGCTGCACGCCGCTTCCGAGGTGTCGCTGGAGGGGCAGTGACGGTCCGCAGACGCGACTCGGTGCTGCGGCCCGGCGGGCGGATAGCCGGTTGGTATGGCAGTTTCCCCCGGGTCGCATCTCCAGCGCATACCCGGAAGAACAGTTGAGTCTCCTGCTTCAGCACAGCCAATTCCGTGGGACACCGGGCGGATCACACTGAGAACGGCGTGCCCGCAAGGCCGTACCCCCTCAGACAGGGGCTCTACTGGCGTGACTCCGCGGCTCGATGACGCCTGCTCTCAGTCCGTATGAGCCACTGACACCGTCCGACGTCGCCGACCACCGGCGTTCTCCTGTCGCCCGCCATCGAAGAGGTCAGCGCATGGCGCCAACAGTTGCGTGTAGTGGCTGGTACAGGGCACGTACTGTGGTATCTCCGCAGCCGGCCGTCGGCCGGGCCGCCCGAAGGGGCTGCTCAGGGTGGATGCCATGACCAGTGATCGCTCTGCCGTGTCTCGTGACCGTCGTCGCGTCGAGCTTCGTGAGTTCCTGCGCAGCCGCCGGGCTCGGGTCTCGCCTGCGGATGTCGGTATGCCGGAGGGCGGGCGGCGGCGTACACCGGGGCTGCGGCGCGAGGAGGTCGCGGTGCTCGCCGGGGTCGGGGTGTCCTGGTACACGTGGTTGGAGCAGGGGCGCGACATCAAGGTCTCGGAGGAGGTTCTCGACGCGATCGCGCGGGTGCTGCTGCTGGATTCCACCGAGCACGCGCATCTGTACCGGCTGGCCGGGCTCAACCCACCGCAGGTCGCCTCGGCGCCATCGGTGCCTGCCCCGCCGCAGGTGCGGCGGCTGCTGGACGCCTGGTCGCCGCGGCCCGGGTACATCCGCGACCGCCACTGGAACTTCACCGACATCAACGACGCCGCCCGCATCGTGTTCGGCTACGGCGAGAGCGACCACAACTGTCTGGTGTCGTACTTCAGCAACGTCCGCTACCGGGTTCTGCACCGGCACTGGGTCGAGACCGCCCCGTACGTGGTCGCTGGTTTCCGTGCCGATGCCGCGCGCTACCCCGAGGACCCGGAGTTCGACCGCATCGCCGAGAAGCTGGCTCAGAGCAGCACGGAGTTCGCCGAGCTGTGGGAGCGCCACGACGTGGCCGAGCACACCAGCGCGGTCAAGGCGGTCGACCACCCGGAAGCCGGGACGCTGGTCTTCGACGCCACCCTGCTGCCGCTGCCCGAGCTTCCCGGCCACCACCTGATCCTGCACAACCCCCGTCCGGGCACCGACACCCAGGAACGGCTGGAGCAGCTCTTGGGTGCGCGCAGCCTGGTGGTGTCACACCCAGGATGAGCCGGCACTGCCGGACATCGTGATGCCCGAGGAGGATCACTGCCATGAACAGCAACAACACGCAAATGAAGGCAGTGACCATCCCTGAGTTCGGCGAGGCCGAGGTGCTCCGCGTCGAGCGGATGCCGATCCCCGAGCCAGGCCCCGGCCAGGTGGCCATCGACGTGGCCTATGCGGGCGCCAACTTCGCCGAGGTCCTCTACCGGCGCGGCGTGGTGGACGTGCCGTTGCCCTTCGTGCCCGGCATCGAGGTCTCCGGCCTCATCCGCGCCCTCGGCGAAGGCGTCACGGACCTGAGGGTCGGCCAGCCGGTGGCCGCACTGACGATCGTCGACAGCGGCGGATACGCCGAGGTGGCAGTCGCCTCCGCGGACCTGGTCGCCCCGCTGGACGGCCTGGACATCGGACTCGGCGTCGCCGCAGCGCTTCCCTCCAACAGCACCACCGCCTTCCTCGTCCTGGACCGGGTGGCGCGCATCGAGCCCGGAGACCGCGTCCTGGTCCATGCCGCGGCGGGCGGCGTGGGCAGCCAGCTCGGCCAGGCCGCCCGCCTGCTGGGCGCCGGCCGCGTGGTCGGAACGGTCGGCAGCCAAGCGAAGATCGAGACCGCCAAGCGCTTCGGCTACGACGAGGTGATCCTGCGCGACCAGATCGCCGAGGCAGGCGAGTTCGACATCGTCGTCGACATGGTCGGCGGCCCCTCCCGCACCGCCAGCCTGGACCGGCTGGCCCCCATGGGACGGCTGGTGGTGATGGGCAACGCCTCGGGCGCTGACGACGTCGGCATCCTGGCCAACCACCTGTGGTTCACCAACAAGACCGTCTCCGGCTTCAACCTCGCCGCCTTCTCCGCGGCCTTCCCCAGGGACGCCGGGCTGGCCCTGCGCCGCGCCGTACAGGCCGCGGCACAGGGAACCCTGCGGGTACAGGCCGAGGCCCTGCCGCTGGAACAGGCCGCAGAGGCACACCGCCGCATCGAATCCGGGCAGACCACCGGCAAGCTGGTCCTCACCGTCGCGACGCTCTCACACGGAGCCACCCACCCGTAGGCCCGTAGACATCGGTTCTTCCACGACGTGGCGACGGCTCGTCCGGAGGTGGTCGCCGAAGACGCAATGTTGAGCTGCCCAACCGAAACGCCGATGGTGCAGATCAACCTTTCACCTCGCTGGTCACGATCGCCTGGCGACGCAACTCCCCACGGGATCAGACAGCGGCCCAGAGGACGCCCAGGCCCTCGCCCGACCCCACGCGTGGACCACCCGCCCCCCGGCAAGCGCCGCCCGAGCGCCCGCAAGCACCCCCGGAGAACTCCACGGATTCACCGGGGAACGCTCCGGACGCCCGCAGGAAACGGTCCGATGAATTTCGCCCGCGTCACCATTCCCTCGCACTCTCCCCTCCCCCCGTCCCGCCCCTCCCTGCCACCACTCCCCCACACGCGAATTCGCCGCTTCCGGACATCCGGGAAACCGGAGGGCGATGCAAAACGAGGGGACCGAACGGAGAACGGAGAACGGAGAACGGAACGGAGAGTGGCCCGGTGGACCGAGAGCAGACGGGAACCGGCGAATTCCATCAACCAGGGGCGGGTTCCCGGGGCGGGAATTCCGAGCCGCCCAAGCCCCCGTTCCGATATCCGAATCTCCGGCCCAGGGAGACCCACACCCCACCCGCCCCACCCCCATACGGCACGATGACCCCCTGACCGCACCATCAGGAGGAAGCCCATGTCCGCTCCCACGGCTCCGACCGCTCCGCAGCCGGAGATACTCGCCGCGTTCCAGGCGGCGAAGGGCTTCATGCCCGTGGACGAGGGCCTGGCCCTGTACGCGGCGGCGACCGGGGCCGCGGCGCTCGGACTGCCGCTGGTGGAGGTCGGTACGTACTGCGGCCGGTCCACGATCCTGCTGGCGGACGCCGCGCGCACGGGCGGGGTCATGGCCGTCACCGTGGACCACCACCGGGGCAGCGAGGAGCAGCAGCCCGGCTGGGAGTACCACGATCCGAGTGTCGTCGACCCCGAGGTCGGCCGGATGGACACCCTGCCCACCTTCCGCCGCACCCTGCACGCCGCGGGCCTGGAGGACCAGGTGATCGCCCTGGTGGGCCGGTCGCCGCAGGCCGCGGCCGTCTGGCAGGCCCCGGTCGGCCTGGTCTTCATCGACGGCGGGCACACCGACGAGCACGCCACCGCCGACTACGAGGGCTGGGCGCCGCATCTCGCGCCCGGCGGACTGCTGGTCGTCCACGATGTGTTCGCGGACCCGGCGGACGGCGGCCAGGCCCCGTACCGGATCTACCGCAGGGCCCTTGCGTCCGGCGCCTTCACCGAGGTGTCCGCCCACCGTTCGCTGCGCGTTCTGCGGCGCACCGGGCCCGGCATCTGAGCGGGCTACCATCGCGGACGTGTCGAACGGCAGTACTTACCCACCGCGCCGCCGCCTGCGCGGCGCCCTCCTGGCCGTACTGACCACCCTTGTGGTCGCCGGCCTGGGGGGCTGGCTGTTCTGGCGGGCGTCGGGCGGCGACGGCGGCCCGACGCACGGAGCCGGGCCGCCCGCCGCGAGCCGGTCGCCCGGCAGCGGGGGCGCGAGCGGCACCGACCGCGGCCCGGACGGCAAGGGCTCCCCGGACAAGGGCGGTCCGCACGGCAGCCTCAAGGGCAAGGTCGTGGTCCTCGACCCGGGCCACAATCCGCACAACCGTGATCACGGGCGGGAGATCGCCCGGCAGGTGAACATCGGCAACGCCCACAAGGAGTGCGACACCACCGGCACCTCCACCAACGACGGCTACGCCGAGGCGTCGTTCTCGCTGGACCTCGCCCACCGCGTCCGCACCCTCCTCCAGCAGGAGGGCGCCAAGGTCGTGCTCACCCAGGACGGCGACCGCCGGTACGGGCCGTGTGTCGACGAGCGCGCCGCTCTCGGGAACAAGGCGCACGCCGATGCCGCGGTCTCCCTCCATGCCGACGGCTCGGCCCGTGGGAACCGCGGTTTCCACGTCATCCTCCCGGCGCGCGTCACGGCCGGCCCGGCCCACAACGCCGCGATCGTGGCGCCCTCGCGGCGACTGGGCGAACGGCTGGCCGGCCGGTTCCTCGCGGTCACCGGGAGCGCGCCGTCCAATTACGTCGGCCACGGCACCGGACTCGACGTACGTTCCGATCTCGGCGGCCTCAACCTCTCGACCGTGCCGAAGGTGTTCATCGAGTGCGGAAATATGCGTGACCCGAAGGACGCCGCGGAATTGACCGACGCACACTGGCGGCAGAAAGCGGCCCGTGGGATCACCGAGGGCATTACGGACTTCTTGGCGCACTGACCGGACCGCCGGCCACGACTTCGAAACCCTCCGAGACCGGGTCCGATACGAGCTGCCGTGCGCGCGGGGAAACGAAGACGACGGCCCGCCGGATTCGGCGGCAGGTTCCCCTTTACGATGGGTGGCCCGCCGTGCCTCGCACTGCGCGCACCGCGACAGCGACGACCGGACCCACGAAACCGACAAAGGACCCTTACGTGAACATCCGCTCCCTCACTCGAGGCGACGGCGTGGTGATCGGAGCAGCGGTGCTGCTGTTCATCGCCTCGTTCCTCAGTCTCGGCGCTTCGGAATACGCCAGCCTCAATGCCTGGGACGTGCTGGCCACGCTCATGAGCACGTACCTGGCCGGTGTGATCGGCGCGGCGATCGTCGTCCTCAGCCGCATGCTGCCGCAGCAGCGCAAGGTCGCCGGTCTCGATCTCGCCCAGTTCGGTGTCGCGTTGACCATCTTCGCGGCGTGGACCGCGTTCTGGACCATCATCGGCAGCCCCAGCGCCGGCGCGGGCCTGATCATCGGCCTGCTCGCCACCCTGATCCTGGCCGGCGGCGCCGTCGCCACGCCGCTGGTCCCGGCGCTCAAGGTCGCCCTGGTCGGCGCCCCCAAGCCGCAGCCCGCCGGGGCCCCCTACGGGGCGGGCCCCAACCCGGGTTACGGCTACCCCGGCGCCCAGCAGCAGGCAGGCCACGGCTACGGCTACCCGGGCGGCCAGCAGCAGCCCCAGGGCGGCCAGACCTACGGCCAGCAGGCGCCCGCCGCCGACGGGACGGCCGGCGGCCCGGCCGGCGCCACCCAGGCGGCCGGCAGTCCGGCGGACTTCGCGCCGTTCTGGTTCGCGGTGCCCGTCGCGCGGCCGCTGTACGGCGAGGACGGCTCGCCGGCGCCGATCGCCGAACTGGCGCCCGGCACCTGGTACCTCGCGGTGGAGCAGCGCGGCCAGGCCCTGATCGCGCAGACCCAGGACGGCCGCCGTGGCGTCCTGCAGGACACCACCGGCATCCAGCGCGGCTGACACCGGACACCCAGCGGTCCTTCGGCGCCTCGCCCCCCAGGGGGCGGGGCGCTTTGTCGTGCGTCGCGTCCGCGGGAAGGGGCCGGCCTCCGTACACCGCCGCGACGGCCGGCCGCAGGTCTGCCGTTACTCACTGGTCAATGGCAGAATCACCACTCCCCTTGGAGGGCCGATGCAGTGCAACAAGGATCTGTACGAGACGCGAGCGACGTGCGAGAAGTGTGGGCAGGAGATGACGACCACTCAGGACGGGTGGGCGATCTGCTACGGGTGCGGGACGAGCAAGCCTCAATAGCCGCTCCGCCGTGCCCACAGTGCGGCGTCCAGCTGGTCAGCTCGACGTCCGACTGGTGGCAGTGCGCGGCGGTCCACTGCCCGTACGAGATGCCCGACGAGGCGTATCGCCTCTACGTCTCCCTGTGCGCCCTGTTCGAGTCGGCCCCGGAGCGGTTCTTCGAAGTGGTACGGGGCCACCGTGACGAGGTGCTGGCGCTGGAGCCGGCCTGGCTCAGGTAGGGACCCCCGCCGAGCCCTCGCCAAGCCCCCGTTGCGCCGCCCGCGGCCCGGCCGCCGTGCGTTGCGCTGTCCGCGGCCCCGCCGTACAGTGCGCGGGCACGCATCGACCTGACGCACCGTCAGCATCCATCCACTCCGGAACCCCGGAACCCTCGGGCCACCGTCGAAGAGGGGCGATCAGCATGCGACTCGGTCTGCACCTGGGCTACTGGGGCCGCGGCCCGGACCCCCGGCACCTCGAACTGGCCCGTGAGGCGGAGCGCCTGGGCTATGACTCGGTATGGACCGCGGAGGCCTGGGGCTCGGACGCCTTCACCGCGCTGACCTGGATCGGCGCCCACACCTCTCGGATCAAACTGGGCACCGGCATCGTCCAGATGGCTGCCCGCACACCCACCGCCACCGCCATGCACGCCCTGACCCTCGACCATCTCTCCGGCGGCCGGCTGCTGCTGGGCCTGGGGCTGTCGGGGCCGCAGGTCGTCGAGGGGTGGTACGGGCGGCCGTTCCCCAAGAGCCCGCTGACCGCCACCCGGGAATACGTGGACGTGATCCGGCAAGTCCTGCGCCGGGAGGGACCGGTGACCTCGGACGGGCTCTTCCACCCGCACCCCTACCGCGGCCCGGACGGCACCGGCCTGGGCAAGCCGCTCAAGGCCATCACCCACCCGCTGCGCGCCCGGCTCCCCGTACTGCTGGGTGCGGAAGGGCCCAAGAACATCGCCCAGACGACCCGGATCGCGGACGGCTGGCTGCCGCTGTATTGGTCGCCGCAGCGCACCGACGTCTACCGGGCCTCGCTGGCCGGTGCCCCGGACGGCTTCCTCGTCGCGCCCATGGCACGCGCCCTGGTCTGTGACGACGTCGCCGAGGGGCTGCTGCCGGTCAAGGCGATGCTCGGCTTCTACATCGGCGGGATGGGGCCCGCCGCCCGGAACTTCCATGCCGATCTGATGGCGCGGATGGGCTTCGAGGAGGAGGCCCGGCACGTACAGCGGCTCTTCCTCGAAGGCCGCAAGGAGGAGGCCGTCCTGGCCGTGCCGGACGCCTTCGCCGACGAGATCTCGCTGGTCGGCCCGCGCGAACGGATCGCGGAACGACTGGAGTTGTGGCGGGCGGGCCCGGTCACCGATCTGCTGGTGACCGCCCCCGACCCGCACACCCTACGGGTCCTGGCCGAGCTCACCTCCTGACGGCCGCCGCTGCACTCACCCGAACTGCGCCCAGGTCAGCCACTGGTCGAGCAGCGCGCGCTCGCCCAGCACCTCGACCCGGTCGCTGTCGGCGGGCAGCCGGCGGTAGAGCACGGCCAGGATGTCGGTGAGGGGGCCGCGCAGGGCGACCGCCGCCTTTTCGTGGGTGTGGCGGTGGGTGGGCGCCTCGCCCGTGAGGTCGAGCAGCCACTCGGCGTTCAGGCCGGGCGGGGCGTCGGTGGCGTGGACGTGGATCGTCCGGCCGGGGCCGCATAGCTTCGTCCCGCGTTCGGCGAAGCGGGCCACCACCATCGGCAGTTCGCCGATCTGCAGCCACTCCTCCAGACAGTCCGCGGCGACCGGCGCCGGGACCTCGAAGGGGACAACGGCGGTGAGCGCGGCATCGGCCCGGTGGATGACCGTCTCATGGGTCATCCGGCGGGCCCAGAACCCCGTGTGCTGCGCCGGCGTCCAGCTCCACACCTCCGTATCGGGGCCGGCCTCCCGCAGCGCGGCCACGGTCTGCTCGACGCCCGCCGCCAGCCACGCGTCCAGCGCCGCGGCGTCCTCGCCCTCGGGCCCGGCCCCCTCGGGGACGTCCGCGGGGTCGACGCTCTCCGACGCGCGGGTGGCGACGATCGTGCCGACCCAGCGGTGCGCACCGCCCACATGCCGGGCGAGATCGGCCAGCGTCCAGTCGGGGCAGGTCGGTACGGTCGCCGAAAGATCGGCGCTGCGCACGATCTCCCGGAGCTTGTCGGTCTCGGCGAGGAGTTGGTCGCAGTATTCCTCGTGGGTGAGGGAGCCTTGGAGAGTCATGTGCCGCACATTAGTGCGGCCGCCCCGGCCCGTCCTCTCATTTCAGGGTGTCTCCGGCCGGGCTCCGCGCCGCCCCGGCACGCTGCGCCCCTTCCCGCCTCCTACCGGCAGCAGTCCGGGTCCAGCCCCGTCGGGAGCTGTTCGCCGCCGAAGACGGTGGTGGTGGCCTCGTCGCCGCCCAGGGCCGCGACCGCGAGCAGCAGCGAACCGGCGGTCCAGGAGGTGCGTTCGCGGGGCCAGATCGCGTCGTCGTCGAAGACGTAGCCGGTCCAGTACATGCCGTCGTCGGCGCGCAGATGCTGGATCCACTTGAGGATCTGCACGGCCCGCTCGGACTCCCCCATCGCCCACAGCGCCAGCGCCAGTTCCGCGCTCTCGCCGCCGGTGACCCAGGGGTTGGGCAGGACGCAGCGCACCCCCAGGCCGGGCACGACGAAGCGTTCCCAGTCGGCGTCGATCCGGTCCCTGGCCGACCGGCCGCGGACCGCGCCGCCCAGGACCGGGTAGTACCAGTCCATGGAGTAGCGGCCCTTGTCGAGGAACCGCTCGGGGTGGCTGCGTATCGCATGGCCGAGCCGGCCGGCCGCCAGCTCCCAGTCGGGCTGCGGCTCCTCGCGCTGGTCGGCGAGGGCCAGGGCGCAGCGCAGTGCCTGGTAGATGGAGGATGAGCCGGTCAGCAGCGCGTCGTTGACGGGGGTGCCGTCGTCCTCGCGCTTCCAGCCGATCTCCCCGCCGGGCTGCTGGAGTTCCAGCACGAAGCCGATCGACGAGTGGACCGCGGGCCACATGCGGTCGAGGAAGGCCTCGTCGCCGGTGGACAGGAAGTGGTGCCAGACGCCGACCGCGAGATAGGCGCAGAAGTTGGTCTCGCGGCCGCGGTCGGTGGGGGCCCCGGCGTCGCCGTCGGCGTAGGCCGCGTACCAGGACCCGTCCGGGTTCTGGTGCCGCAGCAGCCAGTCGTACGCGGCCTCGGCGCGCTCGTGTTCGCCGGCCGCGTCCAGGGCCATGGCGGCCTCGGTGTGGTCCCACGGGTCGAGGTGGTGGCCCCGGAACCAGGGGATGGCGCCGTCCGACCGCTGGGTCGCGAGGATGCCGGCGACCGTGCGGGCCGCCTGGTCGGCGGTGAGCACGCCCGGCAGGACGAGCCGTTCGGTACGCCCGGGACTCGTCACTTGGCGGCCCCGGCGGAGGGCTTGGCGGTGGACGAAGCGCCGCGCTTCGCCGGGGACTTGGCGGGTGCCTTGGCGGCGGGCCGCGCGGACTTGCGGGGCTTGCCGGCGGCCGGCCCGGCGGCCTTCGTGGCGGGTGCGGCGGCGGGCTCGTCCGCCTCGGCGGCGGCGGGCGCCGCGGGCAGGTGCGGCTTGGTGGCGTAGACGACGAAGCTCTTGCCGATGACGGGGTTGAGCGCCCGTTCGGCGAGCCGGGTGGCCAGCGGCTTCTTCATGATGTCCCAGACCAGCAGCTTGTGGTACGCCTGCACCGGCAGCGCCTTGTCGTTGTCCACCCCGAAGGCGCATTTGAGCCACCAGTAGGGGCTGTGCAGCCCATGCGCATGGTGCGTGCCGTACGGTTCCAGGCCCGCCTCCCGCATCTTGCCGAGCAGTTCGTCGCCGCGGTAGATGCGGATGTGGCCGCCCTCGACCTCGTGGTAGGCGTCACTGAGGGCCCAGCAGACCTTCTCGGGGCCGTAACGGGGCACGGTGACGGCGATCCGGCCGCCGGGGCGCAGCACCCGGACCATCTCGGCGAGCACGCCCTTGTCGTCCGGGATGTGCTCCATCACCTCGGAGATGATCACGACGTCGAAGCTGTCGTCGGGGAAGGGCAGGTTGAGCGCATCGCCTTCCATGGCGGTGGCGGAGGCGCCCGCCGGGGCCTCGCCCGCCTCCTTCATCGCGGCGAACCACTTGGCCACCTCGCGGATCTCCTCGCCGTTCTGGTCGAGGGCGACGACCTGCGCGCCGCGCCGGTAGCACTCGAAGGCGTGCCGGCCGGCGCCGCACCCCAGATCGAGCACGCGGTCGCCCGGGGCGAGCGGGAAGCGGGAAAAGTCGACGGTCAGCACGGCGTTCTGCTTTCGTCCGGCGGTGAGTGGGCGGTCGGCGCGTAGCGCCGTCTTCTGGGGGTGGAGGTCGGGCGACGGGCGGGCGGTGGTGGCTGCGGAAGGAACTACGGGCCGGGCGGGCCGCTAGAGGTGTCCGGCGGTGCGCGGCGCGGACGCGATGGCGGCGGCCCCGCCGGACGCCGCCCCGGCCAGGGCGCGGGCGGTGTCGCCGCCCTGGAGGGCGATGGCCTCGCGGTAGCGCTCGGCGGTGCCGAGGGCGGCCTGCCGCCAGGTGAAGCGGGCCAGCACCCGCTCCCGGCCGGCCGCGCCGAGCCGGCGGCGCAACGGGGCGTCGCCCAGGAGGCGGAGCAGCCCGCCGGCCAGCGCACCGGCGTCGCCCGGGGGGACCGCGAGACAGGTCTCGCCGTCCGGCCCGGCGACCTCGGGGATGGCGCCGCCGGTGGTGGCCAGCAGCGGGGTGCCGGTGGCCATCGCCTCGGCGGCGGGCAGCGAGAAGCCCTCGTAGAGGGAGGGCACGCAGGCGATCTGGGCGCTGCGGACGAGGTCGACGAGTTCGCCGTCGGTGATGCCCTTGACGAATTCGATGGCGCCGGACAGGCCGAGCCGTTCGATGGCGGCGGCGACCGGCCCGTCGTCGGCGCGCTTGCCGACGACCACCAGATGGGCGTCGGGCTGCTCGGTGCGTACCTTGGCGAGCGCCTCGACGAGGTGGATCAGCCCCTTGAGGGGCACGTCCGCACTGGAGGTGGTGACGATCCGTCCGGGCACCTCGGGGACGGCGGGATCCGGCGAGAACAGCTCGGTGTCGGCGCCGATGTGGACGACGTGCAGGCGGTCGGGGCGGACGCCGAGGTCGTCGACGATCTCCTGGCGGGAGGAGCCGGAGACGGTCAGCACGGACGGCAGCCGGCGGGCGACGCGCTTCTGCATCCGGGTGAAGCCGTACCAGCGGCGCACGGAGGCGCGGCGCTTCCAGCCGTCGGCCGCTGCCAGGTCGAGCCGCCGGTCGACGGTGATGGGGTGGTGGATGGTGGTGACCAGCGGGGCACCGAGCGCGCCGGGCCCGCCGAGCAGGCCGTAGCCGAGGGTCTGGTTGTCGTGGACGACGTCGAACTGGCCGCGGCGGGCGGCGAGATGGCGCCGGGCGCGCAGCGAGAAGGTCAGCGGCTCGGGGAAGCCGCCGGTCCACATCGTGCCGACTTCGAGGGCGTCGATCCAGTCGCGGTACTCGCCGCGCTTCGGCGTGCGGAACGGGTCCGGCTGGCGGTAGAGGTCCAGGCTGGGCAGCTCGGTCAGGGTCACCCCGTCGTCGACGACGGGGTAGGGCTGGGCGCCGATGACCTCGACGGTGTGGCCGAGGCGGGCCAGTTCGCGGGAGAGGTGGCGTACATAGACGCCCTGTCCGCCGCAGAACGGGTTCCCCTTATACGTGAGCATCGCGATCCGCAGGGGACGCTCGCCGTCAGTCGGGGCGGAGGCCGGGGAGGCCTCTGCGGGGCGAGGCGCGGCTGCCTGGACGGCCTCTGCGATCACGCTCGGCCCCCTTCTCACTGGACTTTCGCCGGAGCGTAACCGCTGGCGGTAATCTAGAACAAGTTTCAGAACTGATTGGCTACTGATCAGTTCACCGAGCTCCGAATGTACCGGCCGAGAACGATGCGAAAAGAGCCGCACCAGGTGATTCGCGCCACCACCCGCCCCCCTGCCATGCTGTGCCGATCACACCACCGGCACTCGCCGCATTGCGGACGGAATGCCACGGAATGGGAAATATGACTACGGAATCCAAGGCGGCCAGGCCGACGCTTCCCGCGAGTCCTCCCCTGACCGAGCGTCAGGAGGCCAGACGCCGCCGCATCCTGCACACCAGCGCCAAGCTGGCGTCCCGTGGCGGCTTCGACGCCGTGCAGATGCGCGAGGTCGCGGAGTCCTCGGGCGTCGCCCTCGGCACCCTCTACCGCTACTTCCCCTCCAAGGTGCATCTGCTGGTCGCCACCATGCAGGACCAGCTCCAGCACATGCACGAGACGCTGCGCAAGCGCCCGCCGTCGGAGCAGGACCCGGGCGCCCGGGTCGCCCAGACCCTGATGCGGGCCTTTCGCGCCCTGCAGCGCGAGCCGCATCTCGCGGACGCGATGGTGCGCGCGCTGACGTTCGCCGACCGCTCGGTGAGCCCCGAGGTGGACACCGTCTCCCGGCTGACCACCGCGATCATCCTCGATGCGATGGCCCCGCCCGCCGCCGCGCGCCAGCCCGGGCAGGAGCCGGCACCCCCCGCCGCGCCCACCCCCGAACAGCTCTCCGCGGTCCGGGTCATCGAGCACACCTGGCACTCCGCACTGATCACCTGGCTGTCGGGGCGGGCCTCGATCGCCCAGGTGAAGATCGACATCGAGACGGTGTGCCGGCTGATCGACCTCACGGCGCCGGATGCGGAACGCTGACCCGCCGGATTCGGAACGCTGGCCCCTCCCCCTAATGGTCGTTGGCCCTTAGGGACGTCATTCGGGCTGGGCGTCCGGGATGACCGGGTGCTGTGCCCTCTCGTCCTCCGGAGTGGCCGGGCGGGCGGCGAGTGTGCGGTCATCGCTGGTGAGGCAGCGGCCGGTGGCGAGCTCGAAGTCCCAGTTGTGCAGGGCACAGGTCAGCACGCCGTTCTTGACGCTGCCGAAGCGGGTCAGGTCGGCCTGGAGGTGCGGGCAGCGCCGCGGTACCACGTATCCGTCCGCGAGCGCGTAGTGCTGGTCCCCGTCGGCCTGCGCGTAGTAGTCCTCCACGAACGCCATGTGCTCCGGGGAGAAGGATTTGAAGAACGTGTACACGTAGTCGTTGTACGGACCCTTACGGGAGATCTCCAGGCGGCTGGACAGGAACAGCTCGTCCACCCAGTTCGCGCAGCGCCCCCGCACCAACTCCTCCACCAGCGGGCGGCGGACCCGGAAGACGTAGCGCGCCTCCTCGCCCGCGTACCGGTCCACCCGCCGGTCCAGGAAGTCGAACACGATGTTCTCGTCCGGGCCGCCGTCGACGGCCGCCACCTCCAGCAGGATCCGGCCGTTGATGCCCGCGCAGGTGTGGTCCGCTTCCTTCATCAGCGGCTCCACGTACTCCTTGAGCTGGGCGACCAGGTCGCTGCGGTCCTGTGGCAGCGCGCGGGTGATGGCGTCGATGGCGGGCTGTACCTTGCGCTGGTACTCGGCGAGATAGCCGCGCCGGTCGTCGCGTATGCGGGCCACCTCCTCCTCCGGGATCTGCGCCACCCGCGCCGTACCGTCGGGGTGCAGGTCGACTTCGGTGCCGGTGAGGAAGAGGTGTGCCCGGTCGAAGCCCTGCTCCTGCAGGAAATCGAGGAAAGCGAACTGGTCCGGGAACGGGTTCGCCGGGTCGCTGTCGAAGTCGTTGAGGTGCCACAGCTCGTCGTCGAGGAAGCAGGCGGGGCCGGCGAAGGGCAGCACATGCTCCGCGCCGAGCTGCTCGATGTACCGCAGCGCCCGTGCCATGCCGTTGCGCCGCTTGCGGGTACCGAGGGTCCTCTTCATCCGCTCGGGAAAGGTGTACGCGCCGGGAAACCAGATGGCGCCCGAATATTGCACGAGATGGGCGTGCAGCGGCCCGAACTCCTGGATCGGGCGCAGATCGATGGGCCGCGAATCGTTCTGGTTGAAGATACGGACCCGGCCGTCGTCCAGGGCAATTCCGGAATCGCCGAGCGGCCCGTCAAGTGGCGCGTCCACCGAGCTGATCTGTACCCGTAGTCCGGAGTCGAGGACCAGCGGCTGATTGTGCCGGGTCTGCACGAAATTCTTGAACCCCAGGCCCGCCAGCGCATGGTGCAGGTCGGGGACCGGAAAGTCGGGCAGCAGAACGGTGATGTCCTTGCGCATGTACCGGCTCAGCCACTGGGGGTCGTAGTGGTCGTGGTGCAGGTGCGAAATGTAGAGGTAGTCGGCCGCGGCCAGCCGGGCGGGGTCGACTCCGGTGTTGTCCGGGAACGGCACCCAGGAGCCGAAGTAGGCCGGGGTGAACCAGGGATCGCACACGATCGATCCGGCGGCCGACTCGATGAACAGTCCGGCATGGCCAATGGAGGTGATACGCATTGCTCTCTTCCTGAAATGCGGGAGATTCCTGAAACCTGGAATGCGGCGGATTCCCGAGGGGCTCAGACCGCCTCGGCCGTCGCCCTTCCCGCCAGGGCGAGGACCCGCTGGGCGAGCAGTTCCGCTGCCTGCGTGTGGCTGCCCGGGTCGGCGGCGCCGCTCATGGCCGCCAGCTGCTCGGGATCGGCCAGCAGCGGCTCGATCAAGGAGGCCAGGGACGTCGGACCGACCTGCCCGTTCGCCAGCAGGAGGGCCGCGCCCTGGTCCACCAGGACGCGCGCGTTGTGCGTCTGGTGGTCGCCCGGCGCGTGCGGCAGCGGGACCAGTACGGCGGGCAGCCCCACGCTCGCCAGCTCGGCGACGGTCGCGGAACCGGCCCGGCACACGGCCAGGTCGGCCGCCGCGTAGGCCAGATCCATCCGGTCCAGATACGCGACGGCCTCGGCCACCGCGGCGCCGCCCTCGGCGTGGAGCCGCTGCCGGGCGGCAGGCAGGGCATCCGGCCCCGTTTTGATCAGCAGCCGTACATCCGTCCGGTGCCGCCAGCGCCAGGCCAGGCCGAGCGCGGCGTCCGTCAGGCGCTTGGCACCCAGGCTTCCGCCGTTGACCAGGATCAGCCGCTGACTCGGGCGCAGCCCCGCCCAGGCGCGCGCCTCGTCGTACAGCCGCTGCCGGTTCAGCCGGGTCAGCGAGCCGGCCAACGGCATGCCGACCACGCCGGCGGTCCGGGCGCGGGATCGCGGCAGCCGGGCGCGGGACTGCTCGAAGGCGAGCGCAACGTGCGGAGTGAGCCGGGCGGAGAGGCGATTGGCCCGGCCCGGTACCGCGTTGGACTCGTGGATCAGGCTGGGCACGCCCGCCCGTCGCGCGCCGACGATCACCGGGGCGCTGGGGTAGCCACCCATCCCGACCGCAATATGCGCGCCCTGTTCCCACAGCACCGTGCGTGCTTGGGCCGAGGCACGCATCAGATAGGCCGGCAACAGATATCTGCGCAGGCCCAGTTCGCGTTCGAACGGGATCATGTCCACGGTGTGCAACGCGTAGCCCGCCTGCGGAATCAGCTTTCCTTCCAGGCCGCGTTCGGTACCGATGAAATGTATTCGGGCGTCCGGTACGGCCCGGCGCAGCGCGTCGGCCAGGGCAAGTCCGGGGTAGATGTGACCGCCGGTTCCGCCGGCACCGATGACTACCGAGAGCGCCGAGTCCGCATTCATGAGTCATCCCGCTTTCCGTGGGTCAGCCCTTGGCGCGAAGGGCGAGTCGCGAAGGGCGAGTGGCGAGTGGCGGGAAAAGGAGCGCCACCAGTGCTGGTTTTCTCTCTGCATGGACCCAGAGAATCAGCACAATCCGCCGACCCACGGCGTTGTCATTGCTTCATCACGGAACGGGAAAACGGCTATCACGTGCGGTGTCCCTGCGCGGGAGCGCCTCCGCGGAACACCACACAGCAATCCCGCACCAATCCCGCACTGTTCTTCATGAACACCCGGCGGGTGACGCTCACTCCTCCGGCGGGAATACCGCCTCACCGCTGCCGGCCAGGGTCAGGGTGATCGCCTCCACAGGGCACCCCTCGGCCGCCGCCAGGATGCGCTCGTCGGCGTCCGTCTCCGGTACCACCGGGTGCGACTGCCGGGCCGTATCCAGCCGGAAGCCGTCCGGTGCCGCGGCGGCGCACATCCCCGAGCCGATGCAGACGCCCCGGTCCACCGTCACCTGCCAGCGGTCCCCCATCAGGCACCCGCCGGCAGATGGATCATCTTGTGCTCCAGGTACTCGCCGAAGCCCTCGGGCCCGAACTCCCGCCCGATGCCGGAGTTCTTGTAGCCGCCGAACGGGCCGAGCATGTCGATGCTGAAGGTGTTCACCGAGTACGTACCGGTGCGCACCTGCCGGGCGAGTTCGATGCCGTGGTCGACGTCGGCCGTCCACACCGAGCCGGAGAGCCCGTAGTCGGAGTCGTTGGCGATCCGTATGGCCTCCGCCTCGTCGTCGTACGGCAGCAGGCAGATGACCGGGCCGAAGATCTCCTCGCGGGCGATCCGCATGGAGTTGGTGACCTCGCCGAAGAGGGTCGGCTCGACGTACCAGCCCGTCGGCTGCCCCGCGGGCCGGCCGCCGCCGGTCAGGACCTTGGCGCCTTCCTGCTGCCCGAGTGCGATGTAGTCCAGCGAGCGCTGCTGCTGGCGACGGGCGACCAGCGGGCCGAGCTCGGTGGCCGGATCCAGCGGGTCGCCGACGGTCAGCGCGCTCGCCGCCGCGGTGAACCGCTCGGCGATCTCGTCGTAGTGGCTGCGCGGGGCGAGGATCCGGGTCTGGGCCACGCACGCCTGGCCGTTGATCATCCAGGCGAACGGCACGATGCCGGCCACCGCCGCGTCCAGATCGGCGTCCGGCAGGATCACCGCGGCGGACTTGCCGCCCAGCTCCAGCGTGACCCGGCTGAGGTTGCGGGCCGCGACCTCCATGACCCGCTTGCCCGCCGCCACCGAGCCGGTGAACGACACCTTGTCCACGCCCGGGTGCCCGACCAGGTACTCACTCACCTCGCGGTCGGCCGGCAGGATCGACAGCACGCCCGGCGGCAGCCCGGCCTCCGTCGCGATCTCCGCGAGCAGGTACGCGTCCAGCGGGGTCTCCGGCGACACCTTCAGCACCACCGAGCAGCCGGCCAGCAGCGCGGGCGCGAGCTTGGCCGCGGCGGTGAACTGCGGGACGTTCCACGGCACCACGGCCGCGACCACCCCGACCGGCTCCCGCCGCACCAACAGCGGCCCCAGCACCCCGGCCCGCCGCTCCTCGAAGGGGAAGTCCCGGGCCACCGTGAGCGCGGCGTCCCACACCAGCATCGCGGCCAGCGACTGCACCATGACGCCGGAGGTGAACGGGGTGCCGTTCTCGGAGCTGATGACCCGGGCGAACTCCTCGCTGCGGGCCGCGAAGGCGTCCTTGATGCGGGTGACCACCGCGATCCGGTCCGCCAGCGGGGCGTTCGCCCACTCCCCGGACGCAAAGGACCTGCGGGCCGCGGCCACCGCCCGGTCGACGTCGGCCCGCGAGGCGTGCGGCACCCGGCCGATGACCCATTCGGTGTGGGGTGAGACGACCTCGATGGTGTCCCGGCCGGCCGGATCGGCCCACTCGCCGCCCAGGTAGAGCTTTCCGTGCTCGACGAGGTCGCTCATCGCTGCCGCCTCCCGACGGATCCTGACGCTGTATCAGAATCACTCAGCAGAACTGATACCAGTTCCACCGGGAGGAGTCCACGGCGGGCGGGCCGAATCCCCAAGGCGCACACCCGAGGGCCCGGTTCCGGCCGCATTGAAACTCGTTCTAGTTATAGTGAGTCGGGTGCGGGCGCACGGCGGACCGAGAGGGGACCGGGATGACGACGCAGGTGACCGACCACCGGGGCGGCGTGTGGAGCATCGCCGTCCCCATCCCGGACAACCCTCTCGGCCACACCCTCGTCCACCTCCTGGAGACCGACCGGGGGCCGGTGCTCATCGACACCGGCTGGGACGACCCGGACTCCTGGGACGCCCTCGTCGACGGCGTCACCGCCTGCGGTTTCGCCCTCACCGACCTCCACGGCGTGCTGATCACCCACCACCACCCGGACCACCACGGCCTCTCCGCCAAGGTGCGGGAGGCCTCCGGCGCCTGGCTCGCGATGCATGCCGCGGACACCGCCGTGGTCCGCCGCACCCGCGGGGCCACGCCGGAGCGGTGGCTGGACCACCTCATCGCCAAACTCGCGGCGGCGGGCGCACCGGACGACCATCTGGCGCCGCTGCGCACGGCCCGGGCCGGCGGGGGCGGCCGGCGGATGCCCGGTCTGCGGGCTGCACTTCCGGACCGCGAGATCGGCCCCGGCGAGCTGCTCGATCTGCCGGGGCGCCGGCTGCGCGCGATCTGGACACCGGGGCACACCCCGGGCCATGTGTGTCTGCATCTGGAGGAGGAGCACCCCGCCCAGCGGAACCGCGGCTTCGGCCGGCTCTTCTCCGGTGACCACCTGCTGCCGGGCATCACTCCGCACATCGGCCTGTACGAGGACCCGGCCGGGAGCTCGGGCGAGGTCGCCGACCCCCTGGGCGACTATCTCGACTCCCTCGAACGCATCGGCCGGCTCGCCCCCGCCGAGGTGCTGCCCGCGCATCAGCACGCCTTCACCGATGCCGGCGGCCGCGTCCGCACGCTCCTCGCCCACCACGAGGAGCGGCTCGCCCAGCTGCGGACGCTGCTGAGCGAACCCCGCACGGCCTGGCAGCTCGCCATGGCCATGGAGTGGAACCGCCCCTGGGAGCAGATCCCTTACGGCTCCCGCACCATCGCCGTCTCGGAGGCCGAGGCACATCTGCGCCGGCTGGTGAAGCTGGGCCATGCGGAGTGCGTGCCGGACTCCGGCCCCGTGCGGTATCAGGCGGTGGACGGGGTGCGGTAGCCCGGCGTAGGGGACGCGTACGGGGCGCGTACGGGATGGCTACGGGGGCCGTGCGGCGCGTACGGGGCGCGCACCCGGCTCGTACGGGCGAGCGAATGCCGGGGCGGGCGCCGGATAAGGTGTGCGGGACAACTTCATCCGTGCCCGATCGGGGGAAGCCGGTGGAAATCCGGCGCTGACCCGCAACCGTGAGGACGGCCCGTCCACGCCGCGCCCCAGGCCGGCGCGGAGCGGCCGTACGAGCCGGAACACCCGAGGGGCACGACCAAGGCTCCCGCCACCACAGCCGTCCGCCCGCGGACGGCCAGTGCGCGGCACCGTCGAGGTATACGGAGCTGAGCCCGGTGCCACCGCGCCCGATCCCCGGATCGGTCCGCGGGTGGGCGGCCGAGCGCGGCTGCGTGGCCGCCGCGACCCGACCCGAGAGGCACCGACCCGATGGCCCCCACGGCTTCCCTGGCCCAGCAGGCTCCCGCGCCGCACTCCGGCGCCCCCTTGGCGCGCCGCGCCGCCACGGCGCTGGCGGCCGCGCTGGTACTGGGCGCGGCCGCCGCCCCTGCCGCGTATGCCGCTGTGCCTGGTTCCCCGTCCGCCGCGGCCAAGAAGCTGCCCGCCGGTCTGTACGGCACCAAGGACCCGCAGTACGACGGGGTGTGGCGGCAGTCGCTCGCGCTGCTGGCGCAGCACACGGTGGGGGTGCGCCCGGCGGCGTCGGGTGTGCGGTGGCTGGTCGGGCAGCAGTGCGCGGACGGCGCGTTCACCGCCTTCCGTGCCGAGCCGGGCAAGCCCTGTGCCGCCAAGGCGATGCGGGACACCAACCAGACGGCCGCCGCGGTGCAGGCGCTGGCCGCGCTGGGCGGGCACGGCGATGCCGTGGACAAGGCGGTGGGCTGGCTGAAATCGGTGCAGAACGACGACGGCAGCTGGAGCTCGATGCCCGGCTCGCCCGGTGACGCCAACTCCACCTCCGTGGTCATCGGGGCACTCGCGGCGGCGGGACAGAAGCCGGCCTCGGTGACGTCGAAGAAGCACAGGACCCCCTACGACGGGCTGCTCACCTTCCGGCTGAGCTGTGCGGGCAAGGAGGAGGCGCACGGCGCGTTCACCTTCCAGCTCAAGGGCGCGGCCCCGAACGCCGATGCCACCGCGGCCGCCGCAACCGGCGTGCTCGGCAAGGGATTTGTCGTCGCGCCCGCAGGCCCCCGCGCCCACGCCCCGGTCACGCCGCCCGCCTGCAAGGACGGCAAGGACGGCAAGGACAAGAAGGCGGGCAAGGTCTCCGCGGCGCAGGCCGCCGACGGCGGCGCCGCCTATCTCGTCGCCCAACTCGACAAGAACGGCCAGCACCTGCTCTCCGCGATGCCGGGCGCCAAGCCGCAGCCCGACGTGGGCAACACCGCGGACGCCGTGGTGGCGCTGGCGGCCGGCGGGCACGGCGCCGAGGCCCGGCGGCCGCTGGCCTGGCTGCAGAAGAACGCGGCCAACTGGGCGCGGCAGAGCGGCCCCGCCGCGTACGCCCAGCTGGTGCTGGCCGCGCACGCCACCGGCAGCGACCCGCGCGCCTTCGGCGGCACCGACCTGGTGACCGCGCTCAACGCGACCGGCCCCGAGCCGGCCGCCGTATCGGGGGCTCACGTCCAGGACGCCAAGGACGACGACGGCGGCATTCCGTGGTGGATCATCGGCGTCGGCCTCGCCTTCGGCGCTGGCCTCGGCTTCCTGCTCAGCGGCCGCAAGAGGGACGGGCGCTGATGCGGCGCGCCACCCTCGCCGGCGCCGCGCTGCTGGCCGGCACGGTCACCGGTCTGGCCGCCGGGCCCGCCCAGGCGCAGGAGTACCGCTACTGGTCCTTCTGGGAGGGCAACGGCAGTTCCTGGACCTACGCCACCGAGGGGCCGGGCACCCAGCGGCCGGCCGACGGCACGGTCGCCGGCTTCCGCTTCACCGTCAGCGCCGATTCCGCCGCGGCCGGCAAGCCCCGTACGGCGCCCGGTTTCGACGCGATCTGCCATGACACCCCCACCAAGGACGGCCGCAAACGGATCGGCGTCGTCGTCGACTTCGGTACCGCGGCGGACGCGCCCGGCGGCGAGCGGCCGCCGGCGTCCCGGACGAAGTGCGCCCAGGTGCCCGAGGACGCCTCGGCGGGCGAGGCGCTGGCCGCGGTCGCCCGGCCGCTGCGCTATGACGCGAGCGCCCTGCTGTGTGCCGTCGCCGGCTACCCGAAGGCGGGGTGCGCGGAGCGGGTGAACGACTCGAAGGGGGCGCGGTCCGCGGCGTCGCCCGGCGCGGCGGCGGACGGCGGGGACGACGGCGGGCCGTCCGCCGGGCTGTTCGGCGGGATCGCGGTCCTTCTCGTCCTGGGTGCGGCGGCCGGGTGGCAGCTCCGCCGCCGGCGCGGATGAGCGCCCCGCGGGCGACCCGTACCACCGCGCTGCCCGCCGGCGCCTGGTGGCTGTGGGCGCTCGGGCTGGCCACCGCGGCCTCCCGTACCACCGATCCGCTGCTGCTGGGGCTGCTGGTGGGGGTGGCCGGTTATGTCGTCGCGGCCCGCCGTACGGAGGCGCCGTGGGCCCGTTCGTACGGGGCGTTCGTCAAGCTCGGCCTGGTCGTGATCGCCATCCGGCTGGTCTTCGCCTTCTTCCTGGGGTCGCCGATTCCCGGCACGCACACCCTGGTCACGCTGCCCGAAGTGCCGCTGCCCGACTGGGCGAAGGGCGTACGGATCGGCGGCCGGGTCACCGCGGAGGGCATGATGTTCGCCCTGTACGACGGGCTGAAGCTGGCCACCCTGCTCATCTGTGTGGGCGCCGCCAATGCGCTCGCCCATCCGGCGCGGCTGCTGAAGTCGCTGCCCGGCGCGCTCTACGAGGTGGGCGTCGCGGTCGTCGTCGCGATGACCTTCGCCCCGAACCTGGTCGCCGACGTCCAGCGGCTGCGCGCCGCCCGCCGGCTGCGCGGCCGTCCCGACCGCGGGGTGACGGCGCTCCTCCAGGTCGGCATGCCGGTGCTGGAGGGCGCGTTGGAGCGTTCGGTGGCGCTGGCCGCGGCCATGGACGCGCGGGGCTACGGCCGCAGCGCCGACGTGCCGCGGGCCGTACGGCACACCACCTCGGTCCTCACCCTCGGCGGGCTGCTCGGCGTCTGCGCCGGGACGTACGGGCTGCTGGGCGAGGCCGGCGGCTACGGTCTGCCGCTGCTGCTGGCCGGGCTGGCGGCGGCGCTCGGCGGGCTGTGGCTCGGCGGCCGGCGGTCGGTGCGCAGCCGCTACCGGCCCGAGCGGTGGGGCGTGCGCGCCTGGCTGGTCGCGGGCTCCGGCATCGCCGTCGCCGCCCTGATGATCTGGGCCAATTCCTATGCGCCCGGCGCCCTCCACCCGCCCGCCGTCCCGCTCACCGCCCCTGTCCTCCCCCTCTGGCCGGCCGCCTCCGTGCTCGTGGGACTGCTGCCCGCCTTCGTCGCTCCGCTCCCGTCGAGCGGGGACCGGGCGGACCGCACCGCGTCCCGTGGCCGGGGCCGTGCCGTCGATGTCGATCCGCGTGCGAAGGAGCCCACCCCGTGATCAGGTTCGAGCAGGTCTCGGTCACCTACGGCGACGCCACGGCGCCGGCCGTCCAGGACATCGACCTGACCGTCCCCGAGGGCGAACTGTGCCTGCTGGTCGGGCCCTCCGGCGTCGGCAAGTCCACCGTCCTGAACGCCGTCTGCGGTCTCGTCCCGCACTTCACCGGCGGCACCCTGCACGGCCGGGTCACCGTCGACGGCCGGGACACCCGCACCCACAAGCCGCGCGAACTGGCCGATGTCGTAGGCACGGTGGGCCAGGACCCGCTGGCGCACTTCGTCACCGACACCGTGGAGGACGAGCTCGCCTACGGCATGGAGTCGCTCGGCCTCGCCCCCGACGTGATGCGCCGCCGGGTCGAGGAGACGCTGGATCTGCTGGGCCTGGCCGAGCTGCGCGACCGCGCGCTGGCCACGCTGTCCGGCGGCCAGCGGCAGCGGGTGGCGATCGGGTCGGTGCTGACCACCCACCCCAAGGTCCTGGTCCTCGACGAGCCGACCTCGGCGCTCGACCCGGCCGCCGCCGAGGAGGTGCTGTCCGTACTACAGCGCCTGGTCCACGACCTGGGCACCACGGTCCTGCTGGCCGAACACCGCCTGGAACGCGTCGTCCAGTACGCCGACCAAGTCATCCTGCTGCCCTCACCCGGCGCGGCCCCGGTGATGGGCGCCCCCGCCGACGTCATGGCCGTCTCCCCCGTCCACCCACCGGTGGTGGCCCTCGGCCGCCTCGCGCACTGGTCCCCGCTGCCGCTGTCGGTACGCGACGCCCGCCGGAAGGCCGCCGGCCTGCGCGAGCGGCTGACGGGGGTGACGCCGACGGCGCCGGGGGCGGGGCGGGGAGTTGGGGCGACCGGCGCAGGGAAGGGAACGGTGCCGTCCGGCCCGGCGCCCGCGGCCGCTTCCGTCCCGGACGGGATCGCCGCGGCGGTCTCCGGGCTGGCCGTCCGGCGCGGGCGGACCGAGGTGCTGCACGGCGTGGAACTGACCGTACGGCGCGGCGAGACACTCGCGCTGATGGGCCGTAACGGGGCGGGCAAGTCGACCCTGCTGTCCACCCTGGTCGGGATGCACCAGCCGGCCGCCGGCTCGGTGCGGGTCGGCGGCGTCACCCCGCACCGCACCGGCCCCCGCGCGCTCCTGCGGCACGTCGGCCTGGTCCCCCAGGAGCCCCGTGACCTGCTCTACGCGGACACCGTCGCCGCCGAGTGCACCGCGGCCGACCAGGACGCGGGCGCCCCGGCCGGCAGTTGCCGGGCCCAGGTCACCCGGCTGCTGCCCGATGTCCCGGACTCCGTCCACCCCCGCGATCTGTCCGAGGGCCAGCGCCTGGCCCTGGCCCTGGCGGTCGTGCTGACCGCCCGTCCGCCGCTGCTCCTGCTCGACGAGCCCACCCGCGGCCTGGATTACGCCGCCAAGGCCCGGCTGATCGAGGTGCTGCGCGCCCTGGCCGCCGAGGGCCACGCCATCGTGCTGGCCACCCATGACGTGGAGCTGGCCGCCGAACTCGCGCACCGGGTAGTGATCCTCGCCGACGGCGAGATCGTCGCCGACGGACCCACCGACGAGGTCGTGGTCTCCTCACCGTCGTTCGCACCGCAGGTCGCCAAGGTCCTCGCGCCGCTGCCCTGGCTGACCGTGCCGCAGGTGGCCAACGCCCTGGAGGCCACCGCATGACCGCGCCTGCGCACCGCACCGAGGGCGCCGGGCCGCGCCCCGGCTCCGGCCCCGGGCGCCGGGCCCGTGCCATCCGGCTCGGCCCCCGCTCCGTCGCCGCACTGTGCCTGATCTCGGCCCTCGGTGTGATGGCCTTCGGGTGGCCGCTGCTCGCCGATTCCGCCTCCGGTCTCGCCCATTCCCGGGACGCGCCCTGGCTGTTCGCCGCGCTGCTGCCGATGCTGCTCGCCGTCGTCGTGGCGACCATCGCCGACACCGGCCTGGACGCGAAGGCCATCGCCATGCTCGGCGTACTGGCCGCGGCCGGCGCCGCGATGCGGCCGCTGGGCGCGGGCACGGCCGGCATCGAGCCGATGTTCTTCCTGATGGTGCTGGCGGGGCGGGTGCTCGGGCCGGGCTTCGGGTTCGTGCTGGGGTCCGTGGCGATGTTCGCGTCGGCCCTGCTGACCGGTGGTGTCGGGCCCTGGATGCCGTTCCAGATGCTGACGATGGGGTGGGTGTCGATGGGCGCCGGGCTGCTGCCCGGGCCCGACCGGCTGCGCGGCCGCCGTGAACTGGCCCTGCTCGCCGCCTACGGAGCCGTCTCCGCCGTCCTCTACGGCCTGGTCATGAACCTCCAGGGCTGGCCCTACATCGGCGGCATGGCCTCAGGGGTCTCCTTCGTCCCCGGCGATCCGCTCGGCCAGAACCTCACCCGCTTCCTCGCCTACTGCCTCGCCACCTCCCTGGGCTGGGACCTGCCCCGGGCCCTGGTCACGGTGGTCCTCACCTTCGCGCTGGGCGGCACCGTGCTGACGGCGCTGCGCCGCGCCACCCGCCGCGCCGCCTTCGAGGCCCCCGTCTCCTTCACACCCGGCCCGGGGGCCGGCGCTTCGTGAGCCGCCCCACTACAGCCGCGCCCCGCTGAAGCCGCGCCCCACTACAGCCGCTGGATGATCGTCCCCGTCGCCAGTGCCCCGCCGGCACACATGGTGATCAGGGCGAACTCCTTGTCCCGGCGTTCGAGTTCGTGCAACGCGGTGGTCAGGAGCCGGGCGCCGGTGGCGCCGACCGGGTGGCCCAGGGCGATGGCGCCGCCGTTCACGTTCACCTTCTCCAGGTCCTGGTCGAAGGTCTGCGCCCAGGAGAGCACCACGGAGGCGAAGGCCTCGTTGATCTCGACGAGGTCGATGTCCCGCAGGGACATCCCGGCCTTGCCGAGCACCGCGCGGGTGGCGTCGATGGGCCCGTCCAGATGGAAGTGCGGATCGGAGCCGACCAGTGCCTGCGCCACGATCCGGGCGCGCGGCTTGAGCTTGAGGGCGCGGGCCATCCGCTTGGAGGCCCACATCACCGCGGCGGCACCGTCGGAGATCTGCGAGGAGTTGCCCGCCGTGTGGACCGCGGTCGGCATCACGGGCTTGAGGCCGGCCAGCGCCTCCATGCTGGTGTCGCGCAGCCCCTCGTCCCGGTCGACCAGCCGCCACATGCCCTGGCCCGCGGCCTGCTCGTCCTCCGTGGTGGGCACCTGGACGGCGAAGGTCTCCCGTTTGAAGCGCTCCTCGGCCCAGGCGGCGGCCGCCCGCTCCTGGGAGATCAGCCCGAGCGAGTCGACGTTCTCGCGGGTCAGCCCGCGGTGCCGGGCGATGCGTTCGGCCGCCTCGAACTGGTTGGGCAGATCGACGTTCCACTCGTCCGGCCAGGGCTTGCCGGGGCCGTGCTTGGAGGCGCTGCCGAGCGGCACCCGGGACATCGCCTCGACCCCGCAGCCGATGCCGACGTCGATGACGCCGCTCGCGATCATGTTGGCGACCATGTGGTTAGCTTGCTGGGAAGATCCGCACTGGCAGTCCACGGTGGTCGCGGCGGTCTCGTACGGAAGGCCCATCGCCAGCCAGGCGTTGCGGGCCGGGTTCATGGCCTGTTCACCGGCGTGGGTGACGGTGCCGCTGACGATCTGTTCGATGCAGTCGGGCTGGATGCCCGTACGGGAGAGGAGTTCGCGGTAGGTCTCGCCCAGGAGGTAGGCGGGGTGAAGGTTGGCGAGGGCGCCCTGGCGCCTGCCGATCGGGGTGCGTACTGCTTCGACGATGACGGGTTCCGCGGCCATGACTGACTCGTCCTCTCCTCGCGTCCGCGGGTCCCGGCACCCACGGAAGAAGAACTAGTACGCGTTCTAGTTGTGCACACAGTCTTATGAGCCGCCCTGCGGGGCGCAAGGGGCGCGCAACACCCTTGTCCACAAAGGGAGTCGCCACGGCCCTTGCCACTTGCGGAACTCGTCACTACCTTCACCGCGATCCATGCCTGATGAACCGTCAGAAGATTTTGGATGGACCAGGAGTCGCCGATGCCATGCCCCGCGTTGCCCGACGGGTTCGACTTCACCGACCCCGACGTCTATCAGTCCCGCGTCCCGCTCCCCGAGTTCGCGCTGCTGCGGCAGACCGCTCCGGTGTGGTGGAACGCCCAGCCGCACGGCATCGCCGGCTTCGACGACGACGGCTACTGGGTCGTCACGCGCCACCAGGACGTCAAGGAGGTGTCCACCAAGCCGGACATCTTCTCCGCCAGCCGCAACACCTCGATCATCCGGTTCAACGCGTCCATGACCCGTGAGCAGATCGACGTACAGAAACTCATCATGCTGAACATGGACCCGCCCGAGCACACCCGGGTCCGGCAGATCGTGCAGCGCGGCTTCACCCCGCGCGCCATCCGCGGCCTGGAGGACGCCCTGCGCCGCCGGGCCACGCACATCGTCGACGAGGCGCGCCGCAACGGCACCGGGGACTTCGTCACCGACATCGCCTGCGAACTCCCCCTCCAGGCCATCGCGGAACTGATCGGCATCCCCCAGGACGACCGGGCCCGGATCTTCGACTGGTCGAACAAGATGGTCGCCTACGACGATCCCGAGCTGGCGATCACCGAAGAGGTCGGCAGCAACGCGGCCATGGAGCTGATCTCGTACGCGATGAACCTCGCCGCGGCGCGCAAGGAGTGCCCCGCCGAGGACATCGTCAGCCGGCTGGTGGCGGCGGAGCACGAGGGGAACCTCGGTTCCGACGAGTTCGGGTTCTTCGTGCTGCTGCTGGCGGTGGCCGGCAACGAGACCACCCGCAACGCCATCACCCACGGGATGCACGCCTTCCTCACCCACCCCGACCAGTGGGAACTCTTCAAGCGCGAGCGCCCGGCGACCGCGGCCGAGGAGATCGTGCGGTGGGCGACTCCGGTGGTCTCCTTCCAGCGCACCGCCACCCAGGACACCGAACTGGGCGGTGCGAAGATCAAGGAAGGGCAGCGGGTGGGGATCTTCTACTCCTCCGCCAACAACGACCCGGAGGTCTTCACCGACCCCGAGGTCTTCGACATCACCCGCGATCCCAACCCCCATCTGGGATTCGGCGGCGGCGGACCGCACTTCTGCCTCGGCAAGTCCCTCGCGGTGCTGGAGATCAACCTGATCTTCCAGGCCCTCGCGGACGCCCTGCCCGACATCTCCCTGGCGGGCGACCCGCGCCGGCTGCGCTCGGCCTGGCTCAACGGCGTCAAGGAACTCCGGGTTCATTACGGCTGACCCCCAGCACCACCGCGAAGACAGCAGGGCGCGCACCCGGAACCATGGGGTGGGCGCCTCGCCGCTGTCCGGGGCGTGCCGGGTACGGGGGCCCGAAAAAGCCGGACGCGCGGTATGTCCGAAACCGGTTCCTTCCGCAAGCTTGTCAGTTGTCATGCTCAGACTTACATTCAACTCGCGGGTAACACTTGGCAGTTCGGCATCTTCGCGCACAGCTCCGCAGCGCCGGCACCCGAACCGTACGTTCTTCCCCACGTCCGCACACGCCGGCTCCCCGCGCGTCGCCACACCCGCGCAGCACGCCGACCCACGCAGCACGCCCCACCACGCCCCACCACGCACAGGCACCCCCCACACGGTTCGACAGCGCGCTTCCTCGCTCTTCGAAGGGGACACACCGATATGAAGGACGCACACGGCAGACCCGTCACGGGACGCATCAGATGGCGCAGGTTCGCCGCGCTGTCCGTCCCGGCCCTCGTCGGCACGGCCGCCCTGGGCATCGCCCTGGCCAACGGGGCTCTGGCGGCGTCGTTCGCCGTCTCGGGACAGCAGTTCAAGGTTTCCGCCGACAGCCTCACCGGCGACGGCTTCGCCCAGTACGGCAGCGTGGACACGAACGCCAGGGGAGACCTCCTGCCGGTCGCCGTCACCGCCATCAAGACCGCCCGGATGAACCATCTGTGCCAGTCGGTCGTCACCCACCTGCCCGTCATCGGCGATATCTCGCTCAACCTCAGCGCCGGTACGGGCGGCAAGCCCGTCGAGGCGACCAATCTCTTCGTGGACGCCACCCAGCTCTCCGGCAATGCGGCCTTCCACGGCATCGAGATCGGCCGGGACGCCTCCACCCTTGACAAGGGACCGGACAGCGCCCAGGGCATGCAGGACCTCTTCGCCCAGCAGGCCGATGACGTCAACATCAGCAGCCTGCGGCAGACGGCCTGGGCCACCAACGCGGGGACCTTCAAGCTGTCCGGCCTGAACATGAAGATCTCCAAGGGCTCCAAGGAATGCTTCTGACCTGGCGGCGCTGGCGGAGGGCGCGGCCCTTCTGGGGCGGTCTGGCGGCCGTCCTCGCCGGCGCCGAGCTCTGCGCCATCCCCCTGGCGCCGCTGAAGATCATGCTCCAACAGGGCATCGCCGGCATCCCGTCCGTGCTGATGGGGCTGGTGATGATCGTGATGGGGCTCTCGGCGTGGTTCACCCCGCACTACCGGGGCCTCGCGGGGGTGCTCACCGTGCTGTGCGCGGCGGCCGCGCTGGTGATGTCCAACCTCGGCGGCTTTCTGCTCGGCACCATTCTCGGGATTCTCGGCGGCTCGATGATGTTCGCCTGGCAGCCGGCCCCGGACGCCGCACCGGCGGAACCCGGCGCCCCCGGGGCACCCGGGGCCGATGCCGAACCGGGTGACGGCGCGCCCGCGCCCAGCGCCCCGTAGGACCCCGCAGCCCGCTTCCGGCCACCCGGCCGCGCCCGTACACCCGTACCCCCAACCCCCCAGCGCCTTCGTCCGCGTACGGGACCGGACCGCTGCCCGCACCGCGGACCGACCGCTCCTGTGGCACCCACCCCCCTTGAAGGAGACCCACGATGACGATGACGCACCCCGCCCGCCGTACGCACCGCAGACGCGCGTTCCGTTCCGCCGGCACCGGGATCGTCGCGGCGCTCGCCCTGCCGCTCGCCGTACCGGGTTCCGCGGCGGCCCTGCCCGCCCCGTCGGCGCCGCTCGCCCCGTCCGCCACGACCGTGACTCCGGCAGGGCACGGCTTCACCGCCACGCTCAGCGGCAAGGCCACCTTCAAGGCCGGTGCGGTGACCGTGACCTGTACGACCTCGACCTCCAGCGGGCAGGTCCCGGCCGCGCCCGGCAACCAGAACCCGGCCGGACCGGTGAGCAATTCGACCACCCCGGCGACCTACGGCTCCTGCTCGACGAGCCTGCCGGGCGTCAGCGCGACCGTCACCACGACCGGCACCTGGGGCGTCGCCATGCAGAACGGAGCGCCGGTGACCGCCGGTCTGACCATCCCCACCGGCGGATTCGTCCTCAAGACCAGCGGGCTGGCGTCCTGCACGGTCACCGCGGCGCCCACCGCGCCGGCCACGGTGGGCGGCACCTGGACCAACGGCGCACCGTCGACGCTCACCTTCACCAACGCCGCGGTGCCGGTGAAGGTGGTGGGCGGGTTCGGCTGCCCGACCACGGCGACCAGCTCGACGTTCAATGCCAGTTACAAGGTCGCCGATACCACTGATCCTGGGTCTCAGATCACGGTTACGGGCTGAGCGGGGTACCGGCCGAGGCCAGGGGTGACGGCCGTGCCCCGCCCGGGCGCGGGCGTCGCCCTCGGCGCGCGGCCCGGGGGCGCCCTCAGCGCACGGCCATGCCGGCGACCGCCACGATCACCAGCGCCACGACGGCCACCGTGCCGCTCAGGAACGCGGTGATCAGCCGTCGCCGCAGGGCCCGGTAGACGCCTTCGTATTCGGTCCGCAGGGTGGCGCTGCGGACCGCGATGCGCTCCAGATACGCCCACGTGGCATCGCGCTGGTCGCGGCAGTAGTGCAGCTCCACTTCCCGCCGCTGGCTGTCGGTGAGCCAGGGCAGGCCGGCGCAGAAGGCCTGTGCGCGAATGCGTGCCCGGTCCTTCTCCGCCTCCCAGAGGAGAAATCCCTCGATCTCGTTGATGGCCCGGTCCATCGCCGTGCCGTCGGCCCCCGGCATTTCCCCTGCGTGCGGCAGGCCGCCTCCTTCGGGCATTCCTCCGCCCGTTTCCCTTCCCTCGCCCCTCCATCTTCCTTCGCCCATCTGCGTTCCCTCGTTCATCTGCGTGCCCCGATTCCGGTGGCAGGCGTGTCCTCGGCGTCCGCCAAGGCCTCGATTTCGCGTGCGATCTCCGGGTGGTGCAGATCGAAGGCCGGGGATTCGGAGCGAATACGCGGCAGCGTACGGAAGTTGTGCCGCGGCGGCGGGCAGGACGTCGCCCATTCCAGCGAACGGCCGTACCCCCAGGGATCGTCGGACGCGACCTTCTCGCCGTACTTCGCGGTCTTCCACACGTTGTAGAGGAACGGCAGGAGGGAGAGCCCGAGGAGGAAGGAGAAGATGCTGGAGACGGTGTTCAGGGTGGTGAAACCGTCGGCCGCGAGGTAGTCCGGGATACGCCGCAGCATGCCCTCGGCGCCCAGCCAGTGCTGGACGAGGAAGGTGCCGTGGAAGCCCACGAACAGCGTCCAGAAGGTGATCTTTCCGAGCCGCTCGTCCAGCATCTTTCCGGTGAATTTCGGCCACCAGAAGTGGAATCCGGCGAACATCGCGAAGACGACCGTGCCGAAGACCACGTAGTGGAAGTGCGCCACGACGAAGTACGAGTCGGAGACGTGGAAGTCCATCGGCGGCGAGGCCAGGATGACACCGGTCAGACCACCGAAGGTGAAGGTGATCAGGAAGCCGATCGCCCACAGCATCGGCGTCTCGAAGGACAGCGAGCCCTTCCACATCGTGCCGATCCAGTTGAAGAACTTCACACCCGTCGGCACCGCGATCAGGAACGTCATGAAGGAGAAGAACGGCAACAGCACGCCGCCCGTCACATACATGTGGTGCGCCCACACCGTGACCGAAAGACCGGCAATCGAAACCGTCGCCGCGATCAGACCGATGTAGCCGAACATCGGCTTCCGGGAGAACACCGGAATGACCTCGGAAATGATGCCGAAGAACGGCAGGGCGATGATGTACACCTCGGGATGGCCGAAGAACCAGAAGAGGTGCTGCCAGAGCAACGCGCCGCCGTTTGCCGCGTCGAAGACATGCGCACCGAATTTACGGTCCGCCTCCAGCGCGAACAGCGCCGCCGCCAGCACCGGGAAGGCCAGCAACACCAGTACGCCGGTCAGCAGCACGTTCCAACAGAAGATCGGCATCCGGAACATCGTCATGCCCGGCGCCCGCATGCAGATGATCGTGGTGATGAAGTTGACCGAACCGAGGATCGTGCCGAAGCCGGAGAAGGCCAAGCCCATGATCCACATATCGGCGCCGATTCCGGGGGAATGCACGGAATCGGAGAGCGGCGCATAGGCGAACCAGCCGAAGTCCGCCGCGCCCTGCGGCGTCAGAAATCCGCCCACCGCCATGAGCGAACCGAAGAGATAGAGCCAGTAGGCGAACATGTTCAGCCGGGGAAAGGCGACATCGGGCGCGCCGATCTGCAACGGCATGATCCAGTTCGCAAAACCGGCGAACAGCGGCGTCGCGAACATCAGCAGCATGATCGTGCCGTGCATCGTGAACGCCTGGTTGAACTGCTCGTTCGACAGGATCTGGTGGCCCGGCCGGGCCAGTTCGGCACGCATCACCAACGCCAGCAGTCCGCCCAGGCAGAAGAAGGCGAACGCGGTGACCAGGTAGAGCGTGCCGATCGTCTTGTGGTCGGTGGTCGTCAACCACTTCACGGGAAACCTCATGCCCGGTAGGTGTCCGGCACCGCCGCGTACCTCACCGCGCGCGGCGCCCGGGGCCCGTACGCGGGGGTGGGAAGTCCCACACGGCCAGGTGTGAAGATCTGAGCCATGCCGGACACCAAGGGTTCATGAGCACGGACGACGCCTTCGCCGAGGCCTATCGCGCGCACTACTGGGCGGTCAGCCGCTTCGTGGCGCGGCGGCTGGACGGACAGGCACACGAGGTCGAGGAAGTCGTGGCGGAGGTCTTCTCCACCGCCTGGAGACGCCGCGCGGAACTCCCCGGCGCGCCACTGCCCTGGCTGTACGGGGTGGCCCGGAACTGTCTGGCCAATACCGTGCGCGGGCGGGGCCGTTACCGTCGGCTGCTGCACCGGCTCGGCCACCACGAGGCGGCGCAGCGGCGGCAGACCGTCGACAGTCCGGACGCGGAGCGGCCCGGGTCCTGGGTGCACGAGGCGCTGGCCCGGCTCTCCCCCGCCGACCAGGAGGTGCTGCGACTGACCGCCTGGGAGGAACTGACCGTCGGGGAACTGGCGGTGACCCTCGGATGCGGGCAGAGCGCGGCCGCCATGCGCCTGCACCGGGCGCGCGGCCGGCTCCGTACGCAGATAGAGCGGATGCGGGAGAAGGACACCCTCCGGCCCACGGACGGCTCCCCGGCTGATGCGCCGCCACCCGCGGCGCCGTCCCCGCTGCCACCGGTCCCCCGTCCGGCCAGCCCCCTCCCCCTCTCCCCCCACCACCCTGTACCGACCCGCTCGGGAGGCCGCCGCCATGACTGACGAACTGGAGCTGCTGCGGCAGGCCGACCCCGCCCCGGCCGGCGAAGGGCCCTGGCGGGACCGCCCGCTGACCGCCCGGGCAACGGCCCGGCTGGCGGAGCTGACGACCGGACCCGCCCCCTCCGCCCGCCCGCGCCCCGTACGCCGGCGGCGTCTGGTGCTGGGCCTGACCGCCGCGTCGCTGGCCGCCGTCGCCGCCCTTGCGCCGACCTTCTCCGGCGCCGGCAGCAGCCCCGCCGTCGCCGCGCCCGCCGCCCTCACCCTGCACACCGGTGCACCGTCCGTGTCGCTGGACGCCCTCGCCCGCCGGGCGCAGGCCGCGGCACGGACGGCCGGCGCCGCGGATGGGCCGCGGCGCGGCAGCCATCTGCAGACCTGGTACATGAGCATGGAGTCGGGCCCGCGCGCGGCGCCGCCGGTCACCGTGCCCGAGGAGCGGATCACCCACTGGAACGCCGACGGCAGCGGCTCGGAACTCGTCGTGGCCACCGACCCGCGACACCCGGGCCGCCCGGTGATCCACGACAACGACGGCCACTGGCAGACCGTCAGCGACGGCAAGGTCCTGCACGACAAGACCTATCCGGCGGGCTCGGAGGCCCGGCACAGCGGCCTGGCCTCCCGTACGCGGCCGTCGACGGACCCCGCGGAGCTGCGCGAACAGCTGTCGTGGCTCTACGGCGGCCCGGACGACACCCGCACCACGGGGCAACTCCTCACGGCGCTCTCCTCGTTCCGCCAGGAGTGGACGCCGGGGCCGCGGGAAACGGCAGCCATCGTCCGGATGCTGGCCGACGCGGACGGGCTGCGCCCGGCAGGCGTGGTCACCGACCGGCTGGGCCGCCGCGGACAGGCGTACGTGTACGACGGCCCCGACGGCGCCGCGAACTCCACGCGCCAGATGGTGATCCTCGACCCGCGCACCGGCGAACTCCTGGGCCTGGAGGTCACCTTCACCAAGAACCAGCCGGATTTCCGGATCCGGTCCGGGGAGGTGATGTCGTACGAGGCGTGGATGCCGTGAGATGCCGGCTTGCAAGGGAACCGATATGGGCAGAGTCAGCCGCATGCGGATCCTGAGCAATGACGAACTGCTCCGCCACGAGGCAACGTCGTTGCGCGATGTCGCGTCGCGGACCCGGTGGTACACCCAGGCATTTCCCGATCTCGGCGACAGTGAGCGCCGTAAAGTCCAGATGGCTGTGCTGCACGCCTGGATCCGCAACCGCTACCCGGTCAACTTGCAGTTCATAAGCAACTACGTCGCCACCGTTGTGACAGCAGTCGGGATGGCCGCAGCCTCAGTCACTGCCGGCGTGGTAGCCGCACAATTCGCGACGGATACCGGCGGTTCCGCCCGTGCGCCCTGGTGGCTCTTTCCCACAGCCACCTGGGCCGCAGTCTGTCTCAGCGCGCTCATCGTGACCCGGAACGACATGCGCAAGCTCGTCTCTCTCTTCCGTCGGCTCGGCCTCCGAGGCACGATCTGGCGCGTCACCCATCCGCAGATTGCCTATTGGTTTGTACCGTGCATCGTGCTTTCCACTGTTGCCGTCACTGCTGCGGCTTCCTGGCTGACCATTGCGACTGCGCTGTCCGCCTCGAAAGGACAGCAATTGATCAGCGCTGCCACAGGGGTGTTCGGTGCGATCCTGGGCTTACAAGCGGGCCGCTGGGTCCGCGTGGTGGAAAGACTCCTGAGCCGCAGATTTCGGCAGCCTCATCGGCCGCGTCCCCTCGACGCCGTGCTGGTCGCCCTCATGGCGGCTACCGCGACGTGTTTCCAAAGGCAGGCACGGTGGTGGGATCCGCGCAGCATCAAGATCATCAGGAACCGGCTGACCGTCGCAATCGAAGCGGCCGGCGACACCGCGACCGTTCGACGCAGGACCTCCCTCATGGAAGTCGCGGCGAGACGCCAGGCGAGACAGTTCCACGCAGCTTTGGCGGAATTGATCCGACGCCACGACCGTGCGATCACTCAGGTACGCACGGCCCAGGAGTACGAAGCGATCACCGCCTCGCTGCGCATGGGGGTCCTCGCCCTCGCGGCAGGTGACGTGGCGGCCCTCATGCAACACAGTGCCGCTGAGCCGCCGACGTCCCGGGCCGCCCGGATCCTGCGCCGTACCGGCTCCAGCCTCGTCCTGGCGGCTTTCGCTGTGGTCATCCCGCTGCTGCCCGGAGTGGACGGCGCCACGGGCGGAGGCGTCCGCGTGCTGCTCCTCATGACGGCCGCACTGGCCCTCACCCCGGCCGGCGACAGCGCCTCCGGCTCCATCCGGTCCGCCCTTGAACGATCCCTGTTGACCAAGGGCGCCGCATGACCATGACCGTTCCAGCGAGGACCCCTACCAGAAACCCCGGGGGGGGCAGCCCCGACCCGCCTCGGCCCACCGTCCCGCCGTCCCGGCGGACGGGACGCCGACGAGGCACCCGCCGCGTTGCCGACGCGTCGCCTGCCGCGTTCGCCTGCCGCGCCCGAGTGGCGGGGCCGGCGATCATGGCTGATCCTGGAAAGAACGCGACGATCCATATCGGCGCGGCGGTGCAGAGTGCCGCCGCGCCGTTCGCATGCCTGCCCCGGCCCGGCGCCGTACGCCACCCGGCTCCGCGCCCCGCGCCGCGCGCCAGCTGACCTAGGCCCCCCGGCCGCCACGCCGGGCACCCGTGCGCGGGGGCGCCACCCCCACCACCCCTACGTGACCCACACCACAATGCCCCAATGGTTGCAACGGATCATCGCGATATGGATCACAGAGTCGCATGCCGGAAATTGCTCGGCGAAAGTGCGTTTCCCCAGCAAGGAGCGGGTATACGGCCGACTGCGCGGTCATCCGCACACTGTCCGTGATGAACCGGTCTGCCCCTATGGTCGACCTTTGCCCGTCGCTCCATGGCGGGCCTGGCCCGCCACCCCATGGCGGGCGGTCTCATGTCGTCGTCCAAAGAGAGCGCAGGCGAGCGAGCACGTGCCGACGCAGTCCCCCGTCGTCCCCGGGCCCCGTGAACCCGTCGGCAGCCGTGCCGATACCGCACCCGATCCGCAGCAGAACCAGGCGGCGGATCCGGCACAGCCGGCCTCGGGCGAGGTGACCGTCGTCGATCCCGCCATGGTCAAGCGCGCCGTATCGGCGGCCGCGCTCGGCAATGCGATGGAGTGGTTCGACTTCGGCGTGTACAGCTACATCGCGGTCACCCTCGGGCATGTCTTCTTCCCGTCCGGGAATCCGACCGCGCAGTTGCTGTCGACGTTCGGAGCGTTCGCGGCGGCCTTCCTCGTACGTCCCATCGGCGGCATGGTCTTCGGGCCGCTCGGTGACCGGATCGGCCGGCAGAAGATCCTCGCGATCACCATGATCATGATGGCGGCGGGCACCTTCGCCATCGGTCTGATCCCGTCCTACGCCTCCATCGGCGTCGGCGCGCCCATCCTGCTGCTCGTCGCCCGCCTGGTGCAGGGCTTCTCCACCGGCGGCGAGTACGGCGGCGCCTCCACCTTCATCGCCGAGTACGCGCCCGACAAGAAGCGCGGATTCCTCGGCAGCTGGCTGGAGTTCGGCACACTGGCCGGCTACGTCGGCGGTGCCGGCCTGGTCACGCTGATGACCGCGCTGCTGTCCACCGACGCCCTGAACTCCTGGGGCTGGCGCATCCCGTTCCTGATCGCCGGTCCGATGGGCATCATCGGCCTCTACCTGCGGATGCGGCTGGAGGAGACCCCGGCCTTCGCCCAGTTGGAGAAGGAGGCGCGGACCAAGGAGAAGGAGCGCCGCGAGGCGGAGAAGCGGATCGGCATCCGCGAGATGATCTTCGGTCAGTGGCGGTCGATGCTGCTGTGCGTCGGCCTGGTCCTGGTCTTCAACGTCACGGACTACATGCTGCTGTCGTACATGCCGAGCTATCTGACCTCGGAGCTGAAGTACGACGAGACGCACGGGCTGCTGGTCGTGCTCGCGGTGATGGTCCTGATGATGGGCGTCCAGCCGCTCGCGGGCCGGCTCACCGACCGCTTCGGCCGCCGCCCGGTGATCGGCGCGGGCTGTGTCGGCTTCCTGGTGCTGTCCGTGCCCGCCCTGCTGCTGATCCGTCAGGGGTCGCTGGCCGCCATCGCGCTGGGTATGGCCGCGCTCGGCCTGCTGCTGGTCACGTTCACCTCGGCGATGCCGTCCACGCTGCCCGCGCTGTTCCCGACCAAGGTGCGCTACGGCTCGCTGTCGATCGGCTTCAACGTCTCCGTGTCGCTCTTCGGCGGGACGACCCCGCTGGTGGTCACCGCCCTGATCGGTGCGACCGGCAACAAGATGATGCCCGCCTACTACATGATGGCGGCGGCCGTGATCGGCGGCATCGCTGTCCTGCTGATGTCGGAGAGCGCCCGCAAGCCGCTGCCCGGCTCGCCGCCGGCCGTCGAGACCGAGGCAGAGGCGCAGGAGCTCCGCGAAGCGGCCCGCCGCCCGGCCACGGCCGGTTCGGCGGCCTGACCGCAGACCGACCCGCCCCCGGAAGCACGCCGGGGGCCCGGCCGCAGCCATCGACGCTGCGGGTGCATCCGGGACCCACGCGCCAACGGCCTGTACGACCCCGCTGGGGTGGTGCAGGCCGTTGGCATGCGCGCGGCCTCCGCCCCGAACTGCACACGCGGAGGCCGCCGTTCTGGCAAGATCCCTCCGTGTCGAACATTTCATCGATTACGTCCACGCGGATGACGTACACCCGCATAGGCCCGCTCCTCCACGAGATCGGCATGGTCTCCAAGGAGAAGATGCACAGCGTCCTCGACGCCTTCGCCGACTTCGCACACCACGAGCTGGACCACTACGAGGCCGCCTGCGCCCTCGAACACTTCGGCGTGGCGGTCTCGGTCCACGCCGACGACATCGACTCCATCCACGACGACTACGCGAGCCTGCTGGCGGAGGCCGAAGAGATCGCCGGCGGCGCGGTCACCCTCACCAACGTCCGCCTCGTCGAGGGCGAGGGCAACCTCTCGGACGGCCGCTTCGACCGCCTTGAGTTCGAACGGAACGGCGAGCCCGTCTCCCTCTCCGCCGAACACTTCGCAGACGACTACTACGACCACGAGGCGGCCTGCGAGGCCATCGCCCTCACCGCCCATGACGACGACCCCCGCTCATGGCACTACGTCGACTTCCCCCGCAAGCCGAACGCCGGCTACGACAGCATCATGGTCCTCGCCACGCCCGAGCAGGCAGTGGCGCTGAGCGAGCAGTTGGGCTTCACGTTTCCGTTCGGGGCGTGAGCGGCGTCTGCGTGTGCCCGGCTCCACGGACGTGCCCTCGGCCCCATCGCGACCGGGGGGGCACGCCTGCGCACCGCTGCGCGCTCCCTCTCCGACTCCATTCCGGTGGGCGGCCCATCGGGCGGCGGCAGCACGGAGGCGGTGCGTCCAGTCGCTGGAGCGCTCGTCCGCGGTGTTCGAGTTGCTGCGCCCGCAACGGGCGCTCTGATGTACCACTGTTGCCGCTCGCTGCCGCTGATACCCCATGCGGCAAGATGGGCGCATGAGCGTAGTCAAGATCAACGTGCTGTCCGTCCCCGCTGAGCAGCGGGAAACCCTGGAGAAGCGCTTCGCCTCCCGCGCACACGCGGTCGAGAGTTCCGACGGCTTCGAGTGGTTCGAACTCCTCCGCCCCGTCGAAGGCACCGACAACTACCTGGTGTACACGCGTTGGCGTGACGAGGACTCGTTCCAGGCGTGGATGGAAGGACCCATGAAGGCGGCCCACCAGGGCGGCAGCGACAGGCCAAAGCCTGCCGCAAGCGGATCCACGGTGTGGTCGTTCGAGGTCGTGCAACAGGCAGCACCCAAGAGCGAATAAGTCCCGCAGCGGTAGCTCACCACAGAGACGACCCCTGTGCTCCGCACTTGGAGTGAGCCAGTGCGGAGCACAGTCGTTTCTTTATGGCATTGCCTAATCGTCGGCATCATCTCTCACCCGTTTTCGGTGAAGGAGAGCCAGAACTAGGGCAAGTGCTGCAGAACGCGGCTGGAGCGTTCGGTCCTAGGACGCCTACACGGCTCAAGAACGGAGCGGATCGTCGATGTCAACGGTGATCGAAACCCCGGACGTGGAGTGAAAAACGGCGGTATTCCCCGAAACTCGGATGTCGGTGAAAGGGTTGGAATCCTCAAAGAAGAGAGCCCAGACCAGGGTGTGATCGGCGTGGAGCCGTCCGCAGAAGCCGTATGACCCATGGGACACCCCCTCGCCTACCCAGAGGTATCCTCCGTCCGCCAGGGGAACCGATCGGTTCCTGCCAATGTCGGTCACCCAATCCGGGTCCTCCGCCAGCACCTCTTCGAGATCGAAGGCTTCCCCGAACCTCATACCGCTAGCTGCATGGGCATCAAGGAAGACCTCGTATGATCGCCCGTCAGGGAAATGCAGGCCGTCCAGGTCCGGCAACTGGTATTCCGCCCAGAGGCGCTCGATCGCACTCAATTCTTCTTCTTGCATCCGCTCTTCTTCTTACGCTTTGAGACGTGCGTATGTGGCGGCCGTTCCGTAAGTCCCGTAGGGGGAACGGGATTACCTTGGGCATCCCTGTTGAGCCCGGAGTTCATACGCTTTCGGAAGGCTTCTTTCCAGGTGACGCCGTTGGGCGAGGGCGGGTACGGATCATTGGGATTGACCCTGTGGATGGTAACAGGCTCACCTATTTCCCGGGCGGCATCGAGCCGCCGGTTGTCGTAGCTGACGAGCTGACCGTCGACTTCCATGACGGTGAGCCCCGCCCCTGGACGCTTCCAGTCCCATTCCCCGGCACGCATGCGGTCGGCATAGTCGTGCGGCGAAACCGTACGCTGAGAGAAATTGATATCCGCCGGATCGGCCCATTCGTGCTCGCCCTCCGGGGACAGTCCGAACGGGTCACTCCACGTGTGGGGGTTGATGACGTATGCCGCCGGATTGGGGGCAGGCCCGAGCCCGAGGGGGTCTGGAGTGAGGTAGCGAGCGGTTTCGGGGTCGTAAGTTCGGAAGTAGTTGTGGTGGAGCTGGGTTTCAGGGTCGAAGCACTGCCCGGGAAAGCGGAGAGGAGTGTGGGCGGTCGCGTCGGCGCTCCACGTTGTGGAGCCCCACAACGTGGTTCGGGTGCGGGCGGCTATGTGACCGTGCTCATCCAGGAGTTCGGTGGGCGTACCAATGAGGTCGGTGACGATCGCGAAGAAGCGTTCGTCGACCTGTGTGTCGGAAAGCTGTTTGCGTTCCCGCTGAACCAGCGGAGCGAACCCCTGGTGATCCCAGGTGAGGGTCAGCCCGCTTGTGGTGGTCTGTTCGCAGAGTGTGGCGCCGTCCCAAGTGAAGTCCACCCGCTCCACGACCGTTTGTTGGTCGTCGGCAAGACGCTGTTTTGACGAGCGGCGGCCGAGGGGGTCGTAGGTGTACTTCCAGCAGGTGCCGTCGGGGGTGATGCAGCCGATCAGGCGGTCGTTCGTGTCCCAGGTGTAGTGCCAGGTGTCGGCCTTGCGGGAGAGGCGGGTCTTCTGGCGCAGGATCGTGCGTCCGGCCGCGTCGTATTCGTAGCGGATGCCTCCCGCGCGGTCCAGCCGGGTACCGGTGTAGGTGCGCTCGCCCCGGGCCTCGGCGCCCGGATGGCGGTCGGGCCAGGCGGCGTGGGTCTGGTTTCCGGCCGCGTCGTAGGCGTAGGTCTCGGTCCAGTTGTGGGCGGAGACGGTGGTGACCCGGCCGGCGGCGTCGAGCTCGAAGCGGCGGCCACCGTTGAGGTGATCGTCGATGCGCGTGAGATTTCCGTCCGCACGGTAGGCGTACCTGCGGTGCTGGAGGGTGTCACTGCCCGAGGTGACGTGCTGGTCGATGAGCCGGCCGGCGGCGTCGAAGCTGTGGGCGAAGGTGACGTCGCCGAGGGTGCGGGAGAGTTCCTGGCCGAGAGCGTCGTGGGTGAAGGTCAGAGTACGGCCGGAGACGTCGAGTCCGGTGCGTTGTCCGGCTGCGTCGTAGGTCCATCGGCTCATCGCTCCGGTGGGGGTGGTGCGGGATATTCGATGACCCACGGCGTCGTACGTGAAGGTGGTGGTGCGGCCGTTCACCGTTTCGGCCACCACGTTCCCGAACTCATCGTGCTCGTAGGAGAGTTCGCCGTCCGGCGCAATGATCTCGGTCGTGCGCCCGGCAGCGTCGTAGTGGTAGGTGGTGACCTCGTCGTCGACGGCCTTGGTGGCGGTGCGGCCCAACGCGTCGTAGATGAAGTGGATCGTGTGACCGAGCGGTGTGGTGCGTGAGGTCAGCCGGTCTGCCGCGTCGTGGGAATAGGTATGGGTACGGGCATCGAAGTCCGTCTCGGATATCAAGCGGCCTGCTGCGTCGTATTCGTAGCGCCAGGTCAGGCCCTGAGGGTTGATGACCTCCCGCAGTTGCAGCGTGGTGTCGTGCACGAACTGGTGGCGTGCACCGTCCGGGTCGGTGCGCGTCTTCAGCTGGTCGAAGTGCCCGTACTCGTATGTGGTGATCTGACCCATGGGGTCGGTATGGGAAGTGCAGTTGCCCTCGCCGTCATAGGTCCAGGTTTCCTCGCCGGCGTCCGGGTGACGACGGTGTGCGAGGAGCCCTTCGGGTGTCCACCGATAGCGCGTGATGTGACCGAGCGGGTCGGTGACCGAGGTGGTGCGGCCGAAGCGGTCGCGGGCGAAATGTCTGACGGCGCCGAGCGGGTCGGTGACGGTGAGCGGGAGTCCCGCCGCGTCGCACTCGATATGGGTGACGCTGCCCAGCGGATCGGTGACCGAGGTGATGTGGCCGTAGCTGTCGTAAGTGAAGCGGGTGGTGTGGTCGGCCGGACCTGTGACGGCGATCCGGTTGCCCTTGGCGTCGTACTCCTGGCGGATGGTCTGACCGTCCGCGCCGGTGACCTCCGCCGGGAGGCCGAGGTCGGTGTAGGTAGCGGAAGTAGTCGAACCGTCCGGGCGGATGACAGAGAGGAGGTGCCCGCCCTCATCATGCGTCAGGTGCGTAATGCCGCCCAGCGGGTCGGTGATCTGTAGAGGGTTGTCGTGTGTGTCGTAGGTGGTGCGGGAGGTGTTGCCAAGCGGGTCGGTGATGGCGACGACCTGGAGGCGGTCATTGATGAGGTACCGGGTGACAGCGCCCTGCCCGTCGGTGAGTGTGGTGGTGCGGTGGCCGGTCTCCGCATCGGGCTCGCCGTAGGTGAACCGGTTCGCCACGTGCCCTTCGGCGCCGGACTGGGCGGTGCAGCGGTGGCGATGGTCGTAGGTGTACTCGTAGCGGGAGTCGTTGGAGTCCACCCAGGCGGTCATCCGGTGCTCGGTGTCGTACTCGAACCGGGTCATCGCACCAGTGGAGTTGGTGACAGTGCTGAGGTCGCCCGCATCGTCGTGGCCGTAGGACCTGATCAGCTGGTCCGAGCCGTCCTCGGCCGCGCCCGCCAGGTGCAGGGCCGACAGACGCCCCTCCTCATCACATGTCAGCTTCAGCTCGTAGCCGGCACTGTGCCGGATCGCGTACGGGATGCCGGTCTCGTCCGCGTAGTCGAACGTGATCCGGTGCCCGTTGCGGTCCGTGATCTCATCAGGCAGGGCTATGCCGGGGGCGTGGAGCGCGTCGCTGAAGTAGCGGGTCTGCCCCGTCTCCGGGTCGTTGACCGCCCAGTCGCCCTGGATCGTTCGCATAAGCGGCCAGCGCGGACCGTCCTTCGGCAGTACCCGCTCGCCGGTCTCCGGGGCCGGGTAGCGCAGCAGCATGCCGGTCTCGGTGACGAAGATGACGCCGTGGTCGTCGATCTCCAGGTGCTGGTCGACGGTGGAGGACCAGGAGGGGCCGATGTGGCGGCCGATACGGGTCGAGGACTCGTATTTGCGGGTGAAGGTCAGTGGCAGGGCGCCGGGCAGGGCGATGTCGGTCTGGGAAAGGAAGACCTTGCCCGAAGCCAGGTCGACGGGGTCGGTGCCGTCGGTGCACTTGCTGTCGTCGCGACGTGTCTTGTCGTTGGGATGGCCCGTTTCGGCTTCGTTACGGGCGCCACGGGAGGTTTCGGCCCCGCTGCGACGGCCGCCGCCGCTCGTGGTGTGCGGGGCATGCGGCATGTCGTGCTTGTTGCCCTTGAGGAGCTTGTCGAGTTCCGAGGCGTGTTTGGCGTCGTTCTCGGCGTGGTTGGTGGCGACCTTCTTCAAGCGGTCGCCTGCCCCGTGGTACAGATCCTGGACGGCCTTGCTCGCATCCTTGGCCAGGGTCTTGCCCAGCTTCTCCGCGCCGTCCTCAAGCGCCTTGACGATCCGGTTGCTCACTCGAAGCTCACCCCCGCCGCCTTCGACTCGAACTCAGCGGCATGCGACGCCACCGTCCGTGCATGCCCGCGCAGCAACTCGGCGCGCGTGTGCAACTCCTCCGGATGAATGGAGAAACTCTCCCCCACACCACCCGCGCCGGCGGAGACGCCGAGCGCGGACTCGGCAGCCTGGAAGACCATGCCGCTCACTGCCTTGCCCACCACCTCCACCAGGGGGTTGATGGCCGCCTCGATGACCTGGCCGATGATGTACTGCTCCAACTGCTGCTCAAGGAAGTTCACGAGCTTCTTGCCGGCCGCGATCACCAGCGCCTCGGCCGCCTCCGCGACCCCAAGGGTGGCGACCGCTGCCGCCTGGTCGGCCACAAAAGTGATGGCCAGCACGATGAGCTCAGCGATCGCCTCCATCTTCATCGCCACAATCGTGTCCGCCGCGACATCCAGCGCGGTGGCCACCGTGTGACAGGCGTTGACCAGCTCCGTCATGTGACCGTTCGACAGCTGCCCCCATTTGGCCAGCAGCGCCTCGTACGACGCCCCCTGATACACCTCGGCCAGCTGGTGGATCGTTGCAGTCGAGTCCTTGTGGGTGTCATCCAGCTTCTGCGCGAAGTCCCTGACGTGCGCCGCAAATTCGCGGACTTTGTCCTCGTTGACGTTCGGCCAGTTCACCCCGATGAACTGAAGGAACGACACCACCTCATCAGGCAGTTCAATCGCCATGATTCCCCCCTCGGCAATGCCCACGACAGCCCATCAGACTCTGCTCAAGAGGGTGCAAGAGGAAGGCAAACATGTGCCCTAAAAACGTCCAACAGTGTGCTTGTCAGTGAGGAGCCTCCTGTTCGAGGTGGTGCAGCAGGCCGGTCCCCGGCAGGGCTGAGCCGGCGGCGGCGTCACCCGAAATCCGTTGCGCGGCGTGCGGTTCCGGTCGTGACAATGGCTCCATGGGTGACGCCGCCGCTCTCCGTATCCCCTGGACTGTCCGTGCGGAGCCGGTCGGCTCGCCGGACGCCCGGGCGCTGTTGCGCGAGTACTACACCGAGGTGGCCGACCGTTACTTCGCGCTGCACGAGGGCCGTCGGTCGACACCGCAGGAGATCGAGGAGGGGCTGGCGGAGTACCCGAGTGCCGATCTGACGCCCCCGTATGGGGTGTTGCTGGTGGCTCGGGCGGGTGGGGTGGTGGCGGGCTGCGCCGGGGTGCGGCTGTTGGACGCGCGCACTGCGGAGCTCAAGCAGATGTTCGTGCGGGCCTCCTGGCGGGGGCGCGGTGGCGCGGGCCGGTTGCTGACGGCGGCCGAGTCGGCGGCGGCGCGGCTGGGGGCCGAGCGGATCCGGCTGGACACCCGGCGGGATCTGGTGGAGGCGGTCGCGCTCTACCGGCGGCACGGCTTCGCGGAGATCGAGCCGTATCACGACGACCCGTACGCGGAGGTCTTCTTCGAGAAGCGGCTGGCCGGCGCTCCGCGTTCGGCTGAGACCGCGGACCGGCGGCCATCGCCCCGCTGAGCGTGCGGACCGGTGCTCCTCGCCCGGCTGAGCGTGCCGACCGAGACGGACCGGCCCGAGCCCTTGCCCGGCGCCGTCAACTACCGTATGAAAACGGTCACTTCGCCCGGTCGGTCCGGTGCGGAGCAGGCGGATGAGTACGCGGCAACGGTTGCCGGGCGTCGCCGTTGTGTGGCTCCTCCGCGTCCGAGCCGCACAGTTCCGCCGTCAGCTCGCGGACGAGTTCGGTGAGGTCGGTGGGACGGTCCCTGGTCCACCAGTCGCCCAGCAACTCCGCGAGTGACTCCTGACGGGCCGTCGAGAGCCGGTCCGCGCCCTCCCGTCCGCGGTCGGTGAGTTGCAGCAACAGGCCCTGGCGGACGGCGAGTCCGCGCTCCTCGATCTGCCGGACGCCCTCGGAGATCACCCCGAGCGGCACGGTGCTGCGTTCGGCGAGCAGCCCCGGCTCCACCGAGCCGTAGCGGTGGATGCGCAGGATCAGCCAGCTGGCGGCCGGTTTGAGGTCGAGTCCGGCCCGGGCGGTGATCTTCTCGTAGATGTGTTTACGGCCCTCCAGGCTGCCGAGTTTGGACAGCGCGCGGGCGACCTCGTCGCGGGAGGACCGTTCGACGGGGTTGGAGGAGATCACCTCGCTGGTGTCGGGGGCGGTGACGCTCCTGCGCAGCGGCTCCTCCTTGAGGAACCAGGCCAGCACGAACGCCACCAGGACCAGCGGGACGGCGTAGAGGAAGACACCGGTGATGGAGACGGAGTAGGCGTTCAGGACACCGGCGAGCTGCCCGGCCGGCAGCCGTGCCACGGTCCGCGGATCCTCGGCGATCCGCGACGGGTCGACGCCCGGCGGCAGGGGGTGTCCGGCGAGGGCGTCGGCGATCCGCGGGCGGAGGTTGTTGGCGAAGACCGTGCCGAAGAGGGAGACGCCGAACGAGGCGCCGATGGAGCGGAAGAAGGTGGCGCCGGAGGTGGCGACGCCCAGGTCCCGGTAGGGGACGGCGTTCTGCGCGATGAGCACCAGCACCTGCATGACCAGGCCCAGCCCGAAGCCGAAGACGAAGAAGGACAAGCTCATCTGGGCGACGCCGCTGGACGGTTCGAGCCGGTGCAGCAACAGCAGGCCGAGCACGACGACGCCGGTGCCGGCGATCGGGAAGACCTTGTAGTGGCCGGTGCGGCTGACGATCTGACCGGAGCCGGTGGAGGCCAGCAGCATGCCGAGCACCATCGGCAGCATGTGGACACCGGACAAGGTCGGTGTCACGCCCTGCACGACCTGAAGAAACGTCGGCAGGAACGTCATCGAGCCGAACATCGCGAAGCCGATGACGAAGCCGATGACGGCGGTGAGCGTGAAGGTGCGCAGCCGGAACAGCCGCAGCGGCAGTACGGGCTCGGCGGCCCGGCGCTCGATGACCACGAACGCCGCCAGCAGTACGGCGCCGAGGACACCGAACCCGATGATCTGCCAGGAGCCCCAGGGGTAGCTGACGCCGCCGAGCGAGGCCATCAGCACGAAGCAGGCGGCGGCCGCGGCGATGGTGAGGGTGCCCAGGTAGTCGATCCGGTGCGAGGCGCGGCTGCGCGGGATGTGCAGCACGGCGGCGATGACGGCGAGCGCGACGATGCCGACGGGCACGTTGATGTAGAACACCCAGCGCCAGCTGAGGTGGTCCACGAACAGTCCGCCGAGCAGCGGACCGAGCACGCTCGCACCGCCGAAGACGAAGCCGAACAGGCCCTGGTACTTCCCGCGTTCGCGGGGCGGCACGATGTCCCCGACGATCGCCATCGACAGCACGATCAGGCCGCCGCCGCCCAGTCCCTGAAGGGCCCGGAAGGCGATCAGCTCCCCGATGTTCTGCGCGATCCCGCACAGCACCGAGCCGATCAGAAAGAGCACGATGGCGGTCTGGAACAGCTTCTTGCGGCCGTACTGGTCACCGAGCTTGCCCCACAGGGGCGTCGCTGCCGTGGAGGCCAGGAGATAGGCGGTGACCACCCAGGACAGATGGTCGAGGCCGCCGAGTTCACTGACGATGGTGGGCAGTGCGGTGGCCACGATGGTCTGGTCGAGCGCCGCGAGGAGCATGCCGAGCAACAGCGCGCCGATCGCGACGAGGATCGTCCGACGGGACCGGTCCTCGCCGGGGACGGCAGGAGCGCTGGTGTCCTGCGCCATGAACCTCTCCCTCTGTGCCGGGGTGCCGGGATGCCGGGGTGTCCATTCCTTCCCGTGGGAACCGGCCGTCGGACTTCTTCCATCCTGGGCGGTGGTGCCGGATATGGCCCGCCGAGCGGTGTCCGGTATCCGGGGCCGTACGGGGGACGGCCGGGGCGGGCCTTGCGGATGTCGTCGAGCGCCTGCGCGGGGCGGGTGACGTCTGGATAATCGCTGCCGGTTCGAGGCGTCGAGGGAGGGACCACTCGTGACGGCACGGAACTGCCCGCACTGCTCTGCCCCGGAACGCGGCGACGGCCGGCCGGCCTGTCTGTGCGCGGCGGTCGGCGCGGACGACTTCGACCCGCTGCGCGTTCGGCCGTACGTGTCACTGCCCGACGGGGAGGAGGGCGCGGGCGAGGACGCCGGGAGGGGATCCGGAGGGGATGACAGGAGGGGCGACGGCGGGGACGTCGGTGGGGTGGGCGGTGCCGGTCCCGTTGGCATGGCCGGTCCGGGTGCCGCCGGGGCAGGCGGGGCCGCTGCCGGAGCGGGCGACCAGCTGGACGACTTACCCGGGGTGGATGCGGCGGTGTACCGCGCCGATGCCTCCGCCTCCACCACGTTCTCCGCCCCCTCGGCTCTCTCCTCTTCCGTCCCCCTGGTCCCCCAAGCACGGCGCCGCTCCGGCCCGACCTCCCGGACGTTCACCGCGGCCGATGGGGAACCGTCCGCCGGCCCCGCGGATCCCGCCCGCCCCGTGCCGCGCCGGACCCGCCCCCGGCCCGCCGCCCTGGTGGCCACCGGCGCAGCGGCCGCCGTCGCAGCCGCCCTGATCGGTACCGATGCGCTGTCCGGCGGCGTCCGGGACCGGGCGGCGCCGCCCGACCGGAGCACCGCCTCTCCCAGCGCCGCCCTCCCCACCGGCGACGCCCCCGCACCGAGCGCGGCCGCCTCCTCCCCCACCCCGGGCCGCTCCCCGTCACCCGACGCGACCGCCACCGGCCCGCCCCCGGCCACCGTGCGGCGCTACCGGACCCGGCCTCCGCGTCCCCCCGCCCCCACCAGGGCGTCCGGCAGCGTCGCCGACTCCCCCGGCAGCCCGTCCCCGGCCTCCAGTGCCCCACCCACCGGGCCGCTGGCGCTGCGCGAGGGCGCCTCTGGGCCGGAGGTGGCGGAACTCCAGCAGCGGCTGCAGCAGCTCGGCCTGTACCCGGGCGCGGCAGACGGCCGCTATGACGCGGAGGTACGGGCCGCGGTCTCGCGCTACCAGCGGCAATACGGGGTGACCGGCGACCCGGACGGCGTCTACGGCGCCGGAACACGGGCGTCCCTGGAGTCCCGTACCAGCGCGCCGTAGCCCCGGCACGGCGACCGGCCGCCGGTGCACTGACCGGGGCCGGTTGTCGACACCCGCAAACGTTTTGTATCGTGTGAGAACAAAGTGGTTCCGCCCGCACTCCCTGACCGGCGGGCGGAACCGCTTGACCTCCTGCACGGCCGGTCCGCCGTCCGCAGGCCCGTAGCGCCGAGGAGCCCGCCGATGACGGCCACCACCACGCTCACCGCCCGCGCCCTGCTGCTGGACATGGACAGCACGATCGTGAACTCCGAGGCCGTCGTCGAGCGCTGCTGGCGGCGCTGGGCGGCCGAGCAGGGGCTGGACGCCGACGAGGTCCTGACGGTCGTCCACGGGCGGCAGGGCTGGGCCACCATGGCCGCGCTGCTCCCGGACCGCCCGATGGAGCGCAACCTGGCGGACAACCGCCGGATGCTGGCCCAGGAGACCTCCGACATGGACGGCGTGGTGCCGGTTCCCGGCGCACCCGCCTTCATGGCCGCCCTGGCCGGCCTTCCGCACGCCCTGGTGACCTCCGCCGATATCGCGCTCTCCGACGCCCGGATGGGCGCGGCGGGGCTGCCCATGCCTGCCGTGCGGATCACGGCGGAGAGCGTGAGCGCCAGCAAGCCCGATCCGGAGGGCTTCCTCAAGGGCGCCGCCGAACTGGGCTTCGCCCCCGAGGACTGCCTGGTCTTCGAGGACTCCGAGGCGGGCATCGAGGCGGGCCGGGCGGCCGGTATGCGGGTGATCGGTGTCGGCGACCGCGCCGCCGCGCTCGCGCCCACCGCGCAGGTACGCGACCTCACCCAGGTCCGCGTCGAGGCGCGGGTGGACGGCGTGATCGCCCTCCACCTCACGGACTGAGCAACCGGCAGCGCGCGAGCAGCCCCCGGCCGCGCCGCCCGCGGCCGCCCCCTCAGCCCGCAATCGCCTCGTACAAGCTCAGCCCCGCCAACACGAGCATCACGCACGCGGCGACCTTGGTGATGAGCCGGAGCGGGACGTACTTCATGAGCGTGCGGCCGCCGAGGATGCCCAGGGCCGCCACCGACCACAGGGCCAGGACGGCGCCGACGCCGACCGAGAGCGGGGCGTCGTAGCGGGCCGCGAGGTTGGCGGTCATGATCTGGGTCAGATCGCCGAACTCGGCGACCAGGATCATCATGAAGCCCGCCCCGGAGACCTTCCAGAAGCTCTGGTCGGCGGGCTTCTTCACCTCTTCCTCGTCGTCGCCCTTACGGAAGAGCAGCACGGCGGCGCCCGCCAGGAAGAGCACACCGACCACGCCCTGTACCCAGCGGTGCGGAAGCAGCGTCAGCACACTGCCCGCGGCGATGGCGAGCGCGACATGCACCAGGAAGGCGGCGGCCACGCCGGCGAAGACGTAGGAGGCGCGGTAGCGGGTGCCGAGCATCAGGCCGGCGAGGGCGGTCTTGTCGGGCAGTTCGGCGAGGAAGACGACGCCGAAGACGACGGCGGCGATGGTGAAGCTGAACACGGGGTGGCATACCTCGATCGGTCGGGCCGCACCAAAGAGGCCCGGGAAAGGGGTCGCTTCGGCACGGCAGCGTCAAACACTGCGGCCGAAGGTCTCGCTGGCGCCGTACGGCTACGTACCGCGCTCCGGGCGCCGGCTCGCCACGTCGTCACAGCGCGCGAGGCGCGCTCCACCAGGGGTGGTGGTCGGGCGACGGGAGGGCATTATGTCGACGGTCCGGCAGAGAGCTACTCCCCTTCTGCTGCCCCCGAGGGTACGCGGTGCAGCCGTCCGCGCGCGACCAGCTCCAGCACCACCGCACAGGCCGCCGCCTGCACCGCCAGCAGCGCGACCAGCACGAACAGCTGCACCGCACCGGCCTGTACGGGCGAGGCGCCGCCCAGCAGCATGCCGACGAACGCGCCGGGGAGTGTGACCAGCCCCACCGTCCGGGTCTGGTCGAGCCCCGGCAGCAGGGCGTCCGACGCGGCCGGGCGGGCGACCTCCATCCGCGCCTCCCGGTCCAGCAGCCCCAGCGCGAGCCCCGCCTCGAACTCGCCGTGCCGGGTCTCCAGCTCGTCCAGCGCCCGCCGCCCGCCCAGCACGGTGGCGGTCAGCGCGCCGCCGATCAGGATGCCGGTGACGGGGATCAGGCTCAGCCCGCGCGGCGGGACCAGACCGGTGAGCAGCAGCAGGGCGACGACCGGGACGACGGCGGCGGCGATCGGCGCGGCGGCCCACCACCAGGTGCGGTTCTGGGTGATCCGGCGGCCGGCGGTCCGTACCGCCACCGTGAACATCAGCAGCAGGAAGCACAGCAGCCACGGGAGCGCATGCACCACCCAGCCGATGAGGTAGGAGACGGCGGCGAGTTGGGCGGCGGCGCGCAGTCCGGCGACGGCGATGGCGCGGGCGTGGCCGAGGCGTGCCGCGGCGGCGAGGGCCACGGCGGCGATGAGCAGGACGGCGAGGACGACCCCGAGGGTGGCGTTGACCGGCAGCAGCACGCGCTCACTGTAGGGGCGCGGCAGCGGGCGCATGCGCGGGAGCGGTTCAACCGGAGTGCGGTTATGCGCTTATGGCCTCCCGTCAGCTCTTGAACTGACGTGGGCATGTCGCCAGGCTGTTACCTGGTGCCCGTCCCATGGAAACCCCACTTCGTCACCATGGGCCGCACCACATGGCAACTTCCCCCCACATACAGGGAGTTTCGATGGCAAAGGTCTACGCGCGTCGAGTTTCCATCGCCGCGGGTGCGGCCGCCGCCCTGGTCGGCACGCTGGTGTTCAGCGGCCAGTCCGCCCAGGCAGCGCCGCCCAGCCCCCCGGACGCGGCCACCGCACGGACGTATCTCGCCGACATCAAGGAGCAGACCGAGGGCTCGCTGGACGGCTACAGCCGCGCCAAGTTCCCGCACTGGATCGACCAGGGCAAGAACTGCAACACCCGCGAGGTGGTCCTCAAGCGGGACGGCACGGACGTGCAGCAGAACAGCAGCTGTGCGGCCGTGAGCGGGAAGTGGGTCTCGCCGTACGACGGGGCGACCTGGACCAAGGCGTCCGACCTCGACATCGACCACGTCGTACCGCTGGCCGAGGCATGGAAGTCGGGCGCCGCGAAGTGGACCACCGCGCGCCGCCAGCAGCTGGCCAACGACCTCACGCACTCCCAGCTGATCGCCGTCACCGACAACGTCAATCAGGAGAAGGGGGACAAGGACCCGGCGAAGTGGCTGCCGCCGAAGGCCTCGTATCACTGCGAGTACGCCCGGATGTGGGTGTGGGTCAAGCATGTGTACGGCATGAGCGCGGACTCCGCTGAGAAGGCCGCACTGAAGAAGATCCTGGACGGCTGCTGAGCCCTCGACCCCGCGCCCGCCGGCCGGACACCACCGGCCGGCGGGCCCGCCGTCCCCCGTCTTCCGCGACACCCGGTGTGCTTATCCTCTGACGACGACATGGGGAGGCACCGATGGCCGGACTGCGCGTGGGACCGCTGCTGCGGTACGTCGATGCCACCAGCGCGACGGTATGGGTGGAGACCGACCGGCCGTGCGAGGTGCAGATCCGCTGCGACGGCGGGGCACACGGCGCGGAGCGCACCTTTCAGGTGGCCGGGCACCACTACGCGCTGGTGCCGGTGACCGGTCTGGCGCCCGGCAGCGAGACGCCCTACCGGGTCCTGCTGGACGAGGGGACGGTCTGGCCGCCGCCCGACAGCCCCTTCCCGGCGAGCACGATCCGTACCCTCCCCGCCTCCCCGGACCGGCCGCTGCACTTCGCCTTCGGCTCCTGCCGCTGGTCGGCGACGCCGTCGGACGCCTCGCACGACCCGGTCGGCCCGGACGCCCTGGACGCGCTCGCCGCCACCCTCGCCGCCGATCCCGGCCGGCAACGCCCGGACGTCCTGCTGCTGTTGGGCGACCAGGTCTACGCCGACCAGACCTCCGAGGCGACCGCCCGTGCGCTGGCCGGTCGCCGCGACCTCAGCGAGCCGCCGTGGCAGCAGGTCGCCGACTACGAGGAATACACCCACCTCTACTACGAGTCCTGGCTCGGCCCGGAGGTGCGCTGGCTGCTGTCCACGGTCCCCAGCTGCATGATCTTCGACGATCACGATGTGATCGACGACTGGAACACCTCGGCGGCCTGGCTGTCCCGGATGCGGGCGACCCCGTGGTGGCGCGAGCGGATCCTCGGCGGTCTGATGTCGTACTGGGTGCACCAGCACCTGGGCAATCTCTCTCCCGCGGAACTGGCCGCCGACGAGCTGTACGCCCAAGTACGGGCCGCCGAGGACGGGACGGACCTGGTACGGGAGTTCGCGGCCGCCGCGGACGCCGATCCGGCGGGCGTCCGCTGGAGCTACCGCCGGGACTTCGGCCGGGTACGCCTGGTCATGATCGACACCCGGGCCGGCCGGATCCTGGACGAGGGCAGCCGCGCCATGCTCGACAAGGCCGAGGGCGAATGGCTGCGGCAGGCGGTGCTGGAGGAGCGCGGCGGCTACGACCATCTGCTGCTCGGCAGTTCGCTGCCCTGGCTGCTGCCGCATCTCGTCCATGCCGCCGAGGGCTGGAACGCCGCGCTGTGCGCCGGTGAACGCGGTCCCCGCTGGGCCCGGCACAGCGAGTCCCTGCGCCAGCGCGCCGACCTGGAGCACTGGGCGGCCTTCCCCGATTCGTTCACCGCGCTCACCGAGCTGATCACCGAGGCGGGCTCCGGCAGGGACGCCCCGGCGACGGTCTGCGTACTGTCCGGTGACGTGCACCACGCCTATGTGGCGGAGCCGCGCCGTCGTGGCGCCGGCCCGCACCCCGCCAGCCGGATTCTCCAGTTGACCTGCTCGCCCGTCCACAACAGCATCCCCGGCATACTCCAGGCCGGATTCCGGTTCGGCTGGAGCCGGCCCGGCCGGTGGCTGGGCAAGCTGCTGGCCCGGCACGGTCGGCTCCCCCGGCCGCCGGTGAAGTGGCGGCGTACGGGCGGGCCGTGGTTCGGCAACCAGCTGATGACGCTGACGCTGGCGGGCCGTGCGGCGCGGCTCGCCCTGGACCAGGCCCGCCGGGAGAAACAGGGCGGCGTCCGGCTCGTGACGGTCTGGCGCACCGAAGTGGCCGATGCCCGCCTTGCCGGGGAATCCGCCGCTGCGGATGGTCCCGTACCGGGAACGGACCGGCCTAAGAACGGATGAGGCGGGCGGCCCGGTGTCCGTGAGCGGCCGGCGGTGCCCCGGGCCGGCCAGAGGGGGCGTCGCTCTTTGCCGTACCCGGGTGCCGCGCCCGGATACGGGGCGGTGATGATGGGGCGCACGTTTGCCCGTCGCCCGTACCCGGGCGGCCGCGCCCTCCACGCGCCGGCCGTCCGCCGCACCAGGGAGCGCCCCTCTTGGCCGCCGAACGTCTCGCCGACCGCCACCCCCGGCCCGCCCTCGCCCTCGTGGGCGCCGGACCGCGCGGCACGAGCGTTCTGGAGCGGCTGTGCGCCTCGGCCGCCGAACTGGCCGCGGGCACCGGGCTGACCGTCCATGTCATCGACCCGGCCCCGCCCGGTGCCGGGCAGGTGTGGCGCACCGCCCAGCCGCCCGAGCTGCTGATGAACACGGTGGCGTCGCAGGTCACGCTGTTCACCGACGACAGCGTCGAGTGCGCAGGGCCGATACGTCCCGGGCCGAGCCTGTACGACTGGGAGGGCTGCGAGGTCGGCCCGGACGACTACCCGGGGCGGGCGCTGTACGGCCGCTATCTGGAGTGGGTCTTCCGCCGCACGGTGCGCACCGCTCCCCCGGAGGTGACGGTCGTGACGCACCCGGCCCGGGCGGTGCGGCTGACCGAGGCGCCCGACGGTTCGCAGTCGCTGGCCCTCGACGACGGCCGGACACTGCACGGTCTGGGGGCGGTGATCCTGGCGCAGGGCCACCTGCCGACCGCGCCGGACGCCGAGCAGCAGCGGCTGGCCGAGTACGCCGCCGGGCACGGCCTGCACTATCTGCCGCCCGCCAACCCCGCCGATCTCTCCGCCGAGCTGGAGTCGCTGGCCCCGGGCCGCCCGGTGCTGCTGCGCGGACTGGGCCTCAACTTCTTCGACCACATGGCGCTGCTGACGACGGCCCGCGGCGGCCGGTTCGTCCGCGGCACGGACGGTGCACTGGTGTATCTGCCGTCCGGCCGTGAGCCGCGGCTGTACGCGGGCTCCCGGCGCGGCATCCCGTACCACGCACGGGGCGACAACGCGAAGGGCGCCCACGGCCGCCATCTGCCGCTGCTGCTCACCCCGGAGGTGCGCGCGGCCTTCCGCCGGCGCGCCGACTCCGGCGACCTGCCCGACTTCCTGACGGAGGTCTGGCCCCTGGTGGCCAAGGAGGTGGAGGCGGTCTACTACGAGGCGCTGCTGACGCGGCGCGGCGCGGGCGGCGAGGCGGTGCTCCGCTTCCGGGAGCGGTTCCTGGCCGGCGCGCACCACAGCCCCGAAGAGGGCGACGTCCTGGACGCCTTCGGGATCGCGCCGGACGCCCGCTGGGACTGGGACCGCCTCGCCCGGCCGCACACGGAGCAGTCGTTCGCCGGCCCCGCGGCCTTCCGGGAGTGGCTGCTGGGCCATCTGCGCACGGACGTCGCGCACGCCCGGCAGAACAATGTGTCCGGCCCGGTCAAGGCGGCCCTCGACGTACTGCGGGATCTGCGCAACGAGCTGCGGCAGATCGTCGACCACGGCGGGCTGGCCGGGGTGTCCCGCCGCGACCATCTGGACCGCTGGTACACCCCGCTCAACGCCTTCCTGTCCATCGGGCCGCCGCGGCGCCGGATAGAGGAGATGGCGGCGCTGATCGAGGCGGGGGTGCTGGAGGTCGTCGGCCCGCGGATGGCGGTCCGGCTGGGCGCCGCCGACGGCCGCGGGCCCGGTTTCACGGCCCATTCCCCGGAGGTGACGGGGTCCCAGGTGACGGCGGCGGCGCTGATCGAGGCGCGGCTGCCGGAGCCGGATCTGCGGCGCACCGGGGATGCGCTGCTGGCCCGGCTGCTGGCCGACGGCGGCTGCCGCCCGCACACCGTGGACGGCTACGAGACCGGCGGGCTCGATGTGTCGCCGAGCCCGTACCACCTGATCGAGGCCGACGGCCGGCGCCATCCGCGGCGTTTCGCGGTGGGGGTGCCGACGGAGGGGGTGCACTGGGTGACGGCGGCCGGGGCCCGCCCCGGGGTGGGGTCGGTCACCCTCGCCGATACGGATGCGGTGGCACGGGCGGCGCTGCGGGCGGCGGTTGCGGGGGTACATACAGGTGCCGGGGCGGGCGGAGGCACGGTTCCGGCAGCACGATCGGCCGCTTCGAGCCAAAGGTCCCATATGGCCAGAGGTTGAAGTTGCAAGTATTGATTAGGTTTCCCTAACCTGTGCCTCCAGCGGTTACCCCGTCCCCAGAAACCGTAGGAGCCCCCACATGTCTGCACCCCTGGACTCGTTCGTTCAGAGAGCCACCCCGCACGTCCTCGCGCTCTTCCGCGTCGTCATCGGACTGCTCTTCGCCTGCCACGGCGCGTCCTCGCTCTTCGGTGTCCTCGGCGGCGCCATGGGGCAGGGCGGCACCGTCCCGACCGGCAGCTGGCCGGGCTGGTACGCCGCCGTGATCCAGCTGGCCGGCGGCCTGCTGGTGATCCTCGGCCTGGGCACCCGCCCCGCGGCCCTGCTCAGCTCCGGCTCGATGGCGTACGCCTACTTCTCCACGCACCAGGGCACCGCGCTGTGGCCGATCCAGAACGGCGGTGAGGCGTCCGTGCTGTTCTGCTGGGCCTTCCTGCTGCTCTTCTTCACCGGCCCCGGCTCCTGGGCGCTCGACCGGATCTTCTTCGGCGCGCGCACGGAGCCGACGGCGGCCGCTCAGCAGGAGCCGTCCGCCGCCTGAGGCACCGGCTCCACCCGGCCCCGGCACCTCCGCGGCCCCGCACTTCCCGGCCCGTACGGCATCCCGCCGTACGGGCCGTTCCGCGTTCCCGGGCCGGCCTACCACCCGGCCACCCGGCCGGATGGGGCCCGAGCGCACAGGCGTACGCTGTATGGCTGAAGGGCCGCCCCTGCCGCACCGAGCGACGTCGCGGCGGGGTTCGGACCGGGAGTAGCACGTTGCTGGAAAGCCTGGGGTCCCTCAGTGGCACCCCGTGGGTGTATGTGGTCGTCAGCTGCTCGATCGTGCTCGATGTCTTCGTCCCAATCCTGCCCAGCGGGATCCTGGTGATCGCCGCGGCCACCACCTCCGCCGGCGCCGGGAGCGCCGTGGATGCGGTCGGCCGGGCCGATGTCGCCGCCTCCGTCCACGGCGGTGCCTCTCTGGCCCCGGTGTTCTCGCTGCTGCTGTGTGCCGCCACCGCCTCGGTGCTCGGCGACATGGTCGCCTACCGGCTCGCCTGGCGCGGCGGCGACCGCTTCGACCGCGCCATCGGCCGCTCCCGCCGGCTGACCGCGGCGCAGCGGCGACTCGGTACGGCGCTGACCCGGGGCGGCGGCATCGTCGTCGTCCTGGCCCGCTTCGCACCCGCCGGACGCTCCGTGGTCAGCCTGGGCGCCGGTGTCGCCCACCGCACGGTCCGCGAGTTCCTCCCCTGGTCCGCACTGTCCGGCCTCGCCTGGGCCGCCTACAGCGTGAGCCTCGGCTACTTCGGCGGGCAGTGGCTCGGGACGTCCTGGGTGAGCACCGCCATTTCGGCCGTCGCCCTCTTCGGCGCGGGATCGGCTGCCGCCTTTTTGATGCGGCGGCCGGAGCGGGGTACGGCGGGCTGAGGGGCGGCGGGGCGGCCGGGGCCGCTCGGACGGTGCCGTACGGCGGCGTCGCGGCGTACGGACGGCCCACCGCCGGTACGGGGCAGGCGCCTCCCCGATCCGGAGTAAAATCGGCCGTCACACCACGCCCCCCGTCTCCTGTGAGCCTTCGCGCTCCCCGGACGCCGGACCGGGACCGCCCCCCTGGGCGGCACCCCTCGGCGAGGTCCGAACCACACACGCGAGGCACACTTCGGTGAACCAACCGCCGGTCGTCGAATGGACCGAGGCCGACGAGGCCCGTTCCGCCCGTTGGCGCTCCGAGAACGGCGCTCCGCCACCCCACCGCATCGTCATCGCGGACGACCGGACGAAGGCCGACGACGCCTACAAACTCGCCTGTGAGGGCACCGCGCTGTTGTGGCGCGGCGATTTCCACAACGCCCGCCAGCTGCTGACCGCGATGGCCCGCCGGATCGACCGCCGCCCCCGCAAGGCACCGCCCGCCGACGTCACCCAGGCGTTCCACCTGCACCGCGCCGCGCAGAACCAACGCGCCCGCATCCTGGGCATGCTGCTGGTCCCGCTCGATGCGTCGCTCGCCGTCCCGCTGCACCGCGCCCCGGACGTCCGCGAGGCCTGCGCCAGGGCGTACGGCCCCGCCGAGCCCGCCGGCGACGAGGCGTCCGGGACCGCCGAGGGCGTGGATCCGACCGCCTCCCTGGTCTCGCTGCGCGAGCTGCTCGGCCTCATCGGCGCCAACGAATGGCGCAGGAAGGGCGTGGAGGTCCCGGCGCTCGGCGGCGACCGCATCCATCCGCACTACGGCGTCTTCTCCCCGGCCCGCGGCGAGTACGTCGATCTGGTGGCCGAGGCACCGCTGCCCTCCCAGGAGCTGGCGTTCGACATCGGCACCGGCACCGGCGTACTGGCCACGGTGCTCGCCCGGCGCGGAGTACGCCGGATCGTGGCCACCGACCAGGACCCGCGGGCGCTGGCCTGCGCCCGCGAGAACACCCAACGGCTGGGCGTCGCCGGGCAGGTGGAGGTGGTCGAGGCCGATCTGTTCCCGGCCGGCCGCGCCCCGCTGGTCGTCTGCAACCCCCCGTGGGTGCCCGCGAAACCGACCTCCCCCGTGGAGCATGCGGTGTACGACCCGGGCAACCGGATGCTGCACGGGTTCCTGGGCGGCCTCGGGGACCATCTGACACCGGACGGCGAGGGCTGGCTGATCCTCTCCGACTTCGCGGAACACCTCGGGCTGCGTCCGCACGCCGCGCTCCTCGACGCCTTCGCCGCCGCCGGCCTGACCGTCCTCGGACGGCTCGACATCACCCCCCGCCATCCGCGCGCCCGCGACACCTCCGACCCGCTCCATGTGGCCCGCGCCGCCGAGGTCACGTCCCTGTGGCGGCTGGGCCTCGCGGGCGGGGGCGCGGCCGACTCCCGCTGAGGCCGGGCGGGTTGGCGCCGGGCCGGGACGGTGTGGACCGGGAGGCACGGCCGACGGGCCCGGCCCGTAGGGACCGGAAGTCGCAGCCGCCGGGCCGGGCCCGTAGGGACCGGGAGATGCAGCCGCCGCGCCGGGCCCGTAGGGACCGGGAGATGCAGCCGCCGCGCCGGGCCCGTAGGGACCGGGAGATGCAGCCGCCGCGCCGGGCCCGTAGGGACCGGGAGATGCAGCTGCCAACCCGGCGCGCAGCCGCCCGATGTGGCTCCCGGTCAGGCACGATGGAGACATCATGGATCTCCGGTACCTCCTCTCCCGCGCCCATGGCCTCGCCGCCTCCGCGACGCCCGGCCGGCGCCGGCTGCTCGGGATCACCGGCCCGCCGGGCGCCGGGAAGTCCACCCTCGCCGCCCATCTCGTGGCCGGACTGGCCGGGCAGGCGGCGCTGGTGCCGATGGACGGCTTCCATCTCGCCGAGGCGGAGTTGCGCCGCCTGGGCCGCGGGGACCGCAAGGGCGCACCGGACACCTTCGACCCCGGCGGCTACGCGGCACTCCTGGCCCGTCTGCGCTCCCCCGAACCGGACACCTCCGTCTACGCCCCGGCCTTCGACCGCCGTATCGAGGAGCCGGTCGCCGGCAGCATCCCCGTCGCACCCCACATCCCGCTCATCGTCACCGAGGGCAACTACCTCCTGCTCGACTCCGCCCCCTGGTCGCGGGTGCGCGCACTGCTCGACGAGGTCTGGTACGTGGAGCTGGACGGCGCGGAGCGGATCCGGCGGCTGATCGACCGCCATGAGCGCTTCGGACGCCCGCGTGCCGATGCCGAGCGGTTCGTGCACGCCTCGGACGAGGCCAACGCCCGTGTCGTGGCGGCCACCCGCGAGCGCGCCGACCTCGTCATCCGCTTCACACCCGAAGAGGCCCCGTCCCCCGAGGGCACATAGTTCCCTTCCCCGGCCTCCTTGACCCGGCCCGTCGGCGAACAGCCCGGCCCCCTGACCGCTGCCCCTCGGCGAGCAGCCCGGCCACCGACAGGGCGCCCCAGCCCACGGAGACCGCCACCGCCACCGCCCGGCGGCCGCGCCCCGGCAGCGTCGCACCGAGCAGCACGGCATCCCCCAAGTCGGCGGCGATCCGCACATATGCGGCGGTGCGCAGCGCCGGCCCTTCCGGAGCCAGCGCCAGCGCCAGCCCGCTCACCGCGTCCCGCCAGGCCAGTGGACGCAGCGAGGTCCGGGTCGCCGGGGCGGTGCGCCCCGCGGCATCGGCCAGCCCGGAGGGCCGGGCCAGCAGACCGGGCGCCGCGGCCACCGCCACCCCGTACGCCGCCGTGGCCACTCCGACCGCACGCAGCAAAGAGACCTTCATCCACCGTCCGCCTTCCTCATCCACCGGTCACACGAGTCCCGTCAGGCTCGTTTTCCTCTTCAACCCCTTTCCGCGGCAGCCCCCTTCCCAAACGACATCACGAGTGTCACCATGACACTATGAGTGTCATTGAGGGGGAATCAGTGAGGCGATTCAGCGTCATCGAGGGGGAGTCCACGTCCATGAGCACCATCGAGCGCGACGGCGACGGCGAGGGAGCACCGACGCCGGCGCCCGACGAAGACCTGCTGTACGGCGTCATCCGGCGCCTGTGGCCCCTGCACCGCACGGTCGTGCGCGCGGTGGAACGCGAACTGTCCGGTACGGGCCTGACCGCCGGCGAACACGCACTGCTGGACGCGCTGCATGCCGAAGGCCCGCGGACCGTGCCGCAGTTGGCGCGCGCGATGGACCTGGACCGGCAGCCGGTGCAGCGCTGGGTGAACCACGCCGTCGAACTGGGCCTGGCGGTGACGGCGCCCAACCCCGCCCACCGCCGCTCGTCGCTGATCCAGCTCACGGCCGAGGGCGCGGAGGCGATACGCGGAATCCAGAAGGCCGAGACGGCGCAGCTGCGGCAGCGGCTGGCCGATCTGCCCGCCGAGGACCTCCGCACCGCGCTGCACGTGCTCGACCGACTCGGTGCGGAATTCCGGCACCTCGGGAACGGCTCACACGTTCCACCGGAGGAACCCGACAGTCACGGCAATACCGACGCCCGTCGCATCCAGCCCAGCCCACCGCATCCGACGCACAAAGGACGGCCCAGAGAATGACCCGCAGAATCACCGCCTGGTCCGAGATCGACAACGGCATCGTGCCGGTCGAGGAGGGCGAACTCTTCTACGAGACGGCGGGCTCGGGCCCCGCGGTGGTACTGCTGCACGGCGCGATGCTCGACCAGCACATGTGGGACGAGCAGTTCTCCTGGCTGGTGAACTCCGGCCTGCGCGCGATCCGTTACGACCTCCGCGGCCACGGTCTGTCCTCCACGGTGGCCGGTGACTTCGCCCACCACGAGGACCTGTGCGCGCTTCTCGACGCCCTCGGCGTCCCCCACGCCGTCCTCGTCGGCCTCTCCCACGGCGCCCGGGTCGCGCTGGACACCGCCCTCGCCCACCCGGACCGGGTGTCGGCTCTCGCCCTCGCCTCCCCCGGGATCAGCGGCCGCGCCTTCACCGACCCCTTCCTCCTGGAGCACATCAAGGAGCAGGTGGCGGCGATCGGCGCACCGGACGGCGTGGAGCGCTATATCGAGCACTTCCTGCGGATGTGGGTGGACGGGCCGCACCGCGAACCGTCCGCCGTGCACCCGGGATTCCGTGAGCGGATGCGCGCCTCGGCCGAGGCCAATGTGGAGGTGCATGGCGAGGGGACGGCGGCCGGGATGCCCCTGGAGGTCGGAGCCGCCGGGCGGCTGGGGGAGATCCGGGTGCCGACGGTCGTATTCGACGGCGACCTCGACGGCCGCGACATCTCCGCCAACGCCCATGCGATAGCGCTGTCCGTCCCCGGCGCCCGCAGGATCCGGATACCGGGCGCGGCCCATATGGTCAATCTGGAGAACACCGCGCTCTTCGACCAGGAACTCCATGCCTTTCTCTGCTCCCTTGACCTGTGACGGACGAGCCTCACCCGCCGACGGCGCTCCCGCCCGTCGCCGGATCCGCCCCACGGACCGCACCCCTCCCCCGTGGCGGCTAGAGTGGCCGGGCCGTGGTGTTCGGGAAGACCGGTGACGGACCGTGAGGTCCCAGACCGGAGCGGCCCTCGCCACTGTGATCGGGGAGTTTCCACCCCTTCCGCAGACGCATGACGCCTCTGCGGCGCCACTGACCGCAGCCCGCGGCCGGGAAGGCGGGGGCGGACGCGTGCACCTGTAAGCCAGGAGACCGGCCACGGCATCTCACGAACTGATCCACGAGGTGCTGGAGCGTGACCGCCGGATGGCCCTGTCCACCGATACCCCGACCACCCCTGCCTCCGGCGCCTTTCGCTGGCGACGGCAGGACACCGTCCGTACCGCGGGCCTGATGGCCGTCATAGCCGGACTGCATGTCGTCGCCTTCGGCGTGCTCTTCCTGCTGGTGGTCCCGCACCACTACACCGTCGGCAGCCGGGTCTTCGGCGTCGGGCTGGGCATCACCGCGTACACCCTCGGCATGCGGCACGCCTTCGATGCCGACCACATCGCCGCCATCGACAACACCACCCGCAAGCTGATGGCCGACGGCAAGCGGCCGGTCTCGGTCGGCTTCTGGTTCGCCCTCGGCCACTCCAGCGTGGTCGTCGTGATGGCGGCCCTCGTGGCGGGCGGCGCGCAGCTCGCCGGCATCCTGCTCAACGACGAATCCCGCATGCACCAGATCCTGGGCACGGTCGGGACCACCGTCTCGGGGTCGTTCCTCTACCTCATCGCCGCCCTCAACCTCATCGCGCTGTCCGGGATGTGGCGGGTCTTCCGCGAGATGCGCAGCGGCCGCTACGACGAGGTCGAGCTGGAGCGGCAACTCGACTCACGCGGCTTCATGAACCGCTTCCTGGGGCGGTTCACCCGCTCCGTCTCCCGCCCCGGCCAGATGTTCCCGCTCGGCTTCCTCTTCGGGCTCGGCTTCGACACCGCGACCGAAGTGACCCTGATGGTGATGGCCGGCAGCGGCGCCGCGGCCGGTCTGCCCTGGTACGCGGTGCTGTGTCTGCCGCTGCTCTTCGCCGCCGGAATGAGCCTGTTCGACACCCTCGACGGCACCTTCATGAACTTCGCCTACCAGTGGGCGTTCTCCAACCCGGTGCGCAAGGTCTACTACAACCTCGCGATCACCGGCCTCTCGATCGCCGTCGCCTTCTTCATCGGCACGATCGAGCTGGTGACGGTGCTGCACGACAAGCTCGCCCTCACCGACCCGCTGACCGGCTGGATATCCGGCCTCGACCTCGACAACGTCGGCTTCATCATCGTCGGCCTGTTCGTGGTCGTGTGGGCCGCGGCGCTGGCGTACTGGCGGCTGTCCGGCGTCGAGAAGCGCTGGACGGAGCGGGCCGGGCGAGCGCAGCCGACGAAGCCGGAGGGTACGGCAGGTCCGGCAGGCACGGCAGGTCCGGAGGAAGAGGCGCAGCCGGCGGGGCGGAGCGGACAGGAGGAGCGGGCGGCGTCGGACGCCTGAGGACCACCCCGCCCCGGCCTCCCCTCAGGTGGCCGACCCCGCCGCCGCCCCCGTCATCAGGTCCGGCCCCCAGCGCTCCAGTGCCGCTGCCAGATCGAGCGGGAGCACGCGGTCCGGCTGGTCCGGGCCGGGCCAGTCCTCGCGCGGGACCCGCCACATCACCTCGAACTCGTTGCCGTCCGGGTCCTTGGCGTACAGCGACTTGGCGACGAGGTGATCGCTGGCCCCCAGCAGGGCGCCCCGCTCGACGAGCCGGTCACGCGCCGCGACGAGTTCGCCGAGCGTGCCGACCTCCCAGGCGAGGTGGTACAGCCCGACCCGTCCCGCTTCGGGCCCGGGAGCCCCGGGACCCACGGCGAACAGCCCCAGGTCGTGATCGTTGAGCGAGCCGGGAGCGCTGAGAAACGCGGCGCGTCCCGGCACCTCGACATCCACCGTGAGCCCGAGGGCCTCGGTGTAGAAGGCGACGGCCCGCGCCACCTCACGTACGTAGAGCACCGCGTGATTGAGACGTCGTACCGGCATGGCCCTGCTCTCCGCTCTTCCGCCGCGACACCACCATGGTGCCGCCGCACTCCCCGTTTCCGGCTCCGCTGTTCCTGCCTGCCCCCGGGCCGGCGTGAATTCCTGCCCGCCCCGGGCCGGCATCCATTCCTGCCCCCGCCGGGCTGGCATCCGTTCCTGCCCGGACCGGGCCGGCGTCTGTTCCTGCCCGTCCCGGGCCGGCGTCCGTTCCTGCCCCGCCCGGCCCGGCGTCACTTCCGGACCAGCAGCATCACGCCCGCCACGACCACCCCCAGCACCAGTGCGGCCACACCGCGGACCGGCCGGTGGACCCGCAGGCCGGGCAGGAAGCGGTCAACGGCCAAGCGGCCGGGCCCGGTCAGTGCCAGGGCCGCCGCACCGGCGGTCAGCAGCAGCTCGTACTCCACGCCCTTGGGCGCGAAGAAGCCCCCGCCCCACTTCACGGCCAGGGCGTTGATCATCGTGCCGACGACCGCCGCGGCGGCGAGCGGGGTGAGCAGTCCGGCCACCAGCCCGAGCCCGCCGAGCGTCTCGCTCAGACCGGCGACGACGGCCATCGTCCGGCCGGCCGGATAGCCGCTCATCGTGAAGAACTGCCCGGTCCCGTCGAGCCCCGGCCCGCCGAACCAGCCGAACAGCTTCTGGGCACCGTGGGCCGCCATGGTCAGTCCGAGCGCGAGCCGCAGTACGAGCAGCCCGGTGTCGTAGCCGTACGGAGCGGGCTTGTCGCGCATCGATACGCCGAGGCGGGAGGGCTCAAGAGTGCTGAGGGGGGACGTCATGAGGAGCGCTCTTTCACAGGTCGAGGTCCGGCCCGCGATCCCACGGGCCAGTTACTTGAAACTTCAAGTCACTCTCGACGATACACAGCACCCCCCACGGCGAACAACAGCGCGCGGCGACCCCGGACGACCCGCCGCGCACCCACCCCACGCCGTCCCTGCTCAGGACGGGTCCGGCGGTACCGCCGCGGGCCGCCCGAGGAACGCAGCGATCGCACGGTCGAAGTGGGGCCGGGCCACCACCGGCCGTTGTGGGGCGGCAGTCGCCGTGCGCTGCGGTGCCAGGGCGGCGGCGACGGCCCGTTTGGCGGCCCGGATCGCCGCCGGCGGATGGTCGGCGATCCCGGCGGCGAGGCGGCCGACGTGCTCGGCGAGCCGGTCGTCGGGCACGCAGTGGTCGGCGAGTCCGAGGGCCACCGCCGTGCGGGCCTCGACCAGCCGGCCGGTGTAGAGCAACTCCCGTGCCGTGCCCGGTCCGGCCAGGGCGACCAGCCGTGCCGCGAAGACCGGGCTGGCGAGGATGCCGAGCCGGGCGATCGGCATCCCGATCCGTGCGCTGTCCGCCATGAGCCGCAGATCGCAGGCGAGGGCGAGCTGGCACCCCGCCCCCGCGGCGACACCGCGGACCTCGGCGATCACCGGCACCGGACAGTCCTCGATCGCCGTGAACGCCGCTTCCATGTGGGCGAAGGACTCCTCGACATGGCCCGGATCCGCCGCCACCCAGTCGGTCATGTCCGACCCGGCGCAGAAGGTGTCGCCCTGCCCGCGGAGCACCAGCACCCGCAGCGACCGGCGCGCCCCGAGCTCCCTGACCTGCCGGCCCAGGGACTCCCAGGCGGCGGCGGGAAGAGCGTTGCGCCGGCCGCCGTCACCGATCCGGATCTCGCCGACGGCGCCGGAGCGGGTGATCGCGACGGCGGGCTCGGGGCCGGGTGACGGGGTCACTTCGCGGCCTTCCGTGCGCGGAGTCCGGCCAGTTGCCCGGGGCCGGCCCCGAGGGCGGTCAGGACCTGTGCGGTGTGCTCACCGTGCCGGGGCGGCGGGGTGCGTACGGCCGCCGGGTGCTCGGACAGCTTGATGGGTGACGTGAGGGTACGGAGGGTGCCGGCGTCGGGGTGCTCGATCTCGGTGACCATGCCGCGGGCGATGACCTGGGGGTGCCGCAGGGCCTGGTCGACGGTGTTGATCGGACCGACCGGTATCCCCTCCTCGGTGAGCCGTGCGGCCCACTCCTGGGCGCCGCGGGCAGCCAGCGCGCCTTCGATCAGCGGAAGCAGCTCCCCGCGGTGGCGGACCCGGTCGGGGTTGGTCGCGAACCGTGGGTCGTCGACGAGCGCGGCGAGTCCGATCGCGGTGGCGAAACGGCGCCAGAGCCCGTCGTTCCCGGCGGCCACCATGAGATGCCCGTCGGCGGTGGGGAACGCCTGGTAGGGCACGATCGCCGGATGGGCCGAGCCGTAGCGCTGCGGGACGTCGCCGGAGGCGAAGTAGCCGGCGGCCACATAACTCAGCCAGGCCACCTGGCCGTCCAGCAGCGAGACATCGACCCACTCGCCCCGGCCCGTGCGCTCACGACTGCGGAGGGCGGCGAGGATGCCGAGGGCGGCCCACATGCCGGCGGCGAGGTCGGCCGGGGACACCCCGAAGCGCACCGGCGGTCCCCCGGGTTCGCCGGTCACGCTCATGACCCCGCTCACCGCCTGCGCGATCGCGTCATAGCCGGGCTCCTGCCGGTACGGCCCGGTCTGCCCGTAGCCGCTGATCGAGGCGTAGACGACGCCGGGGTTGCCGGCCCGGACGTCCTCGTAGCCCAGACCGAGGCGGGCCGCGGTGCCCGGCCGGAAGTTCTCCACGATCACATCGGCGCCGGCCGCCAGCTCGTGGATCAGGCCGCGGCACTCCGGGTCCTTGAGGTCGACGGCGATACCGCGCTTGTTGCGGTTGACGCTGTGGAAGTACGCCGCGTCCTCGCCCTGGAAGGGGGGACCCCAGACCCGGGTGTCATCTCCGGAGACGGGGTCCTCGACCTTGATCACATCGGCGCCCAGGTCGGCCAGCATCATGGTGCAGAACGGCCCGGACAGGATGCGGGACAGATCGAGGACCTTCAGACCGGTCAGCGTTCCCTCGTGGACGAGCCAGGGCCCGGGGTGTGGTGCGGGGTGCATCGGGTCTCACGCCTCCGTTGCGGTGGGACGCGCCAACGGGCCGTCGGACGAGCCCAGTTCGAGCAGGAGCTCCATGCAGATGGCGGTGGCGTCGAGGAAGTAGTCGACGCGCAGGTTCTCGTTCGGCGCGTGGTTGGCCTGGTCGGCGTTGGCCAGCGGCAGGCCGATGCTGGGCAGCCCGAGGACGTCGGTGAAGACCCAGTCCGGAAGGGTGCCGCCGTAGGCGGGTATCAGCAGCGGGGGCCGCCCGGTGACCCGCGAGATGGCCGCTGCCACCTGCGGCGTGTAGGGATTGTCGATCGTGGTCCGGGAGGCCGGTGTGCCGCCGGTCTTGACGACCGTCACCTCGGGGGCGTGGGCCCGCAGATGGGCGGCCACCCGCTCGAAGACGGCCTGCGGATCCTGGCCCGGCGTCAGCCGGATGTCGACGCCCGCCTCCGCGGTGTCGGGGATGATCGTCCGGGCCACGTCACCCGTGCTGATCCCGTTGATCGTCAGCGTGGGGCGGTCCGCCAGACGCTCGTAGAAGGACAGCCCGTCGAAGGCGGGGTCCATCCCGCTCAGCCCGATGTCCCCGAGGACCTGCGGCAGATCGAGCGGGAGCGCGGCGAACGCGGCGCGGTCGGCGTCGGGCAGCGGTTCGCGGCCGTCGTCGAAGCCCTCGACGAGGACCCGGCCGGCCGGGTCCTTGAGGCAGGCCAGCGCCTGGACCAGCTGCCAGGCCGGATTGGTCGCGACATTGCCGAAGTTGCCGGAGTGCAGGGGGCGGCTCGGACCGGTCGCCCGCAGCCGGAGCCGGAGCATGCCGCGCACCCCGTGCGAGACACACCATTCACCGGACTCGTGCACCGACCGGTCGCTCCAGACGACCAGATCGCCGTCGAACAGTTCCCGGTGCGCCCGCAGGGTGGTCGCCAGCGTGGGGCTGCCGATCTCCTCCTCGCCGTCCAGCAGCACCGTGACCGAGCAGGGCAGTTGGCCGGCGTACTCGTCGAACAGGCGCAGCGCCTGCAGATGCGCATAGTGCTGGCCCTTGTTGTCGCCGGTGCCGCGCCCCCAGATCCGCCCGTCCCGCAGGACCGGGGTGAAGGGGTCGGAGTCCCACTGTTCGCGCGGTCCGGCCGGCTGGACGTCGTAGTGGCCGTAGAGGAGGACGTGCGGCGACCCGGCCGGCCCGGCGCGGTGGCCGACCACCAGCGGCCGGCCACCGTCGCTGGCCAGCACCGACGGCGTCAGGCCGGCCCGCTTGACCTCGTCGAGCGCACGGTCGGTCGCGGCGGGGAACCCCTCGCCGGTCGCGCTCACGCCGGGTTGGCTGACGTAGTCCATCAGTCCGGCGATGAGTGCGTCCTGGCGCTCGTGCACCAGATCACGCGGGGTGCCGGGGAGCTGAGCGCGGATCGTCGCAGCGTCCGTCATGGAAGTGACCTCGTTCTCTCGTGGGGGGCCGGCGGGCAGGGGCCCGTCCGGCAGCAGCCGTTGGCGGCTGGTCGGAAGTGCGTACGGGATACGGCCGGCGGGTCAGCGCAGGGCGAGGAAGCGCCGGGCGGCCAGCAGGGCGGCGATGCTCAGGGCGCCGGCCGCCATGATGTAGAAGCCGGGCGAGAGGTGGTTGCCGGTGCTGGCGATCATCCAGGTGATGATCGCCGGGGCGAAGCCGCCGAAGGACAGCACGCCGAGGTTGTAGCTCAGGGACAGGCCGGTGCTGCGGGTGGCCGTCGGGAACGCCTCGGACATCAGGGCCGGCAGCGCACCGAAGTAGCAGGCCTTCAACAGCCCGAGTGCCCCCATCACCACGCCCATGACCAGCAGCGACGGGCTGCCCGACAGCAGCAGGAACAGCGGGCAGATGAGGAGCACCATCGCGGTCCCGGCGATGAGCATGATCTTGGTGCGGCCGATCCGGTCCGAGAGATGGCCGATCAGGGGCGTCACGGTCGTCAGCATCACCCCGGAGACCGCCGCACCGATGTATCCCGCGGAGGACGGCAGCCCCAGGACCTTCTGGGCATAGGTCGGCATATAGACGATCACATACGTCACCGCGGTGGACATCACCATGGCGCCGACCATGAGCAGCACCCGCAGCTTCTGCCGTCCGAGCACCTGCCGTATCGGTGTCGTCGTGGCTTCTCCCGCCTCGACGGCCTCGGCGAATTCGGGGGTCTCCGGGAGCTGCCGGCGGATCACATAGCCCACCGGGCCGATCAGCAGGCCGACGAGGAACGGAATGCGCCAGCCCCACGAATCCAGCTGCGCAGCGGAGAGATTCATGCTGAGCACGGTGCCGAAGGTCGCGGCCAGCAGCGTCGCCAGGCCCTGCGAGGCGAACTGCCAGCTCGCCATGTAGCCGCGCCGGTCCGACGACTGCTCGGACAGGAATGCGGTCGCACTGCCGAATTCACCGCCCGCCGAGAATCCCTGCAACAGCCGGGCCAGCAGAATCATGACCGGTGCGGCAATGCCGATGGAGGCATAGGTGGGCATCACGGCGATCAGCAACGTGCCGATCATCATCAGCCGGATCGTCAACAGCAGACCGGCCTTGCGTCCGGCGCGGTCCGCGTACGGCCCCAGAACGAGTGCGCCCAACGGCCGGACCAGATACGAGATCCCGAATGTGCCGAAGGCGAGCATCAGGGACACCGTTGCGTCACCGGTGGGAAAGAACGCCTTGGAGATCGAAACCGCGAAGAACCCATAAGTGGTCAGGTCGTACCACTCAAGCGTGTTTCCGGCCGTGGCCGCGAGCACGGCACGCCTCGCCCGATTCCGGCTCAGGGGTTTCTCGGCAATCATCTGACCTGTCTCTCCAGCGGTCGTCATGAGTGTTACTCCCTCGAATCGAGCAGGCGAACTGTCGCGCAGGGTGGAAACGCCGATGAGTGAGTCCGAAGCAGCGGAAAAAGACCTCGGGAGCTCGTTGAGCGATGACGCTAGAGCCCACCGACCGTTCGCACAATCGCAACTTTTAGAACACCTGGTTGCCGAATGGGCAACGCCACGGTGAACGCCGCTCAGGCCGCCGGGAGGTCCGCCCAGCGCGTGATTCCGTCGCGGTGGGCGCGGGCGCCGTACCGGAGGGACAAGGCAGTGACGATGCCGCTCCCCCGGCCGTGCTCGGCCGGCTGCCCCCCGTCGGCCGGCCAGCGGACGCAGGACGCCGGCCCCGCATCGGAGACCTCGATGCGCAGCGCGCAGCGCGCGTCACCCCCGGGCCGGGACAGGTGCAGCACGGCCGGCGGAAGGGCGTGGGTGACCGCGTTGGTGACCAGTTCGGAGATCACCAACACCGCGTCCTCAATGGTCGTCGCGGGAAGATTCCAGGAGGTCAGTACGGTGTGCGCGCGGCGGCGCGCCGGGGCGACCGCCTCCGGGAGATGCGGCAGCGGACAGCGGAAGGACATGTCCCCGTCCGGTGTCGCCCAGGATCCGGTGTCGTCGCCGGTGACCGTCGCATTCATGATCATCCCTGCCTCGGCTGCCTGCGGGGAGGATGCACACCGGGTGAGGGGAGCCCTATCGGCCGGCCGCCGGTCGACGGGGCCGCCGGTAAAAGGCGCCGCCGATTCGCTCGGCCCGCCCGTTCCGGATGAGCCCGCAGGGCGTATTGCCGACGTTAGGCACGGCCGGACCATTCACGCAATCGCAATTTATAGAACAAATCGTTGCCCGAAGAGCAATAGCTTTCTATGCTGAGCGCATGCTGAACAGTCCGGCTCTTGAGTACTTCCTCGAAGTGGTTCGCACCGGCTCGGTCAATGAGGCATCCAGGCGACTCCTGGTCGCGGGCTCGGCCATCAGCCGGCAGATCGGCAAACTTGAGCAGGAAATCGGCGTCCCGCTGTTCGAGCGCCGGCCACGCGGAATGGTACCCAGTGAGGCCGGTGCCCTTTTGGCGGCCTATGCGCGCCGAGCCACCCTGGAAACCGATCAGGTACTCGCGGAGATCCGCGGCCGCGGCCGGCTGGGGGCCACCGTCCGGGTGGCGAGTTCACAGGGCGCCTCGCAGGAATTCCTGCCGCACGCCATGGCCACATTCCGCAAGGAGAATCCGGGCACCACCTTCCAACTGCCCGTGGTGAGCCCGTCATCGGCTACACAAATGGTCAAGGACGGCTCGGTCGACCTGGCCGTCACCTTCAGCCTCGCGCCCGCTCCCGACGTCCGCGTCATCCATGCCCAACGGGCCCCGATCCAGGCCGTGGTCAGATCGGATCACCCGCTCGCGCAGCGGGACGAAATCCATCTGCACGATCTGCTTCCCTATCCGGTCGCCCTCACCGAAGAAGGCACCACGAACCGGCGCCTCTTCGACCTCTGCTGCTCGATCGAGGGCATCAGCTTCGAACCCCTGCTGGTCAGTTCCAGCGCCAGCGCCCTGTCCACCTTCGTCAAAGAGGCGAATGCCGTTTCACTGAACAGCCACATCACCGTGCATGAACGGCTGCGCAACGAGGGGCTGAAGGCCATCGCCATCCTCAACCCGGAAATGCATCTGCGCACCATCCAGATCCAGGCCATGGCAGGCCGTCAACTCCCGGCCGTCGTGGACGCATTCGCCGACCACCTGATCCGCCGGCTCGCGGAAATCGAGGTGTAGGAACCGGTCGAGGTGCAGGAACCACGGGGCACGACCGCGCTCCCCGCGGCACACCCTCCGGAGGAGGACTCGACTCCGCTCCCCGCCGCCGCGCGAGCCCTACCCGACGGCCGCCGCCGCCCGGACCATACGGGTCACCTTCCGCTCCGCCAGGAACGTGCCCAGCGGAAGCCCGGCCGCCAGCACCATCAGGATCTTCGTCCCTCTGGACGGCCTGATCCGGAGGAAAAGCAGGACCACGGCGATCAGGTACAGGACCGCGAAGAGACTGTTGAGCACAGGGATGAGGGCCAGCTCGTCCGTACCGGACGCCATGACCAGGTACGTCAGAAGGGTCAGCACACCGCTGGCATGGGCCACGGCCCGGAACACCAGCAGCGCGACCCGCCCGACCGGCGATCCGCCCGCCCGCGGTACGGCGTCCGCCCGCGGTACAGCACTCTCCTGGGTGGATTGCGCGCGCACCGCACTCGCGCGGGCCCGACCCGGCCGCCGGGAGGCGGATGCCGTCGCGGCCTCGGTGGCACCGGGCCCGCCCGAGCCGGAGGCGAGCACGGTCCCTCCCGGCCCACCCACCGGCGCTGCCACCCGGCCCGGATCGCCCACCGGGCCGGTGGCTTCAACCGAACCCTGAGGGTCCACCACACCCGGAGCTTCCACCGCACCCGGCCCCTCGACCAGGCCCGGAACTGCTTCCACCGGGACCGACCCCAGCGCCGTGGCCGTAATGTCCACGGCCCGGAGCCGATCCCCCGGTTCCTTGGACATACATGCCGCGATCAACGGCCGAACACCCGACGGCACGCCGCTCAGCACCGGCTGCTCGTGCACCACGCGGAAGAGCAGCGCATGCGTCGACCCGTCGCCGAACGGCCCCCGCCCCGTCGCGGCGAACGTCAGCACCGAACCGAGCGAGAAGATGTCCGACGGCTCCCCCACCTCCCGCCCCATGGCCTGCTCGGGGGACATGAAGGCGGGGGTGCCCAGCACCGTGCCGGTCACCGTCAGCGCCGTACCGCTGTCGTCCTCCAGGGCCTTGGAGATCCCGAAGTCGATGACCCGCGGCCCGTCGTCCAGGAGCAGCACATTCGACGGCTTCAGATCGCGGTGCACCAGCCCGATCCGGTGGAACGCCTGCAGCGCTTCGGCCAGTCCCGCGGCCAGCTGCCGCAACGCCGCCTCGTCCAGCGGCCCGTGCGCCGCCACCTGCTCCGCCAGCGAGGGACCCGGGACGTACTGACTGGCCACCCAGGGCGTCGGCGCGTCCGGATCGGCGTCCACCACGGGAGCCGTCCAGAAGCCGCCCGCCTTCATCGCCAGCTCGACCTCCCGCCGGAACCGCCGGCGAAAGCCCGGGTCCTTGGCGATCTCGGCCCGTACGACCTTCACGGCGACCCGCCGCCCCGAACCGGACTCGCCCAGGTACACCTGCCCCATACCGCCGGCCCCGAGCCGGGCCCTCAATCGGTACGGACCGACCACGGCCGGGTCTCCGGCATCCAGTGGCTGTGGCATCGCTCGCTCCCCTAAACGTGGTACGCGCGGCGCACTCTACCCAGGCCGTTCTCCGCGCCCTCCCGGCGGGGAGAGGGGCCCCGGTCCCACGGGAGAACCACCAACACCGGACAAACACCCGGGCCCGGACAGAACGGGCCCCCTCACACCACGGCGTGTCCGCAGGCCGGTGCATTCGTTGGCCACCGCGCCGGTGGTGGCGGGTGTGGGGTACGTCAGGAGCGTGGAGCAGTGGCCCGTTGGATCATGATGAACCTCCCGCCCGGGTTGCTGCTGGCAGCGCTCGTCGTCGGGATCGCCGGCGGGACAGCAGTCGTCCAGGCGTTCGTCCGGCACAGTTTCCCCCGCCTCAGGCAGGGCAGGCACAACGAGGTCGCACAATTCATCTTTCCCGTTGTCGGTCTCGTCTACGGGTTCCTCATCGGCTTCATGGTCCTCTCGCTCTGGGGGCAAGTGAACTCGGCAGACCAGATGACGCGGGCCGAGGGCGCCGCGGCGGTGCAGCTGGCCAGGGGACTCCATGGGTTCGGCACGGCCGAGAGCGCACGGATCCGGCAGAGCCTGCTGGAGTACGGCCGCGCGGCGACGGCCGAGTGGCCCCGCGCCGCGGTCGGCCGCACCACGCCCGAGGCCGAGAACGCGCTGAACCGCCTGTACGGCACGTACGAGGAGATCAAGCCGCGCAACGACATCCAACGAGCCGTCCTCACCGGCTCGCTCGCGTCCCTGAGGGACTTGACCGGCGCACGAACGCAACGGCTGCTTGCGGCACGCTCCAACACCGGCCCGCCCGCGTCGCTGTGGATGGTGATCTTCCTGAACACCGGACTGGTCCTCGGGTTCTCCATCATCTTCGGCACCGAGCAGGCCCGGATGCACTACGGGATGGTCGCGGCGGTGAGCGTCCTCGTCGCCGCCAACCTGTTCCTCGTCACAGAACTGGCATATCCCTTCCTCGGCGAACTCTCTTCGTCCCCGGAGCCCCTGAACGCGGTGATCCAGGTCCTGTCGTCGCCTCAGTAGCGGGGGGGGGAGATGCCGGCGACCGTCCCGCTGCCGAGCGGTCCAGGAAGACCGGCCGGGCCCTCCGGCAGGCACACGGCACGAACTCCGTCGCGCGGCGTCCGGAGCATAAAACGATCAAGGCCCAGGAATCCGAATTCACACCGGATGACCTGGGCCTTTGTCGTTTGCGTGGTAAGTGGGCACAGACGGATTTGAACCGCCGACATCTGCTTTGTAAGAGCAGCGCTCTACCGCTGAGCTATGCGCCCTGGCCGAGCCGACAGACTACCTTGCCTTCTGGGCTGGACTGCAAACCAGCGTGCGGAGGACGAACTTACCGGTCGGGGTGTTCGTTCCGGTGAGTGGGACAATGACATTCGGCCTGGGGCGATGCGATCGATCGGGAGAGGGAAGTGACGGCGAGAGAAACGCAGCCGCATGAGCAGCGAGAACGCCGTCGCGCCCGTGGGGGGCCGGTCCGGGATGTGGTGGCGCTCGCGCTGTTGCCGCTGCCGTTGCTGGCCGCGCTGGCGCCGATGGCGTTCGCGGGCGGGGGGACCCGTCGCTGGTTCGGGCGCGGGGAGGGTCAGCGGGCCGATGCGCAGGCCGCGAAGGATGCCGCGGCGGAGGCGTTCTACGAGCTGGACACCGCGCAGCGGGATCTGCGGATCTCCATAGAGACGATCACCGCCGTGGACAGTTCGCCGGCCGCGCGGAAGATCGCGGAGGATTACGCGGGCTTCGGCCGGCGGATCGATGAGGTGAGCCAGGGATACATCACCGCGGTCGACTCGCACGATCTGGACCGTGACGATCTGGACGGCGCCGCCATGGCGCGGGCGCGGGCCGATCTGACGCGGGCCAAGGAGGAACTGAACCGCGTCAAGGGCGAGCTCGACCGGTTCGCGCAGGGGCTCGGGCCGCTGCTGCAGACCGCCGAGACGCAGCTGGCCCGGCTGGCCCCGGCCGTGGAGCGGGCCCGGCAGGCGCTGCTCGCGGCGAGCAATGGGCTGGATGCGGTGCGTGCCCAGGGGCTGCGGGCGGACGATCTGGCGGGCCGGCTGGCGGCGCTCGGGCCGGAGCTGACCAAGCTCAATCAGGGCGCCGGGCAGCACGGCGTCCAGGAGACGATCCGGCGGGCCGACGACGTGCTGCGCAAGGCCGAGGCCGTACGGGCCGAGGCCGAGCGGCTGCCGGGCAAAGCCGCGGAGATCGACAAGCGGCTGGTGTCGTTGCGGACCCGGGCGCAGGCGATCACCACGCGTGCGGGGAAGGTCGACCCGGTCCTCAGCGAGCTGCGGCGGCGGTACAGCGCGGCGTGCTGGCAGGACCTCCAGCAGGTGCCGGAGCAGGCCGCGCAGTCCGTCCGGCAGGCCGAGACCAAGCTGCGGGAGGCGCAGCAGGCGCGTGACGAGCAGCGCTGGGCGGATGCCACGAGCCTGCTGGCGACCGTACGGGCGCTGCTGGACACCGTCGACGAGGCGGTGTCGGCGGCCGGCGAGCGGCTGCAGCGGCTCGATGCGGTGTCGTTCGACCGGCAGAAGGAGATCGACCGGACGCGCTTCGCGATCCGCGACGCGCAGCGGCTGGCGATGGCCGGGCGCAGCACCCCCGACCCGCGGCACGCCGGCCCCCTGGACGACGCGGTGGCGCGGCTGGACCGCGCGATCGCGGGCCTGGAGGGCCGGCATCCGGACTGGTGGCACTTCCTGACCGAGACCGACGCCGTCCGGCAGACGGTGGCCCGGGTGGTGCAGGAGATCAGGGACGCGAGGGGCGGGGCGGGGGCCGGCTGACATGGACCGGGGCGTCGCGGGGCGGGGCCGGGGCGCGGCCCGGGGCTCCGGTGGCGCTGAGGGCGGCCTCCGACGGCTTTCCTCCGGCGGGTGAACGGTCCGCGCCGCCCGGGCGCGATGGCGTGATGTGCGGCGTGGGCGGATCCTGGAGAGAGGTACGGCTCAGACGGCACCTCTGCGCGAAGGAGGCCGGACATGGCTACTGGGGTTACCGGCCAGCCCCTCCACGGGCCCAATCCGCTCCACCGGGTGAAGGCGCGGCACACCCGCCTCGATGAGCATCTGCCCGTGGACCATCGGCTCAGCCAGGTCTACCGCGTCGGCGCGGGACTCATGGGCCTGGTGCTGATCGCCTTCGGCATCCTCGGACTCACCCACCACATCGGTTACTTCGACACCGGCGGCGACACCGTGGCCGGGCTGAACACCAACGGCACCCTGAGCGTCCTGTCGATCGTCGTCGGCGCGATCCTCTTCCTCGGCATGGTGATCGGCGGGAACCTCGCCTCGACCCTCAACATCGTGTTCGGCGGGCTGTTCCTGCTGAGCGGGTTCGTGAACCTGGCGCTGCTGCAGACCGATGCGAACTTCCTCGCCTTCCGGCTCCAGAACGTCCTCTTCAGCTTCCTGGTGGGGTTGATGCTGCTGGTCTTCGGGATGTACGGACGGGTCAGCGGCGGCCTCCCGCACGACAATCCGTATTGGCGGGCCCGGCACCCGGAGGAAGCGGAACGGTTCGACCGCGGACAGCTGGTACCCGTCTCCGGTATGACGGCCGCGCGGCAGGCGGCGCGGGTCAGGATGCAGGGCGCCTCCCATGCGGGACGCGGTTCGTTCGGCGCCGGCACCAGCGGGAGCAGACGGCGCAGCCGTACGTCCGCGCTCGGCAGCGGCCAGGACACCGGCACCGGCGCGGACTCGGGCACGGGACCCGGCACCGGCCGTAAGAAGTCCTGAGCCGGGGCAGGAAAGCAGCACGATGAGCCGTCACGGGCACGCCACGCCCGTCACCGGGCACGGGGTGCACAACGTGGCGGTCGAAGCGCTCGCCACGCGGATCCTCAAGGGCACCTACGGGGAGGGCGACAGCCTGGTCCTGCCGGAGGTGATGGCGGAGCTGGAGGTGAGCCAGACCGTCCTGCGCGAGGCGATCAAGGTGCTGACCATCAAGGGGATCCTCGGCACCGAGACGAAGCGCGGCACGTTCGTGCGTCCCAGGGAGGACTGGAATCTCCTGGACGCGGACGTGCTGCGGTGGAAGCTCGCGGCCGGGGTCTCCTCCGATTTCTTCGCCGATGTGCTCGAACTGCGCCGTTCCATCGAGCCCGCGGCGGCCGCGCTCGCCGCGGAGCGCCGTACCGATGACGATCTGGCGGCACTGGACGCCGCGCTGAGCGCGATGGCCGCCAGCGCGGGCGACCCGGTGATGCTCGTACGCGCCGACGCGTCCTTCCACACGGCCATGCTGGTCGCGTCGAACAACCGCTTCTATGCGCAGATGCACCGGGTGATCGTGCCGGTCCTCGTCCAGCGCGACCGGGAGGTGCTCGCCGCGGCCGGGGCGCTCGCGCCGCCGCATGCCGTCCATGCCGCGGTCGTCGGGGCCGTACGGGACAGGGACATCGACGGCGCCTATATGGCGATGCTCGAACTGCTCGATATGTCGGCGCGGGAGCATCCGTAGCGCGGCGGGGAATTGCCGGGCGGCAGCCGTTACGGCGGGGACGCCGGTGGGCAGGACACCGCGAGGCACCGCGCAGGAGCGGCAGACGCCGCACGCACCCGACGCCGTCCGCGGCACGGGCGCCGCGCGGGAGGCCGCACGCCAGGTGCCGACGCCGAAAGGACGGGCCGGTCCGCATGAAGATCAGCCGTATCGAGACCTTCCTCGCCCCGCCGCGCTGGCTGTTCGTACGGGTGGAGACCGATGAGGGCGTCGTCGGCTGGGGCGAGCCGGTGGTCGAGGGGCGGGCCGAGCCGGTCCGGGCGGCCGTGGACGTGCTGGCCGAATATCTCCTGGGCCAGGATCCGGCACGTATCGAGGACCACTGGCAGGTCATGACCAAGGGCGGCTTCTACCGGGGCGGGCCCGTCCTCTCGTCCGCCGTCGCCGGCCTGGACCAGGCGCTGTGGGACATCAAGGGGAAGCGGCACGGGGTCCCCGTCCATCAGCTGCTGGGCGGGCCGGTCCGCGAGAAGATCCGCGCCTACGCCTGGGTCGGCGGCGATGAGCCACATGCCCTGCGCGATGCGGTCACCGCACAGACCGAGGCCGGTTTCACCGCCGTCAAGATGAACGGCTGCGGCCGGATGACGCCGGTGGCGACCCGCGCCGAGATACGGGCATGCCTGCGGCGCGCCGAGACCGCCCGCGAAGTCCTCGGCGACGAAAGGGACTTCGGCCTCGACTTCCACGGGCGGGTCTCGCCCGCCAACGCCCGCCGGCTGCTCCCGCTGCTGGCCGACTACACGCCGATGTTCGTCGAGGAGCCCGTGCTCTGCGACCATCTGCATGCCCTCCCCGACCTCGTCAACGCCTCCGGTATCCCCCTGGCACTCGGTGAACGCCTCTTCACCAGAAGGGAGTTCCTGGCTCCGCTTCAGGCCGGCGTGGCGATCGTCCAGCCCGACGTCTCGCATGCGGGCGGCATCTCCGAGCTGCGCCGGATCGCCGCCCTCGCGGAGGTCTACGGGGCGCAGCTCGCCCCGCACTGCCCGCTGGGGCCGGTCGCCCTGGCCGCCAGCCTCCAAGTCGCCTTCACCACCCCGAATTTCCTCATCCAGGAGCAATCCGTCGGGATCCACTACCACCGGGGCACCGAGCTGCTGGACTATGTCGTGGATCCGGAGCCGTTCCGCTTCCACGGCGGGTCGCTGCTGCGGACCGACCGTCCGGGGCTCGGGGTGGAGGTGGACGAGGCCGCCGTACGGGCGGCGGATGTGCGGGGGCACGCCTGGCGGAATCCGGTGTGGCGCCATGAGGACGGCGCGTTCGCCGAATGGTGACGGGCGGGCTGTGGTGACTGGCCCCGCCGCCCTTCCCCGAAGGGAAATAATCGAAGGTGTCACCCGCGCGCCTGCGCGACCCGTCGCGCAGCACACCCGCGGCGGGGTGCAGGAGAAAGCAGGAAACGCTATGGACCTCAGCACGGCGCTCCGGACCGAGCGGCTGGTGGCCGTCATCCGGGGCAGGGATGCGGAAGCGTCCTTCCGCACGGTCATGGCGCTTGCGGAGGCAGGCGTATTGCTGGTCGAGATCTCGCTCAGCGGGCAGGACGCCCTCACCGTCATCCGACGGGCGCGCGCCGAGCTCGGCGACGCGGCCTGGCTCGGCGCCGGCACCGTCCAGACCGCCGCCGACGCCCGGCGGGCCGCCGAAGCCGGGGCGAACCTCATCGTCACGCCCGGTCTCGGGGCCGGCCTGGAGGAGTCCGTACGCCAGGGACTGCCGACGCTCGCCGGGGTGCTGACGCCGTCCGAGGTGATCGCGGCCGAGGCGCTGGGCGTCTCCGCACTGAAGCTGTTCCCGGCGTCGGTGGGCGGGCCTTCCTATCTGGCGGCGCTCCGCGGGCCCTTCCCCGAGCCGGCCTTCGTGCCGGTCGGCGGGGTGGATCTGACCACCGCGCAGGAGTATTTCGACGCGGGGGCGGTGGCGGTGGGCGTCGGTTCACCGCTGATCGGGAACGCGGCGGACGGGGGTGATCTGGACGAGCTGCGCAAGCGCGTGGCGGAGTTCCAGGCGGCGTGCGCGCAATGACGGGGCGGCCGGCGCCCGAGGCCGGCGCCGTCCGACCGCGGCTTCCCGGCCAACCGGGCCGCCCGGACGTCTTCACCTTCGGCGAGACCATGGTCGCCCTGCGCGGCAGCGGCCCGCTGAAGCTCGGCGGCACGCTCCAGGTCTCCGTCGCCGGAGCGGAGAGCAATGTCGCCATCGGCCTGGCCCGGCTCGGGCACGACGTCCGCTGGGCGGGCGCGGTCGGCGCGGACGAGGCCGGGCAGCTGGTGCTGCGTACGCTGCGCGCCGAGGGCGTCGACGTCTCCGGCACCTCGACCGATCCCCAGGCCCCCACCGGGCTGCTGTGGAGCGAACCGCGGCTGCCCGACGTCACGCGGGTGCACTACTACCGCGCGGGATCGGCCGGCTCCCGGCTCACGGCGGACCTCATCCGGGGCGCGTTCTCCGCCGCCCCGCCCCGCGTCCTGCATCTGACGGGCATCACCCCGGCCCTGAGCCCCACGGCCCGGAAGGCGGCCCGTCAGATCCTCCCCCTCGCCCGGGAATGCGGCTCGCTGGTCTGCCTCGATGTCAACTTCCGCGCCCGGCTGTGGACCGCCGCGGAAGCCGCCGCTGTCCTGCGCACCTGGGTCCCGTTCGTGGACGTCCTGATCGCCTCCGAGGACGAGCTGCCGCTGTGCCTGCCCGAAGGTACGGAAACGGAGGGCGAGCGGCCGTCGCTCGCCGCGCAGGCCGGACTCCTACTGGACCTGGGCGTCGGCGAGGTCGTGGTCAAACTCGGCGCCGAGGGGGCGACGGCCTTCACCCGCGGCGGCCGTCTGGACCGGCCCGCCCCCTCGGTACGGGCCGTGGACGCCGTGGGCGCCGGCGATGCCTTCGTGGCGGGCTATCTGTCGGCGCTGCTGGACGGCGAGGAGCCGGCCGGGCGGCTGGCCCGGGGCGTCACCACCGGCGCGTTCGCGGTCGCCTCCGCCGGCGACTGGGAAGGCGCGCCGACCCGCGCGGAGCTGGCCATGCTGGACGCGCCGCCCGGCACCGTCGTGCGCTGAGCGGCGCCACGGCTAATCTGTGCTCATGCCTCGTTATGAATACCGGTGCCGCCCCTGTGACACCACCTTCGAGCTGAACCGGCCGATGGCCGAGTCCTCCGCCCCGGCGGTCTGCCCGCACGGCCACGAGGACACCGTGAAGCTCCTCTCCACGGTCGCCGTCGGCGGCTCCGCCGCGGCCCCCGCACCCGCCCCCGCCCCGCGCGGTGCGGGCGGCGGCTGTTGCGGAGGGGGCGGCTGCGGCTAGAGGGCCGCTGCGGCCGGCCAGGCCCCATCGGGCCACGTGCGTCCTCCGTCTTGCCGTCCACGCACCTGGGGGACGTGACGCACACCGACGCACCCCATGACGAGACGGCGACCTACGGGTGCCCTCTTGACGGTCACTTCACCGTCGGGCGAGATGGTGGGTGCGCGCTGGGCGCGGCTGTCGAGTGTCGGGGGTGCACGTGAGGGCAGAGGGCGGCGCTCCGGACCACGTCGAGATTCTGGAGCGTTGGACCCGGGGCTTACAGCTGCTCCATGTGGCTCACAACATCGCCTCGGAGCGCTTCAACTACTGGAACCGCGTCACCGGGATCACCACAGCCATGCTGTCCGCGGTCGTCGGTACCACGCTCTTCGCCTCACTCTCGGCCTCCGGCCTCACCGCAGTGCGCGTGGTGGCCGGCGCCGCCAGCCTGCTGACGGCCGCGCTCAGTACCGGGCAACTGGTCTGGAACTATCCCGAACTCGCCGCGCGCCACCGAGCAGCCGCGGTGCGCTACGCGACTCTCCGTCGCCAGGTGGAACTGCGGCTGGCGAACCGGGGCCAAGTGAGCGCGACAGACGTCGACGTCACGTCGTCCGAGTGGGAAGAGATCGAGCAGGCGGCCCCACAGCTGCCGATCGGAGTCCGTAGCCGTGCCAGGAGAGCGATCGCCGGCGTCCCGCTGCGCGCCTGAACACGGCACCAGGGGCCCGGCCCCGGCCTGCGGCGGCCGGGACAAGGCCAGGCCCGGCGCCCCCTACCGCTTGCGCGCCAGCGTCAAGCCGTCCGCCACGGTGAGCAGCACCGATTCCATCCGCTGGTCCGCCGCGACGTGGTCGTTGAACGCCCGGATCGCCAGGGCCGAACCGGTGGCCGCGGGGTCGATGACATCGCCTTGGTAAAGGACGTTGTCCGCGACGATCAGACCGCCCGGGCGCAGGCGGGGCACCAGTTCCTCCCAGTAGGAGATGTAGCCGCCCTTGTCCGCGTCGAGGTAGGCGAGATCGATCCGCGGCTCGGCCGGCAGCGCGCGCAGGGTCTCCAGCGCGGGCGCGATCCGCAGCTGGATGCGGTCCGCGACGCCGGCCCGCTCCCAGGCCTCCTGGGCGTACGCCGTCCACTCCTCCGACACGTCACAGGCGAGCAGGGTGCCGTCCTTGGGCAGTGCCTGGGCCATGGACAGGGCCGAAAAGCCGGTGAAGGTGCCCACTTCGACGATCTGCCGGGCCCCGATCAGCCGCACCAGGAACGCCAGCAGCGGCCCCTGTTCCTGCGCCGACTGCATCACCGCCGCCTCGGGGAACACGCGATGGGTGAGCTCGACGATGTCCCGCTGTGCGTCGTTCAGCGGCGGGTTGTGGGCGAGGACGTAGTCGTACATCTCCGCGGTGATCTGCGTGCTCTTGGACTCAGCCACTGGTCTCCTCTTGATCAAGGATTGCGGTCCCGGCCGGCCACCGGACGGTGCAGCCGACCGCCCCGGCGAGACTAGCCGAGGCCGCGCTCCCCCACCGCCCGGTCCGGGAAAGCGGCACCGCGGAGGAAGGCGCGGACGATCTCCTCGCCCGCGGCGACGCCCCGTGCGGCCAGCGCCGTGACGTGGGGGGCGGACCAGCCGGCCACCGCCAGTTCGCCGTGTCCGGGCCGCCATCCGCGGTCGGCGGCCAGCAGCAGATCGGCGTCGAGCAGGGAGTCACCGGCCGCGAGGATCTCGGTGGCGCCCGTGCGGCGGGCCACCTCCGCCACGGCGGCACTCTTGGTCAGCGGCTGCGGTACGGCGTAGATCTTGCGGCCCTGGAGGGACACCGTCCAGCCGCGCTCCGCCGCCCAGCCGGTGAGGTCCTTCACCCAGGTGTCCGGCAGCAGCGGCCGCTCCACGACGAGATAGGCGAAGAGGTCCTCGGCGACCCGCTCCTTGCGCAGCCAGGCCGGGTCGGCGGTGCGGACGAGATGGGCGCGGATCTCGGCCAGCGGCGCGCAGTGCGCGGCGATCCGCTCGTCGACGGTGCGCCGCCAGTCCGGGTCCGGCTCGCCCCGTACGAGCAGCTGCCCGCCGTTGGCGCAGATGGCGAACTCCGGTGCCGGTCCGGGGAGATGGATGCGGCCGTACTGGGCGCGGGTGCGGGTGGTGGTGGGCACGAAGGTGGTGCGGGCGGCGAGTTCGGCGAGCAGAGCGGCGGCCGTCTCGGTCAGGTAGGACAGCGGCTTGCGCTCGTACGTCTCGACGCACAGCAGCCGGGGGGCTTCGGCGTCGGGCACGGCGAGGTCCAGCGCGGCGGCCGAATAGATCAGGGTGCGGTCGAGGTCGCTGGCGACGAGGGTGCTCATCAGGAGGCCACCGCCTTGCCGTCGGCCCCGGTGGCCCCGCGGGTGAAGCGCGGGTGGATCAACCCCACGCAGGTGTAGGGCAGCTGGTCGACCTCTTCGACGGGGACGCCGCGCTGTTCCGCCAGGAGGCGCACGTGCGCGAGGTCGGCCCCGGCGCCCCGCCGGGCCAGGATCTTCCAGGGGACCCGGCGCAGCAGGACGCGGGTGGTCTCCCCGACACCGGGTTTGACCAGATTGACGTCGTGGATGCCGTACTCCTCGCTGATGCGCTGGACGGCCGCCCAGCCCTCCCAGGTGGGTGTCCGGTCCGCGGCGGCCAGCTCCTTCACCTCGGCGGCGACCTCCTCGGCGACCTCGTCGAAGCGCGCGGCGACCGCGTCCAGGAACGTCCCGGACACATCGGCCGCGGCCAGTTCGCGGTAGAACTTCGCGCCGTGGAAGTCGTCCGGGCCCACCAGGTCCGCGCGCAGGACGGTGCGCGATATGAGGCCGGAGACGGTGGAGTTGAGGCAGGCGGACGGGATGAGGAAGTCGTCGCGGGTGCCGTAGGTCTCGACGCAGCCGCCGGGGTCGGCGAGCACGACCATCCGCGGGTCGAAGCCCGGGAAGTCCGCGAGCGCCTGGGCAAGTTCGCGGGTGATGGCGCCCTTGCCGGTCCAGCCGTCCACGAAGACGACGTCCGCCGGATCGTGCCGGGCGGCCAGCCAGCGCAGCGCCGTGGTGTCGATGCCCCGGCCGCGGACGATCGAGACCGCGTAGTGCGGCAGCTCCAGCCCGTGGACGTGCCGGGCCCAGCGGCGCATCAGCACCCCGACGGGGGTGCCGGCCCGGGCCAGCGAGACCAGCACGGGGCGTGGGCCGCGTTCGGCGAGCACGGTCTCGGTGACGGTCCCGACGGCCCGCGCGATCCGGCTCGCCGAGGAGTCGAGCGCGCTGTGGAACAGCGCCTGGTACTCCTGGCTCGGCTGGAATTCGACGGGCAGCGACTCCGCGTAGTGGGCGCCGCCGCGCTGGATCGCCTCCTCGCGTTCCTCGGTCGGCGCTTCCAGGGAGACACCGGAGAGGTCCTGGAGCAGCCAGCCGACCTCGTCGGCCGCATAGGAGGAGAAGGCGGGGCCGCGCAGCGGCTCGGGGAGGGGCATGGGTCCGGCCTCTGGTGGCGGCGTGTACGAGGGGAGAACGGCGAGCAGCAGCCGGTCGGTGTGCGCGGCGAGGCGGTGCAGCAGACCGCCGGCGGCGTGCAGCTCGGGGCGGTCGCCGGGCGCGTCCACGACGGCCACGATCGCATCGAAGCGGCGTTCCGGGGCGGAGCCGGGCGCGACGTTGTAGGCGTAGCGCTCCCCCGGCCCGTCGGCCGGGCGGTCGTGGGCGGGGAAGGACAGCCGGGTGCGGATCGCGTATCCGGGGTCGTCCACGGCGAGCACCGGCGAGCGGGTGGTGGTGGAGAAGAAGACGCCCGCGCCGGTGCCGTCGGCGGATGCCGCGGCGTCGCCGTGCTCCGCGGTGACCAGCGCGTCCAGTGACCCGGCGAGCCGCAGCGGCGCGTACATCAATTCCTCGTTGCCCAGGACGAGGATGCGGCGCGCGCCGTCCAGTTGCTGCGCGAGCCGGTCCGCCATGGCGGGAAGGTGGGCCTCCAGCCGCTCGCGGTGCGCGGGGGTGAAGCCGTGCCGCCCGCCGTCCGGCAGACCGGCGGGCCAGCCGAGGTCGATCCGTACGGCGTGCGCACCATCGGCGCCGGGTGCGGCCGAAGCGTCCGCCGGCCGGGGCCCGTCCTGGTCCTGGGACGCTCCGTTCGGGCCGGGCGTCGGCGTCCCTGCCGCGCGGGCCTCGTGCCGGGCGACGAGGTCCTGGCCGCGGGCGAGCACATCGTCGGGGAGGCGGACGCCGCCCGCGGCCAGCGCCACGAGATCGACCCGGGTGCCCAACTCGGCCGCGAACTTCTCCAGACGGCTGCGGTCCTCGTCGGAGCGCATGTCCACCAGGGCGACGACGACGTACCGCTCGCGCGGGAAGTGCGCATGCAGCGCCCGGATGGTGTTCAGCACGGTCCGGCCGGTGGAGAACTCGTCGTCGACGAGCACCAGCGGCCCGTCCCCGGCCAGGAGTTCGCGGTCCTGCGGGAGCAGCAGATGCGAGGTGGCGTGGCTGTGCTCCTCCTCGAACCCGCCCACCTGCGCCACGCCCGGCACCGGCCGGCGGGTGGAGTGCAGATACGGCGCCAGCGCCAGGCCGTCGGCCACCGAATGTCCCAGGCCGGTGGCGGTCTCGGCGTAGCCCAGGACGACGGAGCGGGCGGCGGCCTCCTCACCGAGCAGCTGCCGCACCCGGCGTCCCAGCCCGAGGCCGGCGCCATGGACCACGTCCGGCCGCTGCGGCACATGCTTGCCGAGCACGTTCGACACGAGCAGATGGGCCCGCTTGGGGTTGCGCCGCAGCGCCAGCCCGAGCAGTTCCGGCAGCTCGTCCCCGCCGCTCAGCGAGACCCCGAGCCGACCGGCGACCCATTCTCCCGTCCAGACCACGCGCTGTGTCTCCTTCGTCGTACCGTCATGTCGTGCACCGCCGGTCATGTCGCCGGCACGCTCGCCGTCAGCAGCTCCACGAACCCGATGCCCTCCCCGGCGACGCCGAACGCCTCGGCGCGCAGCAGGGTCCGCTCGGCCCAGGCCCGGTGCGGTTTCACCTCGTTCATCTTGTTCGTGTACGCGGAGCGCAGGACTCCGCCGGCGCCCCGTTCGGGCCGCAGGATGTCGACCGCGTCGCTGAACTCCTCATGGCTGACGACCGAGAGGGCGTGCACCGGTGCGACGTGCGAGGGGTGGATGCAGGTCTTGCCCTGCAGACCGTTGGCACGGTCGAGTTCGATCTCCCTCAGCAGACCGTCCATGTCGTGCTCGATCAGGGCCGTCCGCAGCTCCTCGGCCCGCCCGAGGAACGGGCTGCGCCGCAGCTGCGGCTTGAACATCCGCTCCTGCAGCCGGAAGTACTCCCACACCGGGCCGGTGACCGTGAAGCCGGTACCGTCCGCCCGTCCCAGCACATTGACCACGTCGGATATCACGGACGCGACGATCCGGACGTCGTACGCCGTCATGTCGGGAGCCCGGCGCAGTCCGTAGGCCGAGCAGAAGTCGGTGACGCCGAGGCGCAGGGCGAGCACCCGGTCGCGGTATTTGTCGACGGACCTGGCGATGCCGTGCAGGGTCTCGGCGCGGCTCTCCAGATGCAGCAGCTGCGGGGATTCCAGCACCGGCATCGCGAACAGCCGCCGGTCGCTTGCGGACTCGGCCGCGGTCAGCGCCTCCAGGAACGGGATGCCGCTTTCCTCGGTGAATTTCGGAAGTACAAAACCAGACAGCCTGTGCACGGCGGGCCCCATCCGCCGCACCAGGTCCGGTATCTGGCCGGGGGCACGCACCCGGATGAACAGCAGCGGAAGGGAGGTTCCCGCGGCGGCCGCCTCATCGAGCAGGGCGAGCTGGCGCACCAGATTCTCCTCGCCGGCCTCGACGTCCCCGTCCCCTATGGAGTCCTCCAGGCACAGCACCATGGACAGCACGCCGCGCCCGGCCTGCTTGAGGACGTCGGCGGCGAGCTGCGGGCGGGTGGCGGGGCTGTAGAGCGTGGCGCCCAGGGCGACCGCGAGCGTGCGGGCCGGGGAATCGGCGGTGAACTCCACCGGCTCCTGGTGGAACAGTGCCTTCCGAACGTCGGGCGCAAGGTGCCCAAAATGCTGCATATAACTCCCCGTATACCTGCGGGATCCGGGCCCCCCGCGGCGGCTCGCTGTCTGGATCCAGCCGGTAATCGTACGTGTGTGGGGGTGTGATTGGTTCCCGCGTGCGTGAAAATCACGTAACCCACGCGAGGCGCCCGGGTGTCCGCCGCCCGGGCCCGTTCGCACCTCACGGGGCCCCCGCGTTGTCCCTGCGACCTGAGGGAAGGCAGGATTACGGCATGACGCACGCGATGCTGAAAGGGTCGAACGTACCCCTCGATGCCACGGCTGTCCGGGCCGTCCTGCGCTGGACGCCCGGCGCCGGTGCGCCCGATGTCGACGCCTCGGCCCTGCTGGTGGGGCCCGGGGGACGCGTGCGCTCCGACGAGGACTTCGTGTTCTACAACCAGCCCCGCCACCCCAGCGGCCTGGTGCGGCATCTGCCCAAGACACAGGTCGACGAGGCACTGACCGACACCATCGAGGCGGATCTGGCGGCGCTGGACCCCTCGGTGGACCGGGTCGTCCTGGCCGCGTCCTCGGACGGCGGGCCGTTCGCGGGCGTGACGGATCTGCGGGTCCTGCTCTACGACGCGGCGGCGAGCGACGGCGAGCCGATCGCGGTCTTCGACGTGGTGCCCGAGACGGGCGACGAGACGGCCCTGATCTGCGGGGAGTTGTACCGCCGCGCCGACACCTGGAAGTTCCGCGCACTGGGGCAGGGGTACGCCAGCGGTCTGGTCGGCCTGGCGACCGAGTTCGGCATCTCGGTGGACGAGAACGAACCGGCCACGGCGGCCACCGATGCGCCGGAGTCGACGGCAGCGGAAGCGGAGAAGCCCGGCACGGAGCCCGCGGCTGCCGACGGCCCGTCCCCCCGCAGCGAGCCCGACCCGTCCGCGCCCGGCCCGTCGGCGCGTGCTGTCGCCTCCCCCGCGACCCCGCCGCCCAGCACCTGGCCCGAGGAGGCCTCCGGCCCGCCGTCCGCGGCGGATCCGCAGACCGCTGCGGCGTCGGACCCTGATGCGGTCACCCAGCATGTGCCGGAGGGGATGCCGGAGCCGTTCTCGTCCGCACCGCTGCCGCCGGCCGGCGCGCCGCCGGCCGCTCCCGCGCCCACGGGCGGCGGCTACGGCTACCCGCAGAACGTGCCGCCCCCGCCGACGCAGCCCCCGGCCCAGCCCGCATACGGCTACCCGGGACCGCCGCCCCAGTACCAGCCCCAGCCGGCGCCCGCCTACGGCTACCCGGGGCCGCCGTCGGCCGGAACCTACGGCTATCAGGCGCCGCAGCAGGCCTTCGTGCCGGACCCGTCCTTCGTGCTGCCGCCCCAGGGACCGCAGTTCCAGCGGCGTTAGGGACGGTCCGACGGCCCGGGGCGGGACCGCTGCCCCGGGGGTAGGCCCGCCGGACGGGGCACCACCCCGGCGGCTCACACCTTCGACTTGTAGCCCCGCCCCCACTGCAGACCCCAGCCGTAGAGCCGGTCGAGCTCCGCCTGGAAGCCGTAGACGTACTTCACCTCGCGGCGCACCACCAGCTCGCCCTTGACGTTCTCCAGCATGAAGACGGCGCAGGAGCGGGCCTGTGGCGCCCGCTCGTCCAGCTTGACCTCCACCCGCGGGCCGCTGCTCGGGTAGAGCGTCACGACCGCATGCGTACGGTCGAACGCCGGCGTGCCGTCGTAGATGTAGACGAAGATCAGCAACCGCTTGATCTCATCGCGGTGGTCCAGGTTGATGTAGAGCGTCTCGCCGGACCCCGAACCGAAGCGGTCGTCGCCGCTGAGCTTCACGAAGGGCGGACCGTTGAGGTCGCCGAGGAAGTCGCCCAGCGGCTGCACCACGCCCTTGGTGCCGTCCGTGAGCTCGTACAGACCGGCCAGGTCCAGGTCGACATTGACCACGGCCGGGCCCTGCGCCTGCACGATCTCGGGCTTGAACAGCTTGCCCGGATGCCGCAGCAGTCCGCCCGTGGTGCGCCCGGTCCGTTCATGAAGGTCGGACGTCCGCATCTGCCAGTGCAGATTGACCCGCAGATGCCCGCTGGCCGCCCCCTGCTTGGTCAGTGAGACGACCGGATTCCGCTTCGTCAGCTCGACCACGTACGACGCGCCGCCGCTGTCGAAGTCGAATTTCGCAGCGCCACCGCGCCACAGATTCCCCAGGAACGACACGTTGCCCACCCCATTCTCGGCCCCAATACGCACGGGGCGGCCCGAGGTCTGCACCCCAGGGCCGCCCCGCAGAGAGCGTTCCTCAATCAGCGCCGTGTCACACTCCGGAGGCGACTTCCGTCGTCTCTCCCGAGCTCTCCCCCGACTTTCCCTCGCGCCGGTTCCGGGCCACGGACGAGCCGAAGGAGAGGGCGATCAGCACGATGCCCACCAGGCCGGTGATGACCTCGTGAATCTCGTACTCGATCGTGAGGAGCAGGATGACGGCCAGCGCGCCGATCGCGTAGTGCGCGCCGTGCTCCAGGTAGACGTAGTCGTCCAGGGTCCCCTTGCGGACCAGGAAGACGGTCAGCGAGCGGATGTACATCGCGCCGATGCCCAGGCCCAGCGCCATCATGAAGATGTCGTTGGTGATGGCGAAGGCACCGATGACGCCGTCGAAGGAGAAGGACGCGTCGATGACCTCGAGGTAGAGGAACATGAAGAACGCGGCCTTGCCGGCCAGGCCCACGGCCGCACCGGTGCCCTTCTTCGCGGGCGCCGCCGCGGGCTCGTCGCCCTCTTCTTCCTCCTCCTCCAGCTTGTCCTCGAAGTAGCCGGAGATGCCGCCGACGACGAGATACGTCAGGAGGCCCGCGACACCGGCCAGCAGCACCGTGGCGCTCTTGTCACCGGCGCCGTGTGCCGCAGCGGTGGCCACCGTCATCGAGGTCACCAGCAGGACGACCAGCGCGATCATGACGGACAGCATGTCGAGCTTGCCCATCTTGGCCATGGGCTTTTCGATCCAGGACAGCCACTTGTAATCGCGCTCCTCGAAGATGAAGTCGAGGAAGATCATCAACAGGAAGATCCCGCCGAAGGCCGCGATGGCCGGGTGGGCACTGGTGACCAGTTCCTGGTAACGCGCCTTGTCATTGATGGCCAGGCTGACCGCCTCGATCGGCCCCAGCTTCGCGGTGATCGCGACAACGACGACCGGGAACACCAGCCGCATGCCGAACACCGCAACGAGAATGCCGACGGTGAGGAAGATCTTCTGCCAGAATGCGTTCATCTTGCGCAGAATGCCCGCGTTGATGACGGCATTGTCGAACGAGAGCGAGATCTCCAGGACGGACAGGATCCCGACAATCGCCAGCCCCTGCCACCCCCAGAGCACGCCGGCCAAGGCGAGGCCGAGCACCGTAATGGCGAACGACCAGCCAAAGGTTTTCAGGAGCACTGCTACCCAATCCTTCGCTGTGTGGGTCCCCCGCGCGCAGCGCGCGGCGCTTTACGAAACGTTGACCCCGAAGTCTAGAGCGATGCCCCGCAGACCCGACGCGTACCCCTGTCCGACGGCTCGGAACTTCCATTCGCCGTTGTAGCGATACACCTCGCCGAAGATCATCGCGGTTTCCCCGGAGGCGTCCTCACTGAGGTCGTACCGGGCGAGTTCGCTGCCGTCGGTCTGGTTGATGATGCGAATGAAAGCGTTGCTGACCTGGCCGAAGCTCTGGCCGCGCACCTCGGCCTCATGAATCGAGACCGGAAAGACGATCTTGTCGACCAGCTCGGGCACCTGCGAGAGATCGATCAGAATCGACTCGTCGTCGCCCTCCCCCTCACCGGTGAGGTTGTCCCCGGTGTGTTCGACGGAGCCCTCAGGGCTCGTGAGGTTGTTGTAGAAGACGAAGTACTCGTCCCCCAGCACCCGTCCCGACTGGCACAGCAGTGCGCTGGCGTCGAGATCGAAGGGCGCTCCGGTCGTGGACCGCGCGTCCCAGCCGAGGCCGACCATGATCTGTGTGAGATCCGGAGCGGCCTTGGACAGAGAGACATTGCCCCCCTTGGCAAGCGTGACGCTCATCGTGCGCTTCCTCCCCGATGTCGGTGCGGGCCGTGCCCGGGCACGGCCCCGTCCCTTCCCTTCAAGCGCGTCCGGCGCCGCACTCCCCCGGTTCGGGGCGTACGGCGCCGGACGCGGTCATTCCTGGACCGGGCAGCCGCTGCGCGCGCTGCCCGGCCGGTCGTCGACGATCAGATCGCAGCCGCTGCCGATCAGACGTTGACGCCGAAGTCCTGCGCGATGCCGCGCAGACCCGAGGCATACCCCTGCCCGATGGCCCGGAACTTCCACTCCGCGCCGTTGCGGTACAGCTCGCCGAAGACCATGGCGGTCTCGGTCGAGGCGTCCTCGCTCAGGTCGTAGCGCGCCAGCTCGTTGTTGTCGGCCTGGTTGACCACCCGGATGAAGGCGTTGCGGACCTGGCCGAAGCTCTGCTGCCGGGTCTCGGCGTCGTAGATCGACACCGGGAAGACGATCTTGTCGACATCGGCCGGCACGGCGGCCAGATTCACCTTGATCTGCTCGTCGTCGCCCTCACCCTCACCGGTGATGTTGTCGCCGGTGTGCTCGACCGAACCGTCCGGGCTCTTCAGGTTGTTGAAGAACACGAAGTTCTGGTCGTTGGCCACCTTGCCCTGGTCGTTCGTCAGCAGGGCGCTGGCGTCCAGGTCGAAGTCCGTACCGGTGGTGGTACGCGCATCCCAGCCCAGACCGACGACGACGGCGGTCAGATTGGGGGCTTCCTTCGTCAGCGAGACGTTGCCGCCCTTGCTGAGGCTGACTCCCACGAGTCCTCCCAAAGATTCGAGGGGTACGTAAAGATTTGCGCCCCCATCGTGCATGGCATCGGATCAACGAATTGATCCTAGTGACCGGTTCCCACCGATTGCAGATATCGCACCTGGATCGGTGCATGTCGGCCCGGTGGGCGCACCGGCGGCGTGGGAGAGCGCGGCTCAGAGGCTGCCGAGCGCCTTGAGGTAGTCGTTGAGGTCGCGGGCGTCGGGCAGGCCGTTGACGACCGTCCAGCGCACCACGCCCTCCTTGTCGATGATGAACGTGCCGCGCACCGCGCAGCCCTTCTCCTCGTCGAAGACGCCGTACGCCCGCGATGCCTCGCCGTGCGGCCAGAAGTCCGACAGCAGCGGGTACTCCAGCCCCTCCTGCTCCGCGAAGACGCGCAGCGAGAACGGGGAGTCGTTGGAGACGGCCAGCAGCTGGACGTCGTCGTTGACGAACTTCGGCAGCTCGTCACGGAGCGCGCACAGCTCACCGGTGCACACACCGGTGAAGGCGAAGGGGTAGAAGAGGAGGACGACGGACTTCTCGCCGCGGAAGTCGGAGAGCCTGACCAGCTCACCGTGCTGGTTCTTCAGCTCGATGTCCGGAGCCTTCGTGCCGACCTCGATCGCCATGGGGTGCTTCCCTTCCGCTCACTGCCAACAGAACGCGACCAACCCTACGCGCCGGGGTGCGCGAGGGGGGAACGCGTCCTGAACAGGGCCGAGCCCCCTCCGGAACATGCGCGAAGGGGGCTCGGGGACGAACGTCGGGGCGGTGCGGCTCAGCGCTTGCCGGACTTGGGTGTGACCAGTCGGCTGCCGGCCCAGTCCTTGCCCGCGTTGATGCTCTTGGTCTGGGACAGACCCGCGGTCTGCGCGGCCTCATTGATGTCGCTCGGCTCGACGTACCCGTCGCGGCCGGTCTTCGGGGTCAGCAGCCAGATCTGCCCGCCCTCGTCGATCAGCCCGATGGCGTCCACCAGCGCGTCCGTGAGGTCGCCGTCCTCGTCGCGGAACCACAGCAGTACGACGTCGCAGACGTCGTCGTAGTCCTCGTCGACGAGATCCTGGCCGATCACGGTCTCAATGCCTTCGCGGAGATCCTGATCGACGTCGTCGTCGTAGCCGATCTCCTGGACCACCTGTCCGGGCTCGAACCCCAGCCTGGCGGCAGGGTTGGTCCGCTCCTCCGCGTGGTCCGCGGTCGCGCTCACGGATTGCCTCCTGTCATGTTTCGGAAATGCTCGGGGACCCCGCGCGTGCGCGGAGCATTGGGCGTAGTCCACACGGGCCGGGCGGATCGCGCAAGTACCCGGCGATCCAGACCGCCGAAACGGTGACGTTTGGCGGCGTCTCGCCGCAACCACGACCCTGGCGGGACAAGCAGAAGTGATTCACACCACAGCATTCTGCCGGGTTTGTCGGGTACTCGCGCGAGACTGGTCCCTTCGGGGGGCACCGGCCCGTTCCGGATCTCATTTCGGGGCCCGGACGTCCGTACGCGAACCACTTTCGACATGAGCGTATGGTTGCGATTTGGCCGACCCGAGAAATCGGCCTTTTCAGCGCCATCTCTCTACGGATGGGTTACCCATCGGTAGAGGTGACGTATCCCTGTGGCTCGGTACACGATGGAGACGGCGCGACACCAAGGCAGAGACAGCATTCGTCCGTGCACAGCATCCATAACCTGCAGAGCACGACACGAACCGAACACGAAGGAACAGCGTGGCTTCCGGATCCGATCGAAACCCGATCATCATTGGCGGCCTTCCCAGCCAGGTCCCGGACTTCGATCCCGAAGAGACCCAGGAATGGCTCGACTCGCTCGACGCAGCCGTCGACGAGCGCGGCCGGGAACGTGCCCGCTACCTCATGCTCCGCCTGATCGAGCGCGCCCGCGAGAAGCGTGTGGCCGTGCCCGAGATGCGCAGCACGGACTACGTGAACACCATCGCGACCAAGGACGAGCCGTTCTTCCCCGGCAACGAGGAGATCGAGCGCAAGGTCCTGAACGCGACCCGGTGGAACGCCGCCGTCATGGTCTCGCGTGCGCAGCGGCCGGGTATCGGCGTCGGCGGCCACATCGCCACCTTCGCCTCCTCCGCCTCCCTCTACGACGTGGGCTTCAACCACTTCTTCCGGGGCAAGGACGAGGGCGACGGCGGCGACCAGATCTTCTTCCAGGGCCATGCCTCGCCCGGTGTCTACGCCCGCGCGTACCTCCTGGACCGGCTGTCCGAGGGCCAGCTCGACGCCTTCCGGCAGGAGAAGTCCAAGGCCCCCAACGGTCTGTCCAGCTACCCGCACCCGCGGCTGATGCCGGACTTCTGGGAGTTCCCGACCGTCTCGATGGGCCTCGGCCCGCTCGGCGCGATCTACCAGGCGCGGATGAACCGCTACATGGAGGCGCGCGGTATCGCCGACACCTCCAAGTCGCACGTATGGGCCTACCTCGGCGACGGCGAGATGGACGAGCCCGAGTCGCTCGGCCAGCTGTCCATCGCCGCCCGTGAGGGCCTGGACAACCTGACCTTCGTCGTCAACTGCAACCTCCAGCGCCTCGACGGCCCGGTCCGCGGCAACGGCAAGATCATGCAGGAGCTGGAGTCGCAGTTCCGCGGCGCCGGCTGGAACGTCATCAAGCTGGTGTGGGACCGCAGCTGGGACCCGCTGCTCGCGCAGGACCGCGACGGCATCCTGGTCAACAAGCTCAACAGCACGCCCGACGGTCAGTTCCAGACGTACGCCACCGAGACCGGTGCCTACATCCGTGAGCACTTCTTCGGCGACGACCAGCGGCTGCGCGCCATGGTCGAGAACATGACCGACGACCAGATCCTGCACCTGGGCCGCGGCGGTCACGACCACAAGAAGATCTACGCGGCGTATGCGGCGGCCAAGGCCCACAAGGGCCAGCCGACGGTGATCCTCGCGCAGACCGTCAAGGGCTGGACGCTCGGCCCGAACTTCGAGGGCCGCAATGCGACCCACCAGATGAAGAAGCTGACGGTCGCGGACCTCAAGGGCTTCCGTGACCGGCTGCACCTGCCGATCCCGGACAAGGACCTGGAGGACGGCCTGCCGCCGTACTACCACCCGGGCCGGAACTCCGAAGAGATCCAGTACATGCACGACCGCCGCAAGGGTCTGGGCGGATATGTGCCCACCCGGATCGTGCGCGCCAAGCCGCTGGCGCTGCCGGACGACAAGGCCTACGCGCCTGCCAAGAAGGGCTCGGGCCAGCAGAAGATCGCCACGACGATGGCGTTCGTGCGGGTCCTGAAGGACCTGATGCGGGACAAGGAGATCGGCAAGCGCTTCGTGCCGATCGCGCCCGACGAGTACCGCACCTTCGGTATGGACGCGTTCTTCCCGTCGGCCAAGATCTACAACCCGCTGGGCCAGCAGTACGAGTCGGTCGACCGCGAACTTCTCCTTGCGTACAAGGAGTCGCCGACCGGCCAGATGCTGCACGACGGCATCACCGAGGCGGGCTGCACGGCCTCGCTGATCGCGGCGGGCTCCGCCTATGCCACGCACGGCGAGCCGCTGATCCCGGTCTACGTCTTCTACTCGATGTTCGGGTTCCAGCGCACCGGTGACCAGTTCTGGCAGATGGCCGACCAGCTCGCGCGCGGCTTCGTGCTCGGCGCCACCGCCGGCCGTACGACGCTGACCGGCGAGGGTCTGCAGCACGCCGACGGCCACTCCCAGCTGCTGGCCTCGACGAACCCGGCCTGTGTCGCCTACGACCCGGCCTACGGCTACGAGATCGCGCACATCGTCAAGGACGGTCTGCGGAGGATGTACGGCGAGAACTCCGAGGACATCTTCTACTACCTGACCGTCTACAACGAGCCGATCCAGCACCCGGCGGAGCCGGCCGACGTCGATGTCGAGGGCATCCTCAAGGGCCTGCACCGCATCAAGCCCGGCGAGAAGGGCGAGCACGCCGCCCAGATCCTCGCCTCGGGTGTCGCGGTGCCGTGGGCGATCGAGGCCCAGCAGATCCTCGCGGACGAGTGGAACGTCAAGGCCGATGTCTGGTCGGCGACGTCCTGGAACGAGCTGCGCCGCGACGCGGTGGAGACCGAGGAGCACAACCTTCTGCACCCGGAGGAGGAGCAGCGCGTCCCGTACGTGACGCAGAAGCTCCAGGGCGCCGAGGGCCCCGCGCTCGCGGTCTCGGACTGGATGCGTGCGGTTCCCGACCAGATCGCGCGCTGGGTTCCCGGCACGTACCAGTCGCTGGGCGCCGACGGCTTCGGCTTCGCGGACACCCGTGGCGCGGCCCGTCGCTTCTTCCACATCGACGCGCAGTCCATCGTCCTTGGCGTGCTCACCGAGCTCGCCAAGGAGGGCAAGGTCGACCGGTCGCTGCTGAAGCAGGCGATCGACCGCTACCAGCTCCTGGACGTCTCGGCCGCCGACGCGGGTGAGGCCGGCGGCGACGCCTGACCTCTCCGCGGCCGACCGCCGCAGCTTCCGTACCGCGCCCCTCGACCCGCGTCCTTCGCCGGTCGGGGGGCGCGGTGCTGTGCGGTGGAAGAGGTGGCAGGCGAGGGGGCGCAGGCGGCCCGCGGGCGGCCGGTTCAGCGCTCCCATACCTTGAACGCCCTTACCTGGTAGGGGGATCGGGGCACCCAGGTGCCGCCGCCCGGATAGGTGTCGAACTCGGCGGTCTCGGCGCACTCCGCGCTCTGGTAGGTGGTGACCGGCCGGCCGGTGCGGTTGGCGAGCGCCGCGGCGGTGCCGCCCTTGGGCAGCGGGATGCAGCTCTCGATGTCGGTGTCGGACAGCTCGTGGGTCCGCCGCTCGCCGCCGAAGCCGGCCGTCGGCCAGAAGCAGAGCTGGCCGGTGGCGCAGTCCCCCGAGGTGGCGCCCCGGACGCCGGTGGCCGCCTGCGCGGCCGGGGTGCCGGTGGCCGCTTGCGCTGCCGGGGTGCCGGTGGCGGGCGGTACGGCGAGCGCGGCGGCCAGTGCGGTGAGGCCGGTCAGGAGCGCGGTGGTGTGGGGCGTACGCAGACGCAGTTGCATGGGAATCTCCCCCGTGGAGTACGGCGATGGCGTCCCGCGGCGGGCCGGCTGCCCGCGGCGGGTTCTTCGGCTTCGAGCTTCGCGAGGGTGCGGCGCGGCTGCCAAGGCCGTGGCGGCGGTCCCACCCGGATCAGGTATGTGGACGAGCGGAACGGTCCGGAGCGGGGCGGTGGTGCACGGTGTTGACGCGGGACGGGCGGCGGCAGCGGAAGGCAGAAACCGTTCTTCCCAGGGCATGCGGAGGGGCCGTGCGAGCGAGCGGCCCCGGAGGGCCGTAGGCGGGGCGAGGGTTCCCGTGACGGCTCATCCGGATGAGGGATTCGCCGCTCCGGGCGGGGCCAACTGCCGCGGGGCGTAAGGAGGGTGGGGCGGGCGGCGGCCGCGGGCAGCGGGTTGACGCGGCCTGCTGACGCCCGGCTCAGGCTGCCGCGCCCGGGACAGGACACGACGGCGCGCGACCGGCCGAGGATTCCTCGGGCCGGCCGCGCGCCGGTGGGGTGTGGTGCTGGGTCGCGATGGCGAGAGCAAGGGCGATGGGGCGCCAGGACCGTACGGCTGCGCCGCAGGGCCGGGCCGTACAGCTCCCGACCGCCGACCCAGCCCCGCCCCTCAGATGTGACCGACGCCCGCCCCCGCCTCGGCGTTCGCGCCGCGCTTGGTGAAGACGGCGACGACGGCCGCGACGACCGCCACGCCGCAGGCGACCGTGAAGGCCAGGCCCATGCCGGACACAAAGGTCTCGTGGGCGACGGAGGTGATCTTCTCGGCCAGCTGGGGCGGGGTGCCCTTGGGGACCGGCGCAATGCCGGCCGACACCGCGTCGGACAGCTGGGACGCCTTGGCGGGCGGGACCGACGGAAGGCCCGCCTCCGCCCACTTGCCGGGGAGCTTCTCATCGACGCGGGAGGCCATCACCGCGCCGAGCACGGCCGTGCCGAGGCTGCCGCCGACCTGCATCGCGGCCTGCTGGAGACCGCCGGCGACACCGGAGAGCTCCAGCGGGGCGTTGCCGACGATGACCTCGGTGGCGCCGACCATGACGGGCGCGAGGCCCAGGCCGAGCAGCGCGAACCAGAGGGACATCGGGCCGGTGCCGCTGCCGGTGTCCAGGCCGGACATGCCGTACGTGGCGACGGCGGTGAGGACCATGCCGCCGACCAGCGGGATCCGCGGGCCGAACTTGGTGATCAGGGCGCCCGCGAGCGGCGAGCCGACGATCATCATGCCGGTGAGCGGCAGCAGGTGCAGTCCGCTGTCCACGGGGGTCATGCCGTGCACGTTCTGCAGGTAGAACGTCACGAAGAACAGGCCACCCATGAAGGCGAAGGCCATCAGCACCATCAGGATCGTGCCGGCGGTCAACGGCACCGAGCGGAACATCCGCAGCGGGATGAGCGGTTCGCGGACCTTGGACTCCAGGACGGCGAACAGGGCGAAGAGGACCACGGCGCCGATCAGGAAGCCCCAGGTCTTGGCGTCGCCCCAGCCCCATTCGGATGCCTTGATCAGCGGCCAGATCAGGCAGAACATCGCTCCGGAGAGCAGCACGATGCCCGGGACGTCGAACGAGCGGGGGGCGTTCTCCGCGCGGTGGTCCTTGAGGATCACCAGGCCGAGCACCAGGGCCAGCACGCCGACCGGGACGTTGATGAAGAACACGGACTGCCAGCTGACGTGCTCGACCAGCAGTCCGCCGACTATCGGGCCGCCGGCGGTGGAGGCGCCGATGACCATGCCCCAGATGCCGATCGCCATATTGAGCTTCTCGGCCGGGAACGTGGCGCGCAGCAGGCCCAGCGCGGCGGGCATCAGCAGTGCGCCGAACAGGCCTTGCAGGACACGGAAGATGATGACCAGCGCGACCTCGTGGGAGAACCCGATGGCGCCGGAGGCGGCGGCGAAGCCGAGGATGCCGATGAGGAAGGTCTGGCGGTGGCCGAAGCGGTCACCGAGCTTGCCCGCCGTGATCAGCGCGACGGCCAGGGCGAGCATGTAGCCGTTGGTGATCCACTGCACGTCGGCGAGCGAGGCGCCGAGGTCCTGCTTGATGGCCGGGTTGGCGATGGCGACGATCGTGCCGTCCAGGGCGACCATCATGACGCCGATGGCGACGGAGAAGAGGGTCAGCCACGGATGGCCTCGCAGCCCCTTGGGGGGCTCCGGTACGGGAAGTTCCGGCGCGGCGTGGGCAACCGGGGTCTGAGAGCTCATACGGCGAGGCTAATGACAGCCACTGACAGTTGACAAAGCAATTCATGAGTCGGTGACTGTCACGTCGCTCACAGGTAATCTGAGCAGCGAGAACACCAGGGAAAGGCGGCGCAGGATGGCCACCCCGACGCCGCACTCGGCACCCGCAGGCGGCCTGCGGGAACGCAAGAAACAGCGCACCCACGACGCCCTGATCCGGGCGGCGCTCGAACTGTTCACGGAGCAGGGGTACGAGGCGACGACCGTCGACGAGATCGCGGAGGCGGTGGACGTCTCCCAGCGGACGTTCTTCCGCTACTTCGCGAACAAGGAGGACGTCACCTTCGCGGTCCAGGAGATGGTCGAGGCCCGCTTCCTCGACGAGCTGAGCGCCCGGCCCGCGACGGAGGCCCCGCTGACCGCCCTGCGCAGCGCCGTGACGGTGGCCTGGGACGACGTCGGCAGCGCCATCGCGTCGGTGATCCCGGTGGAGCTGTACATGCGCACGTACCGGATGATCGAGTCGACGCCCGCGCTGGTCGCCGTCCATCTGCGGCGCTCCGTCGAGCTGGAGGCGCAGCTCGCGCGGCTGATCGCCCGGCGCGAGCGGCTCGACGTGGACGCCGACCCGCGGCCGCGGGTGCTGGTGGCCGCGTTCAGCGGGGTGATGCGGGCCGCGGGCCAGGTCTGGAGCGAGGGCGAGGACCACACCGTGTCGTCGATCCGCGAACTGACCATGTCCTACCTGGACCACATCGGGCCGGCGATCGAGGACGACTGGCAGACGCGGTCGCGGTGAACGCACCGCCGGCGGCGGGGGTGGCCGGAGCGGCATTCCCCACTTCCTCGTAGCGACCCTCCGGACTTCCTCGTAGCGACCCTCCGGCGCGGCATCCTCCACTTCCCCGTCACGGCCGTCCGGCACGGCAGCCCCCACTCCCCGTAACCGCCTTCCGGCGCTGCGCGTTCGACCCCCGTGGCCCCCTGAGACCACCTCTGCACGCCTGAGCGCCGGAAACAGACCACTCGTGTCCGGTTTGGTCGAAATACCCACTGTGAAACGTGAGATCACTCACGGCCACCACAGGCATGCTTCCGCTTCTCCTAGGGTGGCTCGCGGTGACTTCCTTCCCGGGCCTTGGCCCCTCCTCCGGTTTTCTGCAGTCCACCGCCTGGCGCGCCTCGCTCGCCCTGGTGGTGGTGTTCGTGATGCTTGCGATGACCGGCTGGACCGCCATCAGAGGTACCAAGGACGACGCCAACCCGCTGGCCACCGCCAAGGTCGCCTGGAAGCACGCCACCTTCCTCGGACGCCCGCTGCCCGACCCCAACGCGCAGCCGTCCGCGGTCCGGGCCTTCTTCGCGCCCCTCAGCCGCGCCGAGAAGCAGCAGCTCGCCACCCGCTATCCGCTGGTCGTCGGCAATCTGGGCGGCGCCCCCGCGCAGCTGCGCTACGACGCCAACCGGAAGGCCATCGACGACGCCCGCCGCGTCGAGAAGCGCCGGATGAGCGACCCCCGGCTCACCCCCGTCGGCCGCCAGACGGCGGGCCAGCTGATGCACCGCCTCGAATCGCTGATGAGCCCCGGCCGGCAGATCCTCGCCTTCGACCCGGCCGACGGCGGACGGGCCGCCGAGGTCTTCGGGAATCTCACGAAGGCGGACCGGGTCTCCGTCGTGGTGCCCGGTGTGGACACCAATCTGTCGACTTTCGAGCGCACCGCACGGGCCACCACGGCCCCCGTCGGCATGGGCCGCGCCCTCTACGGCGCCGAGCGGGAGGCCCGCCCGAGCGCCCGTACGGCCGTGATCGCCTGGGCCGACTTCACCTCGCCGTCGGGCGTCGGCGTCGAGGCCGCCACCGGGCAGCTGGCCGCGGCCGGCGCCGTGCGGCTGCGCGCCCTGGTGAACGCGCTGCCGTCGTCCGACTCGGTCTCGCTGTTCTGCCACAGCTACGGCTCCGTGGTGTGCGGCGTCGCGGCCCGCACCCTGCCGTCGAACGTCAAGGACATCGCGGTGGCCGGCAGCCCGGGCATGCGGGCCGGGAGCCTCAAGGGGTTGGGCACCCACGCCCGGGTCTGGGCGATGCGGGACTCCGACGACTGGATCCAGGACGTGCCGAATCTGGAGGTCGGCGGGCTCGGCCACGGTGCGGACCCGGTCGATCCGTCCTTCGGTGCGCGGATCCTGTCGGCCGACGGCGCCGTGGGGCACGCCGGCTACTTCGAGCCCGGCACCCGCAGCCTGCAGAACTTCGCGCGGGTCGGCGTCGGCGACACCGGCACCGTCGACTGCGCCTCCGCCGACCCGCAGTGCGGTGCCACGGTCTGAGGGCCGCACCGCCGTACGACCAGCGGCCGCAGGTACGGCCCGGCGCCCGGGGACGGGCCGTACCTGCGGGAACCGCGCCCGGTACGGGTGACGTCCATGTGGCAGGGAAGGAGCGGGTGGCCGGAGTGACGCGCGTAGCTTCGGCGGGCCCCCTTGAGGTGTCAGGAAGGGGGACGGGCGGGCAACCGCCCGCATACGATGAGCCACATGGGTGATGTGCTGGCCGGTTTTCACGCCGTCTGGGAGTTCGACACCGACTCCGTACTCATCCGCTTCGAACGGGGGATCCGCAGGCCGAAGCTGTTCCAGGCGCTCGGCGAGCGACGCATTCCGTACGAGGCGCTGAGCGCTGTCGAGGTGACCGAGGGCAGACGCGGCACGGTGGTGCTGCACGCCGTGCCGCGGCACGGCGCCGATCCGTTGATGGAGGCGGCGAACGGGCAGCTCAAGGACGACTCCGATCCGTATCGGCTGGTGCTGCCGGCCGAGCGCGAGACCTTGGCCGAGTATTACGCCGACGAGCTGCGCACGGCGCTCGGCCCCGATGCGAAAGAGCCCGCCGACCGCCATCTGGTGGCCGCGCCGGAGCCCCCGCTGCACTTCAAGGCGTATGACGGCAAGGCCTCCTTCGACGGCCGGTCGGTCGCCTTCCGCTGGTTCTGGACCGGCGCGTCCTCGGCGAAGTGGAAATGCGGCGACCAGACCTTCCCCGTAGGCGAGTTGGCCGGGATCGAGTGGCGGTCGCCGGAGATCCTCAACGGCTATCTGCGGCTGCTGGCACGCGGTGCCCGCGACGGCGGGGCCGACGAGGCGGACCAGGATCCGGCCGCCGTGGTGTTCGGGCTGGGATACGGCCCCGTGCATGAGTCGCTGCCGTTCGCGGCCGCGGTGCTGCAGGCCGTCCGCGCCGCCGAGCCGGCGCAGGAGACGCCGGACGGCGAACCGGTGCGCCGCCGGACCGGGGACGCGCGCCGGGACCCGGCGGACATCGCGGACCGCATCCGGCACCTCGGCGAACTGCACGTCGCCGGTCTGCTGACCGACGACGAGTTCAGCATGAAGAAGGCCGAGCTGCTGGCGGAGCTGTAGGGCGGGTCCGCAACGTCCCGCCTTGCCCGCGACGCGCGGACGGCAGCCTTCCGGCGCTCGGCTCCTCCCTGGGTTCCGCCCAACCCCGGCCCCAGGGAGGACGCCGCGGCCGTCGCGGTCCGCTTACATTGAGGGCGTCATGACCGGACACCCTCCCCCTTCCACACCCGAGCCCGCCCACGACGCCGCGCACGAGCCGGCCCGGCACCGGGCGCTGCGCGCCGTACGGCAGGCGCTGCGCCTGCTCGCCGTCGAGCTGGGCACCCCGACCGAGCCCGGCACCCCGCTGTTCGCCGCGGTCCAGAATCGCTGGCTGCGCCGGCTGCCGTACCTCCTTGCCTTCGGGTTCGCGGTGTCGCTGCTGCCCACGACCGTCACCGTGCTCGCCAACGACTACGGCATGGCCGGCGCACTGGCCGGTGCGCTGGCCACCGCACAGAGCGTCTCCCTGCTGCTCGCGGTCGCCCGGCCGCTGCAGGCCTGGTGGGTGATCTTCGCGGCGGACGTGGTCTGTGCCCTGGCGCTCACCATGGTCGACGGCGTCGCGGGTCGCGCCTGGCCCTGGCCGCCCCCGGTGATCGTCGGCTATCTCGCACTGATGCTGGCGCTGTCGCTGCGCGAGCGCCGCCGCACCCTGATCGCCGTCTGGCTGACGACCGGTGCGGCGGGAATCCTCTTCGAGCTTGCCGCCCCCGCGCACGTCCAGAACACCTGGGTGCTGCTGTTCGTCCTCTCCGGTGTGATGCTGATGATGGGCGCCACCCTGCGCGAACGGGGCGACGCCCAGCGGAAGTTGATCGAGCAGGAGACCATCAGCGAGGCCGAGCGGGCCCGTCGGACCCTGCTGGAGGAACGCACCCGGATCGCCCGTGAGCTGCACGATGTCGTCGCCCACCACATGTCGGTGATCACGGTCCAGGCCGACAGCGCGCCGTACCGCATCAGCGGGATCCCGAAGGCGGCCGAGGACGAGTTCGGGGCGATCGCGGCGACCGCCCGCGAGTCGCTGGCCGAGATGCGCCGGCTGCTCGGGGTGCTGCGCAGCGAGGAGACGGAGCGGCAGGGCGGCCCGGAGAAGGCCCCGCAGCCCGGGATCGGCATGCTGCCGAAGCTGGTCGAGGGGACCGTACGGGCCGGTGTGCCGGTCGAGTTGGCGCTGCCCGAGGAGAGTGCGGTGCTCGAACCGGCGGTGGATCTGTCGGCGTACCGCATCGTCCAGGAGGCGCTGGCCAACGTCGTACGGCACGCGCCGGGCGCCCCGACCCGGGTGTCGCTGCGGACGACGGCGGACGGTGCCCGGCTGACCGTCCTGGTCGTCAACTCCGCGCCGCCCGCGCCCGCCACGCCGTCCGCACCCCTGGAGACCGGCGGCACCGGCCACGGCCTGGTGGGGATGCGGGAGCGGGTGCGGCTGGTGGACGGGTCGCTCGACACCGGCCCGCTGCCCGACGGCGGCTTCCGGGTCGCCGCCCAGCTTCCGCTCGCGCCGCCGGCCGCCCCGGCGTCGTCCCTCCCCACGAAGCCCACAAACCCCACGAAGGATGCCGGTTCCCTGTGACCACGCGCGTGATCATCGTCGACGACCAGGCCATGGTGCGGGCGGGCTTCGCCGCGCTGCTCGCCGCGCAGAGCGATATCGAGGTGGTGGGTGATGCGCCGGACGGGGTACAGGGCGTGGCGCTGAGCCGCCGGGCGCACCCCGACGTCGTGCTGATGGACGTCCGGATGCCGGAGATGGACGGGCTGGAGGCGGCCCGTCAGCTGCTCGATCCGCCGGTCGGGGTCACGCACCGGCCGAAGGTACTGATGCTGACCACCTTCGATGTCGACGATTACGTCTACGAGGCGCTGCGTGCGGGGGCGTCCGGGTTCCTGCTCAAGGATGCGCCGCCGGCCGATCTGATTTCCGCGGTCCGGGTGGTGGCGGCCGGTGAGGCGCTGCTGGCACCGTCCGTGACCCGGCGGCTGATCGCCGATTTCGCCCGGCAGCGGCCGGCGCCCCGCACGGACCGCGCCGCGCTGCGGCTGAACGGTCTGACCCCACGCGAGACGGAGGTCCTGGAGCTGATCGCCCGCGGGCTGTCGAACCAGGAGATCGCCGAGGCGCTGATCCTCGCGGAGCAGACCGTGAAGACCCATATCGGCCGGGTGCTCGCCAAGTTGGCGCTGCGGGACCGCGCGCAGGCCGTGATCTTCGCGTACGAGTCGGGGCTGGTCGCGCCCGGCGAGCGGTAGCGGCCGCCGCGGGGGCGCGCTCCTCCTCCTTTCGGACGAGGGGCGGCCCGGACCCCCTACCCCGGTATCACCCGGGAGTTGGCTCCGCGGTGTGACGCCGCGTCACCCACCCCCTTCCTACGTTTCCCTCCGCCACCAACGGGAGGGAGACCCACATGTCCAGGCTGCGCAGCGCCGCCCGACGCAGCAGGCGCGCGCTCATCGGTGCCGCGCTCGCGGTGGCCGTGGCCGCCGGCACCGGCGGCTGGGCGGCCGGCACCGCACAGACCGCGGTCACCGGTCCGGCGCCCGGCGCGGCCGCCTGGCGGGCCGACCACTCGCTCGGCGTCCGGCTGCCGGACCCGGCGACCGCGGCCCCCGCCGAGGTCGCCCGCTTCTTCGCCACGCTGGCCGACCGCCAGCGGCAGACGCTGGTGGCCCGGCATCCGCTCACCGTCGGCAATCTCGACGGTGCGCCCCTCGCGCTGCGGTACGAGGCCAACTCCCGTGCCCTGAGGGCGGAACGGGACCGCCGACTGGCCCGCGCCGGCGACCCGGCCGGCACCCTCCAGGACCACCGGCAGGACCGGGCCGTGGCCCGCCGCTACACCGCGCTGCTCGCCCCCGGCCGCCAGATCCTCGCCTTCGACCCGCGCGGCCGGGGCCAAGTCGCCGAAGTACACGGTGACTTGGCCACCGCCGAGCACACCGCCGTGATCGTGCCGGGCTCGGACATCGACCTGATGTCCTTCGACCGGGCGAAGGACCCGTACGGCACGCCGAGCGGCATGGCCAGGTCGCTGCGCGCCCAGCTGGCCGCCGATGCGCCCGGGAGCCGTACCGCGGTCATCGCCTGGGCGGGCTACACCACACCGGTCGGGCTCGGTCCGGACGCCGCGACCGGGCGGCTCGCCGAGGCCGCCGCGCCGCGGCTGGCCCGTCTGCTGTCCGGGCTGACCGCGGTCGGCGCCCGGCCCCCGGCGGTGCTGTGCCACAGCTACGGCTCGGTGGTCTGCGGGCTGGCCGTGCCGCGGCTGGGCGGTGGCGGCCTCGCCGATCTGATCGTCCTCGGCTCCCCCGGTATGCGCCGGGACAGCGTGGCGGAGCTGCGCACGTCGGCCCGGGTCTGGGCGGGGCGGGACGCCTCCGACTGGATCGGTGACCTCCCGCACGTACAACTGCTGGGCCTGGGCCATGGCACCGACCCCACCGATCCCGCCTTCGGGGCCCGCCGGATCCCCGCCCAGCGGGCCGTAGGACACACCGGCTATCTCGCCCCCGATACGGACTCCCTCCACAACGTCGCGGCCATCGTGCTGGGCCGCTACGGGGCGGTGCACTGACGCTCGCCGCCAACGGGCGCCGACCGTAACGCCGTTCACCGCACCACACCCGCACCTGCCCCAAGGACTGAACCACCCGACGATTCCGCGACGGAAGAACCCAAGGACGCCTCATGGACACCGCCACTCCCGCCCCTCTCAGATCCGCCGCCCGGCGGACGGCCCGCAGGATCGAGGACCGCACGCCCGCGGACCGCGACCGGGCGATCGACGGGCTGCGCGCGCTGGCGCTGCTCGCCGTGCCCACCGGCCACTGGCTGCTGGGCGGCTTCACCCTGGACGCCGGCGGCGCGCTGCACAACGCCAGTCCGCTGACCGCCTTCGGGCTGCTCGCGCCCGCCAGTTGGGTGCTGCAGATGCTCGGCATCTTCTTCCTGGTCGGCGGCCATGCGTCGGTGCTCTCCTACGGGCGCGCCCTGGGGCGGGGCACCTCCACCGGCACTTGGCTGCGCGGCCGGCTCGTCCGGCTGGGCCGCCCGGTCGTCGGAGTGACCGCCGTATGGGCGACGCTGCTCCTGCTCCTGTACGGGCTGGGGGTGCCGGAGGCGACGCTGCGGACCGGGGCGACGCTGGTGATCCAGCCGCTGTGGTTCGTCGCGGTGTACGCGGGGACCACCGCGCTGACGCCGTACTGCGTGCGCGCGGCGCGGCGGCTGGGCGCCTGGGCGGCGGCACCGCTGGCGGTGGCCGTGGCCGGGGTGGACTTCCTGCGCTACGGGCCGTTCGCCGACGCCATGCCGTCGTGGCTGAGCCTGCTCAACCTCCTGCCCGGCTGGCTGTTCGCCTACCAGCTCGGGGTCTGCTGGGGCGAGCGGCGGCTCGGCCGGCGCACCGCCGGGGCGCTGCTGCTCGGCGGTGCCGCGCTGTTCGCCGCGCTGCTGCTGTTCTTCCACTACCCGGCGAGCATGGTCGGCGTCCCCGGCCAGGACCGTACGAACTCCCACCCGCCGTCGCTGCTGGTCCTGGCGCTGGCCGCGGCCCAGTCCGGCGCCGCGGTCCTGCTGCGGGACCGGCTCGCCCGGCTCCTGCGCCGGCCCGCCCTGTGGGCGCCGGTCGTGGTCGTCAACCTCTCCGCGATGACGATCCTGTGCTGGCACCAGACGGCGATGCTGACGGCGGCGGTGCCCGCGTCGTTCCTGGGCCCGGTGCCCGGGCTGACCGTGGCGCCCGACACCGTCGGCTGGCTGCTCGCCCGGCTCGCCTGGCTGCCGGTCTTCGCCGCCGTACTGCTCCTGATCGCCCGCACCACCCGCCGCTTCGAGGCCCCCTGGACCGGGGTCACCCGGGCCCGCCGCACCGCGGCGGCGCTTCTGGCCGCCGGGTTCGCGGCCTTCGCACTGGGGCTCGCATAGGTCCGCGCCCGGGGGGCCGTAGAGCTGTTCCGGCCCCCCGGGGAGTACCTACTCCCGCCCCGCCGAGGTGGACGACATGTCCGCGTACCGCGCCCCCGCGACCTTCCCGGCGATCGGCTCCAGCAGCGCCAGATCCTGCGCGGTCAGCCGGATCCCGGTCGCCGCGGCGTTCTCCTCGATGCGGCTGCGCTTACGGGTGCCGGGGATCGGTACGACGGCCAGACCGCGCGCCGTGGCCTGCTGCTGCAGCCAGGCCAGGGCGATCTGGCCGGGCGTGGCGCCGTGCGCCTCGGCGATGCTGCGGACCGGCTCCAGCAGCGCGGCGTTGGCGGCCGCGTTGTCGCCGGTGAAGCGGGGCTGCGTGCGGCGGAAGTCGTCCGCGGTCAGCTCCTTGTCGGCGCGGACGAACGCGCCGGTGAGGAAGCCCCGGCCGAGCGGGGAGTACGGGACGACGCCGACGCCGAGCTCGGCGGCGGCCGGCACCACGCCCTGCTCGATGTCCCGGCTGAACAGCGACCACTCGGACTGCAGCGCCGCGATCGGATGGACGGCCTGCGCCGCGCGCAGCTCGGGGCCGGTCACCTCGCTCAGCCCCAGGTGCTTGACCTTGCCCTCGGCCACCAGCTCGGCCATGGCGCCGACCGACTCCTCGATCGGGACGTCGGGGTTGCGCCGGTGCATGTAGTACAGGTCGATCTCGTCCACGCCCAGGCGCCGCAGGCTGCCCTCGACGGACTCGCGGATGTAGGCCGGGTCGTTGCGGATGATCCGCTTCGTCGGGTCCTGCGGGTCGAGGGTTATCGCGAACTTGGTGGCGAGCACGACCTCGTCGCGGTGCGCCCGGAGGAACGGGGCGAGGAACTTCTCGTTCTCCCCCATCCCGTACATGTCGGCGGTGTCGTAGAGCGTGACGCCCAGCTCCAGCGCCCGCTCCAGCGTGGCCCGCGCCTCGCCTGCGTCCGTCGGACCGTAGGCGAAGCTCATGCCCATACAGCCCAGGCCCTGCACCCCGACGCGCGGGCCGCCGGTGCCCAGCTCGACCGTTTCGATCTTCTTGCTGCTCATACGGACCTCAGAACCTCTCGGACGCCCGCCGGGCGTCGGCATAGATGTCGATCTTGTAGTCGAGAACGTCCAGCGTGCTCTGCAGCTCGGCGATCCGTTGGCGTACGTCCTCGCGGTGCGCGGTCAGCAGCCGCTCCCGCTCGGCGAAGGTGCCCGCGCCCGCCCGCACCAGCTCGGCGTAACGGACCATGTCCGCCACCGGCATCCCGGTCAGCCGCAGCCTGGCCACCAGGTTCAGCCAGTCCAGATCGCGGTTGCTGAAGCGCCGCTGCCCGGTGTGGGTGCGGTCCACGTGCGGCATCAGGCCGATCCGCTCGTACCAGCGCAGGGTGTGTGCGGTCAGGCCGGTGTGCTCGGCCACCTCGCTGATCGTGTACCGGTCGTGGCCGGTGGGCCGTGGGTGCGGGGGTGTGGTGCCGCAGCCGCGCTCCGTCGCCGGCCGCTCGGCGGCGGTTCTTGCGCCGCTCGCGACCGTTTCGCCCTGCATGACCGTCATGGCCCCGTCTCCCCTGTTCGCCGGATGTCTCCCGGCGTTTTCGCCGGGCGCCTCTCGACGTCTCCAACGCTAGAGAGTTCGAGCGCACTCCAAGCAAGCACGATCTTGACCGGGATTTGGGGCGGCACGGGCCGGCCGGGCGGGCGGACGGCCGGGCCTTGCGGCCACCGCCTAGGCTCGGGGGCATGCAGAGCCTGCGGATGATCGAGAACTGGCCGGTGCCCACCGCTGCGGCCGCCGTCGTACGAGCCGACGGCTCGGTGGCCGGAGCGTACGGCCCCCTGGAGCGGCGCTTCCCGCTGGCGTCCGTGACCAAGCCACTGGCCGCGTACGCCGCGCTGGTGGCCGTCGAGGAGGGCGCGGTCGAGCTGGACGAGCCGGCCGGCCCGCCGGGGTCCACGGTGCGTCATCTGCTCGCCCACACCTCGGGGCTGGCCTTCGACGAGCCGCGCACGATGGCCGAGCCGGGCACCCGCCGGCTCTACTCCAACGCCGGCTTCGAGGCGCTCGGCGACCACCTGGCCAAGGCGACCGACATCCCCTTCCCGCAGTATCTGCACGAGGCGGTGCTCGCACCGCTCGGGATGACCTCCACCGACCTGGCCGGCTCGCCCGCCAAGGACGCCGTCTCCACGGTCGCCGACCTGATCCACTTCGCCGCCGAGCTCCAGGCACCGCGGCTGCTCGCCCGGGAGACGCTCACGGCGGCGACCCAGGTGGTCTTCCCCGGTCTGCCGGGTGTGCTGCCGGGCTTCGGCCACCACAGGCCCAACGACTGGGGGCTGGGCTTCGAGATCCGCGGAGGCAAGTCGCCGCACTGGACGGGCGCCGCGTCCTCACCACGTACGTTCGGGCACTTCGGGCAGTCCGGGACGTTCCTGTGGGTGGACCCCGACGCCCGCGCGGCCGGTATCGCGCTGACCGACCGGGCCTTCGGACCGTGGGCGATGGAGGTCTGGCCGCAGCTGACCGACGCGGTGCTGGCCGAACTGGCGCGGCCGGCCTGACGTGCTACCGGGCGGAGCCGCGGTCTCACACGTACCCCGGCTCCGCCCCCATCTCCCACACCAGGCACTCCGCGGCCGCCAGCCCCTGCAGCTCCAGCCCCGCACCGTCGGTGATCCGCGCCGCGTCACCGGCGGCCAGGCGCTCCTCGCCGAGCCGTACGGCGCCGCGCACCACATGCACATAGGCCCGTGCGGCATCCGGGACCGCGGTGCGCTCCCCGTCGGCGAGGCGGCGCAGATGCAGCAGCGCGCCGGCCTGCGGCACTGCGTACGGGGTGCCGTCGGCGATGCCGCGTACCACCTCGTACGCGGGCTCGCCGCCGAATTCCAGCGGCGCCAGCCACATCTGGACGAAGCACAGCGGCCCGGCGCCGTCGTTGCGCTCCACATGCCGCACGCCGCCGGCCGAGCTGAGCCGCTGGAGATCGCCCGGGCGTACGGTGGTCTCGTGGCCGGCCGAGTCACGGTGGGTCAGCTCGCCCTCCACCACCCAGGTCACGATCTCCGTGTCGCGGTGCGGGTGCTCGTCGAAGCCGGCGCCCGCGGCCAGCCGCTCCTCGTTACAGGCGATCAGCGCCCCGAAGCGCAGATTGTCCGGGTCGAAATGGGGGCCGAAGGAGAACGCGTGCCGTGACTCGATCCCGGCCTCCGGCTCGCCGCCGCGGTAGCGTTCCTCGGCCCTGCGCACCTGAATCATGGGCCCACCGTAGCCCCGCCCCCTCACCTCTCCGCCCCGATAGTGCAGGCTTGTCCCGTGTCTGAACCCGCATCGCGCGACGCGCACCCGCACTCGGCGACCCTTAGGCGTCTGGAGAATTCGTCCGGCAAACTGGCGGCCGCCGCCATCGCCCGCATGGACGCCACCCTGCCGTGGTACCGCGCGATGCCTCCGGAGAACCGCTCCTGGATCGGCCTGGTCGCCCAGGCCGGTATCGCCGCGTTCACCGAATGGTTCCGGCATCCGGAGACCCCGCAGGCGATCAGTACCGACGTCTTCGGCACGGCGCCGCGCGAGCTGACCCGGGCGATCACGCTGCGGCAGACCGTGGAGATGGTCCGCACCACCATCGAGGTCATGGAGTCCGCGATCGACGAGGTCGCGGCGCCGGGCGATGAGTCCGTCCTGCGCGAGGCGCTGCTGGTCTACGCCCGGGAGATCGCCTTCGCCACCGCCCAGGTCTACGCCCAGGCCGCCGAGGCCCGCGGCGCCTGGGACGCCCGGCTGGAGTCGCTGGTGGTCAACGCGGTGCTGTCGGGCGAGGCCGACGAGGGCGCGCTCTCGCGCGCGGCGGCGCTGGGCTGGAACTCCCCCGAGCACGTGTGTGTCGTGCTGGGCACCGCCCCGGACGGGGACAGCGAACTGACCGTGGAGGCGATCCGGCGGGCCGCGCGGCACGCCAAGCTCCAGGTGCTGACCGGGGTCCTGGGCTCCCGTCTGGTGGTGATCGCGGGCGGCTCGGACAATCCGCTGAAGGCCGCGAAGGCGCTGATCGGCCCGTATGCAGCCGGTCCCGTGGTGGCCGGTCCGGTGGTCTCCGATCTGCTGGCCGCAACCCGCTCGGCCCAGGCCGCGGCGGCCGGGCTGCGGGCCTGTGCCGCCTGGCCGGACGCCCCGCGGCCGGTGCTCGCGGACGATCTGCTGCCGGAGCGCGCGATGGCCTCGGACCCGGTGGCCAGGGACCAGCTGGTGGAGGAGATCTACAGACCGCTGGAGGAAGCGGGGTCGGCGCTGCTGGAGACACTGAGCGTCTATCTGGAGCAGGCGAGCAGTCTGGAGGGCGCGGCCCGGATGCTCTTCGTGCACCCCAACACCGTGCGCTATCGGCTTCGACGTGTGACCGACGTCACCGGCTGGTCACCCTCCGATGTGCGGTCGGCGTTCACCCTCCGTATCGCGTTGATTCTGGGGCGCCTGGCTGACGGTGAGGCGCAACTCTAGACTTTTGTCGGACACCAACAATTACCCCGATGGTTCTTGGTCCCTGTCCCCACGGGCGGCCGGAACCACCCACAAGAGAGAGTGTGAGGGTGCTCGTACTCGTCGCTCCCGGCCAAGGCGCTCAGACGCCCGGCTTCCTGACCCCCTGGCTCGACCTTCCCGGTGTCGAGGACCGGCTCCGTGCCTGGTCGGACGCCATCGACCTGGACCTGGTCCACTACGGCACGAAGGCGGACGAGGAGGAGATCCGCGACACCGCGGTGGCGCAGCCGCTGCTGGTGGCCTCCGCCCTGCTCTCCGCCCGGCAGCTCTTCGCGACGGCCGACGCCGTCACCGCGCAGGTCGGCGCGACGGCCGGCCACAGCGTCGGTGAACTGGCCGCCGCGGCGCTGGCGAACACGATCTCCGACGAGGCCGCGATGACGCTGGTGCGCCGCCGCGGCCAGGCGATGGCCGAGGCTGCCGCCGTCACCGAGACCGGCATGGCCGCGCTGCTCGGCGGCGACGAGGCCGTCGTCCTCCCGCATTTGGAGCAGCTGGGCCTGACCCCGGCGAACGTGAACGGCGCGGGCCAGATCGTGGCCGCGGGCACCGCCGAGCAGATCGCCGCGCTGGTCGAGAACAAGCCGGAAGGCACTCGCCGGGTCGTACCGCTGAAGGTGGCCGGCGCGTTCCATACTCACCACATGGCACCTGCTGTCTCGGCCCTGGAAACCGCGACCGCCCAGCTGGCGGTCGCCGATCCGCAGACCCGTTACGTCTCCAACAAGGACGGGCAGCTGGTCTCCTCCGGTCAGGAGCTGGTGCGACGGCTGGTGGGCCAGGTGGCCAACCCCGTGCGCTGGGACCTGTGCATGGAGACCTTCAAGGAGCTCGGCGTGACCGCGCTCATCGAAGCGGCTCCCGGTGGCACCCTCACCGGCCTGGCCAAGCGCGCACTGCCCGGCGTGCGGACCCTCGCTCTCAAGACGCCCGACGACCTCGACGCGGCCCGCACGCTGATCGCCGAAACGACGTCAGCCGCAGCCGCGGCGGGCTCCGCACCGGCCGAATAGGAGTCCGAAGCGCATGACCTCGAAGATCAAGCCCTCGCAGGGCACCCCGTACGCGCGGATCATGGGTGTCGGCGGCTACCGCCCGACCCGTGTCGTGCCCAACGAGGAGATCCTCAAGTACATCGAGTCGTCCGACGAGTGGATCCGCTCGCGGTCCGGTATCGCGACCCGCCACTGGGCGGGCCCCGAGGAGACCGTGGCGCAGATGTCGGTCGAGGCGTCCGGCAAGGCGATCGCCGACGCCGGCATCACGCCCGAGCAGATCGGCGCCGTGATCGTCTCCACGGTCTCGCACTTCAAGCAGACCCCGGCGATCGCGACCGAGATCGCGCACCGTATCGGCGCCGGCAAGCCGGCCGCGTTCGACATCTCGGCGGGCTGTGCGGGCTTCGGCTACGGACTGACCCTGGCCAAGGGCCTGGTGACCGAGGGCTCGGCGGAGTACGTCCTGGTCATCGGCGTCGAGCGGCTCTCGGACCTGACCGATCTGGAGGACCGTGCGACGGCCTTCCTCTTCGGCGACGGCGCCGGCGCGGTGATCGTCGGCCCGGCCAAGGAGCCGGCGATCGGCCCGACGGTCTGGGGCTCGGAGGGCGACAAGGCCGAGACCATCAAGCAGACCCTCGGCTGGGACGTCTACCGCACCACCCCGGTCCCCGGAGGGGATGCCCCCGAGGGCCGGCCGGCCCCGGAGGAGATCCGCTACCCCGCCATCACCCAGGAGGGCCAGGCGGTCTTCCGGTGGGCGGTGTTCGAGATGGCGAAGGTCGCCCAGCAGGCGCTGGACGCGGCCGGCGTCAGCCCGGACGACTTGGACGTCTTCATTCCGCACCAGGCCAACATGCGGATCATCGACTCGATGGTGAAGACTCTGAAGCTGCCGGAGAGCGTGACGGTCGCCCGCGACGTGGAGACCACCGGCAACACCTCGGCCGCCTCCATCCCGCTCGCCATGGAGCGGCTGTTGGCGACCGGACAGGCCAAGAGCGGCGACACCGCGCTGGTCATCGGCTTCGGGGCGGGTCTCGTCTACGCCGCGACGGTCGTTACCCTCCCCTAGGCAAGATCTGCGCAACGCCGGATGTCCTCGGATGTACCGGCCGCCGCTCGGATCTTCACCGCAAGTAACGCAGTTTCCCCATAAAATGACCGAAGGAGCGCCATCATGGCCGCCACTCAGGAAGAGATCGTTGCCGGTCTCGCCGAGATCGTGAACGAGATCGCCGGGATCCCCACCGAGGACGTCCAGGTGGACAAGTCCTTCACCGACGACCTGGACGTCGACTCGCTGTCCATGGTCGAGGTCGTCGTCGCCGCCGAAGAGCGCTTCGACGTGAAGATCCCGGACGACGACGTCAAGAACCTCAAGACGGTCGGCGACGCGACCGACTACATCCTCAAGCACCAGAGCTGATCCAGCTCCCGCGCATGTCGCCACCCCGCGGTGGCGCCGTCGATTCAGACCCCTCTACCCGTGGAGTAAGAATTCCCGTGAACGCGACCAATCGCACCGTGGTCGTCACCGGTATCGGCGCAACCACACCGCTGGGTGGCGACAGCGCTTCGACCTGGGAGGCCCTGCTCGCCGGACGCTCCGGCATCAGCACCCTTGAACAGGACTGGGCCACCGACCTGCCGGTTCGTATCGCCGGCCAGATCGCCGTTGAACCGTCCGAGATCATTCCGCGTCCGCAGGCCCGGAAGCTGGACCGCTCGGCGCAGTTCGCGCTGATCGCGGCCCAGGAGGCCTGGAAGGACGCGGGCTTCACCGCCAAGGCGGGCGAGGACACGTCGGTCAACCCCGACCGTCTGGGCGCCGTCATCGCCTCCGGCATCGGCGGTGTGACGACCCTGCTCGACCAGTACGACGTGCTCAAGGAGAAGGGCGTACGCCGCGTCTCCCCGCACACCGTGCCGATGCTGATGCCGAACTCGCCGTCCGCGAACGTCGGCATCGAGTTCAACGCCCGCGCCGGTGTGCACACGCCGGTTTCGGCGTGCGCGTCGGGCGCCGAGGCCATCGGCTACGCGATCGAGATGATCCGCTCCGGCCGCGCCGACGTCGTCGTCGCGGGTGGCACGGAGGCCGCCATCCACCCGCTGCCGATCGTCGCCTTCGGCAACATGATGGCGATGTCCAAGAACAACGACGACCCGCAGGGCGCCTCCCGCCCCTGGGACGTCGACCGCAACGGCTTCGTGCTCGGCGAGGGCGCGGGCGTGATCATCCTGGAGTCCGAGGAGCACGCCAAGGCCCGCGGCGCCAAGATCTACGCGGAGGCCGTCGGCCAGGGCATCTCGGCCGACGCGCACCACATCACGCAGCCCGAGCCCTCCGGCAACGGCATCGCTGCGGCGCTGCAGAACCTCCTCGACAACACCGGCCTCCAGCCCGCCGAGATCGTGCATGTCAACGCGCACGCGACCTCGACGCCGGCCGGTGACGTCGGCGAGCTCCGGGCGCTGCGCAAGGCGTTCGGTGACGACGTCGACCACATGGCCATCACCAGCACGAAGTCGATGACCGGCCACCTCCTGGGCGGCGCGGGCGGTATCGAGACGGTGGCCACGGTCCTCGCGCTCAAGAACCGCATCGCCCCGCCGACGATCAACATCGACCAGCTCGACCCGGAGGCCGACGCGGACATCGTCCGCGGCGAGCCCCGCAAGCTGCCGGCCGAGGGCCGGATCGCGGCCCTGAACGACTCGTTCGGCTTCGGCGGCCACAACGTGGTCCTGGCCTTCCGCTCGGCCTGAGGCACCCTCAGCACCCGTAACGGGCCCGCCCGGTGACATGTCACCGGGCGGGCCCGTTGCCATGTCAGCCGTCTCAGCCGTCGAATCCGGCGTAGTACGCGGCCGCGGCGTCCTCGTCGCCGTGGCCCTGCTGCTCGGCCCGGCGGAAGCGCTCCGCGGCCGCCGCCACCAGGTCCATGTGGACGCCGGCGTCCCGGGCCGCCTCGGTGATGAGCCGGGTGTCCTTGCGGGCGGCGGACACGGTGAAGCTCGCGGGGAAGTTCTCGGACAGGATCAGCTCGGATTTCAGCCGGAGGTACGGCAGATCGAGCGCCCCGCCGGCGATCGCCGCGAGGAAGTCGCGCGCGTCCACCCCGAGCCCCTCGGCCAGCGCGAGAGTCTCACCCGTACCGCTGATGACCGTCAGCACCCAGGTGTTGACGACGAGCTTGAGACGACTGGCGGCACCGTCGGCGGCGTCCTCACCGACCCACTGGGTACGGCTCCCGACGACGTCGAAGATCCGCCCGGCGCGCTCCCGTACGTCCTGCGGACCGGCCGCCAGGATCGTCAATTGCCCCTTCTCCGCAGGGTCCTTGGTGCCCAGTACGGGGGCGTCCACGAACCGCAGCCCGTGTTCGCCGGCGAACCGGGCGAGCGGGGCGAGCCCTTCGGGTCCCACCGTGCTCATCTGGAGCCACAGGGCGCCGGGCGGCAGGGCGGGGGCGGCCCGGTGCAGTGCGTCGAGGACGGCGGGCCCGTCGAGCAGCATCGTGAGGACCACGTCGGCGCCGTCCACCGCCTCGGCGGGGGTGCCGGTGACGCGGATCCCGTCGGCGGCCAGCGGCTCGGCCCTGGCCCGGGTGCGGTTCCAGGCACGGACGTCCAGCCCGGCCCTGGCGAGGTTGCGGGCCATCGCCGCGCCCATGATTCCGGTGCCGAGCACCGCGACGGAGAGGGTGTCGGAAGCGTTGTTGTCGGCCATGACGGCACGCTAGAACCTGGAGCGCACTCCAGGGCAAGCGCCGCCGCGTGTCGGGGAGCAGCCGTGTGGAGCGGCCTCGCTCCGGGGGTGATCCGGCAGGCCCTAGACGACCTGGTGCAGCCAGCGGACCGGGGCGCCCTCGCCCGCGTACCGGAACGGCTCCAGTTCGTCGTCCCAGGGCTTGCCGAGGAGCTTGTCGACCTCGGCGGCCAGCTCCGTCTCGCCGCGCGCCGAGCGGGCGACCGCGGCCCGCAGCCGGTCCTCGGGGATGAGGATGTCGCCGTGGATGCCCGTGACGGCATGGAAGATGCCCAGGTCGGGGGTGGAGCTGTAGCGCTCGCCCTCGGCGGTGGCGCAGGGTTCCGCCGTCACCTCGAAGCGCAGCAGATGCCAGCCGCGCAGCGCGGAGGCCAGCTTGGAGGCCGTACCGGCCTCGCCCTGCCAGGAGAACTCGGCTCTCCACGTGCCCGGGGACGCCGGCTGGCGGATCCAGTCGAGATTGACGCGCACGCCGAGGACGCCCGCCACGGCCCATTCGACATGCGGGCACAGCGCGCGCGGTGCGGAGTGGACGTACAGAACTCCACGGGTCGTCACCGGGACCTCCAGTGCGGTTCGAGGTTCGCCTTCCCCAGCGGCCTCGTGCCCGTTCCGGTTGCGGCCGGGACAGTTGTCATTCTGCCCCAGTGATCACTTCGGCACCAGCGTGCTGGTGACCTACAGTAAACACCATTAGGCGGAATTTGCCGCAAAAGGGACAGGAAATGACGTGATGTAATTTGTCTGTGCCGACTGCACTTGCCACTTTGGGTCACCGCCCGGAAGGCACGGCGCAAAGCTACCGCGCGGCTCCGGTCGGGTGGTGACGTACCGTCGGTACCCGAAGAGATATCACTCGCACGCCGGAGGGGACAGGGGATGACGCAGATCAATCGGCCCTTTCGCCCCCTCAGTCGACCCTTCCGCCCCCGCCGTCACCGCTTCCGACGGTACCCCTCACGCACGGTCGCCGCCGCCTCCGCACTCCTGATCGCCCTCACTGGCTGTAGTTCTGACGGGACTGCACACTCCGGCGCGTCGGGCAAGCGGCACGGCCCGCCCGCGCCCGTCTGGCGCACCGACCCCGGCTCGATCGCGGCGCTCGGCGACTCGATCACCGCCGGCTTCGACGCCTGTACGGTGCTCGCCGACTGCCCGCGGGTCTCCTGGGCCACCGGCACCGATCCCGCGGTCGACAGCCTCGCCCGACGGCTGGTCGAACAGCCCGCCACACACAGCTGGAACTTCGCCCGGACCGGGGCGCTGATGAGCGATCTGCCGGAGCAGGTCGCCTCGGCCACCCGCCGTAAGCCCGAGCTGGTCACGGTCCTGATCGGCGCCAATGACGCCTGCCGGAACGACGTGGCGGCGATGACGCCGGAGGCCTCCTTCCGGGAGGACTTCGCGCGGTCCATGCGGCAACTGCGGCGCGCCCTGCCGCACACCCAGGTGTATGTCGCGGCGGTGCCGGACCTGCTGCGGCTGTGGTCCGAGGGGCGCAAGAACCCGCTGGGCAAGCAGGTGTGGAAGCTGGGCCTGTGCGGGTCGATGCTGCGCGATCCGGACGATCTGACGAAGCCGGCCCAGGACCGCCGGGCGAGCGTGCAGAACCGGGTACGGGCGTACAACTCCGCGCTGGCGGAGGTGTGCGGCAAGGATCCGCTGTGCCGCTTCGACCGGTCGGTCTTCGACTACCGCTTCACCGGACGGCAGTTGAGCACCTGGGACTGGTTCCACCCCGGCGCCCGTGGCCAGAAGGAGCTGGCGGAGCTGGCGTTCAAGGTGGTCACCCGAGCGGGGCGGTAGCGCCCGCACCCGGGAACCGGGCGCCCGCGGGCGGTCCGCGGGCATAGGCTCAACGGCATGAAGACGCAGGTCAGCAGGGAAATATTCGGCGCGTTGGACGACGGCACGCCCGTCGAGCGCTGGACCCTGGAGTCGGGTCCGGGCGGGCTGCGGGTCCGCATCCTGACGTACGGCGGGATCGTCCAGAGCCTGGAGGCCCCGGACCGGGACGGGACCCGGGGGCAGCTGGCGCTGGGCTTCGCGGATCTGGCCTCGTACGTCGCCCACGGCGGGTCGCACTTCGGCGCGCTGGTCGGGCGGTACGCGAACCGGATCGCCGGGGCGTCCTTCCCGCTGGACGGCCGGACGCACCGGCTGACCGCGAACGACGGGCGGCACAGCCTGCACGGCGGGCCGGGCAACTTCTCCCGGGTGGTGTGGGGCGCCCGGGAGACCGACGGCGGCGTGGAGCTGCACCGGGTCAGCCCGGACGGCGAGGAGGGCTTCCCCGGCGCCCTGGACGTGCGGGTGACCTACACCCTCTCCCCCGACGGCGCGCTGCACCTCGTCTCGCGCGCCCGGACCGACGCCCCGACCGTCGTCAATCTCACCAACCACACCTATCTCCACCTGGGCGGTGCCGGCAGCGGCTCCGTCACGGGCCATGAGCTGCGGCTGGCGGCGTCCCGGTACACGCCCGTCGACGACACCGGCATTCCGCTGCCCGGTGCGCCGGCCGACGTCGCCGGGACCCGCTTCGACTTCCGTACGGCGCGGGCGGTGGGCGGCGGCTACGACCACAACTTCGTGCTCGACGGCGGGGTCGCACCGGTGCCGCGCACGGTCGCGGAGCTCCACGACCCGCGGTCGGGCCGGGTGCTGGAGCTGGCCACCACCGAGCCCGGTCTGCAGCTCTACACCGCGGACCACCTCGACGGATCCCTGACCGGCAGCTCTGGCGTCCCCTACGGCCCACGGGCCGGACTCGCCCTGGAAACCCAGCACTTCCCGGACTCCCCCAATCGGCCGGACTTCCCCGGGACGGTGCTGCGGCCCGGCGAGCACTACTGCTCGCAGACCGTGTACCGCTTCTCGGTGCGGCCGCGGGCTGCGGGAAACCCTTAAGGGCGCGGCCGGGCGAAGGTCATCCTGTGCGCTGACGCGGCCGGGCGGCGGTGACGGCACGATGAGCAGCGACCGGCTTTCCGGTCCGCTGCGATCCGTTCCGTTGCCTGCCCAGGGAGAACCGTCACCATGGCCCGCCTCCGCGCTCCTCATCTGCTCCTGTCCGGTGCGGCGTTGGCCGTCCTGGTGGTGGCAGGCTGCTCGCTGCCGGACTACGGCCCGACGAAGACGGCGCAGCGCACGTACGCCGTGCCGGGCACGGTCGGCGCGCTGGCGGCGACCACGCACGGCGGGAACATCGAGATCGTGCCGGTCGACGGCGGCGGCCCGGTCCGGGTGACGGAGAAGTACCGCTACAACGACCGCAAGCCGACTCCCGCCCACGCGGTCAAGGACGGCCGGCTGACGCTGAAGGCCGCGGAGTGCGGCATGGGGCGCCGGTGCGAGGTGGAGTACCGGGTGCTGCTGCCGCGCACCGCCTCGGTCGATCTGCACACCAGCGGCGGGGACATCCTCATCCGGGGCACCAAGGGCGCCATCGCCGCGGAGACCAGCGGCGGCAACGTCACCGTCACGGATTCCGCGGCCCGCACCATACGGGCGAAGACCAGCGGCGGCAATGTGGACCTCGCGCTGGCCGCGGCGCCCGACGAGGTCTCGGGCCGGACCAGCGGAGGCAATGTCACCATCCGCCTCCCGAAGGGGGCGTATGCGGTCGACGCCGCCACAAGCGGCGGCCACCGCAAGGTGTCCGTCCCGACGGACGGGCGCTCCGCGCACAAGGTGACCGCGCGGACGAGCGGCGGTGATGTGTCGGTGGTGACCTCATGAGGGGCCGGCCATGAGGGACCGTCGGGGGCACCGCCGGCGCACGATGCCCCCGTTCCCGGGCCGGTCAGCCGACGGTGACCTCCGCCGTCAGCCGGCGGTCCTCGGCGCTGCGCGCGGCCTCGACGCGGTAGACGCCCTTGACCCGGCGCCAGCCGTCGTCCGCCTCGCTCCACTGCGCTCCGCCTCCGCTCACTGCCGAGCCTTCGGAAGTGGAGCCCCAGACCGCGAAGGCCCGGTCCGGCAGCGGGATCTCGGCCTCGGCGCTCTCGCCCGGGCCGGCCTCGACGACGGCGAAGCCGGCCAGCCAGCGGTCCGGGCGCTCCGGAGCGTTCGGGGCGGCGTCCGCGGTGGGCGCCAGATAGATCTGGATGACCTCGCGCCCGGGCCGGTCACCGGCGTTGCGGACGCGCACCCGCACCGAGTCGGGGGTCGTGTCCAGCGACTCGTACTCCCAGTCGGTGTAGCCCAGGCCGTGCCCGAAGGGGTAGGCGGGCGCGACGGCGGACCGCTGCCAGGCGCGGTAGCCGATGAACACCCCCTCGGAGTAAGCGAGTTGACCGTCGGTCGGGGTGACGGTGGTGACCGGGGCGTCGGCCAGCCGGGCCGGCCAGGTGGTGGGGAGCCGGCCGCCCGGCTCATGGGCACCGAGCAGGACATCGGCCAGCGCCGCACCGGCCTCCTGGCCGGGGAACCAGCTCAGCAGCACGGCCGGAACCTGCTCGCGCCACGGCAGCTCCACCGGAGCGCCGGCGTTGACGACCACGACGGTGTGCGGGTTGGCGGCGGCGACCCGGGCGACCAACTCGTCCTGGCGGCCCGGCAGTCGCAGGTCGCGGCGGTCGAAGCCCTCGGACTCGACCTCTTCGGTGGTGGCGACGACGACGATCGCGACATCCGCGCCGGCCGCAGCGCGGACCGCCTCCTCGATCCGCTCCTCCGCATCGGGCCGCGGCAGGTCGTGGCCGAGGGAGAAGTACAGCCCGCCCAGCCCCTCGCCCAGCTTCGGGCCACCCGGCACGAACCGCAAGGTCACCTCGGTGCGCTCACCGGCCGTCAGCTCTGCCGTCACCCGCCGCTCGACGGGGTTCAGGAACGCCTCGAAGGGGTCGTCGCTCTCCGGCGCGCACCGCCCGTCGAAGAGGACCGCACCTCCGACGGTCAGCCGCAGTTCACCGGTGCCGGAGACGGCGAAGGTGTGGCTGCCGCCGGACTGCGGGAGGTAGCTGCCGGTCAGCTCGACGGCGTGCAGATTCTGCCGGGTGACGCCCCGCGGGAGGCGGCTCATCGCCTGCACCTTGCCGTCCACCTGCGGTGTTTCGGCGAGCAGTTGGCCGTCGGCGGCGAGGTAGCGGGCGCAGAGCGTGAAGCCGTCGCGGGCGGACGGCACCCGGGTGCGCGCCTCGGCGCCGGCCGCGAAGGTGACCTCGACCCCGTCGGGCAGCGCGGCACGCAGCCCCTCCAGCGGAGAGACCACCGCCTCGGGGAAGACGGTCGCGGACCCGCCGCCGAGCACCCTGGCGTCCCGCGCGGCCGCCCCGATGACCGCGACCCTGCGCAGCCCCGGGACATCGAGCGGCAGCGCCGGCCGCGCCCCGCCCACGGGCTCGTTGCGCAGCAGGACGCAGCCCCGCCGGGCGAGGTCGCGGGCCACCGCCCGGCCGTCGATCCCCTGGGGGACCGCGGACGGATCCACCGCGGCCGGCACCCCGTCAAGACACCCCGTCCGGGCCGCGAGCAGCAGCACCCGGCGCACCGCGTCGTCCACCTCCGACTCCGCCACCTCACCCGCACGGACGGCCTCGGCCAGCGGCGCGCCGTAGACCGTACGGGGTCCGGGCATCGCCACATCGAGGCCGCCGTGCAGGGCACGCACGGTGTCGCGGGCGGCCGTCCAGTCGGAGACGTTGCAGCCGTCGAAGCCCCATTCGCCGCGCAGTACGCCCTGCACCAGCGCGCGGTGTTCGGTCATGGTCGAGCCGTTGACCTGGTTGTAGGCGGTCATGACGGCCCAGGGGCGGGCGTTTTCGACGAGGTGCTCGAAGGGCGCGAGGTAGAGCTCGCGCAGCGGGCGCGGGGCGATCCGGTTGTCGACGGTGAGGCGTTCGGTCTCGGCGTCGTTGCCGACGAAGTGCTTGACCGTCGCGCCGACGCCGCCCTCCTGCACCCCGCGGACGTATCCGGCGCCGATCACGCCGGTGAGCAGCGGGTCCTCCGAATAGCACTCGAAGTGGCGGCCGCCCAGCGGGGAGCGGTGCAGATTGACGGTCGGCGCCAGGAGGACATGCACGCCCTTGCGGCGGGCCTCCTGCGCGAGCAGGTGGCCGGCCCGGCGGGCGAGTTCGGGATCCCAGGTGGCGGCCAGTGCCGTGGGGCCGGGCAGCGCCACCGAGGGGTCCTCGGCGTTCCACTCCTGGCCCCGCACGCCGACCGGGCCGTCCGACATCACCAGCGACCGCAGCCCGATCGCCGGCACGGCCGGCAGCGTCCACATGTCCTGGCCGGACAGCAGTCTGACCTTCGTGTCGAGGTCGAGCGCGGCGAGCGCCCGCTCCACCGCCGCGGTGTGGTCGGGTGCGCGGTCACGGGCCAGAAGGCCGGCGTCGGCACCGGCGGGCCCGTGGGTCTGGTCATCGGTCATGCGGTTCTCCGGTGTTCCCTGGGTGGTCGTGCGTTCCCCTGTCCGGATTCTGACCCGTCCACCATGCACGCGGTAAGGACCGTTACTTTCCCGATACATCAGCCGTACGGGATCTCCACGCGAGGGATACGCTCGGCCGGTGACTGCACGACATCAGGACGGCTCCCGGGACGGCGGACCGGGCGCGATACGGACCGGTGGCGGCGGCCGGGAGGCCCGTCGCGCGGAGCGGCGGGAGGCCATCCTGCAGGCCGCGATGGAGCTCATCGCGGAACGCGGCTACCGCCGCACCTCGCTCGCCGCCGTCGCCGAGCGCGCCGGACTCACCCAGCAGGGGCTGCTGCACCACTTCCCGACGAAGGAACTGCTGCTGGTCGGCGTGCTGGAGGCGCGCGACCGCTGGGACCTGGCCTCGGCCGCCGCGGCGTCCGGCAGCCGGCGCACCGGCACCCTGGCCGCGCTCGTCGACTACAACGCCACCCGCCCCGGCATCGTCCGTACCTACACCGTGCTGTCCGCCGACAGCGTCACCGAGGACCACCCCGCCCGCGCCTTCTTCGAATCCCGGTTCCACGCCGTACGCGCCTACCTGGCCGAGGCGCTGCGGGCGGAGTGCGGCGACACCCTCCCCGGCGGCCTGACGCCCGAACGGGCGGCGCCGCTGCTGGTCGCCGTGATGGACGGCCTCCAGCTGCAATGGCTGCTGGATCCGCAGGAGGTGGACATGCCGGCTGCGTTCCGGGACTTCCTTGCGCTGATCGGGTGTGGGGAGGAGCTGGGCGGTGGAGCGAGTGGGGAACAGGGCCCCGGCGGGCGGGGTGGCAAGCAGGCTGACGGGCCGGGTGGGGAAGAGGGTGACGGGCCCGGTAGCTAGTGGGGCTGTCCCTGGCAAGGAGCACGCCAGGGACCTGCGTCGCCTTCACCGGTCTCGGGCCGGGCTCACCCGGGGTGCTGGTCGTCCTGCACGTCGTGCAAGGACGGGGCGTAGGAGATCCCGACGATCAACCCCTCCGCGGTGAGAAGTCTGGTCACCGTCTGGCCCCACGGCTCGGTGCGGGCCTGGTGCACCAGCTCGAAGCCCGCGCGTTGAAGCTCGGCGCCGGCGGCTGTGACGGCTTCCGCGTTCGCCACCTCGAACTCGATCGATGCCTGCGGGACCACCCGGTCGGCGGGCCACTGAGCCGTGCCGAAGCATGCCTGGGCTGCCTGCGAGAGCGGCCACAGGCCGAAGTGCTTGCTGCCGGGGACGCTCCCGCTGGAGTAGTAGCCGTTGCCTTCCCCCTCCAGGGGGAGACCAAGAACCTCGATGAACAGCTTGCGGCTCAGCGGCGGGTCGGCGACGACCACCGCCACGCTCGTGAGGAAGAGAACGTCCATGCCGGTGGTTTCACCCTCCTGCTGCGACGGGACTGCGAGGGCCGGAGATCCGGCCTCGTCGGCACCGCTTCGAGCGCCCGGATCCCGCTCAACCTATCCGCCTGCTCCCCAAGGGCCGAGACACCCGCGCCCACACCGCCTTGAGTCACCCGATCGGGCCGGCGGCGGGCCGGAACGGGGCCGACGGAGCCGCGCCGCTTCCGGCCGTCGCGCACCGAGGGCCTCTACCGCCCCGCCCCGGGCACCGCTTTACTCACCCCCATGAGACGCATACGTACCAGGATGGGCGCGCTCGGTGTCGCGCTGCTGGCCGCCGTCCCGCTGTCGCTGACGGCACCGGCCCGCGCGGCCACCGCGCCGGACAGCACGGTCGAGGAGGGCCGGCTGACACAGGCCGCGCCGCAGGAGATCCTGCGGCGCAGCGGATTCGACGCCTGGGCGGGGGAGTTCGGGGCCGGGCTGGCGCGGGTGACGACGTACCCGGAGGCCAGGCGCTATGTCGCGGACGAGGGGCGGGCGCTGTGGCGGCGGGCCGTGGACCGGGCGCAGGGACGCGGGCCGGACGGCGGCGATCTGAGCCGGGACGACGACCGGCCGCTGTACTGGGCGCGGCTGGGGATGACCAGCCAACTGCGGGCGTGGCGGCCGGACTTCCCGCTGTCGGGGGCCCGGCGCGCCGCTCTCCTCGACGCGCTGGAGCGGGGCTCGCGCGGACAGGACTCGATCGACCTGCCGGCCGGACCGCACGTGCTGCGGATCGTGGTGACCGGATTCGACCCCTTCCAGCTGGACGACGACGCCCGCCGGAGCAATCCGTCGGGGGCGGCGGCGCTGGCCCTGGACGGGACCACCGTACGGACCGCCTCGGGTGAACCGGCCCGGATCGAGACCGCGGTCTTCCCAGTGCGCTGGGCCGACTTCGCGCAGGGCACGGTGGAGCGCACCCTGCTGCCGCACTTCCGCAGCGGGCCGCGGCAGGCCGATCTGTTCACCACGATCAGCCAGGGACGGCCCGGGCGGTTCGACGTCGAGCGGACCAACGGGGCCTGGCGGGGCGGCTATCCGGACAATGCGCAAGCAGAGCGCACCGGGACCGTGCCGATTCCGGCGGGGGTGCCGACCGTACTGCCGCAGCCGCAGTGGACGGTCACCAGCCTGCCGTACGCACGGATCGTGGCGGCCGGCACGGGTCCGTATCCGGTGGTCGACCACACCGCCGTCACGGAGATCCCGGCGGGCGGCACCACGCCCGTGGAGCGGCCGGACGGGCCGACCGCGGGGTCCACGGCCCGTGCGGGCGGCGGCGGGGACTACCTGTCCAACGAGATCGCCTACCGGGCGACGCTGCTGCGGGACGCGGTGCGGCCGGAGCTGCCGGGCGGGCATCTGCACACCCCGGTGCTGGAGTTCGGCGCCGCCAACACGGACCCGTCCGGGCCGGTCACCGACCCGGACTTCGTCCGCAATCGGATCGCGATCACCGGGCAGGTGCGGGCGATCCTGACGGTGGCGGCGTCCGGGGCCGCGCGCAGATAGCCGCGAAGGGCGCGGGCGGGCCGGTTATCCACAGGCCCGCCCGCTCCGCGCCGTCGCCGGGCATCATGGACGAATGATCATTGCTGCCGCACAATTCCCCTCCGTCCCGGGCGACATCGAGGCCAATGCCGCTCGGATGGCCGCGCTCGTCGGCGAGGCCGCCGACCGCGGCGCCGGTCTGGTGGCGTTCTCCGAACTCGCGCTGACGCACTACGACCTGCGCCTGATAGCTGCCGATCCGGTGGGGATGACGGTCACCGAGGAGGACGCCCGGCTGGCGCCCGTACGCGAGGCCTGCCGGACGGCCGGGATCGCGGCGGTGGTGAATGCGGCGGGCCGGGCCCGCGAGGGCGCGGCCGGACCGACCATCTCCTCGTTCGTCCTGGGGCCGGACGGTGCGCTGCTCACCCGCTACGACAAGCGCCATCTGTCCGGGGAGGAGCGCAAGCTCTTCACACCGGGCGGCGCGGACGGCCGCTTCATGCTGGGCGGGGTCCGGTTCGCGCTCGCCACCTGCCTGGACAGCAGCTTCCCCGAGGTGCCGGCGCGGGCCGCGGCGGACGGCTGCGGGGTGTATCTGGCCAGCGCCTTCCACGACTCGGCGGAGCGCGTGGAGCGGTATGCGGAGCTGGCGCGGGACAGCGGGCTGCAGGTGCTGCTGGCCAACGGCACCGGCATCGGCAGCTGCGGCCCGGCGTGCGGCCTCAGCGGCGGCTGGCTGCCGACCGGCGAGCGGGTGGCGGCGGCCGCGGAGTGGAGCGGTCCGGCCCCGGGCGACGGTGCGGAGCTGGTGCTGAGCGATGTCCGCGACCGCATCACGCTGATGGCGGACCCGGCGATCGCCGCGATACCCGTCAAGGAGTGCGGCGAGCCGCTGGTGGACATCCGGACCGCGGCGCCCGCGCTGCTGGTGGCCAAGGACCGGCACGACACCCGGGGGGACTTCGCGCACCTGCGCCAGGGCGTGCTGCAACGGCTGCTGGCGGCCCAGGAGTTGCTGCCGGACGGGCTGCGGCTGCAGATAGTCGAGGGCTACCGTCCTCCGGCACTGCAGCGCCGCTACTTCGAGGAGTACGTGGAGGAACTGCGCGCCGCCTTCCCGGAACGGCAGGAGCAGCGCCTCCACCAGGACGCCAGCCGGTATGTGTCGCCCCCTGAGATAGCCCCGCACAGTGCGGGCGGGGCGGTGGATCTCACCCTGGTCACCACGGACGGCGACGAGGTCGACATGGGGACACCGATCAATGCCTCCCCCGAGGAGAGCAACGGCGCCTGCTACACGGGCGCACCGGACCTGCCCCCGGCCGCCCGCACCCACCGCCGGGTACTGACCGCCGCCCTCACCGCAGCGCGCCTGGTCAACTACCCGACGGAGTGGTGGCACTGGTCCTACGGCGACCGCTACTGGGCACTGGCGACGGGCGCGGACCATGCGCTGTACGGGCCGATGGAGCTGGACGGGGAGTGAGACCCGGCCGGGGCGGCGCCGCCCGGGTACGACTGAGTGAGTTGGACGGGGAAGGAGGTTCCGCCGGGCCGGCGCCGGTACGGCCGCCGGCCCCGCACCGGTGTCACCCCTGCGACGCCTCCTCGGGCACCGTCGCCGCCAGCTCCGCCAGGGTCGGATAGGACGGCTGGGCGCCCGGCTTGGTGACGGCGGCGGCGCCGACGCGTACGGCGAAGCGGGCCGCCTCGGGGAGGGCGTCGCCGCGGGCCAGGCGGGTGGCGAGGGCACCGGTGAAGGCGTCGCCGGCGCCGGTGGTGTCCACCGCCTTGACCCGTACCCCGGGGATGTCCTCGCTGCCCGAGGCGTCCAGGACCAGCGCACCGTCGCCGCCGAGGGTGACCACGACGGAGCGGGCGCCCTGCTCACGGAGCGCCTGCGCCCACTCGGCGGGGCTGCCGTCGGCGCGCCCGGACAGCTGCCGCGCCTCGTGCTCGTTGACGACCAACGGGTCGGCCACTGCCAGGAGTTCGGGGGCGAGGGCCGTCTCGGGCGCCGGTGAAGGGTTGAGGACGACGCGGGTGCCGGCCCGCTCCGCGGCCACGGCGGCGGCCCGTACCGACTCCATGGGGATCTCCAGCTGGAGGGAGACCACCGAGGCGGCGGCGATGGTCTCCTGTGCGGCGGCCACGTCCGCCGGGGAGAGGGCGGCATTGGCGCCGGGCGAGACCACGATGCTGTTGTCGCCGTCCGGGTCGACGATGATCATCGCGGTGCCGCTGCGGGCCGCGTCGTCCACGATGACGGGGGCGACATCGGTGCCCGCCGCGCGCTGCGCGGCCAGCAGCATCTCGCCGAAGGCATCGCCGCCGACCCGCGCCAGCAGTGCGGTGCGCCCGCCGATCCGGGCCGCGGCGGCCGCCTGGTTGGCGCCCTTCCCCCCGGCCGATTCGACCAGGTCCGTACCGAGCACGGTCTCCCCCGCGCCGGGCCGCCGCTCGACCCGTACCGTCAGATCCGCGTTGGCCGAGCCGACCACCAGGACGTCATACATGCACCGCTCTCCCACTTCTTCTCCTCTGTCGTTGTCGGCGACCCGCCTCTGTCGGTCTCGGCCGCCCGCCGCCGGGCCGCGGGCTCAGCCGCCGAACTTCGCGGCGTTCTTCCCCGTCACCAGCACCACCGGCACCCTGACCGACCGCGGCAGCTTCTCACCGCGGGCGGCCTTCAGCGCCCAGTCCACGGCCTGTTTGCCGAGGAGTTCGGGCTGCTGGGCGACGGTCGCGGTCAGCGCGCCGGCGCGGACCGCCTTGACGCCGTCCGGAGTGCCGTCGAACGCCACCACCTTGACGTCCTTGCCGGAGCGGCCGCCCAGCGCCTTGGACGCACCCAGCGCCATCTCGTCGTTGGCGGCGAACACCCCGCCGATGTCGTGGTGCGCCTGGAGCATGTTGGACATCACGTCCATGCCCTTGGTGCGGTCGAAGTCCGCGGGCTGCCGGGCTACGACCTGGATCCCGGGGTACTTCTTGATGCCTTCCTCGAAACCCTGGCTGCGCTCCCGGGCGGCGGAGGTACCGGCCTGGCCCTCCAGGAAGGCCACCTTCCCCTTGCCGCCGAGCGAGTCGGCCAGCGTCTTCGCGGCGAGCCGGCCGCCCGCGACGTTGTCGGAGGCGATGGTCGAGCCGACCGTGCCGCCGTTGACGCCGCGGTCGATGGAGATCACCGGCACCTTCGCCCGGTTGGCGACGCCGACGGCCGGGACGGCGGCGTCGGAGTCGACCGGGTTGATGATGGCCGCCTTGACGTTCTGGCTGGTGAACGTCTCCATCTGGTTGATCTGCTGGGTGGGGTCGTTCTGGGCGTCGGTGATGTTGAGGTGCAGACCGCGGGCGTCCGCCTCGGCCTGGGCGCCCTCCTTGATGCCGACGAAGAACGGGTTGTTCATCGTGGACAGCGCCAGCCCCAGGTCGGTGTTGCCCCCGCGGTCGCAGCCGGTCAGAGCCAGGGCGGCGACCGCGGCCAGCGCGGCCACCAGCGACACCGACGTACGCGCCGTCGTACGGGCCGAGAGCCGGGCATCCGTACGGGCCGTGGGCCGTGCGCCCGTAAGGGAGTTCATCCGGGCCGCCGTCGTCCGCGCCGTCCTCCCCGCCCTCATCGCGCGCTCCGGCGGCGCAGCGTGTCCAGGAGCACCGCCAGCGCGATGACCAGCCCGGTGGCCACCTGCTGCCAGAACGCCGAGACGCTCAGCAGATTGAGCCCGTTGCGCAGGACGGCCAGGATCAGGGCGCCGATCAGCGTGCCGGAAGCCTTGCCGGAGCCGCCGGAGAGGCTGGCCCCGCCGATCACCACGGCGGCGATGGCGTCCAGCTCATAGCCGGTGGCCGCCTGCGGCTGGGCGGAGGTGAGCCGGGCCGCGAGCACGATGCCGGCGACCGCCGCGAACAGGCCGGACAGCGCATAGATCACGAGCTTGCGGCGCTTGACGTGGATACCGGAGAGCCGGGCCGCCTCCTCGTTGCCGCCGATCGCGAACATCGCACGGCCGGAGTACGTACGGGCCAGGATCAGTGCGGCAATCAGCCCCATCGCAATCATGACGAGGACCGGCACCGGCAGCCAGCCGCCGAGGGTGTCACCGAGCGCGGCGACCGCACCGGGGAAGGCGATCGGCGAACCTCCGGAGATGACCAGGGCCAGGCCCCGCCCGACCGAGAGCATCGCCAACGTCGCGATGAAGGCGGGCAGTTTGCCGTACGCGACCAGCGCCCCGGAGACCAGACCGGAGGCCGCACCGACCGCCAGGCCGAGGAGCACGGCCATCCAGACCGGCAGGCCCTCGCCGGTGGCCGCCCAGGCCACCACCGTGGCGGAGAGCGCGGCGACCGACCCGACCGACAGATCGATACCGGCCGAGACGATCACGAAGGTGACGCCGAACGCGAGGATCGCGGTGACCGACGCCTGGACGCCGACATTGAGCAGGTTCTGCCCGTTGAGGAAGTCCCTGGACAGCACGGCCATCACCACGACCAGCGCGAGCAGACCGCCGAGCGGACCGTTCCTGAGGACCGCCCGGTTCAGCCAGTTCGCCAGGCCGTCCCGGTCCGGTGCCCGTCCCACCGCCTCGGCGGCGGCTCCTGTCTTCACCTCAGTGGACATCGGAGCCCTCCATCGCGCTCTCGTCGTTGTGCTTCGTGCTCGGGTGATCCGGCGCCTGGAGCGCCAGCTCCATCACGGCGTCCTGCGTGGCCGCTTCGACCGGCAGCTCACCGGCCAGCCGGCCCTGTGACATCACCAGCACCCGGTCGCTCATACCGAGCACCTCGGGCAGATCACTGGAGATCATCAGCACCGCCCGGCCGGACGCCGTCAGTTCATTGATGAGCTGGTAGATCTCGACCTTCGCGCCGACGTCGATACCGCGGGTCGGCTCGTCGAGGATCAGCAGCCTGGCGTCCGTCAGCAGCCATTTGCCGATGACGATCTTCTGCTGGTTGCCGCCGGAGAGTGTGCGCGCATGCTGCCCCAGACCGCTCATCCGGACCTGCAACCGCTCGGCGACGGCGGCCGCTTCGCGCCGCTGGGTGCCCCGGTCCACCAGCCCGCCGCGGGTGTCGCGGTCGAGCCGGGCGAGGGTGAGGTTGTCCTGGAGGGACGCATCGAGGACCAGGCCCTGGCCCTTGCGGTCCTCCGGTACGAGGCCGAGCCCGGCGCGCATCGCGGCGCGTACATCGCCGCGGGCCAGCTCCTTGCCGTCGATCTCGACCGTGCCGGCGTCGTAGCGGTCCACGCCGAAGATCGCCCGTACGACCTCGGTCCGGCCCGCGCCGACCAGCCCGGCCAGGCCCACGACCTCACCGGCCCGCACCTCGAAGTCGATGCCCTCGAAGACCGGCCCGGCCGCGGCGCCGTGCCGGGTCAGCCCGCGGACCCGCAGCAGGGGCGCGCCGGGCTCGTCCGGGCGCTGCCTCGGGTACTGCTCGGCGATGTCCCGGCCCACCATCAGCCGGATCAGCTCGTCCTGATCGGTGGCGGCCGGCACCTCCTGCACCGAGCGGCCGTCGCGCAGGACGGTGACCCGGTCGCCGAGGACGCCGATCTCCTCCAGGTGGTGGGTGATGAAGATGATGCCGACGCCGGCGGCGCGCAGCTCACGGACGATCTCGAAGAGGGTCTCGACCTCCTCGGAGGTCAGCACCGCGGTCGGCTCGTCCATGATCAGAACACGGGCGTCCAGGCTGAGCGCCTTGGCAATCTCGACCATCTGGAGGCGGGCGATGCCCAGTTCGGAGACCGGGGTGTCCGGGGACACGTCCAGCCGGACGCGGCGCAGCAGCTCGGCGGCGCGCGCCCGCATCGTCCTCCTGTCGACCAGCCCGAGCCGGGTGCGCGGCTGGCGGCCCAGGAAGATGTTCTCGGCGACGGTCATCCCCGGGACGAGGTTGAACTCCTGGTAGATGGTGGCGATGCCGAGCCGCTCGGCGTCCTGCGCGGAGCGGATGTGTACCTCTTGCAGGCCGTCGTGCACACCATCGCGCAGGCCCACGCGCGTGCCGTCCCGCCCGGTGCCTTGCCCGCCGGCCTGCCCGGTCGCCTGCCCGCCGTCTTGCCCGCTGCCCTGCCCGGTGGCCTGCCCGGTGGCCGCGAGGATGCGGCCCGCGTCGGGGCGGTGGGCGCCGGAGAGCATCTTGATGAGGGTGCTCTTGCCCGCGCCGTTCTCGCCGAGCAGGACATGCACCTCACCGGCGCGCAGGGTCAGGTCCACGCCGTCCAGCGCGCGCACGCCCGGGAACGACTTCGTCACCCCCTCCACGCGCAGCAGTTGGCGGCCGCCCGGTACGTCGTCATTGACGCCGGTCATGCGCTGCACCTCTCTTCCTGGGTGGCTTGCTTGGTGTGGTGGGGGGTGGGCCATGGGTTGGTGGGGGCTTGATGCGGGGGCCGGCGTGGGGTGGTTGGCCTGGGGTGTTGGCTTTGGGTGCCTGGACCGGTCGTTGACTTCGGGTGACTGGACTGGTCGTTGACTTCGGGTGACTGGACTGGTCGTTGGCTACGGGTGGCTGGGCTGTCGTTGCCTACAGGTCGCGTGCGTGGCCGGTCCCGGATCGTGGGGCCCGGCAGCGCACCGGCTCGGCTCAGGGGCTGGGCGGCTCGCCGCAGGAGCGACGGGTGACCAGCCGGGCCGGCAGTAGTACCGAATCGGCGGGCTGTCCCTCGATCCGGGCCAGCAGGGTGTGCACGGCGGCCCGGCCCAGTTCGCGGGTGGGCTGGGCGATGGCGGTCAGCGGCGGATCGGTGTGGGTGAACCACGGCACGTCGTCGTAGACCACCAGCGCCACGTCGTCCGGGACCCGCAGCCCACGCGCGCGCAGTTCGTCCATCGCGCCCAGCGCCATCAGGTTGTCCGTGGCCAGCACCGCGTCCGGCGGCTCGGCAAGGTCGAGGAAAGCACTCATCACCCGCCGGCCGCCGGTGTGCTGGAGGTCAGGGGTGCTGCCGACCCGCTCATCGGGCAGCGCGAGGCCGTGTTCGGCCAGCGCGGCGCGGAAGAGTTCGAGCCGCTCCTCGCCGGTCGGGGTGCCGGCCGGCGCGACGATGATCGCGGGACGGCAGCGGCCGAGGGCGGCGAGATGGCCGGCGAGCTCGGTGAGCGCGGTGCGGCCGTCGGCGCGTACGCAGGGAGCGTCGATGCCGGGCACCGAGCGGTCCAGCAGGACCAGCGGGGTGCCGGAGGCGACGACCTCGCTGAGCATCGCCGAGCCGGTGCCCGCGGAGCTGACCAGCAGGCCGTCGATCCGGCGGTCGAGCAGGGTGCGGATGTAGTCGTCCTGCTGCGCGGGGCGCTCGCCGGCGTTGCCGATGACCAGGCTGTAGCCGAGGCTGCGGGCCTCGTCCTCGACGGCGTCGGCCAGCTCGGTGAAGAACGGGTTGGTGAGATCGCTGATGATCAGGCCGAGCGCGCCGGTCCGTGCGGTGCGCAGTGCGCGGGCGACGTTGTTGGGGCGGTAGCCCAGCTCCTCTACGGCGGCGAGCACCCGCTCGCGGGTCTCGGCAACCGGGCTGCGGCCGTTGAGGACCCGGGAGACCGTGGCGACGGAGACCCCTGCCCGCTCTGCCACATCCTTGATGTTCGCCATGGCGCCGTTGCCATTCTGTCCGTGCGATCGCTCACCGGCCCAGGGACCGGCTTCGCATGATCGGGATGTAATCGATTTCGTAGGAATGCGCGAGGGCCTACGAAATCGATTACATGACGGGTGCGTCAAGACGGCTTCCGTGTTGCCTGTGTCACATCAGAGGGTGCCCGTGGCGTACTGGGCCGGGAGCGCTGCAGGACCTGCCGAGCCCGGGCACTCCCCCGTTGACCGCCCCGCCCCGACGGCGGGCACCGGCCGTGTCCGGACCCTCTGGGGCGACCCGGCACTCAGCGGGTGAACTGCCCCACACACGCGACGATCGCCACAAACAGGCCCAGCACGCCGATGACGACCTGCCATCTGTCAGACGGCGCCCACCGGTCGCTCTCCTGCTCCGTGTCCTGATCGTCCATCGCTCCTCCTCGCTCCTCCGGACAGGCCCCGGAGGCCAGGGCCCCCACCGGCCGGCCGCCGGCGGAGCTGTGGGGAGGAACGCGGTGAAGCCCCGCAAGAATAGCGCGAGTTGACGAATCTCCGACCGGAACCAGGCACGCACTCCAGGGCGGCCATGCCTCGCCGCCCACTGCGCCGTGGCCGACCTCGCCACCCCAGTACGTACGCGAGAACCCACCCCCGAACCCGACACCAACCCGAGGAGGCCGCACCCCATAGCGGGATGCGGCCCCTGGTGTGGCATCGCCGGGCGGCGCCGGCTGTCAGGCGACGGTCAGCTTGACCTCGATGTTGCCGCGGGTGGCGCGGGAGTACGGGCACACCTGGTGCGCCTTCTCCACGAGGTCCTGGGCGGTGGCCGCGTCGACGTTCGGGATCTTGGCGGAGATCTCGACGGTGAGGCCGAAGCCGCCGTCGGGGGTCTTGCCGATGCCGACCTGGGCGGTCACCCGGGAGCCGGAGACATCGACGTTCTCCCGGCGGGCGACGACGCTGAGCGCGCCCTGGAAGCAGGCGCTGTAGCCGGCCGCGAAGAGCTGCTCCGGGTTGGTGCCGGCGCCGCTGCCGCCCTGCTCCTTGGGCGGGTTGACGACCACGTCGAGCTTGCCGTCGTCGCTGGCGACGCGGCCGTCACGGCCGTTCTCAGCGGTGGCGACGGCGGTGTAGACGACGTCGACGGTCTGGATGGACATACCGAATCCTCCTGTGGTTCGCCGCGACTCGCGCCCACGGATCGCGACGGCGTGCCGCCGAGCCTAACGGGCCGGGGTGCGGGGTGGGAGGGAGGGAAAGAGGCGCACGGTTTCTACGGCTTCCCCGCCCCTCCCCCTCCCCACCCCGCCCCACCTCAACCGGCGCCCCCACCTCAACAAGCGCTCCCGCCGCAACCCGGCGCCTCCACCTCAGCTTCCGCCTCCGCCACCCCGGCTCCGCCGGTGCGGCGGCACGACAGCCTGGCAGCCCGGCAGCCCGCCGGCCCGCCGGCGCGGAGGCGCGGAGGCGCGGAGGCCCGCCGGCGGGACTGCAGGGCTGCGGGCCGCGCCGGCCCGGCCAACCCTCAGTCGCTGAGGCTCACGATCATCTTTCCGGTGTTCTCACCGCGCAGCAGGCCCAGGAATGCCTCGACGCCGTTTTCGATGCCGGCCACCTTGGTCTCGCTGTACTTCAGCTCGCCGGAGCGGATCCAGGCGGAGACCTCCTCGACGAACTGCGGCTGCAGCGCGGCGTGATCGCTGACCAGCAGGCCCTGCAGGCGCAGCCGCTTGCCGATCACCATCGCGAGGTTGCGCGGCGCCGGGGTCGGCTCGGTGGAGTTGTACATCGAGATCATGCCGCAGATGGCGGCGCGGCCATGGACGTTGAGGGAGCTGATGGCCGCTTCGAGGTGGTCACCGCCGACATTGTCGAAGTAGACGTCGATGCCGTCCGGCGCGGCCTCCTTGAGCTGCTTGCCGACATCGCCGTTCTTGTAGTTGAAGGCGGCGTCGAAGCCGTACTCCTCGACCAGCAGCTTGACCTTCTCGTCGGAGCCGGCCGAGCCGATGACCCGGGAGGCGCCCTTGAGCTTGGCTATCTGGCCGACCTCGCTGCCCACGGCACCGGCCGCACCGGACACGAAGACGGCGTCACCCTCCTTGAAGGAGGCGACCTCCAGCAGCCCCGCGTATGCGGTCAGGCCCGGCATGCCGAGCACGCCGAGGTAGGCGGTGAGCGGCGCCAGCGACGGGTCCACCTTGGCGGCGCGCTTGGCGTCCAGGACCGCGTACTCGCGCCAGCCGGAGCCGTGCAGCACATGGTCGCCGACGGCCAAGGAGTCATCGCGCGAGGCGATGACCTCGCCGACCGCGCCGCCGTCCATCGGCTGGTCGAGCTGGAAGGGCGGGACGTAGGACTTCACATCGTTCATCCGGCCGCGCATGTACGGGTCGACGGAGAAGTGCTTCGTGCGGACGAGGATCTGGCCCTCGCCGACCTCGGGCACCGCGGCCTCGCGCAGTGCGAAGTCCTCAGGGGTGGGCCAGCCGTGGGGGCGGGCGACGAGGTGCCATTCGCGACCGGTCGTGGGCAGTGCAGACATAGCGCGGATCCTCCTAATGCTTCAGGTGATGAAACAATGATGCTCCTCGATATTTCATGTTGTCAAGCAATTGGGTATCCTGCTGTGCATGACACCGCGCGCAGACACCTTGACCGTCGAGGTCGTCGATCTCATCGGCACCGTCGTCTCCCGTTACTACGAGGAGTACGAGCACGCCGCGGCCGAGCACTCCCTCACCGGCGCCCAGGCCCGGGTGCTCAGGCTGCTCTCCCTCGAACCGCTGCCGATGCGCAAGATCGCCCAGTGCCTGAAGTGCGAGCCGTCGAACATCACCGGCATCGTGGACCGCCTGGAGTCCCGCGGCCTGGTCGAGCGCCGCCCCGATCCGGCCGACCGCCGCGTCAAGCTCGCCGCCCCGACCGACGAGGGCGCGCGCACGGCCGAGGCGCTGCGTACGTCACTCAGCTTCGCGCGCGAGCCCCTCGGCCGGCTGACGGTCGCCGAGCGGACGCTGCTCAAGGAGCTGCTCCAGCGGATGCTGGGCGTCGCACCGGAGTGAACCGGAGTCCCGGGCGGGGGGAGGCCCCCGTCACCTAGGGCCTGTCGTTTGGATCAGGTCGGGCTCGCGGGGCCTGGCACGCGCATCTGCGGCGTTGTCGTCAATCAGCAACGCTCCGCGTTGCCTCAATCCTCCGCCTTGCAGCTGCACGCACCAGACCCCGCTCCCTGATCCAACCTGATCCAAACGACAGGCCCTAAGGGCCACTCACCGGGCACCGCCACCCGCTCCACCGACCGGCTCCACGCCACCCGTCACCACGTCGTCCCGCAAACCGCCGACGGCCCCGGCATCGCCCGCCGCCCCGATCCGGCCGACCGCCTCCCCACCGCGGTCCGCCTCCCCCACAACTCCCCCCACCCGAACCCCCCGCAGCAGGGTCAGCGCCAGTACCGCGGCGCAGGCCATCACGCTCGCGGCGACCAGCACCGCCGTCTGGAGCCCGTCGGTGAACGCCGCACGGGCCGCGGTGAGCAGGGATTCGCCGGCCCGGCCCGGGAGTTCGGCGGCCACCGCGAGGGCGCCGGCCAGCGTCTCGCGGGCCGCGTCGGACGCCGCCGGGGGAAGGCCGGCGGGCAGAGCGTCGCCGATGCCGCTCCGGTAGACGGCGCTTCCGATGCTGCCCAGGAGGGCCATGCCCAGCGCGCCGCCCAGTTCGGTGCCGGACTCCAGTACGGCCGAGGCGGAACCGGCCCGCTCGGGCGGTGCGAGGCCGATGGCCATTTCGTTGCCGAGCGACATCACCATCACCAGGCCGGAGGCGTAGACCGACGAGCCGACCAGGACGAACCACAGGGCCGAGCCCGGCTCCAGCCAGGACAGCCAGACGAAGCCGCCGGCCGCGATGGCGAATCCCATGGCGATGATGCAGGCCCGGTCGATCCGCTGGGCGAGCGCCGTGGCCGCCGGCGCCATCCCGCCCACCGCCAGGGTGGGCAGCAGGTTCCACAGCGCCGCTTCCATGGGGCTCATCCCCCGTACGGACTGCAGGTATTGGGTGAAGAAAACCGCGCAGCCGACGATGGCGAACATAGCCAGCAGGTTCAGCAGCACCGAGACGCTGAATCCGCGGTTGCGGAACAGTGCCAGGTCCAGCATCGGATGGCGGGCGGTGCGCTGGCGGTGGACGAAGGCCGCGGCGGCCAGCAGGCCGGCGACCAGGGCGAGGACGGGCAGCACCGCCAGGCCGTCGCGGGCGATCTCCTTGATGCCGTAGACCGCCGGCAGCATCGCGAGCAGCGACAGCAGCGAGCCGGTCAGATCGAAGCGGCCGGCAGCCGGGTTCTTGAACTCCGGGAGCAGCAACGGCCCGCAGACCAGCAGCAGCACCATCGCCGGTGCGTTCATCAAGAACACCGACCCCCACCAGAAGTGCTCCAGGAGCACCCCGCTGAGCACCGGACCGATCGCGATGCCGCCGGTCACCGCGGCCGACCAGATCGCGACCGCCTTGCCGCGCTGCTTGGCGTCATGGAAGAGGTTGCGGATCAGGGCGAGCGTGGACGGCATCAGGGTCGCGCCGCCGACGCCGAGCAACGCCCGTGCGGCGATGAGCATCTCGGCGCTCTGCGCATAGGCGGCGAGCCCGGAGGCGAGGCCGAAGAGGAGCGCGCCGGACAGCAGCAGCTTGCGGCGGCCGATGCGGTCGCCCAGGGCGCCCATGGTGATCAGCAGGCCGGCCAGTACGAAGCCGTAGACGTCCAGGATCCACAGTTGCTGGACGCTGCTGGGCTCCAGTTCGGCGGTCAGGAACGGCACGGCGAAGTAGAGCACCGAGACGTCCATCGAGACGAGAAGGCAGGGCAGCAGAAGGACGCCCAGGGCGGTCCACTCCCGGCGGCCGGCCCGCGATGGCGATGTGTACGAGGTAAACGACATGGATGACACGGTAAACAGGCTGCGCTTACGGCGCAAACAGTAGGCCCGGTAAGGGAATTGGAGGTGCATCACACTAGTGCACCAGGGCGAGACAACGCCCGGTTGGGCCGCCCACTGTTACCCTCGATGCCAGCGAAACCGCCCTAGTGCACTAGTACGGAGGCCGTCCCGTGGCACAGCCCGCCCCGCCGCCCTACCTCCGGATCACCGACGAGATCCGGCGCCGTATCGACACCGGTGAGCTGGCGCCGGGTGACCGGGTGCCCTCGACCCGGCGGATCACCCAGGAGTGGGGCGTGGCGATGGCGACCGCCACCAAGGTGCTCACCACGCTGCGTCAGGAGGGCCTGGTCCGGGCCGTACCGGGGGTGGGCACGGTGGTGGCCGAGCCGCCGTCGCCGCGGGCCGCGGGAGCTGCGGCCCCACGTGAGCGGCGCCCGCGCGAGACGGACCGCGGGCTGAGCCGCGAGAGCGTCGTACGGGCCGCGGTCCGGGTCGCCGATGCCGAGGGGCTGCGGGCGCTGTCGATGCGCCGGGTCGCCGCCGAGTTCGGGGTGTCGTCGATGGCGCTCTACCGTCATGTGGCCGGCAAGGACGAGCTGGTGCTGCTGATGGCGGACGCTGCGTTCGCCGGCATCGAGCTGCCCGAGCCCGCGCCGGACGGCTGGCGCGCGCGGATGGAGGCGGGTGCCCGGCTGCAATGGGAGCTCTACCGGCGCCACCCCTGGCTGGCGCAGTACCTGTCGATCACCCGGCCGCAGCCGATGCCGCGGGCGATGGCACTGATCGAGTGGACCATGGCGCGGGTGACCGGCATCGACCCGGTGACGCTGATCCACATGGCCATCACGCTGCTGAACCACGTGCTCGCCACCGCCGCCGGCTTCGAGGACGATCTGGAGGCCGAGCAGGAGACCGGCCTGGACCAGAACCAGTGGATGGCGGCCATGGAGCCGGTGTTCGAGGGCATTCTCACCTCGGGCTCGTACCCCATGTACGCGGGGATCTCGGGGGCCGACGAGGGCGCGGTGAACCTGGAGTCGATCTTCGAGTTCGGGCTGGCCCGCCTCCTGGACGGGATGGCGACACTGATCGACGGGCAGGCCGCGGGGGCCGACGGTGTCGGGTGAACTTCCGCCGGGGGACGGTGACTTGGGGCGGCTGACTTCCCGGCGGGGTCCGGCCGACCGGCTTCCCCGCGGGGCCCGGCCGGCCGGCTGCACCCCGCGGGCCCGGCTCGACCGGCCGATCCTCCACGACGCGACCGCCCCCGGCCCGCCAACCCCCGCCGTCCACCACCATGTCCCTCATGAACCGCACCCCTGACCACGACCCGCCCGCCGGCCCCGGGCCCTCCTCCGGACTGCCGGGCCCCGTCGCCTTCCAGCTCGTCCTGCTGCGCCGGATGGCCGACCACCACCCGGACCTGGTCGAGGACGCGCTGCGCACCCTGGAGGTCTCCCGCGCGGACCTGCGCGAAGCCAACCGCCGCTGGCAGGCACGGATGCACGCCCCGCGGGCGCCCGGCGGCATCCAGCCTTATCGTGCGCTGCTCGGCACCCCCGAGGCCGTCGCCCCCCGCCGGATCGGCGATCTCACCTGCGAGGCCGTGACCTGGCCCGTCCCGCTCTGGCCCGGCCTGCGGTTCGAGGTCCTCACCGCCGGCCGGGGCACCGTCTGGAACGCCTGGCTGGTCCGGGCACCCGGCGCCACCGCCCCTGACCTGCGTACGACCGCGGATCTGCGGCCCTGGTCCTGCACGGTCGACGAGGTCGCCCGCGCCTTCGCCCCGGCCCGCCCGATGGAGGGCAGCGCCCCCACCCGCTGGCGCCTGGCCTGTACCGCCCCCGGCCCCGACGGCACCCCGCAGGACATCGTCCCCGAATTCACCTGGGGTCTGTACCAGCGGCTGACCGGCTGAGCGCCCGCCGCAGCGGTTCGCCCCGCCGCTCACTCCGCTGCCGCAACCCCCCGCCACCCGTCCCCCGAGCGGACCTCCCGACAGGCGGCCGGCCGCCCGCGACCGGAGGATGACGCACAGCGGCTCCTCGCGAACGGGCCGCCCGAGCGCTCCGTCCACACCGGCCCGTCGGGGAGGAATCACCCATGAACATCAGCCTCGCCCAATTGCGCCGCTGCTCGGCCGCCATCGACGTCGGCGCCGCCCGGACCAGGGTGTATGTGAAGAACCAGGGGCTGGTCGTGGACGAACCGACCGTCGCCGCCATCAACACCCGTACCGGGGCGCTGCTGGCCGTCGGCGCCCAGGCGGAGGTGATGGACGGCCGCACCCCGGACTACATCCGGGTGGTGCGCCCGGTCTCGAACGGCACCATCGTCGATATCGACATGGCGCAACGGCTGCTGCGCACCCTGGTCGGCGACAAGCTGCGCAAGACCTGGCGGCGGCGTCCCTCGACGCGCGCCGCGGTCTGCCTCCCGCACGGCAGTGAGCCGCTGGCGCAGCGGGCCGCCGTGGAGACGCTGACCGGGCTGGGGGCGCGGCGGGTGGAGCTGGTCGACACCCTGGTCGCCGCGGCGGTGGGGACGGGGCTGCCGGTGGAGCAGCCCGAAGCCACCATGATCATGGTGTGCGGCGCGGGAACCACGCAGGTCGCGGTGCTCTCCCTCGGTTCGATCGTGGCCGCGGAGACCGTGCCGGTGGGGGGCAACGCCATCGACCATGCGGTCATCCAGCATCTGCGGCTGCACCACGAGCTGATGCTGGCGGGCCAGGCCGTCCGTCCGCTGCAGATGGTGCTCTCCGGCGGTGACGGTCTCACCCCCGGCTCCACCGAGGTGCACGGCCGGGACCTGGTCAGCGGCATGGCGCGCTCCGTACATGTCGACACCGAGCGGGTACGGGATGCCATCACCACCCCGCTGACCGCGATCCTCGACGCCATCGGGGCCGTGCTGCGGCGCTGCCCGCCGGACCTGGTGGCCGACCTCGGGGAGCGCGGCATCGTGCTCGCGGGCGGCAGCGCACTGATCCCCGGCCTGGAGCCGATGATCCATCAGGCGACGACCATGCCGGTGCACACCGCGGACCGCCCCGACATCTGCGCCGTCATGGGGCTCGGAGCCATGATCGAGGGCAAAGTACAGCCCCTGCACCTCGATCCGATGGCGCCCTAGGGAACCGGCCCCGGCCCGCCCCCATCCCTCCCCGCCCTCACAGACGTCGCCCCCACAGACCTCGGCCCCAAAGACTGCGCCCTTACAGACTTCGCGCGTTCCAGGCCATCACCGCGGGGCGGTCGTGCTCGGTCCCCAGCACGCCCACCGTCCCGGTCTCGAAGGTGAAGAGCCCGCCGGCGGCGGCCGGCAGCCCAAGACGGCGGGCGGCCAGCACCCGCAGGAAGTGCGCATGCGCCACCAGCACCACATCGCCCTCCTCGGCGGCGAGCTGGGGCGCGATCCGCGCCAGCACCCGGTCGGCGCGCGCCCCGACCTGCTCGGGCGACTCCCCCGGATGTGCCGCGGGCCCCTCGGCGACACCGTCGGAGAACAGATACCAGCCGGGCCGGCTGCGGTGGATCTCGGCGGTGGTGACGCCCTCGTAGCCGCCGTAGTCCCATTCCCGCAGGTCGGCGTCGATCTGTGGACGGGCGAGGCCCGCCAGCTCGGCGGTGCGCAGCGCCCGCTGCATCGGGCTGGCGTACACCGGCCCGATCTTCCGGTCCGACAGCAGCGGCCGCAGTGCGCGGGCCTGCTCCGCACCGTCCACGGTCAGCGGCAGATCGGTCCAGCTGGTGTGCCGGCCGTCCCTGCTCCACTCGGTCTCGCCGTGCCGGACCAGAAGGAGGTCGCTCACGAGCTCTGCGCCTGCTGTCCCTGTTCGCCCTGCGCCTGCTCGGCCTGCTGGGCCTCGGCGACCGACGCCCGGACCTCGTCCATGTCCAGTGCGCGGGCCTGGCCGATGACGTCCTCCAGGGCCTCCGCGGGCAGCGCGCCCGGCTGGGCGAAGACGGCGATGTTCTCCCGGACGATCATCACCGTCGGGATGGACTGGATCTGGAGGGCCTGCGCCAGCTCGGGCTGCGCCTCCGTGTCGACCTTGGCGAAGACCAGGTCGTCGTGCGTCTCCGACGACTTCTCGAAGACCGGGCCGAACTGCTTGCACGGCCCGCACCACTCGGCCCAGAAGTCGATCAGAACGAAATCGTTGCCGGAGACGATTTCGTCGAAGTTTTCCTTGGTGAGCTCGATGGTGCTCATGCGAATTTCCCTGCTTCCGGTCTGTCGACGATTACCAGTCGGTCTCCGGCTGCCGTAACGGGAACATCCCGTGACGTATTCCGCGCGCCGGACCGTCCCGCACCCCTGCCCACCGATCACGTTCCTAGACATCCCGATTCACGTGGGGCTCGCCACGCCGTCCACCGCCCTCCCGGCGCGGCGCCCACCACGCCTCCGCCGCCCACTGCGAGGGGGCGCCGGCCCGGCTTCCCGCCGCGCACAGCGCCCCTCAGCGGCCGGTGCGGCAACCGACGGCTGCCGCGCCCCGGCCGTACTCCGGCCTCCACGCCGCGCAGGGCGCAGCCGGCTACCCCTTGGCCTTTCCGTACTCGGTCGCCATACCGCCCGCGAAGTCGTACACGACGACCTGCTCGTCCCCGACGACCCAGGCGTCGTGACCGGGCGGGCAGACGAAGACGTCGCCGGGTCCCACTTCGGACTCCGCGCCGTCGTTCATCCGGATCCGCATACGGCCCTGAACCATGAAGCCGTTGTGGTGGATCTCGCAGCTGTCGGTCCCGGCGAGCGGGCCCACCGACTCCGACCAGCGCCATCCGGGCTCGAAGGTGGCCACGGCGAAGTCCAGTCCGGTGAGGTGCAGGGCTTCGAGGTGACCCCGGGGAAAGTCGCGCCGCTCATCCGGCTTGTCGACCGTCTTGACTTCCAACAACATGAGGGCTCCCTCCTGCCCCCCTCGTCGTGCATGCCTGCCCCCTGGCCCTTCCATCTGGTCCTTCCATGGTGCGCCGCGACCTGGCACCCGGCCACCGGTGAGGCCGCCCCCACCGGGGCCGCCCGGCCGGGATGTCGCCGTGGAGGTGCGATGGCACGCAACCGCCTCCCCCGGCGGCTAGCATCCCGAAAGGACCGCAAGAACGGAGCACTCTTCTGTGCGTCATCTGCGCGTAGGCGTCGCCATCTTGACCATGGGGAACCGCCCCGCCGAACTACAGGCCCTGCTGGATTCCATCGCCAAGCAGGACCTCCAGCCGGCGCACATCGTGGTCATCGGAAACGGCTCGCCGCTCCCCCCGCTGCCGCACGGCGCGAAGGGCGTCGAGCTGACCGACAACCTCGGCGTCTCCGGCGGCCGGAACGTCGCCCTGGACGAGCTGCGCAAGCTCGGGGACCTCGACCTGGTCGTCGACCTGGACGACGACGGCCTGCTGATCAGCCCCGACGTCTTCAGCCGACTGGCCGAACTGCACAGCCGTGAGCCGGAGTTGGGGATCGTGAGCTTCCGCATCGCCGACGAACTGGGCCGCACCCAGCGCCGCCACGTCCCCCGCCTGCGGGTCGGCGACCCGGCACGCGGCGGCCTGGTCACCACCTTCCTCGGTGGCGGGCACTCGCTGTCCGTGCCGATGCTGGACAGAATCGGCGGCTGGCCCGAGGAATTCTTCTACGCCCACGAGGAAACCGACCTCGCCTGGCGGGCCTTGGACGACGGCTGGACCATCCGCTACGCACCGGAGCTCGTACTCCAGCACCCCTACACCTCCCCCACCCGGCACGCCGTCTTCCACCGCATGGTCGCCCGCAACCGCGTCTGGCTGGCCAAGCGCCACCTGCCCGCCCTCCTGGTACCGCTCTACCTGGGCGTATGGGCAATACTGACGGCCGCCCGCACCCGCTCCGTGCCCGGCATCCGCGCATGGGCCGCAGGCTTCGCCGAGGGCGTACGCACCCCCTGCGGCCGCCGCCGCCCGATGCACTGGCGCACGGTATGGCGCATGACGAAACTGGGCCGCCCACCGGTCATCTGACGCCCGACGCCCACGCTGCCGGCAGCGGCTCGCCCGCCGCGAGGGCGCGTGCGGCCCGCGGCCACCGCCGATATGACGGCCCGGCACGTTCTCCGGCCCTCGATCGGCGCAACGCCCCCAGGACCGCACCTCAGCGAGTACGCCCCAATGAGTACCCCTCAACGAGAGGGACGGGCGTACCGCCGACCGGACGGCCGGCTGGAGTGCTGGCACGATACGAGGGCCCCCACGCGATGCGTGAGGGCCCTCGATTCCGTGCCTTCCCAGGCCGGAACGATCTTGTCGTACGCCTGGGCGGTGGGGCGGGTGGGACTCGAACCCACGGCCGACGGATTATGAGTCCGCTGCTCTAACCGGCTGAGCTACCGCCCCCCACGGCGCGTCGCGCACATTTGTGCGCGCCGTCTGCCGCAGCATAGCCGCTCATACGATCTGCTGCCCGTGAGGGCTGCCGTCGGGCGACCACGCACGCCCAAGAGGACCGCGATCACCGGGGGTTCGGTTCCATGGCACAAGAAAAAGGACCCCTCGCGGGGTCCTCGTTCTCTCTGCTCCCCCGACTGGACTCGAACCAGTAACCCTCCGGTTAACAGCCGAATGCTCTGCCAATTGAGCTACAGGGGACCGAGCTCCCCCGACTGGACTCGAACCAGTAACCTGCCGGTTAACAGCCGGCTGCTCTGCCAATTGAGCTACAGGGGATTGCTCTGTGTGCCTCGAATGCGCTGCTGTCCGGGGGAACCGGACGGCGCGCGCTCGCTGCGACACATACATTAGCGCAAGCAGGGGGGTGCTCCGCCAATCGGTATCGCCTCAGGTCACCTCGGGTGATCTCCGGCCCCGGAGGGTAGGCGCGCGGCACAGCCCGGCACTCCGGTGGCGTATCGGCACCGGACGGGAACCGACGAGAGGGAAGGGTGGAGCAATGCGCTACCGGCTCACGTTCATCGCGGGACTGGCCACCGGGTACGTGCTCGGCACACGAGCCGGCCGGGAGCGGTATGAGCAGCTCCGCAAGGCCGCCCAGCGGGTCTCGCAGAATCCGGCGGTCCGGAACACCGCCGAGTCCGCCGCGCTGACCGGCCGGGACGCGGCCTCGAAGGCGTTCGGGACGGTGTCGGCCAAGGTCGGGGAACGGATGCCGCACGCCGTCAGCGACCGGGTCCGTTCGCTGCGCGTGCAGCGCGGCTCCGATGAGGACGAGTGGGGTACGAGCAATACCTGAGCCGGGGGAACGAGCTCGGCCGGGCCGACCCCGGCCGGGTAAACCCTGACTCTGTCCTTATGGCTCTCATGCGGCATCATCTGGAGTCATGGGGATAGTCGCCGGATTGGACAGTTCGTCCGAAAGCACACGGATCGTCGTCTGCGATGCGGACACAGGCGCCGTTATCAGGCAGGGGTATGCGCCCCACCCTGTCGAGAAGGGGCCCGAGGCCGATCCGCAGGCGTGGCTGATTTCCCTCGGTGAGGCGGCGGGCCAGGGGCTGCTCGAAGGGGTGCAGGCGATCGGCGTCTCGGCGCAGGCGCACGGCCTGGTGCCGCTGGACGTCGAGGGCAACCTCGTCCGGCCCGCGCTGGTGGGCAATGACAAGCGGGCGCAGAGCGCGGCCGCGGATCTGATCGACTCGCTCGGCGGGCGCAGCGCCTGGGCGCAGGCCGTCGGGGCGGTGCCGCAGGCGACGCATCCGGTGACGAAGATGCGCTGGCTGGCGCGTACGGAGCCGGCGCATGCGGCCCGGATCGCGGAGATCATGCAGCCGCAGGACTGGCTGGCGTGGCAGCTGCTGGGGCGGCCCGCCCGGCGTACGACGGACCGTGGCGGGGCCTCGGCGACCGGCTTCTGGTCGGCGGCGACCGCGACGTACCGGCCGGATCTGGTGGAGCTGGCGCTGGGCCATCAGGTGCGGCTGCCGGAGGTACTGAGCCCGTCGGGGACGGCCGGGTTCACCCCGGAGGGGCTGCTGATCTCGGCCGGTACGGGCGAGACGATGGCGGCGGCCTTCGGGCTCGGGGTCGGGGAGGGCGACGCCGTGGTGTCGCTGGGCGCCTCGGGGTCGGTGTTCGGGATCCATCACGAGGCGCTGGCCGACCCGACCGGGACGATCACCTCGTTCGCGGACGCGACCGGCCGGCATCTGCCGGTGGTGCACACCAGCAATGCGGTGCGGGTGCTGCGCGGTGCGGCGGAGATGCTGGGGACGGACCTGGAAGGGCTGTCCGAGCTGGCGCTGAAGTCGTCGCCCGGTGCGTACGGCATGGTGATGCTGCCGTATCTGGAGGGTGAGCGGACGCCGCATCTGCCGCACACCGCCGGGTCGTTGCACGGGATGCGGCGGGAGAGCATGCGGCCGGAGCATCTGGCGCGGGCGGCCGTGGAGGGCATGCTCTGCGGGCTCGCGGACGCGCTGGATGTGCTGCGCGGGCGGGGTGTGGCGGTGCGCCGGGTGTTCCTGCTGGGCGCGGCGGCGGACCTGGGCGCGGTGCAGGCGGCGGCTCCGGGGCTGTTCGGGGTGTCGGTCGTGGTGCCGCAGCCGGGCGACTACGCGGCGCTGGGTGCGGCGCGGCAGGCGGCCTGGGCGTGGGGGGTGGCGCACGGCACGCTCACGCCGGCCCCCGGCGCGGAGGCCGGGCCGGGCGGCCAGAGCGCCTGGGTCGATCCGCCGCAGTGGCCGGCCGCGGCCAGCCAGGTCTTCGAGCCGGGCGAGGACCTGCCGGTCGGCCGGGCCGTGCGCCAGCAGTACATGGCGGTGCGGGACGAGGCCCATCCGGGGGCGTTCCAGCGGGAGGCGTGAGGCGTGGCGTGCCGGGCCTCCCGGCGGGTGATGCCGCGTACCGGGGCGGGGCCCTACGGGTGTCAGTCCAGGTAGCCGCGGAGCTGGTCGGCGAAGGCGTGGTCGCGGAGCTTGCCGAGGGTCTTGGACTCGATCTGCCGTATGCGTTCGCGGGTGACGCCGAAGATCCGGCCGATCTCCTCCAGGGTGCGCGGGCGGCCGTCGGCGAGGCCGTAGCGGAGCTGGACGACCTTGCGCTCGCGCTCGCCGAGGGTGGACAGGACCGCGTCGAGGTGCTCGCGGAGCAGCAGGAACGCGGCGGATTCGACGGGTGAGGCGGCGTCACCGTCCTCGATGAGGTCGCCGAGCGCGACGTCCTCCTCCCCCACGGGGGCGTGCAGCGAGACCGGCTCCTGGGCCAGCCGCAGCACCTCGGTGACGCGTTCCCCGGTCAGGCCGAGGTGGGCGGCGACCTCCTCGGGGGTGGGTTCGTAGCCGCGTTCCTGGAGCATCCGGCGCTGGACGCGCACCACGCGGTTGATCAGCTCGACGACATGGACCGGGACGCGGATGGTCCGGGCCTGGTCGGCCAGTGCGCGGGACATCGCCTGGCGGATCCACCAGGTGGCGTACGTGGAGAACTTGTAGCCGCGGGCGTAGTCGAACTTCTCGACGGCGCGGATCAGGCCGAGGTTGCCCTCCTGGACGAGGTCGAGCATGGTCAGCCCGCGGCCGACGTAGCGCTTGGCGACGGAGACCACCAGGCGCAGGTTGGACTCGATCAGGCGGCGCTTGGCCATCCGGCCCAGGACCACCAGCCGGTCGAGGTCGACGGCGAGCCGGGTGGAGAGGTCGGGGGTGTTGGTGAGCTTTTCCTCGGCGAAGAGACCGGCCTCGACGCGGCGGGCGAGCTCGACCTCCTCGGCGGCGGTGAGCAGCGGGATCCGGCCGATCTCGCGGAGGTACTGGCGGAAGAGGTCGGAGGACGGGCTGCCCGCCTCGGGGCGCGGCACCGGCTCCGGGGTGATCTCCTCGATGAGCATCTCGGCGGCGGGGGGTTCGGCCTGCTGCGGCACGGTGAGCGGTTCCTCGGCCGGATCCGTGAGCGGGTCTTCGGCGGCCGGCGCGTCGGCGAGGGTCTGGGTCTGCACGGGGGCGACCTCCAGGGTGATCGCTGCTGAGGCGGCAGAAAGGTCGGGCACGGTTGCGGCCGAGCCGCCGTCCGTCCCGTACATCAAGAGCGGTTCCGCGGGGGTTTCCGGTGGGGGACGTCCGGGACCGCCGCGCTCCGAGGACTCAGGCACCGCTTCTCAGTGTGGAGTACGACACACGCCTGCCACGAGGGGCGTGCGAGCACTTTTTGAGTCCGTTCTGTGACCGGACGGCTACCGCGGGGTGGGTGCGGGGGTGCTTAGGGGCGGGCCGGGGCTACAGGGCGGCGGCGCCGCGCTCCCGCAGGGTCTTGCCGTACTGCTGGAGGACCCACAGCTCCTGGAGCATGGCGGCGGAGCCCGCGTGGTCGCCCTGGGCCTCGCAGCGGCGGGCGGCGCCCTCCAGATCGGCGATCCGGGCGTCGACGGCGGCGATGCGGACGGTGGCCAACTGGACACCGGCATAGGCCTCGTCGGGATCCCGGCGGGTCAGCAGCGGTTCGACGGCGAGCTCGGTGACCAGGGCGCGGACGGCGTCGTCGGGGGCGGCCTCGCGCACCCTGGGGACGTAGGACTGGTCGGCGGCGCCGGCCGTGGCGCCGCCGGCCTCCTCGATGCACTGGCGGACCACGGCATAGGGCGGGGCGGTGAACTCATCGGCCCCGTAGGCGTCGAAGGCCGGGGAGACCAGGTCGGGGCGTTGCAGCGCGAGCTTGAGGAGCTCTCGCTCGACGCGGCGGGCGGGGCTGCGGAGGTTGAGCGCCGGGCCGCGCGGGGCGGCGGGGCGGGCCGGCTCGGGGGGTGCCGCCTGACCGCGGCGCTGCGGGCGGCCCTGGTCGGGGCTGCCGCCCTCGCGGCCGCGTTCGCGGGCCCAGCGGGCGAGCTGGCTGACCCGGCGGACGACGAACTGGGTGTCCAGGATGCCGAGCATGCCGGCGAGCTGGACGGCGGATTCGTGCTGGATGGAGCTGTTCTTGATGCGGGCGACGATGGGGGCGGCCTCGTCGAGGGCGGCGGCCCGGCCGACGGTGGTGTCGAGGTTGTGCCGGGACGCCACATGGCGCAGCGCGAACTCGAAGAGCGGGGTGCGGGACTCGACGAGGTCGGCGACGGCTTGATCGCCCTGGGCCAGCCGCAGATCGCAGGGGTCCATCCCGCCGGGGGTGATGGCGATGGAGGTCTCGGCGGCGAACTTCTGGTCGTCCTCGAAGGCGCGCAGGGCGGCCTTCTGGCCTGCGGCGTCGCCGTCGAAGGTGAAGACCACCTCGGAGCCGGAGTGGTCCATCAGCAGCCGGCGGAGGATCTTGATGTGGCCCTCGCCGAAGGACGTACCGCAGGTGGCGATGGCGGTGGTGACACCGGAGAGATGGCAGGCCATCACGTCCGTGTAGCCCTCGACGACCACCGCGCGGCTGGTCTTGGCGATCTCCTTCTTGGCGAGGTCGATGCCGTAGAGGACCTGGGACTTGCGGTAGATGGGGGTCTCGGGGGTGTTGAGGTACTTGGGGCCGTTGTCGTCGTCGCGGAGCTTGCGGGCGCCGAAGCCGACGACCTCGCCGGCGATATCGCGGATCGGCCACATCAGGCGGCCGCGGAAGCGGTCGATGGGGCCGCGGCGGCCCTCCTGGGAGAGGCCGGAGAGGACGAGCTCCTGGTCGCTGAAGCCGCGGCCGCGCAGGAAGCGGGTGAGGTGGTCCCAGCCGGCCGGGCTGTAGCCGACGCCGAAATGCTGGGCGGCGGACTGGTCGAAGCCGCGCCCGGCAAGGAACTTGCGGGCGATCTCGGCCTCGGTGCCGTCCAACTGGTCGACGTAGAACTGCGCGGCGGCCTTGTGCGCCTCGACCAGGCGGGTGCGCTCGCCCTGCTGGCGGCCGGGGGTGTAGCCGCCCTCCTCGTAGCGCAGGGTGATGCCGGCCTGGGAGGCGAGCCGCTCGATGGTCTCGGCGAAGGAGAGGTGGTCGATCTTCATGATGAAGTCGACGGTGTCGCCGCCCTCCTGGCAGCCGAAGCAGTGGTAGAGGCCCTTGGCCGGGCTGACGTGGAAGGACGGGGACTTTTCGTCGTGGAAGGGGCACAGGCCCTTGAGGTTGCCGCCGCCGGCGTTGCGGAGCTGGAGATACTCGGACACGACGGCGTCGATCGGGACCGCGTCCCGTACCGCCTTCACATCGTCATCGTTGATCCTGCCTGCCACGCGTGAATTCTACGGCCGGGGTCGGACAGTCCGGGCCGGGAGTCGTCCGGGAGCGGCGGGGGCGGGATCGGCGGGTGGCTATGGCGGGCGACTACGGCTCGGGCGGCGGGCGAAGCCGCCCCCTCACCCCAGTAGCTCCAGAAACCGCTCCACCCCCACGTTGCCGCCCGAGATGATCACGCCGACGCGGGGTGGCAGCGGGTCGATGCGGCCGGCGAGCAGGGCGGCCAGGGCGCTGGCGCCGCTGGGCTCGGTGACGATCTTCAGTCGTTCGAAGGCCAGCTTCATGGCCGCGCGGATCTCGTCGTCGCTGACCAGGACGACCGAGTCGAGCAGCCGCCGGTTGACGGCGAAGGTCAGCTCGCCGGGGCTCTCGACGGCCTGGCCGTCGGCGATGGTGCGCGGGACGGGGATGGTGACGGGGTGGCCGGCGGCCAGGGAGCGCCGGGTGTCGTCGCCGGCCGCCGGCTCCACGCCGATCATGCGGATGCCGGGGGCCAGGGCGGTGGCGGCGAGGGCCGAGCCGGCCATCAGCCCGCCGCCGCCGACCGGTGCGAGCAGCGCGTCCAGCGGGCCGGTCTCCTCGATCAGCTCCAGGGCGGCCGTGCCCTGGCCGGCGATGACGTGCGGATGGTCGTAGGGCGGGATCAGCGTGAGCCCGCGCTCCTCGGCGAGCTGCCGGCAGAGGACGTTGCGGTCGCCCGTGTAGCGGTCGTAGCGGACGATCTCGGCGCCGTATCCGGCGGTGGCGGCCACCTTCGACGCCGGCGCGTCCTCGGGCATCACGATGACGGCATGGCTGCCCAGCTCCCGGGCGGCCAGGGCGACGGCCTGGGCGTGGTTGCCGGAGGAGTAGGCGGCGACCCCACGGGCGAGCTGCTGCGCGGACAGCCGGGAGAGGGCGTTGTAGGCGCCGCGGAACTTGAAGGCGCCGACCCGCTGGAAGTTCTCGCACTTGAGGTGGATCTCGGCGCCGACCAGCGCGTCGAGGGTCCGGGAGCGCAGCACGGGCGTGCGGTGTGCCACGCCGGACAGCCGCCGCGCGGCGTCCCGGACGTCGTCGAACGTGACGACCGGGACGTCGGTGCTGCCGGGGCCGGTGGGACCGGTGGGGCCGTCGGGACTCGGTGTCATGGCCGCACGCTACGGGAGCAGCGCGGCCAGCGGAACCTCCGGATCGGCCAGTGCGCCGGGCGCCAACGGCGCGCCGGAACGGATCAGTTGCTGGATGGGCTCGGCGACGTCCCAGACGTTGACGTTCATCCCCGCCAGCAGCCGGCCGTCCGCGCCGAGCCAGAAGGCGATGAACTCCCGCTTGGCGACGTCCCCGCGGCAGACGACCTGGGCGTACGAGCCGGGCGGGGCGTAGCCGGAGTACTCCATGCCGACGTCGTACTGATCGGAGAAGAAGTACGGGATGCGGTCGTAGCTGACGTCCTGGCCGAGCATGGCGCGGGCCGCGGCCGGGCCGCCGTTGAGGGCGTTGGCCCAGTGTTCGACCCGCAGGCGGGTGTCCAGGAGCGGGGTGCCCTGGAGGGGGGCGGCGGCGACGTCGCCGGCGGCGTAGATGTACGGGTCGGAGGTGCGCAGGGCGGAGTCCACCGCGATGCCGCCGCCGGCGGCGCGGTCGACCAGGTCGAGCCCGGCCTGGTCGGCGAGGGCGGTGCGCGGGGCGGCGCCGATCGCGGCGAGCACGTCGTGGGCGGGGTGTTCCTCGCCGTCGTCGGTGCGGACGGCGAGGACCATGCCGTCCTGTCCGACGATCTCGGTGAGGCGGGCGCCGAAGTGGAAGCGGACGCCGTGTTCGCGGTGCAGATCGGCGAACAGGCCGCCGAGTTCGGGGCCCAGGACGCCGTGCAGCGGGGTCGGGGCGGCCTCGACGATGGTCACCTCGGCGCCGTACGAGCGGGCGGCGGCGGCGACCTCCAGGCCGATCCAGCCGGCGCCGGCGATCACGAGGTGGCCGTTGTCGCGGCCGAGGGAGGCCAGCACGCCGCGCAGCCGCTCGGCGTGGGCGAGACGGCGCAGGTGGTGCACGCCGGCCAGGCCGGTGCCGGGGATGTCCAGGCGGCGCGGTTCGGCGCCGGTGGCCAGCAGCAGCCGGTCGTAGACGATCAGGGTGCCGTCGCCGAGGCGCACCGTTTTGGCCTCGGGGTCCAGATGGACGGCGGGCTGGCCCAGGTGGAGCTCGATCTGTGCCTGGGCGTACCAGGCGGGTTCATGGACGAAGACGCTGTCGCGCTCCTCCTTGCCGAGCAGGTACCCCTTGGAGAGCGGGGGGCGCTCGTACGGGTGGTCGCGCTCGTCACAGATGAGGATCACCCGGCCGGTGAAGCCCTCCGAGCGGAGCGTCTCCGCGGCCTTCGCTCCGGCCAGGCCACCCCCGACGATGACGAACGTCTGGTGTGCGTCGACCACTTGCTTCCTCCTCGTTGCGGTGCCGTACGTCCGCGTCCGCGTCCGTAAACGCCCCCGATATACCCCCGGATTCCTCTCCCCCGTTGATGTACGGGGCGCCGCCGGGGTTCCCGTTCGCCGCCGATCGGGCGCTCCCGTGTGCCGTGGCCTGGGTTCGCTGTGCGCTGTTGTCAGGGTGCTCCGTTCGAAAACGGCCGGGTTCGAGCGTCCCGCACGGAGCGTGAGGGGGGAAGAGGGGCTTCCCCCAGGGTCACCCCCCGTTGCCCCTCCGGTAACCAGGCGGCCGGGTGAGACGGGCGTGCAGGGAGCGGGCCGAGGTGTCGGTCAGGGCCGCGATCTGGTCGATGACGGCACGCATCCGCGCGGTGTCGTCGGGGGCCGTGTCGAACAGTGAACGGAACTGGGGATCAAGGCCGTCGGGGGCGCGGGCGAGCAGCGCCTCGGCCAGTTCGGCGAGGACGACGCGCTGGTCGGCGCGGAGCACTTCCTGGTCCGGGCGCTGCATGACGAACCGGTCGGCGACCGCTTTCAAAACGGCGCATTCCAGCCGGGTTTCGTCCGGAACCACCAGCTCGGCGCCGTAACGGGTGAGCCGCCCGCTCCCCCACTGGGCCCGGGTGGCGGCCTCGGCCGCGAGGCAGAAGCGGCCGATCAGCTGGCTGGTGGCGTCCTTGAGGCGGGCCTGGGCGAGGGCGGAGCCGTCGTAGCCGTGCGGCCACCACTCCTGGTCCAGCAGGCGGTCCAGCGCCGCGGCCAGTTCCTCGGGGCCGGCGCCGGGCGCATAGCGCTCCCCGGCGACCGCGAAGATCTCGGCGCGCTCGGCGTCCGCGAGCAGGAGGTTGGGGTCCAGATGCCCGGCGTGCAGCCCGTCCTCGACGTCGTGCACGGAGTACGCCACGTCGTCGGACCAGTCCATGACCTGTGCCTCGAAGCTCTGTGCTCCGTCGGGGGCGCCCTGCCGGAACCACTCGAAGACCGGCACGTCGTCCGCGTAGACCCCGAACTTCCGGGACGCGGGGTCACCGGGGTGGGCGCCGCGCGGCCACGGGTACTTGGTGGCCGCGTCCAGGGCGGCGCGGCTGAGGTTCAGCCCGACGCTGACCGCCGTGCCGTCCGCGGCGGGCACGAACCGCTTGGGCTCCAGACGGGCCAGCAGCCGCAGCGACTGGGCGTTGCCCTCGAAGCCGCCGCAGGGACCGGCGACTTCGTTGAGGATCTGCTCGCCGTTGTGGCCGAAGGGCGGGTGGCCGAGGTCGTGCGCCAGACAGGCGGTCTCGACCAGGTCCGGGTCGCAGCCGAGGGCGGCGCCGAGTTCCCGGCCGACCTGGGCGCACTCCAGGGAGTGGGTCAGCCGGGTGCGCGGGGTGGCGTCCCAGGCGGGGGTGTGCCCGCCGGGGGTGACGACCTGGGTCTTGCCGGCCAGCCGGCGCAGCGCGGCGGAGTGCAGCACCCGGGCGCGGTCGCGCTGGAAGGCGGTGCGCCCCGGCCGTTTGTCGGGCTCGGTGACCCAGCGCTCGATATCGGCCGTGGTGTAGCCGGGGATGGTCGGTCGTGTGCCCGTCATACAGCGACGGTAGCCGCCCGGGTGCGCTCGGAGTCGGATCCGGTGCGTGCGAGCAGCGCCTGGTCGTAGCGGTGCAGTACGAGACGGGCGAGCGCGGGGTGGTCCCCCAGAGGTGCGGCGGCGATGCCGGGGGCGGCGTCGGCGCACCGGGTGGCGAAGCGGCCGGGGGCGGTGAAGCAGGCGGCCACGGCGAGGTCGTCGTGGCCGCGGGCGGTCAGCGCCCGGACCGCGTCGGCGACGGTGGGCGGGGTGCCGTCCGAAGCCGGCGCGGAGTGCGCGAAAGCGGGCTGGACGGGGAGGCCGCCGAGCCGGGCCGAGAGCAGCTGCGCGATGCGCGCCGTGTCCTGGGCGGACTGCGGGGACCGGGAGCCGGCCGCGGCCAGGACGACGGCGGTGCGCGGGCCGGGGTCCGGGGGGAAGCCGGCCTCCAGGAGGCGGCCGTGGAGCGCCTCGGCAAGGAGGGGGTGCGGCCCGAGGGGGGTGGCGATCCGGCCGGTCAGGTGGGGGGCGGCCGCCAGCGCGGCGGGCAGGTCGTGGGTGACGTGGTAGCCGCGGCCGAAGAGCAGCGGGACGAGGACGGCCTCGCCGCGCAGCTCGGCCAGGGTGTCGCTGAGCAGCGGCCGGTTCAGCTCGACGTGTCCGAGCCGTACGGGCAGGCCGGGACGGAGCGCCCGGACCCGGTCGAGCAGCGCCCGGACGGCGGGCAGGGCGCGGGGGTCACGGCTGCCGTGGGCGACGGCGACGAGGGTGGGGGCGGGCGGCTGCGGGCGGAAGCCGTGCAGCCGCACCCTGCTGAGCCGCCTGCTGAGCTGCACGGTGATCTCGGCGGCGAGCTCCCCCGTACCGAGGGGCACGGCGGAGCCGCAAGACACCGGCCGCCCCTCGGGGCGGTCGTCCGGGGCGGCCCGCTCCGGGCCGGGGGTGGCGGGGGCGGGACGGGAGGCGGAGTGCGGTATCGGCGCCGTCATACCGGGAGCCTGGCAGCGGGGCGTTGCGGCCTCGTTTCCCGGCCGCGACGTTCGTGTTCCGTCGGGCTGTCACCGGCCACGGCCCACCGGCCCGGGCGGGCGGCAGGGGCGTCCCGCGCCCTACCGCCCGCCCGCCGCCCGTCCCGCCACGGGGGCGCGTTACACCTGGTGCGCGTCCACTTCCCCCAGATAACGCTCACGGACCGCCTCATCGAGGAAGGAGGCGCGGAAGGAGTTGCGGGCCAGGGTGCGCAGGGTCTCCTGGTCGAGGCCGAGGGCGTCGCGTACGGCGCGGAAGTTGTCGTCCACGTAGCCGCCGAAGTAGGACGGGTCGTCGGAGTTGACGGTCACCAGCAGTCCGGCGTCCAGCATCGCGGGCAGCGGGTGGTCGGCGAGGTCGTCGATGACCCGCAGCCGGACGTTGGACAGCGGGCAGACGGTCAGCGGCACCTGGTCCGCCACCAGGCGGGCCACCAGCTGCGGGTCCTCCATGGAGCGCACCCCGTGGTCGATCCGGTCCACGCCGAGGACGTCCAGGGCCTCCCACACGTAGGCCGGCGGCCCCTCCTCCCCCGCGTGCGCCACGCACTTGAGCCCGGCCTCCCGCGCCCGCGCGAAAACCTCCCGGAACTTCGACGGCGGGTGCCCGACCTCGGCCGAGTCCAGGCCGACGGCGGTGATCCGGTGCAGGTACGGGCGGGCCGCCTCGAAGGTCGCCAGGGCCGACTCGGCGCTCTCGTCGCGCAGGAAGCACATGATCAGGCGGGTGCTGATGCCGTACGTCTCCTCGGCGGCGTCCAGCGCACGGGCCAGGCCGTCGATGACGGTGCCGATCGGGACGCCGCGGGCGGTGTGCGCCTGCGGGTCGAAGAAGATCTCGGCGTGGCGTACGCCCTGCTCCTCGGCGCGGGCCAGGTAGGCGTGCGCGAGGTCGGCGAAGTCGTCCTCGGTGCGCAGCACGGCCATCAGGGCGTAGTAGAGGTTCAGGAAGGACTGCAGGTCGGCGAAGGAGTAGGCGCGGCGCAGCGCGTCCTCGTCGGCGTAGGGCAGCTCGATGCCGTTGCGCCGGGCGAGCGCGAAGGCCAGCCCGGGCTCCAGAGTGCCCTCGATGTGCAGATGCAGCTCCGCCTTGGGCAGCGGCGCGGAGGAGGGAGCGGACGGGGAGGAAGGCACGCGGGTCACACCTGTTCTGCGGTACGGGAAGGGGCCTTTGGCCGGGAAAGCCGGGGAAGGAGTCGTCCAGGTTAGCCGGGGTCCGGCCGGTGGCCGTGGCGGCGCCCCGGGCCGGGCGGGTGCCGGGGATGTTCGGGCGGCCCCTCGCCCCGCCAGTCGCCGCCCGCCAGGGGGGTCGCGGTGGCGCGCAGCCGGGCGGCGAGCGGGGCGGCGGCCAGGTAGACCCAGGCGCTTACGGTGCGGCCGTCGGCGCGGACCGCTTCGGTGCGCACCCGCTCGTAGAGGTTGCCTCGGTCGCCGGGGACGTAGCCCTCCAGCCGGTCCAGGTCCGCGCACACCTCCTCGTAGTCGCCCTCGCGGGGCAGGACCAGGGCGCCGTGCACCACCGCATCGGCGGGCCCGGCCGTCGCGTACGGGAATCCGGGACCGTCGTAGAGCAGGGCGCCGCGGATGTGGGCCGGTTCCTCGGCCGCGGTCCGGCCGCGCAGGGTCCGGGCGTAGTTGGCCTCGCCGGGGCGCAGCGTTCCGTAGACGAAGAACGGCAGCCGCTCGGGCTCGGTGGTCATGGTGGTGGCTTCCTCTCCGGGACTACGGGATCCCCCGGCCACGATGCCAGGCCGCCGGTGCAACCACCGCCGCGCGCCCGGCGTCGCAGCCTGCAAGGCCGATCACGAACAGACATGCGAGCAACCACGCGAGCAGGGACGGGGCGCAGATGCGAGTACCGGAGCCGGTACGGCGGATACGGCAGGGGGTGCGGCGCCTGCGGCTGCCGCGGACCCGGCGGGGCCAACGCCGGACGTTCCAGGCCGTGGTGGCGCTGACGGTGCTCGCGCTGGCGCCGGCGACCTGGATGAACGCGACCGCGGGGCCGCGGGTGCACAGTGTGGCCGACGCGCCCGCCGCACCGGTCGCCATCGTCTTCGGCGCGGGCCTGTGGAAGGGCGAGCCGTCGCCGTATCTCGCACACCGGCTGGACGCGGCCGCCGCGCTGTACGAGCGGGGCACGGTCCGCGCGGTGCTGGTCACCGGCGACAACAGCCGGCGCGACTACGACGAGCCGGACGCGATGCGCGGCTATCTGCTGCGGCACGGCGTCCCGGCCCACCGGATCGTCAGTGACTATGCGGGCTTCGACACCTGGGACTCCTGCAGCCGCGCGCACCGGATCTTCGGTGTGGACCGGGCGGTGCTGGTCAGCCAGGGTTTCCACATCCGGCGGGCGCTGGCGCTGTGCGGGGCAGCCGGGGTCGACTCCTACGGGGTCGCCGTCGCCGCGAAGCACGATGTGACCTGGGCGTACGGCGGTGTCCGGGAGATCTTCGCGGCCGGGAAGGCGTCGGCGGAGGCGTTGCTGCGGCCCGATCCGCACTTCCTCGGGCCGCGCGAGAAGGGGGTGACGGAGGCGCTGCGGTAGCGCCTCCGTCACCCCCTGGACGAGTAAGTCCTATCTCCCTTCGTCCGCCCGTAGGGCGGGGCCCGCGGCGTCTGGTGCGTGCGATCGCAAGGCGGAGGGTCTTCCCGGTACTGGGTGTACCGGGAAGATCCCGACAACGCAGCGAGCGTGCGTGCCAGACGCCGCGGGCCAGAAGGGAGATAGGACTTACTCGTCTAGCTCACCCCTGGGTCGCCCGGGCGTAGAGGCTGAGGATCTTCGTCCCGAAGTACGGGCTGTAGCTGGTCCTGTCGTTGTCCGGGCCCTTGGGACCACCGCCGTTGAGCCCGCCGATCAGGCCGATGACCCGGCCGGTGTGGCTCTGCTCGTCGTAGTCGGTCAGCCAGGGGCTGCCGGAGGTGCCGCCGTAGAACCCGCCGCACGACATGCGCAGTTCGCGGGTTCCGGTCAGCCGCTCGGTGCGGGTGGCGCAGCGCACCGCCCGGTCCGCGGGGTCGTTGCGGACGTTCGGGTAGCCGATGACGGTGACGTCGTTGCCGTAACCGGGTGTCGGGGTGAGGGTGTTGCCGCCGGTGACGTCCTCGATGCGGCGGCCGTCGTCGTCGGCCGCGACGGTGGCGAAGGCGAAGTCGAGGTCCGCCCCGTCGCCGGTGGTCCCGCGGCCGGGGTAGGCGAAGGTGTCGTCTATCGCCCACACGCCGTACGGCTGGGTGGTCGCGCCGGAACGATACTGCGGGACGAAAGCGGCACGGCTGCCCGGATTGCAGTGCCCGGCGGTGAGGATCAGATTGCCGTGCGGGCTGTGCACCACGCTGGCGGTGCAGTGGTGCGCGCGGGCGTCCCCGTCGACGGAGAACAGCACGCCGACGGACGGGATGCCGTCGAAGTGCCGTGCGGTAGCGGCGCGTTGGCCGGCGGCCGGGGCCGACCGGGCCGTCATGGCGGAGCCCTGGGAATTGGGCCCGGCGGGCGCCGCGGCCGCCATGCGCTCGGCCGTCCAGTAGGCGGCGGCGTCCCGGCTGGTCCAGCCGGCGTCCGTGGCGGGGCTCTTGGCCTTCGGCGCCTCGTGCCGGGCGCCGTCGACCGCATGACCGAAGGGAGCGGCGGCCAGGCACACCGCGAGGCCGAGTGCGGCCGTCGCGCCCCTGCGCCACCGGCGGTTGCGCCGCCGCTGCTCGGCTCGCGTCATCTCGTGGTTCCCCGTGTGGTCTCTTTGCACGTCAGCTCGTCTCCTTGGTGACCCACGACAGATAGCCGGCGCCACCGCGGGTGACGGGGGTGGCGATGATCTCCGGGGTGTCGTAGTCGTGGGCGTCGAGGAGATAGGCCTCCAGCGCGTCGTAGCGCGCCTCGGCCGTCTTGAAGAGCACCTGCCACTCCTGGCCGGTCTCGACCGCGTTGTCCCAGCGGAACACCGAGGTCACCGGGGCGCTGATCTGTGCGCAGGCGGCGAGCCTGCCCTCGATGGCGCCGCGGGCCAGTTGCGCGGCCTTGGCTTCGCTGTCGATGGTGGTCATGACGGTCAGGAACCGGGCCTGCCGCCCGGTGGGGTCGGGCACGTCGTTCAGGGCACTCGGGTCGGCCACGTTGCGCATCCTTCGCGGTGGGGGGACGGGACGGTGGGGCCGCATCGGACAAGCACGCCTGTCCGATGGCGCTGGACCGCAATGCATCGTACGGACCGAGATGATCATCCCGTAAGTGACTTGGCCCGCTCGGCTCGGGTATGCACCCGGACGCCCGCCCCGCGGAGGTCCGGCCCGCCCCGCGAACTCCCCGGTTGCGCGGCCCCGTGCACCGGCAACGATGGAAGGGGAGCCCGGCCCGCCGGTCCGCACGCGAAAGGCCCGCATCATGGACGACCTCAGCGCACTCGCCCGTCAGCAGCTCGACGACGCCAGGGCCTCCGCCCACGGGCGCAGCGGCCATCTCTTCCTGCACGACGGCCCGCTGCGGCAGAGCGTGATCGCGATCATCGCCGGCACCGCACTCGACGAGCACAACACCCCTCCGGCCGCCAGCCTTCAGGTACTTCACGGGCGGGTCCGGGTGACCGGGTCCGGCGGCGGCCAGGAACTGACGGCTGGTCAGGTCGCGATGAGCCCGCGCGAGCGGAACGGCCTGCTGGCCCTCGACGACGCGGCGGTGCTGCTGACGGCCGTCACGGAGATACCGGACCGGGACCACCGGAGGGGGGCGACGGCGACGGTGGGGGCGGCCCGGAAGTAGCGGAACGGATGCCCAGGCCCGGGCCCGGAGCTTCCCAGTCTTCACGTTTTTCTGAATGTTATGTACTCTCGCGAGTATGACCATGACCAGCCCGCGTGCGAAGGTGCAGCTGACCGGCGAGAAGGAAACCCTCCTCGCCACGCTCTACGGCCGCGCGGTCGACAGCCGTGCGAAGGACCCGATCCTCGGGGACCCGACGGCCGCCGACACCGTGCGACGGCTCGACTACGACTTCACGAAGATGCGGATCGGCCCCGCCGATGCCGCCGGAATCGCCCTGCGCGCCCGGCAGTTGGACGTCTGGACGGCGGACTTCCTCGCCCGGCACGAGGAGGCGACGGTGGTCCACCTGGGCTGCGGCCTCGACAGCCGCGTCCACCGGCTCGACCCGGGTCCGGGGGTGCGGTGGTACGACATCGACTACCCCGAGGTCATCGCGCTGCGGCGGGAGCTCTATCCGGAGCGCGCGGGCTACACGGCCCTCGCCTCGTCGGTGACCGACCCGGAATGGCCGGCGCGGATTCCGGCGGACCGGCCGACGATGGTCGTGGCCGAGGGCCTGTTGATGTATCTGACCGAGGCGGACGGCAGTGCGCTGCTGCGCCGGCTGATCGCCCACGCACCGCGCGGTGAGCTGGCCTTCGACGCCTTCAGCCGGTTCGCGATCCGCAGCCAGCGGATCAACCGCGTCGTCGTGGCGGCCGGTGCGCGGCTGTACTGGGGCACGGACGCGGCGGGCCTCGCGCGGCTGAGCCCGGAGCTGACGATCGTCGAGAGCGTCAGCGCCCTGGAGCTCCCGGGGACCGGGAAACTGCCGGCCCGCTACCGCCTGGCGGCCCGGGCGCTGGCGAAGGTGCCCGCGGTGCGGGACATGGCGCGGCTCTACCACTGCCGGTTCTGAGCGGGGCGACCCGCGGCGGGACCGGCCGGCGGCCGGTTCAGCCCGCCAGCCACTGGTCGTAGACCAGCTTGCACAGCAGGGCGACGACCACGACCACCAGCACCCCGCGGACGAAGCCCGCCCCGCGCTTGAGCGCCATCCGGGCACCCACCATCCCGCCGGCGAGGTTGAACAGTGCGAGCACGGCGCCGAGTTGCCACAGCACGGTGCCCTGGAGCGAGAACATCGTCAGCGCGCCGATGTTGGTGCAGACGTTGATGACCTTGGCGGTGGCCGAGGCGGTGACCAGGTCCATGTGCAGCAGCGCGGCGAGCGCGAGGATCAGGAACGCCCCGGTCCCGGGCCCGATCAGGCCGTCGTAGAAACCGATGCCCAGGCCCGCGACGAGGACGGCCGCCAGCACGCGCCGGGCGGAGACCGGGCCCGAGGGCGCGGGCGCGGTGCCGAAGGCCGGGCGGAGGAGGACGAAGACGAGCACCGCGAGCAGCACGGCCATGATCAGTGGGCGCAGCACCGCGCTGTTGATGCCCGCCGCGAAGAACGCCCCGCCCAGCGAACCGGCCATCGCCGCCAGTCCGATCCGCAGCGCCGTCCGGACGTCGATCGGGGCCTTGCGGACGTAGGTGACCGCGGCCGCGGTGGTGCCGACGATGGCGGTGGACTTGTTGGTGGCGAGCACGTAGGCGGCCGGCGTGTGCGGGAGGCCGACCAGCAGCGCCGGGAGCAGCAGCAGTCCACCGCCGCCCACGACGGCATCGATCCAGCCCGCCGCGAGGGCGGCCAGCGCGAGCAGGGTCAGGGTGAACAGCGATATATCAGCGGGCACCAGGTGATCTTAAGGACCGCGCCCGCCCGCGCCGGGGGCATTTTCGGCCGTCGGACCGCGGAAGCATGCCGCCAATTACCGGGCGGACCAGCGGCGTTGCGGCCGGGGGCTGGTACCCGCAACCGAAGTGCGCTGCGCCAATCGGGCGAATTGGCGCGCCAACTGTGGTGCGTCGTCCGGCCGGTCACTTCAATCGGTGCTACCGACGGTGGGGTGCCCATCCCCTGTCGGGGGACCAGGGACGACTGCCGTCATGCGGCAATTCCGTCCTGTTCTTCAGGGCACCCCCGACAGGTGAGCATGTGCGGAGGTTTCCTTTTCTCTGGCGTGCCGCAGCCCCCACCTCCTTCGTGGAGCCTTCGAAAGGGGCTGTCCAACATGGCACTCACCCTCACCCTCACCCCCTCAACCGTTGCGGCAGGCGGGTCTTTCACAGCAACGGCTGCCGGTGCCACATCGGGAGAGTTGATCACCTTCACCTACGACGCGGCAGTGCCAGTAGTAGTGGCCGCTGACGGCGCGGGTAATGCGTCCGCCACCTTCACGGCGACCACCACGGGACCGGTGGCTGCCGTCGGTCCGCTCAGTGGGGCAGCTGTAGCGACGCTGACCGTCAGCGCGGGACCGAGCTGCGTGGTCACGCTGACCTCCGCGCCCGCCAGCCCGGTCGCCGCCGGCACGCCGGTGACCTTCACCGCCACCGTCACCTGCAGCGGCGCCCCCGTCGTGGGCGCGACAGTCCTCTTCACCACCCCAAGCGGCCCGATCGGAGTCGGCGTCACCGGGGCCACCGGCACCGCCACCACGACCACCAGCCTGCTGCCCCCCGGCACCACCACCGTCACGGCCACGGTTGCTGCTGCCACCACCACCTGCTCGTGCATCGGCGTGAGCGCGACCACGACCGTGACCGTCACCGCGCCGCCGAGCTGCGTGGTCACGCTGACCTCCGCGCCCGCCAGCCCGGTCGCCGCCGGCACGCCGGTGACCTTCACCGCCACCGTCACCTGCAGCGGCGCCCCCGTCGTGGGCGCGACAGTCCTCTTCACCACCCCAAGCGGCCCGATCGGAGTCGGCGTCACCGGGGCCACCGGCACCGCCACCACGACCACCAGCCTGCTGCCCCCCGGCACCACCACCGTCACGGCCACGGTTGCTGCTGCCACCACCACCTGCTCGTGCATCGGCGTGAGCGCGACCACGACCGTGACCGTCACCGCGCCGCCGAGTTGCGTGGTCACGCTGACCTCCGCGCCCCCCAGCCCGGTCGCCGCCGGCACGCCGGTGACCTTCACCGCCACCGTCACCTGCAGCGGCGCCCCCGTCGTGGGCGCGCTGGTCCTGTTCACCACCCCAAGCGGCCCGATCGGAGTCGGCGTCACCGGGGCCACCGGCACCGCCACCACGACCACCAGCCTGCTGCCCCCCGGCACCACCACCGTCACGGCCACCGTGATCGCCGCCACCACCCCCTGCACCTGCATCGGCGTCTCCGCGACCACGACCGTGACCGTGGGCTCGGCGGCGGTGCTCACGGCGCAGCCGGCCTGCTACCGGCTGGACCTCACCACACTGACCGCCCAGGCCACGTTCACTGCGACGGGCGCGACGCCGGGTTCGACGGTCACGTTCCACCTGGGCACCGGGCCCAACGGACCCGTGGCGTGCACCGCCGTGGCCAACGCGAGCGGCGTCGCCACCTGCACGGCCACCCTCAGCCTCTTCCAGCTGATCTTCGTCACCTACACCGCGACCAGCGGGTCGCAGTCCTCCACCAGCACCCTGGGGCCCTGCCTCTCCTGACCCCCCCGGCGCGCATGCGGCACAGCCAACAGCGTGCCGTCGCCCGCCTGAACCCGTAAAACCGGCCCAGGGCTGCTGAGCGGCTCGGCAACACAGCCGTCCCCCGTAACGCAACTACGGGGGACGGCTGTAGGGCCACAAGGATAGGCCCTGCGGCACGGTGGCACGCCGGGTTGAGCCCGGGACGCGCCTCGGGCCCACAGGTCACGCGACGAGGGACCCCTCGCAAAAGAGAGACACAGAAGGAGTGCGACATGGGCTGCAATTGCGGCGGCGGCGCCCGTCCGACAGTCACCGTCTACCAGTTGAACCTGCCCGACGGCACCGCGCGCCAGTTCTACACCTGGCAAGAGGCCGAGGCCGCCAACCAGCGAGCGGGCGGCGTCGGCAGCATCATCGTCATCAATCAGTAGCGGAATTCGCCTACCGAGGCCGCCGTCTTCCCCCCCCAGCGGATCGGAAAAACGGCCGGCCTCGGCACTCAATGAACGCCACGCGCCGACCCGAGAGACGACCACCACTCCTTCTCGGACCACTCACGGTGAGAGGACGCACTCCCCCATGAGCCTTTTGGAGTTTCTGCTTTCCCTCGGCGCCACGTGCCGCCTCACCCGATTCATCACCAAGGACACTCTCGCCGGGGGTTTCCGCTCCTGGATCGCCGACCGTTTCGGCGATGACTCCAAACCGTCCTATCTGGTCAGTTGCAGCTGGTGTACGAGCATCTGGGTGGCCGCCGCCATGACCGCCCTTACGCAATGGGCCGGCGGCACCGTCGCCCTGCAGCTCACCACCACCGCCCTGTCGCTCTCCTACCTCGCCGGGCTCGCTTCGCGCTGGCTCGACTGATCGTCACAGCAGCACAGGCGCGCACCCCGGCTCGTCGCGACCCGGTGCACCTCGACCAGCGCCTCGGTCAGCTCGACGGCCAGCAGCTGAAGCTCCCCGGACGTCCACCCGCGTGCCGCGAAGAGGCACTGCGCTTCGGCGATGAGATCGAGGGCCGAGGCGAGCTGTTCCGCCTCGACGGCGTCGGCGACACGGGCCACGTACCCGGTCCCGTCGCTCACCAGAAAGCACGGCTTCCCGTCCGGACTCGACCACGGCAGCAGCCGCGCGACAGGGTCGGTCATCCCCTCAACTCCCTTACCGATGGACACCTGGTGTAGTCAATTCGTCACTGAAACAACGCAACGGGCAATAGAATCGGGGTGCTTGAGGCAGTAGGACTCAAGCCTGCGACCTGCTGCGCCCTGGGCGCGCGCTCACATCACAAGAGGTCATGGCGTTGGACGAGACGACCCCACCCGAGCACTTGAATCCGCTCCAGCGATTCGGTCGCGATGTCAGACAGGTACGTCTGGCCCGCAAGCTCACCCAGAAGCATCTGGGCACGGCCACGGGCTACTCCGAGGGTTACGTCAGCAAGGTCGAATCCGGCACGATGCTGCCCAGACCGAGCCAGAAGTTCGCCAAGGGCTGCGACACCGTCTTCGGCACGGGCGAGCTGTTCGCCGGCCTGCTGCGCCGGATCGACGAAGGGGACCACCCGAGTTGGTTCGTTCCGTACCTGAATTTGGAGCGGAAGGCTGCGCGGGTACTGGCCTACTCGGCAAGCGTTGTGTTGGGCCTCCTCCAGACAGACGACTATGCGCGAGCCATCTTCCAGGGGTACTTCTCACGCGGAAACGAGGAGGCCATCGAAGCCAAGGTGGCCGCCCGTCTGCGGCGCCGTGACGTGTTCGACCTGGAAACCCCGCCGTTCCTGTGGACCATCCTTGACGAGGCGTCACTGCGAACTGTCGTGGGAGGCCGGGAGGTCATGGCCGGGCAGCTTGAGTACCTGTTGACAGTGGCAGCGTCACCGAACGTCAAGCTTCAGATCATGCCCTTTTCGGCGGGTGCTCCGGCGGCATCCACAAAGCCGTTCATTGTGCTGCGTTTCACGGACGCCCCCACGGTGCTCTACACCGAGACGCGGGTAGGTGGCAGGATGCACGACTCCGCACAAACGGTCGACGCAGCCTTGGACGATTATGATCTGCTCAGGGCGCACGCGTTGTCCCCGGACCGGTCAGTCACCCTGATCAAGACTCTGTTGAAGGAGTACCGCGCATGAGAGCCGACCTGGATCTCGTCGGAGCCGTGTGGGTCAAGTCGTCCTACAGCGATGGCGATGGCGGCCAATGCATTGAGTTCTCACGCGGCTTCACGTGGATCAAGTCGTCCTACAGCGACGCCAACGGCGGCGAATGTGTCGAGTTCTCCCCCGCCCTCATCCAGGTCCACGGCGTCGTCCCCGTCCGCGACTCCAAGAACCCCGACGGCCCGGCGCTCGTCTTCCCAGCCGGTGGCTGGTCGTCGTTCATAGCTGCCGTGAGGGGCGGGGAGTTCTCCGCCTGACCCCGGGCGGTGGCGGAAAACCTGTGCCATCCCGCAGGCCCCGCCGATAGCGTCAACTCCCATGCGGATTCTCGTTCTTGGCGGTACATCCTTCGTGGGCCGCGCCATCGTGGAAGATGCCCTGCGCAGCGGGGTCGAGGTCACCTTGTTCGGCCGGGGCCGGACCGGGGTGGAGCTGTTTCCGGAGCTGACCCGGCTGATCGGTGACCGGGACACCGGTGACTACGGGGCGCTGAGTGAGGGCAGTTGGGACGCGGTCGTGGACGTCAGCGGCTATGTGCCGCGGCATGTCGGGCAGGCGATGGACGCACTGGGTGACCGGGTCGGCCGGTATCTGTTCCTCTCCAGCCATGCGGTCTACCAGCGGGAGGGGGTGGGGCCGGGTTCCGACGAGGACACCCCGCGGCGGCCGCCCGTACGGGACACCGAGGAGCTGACCGAAGCCACCTACGGTCCGTGCAAGGTGGCCTGTGAGGACGATGTGCTGGCGCGGTACGGCGCGCGGGCGACGATCGTGCGGGCCGGGAAGGTGGCCGGGCCGCACGATACGGCGGACACCTTCACGTACTGGGTGCGCCGGGCCGCCCGGGGCGGACGCGTGGCGCTGCCCGCCGATCCCGGGCAGCCGGTGCAGATCATCGACTCGCGGGATCTGGCCCGTCTCGTCGTGCAACTGCTCGTCGACGACCGTCCGGGCGCCTTCCACGCGGTGGGACCGGCCGAGCCGGTCACGCTCGGCGGGCTGATCGAGACCTGTGCGCGGGTGGCCGGCAGTCGGGTCGAGCTCGTACGGGTGCCGGACGACGACCTGCCGATGTTCTTTCCGCTGGTCCGGGACGACTGGGCGACCCAGCAGCGCAGCCCGGCCCGCGCGCGGGCGGCGGGGCTGCCCGCGACCCCGCTGGAGGTGACCGCGGCCGATGTCCTGGCCTGGGACCGGGCGCGCGGTGAGCCGCCGCTGACTGCGGGGTTCACACCCGAGGAGGAGCGGGCGCGGCTGGCGCGGCGGGACGGTTCTTAGAACTCGGCGGTTCTTGGAACTCGGCGGCTCGTAGCGCGGAGGTCCCCGTCACAGCCGGTCGAGCAGCTGCCGCTTCTTCTGCTCGAACTCGGCGGTGGTGAGGACGCCGGCCGCGTGCAGCTCGCCGAGCTTGGCTATCTGGTCAAGGACGTCCTGGGACGGGGCCGGGGGCCCGGCCGGGGCAGCGGACGGAGCTGTGGCGGTCCGCCCGAGGGAGCCCACGGCCAGGCGCAACGCCTCGTCGAGCCGTGCCAGGTCCTCCCCCTTGAGGCCGCCGAACTCGACGACGAGACCCCGCAGGGTCTCCACCCGCAGGACGCCCTGGGTCACCTTCTGGGTACCCGCCACCGCCCTGATCTCCCCTAGGTGGAGCGCGGACAGCTCTGACCCGGAGAACTTCTCATGGACGAACATCAGCCGCTGGTTCGTGAGGACGACCGTGCCCAGGTCGTTGCCCAGGAAGCACTCGGCCACGACGAAGACCTGCTCCCCGCCGAGGAGGAGGCCGGGCAGGTGCTTGAGGACCAACCAGCAGCGGTCGCCCGTGGCCGAGGCGAGCCCGGCGGCCATGATGTCCTCGCGGGCGGCGGCCTCCGGGCCGATCTTGCGCGCGAATCGTCCGATGTGCTGCTGCTCCGCGGCGCGTTCGCGTAAGACCCGGTCCTCCGCGGCCCGTTCCTGGGCGCGTTCCCGGTCGGCCAGCCAGGCGACCAGGGGGTCGTTCGCGGCCTCATAGGCGGCGGCCACGTCGATGTCCAGGACCTCGTTCGTCCGCACGACGTTCCACAAATACTCGTGGAGGCCGCGGAACGCCTCCCGCTGCCCGTACGTGAAACCGATCGTGTTGGGGTCCTCGTCGGACCCCACCGGGACCAGGACGCCCCCGCCGAACCACAGGTGGAGGTATCCGCGCCGCAGCCTCGTCGCGTCCTTGAGCTCCACGCCGGACAGCGCCTGGAAGGGCAGTTCGCGCGCAGGGAGGGGGCTCGGCCGCTGGTCCGTCCGGCAGACGGTGAGCGACGCCGCACCGATCTCGACCCAGCCGCCCGCACCCTCGTACCTGACCATCGCGCAGCCCCCCGCCGGTTCGATTGTGATGCCGGACAGTCTACGGGCGCCGTGGCGGCGAGGGCCGCTGAGCGGTACCCAGGGGCGTCGACGTACGACGTGCAACTCGGCACGTGAACCTCGGTACTTGGGATGCGGTTCTTAGAACTCTCTTAGAGCTGATGCGTAATCAGTTCTGCATGAACTCCCACCCCCACAAGACCGCGGGACACCGCCGTCCCACCCGCGTGCTGGCAGCCTCGCTCGCGCTGACCGCGACCACCCTCGGCGTCGTCGGATGTGACCGCGCGGCCGCCGGCACGCTGGAGGGCAGCCGGCTCCAACTCCCCGTCTCCGGCGGCACCACCGTCGTCGACACCGACTCACTCGCGGTGACCGCGCACACCAGCGGCGGGCGGCAGCTGGTGCTGTCCGACGGGGCCGCGGGCGGGCTGGGCAAGCCCGGTGCGGTGACGCAGACGGCCGACGGGGCGCGCTGGAGCTACCCCGACAAGGGCCTTCAGGTGACGGCGAGTTCGGCGCGCGGGCGGCTGCGGATCAAGCTGCGGTCGGACCGCGACGGGGCGGTCAACTGGCCGGTGACCGGCACCGACCGGGCCGCCTCCAGCGTCCAGGTGCCGCGCGGCGAGGGGCTGGACATCCCGGTGCGGGATGCGTTCTGGAACGCCGGCCCCGAGAAGGGCGGGCTGGCCGGCAGCACCGTCGACATGGGCGAGGCCCTCTCACTGCCCCTGTGGGGCTACTCCATGGGCGGGGCGGGCGGTAAGGGCAGCGGGAGCGGCGTCAGCTACCTCACCCCGACCGACCTCGGGACCTCGCTGCGGTTCGCCTCCACGGGCGGCCGGCTGCGCACCACGGCCACGCATACCTTCGACGCCGGTGAGGGCACCCGTGACTACGAGGTGTCCTTCGCTCTCACCGACGGCAACCCGGTCGCCCCCGCCGCCGATTACCGCTCCTACCTCTCGCAGCGCGGCCAGCTGGGCAGCCTGCGCAAGAAGATCCGGCAGAACCCGGCCACCGAAAAGCTACTGGGTGCGTTCCACGCCTATGTGTGGGGCGATGCGCGGACCGCCCCCGGGGTCGAGGAGCTGAAGAAGCTGGGCGTGGACCGGATGTGGCTGGGCTACGACTCCGGGCCCGACCCGATGAAGGCGCCGGCGGTGCAGGCCGCCAAGAAGGCGGGCTACCTCGTCGGCCCGTACGACACCTTCGCCAACGGCCAGGACCCCAAGAAGGCCGACAGCCCCACCTCCGTCTGGCCGGGCCGGGTCTATCCCGACTTCTGCATCCGCCGGGCCGACGGAACCCCGCAGCCGGGCTTCGGCAAGCGCGGCTGCTACCTCAGCTCGCGCGCCTTCGAGAAGGCCGAGCCGGACCGGCACTACCTTGCCGACCGCACCCGCAAGATGGTCGCCAACGGCGCGGACAGCTACTTCCTCGATGTGGATGCGACGGGAGAGCTGTTCCGCGATCACGGCGAGGGCCATGAGATGACCAAGGCCGGCGACCGCGCGAGCCGGCTGGCCCGGATGGTGCGGCTGTCGAAGAACCTCGTCCTTGGTTCGGAGGGCGCCCAGGCGTGGGCCAACAAGGTGCTGGCCTACAACCACGGCTCGGGCACCCCGGTCGACGACGGCCTGTGGGACCTGGAGCGGGACAAGAAGACGTGGGGCGGCTACGCGCCGGAGAAGGCCCCTGGCGCCTTCTTCAAGCCGGTCCAGCTGCCCGCCCGGATGGCCACCGCCATGTACGACCCCAAGTACCGCGCGCCGCTCTACGAGACCGCACTGCACGGCTCGCTGGTGAATGTGGAGCGTTGGGAGCTCTCGTACCAGAAGCTGCCGGCCCAGAAGACCACCCGGGCGCTGCTGGCGATGCTCTACAACACCCCGCTGAACTTCGTTCTCGACGGCCCGACCTTGAAGAAGGACGGGCCGGAGCTCGCCGCGCTGCAGAAGTTCTTCTCGCCGCTGCACCGCGCCGCCGGCACGCAGCAGATGACCTCGTTCCGGTGGCTGACCGGTGATCGCAGCGTCCAGCGCACGGTCTTCGGCAAGGGCGCGCTGACCGTCACCGCCAACTTCGGCAGCAAGGCCCACGGCGGCCTGCCGGGCGGCTGTGTGGATGCCAAGCTGGCCACCGACCAGCAGCCCCGGCGGCTCTGCCCGGCGCAGCTGAACGGCTGACCGGCCGGCCGGTACCCCGGCTGACCTGCTGATCTGTCGGAGGGCGGCGGCCCGCGCGGCGGCCGCCCTCACACGGCGGCCGCCGTGCCACTGAGGGCAGCGTTCCGCCCGGGAAACAGAGCAGATGCGGGCGGGTAACAGCCACGCCCCAGTGTGAAGGGCATGACCTCGATGCCGCCGCACCCGGATGCCACCACAGATGCCGCGCCCGGCACCACACCCACCCTCGTCCTGATCGGCCACGGCATGGTCGGCCAGCGCTTCCTGGAGGAGCTGGCCGACCGCGGTGTCACCGAGCGGACGCGGGTGGTCGTGCTGTGCGAGGAGCCCCGCCCGGCCTACGACCGCGTCCAGCTGACGTCGTACTTCGCCGGCCGGACCCCGGACGACCTGAGTCTGGCCGACCCGGTATTCCTGGCCCGGCACGGCATCGAACTGCACCTCGGCGACCCGGCCACCGCCGTCGACCGCACCACCCGCACCGTCACCGCCCGCTCCGGGCTGACCGTCCGCTACGACACCCTGGTGCTGGCCACCGGCTCGTATCCGTTCGTGCCGCCGGTGCCCGGCAAGGACAGCGCGGGCTGCTTCGTCTACCGCACGATCGACGACCTGCTGGCCATCGAGGAGTACGCCAAGAACGCCCGCACCGGCGTGGTGGTGGGCGGCGGGCTGCTCGGCCTGGAGGCGGCCGGTGCGCTCAAGGGGCTCGGGCTGCAGACCCACGTCGTGGAGTTCGCTCCGCGGCTGATGGCCCTCCAGGTCGACGAGGGCGGCGGCCGCGCGCTGCGCCGCACCATCGAGGAGATGGGCCTGGAGGTGCACACCGGTGTCGGCGGCAAGGAGATCGTCGCGGACGACAGCGGCGCGGTGGCCGCCATGGGACTCTCCGACGACTCCCGGATCGAGACCGACCTGGTCGTCTTCTCGGCCGGGGTGCGCCCCCGCGACCAGCTCGCCCGGGACTGCGGGCTGCCGGTCGGCGAGCGCGGCGGCATCGTCGTCGACGAGCAGTGCCGCACCGAGGACCCGGCCGTGTATGCGATCGGCGAGTGCGCGCTGGCCTCCGACGGCCGGGTCTACGGCCTGGTCGCCCCGGGCTACGACATGGCGCGGGTGACGGCCGGCGACATCGCGGCCCGGCTCGGTGACGACACCGGGCAGCCCGACGGCTTCACCGGTGCCGATCTGTCCACCAAGCTCAAGCTGCTCGGGGTGGACGTCGCGTCCTTCGGGGATGCGCACGGCACGACGGACGGCGCGCTGGACGTGGTCTACGCCGACTCCCGCAGCGGCGTCTACAAGAAGCTGGTGATCGGCTCCGGGGGCGAGCTGCTGGGCGGGGTGCTGGTCGGCGACGCCGAGTCGTACGGCATGCTGCGGCCGCTGACCGGCACCGTTCCGCCGCTGGCGCCCGAGCAGCTGGTCCTGCCCGCGGGGGCCGAGGGCGGCGGCGGGCTCGGCCCGTCCGCGCTGCCGGACGACGCGGTGCTGTGCAACTGCCACAACGTGACCAAGGGGACGGTCCGGGCCGCGGTCACCGAGCACTCCTGCACCACCCTGCCCGAGGTCAAGAAGTGCACCAAGGCCGGTACCGGCTGCGGCAGTTGCGTCAAGTCGCTGACCGCGGTGATGAACGACGAGCTGGCCGCGTCCGGCGCCGTCGTCGACACCGGGCTGTGCGGCTGCTTCCCGCACACCCGCGCCGAGCTCTACGAGATCGTGCGCACCCTGCGGCTGACGTCCTTCGCCGAGCTGCTGGACTCGCACGGCCGCCCGGAGGCCAGGAACGGCGACGGCTGCGAGATCTGCAAGCCCACCGTCGGCTCGATCATCGCCTCCCTCGCGCCCAGCGTCGGCGCCGGCGGCTATGTCCTCGACGGGGAGCAGGCCGCCCTCCAGGACACCAACGACCACTTCCTCGCCAACCTCCAGCGCAACGGCTCGTACTCGATCGTGCCGCGGATCCCCGGCGGTGAGATCACCCCGGAGAAGCTGATCGTGATCGGCGAGGTGGCCCGCGACTTCGGCCTCTACACCAAGATCACCGGCGGCCAGCGGATCGACCTGTTCGGCGCCCGGGTCGACCAACTCCCGGAAGTATGGGCCCGGTTGGTGGACGCCGGCTTCGAGTCGGGGCATGCGTACGGCAAGGCGCTGCGCACCGTGAAGTCGTGCGTGGGGCAGACCTGGTGCCGCTACGGCGTCCAGGACTCGGTCCGGATGGCCATCGAACTGGAGCTGCGCTACCGGGGACTGCGCTCCCCGCACAAGCTGAAGTCCGCGGTCTCCGGGTGTGCCCGCGAGTGCGCGGAGGCCCGCGGCAAGGACTTCGGCGTCATCGCCACCTCCAACGGCTGGAATCTCTACGTCGGCGGCAACGGCGGCGCCGACCCGCGCCACGCCGATCTGCTCGCCCAGGACCTGAGCGACGCCGAACTGATCCGGCTGATCGACCGGTTCCTGATGTTCTACATCCGCACGGCGGACCGGCTGGAGCGCACCTCCGCCTGGCTGGAGCGGATCGAGGGCGGCCTCGACCACGTCCGGGACGTCGTCGTCCATGACTCCCTGGGGCTGTGCGACGAGCTGGAGGCCCTGATGGCCGCCCATGTCACCCACTACCGCGACGAGTGGGCCGAGACCCTCGCCGATCCCGAGCGGCTGGCCCGGTTCGTCTCGTTCGTCAACGCACCCGATGTGCCGGACCCGTCCGTCCGCTTCGTACCGGAGCGCGACCAGGTCAAGCCGGACCTGACGCTGCTGGCCGGCCCGACCCTGCCCGTTCGGACCCTGGAAGGAACCTCTGTCTGATGACCACCCTCACTGCCGAACAGCACGCCTCCGCTTCCCGCACCACCGACGCGACGGCGGCGGGCACGGCCGCGGTCGAGATCCACTGCCCCGAGGGCAGCTGGGTCCCGGTATGCGGGCCGGACGACCTGCTCCCCGGGCGCGGCGTCGCCGCCCTGCTGCCGGACGGCGCCCAGGCCGCGCTGTTCCTGGACCGCGGCGGCCGGATCCATGCGATCGGCAACCGCGACCCGTTCACCGGCGCCCAGGTCCTCTCCCGCGGCCTGACCGGCTCCGCTGGCGGCCGCCCGTTCGTGGCCTCACCGCTGCTCAAGCAGCGCTTCGACCTGCTCACCGGGGACTGCCTGGACGATCCGGCGGAGTCGATTCCGGTGTATCGGGTGCGGGTGCGGGACGGGGTGGGGGGCGCGGGGCGCTGAGTCCGTGGGGCTGGGTCCGTAGGGCTGGGTCCGTAGGGCTGGGTCCGCGCCGCCGGGCTCGCACCGCCGGGCCAGTGCCGCCGGGCCAGTGCCGCCGGGCCCGTCCGCTGAGTCCGGGCCGCCGGGCGGAGTCGCAGCTCGTGGCCGGCCCTTCGCCCTTCGCAATGCGCAACCGTGGGGTTGCACCTCCTACCGCCCACGTGCAACCATTGGGTAGCACGTAAGCGGAATCAGCGCGGCAGGAGGAGCCACCCATGAGCACTCAGAGCGCCAACGACACCGGCAAGGGAGCCGGTGAGGACCGCAACCGCATCGAGCGGGAGATCAGCATCGACGCGCCCGTCGAACGGGTCTGGGCGGTGCTGACCGAGCCCGAGCACGTCGGCTCGTGGTTCGGCCAGGGCGCGCCGACCCCGGTCGACCTGCGGCCGGGCGGCATCATGCAGCTCGACCACGGCCAGTACGGCCAGTTCCCGACCACGATCGTGACGGTGGACCCGCCGCGCCGCTTCTCGTACCGCTGGGCCAGCGCCCACCCGGGCGAGGTGGCGGTCGAGGGCAACTCCACCCTCGTCGAGTTCACCCTCACACCGGAGGGCGACGGCACCCGACTGCGCGTGGTCGAGACCGGATTCGAGGAGATCGCCATCCCGGAGGAGCGGCAGTCGACCGCCGGCTACGACAGCCACTCCGAGGGCTGGACCGGCCAGATGAAGAACGTCAAGCAGTACGCGGAGCAGCTCGCGGCATGACGACCGGCGAAGGAACGGGAAGGGGCGCCGGCCGGGGTCCCGTAGGGGACGCGGGCCGGGGCTCCGGGGCGGGCGAGGCCCGCGATTCCGTAGGGGATGCGGGCCGGGGTTCGGGGGCAAGCGGGGGCCGGGACTCCGTAGGGAATGCGGGCCGGGATTCCGGGGCGGGCGGGGACGCCGTGGCGGAGGTGTTCTCCGCGCTGGCGGACCCGACCCGCCGCCGGATACTCGACGCCCTCGCCGCACACGGCGAGGCGACCGCCACGGTCCTGGCGGCCGAACTGCCGGTCAGCCGCCAGGCCGTCGTCAAGCACCTGGGGGTCCTGGACCGAGCCGGCCTGGTCGCCGGCCACCGGGAGGGCAGAGAGGCGCGCTACCGGGTCATACCGGAGCGGCTGGGGGTCACCGCCCGGTGGATGGACCGGGTGGCCGCCGCCTGGGACAGCCGCCTGTCGGCGATCAAGCGCCTCGCCGAGGGCGAGTGACCGGGCGCGGGGCGGACGTCTCTGTTGACTTCCGCCCCACCAGCCCCAGCCGTACCGGCCCACGACGTACTCTTGTTGCCCCCTACGGAGGAGTGCAGGCGTGACCCGGTGGAACACCAGCCACATCCCCGACCAGACCGGCCGCTCGGCGGTTATCACGGGTGCGAACAGCGGCATCGGCTATGTCACCGCACGTGAACTGGCCCGCCGCGGCGCCCGGGTGCTGCTGGCCTGCCGCAGTGAGTCGCGCGGCCTCGCCGCACTGGACCGGCTGCGGTCCGAGGTCCCCACCGCGGAGGCCGAGTTCCGGCCCCTGGACCTGGCCGATCTGACCTCCGTACGGGACTTCGCCGCCACCCTCGACGACTTCGACGGCGACCGCCTCGACCTGCTCATCAACAACGCGGGCGTGATGGCGCTGCCGTACCGCACCACCGCCGACGGCTTCGAGATGCAGTTCGGCACCAACCACCTCGGCCACTTCGCGCTGACCGGTCTGCTGCTGCCCAAGCTCCTCGCCACCCCCGGCGCCCGGGTCGTCACCGTCTCCAGCATGCTGCACGTGCTCGCCGACCTCGACCACGGCGACCTCAACAGCGCGCGCTCCTACCGCCGCTGGATCGCCTACGCCCGTTCCAAGAGCGCCAATCTGCTCTTCGTCCACGAGCTGTCCCGGCGGCTGGCCGCGGCCGGCTCGCAGGTCGTCGCGGCCGCCGCGCACCCCGGATACGCCGCCACCAACCTCGCGACCGCGGGCGTCCGGATGGAGGGCCGCACCTCCACCGAGCGGGCGGTCGAGCTGGTCAACCGCGCGGTCGCACAGTCCCCGGACGGCGGCGCCCTGGGCACCCTCTGCGCGGCCACCGCCCCGCACATGCGGCCGGACTCCTTCATCGGCCCGCGCAGCGGACTGCGGGGCGCCCCCGCCCAGTCCTTCCGCGCCCCGTGGACCACGAAGGACGCCAACGGTGCGCGCCTGTGGGCCGCGTCCGAGCAACTCACCGACGTGCACTACGACTTCTCCCGGGCGGGCGCGGCGCGCTGACTCGCGTGGGAGGCCCCGGCCGCAGAGTGCGGCCGGGGCCTCCGGTGTCCGGAACGGCCAGCTGTGGTCAGCCGGGGCCATGGGGGAGGGCGAAGGTCTTCACCGTTTTGCCGTCGTGCTTGTAGACGACCTTGGGCGTGGCATCGGCCTGGGCCGCCGGCTTCGGGAAGGTCAGCGTGTACGTTCCGTTCGTGTCCATCCGGCTCGGCACCGGACCGGGCTTGTGCTTGTTCAGCACACCCGTGACACCGTGCTCGGGATCCTTGACGGTGACGGTGTCGGTGTTGCCGTCCAGGGTGAGGGTGTCGCCACTGTCGGCCTTGACCTGCTTGACGTAGTCCGTGGGCATGGCGACCGCAGCGTCGACCGGTATGGCGAGGGCGGCACCGGTCACCGCGACGGCAAGGGCGGCGTGCAGCCCGAGGCGCTTGGGGCGCCGGGCATATGGCATGGCTTGGTTGGACAAGGCTGCTCCTTCACGGACGTGCGTGCTGGTGCTGTAGTACAGGGCGCCGAAAAGCACCCATGTCCGACACGGTAGGCAGCTCCTGTTTCGGCCGTCCCGAGGTCGCACCTCAGGCACGTCACGATCCTTTGATGGGCCTGTGACACTCGTAATGCGCCGTGACACTCGCCGGACTCCGCCTCTGCCCGGTGTGCTTCTGATGTGCTTCCGATGCACTTCCGGTGTGTACCCGAGCGGCCGGCCGTCGTGGACGTCCTCAGCCGGCAACGCCACAGACGCACGCCTGCGGTGACGCCGGATTGTCAGTGCCGCGCCCTACCGTGAGGTCATGAACTCGACCATGGCGTACGACGGTCATTGCGGCGAGATCGTCACGCAGACCGGCCTGCTCGCAGCCTGTCTCCGGGAGGAGGGCGCCGACCTCACGGCAACGGTGCCGTCCTGCCCGGACTGGAACCTCGCCCAGCTGCTCCATCACCTGGGCGAGGCCCACCGCTGGGTCGAGGAGATCGTCCGCACCCGCGCGGACCGGCCGCCGCCCGACACGGCCCTGCGCGTCCTGCCCCGCGACACCACCGAGTCCCCCGCCGAAGTCGCCGACTGGCTTACCAGCGGCGCCGAACGCCTCGCCGCAACCCTGCGTGCCACGAACCCGGACAGCCGGCTCTGGACCCCGCTCCCCTCCGGAAGCCCGCGTTTCTTCGCCCGCCGGATGGCCCACGAGACGGTCATCCACCGCGCCGACGCCACCCTCGCCCTCGGTGCGGACTTCACCGTCGGACAGCCGGTCGCCCTCGACGCCCTCGACGAGTGGATGACACTGGGCTCGCTGCCCGAGATGTTCGACTTCCACCCCGACCGGCGTGAACTCCTCGGCCCCGGCCGCACCCTCCACTTCCACGCCACGGACACCCCGCCGGATGCGGCCGCGGACTGGCTGGTCGACCTCACCGGCGACACCCTCGCCTGGCGCCGCGCCCAGGAGCCGGCCGCCGTCTCCGTCCACGGCCCCCTCACCGACCTCCTGCTCCTCATCTACGGCCGCGTCCCCGCCGACCGCGACACCTTCGAGATCACCGGCGATGCGGAGCTGCTGGAGTTCTGGCTGGCGCGGGTGCTGTTCGGCTGAGCACCGTGACGGACGGTTGCCTGCGCGGGGCGAACGGTTGGCTGCACGGGGCGAACCGTTCAGGCCACTGCGGCGTGCGTATCGTTGACCACCGGCGACACGATCAGTCCTCACGGGAGCCCCTCACCATGGCCGATTCCGACCGTACGGAGCGCCCCTCCGGCCTGCCTCCCACGCCTCCCCCCATCCCGCCGCATGCCGGGGGCGGGGACGGCACCCCGCAGCCCGTCCCGACGACCGCGGACGAGGCGCTGGCGATCGGCCGGCAGCACTTCCCCGAGGTCGGCTCACCCGGCGGCCCCGCCGAGCTGTTCGTCCACGAATTCGGCCTCGGCTACCTGATCCGTGCGGGCTGGCCACCGCCCGCGGACCCCACCGCCCCTCCCGCGGAGCCCGGAGGGAGCAACGTCGTCGTGTCCAAGTCCGACGGCGAGGTGTCCTTCCTGCCCAACTTCCCCCCGGAGGCGGCCGTGGAGCTCTATCACCGCTCCTACCGCCCGAAAAGCGCCTGAATCCGGCGGATTTGCCCGTCGGGGGACTCCTGGCAGGGCGCCAGGAACGCCCGTTAAACTTTGGCTTGAAGAACTCATGAGGCAACCATTACGAACCCGGGGGACGTTGTGGCAGGTGCCGGTGGTTTCCAGACGGATGTGGAGAGCCTCAAAGCCGAGGGGGCGAACTTCGTCAAGCTGGGCGAGGATTTCTATTCCTCGGTCGCGCGGCTGATGGACGGCCTGCATGCGCTGGGGGCGGGGCCGCCCAGCAATGGGCAGGAGGCTGCGCCGCCGGAGAAGTCGTTCGGCCAGCAGTTCATGAGCGGCCTGACGACGTTCGACAGCAAGGACGGCGCCCCGCCCTGGGGGGATGACGACCTCGGCGAGAAGTTCGGTGTCGTCTACGAGGGCGTGCGGGACGGCATGAACGAGTCGATGGGCCATCTCTCCTCGAAGCTCCAGGAAATCGGCAAGGCGCTGACGTCGATGTCCAGGAACCATGCGGAGAACGAGGACTTCAACGACTCGCTGATGAAGCAGCACGTCGAGAACAAGCAGGCGTGGCGGGACCCCACGGCCGACCCCAACGTCCAGGTTTCGTTCCGGTCCGTCCAGCACTGAGACCGCTGACCGGTTCCGGATTCTGACCCGGCCGCCTTCTCACACCACCTGCGTCTGCCGCACGCCTCATTGCACGTTTTTCACGGGGGAGCTCCATCGTGTCTGTCATGCTGCCGGATCCTCTTGAGTGGGTCCTGGAGATGCTCGGCTTCAACTGGCCGACCGCAGATGAAGACAAACTCATCGAATGCGCCCAGGTCTGGAGGCAGTTCGCGGCGGAGGTCGAGGGACATCAGTCTCGCGGCAACACCTACGCGAGCAATGTCCTCGGGGAGAACTCCGGCGATGCCATCGAGGGCTTCAGCAAGGCCTGGGAGAAGTTCTCGGGCAGCTCGGGGTATCTGCACGACGCCCGTGAGGCGGCCGAGGTCCTCGCCTTCACCTTCGAGGCCGCCGCCGCGCTGGTCATCGGCATGAAAATCGCCGTGATCGTCCAATTGGCAATTCTGGCCGCCGAAATCATCGCGGCACAGGCGGCGGCCCCCTTCACCCTGGGCCTCTCCGAAATCGGCGGTGCGGCCGCCACCTTGGCCACCCGTGAAATGGTCCGCAAGATCCTCAAGGAAGTGGCCAAGCAGGTCCTTGACGCGATCATGGAGGCCGCCAAGGAACCGGTGATCTCCGCACTGGAGGCCATGGCCTCCGACCTCATCGCCCAGACCGTCAACCAGAACTTCGGCGCCCAGAACGGCTACAACGTCGGCCGGACCCTCAAGGAGGGCCAGAGCGCCGCCACCGACGCCATCAAGAACACCGGCGAGTCCCTCGGTGAGAGCCTCCGCGACGGCGCCGGCCACCGCGCGGGCCACCGCGCCCGCGGCGGACTGGACCACGCGGCCGGCCGCGGCGGCGAACACGGGGACAGCGGCGGGGACGGCGGGGACAGCGAGTCGAGCGACTCGGGGCGCAGCGGCTCCAGCAGCAACAGCGGGGACAGCGGCGGCTCCAGCGGGTCGCGCAGCGGGGACGGCAGCGGCTCGGGGTCCGGCAGTGGGGCTGGTTCCGACGGCGGTTCCGGGAGCGGCTCGGACGGCGGCGGTTCCTCCCGTACCTCCAACGACTCCAGCGGCACCGGGGGCAACCGCGGCGGCTCGGACGGCGGCGGTTCCACCACCCACAGCCCCCGTGCGTCGGACCACACCGGAGCGGCGGACGGAACGGACAACGGCGGAGGCGCGGGCCACGACCCGTCCTCCTCCGACACCCCCTCCCGCGGCTCGGATCCTGCGCACCGCGTCCCCGACGCACAGCCCCTGCCGCCCCCGGCGCAACGCTCCCCCTTCGACGAGGGCTTCCAGGGCGGCAATGACAGCCCCTACGGGGGATCCCACACCCCTGACTCGGGCACCACCCCTGACTCGGGCTCCGCCCCGGATACTTCCCGTCCGGACTCGGGCGCAGCCGGCCCCCACCTCACCCCCGACAACACCCCGGACGCCGCACGCCCGGACGGGGACTCGACCAGCACCCAGCCGACACCCGACCACACCCCCGACTCGGCACGCCCGGATTCGGCACGCCCCGACTCCGACCAGGTCAGCACCCACCCAACGCCCGATCACACCCCCGACGGCGCCCGCCCGGACTCCGATCCGGTCAGCACCCAGCCCGTACGGGACACCACCCCGGACTCCGCACGCCCGGACCCGGACGGCATCAGCACCCAGCCGGCGCACGACAACACCCCTGACGGAGCGCGCCCCGCCCCCGCCCCGGACCCGATCAGCACCCAACCCGCGCCGGACCACTCCCCGGACGGCGCCCGCCCGGACGCTCCCGAGTCGCCATCGCCGTCGCCCTCACCGTCGCCGACCCCCGACCCGGTGGCCGGCAATCCGCCCTCCTACAACGGTGACTCCCACGACTCGGGCGGCGACGGGACCCACAACGGAGCCGGCAACGGGGACAACTCCGCCGCCGGCGGCGGCCGCCCGTCGATGCCGCACGTCGGCCCGGCGCCCCAGGGCGCCCCCATCCAGCACACCCCGTCGACCGGCCAGCCCATCCAGCAGCGGGACCCGGCCCCCGGCGACCCCATGCCCACCGTCGACGGCACCGACGACACCACGGTCACCACCCAGTCCGCCGACACCCTCACTGCTCCCCCGCCCACCCCGCACACCGCCGACGCTGGGACCAGCACCCCCTCCGCCCCGCACCAGGCCCAGCCCAACTCCCCCCAGGCCAACGGCCCGATGATGGGCGCGATCCCGCCCCAGGGCGGCCCCGCACCCTCCGCCCCACCCCGCGGCGGCACTCCGTCCAACAGCCCCCAAACGGGCCCCGGCGGTAACCGCCGTCCGGACGGCTCCCAGGCCATCCACGACGCCACCGACCGGCCCCGCCCCGAGCGCCCCGCCTACAACCCGCGCCTCGACGGCCCGCGCCGGGAAGAGACGTCCCGGCCCTACAACCCACGCCTCGACGGCCCCCGCCGGGACACCCCCACCACGCCTCCCGGCACCAACCGCCGCCCCGACGGCTCCCAGATCGTCCACGACCACACCCAGCACCCCACCCCCGAACGCCCACCGCACAACCCCCGCCTCGATGGCCCCCTCCCCCGCGACGCCCGTCCCGACGACTCCCGGCCTGACGGCACCGGCCCCGAGGGGAGGCACCCGGACGGGACCCGGCCTGACGGTGCACGCCCTGACGGCTCCCGCCCCGACGGCAACGACCCCCAAGGGACGCACCCGGACGGCACCCGGCCCGATGGGACCCACCCGGACGGCACCCACCCCGACACCAACCGGCCCGATGGGACGCCGTCGGACGGCCCCCACACCGACCCCTCGGGGCCGGACGGCCCCCGCCCGCGCAACGACGCCACCACCACCGACCAGGCCTCGGCACCGCACCAGGACACGCCGCCGCACCCTGCCGACCCCGGTTACCAGCCACACCCCAACCAGCAGCCCCAGCACCCGAATTACCAGCAGCAGCCGTACGCGCAGCAGCCGGCACCACAGAACCCGTACGCGCAGCAACCGGCACCGCAGAACCCGTACGCGCAACCGCCCCAACAGCAGGCCCAGACGCCGTACACACAACCGCAACACGCTCCGCAGCAGACGCCGCAGCAACCCCACAATCAGCAGCCGCAGCAGCACGCCCAGCAGCCGGTGCAACAGCAACACCAGCAGCCCCAGCACGCTCAGAACCAGCAGCACCCTCAGCAGGCCCAGCACCAGCAGGCTCCGCCGCCACACGTTTCTCAGCAGCAGTCCAACGGGCTCCCGGCCGACGCACCGCACTCCCTCCACCAGATCCGCAACGACCTTCAGGGCGGCCCCCAGGGCCTGCTTCCGGCCCGCGCCATCGACCAGCAACTTCTGGCCGACGCCGTACCACGCCACCCCGACGGCACGCCGGTTCGTCACCCGGACCCCTTCCAGCCCTGGGCACAGCTCCAGAACGACGGCGGCCTCGTCATCCCCGGCCGCTCCAACAACTGCGTCGACTGCAGCCGTTCCTTCCTGGAGACCTGGTTCGGCAATCCGCAGGTGTCCGCCCCACGCACCTGGGACACCAACCCCGACGGCAGCCTCGACCGCCGTACGGGCGAGCGCGGCGGAATCCACAACATCAACCGCTGGGCCAACACGCCCTTGCGCCACTCCGGGAACACGGCCGAGGGCTACGCCCGCGTCGCCCAGGACCTGCACAACGCCGGGCCCGGCGCCGGAGCCATCATCGTCGTGGCGTGGAAGGACGGCTCTTCCCACGCCTTCAACGCCGTCAACCACAACGGCAAGGTGGTCTGGGTCGACGCGCAGTCCGGTCAGGTCAGCGACCAGCCCATCCACACTCAGGGCGTAAACGTCTGGCACCTCACCCTCGACGCCAACCGCCAGCCCTACGTCCCCCAGGCCCAGCCCCAGCAACACCCGCAGAACCAGCAGCAGAACCAGCAGAACCAGCAGCACCCGCAGAACCAGCAACAGAACCCGCAGACGCAGCACGCCCAGCAGCAGCAAAACCCGTACGCCCAGCAGCAACAACACTCGCAGTACCAGCAGGCACCCCACCAGCAGCCCCAGCCCACACCGCACCAGCAGCAACCCCCGCAGCAGCCCACGCCGTACCAACAGGTTCCCCACCAGCAGCAGCCGTACCAGCAGGCGCCGCATCAGCCCTCGCCGTACCAGCAGCAGCACCCACAGCAGGCTCAGCACCAGCAGCAGCCCGGGCCGTACCAACAGCCCCACCCACACCAGCCGAGCCCGTACAACCAGCAGCACCAGCAACAGCCCTCGCCGTACCAGCAGCACCCGCAGCAGTACCAGCAGGCGCAACAGCACGCCCAGCAGCAACCTCACCAGCAGGCGCCGCAGCAGCCCCACCCACAGCAGAACCCATACGCCCAGCAGCAGCCCGGGCCGTATCAGCAACCCCACCAACAGCAGAACCCGTACACCCAGCCGCCGCACCAGCAGCCAGGTCCGTACGCGCAGTCACAGCAGCCGGGCCCCTACGCCCAGCCCCACCAGCAACAGCCGGGTCCCTACACCCAGCAGCAGTCCCAGCCGAACCCGTACGCCCAGCCCCAGCAACCGCACCAACAGCCACAGCAGCAAACCCCCTACACCCAGCAGCCGCCGCAGCAGCAGCCCGGCCCGTTCCCCCAGCCCCACCAGCAGCAAAACCCGTACACCCAACAGCCCCAGCCCACGCCCCAGCCGCAGCCGCAGCCGCAGCAGCCGAGCCCGCAGCAGCAGGCGCAGCAGCAGGCACCCCACGCTCAGCAGCAGGCACCCCACACCCAGCAGCAGCCGCCACAGCAACAGGCAGTACCCCAACAACAGCAGGCACCCCAGCAGCAACCACAACAGCAACAGCAAGCGCCCCAGCAACCGACCCCCAACACTCAGCCACAGCCCCACCACCCGCCGCAGCCGTCCCCCAACCTGCCGTCCCAGGACCTGCCTTCCCAGGACGAGCCGTCCGCCGGGGAGGAAGGCGCGGCAACCCCGCAGAACAAACAGCAGGACCCCAACAGCCTCGGTGCTATCCGGGACGACCTCGATCAGGACACCGGCGGCCTCCTACCTCCGCACCCCGACGATCAGGAACTGTTGGAGAACGCGCACCCGCGCAACCCCGACGGCACGCCACAGCAGTTCGCCAACCCCTTCGATCCCTGGGGTCAGCTGCAGAACGACGGTGGCAACACCGTCCCCGGACGCAGCAACAACTGCGCCGACTGCTCCCGTTCCTTTCTGGAGACCTGGTACGGAAATCCGCAGGTCTCCGCTCCCCGTACGCCCGACACCGACGAACACGGAAACCCGGACACCTGGTCTCCGGAGAACGACGCAAACGAGAACCAGATCCGCTGGAGCGGCGCCACCCACACCTATGCCGGCGCGGGCAACGACCCCAACACCCCAGCCCGCATCGCTCACGACCTTCAGCAGGCCGGTCACGGCGCGGCAGCGATCGTCCAGGTCGACTGGCCCGACAACGGCGGCGGCCATGCCTTCAACGCCGTCAACTACCACGGCAAGGTCATCTGGATCGACACGCAGACCGGACAGGTCAGCCACGACCCGATCCACATCTCCCAGGCAGAGCACGTCTGGCACATCCCCCTAGACGCCAACCGCCAGCCGCTCCACGCCGATCATGTGGTGGCGAAGCCGGACAGCACTCCCTCCGAGCAGACCGACAACAAGCCGGACCACACCGCAGACCCGCAGCCCGAGAACAAGCCCGACCACACCCCAGACCCACAGCCCGACGAGACGGCTGACGAGACGGCTGACGGCTCTGCCGACGACCCCTCGGACACCCCGTCGGACACCCCGCCGGATGCCACCGACCACACGTCCGGTGTTCCGGCCAACCCGCCTGCCGACCAGGTGGCGACGCCTCCCGAGCACCCGCCCACCGATCAGCAGCAGGCTCCCCCCACTACGGGCGGACGCGAGAGCACACCCGACAACCGTGGTGCGGACGTCTCCCACCACCTCGCCGATGCGCTCCGCCACGACCAGAACCCATGGCTGTACGGCAAACCCCCGGTCGCATCACCCGACGGTCAGGCGCCCGAACAGGACTCCCACACTGAGGAGACGGACGGCCGGGAGCCGCACGACCGGGACTCGAACGACCGGGAGCCGAACCAACAGCACCCGACCACACCTCCCACGACCACACCTCACCAGACCACCCACAACCAATCCGCGCCCACCGACACCCCGCCCAGCGACACCCCGGCCTCGGACAGTACGAGTCACCCCCGCCCGGAGGACCCGTCCTCCCCCGCCGGCGACCACCGCGATGCCGCGCACGAGGCGACGGAACAGACGGAACCCAAGGCCCCCGCCGACCCGGCAGGGGAGCCGGAACCGTCGGTCGAGCACAACGACAGCGACAACGACGGCCACAGCAACGAGCACGAAGCGAGCGACGACCCCGCCGAGCGCTACAAGGCGCCGTCGGCAAGCGACGTCCCCGTCGACGACCCACCCCACATGCCGGATGCAATCGACCCCGGCGACACGCCTGACACCCATGACCTGGACTCCGGGGTGGACGACAAGAGTCGTGGTGGATTGGTCGAGCAGATCGATCTGGACGACACGGAGCGCGTGCAGGTCGACAGCGATGGCCTGATCACCAGCATCGACGGGAAATCCGTCAAGGATTACCTGCAGGAACTTTCCGAGGCGCGGGCAATTCGGCATGCCGAAATGCGGACGCCGCTTGAGGGGCCCTGTTCGGCCCTGGCGATCGACCGACGCACCGGAATGATCACTGAGGGTCTCAACGGTGCGCTGACGGACGTCATCGACCTCGAGAACCTGCATCCGCTACTGCGGGACAATTACCTGGGCATGGCCAACTGGATGCATCCGATCATGGCGTCGGAGAATGAAATCCGGATGGGCAACAGGCTCGCAGCGGACGGCACCGCAGAGCGGGACGAAAACGGTAAGGTGATCCCGAACTCGGAGATGATCTTTACCGGGCGGGCCTACTTCGACGATCCGCTGCGGCACGCCGAGGTAAAGGCCGTGAACGAGCTGTTGTGGGCCCGTCAGCGTCAGTTGGAGAAGGAATGGCGCGACGCCCACGGGGATGACTCGACCCCGCCCCCGCTGAGCCGTGAGACACTGAATGACATGCGATTCGACCCGCGATGGATCGAAGACAAGCGAGGGAAGGGGAAGAACAAGGGGAACATCATTCACCTGCCCGGCCAATCAGCGCCAGCCTGCCCGAACTGCAACGGAATGCTCAGGGACGTACCGAGCTACGGCGGTCGCCAGGTGTACTCGATCGGGGATTACCGGCGCCAGGACGAGTCAAACCAGATACCTCCCGTAACGGATTAAAAATGCGCATCGATTACGAAGACTCTTACCTGGACGACGATATGCGCGTCCACTACGAAGATGAACTCTTCACGGGCGAAGTCGTCCACCGGGACGGCGCGGGCCGAGTGATCGCAGAAATTTCCTACGTCGAGGGCGTCCCCTCTGGGCCACAGGCGGAGTGGTATTCCGACGGCACGAAGAAGAACGAAGGTCAGGCCACCTTCGGGCTGGCCGTCGGAGACTGGCGCAAGTGGCACCCCAATGGCCAGCTGGCCGAGCACTCGGTATTCAGCCCGCAGGGCAGGCGAACTCATCGCCGGCGATGGGACAAGGACGGCAACCTGACGGAGGACAAGGCGTTCGCGTCGTGAAGACCGTTCGCGTCGTGATCACCGTTCGCGTCGTGATGACCGTTCCCGGCATCCGGTGAGCGAGTTCCCGCGCGAGAATCTGCATGGATCAGGAGAGAACCGTTATGCCCCTGGACGACGTCCCCACGCCACCTCCGAGCACCCCTGAGCAAGCGCTCGCCATCGTCCGCAGCCGCTACGCCCAGCCCAAGCTGCCGGACGGCTCGCCCGCTCCCCTGCACGTCCACGAGTTCGACATCGGCTACCTGGTGTACGCCACCTTCCCTCGGACCACGGACACCGACGCGGCGGGAAATCCGCTGCCGGCACCGCCGGGTGGGGCGAAGATCGTGGTGTCCAAGGACACCGGGGAAACCGTCACCGTCCCCAACTTCCCCACCGAAGCGGCCATCGCGCTCTACCGGCAGCAGCGCCCGAGTTCCTGAACGCGGGACCCGGGACCCGCACTGCGCATGCCGAGCGCCCCGGACGAGGACGGGCTGAAGGCCCACCGACTGCCGGGGCCCGACGCGTCCTCCACGCCTGGAACGTACAGAAAATGTCGGCGAACTCTGTTTTCCACAGCGCGAGTTGCCCGTACGTGCGTTGCTAGTGTCGTGCGCCGACAGTGAGCACTGTGGGGGCATGATGGGGAAACCTAGACGGCGGCCGGGGCATCGGCGTCTGGCCTGGGGCGCCGGGGGATTGCTCGTCGCCTTCGTTCTTTACCTCTGCTCGGAGACGGCGGCGGGGCTGTTTCCGGATGTACTGAAGTCTGTGGTGGGGGAAAGTCCGCGGCGGGTGGCGGCAGCATGTGTGGGAGCCCTGATCGTGGCGGGGGCCGCCCTCTACATCCGCCACCTCCGAGCGCGGCTGGCGGAATCCTGGGACGGCGCGGAGGCGGATGCCGGGCAATTGCAGCGGGGCCGTAAGGCGCTCGTGCACCGGGTGCACCACACCTGGACGAATGACCTGGAATTCCGCTGGAACGACGCCGTCCGCCTCGAAGTCGGCCTGCAGGACTTTCCGTCCGCCGTCCATGACCCCTGGGGGTCGGGCGAACTCACCACCGCGGCCGGCACACCGCTGCCCGCCGGCACCGCCCTGCGGGCCATGTTCGAGCAGCACGGCCAGCAACTGCTGGTACTCGGAGCGCCGGGCGCCGGCAAGACGGTGCATCTGCTGGAACTGACGGCCGCTCTTATCGAAGAGGCCCGGGCCGATGCCGAGGCGCCCGTCCCGGTGTTCCTGCTCCTGACCAACTGGCGCGGCGGGCCCCTGGACGACTGGCTGATCTCCGAACTCCAGCACCGCTACCGGACATCCGCCGACGTCACCCGCGCTCTGCTGGCGCAGGGGAAAATCTGCTTCATTCTTGACGGCCTGGACGAAGTGGACCTGGAACGGCAAGAGGAATGCATCTCCCGGATCAACGCCTTCATTTCCGCCGACGGATATCCGCATTGCGCCCTCGCCATCTCGTGTCGCCTTATCGACTACCAGCTTCTGTCACAGCGGCTCACCGTGAACGGCGCCGTCACGGTGCAGCCGCTGCCGGCCGCCGCCGTGCAGGCCTTTCTGCATGCGGCGGGCAATCGGGTGCAGGGATTACGCGCGGCCGCTGCGGCCGACCCCGACCTCGCCGAGCTGCTCACCACTCCCCTCATGCTCGGGGTCGCCGTGCTCGCCTACTCCGGGGTGGACGAGAGCGCGGTCCGCAGCGCCGGCACCCTGGAGGAACGGCGCGGTCTGGTCTACGACGCCTTCCTGACCCGTATGGTCACCCGGGACCGCACGCTGCGCGGCGACCCCAAACCACCGCGTTTCAGCGTCGACCAGGTGGCGAGCCGCCTGCTTCTCATGGCCAGGGAAATGCGCAGGTACCAGGTCACGGTCATCTACCCGAGCGACCCGTTGCGGATCATGCTCCAGGCCTCGCCCGAGGTGCTGGAGCAATTGCACAGCGGCCGCCGGCTCCGACTGATGTCCGTGAAGTTCCAGATCGCGCAATTAAGGCTCATCTCCTCCACGTCACCGTCCCGCCTGCTCTACAGAGCCGCCATCCGTCTGGTCCGGTTCGCCGCCCTCTTCCCTTACCTGCGCAAGGACTTCGTGCACTTCGCCTGTGAACGCGCCCTGCTGCGACGCTCGGGAGACGGTGTGGCCTTCATCCACAAGACCTTCCAGGACCACCTCTCGCAGCGGGCCGACGGCATGACGCCGCGCGAGCGCGACGTGCTGTACCGGCAGGCCGTCAAACCCTGAGACGGACTGCGCCCCGCACCCCCGTTACAGCCGGCCGGACCGGCGGGAATTCATCCCGTCGCAGAACCAGCTACTGTCAGCAGGGGGGATACTTCTCGCAGGTCGTGACGCGTACGGATGCCGTTCGACCGCGGACGCCGTTCGGCACGGTCCGGACCTCGTCGCGGCAACCGCCAAGTGCTTCGCGTCGCAGCCGACTTCGTCGCTTCCGTGCCCGGCGGCCGTCCCGCGCCGGACCGGCGCAGGAACCGGCCGGGGCGAACGGCAGCGCGGACGACGCTCCCCCACCACCACCCTGCTGTGTGCAGCCACGAGACCGGAGACCGCATGAATCCGCCCCTGCCCCGCCCGGCCAAGCCCGACTACACGTCGGTGTTCATGGAACCCGCGTACCCCGGCGGCGAGCCGTACAAGAGGCCCGAAGACGAGGACGACGAGGACGTGCCTGCCGGCTCTCCCGGCCGGTCCGGATCCGACCCGGCCGACGAGCGAAAGACGGGCCCGGCCCGGCGCACGGGGCACCGACCGGCGTGAGCCGCGCTACGGCACCGTCGCCTCCGCCGGGTTCGTAGCGCCGGGACGGACGACGGCCCGCCGCCGGAAAGCCGGGGCCACTCGGGCCACTCGGCCACTCAGGCGCCTCCGACGCCGGATTCGTCCGGATGCAATGCGCCCGTCACGCCCGTGCGGCAGAGTGGACGGTCGCACCGTCGGTGATCGGTGATCGGTGATCGGTGATCGGTGATCGCCGGAAGGTTACGAGCGCAGGGGGCGACGTGCCATGACGGAGTTAGACAGACGGCGACTGCTGGCGGCCGGCGGTGGGGTCGCCCTGGCCGCGGCGGTGGCGACGGCCTGCGGGTCCAACACCGGGCGGGGCGGTGGTGGTTCGGGGCCGGGAATCAGCCAGTGGTACCACCAGTACGGGGAGCCGGGCACCCAGCAGGCCGTGCAGCGGTATGCCGCCGCGTACAAGAAGGCCGAGGTGCGGGTGCAGTGGCGGCCGGGCGACTACGACCGGCAGACCGCGGCCGCGCTGCTCACCAGCTCGGGGCCGGATGTGTTCGAGGTCAACGGGCCGCTGCTGGACCAGATCCAGAGCGGACAGGTGGTCGATCTGACCGCCGAGGTCGAGCCGGTGAAGGACGACCTCCACCAGGCCGTGCTCGCTCCGAAGATCTGGCAGGACAAGGTCTGGGGCATCCCGCAGGCCGTCGACATGCAGCTGCTCTACTACCGCAAGAGCCTGCTGAAGGAGGCCGGGGTCCGGCCGCCGCAGACGCTCGACGAGCTGGTGGACGGGGCGAAGAAGCTCAGCGGCAAGAAGACCAAGGGGCTGTTCCTGGGCAATGACGGCGGCGTCGGGGTGCTCAGCGGGACGCCGTTGTTCGCCGCGGGGCTGAGTCTGATCGATGCGGACGGCAGGGCCGGGTTCGACGATCCGGCGGCGGCCCGGGTGCTGGGGAAGATCCGGCAGCTGTATGCGGACAAGTCGTTGCTGCTGGGCGCGCCCACGGACTGGTCCGATCCGGCGGCGTTCCTCCAGGGGCTGACCGCGATGCAGTGGTCCGGGCTGTGGGCGCTGCCGCAGATCAAGAAGGCGCTGGGGGACGACTTCGGGGTGCTGCCGTTCCCGAAGGACGGCAGCGGCGGGGAACCGTCCGTTCCGGTGGGCGCCTACGCCTCCGCAGTGAGTGCGCACAGCACCCACATCAAGGAAGCCAAGGCCTTCGCGAAGTGGCTCTGGGTGGACCGTACCGACTTCCAGCAGGACTTTGCCCTGTCGTACGGCTTCCACATCCCGGCCCGGATCTCGCTGGCGAGGAAGGCCGCGCAGCTGCGGGAGGGACCGGCGGCGGACGCGGTGCGGTTTGCGACCGATCACGGCCATGCCGAGCCGCTGTTGTGGACGACGGCGGACCGTACGGCCTACCAGGACGCACTGAGCCGGATCATCAAGGGCGGTGCCAACCCGGAGAGCGAGCTGAAGAGCGTGGTGCGCAAGGTCAATGCCGAGCTTCAGCGGGTCAGGAAGAAGTGACGGAAGGGACCGAAGGGGTGGCGGCGGCGGTCGCCACCACGCAGCGCCCCGCGGCCGCCGTGACACCGGCCGTCCCGCGCCCCTCATTCGGCGCCCGGCTGCTCGGCCCCCAGCGGCGGAATCTGTGGTTCTGGGTCTTCGTCGGACCGTTCGCCCTCGGGCTGGGGCTGTTCACCTACGTGCCGTTGGTGTGGAGCGTCTACCTCAGCTTCTTCGACGCGCACAACACGGTCAGCCCGTCCGGCGCGGACTTCGTCGGGCTGGGCAACTACGCGGCGATGCTGCGCGACGACGCCTTTCTCGGCAGCCTGGGGACGTTCGCGCTGTTCACGGCGTTCATCGTGCCGGCCACCTACGCGCTGGCGCTCGCGCTGGCGCTGATGGTCAACCGGCTGCGCTTCGCCCAGGCGTTCTTCCGGTCGGTGTTCTTCCTGCCGACGGCCTGCTCGTATGTCGTCGCGGCGGTGATCTGGAAGCTGTCGCTCTTCAACGGGGTGCGGTTCGGGCTGGCCAACACCGTGCTGGGGTGGTTCGGCGCGGACCAGACCGCCTGGCTGTCGACCACCGATCCGCCCTGGTACTGGCTGGTCATCGTGACCGTACGGCTCTGGCTGCAGGCGGGGTTCTACATGATCCTGTTCCTGGCCGGGCTGCAGCGGATCGCACCGCAGCTATACGAGGCGGCGGCGGTGGACGGGGCGCGGCCCGGCTGGCAGACCTTCCGGCACATCACCTTCCCGCAGTTGCGCGCCACCTCCGTGGCGGTGGTGCTGCTGTTGGTGATCAATGCGTTCCAGGCGTTCGACGAGTTCTACAACCTGCTGAGCGATGCGCGCGGCTATCCGCCGTATGCGCGGCCGCCGTTGGTCTACCTCTACTACACGGCGCTCGGCCGCGATCAGAATCTCGGGCTGGGCAGCGCGGGTGCGGTGATTCTGGCTCTGATCATCGCGGTGGCGACGGTGGTGCAGGCCCGCTGGTTCGGCCTCGGCCGCAAGGAGGAGTGAGCATCCGTGGAGCACTCGTGGAGTACCCATGCATGACGCGCTGACCAGGGCCGGGCGTGCGCTGCGGGTGGTCGTCCTGATCGCCCTCGCGCTGCTGTTCCTCATCCCCTTCTACCTCCTGGTGCGCAACGGCCTGGCCACCGAGCGGGACATCACGGCGCCCGGCTGGACGTTCCTGCCGCACGCCCTGCAGTGGTCGAACCTCACCGAGGTCTTCCGGGATCCGAACCTCCCCTTCGGGCGGGCACTGCTCAACTCCACGCTGATCGCGGTGTCGACGACCGTCGGCACGGTGCTGCCGGCCTCGCTCGCGGGATACGGCCTGGCCCGGATCCCCTACCGGCACGCCAATGCCGTCTTCTACGCGATCCTGGGGACGCTGATGGTCCCGGCGGCCGTGACGTTCGTACCGAGCTTTGTGCTGGTGTCGACGCTCGGCTGGCTCTCGACGCTGCGCGGGCTGGTCATCCCGACGCTGTTCAGCGCCTTCGCCTGCTTCATCTTCCGGCAGTACTTCCTCGGCTTCCCCAAGGAGCTGGAGGATGCGGCGCGGGTCGACGGGCTCGGTCACTGGCGGACGTACTGGCGCATCGTGGTCCCCAACGCCCGCCCGGTGTTCGCCGCCGTCGGCACCATCGTCTTCATCGGCGCGTGGAACGCCTTCCTGTGGCCGCTGGTCATCGGGCAGGACCAGGAGGCCTGGACGGTGCAGGTCGCGCTGTCCACGTTCACCACCGCGCAGAACCTCAATCTGCATGAGCTGTTCGTGGCCGCGGCGGTCTCCATCGCCCCGTTGGTGGTGGTGTTCCTGCTGCTCCAGCGGTACATCGTCGCGGGGGTGGAGCGCAGCGGGATCGACGACTGAGGCGTCGGCGGCCGGCGTATGGGGTACGGTGCGTGGCATGAGCACGCAGTCGGACGTCCGTGAGGTGGAGCCGCAGTTCCGCGGCCCCCACGGCGAGTGCGCGCCCCGCGGTATGAGCTTCCTGCGCCGCCGCGGCCGGGTGGGGTCTCCCCCGGCCTGTTGTTTCCGTACGGCCTGAGCGTCTGACGGTCTGAGCCGCCGGCCGGCCTGAACGACCGGCGCCCGCCTCGCGGCCACACCCCGCCCCCAGGCCCACGGGCTCCCCCTCGCCTCCCCTCCCCTTCTCGCCTCCCAGGAGGACTCGTTGACGACCACACCCCTGCCCGTCCTGCGCCCCCACCGCATCCCCGCCGACGGCCTGTACGAAGGGCGGCGCATCCTGCGTCGTACGCCTGACGGCTGGGCGGAGCGGCCGTACGAACGGTTCGAGGTCGTACCGCAGGCAGCCACCATCGGGGCCGAAATCCGTGGACTGGACCTCTCGCGGCCGCTGTCCGGGGCGCTGCGCACGGAGCTGAACCGGGCGCTGCTGGAGTGGAAGGTGCTGTTCTTCCGGGGTCAGCATCTGAGCTCTGTGGAACAGCGTGAATTCGCACGTAATTGGGGGGAGTTGGAGAGCAATCCGTTGCTGGCGCAGGGCGATTCGAAGGATGTCGTCCGGTTCGACAAGGCGGCCGGCGGCGCCCCGACCTTCGAGAACGTATGGCACACGGATGTGACGTTCCGGGAACGTCCGGCCATGGGTGCGGTGTTGCAGCTGCGCGAGGTCCCGCCCTCGGGCGGCGACACCCTGTGGGCCGATATGGCGGCGGCATACGACAATTTGCCTGGGCAAATCAGGGAGCGCATCGACGGCGCACGGGCGGTGCACGACTATCTCCCGGGCTTCGCACGCTTCTACTCCGCGGCGCAACTCGCGCCATTCCAAGCCACGTTCCCGCCCGTGGAGCATCCGGTGGTGCGCCGGCACCCGGAGACCGGCCGGCGCATGCTGTTCGTCAATGCGTCGTTCACCACCCGGATCACCGGCCTGGAGCAGGCGGTGAGCGACCGGCTGTTGCGCCTGTTGTTCCAGCAGGCGCAGGTGCCGGAGTTCCAGGTGCGGTGGCGCTGGCAGGCCGGCGACGTCGCGTTCTGGGACAACCGCGCCACCCAGCACTATGCGGTCAACGACTACGGGACGCACCGCCGGGTCGCCGAACGGGTCGCCATCGCGGGCGACCGCCCCCAGTGAGCGGGCCCGGCACACCTGCCGCGCGCGACGCCCGCGTCACGGCCGCCCCGCCCGCCTCACCTCAACCGCTCGTACGCCGCCTCCTCCACCGAACGCGCGCCGCGCAACAGGGCCGCGCCCAGCGGGGTGAGGGTGTGCAGCACGGCGTTGCCCTGCCGCAGCGTGAGCAGCAGACCGGCGTCGCGCAGCACGGTCGCGTGCTGGCTGGCGGAGGCCAGCGAGACATCGGCCCGGCGGGCGAGTTCGCTGGTGGTGCAGCCGACGCCGATGCGCTGGAGGATCGCGGAACGGGTCTGGCCGACCAGCCGGCCCAGGGAGCGCTCGGGCGCCACCTGCGGGGTGAGCCGCGGCGCCGGGTGCTCCACGGGATAGACCAGGACCGGCGTCAGCTCGGGGTTGTGGAAGGTGACGGGGGTGCGCCGGCAGAAGTACGACGGCAGCAACAACAGCCCCCGGCCGTTGAGATGCAGGTCGCGGTCCACCGGATAGTCGCACTCCAGGACGGGCGAGCGCCAGCGCATCATCGCCGGCAGCGAGGCGAGCAGCCGGTCCGCGCCGCCGTCCAGCAGCGCCCGGCCGCGGGCGGCCCGGTCGGCCTCTATTCGGCCCTGGACGCGCGCCCAGTACGGGGCGACGGCCGCCTCGTAATAGCGCTGGAGAATCCCGGCGAGCCGGCCGAGGACCCGGGTGTCGCCCTCGGCCATCTCCCGTATCCACGAAGGGAACGGGCGGGAGGCCGCGGCGAGCCGGGTGAGCTCCTCGTGCAGCCGGGCGGCCGGCGTCTCGCGCAGTGCGGCGAGCGCGTCGGTCATGCCGAGCAGCCCTTCGGCGGGCGTCAGGAAATCCGGAAAATAGCCGCGCGTGGGCACCAGCGGTGCCAGCAGCCGCGCTTCGCCATTCAACTTTCCCCGTGTTTCCGATCGCCATTTGCCGAACGCCGAATCGTCCCGTCTGTCACGTAGCCGATGAAAGCTTAAGACGGTCTCCCACAGTGCGTCCGGGCGTGCCGCAATGCGCACACGGGCCAGATCGAGTCCACTGAAATGGACGCGTAACACCGAACCCCCACCTCTGGTTTCTCAGTCGGCCCCCGGCACGCCTGAGTATGCACGCCAACACGCGCGGTTACCATGCCCTTTTGGCCAGACTTGAAAGTGCTCGCGCCACCGGGCAGCGGCAGGAATGCTTGTACTCAATTCGACGGCGGCACGGACGGACCGGATTGCTCGATCCCGTGGGGGGTGATGGGCAAGGAACCGGCCGCTCGGCAGCCCCGTTGAAGGCCGCACCCCGCGCCGACCGGGGTGACGGCAGCTCCCGAGGGGGGAGTCCGGAGAAAAGCGAGGGCGGCACCTCCGCACAGGTGCCGCCCTCGTTGGGGTTCCGGAGCCGCCGGCCAGGCGGCTGAGGGTTGGGTGCCCCGCCCACGGCTCCGGTGGTCATTTCCGGCCACCGCGGGCGCACCGGCGCCCACGGTGACCGCTCGGATCAGCGGCTGTCGCTGCCCTTCGACTCGGCGGCCGCGCGGCCCGCCTCCAGTCGTGCGACCGGGATACGGAACGGCGAGCAGGAGACGTAGTCCAGGCCGGCCTCGTGGAAGAAGTGCACCGACTCCGGGTCACCGCCGTGCTCACCGCAGACACCGAGCTTGAGGTCCGGGCGGGTGGCCCGGCCGGCCGCGGCGGCGTTGCGGACCAGCGAGCCCACACCGTCCTTGTCGATGGTCTCGAACGGGCTGACGCCGAAGATGCCCTTCTCCAGGTACGCGGTGAAGAAGCTGGCCTCGACGTCGTCGCGGGAGAAGCCCCAGACCGTCTGCGTCAGGTCGTTCGTACCGAAGGAGAAGAAGTCGGCCGACTCGGCGATCTGACCGGCCGTGAGGGCGGCGCGGGGCAGCTCGATCATCGTGCCGAGGGTGAGCCTGAGGTCGACGCCGTGGGCCTTCTCGACCTCGGCGATGACCTGCTCGGCCTCCTCGCGGACGATCTCCAGCTCCTGGACGGTCCCGACCAGCGGAATCATGATCTCCGCACGCGGGTCGCCCTTGGCGTTCTTGCGCTCGGCGGCCGCCTCGGCGATCGCCCGCACCTGCATCGCGAACAGACCGGGGATGACCAGGCCCAGGCGTACGCCGCGCAGACCCAGCATCGGGTTCTGCTCGTGCAGCTTGTGCACGGCCTGGAGGAGGCGCAGGTCGTTCTCGTTGGCGTCCTTGCGGGCCTCGGCGAGCGCGACCCGGACCGACAGCTCGGTGATGTCGGGCAGGAACTCGTGCAGCGGCGGGTCCAGCAGCCGGACCGTCACCGGCAGTCCGTCCATCGACTCGAACAGCTCGATGAAGTCGGCCTTCTGGAGCGGCAGCAGCTCGCTGAGCGCGGCGTCCCGGTCGGTCTCGGTGTCGGCCAGGATGAGGCGCTCGACCATCTCGCGGCGCTCACCGAGGAACATGTGCTCGGTGCGGCACAGGCCGATGCCCTGGGCGCCGAACCGGCGGGCGCGGGCGGCGTCCTCGGCGTTGTCGGCGTTGGCCCGTACGCGCAGCCGGCGCACCCGGTCCGCGTACGCCATGATCCGGTGGACGGCCTTGACCAGCTCGTCGGCGTCGTCGGCGCCGGCGTGCATCCGACCCTCGAAGTACTCCACGACCGGGGACGGCACGACCGGCACCTCGCCGGCGTAGACCTTGCCGGTGGAGCCGTCGATGGAGACGACGTCGCCCTCCTCGATGACGGTCCCGTTGGTCGTCATCCGGCGGGCCTTGGTGTCGACCTCCAGCTCCTCGGCGCCGCAGACACAGGTCTTGCCCATGCCGCGGGCGACGACGGCAGCGTGCGAGGTCTTGCCGCCGCGGGAGGTGAGGATGCCCTCGGCGGCGATCATGCCGTTGAGGTCGTCGGGGTTGGTCTCCCGGCGGATCAGGATGACCTTCTCGCCGGAGCGCGACCACTTGACGGCGGTGTACGAGTCGAAGACGGCCTTGCCGACCGCCGCGCCCGGGGAGGCGGCGATGCCGCGGCCGATCATCTCGGACTTCGCGCCGAGGTCGAAGCGGGGGAACATCAGCTGCGCCAGCTGCGCGCCGTTGACCCGCTGGAGGGCCTCGGCCTCGTCGATCAGGCCCTGGTCGACGAGCTGGGTGGCGATCCGGAAGGCGGCACCGGCGGTGCGCTTGCCGACCCGGGTCTGCAGCATCCACAGCTTGCCGCGCTCGATGGTGAACTCGATGTCGCACAGGTCCTTGTAGTGCGTTTCGAGCGTCTCCATGATCTGCATCAGCTCGTCGTACGACGCCTTGTCGATCTGCTCCAGGTCCGCGAGCGGGACCGTGTTGCGGATACCGGCGACGACGTCCTCGCCCTGCGCGTTCTGCAGGTAGTCGCCGTAGACGCCCTGCTGGCCGCTGGCGGGGTCGCGGGTGAAGGCGACACCGGTGCCGGAGTCGGGGCCGAGGTTGCCGAAGACCATGGAGCAGACGTTGACGGCCGTGCCGAGGTCGCCGGGGATGCGCTCCTGGCGGCGGTAGAGCTTGGCACGGTCGGTGTTCCACGAGTCGAAGACCGCGCGCACCGCGAGGTCCATCTGTTCGCGGGGCTCCTGCGGGAAGTCGCGGCCGGTCTGCTTGGAGACGATGTCCTTGAAGTGCGCGACCAGGCTCTTGAGGTCGGCCGCGTCCAGCTCGATGTCGACGCGGACGCCCTTGGCCTGCTTGGCCTCCTCCAGCGCCTCCTCGAAGAGCTCACCGTCGACGCCCAGCACGGTCTTGCCGAACATCTGGATGAGGCGGCGGTAGGAGTCCCACGCGAAGCGCTCGTCACCGGCCTGCGCGGCGAGGCCGGAAACCGATGCATCGGAGAGGCCGATGTTGAGAACGGTGTCCATCATGCCGGGCATGGAGAACTTCGCCCCGGAACGGACCGATACCAGCAGCGGGTCATCGGACTGGCCGAGCTTCTTGCCCATCTTCTGCTCAAGGGCCGCAAGGTGCTCGGAGACCTCGGCACGGAGTGCCGCGGGCTCGCTGCCGCTGTCGAGGTAGACCTTGCAGGCTTCGGTGGTGATGGTGAAGCCGGGAGGGACGGGAAGTCCCAGGTTGGTCATCTCGGCAAGGTTCGCTCCCTTGCCACCCAAGAGGTCCTTGAGGTCCTTGTTGCCCTCGGTGAAGTCGTAGACGAACTTCGCGGAGGAAGGCTGGGATACGTGGGGATCTTGTGTTTCCGGCACGGCACTGACTCCTCGCCGACGGGCTGCCCTGACGGCGAGGAACATACCCAGATCGAAGGCGTCTGGGTACGTCCACTTGGTCGACATACCCGTGTAACCAGTCGTCCGCCAGCAGATCGAAAGTGATCATGCGTTTGGCGGCATCTTCATTACCTGAATGCATCACTCCAATCCGTAGCCATACCTCGGGCCCGTGCTACTCATTGCGACGATTGAGTTCATCACTCGAACGGACTAGCCGTGGCACCGGGTGCCACCATTGGAGAGATGGAACCCCTCGCGTGGCGCTCATCTGAGCGCACCCCCTATCAGGGGTGGCGAGAATCACGCGCTCATGTGTGACCAGGTTCCATCATTTGGACCTTCGCGGCTACGTGATCAAGGAATCCCGCATCCAGGCGTTCCTCCGCGCCACCGACCACGCAGCACCGAGCGTCAGCATCAGGCCATAGTTCTCGGCCGCCGGGAACCCCAGCTCGACAGCCGGGTTCGTATACCGCTCGGCCGGCACGACAAGCGATTCGTCGAGCTCAAAGCCCGTTCGGTCGGCCGCTCGCCGTCAAGACCCGCCCTACCTCTTGGCGCGCCGTCCGCTGCGCCGTGGCCGGGGCTGTGCGCCGTCCAGGAGTTCCAGGCGCCGCTCCGCGCCGCGGGTCTCGACCTGTACGACGACCCGGCGCAGCAGATCCGCCAGGTCCAGGGCCTCGTCATCGCTCAACGCCTCGGTGACGAAGACCTCTTCGGCGTTGAACTCCGGGAGGATCCGGGTCATCAGCCGCTCCCCCTCGGGCGTCGGCGCGAGCAGGGCGAGCCGCCCGTCGGCCGGGTGGACCTTGCGTTCCAGCAGGCCACGGCTCTGCAGGGTGCGGGCCACGCCGGTGAGCGTGCCCTTGGAGATGCCGGCCTCCTCGGCGACCCGGCGGGTCTCCTGCTCGCCCCCGGTCCAGACCACCCACAACACGACGAAGGCGGTCCAGGTCAGCTCGGCGTCGCGCAGGACGGAGTTCTCGAAGTGCTGCCGTACGGCGGCCGCGGCGCGGTAGAGGTTCGCGACCGCGGCCATCTGCTCGTGGTGGAGCGGGGTCTCGCCGAGTTTGGCCCGGACCGCCTTCTCCGTGTCCGCAGGGGAACGGTGCCCGCTCACCACAGCTTCTCCCTCGGTTCGTCCGCGCTCCGCACGCTGCCGTGCCGGGCGTCGGCCGCGGCCGTGGGTGGGGCCGGCCGCGGCGGTGTCCCGTACGGAGCCAAACGGTAGCGCGGCTCCACCGGTCCGCCCGCGTTCCGCACTGCGACACGCGCTGTACGACCCGAGGGCGCCGTGGAGATGAACCGAAGTCAGCCGGTCAGGCGGTCAGCCGCCGGTCATGCCGTCAACCGGTCAGCCGCCCGACGTGTCCAGCTCGGCGTCCGCGTCCACGCCCGCGCAGTCGTACGGGTCGTCCAGCCAGCCGTCCGGCAGGACGACGCGGTTGCGGCCCGACGTGCGGCCGCGCGGGCCGTCCGCGCCCAGCGGCCACGGCTGGTCGAGGTCCAGCTCCGACAGCAGCGCGTCCAGCTCGTCGAGGGAGGAGGTCACCGCGAGGCTGCGGCGCATCTCGGAGCCGATCGAGAAGCCCTTGGTGTACCAGGCGACGTGCTTCCGGAAGTCGATCACGCCGCGCGTCTCGTCGCCGATCCACTCGCCGAGCAGCGTGGCATGCCGCAGCATCACCGCCGCGACCTCCTTGAGGGTGGGCTGGGCATAGGTGCCCGTGCCCTCGAAGGCCGCCACCAGATCGCCGAACAGCCAGGGCCGTCCCAGGCAGCCGCGGCCCACGACCACCCCGTCGCAGCCGGTCTCGCGCATCATCCGCTGCGCGTCGTCGGCCGACCAGATGTCGCCGTTGCCGAGCACGGGGATCTCCGGGACGTGCTCCTTGAGCCGTGCGATGGCGTCCCAGTCGGCGGTGCCGCCGTAGTGCTGGGAGGCCGTCCGGCCGTGCAGGGCGATCGCCGTGATGCCCTCCTCGACCGCGATCCGCCCGGCGTCCAGATAGGTGAGGTGATCGTCGTCGATGCCCTTGCGCATCTTCATCGTCACCGGCAGCGCGCCCGCGTTCGCCACCGCCTCGCGCAGGATCGAGCGCAGCAGATTCCGCTTGTACGGCAGCGCGGAGCCGCCGCCCTTGCGGGTCACCTTCGGGACCGGGCAGCCGAAGTTCAGATCGATGTGGTCGGCGAGGTCCTCCTCCGCGATCATGCGGGCGGCCTTGCCGACGGTGTCCGGGTCGACGCCGTACAGCTGGATCGAGCGCGGCTTCTCCGTCTCGTCGAAGTGGATCAGCTGCATGGTCTTCTCGTTGCGCTCGACCAGCGCCCGCGTCGTGATCATCTCGCTGACGAACAGCCCCTTGCCGGCGCTGAACTCCCGGCACAGCGTCCGGAACGGGGCATTCGTGATCCCGGCCATCGGCGCGAGGACCACGGGCGGCTGCACCGCGTGCGGACCGATCTGCAGGAGAGTCATGGCGGCAATACCTTCGGCTTTCTTCGGCTTCCGTTGGCGGGGCGGGCGGGCCGCGGCCTTACGGGGACGACGGCCGCTGCGATCTCCCATTGTCCCGCACCTCGCGAGTGGCCCCGCCGGGCCCGGCCGACCGGGATGGTTGTAGCGTTCAAGAATGTCTGAGCTCGACCGTCGACGGCGACTTCTGGTGCTGGCGATCTGCTGTATGAGCCTGCTGATCGTCAGCCTCGACGCCACCATCCTGAATGTCGCCCTGCCGTCCATCCAGCATGATCTGCATGCCTCGGTCTCCGGTATGCAGTGGACGATCGACGCGTACACCCTGGTCATGGCGTCGCTGCTGATGCTGGCCGGCTCCACGGCCGACCGGCTGGGCCGGCGCCGGGTCTTCGTGGTCGGGCTGGTCGTCTTCGCGCTCGGCTCGCTGCTGTGCAGTCTGGCGCCCGGCCTGGGGTGGCTGGTGGTTTTCCGGATGGTGCAGGCGGTCGGCGGCTCGATGCTCAACCCCGTCGCGATGTCGATCATCACCAACACCTTCACCGAGCCGCGGGAGCGGGCCCGCGCCATCGGGGTGTGGGGCGGGGTCGTCGGCATCAGCATGGCGGCCGGGCCGGTGCTCGGGGGGCTGCTGGTGCAGAGCATCGGCTGGCGCTCGATCTTCTGGATCAACGTCCCGATCGGCGCGCTCGCGCTCTTCCTGACCCTGCGCTACGTCCCCGAGTCGCGCGCCCCCAGGCCGCGCCGGGTCGACCCGGTCGGCCAGTTCCTGGTGATCACGCTGCTCGGCTCGCTGACGTACGCGATCATCGAGGCCCCGGACGCCGGCTGGACGTCCCCGCAGATCCTGGTGTTCGTACTGGTGGCACTGGGATCCCTGGCCGGTCTGATCGCCTATGAGCGGCGCCGCGACGAACCCCTCATCGATCTGCGGTTCTTCCACAGCGCGCCGTTCAGCGGGGCCACCGTCGTGGCGGTCAGCGCCTTCGCCGCGCTCGCCGGCTTCCTCTTCATCAACACGCTGTATCTGCAGAACATCCGCGGACTGTCCGCCTTGGACGCCGGGCTCTACATGCTCCCCATGGCCGGGATGACGCTGATCTTCGCACCCGTGTCGGGCCGGCTGGTGGGCAGCCGCGGACCACGGCCACCGCTGCTGTGCGCAGGTACGGCGATGGGGGCCAGCGGGGTGCTCTTCGCGGCCTTCGACGCCCAGTCGGCCAACTCACTGATGTTCACCGGCTATGTCCTGTTCGGCATCGGATTCGGCCTGGTCAACGCGCCGATCACGAACACCGCGGTGTCCGGTATGCCGCGCGCCCAGGCCGGCGTGGCCGCCGCCGTCGCCTCCACCAGCAGGCAGGTCGGGCAGTCGCTCGGGGTCGCGGTGATCGGCGCCGTACTGGCGGGCGGGGCGCATGCCAACGCCACCACGGGCGCCTTCCTCGCGGCCGCCCGCCCGGCCTGGTGGATCATCGCCGGCTGTGGCGCGGCCGTTCTGCTGCTGGGTGTGGTGACGACGGGGCGGTGGGCGCAGGAGACGGCCCGCCGCACGGCGGCGCTGTTCGACGACGACGGGACGCGGGGGCCGGGGGCGACGGGCGCGCGGCAGTAGACGGGCCCGGCTCTCTCTTCTCCCCTACGGCGCCGCCGCCCTGCGCTCACCCACGGCGGGCGCCTCCCCGCGCTCACGCCACGGCGAGCGCCGCCAGCTCCGCCAACTGCTCCAGCCGCTCCCGGGACGTCTCGTCCACGGGGGTGTAGGAGAGCAGCTTGGGGCCGGGGTTGGGCCCCGTCCACAGGCTCGTGGCGGACAGCTGGAGCACGCCCACCCGGGGATGCCGGAAGACCTTGACCGCGCTGACCGGGCGGAGGACCTCGTGCTGCGCCCAGATCTCACGGAACTCCGCCGACGCCTCCGTCAGCCGCGCGACCAGCGCCTTCCATGCCGGCTCCGCGACATGCTCGGCCATCGACGCCCGGAACTTGGCGGCCATCACCCGCATCGTGGCGTCCAGATCGACCACGCTCGCCCGCCACTCGGGGTGGGTGAACGCCAGCCACATGCAGTTGCGGTCCTCTTCGGGCAGCGCATCGAGATCGCACATCAGGCGGCTGTACGTGCTGTTGTAGGCGAGGATGTCGTACCGGCTGTTCTGGAGGACCGCGGGGAACGGTTCGAGCTGGCGCAGGACCTGCCGCAGTGCGGGCGTCACGGTCGTGCACTCCCTGTCGGGCGTCGGGTCCACCGCCCCGGCCAGCACGAACAGATGGCTGCGCTCAGCGCGGTCGAGCAGCAGCGCACGGGCCACCGCATCCAGGACCTGCGGCGACACATGGATGTCCCGGGCCTGTTCGAGCCAGGTGTACCAGGTGACCCCGACCGCGCCCAGGTGGGCGACCTCTTCACGGCGCAGCCCGGGGGTACGGCGGCGGGCGCCCCGCGGCAGCCCGACCTGTTCGGGGGTGATCCGCTCCCGGCGGCTGCGCAGAAAGGCGGCCAGCTCGGCCCGGCGGGCGGTGCTGTCCCGCGGGGCGGTCACGGGACCGGGACCTGTGGCAGGCTGCGTCGCGGTCACGGGACCGGGACTGGTAGCACGCTGCGTCGCGGTCACATCCAGGGTCATGGGTCCAGGGTGCCGCAGGCCCGAGCCGGTTGCCAGGTAGAGCTGGTACCAGGATAAGGACACTCTGGTACCCGGCTGGGCGGTCGACGATCGTCGAGTCCGTGAGCACTACGCCAGCACAGACGACCACCACGGAAGCCCCGTCCGCCACCCCCGGTGCGCCGGCCGCAGCCCTCGCCGCCACCGCCCCCGAGGCCGCATCGCCACCGGCCGCGGCCGCTCCGGCGGCGCCGGCCACGCCCCGGCCCGCCCCGCAGCAGCACCGCACCCCGCCCGTCCTGACCCCGCTCGGCCTGCTGACCGTGCTGCTCGGGGCGGCCCTCCCGATGATCGACTTCTTCATCGTCAACGTCGCCCTGCCGACCATCGACCACGATCTGCAGGCCGGCCCGGCGATGCTGGAAATGGTGGTGGCCGGTTACGGCGTCGCCTACGCCATGCTGCTGGTCCTCGGCGGCCGACTCGGCGACATGGTCGGGCGCCGCCGGCTGTTCCTGTGGGGGCTGGCCGCCTTCGGCGTGACCTCACTGGCCTGCGGTCTCGCTCCGGACGCCTGGACGCTGGTGGCCGCCCGGGTCGCCCAGGGCGCCGCGTCCGCGCTGTTGCTGCCGCAGGTCCTGGCCACCATCCAGGCGACGACGACGGGCAAGCGGCGGGCCAGGGCCGTCAGCCTGTACGGCGGTACGGCGGGGGTCTCCAGCGCCGTCGGCCAGGTACTCGGCGGTCTGCTGGTCTCCGTGGATCTGGCGGGCACCGGCTGGCGCGCGGTGTTCCTGGTGAACGTCCCGATAGCCGCCGCGGCCTGGCTGCTGGCCGCCCGTACGGTTCCCGAGACCCGCTCCCCGCACCCGTCCCGGGTGGACGGCCCCGGCACCGCGCTGCTCGCCGTCACGCTGCTCACCCTGCTGCTGCCGCTGACCGAGGGCCGGGCGGCCGGCTGGCCGCCGTGGTCCTGGGTCCTGCTGGCCGTCTTCCCCGTCGCCGCCATCGCGTTCGTGCTCGTCGAGCGCCGGGCCGAGCGCCTCGGCCGGACGCCGCTGGTCCCGCCGTCGCTGCTGCGCATCCCCTCCGTGAGCAGCGGCCTGACCATGATCGTTCCGTTCACGCTGGGCTTCGGCGGCTTCATGTTCGTCATCGCCGTCGCGCTCCAGAACGGCCTGCACTACGGCCCGTTCGCGGCCGGGCTGTCCCTGGCGCCGCTGTGCCTCGCGTTCTTCCTCGCCTCGCTCGCCGGTCCGCGGCTGGTGCTGCGGTTCGGGCGGCGGGTGGTGCTCGCCGGTTCGCTGATCCAGGGCGCCGGGCTGATCACCCTGGCACTGACGCTGCGGGCGGGCTGGCCGGAGATCTCGGTGGCCGGACTCGCGCCGAGCATGACGATCCTGGGCTTCGGCCAGGGCCTGCTGCTGCCGGTGCTGCTGCGCATCGTGCTGAGCGAACTGCCGATGGCGCAGGCGGGCGTGGGCGGCGGGGTCATGGTCACGACCCAGCAGTCCGGCATGGCCCTGGGCGTGGCCACCCTCGGCACCCTCTTCCTTTCGCTGCTGCCGTCCGTCGGCATCCGCGACGCCCTGCTCATCGCCCTCCTCACGCAACTGGCGATCGTGGCGGGCACGACTCTGCTTGCGCTGCGGCTGCCGCGGACGGTGCGCTGACCTGCGCCGGAGCGCGCGGAGGAAGGACGCCGAGGAGCCCGACTCACACATGACGGCTGACAGATATTGAAATCTGTCAGCCGTCATGTCATGGTGAACACCCGACGGCACTCGGCGGGATGGCAGCAGAGCCGCCCATTCCGCCCCCACTCGCCTACTCGCCTCCTTGTCCCCACATCCCCTCGCCGTTCTCGTCCCCACATCCCCTCGCCGTTCTCGTCCCCACATCCCCTCGCCGTTCTCGTCCCCACATCCCCTCGTTCCCTTCAGGAGCACGCAGTGCAGACCCGCACCCTGGGCACCACCGGCCCGCAGACCTCCGCCCTCGGCCTCGGCTGCATGGGCATGTCCGCCCTCTACGGCGACAGTGACCGCGCCGAGTCCATCGCCACCATCCATGCCGCCCTCGAAGCGGGCATCACCCTGCTCGACACCGGTGACTTCTACGGCATGGGCCACAACGAACTGCTGATCAACGAGGCGCTGCGCACCGCCCCCGCCGCGGCCCGCGAACGGGCGCTGACCAGCGTCAAGTTCGGCGCCCTGCGCACCGTCGAAGGCGGCTTCAACGGCTACGACGGCCGGCCGAACGCGGTGAAGAACTTCGCCGCGTACTCCCTCCAGCGCCTGGGCACCGACCACATCGACATCTATCGGATCGCCCGGATCGACCCGGACGTCCCGGTCGAGGAGACCGTCGGCGCCATCGCCGAGCTGGTCGAGGCCGGGCACGTCCGGCACATCGGCCTGTCGGAGGTGGGCGCCGAGACCCTGCGCCGGGCCGCCGCCGTCGCCCCGATCTCCGACCTCCAGATCGAGTACTCCCTCGTCTCCCGCGGCATCGAGGAGGCGATCCTGCCCACCGCCCGTGAACTGGGCATCGGCATCACCGCGTACGGCGTCCTGTCCCGCGGCCTGATCAGCGGCCACTTCGGCCGCGACCGCAAGCTCGCCCCGAATGATTTCCGCGGCATGAGTCCGCGCTTCCAGGGCGAGAACCTCGACCGCAATCTCGATCTGGTGGACGCCCTGCGCAAGATCGCCGAGCAGAAGGGCGTCTCGGTCGCACAGACCGCCATCGCCTGGGTGCTCTCCCGCGGCGAGGACATCGTCCCGCTGGTCGGCGCCCGCCGCCGCGACCGCCTGACCGAGGCACTCGGCGCGCTGGACGTCACGCTGGATGCCGACGATCTGGCCGCGATCGAGCGCGCCATCCCGGCCGGCGCCGCCGCAGGCGACCGGTACCCCGCCGAGCAGATGGCCCACCTGGACAGCGAGCGCTGAGCACCGGGCCGGGGGCCGCCGGGACAGGGGCCCGGACCTCCAGGCCCAGCAACCGACAGTCAGCTCGGCAACGGCCGGACCCCGTGTGACACCGGAGCGGGTACGGGCAACGGCCAGGTACCGTCCGTACAGACCCGGCGTACGCACTGACGTCGAGGGCGAAAGGATGCTGCCGCCGCCTCCCGTCCGCCCGTCCCCTCTCCCCGAAAGGCCGCCCGCCCCATGCCCCCCGAAACGCTGACCCCCGAGCGCATCCTCGAAGCCACCGAGGAGGTGCTGCGCCGCTACGGACCGGCCAAGGCCACGGTCGTGGATGTGGCGCGCGCGCTGGGCGTCAGTCATGGCAGCGTGTACCGCCACTTCCGGACGAAGGCGGCGCTGCGGGAAGCCGTCACGGCGCGCTGGCTGGACCGTACGAGCCAGGAGCTGTCGGGCATCGTCACCGAGGAGGGCCCGGCTCCGGAACGTCTGGACCGCTGGCTGACCGCCCTCTTCGAAGCCAAGCGGCACAAGGCCGGTGACGATCCCGAACTCTTCGCCACCTATATGACGTTGATCGGCGAGGCCGGCGGCGTGGTCGACCGTCACATCACCGATCTCGAAGCCCAGCTCACCACCCTGATCGAAGCCGGCGTCAGCCAGGGCGCCTTCCACACCCCGTCCCCCGCCACCACGGCCCGCGCCGTGTTCGACGCCACCGGCCGCTTCCACGACCCGTGTTACGCCGCCGAGTGGTCCCGCCCCGAGATCGCCGACGACTTCGACGCCGTCCGCCACCTGGTCCTGCGGGGCCTGCGCAGCTGACGGAGTGGGCGAGGTGTTGCAGCGCCACCTCCAGGGCCGCGCGAGTGCCCGCCCTACCCGCCCACTCCCAGGAAGTGCAGCACCGCCAGCACCCGGCGGTGGTCGGCGTCCGCCTTCGGCAGGTCCAGCTTGGCCAGGATGTTGTTGATGTGCTTGGCCACCGCGCTCTCGCTCACCACCAGCTGGGCAGCGATGCCCGCGTTGGAGCGGCCCTCGGCCATCAGGGCGAGGACGTCCCGTTCGCGGGCGGTCAGCCGTTCCAGCGGATCGCTGGCCCGGCGGACCAGCAGCTGGGCGACGACCTGGGGGTCCAGCGCGGTGCCGCCGTCCGCCACCCTCCGCAGGGCCTCGATGAACTCCTCGACGTCCGCGACCCGTTGCTTGAGCAGATAGCCGACGCCGCTGGTGTTCGTCGCGAGCAGATCGGCCGCATACCGCTCCTCGACGTACTGGGAAAGGATCAGCACCGCGGTGTCGGGCCGCTGCCGGCGGATCGACAGGGCCGCGCGCACCCCCTCGTCGGTGAAGCCGGGCGGCATCCGGACGTCCACCACCGCGAGCTCGGGCCGGTGCTCCTCGACCGCCGCCAGCAGCTCCGGTGCGTCCCCCGCCTCGGCCACCACCTCGAATCCGGCCATCTCCACCACCTTGACCAGCCCGATCCGCAGCAGCACGGAGTCCTCGGCGATCACGGCACGCCGCGCATCGGGCACTGCCCGCCGCACCTCGGGCACAGCAGGCTTCACGTCAGGCACGGCAGCTCCACGCTCATCATGGTCGGGCCCCCCATGGGGCTGCTCATCCGGAAGGTTCCGTCCACGGACCGCACGCGCTGGCGAGCCCCTTCAGACCGCTCCCCTTGGACGGATCGGCGCCGCCCACCCCGTCGTCGGCGATCACCACCCGGAGTATCTCGCCGAACCGGGTGACCGTCACCTCGGCCCGGGTCGCTTCCCGCGCATGCTTGGCGATGTTCGTCAGCGCCTCGGAGACGACGAAGTAGGCCACCGCCTCCACCGCAGGCGCCGTCCGCTGCGGCAGGTCCGGCGGCAGATCCACCCGTAGCCGTACGGGCAGCGGCGCGCGGGCCGCGAGCCCCGACAGCGCGGCATCCAGTCCCAGTTCGTCCAGTACGGCCGGATGCAGCCCGCGCACCAGGCTGTTGAGCTCCTCGATGGCGTCCTTCGCCTCCCGGTGTGCGGCATCGATGACCTCTTGTGCCTCCGGCGGCAGATCCGTCAGCGTCGCCTTGGCCAGCCCCAGGTTCAACGCCAGGGAAACCAGCCGCTGTTGTGCGCCGTCATGCAGATCGCGCTCGATGCGCCGGCGCTCCGCGTCGGCGGCGTCCACCGCTCCGGCCCGGCTCGCGGTGAGGTCCTCGACCCGCCGCGCCAGCTCGTCGGACCGGCTCACGCCCAGCACCGCCCGCCCGACCAGGATCTCCAGCCGGACGAGCCCCGCGGCCAGACCCGGTACCGCGGCGAGCGCCACCAGGCCCGCCACGGTGAGATAGGCGGCCGTGGTGGTGTAGCCGCGATGCGCGACCCGCCACTCCCACGGCACGAGCCAGACCCACACCAGGACCAGCGCTGCCGCCAGCGCCGCCAACAGCAGGGCCAGCAGCAGGAATTCCAGCAGCCCGAGCAGCGGACCGATCAGCAAGTTGTAGCCGAACTGCCGCTTGGTCCCCTTGAACCGCAGCCGCGGCAGTTCCACGCCGCACAGCGTCCGGAACCGCCAGCGCTGCGGCTCGGTCAGCCCCACGCCCGCGACGATCAGCAGCGGAACCGAGAGCGCCAGCACCACCGGCGTATCGGGGTCCGGGTCGAAGATGGTGCCGAGCAGCAGGATCACCACCCAGACGTGCAGCAGCAGCGGGATGAGATGCAGCGTCGCCCCGGCGGCTATGAAGGCGATGTCACGTCGCAGGCGTACGAGAGCCCGGCGCAGCCGGGGTGGGACGGTCATGATCCAACCGTATGGGGCGCTTCCCGCGGCGGCCATGACAACAGTGTCCGTAGTGGGGGTGTAGCTGGTGCCACCCCAAGTCGGACAGCGGCGTTACTGACCGTGGCCTGCGAAAACCGGAGTGTTGAGGACGAGCCCGACGGCCGGGTTCACGACTCCGGAAGAGACCCGATCCATGACCCTCATTGCCTTCAACTCCCCCACCAACAAGGGCAGTTACCTGTCAGCCCGAACGGCCCGCGGCGCCGTACGGTGCGCCGCGCCGCGCCGCTGGCAGGGCAGGATCCTGACCGGCGCCGGACTCGCCCTCCTCCCCTGGCTCGGCTACCTCGCCGGCACCCTCCCGCCCGCCGAGGCCGCCGCCTGGGTCGCCCTCGACGCCCTGGAAGCCGCCGCCCTCCTCGCCGCCGGCACCCGGCTGCTGCGCGGCGGCCACCGCCACCGCGCGCCCGCGGCCGCCGCGGCCGTCCTCCTCCTCGCCGACGCCTGCATCGACCTCGCCACCGCCGCCCCAGGCCCGGAACTGGCCACCGCCATAGCCATGGCCGTCGCGGCCGAACTCCCCCTGGCGGCCCTGTGCGCATGGCTCGCGGCGGGGCGGTCGCGGGGGTAGTGGGGGCGGGGCTAGCGGGGGGGCGGGGCACTTAGGGGGTGGGCGAACACATCCCGTAGGGGGCGCGAGGCCCCCCTGCGGGGCCACAACGCGAAGGCGGGGAACGGTATTCCGGCACGGCAGCATTCCCGCCCGGCAGCCCACACAAAAGCGCCGGTCAGGCCCGGAAAATCCGGGCCCGACCGGCGCTCAGCGGTCAGGCGTCAAGGCTGCGTCGCCTCACCGCCAGGCAGTCAAGGCCACGTCCCCGCACCGCCAAGCAGTCAAGGCTGCGTCCCCGCACCGCCAGGGAGTCGAGGCCACGTCGCCGCCCCGCGAGGACTAGTCGCCGCCCCGCGAGGACTAGCAGCCGAGCAGCCGCGCGCCCAGGTAGGCCTGGATCTGGTCCAGGCTGACCCGCTCCTGCTTCATGGTGTCGCGCTCGCGCACGGTCACCGCGTTGTCGTCGAGGGTGTCGAAGTCGACCGTGACGCAGAACGGCGTACCGATCTCGTCCTGGCGGCGGTAGCGGCGGCCGATGGCGCCCGCGTCGTCGAACTCGATGTTCCAGTTCTTGCGCAGGTCCGTGGCCAGCCCCTTCGCCTTCGGCGACAGCTGCGGGTTACGCGACAGCGGCAGCACCGCGACCTTGACCGGCGCCAGGCGCGGGTCGAGCTGCATGACGGTGCGCTTCTCCATCTTGCCCTTGGCGTTGGGCGCCTCGTCCTCGATGTACGCGTCGAGCATGAAGGCGAGCATCGCGCGGTTCACACCGGCGGCCGGCTCGATGACGTACGGAGTCCAGCGCTCGCCGGCCTCCTGGTCGAAGTACGAAAGGTCCTGGCCGGAGGCCTTGGCGTGCGCCGAGAGGTCGAAGTCGGTGCGGTTGGCCACGCCCTCCAGCTCGGAGAACTCGGTGCCGCCGAAGTTGAAGCGGTACTCGATGTCGGCGGTGCGCTTGGAGTAGTGCGAGAGCTTCTCGGCCGGGTGCTCGTACCAGCGGATGTTCTCCTCGCGGATGCCGAGGTCGCGGTACCAGTTCCACCGCTCGGCCATCCAGTACTCCTGCCACTTCTCGTCCTCGCCCGGCTTGACGAAGAACTCCATCTCCATCTGCTCGAACTCGCGGGTCCGGAAGATGAAGTTGCCGGGCGTGATCTCGTTGCGGAAGGACTTGCCCATCTGCGCGATGCCGAACGGCGGCTTCTTGCGGGAAGTCTGCTGCACCTGCGCGAAGTTGGTGAAGATGCCCTGCGCGGTCTCGGGGCGCAGGTACGCGACCGAGGCGGTGTCCTGGGACGGGCCAAGGTGGGTGGAGAGCAGGCCGGAGAACTGCTTGGGCTCGGTGAAGCCGCCCTTGTTGCCGCAGTGCGGGCAGTTGACGTCGGCGAGGCCGTTCTCGGGGAGCCGGCCGTGCTTGGCCTCGTACGCCTCCTCCAGGTGGTCCGCGCGGAAGCGCTTGTGGCAGGAGGTGCACTCGGTCAGCGGGTCGGTGAACGTGGCGACGTGGCCGGACGCCTGCCAGACCTCGGGGGCCAGGATCACCGACGAGTCGAGACCGACGACGTCTTCGCGGGAGGTGACCATCGCGCGCCACCACTGACGCTTGATGTTCTCCTTGAGCTCGACGCCCAGCGGGCCGTAATCCCAGGCAGCGCGGGAGCCGCCGTAGATCTCACTGCAGGGGTAGACGAAGCCACGGCGCTTGCTCAGGCTGACGATGGTATCGATCTTGTCGGCGGCCACGGTGCTCTCTTCATTACGACGACGAACGATGGACGGGCGGCGCCCTGGCGTCTCGACGGAGGGTGGTGGTCGGGAGACGGGTGGGCGAATAGTTCAGGGTACCGGCGGCCGTACCCCCTGGATCAAATCGGTTCCGGGCCCATTGTCGGCCCGCTCACACCGCCCCGCTCCTTGTTGACAACCGTTTCCACTTTTGTTGAAAATGAGTGTCATGAACATACGCCGTCATATCATCACCTCGGCCCTCGCCGGAGCCTCGGTGCTCGGGCTGCTGGCCCTCTCCGCCTGCTCCCCCGAGAGCGGCGCGCGCACCGAGGACGGCAAGCTGCGCGTGACGGCGTCCTTCTATCCCATGGAATTCCTCGCCGAGCAGATCGGCGGGAAGCACGTCGAGGTGACCGACCTCACCAAGCCGGGCGTCGAGCCGCACGACCTGGAGCTCACCCCGAAGCAGACCGGCCAGCTCGGCGAGTCCGGCGCGATCGTCTACCTCAAGGGCCTGCAGCCCGCCGTGGACGCCGCGGTCGCCCAGTCCGGCGCCAAGCACGTCGCCGACGCCGCCGCCCTCACCTCGCTGGAGAAGCACGGCACCGAGGTCGACGGCCACCACCACACCACGGGCGACAACCACTCCCACTCCGAGTCCGAGGGCGGCAAGGACCCGCACATCTGGCTCGACCCCGTGAAGTACGCCGAGGTCGCCAAGGGCGTCAACAAGACCCTCGCCCAGGCCGACCCGGCCCACAAGGCCGACTTCCAGAAGAACACCGACGCCCTGGTCAAGAAGCTGGACGGCCTGAACAGGGAATTCCGGGACGGGCTGAAGAAGCGGTCCTCGGACACCTTCCTGACCACCCACGCAGCCTTCGGCTACCTCGCCGAGCGCTACGGCCTGACCGAGGAGGCCATCAGCGGCCTCGACCCGGAGGCCGAGCCCAGCGCCCACCGCATCAAGGACCTGCACACCCTCGCCACGGAGCACCACGTCTCCACCGTCTTCTTCGAGACGATCGCCAACCCGGCCACCGCCAAGGCCCTGGCCGGCGATCTCCATCTGAAGACCGATGTCCTCGACCCTCTTGAGGGGATCACCGGCAAGAGCCGCGGCAAGGACTACTTCGGTGTGCAGCGGGCCAACCTCGCCGCGCTCCAGAAGGCGCTCGGCAGCAAGTGACACACCCCGCACCGCCCGCGACGGAGGTCACCATGAACCATCCGCTCCCCGAACCGGTCATCGACCTGCGCAACGCCACCGCCTCGCTGGGCGCCCGGCCCGTACTGCGCGGCGTCGATCTCACCGTCCGCACCGGCGAGGTCGTCGCGCTGCTCGGCGCCAACGGCTCCGGCAAGTCCACCGCCGTCCGGTCCGTGATCGGCCAGGTCCCGCTCACCGGCGGCGAGCTGGCCCTCTTCGGCACCCAGTTCCGGCGCTTCAGGGACTGGGCCCGGGTCGGCTATGTCCCGCAGCGCACCACCGCGGCCGGCGGGGTGCCCGCCACCGTCCGCGAGGTCGTCACGGCCGGCCGGCTGGCCCGTACGAAGCTGGGCATCCTGCGCAAGGCCGACCGGGCCGCGGTGCACCGCGCCCTGGAGCTGGTGGGCATGGCGGACCGCGCCAAGGACTCCGTGAACGCGCTCTCCGGCGGCCAGCACCAGCGGGTGCTGATCGCCCGCGCGCTGGCCGGCGAACCGGAGTTGCTGATCATGGACGAGCCGATGGCCGGCGTCGACCTGGCCAGCCAGGAGGTGCTCGCCGCCGCCCTGCGCGAGCAGGTCGGCCGCGGCAGCACGGTCCTGCTGGTGCTGCACGAGCTGGGTCCGCTGGAGCCGCTGATCGACCGCGCGGTGGTGCTGCGCGACGGCTGCGTGGTCCACGACGGACCGCCGCCCGAGGCCGTGGGCCAGCATGCGCTGCCCGGCCATGACCATGTCCACCCGCACGCCGACGCGGCCGCGGAACCGATCCGGACGGGGCTGCTGAGCTGATGGAGATCCTCGACTACGCCTTCATGCAGCGGGCGTTGATCGCCGCCCTGATCGTCGGCATCACCGCTCCCGCCATCGGCATCTACCTCGTCCAGCGCCGCCAGGCCCTGATGGGCGACGGTATCGGCCATGTCGCGCTCACCGGCGTCGGCCTGGGCTTTCTGCTCAACACCAGCCCGGTGTGGGTCGCCACCGCCGTCGCCGTCGCCGGTTCCGTCGTCATGGAGCTGATCCGCTGGTACGGCAGGACCCGCGGCGACCTCGCGCTGGCCATGCTGTTCTACGGCGGTATGGCGGGCGGTGTGATGCTGATGAACCTCTCCGACGCGGGCTCCAACGCCAACCTCGGGACGTACCTCTTCGGCTCGATCACCACCGTCTCGCCGCAGGACATGACGACGATCTACGTCCTGGCCGCCCTGGTACTGGCGATCACGGTCGGGCTGCGCCGCCAGCTGTTCGCCGTCTGCCAGGACGAGGAGTTCGCCCGGGTGACCGGCCTGCCGGTACGGCTGCTCAATCTGCTGGTCGCGGTCACCGCCGCGGTCACCGTCACCGTCGCCATGCGCGTCGTCGGCCTGCTGCTGGTCAGCGCCCTGATGGTGATCCCGGTCGCGGCCGCCCAGCAGATCAGCCGCAGCTTCGCGGTCACCTTCGCCACGGCCGTCGCCATCGGGGTCGCCGTCACCGTCACGGGCACCACCACCTCGTACTACGTCGATGTACCGTCCGGCGCGACGATCGTGCTGTTCGCCATCGGGCTGTTCGTGGTCTTCACCGCGCTCGCCGCGCCACTCGCGAAAAAGCGCGCAAGGGCTGCCGCACAGGCCTCCCGCGGGTGCACCCTGGAGGTACCCGGCAGCCGCGGCGCCACGGACGATGTGAGCGTGGCCGGATGAGTTCGGCAGCGTGGCGTCGGCGGGCGCAGACAGATGTGCGTGTAAGCGTCCCCCCAGGGGGCCGGCCATCACCTGGCACAATGGCGGGACGCACGTGCAGGGGGAAGTCCTGACGTCCTAGGGAGGCAACGGTGGCGACGAGCGCGGGATCTCCGGTACGCGGCCGGTCGACGCGGCAGCGGACCGCGGTGTCGGCCGCACTCGACGAGGTCGATGAGTTCCGCAGCGCGCAGGAGCTGCACGACATGCTCAAGCACCGTGGCGACTCGGTGGGGCTCACCACCGTCTACCGCACGCTGCAGTCGCTCGCCGATGCCGGTGAGGTCGATGTGCTGCGCACCAGCGACGGTGAGGCGGTCTACCGCCGGTGCAGCACCGACGATCACCACCACCATCTGGTGTGCCGGAGCTGCGGCAAGGCCGTCGAGGTCGAGGGCCCCGCGGTGGAGAAGTGGGCCGACCAGATCGCCGCGGAGCACGGCTTCCGGGACGTCGCGCACACCATCGAGATCTTCGGGACCTGCGGGGAGTGCGCGGAGGGATCCGCGGAGGCGTCCGGCGGTAAGCAGTAGCGCCGGAACCGCAGAGACCCAGGGGCCGGGCCACTGGCCCCTGGAGCCGATGACCAGCCGATCGGGCCGTTTCCTTAGGGAGGCGGCCCGTTCGGTGTCTTGGTACGGGGGCGGCCCCTCCGGCTTCTCCGTACGCATGCGGCCCTTCGGGCGTCCGGCGGGCGTCCGGCGGGCGGCCGTTCCCGGTTCCGTGAGCTGCCCCGCCGGCGCCCCCGCCTCCTCATGACACCCTTCCCGACCTGCCCGTTAACGCCTCCCCGGCCTGCCCGGTGAGGCCGCCCCGACCGCCCCGTCCGGCTTCCGTTTCCCCTCGCGCGGGAAAGCTGTCAGGTACACGCTGGTGGTATCCTCGACGGGCCATCAGCGCGGCTGTACGCGCACACCACGGGGGGTAGGAATGGGCGTTCTCGGCGAGCTCTGGGACGACGGCACGAAGCTGGTCGGCGATGTGGTCGAGGTCGGCAAGGACGTCCTGATGGCGCCGGCCGAAATCGCGCATTGGGCGCTGACCCAGATGTTCGGCGGCGGCGAGGCGGATCTGCAAAAGATTTCGGCCGAGCTGAAGGCGCTGAGCAAGGAGCTGGACGGCCTGACCAAGGACATCAACTCCACCCTCGGAAAGCTCTCCTGGCACGGCCCGGCCTCCGACGCCTTCGTCGCCGTCGCACACAGCCGCGTCAAGGAGATGAACCAGATCTCCGACGATCTGGGCACGCTGGGCGATTCGGTCGACCGGCTCTCCAAGGTCTACTGACAGACCCTCACTCTCTTCTCGGGCCCGGCCCTTCCGGAGCCCGCATCCACGGAACCGGCGCCCCCGGAACACCCGGGCCCGGCATGCCGGATTCTTCGCGGTTCACCACGACATCACGGGGGTTGTTCGGATGGCAGGCGACACATTCGGTGTCGAGATGGCGGAGCTCGCCAAGATCGAGAAGGACTGGCACGCGGTCAGCCGGCGCATGGCGGAGCTCAACCAGCACCTGGGGGAGATCAAGGAGACGCTGATCACCGCGGCCTCGATCGACCTCGCTGCGGCACCGCTCGCGTCCCTCCCCGGCTTCGGCATCGCCTACCAGGTGCTCGCGGACGTGAAGGAGATCGCCGAGGTCAGCAAGCGCCTTGAGGAGAGCAAGAAGAAGCTGCTCGGGGAGCTGGCGGGGGACGCCGAGAAGATCAAGAAGGTCAAGGCCGAGTACGAGGCCAACGAGAAGAAGATCGAAGACGCGCTGAAGAAGATCAAGCACCGCACGCGGCACGACTCCCCCGCCTCACCCGGCCACACCGGCGGCGGAGGCGGAGGCGGCAACGGCGGTGGCGGCGCAGGCGGTGGCGCAGGCGGTGGCGGTGGCGGTGGCGGCGGCAGCACCGGCGGTGGCGCCGGCGGCCCGGCCCCCACCCAGGGCCACGGCGACGGCAAGTGGGACACCAAGGGCGACTGGGACGCCTGGTCGCCGGGCAAGCACCACACCACCACCGGAGCGGGCGTCGAGACCGCCCCCGACACCTCCGGGCTGCCCGGTGAGCGCAAGGACATCATCGACCGCGCCCTGGAGCGGGTGAACCACCGCATCGGCTACAGCCAGTCGGCCACCACCAACGGCTACCGCGACGACTGCTCGGGCTTCGTCTCCGCCGCCTGGGGCCTGGAGCCGCCGGGTCTGAACACGTACGGCCTGATGGGCAACAACACCGCCCACGCGATCACCAAGGACGATCTGCAGCCGGGCGACGCGCTGATCGCCGGCGACCACACCGTCCTCTTCGGCGGCTGGGCCGACAAGGAGCACACCAAGTACATCGCCCTGGAGGACAACGGCTCCCAGGGCACCGTCTCCCACGTCATCCCGTACCCGTACTACTCGGGCGACGCCGCCCACGAGAGGTCGATCGGCCAGCCGTACGTCCCCTACCGCCGCAACGGCCTCTGACCCGCACGGATTCCACTCCACGGGACGGCGGCTGACCCGCACGGCCGCCGTCCCGCACGGCCCCGCCCCACACGGCCTCCGCTCCGCACACGAGAGAGAACGCCTGTATGTTCACCCGCCGACTGCTCACCGCAGCCGTCCTTGCCGCGTCGCTGGCCACGCTCACGTCCTGCAAGGGCGAGGACCCGGCCGCCTCCCCGGAGGCCAGCGCCTCACCGGCGTCGAAGCCGACCGGCGCCCCGTCCCCCTCGGCCTCCGCCTCCTCCGGCCAGAAGGACCTGCCGATCGACCCGGAGCCGTCGTCCGACTGCACCCCGGCCAAGCTGGCCAAGGGGCACCGGATGGTGCAGGTCACCCGGGCGCCGGCCGGGGGCCAACTGTCCGTCAAGGAGGCGCAGTTCGCCTGTGACCCCAACGGCGGCGGATACGCGGGGACGGGCAAGGCCGGTCAGTACCGGCTGGCCGCGGGAGCCACGGCCGAGCTGACCACCAGCGCGACCGGCCACCGTGCGGTGCCCCTCGCCACACTCTCCGAGCACCTCACCGCCTGCCTGAAGCACGACCAGGTCAAGGCGCCGCTCGCCTGCTCGGGAGACATCTACGAGCTCACCCTGAACGGCTCCGGCGCCGTCTCGCACCTCCGCGAGATCTGGCACTCCTGACGGGTAGCGGATACGCGAAAGGGGCCGGTGGCGTTCGCCACCAGCCCCTTTTTGTCCACCGGCCTTACGTCGCGGACTCGCCCTCCGCCACCGGCGCCGCACCGAACCGGCGGTCCCGCTTCGCGTACTCCAGGCACGCCTCCCACAGGTTCCGCCGGTCGAAGTCCGGCCACAGGATGTCCTGGAAGACCATCTCGGCGTACGCGCTCTGCCAGATCAGGTAGTTCGACGTCCGCTGCTCGCCCGACGGCCGCACGAAGAGGTCCACATCCGGCATGTCCGGGTAGTACATGTACTTCGCGATGGTCTTCTCATTGACCTTCGACGGGTCCAGCTTTCCGGCCCGGACATCCGCCGCGATGGCGGCCGCCGCATCCGCGATCTCCGCCCGACCGCCGTAATTCACGCAGAAATACAGCGTCATCGCGTCATTGTTCTTGGTCTGCTCCTGGGCGACCTGGAGCTCCTGCACCACGGACTTCCACAGCTTCGGCATCCGCCCGACCCAGCGGATACGAATACCCAGCGCGTCCATCTCGTCACGGCGCCGGCGGATCACATCGCGGTTGAAGTTCATCAGGAAGCGGACCTCGTCGGGCGACCGCTTCCAGTTCTCCGTCGAGAAGGCGTACAGCGAAAGATTCTTCACGCCCATTTCGATGCAGCCCTTGAGGACGTCCAGGACGACGCCCTCGCCGACCTTGTGACCCTCGGTGCGCGGCAGCCCGCGCTCCTTGGCCCACCGGCCGTTGCCGTCCATGACGACCGCGACATGGTTCGGGACGAGCTCACTGGGGATCTTCGGCGGCCGCGCACCGGAAGGATGCGGCTCCGGCGTCAGGTACTCACGTCGATTGCGGCCCAGAATCCCGCGTCGTGCCATGCGGCCCACGTCTCCTATGTGTCGCTTGCGTCATTTCTCTACGTACCGGAGGGAACGCAGGCCCCGCTCCAGATGCCAGTGCAAATACGCCGTGACGAGTCCGCTGCCCTCACGGGCGTGGCGGGCCTCGCAGGCGTCCGCGGCCTCCCAGTCGCCGGTCAGCAGCGCGCTCAGGAGTGCAATGGCCTCAGAGGAGGGTACGACGCTCCCCGCCACCCGGCAGTCACCGCAGGTCACACCGCCCGACGCAACCGAGAAGAACCGGTTCGGACCGGGCATTCCGCACCGCGCACAGCTGTCGAAACTCGGCGCATAACCGTTCACCGCGAGGGAGCGCAGCAGGAAGGCGTCCAGCACCAGATGCGGCTCGTGCTCCCCGCGGGCCAGCGTCCGCAGCCCGCCGACCAGCAGCAAATACTGCTGTACGGCGGGCTCGCCCTCATGGTCGGTGAACCGCTCCGCGGTCTCCAGCATCGCGGTACCGGCCGTGTAGCGGGCGTAGTCGGTGACGATCCCGCCGCCGTACGCCGCGATCGTCTCGCTCTGCGTGCACAGCGGCAGCCCGCGCCCGATCAGCTCGCTGCCGCGCGCATAAAACTGCACGTCGACGTGCGAAAACGGCTCCAGCCGCGCCCCGAACTTCGACTTCGTCCGCCGCACCCCCCGGGCCACGGCACGGACGCGTCCGTGACCCCGGGTGAGCAGCGTGATGATCCGGTCCGCCTCGCCCAGCTTCTGGGTGCGCAGCACGATGCCGTCGTCGCGGAACAGACTCATGGCGTCATTCTCGCGCATCGGCGGGGCCGGGTGTCCCTCAGGCCCGGTCGCCCCGGGCGGGCTCGGTCAGCGCGGCGGTGAGTTTCCGGGCGACGTCCATCGAGCATCGCCCCAGCTCAACGAGTGGCGGCAGGTACCGGTGGGCGATCGAGACGGGGTCGGGACGCAGCGACGGAAGGACGACCCCCGCACGGGCCAGCGCCTCCCGCAGTTCCGTCGTCACGTCTTCCACTTCCTTGAACTGCTGCTGCATGAGCATCCGCACTTTCCGTGAGGGGTTTCACTGTTCGCAATCAGAGAGTGACGCTACGGAACTACGCTGGGCAAGGGGGCCGACGCTGCAACGGGCGCGCAGAGAGAGGACGTACGTCATGGCCAACGCTTCACGCCAGGCCGCATGGGAATTCTGGGGCGCGGAACTCAAGCGGCGGAGGAAGGATGCGGGCTTAACCCAGGAGGCGCTCGGGGGGATGGTGTTCGTATCCGGCTGCTACATCGGCCAGTTCGAGCAGGCGATCCGGAAGCCGCAGTTGGATGTGGCGATCCGGATCGACGAGGTCCTGCAAACCGATGGTTTTTTCGAGCGGATGTGGCGACGACTGATCGGCGCTTCGCCGTTCGAATCCTACTTCGCGGCGGTAGCGGAGCTGGAAGCCCTCGCAACCAGGATCTGTGAGTTCGAGGCGGTACTTGTACCGGGCTTGCTGCAAACACCGGCGTACACCCATGAGGTGATGCTGTCGGCCACACCGTTCGCCTCCGGCGAAGAGCTGGACGAAAAGGTATCGGCCCGAATGGACCGGGCACAGATCTTCAAGGGCCCTGCAAAGCCAGAGTATTGGGCGATCGTGCACGAGACAGCACTGCGGATCCCGGTCGGTGGCGCGGCTTGCATGGCCGAGCAGTTGGATCACATTGCGGCTCTCGTGCGCAGCCGTCAGGTGGTGGTCCAGGTGATCCCCTACTCGCAAGGCGCACACGCGGTCATGTGTCACTCCATGAAGCTCATGGAGTTCGCGGACACGCCACCCACCCTCTATACAGAGGGCCTGTTTTGGGGCCAACTGCTCGATGATCCAACGCTCGTGAAGCGAGCGACAGCGGCTTACGATCTCCTCAGGGCCGCCGCGCTGTCGCCGGAGGCGTCCCTGTCTCTGATCGAATCGGCGGCGGAGAGCTACAGGAACACATGAGCCGATACGACCTGAGCACTGCTCAGTGGCGCAAGAGCAGCTACAGCAGCGGCGCCTCCGACAACTGCCTGGAAGTCTCCGACAACCACCCCGGCCTCGTCCCCGTCCGCGACAGCAAGACCCCCCACGGCCCCGCCCTGGTCTTCCCGGCCGACGGCTGGACGGCCTTCGTCGACGCCGTCAAAGGCGGACAACTCCCGACCGCCTGACCGGCCTTCACCAGGCATGCACATCAGACACACAAAGGCCCCGCCATCACACTGGATGGCGGGGCCACATCACGTTATGGTCCGGGGCATCACGGGTGGAAGGTGACCTTCCGCGCTTCTCAGTCCCCCCGGGGAAGTGCCCCTCACGGCACGTCAACTCCCCGGTAGCATCCCGTGATGATCGGCAACACGACGCCCGTGCAGGCCGGCCGACCCAGTCAGTACCCCACTTGAGGATCTCGATGACATCCATACCGGAGGCGCTGTTGTGGTGCCTCAGCGCAGGTACGGCCGCCGCCGTGGTCCTGGCGGCGCTCTCGATCCGGGCGCGCGGCCAGCGCGCGGACCTGAGATCACGTCTCACCACCGCTGAGGAACAGAACAGCGCCACGCTCCACAGCAATACGGAGCTGTCGGCCCGGCTGCGCGCCACCGAGGCCGAGATCCGGCACCTGGCCGAAACCCGGCTCCCCGATCTGACCATGGCGCTGGCGCACCCGCATGTGCCCGTACCGGGGCTGCTGGACGCCCGGTTCGCCGGGACGGACGCCGACCGGGCGCTGAGCGCCGTACTGGAGCAGGTCAGCGACGCCATCACCAAGGAGCGGGCGCGGGTCGACGCCGCGGCGCAGTCCACGCTGCGCGGGGCGACCACCACCATCCAGGCGCTGCTCTACCGGCTCCAGACGGCGCTCCAGGAGATGCAGCACCGCTACGACGACCCGGACGTCGCCCAGGACCTGCTGAACGCCGACTTCCTCAACGAGCAGGCGCTGCGCCGCGTCCAGGCCACCGGCGTCGTGTGCGGCGCCTGGCCGGGGCTGACCCGCGAGGACTCCTACCTCGCCGAGCTGGTCGTCGGCGCCACCTCCCGGCTGCGCGGCTACGACCGCGTACAGATCAGCAACCAGCTGCGCGACCCGATCGCCGTCGTCGCGCGGGCCGTCGAGCCGGTCGCGATCGTCGTCACCGAGCTGCTGGCGAACGCGCTGCACCACTCACACCGTGAACTTCCGGTCACCATCACCCTGCAGCAGGGCAACCGCGGTGCGTCGGTCCTCGTCGACGACTACGGCGTCGGCATGCACGACGACGAGATCAAGGCCGCGATGGAGCTGCTGGCGGGCGAGAACGACGTGCTGCTGACCCAGCTCGGTGACCCGCCGCGGTCCGGCTTCGCCGCCGCCGGCCAGCTGGTGCGCCAGTACGGCTTCGGCGTGCACGTGGAGCCGTCGCCGTACGGGGGCGTGCGCGCGGTCGTGTACATCCCGGGCGACCCGCTCCTCACCGTCCTCGACGAGAGTGCCCAGCCCATGTCGGTGATGGCTCCGCAGCCGCACCGTTCGGGGGTGCCGGACCGGTCCGCGTCCGTGCTGCCGACCGGCACCGCGTCCCCTGCCGCCGCCGCGCCCGCCCCGTCCGCGCCGGCCGCCCATGCCGCACCGGCCCCGCAACGGGACGACCGGTTCGAGGCCGCGCCGCCCGTCCAGCAGGAGGGCGAACTCCCGCGCCGGCGCCGCCGTAAGCCCGTATCCGAGAGCGAGGAGAGTGCCGAGCGCACCGCCCCGCCGCCCCCGCGCTCCCCGGAGGAGACCGGGTCCCGCTGGGCCGCGCTCCAGCGCGGCACCGAATCCGGACGGGCAGCCGTCCAGTCAGAACCCCCTCGCAGTCCCGAAGGGAACGCACAGTCATGAACAGCCCCACCCGCCGCCGTGTCGCGGAGGACAAGTCCTGGGTGCTCACGCCCCTCCTGGAGTTGCCGCATGTGATCCATGCCGCCGTGATTTCCGGCGATGGTTTCATCGAGGGCTCCTCGCCGGGGCTGAAGCGGGACTCCGCCGAGGGGGTCGCCGCCATGATGTCCGCGCTCCAGGGCGCGGGCCGTGCCGTCACCGCGGCGTTCGCCGAGAAGGACGACACCCGGCTGCGGCAGACGGTCATCGAGTCCGATGAAGGTTTCGTCTTCGCGATACCGGCCGGCGAGAACACCTGCCTGGCCGTCTTCGCCGGCCCGGAGGTGAACATGGGAGTCGTCGCACACCACATGCAGATCCAGGTCACGACGCTGGGCAACAAGGTCATGAACAGCCCGGCCCGGGACCTCGGTACCTCGGCATGACACCGCGCCAGAGCAGCGGCAGGCGCCTCGTACCGGCCTATCTGGCGACCGGCGGACGCGCCCGGCCCAGCCGCAACACCCTCGACCGGCTGACCCTGCTGCACGGCGTGGGGATGCCGATCACCAGTGAGGTACGCCCGGAGGAGCAGCGCATCCTTGAGCTGCTCCAGCCCGGGGCGCTGTCTCTGGCCGAGGTCGCCGCCCACCTTCACCTCCCCGTGAGCGTGGTGAAGGTGCTGGTGGCCGATCTCGTCGACGCCGGGCGGCTGCACGCCCGGCCCCCCATTCCCGAAGCCGAGCAATTCGACCGACAGATCCTGGAGAGGGTTCTCGATGGACTCCGCTCTCTCAAGTGCTAGCGCCGACACGGCCGCGGGCACCGGCAACATGTACCTCTCCGGCGAGCACCAGACCCTGGTCAAACTGCTGATCGCGGGACCGTTCGGGGTCGGCAAGACCACGCTCATCCGGGCGTTGTCCGAAACCCCGCCGCTGCACACCGAGGAGGCCATGACCCAGACCGGCGCCGGTGTCGACGATCTCGCCGGTGTCCGGGAGAAGACCACCACCACCGTCGCCATCGACTTCGGACGGCTGACGCTGCCCGGGGACCTGGTGCTGTATCTGTTCGGCACGCCCGGGCAGAAACGTTTCCGGCCCCTGTGGCAGGACATCGCCCGCGGTGCGCTGGGCGCGCTGGTCCTCGCCGACACCCGCCGGCTGGCGGACTCCTTCGAGGTGATGGACATCGTCGAGGAGGCCGGGCTGCGCTACGCGGTCGCCGTCAACACCTTCCCCGACGCGCCCCACTACGACGCAGACAAGCTCCGCGAGGCGCTCGATCTGCACCCCGAAACCCCCCTGGTGATGTGCGATGCCCGCGACCGGGAGCAGTCCGTCGATGCGCTGATCGCGCTCGTCGGGCACGTCCTGGCCCACACCCCCGAGGAGAACCCGAACCCGTGACTTCCCCGCACCAGCCGGGAGCCGCGCCGCCACCGGGCTGCCCGGCGCACGCCGCCCCTCCGCAGCAGTACCCGACGGCGCAGCCCGACGCCCAGACGCCGGTGAAGCTGTACGGACCGGACTTCGCCGCCGATCCGCGCCGTATCTATGCGCAGTTGCGCCAGTACGGCGCGCTGGCACCGGTCGAGATCGCACCGGAGGTGACCGCGATGCTGGTCACCGACTACCGGGCGGCGCTCGATCTGCTGCACGACGACGCCACCTGGTCCAAGGACTCCCGGGAGTGGATGACGACCGTCCCGCCGGACTCCCCCGTCATGCCGATGCTGATGTGGCGCCCCAACGTCTTCTACGCCGACGGTCCTGCGCACGTCCGCTACCGGGACGTCATCGTCGACAGCTTCAAGCTCGTCGAGCCGCATGAGCTGCGGGCCCGCGTCCACCACGCCGCAGACATGCTGATCCAGCGGTTCGGTGCGCACGGCGAGGTCGATCTGATCGCCGACTACGCGCGGCTGATCCCGCTGTTGATGTTCAACAACCTCTTCGGGCTGCCGGATTCGTACAGCGAGCGGCTGATCGCGGCCATCGCCGGCATGCTGGACGGCAACTCCCCCGAGGAGGCCGCCGCCGCCAATGACGCGTTCACCACCTACATCATGGAGCTGGTGGGCGCGAAGAAGGCGCAGCGCGGTGCGGACCTGACCTCCTGGTTCATGGACCACGCCAACGGTCTGAACGACGAGGAACTGATCCACAACATCATCCTCACGATGGGCGCGGGCAACGAGCCGCTCGCCAACCTCATCGGCAACGCGCTGGCGCGGATGCTGTCCGACGACCGTTACTACAACACCCTGACCGGCGGCGCGCTCACCGCGCACGACGCGATCAACGAGGTGCTGTGGAACGACCCGCCGCTGACCAACTACTCCGCCCACTTCCCGGTCCGTGACGTCTTCTTCCACGGCACCTGGGTGCGCAAGGGGCAGCTGGTGATGGTGTCGTACGCGGCCGCCAACAGCCAGTTCGACACCACCGGGCAGACGGGCCCCGGCTCGGGCGGCGGCTCGCACCTGTCCTGGGCGGCCGGTCCGCACGCGTGCCCCGTGAAGCGGCATGCGCTGCTGATCGCCACCACGGCGATCGAGCGGCTCACCGCCTGGCTCTCCGACATCGAACTGGCCGTCGACACCTCCACGCTGCAGTGGCGCAACGGCGCGTTCCACCGGGCCCTGGTGGCGCTGCCGGCCCGCTTCACGCCCATCACCCCCGACCAGGCAGGAGCAACTCCATGGCACAACAGGGACAGCGGCCCTACGTCATCGACCCGGTCGGAAGCGACATCCACGGAGAGGCAGCCCGCCTCCGCGCGCTAGGCCCGGTTGCCCGGATCGAACTGCCGGGCGGCATCGAGGCCTGGACGGTGACCAGCCACACCCTCCTCAAGCAGCTGCTGACCGACGACCGGGTCTCCAAGAACCCCCGGGACCACTGGCCGGAATGGCAGCGCGAGGAGGTCCGCACCAGCTGGCTGCAGTCCTGGATCGGCGTCACCAACATGTTCACCGCGTACGGCGCCGACCACCGGCGGCTGCGCAAGCTGATCGCCCCGGCGTTCACCGCCCGCCGCACCGAGGCCATCCTCCCGCGGGTGGAGAGCATCACGCAGGCCTTACTGGCCGACCTCGCCGCCCACCCGGCGGGCGAGCCCCTGGACCTGCGGGAGCGCTTCAACCACCCGCTGCCCATGCAGGTCATCTGCGAGCTGTTCGGCTTCCCGGACGGCGCGCCGCGCGCCGAACTCGCCCGTCTCGTCTCGGCCATCATGGACACCACGGCCACCCCGGAACAGACCGCTGCCACGGCCGCGGGCGTGTTCGCCCTGCTCAGCGAACTGGTCGCGGACAAGCGGGCGAACCCGGGCGAGGACCTGACGAGCCTGCTGGTCTCCGCCCGGGACGACGAGGGCCAGCGGATGACCGAGCAGGAGCTGCTCGACACCCTGCTGCTGGTCATCGGCGCCGGCCACGAGACCACCGTCGACCTGCTGGGCAATGCCGTCCATGCCCTGCTCACCCACCCCGACCAGCTGGAGCTGGTGCGCTCGGGCCAGGTCTCCTGGAAGGACGTCATCGAGGAGACCCTCCGCTGGGCCCCCAGCATCGCCAGCCTGCCGCTGCGCTTCGCCGTCGAGGACATCGACATCCCGGGCGGCCCCACCATCCGTAAGGGCGAGGCGATCCTGCCGGGTTACGCCGCGGCCGGCCGCGACCCCGCCTTCCACGGGGACACGGCCGCCGACTTCGACATCCGGCGCACCGACCCGGAACACCTCGCCTTCGGCCACGGCGTCCACCACTGCCTGGGCGCCCCCCTGGCCCGGATGGAGGCCCGGATCGCCCTCCCGGCCCTGTTCGCCCGCTTCCCGGAAATCCAACTGGCCGTTCCGGCTGAGGAGTTGGCGGCAACGGACGGCTTCATCTCGGGCGGCCTGCGCAGTTTGCCGGTACGGCTGACCTCGGGCTGAACCGGCCGGTACCCGACCCCGTCACCCGCTTCCGGGTGGCGGGGTCGCTGCCTTTTTCGTCCGCTACCGGTTTCAGCGCAGTCTCAGGACGGCGTACGCGCCGCCGCCAGCAAGCGGTGGGTATCGGCGGGGCGGAGCATCAGCGCGCTGCCGACGGTGCTGAGGACCTCGCGCTCCGCGGGCGTGTAGGCGCCGTCGGCGAGGGCGATACGGGCGCCCTGGAGGAGCAGCGCCTCCCGGCCCGCCGGGGCGAGGTGCGGGGCCAGCGGCTCCAGCGTCTCGTGGAGCTCTATGGCCAGCGCGGTGCCGCACGGGTCCATGCCCTGGTGGGCACAGTGGCCGGCGGTCGCCCCGTCGTAACTCCCGGTCACCCGGCCGGTTTCAGCGGCGAGCGCGGCGAGCAGGGTCAGCAGCTGGTCCTCGGAGCAGTCGGCGAAGCCGGCCGCGCGGACGGTGGCGACGGCGGTGTCGCGGACCGCGCGCGAGGAGGTGCCGCCGGCCGCCAGCAGCGCCAGGGTGAGGGTGTGGACGGCGTCCCTGAGCATCGCGGAGAAGCGGACGGTGGTGGGGTGGTCGAGGGCGTCCGGGCCGAAGTGGCCGCGGCAGGCGGAGCACTCCAGGACGGGCCCGGCGGCGCCGCGGGAGAGCAGCGGGACGCCGAGGAGGGTGAGACGGCGGCGGCCGGTCCGGCGGAGGTAGTTGCGGTCCCCGCCGCAGTCCGGACAGAAGAACTCGCCGTCGGCGACGGTACGCCAGGACGTGCGCACGCCCATCACACACATCTTGTGCATCACGTCAGCCCTCCGTAACTGCCCCGTAGCCCTCACAGCACGGGAGGCACCCCATGGCCCCGTCGCCGTATGGGACGTGATGTTAGCCACATGTGTGATGTGGCGTCAGCACCTCGTATCGGACAACTGGCCGGATGGCGAAGGGCCCCGCCCGCTCCACAGGGGGTGGGGCGTGGCCCGTCGGCGCCCCGGCGAGACCCGGCCGCCGCCCGTCGGCCGAGGTCGGCGGGCGTACGGGGTCAGCAGCGGTCCGGCGGCGTCAGCCTTGCGGGGCCGTCAACAGCCCGGGGTGCGTGCCCCCTCCGCGCTGGAGGACCTTGGCCACTTCCCGGGCCTGGTTGTCCAGTCCGCGGGCGTTGGGGTGGACCAGGGTGCAGGCCTCGCCGGTGCCGGGGATGTCGTTGCACAGCTCCGTCGGCGGGTCGGTCTGGTCGCCGTCACCGGTGAGATTGTCCCTGATCCCGTACATCCACTTCGCGTCCCCGCTCTCGCAGACGCCGTGGCCCACGCTGGACTCGTAGGTGTCGGCATAGGTCGCGTTCTGGTGGCCGGCGTGCCGGTGCAGCAGGTCGTTCAGGCGCCGTTCGAGCCCGTCCAGCCAGGGCATGTCGCCCTTCTTGACGCTGCCGAGCTGGTTCCAGTGCAGGAAGCTGCAGCCGGAGTTGTCCGGAACGATGGCCGGATAGCCGACGACGACCCTGGCATGCGGCGATGCCGCATGGATCGCCGTCATCATGCGGCCGAAGTCGGCGTCGACCTGCGCGAAGCGGTCCTGCAGCCAGTCCGCCCCCGCCCCGCTGCCGGTGTAGTAGTCGGTACAGGGCTTGGTCTTCAGGGGCTGGGTGAGCCCGAGTTCGAGGCACTTGGCCAGGACGGCCCCGAAACCGAGGGAGTTGCCGCCGACGCCGACGGTGACGACGTCGGTGTCCTCGGACAGCGCCTCCAGCTGCGGAGGCAGCTCGGGCCAGCCCCCCTCGGGCGGGATCGTCGGCGGGCCGAGGATCTTGTCGGACGGCTGCGGCTCCAGAATCCCGTCGACGATCTCGGCCGCTCCGCAGGTCACGTCCTTGAGCCGGTAGCCGAACCGCTCCGCCACCTGGTGGGGGTAGTTGCGGTACGAGCGGCCGCAGCCGTCGCCGGCGTCCCAGGGGCGGACGAACACACCGGCGCTGTAGGAGTCGCCGAGCGCGACGTACTCCGGACGGTCGGCCGCCGAGGCAGGTGCTCCGGTCGCCGCCGGCGCGAGGGCCGATGCCACCACGGCGAGAGCGGCGGCTCCCGCCAGAGCCAGCCGGGAGAGTGCGGGCATGCGAAATCTGGTCATCTGCACGTCCTTGGTGTGCGCGCCGCGGCCTGTCCGACCGGCGCTCATCACCAAAAGTACCAACTCAATTACGCAGAGTTACTCCCGCGGATTCCAAACCCCACCTTCAGGTGGCGGTGCCGCACAACGGCGCCCCCGCGGCTCGGTGAGAGCCGCGGGGGCACCGGAGGAGGCGGCTGCTGCCGGGGGTCAGCGGCCCGCGCGGTTGACGGCGGAGACCACGGCCTTCAGCGAGGCACGCGTGGTGTTCGCGTCGATGCCGATGCCCCACAGCACCTTGTCGCCGATGGCGCACTCGATGTACGACGCGGCCAGCGCGGAGGCGCCCTCGCTCATGGTGTGCTCCTGGTAGTCCAGCAGCCGCGCGTCGACGCCGATGCCCTGGAGCGCGTGGAAGAACGCGGAGATCGGACCGTTGCCGGTGCCGACCAGGACCGTCTCCGCACCGTCCACCTCGGCCTCGACGGTGAGGGTGTCGATGCCGTCCTTGTCGGTGGTGGTCTGGCCGTTCTTGACCTGGATGCGGCCCCACGGGTTCTCGGGGTTGGGCAGGTACTCGTCCTGGAAGGTGGACCAGATGGCCGCGGGCGTGACCTCGCCGCCCTCGCTGTCGGTCTTCTCCTGGATGATCCGGGAGAACTCGATCTGCATCCGGCGCGGCAGGTCCAGCTTGTGGTCGTTCTTCAGGACGTAGGCGATACCGCCCTTGCCGGACTGCGAGTTGACGCGGATGACGGCCTCGTAGGAGCGGCCGACGTCCTTCGGGTCGATGGGCAGGTACGGAACCGCCCACTCGATGTCGTCCACGGTCTTGCCGGCGGCGGTGGCCGCGGCCTCCATGGCGTCGAAGCCCTTCTTGATGGCGTCCTGGTGGGAGCCGGAGAAGGCGGTGTAGACCAGGTCGCCCGCGTAGGGGTGGCGCGGGTGGATCTCCATCTGGTTGCAGTACTCGCTGGTGCGACGGATCTCGTCGATCTGCGAGAAGTCGATCTGCGGGTCGACGCCCTGGGAGAACAGGTTCATGCCCAGCGTCACCAGGTCGACGTTGCCGGTGCGCTCGCCCTGCCCGAACAGGCAGCCCTCGATCCGGTCCGCGCCCGCCATGATCGCCAGCTCGGCGGCGGCGACCGCGGTGCCCCGGTCGTTGTGCGGGTGTACCGACAGGCATACGTGCTCGCGCCGGGACAGGTTGCGCGACATCCACTCGAAGCGGTCGGCGTGCGTGGACGGCGTCGAACGCTCCACGGTGGCGGGCAGGTTCAGGATGATCTCGCGGCCCTCCTCGGGCTGCCAGACGTCCATCACCGCCTCGCAGACCTCCAGCGCGAAGTCCAGCTCGGTGTCGGTGAAGATCTCCGGGCTGTACTGGTAGCCGAAGATCGTCTCGTCACCGAGGATCTTGTCGGCGTACTCCATGACCAGCCGGGTGCCGTCCACGGCGATCTGCTTGACCTGGTCCTTCGAGCCTCGGAAGACGACCCGGCGGAAGACCGGGGCAGTGGCGTTGTACAGGTGCACCGTGGCGCGGTGGGCGCCGCGCAGCGACTCGACGGTCCGCTCGATCAGCTCCTCGCGGGCCTGCGTCAGGACGGAGATCGTCACGTCCTCGGGGATCGCGCCCTCTTCGATGATGGAGCGGACGAAGGCGAAGTCGGTCTCACCGGAGGACGGGAAGCCGACCTCGATCTCCTTGTAGCCCATGCGCACCAGCAGATCGAACATCTCGCGCTTGCGGGCCGGCGACATCGGGTCGATCAGCGCCTGGTTGCCGTCCCGCAGGTCGGTCGACAGCCAGCGGGGCGCGACGGTGATGCGGTTGTCCGGCCAGGTGCGGTCCGGGATGTCCACCGCTTCGTAGCGGCTGTACTTGTGGACCGGCATGCCGGAGTCCCGCTGCAGCTGCGTCGCGTTCGTCACCGGGGTGCGGCGGCCGACGGCATGATCTGCGGGGTTCGACGGATTCGACATGGTGCGTGGGGCTCCTCGTATTCCGCTGGGGTCCCTCTGCTCGCGGGAGTCAGAAGGGGGCCGACGGGGCGACAAGATCGCAACACCGAACTCCGCGGGGAGGGGGTCGGCCTACGACTACAGGCCCTCGCCGCGGCAGCTAAGGAGAAGCAGCCCGAAACGCATGATGCACAGCACCCTAGCTGAGGTCCGCCCTGCATGGCGGTGGCGTATCAGTATGCGGGACGGGACGACTCTTAGGGCATAAATGCGACTAACCACACTTTTCCGGGAATTTCAGCCGCAGGCAGTGACAGTCGCATTACACAGTGCCACCGTTTGTTCATGGACCTCAACAACGCGACGCCAGAACCGGCCGGCTGCGGCTCGCCCGTCTTCTGCACGATCATCCCGCCGCACATCCTCGACAACCTGGCCCAGTCCGACGACCCGGCCCGGCACGAGCCCGCCCGCCGCACCCTGGAGCACGACCACGTACAGCGCATCCAGCGCCGCGAGATCGCCGCCCGCGACCTCACCCCCGGGGACCCCGAAGCCGCCGCCGACAAGCCGAAGCGCACCATCTACGACGCCCGCCACCAGACGAACCTGCCCGGCCACAAGGTGCACTCGGAGGCGGACGGCCCCGTCAAGGACGCCTCCGTCAACCGCGCACACGCCGGCCTCGGCGCCACCTTCGCGTTCTACCTCAAGGCCTACGGCCGCAAGTCCATCGACGGCGCCGGCCTGCCGCTCAACGCCACCGTCCACTACGGCCAGCGCTACGACAACGCCTTCTGGGACGGCGAGCGGATGGTCTTCGGTGACGGTGACAACGACCTGTTCAAGGACTTCACCATCCCCGTCGACGTGATCGGCCACGAGCTGACCCACGGCGTCACGCAGTACACCGCCAACCTCGACTACGCCGGCCAGCCCGGTGCCCTCAACGAGTCCGTCTCCGATGTCTTCGGCGTACTGATCAAGCAGTACGCCCTCGGCCAGACCGCCGACCAGGCCGACTGGCTGGTCGGCGCCGAACTGCTCGGCCCGAACGTCACCGGCAAGGCCCTCCGCTCGATGAAGGCCCCCGGCACCGCGTACGACGACGACGTCCTCGGCAAGGACCCGCAGCCCGCCACGATGAAGGGCTATGTCCACACGCCCGGCGACAACGGCGGTGTGCACATCAACTCCGGCATCCCCAACCACGCCTTCTATCTGGTGGCCACCGCACTCGGCGGCAAGGCCTGGGAGCGGGCCGGCCAGGTCTGGTACGACGTCCTGACCGGCGGCAAACTCGCCAAGAACGCCCAGTTCGCCGACTTCGCCGGCCTCACCATCAAGGCCGCCCAGGCCCGCTTCGGCGCCGCCACCGAGCACGACGCCGTGGTCAAGGCCTGGACCCAGGTCGGCGTGACCCCCAAGTAGCACGGCGCGGGTACGAGGTCCGCGGGGCGGGGACCAGCAGCGGGGTCCCCGCCCCGCGCACGTACGGAGGCACGCACGCAGCGCCGCCCTGCGGCCCGCCCCGCGCACGCATACCGTGTCCCCGCGGGGTAGAAGTCCGTGTAAGACGTCTGACGTCCAAGGAGCCCGTTATGCGCATCCACGTCCATCGCACCGGCGGTTTCAGCGGCGTCGACCGCCGCGCCGAGATCGACACCTCGGACCGCGACGACGCCGCGGACTGGCGGACCCTGGCCGACAAGGCCGTCGCCACCGCCCGCACCGAACCCCCCGTCGGGGTCCCGGACGGCTTCAGCTACCAGATCACGGTCGACGGCCGGACGGTGTACTGCTCCGATCCACGGCTCACCCAGGAACAGCGGACGCTGATCACCAAGGTGCTGAAGGAAGGCTCGTAGGGGGCACGGAGGCGCCCCGGCCGCGACGCCGGCCGGAGCAGGGCCGCCGCAGACCGAGCACACGAGTAGTCCGGGGGGACCGTGTATCGCCCCAGTGCCCGCTTCAAGCGCACCGCCGAGGAGCGGCGAGACCAACTGCTCTCCTGGGAGCGGGAGGACGTGGCGTTCTTCGCTGCCGGGGCGTGTCACATCCTCGCGTACGCGTTCATGGAGACGTACCCCGAAGCGGGGTTCCACGCCGTCGGCCTCTGGTCACGTGGGGCACGGGACCCCGGCCATGTCTACGTCACGGACGGGACCTGGGCATTCGATCACGACGGATGGACCCCCGAGCCGGAGCTGCTGTCCGTCACCCGCGCCACGACGCCCGACGCCGACTTCCGGACGGGTCCCGTCCACGGAGATCTCGACGCGTTCTGCACCCGCCACCACCACCGGCCCCGAGGGCTCTTCGCCTTCGATCCATGGGAACGGGCCCTGCGCTACCTCAGGCGATTCCCGCCCCCGGGCGCGTGACCGGCGAGTCAGTGAGCACCCCTCGCCGACCGGAGTCCACCGGCAATCCGCCGCCAACTCGCCTTCCTTGCCGCCCCCTTGACACCGTTACCGGCGGTTACAAGGATCTCGCCCATGACGATGGTGCCGGACCCCTCGCTGCCCCTGCCCCGCTTCCCCCGTGACTTCGTGTGGGGGGTGTCGACGTCCGCCGCGCAGATCGAAGGGGCGGTGGGCGAGGACGGGCGGGGGCGGTCCGCGTGGGATGTGTTCGCGGCCGAGGCCGGGAGGATCAAGGACGGGTCCGATCCGCGGGTGGCGACCGATCACTACCACCGATACCGCGAGGACGTGGCGCTGCTCAAGGAGCTCGGCGTCGGGGCCTACCGGTTCTCGGTGGCCTGGCCGCGGGTGGTGCCGGACGGGAGCGGGGCGGTCAACCGGGCCGGGCTGGACTTCTACGACCGGCTGGTGGACGAGCTGCTGGCGGCGGGGGTCGCCCCCGTACCGACGCTGTTCCACTGGGACACCCCGCAGGCGCTGGAGGAGGGCGGCGGCTGGCTCGTCCGGGAGACGGCCGAGCGCTTCGCCGCGTATGCGGAGGTGGTGGCGGGGCGGCTCGGGGACCGGGTGGAGCGGTGGATCACGCTCAACGAGCCGGCCGAACTGACCCTGCTGGGTTACGGGTTGGGGCAGCATGCGCCGGGGCGGCAGCTGCTGTTCGAGGCGCTGCCGGCGGCGCATCACCAGCTGCTGGGGCACGGGCTGGCGGTCCAGGCGCTGCGAGCCCAGGGGGCGCGGGACATCGGGATCGCCAACTCCCACGGGCCGACCTGGCCGGCGAGTGCGGCGGAGGCGGACACCGCGGCGGCCGGCCTCTACGACCTGCTGCTCAACCGGCTGTTCGCGGAGCCCGTACTGCTCGGGACGTATCCGGACGAGGAGCTGGCGGGGCTGCTGCCGGGGCCGGTCGCCGAGGATCTGCAGATCATCTCGCAGCCGCTGGACTGGTACGGGATCAACTACTACCAACCGACGCTGGTGGGTGCCCCGGCCGCCGAGGGGTCCGGGCCGACCGCCTTCGGCGGGATCCGGCTGCCGCCCGAGCTGCCCTTCGCGCCCCGCGAGATCCCGGGGTATCCGCGGACCGACTTCGGGTGGCCGGTGGTGCCGGAGGCGCTGACCGAGCTGCTGGTGTCGTTCCGGGAGCGGTACGGGGACCGGCTGCCGCCCGTCGTGATCACCGAGAACGGGTGCGCGTACGAGGGCATCGAGGACGGGGAGCGGATCGCGTTCCTGGACGGGCATCTGCGGGCGCTGCACGCGGCCATGGACGCCGGGGTGGATGTCCGCGGGTACTTCGTCTGGTCGCTGCTGGACAACTTCGAGTGGGCGGAGGGCTACGCGCGGCGGTTCGGGCTGGTGCACGTGGACTACGCGACGCTGCAGCGGACGCCCAAGGCCTCGTACCGCTGGCTGCGGGACGCCCTGCGGGACCAGGCCCGGGGGTGAGCGCACCGGCGGCCCCCACAGCGCCGTCGGAGCCGTCGGAGCCGGTCGGGCGGGGCTGGACCGCCGCGCTGTCGCTGGCCAACGGGGCGATCTGGGCCGGGTGGTACGGGCCGCTGCAGATCCTGCTCGCCCTGCAGGCCGCCGAGCTGGCGCCGTCCGGGATGCCGAAGGAGTCGGTGCTGGCGTGGGTGACGGGGCTGGGGGCCGCCGTCTCGATGGTGTGCAACCCGCTGGCCGGGGCGCTGTCGGACCGTACGGCCTCGCGGTTCGGGCGGCGCAGGCCGTGGATCCTGGCGGGCGTGCTGGGCGGGGCCGGTGCGCTGGTGCTGCTGGCCGGGGCGGGCACGGTGGCGGGGATGGCGCTGGGGTGGTGTCTGGTGCAGCTCACCCTCAATGCGGCGTTCGCGGCGATCACGGCGGCGGTGCCCGACCGGGTGCCGCACCGGCAGCGGGGCGCGGTGGGCGGCTGGCTGGGGGCCGCGCAGATCCTCGGGGTGGTGGCGGGTACGGGGCTGGCGACGGCCGCGGGCGGGGTGCGCGCGGGCTATGCCGCCTGTGCCGGCTTCACGCTGCTGGGCGCCCTCCCGTATGTGCTGCTGCACCGGGACCCGGCGCTGCCGGCCGCGTGGAGGCCCGCGCTGACCCCGCAGACGCTGCTCTCCTCGTTCTGGATCAGCCCGCGCCGCCATCCCGATCTGGGGTGGGCCTGGCTGACGAGGTTCCTGATCAACCTCGGCAACTCGCTGGCGCTGCTGTATCTCCTGTACTACCTGCGGGATGTGCTGCGGCGGCCGGACCCGGGCAGTGGGGTGCTGGTGCTGACCGCGATCAATGGGGTGACTCTGCTGGGCACGGTCGTGGCCGGGGGGTTCTGGTCGGACCGGGCCGGGCGCCGGCAGCCGTTCGTGCTGTGGGCCGGCGTGCTCATGACGGTGGCGACCGCGATGCTGGCCGTGTGGCAGACGTGGGCGGGGGCGCTGTGCGCGGCGGCGCTGCTCGGCGTCGGGTTCGGCGTCTTCACATCCGTCGACTTCGCGCTGATGACGGATGTGCTGCCGGCGGCCGCCCACCGCGGCAAGGACATGGGCGTCCTCAACATCGCCAACTCGCTGCCGCAGGTGGCCGCCCCGGCGCTGGCCGGGCCGCTCGTGCACGACCTCGGCGGCTACCGGACGCTGTACCTCACCGCCGCGGCGGTCGGGCTGCTGGGGGCGCTGCTGGTGCGCAGGATCCGGGGCGTGCCGTAGGGCCTTGGAGTCCCCCGGCGGGGCTCAGAAGCCCAGCTTGCGCAGTTGCTTGGGGTCGCGTTGCCAGTCCTTGGCGACCTTGACGTGCAGATCGAGGAAGACCGGCGTGCCCAGCAGTGCCTCGATGTGCTTGCGGGACTTGGTGCCGACCTCCTTCAGGCGCTTGCCCTTGGGGCCGATGATGATGCCCTTCTGGCTGGGGCGCTCGATGTAGACGTTGGCATGGATGTCGAGGAGCGGCTTGTCGGCGGGGCGGTCCTCGCGCGGCAGCATCTCCTCGACGACCACCGCGATCGAGTGCGGCAGCTCGTCGCGTACGCCCTCCAGCGCGGCCTCGCGGATCAGCTCGGCGACCATGACCTGCTCGGGCTCGTCGGTGAGGTCGCCCTCGGGGTAGAGCGGCGGGCTCTCGGGGAGCATCGGGACGAGCAGGTCCGCGAGGAGCGACACCTGGGTGGCACCCACCGCCGAGACCGGGATGATCTCGGCCCAGTCGATGCCCAGCTCCTTGCCGAGCTGGTCGATGGCGATCAGCTGGGCGGCCAGCGCCTTGGAGTCGACCAGGTCGGTCTTGGTGACGATGGCGACCTTGGGGGTCTTCTTGATGTCGGCCAGCTCGGCCGCGATGTAGCGGTCGCCGGGGCCGATCTTCTGGTCGGCGGGCAGGCAGAAGCCGATGACGTCGACCTCGGACCAGGTGGTGCGGACCACGTCGTTCAGCCGCTCGCCGAGCAGGGTGCGCGGCTTGTGCAGCCCCGGGGTGTCGACGAGGACCAGCTGGGCCTCGGGGCGGTGGACGATGCCGCGCACCGTGTGCCGGGTGGTCTGCGGGCGGTTGGAGGTGATCGCCACCTTCGTGCCGACGAGAGCGTTCGTGAGGGTGGACTTGCCCGCGTTGGGGCGACCGACGAAGCAGGCGAAGCCGGCGCGGTGCGCGGCGGAGGACTCTGTACGAACGCTCATGGCGCCCATTCTCCCCGATCCCGGGCGCGGCTCCGACCACCGGGCGCGGAGTGCCCGGCGGCCGGCCGGCACCGGAGTGCCCGGCGGGGGCGGCCCTCCGGTGCCGGCGGGCCGCCCGTACTGCCGTCCCTTACTGCCCGGCGGCTCAGGCCTGCGGCTCGCCCGCCGGGACGGTGCTGCGCAGGGCGCCGTCCGGACCGGCGACGAGGACGGGCGTCGCGGGGCCGCCGAGGTCCCGTACGGCCGCGCGGTCCGCGTCGCTGGCAGCCTCGGCGTCGGTGACCACCGCCGCGGCCTCCAGCGAGGTGGCCCCGCTGGCGACGGCCATCGCGACGGCCGTCTGCAGCGCGCTGAGCCGGAGCGAATCCAGGGCGACGGTGCCGGCGACGTAGGTGCGGCCGGTCTCGTCGCGGACGGCCGCGCCCTCGGGCACGCCGTTGCGGGCCCGCGCCGAGCGCGCGAGCGTGATGATCTTGCGGTCTTCGGGGTCCAGGGGTGCGGCATCGCTCATACCGGCGAGCATATGCGGGCGGTGGCCGGCGGGCGGCGCGGGCCCTTCGCCCCGGGCCGCCCCGGGGTGCGTCAGCCCGCGACCGAGGACATCCCCCCGCGCCGGCCCTCCGGTGAGGTGAGCCACTCCAGCTTCGCCGCGGTGTCCGACTCCGGGCGCGGGTTGTGCAGCACGATGCTCAGGTCGGGGCGGACCGGGATCTGCAGCAGGGTGGTCTCGAAGAGCAGGGCGCCGACGAGCGGATGGGCCATCTCCTTGTGGAGCGTGCCGCCGTCCTGGACGTCGGCGCGCGCCCACAGCTCGGCGAACTCCGTGCTGAGAGCCGAGGTCTCCTGGACGACCGCGTCGAAGCCCTCATCGCCCGGCCGGACCGAGCACGCGGCCCGGAACTGCGCCACGACCAGGGGGGCGTTGGTCTCCCAACTGGCGGCCCGCGCGCGGTAGACGGGGTCGGTGAAGAACGCGATCAGGCAGTTGCGCGAGACGCCGGGGCGGCCGTGGCCCAGCACCAGCTGCGCCGCTTCGTTGTAGGCGATGGTGTTCCAGTACGGGTCCATGATGTGCGCCGGGAACGGCATCCAGGCGTCGATCAGCCGCTGCAGGCCCGCGCACACGTCGGTGAGGCCCAGCTCCTCGGCGTCCTGGCGCGGGGGCGGGTTCAGCCCGGCAAGGACGTACAGATGCCGCCGTTCGGCGCCGTTGAGCCGCAGCACCCGGGCGACCGCGTCCAGCACCTGCGGCGAGACGGTGATGTCGCGGCCCTGCTCCAGCCACTGGTACCAGGACGCGCCGACCCCGGCGAGGACGGCGACCTCCTCACGGCGCAGTCCCGGAGTGCGGCGGCGACCGCCGTCGGGCAGGCCCGCCTCGGCCGGGGTGACCCGGGCGCGGCGGGTCATCAGGAAGTCGCGGAGTTCCTGGCGGCGGCGCGCGGCGTCCTGAGTGGCGTTCGAGACCACGTATTTCCCCCTGTGTGCGTGGCTGGTGGTGCGTACACCACGATAAGTTGCCGCTCCCCACGGCGTATTCCGAGGCCGCAGGCTCGGAGCATGCCAGTAACCGAGACCTCAGCTCCTGCGTCGCGCCGCCCCGGTGGCGCGGCGGACGTATCCGCCGCCCCGGCCGCCGCCTCGTCCGACGGCGCACGGATGACCCCGCGCGCCAAGCTCATCCTGCTGCTGCTGTGCGCGGCGCAGTTCATCATCGCGCTGGACTTCTCCATCCTGAATGTGGCGCTGCCGGTGCTCGGCCGGGACCTGGGCATGGGCCAGGCCGATCTGCAGTGGGCGGTCACCGCGTTCGCGCTGCCGTCGGGCGGCTTTCTGCTGCTGTCCGGCCGGATCGCCGATCTCTTCGGGCGGCGCAGGCTGTTCCTCATCGGGCTCGCGCTGTTCACCGCGGCCTCCGTGCTGGCCGCGCTGGCCTGGTCGCCGGCCGTCTTCCTGGCCGCTCGGGCGCTCCAGGGGCTGGGCGCGGCGATCATCGTGCCGACCGGGATGTCGCTGCTGACCACCACCTTCGCCGAGGGCCCGCAGCGCGAGCGCGCCCTGGGCATCAGCGGCACCCTGCTCTCGCTGGGCTTCACGATCGGCATGGTGCTGGGCGGGGTGATGACCGATGCGCTGGGCTGGCGCTCGACCATGGGCCTGCTGTCCGTGGCCGGGGTGGCCGTCCTGGCCACCGCGCCGGTGGTGTTGACCGAGTCCAGGCACCCGCAGCGGCCGCGGCTCGATCTGCCCGGCGCGGTCACCGTCACCGGCGGGCTGCTGGCGCTGATCTACGCCCTGTCGACCGCCGCCCAGCAGGGCTTCGGCCGCCCGGACGTGCTGGTCACGCTGGTCGTCGGCGCCGTGCTGCTGGCCGCGTTCGTCCGGGTGGAGTCGCGGGCCGAACAGCCGCTGGTGTCGCTGCCGATGCTGCGCCGCCGCAGCGTCGCCTGGGGCAATCTGGCGGGCCTGACGACGTTCGCGATGATGAGCACCGTCGTCTTCCTGCTGACGCTCTACCTCCAGGAAGTGCTGGGGCTGTCCGCCTTCCTCACTGGTCTGGTCTTCGGGGTGCAGGGCGCGGTCTCCGCGCTCGCCGGTCTGGTCGCCCCGAAGGTCATCGGCCGGTTCGGCGCCCGCCGCACCCTGGTGACCGGGCTGCTGCTGCAGGCCGGCTGCACGGCCGCGCTGCTGGGCCTGGGCACCGAGACGGGCGGCTGGCTGGCCCTGGTCGCGGTGTCCTGCGGCAGCCTCGGTCACCTGTGGGCGATCATCGCGTACGGGGTGACCGCCACCTCCGGCCTCCCGGACGACCAGCAGGGCCTGGCCACCGGTCTGGTCACCAGCTCCCAGCAGATGGGCCTCACCCTCGGCATTCCGCTGCTGAGCGCGGTCGCCTCGGCGCACATCGCCGCGCTGCGGGCGGACGGCAGCGGCTTCGCCCAGGCCACCCTCGGTGGCATCAAGCTGGGCCTGGGGCTGGACGCGGCGGTGGTCGCGGTGGTCGCCCTGCTGGTGGCCGTCGGGCTGCGGACGGTCCGTGCGTCGCGCCGCGGCTGAGGGAACAGGTGGTTGCCCCGGACCCCCGTGGCCGGGGCAGCCTGCATTGCAAGATTTCTCTTCCGCAATACCCGTGGCGGCCGCATGGGGCGCAACCGCCTGAAGATCTTTCCATGGCGCAGCACACGGAATCCAGCGCCTCAGGAAATGGCTTGCAGAACATGTGCGGTGCACCGGAGATAAGTAACCGGCGGCCCGGTGGCGGCGGAAATGTTCTCGCCGTCACCGGGAATTACGTGGCGCGTTCCGCGTCCGTTCAGCCGGCGGACCGGCCGCCCGTCGACGGCTCCCGGGAGGCGCTCGCCCCGTCCGGGCGCACCGGCTCGCACAACACCGTGATGATCTTGTTGCGGCGTCCGGCCGGTGCCTCGGCGGTCAGTCGGAGCGCCTTCAGGCCGGGGTCGGAGGCGTCGTAGGAGAGGTCGACCTCGGCGGTGGCGCCGGCGATCGGGACCCGGCCGAGCAGCTTGGCGAGCAGCCCGCCGACGGTTTCGACATCCTCGTCGTCCAGCTCGGCCAGGCCGTACAGCTCGCCGAGGTCGCCGATGTCCAGCCGGGAGGTGACGCGATAGCGGCCGTCACCGAGATCCTCGACGGGCGGCAGTTCACGGTCGTATTCGTCGGTGATCTCACCGACGATCTCCTCGAGAATGTCCTCGATGGTGACGATGCCGGCCGTGCCGCCGTATTCATCGATGACCACCGCGACATGATTGCGGTCCTGCTGCATTTCCCGCAGCAGATCACCGGCGTTCTTGGTGTCGGGGACGAAAACGGCGGGACGCATGGCCGTGGAGACCAGCTCGTTCTCGGCGTCGCGGCTGATGTGGACCTTGCGGGCGAGGTCCTTGAGATAGACGACGCCGACGATGTCGTCCTCGTTCTCGCCGGTCACCGGGATCCGGGAGAAGCCGGAGCGCAGCGCGAGGGTCAGCGCCTGGCGGATGGTCTTGAAGCGCTCGACGGCGATCAGATCCGTCCGCGGCACCATCACCTCACGGACGAGGGTGTCGCCGAGCTGGAAGACCGAGTGCACCATCCGGCGCTCCTCGTCCTCGATCAGCGACTCCTTCCCGGCGAGGTCGACCAGCGAGCGCAGCTCGGCCTCGGAGGCGAACGGGCCCTTGCGGAAGCCCCTGCCGGGGGTGAGGGCGTTGCCGAGGAGGATCAGCAGCTGCGGGACGGGGCCCATGATGCGGGCCAGCGGCAGCAGGACGTAGGCGGCGGCGGTCGCGGTGTTCAGCGGGTGCTGGCGGCCGATGGTCCGCGGGGAGACCCCGACGGCGACATAGGAGACCAGCACCATCACCCCGATGGCGACGGCCAGCGCCTGCCAGGTCTCCTCGAAGGAGCGCAGGCAGGCGTAGGTGACCAGGACACCGGCGGCCATCTCGCAGCCGACCCGCACCAGCAGCGCGACGTTGAGATAGCGGGTGGGGTCGGCGGCGACGGCGGCGAGCTTGGCGCTGCCACGGCGGCCGGAGCGGACGGCCTCCTCGGCGCGGAAGCTGGTCGTCCGGGCCAGGCCGGCCTCCGCACATGCGGCGAGCCAGGCGATCACGACGAGCAGGACCGCGACCGCGATCAGCTGGGTGGTCATCGGGTGTCCCGTCAGGTCACGGTGGGGGCCGGCGAGGGGCCGGTCAGGCCCTGCTCGGCACGCCAGCCGTCGATGATCGCCGCCTGCAGGCCGAACATCTCGGCCTTCTCGTCCGGCTCTTCATGGTCGTAGCCGAGGAGGTGGAGCACGCCGTGGACGGTGAGCAGCTGGAGCTCCTCGTTCATGCTGTGCCCGGTGGGGGCCTCCTCGCCCTGCTTCTTGGCGACCTCCGGGCACAGCACGATGTCACCGAGGAGCCCCTGCGGAGGCTCCTCGTCGTCCTTGGCCGGCGGACGCAGCTCGTCCATCGGGAAGGACATCACATCGGTCGGGCCGGGCAGGTCCATCCACTGGAGATGGAGCTGCTCCATGGCCTCGGCGTCCACGACGATGACGGACAGCTCGGAGAGCGGGTGGATGCGCATCCTGGCGACGGCGTAGCGGGCGACGTCCAGGATGGCCTGCTCGTCGATGTCCGTGCCGGACTCGTTGTTGACGTCGATGGACATGAGGGTGGCGCTTCTCGCTTCTCGGTACGTGCCCGATGGTGGGTCGGTGGGGCTCCGGCGCCGGCCGGGTCTACCGGCCGGCGGGCTCACTGGCCGTTGCGGCTGTCGTACTTCTCATAGGCGTCGACGATACGGCCGACCAGCTTGTGCCGGACCACGTCCTGGCTGGTGAGCAGGGAGAAGTGCACATCGTCGACGCCGTCCAGGATCTCCCGGACCTGGCGCAGACCGCTCTTCGTGCCGCCCGGCAGGTCGACCTGGGTGACATCGCCGGTGATGACGATCTTCGACTCGAAGCCGAGGCGGGTGAGGAACATCTTCATCTGCTCGGGGTTCGTGTTCTGCGCCTCGTCGAGGATGATGAACGCGTCATTCAAGGTCCGGCCACGCATGTACGCCAGCGGGGCGACCTCGATCGTGCCCGCGGCCATCAGGCGCGGGATGGAGTCGGGGTCGAGCATGTCGTGCAGCGCGTCGTAGAGCGGGCGCAGATACGGGTCGATCTTCTCGTAGAGGGTGCCCGGCAGGAAGCCGAGCCGCTCGCCGGCCTCGACCGCGGGCCGGGTCAGGATGATCCGGTTGACCTGCTTGGCCTGCAGCGCCTGCACGGCCTTGGCCATGGCGAGGTAGGTCTTGCCGGTGCCGGCCGGGCCGATGCCGAAGACGACGGTGTGCTCGTCGATGGCGTCGACATAGCGCTTCTGGTTGAGGGTCTTGGGGCGGATCGTGCGGCCCCGGTTGGAGAGGATGTTCTGGGTGAGCACCTCGGCGGGCGTCTCACTGACCGCGCCTTCGCCGTCCTCCGCCGCCCGCAGCATGGCGATGGAGCGTTCCACTGCGTCCTCCGTCATCGGTTGTCCGGTGCGGAGCACCAGCATCATCTCGTCGAAAAGGCGCTGGACGAGGCCGACCTCCCGGGCGTCGCCGACCGCGCTGACTTCGTTGCCCCGGACGTGGATGTCGGTCGCCGGGAAGGCTTTTTCGATCACGCGCAGAAGAGAGTCTCCGGATCCCAGGACCGTGACCATGGGGTGCTTGGCCGGGACGGTGAACTGGGCGCGTGCCTGCGGTTGCGTGGGTGTCTGAGTCATAGGGCGGCTCGGTGGCCTGCTCAACCCCATCCTTTGCTCGTAAGAGGTGCCTGCCTGCACTCGACTCCTTGGGATACAAGAGTACGACGGGGCACCGACAGCCCCGAGGGCTTTTCCCGCCGGACGGAGCAGTCGGGCCCGCCGCCAGGCGGCGCGGGGACGCCCGGAAACCGGCTCCGGTGCAGCTCAGGCCGGGCGGCGGAAGCCGAGGGTCGGCAGCGCGCGGGCCAGCGGGGCGGGCCGGTAGGCCGCCGGCAGCACCTCGTCCAGGAAGGCGTACTGGCGGCGCAGCGCACCCGCCGTGCCCGTCGCGCTCGCCTCGTACCCCCGCAGCTGCTGCCACCAGGCGGCGATCTCGGCCCAGCCCGGCGCGGACAGCGAGCCGCCGAATTCCTGCACGGACAGCGCGGCGCTCAGCCCCGCGAAGGCGAGCCGGTCGGTGAGCGGCCAGTCGGCGAGCGTGCCGGTGACGAAGCCGGCGACGAAGACGTCCCCGGCGCCGGTGGGATCCAGCTCCTCCACGGCGATGGCAGGCACCTCGGCGCTCTCGCCGGTCCGCCCGTCCACCGCGCAGGCGCCCTCCGCACCGAGCGTGACCACCGCGAGCGGCACCCGGTCGGCGAGCTGGCGGGCGGCGGCGCGCGGGCAGTCCGTGCGGGTGTAGCGCATCGCCTCCTCGGCGTTGGGCAGGAACGCCTCGCAGTGTTCGAGGTCGGCGAGGTCGGCAGGGTCCCAGCGCCCGCTGTCGTCCCAGCCCACGTCCGCGAAGATGCGGCTGCCGCGGCTCGCCGCGCAGCCCAGCCAGCCCTCCCGGCGGCCCGGCACCAGCGAGGCGACGCAGGCGCGGGACGGCGGCGGGCAGCCCGGGGCGTGCTTGCCGTCGAAGGCGAAGTCGGGCGGCGGCGCCTCGTGGCCGTGCGAGACCATCGTGCGCTCGCCCTCGTACGCCATGGAGACGGTGACCGGGGAGTGCCAGCCGGGGACCGTGCGGGACAGCGCCAGGTCGATGCCCTCGCCCTGTTCGAGCGCCTCCCAGCAGTATTCGCCGTAGTGGTCGTCGCCGAAGGCCGCGGCCAGGGAGGTGCGCAGGCCGAGCCGGGCCAGCGCGGTGGCCATGTTGGCGACGCCCCCGGGGCTGGAGCCCATGCCGCGGGCCCAGGACTCGGTGCCGCGGACGGGGGCGGAATCCAGGCCGGTGAAGATGATGTCCAGGAAGACCGTGCCGGTGAGGTAGACGTCGGTGCGCGGATCGCCGTCGGCGCGCACCGCGGCCAGCGGATCGAGGCTCGGTGGCACGGCGGCCGGGCCCGCGGGCGGAAGGTCATCGCGTCGGCTGCTCACCGTGCTCTCCCCTCTCGTATCTGCACGTGCCGCCAGTGTGCCTGATGCTGCGGTACGTTCCGCCCCATGAGGCTGACGATTCTCGGCGGGGGCGGCTTCCGGGTGCCGCTGGTCTACCGCGCGCTGCTGGACGACCCGGCACCCGCCGTCTCCGAGGTGGTGCTGCACGACACCGATCCGCAACGGGTGGCGGTGATCGCCGAGGTGCTGGCGCGGCTGGCACAGGGGCATCCGGCGCCGGTGCCCGTACGCGTCGCGGCGGGTCTGGACGAGGCGCTGGCCGGCGCCGGCTTCGTCTTCTCGGCGATCCGGGTGGGCGGTACGGCCGGGCGCATCCGGGACGAGCGGATCCCGTTGTCCGAGGGGGTGCTCGGCCAGGAGACGGTGGGCGCGGGCGGTGTCCTCTACGGCCTGCGGACGGTCCCGGTGGCGCTGCACATCGCCGAGCGGGTGGCCGCGCTCGCCCCGGGGGCCTGGGTCATCAACTTCACCAACCCCGCGGGCACGGTCACCGAGGCGATGTCCCAGGTACTCGGCGACCGCGTCATCGGGATCTGCGATTCGCCGGTGGGGCTGGTGCGCCGGGCGGCGCGGGCGGCCGGCGCGGACCCGGCGGCCCTCGCGGACCCGGCCCGGGCGGGCTACGACTACGTGGGCCTCAACCACCTCGGCTGGCTGCGGTCGTTGACGGTGGACGGCACCGAGCTGCTGCCGCGGCTGCTGGCCGACGACGCCGCGCTGGAGTCCTTCGAGGAGGGCCGGCTGTTCGGCGGCGACTGGCTGCGGGCCCTGGGAGCGCTGCCGAACGAGTACCTCCACTACTACTACTTCCGCCGCGAGACCCTCGACTCCGTACGGCACACCCGGGAGACCCGCGGCGAATTCCTCGACCAGCAGCAGGGCGGCTTCTTCGCGCGGGCCGCGGCGGCCGGCGGCCCGGACGAGGCCTACCGGCTGTGGGAACGGACCCGGCTGGAGCGCGAGGAGACGTACATGGCGCACAGCCGGGAGGCGACCGGCGGCTGGCAGCGCGACAGTCACGACCTGGAGGGCGGCGGCTACGACCGGGTGGCGCTGGCGCTGATGCACGCCATCACCGGCGACAGCGGCACCCGGCTGATCCTCAACGTCCGCAACGGAACGACGGTGCCGCAGCTGGCACCGGACGCGATCGTGGAGACGGTGTGCGAGGTGACCGCCAAGGGCGCCCGGCCGCTGCCCACCGCGCCACTGCGGGCGGACCAACTGGGCCTGATGCTCCAGCTCAAGGCGGTGGAACGGGCGACCGTGGAGGCGGCCACCTTCAAGGACCGGGGCGCCGCGCTGCGGGCGTTGGCGCTGCATCCGCTGGTGGACTCCGCCGCGGTGGCCGCCCGGATCTTGGAACGGGCGGCCACGGAGGCGTGACCACGGGGGCGGTGGCGCCGGCGGGCCTGACCAGCGGGGCGGTGGCGCCACCGGGGCCCTACGTTCGGGGCGGTGTCGCCCTCCAGGGCCCGACCATCGGGGCGGTGTCGCCACCGGGGGGGTGTCCCACCGGGGGCCCACCGGGGCGGCGTCGCCGTGCCCCCACCGGAACCGGGAACCGGGAACCGGGAATACCGCCCCGGCCCCACCGCGTTGAGGCCCCGAAGGGGGCGCTCGCCTCCCCTACGGGATCTGTTCGCCCCTCCCCTACTGGCCCCGCTTACCGTGCTGGCCCCGCGTGCCGTAGTGGCCCCGCCTACTCAAGTAACCCCGCTTCCCCTAATGCCCCCGCTTGACCCATTCCTCCAGGTGCGGCGCTTCCTCCCCGATCGTCGTCGGGTCCCCGTGCCCGGTGCGCACCTGCGTCTGCGGAGGCAGGGTCAGCAGCCGGTCCCGGATCGAGGCGACGATCGTCGGGAAGTCCGAGAAGGACCGGCCGGTGGCACCGGGGCCGCCCTGGAAGAGGGTGTCGCCGGTGAAGACGGTGCCCAGCTCGGGCGCATAAAGGCAGACCGCTCCGGGCGCATGGCCCGGCGTGTGCAGCACCCTCAGATCCGTACCGGCGATGGTCAGCACCTGGCCGTCCGCCAGCTCCGCGTCCGGCGAGCTGTCCGGGTGGGTCATCTTCCACAGCGGCAGATCGGCGGGGTGCAGATGGATCCTGGCGCCGGTGCGGGAGGCCAGCGCCGGGGCGGCGTCGATGTGGTCGTTGTGCCCATGGGTGCAGATGATCGCGCGCAGCGTCCGGCCGCCGAGGGCCCGGAGGATGGCCTCGGCGTCGTGCGCCGCGTCGATGACGATCGCCTCGTCGTCGTCGCCGACGATCCAGACGTTGTTGTCGACGTCCCAGGTGCCGCCGTCGAGCGAGAAGGTTCCGGAGGTGACCAGGTGGTCGATGCGGGCCGCCATCAGAGCGTCACCACCGAACGCAGGACGTCGCCCGCCTGCATCCGTGCGAAGGCCTGCTCGACGTCCTCGATGCCGATGGTCTCGGTGACGAAGGCGCCGAGGTCGATCCGGCCCTGTTGGTGGAGCCCGATCAGCATCGGGAAGTCGCGGGAGGGCAGGCAGTCGCCGTACCAGGAGGATTTCAGGGCGCCGCCGCGGCCGAAGACGTCCAGCAGGGGGAGCTCCAGCGTCATGTCCGGGGTGGGGACGCCCACCAGGACGACGGTTCCTGCCAGGTCGCGGGCGTAGAAGGCCTGCTGGTAGGTCTCGGGGCGGCCCACCGCCTCGATGACGACGTCCGCGCCGAAGCCGCCGGTGAGCCCGCGGACCGCCTCGACGGGGTCGGTGGTCCGGGAGTTGACGGTGTCGGTGGCGCCCATGGAGCGCGCCGTCTCCAGCTTGCGGTCGTCGATGTCCACCGCGATGATCCGGGCGGCGCCGGCCAGCCGCGCGCCCACTACGGCCGCGTCGCCGACGCCGCCGCAGCCGATGACCGCGACCGAGTCGCCGCGCCCGACGTTGCCGGTGTTGATTGCCGCGCCGATGCCCGCCATCACGCCGCAGCCCAGCAGCCCCGCCACCGCGGGCGAGACCTCGGGGTCGACCTTGGTGCACTGTCCGGCGGCGACCAGGGTCTTGTCGGCGAAGGCGCCGATGCCCAGCGCGGGGCTCAGCTCCGTGCCGTCCTTGAGCGTCATCTTCTGCCGGGCGTTGTGGGTGTCGAAGCAGTACTGGGGGCGGCCCCGCCGGCAGGCCCGGCACTGGCCGCACACCGCCCGCCAGTTGAGGATGACGAAGTCGCCCGGCGCCACTTCGGTGACCCCGTCGCCGACCGACTCCACCACTCCGGACGCCTCGTGCCCGAGCAGGAACGGGAAGTCGTCGTTGATGCCGCCCTGCTTGTAGTGCAGATCGGTGTGGCACACCCCGCACGCCTGGATCTGCACCACGGCCTCGCCGGGCCCCGGATCCGGCACCAGGATCGTCTCCAGCCGGACCGGTTCGTTCTTCCCCGGCGCAATCACACCGCGCACTTCCTGTGCCATCGGGACAGCCCCTTTCAAAGATCACGTACGGGACCACTGTGGCGCACCGCCACTGAGCCGAGCCTCACCGTACGCGCGGCGGGCCCTCGCGCACAGGACCTCGGCCGGGTCCGTGATCAGCCGCCGTGGGCCGGGCGGCCGCCCGCTTCACCAGCGGGGAACGGCCGGAGCGGGCGTACGGGGCACGCGACGGGCCGGGCTCAGCCGGCCGTCGACGGCTCCTGCGTGGTCTGCGTGGTCCGCACGCTCTGCTGCGGCCCGTCCGGGTCGTCCCCCGGTCGTCAACTCCCGCCAGGCGCCCAGTCTTTACCAACCGTTGAATCTTCGCGCGTAGATACCGATGTGAGGCTCTGTTAGATCTACTGGAGCCGACCTGTGGGTCCGCTCATGACAACTTAAGGAGCCGCGCATGCCCCGCCTCACCCGTTTCCGCACCGCCCTCTCCCGCAGGGCCCGCCTCGGTGCCGCGACGGTCGCCGCCCTGGTCACCGGCACCGCCGTGTTCGGCATCGGCCAGGCCACCGCCGAACACTCCGTGCCGCGCACCGACAAGGAGATCCCCAACCTCACGCAGGTGCAGGACAAGATCAAGGCGTACTACGGCGACACGGTGACGGCGGACGGTCAGCACTACGCCTCCCCGCACAGCAACTACGCACGTCAGGTCCGCGGCATCGAGACCAGGGCCCGCGCCTATCTGACCAAGGCCCTCGACCGGCACGGGCGGGCCCGCGGCACGGCGAAGCCGGCCATCGTGCTCGATATCGACGACACGACCCTGCTCACCTACAACTACGAGCTCCAGGTCGGCTTCCACTTCACCCCACAGAGCCAGGACAAGTACCTCGAAAGCACCGACATGGACCCGGTCTTCGGGATGAACCGGCTGGTCAACTGGGCGCACGACAAGGGCGCCGAGGTCTTCTTCCTCACCGGCCGCAAGGAGGCGCAGCGCACCTGGAGCGTGCGCAACCTCAAGAACGTCGGCTACGGGGTGTCGCTGGACAGCCGGCACGTCTACCTGAAGAACACCGAGCACCCGCCGCCCTACCTGCCGTGCGGCGCCACCTGCACGACCGTCGAGTACAAGTCCGGCACCCGTAAGCACATCGAGTCCCTCGGCTACCACATCGTCGCCAATTTCGGGGACCAGTACAGCGACCTGAGCGGCGGCGCCGGGGACCGCACCTTCAAGCTGCCGAACCCGATGTACTTCCTGCCCTGATCCCGCCTCCGGCCCGCCCGGGCGGGGCGGGCCGGAGAGCGCTGCCCTGAACGGAACGCGGCCGCGGCGACCGGCGCCCCGTTCGCAGACCGGCGCCGCTCGCGATCAGCGCCGTTCCGCCGTCACCGCCGCTTGGGCAGCGGTACCCGCAAAAGGTCCTGGGCAATGGTCAGTTCGCCCGTGAAGCCCGCCGCCCGGGCCTGCCGCTCGAACTCCGTGGGGTCGGCGTAGCGCTGCGAGAAGTGCGTCAGCACCAGATGCCGCACCCCGGCCCGTGCGGCCACCCCTGCGGCCTGCCCGGCGGTGAGGTGACCGTGTTCCACGGCGAGTTCGGTGTCCTCGTCGAGGAAGGTCGACTCGATGACCAGCATGTCGGCCCCCTCGGCGAGCGCATGGACGCCCTCGCACAGCCGGGTGTCCATGACGAAGGCGAACCGCTGGCCGCGGCGCTGCTCGCTCACCTCGTCGAGGGTGACGCCGTTCAGCTCGCCGAGCCGCAGCAGCCGTCCGACGTCCGGCCCGCTGATCCCGTGGGCCGCCAGCCGCTCCGGCAGCATCCGGCGGGCGTCCGGCTCCACGAGGCGGTAGCCGTACGACTCGACGGGGTGCGAGAGGCGGTGCGCCTCCAGGACGTACGACGCCGAGCGGTCCAGCTCGCCGTCGGCGGTCACCGGCCGCTGGATCAGCCGGACCGTCTCCCGGTAGGCGGTGGCATACCGCAGCCGTTCGAAGAAGTGCTCCCCACTGGCCGGATAGTGGGCGGTGACCGGATGCGGCACCCGGTCGAGGTTGATCCGCTGGATCACCCCGGCCAGGCCCAGCGAGTGGTCGCCGTGGAAGTGCGTGACACAGATCCGGTTCAGGTCATGGGCGGCGACCCCGGCGCGCAGCATCTGCCGCTGGGTGCCCTCTCCGGGGTCGAAGAGCAGCCCGTGACCGTCCCACCGCAGCAGATAGCCGTTGTGGTTGCGGTGCCGGGTGGGGACCTGGCTGGCGGTCCCGAGGACGACCAGTTCGCGTACGGACAAGTCGGCCCCGTCAGACCAGACGCTGCAGGTCGCGGCCGCCCAGCAGATGCGCATGGGCGTGGAAGACGGTCTGGCCGGCGCCGGGGCCGGTGTTGAACACGATGCGGTAGCCGGTCTCGTCGACCTTCTCCTCGGCGGCCACCAGGCCCGCCTGGTGCAGCACGTCGGCGGCGATGACCGGGTCCGCGGCGGAGAGCTCCAGGGCGTTCGCGTAGTGCACCTTGGGGATCACCAGGATGTGGGTCGGGGCCTGGGGGTTGATGTCGCGGAACGCGACGGTGGTCTCGGTCTCCCGGACGATGGTCGCCGGCACCTCCCCCGCCACGATCTTGCAGAACAGGCAATCGGCCTGCGGTTCTCCCGCCACCGGTGGCTCCTCCCAGCTCGTCCCCGTACGCACGGTGCGTACGGCCCTCGGATGCTACCGGGCGGCACCCCACGGGGCGCGGCAAGGCCCGGGGCGCAGGCCGCGCGGGGCGGCGGACGGTCCGTACGGGCACCGGACGGGCACCGGACGGGCGGGGCACGGCGGACCGTCCGCGGCGCCCGGTCCGCGGCTCACTAAGCTGTGCCCGGAACGCTTTCGTCCACAACCGGGAGTTTTGCACCATGGCAACCACGCGCACCGCCACGACCCATTGGGAAGGCAACCTCCTGGAGGGCAAGGGCACCGTCGCCCTGGAGTCCTCCAAGGTCGGTACGTACGACGTGAACTGGCCCGCCCGCGCGGAGCAGCCGGGCGGCGTCACCAGCCCCGAGGAGCTCATCGCGGCGGCCCACTCCTCCTGCTACTCCATGGCCTTCTCGCACGGCCTGGCGGGCAAGGGCTACACCGTCGCCGCCCTCGACACCAAGGCCGACGTCACCTTCCAGCCCGGTGAGGGCATCACCGGCATCGCCCTGACCGTCAAGGCCAGCGTCCCCGGTCTGTCGGAGGAGGAGTTCCAGGCGGCGGCGCAGGACGCCAAGGCCAACTGCCCGGTGAGCCAGGCGCTGGCGGGCGTCAAGAACATCACGCTCTCGGCCGAGCTGGTCTGACCGGGCGGCCGGTCACCTTCGCATGAACGGCGGTGCGCCGGCGGGCTCCTGAGGGCCCGGCCGGCGCACCGCTGCGTTGTCAGTGGGCCGTGGCACGATCCTTGCGTGGAGAACAGTCCAGCGCCCGGGGCCTTAGTTCCAGCGCCCCGTGCGTCCCAGCAGCAGTGCCGTCGCCGCGGTGCCCGCGGTGGACGTGCGCAGCACGGTCGTGCCCAGGCGGTAGGGCCGGGCGCCGGCCTCGGCGAAGGTGGCGAGCTCCTCCGGGGAGACGCCGCCCTCCGGGCCGACGACCAGCACGATCGAGCCCTGGGCGGGGAGTTCGGCGGTGGCCAGCGGGGAGCTGCCCTCCTCGTGGAGCACGGCCGCGAAGTCCGCGTCGGCGAGCAGGGCGGCCACCTGCTTGGTCGTCAGCGGGTCGGCGACCTGGGGAAAGGTCAGCCGGCGCGACTGCTTGCCCGCCTCGCGGGCCGTGGCGCGCCATTTGCCCAGCGCTTTGGCGGCCCGCTCGCCCTTCCACTGGGTGACGCAACGCGCCGCCGGCCAGGGCACGATGGCGTCCACACCGGTCTCGGTCATCGTCTCGACGGCCAGCTCGCCGCGGTCGCCCTTGGGGAGCGCCTGGACCACGGTGATCGTGGGCTGCGGCGGCTCCTCGGTGCGCAGCGCGGTGACCGCGACGGTGAGCCGGTCCTTGCCCTCGACGGCGGCGACCGTGCCGTGCGCCCCGGTGCCCCGGCCGTCCGTCAGCACGACCTCCTCGCCGGTCCGCAGCCGGCGCACCGACACCGCATGCCGGCCCTCGGGCCCGTCCAGGGTCAGCGTGCCCCCGGCCCGTACGTCCGCGAGCGAATCGATGAGGAAGACGGGCGCGGTCATGACGCGCTGCCGCCGCTGCCGGGCAGGGTCAATGCGGCGCGCGCCGCGTCCAGTTCGGCCGCCAGCACCTCCACGAGCCGCCCGGCGGGCAGCTCCCGGGCCAGCCGGTGCCCCTGCCCCGCCCACAAATTCATACCCTGGGCATCGCCCGCCTTGGCCGCGGCCTTGCGGACGGTGGAGGTCAGGTAGTGGACGGCCGGGTAGGCGGCCGGTGCGTACGGGCCGTGCTCCCGCATGAAGCGGTTCACCAGCCCGCGGGCCGGCCGCCCGGAGAACGCCCGGGTCAACTCCGTATGGGTGAACAGGGGGTTGGTCAGCGCCTGCTTGTGCAGCGGGTTGGCGCCCGACTCGGGGGTGGCGAGGAAGGCGGTGCCCAGCTGCGCCATGCACGCCCCGGCGGCCAGCACCGCAGCGATCTGCGAGCCGCGCATCAGCCCGCCCGCGGCGATCACCGGGATCTGTACGGCCTCGCGGACCTGGCCGAGCAGCGCCAGCAGCCCCAGCCCCGCGCCGGTCCCGTCGGCATGCGGATCGTCCCGGTGGGTGCCCTGGTGACCGCCGGCCTCCACGCCCTGCACACACACCGCGTCCGCGCCCGACCACTGCGCGGCCTGCGCCTCGGCGGCGGTGGTGACCGTGACGACCGTGTACGTACCGACCTGCGCGAAGGAGTCGAGGACGGCGCGCGAGGGGCAGCCGAAGGTGAAGGACACCACCGGCACCGGGTCCTCCCGCAGGATCGCGAGCTTGGCCTCGTAGCCGTCGTCGACGGGGCCGTCGGTGTCGCCGAGCTCGGTCTCGTACCAGGTGGCCTCGCCCGCGAGTTGCTCGCGGTAGACGTCGACGACGGAGCCGTCGGCCAGGGAGGGCTGCGGCATGAAGAGGTTGACGCCGAAGGGCCGGTCGGTCAGCGACCGCAGCTGTTTGATCTCCTGGTACATCCCGTCGGCGGTTTTGTAGCCGGCGGCGAGGAAGCCGAGACCGCCGGCGCCGCAGACGGCGGCGGCCAGCTCGGGCCCGGATCCGCCGCCCGCCATGGGGGCCTGCACGATCGGGTAGCGGCAGAGATCGGTGAGCGCGGTGGGCATGACCACATCGTGTCACGCCCACCGCCTCGCCCCGCATCGGGGCCACGCTGTGGCGGCGTGCCCGGGGTCCGCTGTCGGACCCCGGCCCACCTGGGCCTATCGCCCGTTGAAGGCGTCCTTCAGACGCGAGAACAACCCCTGCTGCCCGGGCTGGAACTGCCCCGTGGGCCGCTCCTCACCACGGAGCTTGGCCAGCCGCCGCAGCACCTCTTCCTGCTCGGCGTCGAGCTTGGACGGCGTCTGCACCTCGACATGGACGATGAGGTCACCGCGGCCGCCGCCGCGCAGATGCGTCACCCCGCGCTGGTGCAGCGGAATGGACTGGCCGGACTGGGTGCCGGGCCGGACGTCGATCTCCTCGACCCCGTCCAGCGTCTCCAGCGGGCACTTGGTGCCCAGCGCCGCCGCCGTCATCGGGATGGTGACCGTGCAGTGCAGATCGTCGCCGCGCCGCTGGAAGACCGCGTGCGGCAGCTCGTGGATCTCCACATAGAGGTCGCCGGCGGGGCCGCCGCCGGGGCCGACCTCGCCCTCGCCCGCGAGCTGGATGCGGGTGCCGTTGTCGACACCGGCCGGGATCTTGACGGTCAGGGTGCGGCGCGAGCGGATCCGGCCGTCGCCGGCGCACTCCGGGCACGGCGTCGGTACGACCGTGCCGAAGCCCTGGCACTGCGGGCACGGCCGGGAGGTCATGACCTGGCCGAGGAAGGACCGGGTGACCTGCGAGACCTCACCGCGGCCGCGGCACATGTCACAGGTCTGCGCCGAGGTGCCGGGCGCCGCCCCCTCGCCGGTGCACGTCGTGCAGACGATGGCGGTGTCGACCTGGATGTCCTTGGTCGTGCCGAAGGCCGCTTCGTTCAGCTCGACATCGAGGCGGATCATGGCGTCCTGGCCCCGGCGGGTGCGCGAGCGCGGGCCGCGCTGCGACGCGGTGCCGAAGAAGGCGTCCATGATGTCGGAGAAGTTGCCGAAGCCCGCGCCGAATCCGCCCGCGCCCTGGCCGCCGCCGGCCTGCGAGAGCGGGTCGCCGCCGAGGTCGTAGACCTGCTTCTTCTGCGGATCCGACAGGACCTCGTAAGCGGCGTTGATCTCCTTGAACCGCTCTTGGGTCTTGGGGTCCGGATTCACGTCCGGGTGCAGCTCGCGCGCCAGCCGACGGAAGGCCTTCTTGATCTGGTCCTGCGAGGCGTCGCGGCCGACGCCGAGGACCGAGTAGTAATCCGTGGCCACTTACGACTCCGCGAGGATTTGTCCGACGTAACGTGCCACTGCGCGTACCGCTCCCATCGTTCCGGGGTAGTCCATGCGGGTCGGTCCGACCACGCCGAGTTTGGCGACTGCCTCGTCGCCCGAACCGTAGCCGACCGCGACGACCGATGTGGACGTCAGGCCTTCATGGGCATTCTCATGCCCGATACGTACGGTCATGCCCGAGTCCTTGGCCTCCCCGAGCAGCTTGAGCAGCACCACGTGCTCCTCAAGAGCCTCCAGCACCGGCCGGATGGTCAGTGGAAAGTCGTGCCCGAAGCGCGTGAGATTGGCGGTACCGCCGATCACCAGTCGCTCTTCGGTCTCCTCCACCAAAGTCTCCAGCAACACCGACAGCACTGTCGAGACCGTGCCGCGGTCGTCCTGCTCGAAGGACTCCGGGAGATCCTGCACCAACTGCGGCACATCCGCGAACCTGCGGCCCACGACCCGGCTGTTGAGCCGTGCCCGCAGATCCGCCAGGGACGTTTCACCGAACGGCGCCTGGCAGTCGATCAGTCGCTGCTCGACCCGCCCGGTGTCCGTGATCAGTACGAGCATCAGGCGGGCCGGGGCCAGCGCCAGCAGCTCGACGTGCCGGACCGTGGAGCGGGTCAGGGAGGGGTATTGGACGACCGCGACCTGCCGGGTCAGCTGCGCCAGCAGCCGGACCGTGCGGCCGACCACGTCATCGAGGTCGACGGCGCCGTCCAGGAAATTCTGGATCGCCCGCCGCTCCGGGCTGGACAGCGGCTTGACGCCGGCCAGCTTGTCGACGAACAGCCGGTAGCCCTTGTCGGTCGGGATCCGCCCGGCACTGGTGTGCGGCTGGGCGATGAATCCCTCGTCCTCCAGGGCTGCCATGTCGTTGCGGATCGTCGCCGGGGAGACCCCGAGCTGGTGGCGCTCGGTGAGTGCCTTGGAGCCGACCGGCTCCTCCGTCCCGACATAGTCCTGGACGATGGCGCGCAGCACTTCGAGCCTGCGTTCACTGAGCATTCCGCGCACCTCCAGTCCGGCCGTCCCGGCGTCTCGTTCTCCTGGCACTCACACGGGCAGAGTGCCAGGCCCTGAGCCAGTGTACGGCCGGGTAGCACGGCCACGGCAAGGGCGGCCATGCGGAGCACCCGCCCGATGACCGTGTTCGGGCGATCTGCCGGGCAACGCTATCGCGAGGGCGCTAGCGTCTCGGTATGCACACTGCTTGGGAAGAGGCCGGCTGGGAACGGCTTGGTGACGGTGTCGCCAGGCGCCGGATGCCGGGGTGGGACGAGACGATCGGGGTGATCGCGGGGACCACCGGCGTCATGATCGTCGACACCGGTGCGACCCTTCGCGACGGCGCGGAGCTGCGCCGGACGATCCGCGGCGTGCTGGGCCGGGACGTGACGCATGTCGCGCTGACCCACCCCCATTTCGATCATGTGCTGGGCACCGCCGCCTTCGCGGGCGTCGAGGTGTTCGGCGCGGCCGGCCTCGGCGACCTCCTGCGGCGCGGCAAGGACGAGCTGCGGCACAGCGCGGTGCGGCACGGCGTCGACCGGAACGCCGCCGCGGAGGCCGCCGATCTGGTGGTCGCCCCGCACCACCACGTCCACGGCCAGCTGACCGTCGAACTGGGCGAGCGTCAGGTGCTGCTCGCCAACGTCGGCCCCGGGCACACCGCCCACGATCTCGCGGTCCTGGTCCCGGGCCGGCAGGGCGCCCCCGAGATCGTCTTCTGCGGCGATCTGGTCGAGGAGTCCGGTGAGCCCCAGGCGGGCCCGGACGCGCTGCCGCAGCAGTGGCCCGGCGCGCTGGACCGGCTGCTGGCCCTCGGCGGCGAGGACGCGGTCTACGTCCCCGGCCACGGCGCCGTGGTGGACGCCGCCTTCGTCCACGCCCAACGGGACGCGCTGGCGGCCCGCTTCGGCGTCGCCCCCGCTCCCTGACCACTGCCCTTCTGCCCTTCTGCCCGACCCTCTCCTGCGAACAGAACAGGCCCCATGCAGAGCAAGCGCTACAGCCCCGACCTGACCCCGTCCTGGAAGAAGCAGCGGCCGGCCCCCGAGGTACCGGCCGACCCCGATCTGGTCGTCGAGGAGGTGGCCACGGGCTTCTGCGGCGCGGTGATCCGCTGCGAGAGGACGGCCGAGGGCCCGACGGTCACCCTGGAGGACCGCTTCGGCAAGCACCGCGTCTTTCCGATGACCCCGCGCGGCTTCCTCCTGGAGGGCAAGGTCGTCACCCTCGTACGCCCCCAGGGCCGCCCGGCGCCGAGCGCTCCGGTGCGCACGGCATCCGGTTCACTCGCCGTCCCCGGCGCACGGGCCCGGGTCGCGCGCGCCGGGCGCATTTATGTGGAGGGCCGGCACGACGCCGAACTGGTCGAGCGGGTGTGGGGCGACGATCTGCGCATCGAGGGCGTCGTCGTGGAGTACCTGGAGGGCATCGACGACCTCCCGGCGATCGTCCGTGGCTTCTCCCCCGGCCCCGATGCGCGGCTGGGTGTGCTCGTGGACCACCTCGTTCCCGGCTCCAAGGAGTCGCGGATCGCGGCCGAGGTGACCGGTGATCATGCGCTGGTCGTCGGCCACCCGTACATCGACGTGTGGGAGGCGGTGAAGCCGTCGTCCGTCGGGATCCCGGCCTGGCCGTCCGTCCCGCGCGGGCAGGACTGGAAGACGGGGGTGTGCCGGGCGCTGGGCTGGCCGGAAAACACCGGTGCCGCCTGGCAGCGGATCCTGTCGTGCGTGCGCTCCTACAAGGACCTGGAGCCGGCGCTGCTGGGGAGGGTGGAGGAGCTGATCGACTTCGTTACGGCCGGCGGTGGGGCTTGACGCCCTTGAGAGTGCCGAATTCGCTGGTGTCCAGCTCAAGACCGAGCAATTCCAGGGGCACGGGGTCGCCGAACTTGGTGATGCGCTGCACGCTGTAATCGGCTTCTTCGCCCTTTCCGACAGGCTCGGTGAGCAGGACGCACTGGGCCATGATGGGATCGATGATCAGGTAGGCGGGAGCCTTGCCCGCGGCGTAAATCGCGCGCTTGATGCCGTAGTCCCGGTCGACGCTGGTCTTGGAGACGACCTCGATGAGCATCGTGACCACTCCGGTCGGCATGAGCCGCCCGGACTCCGGTACGACACCGCGTTCCAGGACCACAAGATCGGGCTGCGGCTCGCTGTTCTCGCTCAGCATGTCGATGTCCTGCGTCTGAAGCCGGTGCCACTTCTGACGCGGAATCTGGTCGAAGACCGCCTCGACGATCAGGTTGTGGACCAGATCCGGCCCCGCCATCATCACAATTTCCCCCCGGAGGAGCTCCATCTTGATGCCCTCGGGAACCTCAAGGTTCTCGAAGAGCTCCGTCATCCGGCGTTCATCCACAGCGGTCATCTCCATGGCCTCCGTTTCCTGTCGCCGTGTCTACGGCACAGGCTAGGAACAGCCTAGGCGGGGCCGCAGGCCCCTCATATCGGTTCACTCGTTCGAGTCTCAGTCCACCAGATCCCGCACCACCGCGTCAGCCAGCAGCCGCCCCCGGAGTGTCAGCACGGCCCGGCCGGCCTCGTACGGCGCCCGCTCCAGCAGCCCGTCCTCCAGGGCACGGGCCGCTGCCCGCGCCCCCGCCGGGGCGAGCAGGTCCAGCGGGCAGCCGGCCGCGAGCCGCAGCTCCAGGAGGATGCGTTCGACGCGGCGGTCCTCACTGGCGAGCACCTCACGGCCGGCGCCCGGGGAGCGGCCTTCGGCGAGGGCCTGGGCGTAGGCGCCCGGGTGCTTCACGTTCCACCAGCGGACGCCGCCGACGTGGCTGTGGGCGCCCGGGCCGGCGCCCCACCAGTCGGCGCCGGTCCAGTACAGCTCGTTGTGGCGGCAGCGGGCGGCGTCGGTGGTGGCCCAGTTGGAGACCTCGTACCAGCGGAAGCCGGCGGCGGTCAGGGCCTCTTCCGCGAGGAGATAGCGGTCGGCGTGGACGTCGTCGTCGGTCATCGGGACCTCGCCGCGGCGGATCCGGCGGGCCAGCTGGGTGCCCTCCTCGACGATCAGGGCGTAGGCGGAGATGTGGTCGGGGCCGGCGCCGAGGGCGGCGTCGAGGGACGCGCGCCAGTCGTCGTCGGTCTCGCCCGGGGTGCCGTAGATCAGGTCGAGGTTGACGTGCTCGAACCCGGCGGCGCGGGCCTCGGCGACGCAGGCTTCGGGACGCCCCGGGGTGTGCGTACGGTCGAGGATCTTCAGGACGTGCTGCCGGGCGCTCTGCATGCCGAAGGAGACGCGGTTGAAGCCGCCCGCACGCAGTTCGGCGAGGTAGCGGGGGTCGACGGACTCCGGGTTGGCCTCGGTGGTGATCTCGGCGCCGGGCGCCAGGCCGAATTCCTCGCGGATCGCGGCCAGCATCCGGGCGAGGTCGGCGGCGGGCAGCAGGGTCGGGGTGCCGCCGCCGACGAAGACCGTCTCGACCGGGCGCGGGTCGTCGCCCAGCACCTTGCGGGCCAGCCGGATCTCGTCCACGACGGTGTCGGCGTAGTTGTCCCGGGAGGCCAGGGCCCCGCCGGAGCCGCGCAGCTCGCTCGCGGTGTAGGTGTTGAAGTCGCAGTAGCCGCAGCGGGTCGCGCAGTACGGCACATGCAGGTAGAAGCCGAGGGGCCGCCCGGCCGCCCCCGCCCGCGCATGACCGGGCAGCGCCCCGTCCTCGGGCATGGGCTCACCATCAGGCAGTGCGGAAGGCATGACATCCATTGTCCGTCATGCCGCGGCCGGCCTCGTTCCCCCCGGTTACGGGGCCCCGCTCCCCGCCGCCTGGAGCACCAGCAGGGCCAGGTCGTCGTCGGGCGGGGTCGGGCCGAAGGCGTGGACGGTGGTGCGGAGGTGCTCAGCGAGGGCGGTGGCGTCCAGGCCCACGCCGGCCGCGAGGGCGGTGGCCAGGCCGTCCTCGTCGTCGAAGAGCCGCCGGCCGGAGCGCCGCTCGGTCACCCCGTCGGTGACGCACAGCAGGGTCTCGCCGGGGCGGAGGTCGAACGATTCGCTGACGTACGACGCGTCCTCGACCACGCCCAGCAGCATCTGCGGCGCCGCGACACAGCGGACCACGCCGTCCGTGCCCAGCACCAGCGGCAGCGGATGGCCGGCGCTGGCGAGGGTGCAGCGGGCGCCGCGGGAGCCGCGGGAGTCGCCGGGGTAGGGGACGATCTCGCCGTAGAGCAGGGACAGGAAGCGGGCCTGTTCGCCCTCCACGCGGATCTCGACGGGCGCCTCGGCCCCGGCCCCGGCCGCCGCCACCGCGGCCGCGACCGCCGCGACCGAGTCCGCGGCCTCCCGCGCCATGGTCTTGTTGAGCCGGTCGAGCACCGCCGCGACGCCGAAGCCGTCGCGGGCCAGCAGCCGCAGCACCGGCCGGGCCAGCCCGGTCACCGCGGCCGCCTCGGGCCCGCTGCCGCAGACATCGCCGAGGGCGAAGCACCAACGGCCGTCCCCGGCGTCGAAGAGGTCCCAGAAGTCGCCGCCCGCCCAGGCGCCCTCCCGCGGCTCGTAGACCACCGCCGACTCCACACCGGGCACCTGCGCCCGCCCGCAGGGCAGCAGCCGGCGCTGCAGGACCTGGCTGATGCGCTCCTGCCGGCTGTAGGCGCGGGCGGTGGCGACGGCGCGGGCGACCCGGCGGCCCAGGTCCTCGATCAGCGCGACCACCGCGTCGGGGAAGGCGGGCAGTCCGCCCCGGCCGAGCAGCAGGGTGCCCAGCCGTCGGCCGCCGGCGACCAGGGGGCAGGCCAGCACGGCGCCGGGTCCGTCGTCCTCCCCCGCTCCGTGCGCCCAGGGCCAGCGGACCGGGACGGGTGCGCTGCCGGACAGGCCACTGCCCGCAAGATCCGGCGGCTGCTTCTCCAGCGCCGCACGCAGCGGGTCGATACTGCCCTCGGAGGTGTGCCAGACACCGGCGAGCCGCTGCTCCTCGCCGGCCGGTGCGAGGCCCCGGCCGGGCGCCCCGCCGTCGCCGTCGCAGAGCCACACGGCACACCATTCGGCGAGCCGCGGCACGATCAACTGGGCCGCGAGGGCGGCGACCTGGTCCGCGTCGAGCTGGCCGGAGAGCAGGTCGGAGGCCTCGGCGAGGAAGGAGAGGGCGCCGTTGTCGACCCGGCCGGAATCGTGATCCGGCCGGACGGCCCGGCGCGGCGCGGGGGCGAGGAGCTCCGCCGCCCGCAGCTCGCGCTGCAACAGCCGGTCGTCGAAGGCGAGCTCCGGCTCCAGCCGCCCGGCGTCGTCCGCGGCCCCCAGGGGCAGCCGGAACCAGACGGTCTTCATGGCCCGGCGGTAGGTGATGCCCCAGGATTCGGCGACCGCGCTGATCAACTGGAGGCCGTGGCCGCCGGTTTCGGAGGCGGCGCTGTCGTGGCGGGCGCGGATCGGCTGGGTGGGGTGGTGGTCGGAGACCTCGATGAGGATGCCGGGGCCGGGAGCGCCGTCGAGGCCCGCTCCGGCGGCGGCTTCCGTGTACGGCACCCCCGGAGCGGACCGCTCGCCGTTGCGGCCCCCGTACGGCTCCGGGCCCGGCCACTGCGCGCCCTGCGGGTCCAGCCGGCAGCGCAGCTCGACGGTGGTGCCCGCGTGCACCACCGCGTTGGTCACGAGTTCGCTGACCAGCAGCTCCGCCTCGTCCGCGAGCCGGCTGGTCAGCCACTGGGCACCGGGAAGTTCCTGAGCGGCCCAGTCGGCGAAGGCGGACCGGACCAGCCGCCGGGCGGCGGCAGCGGCCCGCGGATCACCGGGCAGGCTGGCCCGCAGGAAACGGGGTGCCGGACCGCCGCCGGGCTGGCCGGTCATCGTCGTGCGCGCCGCTGTGACGTCGTCGTCCCGTGGAGACGAAGTTGTCGTCCTCATTGAGCAACTCCCGAGCAGCTCCGCTACAGCGCCGGATGCGCCAACAACAGAGTGACAGAACGAGCGCAGTCATAAGCACTGAGTCACACAAGTGGGTGGTCATGCCGTCCAATTCGGCTGACGCACCGAGGGAGTTGGCCGACGCGTGCAGCGGCGCCCGGAAACCCATCTGGACGAGGGCAGCGGGGACCACGGTTCCCACCACGGCCGACTTCACCCATACGGGTGCGGCGGCACGGGGCGGGCGGGGTGCGGCGGTACGGGACAGGCCGGGTCGCCGCCCCCCGCCCGGACCGGCCCGGCCCGCCGCACCGCGGCCCCCTGGCCCGCCGCACCGCGGCTACGATTCGCGCGAGCCGGCGTACATCTCGTCGAGCAGGCCCTTGAACGCCCGCTCCACCACCGGCCGCTTGATCTTGAGGCTGGGGGTCACCTCACCGTGCTCGATGTCCAGGTCACGCGGCAGCAGCCGGAACTTGCGGATCTGCTGCCAGCGCTGGAGCCCTTCGTTGACCCGCTCGACATAGCCGTCGACCAGCTCGCGGGCCTGGTCGGTGGCGACGACCTCGGCATAGCTCTTGCCGGCCAGGCCGTGTTCCGCGGCCCAGGTCATGATCGTCGGCTCGTCGAGGGCGATCAGCGCGGTGCAGAAATTCCGGTTGGCGCCGTGCACCAGGACATTGGAGACGAACGGGCAGACCGCCTTGAACTGGCCCTCCACCTCGGCCGGCGCGATGTACTTCCCGCCCGAGGTCTTGATCAGGTCCTTCTTGCGGTCGGTGATCCGCAGATAGCCGTCCGGGGAGAGCTCGCCGATGTCGCCGGTGTGGAACCAGCCGTCCTCCTCCAGGACCTCGGCGGTCTTGTCCGGCAGGCCGTGGTAGCCCTGCATGATGCCGGGGCCGCGCAGCAAGATCTCGCCGTCCTCGGCGATCCGCACCTCGGTGCCGGGCAGCGGCTTGCCGACCGTGCCGGTGCGGTAGGCCTCGCCGGGGTTGACGAAGCTGGCGGCGCTGGACTCCGTCAGGCCGTAGCCCTCCAGGATGTGGATACCGGCGCCGGAGAAGAAGTAGCCGATCTCCGGGGAGAGCGCGGCCGAGCCGGAGACCGCGGCGCGCAGCCGGCCGCCGAACGCCTCCCGCAGCTTGGCGTAGACGAGCGCATCGGCGATCTTGTGCTTGGCGCCGAGGGCGAAGGGCACCGAGGCGTTGCCGGTGCGGCGGAAGTTGTCCTGCGAGACCTTGGCGTGCTCGCGGGCCACCTCGGCCGCCCACTGGAAGATCTTGTACTTGGCGCCGCCACCCGCCCGGGCCTTGGCCGCCACACCGTTGTAGACCTTCTCGAAGATCCGCGGGACGGCCGCCATGTACGTGGGCCGGACCACCGGCAGATTCTCGATGATCTTGTCGACCCGGCCGTCGACGGCGATCACCTGGCCGGTGGCGATCTGCCCGGCGGTCAGCACCTTGCCGAAGACGTGCGCCAACGGCAGCCAGAGGTACTGCACATCGTCCTCGGCGACCAGTCCGGTCGCCTGGATGGCGCGGGCCATGTACGACCAGCAGTCGTGCGGCAGCCGTACGCCCTTGGGGCGGCCGGTGGTACCGGAGGTGTAGATCAGCGTCGCCAGCTGGTCGGCGCGCAGCGCGGCGACCCGCTCCTTGACGCACTCCGGGTCGCTCTCCAGATGGGCGGTGCCGCGCTTCTCCAGCTCGGACAGCGTGAGGACCCAGTCCTCGGGGTCCTCGGCGGAGGGCTGGACGCCGGTGTCGTCCATGACGACCACATGCGCCAGCTCGGGCAGCTCCGCACGCCGCTCGCGGGCCTTGGCCAGCTGTCCGGCGTCCTCCGCGATCAGCACCCGGCTGCCGGAGTCGGACAGGATGTAGGCGGTCTCCTCGGCGTTGGTGCTGGGGTAGACCGTGGTGGTGGCGGCGCCGGAGCACAGCACGCCGAGGTCGGCGAGGATCCATTCGACGCGGGTGTTGGCGGCGAGCGCCACCCGCTCCTCGGGGCGCACCCCCAGGGCGATGAGCCCGGCGGCGACGGCGTAGACGCGGTCCGCTGCCTGGGCCCAGCTGATCACCTTCCAGTCGTCCGGCCCCTGTCCCGAGGCCGGCGGGACGGGATAGCGATAGGCCTCGATATCGGGCGTGGCCGCGACCCGCTCCAGGAAGAGGTGTGCCACCGAGGGCGGCCGGTTTTCGATCAGCGTGTGGGTGTCCGTCACGGCGTCCTCCGGGGCCCGCTTCGTTGCTGGTGACTCGCGAGTAACCTTGAGCAGAGATCAGAGTAAGGCGCGAGGCGCCGCCGCGTAAGGGGCTGTGGACGACTCGTTCACGATGTGACCTGCACGATAGGTGTACGTAGCACCCGCAATGCCCGATAGTGCGCCGCCCCGGCCCCCGCACCGCGCCCACCTGGCAGAACGGATCACACCGCCCCGGCAGCGGGCTCCACACCCCTTCCACATTCTCTCCAGGATTCCTCCCTGGATCCCTTCCGCCATGCATCCGGAAAGACGGCAGGGCGCCGGCCCCCGAGGAGACCGACGCCCTGCCGCGCGCGGCCGCTTCCGGCCGGGCGCCACGCCTTACTGCTGCGTACTTCTTCTTACTTCTTCGCCTTCGCGTCGCCATCGGAGTCCGAGGACAGCACCGCGATGAAGGCCTCCTGCGGGACCTCCACGCTGCCGACCATCTTCATCCGCTTCTTGCCTTCCTTCTGCTTCTCCAGCAGCTTCCGCTTACGGGAGATGTCACCGCCGTAGCACTTGGCGAGGACGTCCTTGCGGATGGCGCGGACCGTCTCACGGGCGATGACCCGGCTGCCGATGGCGGCCTGGATCGGCACCTCGAAGCTCTGCCGCGGGATCAGCTCCCGCAGCTTGGCGACCAGCCGCACGCCGTACGCGTACGCCTTGTCCTTGTGGCAGATCGCGGAGAACGCGTCGACCTTGTCGCCGTGCAGCAGGATGTCGACCTTCACCAGGTCGGCGACCTGCTCGCCGGTGGGCTCGTAGTCCAGCGAGGCATAGCCACGGGTCTTGGACTTGAGCTGGTCGAAGAAGTCGAAGACCACCTCGGCGAGCGGGAGGGTGTAGCGGATCTCGACCCGGTCCTCGGAGAGGTAGTCCATGCCGAGGAGGTTGCCGCGGCGGGTCTGACACAGCTCCATGATCGCGCCGATGAACTCGCTGGGCGCCAGGATCGTGGCCCGGACGACCGGCTCGTGCACCTTGTCGATCTTGCCCGTCGGGAACTCGCTCGGGTTGGTGACCTCGTGCTCGGCGCCGTCCTCCATGTCCACGCGGTAGACCACGTTGGGGGCGGTGGCGATCAGATCGAGGCCGAACTCGCGCTCCAGGCGCTCGCGGATGACCTCCAGATGCAGCAGGCCCAGGAAGCCGACGCGGAAGCCGAAGCCGAGGGCCGCGGAGGTCTCCGGTTCGTAGACCAGCGCGGCGTCGTTGAGCAGCAGCTTGTCCAGCGCGTCGCGCAGCTCGGGGTAGTCCGAGCCGTCCAGCGGATACAGCCCCGAGAACACCATCGGCTTGGGGTCCTTGTAGCCGCCCAGCGCCTCCTCGGCCCCCTTGGAGAGCTGGGTGATCGTGTCACCCACCTTGGACTGCCGGACGTCCTTCACACCAGTGATCAGATAGCCGACCTCACCGACGGACAGCCCGTCGGCGGCCTTCATCTCCGGCGAGTTCGTGCCGATCTCCAGCAGCTCATGAGCGGCGCCGGTCGACATCATCTTGATGCGCTCGCGCTTGCCGAGCGTGCCGTCGACGACCTTCACGTACGTCACGACGCCGCGGTAGGCGTCGTAGACCGAGTCGAAGATCATCGCGCGAGCGGGGGCGTCCTTGACGCCGACCGGGGCCGGCACCTCACGGACGACCTTGTCCAGCAGCTCGGCCACGCCGACGCCGGTCTTGGCGGAGACCCTCAGCACGTCCTCGGGGTCACAGCCGACCAGATTGGCCAGCTCGGCGGCGAACTTCTCGGGCTGCGCGGCCGGCAGGTCGATCTTGTTGAGGACGGGGATGATCGTGAGGTCGTGCTCCATCGCCAGGTAGAGGTTGGCGAGCGTCTGGGCCTCGATGCCCTGAGCGGCGTCGACGAGGAGGATGCAGCCCTCACACGCGGCGAGCGAGCGGGAGACCTCATAGGTGAAGTCGACGTGGCCCGGGGTGTCGATCATGTTGAGGATGTGGGTCGTGCCACTGCCCTCTTCCCCCTCGGAGGGGGCCCAGGGCAGCCGGACCGCTTGGGACTTGATCGTGATGCCGCGCTCGCGCTCGATGTCCATGCGGTCGAGGTACTGCGCGCGCATCTGCCGCTGGTCGACGACACCGGTGAGCTGGAGCATCCGGTCGGCGAGCGTCGACTTGCCGTGGTCGATGTGCGCGATGATGCAGAAGTTACGGAGGAGGGCCGGATCGGTACGGCTCGGCTCCGGCACGTTCGTAGGGGTCGCGGGCACGCAGGGTCCATTCAGTGAACGCGGGTAGGCGGGACTCGGGTATATGACGTCTCCCCCCATGGTCCCATGCGCGACGGCCTCGGTCCGGTTTGGGCGGGGCGGGGAGGGGGGCGAGGGCTTCCGGGGCGTGCGGGAGGGCGGGTCGGGGGGCTTCTGAGGGCTGGGGCTGCTGGAAGGCTGGGGCTGCTGGAGGGCTCGGGCTGCTTCAGCGCCCGGAGGGGGCGCCCTGGCGAGGGGGCGGGCAGCCCGGGCAGGCCGGACGGACGGCAGGTCCGGCCCGGTTTGGGAGGCCGTAGACCCTGCTGGTAGCCTGGTCCACTGCGCTTCGTGCCCTCTCTCGTACGAGGCGCAACTCGAAACTCCAACGAACCTGAAAAGGCTCTTTCGTGGCGAACATCAAGTCCCAGATGAAGCGGATCAAGACCAACGAGAAGGCTCGTCAGCGCAACAAGGCTGTCAAGTCCACTCTGAAGACCGCGATCCGTCGCACCCGCGAGGCCGTGGAGGCCGGTGACCTGCAGAAGGCAGCCACCGCCCAGGCCGAGGCGGCCAAGAAGCTCGACAAGGCCGTCAGCAAGGGTGTCATCCACAAGAACGCCGCCGCCAACAAGAAGTCGGCGCTGGCCAAGAAGGTCGCGACCCTCAAGGGCTGACCTTCCCCCGGACGAAGGTCCTCGGCCTGTCCAGGCCTGAATCTTCATCCACCCGCAGCATCTGCAGTACCTCTGCCGACAGGGACCCAGCGGCCCCTCTCTCCGCTCCCTGACCGGTGCACCACCGCGCCGCACACGGCCTGCGTTCGCCACGCGGGTGCGGCGCACCCGGCTCACCCGGCGTACACCGCCGACGAAGCCACTCTCGCTTGAGACGAAGGCCCCGCCTCCCCCTTCCCCAGGGATGAGGCGGGGCTTTTGTCGTGGGTGGGGGTTGTGGGCTTGGGGTTGTGGGATCCGGGTGGTGGGGTTTGGGTTGCGGGATTTGCGTTACGGGGTTTGCGTTACGGCCGTCGTTCGGGGTTTGCGCTGGGAGTGGGATTGCGAGCCTCCGTTGGGTGCGGCTTTCGCCGGGCGGGGCATTCTGTGCGGGATTTGTCGCGGCGGATTCGATACGGGGGTTTCCTGCGTGGGCATTTGTGCGGGGGATTCGCGTGAGGGCCATGAGGTAAGGGATCTGCCGTGGGATTCCCGTTATTGCGGCGCTCTTGTATGCGGGGCGCGGCCGGTACTCGTCGGCTCGGCGGCCGTCGGAAAAATCTGCTTCGCAGAGCCGGTTCTGTTTTCGGTGATGTCCGCTAATCTTCGGCCATGTCCATATCGGGGGAACAAAACAATCCATACTCCCAGCCACCGCCCCATCCCTACGGTCAGGTGCCCGCGCCACAGAATCCGGTGCCCCCGCCGCAGAATCCGTACGCACAGCAGCCCCCGCCACAAGGGCCGGGCGGCGGATACGGCTATCCGGCAGCCGGCATACCCTCGCCTCCTCCGGGGCCACCCGGCACACCCGTAGGGGTGCCCGGCACTCCTGAAGGTGCGGGCCGCACCAAGGCCGGCTGGCTCTGGGCGATCGGCGGCGCCGTCGCCGCCTCCGCGATCTGGGCCTCCGTGCTGTTCGCCACCGGCAGCTTCTCCGACGAGCCCAGCCCCGACCTGGCGGGATACGGCTACAGCGGCGATCTGTGTGCGGACACCTCGCTGACCCCGTTCGAGAACGCCCACTTCAAGACCAAGGCGAGCACGTCCTCCAAGGACGCCAACCCGCAGCACAGCGGCGCCCAGCTGAACACCATGGACACCATGTCGTGCAACGTCTCGCTGGAACCGGCGAACGCCAGCAGCGCCGACTACTCCTCGACCTGGATGTACAACACCGTCACGCTGCACAAGAAGACCGACCCGGCACCGGAGTTCGCCGACAGCTACCGCTCGTACGAGAAGCAGGAGACCTCGACCCGCTACACGGTCGAGAACGTACCGGGCATCGGTGACGAGGCCTACCTCGTGACCCGGAGGGACGACGGCAGCTCAAGCAACAGCTCGTATGTGATCCTCGCCGTCCGGGACGGCTGGGTGACGTACCAGTCGACGTGGTCGAGCTATGCGTCGAGCAGCAGCACGGCCAGGCAGCCGACCTCCAACGAGGTGGCGACGATGCTGAAGACCAGCGCGACGGAGACGCTCAAGCGGCTGCAGAGCACGCGGTCGCGATAAGCAGTCGCGAGAAGGATCGCCAGAAGGGTCGCGGTGAGCGGTCGCGCGAAGGGGGCCCGGCAGGACGCGGCGGGCCGGCGGCGGCCCCGCGGCTCGTCGGGTGCCGCCCGTGCCGCGTCCCCTGCCGTCCATGGCGCCCGAGCCGCCCGAGCCGCCCCCGGCCCTCGGTGCGTGGCCGTACCGCCGACCGCAACGCGCCGCGCGCCACCGCTCCTTCAGCGCGAACGGGCCGCCCGGGCGATCGCCACGACGGCCTTCTCCAGGGCGTACGCCGGATCGTCCCCGCCGCCCTTGACGCCCGCATCGGCCGCCGCCACCGCGCGCAGCGCCGTGGCCACGCCGTCCGCCGACCAGCCGCGCATCTGCTGGCGCACCCGGTCGATCTTCCAGGGCGGCATGCCCAGTTCGCGGGCGAGGTCGCCGGGGCGGGCGCCGCGCGGGGCGGAGGCGAGCTTGCCGATGGCGCGGACGCCCTGGGCGAGCGCGCTGGTGATCATGACGGGGGCGACGCCGGTGGAGATCGCCCAGCGCAATGCCTCCAGCGCCTCGGCGGCCCGGCCCTCGACGGCGCGGTCCGCGACGGTGAAGCTCGACGCCTCGGCCCGGCCCGTGTAGTAGCGCGCGACGACGGCCTCGTCGATCATGTCCTCGACATCGGCAACCAGCTGCGAACAGGCCGACGCCAGCTCCCGGAGATCGCTGCCGATCGCGTCGACCAGCGACTGGCAGGCCTCGGGCGTCGCCGAACGTCCGAGCGCGCGGAACTCGCCCCGGACGAAGGCCAGCCGGTCGGCCGGCTTGGTCATCTTGGGGCAGGCGATCTCCCGCGCGCCGGCCTTACGGGCGGCGTCCAGCAGGCCCTTTCCCTTGGCGGCGCCGGCATGCAGCAGCACCAGGGTGATCTCCTCGGCGGGCGAGCCGAGATACGCCTTGACGTCCTTGATCGTGTCCGCGGACAGATCCTGGGCGGCCCGCACCACCACGACCTTGCGCTCGGCGAACAGGGAGGGGCTGGTCAGTTCGGCGAGGGTGCCGGGCTGCAGCTGATCGGGGGTGAGGTCACGCACATCGGTGTCCGCGTCGGCCGCCCGGGCAGCCGCCACCACCTGCTGCACCGCGCGGTCGAGCAGCAGGTCTTCCTGGCCCACCGCGATCGTGACGGGGGCGAGCGGGTCGTCGTGAGCTGTCTTCCTGGCCATCGCGGTCCAGCATCCCACGCCCCACTGACAACCGGCCTCGGACCGCCGCACCCTGCCGGTTCGGACCGCCCTCCGCTGTCGGACAATGGCCAGGTGAACGATGCTTCCCCACACCCACGACACGTACGGCATGTGCTGGTACTGCCCGATCGCGACGCAGCGGAGGAGGTGGCCGAAGCGCTGACGGAGCGCTTCGGTCTCGCCGAGGAACCTCAGCTCGTACGGGACGCCCTGGCCGGTGAGGACGACGCCGAGGACGCGCAGTGGCTGGTGGTGGTCGAAGACCCGGACGCCGTCCACGACCCGGAGCAGCTGCACGACCTCGCGGCGGAGCACGAGGGCTGGCGCGAGGCGGAGTGACATCCCGCGGGGCGGAGTGACATCCGGAGCCGGGTGTGAGGGTGGCGCGCGGCGGGCGGGTGCCCGGTAGCGCGTGAGTCCTGGGGCCTGACGACGGGCGTCAGGCCTCGGTGCCAGGCCCGGAAGTCCGCACCCCACCGACCACGGGCTCGCGCTCCAGCACCACCCCGAAGTGCTCGCGGTAGGCGGCGAGGACCTCGCCCTCGTCCACCTGGCGCTCCTCGCGTACGCCGTCCGCCCCGGTGATCACGAGCGTACGGCCGGAGAGCGTGACGCGCCCGGTCTCCGCCAGCCGGGAGCACACCAGGGACTGGGTGAAGTGCGACCGGGGCGAGGTCCGGTTCCACCAGGAGCCCACCTCGAAGTCCTCCAACGCACGCGGGCGTTGCTCGATGCGGTACTGCGGGGAGCCGTCCCTGAGCACATCGAGGTCCCCCTCCGCCGTCTCCTCGATCCGGAACACCCCGCCCGGGTCACTCTGCTCGGCACGGCTGTCCCAGCGGAGCGGGAAGTGGCTGTGCCTGCCGAAGCCGATGTCGGCGAGCCACGGCCCGTCCGGCGTCGAGACGCGCAGGACGAGGTGGTCATACGGGATCCCGGGCCCATCGGGGCCGAACACGCGGGCGGACAGCATCTCGACCTCGTAGCCGAGTGCGCGCAGCAGCATGGCGAAGGCGCCGTTGAGCTCGTAACAGAAGCCACCGCGCCGGGCTCCGACGATCTTGTCCAGCAGCGGCTGTTCCGCGAGCACGATCTCCTCGCCGAGGTGGAGGGAGAGGTTCTCGAAGGGGACGGTGCGCAGGTGGCGGAGGTGCAGCGCACGCAGCGCGTTGGCATCGGGGGACGCGGGGCGGGCGGCCCCTATCCGGTCGAGGTAGGCATCGGCGGCAGCGGTGTCCATCAGGTGTCTGTCCTCTCCGGAGCACACCAGCGGCGGGCCCGTCCTGTTGCGGCGGACTTCCCTGACTGTCCGAGCCTACGCGGCCTGGCCCGGCGCCCACCGGCCGGACCGGCACGGCGTCTCCGGGCACAGGCTGGGCTCACGCGGGGTCTCCGGGCATGAGCCGGGTCCACACCAGTTCTCCGGGCGCCAGCCGGGCTCGCACGGGGTCTCCGGGCATGAGCCGGGCCCGCGCGGCTTATTCGGTCCCCGGCCGGCCCCGCGCCGCTTCTCCGGCCAATGGCCTGCGACACCAGGGACCGGTGGCCGCTCACTGCCGCGGACAGCCTGGCCGTGGTACCCAGGATCGCGAGGGCTCCATCCGTGTCCGTACGCAGCACCCGTACGCCCTGGGCGCGCAACGCCGCGAGGGTGCCGGCGGCCGGATGGCCGTACGGGTTGCCGGCGCCGCAGGAGATCAGTGCCAGACGGGGTGCCAACCGGCGTATCAACAGCGGGTCCTGATGGGCGGAGCCGTGGTGCGCCACCTTCAGGACATCGACCGCGCCCAGCTCCGGATGGGCCGCCCACAGCGCTCGTTGTGCGGGTGGTTCGAGGTCGCCGAGGAGCAGGATGGTCAGCCCTCGGGTATGGACGAGCAGGGTGACGCTGGCGTCGTTCGGGCCGTCGAGGGCTGCGGAACCGCTGCGGCCATCGAGGCCGGCCGCCTGGCTGTCGGGGCCACCGGGACTGCTGGGGCCGGGGAGGTCAGGGGGAACGGGTGGCCACAGGACCTCCCAGCTGAGCGGCCCCAGGTGGCGCCGCTCCCCCGCTGCGGCACGGACGATCGGGACCCCGGCCGCGGCAGCCGTAGTACGCACGAACTGCGCCTGGCCGGGCGGATCTTCCAGAGTCGTGGTCTCGATCGCGCCGACCGAGCGGCCGCGGAGCGCCCCCGGGAGCCCGTCCACATGGTCTGCGTGAAAGTGCGTCAGGACGAGCAAGGGGATGCGGCGGATGCCCAGGTCCGTGAGACAGCGGTCGATGGCATGGGGCTCCGGTCCGGTGTCCACCACCAGCGCCGTTCCGTCCCCGGCCGCCAGCACGAGACCGTCGCCCTGCCCCACGTCGCAGACCACCGCCCGCCAGCCGGGCGGCGGCCAGCCGGTGATGACGCGGGTGAACGGAGCCGGGCGACAGACCGCCAGGAGCACCGCCAGCGCACACACCGCGCACAGCCAGGGACGGCGCAGCAACCGGCGGCCCACCGGTACCAGGACCACCAGCACGACCGCCAGCATCAGCCCACCGGCCCAGCCACCCGGCCACTCGAACTCCGCTCCCGGCAACGCCGCGCCCGTACGGGCCACCCCGGCGATCCACCCGGCGGGCCAGCCCGCGCACCACGCCAGCGCCCGGGCGACCGGCAACGCGACGGGGGCGGCGGCGAGCGCGGCGAAACCCAGCACCGTCGCAGGGCCCACGGCGAGTTCGGCCAGCAGATTGCAGGGCACGGCCACCAGCCCCACCCGCGCCGCCAGCACGGCGACCACGGGTGCGCAGACCGCCTGGGCGGCGGCCGCGGCGGCGATCACCTCGGCGATCCGGGGCGGCACCCGGCGCCGTTGCAGTGCGGCGCTCCAGCGCGGTGCGAGCAGCAGCAGCGCGCCGGTCGCCAGAACGGACAGCAGAAAGCCGTAGCTGCGGGCGAGCCAGGGGTCGTAGAGCACCAGCAGCAGGACCGCGGCGGCGAGCGCGGGCAGGAGTGAGCGGCGGCGGCCGGTGCCGATCGCGAGCAGTGTGATCAGCCCGCAGGCGGCGGCCCGCAGCACGCTCGGATCCGGCCGGCACACCACGACGAAGGCCAGGGCCAGCGCGCCTCCGACAACTGCCGTGCCGCGCAACGACAGCCCCAGGCGCGGCGCCAGCCCGCGGCGCTCGGCGCGCGTCGCGAGGTGGGTCGGCCCGATCAGCAGGGCGAGCACAATCGTCAGATTGCTGCCCGAAACGGCGAGCAGATGCGTCAGATCGGTGGCGCGGAAGGCGTCGTCGAGATCCGGCGGCACGCGCGAGGTGTCCCCCACGACGAGCCCGGGCAACAGCGCACGGGCCTCAGGACGCAGCCCGTCGGAGGCCTCGCGCAAGCCCGCCCGCAGGCTTCCCGCCAGCCGCCCCAGGACAGTCGGCGCACCGACCTTGACCGGCGGAGCATCAGCGGTGACCCGCAGCACGGCCGCAGCCTGATCGGCCGGGGACAGCGACGGCGCGGCGCGTGCCACCACCCGGATACGGGTCGAGGGCAGCAGCCCACGCCATGCCGACCAGAGGCCCTCGCGGGCCGCGTCGCGGCGTGCCGTGCCCGGCTCGTGTACGGCGCGGGCCGCTGCCGGCCCTGAGGTGGCGTCCGAGCCCCCTCCGCGCTGCTGTACGACCACCAGGGCCGGCGTGCGGACCGCGGTGACCTTGCCGTTCGGCGCCGTGACGCGCACGGCCTCGGCCGTGAACACCAGTACCGGGGGCGTCCGTTGGGAGCCCCGCACCTTGGGGCGGGTCAGTCGAGGATCGCCGGTCACCTCCAGCTCGACCGTGACCTGCGCAAACTGCTTCGCCAGGGCCGGCAGCGGCCCGCGCCGTACATCCGATGCGTGCAACGCCGCGGACGCGGCCCCCGCCCCGGCGCACAACAGCACCGCGGCCAGGGCGACCAGCGTCCCCGCCGGCCGAACGCCGCAAGAGCGGGCACGGGGCGCCGTCGTTCCTCGCCCGCCCGTGTCGGCCCGCGGCATGCCGTCCCCGTCCTCGGCCCCTGTGCCACGCCCCGCCCCGTACCGCACCACGGCCACCCACCACACGCCCACCGCGAGCAGCACGGCCACGCCGACGGCCACCGCCACTCCCCCGCCGGGAACGCCCAGGCTGATCGCCGCAGCCGCCCAGACCGCCAGCGCGGGCGCGACAAGCCGCAGATCGACCGGGCCTTCTTGATGCGGGTCCGAGGAACCGTGCCGCGATACCGCCCGGGCATGCACGGTGGCGCGCGCACCGGTCACGGCTCCACCAAGGGGCGCAGATCGGCGAACCGGCGATCACCGATGCCGGTCACCTGACGGAGCTGTTCCACCGAGGTGAATCCGCCGTGCTGGGTGCGGAATTCGATGATGTGGCGAGCCAGTACGGGTCCCACTCCGGGGAGGGAGTCGAGCTGCTGCTCGGTCGCCGAGCCCAGACTGACCGGACCGCCTGGACCACCTCCGCCTGCGCCGCCTCCGGCACTCGGTAACCCACTGCCCGAGCCCCCGGCCCCCGCGTCGGCGGGACCGGACCCGCCACCGGCGCCGGCCCCGCCACCAGGCGCACCCACCACGATCTGCTCGCCATCGGTCAGCCGACGGGCCCGGTTGAGCCCACGGATGCTCGCCCCGCGCAGCACTCCGCCCGCGGCCTGCAGCGCGTCCATCACCCGCGACCCCGGCGGCATCCGGCGAATTCCGGGATGCCTGACCTTGCCCGTCACATCGACGACCAGCTGCCGCCCCGCCTCCCCCGGCGGCCCATTCGCCACCGCAGCGGCGGACGAGGACGAGGACGAGGACGGCAGCGACGACGAGCGCGAGGCGGGGCCGGGTGCGCTCGCGGACCGGTCGGCCGCCGGGGCCCGGACCTGCTCGGGGCGTCCGGTCCAGAAGTGCTGCACGGCGAATCCCACGGCCACCACCAGCACCAGGACCAGGGCGGCGAGCGCCTTCGGGTCGGTGCCGCACCGTAACTGCACCCAGAGCGGGAGCCGTTCGCGCACGGCAAGCCACACCCGCTCACGGCGGCGAGCGTCCGGCGGACCGTGCTCCGGGGGCGGCGGCCCGGCCCCGGAGCCCACCCCCGCGTCACCGAAGATCGCCGCAGCCCGAGCCCGCACCCGCTCGCGTTCCCCCGCACGCCGGTCCGCCGTACCTGATGCCCGCGAAGCACCGGAGCCCTCCGGAAGAACCGCCGCAGGGAACGAAGTCGAAGAGACCGAAGAGGCCAACGACGCCGACGAAGCAGACAAGGACGACGAGAACGAACGTGCCGACGAATCCGCAGGCCACATGGAATGAGACGAGTTCATACCGACCGACGCTAAGCACCCCGCGCGAATCTCGCCGAGGTGCCGCACATCCGGTGGACAGCGCCCCAGTTGTGGATAACTTCGTCACCCACGGGGCATTCCGCCGCCCCTCTCAGCGCGGCGACACCACAGCCCCCAGCAGCCCCGGTCCCGTATGCGCGCCGATCACCGCGCCGACCTCGCTCACATGCAGCTCATGGAGCCCGGGCACCCGCTCCCGCAGCCGCTGGGCCAGCGCGTCCGCGCGCTCCGCCGCGGCGAGATGGTGCACCGCGATATCCACCTGGCCCTCGCCCGCGCGCTCCGCGGCGATCTCCTCCAGCCGGGCGATGGCCTTGGAAGCCGTACGGACCTTCTCCAGCAGTTCGATCCGCCCGTCGGCCAGTTGGAGGAGCGGTTTGACGGCAAGTGCGGAGCCGAGCAGCGCCTGGGTCGCGCCGATCCGGCCGCCGCGGCGCAGATAGTCGAGGGTATCGACGTAGAAGTAGGCGGAGGTGCCGGCGGCGCGCTTCTGCGCGGCGGCCACCGCGTCGTCCGCGTCCCCGCCGGCCTCCGCCGTCTCCGCGGCGGCGAGGGCGCAGAAGCCGAGGGCCATCGCGACCATCCCGGTGTCCACGACATGGACCGGTACCGGCGCCTCCTTGGCCGCGAGCACCGCCGCGTCATAGGTGCCGGAGAATTCGGAGGAGAGGTGGAGCGAGACGATGGCGTCCGCGCCGGCAGCCGCGACCGTGCGGTAGGTCTCCGCGAACATCGTGGGGCTGGGCCGCGAGGTCGTCACGGGCCGGCGCTTCTGGAGTGCCTCCGCGACGGATCTCGCGGAGATCTCGGTGCCCTCTTCCAGGGCCTGGTCCCCCAGGACGACGGTCAGCGGCACGGCCGTGATGTGGTGGCGTTCGAGAGCCGTCCGCGGCAAGTAGGCCGTGGAATCGGTGACGATCGCGACATGGCGGGACATGAATGGGAGGTTATCCGGGGATCCGGACGGCGCACAGTGCGGGCCCCTCCCCAAGATCTTCCAGGTTTCCCCAAAGCTCTGCCAAGAGCCCCCCGCCCCGCCCCCTCCCTCCCCCTCCACCGCTTGTCACATGCCTGTCGTCTGACGCCTCATGTCGGTGTGCCCTCCGTCCGGGGGGCCTTCTGCCACGGGTAGGTCGGCTGGGTGCGGGGGTCCCGGGTGGTGAGGGCCGGCGGGTCCTCGGGGGTCGGGCGCCGGGAGCCGCCGCTGCCGGCCGCACCCGCCCGTGCGGGTCCGTCCGCCGACGGCCCGCGCCCGGCTCCCTGCGGCCGTCCTGCCGGCCCGGGGCGTCCGCGTACGGGCTCCCCCAGCGGGTCCGCGGCGCCGGTCTCCTCGGCCCGGGTCCAGTGCCGCAGCGCTCCCGATTCGACATCGATCTGGTCGCTGAGCGACGCCAGGTCGTCGTCGGCGAATTTGCGTGCGCGGTCCCGCGCGGCCCAGCGCAGCGATTCCGCGGAGTGCGTGATCCGCTCCGTGCGCTCGCGGAGCTCCGGAAGGCGGGCGGCAATGGTGGCCCGGTCGGGCTCACGTTCGAGCCGCTTGAGTTCGTCGTCGAGCTCATGGCCATGGGCGCTCAGCCGCTCGAAGAGGCCGATCGCCTCGCCGAGGGAGGCATCGTCCGCCGAGCCGGAGTGCAGCACGTCCTGGGTGGCGCGCATGGAGGTGCGCAGCGAGAGCCGCAGCTGGGCGAGCTCCCCGACCACGCCGGGCTGGGCGAGCTGCCGGGCGCGGAGGCCGGTGTCCTCGACGGTTCTGCGGGCCTGGGCGACCGTACGGTCCACGCCGCGCTTGGCCGCCTGCACGGCCTTGACCGCTACGAACACCCCGGCCACGACGAACAGCACAAAGAGCAGCCCCAGGATGGCGACGACAGCTTCCATGGGCTCTCCCCAGACGTATCGGCGACGCCGGCCGTGCCCGCGTCCTCTACCTCCACGGTAAACGGCTCGGGCAGGTCACGGGTTCCTGACGAACCCCCAACCTGCCCGTAGGGGAAACCCCTATGGTCGCCGCTGTCGGGTGCCCGGAGCGGCCCCGGGCACCCGCCGGCGACTACGCCGGGACGATGTTCACCAGCTTCGGTGCCCGGACGATGACCTTCCGGATGCCCGCGCCGTTCAGCGCCGCGACGACGGCCGGCTCCGCCAGGGCCGTCGCCTCCAGGTCCGCGTCGGAGATCGACGGGGCGACCTCCAAGCGGGCCTTGACCTTGCCCTTGATCTGGACGACGCAGGTCACGGTCTCGTCGACGACGTACGCCGGGTCGGCCACCGGGAAGTCCGCGTGCACCACGGTGCCGGTGTGGCCCAGCTTGCGCCACAGCTCCTCGGCGATGTGCGGCGCCAGCGGGGCGATCAGCAGCACCAGCTGCTCCGCGACCGTGCGCGGGATCGGTCCGCCCGTCTTGGTCAGGTGGTTGTTCAGCTCAGTCACCTTGGCGATGGCGGTGTTGAAGCGCAGGTTCGCCATGTCCTGGGTGACGCCGTCGATCGCCTTGTGCAGGGCACGCAGCGTGGCCTCGTCCGGCTCGGCGTCGACGACGGTGACCTCACCGGTCGCCTCGTCGACGACATTGCGCCACAGGCGCTGCAGCAGGCGGTACTGGCCGACGACGGCCCGGGTGTCCCACGGCCGCGAGACGTCCAGCGGGCCCATCGCCATCTCGTACAGGCGCAGGGTGTCCGCGCCGTACTCGGCGCAGATCTCGTCGGGAGTGACGGCGTTCTTCAGGGACTTGCCCATCTTGCCCAGGACGCGGCTGACCTTCTCGCCCTGGTAGTAGTAGCCGCCGTCGCGCTCCTCGACCTCGGCGGCCGGGACGGCGATACCGCGGCTGTCCCGGTAGACGAAGGCCTGGATCATGCCCTGGTTGTACAGCTTGTGGAAGGGCTCCGAGGACGCGACATGGCCCAGGTCGTGCAGCACCTTGGACCAGAAGCGGGCGTACAGCAGGTGCAGCACGGCGTGCTCCGCGCCGCCCACGTACAGGTCGACGCCGCCGGCCGGCTGGCCCTCGCGCGGTCCCATCCAGTACTGCTCGATGTCCGGGGCGACCAGCGCTTCGGTGTTGCGGGGGTCCAGGTAGCGCATCTCGTACCAGCACGAACCCGCCCAGTTGGGCATGGTGTTGGTCTCGCGGCGGTAGCGCTTGATGCCGTTGCCGTCGCCCAGGTCCAGGTCGACATGGACCCAGTCCTCGTTGCGGGACAGCGGGGTCTCCGGCTGGGTGTCGGCGTCGTCCGGGTCGAAGGTGCGCGGGGAGTAGTCCTCGACCTCGGGCAGCTCCAGCGGCAGCATCGAGGCGGGCAGGGCGTGTGCGACGCCGTCCTCGTCGTAGACGATCGGGAAGGGCTCGCCCCAGTACCGCTGGCGGCTGAACAGCCAGTCGCGCAGCCGGAAGTTGACCGTGCCCTCGCCGATGCCCTGGGCGGCCAGCCACTCGGTGATCTTCGCCTTGGCCTCGGTCACGCCCAGGCCGTCCAGCGAGATGTCCGCGCCGGCCGAGTTGATGATCTTCGCCGCGTACGAGTCGAAGGCGTCGTCCCAGGTCGAGGGGTCGGTGCCACGGTCGTCCGACGGCTCGACGACGCAGCGCATCGGCAGCTCGAAGGCGCGGGCGAAAGCGAAATCACGGCTGTCGTGCGCGGGCACGGCCATGATCGCGCCGGTGCCGTAGCCCATCAGGACGTAGTCGGCGATGAAGACCGGGACCTGCTCGCCGCTGACCGGGTTGGTCGCGAAGACACCGGTGAAGACGCCGGTCTTGTCCTTGGCCTCGGCCTGCCGCTCGACGTCCGACTTGGCGGCGGCCTGCTTGCGGTAGGCGGCGACGGCGTCGGCCGGGGTGGCGTGGCCGCCGGTCCAGACGTCGTGGGTGCCCTCGGGCCAGGCGTCGGGGACGATCGAGCCCGCGCCGTTGCCGTTCCCGGCGCCGGCGATCAGCGGGTGCTCGGGCGCCAGCACCATGTACGTCGCGCCGAACAGGGTGTCCTGGCGGGTGGTGAAGACGGTGATCGTCTCCTCACCCACGGGGAAGTCGACCCGGGCGCCCTCGGAGCGGCCGATCCAGTTGCGCTGCTGCAGCTTGATGGCATCCGGCCAGTCCAGCGCGTCCAGGTCGTTCAGCAGCCGGTCCGCATAAGCGGTGATGCGCATGTTCCACTGGCGCAGCTTGGCCTTGAAGACGGGGTAGTTGCCGCGCTCGGAGCGGCCCTCGGCGGTGACCTCCTCATTGGCCAGCACCGTGCCCAGGCCGGGACACCAGTTGACCGGCGCGTCCGAGGCGTACGCCAGGCGGTACTCGCCCAGGATGTTGGCGCGCTCCAGGGCGCTCAGCGCGCTCCAGGCCCGGCCGTCGGGAGTGCGGCGCGTGCCGGCCTCGAACTGGGCGACCAGGGTGTCGATCGGGCGGGCGGCGTCCGCCTCCGGGTCGTACCAGGAGTTGAAGATCTGCAGGAAGATCCACTGGGTCCACTTGTAGTACCCCGGGTCGATCGTCTCGACCGAACGGCGCTGGTCGTGACCCAGGCCCAGGCGGCGCAGCTGACGCCGCATGTTCACGATGTTGGCCTCGGTGGAGACCCGCGGGTGGGTGCCGGTCTGCACCGCGTACTGCTCGGCGGGCAGCCCGAAGGCGTCGAAGCCCAGGGTGTGCAGGACGTTGTGGCCCGTCATGCGCTGGTGGCGGGCGTAGACGTCGGTGGCGATGAACCCCAGGGGGTGGCCGACGTGCAGGCCGGCACCCGACGGGTAGGGGAACATGTCCATGATGAATCGCTTGGGGCGGCCCACCACCTCGGCGTCGCCGGCCAGCTCGCCGCTGGGGTTCGGGGCCTCGTAGGTCCCGTGCTCCTCCCAGTAGGCCTGCCAGCGTGCCTCGATGTCGGCGGCCAGCGCGGCCGTATAGCGGTGCGGCGCTGCCACCTCGGCAGCGGTGGTCGTCTCGCTCATCGTCCTCAAAGCTCCATCGATCGTCTCTGCCTGCGGAAACGCGCCAGATCTCCGGCACGCCGGAAACAAAAAGGCCCCTCGCACAGGAGGGGACGCCGCGCCGATTCCGACGGGATCTGCGATCCGTCGGTACTGATCAGCGCGGCCCGCTAAGCAGAAGGCGTACGGCACGCATGGCGTCAGGGTACCGCAGGGCGTACGGGGCCCGCGCTGAGGTTGTCCCCAGCGCGGGCCCCGCCCCCGGTACCCCGTACTCCTACCGCCGTGGCACCGGGCACGCGCGGTGCGGGGAGGCGGTGCCGCGCCCCGGCGTCAGGGGCGGTAGGAGCTCACATAGCCGGCGCCCGGCGAGCCCACGCCGGTGACGTCGTCGTAGCCGACGCCCGCGTGCAGGGAGCTGTCCTTGCCCAGGCTGCGCAGCGAGGTCGTGGTGCCCTTGCTGCTGTCGACGCCGTTGACGTAGTCGACGCGGACGACGGCCAGGTCACGGCCGGCACCCAGCGGGTGGTCGGTGACGTCGTGGTACGCGGGGGTGCCGTAGCGCTGGTAGATGGCGGGGTTGGCGAAGCCGATGGCGACGCCGTGCCGGGCCTGCTGGGCCAGCGCCTGGACACCGGCGATCACCGGCGCGGCCAGCGAGGTGCCGCCGATGCGGTACTCGTCGTAGCCGAGCTTCCCGTCGGGCAGCGTCTGGGTCTGGCCGACCAGGAAGCCGGTGTTGGGGTCGGCGACCGCGGCGATGTCCGGGATGGTACGCATCGCGCCGCCGCCGTTCGCCTTCGCGAGCCCGTCCGGGACGACTCCGCGCTGGTAGAAGGGCTGCGCCACGCTCTTGCTGGTGCCGCCGCCGGCGCCGCCGTTGAAGGTGCCGGGGAAGCCGGTCCAGTCGTTGCCGTCCTTGGACAGCAGCGCCTTCTGGGTGCCCCAGCCGGTCTCCCACTGGTACGCGTCGTGCTTGCCGACGGCCAGGGAGGTACCGCCGACCGCGGTCACCCAGGGGGAGTTCGCCGGGCTGTCGACCTGCTTGACGCCGGTCTTGGCGACCTCGTCACCGTCGTCGCCGGAGGAGAAGTAGAAGCCGATGCCCTGCACCGCGCCCTGCTGGAAGAGCTGGTCGTAGGCGGCCGCCGCATCCGGGGTCTCGTTCGCCTCCAGGTCGCCCCAGGAGTTGGAGACCATGTCGGCGAGGTGACCGTCGACGACCTTGCCGAGCGAGTCGATCAGGTCGTCGTCCATGCAGGAGGCCCCGCCGACGTAGACGATGTCGGCGTCGGGGGCGACCGCGTGGACGGCCTCGACGTCGAGGGTCTCCTCGCCGTACCAGCCGGCCGCGCCGCACTCCTCGATGTGCGAGTAGTCCTTGGGCAGCACCTGGGAGAGCTGGCCGCGGCGGTAACGGGGGTCGCCGTTGCGGGCGGCGTACTTGTCCGCGTCCTGGGCGATGGTCGGCGCGGCGTAGGCGTCGGTGATCGCGACGGTGACGCCCTTGCCGGTCCACTTCTTCGCGCCGTAGGCGGCGCGCAGCTGGGTACCGGTGTAGCCCTTGATCGCGTACGGTGCCTTGCTCCCGTAGGCGGACGGCAGCTTCTTGTCCGTCTTGGAGCCGTAGTACGAGGAGAACGGGCCGGAGTTGCGGAAGACGCCTTCCGGCGGCGGCAGTTCGCTGGAGTGGTGCTTGGCGAGCCGCGGCGCGTTGTCCAGACCGGTGACCGTCAGGACCGCGTCGGCGAGCGAGGCGGGCGCGGAGGCGGTGGTGGACGGCGCGTGGTAAGTGTGGCCGCTCTTGCGGTAATTGTGCAGGTCGGTGGCGAAGGCGCGCTCGGCCGCGGCGGCGTCGCCCTTGACCGTCAGATAGCGCTGCGTGGTGCCGGTGACCGCCAGGCCGGACTTTTTCAGCCAGTCGGTCACCTTGGCTATCTGGTCGTGCGTGGCGCCGTAACGGGAGCGGACCTGGGCGGGGCTCAGGTACTTCCCGTACGCGGCGGAGCGCGGGTCGGACACGGCCCGGGCGTAGGCGGCGAGCCCCTTCGCGTCGCGGCCGGCCAGGTAGACGCGGGCGGTGACGGCCGCGGACGACGCGGTGGCACCCTGGTCGGCCTGCGCGGTGGCCCACAGCGGCTTGGTGCCCTGCAGTGCGTGCCGACCGCCGTCGTGGCCCGCGGCATCGGCGGCCGGCGCGCCGAGCGCGAGCGCGCCGGCGACCAGCGGCAGCGTCGCTGCCCAGGCCAGACCGGCGCGGGCGCGCAGTGATCTGGTGCGGCTTGATCTCATGTAACCCCCTGCTGTGGCGATGCGGTGCGCTGCGGGGTGCCGCGCTGCGCCGGGGCGCCAGAGGCGCGGCACCGCATGCGCGATGAATGCGTCGGATGTGACGCTCACGCGATTCGCCACTCTTTCGGTGAACCGTTCATGTCAGGGGCATGCGAACACCAAGAAGAGACCAAGGAATGGCAAGGTCTGGTCAGAAATGAGCACAGAGCGAACGATCAACTCGTCATAACGGACGCGGGGTTGACCGGATGTCAGCGCAACCCCGGGGGAACGGCGCCCGGGTGCGGGCCTCCAGGCCACCCGGAACGGACCCGCACAACGAAGCAGGCCATCCGCATCGGATGACCTGCTTCGCTCTCTGTGGAGCTAAGGAGAATTGAACTCCTGACCTCCTGCATGCCATGCAGGCGCTCTACCAACTGAGCTATAGCCCCGTATTCTGTTCCCGCCCGGTTCCCCGCTGCGGCATCGCCTACATTACACGGACCTCCCCGCCTTCTGCCAAATCGTTCCGACCGGGGCCTCGGGAGCGGCGCGCGGTACTCTCAGCAGGCAGTGTCCGATTCGTCCTGGGGGGCCGTACGCCGTGACCGCGCTGGAGCTGCAACAGCCCACCGACCCCGGCGGCACACACCCCGGCACGGGCCTCCTCCGCCGGCACCCGACCCTGGTGGCGGCCCTCGCCTGCCTGGCCTCGTTCACGGCCTTCTGGACCGCGCAGCGCCTCGCGCACGTGACGATGATCGACCTCATGGTCTACCGCGCCGAGGGCTTCACTGTCCGCAACGGCGGGTCCCTCTACGACATGGCGGCGACCTCGGCGCATCTGCCCAACACCTACCCGCCCTTCGCGGCGCTGCTGTTCACCCCGCTCACCGTCCTGGACGTCCCGGCGATGCGCACCCTCGCCACCGCCGGCAACCTCCTGCTGCTCGTCGCCGTCGTCCACCTCTCGCTGCGGCTCACCGGCTGGCCGCGGCAGCTGCCCCGGCCCGCCGCGGCGCTCGCGGTCTCCGCCCTGCTGGTGTGGTGCGAGCCGGTGTGGACGACGCTGCGCTACGGCCAGATCAACCTCCTGCTCACCGCGCTGGTGCTGTGGGACCTGACCCGCAAGGACACCCACCGTCTCGCGGGCGTCGGCATCGGCCTCGCGGCCGGGCTCAAGCTGACCCCGGCGCTGTTCGCGGTGCTCCTCGCGCTGGCCGGTGCCGTCCGTGCCGGGCAGCTGCTCCGCTCCGGGGCGGGGCCGCGCGCCGCCTGGAACCCCTGGCTGCGGCAGGCCGCCGTCGCCACCGCCACCTTCCTGGCCACGGTGCTGCTCTCCGCGCTCGTGCTGCCACGCGACGCGCACCGCTTCTGGACCGAGATCGTCTTCGCCACCGACCGGGTCGGCGAGGTGGAGATCACCGCGAACCAGTCGCTGCGCGGCGCGCTCGCCCGGCTGCTGCACACCCACGACCCCGGCACCGCCTGGGTGGTGGCCGCCGGCCTGGCCGCGGCCGGCGGCCTGGCGCTGGCGGCCGGGGCGCTGCTGCGCGGGGAGCGCGCCTGGGCGGCCGTGGCCTGCGCCGCGACCGCCCTCCTGATCAGCCCGATCTCCTGGTCCCATCACTGGGTGTGGTGCGTGCCGATGCTGGTGCTGCTCGGCTCCGAGGCGCTGCACCGGACCGGCACCGCGGCCCGCCGCCGGTGGGCAGCGACCGCCGCACTGGGCCTGATGTTCTGCTCGTTCGCGCTGTGGTGGGTGCCGCACCGCTGGCACCACCACCAGGAACTGCACCAGAACGGCGCCCAGATGCTGCTCTCCGGCGTCTATCCGGTCGCCGGCCTGGCCGTGCTGACGCTGGCCGGGCTCCGGCTGTGGCGGACGACGCGGCGCGGTCCCGCGCTGCGCGACTGAACGGTCACCGGCTCCCCGCCGTTCACGGCAAGGGCGGCCGGATGCGACTCGCCTGATGGGCCGTCAGCCAAGGGGCGCGGCGCCGGCTCCGCTCAGGCCGTCGCGAAGGAGTAGAAGCGCTTCAGGGTGCAGTGCTCTTCGAGCAGCCGCCCGTAGATCGGTTCCCCGTCGAGCTCCCGGTAGGTCTCGATGGGGTCGCCCTTTATGACGAGGGCGCGGGCGCATTCCTCGCACCAGTACTGGTAGTCGGTGTTGACGGGTTCCATGTCGCGGACGATGGGCGTACCGCTGCCGCACCAGTCACATTTCCTGCTGTGGGCGCCCATCCATCAGCTCCAACTGTGGCCGCAGGCCGTACAAACGAAGGAAATGCCGCCGTTGTCGCCCAGCACCTGCGCGACATGGGAGGAACCGCACGAGGGGCACTGCAGAGCGGTACCGTCGCGGCCGCGGCACGGGGAGACCGTCCCGTCAACGGGGCAGGTGAAACGGAGCACATATTCCGGAAGCCAGTCGTACCCCTGCGCCTCGGCGATGTCGAGCAGGTCATTGACCTCCTCGAGGATGCTCGTGGGCATCGCGATCTCTCCTCCCCTGCCGGCGCCGTCCGATTCTGCCACGGACCGCCGACCGGGTCAGGCCCATCTTTTGCGCCACCCGGCGAGTCCCACCGGCCGCCACCACAAGGGACGGCAGGGCCCCGCGCCACGTCGGACGGTCGGCGCACAGCCCGGATAACGCAGAGATCCCGCCTCCGGTCGGAGGCGGGATCATCCGGGCTGTGGAGCTAAGGAGAATTGAACTCCTGACCTCCTGCATGCCATGCAGGCGCTCTACCAACTGAGCTATAGCCCCGGGTCTTGTTCCGCTCCCCCGGTTTTCCCCGGCGGCGGCGCGAACAAGAAGAACTTTAGCCTGCGACCTGCCCAGATGTGAAATCCGGGTCGGCCGGGGCCGCGGCAGGCTCAGTCGTCGTCGCCGAGCACCGGCTCCGGCAGGGTGCCGGCGTTGTGCTCCAACAGGCGCCAGCCGCGCGCGCCCTCGCCCAGCACGGACCAGCAGCAGTTCGACAGACCGCCCAGGCCCTCCCAGTGGTGGGGATCCAGGCCGAGCAGCCGCCCGATGGTGGTGCGGATGGTGCCGCCGTGGCTGACGACGACCAGGGTGCCGTTCTCGGGCAGCTTGTCGGCGTGGTTGAGCACGACGGGCGCGGCGCGGTCGGCGACCTCGGTCTCCAGCTCGCCGCCGCCTCGCCGCACCGGCTCACCGCGCTTCCAGGCGGTGTACTGCTCGCCGTAGCGCGCGAGGATCTCCTCGTGCGTCAGCCCCTGCCAGGAGCCCGCGTAGGTCTCCCGCAGGGCCGCGTCATGGGTCACGTCGAGCCGGGCCAGCGCGGCCAGCTCGCTCGCCGTCGTCGAGGCCCGCTGGAGGTCGGAGGCGATGATCGCGTCCGGCCCCAGGGCGGCGAGCAGCCGGGCGGCGCGGCGCGCCTGGGACCGGCCCTCCTCCGTCAGTTCGATGTCCGTCGACCCCTGGAAGCGGCGCTCCAGGTTCCAGGCCGTCTGGCCGTGGCGCCACAGGACGATGCGGCGGCCGCGGCCGGTCTTCATGCCGTTCAGAGCAGCTCTCCGTCCTGGTCACCCGCCGTGGCATCGGCGTGCGCCGCGGCCTTGCCCCGGGTGGCCTTGGCCTCCTCGGGGAGGTCGATCTCGGGGCAGTCCTTCCACAGGCGCTCGAGCGCGTAGAAGACACGCTCCTCGCTGTGCTGGACGTGCACCACGATGTCGACGTAGTCGAGCAGCACCCAGCGGGCCTCGCGGTCGCCCTCGCGGCGGACCGGCTTGGCGCCGAGGTCCTTGCTGAGCCGTTCCTCGATCTCGTCGACGATCGACTTGACCTGGCGGTCGCTGGGCGCCGAGGCCAGCAGGAAGGCGTCGGTGATCGAGAGGACGTCACTGACGTCGTACGCGATGATGTCGTGCGCAAGCTTGTCGGCCGCGGCCTGGGCTGCGGCGTTGATGAGCTCGATGGAGCGGTCCGTGGCGGTCACAAGCGGCTTTCCGGGTTGAGGGCGGCGTCTCCGGCCGGGCCGGGCGGCGGGGCCGGCTGCTGAGCGCGGCGCGCGCCCGGTCCCATGGGCGGCCGGATCGGCGGTCAAGTACCCCACAAGGGTCTCACGGACCACCGACACTCCCGGCCGGGAATCCGGTCCCGCGGGCCGCTTGCGGTGTCCGTGCTGGTCAGCGCCGTGTGCGGGCGCCGGCCGCCGCTGCCGGGTCGGCAGCGGCGGGTCCGGGCGCGCCCCGTCCGTCAGCCCTTGAAGTCCCGCCCCAGGACCACGGTGATGTCGGCGTTCGAGGCGCCCTTGCCCTGCCGGACCGCGCCGGCCGGCAGGCCCAGCGTCTTGGCGACCTCCGCGGCCTTGGCCTTCTGGGCGGCGTCCGCGTAGGTGACCTGGGACGTGGCCCGGGCCGCGGTGTCGGTGCCGCCGTCGACGAAGCTGTAGCCGCCGTTGACCAGGGCGACCTGCGCCTTTCCGGTGGCGGCCCGGGTGCCGGTGGCGTTCTTGACCGCGACCCGGGCGGAGTCGGGCGCGGCCTTCTTGACCGTGCCGCCGAGCACGTCCTTGACCACGCTCGCCGCCGTGGTCGGGCTGAGCGTGCCATTGGCCAGTACGGGCAGCACCGTCGTGCGGTAGGCACCGGTCTTCACCAGCTCCGCCCGCTGCGCCAGCGAGCTGCCCAGCTGGGCCTCGGTGAGCGGCGGATCGAGCACCTGGAGCAGCGCCTTCACGGTGGCGGTGGCGCCGTCGGAGTCGCTGGAGACCTTCTTCAGGGTCGCCTGCATGACCTGGCCGAAGCGCTGGAGTTGCTTGGCCTGGGGCTCGCCCGGCGCCTGGTAGGTGGCGTAGGCGACGGCGGCCTGGCCGTTGAGGTCCTGGGCGCTGCCCTGTTTGACGACCGGGGAGGCGCCCTTCTTGGCGCCGGGCACGGTGGCGTCGGTGTCGAGGGTGATGCCGCCGACCGTCTCGACGAGGTTCTCCAGATACGGAGTGTCCAGCCGCCAGCTGGCCTTGAGATCGGCGCCCAGGAGGCCGTTGAGGGAGTCCCGGGTCGGCTCGGTGCCCTCGTCCTTGACGGACTTGCCGAGCGTGGTGGTGGTGCCGTCGTCCTTGGTGACGACGAGGTTGTTGGGCAGGAGGACGGTGGTGCCCTTGTGGGTGGTCTCGTTGTCCACCAGCAGCGCCGTCGAGCTGTTCCCGCTCTTGGTGTCCCGCAGATGGACGACGAGGACGTCGCGCTTCTGCCCGGCGGCCGCAGCCGCCTTGCCGGCACCCGGACCGTCCAGCCCCGGCAGCTTCCCCGCCCACCACAGATAGCCCACGCCGCCGGCCACCAGCAGGGCCAGGACGACGGACAGCGCGACGATCCGGCTGCGGCCGCGCCGCTTGGCCTCCTCGCGCCGCTCGGTGCGGCTCTCGGTGAACTTCAGCCAGTCGATGACGTCTTCGGAGTCCTCGTCCGGCTCCTCGATGAAGGAGAACTGCTCGGTCTGGTACCCCGGGCCGTCGGCAGAGCCCTGCGGGCCGGCCGGCTCCGCGGCGTCGTCCGGGGCGCGGCGCGGGGCCGGCGGCCGGTGCGGCCCGTCCTGGCGCGGCGCGGCGGGCTCGGCGGGCCCGCTGTAGGGCGACTGCTCCGGGTAGGAAAGCTCGTCGTACGGGGACTGCTGGGCCTGCTGCGGGATCCACTCCTGCTGGTGCGCCGGCTGCTGGGGAGCGGCGTAGGGGTCGTACTGCTGCGGAGCGCCGGGCGGGGCCTGGACCTGCCGGCCGCCGTAGGAGTCATAGCCGTACCCGGTCTGCCCCTGGTACGCCTGGTGTCCCTGCTGCCCGTGCGGGGCCTGGCCGCCGGTCTGCCCGCCGCCGTAGGGGTCGTAGCCCTCATAGGCGGACGGGGCGGCCGGCTGTCCGTACGCGTCGTAGTGCTGCTCGTACGGGGCCGCCGCGGCATCGGGGTACACCGGCCGCCCGTAAGCGTCGTAGGTGTAGCCCTGCTGCCCTTGCTGCCCCTGGGCATACGGGTCGTGGGCGTACGGGTCCTGCGGCCCGTAAGGATCCTGTCGGTCGCTCACCGGTGCCCCTTTCCGTCAGCCCCGTCAGCGGTCGTTGCGGTACAGCTGTTTTTTGTCGATGTAGCGCACCACACCGTCCGGCACCAGGTACCAGACCGGATCCCCCTGGGCGACGCGCGCCCGGCAGTCGGTCGAGGAGATGGCCAGCGCCGGCACCTCGACCAGGGACACCGCCCCCTCGGGCAGCCCGGGGTCCGCGAGGACGTGGCCGGGCCTGGTCACCCCGATGAAGTGGGCAAGTGACACCAGCTCCGCCGCATCGTGCCAGGTCAGAATCTGGCTGAGGGCGTCGGCGCCGGTGATGAAGAACAGATCCGCATCGCGGTGTTCCGCCCGCAGATCACGCAGCGTGTCTATCGTGTACGTCTTGCCGCCGCGGTCGATGTCGATCCGGCTGACGGAGAACTGCGGGTTGGACGCGGTCGCGATGACCGTCATCAGATACCGGTCCTCGGCCGGGGACACCGTCTTGTGGCTCTTCTGCCACGGCTGCCCCGTCGGCACGAAGATGACCTCGTCGAGGTGGAACTGGCTGGCCACCTCGCTGGCGGCGACCAGGTGTCCGTGATGGATCGGGTCGAACGTGCCGCCCATCACTCCGAGTCGCCGCTTCACGGGCCCTGTGTGCTCTCCCATGCGTGCAGACCCTACTGGGCGATGCGCGATGCCGGGGGACGGGTGCCGCGGCTCAGCGGTCGCGGTTGAAGCGGGTGGTGATCCAGAGCAGGAGGAGCAGGACAAACAGGGCGCCGCCGCCGGTCACGAAAGGGCTGAGGCTGGCGTGACCGCCCTCGTGGCCAGGTTCAGCGGCGAGGGTGGCCAGGGAATGTGCGGTGGTGTGCAGGCTCATCGTCGGCAGGACCAATCCGGGCTGGGGTCGGGCAGAGACTTCCACCACATCGTATGCGGCCGCTCACCGTGGGCCCACGGCGACTCCACCCGGAGGCGCCCGGGGGGGCCGGCCGGGAGTCAGTCCTGGCGGTAGCCGCGCAGCAGGAGCCAGGCGAGCAGCACCGCGCCCACGACGCCGACGATGATCACGGTGCGCAGGATCCAGCCGGGTCCGACGTCCTTGGCGGTCTCCTGGGCTGCGGCGAGCAGCACGCTCGGATGCGGCATGACGGTGCGCTCCCTCGGATACCGGCCCGCGCGGTCTTCTGTACGGGCCTGTGCGGTCATTGGTGCGATCGCCAGCGTACGCCCGAGCATCCAATCCGCTGTCGGTGGCGTCCTCTAGGCTGAACACACGCAGTCGAACAGGGGGAGGCCCCAATGACGGAGAGCCCAGACGGCAGCGCCAACGTACCGAGCCGGGACCGGCGCCGGTTCCCCGGCATCTCGTCGCGGTCGTACGAACATCCGGCGGACCGCTCGGCGCTGGTGGCGCTGCGCAAGCTCAGCGGGTTCGACACCGTCTTCAAGACGCTCAGCGGCCTGCTGCCGGAGCGCAGTTTGCGACTGCTGTTCCTGTCGGACTCGGTCCGGGTGAGCGACCAGCAGTTCACGCACCTCAACGACATGCTGCGGGACGCCTGCTACATCCTGGACCTGGAGAAGGTCCCGCCGATGTACGTCAACCAGGACCCGCAGCCCAACGCCATGTGCATCGGCCTGGACGAGCCGATCATCGTGGTCACGACCGGCCTGGTCGAGCTGCTGGACGAGGAGGAGATGCGGGCGGTCGTCGGCCATGAGGTCGGGCACGCGCTGTCCGGGCACGCCGTCTACCGCACGATCCTGCTGTTCCTGACCAACCTGGCCATGAAGGTCGCCTGGATCCCGCTGGGCAATGTCGCGATCATGGCGATCGTGACGGCGCTGCGCGAATGGTTCCGCAAGTCGGAGCTGTCGGCGGACCGCGCCGGCCTGCTGGTCGGGCAGGATCTGCAGGCCTCGATGCGCGGTCTGATGAAGCTGGCCGGCGGCAATCATCTGCACGAGATGAACGTCGACGCCTTCCTCAAGCAGGCGGACGAGTACGAGTCCGGCGGCGATCTGCGCGACTCCGTGCTGAAGATCCTCAACCTGCTGCCGCGCAGCCACCCGTTCACCACCGTGCGGGCGGCCGAGCTGAAGAAGTGGGCGGCCAGCCGCGACTACCAGCGGATCATGGACGGTCACTACCCGCGCCGGGACGAGGACGGCGACACCTCGGTCTCCGACTCCTTCCGGGACTCCGCGGCGCACTACGCCGATTCGGTGCGCAACAGCAAGGACCCGCTGATGGGCCTGGTGCGCGACATCGCGGGCGGCGCGGGCGACTTGGGCGGCAAGCTGCGCGACACGGTCTTCCGCGGCGGCTCACGTCCCGGAGGGCCCAACGGCAGCGGCGGGGCCAATGGCAGCGGCGGAACGGACCGGGACCGGCCGGACGACGCCTAACGGGCCGGATGGCTCGGCCTCGGCTCGGCGGCGGGCGACAGCTCACCGCAGAGCGAGGGGTTGACCCGGTCCCTGGCAAAGGGATCGGTGCCCGTGGGCCGGTCGTTGCCGGCGTGCTGGCCCGCGAACAGCGGGTGCAGCGCGTCGGCCGGCTGCGAGGAGCAGGCCAGCGGCCCTGCCTGCAGGCTGCTCTGCAGCACCTCCAGGCGGTGGTCGTTGAGGTTCTCGCGGCTCAGCCGGAAGTGCACCTCGCGCCGCACGGTCACCAGCGAGGCCGCGCCCGGGGTGGGCTTGCCGACGCCCTGCCCCGGTGCGGAATGCTGCCCGCCGGAGACCGGACGTACGGCGTAGACGAAGGTGTAGTCGGCGGTGACATCGAGCGCGTCCGGGCTCAGTTCGGAGGCGCTCAGGGTGCCGTCGACGCGGACGTCGTGGTCGGCGAGCCGGGTCTGCTTCGGGTCGAAGCGGACCAGCCAACCGGTCGCCGCGTCCCGGCCGTTGTCGTCGGGGTGCGCCAGGCTGCGGTCGAACTGGTCGAGTTGCCCGGTGTCGAGCAGCAGCCGCACCGGCCGCACGGAACCGCCGGTGAGGGTCGCCGGGTCCAGCGAGGAGCGGACGAGGTAGTCCTTGGCCACGGTCAGGGCGGAGACGACCTGGCCGCCGGAGAAGTGCTCGGTGCGGGTGACCGCGGGCAGATTCACGCCCGCGGCGCCGATCCGGTAATTCGCCGCCGGGCTGTGCGCGAAGAGATCCTGCGGTGTCGCGCCCGGGACGACCCCCCGCGGCGCCAGCGGCACGACCGTGGAGCGCAGCGGCTGCGCCCGGAGCGTGTCCGGGTTCTTGTAGGGGTGCCGGATGCCCATGTACACGGCGGTGCCGAAGGCGAGCACGATCAGCAGCACCAGCAGGACCGCCTGCCGGGAGCCGCCCAGTCGCCGCCAGGCATGCCGGGTTTTCACAGCCGGCGAATGGTGTTCGCCCAGCCGCTCGTCCGCGGAGAATTCCTGCAGTCGCGCAGCACGAACGAACGATTCGTCGAAGACGACGGATCGGTATTCGTCCTCACCACCACCCGGGGCGCCGTTGGGCGTCCCTTCGGGAGGGTCACCAGGCCCGGTCATACAACAAGAGTAGGTCTGCCGGGGCGAACGTAAACGCGGGGAGACCGGGCAACTTCACCGGAGGGTTCCCGTTTCAGGTGTCCGTTTTGCGGGCACTGCCGTGCGGCGTTCAGTGCGGCCTGGGAGCCGCCGAGAACGACGGATGCAGGGAGTCGGCCGACGGCAGCAACGGCAGGCCCGGACGGGCCGTACGGACGCTGTCCGTGCCCGTGGCGGGGGCGTCCACGCCGCTGGAGGTCGGCGCCGGTGCCGGGCGCTGGGTCCGCCCGGAGGAGCCGCGGTAGACGGCGCTGAAGGCCAGCGCGACCAGCCCGATGCCCATCACCACGGCCAGCACCCAGGCGACCGGCCGGTGCCAGCGCGTGCCGCGGTAGGGGCGCAGCGCACCGCCGTAGGGGCCGTACGGACCGTACGGCGGTTCCTCGCCGTACTCACCGTCGTCCTCATACTCTCCGTAGTCGCCGAATCCCTCGTAGTCATCGGCCCGGCGGCTGCGGAAGGCGGGGTCGTCCGGATCGTCGCCCTCGGAGCCGAAGCCGGGCCCGGAGCGGGCCGCCTCGGCCTCGGCGCGCGCCTCGGCGGCGGCCAGCATCCGCTCGACCGCCGAGGGCTCATGAATCTGTGCGGACCGGACGAATTCCTCGTCGAAGACCACGGAGGCGAATTCTTCGTCCGCTTTTCCGTGGCTCCCGTGGTGGTGCTCGTCGGGCTCTTCACCGTCCGGGAACGGCTTGCCCCCCACGTCGTCCGGCACCCGTCCAGGTTAGCCCCGGCGGCCTCTTTTGGGCAGAGAGAACGGGGAATCCGGGGGACCCGTCAGCGGGTGTGGCCGTCGCCCGTGACGATGTACTTCGTCGAGGTCAGTTCCGGCAGTCCCATGGGCCCGCGGGCGTGCAGCTTCTGGGTGGAAATGCCGATCTCCGCGCCGAAGCCGAATTGGCCGCCGTCGGTGAAACGGGTCGAGGCATTGACCGCGACGGTGGTGGAATCCACCAACTGGGTGAACCGGCGGGCAGCCGCCTGCGAGGTCGTGACGATGGCCTCGGTGTGGCCGGAGGTCCAGCGCCGGATGTGCGCCACCGCCGCGTCCAGGTCGGGCACCACGGCGGCCGCGATGTCGTACGAGAGGTACTCCGTCGCCCAGTCCTCGTCGGTGGCGGGGGCGACCAGCCCGGGGCCCGCCTGCTGCCAGGCCGCGTCGCCGTGCACGAGCACGCCGGCCTGGGTCAGCGCCTCCAGGGCGCGCGGCAGGAACTTCTCGGCGATCCCGGCATGCACCAGCACCGTCTCGGCGGCGTTGCAGACGCTGGGGCGCTGGGCCTTGGAGTTGACGAGGATGTCGACGGCCATGTCGAGGTCGGCGGCCTCGTCCACGTAGACGTGGCAGTTGCCGGTGCCGGTCTCGATCACCGGCACGATCGACTCCTCGACGACCGTCCGGATCAGGGACGCGCCGCCGCGCGGGATCAGCACGTCCACCAGGCCGCGGGCGCGCATCAGCTCACGGACCGACTCCCGGCTCTGGCCGGGCACCAGCTGCACCGCGTCGGCGGGCAGCCCGGCGCGCTGGACGGCGTCCCGCAGCACGTCCACCAGGGCGCTGTTGGAGGCGTACGCCGAGGACGAGCCGCGCAGCAGCACGGCGTTGCCGGACTTCAGGCACAGCGCCGCGGCGTCCACCGTCACATTGGGCCGGGCCTCGTAGATGATCCCGATCACACCGAGCGGCACCCGGATCTGCCGCAGGTCGAGGCCGTTGGGCAGGGTCGAGCCGCGCACCACCTCGCCGACCGGGTCGGGCAGCGCCACGACCTGGCGGACGTCCGCGGCGATGGCCGCGATCCGCTCGGGGGTGAGGGTGAGCCGGTCGACGACCGACTCGGCGGTGCCGGCCTCCCGCGCCTTGGCGATGTCCTCGGCGTTGGCGGCGACGATCGTGTCGGTCCGCTCCACCAGGGCGTCGGCGATGGCGAGCAGCGCGGCGTCCCGGGCCGTCCGCGGCAGTGGCGCCAGGACGGCGGCCGCCTCCCGCGCCCGGCGGGCGGTGTCGAGGACGGGTGAGGACTGCGATGCGCTGCTGGTCATGGCCGCAGCCTATCGGGCGGGCAGGCTGCGGCCAGCGGGTATCTCACAGCGCGGGACGCCCGCGCCCGCCCGTCAGAAGGGGTGGACACCGACCGGTGCGGCCGGTGGCGGACCGTAGCCCTCGGCGAGGCGCTGGTGGTAGGTCTCGCGGTCGATGACCTCCAGGCCGACGATCTCCCACGGCGGCAGCTTGGCCGTGGCGCGGTGCTCGCCCCACAGCCGCAGCGCGACCGCCGCGGCATCGTGCAGGTCGCGCGCCTCCTCCCAGTACCGGATCTCGGCGTGGTCGTTGGCGTAGCGGCTGGTCAGCAGGAAGGGGTGGTCGTGGGCGAGCTGTTCCAGCGCCCGCCGGACCTCCTTCAGCGGGGACTCGGCGCCCGAGACGCTGAGGGTGATGTGCCACAGCCGGGACGCCTCGCGGCGCTCGCCCCCGGCCGGGTAGGGCGCCGGCCCGCCGCGCTCGGCGTACCGGTCGTCCGGCCGGCCGGCGTCCTCGCCGGTGCCGACGCTGGTCAGTGTGCGCTCCGCCGTTCCTCGGGGCAGCGCCCCTGGGCGCCCTCGTCTCACCGGCGGCCTCCTGTGATGCGAATCGCTCCGCCCTCGGGGGTGCGGAACCGTCGTACGTCGGCGTGTGCTCGTGTGCGCTGCGGGCGCCGCTCCCCAAGGCGCCCGTGCAACAAAGTTGACCAGCCCGCGGCCCGTCGCGGGGGCATTTTTGCGAAGGTCTCGGTGGAAAGGCTGGTCTGCACCCCTGCACCGGTGACGGTGTTCGAGGGCCGCGGCGGCCGGCGGTCGGCGGACGGACTCAGTGGTGCATCAGCACCAGATCGTCGCGGTGCACGACCTCCCGCTCATAGGCCGGGCCCAGCTCGCGGGCCAGATCGCGGGTCGAACGCCCCATCAATCGGGGGATTTCCCGGGCATCGAAATTGACGACGCCGCGGGCGACCGCGCGGCCCTCGCCGTCCCGCAGCTCGACCGGGTCCCCGGCGGTGAACTCGCCCTCCACGGAGGCGATTCCGGCCGGGAGCAGCGAGGAGCCCCGTTCGACGACGGCTCGCACGGCCCCGTCGTCGAGCACCAGGGCGCCGCGCGGCGTGGAGGCGTGCGCCAGCCACAGCAGCCGGTCGGCGGAGCGGCGGCCGGTGCGCAGGAAGTGCGTGCCGGTCAGCCCGCCGGCCAGGGCGTCCGCGGCGTGCACGGCGGAGGTCAGCACGACCGGGATGCCGGCCGCGGCCGCGATCCGGGCCGCCTCGACCTTGGTGACCATGCCGCCGGTGCCGACGCCGGCCCGGCCCGCGCTGCCGATGGAGATGCCCTCCAGATCGTGCGGCCCGCGCACCACGCCTATCCGGGAGGTACCGGGGGTGGCCGGATCGCCGTCGTAGAGGCCGTCGACGTCGGAGAGCAGGATCAGCAGGTCGGCGCGGACGAGATGGGCGACCAGGGCCGCCAGCCGGTCGTTGTCGCCGAACCGGATCTCGTCGGTGGCGACGGTGTCGTTCTCGTTCACGATCGGTACGGCGCCCATGGCCAGCAGCTGGTCGAGGGTCCGGTAGGCGTTGCGGTAGTGCGCCCGGCGGCTGGTGTCGTCGGAGGTCAGCAGGACCTGGCCGACCCGGCGGCCGTAGCGGGCGAAGGAAGCGGTGTAGCGGGCGACCAGCAGGCCCTGGCCGACGCTGGCGGCGGCCTGCTGCCGGGCCAGGTCACGGGGCCGGCTGGCGAGCCCCAGCGGCGCCAGACCGGCCGCGATGGCACCGGAGGAGACCAGCACGATCTCCTTGTCCTGGTGCTTGGCCAGCACATCGACCAGCGCGTCCACACGATCGGCGTCCAGCCCCCCGGCTGCCGTCGTCAGCGAGGAGGAGCCGACTTTCACCACGATCCGGCGGGCGTCCTTCACGTCCTGCCTTGCGCCTGCCACCTGCATACCCCTGTGCTCGCCGTTCCCGCCGCCGTACGGAGAATTCTGTCCGCTCCGCACCACGGCCCTACGGGCGCAATCTACGGCAGTGCGGCCCGCGCGCGCTGCGCGATATCTCCTGGCGGACGGCCTGCGGCGGCGGAACGGCGGGACCGGCGGGCGGCACGGCGCGGCCGGGCGGGCAGAATGGGGGCCGGACATCCGGCCCGCGCCCCCCGGGGGCAGGGTGCCCCGCCCGTTGGCCCATGCGGTTTTCTATAGACGGAAGCCGAGGCCAAGGGGTTGCGTTCGATTGGTCCGCTTTCGCGGTGATGAGAGCCACAGCAGATTGTCACCAGGGCCAACGAGGTCATACGGTCGGGTGTCCATCGGTCCCGTTTCGCCGCTCCGGCGGTGTCGCAGCGCGGGACCCGGCCGCCCCGCTCGGCCTCCCCCCTGACCTTCGTGCTGCCAGGAGCCCTCCCCCGTGCCTTCCGCCGGAATCGTCCCCCGCCGAGCCGTCCAGCTCGCGGCACTCTTCGCGATGATGGTCGCGTTCACCGCCCAGCTCGTCGGTGCGCTGTTGCCCGTCATCCCGTTGTTCATCGCCGCATCCGTGGTCAACCTGGGACTCGACCTGGTCCTCCAGCACAAGCAGCCCGGCCTGCTCGCGGTGCTCGGCCGGATCCGGTTCGACGTCACCGTGCGCCAACTGCTGCGCGACATGCTGATACTGGTCGGCCTGCTGCACATCGACGGCATCAACCCGCTCGAGGAGCAGGCGCCGCTCACCATCACGCTGCTCCTCTTCTACGGCACCCACTTCGTGTGCCAGGCGGTGGCGGTGCTGGTCCGCCGGACCCGCAGCCTGCCCTTCGTCACCCGCAACATCGACGCGAGCGCGCTGCGGCTCTGCGACGCCCCGCCGCGCATCCTCTCCCGCCAGACGGGCCGGCGGCTGCTGCGCTTCTCCGTGCCCACCACGGCCGGCATGATGCTCACCGCGATCACCACGGACGCGTACTGGGGCGGCATCGGCCTCGCCGTCTCCCTGGCGCTGTCCGCCGGCGGCACGCTCTACCTGAGCACCTGGCTGCTGCCCAAGAAGCGGGTGGCGAACGAGAAGCAGGCCCTGGAGTGGCTGGACAACTGGCTGGCGGAGTACCAGCCGACGGTCGGCATGTACTTCTCCGGCGGTGCCTCCTCCGCCTACCAGGCCAACATGTGGCTGAGCACCCTGGCCGCCCTGGACGGCAACCCGATCATCGTGCTCCGCGAGCGCTTCATGGTGCAGAAGATCGAGGCCACGGACGTGCCGATCGTCTGCATCCCCAAGGTCGCCAACCTGATGCGGCTGGAGCACTCCACGCTCAAGGTGCTGCTGCACCCGGCGAACTCCGGCAAGACCTCGCAGATCCTGCGCATCCCGTCCATCAAGCACGCCTTCACCAACCACGGCGAGAGCGACAAGCTGTCCTCCTGCAACCCGTACGCGAAGGCGTACGACGAGGTGTGGGTCGCGGGCCCGGCGGCCCGTGACCGCTACCAGCTCGCGGACATCGGCGTCGAGGACAAGGACGTCATCGAGGTCGGCCGCCCCCAACTGGCCCCGATCCAGCCGTACGCGGGCCCCCCGGCCGGCCGCCCGGCCACCGTCCTGTACGCCCCGACCTGGGAGGGCTGGGACGGCAACCCGGGCAACACCTCGGTGATCCTGGCCGGCGAGAACATCGTCCGCGAGCTGCTCGCCGACGAGAACGTCCGGCTGCTGTACAAGCCGCACCCGATGACCGGTTCCGTGGACCCGCGCGCGGGCGCCGCCAACTCCCGCATCCAGGCGATGATCGCGGAGGCCAACGCCGGCCGCAGCGGGGCGCGCCCCGGCCCGGAGGCCGCCGCCGAACTCGCCCGTCGCGCCGAGGAACTGGACGCGCTGACCACCTCCGCGTTCCGCAAGAGCGCGGACGAGCTGGAGCGGATGCGGCTGCAGGGCACCCCGCAGGAGGGCCGTGCCGCCGCCGTGGACGCGGCCGTCACCGCCTGGGAGGCGGCGTACTGGAACTCCTTCCCCCAGTGGGAGCACCGCATCATCACTACCGCCCGCCCCGGCATCTTCAGCTGCTTCAACGAGGCGGACGTGCTGATCAGCGATGTCTCCAGCGTGGTGTCCGACTACCTGACGAGCGAGAAGCCGTACGCGGTCGCCAACACCTCGGGGATGAGCGAGGACGACTTCCGCGCGAACTTCCCGACCGTACGGGCGGCGACCATCCTCACGCCCGACGCGAGCGGCGTGGCCGGTCTCCTCGACGCGGTGCGCAACCCGGAGCAGGACACCCTGGCCGCGGAGCGGGCCGAGCTCAAGGAGCACCTGCTGGGCCCGTCGGACCCGCCGTCGTCGGTCCGCTTCAACCAGGCCGCGCTGGCGCTGGGCACCAAGGCCGACGAGCGCCGCATCCGGATGGAGAGCCGGCTGTCCGGTATCCCCGGCCAGCGCTCCCAGGACGACGTGAACGACGCCGGGACGGCCGGGCACGAGACCAGCGGCGCCTCGGACACCACGGCCGCCGTCTGAGCCCACAGCGGCCGCCCACGCCCGCGGCCGCGGACCCGAGCACGGGGAAGGCCCCCGGGAGGATCTCCTCCCGGGGGCCTTCCCCGTTGCTGCCTGCCGCGAGCGGCCGCTCCCGCGCCCGTCAGAAGGGCCGGAAGCGCTCGTACTCCTCGGTGGCCTCGTCCCGCTCCGCGTCGCGGTCCCGGCGGCGCTGCGCGGCCGGCCGGGGCGCCTCCAGGCGGTGGTCCTCGCCACGACGGCCCAGCATCTCCGCGCCGGCCGCCATGGTCGGCTCCCAGTCGAAGACGACGGCGTTGTCCTCGGGGCCGATCGCGACCCCGTCCATGGCCCGCGCACCGGCCTTGAGCAGGGCGTCCTCGACGCCGAGACGGCTGAGCCGGTCGGCGAGGTAGCCCACGGCCTCGTCGTTGTTGAAGTCGGTCTGGCGCACCCAGCGTTCGGGCTTCTCGCCGCGGACGCGGTAGAAGTGCTCGGCCTCCTCCGTGACCGTGAAGCCCGCGTCGTCCACGGCCTGGGGGCGGATCACGATCCGGGTGGCCTCCTGGACGGGCTTGGCGGCACGGGCCTTCGCCACGATGTCGGCGAGGGCGTAGGACAGCTCCTTCAGGCCCAGGTGGGCGACGGCCGAGACCTCGAAGACGCGGTAGCCGCGCTCCTCCAGATCGGGGCGGATCATGTCGGCGAGGTCCTTGCCGTCGGGGACGTCGACCTTGTTGAGGACGACGACGCGGGGCCGGTTCTCCAGACCGCCGTACTGGGCCAGTTCCTCCTCGATGCGGTCGAGGTCGGAGACCGGGTCACGGTCCGACTCCAGGGCCGCGGTGTCCAGGATGTGCACCAGCACCTCGCAGCGCTCGACATGGCGCAGGAATTCCAGGCCCAGCCCCTTGCCCTGGCTGGCGCCGGGGATCAGGCCCGGGACGTCCGCGATGGTGTAGACCGTCGAACCGGCCGTCACCACGCCGAGGTTGGGCACCAGCGTCGTGAACGGGTAGTCCGCGATCTTCGGCTTGGCCGCCGAGAGCACCGAGATCAGCGACGACTTGCCGGCGCTGGGGTAGCCGACCAGCGCCACGTCCGCGACGGTCTTCAGCTCCAGCACGATGTCGCGGGCCTCGCCGGGCTCGCCGAGCAGCGCGAAACCGGGGGCCTTGCGGCGGGCGGAGGCCAGCGCGGCGTTGCCGAGGCCGCCGCGGCCGCCCTGGCCCGCGACGAAGGTGGTGCCCTGGCCGATGAGATCGGCCAGGACCTCGCCGTTGCCGTCCAGCACGACCGTGCCGTCGGGCACCGGCAGGACCAGGTCCTTGCCGTTCTTGCCCTCGCGGTTGTCGCCGGCGCCGGGCTGGCCGTTGGTGGCCTTGCGGTGGGGGTGGTGGTGGTAGTCGAGGAGGGTGGTGACGTCCTGGTCGACGACCAGGATCACATCGCCGCCACGGCCGCCGTTGCCGCCGTCCGGTCCGCCGAGCGGCTTGAACTTCTCACGGTGAACGGAGGCACAGCCGTGGCCTCCGCTACCCGCGGCGACGTGCAGCTCGACGCGGTCCACGAAGGTGGTCATGGTGGGGGTGCCTCCAGAAAACGACGGGTGCGCGGAATCCGCGCCAAGAACTCTGTACTGCGGGGTGTGTCTGTATCAACGCGCCAAGGGCGGACCGGCCTTCCCGCTCTCGCGGGAAAAGGCGGTCCGCCCTCGGAGTGCTGCTGTGGCGTGGAACGGCGTCCGGGCCGGAATTACTCGGCGACCGGAACGATGTTCACGACCTTGCGGCCACGGTGGGTGCCGAACTGCACCGCGCCGTCCGCAAGGGCGAACAGGGTGTCGTCGCCGCCGCGGCCGACGCCCGTGCCCGGGTGGAAGTGGGTGCCACGCTGGCGGACCAGGATCTCACCGGCGAGGACGGCCTGACCGCCGAAGCGCTTCACGCCGAGCCGCTGAGCATTGGAATCGCGACCGTTCCGAGTGGACGATGCGCCCTTCTTGTGTGCCATGTCTCCTCAGTCCCTTACTTCGCCGGAGCGTCGATGCCGGTGATCTTCAGCGCCGTGTGGAGCTGGCGGTGGCCGATCCGCTTCTTGTAACCGGTCTTGTTCTTGTACTTCTGGATCCGGATCTTGTCGCCCTTGTGGTGGTCGACGACCTCGCCCTGGACCTTCACGCCGGCCAGGACCCACGGGTCGCTGGTGACCGAGTCGCCGTCGACGACCAGCAGCGTGGAGAGCTCGACGGTGTCGCCGACCTTGCTGGTGGAAATGCGGTCAACCTCGATGACGTCGCCAACAGCAACCTTCTGCTGGCGTCCGCCGGTGCGCACGATCGCGTACACGCGGAACTCTCTCTCGCTAGGAATCGGATCCTCTGATGCCAGCCGCTCACACGGGCTCGGGATAGGGCCCGTGAAATCCGAGTGGACGAGCGGCCTCCCTCGGCGGACCGAGAGGTGTGTGCTCAGGGGTTTGGTGTCACAGACACCGACGGTCAAGGTTACGGGGCCTTGACCTGGGGGTCAAACCGGCCCCGGACCGCGGACGGTCCGGGGCACGGCCTGCTCAGTCCTCCGTGGAAGCCCCCGGTGCAAGCACCGGCTCCACTGGGGCGGCTTACGCCGCGCCCTCTGTCTAGGCCACCGCGTCCTGCTCGGCGGCCGCGGTCTTCTTGGCCGCCGCCTTCTTGGTTGTCGTCTTCTTGGCGGTGGTCTTCTTCGCCGTGGCCTTCTTGGCGGTGGTGGTGGTCTTCTTCGCCGCCGCCTTCTTGGCCGTGGTCTTCTTCGCCGCGGTCTTCTTGGCGGTGGTCTTCTTCGCCGCCGCCTTCTTCGCGGTCTTCTTGGCCGCGGGCGCCGCCTCCGCCTCGGCAGGGGCCTCGGTGGGCGCCGCCTCCGCCGCGGGTGCGGTGATGACCACGGTCGCCGCGGAGTCGTCGGAGACCTCCGGCGAACCCGCAGGAGCGGTCGCCTTACGGGTCGCCCGACGGCGCGGACGGGCCGGCGCGGGCTCCGCGGCCGGCACCTCGGCGACCGGCTCCGGGGCCTGCTGCGGCTCGGGCACGGCCACCGGCTCGGTCGGCAGCACGATCTCGGCGGTCTCCACGGCGGCCTTGGGGGCGCCCGCCGGAGCGGACACCTTCCGGCTCACCCGGCGCCGGCCACGGCCGCGCCCGGCGGCCGCCTCGGCCTCCGCGGGGCTGCTGAACCATTCGTCCGCCTCGGCCACCGCGGGCTGCAGGTCGGCCTCCGTCACGGCGACCGGCTCCAGCTCGGGCTCGCCGCCGTCCGGGGTCGGCTCGGCCGTCGCGACCTCGTGGACATGCGGCTCGGCCTGGGCGCCCTTGCCCTTCTTCTTGCGCTTGCCACCGCCGCCGGCCACCGTCGGCTGGTCCATGTGGACGATGACGCCGCGGCCGTTGCAGTGCACACACGACTCGGAGAAGGACTCCAGCAGGCCCTGGCCGACCCGCTTACGGGTCATCTGGACCAGGCCGAGCGAGGTGACCTCGGCGACCTGGTGCTTGGTACGGTCCCGGCCGAGGCACTCCAGCAGGCGCCGCAGCACCAGGTCCCGGTTGGACTCCAGCACCATGTCGATGAAGTCGATCACGATGATGCCGCCGAGGTCGCGCAGCCGCAGCTGACGCACGATCTCCTCGGCCGCCTCCAGGTTGTTCCTGGTGACCGTCTCCTCCAGGTTGCCGCCCTGGCCGGTGAACTTGCCGGTGTTGACGTCGACCACGACCATCGCCTCGGTCCGGTCGATCACCAGCGAACCACCGCTGGGCAGCCAGACCTTGCGGTCCAGCGCCTTCATCAGCTGCTCGTCGATGCGGTACGTCGCAAAGACATCGACGTCCGACGTCCACTTCTGCAGCCGGTCGGTGAGGTCCGGGGCGACGTGCGCCACGTAGCCGTGGATGGTGCCCCAGGCCTCGTCACCGCTGACGATGACCTTGGAGAAGTCCTCGTTGAAGATGTCGCGGACGACCCGGACGGTCATGTCCGGCTCGCCGTAGAGCAGCGTCGGCGCATTGGAGCTGCTGCTCTTGGCCTTCTTCTGGATCTCTTCCCACTGTGCCTGGAGCCGCTGGACGTCGCGCGCCAGCTCCTCCTCGCTCGCGCCCTCCGCGGCGGTGCGGACGATGACGCCCGCGTCCTCGGGGACGATCTTCTTGAGGATCTGCTTCAGCCGCGACCGCTCGGTGTCCGGGAGCTTGCGGCTGATACCGGTCATCGAGCCCTCGGGCACGTAGACCAGGTAGCGGCCGGGCAGCGAGACCTGGCTGGTGAGCCGGGCGCCCTTGTGACCGATCGGGTCCTTGGTGACCTGCACCAGCACCGACTGGCCGGACTTCAGCGCGGACTCGATACGGCGCGGGCCGTTGGCCATGCCCAGCGCCTCGAAGTTGACCTCACCGGCGTACAGCACCGCGTTGCGGCCCTTGCCGATGTCGACAAAGGCGGCCTCCATCGACGGCAGGACGTTCTGCACCTTGCCGAGGTAGACGTTGCCGACGTACGAGGTCGCCTGCTCCTTGTTGACGAAGTGCTCCACGAGCACGTTGTCCTCAAGGACGCCGATCTGGGTGCGCTCGCCGCTCTGGCGGACGACCATCACCCGCTCGACGGCCTCGCGGCGGGCGAGGAACTCCGCCTCGGTGATGATCGGCACCCGGCGGCGGCCCTGCTCACGCCCCTCACGGCGGCGCTGCTTCTTGGCCTCCAGACGCGTCGACCCCTTGATCGACTGCACCTCGTCGGCGCTGGTGGACTCGTCCTTCTTGCGGGGCTCGCGGACCTTGACGACCGTGCGCTCCGGATCGTCGGCGCTGCCGGCCTCGGGCTCGGCGGCGTCACCGGTGCGACGGCGCCGGCGACGGCGACGGCGGCTGCTGCTGGAGCCGCCGCCCGGCTGCTCCTCGTCCTCCTGCGCCTCGGGCTGCTCGGCGGCCCGCTCCTCGTCCTCCTCGGACTCGGCCTCCGCGGTCTCCCGCTCCTCGGCCTGCTCCTCGGCGCCCTCGGCGGCCTCCCCGCGACGGCGGCGACGGCCACCACGGCGGCGACGGCGCGAGGGACGGTCCGCGGACTCGTCCTCGCCGTGACCGGCCTCGGCCTGCTCGGCCTCCGGCTCGGCCGCCTCCTCGGCCTGCGGCTCCTCGACCGGGGCCGCGGCCACCTGCTCGGGCTGCTCGGCCTCGGCCTGGGCACCCCGGCGGCGACGGCGGCGCGGCCCGGCGGGCTGCTCCTCGACGGCCGGCTCGGCGGCGGCCTCCTCCTGACGGGCCGCGGCGTGGGCGGCGGCCGCGCTCTCCGGCGTCTGGAACATCGGCTCGGTGAAGACCGGCGCCTGGAAGACGGCGGTCGGCGGGCGCTGGGCCCGGCGGCGGCCGCGCTGGGGCGCCTCGGCCGCGGGCTCCGCGGCCTCCTCGGCGGGCTGCGCGGCAGCGGCCGGCTCCGCGGCGCGCTCGCCACGGCGGCGGGCCCGGCGGCGGGGTGCCTCGGGGGCCTCGGCCGCGGCGGCCGGTGCCTCCTCGGCCGCCGGCTCCGGGGCCTCCTCGGCCGGCTGCGGGGCGCCCGCAGCGGCGGTGGCCTTACGGGTCGCCCGGCGGCGGGTACGTGCCGGCGCGGCCTCCTCTGCGGGCGCGGGGGCCGCCTCCTCGGCGGCGGGGGCGGGCGCCTCGGCGGCCACCGGCTCCGCGGCGGCCTCGGTCTGCGGGGTGCCGGCCGGGGCAGTGACCTTACGGGTCGCCCGGCGGCGGGTGCGGGCGGGCTTGGCCTCGGCCTCCTGGGCGGCGGCCGGGGCGGCCTCCGCGGCGGCTTCGGCGGGCGCGGGCGCCTCGGCGGCCACCGGCTCCGCGGCGGCCTCGGTCTGCGGGGTGCCGGCGGGGGCGGTGACCTTACGGGTGGCCCGGCGGCGGCCGCGGCGCGGTGCCTCCTCGGCCTGCGGCGCCTCGGCGGGCGTCTCAGCGGCGGGGGCTTCGGCGGCGGCCGGCTCGGCCGGAGCCGCGGCGGGTTCGCCGGAAGGCTGCGGGGTCCCGGCCGGGGAGGTGACCTTACGGGTCGCCCGGCGGCGGGTACGGGCGGGCTTGGCCTCGTCGCCGCTGGTCACCGCGGAGGCGGTGGTCTCTTCGGCGAGGGCCGCGCCGGGCCCGGCGGAGGCGGTGGTGCTGACCACCGCGGCCTCGGCGGCGCCGGCGCCGGCGCCCGTGGGCGGACCGGCCGGCCGGGAGGCGGCACGGCGCCGGGGCGGCAGGGTGTCGCTGGGTGAATGATTGTCGTCGGCGCCACCGTTCCGGGAATTCGTGGAACGGGTGGGCTCAATGGGCTCGAGCATGCGGGCGGTTCTCCCGTCACGCTCCCGGGCGCCGCGCCTGATTCCGGTCGCGGTCCGCGTGATGAGCGCGGTCCCGCTGTCCGGGGCGTGGGCGCCGCACGGGAGCTGTCGTCTCGCTCGCCGGCTCCCTTTGGGCGGGGACCGGCGAAAGTCTCCTGGTCAGTGCGTCTGCCGGACCGGGGTGGCTCCCTGGCTGATCGGCGACGCGACGACGGCGGTCCTACGCAGTACCTTCCCCGGCTGCCGGGGAGACCCCACTCGTCGCCTTCGCGGCACTCAGCCCGGCGGCCGTGGGTGGGGCGGCCGTGGCAGCGTCGCGGTCGGGCGCTAGCGGGTCGGTCACCGCGCCGGTCTCCTCATCGAGCAGCCCCTGCGCCAGCCTGGTCACCGCAGCGGGGACCGGCGGCGCCAGGTCGGCCGTAGCTCGGAGGCCGGACAGGACGTCGTCGGGTCGTACGGCAGGTGTCAGATGCCGAACAACCAGCCGCAGTATCGCACAGGCTTTGCCGTCGGGCCTATCGTCCACAGAACCGGCGGCCTCCAGACGCGTCACTGCGGCCCGTGCGTCGAAGGTCCGCATGCCGTTCTTGGTACGGCGCTCGACCTGCACCTCTTCGGCGGCGAGGAAGGCCTGGACGGCGCTCCCGGCCTCCTCGGGCGCGACCCCGTCGAGCCGGATCTCCCACACCGAGGCCTCCAGCCGGTCGGCCAGACCGGAGGTGTGCGCCTCGACGGCGTCGATCACATCGAGCCCGTCCGGAAGTGAGGTATCGAGCAGCTCGCGCAGCTTGTCCGGATCGCGGCGCTCGGCGAGCTGGATCTCCAGATACTCGGCCTCGCTGCCCGTGCCGGTCGGGGCGGCGTTGGCGTACGACACCTTGGGGTGCGGGGTGAAGCCCGCCGAATAGGCCATGGGGACCTCGGCGCGGCGCAGCGCCCGCTCGAAAGCGCGCTGGAAGTCGCGGTGGCTGGTGAACCGGAGGCGGCCGCGCTTGGTGTAGCGCAGTCGGATGCGCTGCACCGCCGGTGCGGGCGGCGGGCCTTCGGGCTGTCGCTTGCCCAGTGTTACTTCTCCTTGTGTGAGGGCGCTGCTGGACGCCATCCCCGTCTGCACGGGGACGGTCCGGAGGACGCCGTCCAGCGTCGCCCGGTCCGGATCACCCCCGCGCGGGCGGGGGAACGTCGCGCCCGGACGTCTTACCTAGAGTACGTGTCCCGGAACCCCCTGGTTCCCGCCGGGGCACCACGGCCCTCGCCGGCGCCGGCTCCCGGGGCGCCCCGAACAGGGCCCGCCGGATCTCCCGGCGGGTCTGCCGCACGGTCTCGCGCGCGGTCCGCAGCGCCTGCCGCACCGGCCGCCACAGGCCGTCCCGGATCACGTGACCGACCGGCGTGAGCACAGTGCGGTACACCCAGCGCACCGGTTCGACGACGGTCCACCGCAGCACCGCGGCCAGGAACCGGCCGAGGGCCCGGGAGATGATCCCGGCGGCCCGCCAGCAGTGCCCCAGCGCCGCCCCGGTCTCCCGGACGAGCACCGTCACCACGGCGGCCAGCGCCCGTCCGGCCGGCGCCAGCACCCACCGCCACAGGGCGACCGCGGGCACGACCACGATCCACCGGACGAGTGCGCCGAGCACCGCGCCGAGGCCGCGCGCCAGCCAGGCGAGACCGCGTCCGAGCGGCGCCAGCACGTATGTGCGGAGCCACTGTGCGGGCACCACGACCAGATACCGCGCCAGCCACCTCACGGCCGCGCCGATGCCCTGGCCGGCCGGCGCCAGCACATACCGCCACAACGCCACCCACGGCCACACGAACAGCGCCTTGCCCAGCCACACCAGCGTCACGCCCAGCCCGCACAGCAGCCAGGCGATCCCCCGCCCGAGCGGCGCCAGCACATAGGCGTGCACCCACCGGGCGGGCACCACGACCAGATACCGCACCAGCCACACCACAGCAGCGCCGATCCCCCGGCCGGCCGGCGCCAGCACCCACCGCCACAGCCAGGCCGCCGGCGCGACGACGAGCGCGCGCCAGAGCCACCGGAGCGGGGCCACGACGAGGGTGTGCCAGAGCCAGGCCAGGCCGCGGCCGAGCGGACGCAGCGCGGTCCGGTGGACGGCCCGGCCCGCTGCGGTCAGCGCGTCCCACACCAGCCGCACCGGCACCACGAGCACCAGCACCACGATCCGCACCGGCACCCGGACCACTGCGGTCACACAGCCCTCGCCCGGCTCGTACCGGGCCGGCCCCCGCTCGCTGCCGGTCGGCTCCATCCGCCTCTCCCCCTCGTACGTCGGCGCGTCAGCCGCGCCGGTGCGACTCCTGCCCGGCGGCGGTGGCGGCCGCGTGGATCCAGTAGCGCAGCTTGTCCCCCCGCTGGTCCTCGAAGACCCCGCCGCAGGCCTCGATGACCTTACGTGAGCCGGTGTTGGTGTCATCACAGGTGACCAGCACCGGGTCGATGCCCAGTTCGTGATGGGCGACCGGCAGCGCGGCGCGCAGCATCGCGGTGGCATGACCGCGGCGACGGGCACCGGGACGTACGGCGTAGCCGATGTGGCCGCCGTAGTCGAGGAGCGAGGGGGTGAGGCTGTGCCGGAAGGTGACCCGGCCCAGGTAACTGCCGTCCGCCACCCACCACCGGGTGGTCTTCGCGACCACCCCGTCCTCGCGCCGGTCCTTCGCGACCGCGCCGGTCAGCTCCACGTACGCGGCGAACCCCTCGGCGCTGCGCCAGCGGGCGGCCCAAGTCCGCAGCTCACCGGCCAGGTTGGAGTGCGGTACGGCCTCCACGCCGTCGGCGCGGAATTCCTCCATCGCGGCGAGGAAGGAGGCGTGGACATCGACGGTGGGGGTGATGAGCTGCGGTTCTGCCATCGTCTCATGGTGCCCGAGCACACCGCGGCCCGGCCACGCGGGGTACGCGGGCCGGGCCGAAGAGGCGTACGACAGGGGCTACTTGACGACGGTCAGCGGCAGCAGCTTCTTGCCGGTGGGACCGATCTGGATGTCGAGATCGAGCTGCGGGCACACGCCGCAGTCGAAGCACGGGGTCCAGCGGCAGTCCTCGACCTCGGTCTCGTCGAGGGCGTCCTGCCAGTCCTCCCAGAGCCAGTCCTTGTCGAGACCGGAGTCCAGGTGGTCCCAGGGCAGGACCTCCTCGTACTCCCGCTCACGGGTGGTGTACCAGGCGACGTCCACGCCGAACGCGGGCAGCGTCTCCTCCGCGGCCTTCATCCAGCGGTCGTAGGAGAAGTGCTCGCGCCAGCCGTCGAAGCGGCCGCCGCCCTCGTAGACGGCGCGGATGACCGAGCCGATGCGGCGGTCGCCGCGCGAGAGCAGGCCCTCGACGATGCCGGGCTTGCCGTCGTGGTAGCGGAAGCCGATGGAGCGGCCGTACTTCTTGTCACCGCGGATCTTGTCGCGGAGCTTTTCGAGCCGGGCATCCGTCTCCTCCGCCGACAGCTGCGGCGCCCACTGGAACGGCGTGTGCGGCTTGGGGACGAAGCCGCCGATGGAGACCGTGCAGCGGATGTCGTTCTGCCCGGAGACCTTGCGGCCCTCGGCGATGACGTTGACCGCCATGTCGCCGATCTGCAGGACGTCCTCGTCGGTCTCGGTCGGCAGACCGCACATGAAGTACAGCTTCACCTGCCGCCAGCCGTTGCCGTAGGCCGTCGAGACGGTCCGGATCAGGTCCTCTTCGGAGACCATCTTGTTGATGACCTTGCGCATCCGCTCCGAGCCGCCCTCGGGCGCGAAGGTCAGACCCGAGCGACGGCCGTTGCGCGTCAGCTCGTTGGCAAGATCGACGTTGAAGGCGTCGACCCGGGTCGACGGCAGCGACAGGCCGATCTTGTCTTCCTCGTACCGGTCGGCGAGGCCCTTCGCGATGTCGCCGATCTCGGTGTGGTCCGCGGAGGACAGCGACAACAGGCCGACCTCCTCGAATCCCGTGGCCTTCAGGCCCTTGTCCACCATTTCGCCGATGCCGGTGATGCTTCGCTCCCGTACAGGGCGCGTGATCATGCCGGCCTGGCAGAAGCGGCAGCCGCGGGTACAGCCACGGAAGATCTCGACCGACATCCGCTCATGGACGGTCTCGGCCAGGGGGACGAGCGGCTGCTTGGGGTAGGGCCACTCGTCCAGGTCCATGACGGTGTGCTTGGACACCCGCCACGGGACGCCGGAGCGGTTCGGCACGACGCGGGAGATCCGCCCGTCGGCCAGATACTCGACGTCGTAGAACTTGGGAACGTAGACGCTGCCCGTCTTGGCGAGGCGGAGCAGCAGCTCGTCACGTCCGCCGGGGCGGTCCTCGGCCTTCCAGGCGCGGATGATCTCGGTGATCTCCAGCACCGCCTGCTCGCCGTCGCCCACGACGGCGCAGTCCAGGAAGTCCGCGATCGGCTCCGGGTTGAAGGCCGCATGGCCGCCCGCGAGGACGATCGGGTGGTCCTCCGTACGGTCCTTGGCCTCCATGGGGATACCGGCCAGGTCCAGGGCGGTGAGGAGGTTGGTGTACCCGAGCTCGGTCGAGAAGGAGACACCGAGCACGTCGAAGGCGCCGACGGGGCGGTGCGCGTCGACCGTGAACTGCGGGACGTGGTGCTCACGCATCAGCGCTTCGAGGTCCGGCCACACGCTGTAGGTGCGCTCGGCCAGCACGCCCTCGCGCTCGTTGAGGACCTCGTAGAGGATCATGACGCCCTGGTTGGGCAGACCGACCTCGTACGCGTCCGGGTACATGAGCGACCAGCGGACGTCGCACTCGTCCCACGGCTTGACTGTGGAGTTGAGCTCGCCACCGACGTACTGAATGGGCTTCTGCACGTGCGGGAGGAGGGCCTCCAGACGCGGGAAGACCGACTCGACAGGCATCGTGGTGATCTTTCATCAGCGGGGCAGGGGTGACCCTCAAGACTAACGTGCTCGGCGCCGACGGCCGGACGCGGCGGCTTCGGCCCAGGTCACGGCCGCAGCGCGGCCCGGTGCTTACGGCGCGAGGCCTTCCGCCACACGTCCGGCAGCGCCCGTTCCCGGTCCGCCGCCAGGGCCTCTTCGCGGCCGTGGAGCAGGCCGAAGGTGAAGCCGCCCTCGCCGGCCTGCTGGGCCTGGGTCGCCAGCTCGCGCAGGGCGGCGCGCGCCACCACGCTGTCCTGGTGGTCCCCCAGCACCTGCTGCACCCGCTTGGTCCGCTTGGCGAACTTCTTCGCCGGCCGGCCGAGCGCCGGGCGGGCCGCTTCCGCCGCGTACCGGGTGCGCTTGGCCGCCTTGCGGGCGCCGTGCAGCGCCTCGTCCCGCTGCTGTCCGGCCGGGGCGGCCAGCGCGGCGTCCGTACGGCGGGCCAGCCGCCGGTAGTCCTTCAGCACGGCCTTGGCGACCACCTCGGGCGCCGGGCGGGCGGCGGCCGGGCGCAGCGGCGGTGCCTCCAGGAGCGCGTACAGCGTCTTCAGCAGGGAGAGGTAGCGGGGCCCGTCCAATACGGCCAGCAGTTGGTCGCGCGCGCCCGCCCGGCGCCGCTCGGACCAGATGCGCAGGCGGGCGTCCACGGGGCCGAGCCGCAGCTCCCGGGGCACCCCGGCGAGCCCGGACCGCAGTCGCTCGGTGAGCACCTCCCGGTCGCGCTCCACGCCCAACTCCGCGGCCAGCCACTTGAGTTCGGTGCCGATGGGCAGGGTGACGGCGCGGTCGAGCACCTTGGTGTACGAGCGGAAGGCGCTGCGCAGCCGGCGGGTGGCGACCCGCATCCGGTGGACCGAGTCGGGCAGATCGCGCCGTACCGCCGGGTCCAGCTCGATGATCGCCCGCACCTGCTCGCGGGCGTAGCGCAGGACGACGTCGCCTGCGGTGTCGCCGCGCTTCCCGGCGCCCGCGGCCCCGCCCTTGCCGGAACCCTTGCCGGAGCCCTTGGTTGCGCCCTCGGCGGGGCGCCCGTCCGGCCCGGCCTCGCGCCCTGCCGATGCCTCGCTCCGCAGCCCCGTCTCGTCCAGCGCCCGCGCCAGCTTCGAGGCGGCGGAGGCGGGGCGCACCCCCGCCGCGGTCAGCTTCCGGCCGACCGCGTCCAGCAGCCCGGGATCGCCGTCACCGGCGAGCTCGACCTCGATCTCGTGCCACCGGGCCTTGGCCGGCGCCGGTTTCGCCTTCTTGCCCCCCGCGGGCGCCGCGGCCCGCCGCGCGCGCACCGCGTCCACCGCGATCTCCGCGAGCGGCGCGCCCTGGGCGTCCTGCAGCACCTGGACGGTGCGGTGGGTGTGCAGCCGTACGACGGGGACCAGCTCGCGGTCCAGCAGCCGGGAGCGCAGGAGTGCGGTGAGCTCCGGGGGCGGGGTGTCGGACAGCGGGGCCCGCACTTCGTCGCGTACGCCGGGCGCGACCGGCAGCTTCAGATGCCAGCCCGCGTCCTTGCCGCCGGTGCGCCTGCGCAGGGTGATGCCCTCCGCGGCCAGGCACAGGCCAGGGGTGTCGTAGTAGACGGCGTCCAGGTCCTCGGTGCCCGCCTCCGCCACGGCGGCAATTGCGTCGACCCCGGCCAGGTCGGGCAGCTGCGTGTTCTTGTCGGCCTCGTACTTCCGCTCGATCTCCCGCACGGTGTCCGCCATGCCTCGAATGTAGTCATGCCGCGCCGTCCGGGACCACCCGTCGGACGGCCAAGCCGTCGCCCGTTGGCCGGGATCCGCTCGGGCGGGTGGCACGCACCGCAAGCGGTGACTTACGGTGTGTGACGAGTCGGCCACGCAGAGTGGCGCCGGCCGCGTACTCGAACCCTTCGGGGAGGGAGACACCCGTGCAATCCCAAGCCGCACCCGTGACCCGGGCACCCATCCACGTCTCGACGGGCGCCCGCCCGTACCTCCTGACCGCACCGAGCGAACCGACCGCCCCGAAGACCGCCCGCGACTTCGTCCGTGCGGTGCTGCGCCCCACCGGCCTCGGCACGCTCCTCGACACCGCGGTGCTGCTCACCTCGGAAGCGGTGACCCGCTGCCATCTGCACACGCCGCGGTCCGCGGACATCCTGCTGCGGATGCTGACCGCCGGACACGGCCTGCGGATCAGCGTCCACGACACGACGCCGGTCCGGATTCCGCGGCCGGCCCCGCCGGACGGTGAGCAGGGCGCCGATCACGGGCTGCTGCTGACCGGCCACCTCGCCGACGCCTGGGGGACGACGCCGTGCGAGGGACCGCGTGCCACTTCGCTGTGGTTCGAGCTGTATCTCGGGGGGTGACGGGGGTCAGCGGGAGGCCGACAGCGGCCGCTGGACGCGGATCGACTGCAGCAGCCCTATCGCGATCCAGACCGCGAACATGGAGGTGCCGCCGTAGGAGACGAACGGCAGTGGGAGGCCGGTGACGGGCATGATGCCGAGCGTCATGCCGATGTTCTCGAAGGACTGGAAGGCGAACCACGCGATGATGCCGGCGGCGGCGATGGTGCCGTAGAGCTCGGTGGACTCGCGGGCGATCCGGCAGGCGCGCCACAGGACGATGCCGAGCAGGACGATGATCAGGCCCGCGCCCAGGAAGCCGAGTTCCTCACCGGCGACGGTGAAGATGAAGTCCGTCTGCTGCTCGGGGACGAACTGGCCGGTGGTCTGGCTGCCGTGGAACAGGCCGGAGCCGGTCAGCCCGCCGCCGCCGATCGCGATCCGGGCCTGGTTGGTGTTGTAGCCGACGCCGGCCGGGTCGAGGCTCGGATTGGCGAACGCGGCGAAGCGGGCGATCTGGTAGTCGTCGAGCAGACCGAGCTGCCAGATGGCCACGCAGCCGACGACGCCCGTGCCGACCAGCCCCAGGATCCAGCGGTTGGAGGCGCCCGAGGCGAGCAGGACACCGAGGATGACGGCGCCGAGCACCATGACCGAACCGAGGTCGGGCATCAGCAGGATGACGGCGACCGGCACGGCGGCCAGGCCCAGGGCCTGGACGACGGTGCGGTGGTCGGGGTGCGGTCGGTCGCCCGCATCGACCCGGGAGGCCAGGATCATCGCCATGCCGAGGGTGATGGTGATCTTCGCGAACTCGGCGGGCTGGAGCGAGAATCCGCCGGGGATCGCCAGCCAGGAGCGCGAGCCGTTGATGGTCGCGCCCAGGGGGGTCAGCACCAGCAGCGCCAGCACGACCGACAGGGCGTACAGGATCGGGATCGCGCCGCGCAGGGTGCGGTGGCCGAGCCAGATCGTGCCGGCGGCCAGCGCCAGGCCGATGCCGGTGTTGAGGAGATGGTGCAGGAAGAAGAAGTACTCGTCGTCGTGGTTGAGCGCGGTGCGGTTGCGGGTGGCGGAGAAGACCAGCACCGAGCCCATGAGCGACAGCGCCAGACAGGACAGCAGCAGTATCCAGTCCAGCTTGCGCACCACCGAGTCACGCGCCGTCAGCTTGCCCCAGGTGCCGAGCTCGGGGGTGTAGCGCCGGATCGAGAACGCCCGGGAGGTGTGGCTGGTCGTCATCGTGGGCTCTCCGATGCGGACGGCGACGGCGACGGCGGCTCGTACGGCTTGATGGGCTGCGCTTCGATGGAGCCATCGCCCTCGATCTTGGGCAGCCTGGCCTCCGGCTTCGGGAGCAGGGCGGCCTTCGGGTCGATCCCGCCCTTCTCGTCGACGCCGTACAGCGCGTTGTAGATGTTGCGCACGGCGGGGCCGGAGGCGCCGGAACCCGTACCACCCTGGGAGATGGTCATGACGATCGTGTAGTCCTTGGTGTACGTCGCGAACCACGAGGTGGTCTGCTTGCCGTAGACCTCGGCCGTACCGGTCTTGGCGTGCATCGGGATCTTGTCCTGCGGCCAGCCGCCGAACCGCCAGGCGGCGGTACCCCGGGTGGCGACGCCGGCGAGGGCGCCGTCCATCTGCCCGAGGGTCTTCTTCGACACCGGCAGCTTGCCGTGCGGGTGCGGCTGGATCCGCTGGATGTGCTTGCCGTCGGGGCTGACGATGGCCTTGCCGACGGTCGGGTCGTAGAGCGTGCCGCCGTTGCTGATCGCGCCGTAGATGGTCGCCATCTGGATCGGGGTGACGAGGGTGTCGCCCTGGCCGATGGCGTAGTTGATCGAGTCGTAGGCGTGCAGCTTCATGCCCTCCAGGCAGCCCTCACGGGCGAGCTTGGTGCCGAAGTCCTTCTTCTTCGGCCAGGCCTTGGCCTGCTCGCACCAGCCGGCCTTGTTGGCCTTCCAGAACGCGTTCTTCCACTTGCGGTCGGGGACCCGGCCCCGGACCTCGTTGGGGAGGTCGATCCCGGTCTCCTTGCCGAGGCCGAACTGGTGGGCGGTCTTGTAGAACCAGTCGTTGGGGTCCTTCTTGGGCTTGTCCCCGCCGTCCTTCTTCCACTCCTCGTGCGAGAGCCGGTAGAAGACGGTGTCGCAGGAGACCTCCAGCGCCCGGCCCAGGCTGATGTCGCCGTGGCCCTCGCCCTCGAAGTTCTTGAAGACCTGGCCGCCGATGCTGTACGAGCTGGTGCAGGGGTAGTGGCCGTTGAAGTCGTAGCCCGCGTTGACCGCCGCCGAGGTCGAGATGACCTTGAAGATCGAGCCGGGGGCGGCCTGTCCCTGGATGGCGCGGTTCAGCAGCGGGTAGTTGGAGTCCTTGCCGGTGAGGTGGGCGTAGTCCTTGCCGGAGATCCCGCCGACCCAGGCGTTGGGGTCATAGCTGGGGTTGGAGGCCATCGCCACCACCCGGCCGGTCTTCGCCTCCGTGACGACCACGGCACCCGAGTCGGCCTTGTAGTTGGTGCCGGTGTTCTTGTCGAAGTTCTTGCGGGCGTCCTTCATGGCCTGGTCCAGCTGCTTTTCCGCTATGGCCTGCACACGGGCGTCGATGCTGGTGACGACGCTGGCTCCGGCCCGGCCCTTCTCGCTGTTGGCCTGGCCGATGACCCGGCCGAGGTTGTCGACCTCGTAGCGGGTGACGGCGGCCTTGCCGCGCAGCGCGTTGTCGTACGTGCGCTCCAGGCCGGACCGGCCGATCTGGTCGGAGCGCAGCAGCGGCGAGCGGGTGTCCTTGGCCTTGTTGATCTCGGCGTCGGTGACCGGCGAGAGATAGCCCAGCACCTGGGCGGTGTTGGCGTTGCCGGGGGCGGCGTAGCGGCGGACGGCGGTGGGCTCGGCGCTGATGCCGGGAAAGTCCTCGGAGCGCTCGCGGATCTGGAGCGCCTGCTGGGTGGTGGCCTCGTCGGTGATCGGGATCGGCTGGTAGGGCGAGCCGTTCCAGCAGGGCTGCGGCGTCTTGGAGTCGCACAGCCGGACCTTGTTGCGGATCTCCTTCTCGGACATGCCGAGCACTCTGGCGAGCCGGCCGAGCACGGCCTTGCCGTCGTCCTTCATCTTCAGCAGCTCGGTGCGGCTCGCGGAGACGACCAGACGGGTCTGGTTGTCGGCCAGCGGCACCCCGCGGGCGTCGAGGATGGAGCCGCGGGTGGCGGGCTCGACGACCTGCTGGACGTGGTTGCTCTTGGCCTCGTCGGCGTACTCCTGGCCATTGCGGATCTGCAGGTACCAGAGCCGGCCGCCGAGGGTGACCAGCAGGGAGAAGACCAGGATCTGGATCGCGATGAGCCGGACGGTGACCCGGGAGGTCCGGGTTTCCGGGAGATTACTCATGGCGCGCAGCGCCTCCATGAGGGGTGGTGGTCGGAAGGAGACGGGAGGGCGTCACAGTCGCTTGACCCCCTTGATGCGGCCCACCTTGTCGCGGGCGGACTTGCCGAGCAGGCCGCCGCGCTGGCTGCCGATGCGGGCCCCGGCGCGTACGGACTTCATGGCGCCGCGGCTGGCCTTGAGGCCGGTGCCGGTGGTGAGCCAGCCGTACCCGCCGTCGCCGGCGGAGCCGCCCGGACTGCCGTCGCCGGCCAGCAGATCGCTGTCCGTCCGGCGCGCCAGCGCCATCACCAGCGGGACGGTGAAGGGGGCCAGCAGCAGGTCGTAGAGGGTGGCGCTGAGCAGCAGGCCGACGATGCCGACGTGCCGCGCTGCGGTGTCGCCGACCAGCGCGCCGACGCCGGCGTACATCAGCGTCGAGCCGATGGCGGCCCCGATGACGACGAGCAGCGGCAGCGTCGCCGAGCGGTGCCGGCCGGAGTCCGGTCTGGTCAGGCCCGCGGCGTAGCCGATGACGCAGAGCACCAGCGCATAGCGGCCGATGGCGTGGTCGGACGGCGGGGCGAGGTCGGCCAGCAGCCCGGCGAAGAAGCCGATGAGCGCGCCGCCGACGTGGCCGTAGACCAGCGCCAGGCCGACCACGACGAGCAGCAGCAGGTCCGGTACGGCGCCGGGCAGTTGGAGCCGGGCCAGGATGGTGACCTGGATGACGAGGGCGACGACCACCAGCGGGGCCGAGAGCAGGATCCGGTTGATGCGCATCGGTCAGCTCCTGGGAGAGGCGCTCGCGGAGGGGGAGGCCGTGACGGTGACCGTCGGCGTCGGCTTGGGCTTGGCGGGCCGGGGCGGCAGCACGGTGTCGCGCGGGTCCTCGCGGGGCGGCTGGACCACGACGCCGACGATGTCGAGCTGGGAGAAGGCGACATAGGGCCGGACCTGGAGGGTACGGGTCAGATCGCCGTTGAACGGCTCGACCCGCACGACCTTGCCGACCGGTACGCCGGGCACGAACGGCTTGTCCTTGCTGGACCCGAAGGTGACCAGCCGGTCGCCCTTCTTGATGTTGGCCCGGCCGTTGAGGAGCTGCACGCGCAGCGAGCGGACGCCCTGCCCGTTGGCGAAGCCGATCTCGTTGGTCTTCTCCATGCGGGTGCCGACGGTGAAGTCCGGGTCGGCGGCCAGCAGGACGGTGGAGGTGCTGGGGCCGACGGTGGTGACCCGGCCGACCAGCCCGTCGCCGTTGAGCACGGTCATGTCGCGGGCGATGCCGTCGCGGCTGCCGGCGTCGATGGTGATGGTCCAGGAGAAGCCCTGGGCCGAGCCGATGGCGATGACCTGGGCGCCCTTGATGGCGTACTGGCCGGTGCCGGCGGTCTTGAGGATCTTGTCGAGCTCGGCGGCGCGGCTGCGGTTGCGGTCGGAGGAGCCGAGCTTGGCCTTCAGCGCCTCGTTCTCGTGCTCCAGCCTGCTGATCCGGTCGTGCCGCCGCCCGGAGTCCCGTACGGCGCCGACGGCGTTGCCGACCGGGTCGACGGCGCGGGCGACACCGTTTTCGACCGGCCCGAAGGCGGAGGCGGCGGCGTGCCGGGCACCATCGAGCGGGGACTGTTCGCCGCCGCGGATATCGACCGTGATCAGCGCGAACGCGATCGCGACCAACAGCACCAGCAGCAGCCGGCTCTCTCGTGTGTCCCTCACGTGCGGCGGCCGTGTCCTTCCTCGTAGGACCGGCCGGCTGCGGGCCCCGCCGGTCTCGTTCGGGAGTTGAGCGTTGTGCCTGTGTGACGGTGCCGGATGGTGAAGCGTCAGGCGCCGTGTCTGTCGGGATGTGTGCCTGTATATCAGCGATCGGCGGACGGATCGGCCGCTGTCGCCGTACGGCCCGGCCGCCGCGGACGCCGTGACGGCCGCGGCGCGGGTCGGATCGGGTCCGGCGGTGGTTACCTGCGCGGCTGGGAGTCGAGGACCTGCTGGAGCGCCTCGAACTCCTCGACGCACTTGCCGGAGCCCAGCGCGACGGAGTCGAGCGGGTCCTCGGCGATGTGGATGGGCATACCGGTCTCGCGGCGCAGCCGCTCGTCGAGGCCGCGGAGCAGGGCGCCGCCTCCGGTGAGCACGATGCCGCGGTCCATGACGTCACCGGACAGCTCCGGCGGGCACTTGTCGAGGGTCGTCTTGACCGCGTCGACGATGGAGTTGACCGGCTCCTCGATGGCCTTGCGGACCTCGGCGGCCGAGATCACGACGGTCTTCGGCAGGCCGGAGACCAGGTCACGGCCGCGGATCTCGGTGTGCTCGTCCTGTTCGAGGTCGTACGCCGAGCCGATGGTGATCTTGATGCTCTCGGCGGTGCGCTCGCCCAGCAGAAGGCTGTACTCCTTCTTGATGTGCTGGATGATCGCGTTGTCGAGCTCATCGCCGGCCACCCGGATGGACTGCGCGGTGACGATGCCGCCGAGCGAGATGACCGCGACCTCGGTCGTACCGCCGCCGATGTCCACGACCATGTTGCCGGTGGCCTCGTGGACCGGCAGACCGGATCCGATCGCGGCGGCCATCGGCTCCTCGATGATGTGCACCTGGCGCGCACCGGCCTGGGTCGAGGCCTCGATCACCGCACGGCGCTCGACTCCGGTGATGCCGGAGGGCACACACACCACGACCCGCGGGCGGGCCAGATAGCGCCGCTTGTGGATCTTGAGGATGAAGTAGCGGAGCATCCGCTCGGTGATCTCGAAATCGGCGATCACGCCGTCTTTCAGGGGCCGTACGGCGACGATGTTGCCGGGCGTGCGCCCGATCATCTTCTTCGCCTCAGCACCTACCGCGAGGATGCCGCCGGTGTTGGTGTTGATGGCCACGACCGACGGCTCGTTGAGAACGATTCCGCGGCCCCTGACGTACACCAGCGTGTTGGCGGTCCCGAGGTCGACAGCCATGTCACGGCCGATGAACGACATGTTGTTCCCCATGAGGATACGTCTGGCCTTCCCAACTGGAGCGAATGCTTACTGGAGGTCGGCAGGAGGTGATGCGCTGCGAGGCGCGGAAGCCTCCATGGTAGTTCGTAGTGCGCCCACTCGAACACGTCGGGAGGCTGTTCCGCCATTGTCAGCCGTACACGTTCCCGGCCCCCTCAATGGTGACGTCGTGTCGCGGTGATGCGTTCCCCCGATCGTGTCGTATACACCAAAGGGCGACCGGAGTTTTTCTCGGTCGCCCCTGGTCACGAGGGGTTTACAGCTGACGATACGTCAGGAAATACCGGGGAAGAAAATCTTGATCTCACGCTCGGCGGACTCTTCGGAATCCGAGGCATGGATCAGATTCTCCCGGGTGATCGTTCCGAAGTCCCCACGAATGGACCCACTCGGCGCGGCAATCGGGTCAGTCGGACCGGCCAGCGCCCGCACGCCCTCGATCACCCGCTCGCCCTCGACGACCAGCGAGACCACCGGGCCGGAGGACATGAACGCGACCAGCGGCTCGTAGAACTCGCGGCCGACGTGCTCGGCGTAGTGCTGTTCGAGGAGGGCCCGGTCGAGGGTCCGCATCTCCAGCGCGCTGATCGTCCAGCCGGCCTTCCGCTCGATACGGCCGAGGATCTCGCCGATCAGGCCGCGCTGGACGGCGTCGGGCTTGAGGAGGACGAGGGTGCGCTGGCTCACGGAGGGACTCCCTGGATATGAACAATGGTCAGCGGGTGCACTGAGGCTACAGGGGCGCTGCCACCGGCCTTCACCCGCCCACCCGGCCGGATCGCGCGGCGGATCACGCCCGTACGGACGTGACCTCGCCGCAGGTCCGGAGGGTCAGCCCGCCGTCGGCGCCTCGGCCGCCCAACGGGCCTTCGCCTCATCGATCTTGCGACCGAAGTGCACCGACGCCCACCACAGGGCCGCGAAGACCGCCCCGAGGAAGAACATCGTCGGGACCACGAAGCCGCTGGCGATCAGGGCGAACTGCAGCAGCCAGCCGAGCTGGACACCACCCGGACGGGTCAGCATCCCGCACAGCAGGAGGCTCAGCAGCATCGCGATCCCGCTGACCGTCCAGATCGTGGCCGTCGACAGATCGGACATCTGCATCGCCACCAGCCCGGCGAAGCCGATCACGAAGAATTCACCGATCAGGGTGCTGGCACACAGCGTGCGCACGGTCAGCCCCTTCCCATCAGCAGCCGGGCCTCGCCGACCGTGATCACCGAGCCGGTCACCAGCACACCCGCGCCGGAGAACTCGCCCTCCTCCTCGGCGAGGGTGATCGCCGCCTCCAGGGCGTCGTCGAGCCGCGGCTCGACCTGGACCCGCTCGGCGCCGAAGACCTCGACCGCCACGGCCGCCAGCTCATCCGGATCCATCGCACGATGGCTGGAATTACGCGTCACCACGATCTCGGCGAAGATCGGCTCGAACGCCTCCAGGAAGCCCCGGACGTCCTTGTCCGAACTGGCACCGACGACGCCCACCAGCCGGCTGAACCCGAAGGCCTCGGTGACCGCCTCGGCGGCCGCCCGCGCACCGGCCGGATTGTGCGCCGCGTCCAGCACGACCGTGGGGCTGCGCCGCACGACCTCCATCCGGCCCGGCGAGGTCACGGCGGCGAACGCGGAGCGGATGGTGTCGATGTCGAGGGTGCGGGCGTGTTCCGAACCGACGCCGAAGAACGCCTCGACCGCGGCGAGCGCCACCGCGGCGTTGTGCGCCTGGTGGGCGCCGTACAGCGGAAGGAAGATCTCCGGATACTCGCCGCCCAGCCCGCGCAGGGTCAGCATCTGGCCGCCGACCGCGACCTCACGGGAGGTGACCCCGAACTCCATGCCCTCCCGGGCGACCGTGGCATCCACCTCGACCGCGCGCTTGAGCATCACCGACGCCGCCTCCACCGGCTGCTGGGCCAGCACGACCGTGGCGTCCTTCTTGATGATCCCGGACTTCTCGCCGGCGATCTGCTCGGGCGTCTCCCCCAGGCGGTCGGTGTGGTCCAGCGCGATCGGGGTGACCACGGCGACATCGCCGTCGATGACGTTGGTCGCGTCCCAGGTGCCGCCCATGCCGACCTCGACGACCGCGATGTCCACCGGGGTGTCCGCGAAGGCGGCGTACGCCATCGCCGTCAGCACCTCGAAGAACGACAGGCGGTACTCCTGCTGGTTGTCGACCATCTCCACATACGGCGCGATGTCGCGGTAGGTCTCGATGAAGCGCTCGGCGGAGATCGGCGCGGCGTCCAGGCTGATCCGCTCGGTGATCGACTGGACGTGCGGGCTGGTGTAGCGGCCGGTGCGCAGATCGAAGGCGGACAGCAGGGCCTCGATCATCCGGGCGGTGCTGGTCTTGCCGTTGGTGCCGGTGATGTGGATGGACGGGTACGCCCGCTGGGGCGAGCCGAGGATGTCCAGCAGCGCCGCGATGCGCTGCACCGAGGGGTCGAGCTTGGTCTCGCCCCAGCGGCCGGCCAGCTCCTCCTCGACGGCGCGCAGCGCACGGTCGACCTCGGGGTCTGCCGGCCGGGCCGGGATCCCGTCCCCCTGCGGCGGCCCGGCCTGGGCACGCAAGGTCCGGCTGCCGGCCTCGATCACCGCCAGATCCGGGTCACGGTCGGTCTCCGCCTCGACCAGTTCGTCGAAGGCGTCGTTCGGGTCGGGGTCGTCGTTTTCGGGGCGCTCGCTCACGCCGACCAGTCTACGAGGCCCCTCTGACAGCGGTGCGCTGCGCTGCCTGTGCCGATACCGAGCCGTCACCCCCGGGGCCGGCCGGCCCGCCCGGGGCCCGGCCTCGCGGGCGTACGCCGGCGCCGCCCCCCGCCTACGGCAGCGCCGCCTTCATCATGGCCCGTGCGATCGGGGCCGCCAGACCGTTGCCGGAGACCTCGTTGCGGGCGGCGTGCCCGTCCTCCACCATCACGGCCACCGCCACCTGGTGCCCCTTACCGTCCTCGGCGTACGAAACGAACCAGGCGTAGGGCGTACCGCTGTTGTCGACGCCGTGCTGGGCGGTACCGGTCTTGGCGCCGACGGTCCGTCCGTCGATCTTCGCGCCCGACGCCGTGCCCTTGTCCACGACCGTCTGCATCGCCGACCGCAGCTGCTGGGAGGTACGCCCCGACATGGCCTTGCGGTACGTCTTCGGCCCGTTCTCCTGGACGGTGTTGCCGCCGCCGTCGGTCAGCTTGTCGACCAGCTGCGGGGTCTTCAGCTCGCCGCCGTTCTGGATGGCCGCGGTGACCATCGCCATCTGGAGCGGGGTCGCCTGGTCGTCGAACTGGCCGATCCCGGACAGCGCAGTCTGCGCCTGGTCCATGTCACCGGGGTAGACGCTCTTGGCGGCCCGCACCGGGGTGTCGACCTTGCCGTCGTTGAAGCCGAGCTTCTCGGCCTGCGCCTTCACCTTGTCCTTGCCCAGGTCGACGGCCATCTTCGCGAAGACGGTGTTGCAGGAGTACTGGAGCGCGGTGCGGATGTTCGCGTTCTTGCAGGGCGCGGAGGCGTTCTCGTTGGGCAGCTTGGTGCGGGTGTGCGGCAGGGTGTACGGGTCCGGGCTGTCGGTGGGCTCGTCCACCGAGGAGTACAGGCCGTTCTCCAGCGCGGCCGCGGCGACCACCAGCTTGAAGGTGGAGCCCGGCGGCAGCGGCTGCCGCAGCGCCCGGTTGACCTGGGGATCGTCCGGGTCGTCGGACATCTTTTTCCACGCCTTCTGGTCGGCGGACGAGGACCCGGAAAACTTCCCGGGGTCGTACGACGGCGTGCTGACCATGCCGAGGATCCGCCCGGTGGCCGGGTCCATGGCGACGGCCGCGCCCTTCTTGCCGCCCAGCGCCTGGTAGCCGGCCTGCTGCACCTTCGGATCGATGGTGGTGGCCACATCGCCGCCCTTGGCCCGCTGGCGGGTCAGCGCGTCGGCAGGGCTCTGCAGCCGGCCATCGGAGCCGTCGAGGAGGTCGCCGTAGAGGCTTTCCAGCTGGTTGCTGCCGTAGATCTGCGAGCTGAACCCGGTCACCGGCGCATACAGCGGGCCGTCCTTGTAGGTCCGCTTGTATTTGAGCGTCGACGACGTGGCGGCGGAGCCGGTGACCGGCTCTCCGCCGACGAGGATGTTGCCCAGCGGCGCGGAGTATTTGCCGATCGCCACCCGCGGATTGTGCGGGTCCTCCTTGTAGTCACTGGCCTTTGCGCCCTGAATCCAGGTGGCCCAGCCCATCAGCGCGACGATCAGCGCCAGACAGAAGACCGCGGCCCGTCGCAGGGGTTTGTTCATGGGGCGCGGCTCCTCCGTACGGGGCGTGCGATGCGGCCGGAACGTCGGTATTCCGGCATTCCGGTCCACCGTGCCTCGGCTTCATGAGAGCCCCATGAGAACGGCCGCCATGGGCCCGACCGGACAACTTTCCACCGTGTTTCCCCCTCTTCCACGGTGGGTTGTGGGCAGCCCCGGATGATCACCACGCGGCAGTGGACGGAAGGCAGGAGCTGGAGACGGGTGCCGGCAATCAGTCAGCGGATGCATTTGATCCTGCTCACCGCCTGGACCGTGCTGTGGTTCGTCCTGGTGGAGCCGCACGGCGGATTCTCCTGGCACTATCTGCGCACCGGCGGCCAACTGATCTACCAGGGCACCTCCGGCAACGGCACCGGCGGGCTCAATCTCTACGCGCACCACCCCGAGCTCCAGATGGGTCCGCTCAGCTTCCTGACGGCCGGCCTGTTCAACCCGTGCCCCGAGGTCCTCGGGCAGTTTCTCGCCGCGGCCCTGATGTCACTGCTCGGCCTGGTCATCGTGGTGCTGGCCGGCCGCAGCGCCGCCCACCACTTCCTGGGCACAGGCACCAACCACCAGCGGCTGCGGCAGCGCGTACTGATCGCCGGGCTGGCCTTCATCCCCATGTGGATCGAGGTCGCGGTCCGCTTCGGGCATCTCGACGACGTCCTCGCGCTGTTCTTCACCGCCCTCGCGGTCCGCGCCGTCACCCGCGGCGACGCCGCCCTCACCGGCGTCTGCCTGGCCCTGGCGATGGATTCCAAGCCCACCGCCCTTGCCTTCCTCCCGCTGCTGCTCGCCCTGCCGCGGGAGAAGTGGCTGCGGGCCGGCCTGTGGTGCGCGGGCCTGGTGGCCGTCGCCTGGCTGCCGTTCTTCCTGGGCGACTCGCAGTCCTTCGCCGCGGCGAAGTTCGCCATCCCCAACCAGTCGGCGTCCGCCCTGCGCTGGCTGGGCGTCGACGACCCGACGACCCCCGGCTGGGACCGCCCCGCCCAGGCCGCCCTGGGGCTCGTGCTGGGCGCCCTCGCCGTCTGGCGCGGCCGCTGGGCGGCGGTGGTGCTGCTGGGGGCCAATGCCCGGATCGTCCTCGACCCGAGCGTCTACACGTACTACACGGCGTCCGTGCTGCTCGGCACCCTGCTCTGGGACGTCATCGGCCAGCGCCGGCTGGTGCCCTGGTGGAGCTGGCTGGGCCTGCTCTTCCTCTACGGCAGCGTCTTCGCCGTGCCCGACGACGCCGCCCGGGGCCTGATCCGGCTGGCGTTCGTGGCCGTCTCGACGGCGTACGTCCTGCTCTGGCCGGTCCGCGAACGCGGACGGCGGGGCCGGCGACGGCGCAGGCCCCCCGCCCGTACGGACGAGGGGCCTGCGCACCGCGGTCCCGGGGAGGGCGGCCCGGATCCCGGGCCGCCCCCGGGCCCGGCGGCTACGCCGTGGGCAGGGCCGCCAGCTGCGCCGTGATCCGGACGATGTCCGCCTCCGCGGCCTCCAGCCGGCCGCGGATCTTGTCCACGACCTTCTCCGGGGCCTTGGCGAGGAAGGCCTCGTTGCCGAGCTTGCCGGTAGCCTGCGCCTTCTCCTTCTCCGCCGCCGCCAGGTCCTTCGTCAGCCGCTTGCGCTCCGCCTCGACGTCGATGGCGCCGGAGAGGTCCAGGGCCACCGTCGCGCCCGCGACCGGCAGCGAGGCGGTCGCGCTGAAGCCGTCGCCCGCCGGCTGCAGCCGCAGCAGCGCGCGCATCGCGGCCTCGTGCGCGGCCAGCGCCGTACCGGACAGCTCCAGCTGCGCCGGGACCTTCTGGCCGGGCTGCAGCCCCTGGTCGGAGCGGAAGCGCCGGACCTCGGTGACGACCTGCTGAACCGTCTCGATCTCCCGCTCGGCGGCCGCGTCCCGGAAACCGCCCGGGGCGTCGGCCCCCGCGACGAACACAGCCTTCGGCCACTCGGCGATGACGACCGACTCACGGCCGGTCAGCGTCGTCCACAGGGTCTCGGTGACGAACGGCACGATCGGGTGCAGCAGCCGCAGCGTGACGTCCAGCACCTCGCCCAGCACCCGGCGCGAGGCCTCGGCGGCCGGTCCGCCCGCCTGGAACGTGGTCTTGGACAGCTCGACGTACCAGTCGAAGACCTCGTCCCACGCGAAGTGGAAGAGGGTGTCCGACAGCTTCGCGAACTGGTAGTCGTCGTAGTACGCGTCGACCTCGGCGACGACCGAGTTCAGCCGGGAGAGGATCCACCGGTCGGTCGCCGACAGCTGCTCGGCGGGCGGGAGTTCGCCCTCCACCGTCGCCCCGTTCATCAGCGCGAAGCGGGTGGCGTTCCAGATCTTGTTGGCGAAGTTGCGCGAGCCCTGGACCCAGTCCTCACCGATCGGGACGTCGACGCCCGGGTTCGCCCCGCGCGCCAGCGTGAACCGGACGGCGTCCGAGCCGTAGGCGTCCATCCAGTCCAGCGGATTGACCGCGTTCCCGAAGGACTTGGACATCTTCTTGCCGAACTGGTCACGGACCATGCCGTGCAGCGCGATGGTGTGGAACGGCGGGGTGCCGTCCATCGCGTACAGCCCGAACATCATCATCCGGGCGACCCAGAAGAAGAGGATGTCGTAGCCGGTGACCAGGACGGAGTTCGGATAGAACTTCTCGACGCTCGGGGTCTGCTCGGGCCAGCCGAGGGTGGAGAACGGCCACAGGCCGGACGAGAACCAGGTGTCCAGGACGTCGGTGTCCTGGGTCCAGCCCTCGCCGGTGGGCGCCTCGTCGTCCGGGCCGACGCAGACGACCTCACCGTTCGGGCCGTACCAGACGGGGATGCGGTGGCCCCACCACAACTGCCGTGAGATGCACCAGTCGTGGAGGTTGTCGACCCAGCCGAAGTAGCGGGACTCCATCTCCTTGGGGTGGATCGCGACCTTGCCGTCGCGGACCGCGTCACCCGCGGCCTTCGCCAGCGGGCCGACCTTGACCCACCACTGCATCGACAGCCGCGGCTCGATGGTGGTCTTGCAGCGCGAGCAGTGCCCGACGGAGTGGGTGTACGGGCGCTTCTCGGCGACGATCCGGCCGTCGGCGCGCAGCGCACCGACGATCGCGGAACGGGCCTCGAAGCGGTCCAGGCCCTGGAAGGGGCCGTGGGCCGTGATGACGCCGCGCTCGTCGAGGACCGCGAGGTTGGGCAGGTCGTGCCGGCGCCCGATCTCGAAGTCGTTGGGGTCGTGGGCCGGGGTGACCTTGACCGCGCCGGTCCCGAACTCCGGGTCGACGTGCTCGTCGGCGACGACCGGGATGCGGCGGCCGGTCAGCGGCAACTCGATCTCGGTGCCGACGAGATGGGCGTAGCGCTCGTCCTGCGGGTGGACCGCGACCGCGGTGTCGCCGAGCATCGTCTCGGCGCGGGTCGTCGCCACGACGATGGAGTTGTCGCCCTCGCCGTACCGGATGGAGACGAGCTCGCCGTCGTCGTCCTGGTACTCGACCTCGATGTCCGAGATCGCGGTCAGACAGCGCGGGCACCAGTTGATGATGCGCTCGGCGCGGTAGATCAGCTCGTCGTCGTAGAGCCGCTTGAAGATCGTCTGGACGGCCTTGGTCAGGCCCTCGTCCATGGTGAAGCGCTCCCGCGACCAGGCGACGCCGTCGCCGAGCCGGCGCATCTGGCCGGAGATCTGGCCGCCGGACTCGCTCTTCCACTGCCAGACCCGCTCGACGAACGCCTCACGGCCCAGGTCGTGCCGGGAGACGCCCTCCTTGGCGAGTTCGCGCTCGACGACGTTCTGGGTGGCGATACCGGCGTGGTCCATGCCCGGCTGCCAGAGCGTCTCGTAGCCCTGCATGCGCTTGCGGCGGGTGAGCGCGTCGATCAGCGTGTGCTCGAAGGCGTGCCCCAGGTGCAGGGAGCCGGTGACGTTCGGCGGCGGGATGACGATCGTGTACGGCGGCTTGTCGCTCTTCTCGTCCGCCTCGAAGTAGCCCCGCTCTACCCAGCGCTCGTACAGCGGCCCCTCTACCTCGGCCGGCGTGTACTGAGTCGGCAGTTCGGGGGCGCTGTGGTTGCTCTGCTGAGTGTTCTCGGTCACGACGGACAGTGTACGGGCGCGGATGTCGCGGCTTCGAATCGGTTTCGCCCCCGGCGCCACGGCTGTCGGCGGCGTCGTACAGGATGTCGGCAGCGCATAAACATCAGAACTTCACACGCAGCACTCAACTGTCTTCAGTTGTCACGAGGGGAACCGCTCCATGAGCTTCAACCAGCCGCCTCCCGGCCCGTACGGCCAGCAGCCCCCGCAGCCGGGCCCGTACGGCCAGCCGCAGCAGCCGCCGGCCCCGCAGCCGGGCTACGGCTACCCGCAGCAGGGCGGCCAGGTGCCCGGGCAGCAGGGCTACGGCTACCCCCCGCAGGCCCCGCAAGCCCCTCAGCAGGGTTACGGCTACCCCCAGCAGCCCGCCCAGCCCGGCTACGGCCAGCAGGCCCCGTACGGCGGCCAGCAGACCCCGTACGGCGTGATCCCGCAGGGCGCCCCGGAGTCCGGCGGCAACGGCAAGAAGATCGGCCTGATAGCCGGCGCGGTCGCGGTGGTCGCGGCCATCGGCATCGGCGCGTACTTCGTCTTCGGCTCGGGCGGAGACGTGGCCCCCTACACGATCTCCCTCCCGGACAAGCTGCTGAACGGGGAGTACAGCAAGGCGCCCGACTCCAGCGCGGGGAAGCAGCCGGAGGACTTCTCGAACGACAAAGAGCTCAAGGCGATGGGCGTCACGGACAGCACAGCCGTGAAGGGGGCGTACACCAACTCCGGCAAGCTCATTCTGGGAGTGGCAGGCATCTACGGGACCGTGAACGACCCGGAGAGCGCCGTGGACCAGCTGTTCGCCAAGCTCGAGGAGACCCAGCAGAAGAACGCGAGTGCCTCGCACGCCAAGATCGAGACGGTCACGCCGGAGACCACCTATTCACCGAGCGGATTCGACGGCGCAGTGATGAAGTGCAAGGTCCAGAAGGCAACGGTCTCGATGGGCGGTGTGACCGCGTCCCAGAAGGTCTCCATGTGCATCTGGGGCGACAGCAGCGCGATCGGAGTAGTGCAGTCCCAGGCCGCCGCCGCCAGGGACGGGTCCGTCGGTAGCCAGCCACTCAGCGCCGAGCAATTGTCGGAGACGACAGCCAAGGTCCGCGATGAGGTACGCAAGGAAAAGTAGGCGTTCAGCTGCGAGGTTGAGGCGCCAGAGCGCTCGACGGGAGTACTCCGTCGAGCGCTTTTCGCTCATATGGAAGTGAACCAGCGGTTCCGGCAGAACATTGGCCAAATCCTCATGCACGCCGAGGAATCGTGCTTCATCCCTTGATACCTTCACCTCGACCTGAAGATCGAAAACGAGGGGGTTGTCATGCGCAATGCAGCGCGTCGCCTGGCTGGCGCAACGGGAATACTGGTGATTGCAGGAGCACTTCCGCTCGTCGCAACCGCACCCGCCCAGGCCACCACAAAGCAGTGCACGTCGTTCCTGGCCGAGGCCGGGTACAAGGTAGGGCCCAAAGTTCGGCAGGCATGTGGCCTCGTGGGCACCGGCGGCTGGATTACCCGGAACGCGAACCTCGCCCCCTGCCAAGGCATTCTGGAGCTTGTCCACGTCAAGCCGGATCACGCCGGAAAGGCCTGTTATCTGGGCACCGAGGACTGAACGCTGATCCATACCGGCACACCACACGAGAGCCGCCCGGCAGCATTGGCTGCCGGGCGGCTCTCGTGTGGTGTGCCGGAGCGGCTACGCGCTCTTCTCCTGCGGCTCCCCCGACTCACCGCGGTTGCGCGGGACCAGGGTCGGGTTCACGTTCGAGTGGACGACGTCCTCGGTGATGACGACGCGGGCCACGTCCTTGCGGGACGGGATCTCGTACATCACCGCCTGGAGGACCTCCTCCATGATGGCGCGCAGACCGCGGGCGCCGGTGCCGCGCAGGATGGCCTGGTCGGCGATGGCCTCCAGGGCCGGGCGGTCGAAGTCCAGCTCGACACCGTCGAGTTCGAAGAGGCGCTTGTACTGCTTGACGAGCGCGTTGCGCGGCTCGACCAGGATCTGCAGCAGGGCCTCGCGGTCGAGGTTGTGGACCGAGGTGAGGACGGGGAGGCGGCCGATGAACTCCGGAATCATCCCGAACTTCACCAGGTCCTCCGGCATGACGTCCTGGAGCTGGTCCTTGGACTCGATCTCGCGCTTGGAGCGGATCGTGGCGCCGAAGCCGATGCCCTTGGCGCCGGACCGGGCCTCGATGATCTTCTCCAGACCGGCGAAGGCACCGCCCACGATGAACAGGACGTTGGTGGTGTCGATCTGGATGAATTCCTGGTGGGGGTGCTTACGGCCGCCCTGCGGCGGGACCGAGGCGGTGGTGCCCTCCAGGATCTTCAGCAGGGCCTGCTGGACGCCCTCACCGGAGACATCGCGGGTGATCGACGGGTTTTCGCTCTTCCGGGCGACCTTGTCGATCTCGTCGATGTAGATGATGCCGGTCTCGGCCTTCTTGATGTCGAAGTCCGCGGCCTGGATCAGCTTGAGGAGGATGTTCTCGACGTCCTCACCGACGTAGCCGGCCTCCGTCAGCGCCGTGGCGTCGGCGAACGCGAAGGGGACGTTGAGCATCCGGGCGAGGGTCTGCGCGAGCAGGGTCTTGCCGGAGCCGGTGGGGCCGAGCAGCAGGATGTTGGACTTGGCGAGCTCGATGCCCTCGTCGCCGCGGCCGGGGCCGTTCTCGCCCGCCTGCACCCGCTTGTAGTGGTTGTAGACGGCGACCGACAGCGCCTTCTTGGCGGGGTCCTGGCCGACGACATAGCCGTTCAGGAACTCGTAGATCTCCCGCGGCTTGGGGAGCTCCTCCCACCGCACCTCGGAGGTCTCGGCGAGCTCCTCCTCGATGATTTCGTTGCAGAGGTCGATGCACTCGTCGCAGATGTACACACCAGGTCCCGCGATGAGCTTCTTCACCTGCTTCTGACTCTTTCCGCAGAATGAGCACTTGAGCAGGTCGCCGCCGTCACCGATGCGTGCCACGAGGTGCTTCCCCTTCGCCTGGGATCCGCATTGCTCCACGGACCCGGGTGCTTGCCTATCGACGGTACCTTGCCGGGCCCCCCGTACGGGCCCCCCTTGGACCGACTCGGTTCACTCGATCCCGACCCGGTCCAAGGGGGCAACGCTCCGGCTCACATTGCGAAGATCGTCAGCCGATCGACACGGAGGACTTCCGGGTCGAGACGATCTGGTCGACCAGACCGTACGCCAGGGATTCCTCTGCGGTCAGAATCTTGTCACGCTCGATATCATCACGGATCTTCTCGACCGGCGTGGAGGAGTGCTTGGCCAGCAGGTCCTCCAGCTGCGAGCGCATCCGCAGGATCTCGTTGGCGGCGATCTCCAGGTCGGAGACCTGGCCGCGGCCGGTCTCGCTGTAGGGCTGGTGGATCAGCACCCGGGCGTTCGGCAGCGCCATCCGCTTGCCGGGGGTGCCGGCGGCGAGCAGCACGGCCGCGGCGGAGGCCGCCTGGCCCATGCAGACCGTCTGGATGTCCGGCTTCACGAACTGCATCGTGTCGTAGATGGCCGTGAGCGCCGTGAACGAACCGCCGGGGCTGTTGATGTAGATGGAGATGTCCCGGTCCGGGTCCATCGACTCCAGGCACAGCAGCTGCGCCATGACGTCGTTGGCCGAGGCGTCGTCGATCTGCACGCCGAGGAAGATCACGCGCTCCTCGAACAGCTTCGCGTACGGGTCGTACTCGCGCACACCCTGCGAGGTGCGCTCGACGAAGCGCGGGACGATGTAGCGGGATTCGGCGCGCGGGCCGGAAAACTCGGACTCCGCGCCATGGGAGAGGCCGCTGCCGGGGAAGTTGTTCATCGTGGTGTTCACCGTCCTGGTGGCGATCAAGTGGGCTGGGGGCTGTGGGGCGAGTGGTACGGGGCTCAGGCCCCGGTGCCGCCCCCGCCCGGAACGCCGGCGGCGGAGGTCATCACGTCGTCGATCAGGCCGTACTCCTTGGCCTCATCGGCGGAGAACCAGCGGTCGCGGTCCGAGTCCTGGGTGATCCGCTCGACGGTCTGACCGGTGTGGAAGGCCGTGAGCTCCGCCATCCGCTTCTTGGTGTGCAGCAGCCGCTCGGCGTGGATCTTGATGTCCGACGCGGAACCCGCCAGGCCCGCGGAGGGCTGGTGGATGAGGATCTCGGCGTTCGGCAGCGCGAAGCGCTTGCCCGGGGTGCCGGCGCTCAGCAGGAACTGGCCCATCGAGGCGGCGAGGCCCATCGCGATCGTCACCACGTCGTTCTTGATGTACTGCATGGTGTCGTAGATCGCCAAGCCGGCCGAGATCGAGCCGCCCGGGGAGTTGATGTAGAGGAAGATGTCCTTGTCCGGGTCCGCGGCGAGGAGAAGCAGCTGCGCGGTGATCTTGTTGGCGATGTCGTCGTCGACCGGCTGGCCGAGGAAGATGATCCGCTCGCCGAGCAGCCGGTTGTAGACCTGGTCGCCGAGGCCACCGAAGGTCGGCTCAGCGGCGGCGGAAGGCATCGGGATCGTCACGTGTCCACCTGCTCGTTGTCGGACGGCTCAGGCCGTCTCAGCGTCGTCTTCTGGGGCGCGGGGATCAGCGCCGTGTGTGGGTCCGGCGCGGTTTCAGGGACTCCCCTGCCCTCGTATCTACGGACCCTAACGCGCAGGTCGGACAACGCCATCCCGCATCGATAACTGTTCGCTGTGAGCGCAGGCTCACCGGCCGGTTACGACATACGGGCCCGAACACGCTCACGTGCGTGTTCGGGCCCGTCACAGCCGGTCGGCGCGCTGGGCGCCTCGGGCTCAGGCCTCGGGCTTCTCGTCGCCCTCGGTCTCGGCGGCGGCGTCGGAGGCCTCGACCGTCTCGGCGGTCTCGTCCTCGTCGTCGAGGTCGATGACCTCGCCGTTGCTGTCCTTGACCGTGGCGGCCTCGACGACGACCGCGAGGGCCTTGCCGCGGGCGACCTCACCGACGAGCATCGGCACCTGGCCGCCCTCGACGACGGCCTGCGCGAACTGGTCGGGGGACATGCCGGAGGACTGCGCGCGGCGCATGAGGTGCTCGGTGAGCTCCTCCTGGCTGACGTTCAGCTTCTCCTTGTTGACCAGCTCGTCGAGGATGAACTGGGTCTTGATGCCCTTCTCGGCCTGCTCCTTGGTCTCGGCGTCGAACTCCTCCTCGCTCTTGCCCTGGATCTCCAGGTACTTCGCGAGGTCGAGGCCCATCTGGCCGAGCTGGTGGTTGACCAGGTTGTGCTTGCGGGTCTGGATCTCGTCCTCGAGCAGCTTCTCGGGCATCGGCACCTCGACGAGCTTGAGCAGCTCGTCCAGGACCTTCTCCTGAGCCTGGGTGGCCTGGTCGTACTTCTTCATCTGCTCCAGGCGCTTGCGGCTGTCCGCGCGCAGCTCCTCGAGGGTGTCGAACTCACTGGCCAGCTGCGCGAAGTCGTCGTCCAGCGCGGGCAGTTCGCGGGACTTGACCTCGGTGACCTCGACGGTGACCTCGGACTCCTTGCCCTCGGCGGAGCCGCCCTTGAGCTCGGAGGTGAAGGTGGCGCTGCCGCCGGCCTCGACGCCGGTGACGGCCTCGTCGATGCCGTCGAGGAGCTCACCGGAGCCGACGGTGTAGGTGACGCCCTGGGCGACGCCGTCCTCCAGGACCTCGCCGTCCACCTTGGCTTCGAGGTTGAGGGTCAGGACGTCGCCGTCCTGGGCGCCGCGCTCGACCGGGCTGGTCGTCGCGAAGCGCTCCCGCAGCTGCTCGACGGACTTGTCGATGTCCTCGTCCGACACCTCGACGGCGTCGACCTCGACCTCGATGCCGGAGTAGTCCGGGATCTCGAGGGCGGGACGGATGTCGACCTCGGCGGTGAAGGCCAGCAGCTCGCCGTCCTTCAGCTCGGTGATGTCGACCTCGGGCTGGCCGAGGACGTTCAGCTCACCCTCGTTGACCGCCTCGGTGTAGAACTTCGGGAGCGCGTCGTTGACGGCCTCCTCCAGCACGGCGCCGCGACCGAACCGCTGGTCGATGACGCGGGCCGGGATCTTGCCCTGGCGGAAGCCCTTCACCGTGACCTGCTGGTTGATCTTCTTGTACGCCGCGTCGAGGCTGGGCTTGAGCTCCTCGAAGGGCACCTCGACAGTGAGCCGAACCCGAGTCGGGTTCAGGGTCTCCACGGCGCTCTTCACGGTTCGGTCTCCTTGGGGCTGACTTCTGGGGTCCTGCGTGAGATCTGCCTGCGCCCGGCTGATCCGGGTCCGGCCGATCGCGCCCGGTACACAGACACACGGGCACGCAGTTTGCATAGTAACCGCAAGGAGGATGGCGCCCACAATGCGATCTTGAACGACTGGTGATCTTGCGACATCGCCAGGTGGGCCGCAGCGGTGCCCGACGCGAACCGTCGGGCCGACCTGCTGCTGGTCGGGGTGGCCGGATTCGAACCGACGACCTTCCGCTCCCAAAGCGGACGCGCTACCAAGCTGCGCCACACCCCGTCGGTGCGACACGTAGGGTACATGGCCGCAGGCCGTACGGCTGCCAGTTATCGGGTCGCCCGGCGGGGTGGGTGTGCGGCTGCGGGCGGCCGGGCGCACCGTCCGCGGAAGGGATGTGCGACGCACCGCCGCGACCCGCTAGGATGCACTGCGTGCCGCGGTCCTGCGACCAGTCGGCGCTCGCGGGCGTAGCTCAATGGTAGAGCCCTAGTCTTCCAAACTAGCTACGCGGGTTCGATTCCCGTCGCCCGCTCAGAAGACGGACCCCAGGCCTGATGGCCTGGGGTTTTCCGCTGTTACGGGTGATGCGGCGGGCGCACGCACGCCCCTGGGCCCCGGGGGCGGGGGGTCCTTAGGGTGGCCCCATGGAGATCTGGCTCAATCCCGCGTGTTCCAAGTGCCGTTCCGCCGTGGAGATCCTCGACGAGGAGGGCGCCTCGTACACCGTGCGCAGGTACCTGGAGGATCCGCCGGGCGCAGAGGAGCTGCGCGGCGTGCTGCAACGGCTGGGGCTGGAGCCCTGGGACATCACCCGGACCCAGGAGCCCGAGGCGAAGGAACTGGGGCTCGGGGAGTGGGAGCGCACCGACGCCGCACGCGAGCGGTGGATCGCGGCGCTGGCGGCGCACCCCCGGCTGATTCAGCGGCCGATCATCACCGCGGACGACGGTTCCGCGCTGGTGGGACGCAGTGCGGAAGCCGTACGCGAAGCTGCGGCGCGGACCGGAGGCGAAGAGACCTCGTACGGCTGATCCCTCGTGCGGTGCCCGGGAGGGCCGGCGGACCACCTAGAAGGTGATGTGGTTGATGGTGTTCGCCAGGGAGTTGAGGAACCGGTTGATCGACGGCGCCATGCCCGTGGAGGCGAGGAAGAAGCCGAACAGTATGGCGACGAGCGCCGGACCTGCCTTGATGGATTTCCCTCTGATCAAAACGATCAGGATGATCCCCAACAACAGCACCACAGACAGCGAAAGAGCCACAACTGATCACACCCTCGGTCGGAACGCCTCACCGGCCCGGGAGCATGCCTCGCACACCCCCCTGCACCATCGTGCCACCAACTCCATGCCCACTGGATACCGGTGACGAATCATCGGCCAACGCTTTGCCCGATTCCCGACGCTGGTGGCCACAGGGCTGCGGCCGGACGGTGCACGGGTGGCGAAGGGGTGGCGGCGCGCTCGTGAGAGGGGCCGACCGGGCCGGGAATTCTTCCCCGCCCGGCGCCGCACCGGCAAATCACTCTGATCTTTCTCCGGTGCCGCTCGCCCTCTTCCCCTGGATCCGCGGGACGGGAAATTCGTGGCGTCCGTCACTGCTTTACCGGGCGCCGTAAGGGCTTATTAGCATTCGGACATAAGAGCAAGGAAGCGGACATTACCGCGGAGTCGTTTGCGGGGGATACGGGCGGATTTGAAGGGATGATAGGGGACGAGTCGGGCGGCTGCCGGCCTGCTTCTACCCGGTGATTGCGGGTTTATCCGTTCGTCATCCGCGGCAGCGCCAGGGATAAATAAGGAAAGGGGCCGGACGCGGTTTTACGCATTCGCCGACCGCCGCTATCGTGCCTGCAATGTTTTCCGCTGCCCCAACACCCCGACGCGCACTCCCCCCTGCCCGGGCGGCGGCGGAGACGGACCGGACGGAGGCGACGGCCGGGCCGTCCGGCGGTCCGGAGGGGGCCGAGCCGCCCTCCCCCAAAGCCGGTGGCCGCAATCCGTTCTTCGACAACGCGAAGTACCTGGCCATCGTGCTGGTGGCGATGGGGCACTCGTGGGAACCGCTGACCGACGGCAGCCGGGCCGCCGAGGCCTTCTACATGACCGTCTACACGTTCCACATGCCGGCCTTCATCATCATTTCGGGCTACTTCTCGCGCAGCTTCGACATGCGCAAGGACCGGCTGCAGCGGCTGGTCACCGGGGTCGCGGTCCCCTACGTCCTCTTCGAGACCGCCTACGCCTTCTTCAAGCGCTGGGCGGACGACGACCCGGGGCAGCCGATCAGCCTGCTCGACCCGTGGTTCCTGACGTGGTTCCTGATTGCCCTGTTCATCTGGCGGCTGACCACCCCGCTGTGGAAGATCGTGCGCTGGCCGATCCCGCTCGCGGTGGCCATCGCCGTCCTCGCGTCCGTCTCACCCGACATCGGTGACGATCTGGACCTCCAGCGGGTGCTGCAGTTCCTGCCGTTCTTCGTCCTGGGGCTGTCGCTGCGGGCGGAGCACTTCGCGATGGTGCAGCGGCGGGCGGTGCGGATCGCCTCGGTGCCCGTCTTCGCGGCCGCGCTGGTGATGGCCTACTGGGCGGCGCCCCGGATGACCTCGGCGTGGTTCTACCACCGGGACAGCGCCCAGGAGTTGGGCACCACCTGGTGGATCGGCGCCGTGATGACGCTGGCGCTCTTCGGCTGCTCGGTCGTGCTCACCGCCTGCTTCTTCTCCTGGGTGCCGACCCGGCGGACGTGGTTCACGGTGCTGGGCGCGGGGACGCTGTACGGCTATCTGCTGCACGGCTTCCTGGCCAAGGGGTCGCGGTTCTGGGGCTGGTTCGACGACTACGCCTGGCTGCACACCCCGCTCGGTGAGATCGCGGTCACGCTGATCGCCGGGGCCATTGTGACGGCCTTGTGCACCCCGCCGGTCCGCAAGGTGTTCCGCTTCGCGATGGAGCCGACGATGGCCTGGGCCTTCCGTAAGGACCCGGCCGATACGGCGCGGGCCCGCGTCGGCTCCTGAGCGCGCGGCCCGGTCAGGCGTCCCGGCAGATCAGGCGTCCCGGCAGATCAGCAGCAGCGCCCGGTCGTCGTTGACGTCCTTGGCGACGGCCTCGATCAGATGCCAGGCCGCGCCGGCGAAACCGCTGGCGACATAGCGGTCGGCCTCGCCGGTCAGCCGGTCGATGCCCTCGGCGATATCGCGGTCGGCGGCCTCGACCAGGCCGTCGGTGAACAGCATCAGCACATCCCCGGTCCGCAGCGTGCCCTTGACCGGGTCGAACTGGGCACCGTCGTAGACGCCGAGCAGCGGCCCCTCCCCCGACTTCTCCTCCCAGCGGCCGGTGCCCGCGCTGAGCTGCAGGGCCGGCAGATGCCCGGCGGAGAGCAGCTCGTAGTCGCCGGACTCCAGGTCGAGGACGAGATGGATGGAGGTGGCGAAGCCCTCGTCCCAGTCCTGGCGCAGCAGATAGCCGTTGGCGGCGGGCAGGAAGCCGTGCGGCGGCAGCGAGCCGAGCAGGCCGCCGAAGGCGCCGGACAGCAGCAGCGCGCGGGAGGCGGCGTCCATGCCCTTGCCGGAGACATCGGTCAGCACCACTTCGAGGATGGTGCCGCCGTGGGTGCGCGAGGCCACCACGAAGTCGCCGGAGAAGGACTGTCCGCCGGCCGGGCGCAGCGCCATCTCGCGGTGCCAGCCCTGGGGCAGCTTGGGCAGTTCGCTCTGGACGCGGATCCGCTCGCGCAGGTCGAAGAGCATGGTGTGGCCGCGCCGCCAGGGCACGCCGACCCGGCTGCGGAACTGCGCGATCAGCAGCCCGAAGAACCCGACAGCGGCGACCACCAGCACGGTGCCCGGAGTGATCCGGTCCGGTCCTTCGTCGTACGGGCCGAACAGCGCGGACTCGACGACCAGCGCGGTCGCGGAGGCGCCGTACAGCACGAGGAGGTTGGCCGGCCGCAGCAGCAGTCCGCCGGCGATGACCGGCAGGACCAGCGCGGTCGGGGCGATCCACTCGGGGAACCGGAGCGTGCCCGCGGCGATGGCGGGTATGGCCAGGAGCAGGACCGCCAGTGCGAACCGGTCGGAGCCCTCACCACGGAAGTAGTCGACCCCGGCCTTGCGCACGCCGATGCGGGCCCGGTGCAGACCTTTGTGCATCCGGGCCGTCAGGGTGTCCGTGCCCTGGCCGCTTGTCATTGCTCTGGGACCCTATCCACCCGTTCGGCGGCGCGTCGATTCGCCGCACGACGGCCCGGCCAATTGCCGGGAAACTCCGTTCGAAATCCGGTCGCGCGGCCGGAGATCGGCCTGCTAGGGATGGGGTATGACGACGGAATTGCGGGCCGTGCGGGACGTCGAGTGGGACGCCTGGTCCGACAAGCTGGATCTGGCGTTCGGCGAGCTGCCGCTGCCCCCGGAGAGGCGGGCCGTCCGGCGGGCGGCCACCGAGATCGAGCGCTCGATCGGGGTCTGGGACGGCGACGACTGTGTCGCCACGGCGGGGGCGCTCTCGTTCCGGCTCACCGTGCCGGGTGCGGCCGGGGTGCCGGCGGCCGGCGTCACGATGGTCAGTGTGCAGCCGACGCACCGCCGCCGCGGGCTGCTGCGGTCGATGATGCGGCACCAGCTCGCGGATTTCCGCGAGCGCGGTGAACCGCTGGCGGTGCTGACCGCGTCGGAGCCGGCGATCTACGGGCGGTTCGGCTACGGGGCGGCGGCCCTGGACATGCAGCTGACCGTGGACACGGAACGGCTGGCCGCCCCCGAGCTGCCCGGCATGGACGACGTGCGGCTGCGGCTGGTGGATCCGGAGGCCGCGCTCGCCGACTGCGAGCGGGTCTACGCCCGACTGGTGCCGTCCCGCCCCGGGATGCTCGCCCGGCTGCCCGGCTGGGAGCGGATAGCCGTGCTGGACGCGCCCGACGAGCGGGACGGGGCCGGGGTGCTCCAGTGTGTGGTGGCCGAGGTGGACGGCGAGATACGGGGCTATGCGCGCTTTGCGGTCAAGCCGGTCTGGGACCGGGGCGGGCCGTCGGGTGTGGTGGTCGTCCGGCATCTCGACGCGCCGGACCCGGTGGTGTACGCGGCGCTGTGGCGCTTTCTGTTCGGGATCGATCTGACGTCGTCGGTGTCGCTGCGCACCCGTCCGGTGGACGATGCGCTGCCGCTGCTCGTCGCGGACATGCGGCGCTGCGGGATGGAGCTGCGGGAGTCGCTGTTCGTCCGGCCGGTGGAGGTGGGCGCGGCGCTGGCGGCCCGGACGTACCGGACGCCGGTGGATGTGGTGCTGGAGGTCGCGGATCCGTTCTGCCCGTGGAACGAGGGGCGCTGGCGGCTGACCGGTGATGCGAGCGGCGCGTCCTGCGTACGGACCCGCGACGAGGCCGAACTGGCGCTGTCCGTACGCGAGCTGGGCTCGGCGTATCTGGGCGGCTTCGCGCTGACGGCGCTGGCGGCGGCGGGCCGGGTGCGGGAGCTGCGGCCCGGTGCGCTGGCGCCCGCGTCGAGGGCGTTCGGGTCGGATGTGGCGCCCTGGCTGCCGCACGGGTTCTGAGCAGCGGGTCCGGGGGCCGGGCCCCGGCGTACGGGTGCGGCGCGGCGGCCTGGGCGGACGCCTCCGGGGACCGTCAGCCGCCGGTGGACGGCTGGCAGCCCGGGCACCAGAAGAGGTTGCGGGCGGCGAGGCCGGCGGTGCGGATCTCGCTGCCGCAGATATGGCAGCCCTGCAGGGCGCGGCGGTAGACGTAGACCTCGCCGCCGTGGTCGTCGACCCGCGGCGGGCGGCCCATGGCCTCGGGGAGATGCTCCGGGCGGACGGTGTCGATCCGGTTGTGCCGGACGCCCTCGGCCATCAGGAACACCAAATCGTCCCAGAGGGCGTCCCATTCGGTGCGGGTGAGGTCCCGGCCGGGGCGGTAGGGGTCGATCTGATGGCGGAAGAGGACCTCGGCGCGGTAGACGTTGCCGACGCCGGCGATGATCTTCTGGTCGAGCAGCAGCGCCGCGATGGTCGTCCGGCTGCGGGAGATCCGCTGCCAGGCACGGGTGCCGTCGTCGCCGGGGCGCAGCGGGTCGGGGCCGAGCCGGTCGTGTATCGCCTGCTTCTCGGCTTCGGTGATCAGTGCGCAGGTGGTGGGTCCGCGCAGGTCCGCGTGGTGCTGGGCGGTGGCCAGGCGGAGCCGGACGGTGTCGGTGGGCGGCGGGGCGGGCGCGGTACCGAAGCCGAGCTTGCCGAAGAGGCCGAGGTGGACGTGGATCCAGCGGTCGGGTCCGAAGCCGAGGAAGAGGTGTTTGCCGTGCGCCTCGGCGGTCGTCATGACCTGGCCGTCGACGAGGGCGGCGCCGCCGGCGAACTTGCCCTGCGGGCTGCTCGCCCGGACCGTTTCGCCCTCGAAACGGGAGCGGTGGTCCAGGGCGAGGCGGTGGATCGTATGCCCCTCGGGCACGGGTGTTCCTCCAGTGGGCGCGCCCGCCCGCCCCGGCGGCCGGGGCGGGCGGGCGGCGGGACGAGCGGTGGTCAGCCCTGCGGGTGGTGGGCCGGGATGGCGGGCAGTTCGCCGGTGGTCTCGTAGGCCGAGAGCATCTCGATGCGGCGGGTGTGCCGTTCCTCGCCCGAGTAGGGGGTGGCGAGGAAGATCTCGATGAACTTGGTCGCCTCTTCCTCGGTGTGCATCCGGCCGCCGACGGAGATCACGTTGGCGTTGTTGTGCTCGCGGCCGAGCTTGGCGGTCTCCTCGCTCCAGGCCAGCGCGGCCCGTACGCCCTTGACCTTGTTCGCGGCGATCTGCTCGCCGTTGCCGGAGCCGCCGATCACGATGCCGAGGCTGTCCGGGTCGGCGGCGGTCTTCTCCGCGGCGCGCAGGCAGAACGGGGGGTAGTCGTCCTGGGCGTCGTAAATGTGCGGGCCGCAGTCGACGGGCTCGTGGCCGTGGGCCTTGAGCCATTCGACGAGGTGGTTCTTGAGGTCGAAACCTGCATGGTCGGAGCCGAGGTACACGCGCATGCGATGAGTGTGACACGAGGGAGCCGGGCAGGCGCCGCGGGGTCGTCCCGGGCCCGGGGCGTACGGAATACCGCTCCCGCCTTCCGTACGCAAGCGCATCGCATAACCGCCCAGGGTTTCACACAACAATCCAGCCTTAGGCCTTCCAATCAACGGAGAACGAAGATCTAATGCGATAGATCCCTTCCGCGAACCACAAAGGACGGTGCTCATGGGCGCGCACCCTCCCCCACGCTCCGCAGGAGCAGGGGGCACCCCCACCACCACAGCGGTCCCGCCTGTCGGCGATCCCGGCGGCGGAGCCACCGGGGGGCAGTCGCCGGACGGGCTGCAGGCCGGACTCAAGAACCGCCATCTGTCGATGATCGCCATCGGCGGGGTGATCGGCGCCGGGCTGTTCGTCGGTTCCGGGGCCGGTATCGCGGCCGCAGGTCCGGGCATTCTGCTCTCCTACGCACTGACCGGGCTGCTGGTCGTGCTGGTGATGCGGATGCTGGGCGAGATGGCCGCCGCCTCCCCCACGTCCGGTTCGTTCTCCGCGTACGCCGACCGGGCGTTGGGGCGCTGGGCCGGCTTCACCATCGGCTGGCTGTACTGGTTCTTCTGGTCGGTCGTGCTGGCCGTCGAGGCGACCGCGGCCGCCTCGATCCTCACCGGCTGGGTCCCCGCCGTCCCGCAGTGGGCCTGGGCGCTGCTGGTGATGGTCGTGCTGACCGGTACGAACCTGATATCGGTGGGCTCCTTCGGCGAGTTCGAGTTCTGGTTCGCGGGCATCAAGGTCGTCGCGATCGTGATCTTCATCGTGGTCGGCGCGCTGGCGATATTCGGGCTGCCGCCGGGCGATGATCCGGTCGGCGTCGCGAACCTGACCGGGCACGGCGGATTCCTGCCGCACGGTCCCGGAGCGATCCTCTCCGGCATGCTGCTGGTGGTCTTCTCCTTCATGGGCAGCGAGATCGTCACGCTGGCGGCGAGCGAGGCGCCGAACCCGGTGCAGGCCGTCCGCAAGGCCGTCAACAGCGTCATCTGGCGGATCGCGCTGTTCTACCTCGGCTCGATCGGCGTGATCGTGACGCTGCTGCCGTGGAACGACAAGGCCGTGGCCAAGAGCCCGTACGTGGCCGTGCTGGAGTCGCTGGACATCCCGTACGCGGGCACCGTGATGGACATCGTGGTGCTGACCGCGGTGCTGTCCTGTCTGAACTCCGGGCTCTACACCGCCTCCCGGATGGCGTTCTCGCTCGGCGAGCGCGGCGATGCGCCGAAGTCGTTCGCCACCGTCAACAAGGGCGGGGTGCCGGCGGTAGCCATCTATGCGTCGGTCGCCTTCGGCTTCGTCGCGACGATCTTCAGCTACACCTCGAAGGACACCATCTTCCAGTTCCTGCTCAACTCGTCCGGCGCGGTGGCGCTGTTCGTGTGGCTGGTCATCTGCTTCTCGCAACTGCGGATGCGCCGGACCATCGAGCGGGAGACCCCGGAGAAGCTGACGGTGCGGATGTGGCTGTACCCGTGGCTGACCTACGCGACGATCGCGATGATCGTGTTCGTGGTGGGCTACATGTTCTACGACCCGGACGGGCGCAAGCAGATGGTGCTCTCGGTGATCGCGGCCGTGGTCGTGCTGGCGGTCGGGCTGCTGCTGGACCGGCGGCGGCCGCGGGAGCGGGACGCAGTCGGGACCAAGGGCGCGTGACGCCGTACGGCGGCACGAAGAGGGCGGGGCCCGCACCAGGTTGGTGCGGGCCCCGCCCTCTACACGATCGGGCACCTCAGTCATCCATTGAGGAACCACAACGGCGATCAGCCACCTCCGCGAGAGCGGCGGCGGCTTAGCCGCAAGATCAGCCGGCCAGCTTCCAGGCGGTGGGCAGCGCGCCCATCGCCAGTGCGGCCTTGAGCGCGTCACCGATCAGGAACGGGACCAGGCCGACGGCGACCGCCTGGCCGAAGGGCATCCCGGTGCTCAGCGCCAGGTAGGGCACACCGACGGCGTAGATCACGGCGGTGCCGGCGGCCATGGTGGCGGCGGTGCGCAGCACCCCGCGGTCGCCGCCGCGGCGGGCCAGCGCGCCCACGAGGCCGGCGGCGAGCAGCATGCCCATGACGTAGCCGAAGGTGGCCCCGCCGGCGCCGGAGGCACCGCCGGCGAACCACGGCATCCCCGCCATCCCGGCCACGGCGTACAGCGCCAGCGACAGCAGACCGCGGCGGGTGCCGAGCGAGGCGCCGACCAGGAGGGCCGCGAAGGTCTGGCCGGTGACCGGAACCGGGGAGCCGGGGACGGGGACGGCGATCTGGGCCGCGATGCCGGTGAGCGCGGCGCCACCGAGCACCAGCGCGGCGTCCCGGACGCGGGCGCGGGAGGCGGTGCTGGCGGCCGGCAGCAGGTCGGCGAGGACAGCTCCGGGAGAGGTGAGTGCGGCAGTGCTCATCGGGACCTCGCGGGGGTGAGAAGGATCGGACGGGACGCGATGACGTTAGTTCAGCCGACCGCCGGCGATCATCGTGAGGCGGTGACAAAGCCGTACCGGCCCGCTTGGAGAGTTCCGTACAACCGCCAGCCTGCCCGGCCCTGTTGAGCCGTGTGGCGTCTTTGCAGGTCACGTGATGCTCATCACGGCCCCCGCCGCGCTCCGGGGCCGGTTTTGTGGTAGCGCGCGACCTGCGGCGACACTGGGTCCGCTCCGCGGCGAGCTGTGGAGTTCCCCCAAACCTGCCGGCGGCCACGCCGCCCGGCCCTTGCGAGAGTACGAGCCATGCACGACGTACCGACCCGCGCCGGCGAGTCTTCTCCCGGTGCCGCCTCGACCGGTGCCGCCTCCCCCGGTGCCACCTCCCCTGGTGCGGTCGCCGGTGAGAAGGAGCCGCTGTCCGCGGGCCTCAAGCAGCGCCATCTGACGATGCTGGGCCTGGGCGGGGTGATCGGCGCGGGCCTGTTCGTGGGGTCCGGTGCCGGCATCGCGGTGGCCGGGCCGGGCATCGTGCTGTCGTATCTGATCGCGGGCGCGCTGGCGATGCTGGTCATGCGGATGCTCGGCGAGATGTCGGCGGCGATGCCGGCCTCCGGTGCGTTCTCCGTGCATGCGGAGCGGGCACTGGGCCGCTGGGCCGGTTTCAGCGTCGGCTGGCTGTACTGGTTCCTGCTGGTCGTGGTGCTGGCGGTGGAGGCCACCGGTGCGGCGCAGATCGCGAACGGCTGGGTGCCGGCGGTGCCACAGTGGGCCTGGGTGCTGCTCTTCATGACCGTCTTCACCGCCGCCAACCTCTCCGCGGTGAAGAACTTCGGGGAGTTCGAGTTCTGGTTCGCCGCCCTGAAGGTCACCGCGATCGTGCTCTTCCTCGCGCTGAGCCTGCTGGCGGTCTTCGGGGTGCTGCCGGATGCCGAGCCGGTCGGGCTGCGCAACCTCACCGGGCACGGCGGTCTGCTGCCGCACGGCTGGGGCGGGGTGGTCTCCGGGGTCCTGGCGGTGGTGTTCGCCTTCGGCGGCCTGGAGGTCGTCACCATCGCCGCGGCCGAATCGGACGACCCGGCGCGCGCGGTGGGCCGGGCGGTGCGCAGTGCGGTGTGGCGCATCCTCTTCTTCTACGTCGGCTCGATGGTGGTCATCGTGACGCTGCTGCCGTGGTCGTCGATGCAGCCGGGCAAGAGCCCGTATGTGGCGGTGCTGGACAGCATCGGTGTGCCGGGGGCCGGCCAGATCATGAACATCGTGGTGTTCGTGGCGCTGCTCTCCGCGCTGAACGCCAATCTCTACGGCTCCTCGCGGATGGTGTTCTCGCTGGCCGAGCGGGGGGAGGCGCCGCGCGCGCTGCTGACGGTGTCGGGCGGCGGCGTGCCGCGCCGGGCGGTGCTGGCCTCGGTGGCCTTCGGCTTCGTCTCGGTGCTGCTGAATCTGGAATGGCCGGATTCGGTGTTCCTCTACATGCTCAACGCGGTCGGCGCGGTGCTGTTGTTCGTCTGGGGGCTGATCGCCGTCTCCCAACTGCGGCTCCGTGGGCGCCTCGAACGCGAGGCACCGGGGAAGCTCGCCCTGCGGATGTGGGCCTTCCCGTATCTGACCTGGGCGGCGCTGGTGGCCATGGGGGCCGTGCTGGTGCTGATGCTGACCGATGACGCGGCCCGTCCGCAGCTGCTGTGGTCGGCCGGGGCGACCGGCGCGGTGCTGCTCGTCGCGGGCCTGCGGGCGCTCCGGGAGCGCCGCGCGAGCCGCTGACGCCCGAGACGGGGATCACACCGCGTGGCAACAGACGACCATTCGGACACCCACGGTGACGATCACGTCTGAATACCGAACATTCGCTGCACGACTGTTGCCCTGAGCGGACACCGGCACCCAAACTGAGCCCGCTTTGCCGAGGACCCCGGAGTGCTGTCGGCAGGCCCATGCGACCTGCTGCCCCACCGGGGTCCAGGGGGCCCGGCAGCACCGTCGCACCGCTCGCGGCCCCGGGAGAACGCAGTAACGCCTTGCTCCGCTCTCACCAACTGGGACAGGAACCACATGAATCGGACACCCTCGTCCGCCGCCGCCGCCGCGCGCGAGCAGGCCGACGCGGTTCAGGGCGCCGGCCCCGACAGCGGCTCCACGCTGTCCAACGGCCTCAAGCAGCGCCACCTCTCGATGATCGCCCTGGGCGGGGTGATCGGCGCGGGCCTGTTCGTCGGCTCGCGCGAGGGCATCGCGGCGGCCGGCCCCTCGATCGTGCTGGCCTATGCCGTCTCCGGCGCCCTGGTCATGCTGGTCATGCGGATGCTCGGGGAGATGGCCGCGGCCAATCCGGCCTCCGGCTCCTTCTCCGTGCACGCCGAGCGCTCCATCGGCTCCTGGGCCGGCTTCACGGTGGGCTGGATGTTCGCCGCGCTGCTGTGCGTGGCGGTGGCCGCCGAGGCACTGGGCGCCGCGGACGTCATGGTCCAGTGGTTCCCGGGCAGCCAGCCGTGGATGTGGGTGCTGCTGTTCATGGTGATCTTCACCGGGACGAACCTGGCCGCGGTCAGCAACTTCGGTGAGTTCGAGTTCTGGTTCGCCGCCCTGAAGGTCGCGGCGATCGGCATCTTCCTGGTCCTGGGGCTGCTGGCCATCTTCGGCGTGCTCCCCGGCACCCATGCGCCGGGCACCTCCCACCTCACCGGCGACGGCGGCTTCCTCCCCAAGGGCCTGAACGGCCTGATGGTCGGCCTGCTGGCCTCGGTGTTCGCCTACGGCGGCCTGGAGACGGTGACCATCGCGGCCGCCGAGTCCAAGGACCCGGTGCGCGGGGTCGCGCGTGCGGTGCGGACCGCGATGTGGCGGATCGCCCTCTTCTACGTGGGCTCGATGGCCATCATCGTCACTGTCATCCCCTGGAACGACTCCTCGATCGCCAAGAGCGGCCCCTACGTTGCGGTGCTGGACTACCTGAAGATCCCGGCGGCCGGCCAGATCATGAACGTCGTCATCCTGGTGGCCCTGCTGTCCGCGATGAACGCCAACCTCTACGGCTCGTCCCGGATGGCGTTCTCGCTGACCGCCCGCGGCCAGGGCCCGGCGTTCCTGGCGAAGGTCAGCGGCGGGGTGCCGCGCCGGGCGGTGCTGATGTGCTCCGCGTTCGGTTTCGTCGCGGTGCTGCTGAGCTTCCTGTGGCCCGACACGGTCTTCCAGTGGCTGCTGAACATGGTCGGCGCGGCCGTGCTGGTGGTGTGGGGCTTCATCGCCGCCGCCCAACTGCGGATGCGGCGGACGCTGGAGCGGGAGGCGCCGGAGAAGCTCGTGGTGAAGATGTGGGCCTTCCCGGTGCTGACCTGGGTGGCGCTGGCGGGTGTCGCCGCGGTGCTGCTGCTGATGCTGCGCGATGAGAACCAGCGGATCCAGCTGCTGTTCACCGGTGGCTTCGGGCTCGTGCTGACGGTCATCGGCCTCGTACGGCAGCGGTCGCTGAGCAGCGGCAGGGACCTCACCAAGCCCTGACTCTCTCCGGATTCCCCACAGGCGGGGCGGGACCTCCTTCCGAGGTCCCGCCCCGCCTCCGTCTTTGGGACCAGCCCGGTCCCGTCCCCGGCCGGTGATCACTCCTGCTGATAGCGTGCTCTTGCACATTGTTTGCAACTACTGCATGTACGCAGCTTGGAGGCGGGACCGGCATGGCCACCTACACACTTCCTGAACTTCCGTACGACTACGCGGCGCTGGCTCCGGTCATCAGCCCCGAGATCATCGAGCTGCACCACGACAAGCACCACGCGGCGTATGTGAAGGGCGCGAACGACACCCTGGAGCAGCTCGCCGAGGCCCGCGACAAGGAAGCGTGGGGCAACATCAACGGCCTGGAGAAGAACCTCGCGTTCCACCTCTCCGGCCACATCCTGCACAGCATCTACTGGCACAACATGACCGGCGACGGCGGCGGCGAGCCGCACGAGAAGGACGGCGTGGGCGAGCTGGCCGACGCCATCGCCGAGAGCTTCGGCTCGTACGCCGGCTTCAAGGCCCAGCTGACCAAGGCCGCGGCCACCACCCAGGGCTCCGGCTGGGGCGTCCTGGCCTACGAGCCGGTCACCGGCCGGCTGATCGTGGAGCAGATCTACGACCACCAGGGCAACGTCGGGCAGGGCTCGGTCCCGATCCTGGTCTTCGACGCCTGGGAGCACGCCTTCTACCTGCAGTACAAGAACCAGAAGGTGGACTTCATCGAGGCCATGTGGCAGGTCGTGAACTGGCAGGACGTCGCCAAGCGCTACGCGTCCGCCAAGCAGCGCGCGCACAACCTGCTGCTGGCCCCGTAACGCCCCTGCCGGCGTCACCGGTCGTCCTGCCTCGTGATCGTCTTCTCACCCTTCACCTGGCAGGCGGAATGACGGAGCGCCCCCGCACGTCCGATACGTGCGGGGGCGCTCCCATGACATCAGTTCCAGAACATCAGTCGAAAATCGGCCCCTGGGTCCGGGTCCGCTTGATCTCGTAGAAGCCGGGGATCGAGGCGACCATCAGCGTCCCGTCCCACAGCTTGGCGGCCTCCTCGCCCTTGGGGGCGGGGGTGACGACCGGGCCGAAGAAGGCGATCTGCTCGCCGTCGTGGCCCGGGACGGCGATGACCGGGGTCCCGACCTCCTGGCCGACCAGGTCGATGCCCTCCTTGTGGGAGGCGCGCAGCTGCGCGTCGTAGGCGTCGGAGTCCGCGGCGTCGGCCAGCTCGGCCGGCAGACCGGCCTCCTTCAGGGCGTCGACGAGCGTCTCGCGGGTGCGGTCCATGCCGCGGTTGTGCAGGCGGGTGCCGAGCGCGGTGTAGAGCGGGCCGAGCACCTCGCTACCGTGCTGCTCCTCGGCGGCGATGCACACCCGCACCGGGCCCCAGGCGGTCGCCAGCAGCTCGCGGTAGTTCTCCGGGAGCTCGTCCAGCTTGTCCTCGTTGAGCACCGCCAGGCTCATCACGTGCCAGCGCACCTCGACCGGGCGGACCTTCTCCACCTCCAGCATCCAGCGGGAGGTCATCCACGCCCAGGGGCACAGCGGATCGAACCAGAAGTCTGCGGGGGTCTTCGCGGTCTCGGACACGGGGTCTCCTCTTGAGAGCGGTGCGGCAACGGTCGGCGTGCTGGTATGTGCACGGTTCAACCTCCGGGGGGCGTGCCATGATTCCCGGTGTTCGATATCCGAGACGAGCATGAGGGAGTCACGTCGTGCCAGGTGAGAATCTGTCCCGGGACGAGGCGCAGGAGCGCGGCCGGCTGCTGAGCGTCGACGCCTACGACGTGGCGCTGGACGTCCGCTCGGCGCTCGCCCAGGGTGCGGACGCGGACACCTTCCGCTCCCGGACGACCATCCGCTTCCGCTGCGCCGAGCCCGGCGCCGCCACCTTCGCGGACCTGCTGGCACCGGCGGTCACCGCCGTCACCCTCAACGGCCGGGAGCTGGACCCCGCGGCGGTCTTCGACGGCACCCGGATCACGCTGGACGCGCTGGCCGCGGAGAACGTCCTCGTCGTCGACGCGCAGTGCGCCTACAGCCGGACCGGTGAGGGGCTGCACCGCTTCGTGGACCCCGAGGACGGCGAGGTCTACCTCTACACCCAGTACGAACCCGCCGATTCCCGCCGGGTCTTCGCCAATTTCGAACAGCCCGATCTGAAGGCGCCGTTCACCTTCGAGGTGACCGCCCCCGAGGGCTGGGTGGTGCTCAGCAACGGGGCACAGGACGGCGCGGCCGAGGGCGGCCGGCACCGCTTCGCGACGACCCGGCCGATCTCCACGTACATCACGGCCGTGGTCGCCGGCCCGTACCACTACGTCTCCGACAGCTACCGCCGCACCTTCGATGGGGGTACCTCCCAGGCTTTCGGCACTGGGGGAGGCACCGAGCTGGAGATCCCGCTGGGCGCGCTGTGCCGCAAGGGGCTGGCGAAGCACTTCGACGCGGACGACGTCTTCACCGTCACCAAGCAGGGCCTGGACTTCTTCCACGACCACTTCGACTTCCCGTACCCCTTCGGGAAGTACGACCAGGCGTTCGTCCCGGAGTACAACCTCGGTGCGATGGAGAACCCGGGCTGTGTCACCTTCCGCGAGGAGTTCATCTTCCGCGGGAAGGTGACCGAGGCGTCCTACGAGCGGCGGGCCAACGTCATCCTGCACGAGATGGCGCACATGTGGTTCGGCGACCTGGTCACCATGCAGTGGTGGGACGACCTGTGGCTGAAGGAGTCCTACGCGGACTTCATGGGGGCCTTCGCGCAGGTGGAGGCGACGCGCTTCACGGACGGCTGGATCACCTTCGCCAACCGGCGCAAGTCCTGGGCCTACCGCGCCGACCAGCTGCCCTCCACCCACCCGGTCACCGCCGACATCCGTGACCTGGAGGACGCCAAGCTCAATTTCGACGGCATCACCTACGCCAAGGGCGCCGCGGTGCTCAAGCAGCTGGTGGCGTACGTGGGACAGGAGGCGTTCCTGGAGGGCGCCCGGCGCTACTTCAAGCGGCACGCCTACGGCAACACCCGGCTCACGGACCTGCTGACGGTGCTGGAGGAGACCTCCGGGCGGGACCTGGCGGAATGGTCGCGGGCCTGGCTGGAGACCGCGGGCGTCAACTCCCTCACCCCGCAGGTCACCTATGACGCCCAGGACCGGATCACCGAGCTGGGCATCCTCCAGGAGGCGGCGCCCTCGCACCCCGCACTGCGGCCGCACCGGGTCGCGGTGGGCCTCTACCGCCGGCAGGAGGCGGACTCGGCGCTGGTGCGTTACGCCCGTGCCGAGGTGGACGTCTCCGGTCCGCACACGGCGGTGCCGGAGCTGGCCGGTCTGGAGCGGCCGGAGCTGATCCTGGTCAACGACGAGGACCTGACGTACGGCAAGGTCCGCTTCGACGAGGGGTCGCTGGCCACCCTGCGGGCCCGGCTCGGCGATCTGGCCGACCCGATGGCGCGGGCGCTGTGCTGGGCGGCGCTGTGGGGACTGACCCGGGACGGGCTGATGCCGGCCCGCGACTACCTCGACCTGGTGCGGCGGTTCGCCGGCCGGGAGACCGACATCGGGGTGCTGCAGTCGCTGCACGACCAGGCGCAGGCCGCGCTGGAGCACTACGCGGCGCCCGAGCACCGCGAGCGCGCCGCCCGGGAGCTGGCCGAGGGCGCGCTGCGGCAGCTGCGGCTGGCCGAGCCCGGCAGCGGTCATCAGCTCACCTGGGCCCGGCACTTCGCCGCCGTCGCGGCGGTCCCCGCCGATCTCCAGCTGGTCCAGGGCCTGCTGGACGGCACCGCGAAGATCGACGGCCTGGACGTGGACCAGGAACTGCGCTGGACCCTGCTGGAGCCGCTGGCCGCGCACGGTCTCGCGGACGAGGCCGTGATCGCCGCGGAGCTGGCCCGCGACGACACCGCGTCCGGCCGGCGCCACCAGGTGCGCTGCCTTGCGGCCCGGCCCTCGGCCGAGGTCAAGGAGCAGGCGTGGCAGCAGGTCGTGGAGTCCGACGCGCTGTCGAACGCGCTGGTGGAGGCGACCATCGCGGGCTTCGCACAGCCGGGCCAGCAGGAGCTGCTGGCGCCCTACGCACCGCGCTACTTCGAGGCCATCGAGCGGGTGTGGCGGGAGCGGTCCATCGAGATCGGGATGGATGTGGTGCGCGGGCTGTTCCCGGACTGGCTGGTGGAGCACTCCACGCTGGAGGCCGCGGACCGCTGGCTGGCGGAGCACGACCGGGCGGCGCCCGCGCTGCGCCGGCTGGTCCTGGAGAACCGGGACGATCTGGCCCGCGCACTGCGGGCACAGGCTTGTGACGCGGCGGCCGGGGCCAGGCCGTAACCCCCGTGGCGACCAGCCCTTTTCGGCAGTCGAACGCCCGTACTTTAGTACAGGGTTGTCCGGTTTGTGGTACGAGCGTGTAACAGCGGTTAGGGGGCGGAGCGGGCGCGGGAATCTGGCCCGCATGAACCACGACACCCCGCTCTCCCCCCTCCCCCTCCGCCACCTCTCCGACGTCCACAGCCGGGTGATGACCACCCGTCAGCTGCGGGAGCACGGCATCCCGGCGGCGGAGACCACCGAACGCTGCCGCGCCGGCGGCCCCTGGCAGCAACTGCTGCCGGGCGTCTATCTGCTGCACCCGGGGCCGCCCACCAGCGAGGAACGGCTACAGGCGGTGCTGCTCTACGCCAGTCATCGGGGGCCGACCGTGCCCCGGCAGGGCGCCGCGTCCGAGGACGCCCCCGAAGCGATGATCACGGGCCTGGCGGCGCTCGCCCTGCACGGCTTCGCCGAGGCGCCCGCGCTGCTCGGCCTGGACCGCATCGACGTGCTGGTGTCGCGCACCCGGCGGCTGCGCTCGACCGGTTTCGCGCGGATCCTGCGGGCCGTGGAGCTGCCCGTCGCGCAGGAGATCACCGGGGTGCCGGCCGCGCCGGTGCCGCGCGCGCTGGCGGACGCGGTCGGCGGGCTCACCGACGCCCCCACCGTGCGCCGGCTGCTGACCGAGGCGGTCCGCGGCGGCCACTGCGAGGCGACCGCGGTGGTGCGGGAGCTGAGCCGGGCCCGGCTGCTGACCCGGCCGCACGTGGTCGACGCGGTGGACACCCTGCTGGCCGAGGGCCGGGCGCTGGCCGAGCAGCGGCTCTACGCCATGGTGCGGGAGCACGAGCTGCCCGACCCGCTGTGGAACGTCGATCTGCGGCTGCCGGGCGGGCCGCACCTGGGCGGCGTGGACGCCTTCTGGCCCGAGCACGGGGTGGCCCTGGAGATCGACACCCGGGCGCCCCGCCCCGAGGAGGACCCGCTGGCGTCCCCCTTCTTCCACAAGCGCGAGCACCTGGAGCGGCTGGGCATCACCGTCGTGCGCTGTCTGCCCCGCACCCTGCGCGAGTCGCCGGACCAGCAGGCCGCGGTGGTCCGTACGGCCCTGATGGCGGCCGGGGACCGGGAGCCGGGTGCGTATGTGGTGGTCCTGCCGCGGTAGCGAGGCGCTTCGGGGCGCCCGGACGCGCCCCGGGGCTCCGTGCGCCGCACGGGACCCGTCAGCCGCGCTTGAGCAGCAGCTCGACGTTGCGGTCCCGGGACGTGCCCGCGAGGTCGGTACGGGCCTCGGGGGCATTGAAGGACAGCTCGCGGTAGAGGGCGGCCAGCCCGGTCTGCGAGAGGTCGGTGAAGTCCGTACGGTGCGGGGCGGCCGACTCGACCAGGGTGGCGAACAGCGACAGCGTGCCGTCGTGGTTGTCCACCAGCTCGATGACCCGGGCCAGTTGCGGGAAGTCGATGTGCGAGGCGGTGGAGATCTCCCAGAAGCTGCCGTGCGCGATGATCTCGTTCTTGTGGCTGTGGCCGTTGATCCAGCCGACGACCCGGGGGTGCGCGGACAGCACCTCGATCAGCTCCGGACCGCCGTGCCGCTTCTCGTGCGGGCGGGCCGGGTCGGGCTGGGTGTTGTTCATCGTCTTGCCGGTGTGGTGGCTGAAGACGAGGACGTGCCGCTTGTCCCCCTTCTCGTTCTTCTTCAGCACCCCTTCCAGCCAGCGCAGTTGGGCGTCCCCGACCGAGCCGGTGTAGTGGCCGCCGGGGTCGGTGGTGTCCAGGCTGATCCCGAGGACGTCATCGGAGATCTTGAAGGTGTAGTAGAGCCGGTCCTCGGACAGATGCGCCGCGGTGTAGCCGTGGCCGTGCGGGCCGGGGCCGGTGTGCGCCGGGTCGAGATGGGCGCGCAGATACTCGGCCCGGGTGAAGGGGGCGCGCCGCTCGTCGGGGGTGACCCTCCTGGCCTGCTTGCTGTGCGAGGTCAGCAGGCGTTTGAAGTCCGCGCCCTTGGGGTCGAGGCCGTTCTTGACCGCCGTCCACACCTTCGCGGCCTCGGCGGCGGGCAGCGTCTCCAGCTTGCGGCCGCCGGTCGCGATCTCCCTCCAGAAGGGATCGCCGGGGGCGTAGCAGCCGCCGGGCAGCGAGTCGTGGTTGCCGACCGTCGAGTACCAGGGCAGCCGCAGGCCGGGGCTGTGCACGGTGCGGATCGCCGCCTGGAGAAAGCCGTGCAGATGCGGGAAGCCCCGCTTCTTGTCGGCGTCGCGCAGCGCGCTGTCCGGCTGCCAGTACAGCGCCAGGCCGCTGTCCTGGACGCCCTCGTAGCGGCGCGGGTCGCCGGAGTTGGGGGTGATCCGGCCGCCGCTCATCGCGGTCAGGAACCACTCCAGCTCCAGCTTGGAGTTGTTGTCGGTGTTGTCGCCGGTGGTCATCACGAAGGACAGCGGGGCGCCGGTGGCGGGCCCGCCGGGCAGCGCGTTGACCCGCTCGATCAGCGAGACGACCCCGGCCACGGACAGCGCCTCCTGCGGCCGCCAGGCGCTGGCGGTCTCGGCGCGCAGGTACTCGTAGCGCAGCGGGCTCTGCACATCGACCAGATGCAGGTCGGTGAACTGCACGAACGACGCCAGGGCGGTCCGCCGCCTCTCGCGCCCGCCGTGGGCGGTGGCCAGGTCGGCGCGGACCACCCGGTCCCATGCGGGGCCGTCGGTGAGCCGACGGTAGCCGGTGCTGCCGCGCGGGGCGGACACGCTGCCGAGGGTGGTGCCCTTGGTGTACGGCACATGAGGGACGGCGGGGGCGTCGACCGGCACGGGCGCGGCCGGGGCCGGGCCGGTGGTGACGGCGGCGGCCTGGGCCGGCCGGTCCGGGCCGATGCCGAAGGCGAGCCCCAGCCCGGTCGCGGCGCCGACGGCCCCGGTGGCGGTGAGGAACGTACGGCGGTCGAAGGTGGCGGCGGACCGTATACGGGACATACGCAGGCTCCCCGAGTGCGAACGCGAAGGCGGCCGGGCAGCACAACTGCCCTGTCACCTGGGATGGTTGGCATCGGGGATGACCTGCGCGTGAACGCCACCGCAACGCGGGGAACCCATCACCGCACAGGGATCTGCCCGCCATCGGCCGGTCACGGAGCCCTGCCCGGGGGTGTGGCCGGCGGTCACCGGATGTTCACCCCGCGGGGTATCCGCAGCGCACACGGCCGGACGCGCGCCACATTCTGTGAGCGAACCAGCACGCTCCGTTCCGATCCCCCCTTCCGACCCGCCACGGAATGGAACGGATTGGACAAGGCGACGGGTGTCACACACATGATGGAGGCACTACTGAGCAGGTGTTCCGAGCAGACACCCGAGCCAGGCCAGAAAGAAGGAGTCCCATGAGGATCGGAATCGTCGGAGCCACCGGACAGGTCGGCGGTGTGGTGCGGGGCATCCTCGCCGAGCGGAATTTCCCGGTCGAGCAGCTGCGCCTGTTCGCTTCGGCCCGGTCCGCCGGACGTACGCTGCCCTGGCAGGACACCGAGATCACCGTCGAGGACGCGGCCACCGCCGACTACTCGGCGCTGGACATCGTGATCTTCTCGGCCGGCGGTGCCACCTCCAAGGCACTGGCGGAGAAGGTCGCCGACGCCGGCCCGGTCGTGATCGACAACTCCTCGGCCTGGCGCCGTGACCCCGAGGTCCCGCTGGTCGTCTCCGAGGTCAACCCGTCGGCGATCACCGAGCGCCCCAAGGGGATCATCGCCAACCCGAACTGCACCACCATGGCCGCCATGCCGGTGCTGCGCCCGCTGCACGACGAGGCCGGTCTGGTCTCGCTGGTCGTCGCCACCTACCAGGCGGTCTCCGGCAGCGGTCTGGCCGGTGTGGAGGAGCTGGACGGCCAGGTCCGCAAGGCCGTCGAGCAGGACGCCACCAAGCTGACCCACGACGGCTCGGCCGTGGAGTTCCCCGCTCCGGACAAGTACGTCCGCCCCATCGCCTTCAACGTGCTGCCGATGGCCGGCTCGATCGTCGACGACGGGCTGAACGAGACCGACGAGGAGCAGAAGCTCCGCCACGAGAGCCGCAAGATCCTGGAGATCCCGGACCTGAAGGTGGCCGGCACCTGCGTCCGCGTCCCGGTCTTCACCGGCCACTCGCTCCAGGTCAACGCCCGCTTCGCGCGTCCGATCAGCCCCGCCCGCGCCCAGGAGCTGCTGGCCGGCGCCCCCGGCGTCACCCTCTCCGACGTGCCCACCCCGCTCCAGGCCGCCGGCCAGGACGCGTCCTTCGTGGGCCGGATCCGCACCGACGAGACCGCCGAGAACGGCCTGTCGCTGTTCGTCTCCAACGACAACCTCCGCAAGGGCGCGGCGCTGAACGCCGTCCAGATCGCGGAGCTGGTCGCGGCCGAGCTGCGCGGCTGAGCGCACAGCTCGCACCACATTGCCGGGTGCCCGTACGGAGTCAGCCTCCGTACGGGCACCCGCGCTTTCGGGCGGCGTGCCCGTACGGTCCGTTCAGAGCGCCAGATGCCGCCGGAGCGCGACGTCGATCTCCACCATGCGCTGTCGCGCCGGCTCCAGATCGATCATGTGGACGTCACCACGCCTCATCGGCAAGCCCATCCCCGCTCGTCCGGTCCCAGAGCGCCGCATCCTCGCTCGCGTCCCACTCCTCGAACGCCTCGGTGTACTCCGATTCACCCATATAGCTACCACTGTGCCACCTCGGATATCCCCCTCAGCAACCCCCCGCCCACATGGAAGGATGGCCGAAACTTCCGATGCAATGACCAGTGCGAAGGAGACGAACGGGTGCCTGGCACGAATCTGACCCGCGACGAGGCGCAGCGGCGGGCGCGCCTGCTGACCGTGGACGCGTATGAGATCGATCTCGACCTCTCCGGCGCGCAGGAGGGGGGAGACGCGGACGGCAGCGACCACGGCACGTTCCGGTCCGTGACCACGGTGCGGTTCGACTCGGCCGAGGCGGGCGCGGACTCCTTCATCGACCTGGTCGCGCCGGCCGTGCACGAGGTGCAGCTCAACGGCGAGGCGCTCGATGCGGGCGAGGTGTTCAAGGACTCGCGGATCGCGCTGACCGGGCTGCGGGCCGGCCGGAACGAATTGCGGGTCGTGGCGGACTGCGCCTACACCAACACCGGTGAGGGGCTGCACCGTTTTGTCGACCCGGTGGACCAGCAGGCCTATCTGTACACCCAGTTCGAGGTGCCGGACGCGCGGCGGGTCTATGCGTCGTTCGAGCAGCCGGATCTGAAGGCGACGTTCCAGTTCACCGTGAAGGCTCCGGAGGGCTGGACGGTGATCTCCAACTCGCCGACGCCGGAGCCCAGTGACAACGTCTGGCGCTTCGCGCCGACGCCGCGGATCTCGACCTACATCACGGCGCTGATCGCCGGTCCGTACCACAGCGTGCACAGCACCTACGAGAAGGACGGGCGGTCGGTGCCGCTGGGCATCTACTGCCGCCCGTCGCTGGCCGAGCACCTGGACGCGGAGCAGATCTTCGAGGTCACCCGGCAGGGCTTCGACTGGTTCCAGGAGAAGTTCGACTACGCCTACCCGTTCGCGAAGTACGACCAGCTCTTCGTGCCGGAGTTCAACGCCGGCGCGATGGAGAACGCGGGCGCGGTGACCATCCGCGACCAGTACGTCTTCCGCTCGAAGGTGACGGACGCGGCGTACGAGGTGCGCGCGGAGACGATCCTGCACGAGCTGGCGCACATGTGGTTCGGCGATCTGGTCACCATGGAGTGGTGGAACGACCTGTGGCTGAACGAGTCGTTCGCCACCTACACCTCGATCGCCTGCCAGGCCTACGCCCCGGGCTCGAAGTGGCCGCACTCGTGGACGACCTTCGCCAACTCCATGAAGACCTGGGCCTACCGGCAGGACCAGCTGCCGTCGACCCACCCGATCATGGCCGAGATCAACGACCTCGACGACGTGCTGGTCAACTTCGACGGCATCACCTACGCCAAGGGCGCCAGCGTCCTCAAGCAGCTGGTCGCCTACGTCGGCATGGACGAGTTCTTCCAGGGCGTGCAGGCCTACTTCAAGGCGCATGCCTTCAAGAACACCCGGCTGTCGGATCTGCTCGGTGCGCTGGAGGAGACCAGCGGGCGGGATCTGAAGACCTGGTCGAAGAAGTGGCTGGAGACCGCGGGGATCAACATCCTGCGGCCGGAGATCGAGGTGGACGCCCAGGGCGTGATCACCTCCTTCGCGGTGAAGCAGGAGGCCCCGGCGCTGCCGCCGGGCGCCAAGGGCGAGCCGGTGCTGCGGCCGCACCGCATCGCGATCGGCTCGTACGAGCTCCAGGACGGCAAGCTGGTGCGCACCGGGCGGATCGAGCTGGACGTGGACGGTGCGCTGACCCCCGTACCGCAGCTGGCCGGCACCCGGCGGCCCGCCGTCTTCCTCCTCAACGACGACGATCTGTCGTACGCCAAGGTGCGGCTGGACGAGGAGTCGCTGAAGGTCGTCACCGAGCACCTCGGGGACTTCACCGAGTCGCTGCCGCGTGCCCTGTCGTGGGCGTCGGCCTGGGACATGACGCGGGACGCCGAACTCCCGGCCCGTGACTACCTCGCGCTGGTGCGCTCCGGCATCGGCAAGGAGTCGGACATCGGCGTGGTCCAGTCGCTGCACCGCCAGGTGAAGCTGGCGCTGGACCTGTACGCGGCCCCGGAGTGGCGCGAGACGGGACTGGCGGCCTGGACCGCGGAGACCCTGGAGCAGCTGCGGGCGGCCGAGCCGGGCAGCGACCACCAGCTGGCCTGGGCCCGTGCGTTCGCCGCTTCGGCCCGTACGGAGGAGCAACTCGACCTGCTCCAGGGCCTGTTGGACGGTACGGAGGAGATCTCCGGGCTGGCGGTGGACACCGAGCTGCGCTGGTCGCTGGTGCAGCGGCTGGCCGCCACCGGCCGGGCGGACGAGAAGGCCATCGCGGCGGAGCTGGAGCGGGACAAGACCTCGGCGGGCGAGCGGCATGCCGCGACGGCGCGCGCGGCGCGGCCGACCGCCGAGGCCAAGGCCGAGGCCTGGGCCTCGGTCGTGGAGTCCGACCGGCTGCCCAACGCCGTGCAGGAGGCCGTCATCGGCGGCTTCGTGCAGAGCGACCAGCGGGAGCTGCTGGCGTCGTACACCGCGAAGTACTTCGACGCGGTGAAGGACATCTGGAACTCCCGCAGCCACGAGATGGCCCAGCAGATCGCGGTGGGGCTCTACCCGGCGCTCCAGGTCTCGCAGGAGACGCTGGACGCGACGGACGCCTGGCTGGCCTCGGCCGAGCCGAGCGCCGCGCTGCGCCGGCTGATCACCGAGTCGCGGGCCGGGATCGAGCGGGCGCTCAAGGCGCAGGCGGCGGACGCGGCGGCGTAAGCGGCGCCCTGTCCTGACGGGCCCCCACCGCCGGTGCGGTGGGGGCCCCGTCGTCCGCGGTGTGCGGGGCCGCGGCTCAGTCGCTCAGCTCGTCGAAGCGGCGGACGAGCGCGGCGCGGCCGGTTGCGGTGAGTTCGCCGTGCAGCCGCAGCCGGGCGAGACCGCCGTCGGGGAAGACGTCCAGCCGGACATGGGTGGCGGTGACGGCCCTCGGCAGCCGGAAGCGGTGCGGGGTGTCGGGCTGGAGCGTGGTGCGCGGCAGGATCTCGAACCAGGCCGACGCGTCCGCCGGGTCGGCCGACTCCGCGTCGCAGCCGTACAGCGCCGCCCAGCCCGCGGAGTTGCCCTTGAGGTACGCGGTGTCGATCTCGACGGCGCGGATCTCGCCCCGGGCGGCGAGGCGGAAGCGCACCCAGTCGTTGGTGCCCTTGACCCGGCGGCGGCGGTTCTCCCAGCCGTCGTCCATCTTGCGGGACAGATCGGGCCGGATGAGCTGGGTGGGCGAGGAGTAGAAGCGGTCGGAGGCGTCCTCGACGGTGCCGCCGTGCAGTACGGAGGCCAGGTCGAGGGTGCCGAGCACGTCGAGCCACTCCGGGTCCGGTACGACCTCGCCGTGCACCCGCAGGCGGGCGATGCCGCCGTCGGGGTGCTGCTTGAGACGGAGGTGGGTGAAGCGGCGCTCGGCGTCGACCGCGAAGCCGTTGGCGGCGTGGCCGCGGACCGGTGTGCGCGGGACCAGCTCCTCCCACGTCACGTCGTCGGCGAGCAGCTGCTCGGGGCCGGGGCTGCCGGGCAGCGCGGTCGCCTCGACGGATATCTGCTGCGGGTAGTTGCCGCGGAAGTGGGCGGTGTCGACGACGATGCCGCGGATCACGCCGGGGGCGGCAAGCCGGATCAGCGCCCAGTCGTGCTCGTGGTCGGCCGGGAAGGGGTGCTCGGCGTCGGCGCCGCGGCGGCGCCGGGTCTCCCAGCCGTCCATGATCTTGCCCTTGTGGCCGAAGCGCTCGGGGTCGAAGACCGCAGGAGTGGGCGTCAGCAGATTCTCCCGCTCGGCGAAGAACTCGTCGTTCGCGGCGATCACCCCGGCGCCGAGCCGGCGGTCGGCGAGATCGACGAGCGAGGTGAAGGGGAAGTCCCCGCCGCGGTAGTCGGCGTAGGGATCTCCGCCACCGTACGGGGCGGCGTCGTTCGCGTGCGGATCGTGGCTGTCGGCGGAGAGGCTGGTCATCGTGGCCTTTCGACGGGGCCGAAGGAGCGGACCACTCCACCGTCGCAGCGGGCCACCCCTCAGGTCCATCGAAAGTTTTTGAGGAATACGTTCAGCCTGACTGAACGGTCGGGCCCTCCGGCGCCTGGGCGGCGGCCGCCTGCCGCAGCGCCGCCAGCACCCGGGCGAGCCCCGGCGCCCCTTCCGCACCGCGCCGGACGGCGGCGACCACATGCCGGCGCGGCCGGTCGTCGTGCAGCACCCGCAGCGCCACTCCCCCGGCGGCGGCATCCTCCCGGGCGCCGCTCTCTCCTGCTGGGCGGCCCTCCCCCGCACCGCCGATGCCGCCCGCCATCGCCATCCGGGGCACCAGCGCGACCCCCATCCCCGCCGCCACCATCGCCCAGATCGCGCTCCAGTCGGCGGCGGCGTGCGCCTGCTCGGGCACGAAGCCGGCGCTTTCGCAGACGGTGGTGGTGATCTGCGACCAGGGGCCACTGCTGCCGAAGATCCAGGGCTCGTCCGCCAGATCGGCCAGCCGCAGCCCCGGCGCGGCCGCCAGCCGGTGACCGGCCGGCAGCGCCACGTCCAGCGGGTCGGCCAGCAGCGAGACCCGGCTGAACCGGGGGTCGCGCGGGGTGGGGGCGTGCGCCGCCAGGGACAGCGCCAGATCGACACTGCCGTGTGCCAGCAGCTCGTACGCGGCCTCCGCCTCGGCCTCCCGTACGACGACCGACAGCCCCGGGTGACTGCGGCGCAGCTCCTGGACGGCGGGCACCACCAGCGCGGGGATGGCGGTGGCGAACGCCCCGACCCGCACCTGACCCGCCTCGCCCCGGAGATGGCCGAGCAGCTCCGCGTCCGCGCGCTCCAGCTCGGCGAAGACCGCCTCGGCATGCCGCAGCACCAGCTGCGCGGCGTCGGTCAGCCGCACCCGCCGGCCGTGCGCCTCCAGCAGCGTCACCCCGAGCGCCCTGGCCAGCCCGGTCAGCTGCTGCGAGACCGCCGAGGGCGTCATGTGCAGCGCCTCGGCGGTCGCGGTGACCGTGCCCCGCTCCTGGAGGGTGCGCAGGATGTGCAGCTTCTTGAGGTCCCAGTCGGCCATGCGGGCAGCGTACGCATCCGGCGCCCCGGCCACCGCCGCCACGGGCGGTGACGCGGAGCGGACCGGCCGGTTCAGCGGCGGTTGGCCTCGCGGCGCGCGAGGATGGCCGCCTGACGCTCGTCGAACTTCCGCGCCTGGCCGTCCAGGCCGTCCATGTACAGCCCCAGCTCCTCCTGCGCCGCAAGACCGGCCGGGCCCAGGCCGCCGATCTCCAGCACCTTCAGATAGCGCAGCACCGGCTGCAGCACATCGTCGTGGTGGATGCGCAGGTTGTAGATGCCGCCGATGGCCATCCGGGCCGCCGACCGCTCGAAGCCGGGCATGCCGTGACCGGGCATCCGGAAGCCGGTGACGACATCGCGCACCGCGCACATCGTCTGGTCGGGCGCCAGCTCGAAGGCCGCGCCCAGGAGGTTGCGGTAGAAGACCATGTGGAGGTTCTCGTCGGTGGCGATCCGGGCCAGCATCCGGTCGCAGACCGGGTCACCGGAGTGGTGGCCGGTGTTGCGGTGCGAGATCCGGGTGGCCAGCTCCTGGAAGGCGACGTACGCCACCGAGTGCAGCATGCTGTGCGAGTTGTCCGACTCGAAGCCCTCCGACATGTGCGCCATGCGGAACCGCTCCAGCTCGTCCGGGTCGACGGCCCGGCTGGTGAGCAGGTAGTCGCGCATCACGATGCCGTGCCGGCCCTCCTCGGCGGTCCAGCGGTGCACCCAGGTGCCCCAGGCGCCGTCCCGGCCGAAGAGGGTGGCGATCTCGTGGTGGTAGCTGGGGAGGTTGTCCTCGGTGAGGAGGTTGACCACCAGCGCGATCCGGCCGATGTCGCTGACCTTGGACTGCTCGGGGGCCCAGGGCTCGCCGTCCTCCAGAACGCCGGCGAAGTTCCGCCCGTCGCTCCACGGGACGTACTCGTGCGGCATCCAGTCCTTGGCGATCTTCAGATGCCGGTTGAGTTCCTTTTCGACGACCTCTTCGAGTGCATAGAGCAGTTGGGCGTCACTCCATGCGGTCTGGCCGCGCTCTCCGTTATGGCGGGCGGGGGCGATGGTCACGGGGGAACTCCTGGGGGACGACGACCTACGGGGCCGTAGGTTTGACCTACGGCTGCGTAGGTTACGTCATCGTAGGTTAGGGCCGGTTAAACATTGCGCCCCCGCAAATCAGGCGAAAATTGCGCGATAGCCGCCTCGCAACCCCTTTTTCACCTGCGCAAATATCCGGGTACGACAAAGGGCGCCCCTCGGTCTTTGTGACCGTTGGGCGCCCTGGGAGGCGTCGCTGTGGTGCCCGGCGTCAGCTCTTGGACTTGGCCGGCTTGCGGGTCTTGTCGCCCGCGATGACCAGTCCGGCGATGATCAGGAAGAGCACGATGGGTGCAGCGACATAGAGGCCGAGCGTCTGGATCACACTCAGGCCCGGACCCGGGTCGTCACCGTCGTCGCGGGTGAGCGCAAACGCGGGGGACGACATCAGCAGCATCAGCGCGGTGCCGGCGGTGATGGTTCCGGCGCGCAGGACATTCTTATTGACCTTGTTGCTCACGAAGTCAACGTATCGGACGCCCTGCCGCCCCGCGCGCCCGGGGTGGGGCAACCGGCCGCCCGGGCCGGCTCCGCGGGCGCTCACCCTCCCGCGGCCCGGCTCCGGTGCAGCGTCACCGGCGCGAGCCGGACCGGCCCGCGGGATTCGCGGACGGTGACCCGCACGGCATCGGCGGTCACCGGCCGCGGCAGCGCGAGGATCCGGCGGTGCCCGATGGTCGTTCCGCCGGCGATCGCCGTCCATGTCCCGCCGGTCCGCGCCTCGACGGTGAACCGCTCGACCCGCTGCCCGTACCGGATGTCCTCAGCGAGCCCGATCCGGTCGAAGGTCCAGGGCCCGGGTCCGGACGCCCGCAGATCCGTGCCGTAGGTCGCGCGCACGGCACTTCCGAAGGCGGTGAGCGCGGCGACGTCCTCGGCGGCGATCCGGCCGTCTTTGGCGGGCGGGACGTTCAGCAGCAGCGAGGCATTGCGTCCCACGCTCTTTTCGTAGCGGTCCATCAGCTGCGTCGGCGTCTTGGGCCGCTCGCCGGGGTGGTGGAACCAGCCGGGGCGCAGCGAGACATCCGCCTCGGCCGGGTACCACTGGAGGAACCGGGTGGTGGGCGCGAGGAGTTTGGCGCGGGAGCCGATGTCGGCGTCGGTGGAGTCGTTCGGCAGCCCGCCGGCCATGACGGTCCACGGGTCCTCGGCGGACGGCGTCACGCTCCACTCCGTCTCGCGTGCGGTGCCGTTCTCGTTGCCGACCCAGCGGGCGCCCTGGGGTCCGGCGAAGACGACGGTGTCCGGGGAGAGCCGGTGGATCATCCGGAACCACTCGGCGACGTCGTACGTCTGCGTGATGCCGGAGTCCGCCCAGGGGTTGGCGCCGTCCAGCCACAGCTCGTCGAGCGGGCCGTACCGGGTGAACAGCTCGTAGACCTGGTTGAGGTAGTAGGCGTCGTAGTCGTCCGCCCGGACGTGGAAGGTGGGCAGCCGGCCGCTGCGGACCGCGGCGGCGCGGTCGTCGCCGGGGACGAGGGTGGGGATGGCGCGCTCGGTGACCTTGCTGCCGTTGCCGAAGCGGCCCAGCCCGCGGGGCGCCCGGTCCCCGTCCTCCAGGGCGACCCGCTCGGGCAGGCTGAGCGGTTCGCCCTCCTGCTGCTTCCGGCGGATCTTCTCGACCCACTGCGCATGCCAGGCGTGCGGGAGTTCGGCGCCGTCGGAGGGCGAGAGGTAGATCCCGACCTTCAGCCCGGCCCGGCGGGCGGCCCGGACGTACGCGCCGACGACATCGGGGCGCCCGGGGCTCGCCGCGACGGAGTGCGGGGTGTAGCGGCTCGGGTAGAGCACGAACCCGTCGTGGTGCTTCGCGGTGAGCATCACCTGCTCGGCACCGGCCGCCTTGTAGGCGCGCATCCACTGGTCGACATCCATACGGGACGGCGCGAACCGCCTCTCGTCCTCGGTGCCGGAGCCCCACTCCCGGTCGGTGAAGGTGTTCATACCGAAGTGCGTGAAGGCGGTGACCTCCCGCTGCTGCCAGGCGAGTTGCCCCGGGGTCGGGACGACATGGGCGGCCTTCTCGATGATCCGGGCGGGGGTGTCGCAGGGCGCGACGGACATCTCGGAGGCGGGGTGCACGGGCCGGTCGCAGGGGCCGGCGGCGGGGGCAGCCGACGGCGACCGGGCCAGGGAGCTCTGGACGGGGGCGAGCGCGGCGGCCGCGGTGAGCGCGAGCACGCACAGCGTCCGCCGGGTGCGGCACAGGGCCATGGTTCCCTCCACTCTCCGACCACGCAGGGGAGAATGGTCGGATGTCTGGATGAGCGTCCACGGCATGGTGCCGGACGACGGGACCTACCGGAAGGGTGCGTACGGCGAGCGGTCGCGGGGCGGCCTAATCCTGCCCATCCGACAACTCCCGCATCAGCGCGTGGAGTCGGGGCGAGGCCGCCAGCTCCTCCAGGGTGTGCGGGCGTCCGTCGGGACCCGAGATCGGCACGCGCCAGTTCGGGTATTCATCCCATGTCCCGGGCAGGTTCTGCGGGCGCCGGTCCCCCACCGCATCGGGCAGCCAGACACCGATCATCCGCGCCGGGGTGCGCAGCAGAAAGCGGTGCACGGCCCGGACCGCCCCCTCCTCGTCGCCCGCCCCCTCCGGCAGCAGCCCGCGCCGGGCCAACTCCCGCATCCACTCGACGAGTTCGTACCTGGCGCGGGAGCGCTCCCGCTCCGGCGGCCCGGCGAGCAGCCCGAGCCGTTCGCGCAGCGCGACGTCCTCACCGATCAGGCGGGCCGCGGTGGGCGGCAGATCGTGCGTGGTGACGGTGGCGAGACAGGCGCTGCGCCACTCGTCGGGCGCCAGGATGCGGGCGGGGGCGGCGGATTCCGGAGCGGGCGCGGGAGTGGGCGCCGCAGCGGGCGCAGAAGCGGACGCCGGAGCGGCTTCCGGGGCCGGCTCCCCGTAGTCCCGCTCGAACCACAGCACGGAGGTACCCAGGACGCCGCGTTCGGCGAGCGCGCCGCGGACGCCCGGCTCGACGGTGCCCAGGTCCTCACCGATCACCGCGGCACCCGCGCGGTGCGCCTCCAGGGCCAGCACCGACAGCATCGCCTCGCCGTCGTAGCGGACATAGGTGCCCTCCGTCGGCGGCCGGCCCTCCGGGACCCACCACAGCCGGAACAGCCCCATGACATGGTCGATCCGCAGTGCTCCGGCGTGCCGCAGCAACTGGCGCAGCAGCTCGCGATAGGGGGCGTAGCCCGCGGCGGCCAGGGCGTCCGGGCGCCAGGGCGGCAACCCCCAGTCCTGGCCGCGGGCGTTGAAGGCGTCCGGCGGCGCCCCGATGGACATCCCCACGGCGAAGGCGTCCTGCTGGGCCCAGGTGTCGGCGCCGGAGGGGTGGACGCCGACGGCGAGGTCGTGCACCAGCCCGATGCCCATGCCGGCCTCCCGCGCGGCCCGCTGCGCACCGGCCAGCTGCTGGTCGGTGAACCAGGCGAGCCGGCAGTGGAAGTCGATCCGGTCCAGCAGCTGCGGCCGCAGACGGGCGACCCCCGCACCCCGCGGGTCCCGCAGCCCGGCGGGCCAGCCGCGCCAGTTGGGGCCGTGCCGCTCGGCGATCGCGCACCAGGTGGCGTGGTCCTCCAGGGCCTGGCCCTGCTCGGCGAGGAAGTCGCAGTATTCGGCCCGCCGGCCCGGGCCGAGCGGGACCTTCCACAGCAGCTCCAGGGCCTCGCGCTTGAGCGCCCAGACGGCGTCCCGGTCGATCAGTGCGCCCCCTTCGAGCACCCCGGCCCGCAGCGCGGCCGCCCGCGTGGCCAGCCCGTCGGCCCGTAAGCGCGCGGCGCCGGTGAGGTGGGCGTACTCCGGGATGTGCTCGATCCGCAGATGGACCGGGTCGGGGAACCGGCGCGAGGAGGGCCGGTAGGGGGACGGGTCGGTGGGCGGGCCGGGGACGGCCGCGTGCAGCGGGTTGAGCTGGACGAAGCCGGTGCCCAGGGCGCGCCCGGACCAGGCGGCGAGGTCGGCGAGGTCCCCGAGGTCGCCCATGCCCCAGGACTGCCGGGACAGCAGGGAGTAGAGCTGCACCAGGAAGCCGTGGCTGCGGCGGGGTGGTGCGGGCACCCGGTCGGGCGCGACGATCAGCGGGGCGCGGGCGGTCCGGCCGTCCGGGCTGTGCGCATGCAGCACATGGATGCCCAGGGGCAGCCGGGCGAGGGCCGCCGGATCGGGCGCCCCCAGCTCCTGTGCGGCGCCGTCCTCGGTCTCCACCCCAAGGACGCTGCCTTCGGGGAGACCCGTGAGGTCGGGGGGCCGGCCCGGCCGGGCGACGACGGTACGCGGCAGCAGGGCCGCGTCCATGGCCTCCGCACTGGCGGCCAGGGCGGTACGGACGGCGTGCGGAGTCGAGGCGTCGACTCCCAGAGCGGCGAGCACGGCGACGACGGTGTCGTCGGTGATCTGGACGCTTCTGCCCGGTGCGGGTTCGTACGACGTGGCGATGCCGTGCAGCCGGGCGAGCCGCGCGCGGCCCATGGGTCCTCAGACCTCCATGGACTCCGTGCCCATACCGGCGGCCGTCGGCTCGCTGGTCAGCGGCAGCTCGGCGGCGATCGGGACCTCGCTGGTCAGGGGCGCTGCGTCGGCGAGCGGGGGCTCGCTGGTCAGGGGCGGCTCGACGAAGCTGAAGGATCCGGAGCCGTCCAGCCCGGAATCGGGGTCGGACACCCCGTCGTACATGTCGGACTCCATCGGCGCACCTCCCGGTTTCGAGGACAGAGCGTCGAGGAGCAGTTGAGCGGATGCGGCCACTGAGGGCCTCCCGTTCATCGGTAGTGGGACACGTGGGCCCTACCCACTCGACACGATCGCAGACGCATCTGCTCACGAAACGTGACCCACGTCACATTATGCCTCACGCAGGCAATTTCACCGTGGGGAACACCGGGGGGCGCAGAGAACGCGGAGGAAGCGGGCTCCGCACCGCAAGTTCTGCGGACCGGCGGGCCCCCGCACGGCCGCCCGCCGCACCGGCCGAAACCCGCCCGTGCCGGGCCTTCCGGCACCCCGCCATGGCCCGGTTGACACCCTCACCGCCACAATGGTGGGCTCACCGCCGAGGGACTGCCCGAAGAGGCGCCGGCGGGGGAACAACGGGGAACGGGGCGCCGGCGGCAGGCCGGTACATGAGGGACGGGACGAGGAGCAGCCGTGCGAGGCCGGGGCGGATGGAGCGTCGGAAGAATCGGTAGGGGCGGGGAGAGCGGCGCGGGCACCCGGGCACGGGTGGCGGGGACCACCGCGCTGGCCGCGGCCGTCATCGGGGGTCTGCTCGGCGGGGTGCCCAGTGCCCAGGCGGCGCCCGCGGACCCCGCCATCGGCACACCCGACCGGCCGGACCGCCCGGCCGGGGCGGGAGCGACGCCGGCCGTCTGGCCGCGCCCGCAGTCTTTGCAGGAACTCGGCGACGCCGTCCCGCTGGGCGACCGGGCGGCGCTGGTGGCGGAGCCGGACACCGACCCGTATGCGCTGGACGTGCTGCGCGGTCTGCTGCGCGATGCCGGGGTCCGTACGGTCGACACGCTCGCGCCCGGCGACCGGCTGCCCGCGGCCGGGCCGGTGTTCCGGGTCGGCGGCGAGCAGGCCGCGGACGCGCTGCGGGCGCTGCGGGCGCCGGCCCGCGGGGATCTGCCCTCCGGCGGCTACCGCCTGGCCGTGGGCCAGGTCGCAGGCCGGGACACGGTCGCCATGGACGGCGTCGGCCCGGACGGGCTCTTCCATGCCGCGCAGACGCTGCGGCAGCTGGTCTCCGAGGGGGCGGGCGGCGGACGGCAGCTGGCCTCGGTCGCCGTACGGGACTGGCCCGGCACGGTGGTGCGCGGCACCACCGAGGGGTTCTTCGGGCAGCCCTGGAGCCGGCCGCAGCGGCTCGCCCAGCTGGACTTCATGGGGCGCACCAAGCAGAACCGCTATCTGTACGCGCCCGGTGACGATCCGTACCGGCAGGCCCAGTGGCGCGAGCCCTACCCGGCCGCGCAGCGCGCCGACTTCCGGGCGCTGGCCGAGCGGGCCCGCGCCAACCACGTCACGCTGGGCTGGGCCCTCGCCCCCGGCCAGGCGATGTGCTTCTCCTCCGAGGAGGACCTGCGGGCGCTGCGGCGCAAGGTGGACGCGATGTGGGCGTTGGGGGTGCGCTCCTTCCAGCTGCAGTTCCAGGACGTCAGCTACAGCGAATGGCACTGCGACGCGGACCGGGACGCCTTCGGCACCGGCCCGCAGGCCGCGGCGAAGGCGCAGGCCCGGGTCGCCAATGCGCTCGCCGACCACCTGGCGCGGCGCCACCCCGGGTCGGCGCCGCTGTCGCTGATGCCGACCGAGTACTACCAGGACGGCTCGACGCCGTACCGCGATGCGCTGTCCGATGCGCTCGGCGACCGGGTGGCGGTGGCCTGGACCGGCGTGGGGGTGGTCCCGCGGACCATCACCGGCGGCGAACTGTCCGCCGCCCGCCAGGCGTTGGGCCACCCGCTGGTCACCATGGACAACTACCCGGTCAACGACTACGCCCAGGACCGGATCTTCCTCGGCCCCTACCGCGGCCGGGAGCCGGCCGTCGCCACCGGCTCCACGGCGCTGCTGGCCAATGCCATGCAGCAGCCGCTCGCCTCGCGCATCCCGCTGTTCACGGCCGCCGACTACGCCTGGAACCCGCACGACTACCGCCCGGCGGAGTCCTGGGCCGCGGCCGTCGACGATCTGGCGGGTGGTGATCCGCGGGCCCGGGAGGCGCTGCACGCGCTGGCCGGCAACGACGCGTCCTCCGTGCTGGACGGGGACGAGTCGGGGTACGTCCAGCAGCTGATCGACCGCTTCTGGAAGGCCCGCGAGGCGGCGACCAACCGCGGCCGGCCCGGCCGGGACGCGGACCTCGCCGACGCCGCCAAGGCGCTGCGGGACGCGTTCCACACCATGAGCACCGCGCCGCGGAACCTGCACTCCGATCTGGCCGCCGAGATCCGGCCATGGGCCGAGCAGCTGGCCCGCTACGGCAGCGCCGGCGAACTCGCCGTGGACACGCTCATGGCGCAGGCCCGCGACGACGGCGACGCCGCCTGGTCGGCCCAGCGCGAGGCGCAGCGGCTGCGCACGGTGCTCGGGCGCAGCCCGGCGACGGTCGGCAAGGGGGTGCTGGCACCCTTCCTCCAGCGGGCGATGGCCGAGGCCGACTCCTGGACCGGGGCCCGCCACGACGCACCTCGGCCGGACGACGGCGCCGGCTCGACGTCCCTCACGGTCCCGTTCGAGCGGGCCCGCCGGCTGGCCGCGGTCACCGCGCTGACCGAACCGGGCCCGGGCGCGGGCGCCGTGTCCCTGGAGGCGCACGTCCCGGGCGAGGGCTGGCGCCGCCTCGACGCGCTCTCCCCCACGGGCTGGACCGAGTCCCGCACCCCCCGGCTGCGTGCCGATGCGGTCCGGCTGACCTGGGCGAAGGGCGCGGACGCGCCGTCCGTGCACGCGCTCACCCCGTGGTTCGACGACACCCCGCCGGCCGGCCTCGAACTGTCCCGCAAGGAGCTGGACGCGCCGCCCGGCGGCAGTGCGACGGTGGACGCCCGGATCTTCTCCCGCCGCCCCGCCGATGTCCGCGAGAAGCTGACCGTGAAGGCGCCCAAGGGCTTCACCGTGCATGCGCCGCAGGAGGTCACCGCACCGCGTGGCGGCACGGCCACGGTCCGTATCGCCGTCGACGTGCCCGAGGGCACCCGCTCCGGGACGTACCGGATCCCGGTGGACTACCGGGGCGAGGAGCAGACGCTGACCGTGCGGGTCTATCCGCGCACCGGCGGCAAGGATCTGGCGCGCGGCACCGTCGCCACCTCCTCCGGGGACGAGACGGCCGACTTCCCGGCCTCGGCGGCCACCGACGGCAACCCGAAGACGCGCTGGTCCTCGCCCGCCGAGGACGGCGCCTGGCTGCAGTTCGCGCTGGCCCACCCGACCCGGCTGGGCCGGCTCGTCCTGACCTGGCAGGACGCCTACGCCGCCCAATACCGCATCCAGGTCTCGCCGGACGGCCGCAGCTGGCGCACGGCGGCCACCGTCCGCGACGGCAAGGGCGGCCGGGAGTCGGTCCGGATGGACGCCAAGGACGCGCGGTTCGTCCGCATCCAGGGCGACAAGCGGGCCACCCGCTTCGGCTACTCGCTGTGGTCGGTGGAGGCCTACGCGGTCGAGCCGCAGCACTGAGCCGTCCGCCGCGGGGACCGTGGCCGGTCATGCCGCCGGGCCCCTGCCGCCGCGGTGTTGACCGTGGCGGCAGGGGCCCGGCGGCACCCGCCCCGGACGGAGCGTTCCGTCCGGCACCACTGCCCCGGACGGAAAAACCCGGACCTACGCCGATACGGCGTCGATCCGGGCCAGGGCGTCATCCGCGCCGTACGGCTGCAAATACGGCAGCCAGCGCGGGTCGCGATGGCCCGTACCGATGATCCGCCACGCCAGTCCTGACGGCGGGGCGGGCTGATGCCGTAGTCGCCAGCCGATCTCGGCGACATGGCGGTCGGCCTTGACGTGATTGCAGCGCCGGCAGGCGGCGACGACGTTCTCCCAGGTGTGCTGACCTCCGCGGCTGCGCGGGATGACGTGGTCGACGCTGGTTGCGACGCCACCGCAGTACATACAGCGCCCGCCGTCACGGGCGAACAGCGCCCGGCGGGTCAGGGGGACGGGGCCGCGAAAGGGCACCCGCACAAACCGCTTCAAGCGGACCACACTCGGAGCGGGGATGACATGGGTCGCGCTGTGCATCAGGGCGCCGGATTCCTCGAGACTGACAGCTTTCTCATTGAGCACGAGGATGAGCGCGCGGCGGAGCGGTACGACGCCGAGCGGCTCGTACGACGCATTGAGGACCAGGACATGCGGCACGGGTGCCTCCTTGTACGCCGGCGGCGCGTGGCTCGCGCCGGGACGATCTCCCCACAGTGTCCCCCGGTGCCTGGTCGGAGCGCCACCATGACCGAGTAACGGGCCGGAGGTGTTTTCCACCACACCCGCGCACGGCCCGCTCGATCAGGCGCAATCCGGCCTCGCCAAATTGTGGCCTGTCGAACAAGGGCACGGACTGCCCTCGTTGCCCCGTTAGTGTGGTTGGTCTGCCCGGTCCCCGGGGACCTCCGCGGTCCGGGCCTGCTGCCCCACACGGAAGGTTCGACTGTGTTCTGGTCCGCTTCGCCGGTCACCGGTGCGCCCCTGCGCGCCGCCACACCGGGCTCAAACGGCCCGACCTCGCTGGACGAGGCCACGCAGAAGGCCACCAACGCCGCCGGCTGGGTCGAGGAGAACTGGGGGACGTGGCTCACGTCCGGCCTGAAGATCCTGCTGATCATCGTGATCGCGGTGGTGCTGCGGCATGTGATCCGGCGCACGATCACCAAGCTCATCGAGCGGATGAACCGCACCGCGGCCGCCGCCCAGGGCACCGCGCTGGGCGGACTGCTGGTCAACGCCGAGCGCCGCCGGCAGCGCTCCGAGGCCATCGGCTCGGTGCTGCGCAGCGTCGCCTCCTTTGTGATCATGGGCACGGCCGCGCTGACGGTGCTGTCCGTCCTGGAGATCAACCTGGCGCCGCTGCTGGCGAGCGCCGGTGTGGCCGGTGTGGCCATCGGTTTCGGCGCCCGCAACCTCGTCACCGACTTCCTCTCCGGCGTCTTCATGATCCTGGAGGACCAGTACGGCGTCGGTGACGAGATCGACGCGGGCGTGGCCAACGGCACGGTCATCGAGGTCGGCCTGCGCGTCACCAAGCTGCGCGGCCCCAACGGCGCGATCTGGTACATACGCAATGGCGAGGTCAAGCGGATCGGAAACCTCAGCCAGGGCTGGTCCACGGCCGCCGTCGATGTGGTGATCGCCTCCGACCAGGACCTGGAACGCGCCCGCGACACCATCACCGCCGCCGGCGAGGAGATGTCCAAGGCCGAGCCCTGGAACGAGCAGTTGTGGGAGCCGGTGGAGGTCCTCGGCCTGAGCGAGGTGCACCTGGACACGGTCACCATCAGCGTCTCGGCCCGGACCATGCCCGGCAAGGCCGCGGGAGTGGAGCGCGAACTGCGCTGGCGCATCAAGCGCGCCCTGGACGCCGCGGGCGTCCACCTCGCCCCGCGCCCGCTGCCCGAGGAGGAGACCGAGGAGTCCGCGGACCCCACCGCCGGCGTCGCCGCCCCCTCGGTGCTCAACAACCCGTCGTCACCGCAGTCCCTGGCGGCGGAACCGCTCGCGGCGCCCCCGAAGAAGTAGCCCGGCCGGGGCCGCGGCCGCAGACCGCGAAGGGGCGTACCGGTGACCGCCGGTGCGCCCCTTTTCGCTGTCCCGTTCGCTGCCTCGTTCGCTGCCTCGCGCGGGGCGGGTCCCGGGGGCGGCAGCTCACCGTGTCCGCCCCATTGACGCCTTTCCGTCCCCTGCCTACGTTCCTGGGGAGCGATGGGAAGGTTTCCTAACAGACTTCTCGGCACGGTTTTCTCGGCAGCGACGCGGTGGCCGGGCCTCCCGGGCACCCGGTGAGCGGGGTGACGGTCATGGCCGGTGGGCAGCAGACACGCGGAACTCCCGGGACGCCGAGGGTGTTGCGGGCCATTAACGACCGGGCCGCGCTCGATCTGCTGGTGTCGCAGGGGCCGTTGACCCGTACCCGGATCGGGGAGCTGACCGGGCTGTCCAAGCCCACCACCTCGCAGCTGCTGGCGCGGCTGGCGGCCGCGGGACTGGTGCGGACGACCGGGAGCGTGACCGGGCGGCCGGGGCCCAGTGCGCAGTTGTACGAGATCAACCCGGCGGCGGCGCAGGTCGCCGCGCTGTCCGTCGACGGGCTGGGAGTCACCGCCGCGGTCGCCGACATCACCGGGCGGCTGCTCGGCGAGGAACGGGTGAGCACCGACGCCGTGGGCACCGAGGCCCCGCACCGTACGGCGCAGTTGGCCGCGCAGGCGGTCGACGGGGCGCTGGCCAGGGCGGGGCTGGGGCGGGACCGGCTGCACGGTGCGGTGATCGGCACACCCGGCGCACTGGACCCGCAGACCGGGCGGCTGCGCTACGCGCCGCATCTGCCGGGCCTGGCGTCGCACGCACTGAAGGAAGAGCTAACGGACGCGCTGGGGATGCCGGTCACCGTCGAGAACGATGTGAATCTGGCGGCGGTCGCCGAGCAGTACGACGGGGCCGCGCAGGGCGTCGACGACTTCGTGCTGGTGTGGGTCGACGAGGGGATCGGCGCCGCGCTCGTACTGGGCGGGCGGCTGCTGCGCGGAGCCACCGGCGGCGCCGGCGAGATCGGCTATCTGCCGCTGCCCGGCGCCCCGTTGTCCCGGGGCGGCGACCGCAGCGCCGCCCGGGCCGACGCCGGCGGCGGCCTCCAGCGGCTGGTCGGCGCGCCGAGCGTGCGCGCGCTGGGCCGGGAGTTGGGCGGTCCCGAGGTGCGTACGGTCGCCGGGGCACTGGCACACGACGCGGTACGCGCCGTGGTCGCGCGGCGGCTGGCGACCGGACTCGCGGCCGTGGTCGCGGTCGTCGATCCGGGGCTGGTGGTGCTCTCCGGCGCGGTGCCGCAGGCCGGCGGGGAAGCCCTGCGCGCCCTGGTCGAGGCCGAGTTCACCGGCCTTGCACTGCCCCGCCCCGCCCTGCGGCTCAGCAGTCTCGACGGCAATCCGATTCTCCTCGGCGCACTGCGGACGGCGCTGGCACAGGCCCGGGAGGCGGTGTTCCGCACCGGCTGACCACTCCGCGGCACGCGGCGCCCCGGCCCGCACCGCCCGCGTCCGACGACACCACCGGCACTGCTCGTCACGACCCCTTTTGCCACGCCCCCGCCCCCTTTCTGCCTCGCACAGAAGGCCTTCGTCGAAGGCGTCACGCTCACCGGAGTGAAGGGCTGATCTTCTATGCCGTCTCCCCAGGAACGAACCCCATCTCCCCCGGGACGCACCCCGCGCCGCCGGCTCAAGCTCGCCGTGGTCGGCGGCGGCTCGACCTACACCCCCGAACTCATCGACGGCTTCGCGCGGTTGCGTGACGTCCTGCCGCTGGAGGAACTCGTCCTCGTCGACCCGGACGCCGGCCGGCTGGAGGTGGTGGGCGGCCTGGCCCGGCGGATCTTCGCCCGGCAGGGACACCCGGGCCGGATCTCCTGGACCGGTAACCTGGACGCGGGTGTCGACGGTGCGGACGCCGTGCTGCTGCAACTGCGGGTCGGCGGTCAGGCCGCCCGCCTCCAGGACGAGACCTGGCCGCTGGAGTGCGGCTGCGTCGGCCAGGAGACCACCGGCGCCGGCGGTCTCGCCAAGGCACTGCGGACCGTGCCCGTCGTGCTCGACATCGCCGAGCGGGTGCGCCGTCGCAACCCCGGCGCCTGGATCGTCGACTTCACCAACCCCGTCGGCATCGTCACCAGGGCGCTGCTGACGCATGGCCACCGGGCCGTCGGACTGTGCAATGTCGCCATCGGCCTCCAGCGCACCATCGCCGGGCTGCTGGACGTGTCCCCCGAGCAGGTCGAGCTGGAGCACATCGGCCTCAACCACCTCACCTGGGAGCGCGCGGTGCGCATCGCGGGCGAGGACGTCCTGCCCCGGCTGCTGGCGGAGCACGGCGACGCCCTCGCCGGGACACTGCACCTGCCCCGCCCCCTCCTCGACCATCTCGGCGCCCTCCCCTCCTCCTACCTTCGCTACTACTACCGGCATGACGCCGTCGTACGGGAGCTGCGCACCGAGCCCTCCCGCGCCGCGCAGGTCGCCGCCCTCGAACAACAGCTGCTCGGTATGTACGGCGACCCGGCTCTCGACGAGAAGCCGGACCTCCTCTCCCGCCGCGGCGGCGCCTACTACTCCGAAGCCGCGGTCGCGCTGACCTCCTCGCTGCTGGGCGGCCCCAGCGGCACCCACGTCGTCAACACCCTCAACGCCGGCACCCTGCCGTTCCTGCCCGACGACGCGGTGATCGAGGCCCCCGCGACCGTGGACCCGACGGGCGCCGCGCCCCTCCCCGTACGTCCCCTGGAACCGCAGTACGCCGGGCTGGTCGCTCATGTCACCGCCTATGAACACCTCGCCCTGGAGGCGGCCCTGCTGGGCAGGGACGGCCGGAACGCCGGCCCGGCCGCCGGGCGCAAGGCCGTGTTCGCCGCTCTGCTCGCCCACCCCCTCATCGGCCAGAGCGACCACGCGGACCGGCTCGCCGACGAGCTGATCGCGCACAACCGGGAACACCTCCCATGGGCCTGACCGGCACGGCGCTCGCCGTCGACGCAGGCAACACCAAGACCGAGGTGGCGCTGGTGGCCACGGACGGCAGCCTGCTCGGCGCGGCGCGCGGCGGCGGCTTCCAGCCACCGCGGGTGGGCGCCGGGCGGGCGGTCGACGTGCTGGCGCCCCTGGTGGCCTCGGTCACGGAACAGGCCGGTCTCACGGGCCCCGTCGGGCATCTCTCCGCCTTTCTCGCCAACGCCGATCTCCCTTCCGAAGAGGCGGGCCTGACCGCCGAGCTCGCCGGCCGCGGCTGGGCGCACACGGTCTCCGTCCGCAACGACACCTTCGCCCTGCTGCGGGCCGGGCTGCCGGACGACGCGGATCCGCTCGGCGTCGCCGTGGTGTGCGGAGCCGGCATCAACTGCGCCGGCCTCGGGCACGGCGGAGCCACCGCCCGCTTCCCCGCCGTCGGCCGGATCTCCGGTGACTGGGGCGGCGGTTCGCACCTCGCGGACGAGGCGCTGTGGTCCGCCGCCCGTGCCCAGGACGGCCGCGGCACACCGACCGAGCTGGTCCGCGCCCTGCCCGCGCACTTCGGGCTGGCGACCATGCCGGAGCTGATCGAGGCACTCCACCTCCGCACCCTCCCCGGCCACCGCCGCCACGAACTGGTCCCGGTCCTCTTCGCCCTCGCGGCCTCCGGGGACGCCGTGGCCCGCACCCTCGTGGCCCGCCAGGCCGAGGAGGTCGCCCTGATGGCCACCGTCGCCCTCCAGCGCCTCGGCCTGCTCGACGAGCCCGTCCCCGTGATCCTCGGCGGCGGCGTCCTCGCCGCCCGCCACCCCCTCCTCGACGACCGGATCACCCAACTCCTTTCCGCGCGCGCCCCGAAGGCCGTCCCACGAGTGGTCACCGCCCCACCGGTCCTGGGCGCCGCCCTCGACACCCTGGACCGGTCGGGCGCGGCGGCGGAGGCCTATGAGCGGCTGAGGAGGGCTTGGGGGGAAGGGACGGTAGGCACGAGGCGGGAGGCAGGAGGGCAGCCAAGCCCCTAGCCACCGGCGGCACCAGAGGCAGGCCGAGGCATCAGAGGCGACCCAGGTACCGGAGGCCGCCGAAGGACAGCCGCCTCCGCTGCCTCCGCCCGCCGCCTCCCCTGCCGTCCGTCACCCACCCGCCCTCACCCCACCCGCACGCTGTCCCCCCGTCGCGTCTCCGTGCGTTCGCCCGGGCCGAGGACGAGGTCGGGGGTCGGAGCGGGGGCCGGGGCGGACGGATCGGCCGGCGGGGCGGGGGAATGATGGCTGTTGCGCTCCGTGACGATGGTGATGTGGCGGTCGGTATCGTTGATGATGAGGGTGGCGGAGCCGTCCGTGCGGTGATCGAGGGGGTAGCTGCCGTCGGGATCGATATAGGTCGTGCCACCGATGGTCAGGAAACCGCTGGCGGGCGAGGGGGTGTTGAGCGCGGGACGGTCGTCGGCCGTGGTGGCCGCGAGCGGGCTGAGAAGCTTTTTCCAGCGGGACATGAGCATTCCTCCGAGCGTCGGGCACGGGCTTGGCGCCGTGCCGGTGGTGAGGGGCGAGAACCACCCTTCGTCACTCAGCGTAATCGAAGGCGAGCGTGCGGACAGCGGCGCGTGGGAGCGAAGCGGGGGGCGTGGAGGGAGCGGAGTGCGCCGTCGGGGACGTAGAGCAGCCGTCGAGGGGACGGCGAAGTCGCGCGCAGACGACGCGAGAAGCCTGCCGGTCCCGATGACCCCGCGCCCCCTCCCCGCGGGTCGCGATCCGAACAAGATCAGGGCAATTGCGGTGTGTGTCAGCGGCTGCGGACATACTGCTGCCCGTGTACCAGTCCTCCGTGTGAGCGCTCCCCGGCGCGGGCGCGGAGGCCGTCCCGCAGTCAGCGACCCAGGGGGAGGTTCCGTGCCGACCAGCAGCGTGTCACCGCCCGTCCCGGGGCGCAGGACGGCCTGGGCCGAGGGGCTGGACGAGCTGCGTGCGGCGGCGACGACCGAGCCGGGCCGGCTGCGGGTGATCGGGGCCGTACTGGCCCTGCTGGTGGTGGTGTTCGGCGCGGTCACGGCCTGGCAGGTCTCGGACCGGGCGGCGGCCGCCGACGATGTGGTGACCCACAGCCAGCCGCTGACCTCGGACGCGGCGAGCATCTACCGTTCGCTCGCGGATGCCGACACGACGGCCGCGGCGGGCTTCCTGGCCGGCGGTGAGGAGAGCAGGGCGACGCGTGAGCGCTATGCCACCGATATTGCGACGGCGTCCGCGCTGCTGGTCAAGGCGTCGGCGAACAGCCGGGGTTCACAGGAGGCGGGCGCGCAGATCGCCCGGCTCAACAGCCGGCTGCCGCGCTATGCGGGCCTGGTGGAGACCGCGCGGGCCAACAACCGGCAGGGCCTGCCGCTGGGCGGCGCCTATCTGCGGTACGCCAATGAGCAGATGCGTACCGAACTCCTCCCGGCCGCACGGGCGTTGTACGACGCCGAGACGGACCGGCTGACCGCGGACTACGACAAGGCCAAGGTGTGGCCGTGGTACGCGCTGGCGGCCGGGGCGGTGGCGATCGGTGCGCTGGGCTGGGCGCAGCGGCGGCACTACCGGCGGACCAACCGGGTGTTCAACCGCGGTCTGCTGGCCGCCACGGCGGCGTCCGTCGCGGTGCTGCTGTGGCTGGTGGCGGGGCATATGACGGCGCGAGCGGGGCTGACCGATTCCTACCAGCACGGCGCCCGGTCGCTGCGGGTGCTCAACGAGGCGCGGATCGATGCGCTGCAGGCGCGCGGGGACGAGAATCTGACGCTGGTGGCGCGCGGCGCGGTGCTGACCGGCGCCCGGCAGGACTTCTACGAGACCGGTTTCCGCTCGGGGATGACGGACCTGGCGGGCCCGGGTGAGCACGGCGCGGCCGCGGCACACAGCCGGCTGGGGGCGGCGCTGGCGCTCGCGGACGACGAGGCCGGCCGGCGCCCGGTGCGGGCCGCGCTGACTCAGGTACGGCAGTGGCAGGCGCGGCACGCCGAGGCGCGGGCGGCGGACGACAAGGGGGACTACGACGGGGCGCTGGCCAAGGTGATCGGCCCGGACGGGTCCACCGGGGAGTCCTTCGACCGGGTGGCGGCCGGGCTGCAGCAGGCGCTGGAGCACGAGCAGGCACAGTTCCGGTCGTCGGCGGACACGGGGCGCGCGGCGCTGGGCGGGCTGCCGGTGGGAGCCGGCGTACTGGCGGCGCTGGCGGCGCTGGGGGCCGTACTGGGGATCGGCCGCAGGCTGGCGGAGTACCGGTGAGGGGGCACGGTGAGGGGAGGAAACGGATGCGGGCGCGAGGGCTGAGGAATCTGCGTGCCGTCCTGGCACCGGTCGCCTCGGGCATGTGTGTGATGGCCGCGGCCGCGGCCGTGCTGGTGCCGGCGCTGGTCCACGAGACCGAGCCTGCCGGGCCCGTCCGACACGGTGCGTCCGCACCCGCGGCGCCGCACCGGGCGCCCCGCCCGGCGGCGGCACCGGCCGCCGCGAAGTGCACCGCGCAGAACGCCGCGGAGAGTCTGCGGCCGTCATCGGACGACGGTGCGGCGGTGTCGCGGATCAAGGAGAAGGGCCAACTGGTCGTCGGCGTCGACCAGAACACCTACCGCTGGGGGTATCGCGACCCGGCCACCGGCAAGCTGGCGGGCTTCGACATCGATCTGGTGTGGGCGATCGCCCGGGACATCCTGGGGCCGGACCCCGACGTCGTCTTCAAGGCGGTGCCGACCGCCCAGCGGGTGCCGGCGCTGCAGCGGCACACCGTAGACATGGTCGTACGGACGATGACGATCAACTGCGCGCGCAAGGCGCAGGTGGCGTTCTCCACCGCGTACTTCCAGGCGGGGCAGCAGGTGCTGGCCCCGAAGGCGTCGAAGATCAAGGCGTTCGACGATTCGCTGCGGGGCAAACGGGTCTGCACGGCCGCGGGTTCGACGGGCGAGAGCGAACTGCGGGCGCAGCGGCACGGCGCCTCGGTGCTGACGGTGCCCAATCAACTCGACTGCCTGGTACGGCTGCAGCTGGGCGAGGCCGACGCGGTCCTCACGGACAACGCGCTGGCCGCGGCACAGGCGGCCCAGGATCCGACGGTGGAGCTGAAGGGCAGGCCGTTCACCGACGAACCGTACGGAGTGGCGATGAACCAGGACGACACGGACCTGGTGCGGCGGGTCAACAAGGTCCTGGACGACTACCGGGACGGCGACGACAGCCCCTGGATGCGCTCGTACCGCAAGTGGCTACGGGCCGATCTGCCCGGCATATCGGGGCCGCCGTCGCCGGAGTACAGCGACTGATCCGCCCCAAGGAGCGGTGTACGGCGCATGATCGCCCCCTGGAGCGGTCCGATGCCGTCACTATGGAAGGGGACCGGAAGGGAGCTGACCCAGCGGCCGACGCCGTGGCAAACGCCGTGCACCGTACGCGTATTGGAGAGGTGATCGATGGGGGTCCCTGGACCCTTCCCCGGCACTCCGGGGAGGCCCGATGCCCCGGTGCTGGACCGGGAAGAGGTGGATCGCGCCCTGGACCGGCTCGGTGCCGAGTACGAGGCGATCGAGACCTCGCTGCTCGCGTTGCAGGACCACGCGGGGCGCCGGCTGCTGGAGGGCGCCGACCTGTCCGGCACCACCAAGGAACGCTGGGCCGCCGCGGAGCGGTCCATCACGGTCCTGTGGTCGCTGTTCGACGCGTACACCGCCGCCTTGGAGCAGGCGCGTGAGCTGCGGGAGCGGCGCCGCTGGCCCTCGGCGGAGGATCTGGCCGAGCTGACGGAGCTGCTGCACGGCGACGGGGTGACGGTGCCGGGCGCGGCCGCGGCGGGCGGCGGCCCGGAGAGCGGCCCGGCCCGGCTGAGCGAGCGGTTCAGCCTGGTCGGGCTGGTCGAGCGGATGAATGGGCTGTACGCCCGCTCGCTGGACGTCATCGTCGCCGCCGATGCGGTCTGGTCGGCGCTGCCGGCCCGGATAGACCTGCTGTCGGCCGAACTCCAGCGGACGCGTTCGCTGGCACATTCCGTGGGGGTACGCCCCGGTGAGCATCCGGCCGGCGACGACCTGGAGCGGATCACCGACGAACTGCTGCGGCTGCGCGCCCGGGTGATCGAGGATCCGTTGGCCTTCTGGGTGTCGTCGTCGACGGGGAGTTCGGCGCCCGGCGGGGGCCGCCCGGACACCGGGCGCTACGACCGCGCGGCCCGTGCGCTGGAGGACATCCGGCGGGAGGTGGCGGCGGTGCTGGACGTGCGGCAGGACGCCGAGCGGCGGCTGATGCAGCTGCGCGACGTGCTGTCGCGGGCGGACCGCACCCTGACCGAGGCGCGGCAGGCCCGCGGCGAGGTGCTGGCGAAGATCGCCGCGTCGGAGGTGCCCGCGGTCAGCGGCCCGTCGGCGGCGCTGCACGAACAGCTGGCGGCGGCCGCCGACTACCGCAGACGGGCGCAGTGGCACCGGCTCTCGCCGCTGCTGGACAGCCTGGAGGAGGAAGCGGAGGACGAACTCCACCGCGCCCGTGAGTCGTTGACCGCGGTGACCGCGCCACTGGCGGTGCGCGCCGAGCTGCGCGGCCGGCTGGACGCGTACCGTGCCAAGGTCGCCCGCCACGGCATGGCGGCCGATCCGCTGCTGATCGAGCGGTACGACCTGGCGCGCCGGATGCTGTGGAGCGCGCCGTGCGATCTGCGGGCGGCCGAGCAGGCAGTGTGGCGCTATCAGCAGGCCACGGCGGAGGCGCTGGCGGCGCCGCAGGCGGAGGGGCGGGGGGAGTCATGACCCGACGGGCCGACGAGCGCTGCCAACGACGGGACTGCTCGGGCAGTTATGAGGACGTGGGCGGCGGTGAGCTGTACTGCGACCTGTGCGGGCTGGCGCCGGTGGTCTCACCGGGCGGCCTGCTGTCCTCGCCGCCCACGGGGCTGACGGGCCGGGTGCCCACGGACACCACCGCCGCCCGGGAGGCGGCCGGCGCCCTGCTGACCGTCCCCTCCCCCGCGCCCGGTTCGGGCGGTACGGCGACGTCCGCCCGCTCGGCGTCGTCCCGGCGCTCGGTGTCCGGGCGGCTGTCGCGCTCGGGCTCCGGCGGCGGCCCGGCGCGCGGCGTACCGGCGGTGTCGATGCCCCGCCAGGGCAGCGGCCCGTCCTCCGGTTCCGTGCGCGGGCGGCTGGGCGCGGGCCTGGTCGCGGTGCCGGAGGTGCCGCGGCCCGATCCGGCCACGGCGGTGCTGGAGCATCCGGAGGTCCCCGAGCGCAAGCGGTTCTGCAGCCGTACGGAGTGCGGGGCGCCGGTGGGCCGGGGGCACAGTGACCAGCCGGGCCGCACGGAAGGGTTCTGCACCAAGTGCGGTCATCCGTACAGCTTCGTCCCCAAACTCCGGCCCGGCGACATGGTGCACGGCCAGTACGAGGTCGTGGGCTGTCTGGCGCACGGCGGGCTCGGGTGGATCTATCTGGCGACCGACCACGCCGTCTCCGACCGGTGGGTGGTCCTCAAGGGGCTGCTGGACACCGGCGACGAGGAGGCGCTGGCGGTGGCGGTGTCCGAGCGGCGCTTCCTCGCCGAGATCGAGCACGCCAACATCGTCCGGATCTACAACTTCGTGGAGCATCTCGACCGGGCCACGGGAAGCCTCGACGGCTACATCGTCATGGAGTACGTCGGCGGCAAATCGCTCAAGGACCTCGCCAACGACCGGCGCACGCCCCAGGGCAGACGCGATCCGCTGCCGGTGGAGCAGGCCTGCGCCTACGGCATCGAGGCCCTGGAGGCGCTCGGCCATCTGCACAGCCGCGGCTATCTCTACTGCGATTTCAAGGTCGACAACGCCATCCAGCAGGACGACCAGCTCAAGCTGATCGACATGGGCGCGGTGCGCAGGATGGACGACCACGAAAGCCCGATCTACGGCACGATCGGGTACCAGGCGCCCGAAATCGCCCTGCTGGGCCCGTCGGTCGCCTCCGACCTCTACACCGTCGCGCGCACCCTCGCCGTGCTCACCTTCGACTTCCAGGGCCATACGAACGTCTTCGCGGACTCGCTGCCCGATCCGGACCACATCGAGGTGTTCCGCACCTACGAGTCCTTCTACCGGCTGCTGGTGCGCGCCACGGACCCGGACCGCTCCCGCAGGTTCGCCTCCGCGGAGGAGATGGCCGAGCAGCTGACAGGCGTGCTGCGCGAGGTGGTGGCGCTTCAGTCCGGTGAGCCGCGGCCCGCGCTGTCGAAGCTGTTCGGGCCCGAACTCCGTGTGGTCGACACCGAGGTGCTGGCGGCGGCGGAGGGCGACAGTTCCCTGCTGGGCGGCCGCGGGACGGCGCCGGCCGAAGAAGCGCCGGCGCGCCGCGGCCCCGCACTGCGCCCCCTGGACGTCGCCGGCGCCGCCCTCGCGCTGCCGGTGCCGCGGCTGGATCCGGGCGACCCCAACGCCGGGCTGCTGGCCGGGCTGCCGGCCGCCCCGCCCGCCGAGCTGCTGGGTGCGCTGCGCGTCGCGCCGGCCGACTCCCTGGAGCTGCGGCTGCGGGAGCTGCGCGCCCGCCTGGAGACCGGGGACGGCGCGGCGGCGCGGTCGGTGCTGGAGACGCTCGCGGCCGGGCCCGCCGCGCAGGGCGGTCCGCCCTCCGGCGACGGCGGCGCGGACTGGCGGGTGGTGTGGCACCGCGGTCTGGTGGCGCTGACAGCGGGCGACCGCGAGGCCGCGGCGCTGGCCTTCGACGCGGTCTACGACGCCTTCCCCGGTGAGCCGGCACCGAAGCTGGCGCTGGGTGTCTGCGCCGAACTGCTGGGCCAGCTGGACAATGCCGTGGAGTACTACCGCCTGGTGTGGACGACCGACCGCAGCTATGTCGGCGCCGCGTTCGGGCTGGCCCGGGTGCGGCTGGCGGCGGGCGACCGTACGGGCGCGGTCGAGGCGCTGGAGTCCGTCCCGGAGTCGTCCATCCACTACGTCGCGGCACGGATCGCGGCGGTCCGCGCCCGGCTGCGCGAACGCCCGCCGCGCGAGCCGCTGCTGGCGGATCTGCGGGCGGCCGCCGCCCAGACGGAGGCCCTCGCGGGCTTCGGTCTGGACGCCGAGCGCCGGGAGCAACTCGCCACCGAGGTACTCGGCACCGCCCTGGACTGGGTACTCTCCGGTAGCCACGGTGCCGGGCCGCCCGGTGAGGTGGCCGCGCACGAACGGCCGGCGCTGCTCGGCAGTCCGCTGGACGAACGCGGTCTGCGGTTCGGCCTGGAGCGGTCGTACCGACTGCTCGCGCGGCTGGCGCAGCGTGGTGAGAAAAGGATCGAACTGGTGGAACGGGCCAACCGCTTCCGCCCCAGGACGTGGGTGTGACATGGGTGTGACTGGGCCGTCCCGGTGTCCGGGCTGTGACGAACCGCTCGCTGCGGGGGACAACTTCTGCGGGCGGTGCGGCGCCGCACTCCTGGCGCCCGCCGCGACGTCGGCGTACGGCGCCCCGCCCGCGCCCGGCGCCCCGGCGGTACCGCCCCCGCCGCCCCCACCGCCCGCGCCACCGATGCCTCCCGGGCCGCCCGCACCGTCCGGCGCCGCGGGGCATGCCGGTCCCGCCGCCCCCGCCGAGCCTCCGCCCGACCCGCAGGCCCGCCTCCCGTACGGGGACACCGGCACCCCGCCGATGCCGCAGCACGCCCCGCCGATGCCCGGTCATGCGCCGGCGATGCCCGGCCCCGCAGCGGTGACCGACGCCCCGCCGCCCGTCGACCCGCGGGTGGCCGGATACGGAGCGGCCGCCGGCGCGGGCGCGGAGCCCGGCGCGCCGGCTTCCGAGCCCGGTGCGCCCCCTGCGGAGCCCGGTGCGACGGGTCCGACCGGTACCCCCGCCTACGGCACCCCGCTGTGCACCGCCTGCCGGTCCGCTGCCATGGACGCCGACGGCTACTGCCTGCAGTGCGGCCAGGCCCGGCCCCCTGCCCGCGACCACATGGAGAGCGAGGTGGGCGGGGTCGCGGCGGTCAGCGACCGCGGCCACCGCCACCACCGCAACGAGGACTTCTTCGCCCTGCGGGCCGCCGCGCTCCCGGACGGCAGCCCCGCCGTGGTCGCGGTGGTCTGCGACGGCGTCTCCTCGGCGACCCGCCCGGACGAAGCCTCCACCGCCGCGTCCGAGGCGGCCGGTGAGGCGCTGCGGGCGTCCCTGCCGCGCGGTACGCACCCCCAGCAGGCCATGCACGAGGCCATCCTGGCGGCCTCCTCGGCGGTCGACGCACTGGCCGCCGACGACGCGCCGGCGCAGGACGAGCACCGGCAACAGAACGCCCCGGCCTGCACCTTCGTCGGCGCGGTGGTCGGCGGCGGCCTGCTGACCGTCGGCTGGGTCGGCGACAGCCGCGCCTACTGGATCCCCAACGACCGCACGGCGCCGCCCGCCCGGCTCACCGAGGACGACTCCTGGGCCGCCCAGATGGTCGCCAACAACCTGATGACCGAGGCCGAGGCGAACGCCGATGAGCGGGCCCACGCCATCACGGGCTGGCTCGGCGCGGACGCCTACGAGGTCGAGCCGCACACCGCCACGTTCAAGCCGGACGGACCGGGCGTCGTCGTGGTGTGCACCGACGGGCTGTGGAACTACGCCGAGTCCGCGGAGCAGATGGCCGCGGTGCTGCCGTACGACGCCCCCAGCAGGCCGCTGGACGGCGCCCGGGCGCTGGTCACCCACGCCCTCGACGGCGGCGGGCACGACAACGTAACAGTGGCGCTGGTGCCGTTCCCCGCACCGGCCGGGCGGGCAGGATCGGCCTGACCTGCTCACCACCGAATGAGCCGGACGCCGGTGGGAGGCGCGGCACCTCGCGCCCCGCACGACGCACCACGGTCCCGGCACCACGCACCACGGGGCACCGGCCGGCCGGTCACGGCGTTTCAAGGAGCCCAACGGATGGCCCACTTCGCCAAGTCCCCTGTGCCGCGTTTCTCCACCGAGGTGTACCAGAACCCCTACCTCCCCGAGGGCGGGCGTGAGGTGCACGCCGTCGTCACGGTCACCGCGACCGGGGGCGGGACGACCGGCGGCCGGCCGGTGCCCGCGGGCGCCGGCCGGCCCGATGCCGGCGTGGTGATCATGGTGGACTGCTCCGGGTCGATGGCCCATCCGCCGTCGAAGCTGCGCGGCGCCCGCGAGGCGACGGCCGCCGCCCTCGACGCCGTGCGCGACGGTGTCGGCTTCGCGGTGGTGGCCGGTACCCACCGGGCCGTCGAGGTCTACCCCGGCGGCGGCCGGCTGGCCGTGGCCGACGCACAGACCCGCGCCCAGGCCGGGGAGGCGCTGCGCGCACTCGGTGCGGGCGGCGGTACGGCCATCGGGAGCTGGCTGCGGCTGACCGAACGGCTGCTGTCGTCCACCGGGGCCGGCATCCGGCACGCCATCCTGCTCACCGACGGCCGCAATGAGCACGAGTCGCCGCAGGAGCTGCGCGCCGCCCTGGACGCCTGCCAGGGATCCTTCACCTGCGATGCCCGCGGGGTCGGCACGGACTGGGAGGTCAAGGAGGTCACCGGCATCGCCTCCGCGCTCCTGGGCACCGCCGACATCGTGGCCGATCCGGCCGGGCTGGCCGCCGACTTCACGCGGATGATGGAGACGGCGATGGGCAAGGAAGTCGCCGATGTCGGGCTGCGGCTGTGGACCCCGCTGGGCGCCGAGACCGTCTTCGTCAAGCAAGTGGCACCCACGGTGGCGGACTTGACCGGCCGGCGCCGGGAGTCCGGGCCGCGGTCGGGGGACTATCCGACCGGCTCCTGGGGCGACGAGTCCCGCGACTACCACCTCTGCGTCCGCGTCCCGGCGGCCGGCGTCGGCCAGGAAATGCTGGCCGCCCGTGTGTCATTGATCATTTCCGGGCCGGACGGCGACCCGGCCGGCCCGTCGCCGCAGCCGCTGTCGCAGGCGCTCGTACGGGCCGTGTGGACGGACGACGTGGCCGCCTCCACCTCCATCAATCCGCAGGTGGCGCACTACACAGGGCAGGCAGAACTGGCACAAGCGATCCAACAGGGGCTCGATGCCCGCAAGTCGGGTGATACCGGCGGCGCCACGGCGAAACTGGGCCGCGCAGTACAGCTGGCCGGAAGCTCGGGCAACGAGGAGACTGCGAAACTGCTTGCGAAGGTGGTGGACGTCGTCGATGCGGCGACCGGTACTGTGCGACTGAAGGCGACGGTCGCCGAGGCGGACGAGATGACTCTCGAAACGCGCTCGACCAAGACCGTTCGCGTGAAGAAATAGCCACGATCAGTACCGAGCAGTACCACCGCGAGAAATCGGTACGGAGGGGGAAGAACCGACATGCCGACCTGCCCGAGCGGCCACCAGTCGGTGGCCGAAGACTGGTGCGAGGTGTGCGGCCAGCGGATGGCGGGCGCGGTCCCCCCGCCGCCCTCCCTGCCTGCGGGATTCCTGAACGCACCTCCCGGCCCGCCGCCCGGCCCGCCCGCCCCGCCGCAGGGCCAGGCCGGCCCGCCGCAGGGTCAGACCCCGCCGCCCGGTGGGCCCGGCCCCGGCTTCGGTGGCCCCGGCCCCGGCGCGCCCGACAACCAGGGCGGCCAGGGCGGTTACGGCTTCCCGCCCCCCGTACCGGGCCCCGGCGGCTCCGGTGCCCAGGGTGGCCAGGGCGGTTACGGCTTCCCGCCGCCCGCACCCGCACCGGGCCCGGGCGGCCCCGGCCCCCAGGGCGGCCAGGGCGGTTACGGCTTCCCGCCGCCCGCACCCGGCCCCGGCCCGGCCGGCTCCGGGCAGCCCGAGACCTGCCCGCAGTGCGGTACGCCCCGCGAGGCGATGGCACCGTTCTGCGAGGGGTGCCGCTACAACTTCCTCACCAACTCCCCGACGTCCTACGCGCCGCCGCCCGGACAGCAGCCGGGTCCGCCGCCCGGGCCCCAGGCTGGCCAGGGCGGCTACGGTTTCCCGCCGCCCGCACCGGGCCCCCAGGACGGCTATGGCTTCCCGCCGCCGCAGCCCCAGCAGCCCCAGCCCCCGCAGCAGCAGGGCATGCCGCAGGGCGGCCCCGGTCAGCCCGGCCCCGGCGACTTCCCCGGTCAGCCCGGGCCCAGCGGCTTCCCCGACCAGCCCGGGCTCGGCGGCTACCCCGAGCAGCCCGGCCCCGGCGGCTACCCCGGTCAGCCCGGCCCGCCGCCCGGGATGCCCGGCCCCGGCCCGGCCGGTCAGCCCGGCCCCCCGCCGCAGCAGCAGGGCGGCGACGACTGGACGCTGAACCCGCCGAGCGCCCAGGCCGCGCCGCCGCCGATGGCGCCCGCGCCGCCCGGACCGGGCCCGCAGGCCCCGTTCGAGCAGCAGCAGCCGCCCGCGCCGTTCCCGCCGCAGGAGCAGGGCTTCTACGAGCAGCAGCAGCCGCCGTACGAGCAGCAGCAGATGCCGCAGCAGCAGCCCGGACCGGACCAGCAGTGGCAGGGCGGCCCCGGCACCGGCCAAGGTCCCGCGGCGCCGCCGCAGGGTCCGCAACCGGTCGTCGGCAACGGCTGGGCGGTGGCGATCGCGCCGGACCGCGAGTACTTCATGGCGATGATGGGCCGCAGCGGCCCGGAGGCGGCGGGGCTCAACCTGCCCGCGTACTCCCCCGAGCAGGTGCTGCCGCTCGCCAACGGCCAGATCGCGATCGGCCGCCGCCGGAACAGCACCGGCGAGGCCCCCGACATCGATCTGGGCAGCACCCCGGAGGACCCGGGCGTCTCGCATCAGCATGCGCTGCTGGTGCAGCAGCAGGACGGCAGCTGGGCGGTGGTGGACCAGAACTCCACCAACGGCACGACGATCAACCTCGCCGAGGACCCGATCCAGCCCTATGTGCCGGTTCCGCTCCATGAGGGCGACCGGGTGCATGTCGGTGCCTGGACGACGCTGACCGTCCGCCGCGGCTGATCCGCTGCCGGCAGCCGGCGACCCCGGGGCGTGATCAACCGATCACGCCCCGGCGGCGTTTGTGGGCCCGTGGCGCCCGCTCGCCCTAGGACCGGAGCCCTCGGTCTCGGTGTCTGCCACCATGGACGGGTGAACAAGATTCCACGCGGCACGCTTGAGGAGCAGACCTTCTACGAACAGGTCGGTGGCGAGGAGACCTTCCGGCGCCTGGTGCACCGCTTCTACCAGGGAGTCGCCGAGGACCCGCTGCTGCGGCCGATGTACCCGGAGGAGGACCTGGGCCCGGCCGAGGAGCGGCTCGCGCTGTTCCTCATGCAGTACTGGGGCGGCCCCCGTACGTACAGCGACGGCCGCGGGCACCCCCGGCTGCGGATGCGGCACGCCCCGTTCACCGTCGACCGGGCCGCCCATGACGCCTGGCTGCGGCACATGCGCGAGGCGGTGGACTCCCTCGGCCTGTCCGAGGCCCACGAGACGCAGCTGTGGAACTACCTCACGTACGCGGCCGCCACGATGATCAACGCCGCGGACTGAGAAGCACCTCACACCGGCCGGCGCCCGGCCACCGCGGTCATGTTCCGGCCAAGACCATCCACAGCCCCCTCCGCCCCCGCCCCTCGTCTGCCACCATTCGTTCATCTGTGTGGTGCTGAGCGCGGTAAGGGGGGTCCGTGTCCGGCTTTGTCTTTGTCTTTCTACGGGTGCGGGCGCACCGTCTCCTGCTGACCGCTGCCCTGCTGTCAGTGCTGCTCACCAGCACGGTGCTCGCGACGCTGACCGCCTTCTCCGGCGCGATCGGGGACGCGGGGCTGCGGCAGGCCCTGCGGACCCGCGCCGCCCCGGCTGCCGCGCTCCAGGTGAAGGCCCAACTTCCCACCGTGCAAAGGCAGTCGGCGGACCGGGCGGTCGCCCGGGGCGCCCGGCGGGCCTTCGACGGGCTGCCGTTCACGGTCCGTACGCTGGTCCGCTCCGGGCCGTACGGCCTGCCCCGTACGCTCCGGTCGCCCCCCGCGCCCAAGGATGAACCGGATCTCACCCAGCTCGCCGCCCTGGACCGCTCCCGGCTCACCCTCACCGCCGGCCACTGGCCCACGGCGGTCCGGCGCGGGCCGCTGCCCGTCGCGATGCCGGCCGCCGCGGCCGCCCGGCTGGGGATCGCGCCCGGCCGGCGGCTCACCCTCGACAACCGGCTCTCCGGCTCCGCCCACTTGACGGTCGAGGTCACCGGCGTCTACCGGCCCACCGACCGCAGCGACCCGTACTGGAAGCTCGACGACCTCGGCGGGCGCGGGGTGCGCACCATCGGATTCACCACCTACGGGCCGCTGTACACCGATCCGGCGGCGTTCCGCGGCGGGGCGGCCAGGGGCGGCGGGGCGGCCCCCGGCGGCGGGGTGGCCCAGGACTCGGTGGGCTGGCTCGCCACCGCCGACTTCCGCCCGCTGACCGCGGACCGGCTGCCCGCACTGAGCGCCGCCGCCGCAGCCGCCCCCAAAGCGCTGATGGCCGATCCGGCGTTCGCGGGCCAGGCCACCGCCACCACCGGCCTCCCCGACGCACTGGGGCAGTTGCAGCGGGCGCTGCTGGTCAACCGCTCGACGATCCTGATCGTCGCGCTGCAGCTGATCCTGCTGGCCGGCTGTGCCCTGCTGCTGGTCGCCCGGATGCTGAGCACCGAACGGGCCGGCGAGACGGCGCTGTTGCGGGCCCGGGGCGGCTCCCGGCGGCGGATCGCGGGGCTGGCCCTGGCCGAGTCGCTGCTGCTGGCCGCACCGGCCGCCCTCGGCGCGCCGCTGTTGACCGGCCCGCTGCTGCATCTGCTGGCCGGCCACGGCCCGTCGGCCCGCATCGGGCTGCCGCTGGACACCGGCCTCACCGGCGCGACCTGGCTGACCGGCAGCGCCGTGGCGCTGGGCTGCGCCCTCGCGGTCGCCGCACCAGCGCTGCTGCGCACCGGCCCGGCCGGCCCCAACACCCGGCGGGCGCGGGCGCTGCCCGGTGCGGCGGGGGTCGCCCCTGTGCGAACGGAGTGGCGAGCGTGGGGAAGGACGGGCGCGGACGTCGGGCTGCTGGTGATCGCCGGCGTCGCCTTCTGGCAGCTCCAGCGGCAGACGGCGGGCGACGGCGCGGGCAGCGGGGTGCTGACCGGGGACACCACCGGCCGGCTCGGTATCGATCCGGTGCTGGTGGCCGCCCCGGCGCTGGCGCTGCTCGCGGGGACGGTGCTGACGTTGCGGCTGCTGCCGCTCGCCGCGCGGCTTGCCGAGCGGGGCGCGGCCCGCGGGCGGGGGCTCGCCGCGCCGCTGGCCGGCTGGCAGATCAGCCGCCGCCCGCAGCGTGGCGCCGGCCCCGTGCTGCTGCTGGTGCTGGCCACCGCGCTGGGCATGCTGGCGATCGGCCAGGGCGCGTCCTGGGACCGTTCGCAGGACGACCAGGCCGATTTCCGCGCGGCCGCACCGGTGCGCGTCCTGGCGAGCCGGACCCCGCAGTGGGGCCAGGGCGGGGCGTACGCGGACGTGCCCGGGGTGGCCGCGGCGCTGCCCGCCGGGCTGACCGGACTCGATCTGCCGGACGGCAAGAACTCCTCGCTGCTCGCCCTGGACACCCGGCAGTCGGCGGGGGCCCTGCTGCTGCGCGGCGACCTGGTGGGCGGCGCCGCCGACGACCCGGCGAGCACGGCGGCGGACCGGCTGCTGCGCGCGGTGGCACCGCACGACGAGCCCCCGGCGGGCGTGGAACTGCCCCCGCACACCGACCGGTTACGGCTGACCGCGACCCTGCGCTCGCTGCGGACGCTGCCGCCCTCCCAGCGGCCGCCGATGGCCGACGCGGACACCGACCCGCAGGACACCGGCCCGGTGCCCGCGACCCTCTCCGCCCTCCTCACCGACGGCCACGGCGTCCCGTCCGCCCTCCCGCTCGGCTCGCTCGCGGCCGACGGCCGGCCGCACACCCTCACCGCGGACCTCGCCGTCGCGGCCGGCGCCCCGGCGGGCCGCCCGGCCGGTCCGCTGCGGCTGACCGGCCTGGTCGCCGGCCTGGACCAACCGCCGGTCGCGCACCGGCAGCAGCTCACCGTCACCGCCGCCGAGGCCACCGCCGGCGACGCCCCGCCCCGGCCCCTCGCCGCCCCCGCCGCCCTCCGCTGGCAGCCGAAGATCACCGATACCAGCAGCTCCGTGGGCGAGGCGTTCGGGCCCAGGGCGGGCCGGGCCGAGGTCCCGCGCGGCGGGCTGCTGTCCCAGACCTATGACACCGGAGCCCGGCTGGATTCGTACGGTGCGTCGGTGACGACGGTACGGATCACCGCCGCGCATGCCGCGCGGCCGCCGCTCCCCGCCGTCGCCACCGGGGCTTTTCTGCGCGCCAGCGGATCGAAGACCGGCTCCGTCGTCGAGATACCGGTCAACGGGCAGCCGCTGAAGGCCCGCATCATACGGGCGGTCCCCGCGCTGCCGGGGCCGGCGGACGCACCGGCCAGCGGCGGACTGCTGGTCGACCTCGGCGCCGTCAACGAGGCGCTGTCCGACCGCGGTGCCCCGCCGCTGACCGCCGGCGAGTGGTGGCTGCGCCCCGCGCCGGGCGCGACGGGCCGGGTCGTCGAGGCGCTGCGGACCCGCCCGGACACCGACCCGGACCAGGTCCTGGTCCGCGACGAGATCGCCGGCCAACTGCACGACGATCCGCTGGGGCTCGGCCCGCAGACCGCGCTGGGAGCGGCCGCCGCGGCCGCCGTCGCGCTGGCGGCGGTCGGCTTCGGGGTCGGTGCCGCCGCCTCCGTCCGCGAACGGACCAGGGAATTCGCGGTGTTACGTGCCCTGGGGGCGCCGCGGGGGCAGCCGGCCCGGATGATCGCCGCCGAACAGGGCGTCCTGATCGCGCTGGCCCTGGGCGTCGGCGCGGCGCTGGGCACGGCGCTGACCCGGGCGGTCGTGCCGCTGGTCGTGCTCACCGAACAGGCGGGCCGACCGCAGCCGCCGGTGCTGGTGGAGCTGCCGCCCGGCCCGGTGGTGGCGCTGCTGGCGGCGGTCGCGGCGGTGCCGCTGCTGGCCGTCGCGGCCCTCGGACTGCGCCCCGGCGACCCGGTGCAGGCCCTGCGCAGCCAAGGAGCACGGTGATGACCCGGCCCGCCATGGCCCCCGCCGGACGGGGTGAGCGCCGGTGAACGCCCTGACCCGGACGGACTGGCTGCGCGCCCGGCTGCGTGCCTCGCGCCCGGCGGCACTGGCGCTGGGCGCGCTGGTGCTGGTCACGGCCTTCCTGGCGGCGGCGTTCCCGCGCGGGGTGGCGGCGTACGAGACCGATGGGGTGCGCCATGCGCTCGGCTCGGTGCCGCCCGCTCAGCGGACGGTGGAGATCACCGTCTCGCGCACGGACCTGGCCGGCGGCGACCCCGCGGCCGCCTACGCCGGGCCGGAGCTCGCCCGCCAGGACCGGGCGATCCGGGGGCAGTTCACCGCCCCGCTGCGGATCGCCGGGGGCGACGCCATGTACGGCGTCCGCACCACCAAGGCCCCGGCCGCACAAGACGCCTGGCTGCCCCGGCCGGAGGGTCTCGCCCCCCTCCTCTCCTTGTACGCGGCCTCCGGCCTGGACCGGCACGCCACCGTCACCGAGGGCCGGCTGCCGCACGCCGCGCGGCCGGGGGCGCGCACTCTGGAGGCGGCGGTCACCGTCGCCACCGCCCGGACCCTCCGGCTGCACCTCGGCAGCCGGCTGCATCTGGACGGCCTGACGGTACGGATCTGCGGGCTGCTCACCCCGCGGGCCCCGCAGGGCGCGTACTGGGCGGTGGACCCGCTGATGGCCGCCGCCCGCCAGGATGTGTCACCGGGCCCGCCGCCGCAGAGGTACTGGCGGGCCGGTCTGCTGCTGTCGCCGCAGGACGGACCGGCGCTGCCGGCCGCCGGCGAGCCGGAGAAGTTCTGGCGCTACCCCCTCGACCCCGGCGCGCTGACCGCCCGGGACGCCCCGCTGCTGCGGGAGAGGGTGGTCTCCCTCGAACACGGCGTGGCCCTCGCCCGGTTGCGCACGGTCGCGGGCGCCGGCGCGCTGGCCGACAGCGCGGTGGACGGGCTGCTGGACTCCTTCGCACGGACCCGGGCGGCGATCGCGCCGGTCATCGCGGTGGCCGCGTGCGGGATCGGCACCGTGGCATCGGTGGTGCTGCTGATGACCGCCGGACTGGCCGCGTCCCGCCGGCACGCCGAACTGGCCCTGCTGCGGGCCCGCGGCGCCTCGCTGGCCGGGCTGACCGGGCACCTGGCGGCGGAGACCGCCGCGGTGGCACTGCCCGCGGCCGCGGCCGGCGGCGGTCTGGCGCTACTGGTGCCCGGTGAACGGATGCTGCCCTCGCTGCTGGCGGCGGCCGGGACCGGGCTGCTGGGCACGCTCGCCCTGCCGCTGCGGGCCGCCGTCGCCCACCGCCGGCCCCGCCCCGCCGAGCGGACCGACCTGATCCGGGCCCGCCCCTCCCGGCGCCGTACGGTCGCCGAACTGACCGTGCTGGTACTGGCGGTGGGTGCGGTGCTCGCGCTGCGCCGCCGGAGTACGGCGGCCGGCGGGGTGGACCTCCTGGTCAGCGCGGCCCCGGTGCTGCTCGCGGGGATCGCCGCGCTGGTCCTGATACGGCTGTACCCCCTCCCGCTGCGGCTGGCCGCCCGTCCCGCCGCCCGGACCGCCGGGCTGACCGGGTTCCTGGCGCTGGCCCGCGCGGGCCGCGCCCCGGCCACCGCCGGGCTGCCGCTGCTGGCCCTGGTGGTGGCGCTGACCACGGCCTCCTTCGGGGGCTCGGTGCTCGCCGGGGTCGCGACCGCACGCGATCACGCGGCGCTGACCGCGGTCGGCGCCGAGGCCCGGATCTCCGCCGGCCATGCCCTCCCCGAGGCGCTGCGCCGAGCGGTCGGCAAGGTGCCGGGCGTCGCGGACGCCGTACCGGTACGGATCAGCATCCAGGCCGCCGACGACAGCGGTCCGCCGCTCTATCTGGTCATCGCCGACGCCGAGGCCTACGCCCGGCTCGCCCGCGCCACCGGCCTCGGCGCGTTCGCCGCGCGGGAACTGGCCGACCCCGGCGGCGACCGGCCGCTGCCCGCGCTGGTCTCCCCCAGCTTCGTGACCCGCTTCGGGCGCGCACCGATGGCCCTGCAGCCGGAGTTCGGCCAGCTGGTGATCCGTCCCCAGGTCGTCCGCAGCGACACTCCCGCGCAGCCCGGCGGCGACTTCGTCGTGCTCAACGCCCGGAGCGTGGCCCGGCTGCACCCGGACACCTACGCCGACCCCGCCAACGGCCCCTCCCTCCTGCTGCTGTCCGGCCACGCCCTCGACGCCGGGGCGCTGCGCACCGCCGTCCGCACCCACACCCCGCCGTCGCTGCCCACCCGGCTGACCCTGCGCTCCGCCGAACGCGCCGAGCTGGCCGACTCGCCGCTCCAGCAGGGCGCGGAGCGCCTCTACGCCGCCGCCGTCGTGGCCGGTGCCGGCTTCGCCCTGCTCGCCCTGCTGCTGTCCCTCCTCCAGGCCGCCCCGCAGCGCACCCAACTCCTGGCCAGGCTGCGCACGATGGGCCTGACCCCGGCCCAGGGGCGACGTCTGCTGGTCCTGGAAGCGCTGCCGCAGGCGCTGCTCGCGGCCCTCGGCGGCGCGCTGGTCGGGGCCGCGGCGATCCGGCTGCTGGGCCCGGGGATGGACCTCACCCCGCTCGCCCTCCCCGGCGCCCCGGGAGGCGGCGCCCGGGGCACCGTACGCATACCAACCGATCCCGCGTCCCTGCTGCTGCCGTCGGCGGGCGTGCTCGCCCTGGCCCTTGCGGTGGTCCTGGCCCAGGCCTGGCTGAGCGGACGGCGCCGCGAGAGCACCGAGTTGAGAGCGGGGGACCCCCGATGACCACACGGCCCGATGACGCCACACCTGACGCCACACCGCCGACGGCGCACGACCCCGAGGCGGCCCCGGCCGCCCGGCCTCGCCCCACCGCACCCAGCACCCTGGCCGAGCTGGAGCGCCGCGCGGCCTCCCGGCACGGGCGCCCCTCCTACGGGCATGACGCACTGATCGCCTGCGACCGCCTGGTACGGGTCTTCACCACCGACGGTGTCGAAGTGCAGGCCCTGCAAGGGCTCGATCTGCTGGTCGCCGAGGGCGAGTTGATGGCGCTGGTCGGGGCGTCCGGCAGCGGCAAGTCCACCCTGATGAACATCCTGGCCGGCCTGGACGTGCCGACCGCCGGCGCCGCCACGGTCGCCGGCCGCGATCTGCTGACGATGGACGCCCGGGCCCGGCTCGGCTACCGCCGCGACGTCGTCGGCTTCGTCTGGCAGCAGACCGCCCGCAACCTCCTGCCGTATCTGACGGCCCAGCAGAACGTCATGCTGCCGATGCAGCTGCACGGCGGCCGGCGGCGGGCGGCCCGTACGAAGGCGGCCGCGGAACTGCTGTCGATGCTCGCCCTCGACCACTGCCGGGACCGCCGTCCGCACCAGCTCTCCGGCGGCGAGCAGCAGCGCACCGCGATCGCGGTGGCACTGGCCAACACCCCGTCCGTACTGCTGGCCGACGAGCCCACCGGCGAACTGGACTCGCACACCGCCGAGCAGGTCTTCACGGCCTTCCGCACCGCCAACGAGGAGCTGGGCACCACGATCGTGATCGTCACCCACGACCAGGCGGTGGCGGGCGAGGTACGGCGCACGGTCGCGATCCGCGACGGCCGTACGTCCTCGGAGGTGCTGCGGCGCACCGAACGAGATGCCGCAACCGGCCGGGAATCCCTGGTGGCCCGCGAGTACGCCATGCTCGACCGCGCAGGCCGGCTCCAGCTTCCGGCCGAGTACACCCACAGCCTGGGCATGGAACACCGCGTCCTGCTGGAGCTGGAGAGCGACCACATCGGCGTCTGGCCGGACCGCACGGCTGATGGGGCGGCACGGGGGCGCGAGACGGGCGGGGAGGGAGGCAGGGACGGAGACAGGGGCGGGGGTGGCGGCAGTGGCCGGGACGAAAGCCGGGACGGGGACGAAGTCACCGAGGAGGACAGCTAGTTCGGCCGCCTCGCGTGTGTCCTGTTGCGTCCGGCCCGGCCGCCACCGGCGGGGCCGGGCCTCTCAGACCGGCGTAACCGTGAGCCCCGACAACCCGGTCGCCCCCGCGGCGCCCCCGGTCCGTACGGCGATCGACCCGTAGGGGGTGCTCAGCCGCAGCCAGCCGCCCGCGGACAGCAGACTCAGCGGCTGGGGACGGGAGTCGGCGGCGCCGGAGGACGTGCCACCGCCCGCCAGTGCCCCGGCCCGGGCCGGACGCAGAAAGCCCAGCGACTGCGCGGCATGGGCGGCGCGCAGCGGAAGGTGGGTGTCGCCGAGGGTGCGCGACCAGATCTCCCGGCCGATACGGTCCCGTGCGGCACGGGTGCGGTGCTGCGGCTCCAGCGCCTCGTCCCGGGACCGGAATTCGGCGACCGCGGCGGCCACCGCGCGTACCAGCGCCTCGGGCGCGGGCAGCCCCGGCACCCGCTGCCAGCCGCCGCGCGGCGGCAGCACCCCGGTCCACGGCGGGCCGGTGACCGCGGCGGGCACGGTCACCTCGTCCGACGACTCCTCGATGCCTTCGAGGAGTTCACCGGCCGAGACGGTGCTGTCCAGGTCCGTGTCCCCGGCGAGCCGGGCGGTGCGGATCGCCAGCACCTCGAAGGACGGCGGGCGGCCGAAGACGGCGAGCACACCGCCGCCGGCCTGGAGGCGTACCGCGGCGGCCTTGTCGTAGTGGATCAGCCGGGCCAGGAAGGCAGCGAGATCCGCCGCCTCCCCGGCGTCGGCGAGGTGCAGCACCGTCATACCGCGACGGCCCCCCGCTGGTGCGCGGCGTCGTCCAGATACTCCTTGAGGATCGTCTTCTCCTCCGCGGTGAGGCGGCGGGGGCGGTTCTCGGTGAAGTCGAACGGGACGACGACGGTCGAGGCCCGCAGATAGAGGGTGTCCTCATCCTTGACCTCGTAGCCGACCGTCATCGACGCGGCGCTGATCTTCGTCACCCACAACTCGACGGTCACCGGGGCATGCCGGTGGACCAGCGGCCGCACATAGTCGATCTCGTGCCGGGCGACGACCGAGCCGCCCGTGAACGACGGGCTGCCGTCCCCCGGCGCCAGCCGGTGCATGAAGTCGATCCGCGCCTCTTCGAGGTAGCGGACGAACACCGCGTTGTTGACATGGCCGAACGCGTCCATGTCCGACCAGCGCAGGGGGCAGGAGTAGAGGTGTCGCACGACGGTCAGCCCCGGGTGAGCTTCTTGTACGTGGCGCGGTGCGGACGGGCCGCATCCGCACCGAGGCGCTCGACCTTGTTCTTCTCGTAGGACTCGAAGTTGCCCTCGAACCAGAACCACCTGGAGTCGCCCTCGTACGCCAGGATGTGCGTGGCGACGCGGTCGAGGAACCAGCGGTCGTGGGAGACGACCACGGCGCAGCCCGGGAACTCCAGCAGCGCGTTCTCCAGCGAGGACAGGGTCTCGACGTCGAGGTCGTTGGTCGGCTCGTCGAGGAGCAGGAGGTTGCCGCCCTGCTTGAGGGTGAGCGCGAGGTTGAGGCGGTTGCGCTCACCGCCGGAGAGCACCCCGGCCGGCTTCTGCTGGTCCGGCCCCTTGAAGCCGAAGGCGCTCACATAGGCACGCGAGGGCATCTCGACCTGGCCGACGTTGATGTAGTCCAGCTCGTCGGAGACCACGGCCCACAGGGTCTTCTTGGGGTCGATGTTCTCGCGGCTCTGGTCGACGTAGGAGATCTTGACGGTCTCGCCGACCTTGATGTCGCCGGAGTCCGGGGTCTCCAGGCCCTGGAGCATCTTGAACAGCGTGGTCTTGCCGGCGCCGTTCGGGCCGATGACACCGACGATGCCGTTACGGGGCAGGGTGAAGCTCAGGTCGTCGATCAGGACCTTCTCGCCGAAGGCCTTGTTGAGCTTGTCGACCTCGACGACGACATTGCCCAGGCGCGGGCCCGGCGGGATCTGGATCTCCTCGAAGTCCAGCTTCCGCATCTTGTCGGCCTCGGCCGCCATCTCCTCGTAACGGGCCAGTCGCGACTTCGACTTGGCCTGCCGCCCCTTGGCGTTGGAGCGGACCCACTCCAGCTCTTCCTTCAGACGCTTGGCACGCTTGGCGTCCTTCTGGCCCTCGACCTTGAGACGGGTCTGCTTGGTCTCGAGGTACTTGGAGTAGTTGCCCTCGTAGCCGTGCAGGCGGCCGCGGTCGACCTCGCAGATCCACTGGGCGACGTGGTCGAGGAAGTACCGGTCGTGGGTGACGGCGACGACGGTGCCGGGGTACTTCGCGAGGTGCTGCTCCAGCCACTGCACGGACTCGGCGTCCAGGTGGTTGGTGGGCTCGTCGAGGAGCAGCAGGTCGGGGGCCTCCAGCAGCAGCTTGCACAGCGCGACGCGGCGGCGCTCACCACCGGAGAGGTTGGTGACCGGCCAGTCGCCGGGCGGGCAGCCGAGCGCGTCCATGGCCTGCTCCAGCTGGGTGTCCAGGTCCCACGCGTTGGCGTGGTCGAGGTCCTCCTGGAGCTTGCCCATCTCCTCCATCAGCGCGTCGGAGTAGTCGGTCGCCATGAGTTCGGCGACCTCGTTGAAGCGGTGGAGCTTGCCCATGACCTCGGCGGCGCCGTCCTGCACGTTCTGCAGCACCGTCTTGGACTCGTCCAGCGGCGGCTCCTGCAGGAGCATGCCGACGGTGTAGCCCGGGGAGAGGAACGCGTCGCCGTTCGACGGCTGCTCAAGACCGGCCATGATCTTCAGCACCGTCGACTTACCGGCGCCGTTGGGACCCACGACACCGATCTTTGCGCCCGGCAGGAAGCTCAGCGTCACGTCATCGAGGATGACCTTGTCGCCGTGCGCCTTGCGCGCCTTGCGCATCGTGTAGATGTACTCAGCCAAGAGAAACCGTCCGGCAGATTGGATCGATCAGGGTCTGTGCGGCACCGCCCCGGGCCGTCGTACGCGGTGACCGGGGGAGGGCAGATACACCCCATCTTGCCGTACGCCTGTGCTCTGGCGGAAACGAGTAGGTCAGAGCGCCCCTGCTCAGCCCTGACCTGCCACGACGTGGTGGCTGCTCGGTTGCTCTCCGTCATCGTCACGCCCGGCCGAACGGAGGGGCGCCGGCGCGGGGGGACGGGAGCGCCGCCACGGGGGCACGGGGCTGCGCCGCCGCTAGGGGACGGGGCGGAGCCGTCGCTCGTGCACGGGCACCTCGCCCACATGCCCTCCGGCCGGCCCCCGCCTGGCCTGCCCGGCGTCCGTCATCGCGGAACGGACGGTGCCGTCGCTGGGGGACCCGGGTCGCCCGGGGCACGCGAACGCCGAAGGCCCCGGAGCGCCGCTGCGCTCCGGGGCCTTCACGTACTCGACCGGTTACCGCCCGCTCACCGGCGGGTCAAGGGGCGGTCGCCGGCTGCAACCGGGCGCCCGGCTCCACGGAGGTTGGGTTCGGGCGGCTTCCGTGTCGCCGGGCGTCACCGGGTGCCCGGAGTTCACTGGGCGGGGGTGCCGACCTTCTTCTTACGGAGGAAGAACACCGCGGCGCCGCCGACCAGGACCAGGACGACCGCGATACCAGCGATCATCGGGGTGGCGCTGCTGGAGCCGGTCTCGGCGAGGTCGCCGCCCTTGTCACCGCCGGTGCTGCCACCGACCGAGGCCGGGCTGGGCTGCGAGGAGGGCTTGCCGCCGCCGCTGCCGGCGGTCTTGCAGTCCAGGACCCCGGAGAAGGACTTCTTGAAGCCGCCCGCACCCGTGATCGTGATGTTGTACGGCTGGTCCTCGGCCACCGGGACGGTCACGGTCTGCGACTTGCCCGGGGCGATCTCGTAGTCCTTGCCGGAGAGCTGGAAGCGGAACGCCTCATCGCCCTTGTTGCTGGCCGTGACATCCACGCCGCCCTTGGCGCAGTTCTTCTCGGCGGTGATCGCCGGGATGGCGCCCTGCTTCTTCCAGGAGGCCGAGGCGGCCGCGGAGACCGTGGACTCGCTGGAGCCGGCCAGGATCTGGGTCTGGCTCTTGGCGTGCTCACCGATGCCGGTGAAGGCGCGGCCGACCGGGACCTTGGTGGCGGCCTGCGCGGTCAGCGAGGTGCTGCCGTCCGCGGCGCCCTTGGGCACGTCGAAGAACAGCTGGGTGCCATCGGTGGCGCTGGTGGCCGGCTTGCCGTCCTTGCCGACGATCTTGACACCGGCAGGCGCACCGGCCGCCGGGGAGATCGTGACGCTGTCGGCGTTGGTGTGCACGGTGACCGGGCCGAGCTTGCCGCCGGACTTACCGGAGACGGCCGGGGGGTCGAGCGTCAGCGACGCCTTGGGCTCGCCGACGTTCTGCGCGCTCTTCTCGAGGTAGTCGGCGAGCTTCTCGGCCGCCGGGTCGACCGCGTCCACCTTGACGTGGTCGGAGAAGCGCCAGATCGCGACCTGGGTGCCGGCCGCGGCGGTCTTCTCGGTGAGGTTGCCGGCGCCGGCCTTGGAGGCGAGCGCGGCCAGGTCGTTCACCTGGGGGTACGAGTTCTGCAGAATCCAGCGGATCTTGCCCGCGTCCCCGTTGTTGTGCAGCGACGAGGCGCTCCAGGGCACTTCCTGGTACTTCGCCTGCTGCTGCGTCGGGTTGTGGATGTCGATGCAGTACGTCTGGAGCGTGCCGCCGTTGTCGACCGCCATCTCGAAGAGGCCCGCGCCGACGCGCTGGTCCCCTCCCTCGTTGTGCACGACCGCCTGGTCGAAGGTCTTCAGCCCGCCCAGCGTGGCGGTGGCACCCCCGTGAGCGGGGGTCGTCTCGTCCGCCGCGGCAGTCCCCGCGGTGGCTATCGCACCCGCCGCGACCAGGCCCGAGGCCATGACCGCGGCGGCAAGGCGGGCTGCGCCCCGCCTCTTCATGGAAAGCATGAAATTCCCCTCTGGGCGAGGCGGTCGAGTGGGAGAGGATGCCTCGCCGGAAAGATCCAAAGAACTCAGCAGCCGAACACGTCAGCCCCCGTGAGTACTTGTCGGATCTTATGGAGCAGGCGCACCAGGGTCCCCAGTAATGGCATCCCATAAGCGATCCGAATCGCAATCGTTACCGATAACGGGCACCCTGACCTGGCATTATCGACAAATCAACGGGACTTTTCAGGATACTGCCACCTTCTCGGGCGAATCTGCTCCGGCTGTGGCCGGTGCGACGGAGGGATCCGGAGGCTCAACGGGTGGCGAAACAGGGGGGATTGTCGAGGATTCAACGGCCTGAGGCGCCCCGGCCCTTGCGGGTGTCCCGGCGGCCGGGGGCTTCTCGGCGACGGCCGCGGGCCTCTCGGCGGCGGCCGGGACCACGGGAACCTTGCGACTCCCGCCGGCCGTCGGGACCACGGGAACCTTCCGACCCCCGCCGGCCGTCGGCGCCACCGGATCCTCCCTGCGCCCACTGGCCGTGCTCGCCGGGCGGCTCAGCGCCTTGGCAGGTGCGGTCCCGGCAGCGGACAACGCCTCGTCCCGGCTCCCCTGTTGCGGCAGTTGCGCGGGCCCGGGTGACTGCCACAGCTGTGAGGATTCCGGTGTCTGCACAGCTTGCGGTGACCCCGGTGTCTGCTCAGCTTGCGGTGCCCCCTGCGGCTGCGCGGCGGGCGCTGACCCCGATGACTGCGCAGGTGGCTGGGACGGCTGCGGTGAGGAGGGCGCGGTGGAGTCCATACCCGTACGCGCCGTCCGCGCGACTCTGCGGAACGCGGCGGTGCCACGCGCGAGATCGTGGCCGATCGCCACGGCGTCGACCTCCGCCGAGAACCATCGCTGCCCGCCCCGCTCGGGAGACTGCTCCCCTTCCCGCAGCCGCAACCGCCCCTGGACGATGAGTGGTTCCCCCACCGCCACCGACGCCGCGACATTGTCGGCGAGCCCGCGCCACGACCGGACCGTATAGAAACTCGTCTCCCCATCCGTCCAGCGCTCCAAGGCCTTGTCCCACCGCCGGGAGGTGGCCGCCAGCCGGAATCTCGCCACCGTCGCGCCCGCCGTTGTCTGCCGGTGCTCCACGGCCGTCGCGGCATTCCCCACCAGCGTCACCATCGTGTCGTTCACGGACCACGCCCCCCTGTGTCGTGTGCGCGCTGTCGCCTTGTGCCGCGCGCTGCGTGGATCTCATGCTGCACGGGTTCGGCGAGCGCCGCAGCGGCGTGTGGACGGCCGGCCGCCTGTGGACAACTCGGCCACCCGGAAGGGTTATCGCGAGGGAGCGCGGCCGGATGTCCGGAGCCCGGCGGGCGCAGCTGCCCTTCGCCTCACGCCCGCCTGCTTCCCGCCCTTCCGGCTCCCCCTCCCTCCTGTTCCCCGGGCCCTTCCTGCGGCCCGGGCCCTTCCTGCGGCCCGTCCCCCCGTCACACCCCCGACGCCACCGCGTACTGCTCCCGCACCTCGCGATAGCGCAACAGCTCGGCGGCGACCGGCTCCAGGACCCGTGCCCGGCCGCACCCCGCCGCCGCACCCCGCAACCGCCGCTCCGCGTCCTGCCCGTAGCGCCTGGCCGGCCCGCGTGCCACCGCCCGGCACAGCCATGTCAGGGCGGGCCCGCCCAGCAAGCCCAGCACCGCAGGCGACAGCCCGGAGATCCAGTCCGTCCCGTCACCGAGACCCGTGACCACACCCAGCAGCCACAGGACGCCGACGACTTGGAGTACGAGCAGCAGCCCCTGCAGCGAGGCGGCAACCGTCCACCACCGCGGCTTCACGGCCGGCCCGCCCCGCAGCGACTCCTCGGCAGCGGCCGCCGCCTTGTCCAGCGCTTCGGGCAGTCCGTACGCACCCCGCTCGGCCGCCTCCCGCACCGCCTGGGCCCAGGGCGCCGGCAAGCCGTGCGCCGCCTCACCGGCCACCGCCCGTACGGCATGCTCCACCACGGGCCGCGCCGCCGCCCGACCGTCCACCGCCGGCTCCGCGCCACCGGCCGAACTCCCGCCCGCCCGCAGGTGACCGGACGCACCCGGCTCTCCCATGAGGCCCTGCCGCACCCCGCTCCGCCCGGTACCGGTCTGTCCGGAGCCGGCCCTCCCGGTTCCCGTCGGCCCGGACTCCGTTCCCCGGCCCGCCTCGCCGCGGCCCGCGCAGATCTGTCCCTGCACGGCCTTCCCGGCGCCAGGCCTTCCGCGCCGGGAGGCTCCCACCCCTGCCGTCGCTCCCCGGGACGCCCCCACACCCGTCGTCCCCACCCCGGAGCCGGGGTTCTCCCACCGGCTCCCCCGTCCTGCCCGCCGCCCCCGTAGCCGCGCCCACGGTGTCCCGCACGCGCGCTCCGCATGGCGCAGCCAATCGCGTTCCGCCGCCCGCCCGGTGGCCACCGCCCCCACCGCCTCGGCCAGCCGGTCATCGAACTCCGCCCGGGCCTGTTCGGTCAGCCCGACCGGGCACTGCGCCACGTACACCGACCGCAGCCGCTCGGCCGCCGCGTCCACATCAGCCGCCAGCCGCCGGTCCACCGCCCCCCGCTCCGCGACGAACTGACCCAGCGCCTCCTGCAGTTCCCCCACGCCCTTGCCGGTCGCGGCGGAGAGCGCCAGCACCGCCGCCCCGGGCTCCCCGTGCTCCCCCAGCGCCAGGCCGTCCTCGTCCAGCAACCGACGCAGATCGTCCACCACCTGGTCGGCGGCGTCCCCCGGCAGCCGGTCCACCTGGTTGAGGACGACGAACATGACTTCCGCGTAGCCCGCCAGCGGCCGCAAATACCGCTCGTGCAGCACCGCATCGGCGTACTTCTCCGGGTCCACCACCCAGATCACCGCGTCCACCAGCTCCAGCATCCGGTCCACCTGGGCGCGGTGCTCGGTGGCCGAGGAGTCGTGGTCGGGCAGGTCGATCAGAATGAGTCCGCGCAGCTCGGAGTTGGCGTCCGCGGGGGCGTGCCGACGATGCGTGGGCACACCCAGCCGGTGCAACAGCCCCTCCGCACCCGGCCGGCTGCCCGGCCAGACACAGGCCACCGGCTCCGCGGTCGTCGGCCGCCGCGGCCCGACCTGCGAACGGTTCGCCCCGGCCAGCGCGTTGAACAGCGACGACTTACCACTCCCGGTCGCCCCCGCTAGCGCTACGACGGTGTGCTCACCGGACAGCCGGAACCGCTCGTCCGCCGTCTCCAGCACCCTCCCCGCACTCTCCAGCGCCCGCCCGTCCAGCCGGGTACGGGACAGCGCGATCAGCTCCCGGAGCGCGTCCACCCGACCGCGCAGCCCGCCCCGCACGGCCCGCCGCCCCCCGTCCTCCGCCCACCGGTACCCGCTCCCCTCCGCCATGGTTTCCCCGCCCCTCGACCGCCGCGGACGGACCATGCCCTCCGTACGCGCCTCGGCACGCGACGCAGTGAACACCTCCCCGGAGCCCGCTTCCCCGTCCCAGGCCGCGGCCCCCGCCCTCCCCCGCGTCCCGTCGGCACGATCCCCGGCGGACGAGGCCACACCCGCCGCAACCGCCGACTCCACCCGCGCCCCGCTCACTCCGTCCCGCACCCCCGGCCGGGACACCCCCACATCCCGGGCCCGCCGCGCAATCAACCCGTCATCCCAGACGCCACCGGCTCCCGCCCCTACAACCTCCGCGGGCTCCACGGGCTCCGTGCACTCTTCCGGCTCCACAGACCCCACCGACCCCACCGATCCCCCGCCACCCACCGACGCCGCACCCTCCGCCGACCGCCCACCGACGTCACCCGCCGCCGTCCGTCCGCTCGCCCCCTCCCCCGACTCGCGTCCGTCCCCCGAGCCCTCCCCGGAACCGGTCACCTCGGACACCTTCACCCCGACACCCCCTCCTTCCCCATCGCCATCTCCCTCGCCATGGCCGTCTCCTCTTCTTTCCTCTGCTCCCGCTGTTTCTCGCGCTGCAATACGGACAGTGCGGCGATCAGCTCCGCCTGCTGGTCCGGGGGCACGGTCAGCTGGTCCAGCGGAGCCAGCCGCCGCTCCCGCTCACCGTGCAACGCGCGCTCCAGATACGTGGCCAGCAGCCGGCTGCCCCGTTCGCAGAGCCGCAGCGCACTCTGCGCCCCCAACAGGTCGGCGAGGTTCTCGCCCGCCGTACGGGCGCGACGGCCACCGAGCAGTGCGGTGGCCAACAGCGCCGCCGACTCCTCGGGCTCCACCGACCCCGCACGCTCACCGGCCTGACCGGCCCGGGCCTCGCGCGTCTCCTCCTCGGCGAGCTCCTCCAGGCAGCGCCGCCAGCGCCGGACGATCACACCGAGCCGTTCGCCCGCACCGGCCGCGCCTTCAGCCGTCGTCAACGCGACCTCGGCCGCCGCGGGATCGCGTCGCCAGGCGTCCGCGGACCGCTCATCGGCCTCCTCCACAGCGCAGGTCAGCAGCGAGGTGAGGCCATGGGTCAGGGCATCGAGCAACTCGTCCGACCGGCCGTCGAGCCCATGGTCACGCCAGTGGGCGCGAGCGTCCCCGGACAGCACCTCCCCGGCCGCGACCTCCTGCCGTACGCGCTCCGCGGCCCGCTCGTACGCCTCCTCGACCCGCCCGGCCAGCCGCAGCGCCGCGGCGTGCTGGGCGGCGGCGGCCCCGGCGAGTGCGGGCAGCCGGCTGCGCAGCGAGGCGATCACCCCGGTGGCCGTACGCTCCGCGGCGGCCGTGCGGGCCACGGGGTCCTGGGCATGCCGCTCCAGCCAGTCCCGCAGCGCCGCGACGGCCGTGGCGGGCAGCAGCCCGCGCCCGCCGCCGGCCGACTCGGGCAGCTCGGGAATCGTGAACCGCGGGACGTGGCCGAGACCGGCCCGCTGGAGAAGTTCCGCATACCGCCCGGAGATGTCGGTGGCGATCTGGTGCGGCACCCGGTCCAGCACGGTCACCAAGGTGACGTCGTACTCCTTGGCCGTCCGCAGGAGGTGCCAGGGAACCGCATCCGCATACCGGGCGGCCGTGGTGACCAGCACCCATACATCCGCCGCACAGATCAGCTCCGCGGCCAGCTCCCGGTTCCGCGCGACCAGCGAATCGATGTCAGGGGCATCCAGCAGCGCCAGACCGCTGGGCAGCGCCGGCTCCGTCTCGATCCGCACCGTGAACATCCCCGAACCCGCGGCCCCACCCGCCCCCTCATGCGCCCCAAAACCACCACCGACAGCACCCCCACCACCCGCATAGCCATATCCGGCCCCAAACGCGCCCTCCGCCTCACCACCCCCGTACACCTCACTCGCTTCACTCACTTCCTCTGCCTCACCCCCTACTCCTCTCCCCCGCTCCCCACCCGCCCCGCGCGGGCCACCACGCCCCTCACGCCCCGACCGCCCGCCCTCCCCGCCATGGAGCTCCTCAGCCATACGGCGCCCTTGAGCGCCCTGCACGCCACTCGACCCACGCCCGCCACCGGCCGCCACTCCGCCCCCTCCCCGGACCCCGAACTCCCCCCGGCCCAGGCCCGCACCCGCCGCGTACTCGCCCTCTCCGCCGTCGTCCTGCTCAGGCACCCACATCCGGGCGAGCTGCGGCAGGACACGCGGTCCCGCAAACCACCGGAGATCGTCGGGATGGCAGACCAGCACCGGCGTACGCGTCGTCGGACGCAGCACCCCCGCCTCCGAGACCCGCCGCCCCACCAGCGAATTCACCAGCGTGGACTTGCCCGCCCCGGTCGATCCGCCGATCACCGCGAGCAGGGGGGCCTGCGGGGAACGCAGGCGGGGAATCACATAGTCATCGAGCTGGGCGAGCAGCTCGGCCCGGTTGCGCCGGGCCCGGGCAGCCCCCCGAAGTGGCAGTGGAAAGCGTGCGGCGTCGACGCGGTCGCGCAGAACGGACAGTGCATCGAGCAGCCGGGGTCGTACGTCCAAGGTCGCCACATGTGCAGAATGCCCAATTTCGTTGCGCTTTTGAAGCGTATAACCCCTCGTGCGCGCCGCAAGAATGCGTACAGAACGGGATCAGTGGCGCATGAGACGCTCGCGACGAGCGAGACTGAGGCATAACGAGTGCACAACACCCGACGCGCGGGACGTCAAAAGCGGTGCAGGATTCGTACCTGCCTGCGATTATCGGGACCGCTTCACGGAACCTCCACAACGTGCCACGGAGGTGAAGCAACCGGGACGAGGCACCCGGACCTCTATCCTTGACCGCGGTCCGTGATCCACGTCCACACCCGGCCCCCGTAGCTCAGTGGATAGAGCAGGTGCCTTCTAAGCACTTGGCCGCAGGTTCGAGTCCTGCCGGGGGCGCTCTTCAAGACCCTTCCCACGGGGAGGGTCTTTTTGCTGGTCAGAGCCCGTTTCCAGTGAGCGATGGAGGGACCGGACGCGCCCCTCCACGGGGGTGGGGCACGTCCGACGGTGTCCGGCTGAAACCGGGTTTCTGCGGGTGGCGGCGGAGAATACGCGGAGAAGTTTTCAGGCCCCCGAAGCTGCCGAGTCCGAGAGCTCCCCCGCCTGCTCGATCCTGTGCTTCAAGTCGTCGAGCTGCCCGTCGATGCATCGGGCGTACGTGGCCAGCAGCACGGGGACACTGTTGCCCGCCCACTCAGCCACGGTCGCGGCCGGAACGCCGGCGTTGAGCCAGTTGGTCAGGCAGGTGTGCCGGAGGTCGTACACACGGCGACCGAGGGGGGTTCCGAATTCGTAGGAGGTGAGCACTTCCTTCCGCGCCCGCCGCCACGCTCGCCTAATCACGGACCCGGCCAGGTCTCCCCCTTTCTCTCCCTGCATCAGCAGATCGCCGGGCTTCAGCCCTTCCTTCTCGATGTGGGCACGGAGGAACCGCGTCAGCCCGGGACGGCAGGGCACCGTACGGGTGTCGTCGGCGGCCCGCCCCTTGAGGCCGCGCTCCTCGCGTACCTCCCCGGTGTTCGTCCACTGCTTGCCGACCTCGGGGTGGGCGGTGTGGAGCAGCAGCTCGCCCCATTGGTCGTAGGCGTCCGCGTCGGGCAGGCGTACGTCCCCGACATCGATCGCCACGACCTCCTCGGGCCGGGCGCCGGCGTAGTACATCGTGGCGAAGAAGGTGTGCAGCCGCTGACCGCCCCTCGGCCGCGCATAGATCCAGCTGAGCAACTTGGAGGCCTGCTCCTTGTTGAGCAGCGACCGTTTGTCGACGGCGGAGGAGGTCTTGGCCGCGGTGGTGCCCTTGCCCTTCGGGAGCGGGTTCTCCTTGAGCACCTTCTTCTTGATGGCGTACTCGAAGAGGACGTTCAAGACGCGCTTGGTCCGTCGGGCCGAGCTGGCGGCCACGGGCGTGCCGTCCAGCTTGGTTCCGGCCGCGCGCAAGGCCGTCTCCACGGTGCTCTCGTCCTCCCACGCAGCCATGGCGAGCGAGTTCCGCTGCACCCAGCGCAGGATCACGGCGACCTCCGGCGGGGCCTGGTCCCGCCGGAGGGTGTTGAAGGCGTACTCGCGGAGGGCCCGGCGCACGTCGACACCCTTGAACGCCGTCGGCTGAGACCGAAGCAGGGCGATGGTGACGGGCGTGAGCGCCTTCGCCACGGTCTTCCGGTTGTTCCCGGACGTCCGCTCCCAGAGCTGGTCAACGAACTGGATCGCGAAGTCGTACCAAGTTACGCCGGCCGCGCGGGACAGGTGCGATACCGGCAGACCGGTGGACAGGCTGAACGCCTCCCCCTTTCTTGCGGCGGATACCAGTCCCGCCCGGAAGGAGTCCGCGAGGGCGACGGTGCCGAACGGCTTCCGCCACTCCTTGCCCTCCAGCTCCCAGCGGACCGTGTACGTCGTCTTCTTCCTCCCCTCGTACACGGAGGTCTTCCAGAACTTCACGTCGTACGTCGTGTCCATCAAGCAGCGTCCTCGTGCTCGTTCAGCCAGATCTCAAGGTCAACCCGGCGCACGCGAATGCCGCCGTTCGGCAGCTTGATGCAGCGAGGAGCCCGCTGCTTCTGGCGCCAGTCGTAGAAGGTGGAGCGGGTGATGCCGAGCTCCACACACAGCTCGGGGACGGTGAGCATCACGCGAGTCCTGGGAGTGCTGGCCATCGAGTTCCCCTCCTCGGGGGCGAAAAGGTTGGAGCGGCAGCGCTCTGAGTCGCGACTCAGAGCGGATTAGCGGGTGTTGAGTCGCGGTGTGTCGCAGCTCAGACCTGTCCGAGGTGCGGATTTCTGCGTCATTGCGTCATCAGCGTCATTCGAGCTTCTGACCTGCGGTTTTGTGTGACGCAGTGGTTTGGGGGTGCGTCATCGGCGCGTCATGGGCTGCGTCATCGGGTGACGCAGATGACGCAGGATGACGCACGGCCCGCCGTCTGCGTCATGGCTGTAGCCGCAGGTCAGGGGCCGTTTTCCGGTCTGCATGACGCAGATGACGCAGCGTCTTCCCTCTTAGGACAAAAGAGGGGGTGTCTGTTGTGGTGCGGTGCGCCTTACAGCGTGAAGAAAGAGCCGCTGCGCGGCGCGTCTTGTGGGGCGGCGCGTTGCGCCGAACAGCAAGAGGAGCACGCCACCTCGGTGGTGGCCGATGGTGCTCTTCTTGCTTGTCTGGGCATCGTGCGAAACGCGGGTCAGAACATCCGCTTCGGATCGTGCGGTGTCGGGGCTTGCAGGCGGGTCATTTCGAGGTAGCGGCCCTCGCTGGTGCGGCCCGAGTCGATGAGGACACCGCGAGCGGCAAGCGTCGGCTGGAGGCGCTTGAGCCGGTCGGAGAGGACTTTGCCCGTGGTCGGCCAGCCCTTGGGCAGGGGACGCAGTTCATCGCCGTTGTAGAGGCGGCTGAGGCAGTGCAACCACTCGGTGGAGGTCATCCGCTGCTCTCCACCCGCCTCAAGGCCCTCGGCATGCCTCAGGACGGTCTGTGCGAGGAGGTCGCCCTCGATCACGTCGTCGTTCAAGTCGTCCAGGCTGGCCCGGTAGGCGGTGAGCGCTCCGAGGCCGGTTGCCGCGTCGAGCTGCGCGCACAGGTGCGCGAAGTCCGCCATCCGCAGGTCAGTAGGGGTCTCCGCCGCTGCCGCGCGGACCTTGACCGTGAGATCGAGCAAGGACCCGAGGACCACGGGCAGGACCTCTGCGTACTCCGCCCACAGTTCCGCCTCGGTGCGCCGGACACGGGGCCTCTCCAGCCGCAGGGGCAGGAGCCGTTCGGCGAGGTCGGGGCGGATGACGCCGACGTCGATGCCGGTCAGCAGGAGGGGGCGGCGGTAGCGGGCGCGGAAGACGTCCCCGTCGGTGAACAGGGCGCGTTTGACGTTTTCGATGCCGGTGACGATGCAGCACATGGCGTCGGACAGGTCGGGGGTCATGTGGGAGAGGTTGTCCAGGGCGGTGACCCACCCGGCCGCGACGGCCGCGGTCAGATTGTCCTCGTCCTTTGGGGGGCGGCGCAGGTCGCTGCTCATGCCCTCGATGATCCGCAGGAGCATGCGCCCCGCGGTGGATTTTCCTGCGCCCTGGGGGCCGGTGAGGAAGGGCGCGGGGACGGGCACGGACGGTCCGAGGCAGCCGATGAGCCAGGCGATGGCCAAGCATTCGGTCTCCGCGGTGGCGAAGTTGGTCAGCCTCAGTAGTAGGTCGATGCCCTTGCCGTCGGTGTCTGTGGCCGGCACGGGCAGTTCCCCGGTGAGCTGGGTGCGCCGCCAGCACACCTCGCGCGGGTCGGGGATGGCGATGTCCCAGCCGGTGGGGTGGATGCGGACCGACTGCCCGTCGTTGCGGCCCAGGTCCAGCCACGTCGCCCCGTCGTATCCGGGGGCGACGCGGATGTGGACGGGCTGCACGTCCTCGGTCAGCGCGAGTGCTTCGATCAGATCCAACGCCTCCTTGAGCGCGGTCCCGTTGAACACGCCGTGGCCGTCGCGGAAGAGACCGACCATGAGTTCCTGGCGGTGGCTGCCCGTGGTGCCCTGGGAGCGGATCGGGCGGGCGACGGGGTGGCCGTTCTTCTGTGCGTACACGGTGCCGTCGGCGGTGCGGAAGTACCGGAAGTGGGCCTGTGCGTAGTCGGTGATGATCTCGCGGGCTGGATTCTTTTCGTCGTCGGACATGGTCACAGCCCCAACCGGGTGCGGGCGTTGGTCCACGCGTCGGTGCAGTGCCGGGGGGATTCGCCCTTGGCCTGTGCGACGGTGAACAGCCGCGCGACGTGGGCGTCGGTGAGGCAGCCGCACCGGCCATGGGCGGACAGCACAGCGAGGAAGGTCCGGTAGACGGTGGTGTGGACCGCACTGCGAGCCTCGGTGATGCGCTGCTCTGCCATGGCGATGCCACGCTCCAGATAGGCGGGCGTGCGGTGGCGGCACGCCCCGCCCCCGGCGAGCGCGGGCACGGTGACGACAGGCCGTGCAGGCCGGACCGTGGAGGGCTTCTTCACGGCCAGCGCGCGCACGGCGTCCGGCAGGGCGGTCATGGTGCCGGTTCCGGGACCGAGCCACCGCGCGTAGGACATGAGCGACTTGATGTCGACACCGTCACGGACGTCGTTCACCGAGCGCATGGTGCCCTGGTAGATCCAGTGCTCGCCCCGCGTCGTCGGTACCGTGCGGGTGGCGGGCAGGGCCTCACGAGCCCACGCGACGGCTGCCGCGTCGTCCAGGTCGACCACCGTCAGCCCCGCCCCACCGGGGTAGTAGGCGACTGCCGCCGCCTGGCGCCACGCGGACGCCCATGCGGCGGAGGTGAGGATCGCGGGGTCGGTGGTGGCGGCGGCCCAGCCGTGGCACGGACGCGGGCACCGGCAAGGCCCGGCTGCCTTCATGTGAGGGCGGTCCCCGCAGGCGCTCTTCTCGCAGGCCGGGCAGTTGCCGAACGGGAGCTTTCCCGCCCGCAGCGGCAGGGGTGGGATGCCGCGGGCAGCCAGACACAGCGCTGTCCGCAGATGCTCGCCCCGGCGCTCTCGCCGGATCGGGACATGTTGAGTCATGCTGGAGACCTCCATTGGTCTGATCAGGACTGGAGACCAGGGCGGCCCGAGGCTTTGGCGAGACGCGGGCCGCCCTAGCCATGGCTAGGCGCAGGTGCAGTCGGGGCGTTCGCTGGAGCCGTCGGCGCCACAGCCGCAGCAGTGCGGGTAGGGGTAGGGCTCGTCGCCATCGATGGGGTCGCACAGTTCGCAGTCGATGAAGTCTTCGTCCTCGTACATGGAGGCTCCTCAGTGGCCGCTGATGGCCTGGGTGACGGCGGTGGTCAGGTCGTTGATGGTGTGGCGGGCGTTGGTGTTGGCGAGGTAGAAGCCGAAGAGGACGGCGACGAGGGCGGCGCCGATGCCGAGGGACTTGTAGCGGATCAGCAGGGCCAGCAGGACGCCGAGGATGACGACGACGGAGAGGGTTATTGCCACGGCAGGGACTCCTTGTCATTGATGCGGTGGGTGCGGCTGCCGTCGGCGTGGAGGCGACGGCCGGCGTTGTGCAGGCGGCGGCCGGCGCGCAGGCGGTAGCGGGTGCCGCGGCAGCGGCGGCAGAGCTTCATGGCCTTGCGGGCGTCGCGCAGGCCGGTGCCGGAGCACTTGCGGCAGACGGCGAACGGCCGGATCGCACACAACAGTGCGTAACCGGCGAGGGTGGCGAGGATGAGCAGGGTGCTAGCGGCGAGCATGCGGGGCAACTCCCGTCTCTACGGCGGTTTTCCGGGGTTGGCGCAGGTAGGGCGCTAGACGCTAGTTCGCTGGTCAGGTGCCCTTTTGGGTGCTAGCGGGGGTGCTAGACCTAGCAGCGATGACTGCTAGGTCTAGCGGCGCTGCTGGGTCAGGCTGCGGCCCGATCGGCGTCACGGCGAGTGATGGCGGCGGTGATGTCGGCGCGGTCGATGCCGCGGCGGTTCTTGCCTTCGCCGTCGTCGGTCTGCCCCCAGACCTGACCGGGCTTGATGCCCCAGGGCTTGAGCGCGGCGGTGACGTTCTCGCCCTTCCAGCCCTCGTACGTCTCCGGCCGCAGCGCGACGAGCCGGGTGGCGATGCGCTCGCACCACACGGCCTTCTCGGTGGCGGGGATGATGGACAGCACGTCGGCGAGGATGTCCGCCCCTGCGGTCTGTTCGGGCACCTGGCCGATGGCGTGGCCGGTGACATTGCCGTACTCCTCGCGCAGCGTGCGGGCCCTGGCGACGACGGTGCCGGCGGCGACCGCGTCCACGAACGCGCTGGCGACGATGCGGGGGTCGTCGCCTTCACCGGCCATCCAGCAGATGCCGCGGTCGGAGCGGGAGAACATCGTGGCCCGGTAGCCCGACTTGTACATCGAGGTCCCCAGCACCATGTCGTTGGCGGGCTGGCCCATTACCTTCAGGCAGAACCGCAGCACGGCGTTCGCGCTGATGCCGGTGGGCAGGGACTTCGCGTCGGGGCGCTGGGTGCCGAAGAGCGCGACGATGCCCAGGGCGGGGCCGCGCTTGACCAGGTCGGTGCAGATCGCTTCGATCTCCTTGCCGTGCTCCTCGTGCTCGAAGGGCACCTGGCATTCGTCGAAGCCGGCCACGATCGGATGCAGCTTCAGCGTCTTGTCATTGGCCAGCTCGGGCGTGACCTTCGACTCGGGGCAGCGTGCGGTGGGCAGGGACTTGATGACCTTCGCCCGGCGCCGCAGCTCGTCCTTGAGCTCCCGCAGCGAGTCCAGGACGTATTCGATGTCCTCGTCCTCCTCCCCGGCCCGGTAGCGGTGACAGACCGGCTCCAGCGCGCCGAAGTCGCCGGTGCCCTTGAAGTCGAAGGCGTGCAGTTCGGCGCGCGGGTCGAGGGCTGCGATCAGGAGGAACAGCCGCATCAGGAACGTCTTTCCCATGCGGGGGATGGAGCCGACGACGACAGAGGCGAACATGAGGGTTACGGCCACGTCGCGCATGCGCTGGTCGTTGCCGAACACCACCGGCTTGAACAGGTCCACCTGCCCCGACTTCAGATACGGCCAGGCGGGTTTGGTGGTCTCGTTCATCGGCTTGTCCCCCACCCACAGCACCAGGCGCCCTTCGTGCTCGGCCGGGTCAGGAGAGGGCCACACACAACCGACCTTGCGGCGCAGACCGGACGCGAGCGGCTTGCGGGCCTCCATGATGTCTTCGGGCGTGACGCCGTAGGGGAGGTCGAGGTCGGCGCGGTAGCCGGGGCCGTCGCGGACGATTTCGCTGGTGAAGCGCATGCCGTTCATGTCGCCGCCCTTTTTGATGGCGGCGGTGACCTTGGCGTTGCCGATGCTGTCCAGGCCCCGCAGGACGATGGAGCCGGTGAGCTTTTGCACCTCGGTCTTCAGCACCGCGGGGCCGATGACGGGCGCGTCGGGCTGCTGGCCTGCCATGCCCAGCAGCAGCACCCCGCCCGCACCGAAGGCGTAGAGCAGGGCGGGGGCCATGACGTAGAGCCACAGGGCAAACCCTGCGCCGAAGACCAGCGCAACGAGGGTGACCAGGCCCCGCAGGCGCACGCGTCCGGCCCGCAGCCGGGCCAGGCGCATGTACTCCTCCACGTCCTCGGTCTGCACCGCGTAGGACCGCAGCGGGGCCGCTTCGCGGTCCCAGACCCACCGGTTCGTGGTCGCGATGAAGCGGCAGGCACCGCGCGGGGACATGCAGGCCAGCCGCCCCGCGTAGACCGGCAGGCGCACCCCGTGGAACAGGGAGGCGTAGCCGAGGTTGGCGCCGGCATGGCGGGCGGTGGCCAGGAAGTCGCGGCGGTTGGTCAACCACCCCGCCACCACCGGCTTGCGCTTCTCGTCCGTGACGCCCGGTGCAGGCAGTGCAGGGTTGTCGACCGGCACCGGCGCGGCCGGTGTCTCGTCGGGGTCGGGGGTGTCCGGTACGGCGCGCAGGTGCGCCGCGGGGGTGACGGTGTCCGTCATGCTGGGACTGCTCCTGTCTGCTGGAAGGTGGTGGGGGTGCCCGGGGCGGCCGGATTCCTTGGCCGGGTGCGGCCGCCCCGGGGCGCAGCTACCTGCGGGCGTTCTTCTCGCGCTCGCGGGCCCCGTCGAGAATCCGGTTCACGCGGCGCTGCAGGTCGCCCTGGTGGACGTTCGGCCCGGCCATGTCGCGCTTGCACATGCGGGCGACCAGACCGGCGATACGGGCCTTTTCACCGGCGGTGAGCTTGGGGTCTGCCATGCAACTGCTCCTTCGGTGGGGTGTGGCGTGGGCTGGAGCGGTCAGGCGCCCCAGATCTCGTCGATGCCCCGGGCGTGCTCGTCGGCGATGCGCTCCTTCTCGCGCTTCTGGTGCTTGATCTCGTCGTCCAGGGCGCGGGCCGCGTCGTAGTCACCGCGGGCTCGGAGACGACGCTGACTGGCCTCTGCCTCACGGATGTTGGCGCTGGCCTCACGGGCGGAGGTGGGACGGGCAAAGAAACCCACGGGGTTCTCCTCAGATTCGGTGGTGCAGGGTCCGGGATGTCCGGCCCTACCGCGCCCCCACGGCCGGCGGCCGCGGGGGACGGAAGCAGCTGTCAGCCCTTACGGCGCAGGGTCTTGGCGGCGGCTTTGCCGTCCGGCCCGCCGATCGAGCGCACGACGGTGACCACGCCCCACGCGATGACGACGACGACCAGGGCGACGGCGGCCAGAGAGATGGCCATGGACGAGAGGGCGGCGACCAGCAGCGGGCCGAAGTACACCCCCGCGGCCACCGCCCCACCCCCGACGCCGGCGCCGAGCGCAACGCGCTGCACCGTGCGATCCGGCGGCGCCTGGTGGATGTGCTGGACCACCACCGGCTGCTGGTCGTAGACAGCCGGAGCGCCGAGCGGTTCGGGCCGGTACACGGGCGCCTGCTGCTGTGGGAGGGCGGGGAGTTGGTTGTCGAACTGGTAGCGGCGCGGCGTGGACACGGCCGGGCCTCCTTTCAGCGGCGGTACCACGGCACGTGCTTTTCGGTCTCGATCACGGCCGCGTTCAGCTCGCGGTAGGTGTCGGTCTCCTCGCGGATGCCGGCCGCCCTCTCCGCGCGCTGGTTGTCGTGCAGGGCCTGCTTGGCGGCCTTGTGGGCGGTGACGGCGTCGTTGTTGCTGTTCTTGCGTCCGAACATCAAGTCCTCCATGGATGGGTGGGCCGGGACTGTCCCCGCTCGTTGCGAGGCGAGTCGTCAGGCGGCGCGTTGTTCGTCGTCGGGGTAGGCGCAGGGGATGCACATGCCGAGGGAGCGCGGGATGCAGTACCCGGCATCGGTGCGGCACTTGGGGCAGGTGCGGCGAGCGGCCATGGCCTTGTCGAGGGCGGCCCGGCGGCCGGGCGTCATCGGCCGGACCGGCTTTGCCTGGTCGATGCGGTAGAGGTAGGCGACCAGCGGTTCCCGGCGGCGGCGCGGCCGTTCGAGCTGAGCGGCCACGCCCTGACCACCGGGTCGTAAGCCGCGTGCCCGGAGCTGGCGGCGGGTGGCGTAGCCGTCCGGGGCGAGGCGCCACCGGTAGACCGGTAGCGCCGCCATCACGCGGCTTCAGCCGTGGCGGCGCGTTCGGCGAGGATCGTGTCCCGCAGCGACCGGGCGTTCGCCGGCGACGTGTGGATGGCGCGGCGGATGCCCTCGCCGGTTACCTTTGCGTCCGGCCAGTCGGCCGTCGCCTTGCGTGCTTCGGCGAGCAACTGTTCCGGCGTGCGCTTCGGTCGGGTCGACTTCGCCACCGCCGGGACGCGGCCGGTGGCGCGGCGCGGTCGGGTCGACTCTGCCGCGACTGCGCGCCGCTCGGTCGAGGCGACGGGAGCTGAGTCGACCGGGGGGAGTGGCTTGAGCGGCATCGACTTGCCCAGGTCGACCGCGACCGGATCGGGCAGAGTCAGCCGGGTCAGCGTCACCACCGGTTCCGGGGTCGATTCGGGCAGGTCAGCCGTAGACCGTTTCCTCTCGGTCTCGGTGGATTCCTCCGCATTTGCGGCCGGTGCGGGATCGAGGGCGGTCCCGCCGAACATGGCAGCGAGCGCGGCGTCCGCACCGGCGGTGACGCGGTCGCGCTGCACATCCAGCAGCCTCGATCCCAGCGCCACGTCCCCCACCCCGACCTTGCGGGCCAGTCGCCACGATGCCCGGTCCGAACGCTTCCGCACCCAACCGGTCGGGTGATGCGCGGCGCGGGCGCGGTGGTAGGCGAGTGCCTGCACCAGATCGGCGGTGTGACGCTCGTTCTCCGCGTCGCGGCCGTCGGTGTGCACCACGATCCGCCGGGCCAAAAACGCCATGCCCTCGGCCGAGACGGACATGCCCATCGGGGTCAGGGCGTAGATCACAGTGCGGCCCGGATCCGGGGCGGCCATCGCTCCCATAACGGCGGCAGCTGCCGGCAGCGCCCACAGCCCGAGCCGGACGATGCGCGGGGAGGACTGCCCCAGCATGGTCAGCCCCAGCAGGACCAGGGCAAGCACGGCGGTCGCGCCCTCGCCGGCGGCGAGGGCCCCGAGTGCGGTGCCCTTGCCGTAGGCGTGGCCGATGTTGCTGTAGGTGCCGATCCCGCCGAACACGCCCGTGGCCAGCATCGGCACGAACGCAGCAGTCAGAACGCCGATCTGTACCCGGGTCAGTTTGGCTCCGGTCATCGGGCACCCCCGGCGGCGGTCAGCGCGGTGTCCTGGAAGCTCACGACGGCACTGAAGCCGATCAGGCACACACGGACACCATCGACATCGACCGCCGCGCGCAGCACCCGCGTCCGCCCCGCCGTCTGCTCCCGGTACGTCACCGACTCGGGCCGGATCCCCAGCGCCTCACGCCACGCCTCGAACGCCCCGAAGTCGCCGTAGCTGGCCAACTCCAGCTCGTTCGGAAAGATCGGGGACACCTGCACGTCCATGGCGGGCAGACCAGGGAAATCCCAGGCCAGCAGCCGCAGCACATGCAACGGCATGGCAAGATCGCTCATGGTCACAGCGCTCACGCCCCCACCTCCGGCACGAACGCCGCGGCGGACAGGTTCGTCACCGCGCGACGCGCGGCGAGCACCTTGCCCAGCGCCCGACGGATGCGCCGGGCGTCCAGCTCGGAGACAGGCCGGTCGAGGATCATGATCTGCGCGTCGAGGAGTTCGACCTGCGCGGAGATGAGCGGCATCTCGGCGTCGATCGCGTCCAGCTCCGCGGCCGTCGGCTCACGGTCATACTCGGGGGCGGTAACACCGCCCTGAACAGGAACGATGATGTTCATGGGTCGTGTCCTTCCAAGGTGGACGGCCCAAGCGGCCCCGGGATTGCGCCCCGGGGCCGCACGCCGTTTGGATGAGGCCGCACACAATGTGTGCGGCGGGCCGCGTGGCGGCCGCTGCCCCGGGCCGGATTCGACCGGCGCCCTTCACGGCTGGATGCCGGGGCGGTGTGCGTCAGAAGGAACGGGAGATGGTGCCGTAGCTGTCGCCCTCAACGACCGTCATCCCGTCACCAGAGAAGGTCCGGTTGCCGGTGTCCTCGCCGTCGTGCACGTCGCCAACGTGGATGTCGCCGTTGAGGGCGACCGGACCGGAAGCGCCGGAGATGACCGTTCCGCCGATGTCGCCGTTGTGGTCGCCGGTGATGATGATCCTGGCCATGTCTGCTCCTTTGATGAGAGCGGCCGGGTGGCCGCAGTGCCCCGGGCCGGATTCGATCCGGCGTCGTCGCGGCTCCCGCGTGGCGGGCCGGGGCTGAAGAGCAGTGCGCGGCCTACAGCTCGCCGCGCCGCTCCAGCTCGCGGGCGATGTCGTTCTGGTCCGCTACGGGATTCGGGGAGGTCCCGCCGCCGGCCCGCTCCCGGTTGATCAGTGCGTACTCGCGCCGCAGGTCATCGCTGGAACGGTTCTGGTTGTCCTCGGACGCCGGGGAAGGGCTCTTTCGGAACATGGTCGTTTTCTCCGTTTTCCGTCAAGAGTGAGTGGGTCGTGCGTGCCCCGGCCGGGAGTCGAACTCGGCCTACGACCATCAGGGCGAACATGCAGGTGAGGGGCTTCAGCGCTGGACGACGGGGCGGTGCAGGTCCCGGTGCGTGACCGTGACCTGGTGGCCCGCCAGCCGCAGCAGGTCGGCCAGCACGAGAGCGAAGGTCGGGGCGCGGTGTCGCCCGCCGGCGCATCCGTCGGCGACGGTCACGACTCCGGCACTCGGGCCGGCGGCGAACGCGGCGACCGCCCTCGCGGTGGCCGCGGCCAGGTCCGTGATGCCGGCGGTGCCCAGTACTGCGGCGCGTACCGGCTCGTCCTCGGCGGTCATGTACCGCAGCTCCGGCGACACGTGCGGGTCTCGGAAGTGGTGCCGCAGGTCGATGGTCAGGTGGGCGGTGGGCGGCGCGTCGTGCAGGTAGCCGAACGACACGATCTCTACAGCAGCGCTCATGAGGACTCCTCGGAAGCGAAGGGGTGTTCCGGCTCCCCTCGGCCCCGCCCGTACGAGCAGCCCCTCGAAGAGGCGCCCGGACGGGCGGAGGAGGCAACCGGCCGCGGCTATCCCGCGGTAGCTCCGGATGAATCACGCGCGGGGCCCGAACTGCTTCGGGTCCGCCGCGGTTGGACGCGATAGGCGTTGCTGCCTGCACCGGTCCAGCACAGGCGGCACCTAGGTACTTCGACGCGTCATGGCGGGCCTCCTTCTGTTGCTTGGGCATGGGTTGTGCACTGCAAGGGGGACCGAGTCCCCACTCTCCGGCCGTTGCTCGCGGTCACCGGGCCACCTCGCCAGTACGGGCCGAAACCCTGTTCCACCTGGCCTTTAGCGGGATTGCAGCGTCCCCGCCCTGTGCATTCGTGCAGGTCAAGCACTTACAACTCGCCGTTGGTGAAGCCCCTCCGGGTTTCGCGTTCCGGCGTGATTTCAGATTGACCCATGTCAATCTGCCTGTCAAGAAGGTACGCCGAAGGACCTGAGATTGACCTAGGTCCGGTTACCCTCAGAGTCATGGATCTGAGCCCCGAAGCGCCCAAGCGAACAGCCAAGGAGATCGCTGCTGAGTACCGCGCGAAGATTGCGGACCCGGACAACGAGGACTACTCGCCGGGGAAGCGACTGCCGGCCGCTCGCCAGCTCGCCAAGAAGCTCGGCGTGCAGCTCATGACCGTGCAGAGCGCGTACGGCCAACTCCGTGATGAGGGCTTGGTTCTCACCCAGCAGGGGCGCGGGACGTTCGTGCGCGACCCATCGGCACCGCTCGGCACCGAGCCGGGCAGTAGCCCCGCCTACGCCGCCCTGGCGGGAGAGCTCAGCTCGATCCATGACGCTCTCCGGCTTCTCGGTGAGCGTCTGGATAGGCTTGAGGAGATCGTGAGTAGCGAGACGCCACGTTCGCGGTGAGTGCGTCGGCGCGCCTCAGCAGCCCTTCGGCCGTGGCGCGCGCCTCGTCCAAACTCGCTTTGATCAGCGCGAATTCAGCGGGAGTGAGGCCCGCTAGCTCATTCTTTCGCTCATTGATCCCTGGCATGTAGATGAGCATGGGTCCGCGGACGGCAGAGGACCCGGACAGACTGTCCGGGTCCTCTTTCCTTGCAGGTCAGGGGTATTGACGATTTGTCATCGGGTTACTTCATCCACGGCATCCAGTACCGCAGCCCATGGAAGCTCCCGTCCGGGCGGCGCGTCACGGGGCTCGTACAACGGCCATACGTCCGGCCCGTAGACCAGCCGGACACCGGCTTCCCGCAGCGCTTCGATGTGGCGCTGCCACGCCGGGTGACGAGCGTGCGCCGCGTTCACACGAGGGAAGACGACGACTGGCAAGCCGATAGTCCCGATGGCTTCGCCCACCTGCGTCAAAGCCTGGTTGTCCATGAGGCCGCTCGCGAGCTTTGCGACCATGTTGGCCGACGCTGGAGCCACGACGTAGCAGTCAACGGCTGGGTGCGGTCGGGCCTCGCCGGGGAGGCGCGGTGCGTCACGGACGGGTAGGCCGGTCAACTTCTCCAACCGTTCGGTCTCGCCGTTCATCCGAAGCCAGATTCCCGCCGTCGGCGTCAGCGTCACGGCCGTCTGCCACCCACGTTTCACCGCGGGCTCAACAAGGCCAGTACGGATCGACTCCACGCCGCCGGCCGCCGAACCGACGACTCCCAGTACCCCGCGCTTGCTCGAACTCACTGCACCGCCCTGCACCGTTGGGCCATCACGAACACCTCGGACGAGCGAGAGCCACCGCTCACGGGCGACTGTTTGATCAGGTCCCTCAGCGTCTCGCGCACTCTGGGATTGTTGCGCACGAGCTGCGGCGCCGTACGTTCGGCGGTACGCAGCTCGGTAAACGCCTCATCGCCGCGCCCAGCGAGGGAGAGCGCGCGGCTGTAGTCGATGCGGTGCGAGACACTGCGCTCCTGCGGCATGTGATCGACGTCGATCCGGCCGTTCTCGACCACGTACGACACGTTGTCCAGGTCAAGCTCGATAGACAGCCGGTGGAGGATCACGTTCGTGGGGCCGAAGCCGGTTTGCCAGTAGTTCTCGTCTGAACCGAGATCGTCAGCGAGTTCCTCGGCACGGTCCAACAGTCGGGTTGCAGTCAGGCGGTCCTGGTGCCGCGCCGCCGCGACAGCGGCCCTTAGGTGGATCATCCCGAGCAAGCTCAGCGCAGACGGATCGCTCTCCGCTACCTGGGAGGCCAACCACGTCGCCGTGGTGTTGCCCAGCTCCATCGCAGCTTCGTACCGACCGTTGGCGAGCAGCGCGTGCGTGCCAGACCGGGCGGCTGAGGCGAGGACCAGAGGATCGTCGGACTCGTCCGCCGCACGCATCGCCCGCTCAGCGGCCAACCACGAGACGTCGGACTCGCCGACCTTCGCAAGCGTCGTGGCCGCGAGGTGATGCGTGCGGGCAGAGACCGCCCAGCAGTCGCGGCGATCCTCGCCCCGGCGTCCCGCACGGTCCTCTAGCTCTTGCGCCGTCTGGAGAAGCGCCGGAAGGGCCGCGATCACGCTGCCGAATCGCCCGCCCTGGTAGTCGTTCCAAGCATGCTCCACACGCAACGCCACAGGGGCAGGAGTGGGGAGCTGAACGTCCACCTCCGGTCCGAAGAGCAGACGCGAGAGCCGCCGGGGGCTCATGAGCGCATCACGTACGGCCGGCACGTCGTCCTGGTGCTTCTCGTCCTCCACTAGAAGGGTCTGGCCGAGTAGGTCGCCAAGCGGCACGCGCAGGATGCGCGCCAGTTCCGCGAGCATGTCGATTCGCGGCGGCTTTCTGCGGCCGGTCTCTGCCTTCGCGAGCCAGTCGGTGCTGCGGCCGACCAGTCCGGCCAGCACCTCTTGCGTGTAGCCGCGACGCTTCCGGTAGAACGCGATGCGCTCGCCGATGCTGAGGTGATCTCCAAGACCACGCATAGGGTGCTGCCTCCTGCTGCTGGTAGGGGCGTATTTCACGGTACAGAGCCGGTCAGGCGGCGGGTAGACGCTCTCGGCGCCCCGCCGCCGCAATACGAGCTTGACGGGCCCAAGCGGCGAGACCCGGACGGATTGTCCGGGTCTCTTTTCGCAGGTCAGCGGCGGGAGTGCCGGGCCGTCTGTGGGCCGCCGGAGGAGGACCGGCAACGACCGACAACGACGACTCCGCCGCAGGTCAGAAGCCGTGGCTCGGGCATCACTTCAGGCCCCCATGCCCGTACGTGAGTTGAGTAGGAAGTGGCATTCCCCCCCATCTACGTCGACTGAGCAGGCTCCGCACGGGGACTGTCCGGGGCGGGGCCCTGGACGGCTGGAGGTTCGGGTGCGGTGCCTGCTCGGCCGATACCCTCTTGCATTGACGCCAGCATCCGCCGCGCTGACGGCCGCAGGTCTTTGCCACCCCACAGCATCGCCGGGCCGAAGAGGAAGACCAGCGCCCCGGGTACGGCCGCCGCGAGCGGGACGCCGAAAGCGGCGGCTGCGGCCAGGCCTCCCGCAGCCAGGACCGAACCCCCGAGGGCGACGAGCCGGTCCTGGCCGGTCTCCGCCGGCTCGGTCCGGGACTCGTCCCCTTCGGCCACCGGGTCGCCCGGCGCCTCGATGTCGAGCAGTGCCAGCCAGCGGCCCGCGGCCAGGCGGTCGAGCAGGGTGAGAAGGGTGCCGATCACGGCGGGAAGTGCGGCCTGCCCGTCGCGGAGCAATCCGTCGGCTTCGGCGATCAGAGCTCGGCGTACCTGAGCGGCGTGGGTGCGGACCGCGCTGCGCTGAGCCTCGGAGGGGAAGACAACGCTCTGCGCCGCGTACTCCTCCAACACCCGGCCGAGGCTTTCCATCCCGATGTTGACCGCCCGGATGGCGTCCGCCCGGCCCTGTGTGGCGAGCCTGGCGTCGTGCAGGACCACCAGGCACCAGTCCACGGCACGATGGTCACCGCCCAGCCGGGTCCACGACCGTCGCGCGGGCTGCCACGCGAGCAGCGCCCCCAGCGGACAGGTCAGACACATCACGAACGCGTAGATGAAGAAAATCGTGAACGGTGAGGCGCGGATCCAGTCGCTGCACAGATAGAGGGCCAGCGGCCCGGCGTACGGAACGCCCGCCAGCACCAGGCTGCCGACTCTACGGACCCGCCGCACCAGCTTCCGGGCCCGCGCCGCCTGAGCCAGCCGGAGCGCCACCTCCGTCACGCCCGATTCCATGGGCTTGCCGAGGTAACGGGCCAGGGCGACCAGGAACACCGCGCCGCGTCGGTACGCCGCCGGGTCGGCCCGCGAGGCGCCCCAATCCCAGTACAGACCGTGCCCCGCGGCTCGGCACAGCGCACGTGTCATGCTCCACGCGAGAGCCCCCGACCCCAGTGCCACACAGGACAGGGGTAAGGCCCCCCACAGCTCGATCTCCATCGTCCCCCCACCTTCGCGGGGCCTCGGCCCCGGACGAGTCGTCAGCCTAGCGACGCGCACGCCGGAGCCGGAGGAAGTCGGCGACAACGATCGTGGGCAACAGCACCGACAGATCACTCTCTGGACGAGATGTGGAGGGGGAAGCGTTGGATTCTCGGATGCAGATGCATCGTCGCAGGTCACCGACAATGAAGGGGTGCGAACCTGTGGGGACTGTAAAGCTGCTACCTATTGTCGTCCCCACACTTCTGGGGGTGAGCCATCGCCCCCAGAAGCGGGCGAGCAATCGCTCTCTAGCTCTTGTCTGCCAGACCTGCTGCCACCGCTTCTGGCGATCCGGCCCACCCCTCCTCTGTCGGCCAGACAGACGCGATGCCTTGATGACGGAGCAAGCGCACGTACACGTCTCCGATCGCTTCGGTGAATAGGGCCATGCGCAGCGGCTGTGTAGTCGCTGGGTAGAGCAGGAACGAGTACGTCGCGAGCTGGCCGATGGCTTCTCGTACCGCGTGGGTGACGTTGCCGCGTCGAACCACCTTTGCCTCGATGAGCCAGTCGTTCCCATCCCGCCTAGCGACGATGTCGCGCGGGTGGACGTTGGTCCCGGCAGCGAACCCGGCCTCCGCTAGGAACGCTCCATAGCGTCGCACCAAGGTCTCGTGCTTGCGACTCTTTTTGAGCACGCGAGAGGCGATCTTCTGGACGTACTCTGAGTCGCTCTTAGGTGCGAAATGAAGTAGGGGGTCCGGGGCAACCTCTTGCTTTTGCTTGATCGTTGTGATGACGCCCCGGGTGGTGCTGCGCAGCTCTTCCCGCAGGGCGAGTGCATCCTGGTAGAGCTTGATCATGCGTTGAAGATCCTGCTTCAGGATGTCTTCACTCGGGAGTGACTCAATCTCATAGATGCGAGCCAAGATGTTGCCTGCCTCGTAGGCGCGAGGCAGGCCCGGCCGGCCACCGAGGTCAATGGCCTCTTCGAGGCCAGTCGCGTCGCTATCGGGGATAGCACCACGGATAGCTGCTGCCTCCCCGCGCAGACGTTCCTCGGCCTTGGTTGTCCCAAATGCCTCCCGAAGCTCCGTGACGCCTTGGTTCAGACTGAGAGAGACCGTCTTCATGTCCTCCGCGAACAGGTAGACGAGGTACATCCCGCGTGTAGCTGTCGTGGTCTCATCGGGGTCGAAGAAGGCAACCCAGGGGCAGAACGCCCCAGCCCCGTTGCCTGCGCTTCCCTTGATGACGTAACCGCCTGGCACGTGCGGCTCGAAAAACGAGGGTGCCGACCTCAGCAGGCGCGCAGCCGGCGAGCTTGTGCCGGCGGCCCGTTCGTACGTCGATCCGACCTCAGACAAGAATCCTTGTAGCGTCATAGCCAGGATCGTAGGAGACACCACTGACAACGAGGTTCGCCCGGAAGTACAGGAGCACCCCCAGGGCTGACCGTTGGTGGGCCGCGGGTGTCTGGCGAGCCGCCCATCACTGCGAGAGCCCGCAATCGAGGTGGGGCAGAGGACAAGTCAGCTACTGATTAAGAGGGTTGGAGACAGCGATCAGTAGATATGACGCGCAACTACCGCGATCATGTGAGGCATGGATCAGGGGGTAGCGGCTGTCTTGGCGGCCGGCGTAGCTGCAACGGTGACCCTTGGGGGCGCCGTGATTGCGTATCAGGCTGGCCGGCGACAAGTCAGGGATCAAGGTTCCATCGAACACGCGCACTGGATGCGGGGTCAGCGTGAGCAGGCCTATCTGACCTTTCTGGCAAGTTGTGAGAGAGCCACTGCGGCCGGTCGCTTGCGCCGCGATCTATGGGAGCGAATCGAGGTCGAGCCCCCTGAAGGTGAGGCCTTGCAGGAGCTCCGCGACGAGGCTCAGAGAGTGGGCCGAGGCTTCTCTGAGGCTGTAGACCAGATCCTTGAGCCTCTGGAGCGGATCAGGATGCTCGGCCCCGATGTGGTCATCAATGAGGCTGAGTACACCTTGGAGTCGGTTCGACAGTTCGAGGACTCCATGGTCCCTATGCGCTCTGGCGGCGATCCCTTCAACGCGGAGGGGAATCTGCGAGTGCAGCGCGCAACGTTTGCCGCTGTTGCGCGTCAAGTGCTCACACATCCACAGGAAAACATCACTGTTGTCGTCGCTGAGGAGTGACGTTGGCTGGGGCGTCACCCCAGGTGCAGCGAGGCATTCGCACCGCGTCCGTGGTCTCAGATCTGGTCTCGTTTGCCGGTCGGTCCGAGTAAGTCCATCGACATCCAGTGGCGCATGCCTAGGGCCCTCACCAGCAGCTCAGCGCTGCTCCTGGACCTGAGCGGACGGCCTCGGAACAAGATCCGACAACTCGTAATGCGTAGGTCTCAGGTTCGAACACCCGGCCAGAGACAGGGGGCCGACTTGGGGTCACCGACATGACCACTGTGACTTAAGCTCTGAGATCGTCCTGACGGCAGACTCTGACGGCAACGTCTACAGGCCAAAGCGGCCTTGAGCACTTCTCGGAGCACTCGCCAGGCTCTGCGATGGGCTTGGCGCCCAAGCCGATCAATCGGTTGAACGACCTTGTAAGGCGGTGGTCGCCGCCCTCATCTCGCGTTATGGCCGGAACGAGCGCCTCCGGTGAATGCGCGGTGACGCGGTCGACTCGATCCCCCCGACCGTCGCTTAGCCGCAGGTCAGAGTGGGAACCATACGGAAACGAGTGAGCCCCTTCTAAGCACTTGGCCGCAGGTTCGAGTCCTGCCGGGGGCGCAACCGAGCATTGCGCGAAAACCTGACCCTCCTTCCGGGTTCCGCACGGGCTCATCCAGGTTCCGCGCGGGCTCGGGGAGCCGGAAGACCGACTTGATGCGTGTACGGCTTTCCACCGCCCGGGCTGCACCAGTGCAGCCCGGGCAGCTGGCGCCTGGCCGGAGCGCGGTCGCTTAGCAGCGGCTAGCGGGCTCGTTTGGGTTCGTAGGGACTCCAGCCCTCCAAGTAGGGACGGAGATCGCTGGGACTGATATCCGGGTCTTCTGGTATGCCGGGCCATCGAGGTACTGGATCGATGTGAGCGGCGTAGTCGCGTGCCCAGGAGAGCCAGTCTCGTACTGCCTCGGCTCTGGCCTCTCCGTCGGTCGGGGCCTGCTGGAGATGCTGTTCGAGAGCGTCGCAGTAGGCACGGATGCGTGAGGCCTCGTTCCACGCCTCGACCTGATCGTGCAAGGCTTTCTGCCGGTGCGCATGGATGAAGGCTGTTCGGGCTCGGTCCATCGCTTCGTGCCAGCGTCGCTCGGTTTCCTCGGCTTTGCGCTGTTGTGCGAGCTGTCGTTCCTCGTCAATCTGGGAGCGTCGGTCGACTTCGCGCAGGAGGTCGGGGAGCTTGTCCTCCAGCCGCCAGCGCCTCCGGTCCCCCCAACGGTAGCGGCGGCCTCGGTGCGCCCAGTCGTAGGCGAGACCGATCTCCAGTTCGTGGGAGGGGCGGATGGCGCGCGCGGTCACGCGTTGCCACGCGTACTGCACACCTTCTGGATCGTGGACCTCGATGCTCCCCTCCGTCAGGACGACAGGGAACGCGCTACTGCGGGCACCGATAGACAAGACGGCGCGGGATTCAGGTGCTGCGTTGCTGATCGCGAAGCCCTTTCGTTCCGCCGCCGAGCAGACCGCCTGCAGGATTCGTCGGGCACGTTCCCGGCAGTCCCCGCAGACGGGCACAGCGGCTTGGCGGACAACGGAGTGGAGCTGTTCCGGCAGCAGGGCTTTCTCGATGGTCACGGGCTCAGTTGGCGTCGGAGCGCGCCTGGGATGTTCGCCGGCGACCAGTCTGATGACGAGGTCGCCCTTGTCGCGCCCGCTGTATTCAAGATGGTGGCTACCTGGGATCTGGTATGTGGCCTTGGCAGCATGGAGGACGCGACGCATTCTGGCACGTTCTTCCGGCGCCGGATCACGGATACGAAGCGAGCCTCCCGAGCGCTCGATGTCGGCGATCAGCCGAGCTGCCGCCTCTGGCGTCACCTCCGGTGTCGGCGGTTCCGAAACGACACCGGCCGCCGTCTCTTCTGAGCTCGGATCCGACGCCGTCACCGTGCCGTCTGCCTCGGCCAGAGTCCGCCGGCCAGCCTCGGTGGGGGCTGCCGTCCATCGGCCGTCGGCCCAAGCAGTGGTGACAAGTCCCCGCCTCCGCAGCGCGTACACGGTGGCAGCCAGGGCCGACTCCGCCGAGGTGACTGGCGTGCTGTCTTCGCAGATGCGGCGAAGCACGGTGAGCTGGCGGTCATTGAGAGTGGCCCGACGCCCCATGGCTTCAGCTCCCCTCATGCGCGGTCAGCGGATGCCTACGAATGTGCATCGCCGCCGGGAACATGACGTAGCACTTCCAGCGGAACGCCGAGCTGCCGCTCGAACTTGTCCGCCACCCGTGGCTGGCCGGCCTCTCGCAACGAGCGGATCGCTTCTTCCATGAGCTTGCCAATACGCACCACTTCGGCACGCAGTGCTTTGAGCTCAGCAAGATTGTCGACTGCTTCGCTCCCGCACCACTGCCGGACCAGGTCCCTGCCGGGCTTGTGGATACGGTCTACCTCCGCGCAGATCTCCGGGCTGATGTGCGTGCCCGGGTTCTTTCCGCGCCCGCGGTAATACTCGCCGTAGACGGCTCGACGCCTTGTCCGTTCCTCCTCCTCGGCGAGGACGGCGGCCAGCGACTCGGCCCGGGACCTGGCGAGCAGACGAGCCACAGCAAGCGTAGTGGGCCACGGCGCTGTTGCGGCGCCTGCGTCGTCGACGATGGCACGCGGATCAGCGACGAAGAAGTCCTCTGGCACATCCAGCATGGCCGCCAAGGCGGGAACGTCGTCGACATAGAGGACTCCGCGCTCGCGATAGTTCCACCCCATCGAGACCACATCCTCCACCGAGCACTCGTCGAAGACCAGGCTCGCCGCAAGGAACTCGGCATCCTCATCGCCCGGTCCATCACGGGTCAGCTCGTCCCACCGAAGCTGTCTCTCCAGCCACTCATCTCTCTGCTGCCACGGCACCCTGAGCCGGACCGGAGGCACCCACTCCTCGCGGCCTTCCTCATCGTCCGCGACAAACCGCACCTTCACCCGGAGCGGGCGCTGCGTGCCGACTTTGAGCACCTCAACCTCGCTGACCGCGCCGTGGTAAGGCGCGGCGCGATACGCCCAACTCTCGCCCGGCTCCATGGTCCACTCCCTTCCCGCGCCACAGCCCCATCCCCATGCTGCGCAACCTGCTAACGCCACAGCCCGCGTTCATCGCAGGAAGGCCACGCCCGCCGCCTTCGCCGCCATATCGATCACCACCCCCGCGCACCTGATCTACCTCAGCGGGCAGCACGTCCACCGCCGTGGTCAGGAGTGGGCACAGGACAATCGTTCGCTCGCCAATGCTCGGGTGGCCGGAGTCCTGTCTTCCCGAGGGGACGCCTTGGCGGCATTGCGAAGCCTGGAGAACGCCGAGAAAGCGTACGAGCATGCGGACCCCCAGGACGGACGGCCAGCATGGGCGTCCTTCTATGACCGCGCCGAACTGGACGGTCTGTCCGCACTCGTCATGTCCGACCTGGGCCGGCACGATGAGGCTGAGGCCCACCTCCACCGCGCCCTGTCGCGGCTCAGGCCGGACTACCGGCGCAACCGGATCTACTACAGCGTCCACCTGGCACTTGCTCAGCTCGCTCAAGGAGAGGCGGAGCAGGCCGTCGCCACCGCACTTCCTCTTCTTCCGGGACCGGGCGAGGAACCCCTGGGAGGGCGTACCAGCGACCTTCTGCGACAGTTCGACCGCATGCTGAAACAGGTGGCTCCCGGAACCCGTTCCGCAGTCAAGTGGGCGGACTGCTACGCCGAACGAAAGAAGGAACTGTGACGGTTGACGTCAAGCACTACGTTGCCGCGGACCTCCCCGAGATCCGACAGCAGATCCTCGATATTCACGTCGAGGTCAGACATCGCGACTTCGGGCTCATGGGGCCGTTCTACGAAGTCGGGCGCTTCGACGAGCGGCTGTCCGCCTACTCTTCTCGGCCCGGCTGGACTGCGGTGGTCGGATTCGAGGAAGGACGGCCCGTCGGCTTCTGCTTCGGGACGAGCCTCGGGGCGAACACCCAGTGGTGGGACGACATGACGTCGCCACTTCCCAAGGAGATGACCACGGAGGACAGCACCCGCACGGTCACCTTGAACGAGATTGTGGTCCGAAAGCCCTGGCGCGGTCGGAGCATCGCGTGGCAGCTGCATGAGGCATGGCTGGCTCATCGGTCGGAGGAGCGGGTGACGCTGCTGGTGAATCCGGCCAACGGTGACGGCGTCGTACAGGCCGTGTACGAGGCATGGGGCTACCGGGGAGTCGGACAACAGAGGCCGTTCCCCGACTCCCCGGTATACGCCGTCATGCTGCGGGCCGTGAAGCAGGCGTAGAGCTAAGGACACGCGCATCAGGCTGCACCGCCCACAGGGCAGGGGCCCACCGCGGCGACGTGCGCACGCCCCTGATGCAACAAGCCCTCACCTCAACCTCAGTCGCCGCCCCGGCACCAGCAACCACGCCCCTGCCCGCCCACGTCGACATCTTGCGGGCCCAGCACCAACCTGATATGCACCGGCGCTCCGCACCCGCGTCACAGAAGCGCCTGGGCTCTGGTTCGGGATTCGAACCCGAGACCTACGCATTACGAGGGCCTGCAAGATCATCCCAGCAGGTCTCGGACGATGCCGCCAAATCCCATTTACCCTGATCAGAGGCGCCCGGCCATGATCGCCACAACGCCCGATCCGCCCTGGTGTCACCCAGTCCGCTCACGCAGCGCTCACGTAAGGTGAGGCGTCATGACCCGTGTCAGGCTCACCCCTTGGGCCGGACCAGCACGAGGGCTTCAGCCCGCTGGAAGCAGTTCACCACATGCTCTTTTCCGAACTGCGCGTCCAACAGCACTCGGCACGCATCGAAGAAGCTGTACGCCCGCCGTGCGGCCATGGCAGCTTCGTGCTTCGCATCCGGGCCATCCTCATGAGCCCCCGTCGGCCCGATGAGCCGACGGCAATGGCCGTCAGACCGATACCCCCGGCGACGCGCCAGCGGCCGGAGAGGGCGGGAATTCGGCGGCCCGCCACTTCGGCCCGGGACCAGCAGGCGTGCGGTGAAGCGGCCGTCGGGGAGGAGGGTGATGTCGGCTTCGTCGAAGTCCAGCCACTTTCGGGTCAGCGGGAACCACACCTTGTAGACCGACTCCTTGGCGCTGACCAGGAGCCGGTCCCAGTGGGTCGAGGGGTGGGTGCGCGCGAGGCGGGCGAGGCGTTCCCGTTCGGCGGGCAGCGCCACGTACTCCAGTACTCCCTGCCGCAGCGGCTTGTGCGGCTCGGCGTCGATGCCCAGCCCCATCAGGGCGGTGGCTGGTGCAGCCACCGCCCCGCGGTAGCCGGCGCAATGCGTCATGCTGCCGACGAGTCCGGCCGGCCACAGCGGCTCGCCCTTCGGCCCCGGAAGGACCGGTGTGGCAGGCCTGCCGAGTTTCACCATGGCCAACCGGGCGCAGTGCCGCACCGTGTGGAAGGAGTCGCGGCGCCCGGCCGCCGACCGGGCCACCACCGCCTCTTCCTCCGGATACGGAGTGACCGGCTCGAGGTCGTCGAACCGCTCGGCGCAGGCGACCGAGACCGGCAGGATCTCGGCGAGCATGTCTCCTCCTCGGGGGTCACTGACAGGAGGCCGCCTCCGGCCGGACGACCAGGCGGACCCGGGTGCGGACGTCCGGCGGCAGCTGCCCGCCGAGCTCCCGGCCGTACCGGGCGGCCAGGCGCTGGAAGAACTCTCCCTCGGCGTCCGGCACGACCCGGTCCACGCGGCCCCGGACCTCCAGGTAGCGGTACGGCTGTTCCGGGTCGTTGATCGACATGGAGACCCGGGCGTCCCGCTGGATGTTGGCGTACTTGACCCGGGCTGTGGACGTGGTGAACGACAGCTCGCCGTCCTCCCACAGCACCCACATGGGGTTGACCTGCGGGGAGCCGTCCGCCCTGAGGGTACCGACATGGCAGAAGAGCGGTCGGGTCAGCAGATCCTCATGGCTGCTCGGCACCATCTGCCGGGCCATCAGGCACCACTGCCGGCAAGAGCGGTAACGCCGTCCAGGTCGTCCGCCGCGCGCAGTGCCACGGCGCGCATCCACGGGCGGGCCCGCTCGACGAGCTTCGTCAGCGGGCCTGCGGGCGCCAGTTCGACGTGCAGCGTCTCCGTCGAGGAGCACTCGGCGATCGACTGCGCGCACAGGTCCCATCTGACCGCCGACGTGAGCTGCGTGACCAGCCGCTGCCGGAGGTCGTCCGGCCCGGCCACGAGCGCGCCGTCCCCGTTGCCCAGCATCGCCGAGTGCGGTGTCTGCCACGACACCTGAGCCACGGCCTGGGCGAACGACTCCTGGGCTGGGGCCATCGCCTCGGTGTGGAAGGCCCCGGCTACCTCCAGCCGGACCACGCGCATGCCACGGGGCGGGGTCGTGGCGAAGTCCTCGGCGGCGGCGAGGGGACCGGCCGCCACGAACTGGTGGCTGCCGTTCCAGTTGGCCACGGCCAGTCCCCCGGCGTGGATCGCGTCGATGATCGACTCGTCCGGTGCGCCTTCCCTCTTGGACGGCATACACGCCACCATGCCTGTCGGGGCCGTCGCACACGCCGCCGACATGGCCTTCCCCCGTGCCCGGGCCAGGACGATCGCCGCCGCCGGAGAGAGGTAGCCGGCACCGGCGGACGCGGCCAGCTCACCGACGGAGTGCCCGGCGTACAGCACCCGGCCGGGAGCCAGGTCCGTCCGGGCCCGCAACCGCTCCAGCGACAGCAGCGCCGCCGCGGTGATCAGCGGCTGCGCAACGGCCGTGTCGCTCATCGCGACAGCGTCCCGGCCGGCCGCGAGCAGGTCGAGCCCGGCGGCCTCGGACCACTCGGCGAGCAGATCCGGTGCGTGTGGTGCCTCCGTCAGCCAGGAATCGAGCATCCCCGGTCGGTGCGACCCCTGTCCCGGCACCGTGATCACGTAGTCGTACATGGTGTCTCGCTTTCGTTGAAAGGCAGGTCAGTCGTCGCTGTTCGCCGCGGCGAGGGACTCCGAGGGCCGGCTCAGAGTGATCGCGCGCTCCACAGTGAGCACGGTCTCTCCGTCGCCGGTTCGGGAAACACCGGAGAACACCGCGGTGTCCTCGTGGGTGTCGAGCAGTTCCACCGAGTGCACGAGGAGTTCGCCCGCCCGCACCGACCCTTCGAAGCGCAGGTTGCGCGCCGACCCGAATACGAGCAGCCGTCCGCTCCCCTCGTCCCCGGCGTCGAGCGCGCCCAGCAGCCCGCACGCCTGGAGGAAGGACTCGAGCACCAGGGTCGAGGGGAGACGGGCGGGCCGCGCCGATCCGAGGTGGCTGCCGAGTTCGTGCTGGGACACGGCCTTCACCGCGGTCAGCGTGCCGGGCCGATGGGCCAGGATCCGGTCGATGTGCAGCGCCGGATGACCGTACGGCAGCAGATCGGCCGGGTCCGGATACTCGGTCATGACGCGCACCTCCAGGTCGCGGCGATCCGGGCGCACCGCCGGCCGTCGACGGTGCAGGTCGTCGCGGTCGTCAGCAGGGGGCGCTCGCCGGTGACACGCGTGTCGAACAGCACCTCGTCCCCGGCCAGTACGGGCCGGCTGAACCGGGCCGACTCGATGGAGACCAGTTCGATCCCTCCGAGTACGCCGTCCAGATGGAGTTCGAGCATCTGCTGCACGCCCTCGATCAGGAACACCCCGGGGTAGACGGTCAGCGAGGGGAAGTGGCCGGACAGGTAGGGGTCTTCGGCGCTCACCTTCTTGCGCCCGACGAATCCGCCGTCCTTCGCCTCGATCCCGTCCACCGCGGTGAGGGGCAGCTGCCTGGCGGCGGTCATCGTCGGCTGTCCTGTCGGCGGAGCAGCACCAGCACGGTCACCACCGACACCGCGGCGAGCACCACCGAGATCCACATGACCTGGTGGAACGCCGAGGCGTGGGCTGACGCCAGGGTGTGGGCCTGGTCCGGGTACTGCGCGAAGAGCTGCTTGACGTCACCCGCGGCGAGTTCGTCGGCCGCGGTGGCGGCGTTCAGGCCCGCGGGCAGGGACGCCGCCGAGAGCTGCGTATGGACGAAGGACGCGACCAGGGCGACGACGACCACCGAGGCGAGGGATTCCGCGGCGAGGCGGATGGTGTTGAACATCCCCGCCGCCATCCCCGCCGAGGTGTTCGGCACGGAGCCGACAGCGGCGCCGTCCATCACTCCGTTGAGGACACCGACACCGGCTCCGGTGACGACCAGCGGTACGGCCAGCACCCACAGGGCGCTGTCACCCTCGGCGAAGGTCAGACCGAACGCGCCGACGCCGATCAGGGCGAGGCCGCCAGCCAGGATCAGCCGCAGCGGCACACCCGCGGCACTCAGCCTGCCGGACACCATCGGCACCAGGAAGATCGGCACGGTCAGCAGCAGGATCCGCAGGCCAGCCGCCCCGTTGCCCAGTCCGCCCACGCTGAACAGGAAGGCGGGGAGCAGCAGGAGCAGACCGATGAAGCCGAACGCGAACTCGATGTTGACGAGGTTCACCGTCAGGAACTGCCGGTCGGCGAAGAGGCTCAGTTCGAACATCGGATTGCTCGTACGCCGCTCGTGGACGACGAACAGGACGAAGGCCAACACCGCGCCCGCGAACAGGGCGATCGTGCGCACGTCCGCCCACCCGGACTGCGGGCCCTCGATCGTGCCGATCGTCAGCAGCAGCAGCGCGACGGTGAACAGGCCCGCCCCCAGGAAGTCGAACCGGCTGCCACCCCGGTTGCGGGACTCGGGCAGCAGGAGGGAGCCGAGCAGCCCCAACGCCACGATCACCGCGTGGAAGCCGAACACCGCACGCCAGTCCAGGAGTTGGGCAATCGCGCCGCTGATGGTGGGCCCGAGTGCGAGCCCGGCGCCGATCACCACACCGACGAGACCGAAGGCCTTGGCCCGGGCCGGGCCGTCGAACGCGTTGGCCACGATGGCCGTCATCGACGTCACGATGGCACCGGCACCGATGCCGGCGGCGGCCCTGGCCACGTCGATCACCAGGGTGTCCTGGGCCAGGATGGTGGCCAGCAGGGAGACCAGGTACAGCCCGGCACCGAGGCGGAAGACCCGGCGCCTGCCGTACTGGTCGGCGAGTACGCCGGTGGCGAGCATCGTGCTCGCCGCCGCCACGTTGTACGCGTTGACCACCCATTGGAGCGGGGCGAGGCCACCGCCGAGATCGGTGCCGATTCCGGGCAGCAGCAGCGGCGTGCCGCTGACGCCGAGGGGGACGATGACGACCGCCACCGAGGCCACCGCGAGCACCAGCCATGTCGGTCTGCGGTGCGCGGGGCTTTCGTCGGCGCCCGTGCGGTGGACGGACTCCGTGCTGGTCACTGTGGGACCCCTGTCTGTGAGTTTTGGCTTACGCGGCGAGCGAGCCCGCGAACGAGGCGAGGGCGCGGACGAGCGAGTTGGCGGGCAAGTCGGCGAAGAGGACGTCGTGGTGGCTCAGCGCCTTGTCCTCGACGAGGTCGAGGCGGCTGATGGCCGACAGCTGGGCGAGTTCCTTGGCGGCGTCGAGGGAGGAGCCGTTGGTGAACGCGGAGGCGTAGGCCAGTACCGGCACGTCGATCTCCGCGGCGTGCAGACCGCGCAGGCCGAGCAGCTCAGTGATCTCGTTCTGCCGCAGCGAGTCGACGGCGATGAGGTCGAGCAGGGTGCGGTTCAGGGTGCGCCACTGGAACGCACCGGCGCCGAGCGAGTGGGCGTGCGCGACGACACCGAGCCGGGTCGGCCCCTCCTGCACCCAGTTCCCGCCCTCGAAGCGGCCGGCCGTCACGCCGTAGCCCGGCTTGGCATTGCCCAGGTTGACCAGGGCGGCGAAGACCTCGTGGTTGGTGGCCGAGTCCGGCACGGGGTACCGCGCGGGCAGGTGGGCGGCCAGCGGCGAGACGGCGGTCGGCTGCTCCAGGAGCGCCCTGGCCGCGAGCTTGTAGATCAGCGCGGCGGTCTCCGGGGGCCCGTCGAAGCCGAGGGTGGCCGAGGTCGAGGTCTCCGTCTCAAAGACACCGCCCGCGCGGATGCCGCCCAGCCAGCCGCGTGCCGTGTCGAGGTCGATGCCGAACTCCATGCCCGCACCGCGGAAGGCGTTCAGCGCACCGCCGTCGACCAGGACCAGACCGTCGATGCTCCGGTGGCCGGCGACTCCGCCGAAGTCCCAGGACGCGTAGTGCACGACCTCGGCGGCGCCCACGGAGTGCCCGCCGAGCAGGACCTTGCGCCCGCCCTCGGCGGCCGCCGCAACCGCCACCCGGAGGTCGTCGACCAGGACCTGGAGGCCCCACTCGGCGTACTCGGCGAAGTTCTCCGGGTCGGGGCTCTGGTAGCGGCCTTCGAGGTAGTAGCCGAGGGCCTCGTCGAGCGGCGCGTCGGCCTGGGAGGTGTCGGTGAGGAACACCTCGCGCCGGTCCATCGCCCAGAACTGCACGCCGGGCGCGACCGCGGCGACGGTCCGGCCGAGGGCGGTGAAGCCGGCGGCCGCGCCCTCCTTGCCGCCGAGGAACAGCACGACGGTCTTGGCGTTCGGGTCGCCGATCTTCAGCAGACCGATCGACGCGTCCGTGCCGTTCCCACTCGGGACTGGCAGCGTCACGTACTCCTCACGCCAGGGATAGAACGAGGTCGTCCGGGCTGCGTTCATGGTGTGTCGTGCCTTTCGCTGAGTTCGGACTTCTGTGGTTACCGGGGGCGAGGCGGGCAGGCGGGTCACAGGCCCATCCCGATGCCGCCGCCGATTGGTATCGAGGCCCCGGTGATGAACGCGGCCTCGTCGGAGACCAGGAAGCCGACGAGAGCTGCCACCTCCTCGGGCGTACCGGTCCGGCGCAGCGGCGTCTGGGAGACGACCTGGTCGCGCCTGCGGTCCGAGAGGCCGGCGATCATCTCGGTCTCGATGAGGCCGGGCAGGACGGCGTTAGCGGTGACGCGCGCCCGGCCCAGTTCCCAGGCGAGCGAGCGGGTCAGGCCGGTCAGCCCGCTCTTGGACGCGGCGTAGCTGGTCTGCCCCGGCGAGCCCCACGCGCCCATCACCGAGGAGACGAACACGATCCGGCCCCACTTGTTCGCCACCATGTCGGTGACGGCCTCGCGCACCAGGTTGAAGGCGCCCGTGAGGTTGGTGTCCAGCACGCCGGCCACGTCGTCGGGGGCCTGGGACATCAGCAGCCCGTCCTGGGTGACGCCCGCGCTGCTGACGATGACGTCAATCTCGCCGAGCGTCTCCCGCGCCTCGCGCACGGCCGAGGCCACCGACTCGGGGTCGCGGACGTCGCAGTGGACGAACGAGACGCCGTCCACCTCGGGGCGGTTGCTGCGGTACGTGCCCACGACGCGGTATCCGCGCTTGGCCAGGTCCCTAGCGATGGCCTCACCGATACCGCGGTTGGCCCCGGTGACAAATGCCGATCGCGAGCTCATCGCGATACTCCTTCACTCATCGCCGCGTCGCCGCTCACCATCGAGTCGATGAGTGCGATCGCGGATTTCGTCGCGTCTCCGCCGGAGAGCACGCCGGCCCAACCGGCCTGGCGGGCGCCTGCGACGTTCTCGGGCAGGTCGTCGGCCAGGACGTGGAACCGGGGGGCCAGGCCCGAGCGGGCCTCGGCGAGACGGAATATCTCGGATTCGGGTTTGCGGGTTCCGACGTCGCACGACAGCAGCACGTCGTCGAAGGTGTCCGCGACGGCGGGGAAGGAGGCCAGGGGCGTCCTCCACTCGGCCGGCAGGTTGGACAGGAGTCCGACGAAGGCGCCCGCCGCCCGCCACTCCCTCAGGGCTGCCACCCAGGCGTCGTCGAGCCGCTGGTCGCTCCACCAGCGAGTGGCGAAGTCGGACAGGTCGGCGGTGATGCCGAAGCAGTCGAGCAGATCCCGCTCGATCTCCCCGGTCCAGCGGCGCTCGTCGAGGACGCCCGAGTCGAGCACCGCCATGCCGTCCGGGCAGCCGTGGCGCTCGGCGATCGACCGCAGCGACCGGCGGATCTGCGCGGGCGTGAAGTTCCTGCCCTCGCAGAACCGCCGCACCCCTTCTGCCAGGGGCGGGGTGAGGACGCCGCGGAAGTCGCTCCAGATCGCGAGTCTCGTCACGACTGGCCCACCACCGACGTCAGCTCGAACCGCATGTGGGTGACGTCGACGTCGTTCTGCCGGCAGACGACCTCGACATGGTTGCGGTCCTGACGGGCGATGACGACGGTCTGGGTGTCGAGCTCGGCAAATCCCGGGAACTCGGCATGGCAGCCGCTGATGATCCAGTCCACCGCGCGCTCCGTGCAGGCCAGGGCGAGCTGTCGGCCGGCCTCGATGAGCACCATCGCCGGGTAGTGGTCGTAGTCGTGGTCGAACAGGCTTGCGTTGGCCAGATCCGCGTCGAGGATCGCGGTGGCGCCGTCCTCGGTCCGCCGCAGTCCGGCGAGAACGACGTTGGCCGTCTGCGTCCGGCCGACCCGCTCGGGCTCGGCCATGTCCTGGTGGCGCCGGAAGGTGGCGCGCATCGACGCGGTGGTCGGTGCCGCGGAACCGTTGCGCTGGTAGGCGCGTAGGTCCGGATACCGCCCCTCGGCCACTCCCTGGACCGCCATCCGCGCGCTCAGCACCGGCTTGTCCGAGCCGATGACGACGGCCTCCTGCGAGTAGACGATCTGCTTCGGCGATCCGTCGCCGCGCAGCTTCATCTCCTCCATGGAGGTGGTGATCATCAGCTCGTTGCTGGAGTTCGCCAGCATGTCGACGTTGCTCAGCCGGACGTCGATGGAGTTGAAGAACGCCGCGACACCGAGCGGCAGACCTTCGTACCGGTGAGCCGCACTGATCGCGGCCTGCCGGCAGGCCTCGGTCATCAGCACGAGGTCGAGCCGGTGCCGGCCGTGGTGGTCCAGGTAGTAGGGGCTGATGTCGGTGGTGACCGTCGTGGCGTGGTACCGGTGTTCGGCGCCCCAGTTCGGCGGGGAGACCAGGATCTCCCTCGCGTTGGCGCGGTGAACCAACTTCTGCGATATGCGCTTCACTGCTGTGGTCATGGTGTGCCGTCCCCCTTGCCGGCAGCGGTGGCCGGAGCTATCTCGGCCACGATCCCGTCCGGACGCACCACGCAGGTGACGCGCCGGCTGATGCCCAGTGCGGACCGAAGGGCCGGACCGGAGAGCGATACGACGTCGAGCCCCGATCCCTGGGCAGCCGCACGCCGGACCTTCGTGTGGTGCCCCGGAGTGCCCGCGGGGTCGAACTCGAGGGCGATCGGCTCGGTCGGCGACAGGAAGTCGTGTAGGCGCGTCCCACCGGATGCACCGGGAATCTCGAGGTTCGGCAGCCGGGCATGGCTGCGCAGAACCCCGGCAGCCTTCGAACGCCCCTGCCCCGGGCCCGGGCTGTACCGCTGGACGATCTGGGTCTGGCGGGGAATGACAACGCGATCGAGCAGCCCGGTGCGCTCGGCCCCGTACAGCACCGCGTCCCGCAGGCGCCGGCGGAATCCGCGTACGCCCCACAGCCGGGTCTGGAGATCCGTGTCACGCAAGACGTTCGCGACGACCTGGTGGCGCTCGTCCGACCACTGCGTGAAGACCTGCTCGGAGTCCGCGGTGGGCACCGACCCCCGGCAGATCCCGCCGAGGCGCCACGCCAGACTGGTCGCGTCCTCCACGCCGGTGTTGATGCCCTGCGCGCCCGCCGGGCTGTGGGCGTGCGCGGCGTCCCCGACGAGGAAGACCCTGCCCTGCCATACGCGTTCCGCGGTCTTGCGGTGGATACGGAACCGGCCTGCCGCGTGACCGTCGAGAAACCGCACCGGAACCGGCGACCGCTGGCTCACCACGCGCGCCACCGTGTCGACGAGCGGTTCGCCCTCCGGGATCTCGCGGGGTGCGCTGATGAAGGCGCGCCACTGCTGGTCCGGGAGCGGCACCATGACGAGCACACCGGTGTCGGTCATGAAGTAGTGCGCGGAGTCGGTGGCGAGCCTGGTGTCGCAGGGGCCGTCCGACAGCAGGAAGGTCTGCTCGTACGTCTGGCCCTCGAAGCCGATACCGGTGGCGGAGCGGACGGAGCTGTGGACGCCGTCCGCCCCGATGACCCAGTCGTACGTCTCTTCCCTCGTGGTACCGGTGTCCAGGTCGGCCAGCGTCGTCGTCACCGTGTCCGCGCCCTGCCGCAGCGCGGTCAGTTCCGTGTGGGCGCGGATCGAACCGTCGAGCTCGGAGAGCTGCTCCCGCAGGACGCGCTCCGTGGTGTGCTGCGGGATGGCCAGCGCGTACCGGTACTTGGTGTGCCGGAGCCTGCGGAAGGTCAGGCTGGCGACGCGGGTCCCGTTGGAGTGGTAGTGCTGGCCGGTGAGGGGGTGGCCCGCGGCCTCCAGCCGGTCGGCGACACCGAGACGGTCGAAGATCTCCAGCGCGCGCGGCCACAGGACGACGGCCTTCGGGTGGGTGTGCGGGGTGACGGCCTTGTCGACCACCGTGACCGGCACTCCCTGGAGCCGTAAGGAGACGGCCGCGGCCAGGCCAACCGGGCCGGCGCCCACGATCAGGATGCGAGGGCTCATGTCCCCGCCCCGATCCGCAGGACGGCCGCACCGACGGCACCTGAGATGTCGATCCCCGTGATCAGCGCGGTGCTGCCGGGCCGTCCGACCGCCAGTGCCGCCGCGACCTGCAGGGCTCCCGTGGCGCTGCCGCACTCGCCGAGCGCCTTGCGCACGTCCACTCGCTCGGCGGTGAACCCGGCCAGCGCGGCCTGCTCGGCCTCTGCCAGCACGGTCCCCTCCGAACCGGGCAGTACGAGATCGACGGCGGTGGCGTCCACCTCGGCCTGCCGGAGCACTCCGACGACGACCCGGCGCAGGGCGTCCGCGAAGCCGGCGTTCGTACGCTCGGGAGCGAAGCCCACCGCGCAGGCCGGTACCGTCGCTAGCGCGGGCGCCTGGCTGAGCCCCTCGGGTTCGAGCGCGAACACGGCGGCGGCCTCGCTGACGGGCACGGTGTCGTGCACGATCTTCTTCGACCGGATGCCCCAGGCCGTGTGCGGGGACAGCTCCTCCACCCCGCCCACGCACATCCGTTGGCCATGGCCGCGGTGGATCAGCCGGGCCGCGTACTGCAGGGCCGAGACGGCGCTGAGGTTGCCGTTGGCGAGCGTCGAGTTCGGGCCGCGGAAGCAGTGCCAGATCGCGACCTGGCTGGCGCAGCAGTTCATCGTGGTGTTGGGGAACCGGGCCGGGTTGACCAGGTCGATACCGGCCCCCTCGATCACGCTGGAGTCCAGTTCGACGCTGCTGCGGAGGCTGCCGACCATGCTGCCCATCGCGACACCGGTGGACTGCCAGGAGTCGTCGGTGATGCCGGCGTGCTCGGTCAGCGTCTGCTTGAGCCGGGCGCTGGCCGCTAGCCCGAGCGCGGTGGTGCGGTCGATGTTCTTCGTGCCCTTCTTGGGCACGAAATCGGTGATGTCGAAGGAGGGTACGGCGGAGATCTCGCCGGGAATGCCGGCATAGTCCCCGGCATCGGCCTGCGGCGGCGGGTTCAGCGGAAGCTCTTCGGCGGCGGGCGCGTTCAGGCGCTCCCGCAAGGCCTCCATGCCGACGCCAGCGACGGACAGGACAGAAATATCAGTGATCCGAGGTGCACTGGCCTGGGACATCACACCGACTCCCCTGCTACGGCGGGCACGGGCTGATCCGCGACGGCGCCGAAGATCGTGATCGCGTTGTTCCCGCCGAACGCGAAGCCGTGGTTCTGGGCGACCTTCACCTGTGCGCTGCGCGCTTCCCCGGCGACGAAGTCGATGCCGGGCCCGAGCTCCGGATCGACCTCTTCGAGGTTGATCGTGGGCGGCAGGAAGGACTCTTCGATGGCCTTGCAGCAGGCGATCGCGCCGAATCCGCTGGCCGCTCCCATGGTGTGACCCAGCATCGATTTGATGGAGCTCATCGGCGGGTGCGCGTCACCGAACACGCTGCGGGTGGCGGTGACTTCGGTGACGTCGTTGGTCGGCGTGCCCGTGCCGTGGGCGGAGATGTAGTCGACGCTGCTGGTGTCGATCCCCGAATGGGCGTGGGCCCGCCGGATGCAGTTCGCGATGCTGTCCGCGTCCGGGTGCACGATGTGGTGCGCGTCGCAGGAAAGCCCGTAGCCGAGCAGTTCGGCGTAGATGTGGGCGCCGCGGCGGACGGCGTGCTCCAGTTCCTCCAGCATGAGCACCGCACCGCCCTCGGCCGTGACGATGCCCGTCCGGTTCCGGTCGAAGGGCCGTCCCACCCCGTCGGCGATGGCGCCGAGGCTGAGGAATCCGGCGTGGGTGAAGCGGTTCACGCTGTCGGATCCGCCGGCGAACATGACGTCCGCCTCGCCCGAAGCGATCTTGTCACCGGCGCTGCCGATGGCGTAGTTGGCGGCTGAACAGGCCGTCGGAATCGTCATCGTCTCGCCGTAGAGGCCGAGTTCGACCGATACGGCGGCAGCTATGTTGCCCGCGGGCAACAGGCTGACCAGGGCGGCGTCCATGAGGCCGGGACCGCGGTCCAGCCACTGGCCGGTCAGAGTGTCGACCGTGGGGGCCTCCCCGTTGGTCGTCCCGATGATGGCCCCGGTCGTCAGCCGGAGGTCTTCGGACAGGTCGATGTCGGAGTCCTGTAATGCCAGCCGGGCCGCTGCGGCCGCGATCTGCGCGGTCCGGCCCCAGTCGTCGGGGTCGATCGTGTGGACGATCGTCTCAGGCGCGAAGTCGTGCACTTCGCCACCCAGATGGCTGGTGAAGTCGCTGCTGTCGAACGAGCGGATCTCCGAGATGCCGCTCTGGCCGCGCTTGATGCCCTCGGTGAAATCCTCGACACCGGTTCCGATGCTGCTGACGCAGCCGATTCCGGTGACGACCACGCGGCGGGTACTAGCCAGCATTGACGGCCTCCTCGCCGGCGCGGAGCTCGATGATCCGCCGGACCATCTGGTCCACGGTGCGCAGGTCGCCGACCTCTTCACGCGGCAGGCGGATCGCCAGTTCCTTGTTCACCCTGGCAAGAATCTGGATCAGTCCGAGCGAGTCGGCCTCGTACTCGTCTATCAGGTTCGCGGTCAGGTCGACCTCGTCGGGCTCGACGTCGAGCTCCAGTTCGTCGACGACGATCTCCACGGTGACCTGCTTGATCGTTTCGTCGCTGAGCTTCGCTTCCATTTAATCCCCCATTGATGTTTTTAGGCAGCCGAAATCATCGGCCGTACCGCCCAAGGGTGCGATACGGCTTCAACTGACCTTGAAGACGGTTTTCACCCATCCATTCGGCCTGGGTTTCAGCGTCACCGTCGACGCAAAAGCAGATTTCTCCTGGACGAGGATTTCGGGAGTCAGAATGTCCCCGTCGTCGACCCGTCGGGCCAGCCACTCGACATCGTCGGCGAGTGTGCGCCGCGGGTCATCCTGCAGCAGGTACATCGTTTCGATGACACGGCCGTGCCGGCCGTCATCCCCCTCGAAGTCCCCCAACTGAAACTTCTCGCACTCGCGTGCAGTATGGCCGACCGCAATAAGTCGGCCGTTGGCGCTCAGTTGCCGAAACGCCTGAACGAGGACTTCGCCTCCGACGGTATCAATAACCGCTCCGACCGGCTCACGATTTTCGGCCGGCGTACTGATTACGTCTTCGGCACCCAATTCACAGTGCCGGGAATGCCGTTCCCTCTTGCGGTCCACCGCGACGACACACGCACCGGCCATGGCCAGCAGCTGGACGGCGAAGACACCCACGGCGGAGGCCGCGCCGGTGACCATGACCCGCACCCCCAGCGTCGACCCCAATCGGCGGATCGCCCGGATCGCGGTGCCGCCGGCGACTCCGATGACCGCCATCGACGTCGGCGAGCTGCCCGAGGGCAGACGGAAGGCGAGCCGCTCGTCCACCGCCCGGTACTCGGCCCAGCCGCCCATCTGTCCGAGCGTGCCGACCAGGTCACCGGGCTGGAACCGCGAGGTGGCCGGGCCGGCCTCCAGGACCGTGCCGACGGCTTCCCAGCCGGGGACGTACCCCCGCGGAGCGCCCGGCAGGACGTCGGTGATCTCGCCGAAGTTCGCCGAGGAGGCCTGTACGGAGACGAAGATCTGACCCGCCTCGATGCCGGGACGCTCGACTTCGGCAGGCGCGATGCCGCCCGCGCCATCGGCCACTAACGCCCACATGCGGTTGTCGCCCACCGCCGCTCAACTCCCTCTCCGAAGGATGAACTCGCTCCCACCTGGGAGCGTGTCCCACAAGGGTTATACACCCACTCAGGTCCCACTGCCTAGTGGGAGTCGATTCCAGTTACTTTCTGTTAACGTCGACCTCATGGCGAATACCCCCCCTCAGAAGCCCCCAGCAGAGAGCCTCCGTGACATCAAGAAAGCCGAGGTCAAGCAGCAGATAGTGCGCTCCGCCCGCGAACTCGGGGCGTTGTCCGGTTACGACGCGACCACCGTGGCTCAGATCTGCCGGCACGCCCGCGTGGGCACGAGCACGTTCTTCCGGTACTTCCCGGAGAAGCAGTCGGTGTTCCTCGCCCCCGAAGTCGAGCTGTGGCACCGCTACCTCGAGGAGCTGCCCCCCGAGGCGTCCACCATGGCGGACCTCAACGGCCCCTTGGACCATGTGCTGTCCACTGCTGGGGAGCAGTGGGCCGACGACTTCGCCGCGTCCCTCGACCTCGCGTCCGGCAGCATGACCCTGGCCAAGCACAGCTTCGACCACTGCGTCGAGATGGAGGGCACCATCCTTGGCAGGGTCATCGCGAACGGCACGCCTGACAGCCTGATCACCCATATGCGGGTGGGCGTCTTCCTGGCGTCGTGGCGCATCGCGCAGAGCCGTTGGCGCGAAACGAACGACCGCACCATCAGCTCACTCGTCGCGATCCGACGAGAGGCGTTCGGCCTTGTCAGCCACCTCGGGTCCGACCCGAACATGGCCTGATCCGACTCCGACGTCGCCGGTCCGGCTCTGACGGCGATCACGGGGGACACGGGGGACTTCGCCCGCCGCATCCCGGCCGGGTGACTCATGAAGCATGCTGAGCGCGAAGCGCACGAGGGCGCGAGCTTTATCTCGCGCCCCTGACGAGGATGTGACGCCGGGGGAGATCGAAGTTCACGCACTCGTACCCTGGCGTTTGAGGTATTGGCCCTGTTCACGTGGGCTTCGGCTGCCGCGGGAGCCGGGCAGGGTGGAGCAATGCTCCAGACTTGCGGATCGGCCTCGGGTGGGGGCCTCACGCAACGCGGAGGCGCGCACCGTCCCGAGTGCTTGACATCTGGTCACCGAGTAGGCCCGCGTCGGCACGCGGGCTGGGAAGGCATGCCCGCACTCAGCGCAGTCAACGCCGACGGAACCACCGAGACGCGCCGCGGAGTTCTTCGGCAGCGGCGGTCTTGAACCCGGTGAACCCGTCCAGGGACTCGAACCTATTGGGCCAACCAGCAGCACACGAGTGCCCGTGCCACCAAGGAGGGGCGCGGGCACTGGCAAGTCACCCACTACGCCGTGCTGGTCGGCCCTGTTTCCACCCGGTACCCATCCCGGCGCACCTTCGCGTGCGCCGGGAGCAGGCTCAGTGGTGCGGCCTCGATGAGCACCTCGGTTTTCGTATTGTGGCTGGTTGGGGGCGCCGGGACAGGCCCTCCCCTGGAAGGTCTGTTTGCTGGTCAGGGCAGGTCAGCCGCACGCAGAAAGGCGCTGGCCCCCCGGTGATGGCGGGGAGAGCCCGACGCTACCCGGCTGTCCCCGCGCCTCTGCGGGTATCTGCGGTGAATACGCAGAGAAGTTTTCCCGGCACCGTCAGGCGGTCCCAGCAGCGCGGGGACTGTTGTCCTCCCACTCGGCCGCCTGCGTCGGCGGGATGTCGTCATTGGGTGCGATGGCGTGCGGCCTACGCCGGATCCTCGACTACCGGACCAAGCAACCCTGTCGGCGGGCGCTCGCTTACCGTCTCAACCAGGGCTGATGCCAGCCACTGTGCCCGATCGGGCCGGGAGCAACAGGGTCGGGCCGCCTTCTCGGGCGGCAGACTCTCAGCCTTTGACGATGCCGGCGGTACGAGCGGCGGACAGCCATTGGGGAAACTCCTGCAGCAACTGGTCATAGAGCTCCGCGTCGGAGAGTTCCTTCGGTGACTGCCCGGCGGCGAAGAACCCGGCATTGTCGACCGCACGGCGGCCGGGCACCGGCAGGTCGTCCAGCTTGTGCAGGAAGCGGAACTCGTCGTCGCCGAATCCGATGAACTGCCAGAAGATCGGCAGCTTCGCGGCCGTACACAGCACATGTTCCGCAGCGGCCTTGGACGTGGGAGAGCCATCGGTCTGGAAGACGACAAGCGCCGGATCGTCCGCTCCGCTGGATTCGTAGTGGTCAATGACGGCCTGCATGGCGACGTGGTAATTGGTGCGCCCCATGTGTCCCATGGACTTGTGGAGAGGGTTGATGCGGTCCCGGTAGGCGTCGAGGCTGATCTCAGCCGTCCCGCCGATATCCGTCGAGAAGAAGACGACCGGCACCACTCCGTCGTCATCGAGGTTGGCTGCCAGAGCGAGAGTCTGCTCCGCCAAGTGCTGCACGGAACCGTCTCGGTAGTACGGGCGCATGCTCCCGGAACGGTCCAGCACCAGGTACACGGCAGCCCGCTGCCCACCGACATCGTGCTTGATCAACGAGACCGCGGCACTTTTGTAGAGGCTGACCAGCTCGGGAGCCAGGGCCGCGACCTTCTCCAGGTTGATGACCTCGGATGTGCTCAGCGGCTTGTCGTGACCGGTGTTGGGGCGCTTTCGATAGTCGATGGCCATGCGCCGTGATTATCCTCCAACCAACTGGCCTGCGTGAGCACTTGGCCTTATTGGACCAGTGCGGAACGAGTACGGGGCGGTCCCGGCCCCTGAAGGCGCGGTCCCGGAAACCGCTCACCGCTGGAGAGCCTGGGTCCCATCCGTCCCTTCAGTACGGCCGACAGCGATGGAGACGGGGGTGCAACGCCGCCGGGCAGGACTGAGGCTGTCGGCCCTGCCCGGCGCGGGTCAGCCGGCGGGCCGGGGCAGGACTTCGCCCAACTGGTCACACAGCCAGTCCAGTTGGGCAGGTTCTATGACCAGCGGTGGGGCGAGGCGGATGGTGGAGCCGTGGGTGTCCTTGGCGAGGATGCCGCGGTCGAGGAGGCGCATGCAGGCTCGGCGGCCGGTCATCAGGGTGGGGTCGAGGTCGATGCCGGCCCAGAGGCCTCGGGATCTGACGGCGATGGCGCCGTGGCCGACGAGGTCTTCGAGACGGGTGCGCAGGCGTTCGCCGAGTTCGGCCGCGCGTGCCTGGTATTCGCCGCTGCGCAGCAGCTCGACGACGGCGTGGCCGACGGCGGCGGCCAGGGGGTTGCCGCCGAAGGTGGAGCCGTGGTTGCCGGGGCGGATGACGTCGAGGATGTCGTGGCGGGAGACCACGGCGGAGACGGGGACGATGCCGCCGCCGAGGGCCTTGCCGAGGACGTAGATGTCCGGGGTGACCCCCTCGGCGTCGCAGGCGAAGGTGGTGCCGGTACGGCCGAGGCCGGACTGGATCTCGTCCGCGATGAACAGCACGTTTTCGCGGGTGCAGACGTCCCGTACGGCCTGGAGGTAGCCCGGCGGGGGGATGAGGACGCCGGCTTCGCCCTGGATGGGTTCGAGGAGCACGGCCACGGTGTTCTCGTCGACCGCGGCTTCCAGGGCGGCGCTGTCGCCGTAGGGGACGGTGCGGAAGCCAGGGGTGAAGGGGCCGAAGCCGTCGCGGGCGACCGGGTCGCTGGAGAAGCTGACGATCGTGGTGGTGCGCCCGTGGAAGTTGCCGTCGGCGACGATGACGGTGGCGCGGTCGGGGGCGACGCCCTTGCGCTCGTAGCCCCATTTGCGGGCGACCTTGATCGCGGCTTCGACGGCCTCGGCACCGGTGTTCATCGGCAGCACGAGGTCCATGCCGGCGAGTTCGGCGAGGTCGCGGCAGAAGGGGCCGAGGCGGTCGTTGTGGAACGCCCGGCTGGTGAGGGTGAGGCGGGCCAGTTGCTCCTGGGCCGCGGCGGTCAGCCGGGGGTGGCCGTGGCCGAAGTTGAGGGCCGAGTATCCGGCCAGGCAGTCGAGGTAGCGGTGGCCGTCGACGTCGGTGACCCAGGCGCCCTGGCCGGAGGCCAGCACCACGGGCAGCGGCTGGTAGTTGTGGGCGGTGGCCGTCTCGGCCAGGGACATGTGGAGCTGGGTCGCCGAGCCGGGGTGGGGCGCGCCGTGGGTGTCGGTGGTGGTCATGGTGCGGTCCTTGGGAGGGGAGGCGAAGGGCGCGGGGCGCCGGGGGTCAGGTGTGCAGTTCCGCGGCGCCGAGGTAGCCGGCGAGCAGGGCGTGGGCGACGTCCCGGATGCGGTCGTCGGGCGGCAGGAACGTGGGCGAGTGGAGCTGTTCGGTGCCCCCGTGGGTGCCCACGAACAGCATCAGTGACGGCAGTTGCGCGCAGAAGAAGGAGAAGTCGTCCGAGCCGGCGGACCGCAGGTCGTCACCGACGCGCAGGCCGAGCGGGCCGAGCAGCGGTCGTGTGGCGGCCGTCAGCGCCGGGTCGTTGTCGAGCACGGGCTCTCCGCGGGTGATGTCCACCTGCGCGGTGCAGCCGTGGGCCTGCGCCACCAGTCCGGCGACCTCGGCCAGCCGTGCGTGCAGGGTCTCGCGCTCGCGGTTGCCCAGCGCGCGCAGGGTGCCGCGGGCCTCGGCGGTGCCGGGTATGACGTTGGCCGCGGTGCCGGCCGCGAGGGTGCTGACGCTGAGGACGACGGGGGACATGGGGTCCGTACCGCGGCTGACCAGGCTCTGCAGGGCGACGACGATATGGGCGAGGGTGACGACGGGGTCGCGGGTGAGGTGCGGGTAGGCGGCGTGGCCGCTGCGGCCGTGCACGGTGACCGTGAATTCGTCGGAGGAGGCGTTGACGCCGCCGGGGGTGCAGGCGACGGTGCCGGCCGGCAGCAGGGGCTGCACATGCGCCCCGATCACCGCCCGGCACTGTTCGCGGTCGAGGATGCCGTCCTCGACGACGTCCTGGGCGCCGGAGGGGTAGGTCTCCTCTCGGGGCTGCAGGACGGCCAGCAGGGGGGCCGGGCCGCCCTTCCGGCCGATGGCACGGGCGAGGGCGGTGAGCGCGGCCAGGTGCACGTCATGGCCGCAGGCGTGCATGAGGCCGGGGTGTTCGGACGTCCATGGCGCGCTGGTCTGCTCCTGCACGGCGAGGGCGTCGAGTTCGGCGCGGACGGCGACGGCGGGGCCCGGGCCGCCGATCCGGACGACGGCGCCGGTGTCGGCGACCTTGGTGGTGGAGCCGGCGGGCAGTGCGGCGAGCACGAGGTCGCGGGCGGGGGCCTCGGCGCCGGACAGGCAGGGGCGGGCGTGGAGGCGGTGGCGCAGTGCCGCGGCGGCCGGGAGCTCCTCGTCGAGTGCGGCGGCCAGGGCGGAGAGGTGGCGGTCGGTCATGCCCGGTCCTCCAGCCGGTAGACGCGGCGGGCGTTGTCGTGGCCGGTCATGTGCACCACCTTGAGCGCTTCGTCGAGGTCCCACTCGCCGCTGTCGATCCAGGCGGCGAGGGTCCGGGCCATGCCGCGGCGCCACAACAGGGCGCCGAGATGGTGCAGTTCCGGCGGCCCCCAGGCGTCGGAGGAGAAGAGGATCTTGGCGAAGGGGGCGAGTTCCAGGGATTCGGCGATGACGGCGTCGGAGCGCATGCCGGTGTAGTTGATGCCGAGGCCGACATCGAAGTAGACGTGCGGGAACACCTGGGCGAGGTAGCCGGCGTTGCGCTGGAAGGGGTAGCAGTGCAACAGCAGCAGGTCGGTGCCGTACGGTTCCACGTTCTTGATGAAGCGGGTGAGCAACAGCGGGTCGCAGCGGTGGAGTTCGACGTCCGGGTCGCCGTATCCGGCGTGCAACTGGATCGGCAGACCGCGGTCGACGCCGCACCACAGGGCGAAGCGCAGCAGCACCGGGTGGCGGACGCGGACGGGGCCGGTGGTTTCGCACTCGGCGAGCCAGGCGCCGGCCGCGGCGATCACCTCGTGGTCCTCGGGGCGGCCGGGGTCGAAGTCGAAGCCGTGGCGGTAGGCGACGATGCTCTTGAGGCCGACCGCGGTGGCCGTGCGGGCGGCCAGGGTCTCCCGGAACCGGTCGGGGAGTTCGGCGGCGCTGACACCGGTGCGCGCCACGTCCTCCAGTACGGTCTCCAGGCGCACCACCTCGTCGACGGGGCGCCCGGAGGCGGCCGCCATGCCCTGGGGGTCGAGGATGTCCTCGCCCTTGTAGCCGGTCTCCAGCAGATAGTGGCCGATGCCGGAGGCGTCGAGCAGTCTGCGGTTGACCTCGTCGGTGCCGAGTTCGGTGCGCCGGGCGACGTACGTCTCGGGGTCGGCGTGCGGTTCGAGGCCGAGGACCGGGGCGCACCAGCGGCGGACGGCGAAGCCGATCTGCGAGTCGAACTGGGTCATCCACGGCGGGATCGGGCGGTCGGACTCGGTGAGCATCTGCTCCAGGGCGGAGCGGTCGGCGTCGTGGCGGAGGGCGCCGTGGACGTGGTGGTCCACCAAGGGGAGCCGGTCGATCTCCGCCAGGAGTCGTTCAGTAGACACGTCGGACCTTTCGAATGCGTGCGGCGTCGTCCAGGCCGTCGAGCTGGGCGAGTTCGGAGCGTTTGACCGAGAGCTGGGTGGCGAGAAGCTGTGGGTCGAACCAGGAGCGGACGGTGTCGTCCTTCTCCAGGGCTTCCAGGGCCTCGTCGAGCGTGGTGGGCAGGGGCGGCGCCATCGCGAGCACGGACTGGTCGGTGTCCTCGGGCCACACGGTGGGCTCGTCGTAGTCCCCGGTCAGGCCGGCCAGGCCGGCGCGGATCAGGACGCCCAGGGCGAGCCAGGGGTTGGCCGTGGCGTCGGCGGCGCGGTATTCGAGGTTGAACTGGGCGGCGGGGCCGGAGCCGCCGAGCTCGGTGGTGGGGCAGATGCGCAGCAGCGCCTCGCGGTTGCGCTCGGCCAGGAACGCCCCGCCGGCGCTCCACCGGTTCGGGGTCAGGCGCAGGAAGGACACCGGGCTCGGTGCGGTCAGCGCGGTGAGGGCCGGGGCATGGGCCAGGACGCCGGCGCTGAAGCGGGCGCCGAGGGCGGAGAGCCGGCCGGGGCGATGCGGGTCGTAGAGCACGGGGCGGCCGTCGGCGTCGCGCAGACTCAGGTGGAGGTGGACGCCGTTGCCCACGCCGTCGGTGTCCAGGAGGGGGGCGAAGGTGACGGGCAGACCACGGCGGCGGGCCAGGTCGCGGACGAGTTCCTTGAGGAGGACGGCCCGGTCGGCCGCGACCGCGGCGGGGGCCGGGCGCAGGGTGACCTCGAACTGGCCGTCGCCGTACTCGGGGATCCAGGTCTCCGGTTCGAGGCCGGCGTGTTCCAGCAGGCGCACCAGGTCGGTGCCGAACGGCTCGGCGTCCCGGAAGCGCCGCAGGGAGAACGGGGCGCTCTCGGGGAGGTTGTCGAGCACGAATTCGTGCTCGAAGGCGGCGACGGCCTCCAGTCCGGTCCGTTCGCGCAGCTCGGAGAGGGCGTCGCGCAGGAAGGTGCGGGGGCAGCAGGCCCAGGGCCGGCCGTCCGGCAGCCGTTGGTCGGCGAGGTAGAGCAGCATCCCCGGGGTGGTGCCGTCGGCCGGGATGCCGGCGGCGGTGCCGGGGTCGGGGAGCAGCCGCAGGTCACCGCGGGAACCGAAGACGTTGTCGGGAGCGATCGGTCCGAACGAGGAGATCGCGAGGTTCGCGGGAACCCAGCCGGTGCCGCTGCGCAGGACCCCCTCGTGTTCGGACGGCGGCACGGCCCGTCCCCGTACCTGGCCGGCCAGGTCGCAGGTGGCGACGAAGACGGTCGCGTAGTCGTCGGTGCGGGAAGTCATGGAGTCACCTTCATGCTGTCGGCGGCGGGCGGTTCGGGGCTCTGCTCCTGGCGGTCGCCCTGCCCCCCGTTCAGCTCACTGGTGAGGCGGGCGCCGATGCGCCTGGCCAGGGAGGGGGCAAGGAGGACGACGGCGAGACCGGTCGCGCACCAGGCGGCGGCGATCCAGGGGAAGTAGGTGTAGGGCGCGCTCTGACCGGTGGACTGCTGGTAGAAGACGAAGCAGAGGTAGCCCAGACCGGCCAGCGGGATGACGAGTTCGCGGCGGGGTATGTGGCCGCGGCGGGAGAGGGTGAAGACGATCACGCCGACCCCGGCCACGGCGTAGACGACCAGGACGCACAGCACGCCGATGGTCGCGTACCAGTAGTAGGCGTCGAAGGCGCTGGTGCCCACGCCGTACATGACGGCCGTGAACACGGCGGCCACGGCGCCGCACAGCCACAGGGCCCTGGTGGGAGAGCCGGTGGCGGGATCGGTGCGGGCGAGCGCGGCCGGTCCGAAGCCGTCGCGGGCCAGGGCGGAGACCATGCGGGCAGCGGCGGCGGACGAGGAGAGGGCGGCGGCGAAGGCGGAGGCGACCGCGGTGAAGGCGACGACGAGCGAGAACCAGGTGCCGAGGTAGCTGCCGGAGAGCGTCACCAGAGCCGATTCGGACCCGGCGAACTGCCGCACGCCCGCGCCGTCGGTGCCGAACCCGATGGTCTGGACGAACATCATCAGGACATAGAGAACACCGGTGAGCAGCACGCTGCCCGCCAGGGCGCGCGGGATGTTGCGCTTGGGGTCGTCGGTCTCCTCGCCCAGTGAGGCGCACGCCTCGAAGCCGGCCCAGGACAGGAAGGCGAAGACGGTCGCGGTCATGATCGCGCCCCAGGAGGCCGCACCGGGAGTGAAGACCGCCAGGTCGAGGGTCTGGTGGCGCGGTGCCGAGCCGGTGCCGGTGCGCCCGATGACGACGACGGCGAGGACCAGCATGGCCGCGATGCCGATGCCTTCGGCGACCAGCAGGGTGCGGGCGGTGAGCCGGGTGTCCCGCGAGTTGAGCAGGGTGACGCCCAGGGCGGCGACGACCGCGACGGCCACCCACGGGCCGGTGGAGTGCACGCCCAGCGCGTGCAGAAACGCATGGGCGAAGACCCCGGTCGCGGCCAGGGTGCACACGAGGAAGGCGAGGTAGGCGCCGAGCAGCGCGAAGCCGCCGAAGAAGCCGGCGCGGGGACCGATGGTGGCGCCGGCCAGGGCGTAGACGGAGCCGGCGTGGTGGAAGTGCTGGGTCAGCCGCCAGAAGCCGTAGCCCACGAGGCCGACGCCGAGCAGGCCGAGCAGGAAGACCAGCGGCACGGCCTGGCCCACGGTGGCCGCGACGCCGGCGCCGTTGAGTCCCATGGCCAGGGTCGGGCCCATGAGGCCGACGGAGAGGGCCAGGGCTTCCCACAGGCGCAGTTTGCGTGAGGTATGAGGATGATCGGGCACGACGACTCCCGAGCAGAAGGGGGCCGCACGGTGTGGCCCGGGACACCCTCATGAAACGTTCGTTGCAAGTCGCGCGTCAAGAGCCACGTTGAAATGAATTTTTCAGGAGCTGTCGGCCTCCCCGTGCCGCGCCTCCCCGCGCCACGCCTCCTCCGCGGCCCGCATCCGCTCCTCGGCCGGCGGGCCCAGCCGGGCGTGCACGGCCGCGACCAGGGTCTCCACGAGCGCCGTGGGCGCGACGATGCTGTCGAACGGGCTCGGCGCCTCCACCCGCGCGGGGAGCACCACGTCGGCGAACTCGGCCACGGGCGACAGCCACGGGTCGGTGACCAGCACGACCTTGGCGCCGCGTTCGTGCGCGTACCGGGCGAGCTGCACGGTGTCGTCCTGGTAGCGGCGGAAGTCGAAGACCACACACACGTCCCGCCGGCTCAGGTCGACACGGAAACCCGCATCGCGCCCCGGGGCCCCGGTGTGCACGAAGGTCCCCGGGCGCAGCAGCCGGAGGTGCAGGTCGAGATACTCGGCCAGCAGCTGGGAGAACCGGCCGCCGAAGCAGGCGATCCGCTTGGCCGGGTCACAGAGCAGGCCGACCGCCCGGTCGAACTCCTGCTCCGGGAGCGCGGCGAACGTCTGGTCCAGCGTCGCACCGCTCACCTGCTGCGCCGCCTCGACCAGTTCGGACGTGGGCGAGTCCTTGCCGATCACCGGAGCCAGGGTCAGCGGCGAGGCATGCCGCGCCTGCACCTCCTCACGCAGCGACTGCTGGAAGTGCCGGTAGCCGTCGAACCCGAGCCGGGCGACGAACCGCACCACGGTGGGCGCACTGACCCCGGCCTGGGAGGCGAGCCCCGAAGCGGACTCCAGCCCGGCCGCCGGGTAATTGGCCGTCAGCGCCCGTGCGATCCGCCGCTCGGCAGGAGACAGGCCCCCCTCGGCGCGCCGCACCCGCTCGGCCACGGTGGCCCCCAACCCGGGCTCCCGGCCTGCCTGCTCCGGGTCCGTGTCAGCCTTCGCTCGGTCGCTGTGATCTGTGGCCCGGCCAGCCATTCGCGTCCCTTCTCCGCACTGCGTGACGCAACGATCGTTACACACGGCCAGGTATCCCGTCGTAACGGGAGAGGGGGGCAGGCAGCACGTATCCGGGCGACGGAGATCCGTCGCCCGGATACCTGAGCGGGTGTGCCGATGCCCGCGTGGTGTGTCCGGCCGGAGGGCAGGGTCAGGCGGCGACGGGCGCGGCGATGCGGTCGTGGTAGGCGCGCAGGGTGCGCGCGCTGTTCCAGCCGAGAGCGCCGACGACGCGGTCGCCTGCGTAGTAGAGCGCGACGAACTTGCCGTCCTGTGGGTCACCGTCGACGTAGGCGACGCGCGCGTCCATGGGACACCAGCCGTGGAACTGGATCTTGGCGGTGTACTGGTCGGTCCATCCGAACGGGACCGGCGCGTACGGGATGGCTTCGGCGGGGCCGGCCAGGAGGTTTCTGGCGGCGGTGAGCGCTTGCTGGGTGGCGTTGGTGCGCTGTTCCAGCCGGGCCCGTTCACCGGTGAGGGGGTGCGGCCAGTTGGCGACGTCGCCTGCCGCATAGACCCCGGGGGCGACCTGGCAGGTGCTGTCGCACAGCACCCCGTCACCCAGGGGGAGCCCGGAGTCGGCCAGCCAGTCGACGGCCGGTTCCGAGCCGATGGCGACCACGACCAGATCGGCGAGGAGCGAGGTGCCGTCGTCGAGTTGCACCGCGGTGACCCGGCCCGCCGTACCGGTCAGGCCGGTGACCTTGCGGTTCATGTGCAGGCTGACCCCGTGTTCCTGGTGCATGTCGGCCACCAGCCCGCCTATCTGGGGGCCGAGTTGCCTGGCCAAGGGGGTGGCCTCGACATCCACGAGGGCGACGTCCAGGCCGAGGCCGCGGGTGGTGGCGGCGATTTCGGCGCCGAGGAATCCGGCGCCGATCACCACGACGCGAGGCGCGGACAGCAACTGTGCGCGCAGCGACAGCGCTTCGTCGAGGGTGCGCAGCACGTGCACACCCGCCAGGTCGTGGCCGAAGGGCAGCCGGCGGGGGCGCAGTCCGGTGGCGATGATCAGGCCGTCGTAGTGCAGCCGGTCCCCGTCGTCCAGGGTGACGGTACGCGCCGTCGGGTCCAGGTGGGTGGCGCGGCAGCCCAACTTCAGGTCCATCCGGAGCCGTTGCAGGTCGGCGTCCTGCCGCAGGGTGGTCTTGTGCGGTTCCAGCTTGCCGGACAGGACGTGCTTCGACAGCGGTGGGCGGTCGTACGGCGGGCGCAGCTCCTCACCGACCATGGTCAGGGTGCCGGTGAAGCCTTCGAGCCGCAGGGCGTCGGCCGCGGTCAGGGCCGCGGCCGACGCGCCCACCAGGACGATGTGGTCCATGGCGGGCACTACTTCACCACCTCGATGGCCAGCGCGGGACAGAGAAGGGCGGCGTTCTCGACCCGATCGCTCAGGTCGTCCGGCGGGGAAGGGTTGAGCAGGACGACGATGCCGTCCTCGTCGCGCTGGTCGAAGACCTCGTCGGCAGCCAGCACGCACTGCCCTGCGCCAACGCATTTGTCCTCGTCAATGATGATCTTCATCGGGCGTTCCGCTCCGTATCAGTGGGACTGCGATCTGATGGCAGCCGTGACCTTCCCTCAGGCACGGCTCCGTGGCTGCTGCCGGCTACCAGGTCACGGGGAGTTCGTGGACGCCGTAGACGATCGTGTCGTGGCGCATCGGTACGTCCTCCGGCGGCACCGCGAGCCGCAGCGTGGGGAACCGGTCGAACAGCGCACCCAGAGCCGCCTTCATCTCCACCCGGGCCAGCTGCTGCCCGAGGCACTGGTGGATGCCGTGACCGAAGGCGAGGTGGGATCCGAACCCCCTCGTCACATCCAACTGCTCGGGGTCACCGGGGATCACCGCCTCGTCGCGGTTCCCCGAGGTCAGCGAGGCAACCACCCCGCTGCCGGCCTTGATCAGGTGTCCGTGGAGTTCCACGTCCTCAAGAGCGGTACGGCGCGCGCCGTACTGAACGATGGTGAGATACCGCAGCAACTCCTCGACAGCGCCGTCCATCAGCGTGGGGTCGGCGCGGAGCGCCGCCAGCTGCTCGGGGTTCTGCAGCAGGCACATGGTGCTCAGCGCGATCATGTTCGCGGTCGTTTCATGGCCGGCGACCAGCAGCAACGTTCCCACGCCGGCCAGTTCCTCGTCGGTGAGCTCGCCGGACTCCACCAGCTCGCCGAGGATGTCGTCGGTGGGCTCGACGTGCTTGGCCCGCACCAGTCGGTGGATGTGCGACCGCACCGCCTCATGGGCCTCCTGCCGCTCTTCCTGGCTTACGGTGAGGTTGAGCATCCTGGCCGAGTTCCGCTGGAACTCCTCGCGGTCGGCGTAGGGCACTCCGAGCAGCTCGCAGATCACCAGGGAGGGAACCGGCAGGGCGAATTCCTGCACGAGGTCGACCGGGGACTCGGCCCGGGCCATCGCGTCCAGCCGCTCCGCGACGAACTGCTCCACTGCTGGGGTCAGTTGCCTCATCCGGCGCACGGTGAACTGCTTGGTGAGCAGCCGGCGGAACCGGGTGTGCTCCGGCGGTTCCATGTTGATGAAGAATCCCGGGGGCGTCGTATATGTGTCGCCGTCCCGGGTGTTCCCCAGCCGGGGGCCTCCGCTGCCGAACCGCGGGTCTGCGAGTACCGCCCGGACGTCCTCGTGGCGGGTGACGATCCAGCCCGGCTGACCGTCGAGGAGGGTCATTTGGGTGATCCCCTCCTGCTCGCGCAGTGTGCGGTACTCCTCCGGCGGGTCGAAGGGGCAGGTCCGCACCCTGGGCTGGGGCTTGATGGTGGGCTGTTCTGCGGTCATGACGGAGTCCTTTCCAAGGAGCGGGTGGTGTCGGTGCTCGGGGGGCTGTAGACGCAGCGGTGCGTACCGACGCAGCGTCGGTGGACGCGCCAGCCCAGCAGCGTGCTGAGCGCCATGACGACGGGGCCGAAGGTTTCGACCGCGCCGAGGGCGACGGCCTGGCCGGAGAGGAACAGCGAGAGCTGGATGGCGAGCATCGCGTAACTTCCGGCCATCACCACCAAGTTGCCCCTGATGAATCCCCGCCGGCGCACCCGGCAGCGGCGCCATCCGGTCTTCTCACCGGTGATCAGGCCCACCGCCAGACCCAGCGGCGGCCATCCGAGGAGCAGCAGCACCGGCGTCGCCACGGCCATCACGCAGTGCATCACCAGGCTCGGGGCGAAGAAGGCGGTGGCCTGTCCGGTGCCTGCGGCCAGCGCGCCGCCGATACCGACGACGCCGACGATGCCGAGCGTGCGCCACACGGATTCTCTGCGTACCAGCCGGAAGATGCAGCCCGCGGCCCCGAGCGTCAGCGCGACCGTCAACGCGACGGCCACCTGATGGGTCAGCGACAGGCTCAGGGTGAATCCGAGGATGGGCGCCACGTCGATGATCCCGCTGCGCAGCCGTCTGCGGATCATGTCCCGGGCAGCGTCGTCACTGCCGGTTTCAGGGGGTGCTGAGCGGTCCACGGCTGCTCCTGCCTTCTCGGCGACGGTGGTCGTCGGGCTGTCCTGCCTCAAGAGAACCCACCCCGGCTGACCCGCCCCGGACGCCCACCTGACCGTTTCCTGACAGCCGGCGAATCCCGTATGCCTCCGCAGATCACGGTCCCGCGTACACCGGGCGTCGGCCGGTCCGCGGCGCAGGGAACCCGTGGGCGCGGGCGCGCGTTGTCGTCGCAGACGCGGCACCTCTGACGGGTTGTCGCGGACGTGGCCTCCCCCGATTGGTACCTGTCATGCACTCCGCCTCACCTGCCACCGGGCTGTCATTGCCCCGGGGGACCGGCCAGCGGCTGCTGGTCGTGGACGACGACCCGAGGATGCTGGAGCTGCTGGAGACGACCCTGAGCCTGGCGGGGTACCAGGTGACGACCGCGGACCGCGGTGCTGCGGCCCTGCGCGCCTACGACGCCGATCCCCCGGATCTGGTGGTGCTGGACGTGATGTTGCCCGATATGGACGGGTTCGCGGTGTGCCGGCACCTCGTCAGGAACGGGGCGCGGCTGCCGGTGCTGTTCCTGACCGCGCGCGACGCGGTGGAGGACCGGGTGGCCGGATTCGCCATGGGCGCCGACGACTACCTCACCAAGCCGTTCAGCGTCCCCGAGCTGCTGGCCAGGGTGTACGCCTTGCTGCGCCGGGCCGGCACGACCGCCGACGAGCCCAGCCCGGTCCTGGGCTTCGCGGACCTGACCGTGGACGAACGCAGCCGGCGGGTCCGCCGCCGGGACTGCCTGATCCCGCTGTCGCCGACCGAGTACAAGCTCCTGCGGTACTTGCTGGTCAACGCCGAGTACGTGGTCTCCAAGGAGCAGATCATGGACCACGTCTGGCAGCACCACTTCAGCCACGGCGTCGTCGAGAAGCTGGTCTCCCGGCTCCGGGCGAAAATCGACGCCCACACACCGCCCTTGATCCAGACCGTCCGCGGATTCGGCTACAGTCTGCGCCTCCCCGGGGACGCCTGACATGGCCGGCGCACGCCTCGGCTCCCTGCGGGCCCGTCTCATGGCGGGAGTCGTCCTGCTGGCCGCCCTGGGCATGGTGGCGGTCAACGCGACCTCCCTCATCGCCCTGCGCTCCTACCTCATCAATGCCGCCGACGCCAAGCTCGCCAACGCCCGCGACGGCATCCGGCACCGCAAGCTGGACCGCCCCACCCGTACGATCAAGGCCGGCCTCCTTTCCCAGACCCCCGGCGGGTTCTACGCCGCGCTGCTCGACGAGCACGGACGAGTGGTCGCACAGACACCGGCAAAGAACCTCAACGGCACGCCCGCACCCGTGCCCGCCCTCCCGACGCCGGTCCCGGACGGATTCGCCGAGCACCCCGTCACCCTGCCGACCCGGGAAACACCCGTACCGCGATACCGCACCCTCGCCTTCCCCGTCGGCCCGCACGCCACGGTCCAGCCACGGCCCGGCGCCCCGGCGAAGCCGTTCCGCACAGTGGTGATCGCCGAGAGCCTCGGACCCACGGACGACGTGGTGTACTGGCTGATCGGCGCCGATGCCGTGGCCACCCTGACGGCGCTCGGCGCCATCGTCCTCCTCAGCCACGGTGTGCTGCGCTTGAGCCTGCGGCCGCTGCGCGACGTGGCCACGACGGCGACCGCGATCGCCGAGGGCGACGTGGACCAGCGCATCGAAGTCACCAGCCGCCACTCCGAGATCGGTGAGGTCGCCACCGCCCTCAACCGCGCGTTCGACGAGCGGCAGCACTCCGAGGAGCGGCTGCGCCAGTTCGTGGCCGACGCCTCGCACGAACTGCGCACTCCCCTGACCACGATCCGCGGCTGGGCCCAACTGCACCTGCACGGCCTGGCCCGGGACCCCGAACTCGTCGAGCGGGCGATGCTGCGCATCGAGGACGAGGCATCCCGCATGCACGGCATGGTCGAGGAGTTGCTGCTGCTCGCCCGGCTCGACCAGGGCCGCCCGCTCGCCGCCGCACCGGTCGACCTCGGCAAGCTCGCGCAGGACGCCGTCGCCGATGCCCGCGCCGTCGACCCCGGCAGGCCGATCACCATCGAGGAGCAGGGCGAGACCTTCGCGCACGGCGACGAGGACCGGCTGCTCCAGGTACTGCGCAATCTGCTGGACAACGCACTGCGCTACACCTCACCCGGCACGCCGATATCCGTCACGGTGCATGCGCCGGACGGCCCCCACGTCGAACTGCACGTCACCGACCAGGGACCCGGCATGGACCCCGACACCGCCGCCCGGATCTTCGAGCGCTTCTACCGCGGCGACGCCTCCCGCACCCCCGGCAGCGGCGGCACGGGCCTCGGCCTGAGCATCGTCAAGTCGATCGCCGAAGCACACGGCGGCACGGTGACCGTACGCACCACACCGGACGAGGGCAGTACCTTCACCGTCACCTTGCCCGCCTGCATACCGAGCGGCCCGGCGCCTGCGTGCCAGGCGACGGGCAGCAGGCGGGAGTTCGACGACAGGGCCTAGCCGTCAGCAGGGGCAGGAGGAATGGCGCCGAGGAGGTTCGGGATGCCGCAGGCCGAGGCGAGGAGGTCCGCATAGGCGCTGAGTACCTGTCGGGTGCCGTTCAGGGCGCTACGGAGGCGGTCCGCCTCGGGCCAGGCGCGTTCGTGGTCGCGGCGGGAGCGGTCGGCGGGCCGGCGGCTTTCCCAGTCCTCCAGCGCGGGGTGCCAGCTGGCCAGCAACGGCCGTAGTCCGTAGTTGAGCATCGCGACCGCCAGGTAGCCGAAGTTGTACTGGCCGTCCCGCTTGGGCTCGGCAATCTGGGGGCCGTGCCTGCGCAGGATTTCCCGGGTGCTGCCGAACAGCGAGTACAGGCTCGTCAGTGCCTCTCGCAGCAGGCCTTCGTCCGCCCGCATCGGCACCACGGAGACACGGGTGACGAGTTCTACGTACAGCTCCCAGGCCGCACGTCGTTCCGCATCGTTCGGCTCCCAACTACCGGCGATCTCCAGCATCGGCAGCTTCAGCCGTACGTCCACGGTCTTCGGAGCCCGCCCCATCACAATCCCCTCTTCGGTGTCCATCGGCGACCTGCACATTCTCCTGCGTCGCCCACGCTATACGCGGGATGATTGCCGCAACACGACACGACCAGCACATGGTGACTCGGGGGGCCGCAATGACCGACGCCACGCAGCAGTTCTTCATCAGCTACGCGGGGCCGGACCGCCCATGGGCCGAATGGGTGGGTTGGCATCTCGAACAGGCGGGCCACCAGGTGGTCCTCGACGTGTGGGACTGGCGCGCCGGGGACAATTTCGTGCACCACATGGACCAGGCCCTCGAACGGGCTGACGCGGTCGTGGCCCTTTTCTCCAAGTCCTACTTCGCCCCCGAGCGATGGACCGATGACGAGTGGACCGCAGCAGTGGCCCGAAGGGACCGCGTCATCCCGCTCGCGCTCGAACCCATCACCACCGCTGATGTGCCCCCTCTCCTGGCCGCGAAGCTCCGCAAGGACCTCCATGGCCTGGACGAGACCACGGCCCTTGCCACCTTGCGTGAGGCGGTCAACGGCGGAGCCCGCCCCACCAGCCCGCCGCCCTTTCCCGGCACCACTCCGGCCGACGACTCGGCCGCCGTCTCACACGGCACGAAGCCTCGGCTGCCCAGTACCACCGGTCAGCCCGATGTCTGGAACGTGCGCCGCCGCAACCCCGACTTCTCCGGTCGTGAGGCCGAGATCGCGCAGCTCCGCGACGGGCTGCTCAGCGGGCAGCAGGCTGTGGTGCGCGCGCTGCACGGGATGGGCGGTGTCGGCAAGACCCAGATCGTGCTGGAGTATGCACACCGGTTCGCCGGCCAGTACGACGTGGTGTGGTGGGTCGACGCCGAACAGGACGACCAACTCCCCGTCCACTACACCGAGCTGGCCGACCGACTCGGCATCGCCAAACCCGAGGCCGGGTCCGAGCACAACGCCCGTGCCCTCCTGCAGCACCTGCGCACGGAGCAGCGCTGGCTCCTCATCCTGGACAACGCCGAGAACCGTGAGCAGATCGACCCCTGGCTCCCCGAGGGCTCCGGCCATGTCGTGATCACCTCACGCAACCCGGACTGGCGGGGTATCGCTCACCAGACCGGCTTGGACGTCTTCAGCCGCGCCGACTCCGTCTCCTACCTCAGAACCCAGATTCCCAGCATCACCTCCGAAGAGGCGGACCTCCTCGCCAGGGATGTCGGCGACCTCCCCTTGGCCCTCGCACAGGCCGTGGGCGTCATCGGCAGCGGCATGACCATCGACCGCTACCTCCAGCTCCTCACCACCAACACGGCACGGATTCTGGAAGAGGGCGACGCCCCCGGCTACCCGGCGCCGCTGGCCGCCGCGGTGGGCATCGCCACCACAGGCCTGGAGAGCGACCACCCCGAGGCCGCGGCTCTGCTCCGTCTCGGTGCCTTCTTCGGGCCCGACCCCATCCCCACGAGGTGGCTGGAGAGCGCGCGTTCACGGCTCTCCACCATCCCCGGTGACCCGGGCGATCTCATGTGGCCGCACGCCGCCCTCCAGCCGCTCAGCCGTTACGGCCTGGCCCGCCTCGACCACGAGACCTTCCAGATCCATCGCCTCACCCAGGCGGTTCTCCGCGACCACACCGGTCCCGAAGAGGCGGGAAAGATCCGGCGCGATGTCGCTACCGTCCTCAGCAGCATCGACCCGGGCAACCTGGAAGTACCGGATGCCTGGCCCGCCTGGGCCGCTCTGGCCTCTCACCTCATCGCCCATCACGCCGTCCTCGCCGATCGGCCCGAGCTACGGCCCCTTCTGCTCAAGACGGCCTTGTTCCTCATCCGGAGCGGGCAGCCACGCAGCGCACTGAGCCTCACCACGCCCCTACGCAAGGTGTGGGCAGGCGAATTGGGGGAGGATCACCCCGACACTCTCAACTGCACGCAGTACCTCGGTCACGCAACGGCCGATGTGGGAGATGTCGTCGGCGCTCTGACGTTCGTCGAGGACACCCTCGCGCGCCGCCGACGCCTTCTCGGTGACGACCATCCCGACACCCTGCAGTCCGCGAACGACCTGGCCGCCACTACATCGAGGTTGGGGAAGCACGCAGAGGCCCGCCCGATGTACGAGGACACCCTCCGACGACGACAGCACACCCTCGGCGACAACCACCCCGACACCCTGCAATCCGCCCACAACCTCGCCAGCGCCCTGCACGAGGCCGGGGACCATGTCGAAGCCCACCGCATGCACGAGGACACCCTCCGACGACGACAGCACACCCTCGGCGACGACCACCCCGACACCCTGCAATCCGCCCACAGCCGCGCCATGGCCCTGCACAAACTCGGCGAAACCGAGGAGGCCCACCGCATGCACGCGGACACCCTCCGACGACGACAGCACACCCTCGGCGACGACCACCCCGACACCCTCGAATCCGCCCACAACCTCGCCGCCACCCTGCACAAACTCGGCGAAACCGACAAGGCCCGCACGATGTCCGAGGACACCCTCCGACGACGACGGCACACCCTCGGCGACAACCACCCCGACACCCTGCAATCCGCCCACAACCTCGCCGTCGCCCTGCACGACCTCGGTGAATCCGACGAGGCCCGCACGATGTTCGAGGACGCCCTCCGACGACGACGGCACACCCTCGGCGACGACCACCCCGACACCCTGCACTCCGCCCACAACCTCGCCACCACCCTGCACAACCTCGGCGAAACCGAGAGGGCCCGCCGCATGGACGAGGACACCCTCGCGCGTCGACGCCACACCCTCGGCGACAACCACCCCGACACCCTGCAATCCGCCCACAGCCTCGCCGTCACCCTGCACAAACTCCGCCGGTATGCAGAGGCGGCCCAGCTACTTGAAGAGACGCGCGACCGCCTACGCCGCACGGTGGGCGATGACCACACCCGTACCGTGGCGGTCACCGAAAGTCTGGCCCACACCTGGACCGCCATGGGAAAGCGATTTGCCGCCCAGCGTCTCCTGACGGGTCAGCGAAAGCAGGCCAAGCGCCGACTCGACCGGAAGAAGAAGCGCCGGTAGCCCACAGGGGAAACGGCGTCCAAGACGGTTGTCTGGGCGGTGAGTTCGACGCCGTCACAGCAGCATTCCGGGGCTGTTTCCCTCATCGGAGTGGTTTCGACCCGGTCGCGGCACGGCCGCCGGTGTGCGTCGCGTTCACTCTCTGCAGGTCGCGCAGTGTGCGGGCCAGCAGGCATACGCCGAGACACGCAGGGGTGCACCATGACAGACGGGACAGTTCTGTTCGCGGTACCGGAGCTCCCGGAGAGCGGAGGTACCGGGGCCGAGCAACTGCGCAGAATCGGCAAGGAGTTGGAGGCCCGCCGTTTCGAGGTGCGCTGGGCGTCCACGGCCGAGGACGCGCAGGCGGTGCTGCGCACCGAGGCGGGCCTCGCCGCCGCCGTGGTGGACTGGGGGCTCCCGGAGGGCAGCAAGGCCACCGACGAGCCGGGCGGCGCCGACGTGCTGCGCCAGATCGGCCAGCGCTTCCAGAATCTCCCGGTCTTCCTCGTCACGGCCGGCGAGGACCTCGAACATCTGCCGCTGTGGGTGGCGGAGACCGTGATCGGCTACATCTGGCCGCTGGAGGACACCGCACGCTTCATCGCCGGACGGGTCGCCGGCGCCGCCCGCGGCTACCAGGAAGAGCTGCTGCCGCCGTTCTTCAAAGCCCTGCGCCGCTTCGACAACGCACACGAGTACTCCTGGCACACCCCCGCCCACTCCGGCGGCGTCGCCTTCCTCAAGTCCCCGGTCGGCCGGGCCTTCCACGACTACTTCGGGGAGCGGCTGCTGCGCAGCGACCTCTCCATCTCGGTCGAGGAGCTGGGCTCGCTGTTCGAGCACACCGGCCCGGTCGGCGCGGCGGAGCGCAACGCCGCCCGGGTCTTCGGCGCCGACCGCACCTACTTCGTCCTCCACGGTGACTCGACCTGCGACCGCATGGTCGGTCACTTCAGCGTCACCCGCGACGAGATCGCGCTGGTGGACCGCAACTGCCACAAGTCGGTGCTGCACGGCCTCGTCCTCTCCGGAGCCCGGCCGGTCTATCTGGTCCCCACCCGCAACGGATACGGGCTGGCGGGCCCGCTGCCGCCCGCCGAGATCGAGGCGCGGTCGATCGCGTCCCGGATCGCCCGCAACCCGCTCGCCCAGGGCGCGGTGTCCACTGAGGCCCCGTACGCCGTGCTGACCAACTCCACCTACGACGGCCTGTGTTACGACGCCCTCCAGGTCACCCGGGCCCTCGCGCCCAGCACACCGCGGCTCCACTTCGACGAAGCCTGGTTCGCCTACGCCCGGTTCCACCCCCTCTACGCCGGGCGCTACGGCATGGCGGTGGGCCCCGACACCTTCCCCGGCCCCGACCGGCCGACCGTCTTCTCCACCCAGTCGACCCACAAGCTGCTGGCCGCGCTGTCGCAGAGCGCCATGGTGCACGTCAAGCCCGCGCCCCGGGCGCCGGTGGAGCACGACCGGTTCAACGAGGCGTTCATGATGCACGGCACCACCTCGCCGCTGTATCCGATGATCGCCTCCCTGGACGTGGCCGCCGCGATGATGGACGGGCCCCAGGGCCGCTGGCTGATCGACGAGGCGGTGACCGAGGCCATCCGCTTCCGCCAGAGCGTGGTCCGCATCGGCCGGCGCATCGCGGCCGCCGATGACCGGCCGGACTGGTTCTTCGGCGTCTGGCAGCCCGAGTCCGTGGTCGACCCCGCCTCCGGGGAGCGGCTGCCGTTCGCCGACGCCCCGGCGGAGCTGCTGCGCACCGAACCCTCCTGCTGGCAGCTGGAGCCCGGTGCCGAGTGGCACGGCTTCGCCGGCCTGACCGAGGGCTACTGCCTGCTCGACCCCGTCAAGGTCACCCTCACCTGCCCCGGTATCGACGCCGGCGGGCGGATGGCCGACCTGGGCATCCCCGCGCGCGTCCTGACCGCCTATCTGGCCACCAGGAACATCGTGGTGGAGAAGACCGACAGCTACACCACGCTCATCCTGTTCTCCATGGGGATCACGAAGGGCAAGTGGGGCACCCTGATGGACGCCTTGATGGACTTCAAGACGCTCTACGACGAGGACACCCCGCTGGAGCGCCTGCTGCCCGAGCTGGTCGCCGCGCACCCTCAGCGCTACACCGGCCAGACGCTGCGCGCGCTGTGCCAGGAGATGCACGACCATCTGCGCGAGGCCCGGCTGGTCGAGCTGCTCGACACCGCCTTCCAGGAACTGCCCGAGCCCGTCACCCCGCCCCAGCACTGTTACCAGCAGCTCATCCGCGGCGGCACCGAACGGGTCCGGCTGGCCGACGCGGCCGACCGGATCGCCGCCGCCATGGTCACCGTCACCCCGCCCGGCATCCCCGTCCTGATGCCCGGCGAGAACACCGGCACCCCCGACGGGCCGCTGCTGCGCTATCTGACCGCCCTGGAATCCTTCGACCGGCGCTTCCCCGGCTTCCACAGCGAGACCCACGGCGTCACCCTCGACCCGGACACCGGCGACTACCTCATCGAATGCGTCCGCCGGATCCCGGCGCAGCAGGCCGGACGCGCCGCCGAGACCCAGGCCGTGCCGGCGTCGGCCCCGGCCGGCTCCCTCCGGTCCGCGGACTGACACCGGGGAGCGCATCAGGACCTGTGTCAGGCCGCCCGGGCGATACGCCCACGGTCTCGGTCGGCCGCCGCGTCGTACGACCGCAGGGTGAGCGAGGATCCGTCGGCCGGGCGACGTCCGGCCGACGGATCCGTACCTACAGTCGTGGGGATCGACCGGAGGGCCCGGGCTCGGGCGGCCGGACAGCGCACGCAGAGCACGGAGAGCCGAGGCTCATGACAGACCGGAACCCCCCGTCCCGCTCCTCCCGGGGCACCCTCTTCCTCATCCTGCTCGGCTTCCTCGTGGCGGCCCTGGTGGTCGGCGGAGTGCTGTGGGCGAGAAGCAACATCACGTGGATCAAGGAGCAGCGGGGCGGGAACGGCTGGTACCTCACCTATGAGGGCAGGTCCGTCCGCGGCGAGGACCGGGCCGCCACCGTGCGCTACCGGTACAGCCCCGATCAGTTCAAGACGAAGCACCGCGACGAACAGCTCGGCTCCACCAAGCTTCCGTGGAGCACCAAGGTCGTCGTCAACACCGGCGCCGAGGCCCGCGTGGAGGTGACTCCCGCCGGGGACGGGATCGCGTCCTGCCGCATCCTGCTCGACGGCGTCCGGGTGGTCGCCAAGGGGACGTCTCCAGGCCCCGGAATGCCCGCGGTCTGCGATGTGATCACCAGTAGTACGCCGGAGAAGTGGCCGCGCTGAGGCCACCGCGCCGACCGGCTCGCCCCCACGGTCGCTCCCCTCCCGACCGTGGCCGAAATCTGCACGCGTGGCGGGGAGCGCGGGGGTGGCGCTCGGGGGTGGGTGGTTGTGCGCGGTGGGGGGTGGCGTGCGGCGAGGGTTCGGCAGGAGCGCGTCGGGACGGGCCGGCGTGAGGGGCACATGACTGAAGCCCCTTCATGCCCCTTTGCTACTGCGGGCAACGCCCAGGTTGGGACTTGACTTTGGTCATCGCGATTCAGTCCTGGTTGTTGGGTAAAGACTGACCCATCCCGTTCTCTGGATATGCCAACGTGAAGCGTTGGCGGCATGTGCTTGGAGGCGAACCATGGCCGCCCGACCACTCGTCGCGCGTCAGACCAACCAACGACTGCGGTCGCTCATCCAGGAAGCCTCACTGTCCAACTCCGCGCTGGCGCGCCAGGTGAACGTCTTGGGAGAGGCCCAGGGTCTGGATCTGCGGTACGACAAGACCTCCGTGAGCCGGTGGCTCAGTGGTCAGCGGCCACGGGGCCGGGTGCCGGCCATCATCGCCGAGGCGCTGAGCGGCAAGCTCGGCCGTACGGTCTCGACGGAAGAGATCGGCATGGCCAACGGCAACAGCGTGACCTGCGGGGTCGGTCTCCACTTCGCCGCCACGGTGGACGACGCACTGGAGCAGGTGCGTGAACTATGGCATATGGACGCGGAATCCCGGGGGCTTTTGTCACGTTCGGCCATGACGGCGTCGGCCTTGGTCGAACCCAGCCGGGACTGGCTGATCAGCTCCCCGGACCCGCAGGTGGCGCGCCACCGGCAGCTGGGGCCGCGGGTGGGGATGACCGATGTGGAGCTGGTCCGGGCGACCACCCAGGCGCTGGCCGAGCTCGATCACCGGGTGGGCAGCGGCTATGTCCGGCCCGTGGTGGTGTCCTGCCTCAGCAGCGTGCTGTCCGGGCTGATGGCCGGGAGCTACGGGGAGACGACGGGACGGCAGCTGTTCGCCGCGGCCGCCCGGCTGACGGAGCTGGCCGGGTACACCGCCCTGGACATCGGGCAACCGGGCCTGGCCCAGCGGTATTACATCCAGGCACTGCGGCTCGCGCAGGCCGCGGACGACCGGTGCTACGGCGGCTATGTGCTGGCCGCCGGGCTGAGCCATCTCGCCGTCGGCGCGGGCTGCTCCCGGGAGGCGGTGCAGCTCGCCCGGGCCGCGCAGGAGGGCACCCGGGGCCGGGCGCCGCTGTCGGCCCAGGCGATGTTCTACGCGACCGAGGCCCGCGGCTACGCCATGCTCGGGGACGCCAGGATGTGCAAAATACTGGCGGACAAGGCCATGGAGGCGATGACGCAGGTCGTCCCCGGTGACGGTCCCGAGTGGATCGCGCATTTCGACCGGGCCTATCTGGCCGACGAACTGGCGCACTGCTACCGGGATCTCAAGCAGCCGCGGCCGGCCGCCCGCCGGGCCGAGGAGGCGCTCGCCCGGCACCCGCGGACCCGGGTGCGCCGCCGGGCCATCGACCTGCTGCTGCTCGCCACGGTCTTAGTGCAGGCCGGTGACGTCGAGGAGGCCTGCCGGGCGGCGATGGAGGGGGTGGCGCTGCTCGGCAGGCTGAAGTCGGCGCTCGGGGAGCGGTATCTGCAGAACTTCCAGGACGAGCTGCGGCCGTTCGGCGACACCGAGCCGGTGCGCGCCTTCGACACCCTCGTCCTGGAGAGCGGGATGCGGGTGTCGCGGTGAGGGCGGTGCGGAGGGGCCGGTCGTCCGGGTACCGACGGCCGGAGGGCTCGTCCCGGCTCGCGGGGAGGCGGTGGGGAGCCGGTGCCGGTCCGGCCGTCGGCGGGGGGAGCCCCCGAAGGGGTGCAGCGGCGGTGTACCGGTCGCCGGCTGGCGATCCGCGCGGCCGCTTGGGGTGTTCGGTCGTGGGCTGCTCACCGGCTTCCCCCTTGCGGAAGCGGGCGTGGCAGCGTGGCGGCCGCGGAAAGCGGCCTCAAGGGCGTTACGGCGCCATGCGCGGGTACACACCGGCCGCCAGCGGCACCGCCGCCCAGACGGTGCAGCTGCTGTCGGCCTCGATCCTGCGGCCCCAGCGCGAGGAGAACGTGGCGACCAGCTCCAGACCGCGGCCGTGCTCCTGTTCCCCGCCCGGGTGACGCACCCGGGGCACCGACGCCGAACCCCCGCGGTCGTGCACCTCGATGTGCAGCAGTTCCTCCGACCTCCATATCCGGCAGGTGACACGGGTGCCGGCGGAATACTGGATCGCATTGGTGCACAGTTCCGACAGGACGAGCAGCATGAGGAAACGGGTGTCGTCGTCATGGATCCGTTGTCCGTCGAGCCAGGCGCGGGCCAGGCTCCGGCACACCGGCACCGCCCGTTTCAGGGCCGGCAGCCTTAGCTCCAGACGCGGCGTGGAACTCCAGCAGTCGGCGGGAACGACCTCTTCCCTTTCCCTGGGCCAGCTCGCTATGTGCCGGACGGTCACCATGACTTCGGCCGAATGCATTGTGGTGGGTAACATGACTACCCCTTTCCTGTGTACCTCATGGACTTCGATGTCGCTTTCGCCTCATGAAGCACTGCCAGCGGCATCGTTCGGGCGATCCGAGCGGCCTTCGAAGTGCGCCGCACCGCCGGTGCGTACCGGCCCGCTTTCGGCTTTGCTTTCCCCTGTTGATTCAAGCAGTGCGGCTGTCCGCCCGGAAGGCGCACAGTGCAGCAGAGGAAGCAGCCGGGGACGGCGCGAGGTGAAATACTATGACCATAAAAAAACGGATGCGCCTTTCCGGCCAATACAATTGACGGAAAGACGCAAGGGCCGCAGCAAGGCGGCGGCGAGAATGTATCAGGAATCCCGCCGGTTTTGAATGGGCAGCGCCGAAGTTCTTCGGCGGCGGGCTGGGAGGCGGCAGGGCCGGGGCTCAACGCAGCGTCCGGCGGGCGGAGTTCGGGGCACCCCGCGGCGCCGGTGACCGTGCCGGCCACGGGCATGGCGAACGCCCGGCGGGTGGGCGTTCGCCCGCCGGGCGTGCTGCGGAACGCTGCGGCTAGGCCGCCGAGAGATCCAGGCCCAGTTGTTCCGCGATACCGGCCGCGAGGGCGGCCAGCGTCGGGTGTTCCCAGACGAAGTTTCTCGGCAGGGTGAGGGTGAAGGAACGGTCGAGGCGTACCCGCAATTCCATGGCCAACAGCGAGTCGAATCCCAGCGACTTCAGCGGCGTCTGCGGATCGAGCGAGCTTTTGCCCAGTCGGAGAACATCACGGACATGACCCGCCAGATGGTCTTCCAGAGCGGATCTGCGCGCCAGGCCGGTGGGCAGGGCGGCGAGTTGGGCGCGAATGTCGTCGGTGTTCTCGGCAGCCGTGTTCCGGTCCGCCGGCGGGGCATCGCCGGACACCGCGCTGAAGAACGGGAGATGCCGGCCCGCGGGCGGCACCCAGGTTTCCGGCGGGCCGGGAATGACTCCGGTCTGCACCCGCCGGTGGGACAGCAGCGTCTGCAGGGCCGCCAGCCCCTGCTCGGTGGGGATGGTGCGGTAGCCGCGGCGGCTGAAGTCGGTGGCGACACCGATCTCGCCCCACGGGCCCCAGTTGACCGCCACCGTGGGCATCCCCTGGGCGGAGCGCCAGGCGGCGAACCCGTCGAGCCAGGAGTTCGCCGCGGCATAGGCACCCTGGCCGGGGTTGCCCAGCAGCGAGGCCATGGAGGAGAACGCCGCGAACCAGTCGAGCGGGTGGTCCTCGGTGGCGTGGTGCAGATGCCAGGCGCCGTCCACCTTCGGCAGCCACACCCGCGCCAGCTGGTCGTCGGAGACGTTGGTGAGCACGGCGTCGTCCAGCACCATGGCGCAGTGCACCACACCGTGCAGCCGGAAGCCGTCACTCACCGCGGTGGACACCAGCCGCTGAGCGGTGGCCGGATCGGCGATGTCGCCGAGGACCACCGACACCTTGGCGGATCGGCCGACCGTGGTGGCCAGCGTCTGTGCGACGTCGGGGGCCGGGGCGGAGCGGCCGTTGAGCACGACATGGCCGGCGCCGTGGGCCGCGAGCCACTTCGCCGTGGCCAGGCCCAGGCCGCGCAGTCCGCCGGTGACGATGTACGCCCCGCCCTCCTGCACCGGCATGTCCAGATCGGGCAGCACCGCCGCGGCCTCCCCGGTGTCGGGCACCGTCAGCACCAGCTTGCCGACGTGGTCGGCGGCCGCCATGGTGCGGAAGGCCGTGGTGGCCTCGGACAGCGGATACTCCGTGCAGTGCAGGGGCTTGAGCCGGCTCTCCTCGAACGCGCCGAGCACCTCGCGCCACACCGACGCGAAGGTCTCGGGCCGGTTGCGCTGCAACTCGATCAGGTCGACGGTGCTCAGGGTGACGTTGTGCCGCAGCGGCAGCATGCCCAGCGGGGCGTCCGCCATGATGTCGCGCACCCCCAGCTCCACGAAGCGGCCGAAGGGGCGCAGCGTCTCCAGGCCCGTCCGGATGGCCGCCCCCGACAGCGAGTTGAGGACGACGTCGACGCCCTCCCCGTTGGTCGCCTCCCGGGTGCGTTCGCCGAACTCCAGGGTCCGGGAGTCCATGACGTGGCGGATGCCCATGCCCCGCAGATAGCGGCGCTTGTCCTCGCTGCCGGCCGTGGCCAGCACCTCGGCGCCCAGCAGCCGGGCCACCGCGATCGCCGCCAGACCGGTGCCGCCGGTGGCGGAGTGGATCAGCACCCGCTCCCCCGCGGTCAGCCGGGCGACCGACCGCAGGGAGTACCAGGCGGTCAGGAAGGCGATCGGCAGGCCGGCCGCGGCCACCGGTTCGATGCCGAACGGGAGGGGGGCCACCGTCTCCGCGGGCAGGGTCACGAACGAGCCGAAGGCCCCGCCGCGCAGATCGACCGCGAGCACCTCGTCGCCGACCTGCACCCGCTCCACCCCGTCGCCGACCGCGCTGACCACACCGGAGCACTCGAAGCCGATCCGGTAGCGGACGTCCAGGTCACCGGGGAGCAGGCCCATGGCGGTGAGCACATCGCGGAAGTTGAGGCCGGCGGCGGTGACCTTCACCTCGACCTCGCCGGGCCGTGGCGCGCGCCGCCCGGTGGCCGCGTACTCCAGGCTCGACAGGTCACCGAGCCGGGACGCGCGCAGCCGGAACCCGTCCACCCCGTACCGCACGGTGCACGGGGTGGCGGCACGGTCCTGTGCGCCCTCCGTCGGGGCATGCCCCAGGCGGGCCACGTACCGGCTGCCGGCCCGCAGGGCGACCTCGTCGTCGGCCGCGTCCGCGAGCAGCTCCAGGGCCACCTCCTGCGGCCCGGGGTCCTGGGCGTCGGTGTCCACCGATACCGGCCGGACCTCGGGGTGTTCCAGCGCGCCGACCCGCAGCAGACCGCGCAGCGCGCTCTGGCCGAGGTCGACCTCGTCCCCCGGCACGACGCCACGCGCCCCGCGGGTGACGACGTACAGGCGTGGCGCCCCGGTGGTGGTGGCGGCGATCGACTGCAGCGTGCCGAGCAGCCTGCGGGTGCGCCGCAGGGACTGCACCGTCGGGTCCTCGTCGTCCGGGGGCCCGCACACCAGCACCACACCGCGCGGGGCTTCCAGGGTGGCGGCCAGGCGGCCGGTGAGGGCGTCGCGGAACGAGGTGAGTGAGCTGCCGTCAAGGGCGCGGTCCCAGACCACCGTTCGGGCGGTGTGCTTGCGCAGTGCGGCGGCCAGTGCCTGGGCCGAGCCGTCCGCCTCGCCCACGATGACCCAGCTGCCCGGTGCCTGTCCGCCGTCCGGTGTCACTCGGGGGGCCTGCTGCCAGCCGATGTCCAGGAGCCAGTCGTCGACCGCCGCGGCACCGCGCGCGGCCCGCCGGGCGAACCGCAGACCGTTGACGACGAGGACCACGGCGCCGCTGTCGTCCAGGAGGCGGACGTTGGCCACTATGGCTTCCGGGGTGATCTCGCTGACGTGTGCGTGGCAGTACACGGCGCTGTCGGGGTCGCCGAGGATGCGCAGTGCCTGCATCCGCACCGGCAGCACCAGCGCCGAGTCCTCCTCGTTGATCAGCGGCGCCACGGCGAGCTGGGCGCAGAGGTCGAGCAGGACGGGGTGCAGCGGCAGCCCGGACGGCGGGGTCTGTGCCTGGGCCGGTACCCCGACCCTGGCCCAGAAGCTGTCGTTGTGGCGGCCGGTGTGCAGTTCCAGGACGCCGTTGAAGGCCGGGCCATGGTCCAGTCCGCGCCGCCGCAGGCTGTCGTAGAGCGCCGAGGGCTGAACCGGCATCGGATGGCGCACGCTCATCGCCTCGACGGACCGCGGGCGCAGCTCGGGGCGCACGGTCAGCCGGTGCAGCACCGCCTCGGCCTGCCGCTCCCAGCCGCCGGTCTCGTTGCGGGCGAGGATCTCGCACCTCGCCCGGTCCGGTGCGGTCAGGGTGACGGCGGTGGAGACCTCGGTCTGCGGGGCCAGCCGCAGCAGCTGCTCGAAGTGGACGTCGGTGACCTCCACCTCGTCGGGTGCCGCGCCGAAGACCTCGCAGGCGGCGGCGAGCGCCAGGCCGCAGTGCGCCGCTCCGGGGAAGACCGGGTTGTCGTGCACCTTGTGGTCGGCGAGCCAGGGCAGCGCGTCGGTACCGGCGTCGGCGCGCCAGCTGTGCCGCACGGGCTCGCCGGGGAACTCGGAGTGCCGGCCGGGCAGCGGGGCCCGGGGCGCCTCGGTGGCCTGCGCGGGAGCCGTCGCGGCGTCGGCCCAGTGGTGGCGGCGGTCGAATGTGACGGTGGGGGCGTCCACCAGGTTGCCGTCGTCGTACAGGTACCGCCAGTTCACCGGCACACCGGCGCAGTGCGCGGCGGCGAGCTGGGTGCGCAGCGTGGTCTGCTCGTCCTCCTCACGGCGCAGCGTGGGCAGGACGACGGGGTCGGTGACGAGTGCGGCCAGGCTCCGTTCGACGGAGTGCGTGACGACGGGGTGCGGGGAGATCTCGGTGTAGACCACGTGCCGGTCGGCCGCGGCGGCGGCCACCGCCTCGGCGAACCGCACCGGGCGGCGCAGGTTGTCGCACCAGTAGTCGGCGTCGAAGGCGGGGGTGACCCCGGCATCGACGACCGTCGAGTAGAACGGCACCTTCGGCGACCGGGGTGCCAGCCCGGCCAGGGCCGTACGCAGCGCCGGCAGGACCGGGTCGACCAGCGGGCAGTGCGAGGCGACGTCCACGGCGATCGGGAACACCGGGATCTTGCGGGCCTCCCAGGCGGCGGCCAGCCGGCTCACCTCCGTGGTCCGCCCGGCCACGACGGTCGAGTCGGGCGCGGACAGCACCGCCACCGACACCGTCTCGGCCGCGCTGTCGGCGAGTTCCTCGCGCACCGTGGCGGCATCGAGTCCGACGCTCAGCATGCTGCCGCTGCCGGCGATGTCGCTCAGCAGCCCCGAGCGCCGGCAGATCACCCGGACGCCGTCGGCCAGGGACAGCGCACCGGCCACCACCGCCGCCGCGACCTCGCCCATGGAGTGGCCGATCACCGCGGCGGGTTCGACGCCGTGCGCGCGCCAGGTCGCGGCGAGGGCGACCTGGAGGGCGAAGAGGACCGGCTGCACCGTGCCGCAGCCCTGGACGGGTCTGCCGTGCCGGATCACGTCGAGGACGGAGACCTCGCTCTGCGCCGTGATGAGCTCATGGACCTCGGTCAGCGCGTCCAGGAAGGCCGGTTCGGCCTTCAGCAGTCCGCGCCCCATACCGGGCCACTGGGAGCCCTGGCCGGAGAACACCCACACCGGCTGCCGCTCGACCGAGGCGCCCACGGCGCCGGTGACCACCGCCGGGTGCCGCTCACCCGCCGCGAACGCCCGCAGCGAGCCGATGAGTTCGCGGCGGGCGGAGGTCACCACGCCCATCCGGCCGCGGCCCGCGCAGCGCCGCAGCGCCAGGGTGTGCGCGAGGTCGTGCAGCGGGAGGTTCGCGCCGTCGCCCTCCATCCAGTCCGCGAGCCGGGTGGCCGCGGCCGGCAGCACGTCCGGGGAGCCCGCCGACACCAGGAAGACCTCGGAGGACGGCTGCGCGGGCCGTCCGGAGCTCTGGCGCCGGACGGACGGGGACTGCGGGGCCTGCTCCAGCAGGACATGGGCGTTGGTGCCCGAGAAGCCGAAGGAGGACACCGCGGCCAGCCGGGTGGGCGTCCGCAGTGGCCAGGCGCTCAGCTCGGTGGGGACGAACAGCCGGGTGCCGACGGCCGAGATGGCCGGATTCCAGCGGCGGAAGTGCAGGTTCGCGGGAATGGTGCCGCGTTGCAGACACAGCACGCTCTTGATCAGTCCGGTGACGCCGGCGGCCGGTTCCAGATGCCCCACGTTGGTCTTCACCGAGGTCAGGGCGCAGCGGCCGGGACCGTTGCCGTAGACGTCGGAGAGGCTGGCGAACTCGATGGGGTCGCCCACCGGGGTGCCGGTGCCGTGGGTCTCCACCATTCCCACGTCCCGCGGATCGACCCCGGCCTGTGCCAGGGCGTCCAGATACAGGGCCCGTTGGGCGGTCACCGATGGTGCCGCCAGCCCTTCGGAGGAGCCGTCCTGGTTCGTGGCCGAGCCGCGCAGCACCGCGAGTACCCGGTCCCCGTCCCGTACCGCGTCCGTGAGGCGCTTGAGCACCACCACACCACAGCCCTCACCCCTCACGAACCCGTCGGCGTCGGCGTCGAACGTCCGGCAGCGCCCGCCGGACGAGAGCATGCCCATCCTGGCGAACGACCGGGTGATGCGCGGCTGGAAGGTCAGCGTGACGCCGCCGGCGAGCGCCAGGTCGCACTCGCCGGCGGACAGCGCCTGGCGTGCCATGTGCACGGCCACCAGGGAGGACGAACACGCGGTGTCCAGCGCCACGCACGGACCTTGCAGCCCGAGCAGATAGGAGATCCGCCCGGCGGCCACACAGTGCCCGTTGGTCAGGATCGACCCCTCCAGTTCCTGGGGGTGTCCGGCGAGGTGATCCATGTAGTCGGTGTAACTGATGCCGGCGAAGACACCCGTGGGGGTGCCGTTCATCCGGTCCGGCGGGAGGCCGGCGTGCTCCAGGGCCTCCCAGGTGACCTCCAGCAGCAGGCGGTGCTGGGGGTCGAGGACATCGGCCTCACGGCCCGAGACACCGAAGAAGGCGGCGTCGAAGCCCGTCACATCGCGCAGGAAGCCACCCTGCCGGGGGGTCGGTTCCCCCTCCACCGGCCCCGGGAGACCCCCGGGGACCAGGCGTCGTCTTTCCTCGGGCAGGTCGCCCACCGCGTCCCGCTCCTCGACCAGCAGCCGCCACAGGGCCGCGGGCGAATCGGTGTCGCCGGGGAGCCGGCATCCCATGCCGATCACGGCGATGTTCTCTGTTGCGAGTCCGGTTTGCGTCTCGGCTGTCGAGCCGTGCGTGTCGTTGCTCATCGGGGTCTCCGTACGTGGGAGGTGATCTGCCCTTCGTCACACGGCTTCCGGGCTGCCGAGAAGGATGGCGTTCTTCACGCCGCCGACCTGGTAGTTGAAGGACAGCGCGTAGTCGAAATCGAGCGCGCGGGGGCGGATGCCGGGGACGGGGTCGAAGGGCAGCCCCTCGACGGGCTGTTCGCAGTTGGCCGTCGGGCACACCTGTCCCCGTTCGAGCATCATCAGCGTCATGGCGACCCCCAGGCAGCCGGCCGGTGCGCCGTTGTGGCCGAAGCAGCCTTCCTGGGACGTCATCAGCACCGTGCTGTCGGGCCCGTACAGCTCCTTGACGGCGTTCGACTCGAAGGTGGTGACGACGACATTGCCGTCGCTGCCGCCGTGGACGTACGGGACGTCGTCGATGTGCCACCGGTCGCCGAGGCAGCGGCGGACCGCGGTGACGAGTTCCGATCCGGTCTCTTCGCACGCCAGGGGGTTGGCCAGGCCGTCGCGGGTCAGGGCGGTGGACAGCACCTGCCCGTAGACGTGCGCACCGCGCCGGGCGGCGTGCTCCCGGCTCTCCAGGATCACGGTGGCGGAGCCCTCGCCGTGGTTGATGCAGTCCGCCCGGCGGTCGTAGGGCCGCATCAGGGAGGTGAAGGACGGCAGCAGTTCCGGCATGTCGGTGGTGCGCAGCGCGTCATAGGTCTGCTGCGCCCCGCCCAGCAGCCGCTGGATGTTCTGGATGAGGTGGACGTTGAACACGTCGACCCCGGTCACGACCGCGACCTCGACCTCGCCCTGGGCGATCATCCGCCGGGCGTTGCCGATCTGTACGGCCGACGAGGCGCAGCCGCACGAGACGGTGTAGCAGGGGCCGTTGGTGCGGGTCAGCGCCCCTTGGACCAGTGCGACGTCCGACGGCGTGATGGCTTGTTGAGCGGCCACGAACAGCTCCATGGCTTCCGGTGCGGTGGTCTTTCCGGGATCCGCTCTCAGCACCGAGAGATAGCTTTCGATGTTCGCGTCCACACCGCCGCGCCCGACCAGTATTGCGGCTTCGCTCAGCGCCCCGCCGTGAAATGTCAGCCCGGCATCCGCGGTGGCTTCCGCCATCGACACCAGACCGAAACGGTGGGCCGACGTGTAATGCCGGGAAAAGAACGGGGGGACATCCGGGAGGCGTTCGTCGAACATCTCCTGGGTGAGATCTACCGAGCCGTAGTAGACCTCGTCACGCTTGAGGCAGGTTTGGCCGTTGGAGACGACGGCCCACATGTCGTCGGCCGTGAAGACCGGCTCCGTCCGGCCGGGCAGACAGAATCCGACACCGGTGACGACCACATTCCGGCCGTCATTTCGGCTTTCGGAGTTCCCTGACGCTCGTGTCATGACCGGACTCCTTCACTCCTGAGATTCCGCATGTTCCTTCTCCTCTTCGCTTTGCTTTCTTCTGCGGACCGCACGGCGCCTACTCGGCGATTCTTGTGCGGTAGCACCAGCGGTAGACGGGGACCGGCTCTCCGCCGACGTCCACGTATTCGCCGTAGAATTCGAAACGCTCGTATCCGTTGCCGCGCAGGACCCTTATCGGGTCGTTCACGGCATCGCGTGCGTGCTGCGGCAGGGAATTTCCCTCCGGCCCGTCGACGAGGACCAGCATTGTTCTTTTCGCCATGGTGTTCTCCGGTGTTCTGTCGCAGTGGGTTTGTGGGGCGGGCGGGGGAGTTGCCGTGGGGGGGGAACCCGGGTGCAGTCACTGCGGGCTGCGGCCGAGGAGGACGGTGCGCCACCGGACCGGCCGTGTCCGGTGGAGCGACGGGGCGAGGGGCGGTTCGCCGAGGCGGTGGGGGGCGGGGCGGCCGGTCACGGCGGCGTCCCTGGGGGGCGGGACGCCGTTGCGGGTGTCCGGATCCGCGGCTGAGCGGACGGCCCGGTGGCGGCGGGGTGCAGGTCGGCGGCGCTGTGCGGCGGCCGGACACGGCGCCGGGGAGCCGCGAGCGGACCCGCGCCGGGCGCACGCCGGCCTCAGCGGACCGGCCGTGCCATGGAGGTGAAGGCGCCCTCGGCGGCGCGGTCGGAGCTCCCGTCGGCGGGGAGCACGGCGCCCACCGGGCCGGCCGTGGGGGACGGCGGCGCGGTGGGCGCGGAGGCGTCGGAGGGGGTGGACGCGGGGCCGGCGGCGGCCGGCGGGGGCCCACATGGCGCCGCGGTGGCGTCGGCGGGGCCGCTACGGGTGGGGGGAGGGGGGACCGGGGCTCCGCCACCGGTGGCCCCCTGGTGCGGGGAGAGAGGCATCGCTGTTCCTTGGCGTCGAGGTTGTGGGACCTACCTGGAGGTGCCGTGGGGGCCGGCCGGAACCGGTCGTGGCGGGGGCGGCGGAAGCCGGTCCGACGGAAGGCACCGGCGGGGACGCCGGGCGGGGGGACAGCCGTCAGTCGGTGCAGCCGGGGACAGGGCCCTGCGGGGCGCGGGTATCCGGGACGGTGTCCCGGTCCTCATGGGCCGGCAGGGCGGCCGGAGCGTGGCGGGGGCGGCGGGAGCGGCGAGGGGCGGCGGCAGGGCCGGGGCCGGCGGCGGCCTTCGGTACGAGGGGCCCGGCCGGTACGAGGCGTCCGCCGGCGCCGGGGACGGGCACCGGTCCGCCCTCCGCGCGGAAGCGGAACCGCCCGCGGGGATTCAGGCGGGCGAGGGGGCGGCGCCGTACCGCCGGGCACGCCGGGCCGGTGCGCCGGAGCCCCGCGGCACCCGAACTGCCGGTGTCGCGGGGAGCATTGAGGAGAGAGGTGCCGTAAGGCGCCGGTGTCCGGCGGCCGTTGCCGGCCGCGGGTGCCGGGCCGGCCGGGGTGGCGGACGCCGTCTTCCCGTATGGCGCCGGGGTCGTGACACTCGTGTCGTCGCCGGCGGAGCCGGGTGCCGGTGCCGCCGCGGTGAGGCTCAGGATCCCGGTGCGGACACCGTCGATCCAGCGAATGAAGGAAAGAGTTCGCATTGAAGCCCCCTGACCGAATGTGGGGGGCCGATCAGCCGGTGCCGAGGAATCGGCACCGGCTGACGGATCCAAAACCCTCTACCGGGGACGCCCATACGACATCTCGGTCTGACCGCAACCAGGCGCTGGGGCCGGGCCAACGGGTAGGCCAAGTGCCGCTCCCCGGAGAGGATGGGCGGCCCACCGGTTGGATGGAACTAGTTATCCATGCGGCTCGTCGCGCTACAACAGTCAATCGATAAGGCCACCCGTTCGGAGCAGCGCGAAAAGTGGAAACTCGTACCAACTTGCGCAATGGCCTTAGTAGATGCCTTTATTCCACACATGGCTGATGAAGCGTTTGATTGCCGACCGCGTCCGCCCGGTCACCAGCTGGAACCGCCTGGCCAGGCAAGGCGGGCGCTTGTCATTCTTGTGCGTGGAACGCATCCGGACCGACCGTCCGGCATTACGCGGCGACGTCGCACCATCACGACCATGACAACGGAAGTCATTACACCATCCCGCGTTCCCGCTCCGCAGCCACATCTCCCTTTGCACTTAGCCTAGTTGGCGCTGCGTCCACAATTCTCCCGTACCTGTGACTGATCCGCGGGAGGCCGCCGGCGCGGACCGTCCGCGCTGTAGAGCTCGGACATTTGCCGGCCTTGGGGCCGGCCCTCGTCCCCCTCCGTGGCGGACAGCACGCCAAAGTGCTCTCCGCCGGAGCTCACAGTTCACTGCACCTCCCCGGGCAAGGGGTGACCGGATTCCTCGATTCCGATTTCGCGCTCCCGAGTGAATCGCGCCATCGGTGCCGGCCGGCCGAATAACTCCCCGATCAGACAAGGGTGATTCGATAATGAACAATGACGCCGGGTATCCGTTTCCCCCCGGGGACGAGATCCATGCGATGTCACTCGCCGCCTACGGGGAACGGCGGTGGCCGGCCGCGATGTACGGCCTGGAGACGCTGACCATGTCCCCGTACCAGGCCGGGTGGCGGCTGCGGGTCGTACCCAGCATCGGCCACGTCCCCGTCCGCAAGGTCACCCGCCGGGTCGTCAATCGCGCCCTGCACTGCTGGATCGCCGACGAATGCGGCCTGTCGACGGTGAAGAACAGCCTTGCCGTGCTCGTCCGCGTCCTGGAGCAGGCCGTACGCGACGGGGTGCTCGACGCCAATCCGGCCCGGGTGGCCGGCTGGCAGCAGGAGTACCAGCGGGCGCAGAGCGAGCGCACCACGCCCAGGGCGCTGGCCCTGCCGGACGTGCAGACACTGGAGCGGCTGGCGGCCTCGCTCGTGCAGCGGTCCTCCGACGGCCACGAGGGATGGGGGGACGTCGTCCGGTTCGCCGCCTGGACCGGTACCCGCTTCAGCGAGGTGTCCGCCCTGCAGGCCCAGGACGTCGATGTGAGCACCTGGACCTGGCACGTCCAGCGCTTCACCGTCTCCGAACCGGACGGCCTCGGCGACCGGGCCTGCCGAGGTCGGCACCAGCGGGTGGTGCCACTGCGTCCCGCCGCCCGCGAACTGGCGGCCGCGCGGCTGGAATCGGCGCGCCACCTCCCGCACGCCCGGCTGTTCACCGGCCCGGACGGGAGCCGCTTCACCGCGGCCGTCCTGCGGGACACCACCCGCTGGGACGATGTGGTGGCCGAGCTCGGTCACGAGTACCTCCGGCGCCAGGACCTCCGGCACACCGGACTGACATGGATGGCGGACGCCGGGCTGCCGCTGCCCTTGCTGTGCGGCGCCGCCGGGCGCCCCCTGGAGGACGCCCGGCGGTATCTGCCCCCCGACCGGCATCCCCTCCCCGCGCAGAACCATGGGGAACCACCGGCAAGTCCGGCCCCCGCCCGTACACCGGGCGGGGGCCGAACCCTTTTCCTGCAACGGCCTCAGAGGTGACCGCACCGGGGCGCTCCGGCCAGGTCCGGTCGGGCCCGCACGCACCCGTGGACCTCAGGCCGCGGCCCGGGCTGCCGCCCCCGGGGCGAGGGCCCTCACACGTAGGTGAACGTCCCCGCGTTGGCGCTGCCGGCCGCGGTCTGCACGGTCACCTGCACCGTCGAACCGACGGTTCCGGGCGGAACGACCCCGGTCAGGGTGGTGCCGGCGACCACCACGCTCGTGGCGGGCGTGGCCCCGAACAGCACCGTCGCACCGGCCAGGTTGGTCCCGACGATGGTGAACGTCGCTCCCGCAGAGGCGGTAGCCGGCGTCACCGTACCGGTGATCGTCGGAACCGGCGCCAGGTAGGTGAACCCGCCGGGAACACTCGCGGTACCCCCCGGAGTCGTCACCACGACCGGGACATTGCCTCCGGCGGCAGGCCCGGCAGGAGTGACACCGAGCAGCGCCGTGCCGGTCGGGTCCGTGCCCACCACGGTCGCCGCATTGCCACCGATGGTGACGGTGGCATTCTGCAGATGCGACCCGGCGATGATGAACGAGGTACCGCCTGCGATCGGTCCCACGTTGGGGGTGATGGTCGCGGCGATCGGCGGGACCGGCGCGACGTAGGTGTAGCTCACCGGATTGCTGGTGCCGCTGCCGGTGGTGACGGTGACCTGTACGGTGCCCGCGGCGTGCGCCGGGGCCACGACCGTGACGGTCAGGCCCAGCGGGTCCTGCCCGACGATGGTCGCCGTCGCCCCGCCGAACAGGACGCTGGTGGCTCCCGCCAGGCCGAGCCCGATCAGCGTCACGGTGTTGTTGCCCCCGGTCGGCCCCGAGTTCGGCAGGGCGGCGAGCAACGTGGGCCCGAAGGGAGGCAGAGCCGACTGCGGTGTGGGTGTGGACATCTGGATCCTCCTGCTGTGTGAGCGCGTAGCCCGGCCCGCTCGTGACAGAGGTGAAGCACACGCCGGAACCGGGCACTGACAGCAGCCGGGCCGCACAGGAGGACGACGCAGGCGGCGCGCCACGGCCGGCTCACATCTGGCCGGTGCAAAAGGGCCGTCGCGTCACTGGCCGCCCTTCGAGCCCTGCAGCGAAGAGGGCTGGTGGGTGGGCCGACTACCGAAGCCCGAGGGGGATGGACGGCCCGCCGACCAGGCACCACCAGTAATCCAGAAGAGTGCACACCGGGCAATCACGTTGACCCCAGAGCACCCTTTCGGCTCAGCGCGCATTCCAGACGTCGCACAACACTTCCGCTACGGGGGGGCCGGGGGCGGGCTTACGCCGCGCCGACCAGCTGACGGGTCCGTGCCGGCCAGCTGACGGGGCCGTGCTGCCCAACTGCCGGGTCCGCGCTGCCCTGCCCTTCGCGCCCCTCCCTTCCCCCTCCCCCTCCTCCCCCTCCCGCCTCTCACGCCTCTCACGCCGTCCGTATCCCCCTCCCACCCAGGGACCCGGTAGGGGCGGCCGCCGCCGTTTCCACCAGTGACGGGTAGTCCGCCAACTCGATCGCTGCGGAGAGGTCTTGCCCCTCTCCCAGCATGGCGGCGAGGGCGGACGGGTCGTTCAGGAGGGCATTGCGGGCGTCCATGGCCTCCTGGGTGGGCGGGGCCAGGAATTCGCCTGCGCCGCGGCCGCCCTCCTGGCATCGGGTCACATAGGGGCGCAGCTTCTGTTCGTAGCGGGCGAAGGCCGTGGCGTGGTCGCCGTCGGCGAGGGCCAGTTCACCGGCGAGGACATAGGCGCCGACGACCGCCGAGCCGGTACCCATCCCCCCGACCGTGGCACCGTGGGCGGCGTCGCCCAGGAGGGCTATGCGGCCCGTGGACCACGTCGGCACGTCGACGCGGCTGATGGAGTCGAAGTAGAGGTCCCGGGCGCCCCGGAGGCTCCCTATCACCTCCGGCGTCCGCCAGCCGGCTCCCTCGAAGGCCGCGGTCACCGCCGCCTTCTGGGACCGGAGGTCGCGTCGGTCGTAGGAGAGTTCCTCCGCGGCGAAGACGCAGAAGGATTCGCCTGTGTAGCCCGGTTCCTGGGCGCGGCGGGGCACCCGGCCGACGGTGGCCAGCCGGCCCGGTTCGCCGTAGCCGACCTGGCGGGCGCCGAGGTCCCCCGCGTCCTCGGGCAGGTCCCAGGCGGCGACGTAGTAGCCGAGGTGGCTGACGAACTCCTCCTCGGGGCCGAAGGCGAGCCGACGCACGGTGGAGTGCTGGCCATCGGCGCCTATCACGAGGTCGAAGGTGCGCGGCGCGCCCCGTTCGAACGTCACCTGCACGCCGTCGGCGGTCTGGGTCAGGCCGGCGAGGGAGTCGCCGAAGACGTACTCGGGCGCACCGCCGGAGGCGGCACCGGGCGGCGCGGCCAGGCTGTGCTCGTAGAGGATGCGGGACAGATCCGACCGGAGTATTTCGACCTCGCCGCCGGCGACCTCGGCGGGCATGGAGGCGAGTTGGCGGCCCTGTCCGTCGATGAAGCTCAGCGGGGCGCCGCCGCCGGTGCTGTGACTCTTGATGTCCTCCAGGACGCCCATCCGCTCCAGGGCCTGGAGGTGGACCGCGCCCCGGAAGTCGACCGCGAAGCCGCCGCCCCGCAGGGCGGTGGCCACCTCGACCACCGTGACGCGGAAGCCGTAGCGGCCGAGCCAGTAGGCCAGGGCCGGGCCGGCGACGCTGGCTCCCGAGATCAGCACGGTGCGCCGCCGCGAGGGCACCGACCCCCGCTCCCCGGCCCGTTCGGACCGCTCCGTACCGCCGTGTCCCGCTGCTGCTTCGTACGCCATCGCACGCTCCCCCGTCGATCGGTCGGACTGACACAAGAAACTGTATCCGATGGACGCAGTTTTGTGTACCCCGGACGCAGTTTTAGGATGCGGGGGTGGCAGGAGATGACGAGAAGCGCAGCGTGTTCGGGGATCAGGCGGGCAGCGTCGAGTTGCTGTGGGGTGGGCGCGAGCGGCCCGGCCGGGGCCCCAAACCGGCACTGAGCCTGGAGCGGATCACGCGGACGGCGTTGGCCCTGGCCGATGCCGGCGGGCTCGGGGCGGTCTCCATGCAGCGGATCGCGGCCGAACTGGACTTCTCCAAGATGTCCTTGTACCGCTATGTGCCAGGAAAGACCGAACTGGTCGCGCTGATGATCGACATGGCGATGGGGGAACCGCCGCCGGACGCCCCGGGCCCGGCCGGCGCCGGGCAGTGGCGCGTGGTGCTGCGGGCCTGGGCACAGGCGCTGGCGGAGGTCTACGAACGGCATCCCTGGCTGCTGGGCGCGGCCGTCGGCCCCCGCGTCATGGGCCCCAACGAACTCGGCTGGACCGAACGCGCCGTCGCCGCGCTCGCGGACACCGGCCTGAGCGGCGGCGAGCAGTTCGACGCCGTGGTCGTGGTGAGCGGCCATGTCCGGGCCCTCGCCCAGGTGTCGGCCTCGATGGGGCTGGGCAGCGCGCGGGCCAAGGAGCCCGAACAGGTCATGAGCGCGGCGCTGAACGAGCTGCTCGCCGGCCGCGCCGACCGCTTTCCCGCGATCGCCGCGGCCGTCGCCGCCACCGAGACCGACGTCACCGCACGTGACCAGGCAGCGGAGTTCGGCCTGGAGCGGATTCTGGACGGCCTGGAGGCCTATATGGGCAGGGCTTAGTCCGAGGTGCCGACGGGGGCCGCGGGCAGCATGTGCAGCCAGTCGGTCAGCAGCCGGTTGACCTCCGCGGGGCGTTCCTGCTGGACCCAGTGGCCGCAGCCGTCGAGGAGGTGAGAGGCGGACAGGCCCGGGAGGGTACGGGGGAAGGCCTTGATGGCGTCGGACATCCAGCGGGTGGGGGCGTCGTTTTCCCCGCCGATGAAGAGTGCCGGCTGGGTGAGCGGGGCGCCGTTCCAGGCGGCGAGGTCCTCCCAGTCCCGGTCGACGTTGCGGTAGCGGTTGAGTCCGCCGGTCAGGCCGGTCCGCTCGAACTCCCCGGCGTAGAAGTCCAGGTCGGCTCCGGTGAGCCAGGGCAGGGGCAGCCGGATGTCCTCGGGGAAGCGGTCGGAGAGCTTCCCGCCCGGTGGGACGGAGTAGCGGGTGACGTCCCCGGGGTCCTCGGACGGCGGCACGGCATCGCCCGCGAGCGCGGCGTAGAAGCCCGCGAGCCAGCCGCGGACATCGGGCTCGATCTCCGCCTCCGCCCGCCCGGGCTCCTGGAAGTAGCTGATGTAGAACTCCCCGTCGCCGCCGAGCCGGGCGAAGGCCTCGGTGGGCCGGGTCTCGCCCCGGGGCGCGTAGGGAACGCTCAGCAGCGCCACGGCGGTGAAGACGTCGGGCCGCAGGAGTGCGCTGTGGGCGGCGATCGGTGAGCCCCAGTCATGGCCCGCGATCACCGCGGTCTCCTCGCCGAGGGCGCGCACCACCGCGACGTTGTCGGCGACATGGGCCAGCATCCGGTAGGCCGACACCTCGCGGGGCTTCGAGGAACGCCCGTAGCCGCGGACGTCGATGGCGACCGCACGGTAGCCCGCCGCGGCGAGCGCGGGGAGTTGGTGACGCCAGGAATACCAGGACTCGGGAAATCCGTGGACCATCAGGACGAGCGGGCCGGTGCCCTGCTCGACCAGGTGGATGCGGCCGCCGGGGACCTCCACCGTACGGTGCGTCGCCTCCGGTAGCGGGGCGGCAAACCGGTGTGGTCCCGGTGCCCCGCCGGCGGTGGACGTGGACGGGGCGGCCGGTGTCTTGGCGGACTGCGACATGCATCCCTCCCAGGGGAGTTCGGCGGTGGTGGTGACGTCCGGCCGGTGACGGATGGCGGACGACGGATGGGGCGAGGGATCGCGGCCTTCGTGGTCGCGTGAGGCACTTCCGTTGGGACGCCCCGACTTGACTGCCCCTCCGCCACGATCATGACACTCCCCGGGCGGAGGGGGCGGACGGGCAGTCGGCGGGGGCGACGCGATTCGGACAGGGCCGGGACGGCGTGGCGTCGTCGAGCCGGGCAGCGACCTCGGACGCCGTGTTCCCACAGCCAGCCCACCCCGAAGACTCATGACCGGGTCGGTGACGCCCCCTCTCCTTATATATCGGGAGCCAGGATATAGTTCCTGCATGACTCCCAGAGGTATGACGCAAGCTGCGTTCTTCGTCCTCACCGCACTGGTCGACCAGCCGCGGCACGGCTACGGGATCGTGCAGGTGGTCGACGAGCTGTCCGAAGGCCATGTGCAGCTGCGGATCGGCACGTTGTACGGCGTGCTGGACCGGTTGGCCGCCGACGGGCTCATCGTGCTGGACCGCGAGGAGGTGCAGCAGGGCCGGCTGCGCAGGTACTACCGGCTCACCGACGCCGGTGGGGCGGCCCTGTCCGCCGAGGCACGGCGGATGGCGGCCGGGGCCCGGGCGGCGACGGAGCGGATGGCCGCCCACCGTCCCCCGGCCGCCGGGCCGGCCCCCGCCGGCCGCTCGGTGCGCCGCCCGGGCCTCGCGGGAGGCACCGCATGACGACCATGCTCGAACAGCGCTACCGCACCGTGCTGCGCCTGCTGCCCTCCTACTATCGCGCCGCGCGGGAGGAGGAGATGGTGGAGGCCTACCTGCACGGGTTCGACGAGCGGCAGCGGGACGAACTGCGCCCGGCGTGGGGCGAGGTGGCCAGCATCGCCGCCCTCGCCGTCCGCACCCGGATGGGCGCCGCCGGCGCCCCGGCCCGCTACGCCACACTCGGCGCGGTGGTACGCCTGTTCGCGCTCCTGAGCGTGTTGCTGCAGGCGGCTTCCGGGGTGACCGGGCAGGCCCTCCTCCTGGCCTGGGTTCACGGTGCCGCTCCCCGGGACCGGGACATGGTCCTGGAGGGCTTCACCGGCCACGGTGCTGCGGCCGGGCTGTATGAGGTCGTGCGCTGGCTGATACCGCCGGCGTGGACGGTGGCGTACCTGGCGCTGCTGCGTGACCACCGGCGCACCGCCCTCGCCTTCGCGGCCCTCGCGGCCCTTCCCGGCCTGGCTTTTGTGACGCAGCATCTGGACAGCGGGCAGGACGCCCTGGCGGTCTCCTTCTCGCTCACGGCTACGGTGTTCTCCTGGCTGACGGTCGTCGCCCTGTGCTGCGCCTTCCACCGCGACGCCCCGCCCGCCCGGCTCCCGCTGGCGTCTCCCGGGCTGGCCCTCATGGGCACCTGCGTGCTCATGGGCGCGTCGACCGTGGTGTGGCAGGGGGGCGCGGACCCGGGATGGGCCGGCGGTGTGGCGTTCGTCGCCGCGGCCGCGGTGTGGCTGGTCGCCCGGTGCCGGTCGCCGCAGCCCGCGGGAGACCCCGCGCTGCCCGTCGCACTGGCCGCGCTCGGCCTCGCCATGCTCGTGGAGCGGACGCTCAGCCTCGCGTTCCTGGCCGACGCCCACGCCCCCGGCTTCCTCCTCACCGTCACCGCTGTGCAGGCAGGCGTCATCGCCGCCCTGGCGGCAGCCCTGACGGCGATCGGCTCCCGCGGCCTGACCGCGGCTCGGTGCGGTACCGGCTGAACCCTCCCGGCCCTCGACGGACGGGAGCGGCCCCCCGTGCCGCACTCGAAGCCGAGTGCGCTCCGGATGCCGTCCGGTGCAGGCCGCCCGAGGGAGAATCACGGCATGCCGACCACTGATCCCACGCCAGTTGAAGGGGCACCGCTCCACGTCGAAGTCGTCCGCGACGGTGTCCCGACCCCCCTCGATGCCGACGAGATCCGGGTAACCCTGCCGAACGGCATCGTCGTCCACTTGTCCCAGGGGCAGGACCCCGCCGGCTCCGTCGTGGCAGAGATTCCGTTCGAGGGACCGGACGCCGACGCGTTCTCCCACTTCCTGGTGCGGCCGGGTGCCGCCAACGTGCTCTTCCTCAACGCGGAACGGCATGCGCGCCGCACCGCGGAGGGGGGTGGCTGACCAGGGGTGTCACCCCACCGGTTCCGGGAGGGCGCGGCGCACCCCCGGCGACGGGCCGCCCTCCGAGCGGCCCCCGCCTCGGGTGCCCGGCCGGCCCGCCCCTACAACCGCACCGTCTTCCTGGGCTGTTGCTTGGCGCCGGTCAGCAGGCCGTGCAGGCTGGCGAATTCGTCGACGCACTTGGCGGTGCCGTTGACCACGCAGTCCAGGGGCTCGTCGGCGACCGACACGGGGACGCCCATCTCCTGGCGCAGCCGCTGGTCCAGGCCGCGGAGCAGGGCGCCGCCGCCGGTGAGGGCGATCCCGCGCTCGACGATGTCGCCGGAGAGCTCCGGGGGGCATTCGTCGAGGGTGCGGTGGACGGCCTGGACGATCGCGTCGACCGGTTCGGCCAGCGCCTCGCGGATCTCCTCCTCGGTGATCTCCTGGATCCGGGGCAGGCCGTTGACGTGGTCGCGGCCGCGGACCGTGTAGGAAGTGGGGCGGTCCGCGGTGCCGTCCTCGTCGGTCTCGACCGGGGTCCAGGCCGCCGAGCCGATCGCGATCTTGATGTCCTCGGCGGTGCGCTCGCCGATGGCCAGGGAGTGCTTCTTCTTGACGTAGGAGGTGACGGCGGCATCCAGGGCGTCCCCGGCGACCCGTACGGACTGGGCGGTGACCAGACCGCCCAGGGAGACGACGGCGACCTCGGTGGTGCCGCCGCCGATGTCCACCACCATGCAGCCCACCGGCTCGTCCACCGGGAGGCCGGCGCCGATCGCGGCGGCCATCGGCTCCTCGATGAGATGCACCTCACGGGCGCCGGCCGCCTTGGCGGAGTCGACGACCGCGCGCCGCTCCACGCCCGTGATGCCCGACGGGACGCAGATGACCACCCGCGGCCGGGAGAAGCGGCGGCTGGGCAGGGCCTTCTTCATCAGGGCGCGCAGCATCTGCTCGGCGGCGTCGAAGTCGGCGATCACGCCCTCCCTGAGGGGGCGCATCGCGGTGATCCCGGACGGCGTACGGCCGATGGTCCGCTTGGCCTCCTCCCCCACCGCGATCACCTCGCCGGCGGCATTGACCGCGACGACGGACGGCTCGTTCAGCACCACGCCCTTGCCGCGGGCGTACACCAGGGTGTTGGCGGTGCCGAGGTCGATGCCTATGTCGTACGTACCGGACGAAGTGCTGGACGCCATGGGGAGTTCGTGTGCTCTCTGGAGAGGGGACGGGAATCCTGGGGCATTGCACCGCAGACAACCCCATGGGCTACCAATGGCGTTCAATGCGGGCAATTAATAAGACTACCGGGGGCCCGGATTGGTTCCCGCCACGGCCGTCCGCCGTCTCACCCGCCGCCGTTCCCTTCTGTGTCCCGTGGCGTGTCCCCTCCCGTGTCCTCTGCCGCGCTCTCCGCTTCCCCCGGCTCCCGGGACAGCGCCTCGGCCAGGTCGTCGAGGGCGTCGACGAGCAGCTCGGCGGCGCGCAGGGCGACACCGCGGCTCTCGTCCTCCGCGTCCCATCTCTCCCATACGGCGCGCAGCGCGCTCCAGTTCACTTCGCCCCGCTCCCGGACCGCTTCGGTGGCCTCCTCCAGGGAGGTGCGCAGTTCGAAGGCGAAGGCGGTGGCGCCGGGCGAGGCGTCCGCGTCGCGTTCGGGGAGATGGACCTCCAGGATCATGGTGACCCGGCCCATGGTGGCCAGCGCGGCGCCGGCCGCCTTCGCCGAGGCCGGGGAGAGTCCGCGGTGGCGTACGGGTTCCTTCTCGGCGCGGGCCTCGGTCTCCTCCCAGGCCGCGCGGGCCGCACGGGCGTCCAGCAGGGCGTCGCGGATCTGCCGGGGGCGCCGTTCGGCGGGCGTGGCGTAGAGGTCATATACGGCCAGCGCGTAATGGCCGTTGGCGGCCAGCCATTCGGCGAGGCGGTCGCGGAGCCGGGGCGTCTCCCAGGCCGGGAACAGCGCGTACGACAGCATCGCGAGCAGCCCGCCGAGGAGGGTCAGCACGACGCGTTCCTGGACGGTCTGCTGCCAGCCCGCGCCCGCGATGCCGAGCAGGAAGACCACATAGGCGGTCACACACGCCGAGGTCACCGAGAAGCCGGTGCGCATCAGCAGATACATCAGCCCGACGCAGACCACGGCCAGCCCGGCGCTGACGTACAGGCCGGGGTGGGCCAGCGCCATCAGCCCGCCCGCGACGGCGACGCCGACCAGGGTGCCGCTGAAACGGGCGACGCCGCGGGAGTAGGTCTGGGCGAAGTCCGGGCGCATCACCATGACGGAGGCGAGCGGCGCCCAGTAGCCGTGGCCGAACGGGAGCGCGGTGCCCAGCAGATAGCCGGCGGCGGCGACCGCGGCGACCCGCAGGGCGTGCCGGAAGACATGGGAGGTCCAGCGGGTCTCGCGGTGCAGCGAGCGCAGCGCGACCGGGACCAGCTTGGGGACGCTGGGGCGCAGCAGATGGCCGCGCTCGGCCTCGGTGGTGGGGCGGGTGGCCTCGACCGGCTCATCGGTGAGTTCGACGGCGTCCGCGAGCAGCGAGATCAGGCGGTAGGCGGAGCGGCGGGCGGCGCCGTGCAGCATCGGGCCGGTGGCGGGGACTTCGAGGACGGCCATCGCCTCGGGGGGCAGCCGCACCGGTTTGGCGTGCCGTACCGCGAAGGCGACGGCATCCAGGACGGTGGCCGCGGCGCCCAGCAGATCGCGGGCGCGGTCGCGCTCGGGCCCCTCCAGCGGGGCGCCGACGACCGGGTCGGCGAGGGAGGCGAGGACCGGGCGGACGCGTTCGGCGAGGCCGCGGGGGCCGTGCAGCTGTACGGGGCGCCGCCTGGCCTGACGCGGGGTCACGGCGGAGGCGATCCGGGCGTCCATCAGGGGCGCCGGGTCGAACGGGGCGACCGGGTCCTGCCGCAGCCGCCGCGCGTAGTCCGCCTCGGCGGCCAGCGCGTCGGCGAGCGCATCGCGCTGCACGCCCCAGGGGCGGACCGGGAAGAGCACGATGAGGGCGGCCTGGACGACGCCGCCGAAGAAGATCAGGGCGGCGTGCTGCAGCGCGCCGAGGACGGACGTCGGCAGGGTGACGGTGACCAGCATGATCGCCACGGTCTGGGTACCGGCCAGCCCGGCGACCGGGCCGATCGCCCACGCCATCCCGGCCAGGAAGGTCCAGCCGGCGAGGAGCAGCACGAAGGCGAGGAGATGGGCGGCGGCCAGATAGCCGAGGAAGGTGGAGACCGCCAGGGCGCCGGCGACGGCGAGGGCGAGCACCGGGCGCGGCCGCATGCTGCGCTGGAAGGTGACGATGCCGGAGGAGAACGCGCCGAAGGCGGAGGAGACCGCGAGGGCCGGGTCACCGCGCCACAGACACAGGCCGATGACCAGGGCGACGCCGACCGAGCCGCGGAGAGCGATCAAGGGGGTGAGCTTGGTCCGCTCGATGGTCAGCCCCGAGCGGGCGGCGTCCTTGAGCGCACGCGACCAGGTCATGGCGACGAGGATACGGGCCAGGGGCGGGGGTTCCCGGAGGGCACAGGCGGGGGTTCCCGGAGGCCACGGGTAAGGTTCCCGGGGAGCGCCGGCGGGGGTTCCCGGGGGCGCAGGCAGGGGCTCCCCGAGCGCGCCGGCGGGCCGTGCGGGCGCCCACCCCGCCCCTCCGACCCGGAAAATCCCGGTAAAACACCCTCCCGTTGCGCGTAAAACATCGCAGGTCAGAAAGGGGATGCCCGGATTCCGCGCGGGCGGTGCGACCAATCCGACACCCCGGAACGGAAACCAGGCGCCGCGCCGGCCCCCTCTTGCTGTTCAGCCCGGACCATCCCCGGGTGTTCGGCAAGGAGAAGGCCCCGTGCACAAAGCCCTGTTCCGTCCGGTGATCGCGTTGATCGCCCTGACCGTTCTCGCCGCCACGGCAGGCTGCGGCACCAGCGCCTCCCAGGCGTCCCCCGTCCGCTTCGGCGGCCCCAAGACGGGCGCCTCGCTGCACCACACACCCCCGGGGAAGCACTCGCTGGTGCAGTGGCCCACCCGGCCGATCAGCTTCACCGAGGAGAGCCGGGTCGGCGGGGCCGGCCAGAACACCCCGATCGGCGTGACCACCCTGCACGGCCCCAAGTCGGGCTTCACCGGAAAGGTGTGGGTGTGGGCGCCGCCGGAGTACTACGAGAAGCGGAACGCCAACAAGGGCTTCCCGGTGATGGAGGCGCTGCCCGGCTCCTACGGCTACCCCGTCAACTACTGGATCGGCTCCGACCTCAAGCTGGAGGAGAACCTCGCCCAGTGGTCCAAGAACGGCACCAGCCTGCCGTTCATCGTCGTCATGCCGGTGCTGAACCCCAATGACAAGCAGTACTACGACGGCAGCGACATACCGGGCCAGCCGAAGATCGGCACCTGGCTCAGCAAGGACGTGCCCGACCTCGTACGGCAGAACTTCCGCACCCTCAAGACCCGCGACGCCTGGGCGATCATGGGCTCCTCGTCGGGCGGGTTCGCGGCGCTGAAGAACGTGCTGCAGAACCCGGAGACGTTCAAGGTGGCGATACCCAACGGGCCGGACATCGTGCCCGACTCGCCCCTGTGGGACGGCCACGCCAAGGAGGAGCGGGAGAACAACCCGGAGGTCCTGGCCCGCCGGCTGATCGCGCGCGGCGGACCGCCGGTCTACCTCGCCTTCCAGGACGGCTCCCGGGAGTACACGGTGCTGCCGAAGGTGCGGAAGTTCATCCGCCAGTACGGGCACGGCCCCGTGCACACCCGGCTGCAGATCGTGCCGGACGGCACCCACAGCGCGGGCACCTATGTGCAGGGCCTGGGCGAGGGCACGATGCAGTGGGTCAGCGCGCGGATGACGGGGCCGACGGCCTGACCGGCCGTGAGCGGGGCCGGCCGGCTGCCCCAGACCGGGGCCGGGGGCCGGCCGCCTGACCACCAGTGACCGGGGCCGGCCGGCTCACCGGCCCCGGGGCCGTACGGCGACCGCGCACGGCCCCCGCCGCCCCCACCCGGCACCCCGTCAGGACACCACGTCCTTACGGCCGAAGCCGCGGAACGCCAGGGCGCACAGCACCAGCGCGGCGGACACCGAGACCGCCGAGCCCTGGATCATCCCGGACCACTCCAGCCGGGGCTGCAGGGCGTCCACCCAGGAGTACTGCCAGTGGGCGGGCAGCGCGTCGCGCCAGCTGCCGAGCGCGGTGACCTGGTCGAGGACGTTGCCGACGATGGTCAGCCCGACGGCGCCGCCGACCGCGCCCAGCGGCGCGTCGGTCACCGTCGACAGCCAGAACGCCAGCGCCGCGGTGACCAGCTGGCTGACGAAGACATAGCCGGCGACCACCGCCAGCCGGCCCACCGCCTCGCCCGCGGGCAGCGCGCCGCCGGTGGGCAGTTGCAGCGGCCCCCAGCCGTACGCGGCGGTGCCGACGCCCAGCGCGACCAGCGGCAGCAGCAGCATCGCGGCGGCGCTGAACAGCAGCCCCACGGTCAGCTTGCTCAGCAGCAGCCGCGCCCGCGGGACCGGCGCGGCGAGCAGATAGCGCAGCGAGGCCCAGCTCGCCTCCGAGGCGACCGTGTCACCGCAGAACAGCGCCACCGGGACCACCAGCAGGAAGCCCGCCGAGACGAACAGGGCGGTGGCCGCGAAGTTGGCCCCGGAGGCGGTGGCGCCGTCCATCAGGGTGATCCGGCCGTTGTTGCGGCCGCTCGGGTCGCCGCCCACTGCGAACGCCACCACCAGCACGAACGGCAGCAGCGTCAGGATCGCGGCGACCACCAGGGTGCGCCGGCGGCGCAGCTGGCGGCGGGCCTCGACGCGCAGCGGGAGGGTGCGGCGCGGGCGGTAGCCGGGCGCCCGCGCCACCGGGGTCGCGGTCATCGGTCCCCTCCGATCAGGGTGAGGAAGGCGTCCTCCAGGCGGCGGTGCGGGCCGAGGCGGTCCACCGCGATCTCCAACCGGAGGAGTTCGGTGAGCAGTTGGGTGGCGCTGGCGCCGTCCAGCCGGACCAGCAGTCCGCCGTCGGCGCGCACGGCCGAGGCGACACCGGGCAGCGCGTCCACCTTCTCCAGCACGGCGTCGGAGACCTCTTCCGCGACGCCGACCAGCAGGGTGTTGCCGGAGCCGGTGATCTCGGCGACCGGCCCGGCCTGCACCAGCCGCCCGCCGTCCATGACGACCAGATGCGTACAGCTCTGCTCCACCTCGGACAGCAGATGGCTGGAGACGATGACGGTGCGTCCGGCGGCCGCGTAGCGGATCATGACGTCCCGCATCGCCCGGATCTGCGGCGGGTCCAGCCCGTTGGTCGGCTCGTCGAGGATCAGCAGCTCCGGCAGGCCCAGCATGGCCTGGGCCAGCGCGAGCCGCTGCCGCATGCCCTGGGAGTAGGTGCGCACCGCGCGGTCCAGCGCGTCGCCGAGACCGGCGATCTCCAGGGCCTCGTCGAAGTGCGCGTCGGCGGTGGGCCGGCCGGTGGCCTGCCAGTACAGATCGAGGTTGGCGCGGCCGGACAGATGCGGCAGGAAGCCCGCGCCCTCGACGAACGCCCCGACCCGCGACAGCACCGGGGCGCCCGGCCGCACGGCCTGCCCGAAGATCCTGATCTCGCCCTCGTCGGGCGTGATCAGCCCCATCAGCATCCGCAACGTGGTGGTCTTGCCGGCCCCGTTGGGCCCCAGCAGTCCGAGCACCTGCCCCTGCTCCACCCGGAAGGAGACGTCCCGTACGGCATAGCCCGCGGCCGACTTCGCATACCGCTTGCTCAACCCGCTGATCTGCAACGGGACCTCGGCGAGTGCCGGGTCGGGGGCCGGGGCCGCGATCCGGCGGCGGCCGGTGAGCAGCAGCAGCGCGGCGGCCCCGGCGGCCGCGGCGGGCAGCGCCCAGGTCCAGGCGGGCAGCGCGGCGGGCGCGGTACGCACCTCGGGCACGGTGGGCACCTCGATGCCGCCGCCCCGCAGCGAGACGGTGTAGGAGGCGGGTTCGGCCGGTGAGGCATAGGCGAGGTCGGTGGCCGACAGCACCAGCCGCAGCCGGTGGCCGGCCGCGAACTCATGGTCGACGGCCGGCAGCCGCAGCCGCACCGTCCGGCCCTCGCGGGCGCCCTCGATGCGGTACGGCGCCACGAGCTGGGACGGCAGCACCTGGCGGCGGCCGTCCGGCGCGACGTCGTAGACCTTCGCGAACAGCACCGCGTCCGGGGTGTCGGACCGTACGTGCACGGTGGCGGTGGGGCTGCCGGTCAGCCGGACGGGGGTGCGCAGCGGCGCCGAGACGAAACCGGCGTACTGGCCGGCGAAGTCCAGGGACAGACCGCCGGCACCGAGCGAGGAGAGGTTGCCGAGCGCGCCCACGCCGGGCACCGCGGAGACGGCGGGCGGCCCGGCGCCGGGCGGGTTGGCGAAGGTCTGCGGGCGGCCGGCGAGGCGGAGGTGCCGCGGAGCGTGGTCCAGACCCGGGTAGCGGTCCGCGCCCGCACCGCGCATCTGCACCGTGCCGTTGGTGGAGTCCACTCCCCCGGTGCGGCTGATCCGGAACGCGGGCCCGGTGTCCGCGTGCCGGTCGCCCTTCAGGTAGCGGTCGAACCAGGCCCTGGTCCGGCCCTCCAGCCGGGCCGTCTCCCGGCCCCCGCCGTCGTGCCCGCCGGCGATCCAGTCGACATCGACGGGCGCACCGTTGTGGCGGACCGCCCGCCGGATGGCATCGGCCTGGTCGAGCGGGAACAGCGAGTCGGTCTGGCCCTGCATCAGCAGCGTCGGCACCTTGATGCGGTCGCCGACGGCGACCGGGCTGCGGCTCTCCAGGAGCCTGCGGGCCGCGGCGTCCGGCCGGCCGCGGACCGCCACCCGCTGATACATCCGGCACAGCTCGGGCTCGAACTTCCCGCAGCCGCCGGACGTGGCGGGCGGGCGGAGCGCGGAGCCGGTGGGGGCGCCCGCCGAACCGGTGGTGAAGAAGATCCCGGCCCACAGCTTCTTGAACACCCCGTGGGGGAACAGCGCATCGGCCAGGTTCCAGTACGTGATCTGCGGGGCGATGGCGTCCACGCGCCGGTCGTAGCCGGCCGCCAGCAGCGAGATCGCCCCGCCGTAGGAGCCGCCGGCGACCCCCACCCTGGGGTCGCCGGCCTTGTCGAGCCGGACCTCCGGGCGCTCGGCCAGCCAGTCGATCAGCCGGCGCACATCGGCGACCTCGCCCCGCGGATCGTTCAGCCCGATCTTCCCGGTGGACTTCCCGAAGCCGCGCGCCGACCAGGTCAGGACGGCATATCCGTCCCGGGCCAGCTTCTCGGCCTGGGGGCGGAGGTTGGCCTTGGTGGCGCCGAAGCCGTGCGCGAGCAGCACCGCGGGGCGGCGCCCGGCGGAGTGCCCCGGCGCGGTGAAGAAGGAGGTGTCGATCCGTACGTGCCGCGCGCTGCCCGGCTTCTCCGGCATCGAAAGGACCCGGTCCTCGCGGTGTACGGCGGGCGCGGCGTCCGAGGAGGCGGCCGCCGCCCAGGTGCCGCCTCCTATGAGGACGGCCAGTGCGCCCACGCCGGCGTACAGGCGCCGTCCACGCAGTCTGAGGCCTCGGAGTTCCATGGCCTGAATCCTAGGTACGGACCCCGCCCGGCACCCGGCCCCCCGGGCGGAACCCGGTGGCCTCCCCGGGGAGTAGGGTTCGCCGGCCCCGTACAGCGGATGCGGTACGGGACCGGCCAGCCCCTTACGCCGGCGCGGGCGCCGTCAGGTGGAAGTGCACGTGCGTGTCATCGCTGCTCCAGCGCTCCAGCCCGGCCTTCTCCAGGACGCGGCCGGACGCCGGGTTCGACCGCTCGATCTTCGCGCGCACCGTGTGCACGCCCGGCGCGGTGAAGGCGAACGCCACCAGGGCGCGGGCGGCCTCGGAGGCGTAGCCGCGGCCCCGCCGGGACGGCACGATGCCGTAGCCGAACTCGACCGAGCCGTCGGCCGGCGGCCAGAACAGTCCGATGGCGCCGACCACCAGACCGCTCTCCCGCTCCAGGATCTGCCGCTGGCCGTAGGCACCGCGCGCAGCGGGCTGGCCGGCGGTGTAACCGGCGATGACCCGGTCGCCGTCCGCGGGGAAGTCCGCGGCCCAGTGCGGCTGCCGCGTCCCGTCGAGGACGGCGGCGAGGTCACCGTCGGACCAGGGCCGCAGCAGCAGCCGCTCCGTACGTAGATCCGGCGCGGCAGCGCAGTAGGGGGAGGTGCCGGAACCCTGCGGGGCCCGGGAATGCGGGGAAAGGGAAGAAGACATGCGTGACTCCTGGTCGTGGTCGACGACCGGGCCGCGCACCGGCACTCGGACTCCGGCTCAGGCAGCGGCCCGGACAAAGGCAGGCTGAAGAGGCGTCTGGCGGGCCATATTCCTCAGCTCCTTCGTCCGGCAGTGGTCGCACCCGGGGCGCGGGTGCCGCCGCACGGTATCAACCTGCTTGTGTCCAGGGACAGTTATTTTCTCCCGGCTCCGGCCCCGGTCCTCCCGGCACCCATCGCCCCGCACCCGTCCCCCGGACGGAACGGACCCCCGGCCGGCGGGAAGCCGACCGGGGGTCCATCAGGGAACCCGTCAGGGCAAACGTCGGGGAACCCCTCCGGGATCCCTCAGTGGTTGCTGGGGAAGCCCAGGTTAATGCCGCCGTCCGACGGGTCGGGCCAGCGGGTGGTGACGACCTTGCCGCGGGTGTAGAAGTGCACGCCGTCGTTGCCGTAGATGTGGTGGTCGCCGAAGAGCGAGTCCTTCCAGCCGCCGAAGGAGTGGTAGCCGACCGGCACCGGGATCGGCACGTTCACGCCGACCATCCCGGCCTCGACCTCCAGCTGGAAGCGGCGGGCCGCACCGCCGTCGCGGGTGAAGATCGCGGTGCCGTTGCCCCACGGCGAGCCGTTCATCAGGGCGATGGCCTCGTCATAGGTCGCCACCCGCACCACGGACAGCACCGGGCCGAAGATCTCGTCGCGGTAGGCGTCCATCTCCGGCGTGACGTGGTCGAGGAGCGAGATCCCCAGCCAGTGGCCGTCCTCGTAGCCCTCGACGGTGTAGCCGGTGCCGTCGATGACGACATCGGCACCCTGGGCCGCGGCGCCGGTCACGTACGAGGCGACCTTGTCGCGGTGGACCTTGGTGATCAGCGGGCCCATCTCGGAGGCCGGGTCGTCGCCGGGGCCGATGCGCAGCTTGTCGGCACGCTCCTTGATCTTGCCGATCAGCGGGTCGGCGGTCTCCCCGACGGCCACGACGACGGAGATCGCCATGCAGCGCTCGCCGGCCGAGCCGTAGGCGGCGTTGATCGCGGAGTCCGCGGCCAGGTCGAGGTCGGCGTCCGGCAGGACCAGCATGTGGTTCTTGGCGCCGCCCAGCGCCTGGACGCGCTTGCCGTTGGCGGTGCCGGTGGTGTGGATGTAGCGGGCGATGGGCGTGGAGCCGACGAAGGAGACCGCGGCGATGTCCGGGTGCTCCAGGATCGCGTCGACCGCCACCTTGTCACCGTTGACGATGTTCAGCACACCGTCCGGCAGCCCCGCCTCGGCGGCCAGCTCCGCCAGCTTGAACGCGGCGCTGGGCACCTTCTCGCTCGGCTTGAGCACGAAGGTGTTGCCGCAGGCGATGGCGAGCGGGAACATCCACATCGGCACCATCGCCGGGAAGTTGAACGGCGTGATGCCGGCCACCACACCGAGCGACTGGCGGATCGCCGCCACATCGACGCGGGTGGAGACCTGGGTGGACAGCTCGCCCTTGAGCTTCTCGGGGATACCGCAGGCCAGCTCGATGATCTCCAGGCCGCGGGCCACCTCGCCCAGCGCGTCGGAGTGCACCTTGCCGTGCTCGGCGGTGATCAGCCGGGCGATCTCCTCACGGTGCGCGTCGACCAGCTCGCGGTACTTGAACAGCACCGAGGTGCGCTTCGCCAGCGAACTGGTGCCCCAGGAAGCGAAAGCCTCCTTGGCGGCGCGGACGGCCGCATCGACCTCGTCGGCCGACGCGAAGGCGACCTGCTTCTCCTGCGCACCGGTGGCCGGGTTGTAGACCGGACCGAAGTTGCCGGAGACGCCCTCGACGGGCTTGCCGCCGATCCAGTGGTTGATGGTCTTCATGCGGGGACCTTTCCGGGGTGACGACGTCGAGCTGTGGTCAGAGGTGACGGCGGCGACCGGCGGCCTGCCGGTCGTACGCCTGGCGGGCGGCGAGGGCCGCCGGCCGTGTCGCGGTCTCGGCAACAGGTACATCCCACCAGGCCTGTGCCTCCGGCGCGCCCGGCACTGTGTCGGCCGTTTCGGTCTCGACATAGACACATGTGGGCCTCTTTGCGCCACGCGCCTCGGCGAGCGCGGCACGCAGCTCACCGACGGTGGCCGCCCGGATCACGTGCATGCCGAGCGAGGCGGCGTTGGCGGCCAGATCGACCGGCAGCGGCGCGCCCGTATACGTGCCGTCCCCGGCCCGGAAGCGGTACGCCGTCCCGAAGCGCTCACCGCCGGTCTGCTCGGAGAGGCCGCCGATGGAGGCGTAGCCGTGGTTCTGGAGGAGGACGAGGGTGAAGGCGAGACCTTCCTGGACCGCGGTGACGATCTCGGTGGGGTTCATCAGATACGTACCGTCGCCGACCAGCGCCCACACCGGCCGGTCCGGGGCGGCCAGCCGGACCCCGATCGCCGCGGGGATCTCATAGCCCATGCAGGAGTAGCCGTATTCGAGGTGGTACTGCCTGCGGGACCGGGCGCGCCAGAGTTTGTGCAGGTCACCGGGGAGGGACCCGGCGGCGTTGATCAGCACGTCGGTGTCGTCGACCAGCGCGTCCAGCAGGCCCAGGACCTGGGTCTGGGACGGCCGCGCGGAGTCGTCCCGGGCGTCGTACGCGGCATCCACCCGGCGCTCCCACTCCGCCTTCGCCGCCGCGTAGCCGGCCTCGTACTCCTTCGCGACGCGATGTCCGGCCAGCTCCTTGCCGAGCGCGTCGAGTCCGGCGCGGGCATCGGCGACCAGCGCGGTGGCACCGAGCTTGTGGGAGTCGAAGGGGGCGATGTTGAGGTTGAGGAAGCGGACGCCGGGCGCGGCGAACAGCGTCGACGAGGCGGTGGTGAAGTCGGTGTAGCGGGTGCCGACGCCGATGACCAGGTCCGCCTCACGCCCCAGCGCGTCGGCGGTGGCGGTGCCGGTGTGGCCGATTCCGCCGACGTCGGCGGGGTGGTCGTGGCGCAGCGAGCCCTTGCCGGCCTGGGTGGACGCGACCGGGATGCCGGTGGCGTCGGCGAAGGCGCGCAGCGCGTCCTCGGCCTCGGAGTGGTGGACACCGCCGCCGGCGATCAACAGCGGCCGGCGGGCAGCGCGGATGAGGCGGACCGCCTCGGCGAGGGCGTCGGCGTCGGGCGCGGGCCGGGCGACGCGCCAGACCCGGTCGGCGAAGAACTCCTCGGGCCAGTCGTACGCCTCGGCCTGCACGTCCTGCGGCAGCGCGAGCGTGACGGCACCGGTGTCGACCGGGTCGGCGAGCACCCGCATGGCCTGCAGCGCGGCCGGGATCAGCGCCTCGGGACGGGTGACCCGGTCGAAGTACCGCGAGACCGGCCGCAGCGCGTCATTGACCGACACATCGCCCGCATGCGGCACCTCCAGCTGCTGGAGCACGGGGTCGGCCGGCCGGGTCGCGAAGATGTCGCCGGGCAGCAGCAGCACCGGCAGGCGGTTGACGGTGGCGAGCGCGGCGCCGGTGACGAGGTTGGTGGCGCCCGGGCCGATGGAGGTGGTGACGGCCTGCGCGGAGAGCCGGTCGCACTGCCGGGCGTAGCCGACCGCGGCATGCACCATGGCCTGTTCGTTGCGGCCCTGGAGGTAGGGCAGCGCCTCGCCGGATTCCAGCAGGGCCTGGCCGAGACCGGCGACATTGCCGTGGCCGAAGATGCCCCAGCAGGCGTTGATCAGCCGGTGCCGGCGGCCGTCCCGCTCGGTGTACTGGTGGGCGAGGAACTCGACCAGGGCCTGCGCGACCGTCAGGCGGCGTGTCGTCGGGGCGTTCATCGGGCGTCTCCTGCGGGCGCTGCGTAGAGGGGAAGGCGGGGGTCGACGGGCTGATCGGGCCAGGTGGCGCGGATCCAGCCGTGGGCGGGGTGATCGCAGATCAGCCACTCGCGGGTCTCCCCCGGGCCGGCCATCACATTGAGGTAGTACATGGCGTGGCCGGGGGCGGCGATGGACGGGCCGTGCCAGCCGTCGGGGATCAGGACGGCGTCACCGCTGCGGACCTCGGCCAGCACATCGGTGCCGCGGCCGTGCCCCGAGGGGCTCACGCGCTGGTAGCCGACACCGTCCGTGCCGTGTGCGGACTCGATCTCGAAGTAGTAGATCTCCTCCAGCTCCGACTCCTCCCCCGGGCGGCACTCGTCGTGCTTGTGCGGCGGGTAGGAGGACCAGTTGCCGCCGGGGGTGAGCACCTCCACCGCGATCAGCCGGTCGCACTCGAAGGTGCCGGCCGCGCCGAAGTTGTTGACCTGGCGGGAGCAGGTGCCGGTGCCGCGCAGCTCCACCGGCACGCCGGAAGCCGGACCGTACCGGGCGGGCAGCCGCCGCTCGCAGCGGGCCCCGGTGAGCGCGAACCGGCCGCCGAGGCCGGTGGCGATCTGCACATGCGCGTCACGCGGCACGTACGCGAAGTCCGTGACACCGCTGAACACGCTCTCCCGCCCGTCGAGTTCGAGGACGTCGCCGTCATCGGTCAGCACCGTGCAGCCGCCGGACAGCGGCAGCACGATCCACTCGCTGTCGCCGGTGGCGAAGGAGTGGTGGCCACCGGGCGGCAGGTCGAGGATGCGCAGCGAGGAGTAGCCCCAGCCGGCCCGCCCGGGGTCGATGTCCAGCGCGTACGGCCCCTCGGCGGCGGTGGAGGCCTTCAGGTGGAATTCAGTACCCATATGTCGAGTCTCCTGCGGAATGCGCGGCGTTCACAGCAGGCCTACGGCGGTGTCCACCGCGGCGGCGACGTCCCCGTCGGCGGGGTAGAGCAGGGAACGGCCCACGACCAGCCCCTGCACCGTCGGCAGCCGCAGCGCCTTGCGCCACTTCTCGTAGGCGGCTTCCTGGTCGCGGACGGTGCTGCCGACGTCGCCGCCGAGCAGCACGGTCGGCAGCGTCGTGGTCTCGCAGACCCGGGCCATCGCCTCGGGATCGTCGGTGACCGGCAGCTTGAGCCAGGTGTAGGCCGAGGTGCCGCCGAGGCCGGAGGCGATGGCCGCGGAGCGGAGGACGGCCTCGGGGCTGAGGTCGTTGCGGACCTTTCCTTCTATCCGGGAGGACAGGAACGGCTCGACGAAGACGGGCAGTTCGCGCTCGGCCATCTCATCGATGGCACGGGCGGTGGCCTCCATCGTGGTCAGCGAGCCGGGGTCCTCGTAGTCGATGCGCAGCAGCAACTTGCCGGCATCGAACCGGAGCCGGGCCAGGTCCTGCGGCCGGTGCCCGGTGAACCGGTCGTCCATCTCGAAGGAGGCGCCCGCGAGACCGCCGCGGTTCATCGACCCCATGACGACCTTGCCGTCGAGGGCGCCGAGCAGCAGCAGGTCCTCCAGGATGTCGGCGGTCGCGAGCACCCCGTCCACGCCGGGCCGCGACAGCGCAAGCACCAGACGCTCCAGCAGGTCGAGGCGGTTGGCCATGGCGAACTGCCGGTCACCCACGGCGAGCGCGCCGCGCGCCGGATGGTCGGCAGCGACGATCATCAGCCGACCGCTGTCGCCGAGGAGCGGGCGACGGGTGCGGGCGGCGGCGGCCTCCGCGACGGCTTCGGGGTGCCGGGCCCGCAGCGTCGCGAGGTCACTGATCCGAGGAGTCAAGGCTCAACTCACCTTCTTGAGTGCACAGGTGGGGCGGGCGGACCGCACGACGCGCGGCCACGGGGGTCACCGGCTCGCGAGGAACGCGTCGACCTCGTCGGCCGTCGGCATCGCGGAGGAGCAGGCCAGCCGGCCGGCGACGAGGGCTCCGGCGGCGTTGGCGTAGCGCATCATCGGCTCCAGCTCCCAGCCGGCCAGCAGGCCGTGGCAGAGCGCGCCGCCGAACGCGTCACCGGCGCCGAGGCCGTTGACGACCTCGACCGGGGTGGGCGGGACCTCGGCGGTGCGCCCGTCGCGATGGACCGCGAGCACGCCCTTGGGCCCCTGCTTGATGACGGCGAGTTCGACGCCCTGGTCCAGCAGCGCCTGGGCACAGGCCTTGGGCTCGCGCAGTCCGGTGGCGACCTCGGCCTCGTCGACATTGCCGACCGCCACGGTGGCGTGCCGCAGCGCGGCCTCGTAATACGGGCGGGCGGCCGCCATCGCCGCGGCACCCTTCGCCCCGCCGTCCCCGGAGGCGCCGCCCTCGCCACCCCAGAACATCGGCCGCCAGTCGAGGTCGAAGACGGTGGTGCCCACCTTGGCGCGGGCCTCCAGCGCGGCGAGCGTGGCGCTGCGGCTGGGCTCCTCGCACAGCCCGGTACCGGTGATCCAGAAGATCCGGGCCGCCGCGATGGCCTCCTGATCCAGCTCCTCGGGGCGGATGACCAGGTCGGGGGCCTTGGGGCGGCGGTAGAAGTACAGCGGGAAGTCGTCCGGCGGGAAGATCTCGCAGAAGGTGACCGGCGTCGGGTAGGCGTCCACGGCGGTCACCCAGCGGTCGTCCACCCCGAAGTCACGCAACGCCTGGTGGATGTAGTCGCCGAACGGGTCGCGCCCGGTGCGGCTGATGACCGCGCCGCGGCGGCCGAGCCGGGCCGCGGCGACCGCGACATTGGTGGCGGACCCGCCGAGGAACTTCCCGAAGGTCTCGACCTGCGCCAGCGGCACACCGGTCTGCAGCGGATAGAGGTCCACTCCGATGCGGCCCATGGTGATCAGGTCGTACGGCTCGGTCATGTGCGCCCCTTCGGGTCAGCCGGCGCGGCGGGTTCGGCGAGTTCGGCTCTGAGGAAAGGTCTAACGGGGAGAGTCAGACCCTGTCAATACTTTGTCCTTACATACTGATGTCAAGGAGAGCGGTGGATGTGTGGCGAGAGGGCGCCGAGGGGAGGCGGGGGCCGGGGCCGGCGCGGTGGGGGGCGGGGTCGGCGCGGTGGGGGGCGGGGTCGGCGCGGTGGGGGGCGGGGCAGTGGGGGGCGGGGCAGTGGGGGGCGGGGCGCCGGCGCAGTGGGGGCGGGGGCAGGGGCGGCCGCTCGCGACCACGGACCTGGGGGCACCCGCGCCCGGGGGTCCGAGGCCGCCCGCACCCAGGGGCTTGGGCCGCCCGCGACCAGGACCCTGCGGCCTCCCGCATCCAGAGGTTCACCTGGGACCGCCCGCACCCGGGGGCCCGAGGCCACCCGCGCCCGACCAGCCCCCACCCCGCCCCCGAGCCCGACCACCACCCACCCCGCACACACCCCGGAACACGGCCCACCCGGCGCCCACTCCGGCACGCCCCAGGCGACAAAGTCCTTAAGTCCTTATGTCAGGACGAAGTCTTGACACTCCCCGGGGCGGCAGAGAGGCTGTGCCCCACAACCCCACCCCAGCGCCTCCCGGTCACCGCCGACCGGCGAGAGGAGAGCCGCAGCATGTCCGCTTCCCATGCCGCCCCGCCCGTCCTGGACCGCCTCCGCATCGGCTCCGCACCCGACTCGTGGGGAGTCTGGTTCCCCGACGACGAGCAGCAGGTCCCCTGGCAGCGCTTTCTGGACGAGGTCGCCGAGGCCGGCTACGAGTGGATCGAGCTGGGCCCGTACGGCTACCTGCCCACCGACCCCGCCGTCCTCCGCGACGAGATCGCCCGCCGCAGCCTGAAGGTCTCGGCCGGCACGATCTTCACCTCCATGCACCACGGCCCGGCCGCATGGGACAAGACCTGGGCGCACGTCTCCGAGGTCGCCACCCTCACCCAGGCAATGGGCGCCGGACACCTCGTCGTCATCCCCTCCTTCTGGCGGGACGACAAGACGGCCGAGGAGATCGAGCCGCGCGAGCTGACCGCCGAACAGTGGACGCATCTGACGACCGGCACGGAGCGGCTGGCCCAGCGCGTACGGGACGAGTTCGGGCTGGACATCGTGGTGCACCCGCATGCCGACACCCACATCGACACCGAGGAACACGTCGAGCGCTTCCTGCACGCCACCGACTCCGACCTGGTCAACCTCTGCCTGGACACCGGCCATTACGCCTACTGCGGCGGCGACAGCGTCAAGCTGATCCGCACCTACGGCGAGCGGATCGGCTACCTCCACCTCAAGCAGGTCGACCCGGACATCCTCGGCGACGTCGTCGCCAAGGGCACGCCTTTCGGGCCCGCCGTCAAGCAGGGCGTGATGTGCGAACCGCCGCTGGGCGTGCCCGCGCTGCCGCCCGTCCTGGAGGCCGCCCAGGAGCTGAACGTCGACCTCTTCGCCATCGTCGAGCAGGACATGTACCCCTGCCCGCCCGACCAGCCGTTCCCGATCGCCGAGCGGACCCGGCGCTTTCTGCGGTCCTGCGGCGCCTGAGCCCCTGAAGCCCCTGAGCCGCCCTTGGACCACCCAGGGACCACCCTGGATCGCCCAGGAGGGCCTCCCCGGCCCCCAATAGGCCTCTTGCGCCTGCCTCGTGACGCCTCCTCATACCCCGGCAACGATTACGGAGAGTAATTAGTTTCCAGGGTACATCACACTCTGTAGCACGTAAGGACGTGAGGACGACATGACTTCGCTCGGAACCCTCGGTGTGGCGGTCATCGGCACCGGCCGCATGGGCGCCGACCACGTACGCCGGATCGACGAGGTGATCAGCGGCGCCCGGGTGGCGGCCGTGGTCGACATCGACGCGGCCCGCGTCAAGCATCTCGCCGACCGCATCGAAGGGTGTACCGCCTACACCGACCCGGCCGCCGCCATGGACGACCCCGGGGTGGACGCCGTACTGATCGCCTCGCCCGGTCCCGCGCACGAGACGACGCTGCTCGACGCCTTCGCGCGCGATCTGCCGGTGCTGTGCGAGAAGCCGCTGACGCCGGATGCGGCCTCCGCGCTGCGCGTGCTGGAGGCCGAGCGGGCGCTGGGGCACCGCCGGGTCCAGGTGGGCTTCATGCGCCGCTACGACGCCGGCTACCGCAGCCTCAAAATCCTGCTGGACCAGGGCACTTACGGCCGTCCGCTGATGCTGCACAACAAGCACCGCAATGCCGACACCCCGCCCGGCTTCACCAACGCGATGATGATCAACGACTCGGTGGTGCACGAGATCGATGTGACCCGCTGGCTGCTGGACGACGAGATCACGGCCGTACGGGTGCTGCGCCCGTCGCCCACCGGGAACGCCCCCGAGGGCCTCAGCGACCCGCAGCTGATCCTCTTCGAGACCGCGGGCGGCCGGGTCGTGGACACCGAGCTCTTCGTCAACTGCGGCTTCGGCTACCAGGTCAGCTGTGAGGCGGTCTGCGAAGGCGGCACGGCCAGGATCGGTGACGACCACGGGGTGTTCAGCAACACCGCGGGCCACTGGGGCGGCGCCATTCCCCCCGGCTTCGTGGAGCGCTTCGAGGAGGCCTACGACCGGCAGGTGCAGCGCTGGGTGCGCGCCACCCTGCGCGGCGAGGTCGAGGGCCCCAGCTGCTGGGACGGCTATGCCGCGGCCGCGGTGTGCGAGGCGGGCGTGCTTGCGCAGGCCAGCGGCGAGCGGGTGGCCGTCGAACTGGTCGAGCGGCCGGCGCTGTATCGCTGAGGCAGGCCCCGCCGTCGAGGCGTGCCGCACCGCTGAGGCGTGCCCCACCACTGAGACACGCCGCCGGTGCCCCACCACTGAGGCACGCCGCCGAGGCACGCCCACCATCGGCCGACGCCGTCCCGCCGAGCCGCGCCACCGCCGCGACGCCGGGCCGTACCGGCGGGCCGAGCCGGCCCCCGAGCCATGCCGCCCCGCCGGCCGCCGCCGCCCCGTCAACCGCCGCCCACCAACGCCACACAGCCGGGAACGCGCCGCCACCCGCGTCCCCCGCCGCCCCACCGAAAGGCCCCCGCACCATGCACCTCCCACCTGACGCCGCCCGACGGCGCTCCATACCACTGCCCGCACCCTCCGCCCCGGTCGCCGATTCGCCCGCCCCGGTCGCCGGTTCATCCGCCCCGGTCGCCGATTCGCCCGCCCCGGCGAGCAGGAGTTGACGATGGCCGTTCCGACCAGCCAGGTGGCGCCCGCCGGGCCGTCCGCGGCCGTGCGGGCCCGCAGCGCCCGGCGGTTCCTCGTCGGCATCGCCGCCATCGCCGCCCTGGGCGGCGCCCTCTTCGGCTACGACACCGGGGTGATCTCCGGCGCGCTCCCCTTCATGGAGGACCACTTCGGCCTCACCTCCCTGGGGGAGGGCGTCATCACCAGCGCGCTGCTGATCGGCGCGGCCTTCGGTTCGCTGATCGGCGGCCGGATGTCCGACGCGCTGGGGCGGCGCAACTCCCTGCTGTGGGCGGGCGCCGTGTTCCTCGGCGGCGCCCTGGCCGTCGCGCTCTCGCCGAGCGTGGCGGCCATGACCGTGGCGCGGTTCGTGCTCGGTCTCGCGGTCGGCAGCGCCTCCGTGATCACCCCGCTCTATCTCTCCGAGATCGCGCCGCCGCACATCCGCGGCCGGCTGGTCTCCTTCAACTCACTGATGATCGTCAGTGGTCAGCTGCTCGCCTACCTGCTCAATGCCGTACTGGCGCACTGGGCGGCCTGGCGCTGGATGCTGGGCCTTGCCGCGCTGCCGGCGGTTGCGCTGTCCGTCGGGCTCCTCTTCCTGCCGGACACCCCGCGCTGGTACATCAGCAAGGGCCGCCGGGACGAGGCGGCCCGGGTGCTGGGCCGTACGCTGCCGGCCGAGGACGTCCCCGCCGAGCTGGCCCGTATCGATCACGCCCGCGCCCTGGAGGACGATGCCCGGCGCGGCGCCTGGCAGCAGCTGCGCACCCCCTGGGTGCGGCGGTTGCTGCTGGTCGGTATCGGGCTGGCGGCCGTGCAGCAGATCACCGGTGTCAACGCGGTGGTGTATTTCGCGCCCAAGATCCTGGCGTCGACGGGGCTGGGCACGGGTGCCTCGATCACGGCCACCATCGCGGTCGGCGTCATCTCGGTCGTCGCCACCGCGGTCGGGATGTCGCTGATCGACCGGGTCGGCCGCCGGCCCATGCTGCTGACCGGTCTGGCCGGGATGACCGTCTCGCTCGCCCTGCTCGGCGCCTCGTTCCACCTTCCGCACTCCCCCGCGGTCAGCGCCCTGGTGCTCGGTCTGATGGTGCTCTACATGGCCTTCATGCAGGCCACCTTGAACACCGGGGTCTGGCTGCTGCTCGCGGAGATGTTCCCGCTCCAGGTCCGCGGACTGGCCATGGGGGCCGCGGTGTTCGTGATGTGGCTGGTCAACTTCGGGGTGGCGATGGCCTTTCCGCTGCTGCTCGATGCGGTCGGCGCCGGCACCACCTTCTGGTTCTTCGGCGCGATGTGTGTGCTGTCCTGGGTGTTCTGCTGGCGGTACGCGCCGGAGACGAAGGGCCTGGCGCTGGAGGACCTGGAGCGCGAACTGCGCAAGGCAGCGGCTGTGCAAGGGAATTGACGGAACATCACCACATCGCCGGGAACCGCGGCGCGCCGCCCTGGCGTCATCCCGGGTGGAATCACATCCAACGGGGGAAACGGTGGAAAACGTGAATACCAACGCACCCAGTCGCGCCCTCACCCGTACTGCCGTCCTGGCCGCGTCGGCGGGCCTGCTCACCGCGGGGCTGCTGACCGGTCCGGCGTCCGCCACCGGCTCAGCCGGCGGACGGGTCGGCACGCTGGCGGCCTGCGCCTACTACAACGGACGCGCCCTCACCGTCTACGGTCAGCGCGGCGACCGCGTCTCGCAGGTGCAGTGCCTGCTGGCGAACCGCCGCTATCTCCACTGGGGAGACGTGACCGGGTACTTCGGTCCCAAGACCCTGGCCGCGGTGAAGAAGTTCCAGTCCCGGCACCATCTGACCGCCAACGGCAAGGTCGACAAGAAGACCTGGCACGCGCTCTACTACGCCTGACCGGCGCCCGCCAGGTCTGCAGCTCACCTGTGGCGGGCCGGTTCCCCTCCCGGGAACCGGCCCGCCACAGGGCCGTTCGCGCCCGCCACACGACCGCCGTTTCGCACCCAACTCCCGGCGTCCGCGGCGCTCCGGCACTCCGACCGCCGGGCCGGGCACCCTCCCATCGCCCCCCGTCGCGTCCCGCCCCCGTCACAGCCGTCCGCCCCGCGTCACGGCTGTCACCGTCCCGCGGGGCTTCCGTCACAGCCGTTCAACAGCCCCTCCCCGGCGGTTACTCCGTGTCGTTGTCCAGGCACAGGGTGAGTGATCACCAGGCCGTACGCGGCCCCTGCCGGCTCCCCCGGGCCGCGCCTGCGTACGGCGCTCAGGAGGTGGCAGAGATGACCGACTGCAGGCTCTGGTCGTACAAGGAGATCGCCGCGCACATCCAGGTGCAGCCGGACACGGTGCGCTCGTACCGCAAGCACGGGCTGCTGCCCGAACCGGATCTGGTGGAGAGCGGAAAACCGTACTGGTTCGCCGATACCGTCAGAGCGTGGGTGGCCCGGCGGCCCGGCCAACGAGGCCGGCGCTGAGAGCCACCGGACCGGCGCCCCGGAACGAGGGCGCGGAGGGTCAGGCGGGCCGCGGCGGTGCCGTCGACCCTCTGATCTCCAGTTCCGGGGCCACGAGTTGTTGTCCTGCGGGGGCGTGCGGGCGGTCCATCCGGTCCAGGAGGCAGCGTGCCGCGCGGCGGCCGACCTCATGGCTGGCGTTGTTCACGGAGTTCAGCCAGAGGTGGCGGATACGGGCGAGGTAGGTGTTGTCGTAGCCGACGAGGGAGAGGTCGGCGGGCACCTCCAGGCCCAGTTCCTGGGCGGCGGACAGCGCGCCGACGCAGGAGATGTCGTTGAACGCGAAGACGGCGGTGGGGCGTTCGGTGCCGGTGTTGCGGGCGGTGTGCGTGGGGCCGAGCAGGCGGACGGCGGCGCGGTAGCCGCCTTCCTCGGTTCCGTCGCCGCTCTCCACTACGGCATCCGCCGCCAGGCCGTGGGCGCGGACGGCGGCCTCGAAGCCGCGCCGGCGCAGTGCGCCGACCGGCCCCTGCCCGGCGATGTGGGCGATCCGCCGGTGGCCGAGGCCGATGAGGTGTTCGGTGGCGAGCCGGGCGCCGCGTTCGTCGTCGTTGGCGACGAGGTCGGTGTGCGGCAGCCGGGGTTCGTGGTTGCCCGCGATGACGGTCGGCAGCCGCTCGGCGACCTCGGCCAGGCCCGCGGTGTCCGGGAGGGTGCCGACGACGACGAGGCCGTCGACCCGTAGTTCCTGGAAGGTGCGGGCGAAGCCGTGGCCGGCCCGCCGGTCCAGCCGTCCGTCGGCCATCAGCATCCGCAGACCGTGCGCCTGCAGCAGGGAGTTGAGGCCGTCGAGCACCTCGACGAACCAGGGGTTGCGCATATCGTTCAGCAGCACGCCGACGGTGTGGGTACGGCGTGCGACGAGGCTGCGGGCCGCGGCGTTGGGCCGGTAGCCCAGTTCGTCGATGGCCGCCAATACGGCCTGCCGCTTGGCGTCGCTGACCCGCGGTGAGCCCTGGAGCACGAGCGAGACCAGCGATTTGGAGACGCCGGCGCGCTCGGCTACACCGCGGATCGTCGGGGCCCGGTCCGCTCCCGGCCGGGCTCCGGACCGTTCACCGGGCGACACGTCGGCGCGCTTGTTGGACCGTTCCATGAACGGAAATCCTTCCACCGGGCCGGGACAGCGTCAATGCTCCGGCGCATGGCCCCTGCAGAACGGTTGACATGCGGACATCAGGACATGCAGGGTGCCGGTGAGGCGATGGTTGGACCGTTCCAACACGTACGTCGACCGGCCCGGCCACGGGGAATCCCGTCATGCCTTCCGGCAGCCCTCGGCGGCGCTCCCCCTGCATCTCTCACCGCCGCCACCACTCCTCCCCACTCCTCCCCCTCCCGTCCCCTCTCCCTCCCCGGAAAGGATCCGAGGCATGAAGATCGGCCTGATCGGCACCGGGCGCATCGGCGCCTTCCACGCGCAGACCCTCCGCGGCGTCCCGGGCGTCACCGGCCTCGTGGTCGCGGACGTGGACACCGCACGCGCCGCCGCGCTGGCGGACACTCTCGGCGTACGCGCGGCGCCGGGCATCGCGGAGATGTACGCGGACGGCCTGGACGGCGTGGTGATCACCGCGGCGACCAGCGCCCACGCCACCCTGATCCATCAGGCCCTGGACGCCGGGGTGCCGGTGTTCTGCGAGAAGCCGGTGGCGCCGGACGTGGCGGGCACCCTCGGCGTGGTGGAACGGGCGCGGGCCTGCGGGGTGCCGGTGCAGATCGGCTTCCAGCGCCGCTTCGACGCGGGCTATCGCGCCGCCCGCGAGGCGCTGCACTCCGGCGAGCTGGGCTGGCTGCACACCCTGCGCGCGTGCACAAGCGACCGGACGCCGCCGCCGGCCGGCTATATCCCCACCTCCGGGGGGCTGTTCCGGGACTGCAGCATCCACGATTTCGACATCCTGCGCTGGCTCACCGGCCGCGAGGTGGTCTCGGTCTACGCCCAGGGCGCCAATCGCGGTGCGTCCTTCTTCGCCGACGGCGACGATGTCGACACCTGCGCGGCGCTGTTGCGCTTCGACGACGACACGTTGGCCACGGTCACGGCGACCCGCTACAACGGCGCGGGCCACGATGTCCGGCTGGAGGTGTGCGGTTCCGAGGGTGCCCGCGTCGTCGGCCTCGACGACCGGGCGCCGCTGCCGTCCACCGAGGCGCGGCTGTCCTGGCGCCGGGCGGCCGCTCCGTACGCCACGTTCATGGAGCGCTTCCATGACGCCTACGTCACCGAGCTGGGGGTCTTCACCGAGGTCGCCGCGGGCCGGGTGCCGAGTCCCTGTTCGCCGGCGGAGGCGCTGGAGGCGCTGTATGTCGCCGAGGCGTGTGAGCGCTCGCGTCGTACGGGCGCGCCGGTCGCCGTCGCGGAGGTCCGGGCCGGGGCGGGCGGGGCGGTTCAGGGCGGCTGAGCGGGCCGTCAGAGCGCGGCTGCGGAGGACGGCCGTCCGCCGCCGTGTTCCGGTCCGTCGCTCTTGTGGGGCCCGCCGCCTTCGTTTTCGCCGCTCTCCTCCGACGAGGCGCGCAGGGTGCGGCGGCGGGCGGCCCACTGGATCGCGGCGCCCACGGCGGCGACCACGCAGGAGACGCCGAAGCCGATGCCGGCGGCGTAGAGGGGGCGGCCGGCGGCGGCGCTGCCGAGATAGCCGAGGCCGACCGAGTAGGTCGCCCAGCTGGCCTCGGCGATGCCGGCGCCGAGCGCGTACTTGCGCAGCGGGTAGCGCAGCACGCCGGAGGCCAGCGCGCCGGCGATGCGCCCGCTGGGCAGGAACCGTACGGCGATCACGAAGGGCAGGCCGTAGCGCTGGATCCGGCCGGAGGTCCACTCCAGGAGTGCCCGGCGGCGGGGGTTGCGGCGCATCCAGGCGCGTACGGGCCCGCCGAATCGGCGGGCTGCCAGGTACATCAGCAGGTCCCCGAGCAGGGCGCTGCCCGCGACGATGACGAGGATCAGCGGCAGGAACGCCTGGCCCCGGGAGGCGAGTACGCCGGCGGAGACGAGCAGGGCGGAGTTGGGGACGAGTGGCGGCAGCGTGGTGAGCACCAGCAGGCCGTAGAGGGCGAGTACGTCCATCCGGCCGCCTCCTCGGATCCGCCCCGAGTCCGTACCCCCAAGGCTGACGCGTGGTGGGGCGCGCGGCAACGCGATGCCCGCGACGACGGCTGGAATTGATACCCCCTAGGGGTATAGGGTGCTTAAGGTCGGAGAGGACCGGCAGTCGCTTGAGTCGCCCCTGGGTCATTCCGGCACTCCGGCACCTGGCACCACATGGCACGCATCGGCACCACAAGGAGAGTCCCCCATGGCTGAGAACAGCTCCTGCTGCACCCCCGAAGGCGCCGGCCGCACCGGCGGCACCGACGGCCGGTCCGGCGAGGTGACCGCCACCTACAAGGTCACCGGTATGACCTGCGGCCACTGTGAGGGGGCGGTCTCGTCCGAGCTCGGCGAGCTCGCCGGGGTCAGCTCGGTGCAGGCGGTCGCCGCCACGGGCCTGGTGACCGTCACCTCGAAGGCCCCGCTGGACGAGGAAGCCGTGCGCGCGGCCGTCGACGAGGCCGGGTACGAGCTGGTGGGTCAGGCGGCCTGATTCGAGCGCCTCTCCGCATCGCACAGGCGCAGGTCGCGCTCGCCCCGGCGGGACGGCCTGCGCCGTGTGCACCGCGCGATCTTGTCGTGTCGAGCGGAGACGACCTTGTCGCGTCGAGAAGAGGCGACCTGACGATCACGGGTGTCGCCATGCCCCTCTCGTCGGCCTTCGTGGTCACCAAAGACCTGCGGCCAGGAAAATTCACCTAGCCCTTACAACTGACACAACACCCATACCCCACGGCCCCGATCTCCAAATGGAGGTCCTTGACCATATTCGCCCCTATATGGCAAGAGACCCAGATCACACTCATGGGAACGTAACCATTGAGGGGGGTCGTGAGTCTAACCGGGCAGTGCAGGCACCCCGGCGGGGCTTGCACTGCACCAGCCGTGCCGATCTTGGGGGATCGCGCCCGGCTACGCGTGGCCGGGGCGACGCGCCCGGGGAGCTTTGAGCGGCCCTCCCGAATGTGCGCGTCCCGGCAGATCGCGGTGCTACCCGAACGCCCGGACGGATCCCGTGGGGGGAATCCAACCGGGACACGGGAAGCGCCCCGCACTCCTGACCCGTGGGGGGATCCGGAGGCGGGGCGCTTCTTTCTTTCTCAGCCCTCGGTGGCCTGCCGGCACAGGGCGGCCGTCAGCGCTCCTCGACCGGCACGAAGTCGCGCTCGACGACGCCGGTGTAGATCTGCCGCGGGCGGCCGATGCGGGAACCGGGCTCCTTGATCATCTCGTGCCACTGGGCGATCCAGCCGGGGAGCCGGCCGAGCGCGAAGAGCACGGTGAACATCTCGGTCGGGAAGCCCATGGCCCGGTAGATCAGGCCGGTGTAGAAGTCGACGTTCGGGTAGAGCTTGCGCGAGACGAAGTAGTCGTCGGAGAGCGCGTGCTCCTCCAGCTTGAGGGCGATGTCCAGCAGCTCGTCGGACTTGCCGAGCGCGGAAAGAACGTCGTGCGCCGCCGCCTTGATGATCTTCGCGCGAGGGTCGAAGTTCTTGTAGACGCGGTGCCCGAAGCCCATGAGCTTCACGCCGTCTTCCTTGTTCTTCACCTTGCGGATGAAGGAGTCGACGTCGCCGCCGTCGCGCTGGATGCCTTCCAGCATCTCCAGCACGGACTGGTTGGCACCGCCGTGCAGGGGGCCCCACAGGGCGTTGATACCGGCCGAGATCGAGGCGAAGAGGTTCGCCTGCGAGGAGCCGACCAGACGCACGGTGGAGGTGGAGCAGTTCTGCTCGTGGTCGGCGTGCAGGATCAGCAGCTTGTCGAGGGCGCTGACCACGACGGGGTCGAGGTCGTAGTCCGCGGCGGGCACCGAGAAGGTCATACGGAGGAAGTTCTCGACGTACCCGAGGTCGTTGCTCGGGTAGACGACCGGGTGGCCGACCGACTTCTTGAACGCGTAGGCCGCGATCGTCGGGAGCTTGGCCAGCAGCCGGATCGTGGAGATGTGGCGCTGCTGCTCGTCGAACGGGTTGTGGCTGTCCTGGTAGAACGTCGACAGCGCGCTGACCACCGAGGACAGCATCGCCATCGGGTGGGCGTCCCGGGGGAAACCGTCGTAGAAGCGCTTGACGTCCTCGTGCAGCAGGGTGTGGTAGGTAATGTCCTGCTTGAAGTTCGCCAGCTCATCGACGGTGGGCAGCTCGCCGTTGATGAGGAGGTACGCGGTCTCGACGAACGTGCTGCGCTCTGCGAGCTGCTCGATCGGGTAGCCGCGGTAACGGAGAATGCCGTTTTCACCGTCGAGATAGGTGATCGAGGATTTATACGCCGCGGTGTTGCCGTAACCGGAATCCAGGGTCACCAGACCGGTCTGGGCGCGCAGCTTCGAGATATCGAAGCCCTTGTCGCCAACGGTGCTGTCGACGACCGGGTAGCTGTATTCGCCGTCCCCGTAACGCAGTACTACAGAGTTGTCGCTCACGTCATCCCTCACCGACGTTGTGCCTCTTCTTCGAGGTGCCCTGACTGCCTATACCTTCCCCCATTTGAGACGTGGATGTGCACTCGGGGTCGGCCATAGGGCCTCTCAGCGGCACTCAGTGCCGCCCGGGTGCCCATCCTGCCCCTCTTCGCCCTGAATGGGAAAGAGGGGTGGCCTCACATCGCGCCGGCGAGCCGGTGATCGAGTGCCGTGCACCGCCGACCGGCGGATACGGTCCGGACGGCCTGTCCGAGGGCCTTCCGGGAGCCGACCAGCACCACCAAACGCTTTGCCCGGGTCACGGCGGTATACAGCAGATTGCGCTGCAGCATCATCCAGGCACTGGTGGTGACCGGAATCACCACTGCTGGATATTCACTACCCTGCGAGCGGTGGATCGTCACGGCATAGGCGTGGGCGAGTTCGTCGAGTTCATCGAAGTCGTAGGGCACCTCCTCGTCCTCGTCGGTGCGGACGGTCAGGCGCTGCTCGTCGGAGTCCAGGGCGGTGACCACGCCGACCGTGCCGTTGAAGACACCATTGCGGCCCTTCTCATAATTGTTCCTGATCTGAGTGACCTTGTCGCCGACACGGAAGACCCGGCCGCCGAAGCGGCGCTCGGGCAGATCGGGGCGGGCGGGGGTCACGGCCTGCTGGAGCAGGCCGTTCAGGGCGCCCGCCCCGGCCGGACCGCGGTGCATCGGGGTGAGCACCTGGACGTCCCGGCGCGGGTCGAGGCCGAATTTCGCCGGGATCCGGCGGGCCGCGACATCCACCGTCAGCCGTCCGGCCTCTTCGGAGTCCTCCTCGGCGAACAGGAAGAAGTCGGCCAGGCCGGTCGTCAGGGGCGGCACGCCGGAGTTGATGCGGTGGGCGTTGGTGACCACCCCGGACTGCTGGGCCTGGCGGAAGATCCTGGTCAGCCGGACCGCAGGCACGGGGCCGGACTCGTCGAGGAGATCGCGCAGCACCTCGCCCGCGCCCACCGACGGCAGTTGGTCGACGTCCCCGACCAGCAGCAGATGGGCGCCGGGCGGCACCGCCTTGACGAGCTTGTTGGCGAGCAGCAGATCCAGCATCGAGGCCTCGTCGACGACCACCAGATCGGCGTCCAGCGGCCGGTCCGCGTCATAGGCGGCGTCCCCGCCGGGCTTCAGCTCCAGGAGGCGGTGGACCGTGGAGGCCTCCGCCCCGGTCAGCTCCGAGAGCCGCTTGGCGGCGCGGCCCGTGGGCGCCGCCAGCACCACCTTGGCCTTCTTGGCGCGGGCCAGCTCGACGACGGAACGGACCGTGAAGGATTTGCCGCAGCCGGGGCCGCCGGTGAGCACCGCGACCTTCTGCGTCAGCGCCAGCCGCACCGCCTGCTGCTGCTCGGGCGCCAGCTCGGCGCCCGTCCGCCGCGCCAGCCAGGCCAGCGCCTTGTCCCAGTCCACGTCCTGGAACGCCGGCATCCGGTCCTGGTCCGTGCGCAGCAGCCGGGTCAGCCGGCCGGCCAGGGAGATCTCGGCGCGGTGGAACGGCACCAGATAGACGGCGGTGACCGGCGCGCCCTCCTCGGCGCCCGGCACCTTCTCGCGGACCACGCCCTCCGGGTCCGCGGCCAGTTCGCCCAGGCAGTCGATGACCAGGCCGGTGTCCACGCCGAGCAACTTCACCGCATCGGCGATCAGTTGCTCCTCGGGGAGGAAGCAGTGGCCCTGGTCCGTGGACTGCGACAGCGCGTACTGCAGGCCCGCCTTGACCCGTTCCGGGCTGTCGTGCGGAATGCCCACGGACTGCGCGATGCGGTCGGCGGTCAGGAAGCCGATGCCCCAGACGTCGGCGGCCAGGCGGTAGGGCTCGTTGCGGACGACGGAGATCGAGGCGTCGCCGTACTTCTTGTAGATCCGCACGGCGATGGAGGTTGAGACGCCGACGCCCTGGAGGAAGACCATGACTTCCTTGATGGCCTTCTGCTCCTCCCACGCCGCGCCGATCAGCTTCGTCCGCTTGGGGCCGAGGCCGGGCACCTCGACCAGGCGCGCGGGTTCGGTCTCGATGACGTCGAGGGTGTCCGTGCCGAAGTGTTCGACGATGCGGTCCGCGATCCGCGGGCCGATGCCCTTGATCAGGCCGGAGCCCAGATAGCGGCGGATGCCCTGGATCGTGGCGGGCAGGACGGTGGTGTAGTTCTCGACGGTGAACTGCTTGCCGTACTGGGGGTGGGAGCCCCAGCGTCCCTCCATGCGCAGCGACTCGCCGGGCTGTGCTCCCAGCAAGGCGCCGACGACGGTCAGCAGGTCGCCCGCGCCGCGCCCGGTGTCGACCCGCGCGACCGTGTATCCGCTCTCTTCGTTGGCGTAGGTGATCCGCTCCAGGACCCCTTCGACGACGGCTGCGTTGACCATGACCCGACGGTACCGCCGGGGTCTGACAGGCCGCCGCGGGCCGGGGTGTCCGGGCCCCATCGAGGGGCCCGTCCGATGGCCGGGCCCCTCGATTCCCCCCTCCGTGCCGGCCCCGGATCCCCCCGGATCCCCCCTTGTCGGGACCAGCGTCAGCTATGACCTCTGTGAACGGTCAACGGTTGTGCTCCTTCGCGGGGATATTTCCCGCTCATCCGAGGTACGCGGGAACGCCCGGCTCATCCGACGTGGGTGCGGAAGCGGTCCACGATCTCCGCCAGCACCTCCGCGCCGTCCCGCGCCCACAGCGCCGGGTTGAAGATTTCCACCTCGATGGGCCCCCGGTAACAGCCGGCCGCCTCGACCCGTTCGCGGAACCACCGCAGATCCACCGATCCGTCACCGAGCTGCCCGCGCCCCAGCAGGACCCCCTCGGGCAGCGGGGTGACCCAGTCGGCGAGCTGGAACGCGGCGATCCGCGACGGCCCGTCGCCGGCGGCGCCCGCGCGGGCGATCTGCGCGCCGACCGCGTCGTCCCACCACAGGTGGTACGTATCGACGACCACCCCCACCTGCGCGGCGGGGAACCGCTCGGCGAGGTCCAGGGCCTGGGCGAGCGTCGAGACCACGCACCGGTCCGCCGCGTACATCGGGTGCAGCGGTTCGAGCGCCAGCCTGACCCCCCGTTCCGCCGCGTACGGCCCCAACTCGCCCAGTGCGTCCGCGATCCGCTCCCGGGCACCGACCAGGTCCCGGCTGCCGGCCGGCAGTCCGCCGGAGACCAGCACCAGAGTGTCCGTCCCGAGGGCGGCCGCCTCGTCGACGGCCGCCCGGTTGTCGTCCAGGGCGGCCGCCCGCTCGCCCGGGTCCGTCGCCGTGAAGAACCCGCCCCGGCACAGGCTGGTGACCCGCAGCCCGGCGTCCCGTACGAGCCGGGCGGCCGCCCGCACCCCGTACTCCTGCACGGGGGCGCGCCACAGGCCCACGCCCCGTACACCGGCCCGGGCGCATCCGTCGGCCAGTTCGGGCAGTGACCACTGCCGGACGGTCTCCTGGTTGAGGCTGAGGCGGGCGAGGAGGGCGGACAGGTCGTCGCTCATGCGTCCTCCGCGCCGTGGGCGGCGAGCAGGGTGCGCATCCGCCGGGCGGCGCGTTCCGGGTCCGGGAACAGGCCCAGTGCGTCGGCCAGTTCGTAGGCGCGCCGCAGGTGTCCCGGCGAGCGGGCCGACTGCAGCCCGCCCACCATGGTGAAGTGCGGCTGGTGGCCGGCCAGCCAGGCGAGCAGGACGATGCCGGTCTTGTAGTAGCGGGTGGGTGCCTGGAAGAGGTGGCGGGCCAGCGCGACGGTCGGGTCCAAGGCGGCCCGGAACGCGGCCACGCCTCCGGGGCCCGCGGCGTCGAGATGGCGTACGGCCTCGGCGGCGCGCTGGGCGAGCGGGTCGAAGATGCCCAGCAGCGCATGGCTGAAGCCGTGTTCGTCGCCCGCGATCAGCTCCGGGTAGTGGAAGTCGTCGCCGGTGTAGCAGCGGACGCCCGGCGGCAGCCGGCGGCGCAGCCGTACTTCCCGGCCGGCGTCCAGCAGCGAGATCTTCACGCCGTCCACCGTGTCCGGGTGGGCGGCGACGATCTGGAGCAGCGTCTCCGTGGCGGCGTCGTATGCGTCGCTGCCCCAGTAGCCCGCCAGCGCCGGGTCGAACATCGGGCCGAGCCAGTGCAGGATGACCGGCCGGGTGCTCTGGCGCAGGAGCTGGCCGTACAGCTCCTGGTAGTCGTCCGGGCCGGTGGCGGCCGCGGCGAGCTGGCGGGACGCCATCAGGACGGGCCGGCCGCCGGCGTCCTCGACGACGGCGAGCTGTTCCTCGTAGGCGGCCCGCACCTCGGCCAACGTCGCCCCGTGGGCGGGCAGTTGATCGGTTCCGACGCCGCAGGCGAGGAGTCCGCCGACCGCCCTGGCCTCGGCGGCGGAGCGGCGGATCAGCTCGGCGGCGGCCGCCCAGTCCAGGCCCATCCCGCGCTGAGCGGTGTCCATCGCCTCGGCCACGCCCAGGCCGTGCGCCCACAGATGGTGGCGGAAGGCGAGGGTGGCGTCCCAGTCGAGGGCGGCCGGGCCGCCCGGTGTGGTGGCGGACGGATCGGCCACCACATGGGCGGCGGCGAAGACCGTACGGGAGCGCAGCGGGGGACGCGCGGAAGGGCAGGAGGAGCAGGAGTCCGGCAGGGGCGGCGGATCCGGGAGCGGCGCGGCGGGGGAAGCGGCGCCCGGCCCGGGCGGGGAGGGGTGCGCCGGGGCGTTCACCGGCTCAGCTCCGGTACCGGCAGGCGGCGTCCCTCCGCCGAGGACTGCAGCGCGAGTTCGGCGAGCTGGACGCCCCGGGCGCCCGCCGCCAGGTCCCAGCGCCAGGGCTCGTCCCGTACGACATGCCGCAGGAACAGCTCCCATTGCGCCTTGAACCCGTTGTCGAAACCGTCGTTGTCGGGGACCTCCTGCCACTGGTCGCGGAACGGCTCACAGGCCGGGACGTCGGGGTCCCAGACCGGCCTCGGCGTGCCGGCGCGGTGCTGCACCCGGCAGTGGCGCAGCCCGGCGACGGCCGACCCCTCGGTGCCGTCCACCTGGAACTCCACGAGTTCGTCGCGGTGCACCCGGACCGCCCAGGAGGAGTTGATCTGCGCGACGATGCCACCGGCCAGCTCGAAGATGCCGTAGGCGGCGTCGTCGGCGGTGGCGGCGTACGGGGTACCCGACTCGTCCCAGCGGCGCGGGATGTGCGTGGCGACGTGCGCCTGGACGCTGCGGACCGGCCCGAACAGTTCGTGCAGGACGTACTCCCAGTGCGGGAACATGTCGGCCGCGATGCCGCCGCCGTCCTCGGCGCGGTAGTTCCAGGAGGGCCGCTGCGCCGGCTGCCAGTCCCCTTCGAAGACCCAGTAGCCGAACTCGCCCCGTACGGACAGGATGCGGCCGAAGAAGCCGCCCTCGACGAGGCGGCGGAGCTTGCGCAGGCCGGGCAGGAAGAGCTTGTCCTGGACGACGCCGTTCTTGACGCCCGCCTCCCGGGCCAGCCGGGCCAGTTCCAGCGCGCCCGCGAGGCCGATGGCGGTGGGCTTTTCGACGTACAGGTGCTTCCCGGCGGCGATCGCCTTCTTCACTGCTTCTTCGCGGGCGGCGGTGACCTGCGCGTCGAAGTAGATGCCGATGCCGTCGTCGCCCAGTACGGCGTCGAGGTCGCAGCTCCAGTGCTTCACGTCGTGGCGTGCGGCCAGGGCCCGCAGCTTGGGCGCGGAGCGGCCGACGAGCACCGGCTCCGGCCGGATCACCGTCCCGTCGGCGAGTGCGAGGCCGCCCTGGTCGCGCAGGGCCAGGAGGGAGCACACCAGATGCTGGCGGTATCCCATGCGCCCGGTCACACCGTTCATGGCGATGCGTACGGTCGTGCGTGTCACGGTCCGGCCCCTCTCGCTCACCGCAGGTAGGCATCCGGACCCAGTAAGCGCTTTCTCCGGCCGGGGCGCCAGCATGCGTGGCGGGGCGGCGAGGGCCGGCTGGGGGCGGCGGGGGCGCGGGAGAAGGCGGTGCAATCGGGGCAGAACGGGGGGCTTGCAGATCGGCCCAGGAGATTTATCCTTGACCCAGTCAAACGATGACTCAGTCAACGATGGGCTGGCCGATGACCACACCACCCGATACGGATACGACGGCCGACACCCCGCGCGACCCCTCAGCCGACCTCCATGAGCTGCGCAGATTCAACCGCTTCTGGGTCAACCTGGTCTGCTCGCTCGACTACGGCCGACATCTCCCTACACCGTTCACCGACACCGAGGCCCGGGTCATGTACGAGCTCGCCCGCCGCCAGCGGGTGGACTCCGCGGACCTCCGGGTGACTCTCTCGCTGGATGCCGGCTATCTCAGCAGGCTGCTCAGGGGGTTCGAGGACCGCCTGCTGATCACCCGCGTTCGATCCGAAGAGGATCGCCGCCGGCAGCGCATCATGCTGACCCCGCTCGGCTGGGAGGCGGCCGGGCTGCTGGAGCAGGGGTCCCAGGAAGCCGCGAGCACCCTGCTGACGGATCTCTCCGCGGCGGACCGGGCCCGCCTGTTGCACTCGATGCGGGCCATCCGCGTCCTGCTCGGCGAGGACGCGGAGGACCTGGCCGACGCCCGGGCACCCCGGATCACGCTGCGCACCGCCCGCCCCGGTGACCTGGGCTGGATGGTGGAGCGCAACGCCGCCCTCTATGCCGACGAGTACGGCTTCGATCTGAGCTATGAGGCGCTGGTGGCCCGGATCGTGGCGGAGTACGCCGAGGCCTTCGACCCGCAGTGGGACCGCACCTGGATCGCGGAGCTGGACGGGGAGCGGGCGGGCGCCGTGATGTGTGTACGGGACGGCAGGCCGGGGGTCGCCCGGCTGCGGCTGCTGCTGGTGGAGCCGAGCGCCCGCGGTCATGGCGTGGGACGTCAACTCATCGATTCCTGCGTGGAGTTCGCCCGCGAGGCCGGGTACGACGAGATGGTGCTGTGGACCAACTCCATACTCGACGCGGCCCGCGGCATCTACCAGCGGGCCGGATTCGAGCTGGTCGCCGAGTCGGCACACCACAGCTTCGGTCAGGACCTGGTCGGACAGGACTGGCGGCTGACGCTCTGACCGGGGCGGAGGCGGCCCCCGGTATCTCCGGCGGTGCCGGCCCGCGGGCCCGTCGTGCCACGCCGGGCGGCTCACCCGGCGCAATGAGGGCAGGGACATCGGGGCAGGGGGGAAGGACGGGGAGAGAACGGGAGAACATCAGCGACCAGGAGGAGCGCAGGCATGGTCAACACGGGCGACACGGACGGCTCCACCCCGGCGATGCGATTCGCCTTCTCGACCCTCGGTGTGCCGGGGATGCCGGTGGCGGAGGTGCTGCGGCTGGCGGCCGACACCGGGTATCAGGGGGTGGAACTGCGGGCCCATCCGGAGGAGCCGGTGCATCCGCTGCTCGGGACGCGGGAACGCGCCGCGGTGCGCGGCCAGTTCGCCGACGCCGGGGTCGAGATCCTGGCGGTGGCCGGATACGCCAGGGTCGCGGCCGCCCGGGATGCGGCGGGCGAGGAGGAGCTGGCGCACGAGCTGAGCGAGCTGGTACTGCTCGCGGCGGATCTGGGGGCGCCGTACGTCCGGGTCTTCCCCGGCGGCGGTGACCGCCCGGCGGCCGAGGCGGATGCGGACGCCGCCCGCCGGCTCGCCGCGGTGGCCCCGCTCGCCGCCGAACGGGGCGTCCGGGTCCTGCTGGAGACCCATGACTCCCACCGCACGGGCGCGGACGCAGCCCGCATTCTGGGCCCCGTGGGGCATCGTCAGATCGGGGCGCTCTGGGACGTGCTGCACAGTTGGCTCGGCGGCGAGGAGCCCGTCGACACCCATGCCGCACTCGCCCCGCATCTGGGCTATGTGCAGGTCAAGGATGTCGCCTCGGCCGACGAGCGCGCCCCGCTCCCGCTCGGTGCCGGCGCCCTGCCGCTGGCGGCCGTCCTGGGCACCCTCATCCGGGACCCCGAGGACGCCCACGGCCCCGTGCCGGCTCCCGAGGGCAGCTACGACCAGGGGGCGGGCGGCTGGCTCTGCTGGGAGTACGAGAAGCGCTGGTACCCCCAGGCGGCCGACCTCCCCGACCTGCTGGCCCCGGGCCGCGCACACCTTCAGCGGCTCCTGTCCGGGTCCGCCGCCCGGTCCTGACCCCCGCCCGGCCGCAGGGGGAGCGACGCTCCTCTCCAGGAGCCCGACGCCGGCTCCTAGCCCTGCCCGGCCGCAGAGGGACCGCCACCCCTCCCGCGCCCCGCGCCCCGCGCCCCGCCACAGGCGAAGCGCACCCTCCCCCGCCCCGCCGCAGGGAGCGCGCCCGCCCTCCCCCCCTGACGCCCCATCACACATCCCCGCCCGCCCCGCAATCCCTGGGCGCCACCACGGAAGGAGTCATTGACCGACAATAGTTTTCCGGCTATCCGTGTCTCCTTGGAAGTTTCCTTCACAGAGCCGAGGAAGCCCTCCGGAAGGAGCGCAGATGCACTCCAGACGTACCGTCCTGACCACCGCGGCCGCCGCAGCCGCCGCCGCTGCCGCGGGCGCCGCCCCCGCGCACGCCGCGGCGTCCCCCCATGGGCACCGGCCCCCCTCCCCCGCCACCCGGGCCCGGCTGCGCCGCCTGATCTCCCGTATGACTCCGGAGGAAAAGGTCGGCCAGCTCTTCGTCATGCGGATCTACGGGCATTCCGCCACCGACCCCGACCCGGCCGATGTCGCCGCGAACCAGAAGGAGATCGGGGTCGCCAACGCCGCGGAGCTGATCGCCAAGTACCACGTCGGCGGCATCATCTACTTCGGCTGGGCGCACAACACCCGTGAGCCGCATCAGATCGCCGACCTCTCCAACGGCATCCAGAAGGCCGCCGCCGCCCAGCGCGTGCCCGTGCCGCTGCTGATCTCCACCGACCAGGAACACGGCATAGTGGCCCGGGTCGGGGCGCCCGCCACGCTGTTCCCCGGGGCGATGGCGCTGGGCGCGGGCCGCTCCCGCGACGACGCCCGTACGGCGGGCCGGATCGCCGGCGAGGAGCTGTTCGCGATGGGCATCCGGCAGGACTACGCGCCGGATGCCGATGTGAATGTCAACCCCGCCAACCCTGTCATCGGCGTCCGCTCCTTCGGGGCGGACCCGCAGGCCGTGGCCCGTATGGTCGCCGCCGAGGTGACCGGCTATCAGGGCGCCGGGGTCGCCGCCTGCGCCAAGCACTTCCCCGGCCACGGCGACACCGACACCGACAGCCATGTCGGGCTGCCGTACATCCACCACACGGCCGAGGAGTGGGAGCGGCTGGACGCGCCGCCGTTCAAGGCCGCGATCGCCGCCGGCATCGATTCGATCATGACGGCGCACATCGTCGTGCCCGCCTTCGACCCGCGCGAGGACCCGGCCACCCTCTCCCGGCCGATCCTCACCGGCATTCTGCGCGAACGCCTCGGCTACGACGGTGTGGTCGTGACCGACTCCCTCGGCATGCAGGGCGTACGGGTGAAATACGGCGACGCCCGGGTGCCAGTGCTCGCCCTCAAGGCCGGTGTCGACCAGTTGCTGAACCCTCCGGACCTGGCCGTCGCGCACGCCGCCGTCCTCAAGGCGCTCGCGGACGGTGAGCTGGCCGAGCGGGACCTCGACGCGAAGCTGATGCGCATCCTGCTGCTCAAGGACCGGCGCGGGCTCTTCGCGAACCCCTACACCACCCACCGGGCGGTGGACCGGGCCGTCGGTATCCGCAGCCATCTCGCCACCGCGGACCGGATCGCGGACCGCACCACCACCCTGCTGCGCAACGACGCCGGGATCCTGCCGCTGTCCCGGCGCCGGGAGCGCAGGGTGCTGGTGGTGGGCTTCGACGCGGCCGCGCCGTCCGGCACCGGCGGCCCGCCCACCACGGTCCTGGCGAAGGCCTTCACCGAGCTCGGCTTCACCGCCACCGCGCTGTCCACGGGCCTGTCGCCGGGCCGGCAGCAGATCGACGAGGCGGTGGCGGCGCTCGCCGCGCGGGACGCGGTGGTGGTGGCCACCTACAACGTGACCGCGGACTCGCCCCAGCGGAAGCTGGTCGCCGCGCTGCTGGCCACGGGTAAGCCGGTGGTGCAGCTGGCGGTCCGTAATCCCTACGACATCGCCCAGTTGGCCGGGGTGCGGGCGGCGCTGGCGAGCTACTCCTGGACGGATGTGGAGCTGCGGGCGGCGGCCCGGGTGATCGCCGGCCGGCGGAACCCGGCGGGCAGACTGCCCGTCCCGATAATGCGTGCCGACACCCCGACCACGGCGCTCTACCGGATCGGCCACGGCCTGTCGTACTGAGCGAGGCCGGGACACGAGCACGGACACGGCGCGCCCTCCCCACCCGGGGAAGAGCGCGCCGTGTCAGCGATCTCGGCGGCCCTGCGGTCCAGCGGGCCGAGGCCTACGGCCCCGCTGCCCTACGGCCCCGCTGCCCTACGGCCCTACGGCCCTACGGCCGCAGCAGCGGCATCCGCCGGATCTCCTGCCTGTCCAGCTGCTTGTTGAACGGCGCCAGCGGCTTGGCCTCGCCGCCCGGGGCCGGGACGCCGGCCCAGTCGAGAAGCTCGGCGGTGGCCTTGGTGCGGTCGGCTTCCTTCAGCTTGGCGATGTTCGAGCCGTGGTTGCCGCCGGGCACGGTGAAGACGTACGAGTTCCGGGCGCCCCGGCCGAGCTCGAAGTGCTCCGAACTCCACGGGTCGTACTGCCCGTTGACGAACATCATCCGGTTCGCGTGGTGGCGCACCCAGTGATCGACGTCGGGCATCGCGCGCGTGTCGAAGCGCATCGGGATGTCCTTGGGCACGAACGACCGCGAGTTGTTGATCCCGGGGTACTTCAGCAGGCCGGCCAGGTTCGGGTAGGCGTAGCCGGGCTCCCCCAGCTGGGTGCCGGCCTGGTAGTAGTACGGCGTGTACGGCTCCATGCCCTGGTCGGTGTAGCTGTCGAAGCCGCCGACCTTGTCCATCCACGCCCACAGCCCGTCCGTGGAGACAGTCGGCTTGGGGACCTCGGCACAGGCGGTCTCGGCCGGCTGGTACTGCCAGAAGCCGAACACCAGGTCCGTGACCATGACTTCGTAGGCCCGGTCGGCGCTGCCGACGGTCTTGAAGGTCTGCTTCTTCTCGTCGGCCCAGTCCTGGAAGCGGCCGACCATCTCCTTGCGGCGCAGCAGGGCCTCGCGCTCGATGGCGGCGAGGTCGGCGCGGCACTGCGCGGTCCCGACGTGCTTGAAGAACCGGTCGTACGCGGAGTCCTCGTCGTTGCGTACGTCGTTGGGCGCGACGTAGGCGACGGTGCCGTTCATGTCGTGCGGGAAGAAGCGGCGGTAGTAGGTGGCCGTCATGCCGCCCTTGCTGCCACCGGTGTCGATCCAGTTCTTCGCGTAGATACGGTGCAGCGCCTGGAAGATGCGGTGCTGGTCGTCGGCGGCCTGCCGGATGTTCAGCTTCTTCCAGTCCGTGGGAGTGGGCCGCGACGGGGTGAAGTAACGGTACTCCAGAGAGACTTGGTTGCCGTCGATGATCTTGGTGGGCTCGCTGCGGGACGGCGTGGTGCTGACGTTGTAGCCGGAGGTGAAGAACACCGTCGGGCGGTCGACCGACTTGTGCAGCAGGGTCAGCCGCTGCTGGAACGTCCCCTTCGACGGATGCCGGTGGTCAATCGGCTGGGTGTAGTTCAGGACGAAGTAGCGGTAGCCGTCTACCGGCTTCTCTTCGATGAGGCTCATGCCCGGGATCGCCAGGATCCGGTCCTTGATGTCCTCGGTCTTCGGCTCGGCGGCGGTGGCCGCTCCTGCCGACACGCTGCCGCCGCCCACCGTGCCTATGAGCACGGCGAGTGACAGCAGCCATCTGGTGGCCTTGCGCATGCACCCTCCCCTTGGGATAGCAAAGGTCGGGCTGAACCTATCGGCGCATGTCGGGCGCCACCAGCCCTCGGAGCCATCCGGCGGATCCTCCGGACGGCCGCGGCCGGGGCGGGCAGCGGACGGACCTCGGCGCAGGAAGCCGGGCAGGCAGCGGACGGGACCGGGCGCAGGGAGCCGCCCGCCCCCGCGCAACGGCGGGCCCGGTCACGCGGCCTCAGGCCGCGAGCTCCTCCTCCTCGCCGGTGAACGTGCGCCACAGCTCCGCATAACGCCCGTCGTGGGCCAGGAGCTGGGCATGGGTGCCGTCCTCGGCTATTCGGCCGCGGTCGAGCACCACCACGCGGTCCGCGCGGGCCGCGGTGGTCAGGCGGTGGGCGACGATGAGGGTGGTGCGGCTGCGGGCGGACGGGCCGTCACCCGAGCGGGCGGAGTCGAGGGCGCGCAGCCGGTCGGTGGCCTGATTGACGACCGCTTCGGTGGCGAGGTCCAGCGCCGCAGTGGCCTCGTCGAGCAGCAGCACGTCCGGGTCGACGAGTTCGGCGCGGGCCAGCGCCAGCAGCTGGCGCTGGCCGGCGGAGAGGTTGCGGCCGCGCTCGGCGACCTCGTGGAGGTAGCCGCCGTCGAGGGTGGCGATCATGGCGTGCGCGCCGACGGCCCGGGCGGCGGCCTCCACCTCGGCGTCGGTGGCGTCCGGGCGGCCGTAGGCGATGGCGTCGCGGACCGTGCCGGCGAAGAGGTAGGACTCCTGGGGGACCACGCCCAGGCGGCGGCGATAGTCCGTCAGATCCAGCTCGCGCAGGTCCGTGCCGTCGATCCGGACGGCTCCCGCGGACGGGTCGTAGAACCGCGCGACCAGCTTGACCAGGGTGGACTTGCCGGCGCCGGTCTCGCCGACGAAGGCCACGGTCTGGCCGGCCGGGATGGTCAGGTCGACGCCGGCCAGCGCCGGCGCCTCCCCGCCGCCGTAGTGGAAGTGGACGTCGTCGAAGGTGATGTGGCCGCGCAGCGCGGGCACCTCGCGGGGCCGCTCGGCGGCGGGCGTGGTCGTCGGCTCGCGCAGCAGCTGCTGGATGCGGCCGAGCGAGACGGACGCCTGCTGGTAGCCGTCGAAGACCTGGGAGAGCTGCTGGACGGGGGCGAAGAACAGGTCGATGTAGAGGAGGTAGGCGACCAGCGCACCGGCCGTCAGGGTGTGGTTGCCGACCCGGTCGGCGCCGACGATCAGCACCAGCGCGGCCGCCACGGACGACAGCAGCTGGACGAACGGGAAGTAGACCGAGATCAGGAACTGGCCGCGGACCCGGGCCCGGCGGTAGGCGTCGCTGCGGGCCGTGAACCGCTCCTCGCCGCTGTGCTCGCGCCGGAACGCCTGGACGATCCGCAGTCCGGCCACGCTCTCCTGGAGGTCGCCGTTGACGACGCTGATCCGCTCGCGGGCCAGTTCGTACGCCTTGACGCTCTGCTTGCGGAAGAAGTACGTGCCGATGATGAGCGGCGGGAGGGTGGCGAAGACGACCAGGGCCAGCTGGACGTCGATGGCCAGCAGCGCGACGAGTATGCCGAAGAAGGTGAGTACCGAGACCAGGGCGGTGACCAGGCCGGTCTGCAGGAATGTCGACAACGCATCGACGTCGGTGGTCATCCTGGTCATGATCTTGCCGGTCAGTTCGCGCTCGTAGTAGTCGAGTCCGAGGCGCTGGAGCTGGGCGAAGATCTTGAGGCGGAGGGAGTAGAGGACCCGTTCGCCGGTGCGGCCGGTCATGCGGTTGCCACCGATCTGCGCGGCCCACTGGGCGAGGACCACGAACAGGGCGAGCGCGGCGGCCGTCCAGACCCCGATCAGCGCACCGCGCCGGACGCCCTCGTCGATGCCCTGCCGGATCATGACCGGCAGCAGCAGTCCGGCGACGGCGTCCACGGCGACCAGCGCCAGCGCGAACCCCAGCGGCCGGCCGAAGCCGTGCAGCAGCCGGCGCAGGCCGTAGGAGCGCTCGGGGCGCAGGGCCCGGTCCTCGTCGATGTCGGGGGTGTCGGTGGCCGGCGGCAGGGCGGCGACCTGGGCGAGCAGTTCGGGCGAGGAGGAGAGCCCGGCCATTGCCGCGCCGAGGCCGGGCCCGGCGCCGGCCGCCGAGCGGGCAGCCGTCCCGGCCGCGCCCGCCTCGGCCTCCTGCTCACGGCGGACCCACAGCTCGGGGGTGATCGTGCCGGACCTGCCGTCCGCTCCGCCGTCGGCCTCGGCGGCGTCCGTCCCCCACTCCGGCACGCAGTCCGTGGCGAATTCGGCGTCGAAGGCGCCCACCAGTTCGCCCGCCAGTTCGCCCGCGGGGTCGTGCTCGACGCCGCCCAGCTCCTCCGGGTCGGTCAGCAGTCTGCGGTAGAGCGCACAGCGGCTCTCCAGCTCCTCCTGGGTACCGATGTCGACCAGCCGTCCCCCGTCGAGGACGGCGACCCGGTCGGCGAGCGCCAGGGTGGAGGCGCGGTGGGCGATCAGCAGGGTCGTACGGTCCGCCATGACGCCGCGCAGCGCCTCGTGGATCTCGTGCTCGACCCGGGCGTCCACCGCCGAGGTGGCGTCGTCCAGGACCAGCAGCCGGGGGTCGGTCAGGAGGGCGCGGGCCAGGGCGACGCGCTGCCGCTGACCGCCGGACAGGGTCAGGCCCTGCTCGCCGACCTTGGTGTCATAGCCCTCGGGGAGCGCGGAGATGAAGCCGTCGGCCTGGGCGGCGCGGGCCGCGGCACGCACCTGCGCGTCGGTGGCCTCCGGATGGCCGTAGGCGATGTTGTCGCGTACGGAGTCGGAGAACAGGAAGCTGCTCTCCGGGACCAGCCCGATGGCGCCGCGCAACGACTCCAGGGTCAGCTCGCGTACGTCGTGGCCGCCGATCAGGACGCGGCCCGCGGTGACGTCGTAGAAGCGGGGCAGCAACAACGAGACGGTGGACTTGCCGCTGCCGGACGTGCCGACCACGGCGACGGTCTCGCCGGCCTCTATACGCAGCGAGAACTCGTCAAGAACGGGGCGGAGCGGGCCTGCCGCCGCGGGCTCCCCGTCGTCACCGCGGTGCGGCGGTGCGTAGGCGAAGGTCACCCGGTCGAATTCGACGGTGGCGGGGGCGTCGGCGGGCAGCGGGTGGGCGTCCGCCCGTTCCTGGAGGGCCGGTTCGGTGTCGATCAGCTCGTAGACCCGCTCCACGCCGGCCCGGGCCTGCTGGCCGACGGTCAGCATCATCGCCAGCATCCGGACGGGTCCGACCAGCTGCGCGAGGTAGGTGGAGAAGGCGACGAAGGTGCCGAGGGTGACGTGGCCCTGGGTGGCCATCCAGCCGCCGAGGGCCAGCATCGCGACCTGGCCGAGCGCGGGGACGGCCTGCAGCGCGGGGGTGTAGCGGGCGTTGAGCCGGACCGTGCGCAGCCGGCCGGCGAACAGCCGGCGGCTGACCTCGCGCAGCTTGCCGGTCTCCTGCTCCTCCTGCCCGAAGCCCTTGACGACCCGGACGCCGGAGACCGCACCGTCCACGACACCGGCCACGGCGGCCGCCTGTCCCTGGGCGTACCAGGTGGCGGGGAAGAGCCGGGTGCGGCTGCGGCGGGCGATGAACCACAGGGCGGGGGCGACGGCCAGCGCGACGACGGTGAGCAGCGGGGACAGCAGCACCATCACGACCAGCGAGATCACGAACAACAGGACGTTCCCGATCATCATCGGGATCATGAACAGCAGGCTCTGGATCAGCTGGAGGTCGCTGGTGGCGCGGCCGACGACCTGGCCGGTGCTCAGCTCGTCCTGCCGCCGGCCGTCGAGCCGGGCGATCGCGGCGAACATCCGGGTGCGCAGATCGTGCTGGGCGTCCAGGGCGAGCCGGCCGCCGTAGAAGCGGCGTATGTAGGTGAGGACGTAGACGACGACCGCGGCGACGACCAGCAGGCCGGCCCAGGGGCCGAGGGGGCGCGTATGCCGGACGATGACGTCGTCGATGATCAGCCGCGGGACGAGCGGGACCAGGGCCAGCACCGCCATGCCGGCGAGCGAGGAGCCCAGCGCGAGCAGCACGTCCTTCTTGTACTGCCAGCAGTCGCGGGTCAGCCGCCGCGCCCAGCCCACTGGTTTCCTGTCCGTCCCCGCCACCCGGTGCCTCCCGCGCCTCGACACTTACCGCATGGCCCAACACCGCCGGCGGCGGATTTCATCCCGCCGTGACATTTCCGGCGGCCGCGGGGCCGGGCGCGCGCCGGTGCGGGCAGCGCGACGGCCCCGTCCCGCGGGTGCGGGGCGGGGCCGTCGCCGGGTGCGGCGCAGCGGGCTACTTCAGGCGCTGCACGGTCAGCTCGGTGATTCCCGGATGCGGCTTGGGCTTGCCGCCGGCCGCCGGGGTCCGGTCGCCCTCGACCGTGACCCGTACGTAGCGCGCCGTGGTCCGGCCCGAGTATCCGGTGCCCGTCCAGTGCTTTCCGTCCCGGGAGACCTGGACGTTGTACGACTTCGGGCGGGTCGCGGTCCAGTGCGGGGTGATCTGGCCGATGAGGGTGGGCCGGCCGAGGTCGACGGTGAGGGTGCCGGTGGCGGCGTTGGGCACCCATGCGGTGGTGGTGTTGCCGTCCAGCGCGGCGCCCGCGTACAGGCCGGGCTCCTCCGAGGTCGCCGTGGCCGTGGTGCAGCGGGCCGCGTTCGACGTCGGCGTCTGATCCGGGCGGCGGGTCTTCAGGACGGCCGGCACGCCCCGGCTGACGATCTTGTCGCCCTCGGGCGTCTCGATCTTCATCGGTGCCCCGGCGGTCAGCCGCACGGTGGTCTGGTGCGCGCCGATCTCGATGTCATAGGTCCGGCCCTGCCAGTGCAGCCCGCGCAGGGTGACGCCCTGGGACAGCTGAGGCGGCAGCATCGGGTCGAGGTGCACCGCGTTCTCCCGCAGCCGCAGCCCGGTCAGGCCGTTGGTGAAGGTCTGCAGGAAGCCGCCCTTGCCGGTGAGGAAGTCCTGGGCGGGCTTGCCGGCGTGCGGGTCGGTGGCGCCGGCCTTGTTGCCGCGCGCCTCGGAGAACTCCTTGAACGGCCCGCGGACGAACGGCTTGATGGCCCGCTGGAGGTAGGTGTAGGTCGCGCAGCCGGGCTCGCCGATGGCGGCCGCGTCGATGGCGTGCACGGAGTCCGTCATGGCCGGGCCGTCCGGGTCGGTGTGCCCGGCGTAGAAGTCCAGCGTGCGGGCCGCCTGCGCCTTCGACATCGGCCATTCCAGCGGGTACATCAGCAGCACGGTGTCGGCCTGCTTGATGGTCGTGCCCTTGTACCCGGCGTACTGCTCGAAGATCTTCTTCTTGCTGTCGTAGGGGATCCGCAGCTTGTCGGCGATGGTCTTCCAGGAGGCCGGTGCCTTCTCGCCGAGGATCCCGGCGACGCGGGTGGCGTTGCGCAGCGCGGTGGCGGCGCCGGCGTTGGTGAAGACCCCGTCGTTGACGCCGTTGCTGTACTCGTCGGGCCCGGCGACGTTCTTGACGGAGTAGCTGCCGTCGGCGTTACGGGTGGCCCGGGAGGCCCAGAATTCGGCGATTCCCTTGAGGACCGGCCAGCCGCGGGACTTCAGCCAGGCGGTGTCCTTGGTGGCGAGGTAGTACTGCCAGGCGGCCAGGGAGATGTCGCCCATGAGGTGGTTCTGGGTCTTGCAGTGCGGCGGGTCCCAGCTGTGGCACTCGTTCCACAGGTTGCCCTTGCTGCCGCTGGTCCAGGGGTAGAACAGCCCGTCGTAGCCGAGCTTCTTGGCGTTGGCGCGGGCCCCGGCGCGGGTCTTGTAGCGGTAGTCGACGATGGACCGGGCGAGCGTGGGGTGGGTGGCGAGCAGCCCCGGGTACATCCAGGTCTCGGCGTCCCAGAAGACCTCGCCGGCGTAGTTGTCGCTGGTCAGGCCGGTGGGGCCGATGCTGTTGTCGCTGCCGGCGCGAGTGGAGGAGAGCAGTCCGTACTGCGCCGAGCGCACCCAGGACTGCATGTCGGGCTGTCCCTTGACCTCGATGTCGCTGCGCCACAGCCGCTGCCAGGCGGCGGTGTGCCGGGCGAACAGGGCGTCCCAGCCGCGGGCCGCGGCCCGGCGCGAGGCGGCGTCGGCGGCGGCCCGCGGGGAGCGGGAGGTGAGCGCGGTGTCCACGCCGACGTACTTGGTCAGCTCGTAGGAGCGGCCGCTGCGGACCGGGAAGGACACCCGCTGGCGGTTGCTCAGCTTGTCCTTCTGCGGCTCCTGGCGGGGCTGTTGTGCCTGCACGCCGGGCCCGGTCCGCAGGGTGGAGGCCACCGTGCCGTCGGTGTTCGTCCCGTCGGTGCGGAACCCGACGTCCATGGTGCGGCCCTTGTGCGAGCCGCCGGCGGCGGACGGCGCCATGCGGCGGGCGCCCCGGCCGTCGAGGCCGTCGGTGACGGTGGCCGCGCCGCTCCAGTGGGGCGTCATCCGCAGCCGGACCGCGCCGGTGTGGGCGTCGTTGCGGTCGGCGAGCACGTCGTAGACCAGGTCGGTGCGGCGCCCGTCGGCGGCCGTCCAGGTCAGCGAGGTACGGACGAAGCCGCAGCGCAGGGAGAGGGACTGGCGGTAGTTCGAGATCCGGCCGGGTGCGGTGGCCGAGGAGAAGGTGTCGGGGCGGGCCCCGCCGGTGGCCACGTCGAGCGTGGACCAGGTGGGTATCGCGGCGATCGCCTGCCGGCCCTGCACGTCCTTGGGGCCCTTGGCGTACAGCCCGGACACGAACGCGCCGTCGTAGGCGGGCGTCTTCAGCGGCCAGCCGGTCTTGCCGCCGGGTGCGGCGTAGCCGGTGCCGTTGGGTGCGACCCGCGCGCCGAGGTACCCGTTGCCGACGTAGGCGTCGTAGCCGCCCTTGGGGTCGATCTTGGTGGAGGTGGCGGTCCAGCCGTCGCCGCCGTCGCCGTCCAGGCAGGGCTCCTGTTGAGCGCCACCGGCTGGCGGGCCTCCTGCGGGCACCCGCTCGGGCGCCGCGGCCGAGGCCGAGACGGGTGCGAGGACCGCGACCAGGGCCCCTGCGAGCAGCGGGGCGACCAGCTTGCGCGAGCGGCGGGCAGGCCGGGGCCGCCGCTCCGCCTCGTCCCGCGGCGGCCGGTCGACGGGGTGCTGTGCCGAATGATCCATGGTTCTCCGTTGTGACGTGCGCGTCCGTACCGCGTCATGGCATGCGGAACGGACATCACCTTGAACATCATCAGGCCCCCGCCTGCACGGCACCCTAGGACGTATCCGCCGTTCAGGTCACGGGATCCGCCGCACTTGGTCACCAACGGTTTCGTTCCGGGCCCCCGATTGGTCAGCGAGCTCCCTGCGGCTACACTTTTAGACTGACCAGTCAGATCAAAGGGGAGGGGTGTTCGTGAACACCACCCGCCAGGGGGCGGCCGTCAACGCCCGAGGAATAGGAGTGGAGGGCCCACGGGGGTGGGCGTTCCAGGGCATCGACATCACCGCGGAGCCGGGCGCGCTGATCGCCGTCCAGGGCTCCTCCGGTTCCGGCCGTACCTGCCTGCTGCTGGCCCTCACCGGCCGGATGCGGATCACCGCGGGCGAGGCGACGGTCGCCGGACTCCCGCTCCCGAAGCGCATGGGCACGGTGCGCAGCCGTACCGCCATCGCCCATGTACCCGGCGTCGTCGAACTCGAACCGGCCCTCACGGTCGGCGAACACCTCAAGGAACAGGCCCTGTTGGGCCACCGCTTCCAGGGCCTGAGCGCCTCGCTCCCCTGGGGCAAGCGACACAAGGAAGCCACCCGGGCCCGGATCGACGCCGCCCTCGCGGCCGTCCGGCTCGACCCCGGCACCCTCGTCAAGGGTCTGGGGACGGCCGTGCGGGACCTGGAGCGGATCGAGGCGCTGCGGCTCTCCGTCGCCCTCGGGATCATGCACGGCCCGCAGCTGCTGGCCGTCGACGATGTCGACCTCAAGCTGTCGGCGGAGGAACGCGCCGAGGCCTGGCAGATGCTGCGGCACCTGGCGCAGGCGGGCACCACCATCGTGGCCGCCGGCAGCGAGGCCCCCGCGGACGCCCTGGTCGTACGCACCACGCCCGCACCGACGACCGCGGCCAAGACCGAGGCGGCGCCTGCCGACACCGAGGCCGACGCGGCGCCCGAGGCCGAGGCCGACGCGCCCGCTGACGGCTCCGGCACGGCAGGCGGCACCCACACCGACGAGACCGACAAGGAGGAAGCAGCGCATGCGTTCGCCGAGACTGGCCGCGCTTGAGCTCCGGCGGTTCGGCCGGGGGAAGCTGCCCCGGCTGGGCCTGGTGGCCCTGACGCTGATCCCCCTGCTGTACGGAGCGCTGTATCTGTGCTCCTTCTGGGACCCCTACAGCCGCCTGGACAAGATCCCGGTGGCCCTCGTCAACGAGGACCGCGGCGCCACCGCCGACGGCAAGAAGATCACCGCGGGGGACGACCTGGCCGACAAGGTCAAGGACAGCAAGACCTTCCACTGGGAGGAGGTCAGCGCCGCGGACGCCGCCAAGGGCGTCGAGAACGGCACGTACTACCTCTCGCTGACCGTCCCGCAGGACTTCAGCAAGCGGATCGCCTCCAGCTCGGGCGACGACCCGCAGACCGGCGCGCTCAAGGTCCGTACGAACGACGCCAACAACTACGTCGTCGGCTCGATCTCGAGGTCGGTGTTCTCCGAGATCCGGGCCAAGACCTCGGCGAGCTCGTCGCGCGCCATGCTCGACAAGATCTTCGTGTCGTTCTCGGACCTGCACGACCAGACCGCCAAGGCGGCGGACGGGGCCGGGAAGGTCGACAAGGGGGTCGGCTCGGCCAAGAAGGGCTCCGGGGACCTCGCGGACGGCCTCGGCAAGCTCAACGAGGGCGCCGGCAAGGTCAGTCAGGGCGCCGGTGACCTGAGCAAGGGCGCCTCTTCGGCCGTCGCCAAGGCCCAGGAGCTCAGCGCGGGCGCGGGCCGGGTCGCCGACGGCACCCAGCAGCTCGCCGACAAGGTCCACGGCATCGCCAAGAAGGACCTGCCCTACCTGCGCAAGCACGGCAAGGAGATCGGCGAGGGCGCGCAGTTCGTCGCGAACGCCACCGAGACCCTCGACGACGTCCTCGACACCCTGCCGGGCGACTCCGCGAAGGCCGCCACCCAGGCCCGCAAGAACGCCGACAACGCCGCGGAGATCTACCAGGACCGCTGCGGCGGGCTGCTGGACACCGACCCCGACTGCACCAAGCTGAAGGCGCTCGCGGACGGCAGCAAGGTGGCCGCCGACGCGGCGGAGAAGGTCAACGACTCCATCGCCGGGGCGGACTTCGGGCCGATCCGCAGCAAGCTGCACGAGGTGCACCAGGGCGCGGTGATGGTCGCCGAGCAGGCACCGGGCATCGCCCAGCGCGCGGACACCGCGATCCGTCAGATCAACGCGCTCAACGCCGGCGCCCACAAGGTCTCGCAGGGCGCGGGGCTGTTCGCGGACGGCATCGGCACCCTCGCCGACGGCGCGGGCAAGGTCGCCGACGGCGCCGGCAAGGTCCACAGCGGCGTCGGCACCGCCAAGGACGGCGCCACCAAGCTCACCGGCGGTCTCTTCAAGCTCAAGGACGGCACCAACCAGCTGGCCGACGGCCTGCACAGCGGCGTCGCCAAGATCCCGGACTACAACAAGAAGGACCGTGACGCCCGCACCGAGGTGATGGCCGACCCGGTCGAGCTGGCCTCCCAGTCGATGCACAAGGCGCCCAACTACGGCACCGGCCTGGCGCCGTACTTCATCCCGCTCTCCCTCTGGGTCGGCGCGATGGTCGCGTTCATGCTGCTCCCGGCGCTGGGCAAGCGGGCCCTGGCCGCGGGCGCCCCGGGCTGGCGGATCACCCTCGGCTCCTGGCTGCCCGCCTACGCCGTCGGCGTCGTACAGGTGCTGGCCCTGATGGCCGTCCTGCACTGGGGCCTGGGCCTGCAGATGGCCCGCTCGGCCGGCACCGTCGGCTTCCTGCTGCTGGCCACGGCCTGCTTCACCGCCATCATCCAGCTGCTGGGCGCGTTCTTCGGACCGGCCGGCCGGGTGCTGACCCTGATCGTGCTGATGCTCCAGCTGACCTCGGCGGGCGGCACCTACCCGGTGCAGACCAGCCCCGGGTTCTTCGCCGCCATCCACCCGTTCCTGCCGATGAGTTACGTGGTCGACGGCCTGCGCCGGCTGATCACCGGCGGTGACCTCGGCATCGTCTGGCAGGGCTGCGGTGTCCTGGTGGCCTTCACCCTCGGCGCGCTGGCCCTGACCGCCCTCACGGCGCGCGGCCGGCAGGTCGTACGGATGAAGGATCTGCACCCGGAACTGAGCCTGTGAGTGTGCTCCCGGTCTCCCGGGGCGGTGCCGGCGACGGCGCCGCCCCGGGGGCCGACCCCGCCCCCCGGCGTGCCTCGACCCGCCGCCGGCTCTTCGACGCCGCCGTCGTCCTCATCGCCGAACAGGGCTTCTCGGCCACCACCGTCGACGAGATCGCCGACCGCGCCGGCGTCGCCAAGGGCACCGTCTACTACAACTTCGCCAGCAAGAACGTCCTCTACGAGGAGCTGCTGCGGGACGGCATGGACCTGCTCGCCGGCTCGCTGCGCCGGGCCGCCGACTCCACGGTGGCCGCCGGCGGCACCCGGGTCGACGCCCTGGACGCCATGATCCGGGCCGGTCTGGACTTCATCGCCGGCTCCCCCGCCCTGATGCAGCTCTACGTCGCCGAACTGTGGCGCACCAACCGCACCTGGCGCGCCACCCTCACCTCCGTCCGCGGCCGGGCCCTGACCGTCGTCGAGTCCGTCCTGCGGGACGCCGTGGCCGCCGGCGAACTCTCCGCCGAACTCGACATCTCCCTCACCGCCTCCGCCCTCCTCGGCATGGTCCTGGTGGCCGCCCTGGACTGGCAGTCCTTCCAGCCGGACCGCTCCGTCGAGGACGTCCATGCGGCGCTGTCCCGGCTGTTGCAGGGGCGGGTGGGGGCGGGCGGGCCGTAGGACCGGTCGCCGTACCGCTGCCGCACGAAGGCCGGCCCGGTCGTGGACAACTGCCCACGACCGGGCCGGCCGCACGCTTGCGGGCTCAGCCGGCCGGTGACCGGACCGGGGTCAGGGTTCGATGACCCCCGCGTGGGCGCTGGACGGGGACAGGATGGCCGTCGGGGTGGTCGCTCCGGCGAAGGTGGCGTCGTAGCCGCCGTTGAGGAGGATCAGCGGCAACAGCAGCGTCTCGTTGAACCGGGCGGTGCCCTGGGCATCGGTGGCGCCGGTGCCCATGATGTTGCTGCCGATGTGGAACACGATGGTCTGGCCCGGCACCGGCAGGCCGGTGACCGTGTCGGTCAGCGTGGCCGTCAGGAACGGGAAGTACACGTGCGGCGGGAACAGCTTCGTCAGCGCCGGGGTCGCGGTCAGCGAGGTGGCGTGGGTGGGCGCCACGTAGGTGAAGCCGCCCACCAGAGTGGCGCTGCCGGCAGGAGTGGTGACGGTGACGTCCGCGGGACCGGCCACCCCGGGCGGAGTGATCGCGGTGAGCTGCGTTCCGGTGGAGTTGACCATCACGCCGGTGGCGGGGTTGCCTCCGATGGTGACGGTCGCCCCGGTCAGGTTGGTGCCGTTGATCGTCACCGGCGTGCCGCCCGCGACGGGCCCGCTGGTGGGGCTGATGCTGGTCAGCGTCGGGTCGAACTGGATGACGCTGACATTGGCCCCGGCGATGTTGGTGACGTAGACCTTGTTGTTGGGGGCGACCACCAGGGCGATCGGCTGGTTGCCGACGGGGATCGGGACGCCGATGACCATGTTGGTGGCACTGTCGATCACCGAGACGTCGTTCGACCCCCGGTTGGCCGTGTAGACGTTGCCGTCGGCGCCGGCCGTGATGCCCCAGGGGTTGGTGCCGACGGGGATCGGGGCGCCCACGACGGTGTCCGAGACGGTGTCGATCACCGTCACGTTGTTCGAGTTGATGTTGGCGACATAGGCGTTGCCGTTGGGGGCGATCGCCACGAAGTCCGGCCCGGAGCCGACGGGAATCGTGGTGAGGACGGTGCTGGTGGCGGTGTCGATCACCGTCACGTTGTTCGCGTTCCGGTTGGCGACATAGGCCTTGCCGTTGGGGGCGACCGCGATGCCGACCGGCCCGCTGCCGGTGGGGATCGCGGCGCCGACGGCGGTGTTGGTGGTGGTGTCGATCTCCTGCACACTGTTCGCCGTGAAGCGGCTGACGTAGACGTTGCCGCTGGGGATGACCGCCGCCGCGGCGGGGCCGCCGCTGAGGGGGATGGTGGCGATGACCATGCTGGTGGCGGTGTCGATCACCGTCACGGTGTTGGAGACGTTGTTGGGGACGTAGGCGCTGCCGTTGGGGGCGACGGTCAGCCAGACCGGTACCGTGCCGGTCGGGATCGCGGCGCCGATGACGGTGTCCGTGGCGGTGTCGATGGTCTGCACATTGTTCGACCCGGAGTTGGTGACGTAGAGGTCGCCGTTGGGGATGAACGCCAGCCCGACCGGGTTGGTGCCGACGGGGATGGTCGTGGTCGCGAGGAAGATCTGCGCCGCCGCCCGGCCCACCTCCCCGGCCAGGGCGGCCGCCTGCGCCTCGCCGGAGAGGAACGTGGTCTGCAGCAGCTCCTGCTGCGGTGACTGAATGCTGGTACTCATGTGGACCCCTTCGGTCGGGGCCGCCCCGAGCCTGGCAGGCCCCGCACGGGAGCAGCACAGGTCCGGCGATCCCTGTCCGGGGCACCACGAACCACAGCCACAGCCATGGCCACAGACCGCACGTCACCACAACACGACGGGCTGCACACCCCCGAGAAGGGATGGGCAGCCCGTTTGGTTCGGTACGGGCTTCGTCCCCAGGCGGCGAGGCGGCGAAACCTCCGCCCGCGCCCCGCCCGTCAGGCGTCCAGATGCGTCGGCGCGAACATCCGCAGGCGGGCCGGGAGGACGACGACCGACGGGCCGGGAGCCGCCAGCGCCGCCGCCAGGTCCGTACGGAGGTGCTCCGGGCTCGTACGGACCGCGGGCACGCCGAACGACTCGGCCAGCGCCACGAAGTCCGGCCGGGCCAGTTCGGTGGCGGTGGCCGCGCCGAACGCGCCGGTCATGTATTCGCGCAGGATGCCGTAGCCGCCGTCGTCCACGATGAGCCAGGTCACCGGCGCGTCGTACTGCCGGGCGGTGGCGAGTTCGGCGAGCGAGTACATGGCGCCGCCGTCGCCGGAGACCGCCAGCACCGGCCGCGCCGGGTCCGCGGCGGCCACCCCCAGGGCCGCCGGGAGGCCGTAGCCCAGGCCCCCGGCGCCCTGCGCCGAGTGCAGGGCGTTGGTCCCCCGCGGGTCGAAGGCGGACCAGGCCCAGTAGGCGAGGATCGTCATGTCCCAGCAGCTGACCGCCCCGTCGGGCAGGGCCTCCCGCACCGAGGCCAGGAGCTGCTGCTCCAGGTCGAGTTGCTGCCCGGCGATCCGGTCGCGGACGCGCGCCAGGAGGGCGGACACGGCGGCCTCGGGGGCGGGCGCCCCGGCGCTGCCGGCCGCCTCGGAAGCGGGCGCCCCGGCGCTGCCGGCCGCCTCGGAAGCGGGCGCCCCGGCGCTGCCGGCGGCCGCGGGCTCCCGCTGGCCCACCTCCTTGACCAACGCGGCCAGCGCCGCCCGGGCATCCGCGTGGAGGCCCAGCGCGGCATGGTTCGACTCCAGCTTGCCGAGGTCCGCCTCGATCTGGATGACCCGGCCGCGCGGCCGGAAGGTGTGGTAGTTCGAGGAGAGTTCGCCCAGCCCCGAGCCGACGACCAGCAGGGTGTCCGCGTCCTCCAGGAAGGCCGTGGTGTGGCGGTCCTCCAGCCAGGACTGCAGGGAGAGCGGATGCTCCCACGGGAAGGCGCCCTTGCCGCCGAAGGTGGTGGCCACCGGCGCCCGCAGCCGCTCGGCGAGCGCCAGCAGCTCCGCCTCCGCCCCGGCCCGTACGACTCCGCCGCCGGCCAGGATCACCGGCCGCCGGGCCTCGGTCAGCCGGCTCGCCGCGGCCGCGATCAGTTCCGGCCGCGGCGGCAACTCCCTTGGCATGACGTGCAGTTCGGCCACCGGAGGGACATCGACCTCCGCCAGCAGCACATCCTGCGGGATCTCCAGCCACACCGGCCCGTGCGGGGTGCTCAGCGCCGACTCCCAGGCGGCGGCCACCGCGGAGGGGATCTGGGAGGCCGTACGCGCCATGTGGACGGACTTGACCACGCCCCGGAACGAGGCGCTCTGGTCGGTGAGTTCGTGCAGATAGCCGTGGCGGCCGCCGCCCATCCCGGCCAGCGGCACCTGACTGCCGACGGCCAGGACGGCCGCCGAGCCGGCCGCCGCCTCCTGGAGCGCGGCCAGCGTCATCAGCGCGCCGGGGCCGGTGGAGACCAGCAGCGGTGCGACCCCGTGCGTGGCCCTGGCGTACGCATCGGCGGCGAAGCCCGCGTTGTTCTCCACCCGCAGCCCTACGTAGCGCAGTGCGGAGCGGCGCAGTGCGTCGAACACCCCGAGCGCATGCTGGCCCGGCAGCCCGAAGACGGTGTCTGCGCCCAGGGCCGTCAGCGACTCGACGACCAGATCGCCGCCGGTGCGCTTCGCCTGCTCCGGCACGGGTTCGGTGGTGCTCGTGCTCATCTGCGGTCGGCTCTCCGTTTCGTGATGGGTGGGGAGGTGGGTGTCGTACGGCCCGGCGGCCGTACGTCGTCAGACGCGGGACAGGGGGGACGACGGTTCGTCCGCCCGGCCGGCCAGCCGCTCCCGCCAGACGGTCAGCACCGCCTGGTCCGTGGGACGGGTGGCCAGGCTGACGGCCACGTATGCGGCGAGCGAGGCGAGCAGCCCGTAGTAGATCGGCTCATTGGCGAGGACGCCGAGCGAGACCATCAGGCCGATGACGGTCAGCCCGCCGGCCGCGACCGAGGCGAGCGCGCCGGCGGCGGTGCCCCGCTTCCACAGCAGCCCGCCGAGGATCGGCACCAACAGGCCGCCGACCAGGAGGTTGTAGGCGAGGGTGAGCGCCTCGACGACGTTGTTGAGCGCGCTGGCGATGACGATGACCGCCAGGCCCATCAGCAGGGTGAAGCGGCGGTTGCCGCGCACCTCGTCGGGTGCCTCGTTCCGTTCGCCCTGCGGGCCGCCGGCCGCTCCGGACGCGGCCTCCGCGGCCGGGTGCCGCCGCGCCCGGGCGGCGCCCTTGAGCCGCGACCAGATGTCGTTGTGGGCGACCGTGGCACAGGCGATCAGCGCGCCCGAGGAGGTGGACATCACCGCGGACAGCGCCGCCGCCAGCACCAGTCCGCGCACGCCCACCGGCAGCGTGTCCTTGACGATGGTGGCGAACGCGTCGTCCGGGCTGCCCAGATGCGGGTAGAGCACCTTGGCAGCGGTGCCGATGACCGCCCCGGCCAGGGCGTAGACCAGGCAGTACGTACCGGCCGCGGTGCCGCCGAGGCGCGCGACCCGGTCGCTGCGGGCGGTGAACACCCGCTGCCAGATGTCCTGCCCGATCAGCATGCCGAAGGAGTAGATCAGCACATAGGTGAAGACCGTCTGGCCGCCGATGCCGAGCGGGGCGAAGTAGTCGTGCGGCAGCCGGTCGGCCATCGCGCCGAAGCCGCCCGCCTTGACGACGGCGATCGGCAGCAGGAGCAGCAGCACCCCGATCGTCTTGACGACGAACTGGACCATGTCGGTGAGGGTGATCGACCACATGCCGCCGAGCGTGGAGTACGCGACGACGATGGCTCCGCCGAGGACGATCGAGACCGTCCGGTCCAGGCCGAAGAGCACATCGAAGATGGTCGCGTAGGCGATCGTCGAGGTGACCGCCAGCATCAGCGTGTACGCCCACATGACGACGCCGGAGATGAGGCCGGCGGCGCCGCCGTAGCGCAGGTCCAGCATCTCGGAGACGGTGTAGACCTTCAGCCGGGCGATCCGGGCGGAGAAGAAGACGCTCAGCGCGAGCAGTCCGAGGCCGATGGCGAAGACCATCCAGGCACCGGAGAGGCCGTACTGGTAGCCGAGCCCCACCCCGCCGATGGTGGAGGCGCCGCCGAGCACGATCGCCGCCATGGTGCCCGAGTACATCGCCGGGCCGAGGCGGCGCCCGGCGACGAGGAAGTCGCTCTTGGATGTGGCGCGCCGCATCCCCCACCAGCCCATCGCGAGCATTCCGGCCAAATAGAGCACGATCACCGCATAGTCGACAGCCATGGGCCATCCCTTCCAGCTGCACCGAGGGGAGGAGGGAGAGGAGCGAGAGAAGACGGGAGCAACGGGGCGTGGGGGAGGGCGCGGCGGGCGCCCGGTGAGCGGGGGTCTCGCCGAGCGCCGCGCCTCGCGTGGGTTGACCCTAGGAGCCGGAAAGGCGACGCTGAAGTGTACGTTTCCTCCATTCACCGCCCGCCGATGTGGATGGTTCGCACATGCCGCCCCCTCTGCCCCCGCCGTCCACCCCGCCGGTGCCGCTCGCGGAGCTGCTCGCCCGGACGGATCTGGGCCTGCGCCAGCTGGCCGGGCCCCGCGAGGGCGTCGCCATCCACTGGGTGCACACCTCCGAGATGGCCGACCCGGTGCCGTACCTCCTGGGCGGCGAGATGCTGCTGACGGCGGGGGTACATCTGGCGGAGGTCAGCGGGGGCGCCCCCGCCGTGGACGCCTACCTCGACGGCTACGCCGCCCGCACCGTCGCGGCCGGTGCCGCCGCCCTCGGCTTCGGGATCGCGCCGGTGCACGACACCGTCCCGCCCGCCCTGGTGGCGGCCTGCGACCGGCACGGCCTCCCGCTGGTCGAGGTCCCGGCAGGCACCCCGTTCACGGCGGTGGAGAGCGCCGTATGGCAGGCGGTCACGCAGGCCAGGCACCGCGAGCTGACCCGGCTGAGCGAGGCGCAGCGTGCACTGGCCGCGGCCGCCGCCCGCCCCGAGCCGGCCGCGGCGGTGCTGCGCGCCCTGGCCCGCCATGTGCACGGCTGGACCGCGCTGCTCGCCCCGGACGGCGCGGTGCACGGCTCGGCCGGCCCTCGTCCCACCCCCGCCGTCCGGGCCGCGGCCGGGCGCCTCGCGCAGATCGTCGGGTCCGGCGGCCCGTCCTCGGCGACCAACACCCTCCCCGGTGCCTCGCTGTCCGCCTACGCCCTGACCGGACGCGGCCACGGCCCGCAGGCGCTCGCCCTGACCGTGGCCGCGGACCCGCACGACCCGCCCGCGCACACCATCGCCGGCGTCGCCGCCGTACTGCTCTCCCTGATCACCGGCCCGGCCACCGAGCCCGGTCCGGCCGCGGCCGGGCACTGTGCGGCCCTGGTCCGCCTGCTGCTCGGCGCCCGCCCGGACGAGGCCGCCCCGCTGCTCGGCCCGCGCCTGTGGTCCGTCGTCCACGCCGAGCGCCGCCGGGACACGACACAGCCGGCCGCCGGCCTGGCCGCCGCGCTCGGCACCCCGCTGATCGACCCGGGCCCGGAGCGGACGGCGGCCCCCGGCACCGGATCCGGCCCGCCGGCCGCCCCGGACGCGGACCGCCCCGTCCGTGCCCTGATCCCCGCCGAACGGGAGATCACCGCGCAGCCCGGCTGGACGCTCGGCGTCAGCCCACCCGCCCCCGTCACGGAGCTGCCGGCCGCCGACCGGCATGCCGCCGCCGCCCTGCGCCGCGCCCTCGCCACCCGTTCCCCCCTGGTACGCCCCCACGCTCCCGGCCCGCACGGCATCACCTCACTCGTCGCCGCCGACGACGCCCGCCAGCACGCCCGGGCCCTCCTCGCCCCGCTGGACGGCGCCCCGCAGCTCCGCACCACCCTCCACAACTGGCTTTCCCTGCACGGCAGTTGGGACCGCACGGCGACCGCGCTCGGCATCCACCGCAACACCGTCCGCCAACGCATCGCCCGGACCGCCGCCCTGCTCGACACCGATCTGGACGACCCCGACGTCCGCATGGAGCTGTGGTTCGCGCTGCGTGCGCTCGACCGGGACACGTCGGCGGGCCACCGGGACAACACGTCTACGGACTGAGGGCGCTGAGCCGTTCCCCCGGGGGGGGGAACCGCCTCCTGGGTTCGTCAGCCGAGTGCGGAGGCTCCGCGGTGCCGACTACGGTGGACGATCATGGATGTCATCGACTCGATCAAGGACGCCCGGATCGTCGAGGCTCGTACCTTGGCCACCCGTTCCGGGCGGCTGGCCGCGGGCCGCTGCCTGGTGGTGGGTGAGGGGCTGATCGGCCAGGTCGTGACCGCCGGAGCACGCCTGGAGTACGTGCTGTCCTCCGCGGGTTCCCACACCCCAGGCCTGACACAGAAGTTGCAGGCCGCCGGTGTGCCCGTCCACGCGGTGCGGGAGGGGCTGCTGCGCAAGGTCACCGGCGGGGCGAAGCCGGTCGACTGGCTCGCCGTGGCCGTCCTGCCCGCTGAGGCCCCGGCCGGCGAGGCGTACGGCGACTTCGCCGTGGTGTGCGAGCAGGTCGCCGACCCGGGCAACCTCGGCACGATCGTGCGCACGGCACGCGCTTTGGGGGTGCGGGACATCGTCCTCACGGACGAGGCGACCGACCTGACCTCCCGCCGCGTCCTGGACGCGGCACGCGGCGCCGTACTGGACTGCCGGGTGCGGCGCTTCGCCGACCCCGCCCGCGCGGTGCACGCTCTGCGGGGGTCCGGGTTCCACATCGTGGTGACCAGTCCGAGGGGCGCCCATCTGCAGTCGATGGCACCGCTGCGCGGCCGCAAGGTGGCTCTCGTCGTCGGCAACGAGACCGACGGCGTCAGTGATGCCGTCCGGGACGCGGCTGACCTGGTGGTGCAGATTCCGATGGCCGGTGCGGTGGAGTCGCTCAACGTCGGTGTCGCGACCGGCATCAGCATCTACGAACTACGGATGAGGATGATCCTGACCATGCTGACCGACCGCATCCGTGACACCCTCGGCCGGAACTTGACGGCGGCCTCCCACCTGGTTCAGCAGGCTCTCGATGCGCACCTGCGACAGATCGGCGACCTCGACGGCGCCCAGGTGATCCTGCTCATGGTCCTGGCCTGCGAACGCAGCGCCCCGCTGCGGCAGTTGCACCGCGACATCGGCGTCGGGGCCGAAGACTTCCAGGCGCTGCTGGGGCCGCTGCGCGAACGCGGTTACCTCACCGACCAGGACGACAGGGTCATGATCACCCGCGACGGGGAGCAGGCCGTCGCGGCCCTGTGGGCGGTGCAGGAACGCGTCGAGGAGGGCCTGTACGCGGGCTTCAGCGCCGCCGAACGCACCCAGTTGACCGATCTGCTGCACCGCGTGCAGCGCAACGCGGCCCAACTCGCCACGTCCGTCGGCCAGGATGCGGCCTCGCCGGACGTCCAGAGCCCGAGCTGATCACGACCGGAGCCGGATCACGAGCGCGGCGCCGTCCGCGAACCACAGCTGGTGGCGGAGGGCCCGGCCCTGCGCACGAACGCCGGCCCGCCACGTCCCTCCGTGACGGGCCGGCGTTCCGGGTGCCGGGTACGCGCGGCCCCACGGGGCCGCTCCTCGGGCCTACTGCCCGTCCCGCCCCGCCGCGATCTGCCGCGACATGATCGTCGTCAGCTCGTACGCGGTGTGCGACGCGGCCACGCAGGTGATCTCCGCGTGGTCGTACGCCGGAGCGACCTCGACGACGTCCGCCGAGACCAGGTTGCAGGACGACAACCCGCGCAGGATCTCCAGGAGTTCGCGGGAGGTCAGGCCGCCGGCCTCGGGGGTGCCGGTGCCGGGCGCGTGCGCCGGGTCCAGCACGTCGATGTCGATGGAGATGTACAGCGGACGGTCGCCGATGCGCTGGCGCAGCTGGTCGGCGACCTCGTCGACGCCGCGCCGCATGACATCGGCCGAGGTGACGATGCCGAAGCCCATCTTCTCGTCGTCGTCGAGGTCCTTCTTGCCGTAGAGCGGACCGCGGGTGCCGACGTGGGAGAGCGCGGAGGTGTCGAGGATGCCTTCCTCGACGGCCCGGCGGAACGGGGTGCCGTGGGTGTACTCGGCGCCGAAGTAGGTGTCCCAGGTGTCCAGATGGGCGTCGAAGTGCAGCAGCGCGACCGGGCCGTGCTTCTTGGCGACCGAGCGGAGGAGCGGCAGGGCGATGGTGTGGTCGCCGCCGAGGGTCATCATCCGGGCGCCGCCGGCGAGCAGATCGTCGGCCGCGGCCTCGACCGTCTCCACGGCCTCGTTGATGTTGAACGGGTTCGCGGCGATGTCACCGGCGTCGGCGACCTGGGCGAGCGCGAAGGGGGACGCGTCCTGGGCCGGGTTGTACGGCCGCAGCAGGCGGGACGCCTCGCGGATGGCGTTGCCGCCGAAGCGGGCGCCGGGGCGGTAGGAGACGCCGGTGTCGAAGGGGACGCCGACGACGGCCACGTCGGCCCGGCCGCCGACCTCGTCGAGGCGGGGCAGCCGCGCGAACGTCGCGGGCCCGGCGTAGCGCGGGACACGGGAGGAGTCGACGGGGCCCACGGGCCCGGAGGAGGTGGAGGTCATGAGGGTGAGGGTAGGGAGAGCCCGGCGATTGGCCCATGGACATTTGCGGGGCGCGAGCCAGCGGCATTCGACAATTTGGCCAGCCGCCCGTACGGGACTCCCGCACCCCGGTGACCTGGCATTCCTCCCCTACACACCCCGGCGGCGCCGTACCACTCCCCACACCCCCGTGTCCGGGCTGCGGAACCATCCGGCCCCGCATCATCCCTACGGGCACAATGGCGCTATGCCGATAGCCTCCGCAGCCACCGCCCCCACGCGCGCCGAACTCGTCGATCATCTCGTACGGACCCGGATCGCCGGTGAGGTCGCCACCCCCCGCGAGAACAACCTCACCCACTACCGCAGGCTCGCCAACGGCGACCGCCACTACTGGTTCGGCCTGGAGTTCGGCGACCGGTGGGCGGACGAGCAGGACATCCTGGCCGTCATGGCGGAGCGCTGCGGCGTGAACGACGATCCGCACCACCGGCAGGGCCAGGACACCATCGACCCGGAGCTGACGGTGGATGCGCTGGACCGCGCGGCCGCGGTGCTGCGCAAGGCGGCGGCCGACCGGCAGCGGGTGCTGTTCGCGACCGGCCATCCGGGCGGGCTGCTGGACGTGCACCGCGCCACGGCCGAGGCGCTGCGCGCGGCGGACTGCGAGATCGTCGTCATCCCCGACGGGCTGCGGGCGGACGACGGCATGGTCTTCCAGTTCGCCGACGTCGCAATGCTGGAACGCGGCGCAACGCTCTGGCACACCCACTCCCCCGAGCCGATGGCCGCCATCCTGGACGGCCTGGAACGGGAGGGACGCCCGCTGCCGGACCTGGTCGTGGCCGACCACGGCTGGGCAGGCTGCGCCGGCCAACGCGGCCTGGACGCGGTCGGCTTCGCCGACTCCAACGACCCGGCCCTCTTCCTGGCCGAGGCCGAGGGCACAGTACGGGTAACGATCCCCCTGGACGACCATGTCCTGAGCCCGCGGCATTACGACCCGTTGACTGCTTATTTGTTGGATGCGGCGGGGTTGGGCTGAACGAGCCCGGCGGAGCGGGCCGACCGACAAAGCCCCTGGGGCGGAACCGGTTCGGTGGGCCCGTACTCAGCGAACGGACCTGACCATCGCCATCAGGACCGGTGAGGCGGGCGAGGGCTGGCTCTGGCCGATGTCTGCGTATCCCCAGGACTCGTAGAGGCGGTGTACCTTTCCGTTTCCGGCGAGCGGGTTGACCATGAGCGAGACGTACGGCTCGTTGCGGTCGGCAAGGAGGGCGTCGTGGATGCGCCGGGCGATGCCGGTGCCGCGCCATGGGATACGAACGCCGATTTCTTTGAGGGCTACGGCATGCCGCTCGGTGTATTCAGCCGGCGGAGCCGGTGTGACGCGTTTCCACCAACGGTCCTCGGCATCAACCGTGTTGGCGTACGCATAGCCGATGGGCTCGTCCTGCCCATACGCAAGGAGCGCTACCCAACCTGGTTCCTGGGAATGCCGGTCGAGGCGCTCAGCGAAGGCAGTGACCGCGTAGTTCGGCAGGTGCAAGAGATCTGCACGGACATCGGCATACACGTCCAGGAGGTCTTGCCGGGCCGGTTCGAGCGAGTGGAACGTGCGCAGCTCGACGGTGGGCGTCATGCCGATTCCTTCCAGGTGGTGTGTACGTACTGATTCCACATGCGGGTGGTCTGACTGTTCGGCGCCATGGTGTGAATCTTGATGTGGAAGCCGCGGAGCATCCGGGCGACCCGCGGGTGATGTGCAGCAGCATCGAGGGGGACCGACATAGCGGTGGCGACAGCGGGCCCTACATCCTCCTGGCCGAGTTGGGCGCACGCCAGCCGAGTAGTGGCGATGGCCTTTGACCGTTGCATGTGGGGCCGGAGGGCCGCCAAGCATCGGTGCGCGTGCGCTTCCGCCGTCTCATAGTCGCCGAGGGCGAGGTATCCGGTGAGCGCGAGCGAATCCAACTCCGCCTGGTCATAAAACGAGGTCATCCACACGGGGCGGTTGGCGCGCGGATCGGCGCGGTCCATCGCTTCCTGGGCCTGAGCGAAGCTGCGTCGGGCAGCCGTGACATTTCTGGCCACACCGTGAATGGCTGCCTGCCTGGCAAGACCGAGGGATGCGAACAGTGGATCACGACGCGTGAGGGAGAGGCTTCGGGCAACGTCATTCGCAGCCATTGCTTCAGCGGGGCGCCCCATGTGCCGGTACAGCGTTCCGGCGTGTGACCAAATGCGGAATTTGATGGCCGGGTCGGCTGATAATTCGGCGAGTGCTTGGGCTTCCCGCATATGGACCATCGCCTCTTCGTAACGCCGCCCGTCGATCGCGGCCCACATCGCCGAGGACCGGAATGCCGCCGCGCATGCGTACACATACGCACGCACTCGCTGACTGGCGCTCCCGGAATTCTGTAGGGCCAGGGCCTCGTCGGCGAGCGCTACGGCTTTCTGCTCGATACCGAGCCGGCCGCCGTGCCGGTGATCGCTCGCGATGATTTCGGCGAAACGTTGTCGGAGTCGGTCAACGTCGCTCGTTCCGATCCGGCGGTGGGAACGGGACACAGGCGTGGCCGCGGCAGCGGCCACGGCCGTCCCGGCGGTGAGGAAACGACGACGTTCCACAGGGTCCTCCGGCGGTGGTGCGGGGGCGGACGACGGGGCACGGCCCCGCGGTACGAACCCTAAGGCGGTGGCGGGCAGCCCGGTGACTTTCTCCAGCGCCACCCGGGTCGCCGACTTCGGCCACCGCACCCGGCCCGCTTTCCAGTCCCGGACCGATGAGCCGTCCAGCCCTCCGACTTTCCCGGTGAGGTCCCCGACTGCCGAATTCACTGCCTCGGCCAGCGAATTGGAGCTGTAGCCGTTTTCCGTCATCCATGCTTCAAGCGTCGCGTTTCGCACAGCACTCATGCACGCACCGTAGCCCCGCAGTCACCGCATCGTCAGCTAAAGGGGTAGCCAAATCGCCCTAGGGGTGGTGAAAAAGAGATGGCCCGATCTCCCTAATCACCTTGCCCTGGCACCGCGTTAGCTGGTCATGAGCCGACTGCGCGGCTCCGGTGCCTGAGTGGCCGCGACACACACCTCTCGGGATTCCGGGACGACGCGACGGCTCTTCGGGCCGTCGCGCTCCCGTCGTGGCCGCCCGCGTCCACAGCGAACTGGAGGACCAGCAAGATGCCGACTGCATCAACCACTCACCACCCCCTCGCCGATGCGGCTGCGCACTCGCGATCGGCATCCTCCGTACAGGCCGGCACAAAACGCCTGCCACCTGAAGCTCGCGCTTTCCGCCGCCGACACGGCGACCCCGTCGGCTGGGACTCAGGCGAGTGGGCCGCCTACCTCGGCCTCGGAGGCGCGTCATGACCACGGGGTGGGATGCAGTTCCCGCCCCGGAGGCTTGGACGGTCCACGAGATCACGGGCCAGGCGTGCCCGTGCTGCCACAGCATCTACAGCCTGGCACGGGAGAAGGTCACCGGTCCGGACGGCCGGCACACATGCCGACCCTGCACCGTCCTGCTGGGCGTCGCCACGGAAGCGGAGGCCGCGCGGTGAGTCCCCGGCAGTCGCCGGAGGTCGGCGATGAAGTCGAGTACGCCCCTGGGCGGCTGGCCGTGCTGACCGACATCCGGACAGGCATCCTCTACCTGCGGATTCCGGGAAACAAGGAATGGCCGGTGCAGGACCCGACCACGTTGTCGGTGAAGCGGACTCGTGCCGAGCGGATCGCGGCCGACGACTTCCGTTGAGGCCAGGAGTCCTGGGTCCCTCAACACCACATCACCCCTACCCATCGAGAGGAGCACAGCATGAGTCCCACACAAACCCCGGAGCAGGTAGAACTGGGAAGGTTCTTTGAGGTCAGCGCCCGGGAGTTCGAGGCAGGCAACGCCGCTCCGGAGATGTTCTCCCCCACTGTCGATGCAGCATGGCATCGGCTGGCGGGCACTCCCGAGTACGCCCCGTTCTGCCATCAGCACGCCCGGCAGGTCTTCGGGCACGTCACCAGCCATGGGTCGGGAAAGGTTTCCTGGATCCGCACGTACGAGGAAATGTTCGGGCCGCTGCCCGGCATCTGGTTCACGGACGCAGACGGCACCGTCGACGAGAAGGCCGCGGACTACTACCGGGCAACCGGCGAAGTGTGGGCCGAGTGGAACTGCTCGCCCGTACCGGAAGACCCCGAAACCGCTCCGAAGCGGCGGAAGGTCACCATCCGGTGATCACTGCACACATCGGCGGAGCGTCCCGGCCTACCGCAGGGGCGCTCCGCCTCGTCGAGGGCCGGACCACGCGACCCCAGACGGCGGACATCAGCGACTACGTCCGTGCGGTGGCCCCCCACTGCCCGTTCCTGATGCCGTCGGTGGCACGGGGACTGACGGGCTGGACGGTGTACGAGATCGCCGAGGACGCCCGGGCAACCGATGTTGAGGCCGAGGTGTTCCACGCGGGGGTGCAGGCCGCAGAGTGGATACGGCCGTTGAGGACCCGGCGGCACGGCACGCTCGTATGCGAGAACATCGTGCTCCTGGGAGGCCACGCCACTCCCCATCGCGCACTGATGGCGTGGCCGCACTGGGCGCTGAAGCACCTCTACGGACCGGTGGGGCTGATGTTCGGCAAGTTCTGGACCGGCGAAGAAGGCGCCGCCCAACGCGGAGAACGCATTCCCGCACCGCCCGTCTCGTTCCTCGCCGTGCGCTGCGCCGTCCGGCCTGTCGACCCCCGGTTTCTTGCAGACACCCCGGACCTCGCTCTTTCGCTCTCAACAGCTGTGGATGACGGACGCGAGGTGTTTCAGGGGCTCCCGTACGAATGGAAGGCAGTGAAGAAATGGGCGAGTTCCCTGGTTTCCCCACAGCCGCCGTAGCCGCCACCGAAGCGGCCTGCGGCATTCCGGTCGCGCTGAAGGAGATCTCCTACCGGCGTGGCGCGGCGGTGTGGAAGGCGACCGGCCCGGAGGGGGCGGTGGCGGTCAAGGCCGGCGACGGCGAGGGTGCGGCCGTCACTCAACGGGAGGCAGCGGTCCTCAAGGCGATCGGTTGGCCCGACTACCTGCTGGCCTCCGGCGGGGACGAGGGTGCTGCCTGGCTGGTGACCCGATGGTTTGGGGGGCCTTCGACCTGGCAGGCCTTCGCTCCTGTGCGGGGTGCGGCGGACGGGAAGAATGGCGCCCTGTCAGCCTCCGTGGACCTGTGCCGGGCCGTGGCCGAGCTCCACTCCTCCGGCTGGATCCACTCCGACCTCCAGCCCTCCCATGGCCTCCATACCGACCACGGCGTACGGCTGATCGACTGTTCCTGGTCCTGGCGCGAAGGTACGCAACCGGTCACCGGATTCCGCGGCGGCATCACCCACCTGGTAGCGCCGGAACTGGCCGCGTCCATCAATGCCGGCCAGCCGGCCACCCCCAGTACCGCCGGCGACGTGTACGCCCTCGCCGGAACGTTATGGACCTGCGTCACCGGCCGCTGGCCACTGGACTACGCCGTGGCCGGAATCGAGCCCGGCCGGCTCACCCCGGCAGAAATCCGCGCGCACATCGCCGGCCATCGCATCCCCCTCGACACCGCAGCCCCCTGGCCGGCGTTCCAGGACCTCCTGCGGCTGGTCCTCCTAGGCAGGGCGAGTGACCGGCCCACGGCCGCCGAACTCGCCGAAACCCTGGCGAAGGTGGCTAGGTGATCGAGCTCCGGGAACTCGTCATGGAGGACGCTCCCGCGCTCCAACGGATCTATCGCGGCGCGTCCTTGAAGTACATCGAGCGCCGGGCACTCACCCTCGACGAGGCCGCTGACCTGGCGGCGAACACACTTGCCTGCGCCCGCGCCGAGCCACGTGACCGATGGGCGTTCGGCATCGCAGCCGACGACGACCTGCTCGGGATGGTCCGGCTGCGATGCCGCACCGAGCGGCACGCCATCATCAGTTACCTCCTGCGCGAGGACTCATGGGGCCGGGGATACGCCACTCAAGCCGTCGCCGGCATGCTGCGCCACGCCTTCACCACCACCGGGATCACGAGCGTCGGCGCCCGGCACCACCCCGACAACACCGCCTCCGGCCGGGTCTTGCAGAAGAACAACTTCATCTACCGGGGCACCCGTGACGGCTGGCCCTCATACGGCATCCACAGGCCCGACAACAGGCGGCCGTGAACCACCTCGTCCCCTGGGGGGATCCCTGCCAGGGTGCCGGCCAGCCCCTACCGCCGCAGCACCCGGATGACCTCCTGGATCACCGACACCGTCGGCTGTCTGTCCGCCGTGAAGATGCGGCCCTTGCCGATGTCGCGGCCGCCCTGGGCGGTGGGGGGTTCCTTGTCGTAGAGCACCACCCACCTGCCTACGCCCGCGGCACCCGAATAACCCCCTCCTGAATCACCGAAACCGCCAACGCCCCCTCCGCCGTAAAGATCCGCCCCTTGCCCAGCCCCCGGCCGCCCTGGGCCGTAGGCGACTCCTGGTCGTACAGCAGCCAGTCGTCGGCGCGCACTGGCCGGTGGAACCACATCGCGTGGTCCAGGCTGGCGCCGACGACGTCGCCGACCGCCCAGCCGCCGCGGCCGTGGGCGAGCAGGATCGAGTCCAGGAGGGTCATGTCGGAGACGTAGGTGACCAGGCAGATGTCGAGGAGGGGGCGGGTGACGGTGTCGCTGCAGTCGGCGCCGTCGGCGAGGGCCTTGTCCAGGTCGCCGTTCGTGCGGAACCAGACCTGGGAGCGGGGCTCGCGCACCTCGCCGACGGTGGCGTAGGGCGGCTCGTCGACGTATCGCAGGTCGATCGCGGCCCGGGCCTCCAAGAGCCGGTCGGCGACGGCCGGGGTGAGGTACCGGCCGGCGTGCCGCGGAAGGATCTCGGCGGGGGTGGGCAGGGTCAGCGGGTCCGGTGCGGGCGGCATCGGCTCCTGGTGTTCCAGGCCCTCCTCCTGGGTCTGGAAGGAGGCCGAGAGGTGGAAGATCGGCTGGCCGTGCTGGACGGCGACGACCCGGCGGGTGGTGAAGGAGCGGCCGTCGCGGATGCGGTCGACGGTGTAGACGATGGGCGCGCCGGGGTCGCCGGGGCGCAGGAAGTAGGCGTGCAGGGAGTGCGGCGGCCGGTCGGCGGGGACCGTCCGGCCGGCCGCGACCAGCGCCTGGGCGGCGACCTGGCCGCCGAAGACGCGGGGCACGACCGAGGCACGGCTCTGCCCGCGGAAGATGTCCTGCTCGATCCGCTCCAGGGAGAGCAGACCGAGCAGCGACTGCAGTGCGTCGTTCACGTGCGTATGGCCTGTCGGAGTCCGTTCCGGCCTACAGCCCCATGGACTTGGCGATGATCATCTTCATGACCTCGCTGGTGCCGCCGTAGATGCGGTTGACGCGGTTGTCGGCGTACAGGCGGGCGATCGGGTACTCGTTCATGAAGCCGTAGCCGCCGTGCAGCTGGAGGCACTTGTCGATCACACGGTGCGCGACCTCGGTGCAGAACAGCTTGGCGGAGGCGGCCTCGGCCGGGCTCAGCTCACCGGCGTCCAGGGCCTCCAGCGCGCGGTCGGCGACGGCCTCGGCGGCGTCCACCTCGGCCTGGCAGGCGGCCAGTTCGAACTTGGTGTTCTGGAAGGCGGCGACGGGCTTGCCGAAGACGGTGCGCTCCTGCACGTACTCCTTGGCGAACCGGACGGCCGCCTTGGCCTGGGCGTAGGCGCCGAAGGCGATGCCCCAGCGCTCGGAGGCGAGGTTCAGCCCCAGGTAGCCGAAGCCCTTGTTCTCCTCGCCCAGCAGGTCCTCGACCGGGACCTTGACGTCGACGAAGGCCAGCTCGGCGGTGTCGGAGACCTTCAGGCCGAGCTTGTCCAGCTTGCGGCCGACGGAGTAGCCCTCGGACTTGGTGTCCACGGCGAAGAGCGAGATGCCGAAGCGGCGGTCGTCCTCGCGGGGCGCGGCGGTGCGGGCGCAGACGATGACGCGGTCGGCGTGCACACCGCCGGTGATGAAGGTCTTGGCGCCGTTGAGGACGTAGTGCGTGCCGTCGTCCGACAGCTTGGCGGTGGTCTTCATGCCCGCGAGGTCGGAGCCGGTGCCCGGCTCGGTCATCGCCAGCGCCCACATCTCCTCGCCGCTGACGAACTTCGGCAGGAAGCGCTTCTTCTGCTCGTCGGTGGCGAGCATCTCGATGTACGGCAGACCGAGCAGCACATGCACGCCGGAGCCGCCGAAGGAGACGCCCGCGCGGGAGGTCTCCTCGTACATCACGGCCTCGAACTTGTGCGAGTCGATGCCGGCGCCGCCGTACTCCTCGGGGACGCGGATACCGAAGACGCCCAGCTCGCCGAGCTTGTAGTAGAAGTCGCGGGGTGCCTGGCCGGCGGCGAGCCACTCGTCGTGCACGGGCACGACCTCGGCCTCGATGAAGGCGCGTATGGTCTCGCGGAACGCCTCGTGATCCTCGTTGAACACCGTACGGCGCATTGCTACGTCGCCTCCTCCAGGTCGCCGGTCCAAGCGCATGGCTAAGCGCTTGCTCAGCGAAAGCTACCCGCCAGTCACCAAGGCTGTCCAGAGGTCAACGAAAACCCGTACGGGCCGGGGCCCGCCCTACGCGCCCGGCACCGCCGCCGCCATCGAGCCGTCCGCCGCGGACTCCTGCGCCACCGCCCCGAACGCCCCCAGCGCCAGCCCGTGCAGCAGCTCCGCCATCTCCGTACGCCCCGGGAGGGCGCCGGGGCGGCCGAGGTGCGGGGTGGAGTTGAGCAGGCCGAAGACGGCGTGCACCGCGGCGCGGGCCCGGGACTCGGAGGGGCCGGGGTGGACCTGCCGGACGACCTCCACCCACAGCTCCACGTACTGCCGCTGGAGCTGGCGGACCCGCTTGCGGTCGGCCTCGCGCAGCCGGTCCAGCTCGCGGTCGTGCAGGGTGATCAGCGGGCGGTCGTCCAGCGCGAAGTCGATATGGCCGTCGATCAGCGCGCGCAGCACCGCCTCGGGGCTCTCGCCGCCCTCCGCGACCCGCATCCGCCCGCCGGCGAGCAGCCGCTCGCTGATGCCGACCAGCAGCTCGGCCAGCATGGCGTCCTTGCCGGCGAAGTGCCGGTAGAGACCGGGGCCCGAGATGCCCACGGCCGCCCCTATCTCGTCCACTCCGACGCCGTGAAAACCGCGCTCCGCGAAGAGCCGGGCCGCCTCCCGGAGGATCTGCTCACGGCGACTGATCGGGGCGGGGGCCTGCGCATTACTCATGCCGTCGATTGTAGACAGCCGGGTTAGTGCTCGTTAACCTGAAGGGAGTGTGGTTAACGACCATTAACCCGGTCGCCGACCCGAACGGCCCGGCAGCCGCGGATCGCGGTGACGGGACAGCGACCGAGCAAGGGGGCTCGTTTGATGGAGCAGGCACCGGTGCTGGGGAGTACCGCCGATCCGGCGTCCGACTCCTGGCGTGCCAACGAGGCCGCGCACCGCGAGCTGGCCGCCCAGCTGCGCGAGAAGCTCGCGGCGGCCCGGCTGGGCGGCGGCGAGAAGGCCAGGGCGCGGCACACCGCACGCGGCAAGCTGCTGCCGCGCGACCGGGTGGACACCCTGCTGGACCCCGGCTCGCCGTTCCTGGAGCTGGCGCCGCTGGCCGCGGAGGGGATGTACGGCGGGGCCGCGCCGGCCGCGGGCGTGATCGCCGGCATCGGCCGGGTCTCCGGCCGCGAGACGGTGATCGTCGCCAATGACGCCACGGTCAAGGGCGGCACGTACTACCCGATGACGGTCAAGAAGCATCTGCGGGCGCAGGAGATCGCCCTGGAGAACCGGCTGCCCTGTCTGTATCTCGTGGACTCCGGCGGCGCCTTCCTGCCGATGCAGGACGAGGTCTTCCCCGACCGGGAGCACTTCGGGCGGATCTTCTACAACCAGGCGCGGATGTCGGGCGCGGGGATTCCGCAGATCGCCGCGGTCCTCGGTTCCTGCACGGCCGGCGGCGCCTACGTACCCGCGATGAGCGACGAGGCCGTGATCGTCCGCAACCAGGGCACGATCTTCCTGGGCGGGCCGCCGCTGGTGAAGGCCGCCACCGGCGAGGTGGTCACCGCCGAGGAGCTGGGCGGCGGCGAGGTGCACGCCAGGACCTCCGGCGTCACCGACCATCTCGCCGAGGACGACGCCCATGCGCTGCGCCTGGTGCGCACCATCGTCTCCACCCTCGGCGAGCGCGCGCCGCTGCCGTGGACGGTGCGGACCGTCGAGGAGCCCAAGGCCGATCCGGCCGGGCTCTACGGCGTGGTGCCCGCGGACTCCCGTACGCCCTATGACGTCCGCGAGGTGATCGCCCGGCTCGTGGACGGCTCGCGCTTCGCGGAGTTCAAGGCGGAGTACGGCACGACGCTGGTCACCGGCTTCGCCCATGTCCACGGCCATCCGGTCGGCATCGTCGCCAATAACGGCATCCTGTTCTCCGAATCCGCCCAGAAGGGCGCCCACTTCATCGAGCTGTGCGACCAGCGCGGCATCCCGCTGCTGTTCCTGCAGAACATCTCCGGCTTCATGGTGGGGCGCTCGTACGAGGCCGGCGGGATCGCCAAGCATGGCGCGAAGATGGTGACGGCGGTGGCCTGCACCCGCGTCCCGAAGCTGACGGTCGTCATCGGCGGCTCGTACGGGGCGGGCAACTACTCCATGTGCGGCCGGGCCTACTCGCCGCGCTTCCTGTGGATGTGGCCGAACGCCAAGATCTCGGTGATGGGCGGCGAACAGGCCGCCTCCGTCCTCGCGACCGTCAAGCGCGACCAGCTGGAGGCGCACGGCGAGGAGTGGAGCGCCGAGGAGGAGGACGCCTTCAAGGCGCCGGTCCGCGCGCAGTACGAGACCCAGGGCAACGCCTATTACGCGACCGCGCGGCTGTGGGACGACGGCGTCATCGACCCGCTGGAGACCCGGCAGGTGCTGGGCCTGGCGCTGACCGCCTGCGCCAATGCGCCGCTCCCCGAAAAGGACCGCACCGCGCCCGGCTACGGCGTCTTCCGGATGTGAGAGGGATGTCCCCAGGTATGCCCACCAATTTCGACACCGTGCTCATCGCCAACCGCGGCGAGATCGCGGTCCGTGTCATCCGCACCCTGCGCGCCCTCGGCATCCGCTCCGTCGCCGTCTTCAGCGACGCGGACGACGGGGCCCGGCACGTCCGCGAGGCCGACACGGCCGTCCGGATCGGCCCGGCCCCGGCCGCCGAGAGCTATCTGTCCGTGGAACGGCTGCTGGACGCGGCCGCCCGTACCGGTGCGCAGGCGGTCCACCCCGGCTACGGGTTCCTCGCCGAGAACGCCGCCTTCGCCCGGGCCTGCGCGGACGCCGGGCTGGTCTTCATCGGCCCGCCCGCCGACGCCATCGAGCTGATGGGCGACAAGATCCGCGCCAAGGAGACGGTGCGCACGGCCGGGGTCCCGGTCGTCCCCGGCTCCTCGGGCAGCGGGCTGGACGACGCCCAACTGGCCGCCGCTGCCCGGGAGATCGGCATGCCGGTGCTGCTCAAGCCGTCCGCGGGCGGCGGCGGCAAGGGCATGCGGCTGGTCCGCGAGGAGACCCTGCTGGCCGACGAGATCGCTTCCGCGCGCCGGGAGGCCCGCTCCTCCTTCGGGGACGACACCCTGCTCGTCGAGCGCTGGATCGACCGGCCCCGGCACATCGAGATCCAGGTCCTGGCGGACGGCCACGGCAACGTGATCCACCTCGGCGAGCGCGAATGCTCCCTCCAGCGCCGCCACCAGAAGGTCATCGAGGAGGCCCCCTCGGTGCTGCTGGACGAGGCCACCCGCGCCGCGATGGGGGAGGCGGCCGTCCAGGCGGCCCGCTCCTGCGGCTACCGCGGCGCCGGCACCGTCGAGTTCATCGTCCCGGGCAAGGACCCCGCCTCGTACTTCTTCATGGAGATGAACACCCGTCTCCAGGTGGAGCACCCGGTCACCGAGCTCATCACGGGTCTCGATCTGGTGGAGTGGCAGCTGCGGGTGGCGGCCGGCGAGCATCTCCCGTTCGCCCAGGAGGACATCACCCTGACCGGGCACGCCATCGAGGCGCGGATCTGCGCCGAGGACCCGGCCCGCGACTTCCTGCCGACCGGCGGCACGGTGCTGGCGCTGCACGAGCCGCAGGGCGGCGGGGTCCGCACGGACTCCGGGCTCTCCGAGGGCGGCGAGGTCGGCAGCCGCTACGACCCGATGCTGTCCAAGGTCATCGCCCATGGCCCGGACCGGGCCAGCGCACTGCGCCGGCTGCGCGCCGCACTGGCCGACACCGTCACCCTCGGGGTGACCACGAACGCCGGTTTCCTGCGCCGGCTGCTGGCCCACCCGGACGTGGTCTCCGGCGAGCTGGACACCGGCCTGGTGGAGCGGGAGGCGGCCGGACTGGTCGACGGCGCGGTGCCGGACGAGGTGTATGCGGCGGCCGCGGCGGTGCGGCAGGCCGCGCTGGAGCCGGCGGCGGACGACGGCGGCTGGCGCGACCCGTTCGCCGCCCCCAGCGGCTTCCGGCTCGGCGGCGAGCCCGCCCCCGTCCGCCACTGGCTGCGGGTGCCGGGCCATGACCCCGTCGCCCGGGACGTCCGGCCGGACGCGCCGGCCGGGCAGGTCACCCCGGACCGGGTACGGGTCACCGTCGACGGCGTGGTGCACAGCTTCCACCGCGCCGGCGACTGGCTCGGCAGGGACGGCGACTCCTGGCAGGTGACCGACCACGACCCGGTAGCGGCGGCGCTGCGGGGGGCCGCCGGGGCACACGGCGCGGACACCCTGGCGGCCCCGATGCCGGGCACCGTCACCGTCGTCAAGGTCGCCGTCGGCGATGAAGTGGCCGCGGGCCAGGGCCTGTTGGTCGTGGAGGCGATGAAGATGGAGCACGTCATCTCCGCACCGCACGCCGGACGGGTCACCGAACTGGACGTCACCGCGGGATCGACCGTCGCCATGGACCAGATCCTGGCCGTGGTCGCCCCGCACGAGGACCCCGACGAGGCCGCCGCATCCGCCGGCGCCCCCGAGGGCGGGCAGGAGAGCGCCTCATGACCGCAGCCGGACTGCCGATGGAGATCCCCGCGGAGGGGCTGCCCGCCCGCGTACGGATCCATGAGGTCGGCGCGCGCGACGGCCTGCAGAACGAGCAGACCGTCGTCCCCACGGAGATCAAGGCGGAGTTCATCCACCGCCTCGCCGCGGCGGGCCTGCCGCTCGTCGAGGCCACCAGCTTCGTCCACCCCAAGTGGGTGCCCCAACTCGCCGACGCGGAGCAGCTGTTCCCGCAGCTGAGCGACATCGATCCGCACCGGCTGCCCGTCCTGGTGCCCAACGAACGGGGTCTGGACCGTGCGCTCGCCCTGGGCGCCCGCCGGATCGCGGTGTTCGGCAGCGCCACCGAGTCGTTCGCCCAGGCCAACCTCAACCGCACGGTCGATGCGGCGCTGGCGATGTTCGCCCCGGTCATCGCGCGGGCCAAGGACGCCGACGTGCACGTCCGCGGCTATCTCTCGATGTGCTTCGGCGACCCCTGGGAGGGCCCGGTGCCCGTGGCGCAGACCGTCCGGGTCTGCCGGGAGCTGCTCGACCTGGGCTGTGACGAGCTGAGCCTGGGCGACACCATCGGCGTGGCCACCCCCGGTCATGTGCAGCAGCTGCTCGCCGCCCTCAACGAGGCGGGCGTGGCCACCTCCCGCCTGGGCGTCCACTTCCACGACACCTACGGGCAGGCCCTCGCCAACACCTTCGCCGCACTCCAGCACGGCGTCACCACCATCGACGCCTCGGCGGGCGGCCTCGGCGGCTGCCCGTACGCCAAGAGCGCCACCGGCAATCTCGCCACCGAAGACCTGGTGTGGATGCTGCACGGCCTCGGCATCGAGACCGGCGTCGACCTCGGCCGGCTGACCGCCACCAGCGCGTGGATGGCCGAGGTCCTCGGCCGGCCGAGCCCCTCACGTACCCTCCGCGCCCTCTCCCACAAGGAGTGACCCCCATGTCCCTGGACCACCGTCTGCCCGCCGAGCTGGAAGAACTCCGGCGCACGGTCGAGGCGTTCGCGCACGACGTCATCGCCCCGAAGATCGGCGAGTACTACGAGCAGCATGCGTTCCCGTACGAGATCGTGCAGGAGATGGGCCGGATGGGCCTGTTCGGCCTGCCGTTCCCCGAGGAGTACGGCGGGATGGGCGGCGACTACCTCGCGCTCGGCATCGCCCTGGAGGAGCTGGCCCGGGTCGACTCCTCGGTGGCCATCACCCTGGAGGCCGGCGTCTCCCTGGGCGCCATGCCGATCTACCACTTCGGCACGGAGGAGCAGAAGCGCGAGTGGCTGCCCAAGCTGTGCAGCGGTGAGGTGCTCGGCGCCTTCGGCCTGACCGAGCCGGACGGCGGCTCGGACGCCGGCGCGACGCGGACGACGGCTGTGCGCGACGGCGGAGATTGGGTGATCAACGGCAGCAAGTGCTTCATCACCAACTCCGGTACGGACATCACCGGTCTGGTCACGGTCACCGCCGTCACCGGCCGCAAGGCTGCATCCGACCCCTCTGGCGGCTCCCCGCTGATCTCCTCGATCATCGTGCCGTCCGGTACGCCCGGCTTCACGGTCGGCGCCCCGTACTCCAAGGTCGGCTGGAGCGCCTCGGACACCCGCGAGCTGTCCTTCTCGGACGTCCGGGTCCCGGCCGCCAACCTGCTGGGCGAGGAGGGCCGGGGCTACGCCCAGTTCCTGCGCATCCTCGACGAGGGCCGGATCGCCATCGCCGCGCTGGCCACCGGCCTGGCGCAGGGCTGTGTGGACGAGTCGGTGCGCTACGCCAAGGAGCGGCAGGCCTTCGGCCGTGCGATCGGCAGCAACCAGGCGATCCAGTTCAAGCTGGCCGACATGGAGATGCGCGCCCACACCTCCCGGCTGTCCTGGCGCCATGCCGCCTCCCGGCTGGTGCACGGCGAGCCCTTCAAGAAGGAGGCCGCGCTCGCCAAGCTCTACTCGTCCGAGATCGCGGTGGACAACGCCCGCGAGGCCACCCAGATCCACGGCGGGTACGGCTTCATGAACGAGTACCCGGTCGCCCGGATGTGGCGGGACGCCAAGATCCTGGAGATCGGCGAGGGCACCAGCGAGGTCCAGCGGATGCTGATCGCCCGGGAGCTGGGGCTCTGACGCCGGACCGGCCGGGCGTCCGCGGACGCCCGGCCGGCGGGCTCACTTACCGGGCCAGGGCACGTCCGGTGAGCGGTAGTAGTTGATGCCCAGGGCGTCCCAGCGCGGCCCCTGGGCGGCCAGCCGCACCTTGTAGCCGTCCCAGTCGTGGCTGTCCGCCGGGGACCAGCCCAGCTCCGCGATGCCCGGCAGCCGCGGGAAGGCCATGTACTCGATGTGTGCGGTGGTGGAGAGGGTCTCGGTCCACAGCGGCGCCTCGACGCCGAGGACGGATCCCGCGGGCGCGCCGTCGAGATAGCGGCCCGGGTCCCAGTCGTAGGACCGCTTGACGTCGACATAGCCGGCCCAGGACAGGCCCAGCGGGGTGTTCCGGTCGTACTTCATGTCGAGGTAGGCGCGGTCGGCCGGCGAGAGGATCAGCCGGGTGCCGTTCCTGGCGGCGTCGGCGACCTGGGTGCGCTCCGCCGTGCCGGTCTTGTCATAGCCCCAGTACTGGGCGACGGCGCCCTTGACCGGGTGCGCTCCGGTCAGCTGGTGCCAGCCGATCACGGTCTTGCCGTACTTGGCGACCACCGGCTGCACCTTGTCCATGAAGGCCACGTAGTCCGCATGGCTGGTGGAGTGCGCCTCGTCGCCGCCGATGTGGAGGTAGCGGCCGGGCGTCAGGGCCGCCAGCTCGCGGATGACGTCGTCCACGAAGTCGTAGGTCACCTGCTTCGGCACGCACAGCGAGCTGAAGCCGACCTTGGTGCCGGTGTAGAGCGGCGGGGCCTGGCCGTTGCAGTTGAGCTCCGCGTAGGAGGCGAGCGCGGCGTTGGTGTGGCCGGGCATGTCGATCTCGGGGACGACGGTCAGATAGCGGTCGGCGGCATAGCGGACGATCTCGCGGTAGTCGTCCTTGGTGTAGTAGCCGCCGGGGCCGCCGCCGACCTGGGTGGAGCCGCCGTAGGTCGCCAGCCGCGGCCAGGACTTGATCGCGATCCGCCAGCCCTGGTCGTCCGAGAGGTGCAGATGCAGCTTGTTGATCTTGTACATGGCTAGCTGGTCGATGTAGCGCTTGACCTGCGCGACGGTGAAGAAGTGCCGGGAGACATCGAGCATCGCCCCGCGGTAGGCGTAGCGCGGCGCGTCGGTGATGGTGCCGCCGGCGATCCGCCAGGGCCCACGGCGCGCGCCCTGCTGCCCGTCGACGGGCAGCAGCTGGCGCAGCGTCTGGACGCCGTGGAAGAGGCCGGCCGGGCGGGCGGCGCTGAGGGTGACCGTACGGCCGGCGGAGGTCAGCCGGTAACCCTCGGCGCCCAGGCCCCCGGTGCCGCGGCCGCCGAGCCGCAGGACGATGCCGTCCCGGCCGTCCTTGGTGGTCACCGGGAAGCCGAAGCCGGTGGCGGGCCGCAGCAGCCCCGCCAGCCGGCCGGCGATCTTCCGGGCCTCGCCGGAGCCGCCCGGGACGCGGATGGGGGTGTGCGCGCCGAGGGTGACGGCGTCCCCGCCGCCGTGCACGGACGCGGGAGCGGGGATCACCTGGTCCAGGGGGGTGGCGGCCCGGGCGGTGGCTCCGGTGGCGCCCGGCGGCGGTACGGCGGCGGTACCCAGCCCCGCCGCGGCGACCAGGAGCAGGGAGAACAGCAGTCTGCGTCGTCTCATCGACGATCCCTTCGGCGAACGTCGTACATGGCATCGTGCATGGCATGGAGCGACCGAACGGTGACCATGCGTACCGCGACCCTCTGATCCGGTCAAGGTCCAGACCACTTTCCGGCCGCCAAACCGGGGATGTGCCCGATACCGGGCAGATTTCTTGCGATTCCTCGCGCCGCCACGCAATATCGACGGGTGCTCGAACGCCGTAACCGCAGCGCTGACGCGCCGCACGAAGACCTGGTGGACCACCTGGTGCGCAGCACACCGCTGCAGCGCGGTGAGGCCGCCCGGGTGGTGCTGGACGTGCTGGCGTACTTCGACGAGACGACGGAGGAATTCGTCCGCCGCCGCCATCGGGAGCTGCAGTCCCAGGGACTGCGCAACGAGGAGATCTTCGAGCGGATCCGCCACGAGATGCCGCACCGCGCCGTGGCCCCGCCCGATCTCTCGGCCCGCCAGCTGCGCCGCCTCGTCTACGGCTGACGCCCCCGCCACGGGCGCCGGGTACAACCATTGCCACACGATTTTTCTCGGAGGGTCACTGTATGTGCGGGATCGTCGGCTACATCGGCAAACGTGATGTCGCTCCGCTGCTCCTGGAGGGCCTGCAGCGCCTGGAGTACCGCGGCTACGACTCGGCGGGCATCGCCATCCACGCCAAGGGCACCGGCAAGGCCGCGGGCGGCCTGAAGACCGCCAAGGCCAAGGGCCGGGTCCGGGAGCTGGAGTCCCGGCTGCCGAAGCGCTTCGCGGGCTCCACCGGCATCGCGCACACCCGCTGGGCCACCCACGGCGCGCCGACCGACGAGAACGCCCACCCGCACCTCGACACCGAGGGCAAGGTCGCCGTCGTCCACAACGGCATCATCGACAACGCCGCCGAACTGCGCGCCAAGCTCACCGCCGACGGCATCGCCTTCGCCTCGGAGACCGACACCGAGGTCCTCGCCCACCTCATCGCCCGTTCCGACGCCGAGAAGCTGGAGGAGCGGGTCCGCGAGGCGCTGCGGCACATCGAGGGCACCTACGGCATCGCCGTACTGCACGCCGACTTCCCCGACCGCATCGTGGTCGCCCGCAACGGCTCCCCGGTCGTCCTCGGCATCGGCGACCACGAGATGTTCGTCTCCTCCGACGTCGCCGCGCTGGTCTCGCACACCCGGCAGGTCGTCACCCTCGACGACGGCGAGATGGCCACTCTCAAGGCCGACGACTACCGCACGTACACCACCGAGGGCTCGCGTACGACCGCGACGCCGGAGACCGTGGAGTACGCGGCCGAGTCCTACGACCTGGGCGGCCACGACACCTACATGCACAAGGAGATCTCCGAGCAGGCGGACGCGGTGGACCGCGCGCTGCGCGGCCGGATCGACGACCGCTTCTCCACCGTGCACCTCGGCGGCCTGAACCTCGACGCCCGCGAGGCGCGCGGGGTGCGCCGGGTCAAGATCCTGGGCTGCGGCACCTCGTATCACGCCGGCCAGATCGGCGCCCAGATGATCGAGGAGCTGGCCCGCATCCCCTCGGACGCCGAGCCGGCCTCCGAGTTCCGCTACCGCAACCCGGTCGTGGACCCCGACACGCTGTACGTGGCGGTCTCCCAGTCCGGTGAGACCTACGACGTCCTGGCGGCCGTCCAGGAGCTCAAGCGCAAGGGCGCGCGGGTGCTGGGCCTGGTGAACGTGGTCGGCTCGGCGATCGCCCGGGAGACCGACGGCGGCATCTACGTCCACGCGGGCCCCGAGGTCTGCGTGGTCTCCACCAAGTGCTTCACCAACATGGTGGTCTCCTTCGCGCTGCTCGCCCTGCACCTGGGCCGGATCCGTGACCTCTCGGTCGCGGACGGCAAGCGGATCATCGAGGGCCTGCGCAAGCTGCCCGGCCAGATCGACGAGATCCTCAAGGGCGAGGAAGAGATCAAGAAGCTGTCGGCCGCCTACGCGGACGCCAAGTCGATGATGTTCATCGGCCGGGTGCGCGGCTACCCCGTGGCCCGTGAGGCCTCCCTGAAGCTCAAGGAGGTCTCCTACATCCACGCCGAGGCCTACCCGGCCTCGGAGCTCAAGCACGGCCCGCTGGCCCTCATCGAGCCCGCCATGCCGACCGTCGCGATCGTCCCCGACGACGACCTGCTGGAGAAGAACCGCGCCGCCCTGGAGGAGATCAAGGCCCGCAGCGGCCGCATCCTGGCCGTCGCCCACCAGGAGCAGGAAAAGGCCGACCACACCATCGTCGTCCCGAAGAACGAGCCCGAGCTGGACCCGATCCTCATGGGCATCCCGCTCCAACTGCTCGCCTACCACACGGCCCTGGCGCTGGGCCGCGACATCGACAAGCCCCGCAACCTGGCCAAGTCCGTCACGGTCGAATAACCCGGCCCAGAAACCTCGCCAAGCCGGTGGTTGTGGAGTGATCCACCCCACAACCACCGAAGCGACAATTGAGCACCCCCCACGGCGAGCAACCCCCTCCGCGAAAGCGGCGCCGGTTCAGGCGCAAAGGGGAGCCCGCAAAACAGCAGCTCCGCGCGTTGCCACCTAACGCGCGGAGCCGCCGCCTCCCCTTTGCCGGCGTCGCCCATACGCCGGCAGGATGCCGCCGCTCCGGGAACCGTCACCACCCGGGCGGCAGCACGCAGTTGCCGTGTGCGCGGCCGCCGGGCCCGAGATGCGGCGCGCCCACGTGACCGTTTTCTACCCCTCACAAGCGCACAATCCACCTCCGCCGGCCGGCGAAATGCGCCTGCGCACAATCCCCATGACGCCCCCTCACCTGTGGACACACAGCGGAGAGTCGAGGCGGCACGGGGACGGCACGCGACGGCGGCCGTGCCAGGGATGCATCCGGGGTACGTCAGGGATGCGCCAGGGGTACGTCAGAGACGCGTCAGGGGATCACGATGACCGGGCGCTGCGCCCGGCGGGCCAGCCGTCCGGCGACCGAGCCGAAGATCCGGCCGACCAGGCCGTGCGTGGAGCCGACCACGATGGCGTCGGCCTCGTACTCCTGGCCGACCTCCTCCAGCTCGTGACAGATGTCACCGCCGCGCTCGACGAGGATCCAGGGGACCTCGGAGAGATGATCGGCACAGGCCAGCTCCAGGCCGAGGACTTCGGTGCGGTGATCCGGTACGTCCACGAAGACCGGGGGCTCACAGCCCGCCCAGACGGTCGTCGGCAGCCGGTTGGCCACATGGACGATGATCAACCCGGAGCCGAGGCGCCGGGCCATACCGATTGCATACGCCAACGCCCGCTCGCTCGACATGGAGCCGTCGAAGCCGACCACGACGCCATGACGGAACGCGGGGTCGCAGGAGTGGCGCGTCTTTTCCGCCGCTTCGAGGTCCGCCATCGGATCGGCGACCTGCTTGCGGTCCGCGGGTTCGGGGATTTCGTGACCGGCCATTGATGTCTCGGCGAGGGCGTCCTCTTGCGGAGGGGCGAACGGGGAACAGCGATTGACTTGATCCGGCAGTTGACTGAGCTGGCTCGATCGAGGACCGGGAGCCATAGTTCAAAGAGGAACAACACGACTGGGAATCATCTTCCCAACCCGATACCCCAAGAGTACGGCGCCACTCCCCCGCTGCCCAGAGCACGCCGAGGACGCGGAGCGCCCGCGCGAGCCGGGTGGGGCCTCGAACGTTCCCCGGAGCATGCCGGAGCGTGGCGCGGATGGCAATGCCCCGGCCTGCCCCCGTACGTACCCTCTGACGGTGACCCATGATCGCCGGCGGCGTTGTATCCAGCAGCCCGTCCGAGGGGAGCACATGGTGCCGTTGCCGTCCGACAGATCACCCGACCCGGTGAGCGATGTGGTGCGCTGGGGCGCGTTCAGCTGCGCCCTGGTGCCCTTCGTACTGATCCTCAGCGGTGCCTCCTGGGCCGGCGCGGCCGGCGCCGCCGCCGGCCTGGGCGCGGTGACCTGCGTCTGCCGCGCGCTGTTGCGGCAATCCGAACGGACCGCCGCCCGGGTCCGGGTCCGCGACTTCGGAAGACACCGGGACAGAACGGGACGTCCGGGTCCGGCAGCGCACGGGGGCGGGCGCCATTCCGGAGGGCGTACGCCGGTCAACTGAGGCCTCTGCAAGTCTGCGCGCGACCGTTTTCAGCCAACTTCCGGCCGAGGTCCATACCTTCCCCTGAGCCCCCCTCAACCCTGGTGTGAGCAGGGAGGAAAGGACCGCTGGGCATGGTTGTGCCCTACTGCGAACGGGCAGAGCCGAGACGCGTACTTCCCATGGAGGCCCGACGAGTGGAACGCTTCGTGATCGAATGCTTCGCGCCAAGTTGCCATATCGACATACCAGCGGGTGGTGAACTTGGCACTCCATCCTCACGGAACACAGTAGATTCGATCTTGGTAGTGACGGCGGGGGAACTGTGCAGGACCGAGAGGGCGAGACGACCGAGGGGGGCTTAAGTGCCATGAGCCAGGACTCCGCTGCCGTACCAGATGCCGCACGCAAGCTCGCCGCCCGACGACGCCGCGAAATAGTCGCGGTGCTCCTCTTCAGTGGCGGCCCCATTTTCGAGAGCTCCATTCCGCTCTCGGTCTTCGGCATCGACCGCCAGGACGCAGGTGTCCCGCGGTACCGGCTACTTGTGTGCGCGGGCGAAGATGCGCCTTTGCGCACGACCGGGGGGCTCGAACTGTCGGCCCCCTACGGGCTGGAGGCGATCTCCCGTGCCGGGACGGTCGTCGTACCGGCCTGGCGTTCCATCACCCAGGCCCCGCCGCCCGCCGCGCTCGACGCGCTGCGCCGCGCGCATGAAGAAGGGGCCAGAATCGTCGGGCTGTGCACGGGGGCATTCGTCCTCGCCGCGGCCGGACTGCTCGACGGCCGGCCGGCCACGACCCACTGGATGTACGCACCGACGCTCGCCAAGCGTTATCCGTCCGTCCATGTGGATCCCCGCGAGCTCTTCGTCGACGACGGCGATGTGCTCACCTCCGCGGGAACGGCGGCAGGCATCGACCTGTGTCTGCACATCGTGCGCACCGACCACGGCGCGGACGCCGCGAACGCGCTGGCCCGCCGGCTCGTCGTGCCGCCCCGCCGGACCGCGTCCGACATGGGGCACCAGCGCTACCTCGACAGGTCATTACCTGAAGAGATCGGCGCCGACCCGCTCGCCGAGGTCGTCGCCTGGGCGCTGGAGCACCTCCACGAGCAGTTCGACGTGGAGACGCTCGCCGCGCGCGCCTACATGAGCCGGCGCACCTTCGACCGGCGCTTCCGCTCCCTGACGGGAAGCGCTCCGCTCCAGTGGCTGATCACCCAGCGGGTCCTCCAGGCCCAGCGGCTGCTGGAGACGTCCGACTACTCGGTGGACGAGGTCGCGGGTCGCTGCGGCTTCCGCTCGCCGGTGGCACTGCGCGGCCATTTCCGGCGGCAGCTGGGCGCCTCACCCGCGGCCTACCGTGCGGCCTACCGTGCGGCCTACCGCGCGCGCCGGCCGCACGGGGCACCCGAGCCCGCGCTCAGGCCGGAGCGGGCCGACCGCGCCGAGCGGCCGGAGCGCGAGCGGGCGGCGCTGGGCGCGAGCGGCGGGGAACGGTTCGCCCCCGCGCTGGCCGGCCACGGTCTGGCGTCCGCGGAACCGGGCGAAGCGGGCAAACCGCAGCCGGAGGGCTACGCCTCCCGGCTGGCGGAGGCCGCGGTCGGGCGGGGACCGGCCCGCCCCGTGCTGCCCGGACAGCGCGAGCGCCCCGTAGGGTGAGATGTATGAACGATCGCATGGTGTGGATCGACTGCGAGATGACCGGACTCTCGCTGGCGAATGACGCGCTCATCGAGGTGGCCGCCCTGGTCACCGACTCCGAGCTGAATGTGCTGGGCGACGGGGTGGATGTGGTGATCCGCCCTCCCGCCGAGTCGCTCGGCACCATGCCGGAGGTGGTGCGCCAGATGCACACCGCCTCCGGGCTGCTGGAGGAGCTGGACGGCGGGACGACGCTGGAGGCGGCCGAGGCGCAGGTGCTTGCGTACATCAAGCAGCATGTGCCGGAGCCGGGGAAGGCGCCGCTGTGCGGCAACTCCGTCGGCACCGACCGCGGCTTCCTGCTGCGCGACATGCCGACGCTGGAAAGCTATCTGCATTACCGGATCGTCGACGTCTCGTCCGTGAAGGAACTGGCCCGGCGCTGGTTCCCGCGGGCGTACTTCAACAGTCCGGACAAGAACGGCAACCACCGGGCGCTGGCGGACATCCGCGAATCCATCGCGGAGCTGCGCTACTACCGCGAGGCGGTCTTCGTACCGCAGCCCGGACCCGACTCGGACACCGCGAAGGCGATCGCCGCCAAGCACGTCCTTCCTGCTGAGCCGCAGTCCACGCCACAGTGAGCCGTGGGGGTGCGTGTCGTGTGGTTCCTTGCGGGTCCGCCGTGACCCGCACGACACGCCCTCGGTCCCGGGACGCAAAACCTGGGCGCGAGCACCCCTTGGGACCCTGTACACTTTTTCTCAGCCGGTGGGGAAAAAGAACCACACAGCACCGGTCATGGTGGGTATAGCTCAGCTGGTAGAGCACCTGGTTGTGGTCCAGGATGTCGCGGGTTCAAGTCCCGTTACTCACCCCACTTCAAGGCCCCCGACCTCAGGTCGGGGGCCTTGGCGTTTGTCGGCGACGGAGGCGAGGCCCAGTCGAGAATGTCGTCGCCGGTGGTCACCGTGGGGTTCGTGTGGGTGATGGTGATCTTCGCGGGCCGCGGACGGGCACTGCCCCGGTCGTCTTCCGTACGGCGGTGCGGGGCGGGACCGTACGGGCCGGTGGGCTGCCGTGGAGACGCGGCGGCGGGACGCGGCGGTAGGGGGAGTCCGCCGCGCCCCGCCGTGGGGGCGAGCGGCCCGGGCCGGCGCCCGGGCCGCCGGTGGGGGGTCAGCCGGTGAAGGCGCCGAAGGCCTTGGTGAAGTCCAGCGGCTTCTGGTCGATGGAGCTGCAGGTCGGCTGTGCCGAGGGGGCCGGGCCACCCGGGCAGGCCTGGTCGCGGGTCGAGGACCACATCGACAGCCCGCCCAGGTGCTTGCCCCTGGCGAACGCCACCAGCTGCTTGGCGTCGTCGAGCCGGAAGACCTCCTGCTGGACGTCGTTGACGCCGATCATCGGGGTCACGGCCAGGGTCTTCCAGGCGGCCGCGTCGCGCAGCCCGAGCGCCTTCTTGAGCTGGCCCTGGGTGGCGGTGGCGGCCTGGGTGGCGTAGGTGCCCATGTCGCCGCTGTAGGAGGCGCCGTAGTCCATCGCCATGATGTTGACGGCGGAGATCTTGACGCCGTTCTTCTTGGCGTCGGCGACCAGGTTCACCCCGTCCTGGGTCAGGCCCTCGGGCATGACCGGCAGGGTGAAGGAGACGTCCAGGCCGGGGTGGGTCTTCTGGAGCTTGGCGATGGCCTGGGCGCGGCGGGTGTTGGCGGCGGTGTCGGGCAGCGCGCCGCCCTCGATGTCGAAGTCGGCCTTGGTGAGCTTGAACTGGTCGATGACCTTGCCGTACGCGGCGGCCAGCTGGTCGGCGGAGCCGCAGACCAGGGCGAGTTCGGAGCCGGTGGCGCCGCCGAAGGAGACCCGGACGTCGCCGCCGGCCTTGCGCAGCGCGGGTATCTGCTGGGCCACCGCGTCGTTGCCGAGCTCGCCGGAGCCGCCCCACTTGGGGTCGCAGCCGCCGCCGGAGGTGATGAAGGCGAGGGTGAAGTGCTTCACGCCGGTCTTCTGCGCGGTGCCGGGCAGGTCGTAGGCGGGGGTGAGCGAGGTGTCGACGTACGGGGCGAAGCCGGCGGCGGCCTTGGCGGTGGTGCCGGCGGTCCGCGGGGCCTTGGCGGCCATGGCACCGCCGGCGACGGCGACGGCACCGCCCGCCGCGACCACGGCGGCCGCGCCGGTCACGATCAGCTTGGTGGTGCGGCTCTTGCGCCGGCGGTGTGCCGAGGAAGTCATCTCGTGCCTGCCTGTCGTCACGTGGGGGGTGGGAGGGGGTGCACCGTGGTGCGTCCCGCACGCTAGCGGCAGGGAAACGGACAAATGTCGGTAATGGTGCGGAGGTTGGGGGACTTATGACCGCCTTAAGGAAGCGGAAGGGGGTGGTTAAGAGCCAGGGGCACATGCCCCGCCGGGCGCCGGGGCATGTGCCCCAGCGGGCGGCCGGTCAGGAGCCGGTGCGCGTGGCCCGCCGCCGGCGGCCGAGGGTGCGGCGCAGCCGGTGCCCGCGCCGTCCGCCCTGGCGGGCGCGCCGGTCGTCCAGCGCCAGCCAGACCCGTACCTCGGTGCCACCGAGGACGGAACGGCCCAGGCGGACATCGCCGCCGGTGGATTCGGCCAGCCGCCGCACGATGTCCAGGCCGAGGCCGGTGGACCCTCCCCCAGCTACCGCTGGGCGGTGCCCCCAACCGCCCCCGCCCGACCAGCCGCGGCGCAGTGCGGCGTCCGGGTCGGCGATGCCCGGGCCGGCGTCCGAGACCAGCACGATCACCGCCTCGTCCGCGTTGTGGACGTCGACCGCGAAGGCGGTGCCCTCGGGGGTGTGGCGGAAGACGTTGCCGAGCATCGCGTCCAGGGCGGCGGCGAGTTCGGGGCGGGCGACCGGGACCCGTACGGGGCGGTCGGCGCCGGCGATGCGCACGGTGCGGCCCTCGTCCTCGGCGAGCGCGGACCAGAAGCCCATCCGCTCGCGGATCACCTCGGCGGCGTCACAGCCGGCCGCGGCGGCCGTCTGCTGGGTCTGGGCCTTCTGTTCGCGGACGGTGCGGATGATCTGGTCGACCTCCCGCTCCAGCTGGGCGACGGCGGCCCGGGTCTGCTCGGCGGCCGGGGTGTCGCCGAGCGAGGCGGCGTTGAGCCGGAGCACGGTCAGCGGGGTGCGCAGCCGGTGCGAGAGGTCGGCGGCCAGTTCGCGTTCGTTGCCCAGGAGTTGGACGACCTGGTCGGCCATGGAGTTGAAGGCGCTGGCCGCCAGCCGCAGTTCCTTGGGCCCGTCCTCCTGGACGCGTACGCCGAGCTTGCCCCGGCCGAGGTCATGGGCGGCGCCGGCGAGCCGCTGCGCGGGGCGCACCATGCGGGTGCCGAGCCGGTCGGCGACCGCGACCGAGCCGATGACCAGCGCCAGGCCGACGCCGGCCAGCACCACCCAGGCGGTGGTGACGCCGTTGGTGAGCGCCGCGTCGGGGACGAAGACCTCCACGACGGCGATCCCGGAGGCGACGGCGGTCGGCTGAAGGAGCGCGGAGCCGCCGCGGACCGGGGAGATGGAGGCCCGGCCGAGCTTCACGGCGGCCGCCACGTCCGCCTCCGCCGCGCGCCGGGCGCCGATCTCGGCGGGCCCGTTCCGGCCGCTCGCCGGCACATGGACGCCGATCCGGCCGCCGGGGCCGGTCTCGGCGCTGGCGACGGCGCGTTCGAGCTGGGTGCGGTCGGTGGTGATGGCGAGGACCGGACCGATCGTGGCGGCCTGCCGCTCGGCATTGGAGTACGCGCGGTCGCGGGCCAGTTCCTTGACGACCAGGCCGAGGGGGACGGCGAACGCCACCACGACCATGGTGGTGACCGCCAGCGCCACCTTGACCAGGGCCCATCTCACCGCGGCGGCTCCAGCTTCACGCCGACGCCGCGCAGGGTGTGCAAGTACCGGGGCCGCGCGGCGGTTTCGCCCAGCTTGCGGCGCAGCCAGGACAGATGGACGTCGATGGTCTGGTCGTCGCCGTAGGACTGCTGCCAGACCTCGGCGAGGAGTTCCTTGCGGGCGACGACGACACCGGGCCGCTCGGCGAGGAAGGCCAGCAGATCGAATTCCCGGCGGGTCAAGTCGAGTGCGGCGCCGTCGAGTTCGGCCTGCCGGCGCAGCGGGTCGATGGACAGGCCGCCGACCCGGATCACCCGTGAGGGCGGTTCCGCGCCGGCGGCGGTGGCCCGGGAGCGGCGCAGTACGGCCGCCATCCGCGCCGAGAGGTGCTCGACGGAGAACGGCTTGGTGAGATAGTCGTCGGCCCCGTCGTTGAGCAGCCGGACGATCTCGGCCTCGTCGTCCCGGGCTGTGGCGATGATCACGGGCACATCGGTGATCCCGCGCAGCATCTTCAGCGCCTCGCCACCGTCCAGATCGGGCAGGCCGAGGTCGAGGATGACCACGTCGAAGCCGACCTGAGCCACCTCGCGCAGTGCCTCCAGGGCGGTGCCGACGCTGCGCACCGTATGGGCGGCCTCGGTCAGATGCCGGATCAACGCCGAGCGTACGAACTGGTCGTCCTCGACGACGAGCACACGTGCCATGGGCGGCACCGTACGCCATTCGGGGCCGGTTTCCCGCCGGGTGTTGACACCGTGACAGAGCGGTCGGCCGTGCTCCAGCGGGCTGCGTCCGCGTGGTCCGGTGGTGCAGTATGAGCCGGATGCAACGAGGACTGGTTCACGCGGTGGCCTGGACGCTGGCGACCGGCGCCGCGGTCACGCTGTCGTGGTTCGGGGTGCACACCGTGCTGTCCGGCACCGCGTACGACCCGCCGCGCGCGCTGCCGCTGTCCGCCCGGGTGTCCGGGGCGCAGCCGGACGGCGGCGCCTCCCCGCAGGTCTCCTCCACGCACCGCCCCAAGCCGTCCCGTTCGCCGGACCGCGGCCCGGCGCCCGCCGACGGCAAGCCCTCCGGTCCGGCGTCCCCGTCCGCCACGAGCGGCGACCGGCCGCAGCACCCGGGCCCCTCCCCGCAGGACGGCTCCCCGCCGGCCTCCGACGCCCGGATCAAGAGCTACTCCACGGCGGGCGGCCGGGTGGTCTTCGATCTGGGCGGCCGCTCGGCCGAGTTGGTGTCGGCGACGCCCGACTCGGGGTGGCAGATGCAGGTGTGGAAGCAGGACGGGTGGATCCGCGTCGACTTCTCCGGCAGCGCCCATACGTCGGTGTTCTGCACCTGGAACGGCCATCCGCCGACCGTGCAGATCAGCAGCAGCGGGGCGTAGCGCCGGGCCGCCCTGCCCCCGACGTCCGGCCCCCAGCCCCTGGCCCTCGACTCAGTCGAAGGCGCCGGCCGGCGGGGCGGGCGAGGCAAGGGCGGTGGCGTCGGTGACCGGTGCCGCGCCGCCGGTGAAGTCCAGCAGCGCCCGCCCGTGTTCGACCCGTGCGGCCTGCGGATCGGTCGCCGCCCGCCGGGTCAGTTCGGCGACGGGCAGCTCCCCGTCGGCGGCCAGCAGGATGGCGTTGCCGAAGCGCCGGCCGCGCAGGACGGCCGGGTCGGCGGTCAGACACAGCTCGGGGAAGACCGTACGGACGGTGGCGATCTGGCCGCGCAGGAACCGCAGCGGCGGCCCGTCGGCGAGGTTCGCCGCGTAGAACCCGCCGGGGCGCAGCGCCCTGCGGACCTCCGTCACGAACTCCGTGCTGGTCAGATGCGCGGGCGTGCGCGCACCGCCGAAGACATCGGCGATGATCAGGTCCGCCCAGCCGTCGGGGATCTTCGCCAGGCCGGCGCGGGCGTCGCCGCCGCGCACCCGGATTCGCCAGCCGCTGTCCCACGGCAGCTGCCGGCGTATGAGCTGGACCAGCGGGGCGTCGATCTCCACGACCTGCTGGGTGGACCGCGGGCGGGTCGCCGCGACATAGCGGGCCAGCGTCAGGGCACCGCCGCCGAGGTGGACGACGCGCAGCGGTGCGCCGGGCGGGCCGGCGAGGTCCGCCAGATGCCCGAGGCGCCGCTGATAGGAGAAGTCGAGAAAGGACGGGTCGTCGAGGTCCACATGGGACTGCGGGGCCCCGTCGATCAGCAGCGTCCAGCCGCGCGGCCGGTCCCGGTCGGGCCGTAGCTCGGCGAGTCCGCCGTCCACCGTCTCCGTGACGGTCTCCGGGCCGCCGCGCCCGCGTCTGCTCTTCGCCATGCCCTCCAGTATGGCCCGTGGGGTGACGCCGGAATCCGCTGGTCAGCGCAGGGGCCCGTCTCTTGCGACGCGGCCGCCTCCGGTGGTGCGGGGGCAGAGTGGCGAACCACCCACGACCGGAGCCGGAGGTGGTCCGCCAACTTCACCTCACGAACCGAGCCGGCCCGATGGTGCCTTGGACCGGCCGGCCGATCAGCGGTTGATGCAGACGTTCCCGAAGGCCGGGTTCAGCAAGCCGGGCGCGTTGACGCTGTTGCCACAGATGTTGATCGGGATGTTGATCGGCACCTGGACGTTGTTGCCGCTGAGGATGCCCGGGGAACCCGCGGCAAAGCCCGCAGCGGTGGCACCGCCGAAGCCCCGGCCCTCGCGACCGAAACGACCGTTGTCGCCGAAACGACCGTGGTCGCCGCGGCCATGGCGGCCGTGGTTGCCGTGGTGACCGTCCACGCTTGCTGATGCGATGCCGGCGCCGCTGAGCACAACGGCACAGCTGGCGGTGGCGATCGCGGCGGTCGTAACAAACCGCTTCATCCCATTCTCCTTTCAGTTCGTGAATGGGGCAACCGGTCACAACGAGCGAAATGAGTCAGGGATGCGGGGGTTCCCCCGTCCGGGAAATCGTTAGCCCTTATGGCAGTAACGAAGCGGCTCCGCCGAAGTCCGGTATTCCGCTGTTCGGGAACCCTGACCCGGGTCCGGCGTGCCTGCCACAGTTTCCAGCATGATTTCTGTCAGAGTGCTCTCCTGTTTGACTGATTGAAGTCGGAGAGGAAGACATGCGGAAGTCGATGGACCGCACCGGGCGCGGCGTCGTATGCGCACTGGCTTCCTTGGCATTGTCGGCCGCACTGTCCTCGGCGGCTGCCGCGCCGGCCTCCAGGGATTCCGCAGGAATTCCCTTCACCGAGCGCTATCACGTCACCCAGCACGGCGGTATCGCCCGCGCGGCGAACTCCTCGGTCGTCTGCAAAGCGCCGGCCGGCCGCACGGGCGGACCGTGCGCGGCGGCCCGGCAGGACGTGGCCGGGCGAACAGGCCATTACGGGACGGCATACCCCGACGTCGACTCCGACGCCCGCACCGACAGCTCCAGCCGCGCGACCCTGCGGATCCCGGCCGGCTCCCGGGTCAGCTACGCCCGGCTGTACTGGGGCGGCACCCTGCGGGCCGGCACGCATCAGACCGCCGGGAACAACGGACAGGTGCTGGTCGCCGGGCCCGGCGGCCGGTACCGGACGGTGCGCGCCGACACCCTCGTCGGCCACCGCGGCAGGGCCGCGGCCGACGGCTTCCAGGCGTCCGCGGACCTCACCGGGCTGGTGCGCAGGAGCGGTGCCGGCGCCTACACGGTGGCGCAGCTCAAGGGCGCGAAGGGCCCGTCCGCGGCCGGTACAGGGGGCGGCTGGACCTTGGTGGCCGTATACGAAAACGCAAAGGAACCGCTGCGCAGAATCGCGCTGTGGGACGGTTTCCGGTCGCTGACGGCGGACCGTCGCGCGTTTACCGTACGGCTCAATGGACTACACATTCCGGCGAATTCACGGGGCCGCGCCGGCGTGGTCGCATATGACGGATACCGGGGCCGGGGAAATGACGCACTCACCGTACGGGCCGGCCGCCACCACCCGCTGAAGGTGCACGATTCCGCCAACCCGGCGAATGATGTGATGAACTCGACCATCACCGACTTCGGCCAACCGGCGGCGCGGCGGCCCGCTTACCGGAACACCCTCGGATTTGATTCCGATGTATTCGACATCACCCCCGCACTGCGGTCCGGCGCCGATCGGCTCACATTCCGTTTCACCACCCGCAACCCGGGATATCTGCTCGGCGCGCTCTTCGTCCAGGCCGATACCAGGCACTGAGCGGCGCGCCCGGAATTTCCCGCAGAGAGTTCTGTCGGCTCGCTATTCAGGGGAGCAGTGCGTGCTGCCGCAAGACCCGCAGTACCCAGCGCGGCCCATGGCTTCGGGCGCCCCCCGGCCCGTCGACGGCGGGGCGGGGCCCGGTGTGCCGGGCACCAGGACCAGGGAGCCGATCAGGCGATGACGACGGACAGCGCGGATGCGCCCCACTCCGCCCGGGTCCGGCCGCCGGCGGCCCCCGGATCTGCCCCCGGATCTGCCCCCGGACCGGCCTCCGGACCGGCCTCCGGACCGGCCACCGCCGCGGTCCACCCGCCGCGCGGCCCGGCCCGGGAGACCCTGCCACCGCCCCGGCCCGGCCGCGGCGTACGACCGCGGGCCGTCGCCCCGCTGCTGGCCGCCGACTGCCTGGCCACCGTCGGCACCGCACTGGCCGTCCTCGGCACCGGCACCGCGCCGACGGCACTCGCCCCCCTGGTCCCGGTACTGCTGCTGCTCCACTCCCGGGCCGGGCTCTACCGTCCGCATCCCGCCCCGAGCCTGCTCGGCGAGCTGCCGGCACTGCTCGGCCGCGGCGCCGTCTGCTGGTGCGCGGTGGCCGCGGTGCTCGCCGCCGTACGCCCCGGGCAGGCGCTGCCGCCGACCGTGCTGGTCGGCGCGGTGGCGCTGCACACCGCGCTGGTCTGCGGCGCCCGGGCCCTGGTCCACCGGGCTCGGCGCGCCGCCGCCCGCCGACACCCGCGCGCCACGCTGATCGTCGGCCCCGACCCGGCCGCCCGGCAGCTCGCCGCCGTGCTGCACGCCCGCCCCGGGTACGGGATGCGCCCGGTGGGCCTGGTCACGACGGGGACGCCGGCCGGGCCCGAGGTGCCCCCGGGCCACGCCGGGCCGCCGCGGCTGACCTCCCCGCACGACATCACCCGGGCCGTCATCCGGCACACGGTGCGGGACGCGGTGTTCACCGTGCCGCCGTACGGCGATCCGTACACCGCCGCGCTGCTGCGCCGCTTCATCGACCAGGGCTCGGCGATCTGGCTGGCCGGTGCCGCGGCCACCCTGGAGGGCCGCCCGCCGCCGTCGGCGTCCGGCCATCTGTGGGGCTTCGCCTGGCGGCGGCTGGAGACCGCGCCGCCACGGCACGGCGGCGCGGACAAGCGGGCGCTGGACCTCGTCCTGGCGGCGGTGGCGCTGGTGGTGACTGCCCCGGTGCTGCTGGGCGGTGCGCTGGCGGTACGGCTCGCGGACGGCCCGGGGGTGCTCTGCCGGCAGGAACGGATCGGCCGGGGCGGCCGCAGCTTCCTGCTGGTGACGTTGCGCACCCGGCGCCCGTGCGACGGGGACGCGGCGACGGTGCCCGGGAGCGGGACGGACCTCCGGACGAGCCGGGTCGGCCGGCTGCTGCGGCGCACCGGGGTGGCGGGGCTGCCGCGGCTGTGGAACGTCCTGCGCGGCGAACTGAGCCTGGTCGGGCCGTGCCCGGAACACCCCCGCACCGTCGAGCGGTTCAGCCGGAGCTGCCCGGAGTACGGCGCCCGGCACCGGATGGCGCCGGGCCTCACGGGGCTGGCGCAGGTGCACGGGCTGCACGGCGGCTCCCCCGTGGAGGACCGGGCCCGCTTCGACAACCTCTATATCGACAGCTGGTCGTGGGGGCAGGACGTCCGGATCATGCTGCGGGCCGCGGCCCGGCTGCTGCGGCGGGAGGGCCGATGAGCGCCGGCGCCGCGCCCACCCCCTGGCGTCCGCAGGCCCCCCGCCGCCGTGCGCTGTCCCCGGACGGCCCGGTCGACCCGGCCCGCCCGGCGACCGCCCACCAGATCACCACCCCGGCCGCTATCCCTGGAGGCATCCGGTGAAGGTTCTGCATGTCATCACAGGCCTCGAAGTGGGCGGCGCCGAACAGCAGTTGCGGCTGCTGCTGCGCCGGCTGCCCGCGTACTGCGAGGTCGTCACCCTGACCGGCCCGGGCCCGGTCGCCGAGGGCATCGAGGCCGACGGCACCCGCGTCACCCACCTCGGCATGACCGGCGAGCGGGATCTGAGCGCACTCCCCCGCCTTGCCCGGCTGATCCGCGACGGCGGCTACGACCTGGTGCACACCCACCTCTACCGGGCCTGCGTCTACGGCCGGATCGCCGCCCGGATGGCCGGCGTCCGGGCCGTGGTCGCCACCGAGCACTCCCTGGGCGACGCGGTCATCGAGGGCCGCCGGCTGACCCGTGGCGTACGGACGCTCTACCGGGCCACCGAACGGCTGGGGGCGGCGACGGTCGCCGTCTCGGACACCGTCGCCGCCCGGCTGCGCCGCTGGGGCGTACCGGAGCAGCGGATCCATGTGGTGCCCAACGGGATCGAGGCACACCGTTTCGCCTTCGACCCGGCCGCCCGGGCCCTGGTCCGCACCCGGCTGGGGCTGCCGCTGGACGCCTTCGTGGTCGGCGGGGCCGGCCGGCTGGTGCCCGGCAAGCGGTTCGACGTCCTGGTCCGGGCGGTGACCCAGCTGCCGGGCGTGCATCTGCTGCTGGCCGGCGAGGGGCCGGAGCGGGAGATGCTGCGGCGGATGGCGGAGCAGTTCGGCTCCGGCGACCGGATCCATCTGCTGGGCACACGGGGCGGCGCGGTCGAGGCCGAGGCCGCCGGCGAGGAGTCCGCCGGGCCCGATATCCCCGGTCTGCTCTCGGCCGTCGACGTCTTCGTCTCCCCCTCCCCGTCGGAGGCGTTCGGGCTGGCCGTGGTGGAGGCCCTCGCATCCGGCCTGCCCGTACTCCACGGCAGCTGCCCGGCGGTCGACGAACTGCCCGCCGACCAGGCGCCCGGCGCCCGCCACTTCAGCCCGGTCGTCCATGAACTGGCCACCGCACTACGGGAGTTGCGCCGCGGGGGGCCGGACCGATTGCCGGTCCCGCCGGTGGTGCGGCGCTATGACATCACCCGCAGCGCCGCGGCGCTGATGTCCGTCTACGAGCAGGTCCTGGCCGGCGCACCGGTACGGCGGCGCAGCCCGGCGCAGGTGTCCCCGGTGCCGGTGCCCCCGCCGCAGGGACGGGCGGCCGCGCTCCCGGTGGCGAGCGTGTCGCTGCCGGACCCGGCCCGCTCCCCCGCCCCGTCCCCGCTCTCGAACAGGTAGGCAGCGCCATGGCCGAGACCGTGCAGCAAGCACCCCCGGAGGAAGGGCCGGCGGGGGCCGGGGCCACCGGGGGCGCCGTGGTCCCGCTCCCCCGCACGGTCCGCGGTCGTGGCTGAGGGGCTGCGCGCGGTGCCCTCGTTCGACACCGAGGTGCCCGTCCTGCTGCTCCGGCTCGACCCCGGCCCCTTCCCCCGCAGCGCCCTCGGCGTCGTCCGCTCGCTGGGCCGGGCGGGCATCGAGGTGCACGCGTTGGCCGCATCGGCGGACGGCCCGGTGGGCCGGTCGCGGTATCTGCACCGGATGTACGCCAGGCCGCCCGGACCGATGGCGCACGCCCCTCTGCTGGACCTGCTGCGCGACCTCTCCGAGGGCATCGGCCGGCCCGCCGTGCTGCTCCCCATGGACGACCGGGGCGCGATCGCCGCGGCCCGGCTCGCCGGCCGGCTGCTGGGCCGCTATCTGCTCCCCGCCCAGCCCGCCGGCCTGCCCGAGCGACTCGCCGACCGGGCCCAACTCGCCCTGCTGTGCCGGGAGCTCGGCCTGCCGCACCCGGCGACCGTCGTCCCCGCCGGTGCGCGGCAGGCCGCCGACGCGGCGGCCGGGCTCGGGCTGCCGCTGGTCGCCAAGTGGAGCCGGCCGTGGCTGCTGCCCCCGTCGGCCGGGCTGCCCGGCACCATCCTGGTGCACACCCCCGACGACGCCCGGCGGCTGTACGAGCAGACCGAACGCGCCGGCAGCGCCCTGCTGTTGCAGCGCCTGCTGCCCGGCGGACGGGGCACCGACTGGTTCTTCCACGGCTGCTTCACCGGCGAGGGCGGGTGTCTGATCGGCGGCCCGGGCCGCGCGGGCCGCGGCCGGCCGTGGGCGGGACCGGCCGCGGCCGGCCGCCGGCTGCCCAACCCCCAGATCGAACGGGCCGCCCTGCGGCTGGCCGGACATCTGGGCTACCGCGGCCTGCTCGACCTGGACTTCCGCCGGGACGCCCACGGCCGCTACCACCTCCTCGGCGTCAGCGGCCGGCCCGGCGACCGGTTCCGGCTCTTCACCGACCCGTCCTCGGGACTCGACGCGGTCCGGGCGCTGCACCTGGACCTGACCGGCCGTACGGTGCCGCGCGGCCCCGGCGCCCCCGGACGGCGGTTCCGCCCGGGCACGTACCGCCGGCGCGCCGCCCCACCGAACGGCGCCCCGCCCCCACCGCTGCCCGCCCGCTCCTCCGCGGCGCCGCACGGCATGCCCCGCGGCGTGCCCCCCGCACCCACACCCGGGGCGCCGCCACGGCCTTGAGGGGCACGGCACCTGACGACTTGTAGCCGGGGCGGGGCGCTCTCCGGGTCGGAGGTGCGCGCCGCCCCCGGGGGCCGCCTCCGGCCCCGGGGCCCCGCCGGCTCGGGGCCCTCCACACCGCACCCAGAGAAAGAGCAGGGACCTTCCATGTACGACCTCGTGGTGGTGGGCGCCGGCCCCTACGGACTCTCGATCGCCGCACACGCGGCGGCGGCCGGACTGCGGCTGCGGGTCCTGGGCCGGCCGATGGCCTCCTGGCGCGACCACATGCCCGACGGCATGTTCCTCACATCCGAACCCTGGGCTTCCGACCTCTCCGCCCCGGAGGGCGCCCACACCCTCGCCGACTACTGCGCCGCCCACGACCTGACCGCCGAGCACGGCGTCCCGCTGCCCCTCGACACCTTCACCGCGTACGGCAGATGGTTCGGCGAACAGGCCGTGCCCCAGGTCGACGAGGTCACCGTCACCGCCGTACGCCCCGACGGCGACGGCTTCCACGTCGAGACGGACACCGGCGAGCAGATCGCGACCCGGACCGTGGCCCTCGCCGTCGGCGTGCTGCCGTTCGTCAACCGCCCCTGGCCGCTGCTCGAACTGCCCCCGGACCTCGCCTCCCACAGCAGCGACCACCGCGATCTGCGCCGCTTCGCCGACCGGGACGTCACCGTCATCGGCTCCGGGCAGAGCGCGCTGGAGACCGCGGCCCTGCTCGCCGAACAGGGCGCCCGGCCCCGCATCGTGGCCCGCGCCGACCGGCTGCGCTGGCAGGCCCCGCCGCAGCCGCTGGACCGCGGCCGGCTGCGGGCGCTGCGCGATCCGCACTCCGCGCTGGGCACCGGCTGGCCGAACCGGGTGTGGTCCCAGATGCCCTGGGCGGTGCGCCGGCTGCCCTCGGCGACCCGGCTGCGGATCGCGGAGCACGCGTTGGGCCCGGCCGGCGCCTGGTGGCTGCGGGAGCGCTTCGAGCCGGTGGTTCCGGTGCTGCTCAACCACCGGGTCCGGGCCGCGGCCGCCCGGGACGACGGGGTGCGGCTCCACCTCACCCATACGGAGGGCGGCACGGAGACGCTGGACACCCACCATGTGGTGGCGGCCACCGGGTTCACCCCCGACCTCGGGCGGCTGCGGCTGCTCGCGCCCCAAGTACGCACCACACTCTGGACGGTGGGCGGCAGCCGGGCACCCGAGCTGAACTCCGGCTTCGAATCGACCTGGCCCGGGCTGTTCTTCGCGGGGCTGCTCACCACGCCGTCGTTCGGCCCGTCGATGCGCTTCGTGCACGGCGCGGCCTTCACCGCGACGCGGCTGGTGCGCGGCGTCCAGCGCCGACTCGGCGAGCGGCGCGGCGCCACCACGATCCCCCGCCCGGCCCGGGACAGCGAACCGGCCGCCCGCTAGGCCCTGTCGTCAAACTCCCGCCTGCCGCGCGGCGCCTGGCACGCACGCTCTCCCCCACGCCTGAACGGCGCGGGGGGACCCCCACCGTTGTCGGGATCATCCACGTAGATCCACTACGAGGACGACCCTCCGCCTTGCGATCGCACGCACCAGACGCCGCGCGGCCTGCCCTTCGGGCAGACGACAGGAGTTTGACGACAGGGCCTAGCCCGGATCACCCGGGGGCCGGCCCCGGACACACCGAGGGCCGCCCGGCACCGGCCGGGCGGCCCTTCTTCACGGTCTCTTCAGGTCTCGTCAGGCCTCTTCAGGTCTCTTCCGGACGAGCCGTCGCGTACGGGCCGGCCGCTGCCTGCGACCCGTTGACGCGTAGGACCCGACCGCCCCTACTGGCAGCGGTCGACGGCCTCGATCGTGCGGGCGGCCTCGCCGAGTGCCGCGCGCAGTACGGCCGGGTCGGTGGCGTCGGCGCCCGCGCCCTCCGGGGGCACCAGCCAGCCGGTGCCGGTGGCCGGCGGCTCCACCGGGGTCCCTTCGCCGCACAGCGCCGCCAGGTTGATGCCCCGTCCGGAGGTCTGCGTACAGGCGCTGCCGGGCACGTCCCAGCCCGCGGCGGTGCCCGGCGGGACCAGGAAACCGAGGGTGTCGCAGGCGCCGTCGTGCAGCACCGGGCCGACGCCGTCCCGCAGCCGGAGGATGTCCACGGCTTCCAGCCCCTGCCGGGCCGGCACCGTGACGAGATCACACTGCCGGTCCGCTGCGGGCGGTGCCCCGCCCGTGACGACCTGCCCCCGCCGGCCGCCGGCCTGGCCCGCGGACCCGTTGCCGCCCCTGCTCACGCCGGTCTCCCACACGGAGAACCCCTCCTCCTGCACGCGGTGCGCCCTTTACACCGGGTTCAACGTCCAGGCGTGTCAACAGCTACGGCGGCGTAACGCTGCAAAGGATGGCAGTTCATGGCAGATCGCGCGTGAGATATCCGATTTGCGGCCAAACTGTGCGTATCGAAGCCATCACAGCCGGTACGGTCGTCCCGCCGCACCGCCAGGAGGCGGCAACGCCGCAGGATGGCACGGAGAGGGCACGGAGAGGGTCCGCCATGGCGTCGCCAGAAGCAAGATCAGCGTCGTCCCGCACCGTACCCGCCCGCCCGAACCTCGCTTTCCGACAGCTGCGCGGCCGGCTGTCGCCAGGCGAGTTCGCGGCGGCGGTCCGACGGTCCGCCCGTGAGATCGGCGAACAGGTCTCGTGTGACGCCCGCTATGTCGGGCGCGTCGAGTCCGGGGAAATCCGGTGTCCGAACTACGCCTACGAGCGGGTCTTCCGGCACATGTTCCCCGGGCTGACGCTGCCCGACATGGGGTTCGCGCCGCGCGAGGCGGTACGCGGACGGGGGGCGCGTGCCACAGCGGTCAGCGCCGCGCCCCTGGCACCCGTTCCCGACCACCGCGATACCCGTATCCAGATCTGCGAGGAGAGCGACGTGCTGCGTCGCGCGTTCATCACCGGCGGCCCGGCAGCAGCCCTGGGCATTGCCGCCCTGCATCCCATCGAGGCCGCTGCCGCCGCTGTATCCGCCCCCGTGCCGGGGCCCCGTACACCACCCGCCGGACGGGCCGGGGCCGCCGAGGCCACCGCCGTCGAGGAGGCGGTCCGGCACATCCGGCTGCTGGACGACCGGCACGGCGCGGAGGGCCTCTACCGCCGCGCCGCCCAGCCGCTGCGCGCCGCCTACGAGCTGTTGGACGCGGATGTCCAGCGCCGCTCGGTGTCCGACCGGCTGCACGCCGGCGCGGGCGAACTCGCCATCTCCGTCGGCTGGTTGGCGCACGACTCGGGCCGCTTCGACGACGCCCGCTCGCACTACGCGGAGGCGCTGGCCACCGCCCGGGTCTGCGGCGATGCCGCCCTGGAGGCACACGCCTTCTGCAATACGGCCTTCCTGGCCCGCGACGCCGGCCGGCCGCGCGAGGCGGTGCGTGCCGCGCAGGCCGCGCAGCAGGCCGCCAAGCAGCTGGCCTCACCGCGGTTGCTGTCGCTGTTGGCGCTGCGGGAGGCGGGTGGCTGGGCCGGGCTCGCGGACCGCTCCGGCTGCGAGCAGGCGCTGGCCAGAGCGGAGCGGCTGTTCGCGGGCGGGCCCCGGGACGGCGACCCGGAGTGGATGACGTTCTACGGCGAGGCCGAACTGGCGGGCCTGGAGGCGCAGTGCTGGTCGGCGCTGGGGGACGCGGAGCGCGCGGTGGAGCACGCGCGCCGGGCGGTGGCCCTGCAGAACCCGCACTTCACCCGCAATATCGCCCTGTTCACCGCGGAGCTCGCCGGCGACCTCGCGGACAGCGGGGCGCACGAGGAGGCCGCCGCGGCCGGGGTCCGGGCGCTGACGCTGCTGACGCAGGTCCGCTCGGCCCGTATCCGCACGATGCTCGACCGCACCGCCCGGACCCTGCGGGCGCACCGCGACCGGGGTGCGGTCGACGACTTCCTGGCGCGGCACGCGGCATCGGCCGCGGCGGCAGCGGCCTCCGCAGCCGGCGTCGGGACGCCGGACGCGGCTTCCGGATGAGCGGGCGGGCCGGGGCCCGGCTGACGCCCCGTCGGCCACCGGACAGGCCCTGGCCCGCCGGCCGGTCAGCCGAGGTGGCCGGTCAGCCGAGGTGGCCGGTGTCGTTCCAGCGCTCGATCGCCGGCTCCCCGTAGGCCCAGCCGAGCACCGACAGGGACGTCGGCTCCAGCCGGATCCGGGCGCCGAAGGAGATGTCCAGGCCGAGCCAGCGGGCGCCCAGGGCGCGCAGGATGTGGCCGTGCGCGAAGACCAGCACATCGCGGTCGGCCGACCGCGCCCAGCCGATGACCTCGTCGGCCCGGGCGGTGACCTCGGCGAGCGTCTCCCCCTCCGGCACCCCGTCGCGCCAGATCAGCCAGTCCGGCCGCCCGGCTTTGATCTCGTCCGGGGTCAGGCCCTCGTACGCGCCGTAGTCGATCTCCATCAGGGCGTCCCACGGCTGCGCCCGGTCGCCGAAACCGGCCAGCTCGCAGGTCTCCTTCGCGCGCACCAGGGGGCTGGTGCGGACCTCGACGTCCGGCAGGCCGTCCCAGGGGGCGCGGTGCAGCCGCTCGCCCAGCAGCTTGGCGCCGCGCCGGCCCTCGTCCAGCAACGGGACGTCGGTACGGCCGGTGTGCCGGCCGGACAGCGACCACTCGGTCTGTCCGTGCCTGGCCAGGAATATGCGCGGTGCCATGGTCGTACCTCTCGCCGGCTTCTCGGCTGATCGTTGCTCGGTGCGGGCGGCGCTGACCGCGGGCCTTCCATCATCGCGCATCGGGTCGTTTTGTCCCCGGCCGGGGGGAGGCCGGCCCCGGCGGGGAGGGGCCGGCCCTCGGCCGACGGGCGGGCGGACGCCCCGCTTGTCGGTGCCGGATGCGAGACTTCCGCGGGTGAACGTTTCACGCGACGGCCGACCCGCGTCGGCCGCCCCTCCCGCGGGGCGGCCGGCGGCGACACCGAGCCTGCGCCAGCGGCTCACCGAACTGCGCGGCCCCGGTGTCCGCCCCCGCTCCCTCGACGCCCGCGCGCTCGCCGCACTGGCCGCCAACCCCGGCTGCCGGCGCCGGGCGCTGCTGGACGGCGCGGGCATCGACAAGGGCGCGCTGGCCCAGGCGCTGGGCTCGCCCGCGGCGTACGGCCAGTCCCAGTTCGCGATCGTCCGCGGCCATGCCTTCGAGGCCAAGGTGACCTCCGACGGCGGCACGGAACTGCTGCGGCTGCTGCACGAGCGGCTGGCGCCCGGTACCCCGCCGCCCGCGCCCGACGAGGTCGCCACCCCGGATCTGTCCGCGGCCGGACCCGAGGGCCGTACGGCGCGGACGGCGCTGGCGCTGCGCGAGGCGACCGCGGCCAGCGGCTGGGCGCTGCTCCGGCATCCGATGCTGGCGGTCGAGGTGGCCGGCTCGCCCGCCTATGTGGAGCCGGATGCGGTGGTGGTGCATCCGGACGGCAGCTGGACGGTCGTCGAGATCAAGTCCTTCCCCATGATCGACGGTGCGGCGGACGCCGCCAAGGTGGGCGCCGCCGCCCGGCAGGCCGCGGTGTACGTCCTGGCCCTGGAGCCGGTCGCCGGCCAGGTCGGTGCGTACACGGGCCGCGAGGTGACCGTCCGCGACCGGGTGCTGCTGGTGTGCCCGAAGGACTTCTCCAACCTCCCCACCGCCGCGCCCGTCGACGTCCGCAAACAGCTGGCCACGACCCGGCGGCAGCTGGCCCGCCTCACCCGCGTCGAGGACATCGCCGACGCGCTCCCCGAGGGGACCACCTTCGACCTCCGCCTCGGGGACGACGGGAAGACGGCCACCCGCCCGCCCGAAGAGCTCGCCGAGGCCGTCGAGGCGGTCGGCGCGGCCTACGCCCCCGAGTGCCTGGCCGCCTGCGAGCTGGCCTTCCACTGCCGCAAGCGGTCCCGCGAGGAGGGCGCGGTGGAGACGCTGGGGCGCGGCGTACGGGGCGAGTTGGGCGGGCTGCGTACGGTGGCGGAGGTGCTAGCGGCGGCCGGTCCCGATGCCCCGGAGCCGTTCGATGCCCCGGAGCCGCCCGTGGCCCCCGGCGGCCCGGACGACCCGGACGACCCGGCCGTCGTCGCGCTGCGCCGGGCCGCCGCGCTGCGCGCCGAGGTACTGGCCCGGGCCGCAGTTCCCGGCCCGCGAGCGGAGGAGCCGGGATGTCCCTGATCGACACGCTGGCCCGGATGGAGGCGGTCGCCGCGGGCCGCGCCCGACCGCGGTGCACGGTCCGCCACCGGCATCTGTCCCAGCGGCCGCTGGTGCTGGTCCCGTTGACGACCGCGGGCGAGGCCGGTGCCCCGCTGGGCGCGCTGGTCGGCACGGACCGCGAGAAGCCGGCGCTGCTGGCCGTGCCCCAGCCGCGCGACCGTGAGCTGCGGTTCGCGTTCCTCGCCGAGCTGGCCGAGGCGGTGCTGCCGTATCTGGACGGCTTCGCGGACGCCGTCGAGTGGGAGGAGCGCAAGGAGACCGACCCCGCGACCGGCAAGAAGGTCCCGGTGCAGGTCGAACTGTGCGCGGACGCACCGCAGTTGATCGTGCCGAGCGGCAGCGGAATCGAGTTCGTACGGCTGCTGGGCCGCTCGATGCGGTTTAGGCGCACGGCCGAGCAGGAGCCGGAGGCGCCGTATCCCGCGCCGCCGCACGTCCCGCTGCTGGGCCGCTGGCTGACGCATGTCGGCGAGCGGGCGCGGGTCCCGGGCTCCGGTCTGCTGCTGTCCATGACGGACCTGCTGACCCGCCACTGGGCCACCGGCCAGAGCGCGCTGGAGGACCAGCATCTGGGCGCCCTGCTGTCGTGGATCGACCCGCCGCCGGGGATGTCGGGGCGGGCGGCCGCCGAACGCGCGGAGTGCGCGCGGGACGCGGACGGGCAGCTGCTCTGCCCGCCGGCCGGCCCGGCCACCGACCCGGCGTTCGACAACCGGCTGCTCGCCCCCGCGATGGCCCGCTACGACGCCGGGCTGCCGGGCGCCGAGGAGGCGCTCCGCGCCCTGGTAGAGGGCCAGTTGCGGCCGACCTGGGACGCCGTGTGGCACGGCATCGACCTGCTGCGGGCGCTGCCGGAGGGCGCGCGGGTCGCCGAGCGCTGGAAGCGCGACCGCTGGTCGTACACCGCACACCGGGACCGGGTACGCGCTGGCGAGCCCCCGCAGCCCCGGCAGGACGACGCGGTCACCGCCGCACAGAAGTTGTCGGCCCGGGAGACCGCACAGGCCCGGCTCGACGCCCAGGAGGCCCTGGACGACCCGCTGGTGATGGCGGGGCGCCGGCTGGCCGGCGAGGCGTTCCAGGGCACGGTCACCGCCGTCGAGATGGCCTTCTCCGAGGGGAAGCGGCCGATGCCGCGCCCGCTGGTCACCTTGCGCACGGACGACCGTCCGCAGCTGTCCGAGGGCGTTCGGCTCCACCGCCCGCTGGCGGACGGCCGCACGCAGACCGCGGAGTTCGTCGCGTTCGAGGGCTCAGAAGACGGGGAACGCAGCGAACACGGGGAACACAGCGCGCCGGTCGTACGGCTGACGGGCGGGATGGGGCGCGGGAAGACCCCGGAGCCCGGTTCGGTGCCGGAGCCGGGCGACACGGTGTGCTGGACGCTGTTCGAGCACTCCCCGCGCGGCGGCCCGGAGCTCCCGGACCCCGAGGACACCCCCTGGACCCACGGCGGCCCGCCGCCCGGTGCCGCCACCGAGGCGCCGCACGACGCCCCCGACCCCGTGACCGCGGAGGACTTCCTGTGACCCGTGCCCGGCCCTCGACCGCCCTGGAGAACACCGCCGTATGACGGCCACTCAGGCTCACCGTCCCGACCCGGGCCGGCCCTTCGACCCCGCCGCCGCGGCCGCCGCGGCGACCGACCGGATCCTGCACGACACCCTGCACGGCACCCTGCGCGGGGTGGTCGTGGACTCCCCGCCCGGCGCCGGCAAGTCCACCCTCGTGGTGCGGGCGGCCCGCGAACTCGCCGCGGCCGGACGCCCGCTGATGGTGGTGGCGCAGACCAACTCCCAGGTCGACGACCTCGTGCTGCGGCTCGCCGAGAAGGACCCGCAGCTGCCGGTCGGCCGGCTGCACAGCAGCGAGCCCGGAGCCTTCGACCCGGCGCTGGCCGGACTGCCCGCGGTCCGTACGTCCGCGAAGATCGCCGAGCTGGCCGGGATGGACATCGTGGTCTCCACGGCCGCGAAATGGGCGTACACCAAGGTCGACGAGCCCTGGCGGCACGCCATCGTGGACGAGGCCTATCAGATGCGCTCCGATGCGCTGCTGAGCGTCGCCGGGCTCTTCGAACGGGCGCTGTTCGTCGGCGACCCGGGCCAGCTGGACCCCTTCAGCGTGGTCGGCGCGGAGCAGTGGGCGGGGCTGGCGTACGACCCGTCGTCGAGCGCGGTGTCCACGCTCCTGGCCCACAACCCCGGCCTGCCGCAGCACCGGCTGCCGGTCTCCTGGCGGCTGCCCGCCTCGGCCGCGCCGCTGGTCTCCCGCGCGTTCTATCCGTACACCCCCTTCCGCAGCGGCACCGGCCCCGGCGACCGCCGGCTGGCGTTCGGGGTGCCGGGCGACGGCTCGGGCGTGGACCGCGTCCTGGACGAGGCCGCCGAGTCCGGCTGGGGCCTGCTGGAACTCCCCGCCCGCCACACCCCGCGCACGGACCCGGAAGCGGTGCGCGCGGTGGCCCAGGTCGTACGCCGGCTCCTCGACCGCGGCGGCGCCACGACCAGCGAGGCCGGACCGGCCGCGGCCGGGGAGGCACCCGCCCCGGCGCCCCTGACGGCCGCCCGGATCGCGGTCGGTACGGCCCACCGGGACCAGGCGGCGGCCGTCCGCACCGCGCTCGCCGATCTGGGGGTGACCGGCGTCGCGGTGGACACCGCCAACCGCCTCCAGGGCCGCGAGTTCGATGTCACGGTCGTGCTGCACCCGCTCTCCGGCCGCCCCGACGCCACCGCCTTCCATCTGGAGACCGGCCGGCTGTGTGTGCTCGCCTCCCGCCACCGCCACGCCTGCATCGTGGTCTGCCGGGCGGGCGTCGCCGACCTGCTGGACGAACACCCCTCGGCCGAACCGGTCAGCCTCGGCGTCACGGTCAAGTTCCCGGACGGCTGGGAGGCCAACCACGCCGTCCTCGCCCATCTGGCGGAACACCGGGTGGGGTGGCGTCCGTAGGCCGGGCGGCCGCCGGTCTCCCGCCGCCGCGGTCGGCCGGTACGAGCCCGCGGACGCTCCTGGGCGGGGCGTACTTGCGCGGGGCGGGACAATGGAATGCGGCACCCGATCTGGAGGTAGGTACATGTCCGAGCCGCAGCCGGCTCCCGACCCGCGTGGTGCGGCACCCGGACCACGGCGCATGAAGCCCGCGCAGCTGCTCTTCGAGCCGCCCGAGGCCGCCGCCGATCCCGAGCACTTCTTCGATCTGGAGTCGATGGAGGATCCGCGCGAGCTGCTCAGCCGCGCCACGGAGCTGACCCTCGCCTTTCGCGCCGCGGCCGACCGCGCCACGGAGTTCCAGGCGCTGGCCGCGGCCCAGCTGGCCGACCCCAGCCGGTTCGACCGGCTGCCGCTGGCCGTGCTGGCCGAGCAGGCGGAGTGGACCGAGGACTATGCCCAGAAAATGATCGAGTTCGGGCGCAGCCTGATGCGCAGCAGCAGCTCGTTGCCCGGCGACATGGACTGACGGCTCCGCCCCCGGCCGCTCCGGGGGTGCTGCCCGCCCCAGGTGTCCCCTCCGGCTCATGGTCCATGATCATGAGCCGGAGGCATATGCAGGGCGCGAAAGATACCGGCTCCCACACCGCCCCGCCCGGATTTCCCGCAATCAGCCAAGACCTGGCGCTCCAGCTGGGTAGACCTGTCCCCATGAGCGACTGGCTGCCTGACACCCCGCGCACCCTGGCCTTTCCCACCTCGGCATATGTCACGCTCGCCGGCGCTGACTGGCTCGCCTCCGCCGGCCCCGATCCGGACGCGATGCAGGCGGCGTGGGCCGCCCAGCCGGCCGCGCCGAGCGTGCTGCCGTGCGGCACCGCCTTCGACGTCATCAATGCCCCCGCACTCTTCGGGCGGCGGATGGTGGACCACTTATGGTCCACCGGCCCCGGCTCGGGGCCGGTGGCCGCGCACCGCGGCCGGATCCTGCTGTTCGCCGCCCCCGGCGCGGCCCAGCGACTGCCCGCGCTGCTCGTCTGGGAGGAGTGGGCCGCCGCCGTCCCCCCGCTGCTGTGCCACGGCAGCGGCGATGCGGTGACCGTCCCCCCGCTGCACCCCGGCCACGGCACGGCCGAGGTCGCCGCGGCCGCCGAGGACGGCCCGGCCTCCTCCCGCTGGCTGGTGGCACCGGATGTCCGCAACCCCTGGCTGCCGGGTCCGGACGTGCTGCTGTGGGCGTGCGTCCGGGCCGCCCGCTCGATGGCCGGGCCGGAGCGGGACACCGCAGCTCAGCACCGCGTTTCGGCGCTCACGCCGGGCTGAGACAAACCGATTTTTGCCCTCCCCGGCCAGGATGCTAATGTTTTCCCCGTCAGCAGGCGCCGCTAGCTCAGTTGGTTAGAGCAGCTGACTCTTAATCAGCGGGTCCGGGGTTCGAGTCCCTGGCGGCGCACAGACAGCCGAAGGCCTCCACCATGGTGGAGGCCTTCGTCGTATGCGCTCCGGTGGTGCGCCGGGCAGGGACGTCAGCCGTGCCCGATCTTGACCGCCCAGTCCCCGTCGGTGGTCCGGCCCGCGACCTGGATGCGGACGCCGTCCTTGGCATCGTCCATGCTCTCCCCGACGCCCAGCGGCGCGTCCGCGAGCGGCGGATAGACCGAGGTGCCCCAGCAGGCCGAGGTGCCGGGGTGGCCGTCGAGGACCTGCACGGGCCCCGAGCCGGAGGCGGTGTCGCTGTGCACGCGGTAGACCAGGACGCCCTCGGCGCACAGCGAGCGGTCGTTGCCCGTGGCATCGCGTGCCTCGATGGCGAGGGCGCTGTCGTGCCCCGTACGCAGCACCAGGAGCCGCGGCCGGCGCCGGGCGCCGGATTCCCCGGGGGCGGACAGCGTCCGCAGCGAGTGCATGGCCGGGCCGGCCAGATCGATGCACTCGACCTGCCGGTCGGTGATCCAGCCGAGCCGCCACTTGTGCCAGGCGAAGGGGTCGGGCGCCAGGCCGAACTGGCTGCCCATGAGGTCCCAGTCGCCGACATAGGTGTCCCAGTCGCCCTTGCCGCCCTCCGGCCGGTGGTAGAGGTCCGGCAGATCGAAGACGTGCCCGGTCTCGTGGGCTAGGACGTTGCGGTCCGGCGGGCTCTGCTCGAAGACGGTGACGAACCGGCGCAGATCGCGGTCGTCGGCATGCATCGGCTGGTCGAGGTTGACGACCTTGGTGGCGTCCGAGTCGACGCCGGGGGCGTCCGGGTCGGCGACGAAATAGACCACGTCGTAGCGGCTGAAGTCGACGGACGGGTCGGCGGCGGCGACCGCGTCGTGCAGATAGGCCGAGCGCCGGTCGGCGTCCCAGTCACGCTGTATCCCGTACGAGGCGGAGGCGCGCGGCATCCGCACCCAGGAGCGGTGGATGTGCGGCCGCAGCCGGAAGTGGCCGTACGAGGCGCGGGCGAAGAAGCCCGAGGTGGCCGGGAAGTAGTCGTGGGACAGCTCCTGCGGGGTGCTCTCGGGCCGGGCGTCCGGGAAGGACAGGTAGATCATGACGGCGTCGAGCCGGCGGTCCGGGCGCGGATAGGAGCCGTTCCAGCCGTCGACCCCCTCGGAGTGGTGCGCGTCGGTGCGTCCCAGGGCGCACGGGAGCACGGCCTCGGAGGCGGTGGCGGGGCCGGCGACGATGGAGGTCGCGATGAGCGCGCTCAGGGACGTGGCGACGGCCGCGAAGCGCCGCAGACGGCGGCGGTCTCCCCCGTCGGGGGTCCGGGCGCGCGGCACATATACCTCCAGGGACGGATTCGGAGACCTCATCTACCCTGGGGCGATTTAATGCTATTCGGCCCGTTTTGGAGACCCGGACGAGTGACCGGCGCGTCTTCGTTGACTCGTAACGGAAAGTCACAAACGACCAACTGGGCATTCGGCGCGAACACAGGCGGACAGAAATGGCTGAAGTTCCGTCATGCGGGCGGAGGATCCCGGTTGCGTCGCTGGATCGGCCGTTGCGCCAGCCTCTATGATCGCCACACTTTCCAGCGCGAGATCCCCCCTCCATCACGAGACAAGCGCCATGCGGGAGCGAGCAGTGAGCGGACACCCCGACAGCCCGGGCCGCACGCCCGGGGCGACGCTCCCCTCAGTGACGGAGCGTAATGGCACGACCAAAGAATCTGCCGAGACCCGGCCCGCCCCCGCCGGCCGCTGCGACGACGGCGCGGCCTCGCTCGGCGACTACCGCGCGGCCTTCTACGCCGGCCGGCTGGCGATGGCCGTGCTCAACCGCGACGGCCTGGTGCTCGCCGCCAACCCCGCCTTCGGCGAACTGGTCGGCACCGACCCGGAGGAACTGGTCGCCACCACCGCGGCGGACCTCACCGACCTCGGCGCCGATCCCCGGCTGTGGACCGCCTACCGCGAGGTGCTGTGCGGGCGCAGCGAACGGCTGCACTGCACCCGCCGGCTCAAACACACCGAGGGGCACTCCGTCTGGGTCGAGGTGACCGTCGAGCCGCTCACCCCGGAGCCGCTCAGCGGCGAGGAGCGGATGCTGCTGTCGGTCGCGGACATCAGCGACCGGCACGATCTGCTGGCCCGGCTGCGGCATCTGCAGATGCACGACCCGGTGACCCGGCTGCCCAACCGGGCGCTGTTCTTCGAGCGGCTCTCCACCGCGCTGGAATCCGCCTCCCTCGGGCCGTCCGGCACCGGCCGGATCGGGCTGTGCTACCTCGACCTGGACGGCTTCAAGGCCGTCAACGACACCCTCGGGCACCGCGTCGGCGACCGGCTGCTGAGCGCGGTGGCGCAGCGGCTGACGCGCTGTGCGGAGAGCGCCGCGGACCGCGGGCCGGGCCGCGCCGGGCATCTGGTCGCGCGACTCGGCGGTGACGAGTTCGCTCTTTTGGTGGAAGACTCCACCGGCACCGAACAGCTGGCCGAGCTCGCCCAGTGCGTCCTGGACGCGCTGCAGCACCCGTTCGACCTGGCCGGGCAGCGGCTGTCGGTCTCGGCGAGCATCGGCGTGGTGGAGCGGGCCGCCGACGGCACCACCGCGACCGGGCTGATGCAGGCCGCGGACACCACGCTGTACTGGGCGAAGGAGGACGGCAAGGCCCGCTGGACGCTCTTCGACCCGGAGCGCAACGCCCACCGGATGACCCGGCAGGCGCTCTCCAGCACCCTGCGGCCGGCCGTCGACCGCGGCGAATTCACCCTGGAGTACCAGCCGCTGGTCGGTCTGGGGGACGGCCGCGCGCAGGGCGTGGAGGCGCTGGTGCGCTGGCGGCATCCGCAGTTCGGGACGCTGTCGCCGAATCGGTTCATCGCGCTGGCGGAGGAGAACGGCGCGATCGTCGAGCTGGGCCGCTGGGTCCTTACGCGGGCCTGTTACCAGGCGCGCGCCTGGCAGCTGGCGCACCCGGGCCAGCCGCTGTTCGTCAGCGTCAATGTGGCCGTACGTCAGGTCTGGGACTCCGACCTGGTCGCCGATGTCGCCGGGATCCTCGCCGAGACGGGGCTGCCGCCGCATCTGCTGCAGCTGGAGCTGACCGAGTCGGCGGTGATGGGCTCGGCCGGCCGGCCGCTGCAGGCCCTGCAGGCGCTGAGCGACATGGGCGTACGGATCGCCATCGACGACTTCGGCACCGGCTACTCCAACCTCGCCTACCTCAGCCGCCTGCCGGTGTCGGTACTGAAACTGGACGGCTCCTTCGTCCGCGGCTTCCGCTCGCAGGAGCACCCCAACCCCGCGGACGAGATGATCGTCGAGGCACTGGTGGCACTGGCGCACCGGCTCGGCCTCACGGTCACCGCCGAGTGCGTGGAGAGCGCCGAACAGGCCGAGCGCCTCCGCCGGATCGGCTGCGACACCGGCCAGGGCTGGCTCTACTCCCGCCCGGTGGCACCGGACCGGGTGGCGGCCCTCCTCGACGCGGGCCGTCACACGGGCGCCTGAGCGGACCACGTACGCCCAATAGCTCCCGGGCGCGGGCGGACCCGGACGCGCCGGTGCGGGCGGAACAACGTTCCGCCCGCACCGAAAAAAGAATCCCGCCGCAACGGCGCGCAACCCCCACGGCGGGGGCCCGGCGGAATCACCACCGCCCGCAACCACCACGTACGAACGCCTACGCCGGCAGGCCATACGCATCGGCGATCAGCTCGTACGAACGCAGCCGGGCCGCGCCCCCATGGGCGTTGGCCGTGATCATCAGCTCGTCGGCGCCGGTGCGCTTGGCGAGGTCGTCCAGGCCCTGGCGGACCGCGTCCGGGGTCCCGTGGACGACATTGCCGAGCCAGCTGTCGACGAAGCGGCGCTCCGCCTCCTGGAAGGGGTACGCCTCGGCCTCCTCCGGGGTGGGGACCAGACCGGGGCGGCCGGTGCGCAGCCGGACCATGGACAGCGCGCCGGTCATGACCTGACGGCGGGCCTCCTGCTCGTCCTCGGCGGCCAGCGCCGCGACCCCGATCAGGGCGTACGGCTCCGCGAGCACCTCGGAGGGGCGGAAGGAGGCGCGGTAGAGGTCCAGCGCGGGGAGGGTGTGGGCGGCGGAGAAGTGGTGCGCGAAGGCGAACGGCAGGCCGAGCGAGCCGGCCAGCCGGGCGCTGAAACCGGACGAGCCGAGCAGCCACACGGGCGGCCGGTGGGCGGACTGGACCCCGCCGGGCGAGGTGGCCTGGACCGGGCCGGGGACCGCATGGATCCCGGCGTACGGATGGCCGTCGGGGAAGGAGTCGTCGAGGAAGCGGGTCAACTCGGCCAGCTGCTGCGGGAATTCTTCCGCACCCTCGTGGTGCGGACCCCTGCGGAGCGCGGCGGCCGTGGCGCCGTCCGTGCCCGGTGCCCGGCCCAGCCCCAGGTCGATGCGGCCGGGAGCCATCGCCTCCAGGGTGCCGAACTGCTCGGCGATGACCAGCGGGGCGTGGTTGGGCAGCATCACGCCGCCCGAGCCGAGCCGGATGCGCTCGGTGTGGGCGGCGAGATGGGCGAGGAGGACCGCGGGCGAGGAGGACGCGACGCCGGGCATGGAGTGGTGTTCGGCGACCCAGTAGCGGTGGAAGCCGCGGCGTTCGGCCGTACGGGCCAGCTCGACGGCGGTGCGCACCGCATCGGACGCGGTGTGGCCGGCGCCGACCGTCACCAGGTCGAGCACCGACAGCGGGACCGGGGCACTGCCCAGAGCGGTGCCCCGTATCCCGTCGCCGCCCTCGCGGATCGTCTCGCTGCTGCCCCGGATCTCGTCCGCTTCACCGCTCACGGTGCGGTCCTCCTCGCGTCGCTGGTCTGCCGGGAGGACAACCGGAGAGTATCTCCACTTATTCCCGGGTCAGATCCCGTGGGGAGGACCGCTTCCCGGGCCGGGGCGCGGGCCGCAGCGTCCGGCCGCCCGGGGTCAGACGTGCGCGGTCCGGGAGAAGAGGGTGCCGAGCACCGGGCAGGAGAGCGTGCGGTCGAGCAGCCGCAGCCCCTCCCAGACCGTCACCTGGTTCGCGGTGAGCACCGGCTTGCGCAGCTCCGCTTCGAGGGCCGGCAGATGGTCGGCGGTGTGCAGCGCGGTGTCCGGCAGCAGCACCACCTCGGCATCGGGATGGTCGCCGGCGCGGGCCAGTGCCAGCACCTCCTCGCGGCCCCAGGTGCCGACCTCGGCGGCGGTGATGATGCCGCTGGCGCGGGTCGAGACGACCTCCGTCCCGGCGGACTTCAAGAACGCGTGGAAGTGCTCGGCCACGTCGTCGGGGTAGGTGGCCGCGATCGCGACCCGCCGTGCCCCGAGCGCCTGGACGGCATGGGCGAACGCGAAGGACGTACTGGAGGCGGGCAGGCCGGCGGTGGCGGACAGCTCCCGGACCTGTTCGTGGGCGCCTTCCCAGCCGAAGACGAAGCTGGCGCTGGTGCAGGACCAGACGACGGCCTCGGCGCCGCGCTCCTTGAGCTCGTCGACGCCGGCCGCCAGCCGCGCGGCGGAGCCCATCTCCAGCAGCGCGTCGACGCGGTGGGCGTCCTCGCCGATGTCGGTGTGGACCAGCGGCAGGCGGACCGTGCCGCCCAGGAACTCTTCGATCCGGGGGTAGTCGTCCTCCGCGGAGTATCCGGGATAGAGGAAGCCGACCGATGCCATGCATGTCTCCCTTGCGTGTACGACTGCGGGTGCCGGGGCGTTCGTGGATGCGTTGACGGGTGGAGCGGTGCGGTACGGACGGAGCACTGCCGGCGAGCGGGATCACGCCGGCAGCGTCCGGGCCCGGGGCGGACCCTCAGACCGGGGGCAGACCTCCGGTGTCCTCGGGTGGGTAGGGCGGCGGTTCGAGGCCGTCGGCCACCTCCCCCTCCGGTGGCGCGGGAGGCCCGGCGAAGGCGGCCTCGGGGGTCGCCCGCGGTCCGGTGTCCACCGGCTCCGATCCGTTCATCGCGGCCGGCCCGCGCCGTGCCACCGGATCGAGCAGCGCCTGATACGGCCCCACCGCCGCGACGCCGATGGCGCGCAGCGCGGCCCACATCGTGACCTGGTTGGCCGACAGCACCGGCATCCGCAGCTCGGCCTCCAGCTGCGGGATGACGTCGTACGTCGGCAGGTTCGTGCAGCTGATGAAGAGGGCCTCGGTGTCACCGACCACGGCCGCGCGGGCCATGTCGACGACATCGCGGTAGGGCACCTTCCAGATGTGCCGGGTCAGCCCGAGATAGGCGCGGCCGGTGACCGTGATGCCCGCCTCGCCGAGGAAGTCCTCCAGGGAGTCGGTGACCGATTTCGTATAGGGCGTGACCACGGCGATGCGCCGTGCGCCGATCTCGCGCACCGCTTCGATCAGCGCGCCCGAGGTGGTGAGGGAGGGCACCTCCCCCGCCTGGACCATGGCAGCGCACATGGCCCGCTCGCCCGCCACCCCTCCGACGAAGCTGCCGGAGGTGCAGGCATAGGAGATGACCTGCGGTGATACCGCGCACAGCGCCTGGACCGCGGCGTCCAGGGTTTCGTGCTCGCTGACCAGCCGGGCCAGGTCGAGGCTGACCTCGACCGGCACGAAGGGTGTTCGGGTGAGGTGGAGGGACACGTCGTCGGGCACCCATCGCCACAGCTCTCGGTCGAGCGCGAAGTCGAAGGGAGCGACAACACCCACGCCGAGCTGCGGCTGTGGGCCACCCAGAAAAGAGACGTCCATGAAGGCCCCTAGAACAACAACGAAGGGCTGGAATGGCCAGGCCAGTGGCCGAGGAGGAGGTGCAGCCGGATCAAGCCGGGACGTCGGGACAGTGCCGTTGTTGACACGGTAGATACGACTTCTTAGCGTGGTCAATCCTCGCATCTCAGGCATCTGTCGGCGCCCCCTTTCCATTGAAGGGGGCTCACGTTTCAGAACGGTTTCTGGCTATGTCCGAAAGCACCGTCCTCGTCCTTGGATCCGACCCTCCGCCGAAGCTGGACCGGCTCGCCGGCCGGGCGCGGGTGATCTTCACCGACGAGGAGTCGCTCGCCGACCGACTCCCCTCCGCCGACGTGTTGTTGGCCTGGGATTTCACCTCCGAGGCGATCCGCAGAGCCTGGCCGGAGCAGGGCCCCAAACCGGGGTGGGTGCACACCGCCAGCGCGGGAGTGGATCAGCTGCTGTGCCCGGCGCTGATCGCCGACGACACCGTGGTGACCAATGCCCGCGGCGTCTTCGAGCAGCCGATCGCCGAGTACGTCGCCGGGCTGGTGATCGCGATGGCGAAGGACTTCTACGGAAGTTGGGAGCTCCAGCGGCAGCGGCGCTGGCGGCACCGCGAGACGCTGCGGCTGGCCGGGAGCCGGGCCGTCGTGGTGGGCTCCGGGCCGATCGGCCGGGCCATCGGCAGCACCCTGCTGGCTCTGGGCATCAAGGTCGATCTGGTCGGCCGCCGGGAGCGCCGGGACGATCCGCGCTTCGGCCGGGTGCACCCGAGTGAGGCGCTGGACGGGCTGCTGCCCCATGCGGACTGGGTGATCTGCGCGGCGCCGCTGACCGACGCCACCCGCGGGCTGTTCGACAAGGCGGCCTTCGAGCGGATGCCGCAGCGGGCCCGGTTCATCAACGTCGGGCGCGGGCCGCTGGTCGTCGAGGCCGATCTGGTCGCGGCGCTGCGCGCCTGGCGGATCGCGGCGGCGGCGCTGGACGTCTTCGAGCAGGAGCCGCTCACCACGGACAGCCCGCTGTGGGACGTACCGCATCTGATCGTCTCGCCCCACATGAGCGGCGACACCCTGGGCTGGCGGGACGCCCTCGCCGAGCAGTTCCAGGACAACTTCGACAAGTGGTCGGCGGGCGAGCCGCTGGACAACGTCGTCGACAAACGGCTCGGGTACGTACCGGTGCATTGACGGCGCCCGGCCGCCTGGCCCGGCGCGCGGCAGTCCCGCTCCCCCACCGCCCCGCCGGGGCGGCCGACGCTCGGAGGACGCATGACCACCGAACCGACCCACCTCGCCGACCTCACCGCCACCCGGCTCACCGCCGGGTACGCGGCCGGCGAATTCTCCCCCGTCGAGGCGGCCCGGGCGGTGCTGGAGCGCGCCGAGGCCGCCCAGTCCGCGACGAACTGCTTCACCCGGATCGACGCGGACGAGGCGCTGGCGGGCGCCCGGGAATCGGAGGAGCGCTGGCGGGCCGGTGAACCGGCCGGTCCGCTGGACGGGGTCCCGGTCACCGTCAAGGATCTGATCCTCACCCGGGGCGCCCCGACGCTGCGCGGTTCGCGCACGGTGCGGGCCGAGGGCCCCTGGGACGAGGACGCCCCGTCGGTCGCCCGGCTGCGGGAGTCCGGTGCGGTGTTCGTCGGCAAGACCACCACCCCCGAGTTCGGCTGGAAGGGCGTCACCGACAGTCCGCGGCACGGGGTGACGGGCAATCCGTACGACCCGGCGCGCACCGCGGGCGGCTCCAGCGGCGGCAGCGCGGCGGCGGTGGCCTCGGGGGCGGGGCCGCTGAGCCTGGGCACGGACGGCGGCGGCTCGGTGCGCATCCCGGGGTCGTTCTGCGGGATCTTCGCGCTCAAGGCGACCTACGGGCGGGTGCCGCTGTATCCGGCGAGCCCGTTCGGGACGCTGGCGCACGTCGGGCCGATGACCCGGGACGCGGCGGACGCGGCGCTGGCGATGGACGTGATCTGCGGGGCGGACTGGCGGGACTGGTCCCAGCTCGGTCCAGCGGCCGGCTCGTTCCGAGCGGAGCTGGCCGGCCCGGTGTCCGGACTGCGGGTGGCCTACAGCCCGTCGCTCGGCTGGAAGGTGCCGGTCGCTCCGGAGGTTGCCGCGGCGGTCCGCCGGGCCGTCGACACCCTCGCCGGGCTCGGTGCGTCCGTCGAGGAGATCGACCCGGGCATCGCGGACCCCGTGGAGGCCTTCCACACGCTGTGGTTCAGCGGCGCGGCCCGGGTGGTGCAGCATCTGGACGACGCGGACCGGGCCCTGCTCGACCCGGGGCTCCAGGAGATCTGCGCACAGGGTGCCCGCTACAGTGCGCTGGACTATCTCGCGGCGGTCGACACCCGGATGGCGCTCGGTCAGGCCATGGGCCGCTTCCACAGCGCCTACGACCTGCTGGTGACCCCGACGGTACCGATCACCGCCTTCGAAGCGGACGCCGAGGTGCCGTCCGGATCGGGCCACACCCGCTGGACCGGCTGGACCCCGTTCACCTACCCCTTCAACCTCACCCAGCAGCCGGCCGCGACGCTGCCGTGCGGGGTGGACGGCGACGGGCTGCCGATCGGCGTCCAGCTGGTCGGTGCGCGGCATGCGGACGCGCTGGTGCTGCGCGCCGCACATGCCCTCTACGAGGCGGGGACCGCACAGATCCCCGCGCCCGCTACGCCCGCCGGAAGCTGAGGGTCTCCCCCAACGCCCCGGCCCGCCACAGGTCCTGACAGGCGTCGGCCATCCGGTCCAGGTTGTCGACGACGCTGCCCCACACAATGCCCGGCACCCAGCCCGCGTCGCCGTTGATCAGCAGATTGTTGCGCTCGTAGAACAGCGCGAGATCGACGACGGTGGCGCGGCCCTGGTGTGCGGCCTGGGTCTCGTAACCGTAGGACTTCGTCCCCAGTTGTGTGTCCGTGAAGGTGAAGTAACACAGATCGCCGGGGATCGGAGTGATCGTCGGGTTCTCCAGCGGCGGCTCCTCAGGAGCGAACGGCGCGAGCAGGGCGTAGATCTCGTTGCGGGCGTATTTGGCGTGGTAGACGTCGCCGCCGAGCGGGAGTGCGTCCCACACGGCATTGCAGGTGATCGGCGCGCGGTCGTCGAGCAACTTGGCCGTGCAGCTCACGCCGCGCTTGTCCAGGGAGACTTCGATGAAGCGATCGGTCATGCCCCCGATCGTAGGTGGGCAATACCGGCGTACGGAACAACTCCGCGGCGCTTGCATCAAGGGCCGGAAACGATCGGCATATATGCCGGGGGTCCGGGTAGTCGCGCGCCCATGGCTCCACCACAGGAGAACAGAATGATCAATAGAAAATTGACCGGCGGAATCCGACGCCGATCGCTGCTCGCGGGGGTGGCGGCGCTCGGCGCAGCAGGTGCGATGGGAGCGGGCACCGGCTGCTCACGGGTCGACGTCACCGGGGCGACCGGCGGCGGACACCAGCTGGAGGATCTGCGGAAAAAGGGCACCGTCCGCATGGGAATCGCCAGCGAACCGCCCTATGCCTCCATCAACAGCAAGGGTCAACTGACCGGCGAGGCCCCTGCGGTCGCCAAGACGATCTTCCGGCGGCTGGGCATCAAGAACTTCGAGCCGGTACCCGTCGAATTCGGCGCTCTGGTGCCCGGTCTGCATTCGTTCCAGTACGACGTGATCGTCGCGGGCATGTTCATCAACAAGGCGCGCTGTGCGGCCGTCCTCTTCTCCGACCCGGATTACGAGAGCAAGGACGCCTTCCTCGTCCTGAAGGGCAACCCGAAAAAAATCCACTCCTATGCGGACATCGCCAAGGGGAAATACCGGATGGGTTCCGGTATCGGCTATGCGGAGATCGACTACGCGGTCGGCAACGGCGTCAAGAAGAGCTCGATCCAGACCTACGGCGACCAGATCGCCGGCATGGAGGCCCTGGAGGCCGGCCGGATCGACGTCTTCGCCGGCACCGCGCTGACCATGATCGAGGCGCTGAAGACCGGCGCCCACCCCAAGGTGGGGATGACCAAGCCGTTCACGCCGGAGGTCGACGGCAAGCCCCAGCGCGACGGCGGCGGCTACGGCTTCCGCATCGGCGAGACCAAGCTGCGCGACGCCTTCAACCACGAGCTGCACAAGATGAAGAAGAGCGGCGAACTCCTGCGCATCGCCGAGCCGTACGGCTTCACCAAGGAGTTCCAGACCGACCTCACGGCGAAGGAGCTCTGTAAGAAGTGACCGGCGCTCTGTGGAATCTCTTCTTCGAGGGGCTGTGGATCACCATCCAGCTGATGGTCTACAGCGCCGCCCTGGCCGCGGTCGTCGCCTTCAGCATCGGCCTCGCCCGCACCTCACGGTTCTGGATCATCCGCTTCCTGTCCGGTGTCTATGTGGAATTCTTCCGCGGCACCTCGGCACTGGTGCTGATGTTCTGGCTGTTCTTCGCACTGCCGCTGCTGGGCTGGCAGTTGGTCGGCATCTGGGCGGGCACCCTGGCACTGGGCCTGTCGTACGGCGCGTACGGCTCCGAGATCGTCCGCGGCTCCGTCCAGGCGGTGGCCCCCGCCCAGCGTGAGGCGGCCATCGCGCTGAGCTTCACGCCCTGGCAGCGGCTGCAGAAGGTGATCCTGCCGCAGGCCGTCCCCGAGATGATGCCGCCGTTCAACAACCTGCTGATCGAGCTCCTCAAGGGCACCGCGCTGGCCTCGCTGCTGTCCATCGGCGAACTCACCTTCCAGGCCAAGCTGGCCCGGCTGTCGACCGGTCAGAGCGCCCAGATCTACGGCATCATCCTCGTCCTCTACTTCGCCGTCGCGTTCGTGCTGACCCGGATCATGCGGGTCCTGGAACGCCGCGCCAAGGCCTCGATCGGCCGGGCGGTGCCCAAGGGCGAGGGCTGGTTCTCCCGCAAGCTGCCCGTCGAAAAGCAGGGTCCCGAGGCGCTGGCCACCGGAGGCAAGCCGTGAACAACTGGTCGTGGAGCTATGTCGGCGAGATCATGCCCGACATCCTCAAGGGGCTGTGGATCACCGTCCAGGCGACGATCTACGGCTCGCTGGTGTCGTTCGCGCTCGGCCTCGTCTGGGCGCTGGCACTGCGCGCGCCGAGCCGCTGGGTGACCTGGCCGGTGAGCGTCTTCGTCGAGTTCATCCGCAACACCCCGCTGCTGGTGCAGCTGTTCTTCCTGTTCTTCGTCCTGCCGAGCTGGGGGCTGACCTTCGCCCCGCTGACCACCGGCGTCATCGGCCTGGGCCTGCACTACTCGACGTACACCTCCGAGGTCTACCGCGCCGGCATCGAGGGTGTCCCGCCCGGCCAGTGGGAGGCCGCGACGGCGCTGAGCCTGCCGGCCCGGCGCACCTGGATCGCGGTGATCCTGCCGCAGGCGTTCCGCCGGGTGGTGCCGGCGCTGGGCAACTACGTCATCGCGATGTTCAAGGACACGCCGCTGCTGGCCGGTATCACCGTCGCCGACATGCTCTTCCAGGCGAACAGCATCAGCGCCACCACCTTCGACTACCTGGAGCCGATCACCGTCGTCGGCATCCTCTTCGTGGTCATCTCCTACCCCACCTCCCTCCTCCTGCGAGCCCTGGAGCGTCGCCTTGTCCGCTGACAGCAATCACCCGAAGGACCACACCGGAGACACGGCGAACCCTGCGGCGGAGGGGGGCACTTCCCGGACGGAGTCCGGGGAAGGCGCCGAGCTGATCCGCTTCGACAAGGTCACCAAGCGGTTCGGGACCAACACCGTCCTGGACTCCCTGGACTTCACCGTCTCGTCGGGCAAGCACGTCACCCTCATCGGCCCGTCCGGCTCCGGCAAGACCACGATCCTGCGGCTGCTGATGACGCTGCTGAAGCCGGACGAGGGCACGATCAAGGTCGGCGGCCAGTATCTGACGCACGAGGAGAAGGGCGGCAAGCTCGTACCGGCCGGGGAGAAGCACACCCGCGAGGTCCGCAAGAAGATCGGCATGGTCTTCCAGCAGTTCAACCTCTTCCCCAACATGAAGGTGCTGCGGAACATCACCGAGGCGCCGGTGCACGTCCTCGGGATGGACAAGGACGCCGCCGAGGAGCGGGCCCGCGATCTCCTCGACCTGGTGGGCCTGACCGAGCATCTCGACAAGTACCCCACCCAGCTCTCCGGCGGCCAGCAGCAGCGGGTCGCCATCGCCCGGGCGCTGGCGATGCGCCCGCAGGTGCTGCTGCTGGACGAGGTGACCTCGGCGCTCGACCCGGAGCTGGTGGCCGGGGTGCTGGACGTGCTGCGGGACATCGCCCACACCACGGACATCACGATGCTGTGCGTCACCCACGAGATGAACTTCGCCCGGGACATCTCCGACGACGTCCTGATGTTCGACGCCGGACGGGTCATCGAGTCCGGCTCCCCGGAGAAGATCTTCACCGAGCCGGAACACGAGCGCACCCGGGAGTTCCTGAGCGCCGTGCTGTGAACGGCAGGCCGTAGGCGAGGGGTTGGGGTGGTGTGTCCCTGCGGGGGCACACCACCCGCTGCCGTTCCCGGCCCGTGCGAATGGCCGGATCCCCCTCGCGGCCCGACGACTCCCGGACATCCGGCCTTGTGACCTTGGCATATGCCAATGTCTCTCGCCCCAGTCCAGAAAACCGGAGCGCGCTTCTTTTCGGTCAAGACCCCCTCCGCCGAAGGCCGTTGGCCGCTATCGTGAGCGGCAGCCCCCGTTGTCCGGGAGCGGCCGGGCATCGTCCGCCGGCCCGTGACCACCGGCGGAGGTCACGACGCAAGCGGTACCAACCTGCTAGGGGGACACCGTGGCGCTGAAGCCCGAGCCGACCGCGCCGTTCCATTCGGTGCAGTACGCCCTTCGCGTACTCGAAACGATCTCCAGGCACGCCGGCGGCGTGACCGATGCGCAGATCGCCCGCGACACCGGCCTGTCCCCCGGCCACCTCGCCCACATGCTGTCGATGCTCCGGCGCGAGGGCTATGTCGAGCAGCTCTCCGACGGCGCGTACGTCATCGGCGACGCCCTGCTGCTCCTGGGCTCGGGCAGCGAACGCAACCGGGCCCTGCGCGACAAGCTTCAGCTCACCCTCGACCAGCTGCGCGACTCGGTCGGCGCGGCGGTCTACATCAGCCGGTACATCGACGGCGAGGTGAAGATCCTCCACTACGCCGACGGGCCGCTGGCTCCCAAGGTCAACGAGTGGGCCGAGTTCCACCGCACCGCGCATGCCAGCGCGGTCGGCAAATGCCTGCTCGCCCAGCTCGACCACGACGGCCGCAAGGACCACCTCTCCCGGCACAAGACCGCCCGGCTCACCTCCCGGACGATCACCAACGAGAAGGTCCTGTTCCACAAGCTCGACAGCCAGCCGCCCACGGTCCCCGTACTCGATCTCCAGGAGTACGCCGTCGGCACGGTCTGTGCGGCCGTGCCGATCACCGCCGGTTCGACGGTCGGCTGCCTGGCCCTGTCCATGCCGTTGGAGCACGCCCACCGGCTGCGCCAGGCCGCCGACGCCCTCAACCGCAAGGCCGCTCCGGTACTGCTGTCGCTGGCGATCTGAGCCGGGTCGCGACCGGGCGGGACCGGCGCCCGGCGCTCCTGGCAGTGGTCCGGAGCACCCCTCTCGACCAGGTAGTATTTCTTTCGTCAGCGCGCGCCGCTAGCTCAGTTGGTTAGAGCAGCTGACTCTTAATCAGCGGGTCCGGGGTTCGAGTCCCTGGCGGCGCACGTATCGAGTGGGCGTTTCCGGTTCTCCGGGAACGCCCACTCTGCTGTGTGGCGGGCCGACGGGCGGCCACCGGCTCAGCGGTCCAGAAGGTGCGCCCGGTCGTGCTCGCGGTAGAGCGCCAGGAGGGCGGACCGGTCCCCGGCGGTGAACGGGCGGTAGGTGCTGCCGGCGGGGAGGGCCCGGGCGGCCGGGCCCGTCGGGGTGAGCGGGGACCACCAGACCGGGTCCGGGCACCGGAACCCTTCCCGCCGCAGGGCGACGCGGTGCACCTTGTTCGTGGCGGTCGCCGGCAGCGCGGCCATCGTCCGGACGAAGCGGGGCGCCATCTTCGTGCCGAGATCGGGCTGGGCGGCGAGGAAGGCCATGAAATCGTCCGGGTCGAACGCGACGCCGTCCGGCACCGCGAGGGCCGCCATGACCTGGTCGCCGGCGACGGGATCGGGCACCGCATAGACGGCGGCGCCGGCGGCCGGGGCGTAACGGGCGAGGATGTTCTCGATCATCGTGGCGGCCAGATTCTCGCTGTCGACCCGCAGCCGGTCGTCCGTCCGCCCGGCGAAGTGGAAGAAGCCCGCGGCGTCCCGGAAGAAGAGGTCGCCGGTCCAGTACCAGCCTGCGCCGGTCCCCTCGGCGCCCCGGCCGCGGGTACGGGCGGCGGTCGCCTCCGGGTTGCGCCAGTAGCCCTCGAAGGAGCTGCGGCCGCGGTTGACCAGCTCGCCGATCGCCTCCGCGCCGTTCAGCAGCCGGCCGGCCGGATCGAGGCGGGCGGGTGGCAGCTCGGCGCCGGTCTCCGGGTCGACGACGGCGAGATCGTCGCCGGGCGCGGGCCGGCCGAGGGCGCCGGGCGGGGTGTCCGGGGTGCGCTGGAGCGCGGCGCCGCCCTCGGAGGAGCCGTACCCCTCCGTCAGGCGGACGCCGAACCGTTCGGCGAAGCGGGCGGCGTCGACGGCGCCCGCCTCGGTGCCGAACCCGCGGCGCAGCGGATGGTCCCGGTCGTCGGGGGCGGGCGGGGTGGCGAGCAGATACTGCACGGCCCGGCCGACATAGGTGAAGTAGGTGGCCCCGTAGCGGCGGACGTCGGGGAGGAAGGCGGAGGCCGAGAAGCGGCGGACCAGCGCCACGGCCGCGCCGCCGGCGAGCGCCGGGGCCCAGCCGGCGATCACGGCATTGCCGTGGAACATCGGCATGCAGAGGTAGTGGACATCGTCCCGGCGCACCCCGAGACGGCCGGCCAGCGCGTGCCCGGCGGCGGCCAGCCGGCCCTGGCTGCAGACGGCGGCCTTGGGGGCGCCGGTGGAGCCGGAGGTGAAGGTGAGCAGCATCCGGGTGGCGGGCGCCGGGGTGCCGCCGGGGCCGGAGGTGATCTCGTCGGGCGTCGTGCCCTCGTACGGCGCGAGCAGCTGCCGGTAGGCCGGGTCGTCCACGACGAGGATCCGCTCGGGCGGGAGCGGGAGGGCCAGGCCGGACAGGAGCGGCAGCCGGGCGCGCTCGGTGATCAGCAGCGCGCAGTCGGTGTGGGCGAGGTCGCGGGCGAGCTCCGGGCCGCGGCGGGTGGGGTTGAGCCCGGCGACGGCGGCCCTGGCGAGCGCCGCCGCACTCAGCCACAGCGGATACTCCGGGACGTTGTCGAGCAGCACCCCCACGTGCGGCGGCACCCCACGCGGCAGCAGCTCGCGCAGCAACGCCGCCCGCGCCGCGGCGCCGCCCGCCAGCTGGTGATGGGTGAGCCGCAGCTCCCCGTACTTCGCCCCCACCCGGTGATCGCCCCACTGCGCCCGGACGAGCTCCGCGAGGGTGGCGGCGCCGGAACTGCCGCTGGGGGCGAGGCTGTTGGCTGCCATGGGGGTGGAGGGTAGCTGACGTCGCGTCAGATTTGGAGACCGGCGCGTACGCTCCTGCGGCCGCCGCCGGGGGCCGCGGCCGCCGGGCCGACGGCCACGGTGGTGCGCGCCTCGGCGGCCGGGCGCGGCGGGGCGGGTCCGGGTCCGGAGGTCAGGCGGCCACCGTGAGCGGGGCCGTGCCGGGGCGGGCGGCCGCCTGTACCAGGGCCGCGTACGTACGGCGGAGGGCGATCAGCGACTCCTGGGCCTCGCGGTAGACGGCGGCGTCCGGGCCGCCGCGGTGGGCGAGGGTCCGTACGGGTGCGCAGTGGCGGTCCATCGCGCTGAGCCAGGCACGCTGCTGCGCCGGGAGATGACGCCGCAGGAGCTGGCGCCGGCCCTCGCCCAGCCGGCGGCCGCCGATGCCCAGCACCGCGTCGGCCGCCTGGAGGACCGGCGGTTCCAGGGCGCCCTGTTCGGCGAGCGCACCGAGCACCGCGCGCTGTTGCGGGGTGGCCGGGGCCGCCGCCAGTTCCGCCGCCTCGGCGAGCAGCTGGGCGCGCAGTGCGTGCTGGACGCGTACCAGCCGGCGCAGCGCCGTCGGAGTGGAGGAGTCGTCGGGCGAACGGCCCGCGAGGGTTTCGGCGAGCCGGAAGAGCCAGATCCCGTGGGCCTCCAGCCGGGTCGCGGCCAGCATCAGCCGGTCCAGCCGGCTGAGCGGCTGCCCCTCGGGGGCCCAGCGGACGATCGGCACCAGCGTTTCGGTGCGGGCCAGTTGGTCGATGGGGATATGGCGGCGCGGTTTGCGTTCGGGGGCCCAGTTGTGGAGCGCGAGGGTGGGCAGCGCGACGAACTGGTCGTGGTCGATACGGTGCGCGATCGCCGCCCACAGGTCGAGAAAGGCCTCGTCGGCGACCTCGCGGGCGGCCGGCGCCTGCGGGTCGAGTCCGCACCAGCCGCAGGACACCGCGATCACCGCGATCCGCATGGCCGCGGCCTCCGCGTTCCGCAGCGAGAGCCGGGAGACGCGCTGCCGCAGGGCGGCCAACTCACCGGCCCGGCGGGCCCGTTCCACCAGTGCGACGGCCGCCTCCCGGTCGGGTGCGGTCGCGGCGGCCCGCGCCATGGCGTCCAGCCGGGTCCAGGTGCCGATCATGGATCGGACCGGGGGCCGCTCGGGCAGAAAGCCGTGCGTGCGGGGGTCGTGCGAAGCGGCCGTGGCGGGTTCGCCGGCGGTCGCCTCGGCGCCGCCGCCCGCCGCCCGGCCCGGTGGCGCGGCCTGCCGCGCGGCGGGTATAGGGGAGGCGGCGGGCTCGGCCGCTCCCGCCTCCGGAGTCGCAGCCCCGTTCACAGTCACCCCCATGGGCTCGGCCCCGGTCGGGGGCCCGGTCGTGGTCGTGATCGTCATGTCCCCCATCAGCACTTCCCCGCGAGCAGCCGGGCCAGGTGGGTGTCCAGGTCGAGGTAGTGGCCCTCGTGGCCGGGCGGGACGATCGCCGCGGTCTGCTCCAGCCAGGGGGTCAGCTCACTCGCCCGTACCGACAGCTCACAGATGCTGTCGTCGGTGGACAGCTCGATGTGCACCCGCCGCGGTTCGCCCGGCCGGCGGAACGGCCACACCCGTACGTCCCCCTCCCCCGCCTCACCGTGCAGCCCGGCCAGCAGCAGTTCACGGGCGAACAGCCAGGTGGCGACCGTCCGGCCGCGGCTGATGAAGGCGACCTCGACCTCGTACGGGCGGTCACTGCGATAGCTGAACCGGCCGGCCACCGGAACTGCTTCGTCCGGCCCGAGGAGGAGCTGCATCTCTAGGGTGCGCTTGGCTGTCGACACCACGACGATCAACCTTTCCGACGGAGGGGCGAGTCCCGGGGACCGGTCCGGGGCGCGCGTCCTGGCAGACGTTGCTTTGGAGGGTGGGGTTGCAAGAGGCGAAGGATGAGTGACGGACGCCATGGCCGGCACCTCTGCGGGCGTGTGCAGTTTTTTCGTCCTGACGGTCGCCTCAGCCTCTCAACCATCGGTCGATATCGCATGTTGACGGGGCAACGGATGATCTACCGCCCATTCGCCCCTTGCTCTCCCCTTACTCCCCCCTTGCTCTCGATCCTCACAGAGCGATGCGGGCGGACGAGCGGTCGAAGGTCCCAAGATCGCGGGACTTTCGACCGCGGCGCGATGGACCACCGGCGGGGTACGGAGAGACGGAGCGGGCGCCGCGACGAGTGTCGGGGATCACACTGCCCGGGCGCGTGAGCAGCGCGGTCGGGGGTACGGAGCACCCTCCGAGTTCGTGTAAAGTTCTTCAGGTCAGCGCGCGCCGCTAGCTCAGTTGGTTAGAGCAGCTGACTCTTAATCAGCGGGTCCGGGGTTCGAGTCCCTGGCGGCGCACGTCACACTGAGGCCCCTCGCCATGCGGGGGGCCTCAGTCATGGGGCGGCCGAATGGCGGGGTACCTCCGCCGGCCGCCCGCTTCCCTTCCACGGGTCCGGAAGCCGAACGGCGTAAGCGAGCGCCCCCACCGTGCGTCGCGGGCCATGATCAAGCCGGGGCGGAGACCTCTTCGCGATATGCGGAAGGCAGCGGGCTGAAATTCCGGCGGTCACGAACGGTAATTGTTCGGTCGCATAGGGATTCGGAAGCCGGGGTTGTCATTCCTTTTCCGCTGACTCTCCCCTCGGACACTTTGCGGCTTTCGAGCTGCCCCGGATCCGCCATGGCGGGTATCGACCCTCGTGGCCGTGGGGGCGACGCCGGCGACACGACGACCGTCGCCCGAAATCCCGGCGGCGCTGTCCACGGATTGGGCACTCCAGCGCCTTCCGCGCGCCATCGCGCCGTCGGCCGGCCGAGAACTGGGGGATTCCCGGGGCATGGTTCACACCTTCGGCCAAATCGCCGTACGCGGAGGTAACTTCGACGAAGTCGTCAAACGGGCCGGACCCGGCACGGACCCGCCCTCCGCCCGCTTTGTCGGTGAATTCCGCCGGCTGCCGCCCGATGCCGCACGCGGAACGCTTCAAGTCCCTTGAGCAGGAGGTTTATTCACGACGCAGCGGCATCCGCAGCGTCCCGCCGAGGCAACCCGGAATCCTGCGGCGGGGTCCTATTCTTCAGCGTCCGATGACCGATCGGCGGCGGACTTTACCGGTGCGGGACACGCCTCTTTGCCCGCCGGCGCATGCGCGCCCACGAGCAGGACAGGGCTCGGCCATCGCCCTGATATCCGTCGACAGCGGGAAAATTAGCAGCAGTTCCGGATCAAATGATGTGCGCTGCATCACACCGCGCCCCGTATTACGCATTCTGTGAGCACATTTAGAGTGACTCTTGCCACCATGACGGCGGTTAGGGACCCTGGCCTGGTCCCTCAGCAGAAATCAGGCCGGGTTCTGTGACGGGGGAACAGTGGGGTACGCCGGGTGGCGTGATGTGAACACGGGGAACTCTCCGCTTGGCAAGATCGCGGAAGTGTTTCACACACAACCGGAAGATGGTCGCCGCCATCCGACGGTGCAGGTCGCCGACATTTCAGAGCGCCCGGGTGGGCCGCGGGGAACCGCGGAACCGGGCCATCAGCAGAAGGGCACGCAGCCAAAGTTGCGTGCGGGGGGATGGATTCATGACATCGCCGCCTGAGGGCGCCGGGACGCAGCAGCCGTACGACCCCTCCGCCACGACACGCCTGCGCATGCCACGCCATCGCCGGCAGCGGCAGGTCCCGCGCAAGGCGCTGCCGCGCTACGACTACGAGCACTACAGCAGGCTGGCCGGTCCGCTCACCCGGCCCGACCCGGACCAGCCCTACACGGTCCGCTACCGCTCGCTGCTCTCCGGCGAACCGCACCGCATCCGGGCAGCCGTGCTGCTCGGCGCCGCGCCGCTGCTCTCGTTCGGGCTGCTGATCTGGCTGATGCTGCCGGAGCACTGGACCGAACGCGACTACCCCGCCTACGACTTCCTCCCGACGCTGGACGTCGTCATGCTGGTCTCGATCGGGCTGATCGAGTTCTTCCGCTGCATGAACGTGCTGTCCAACGCGCACGCCACCCTCGTCGCCCGCGACCCCATACCCGTCATACCGGAGAGCGGCACCCGCGTCGCCTTCCTCACGTCCTTCGTGCCCGGCAAGGAACCCCTGGCCATGGTGACGAAGACGCTGGAGGCGGCGGTCAAGATCCGCCACCGCGGGCTGCTGCACATCTGGCTGCTGGACGAGGGCGACGACCCCGAGGTCAAAGAGGTCTGCCGGCGGCTGGGCGTCCACCACTTCACCCGTAAGGGCGTCCCGGAGTGGAACCGCCCCAAGGGCCCGCACCGCGCCAAGACCAAGCACGGCAACTACAACGCCTGGCTGCAGGCGCACGGCGACGACTACGACTACTTCGCCTCCGTCGACACCGACCACGTCCCGCTGCCCAACTACCTGGAGCGGATGCTGGGCTTCTTCCGCGACCCGGACGTGGGGTTCGTCATCGGCCCCCAGGTGTACGGCAACTACGACACCTTCGTCACCAAGGCCGCCGAGTCCCAGCAGTTCCTCTTCCATGCGCTGATCCAGCGGGCCGGCAACCGCTACGGCGCCCCGATGTTCGTCGGCACGTCCAACGCCGTCCGTATCAGCGCGCTCAAGCAGATCGGCGGGCTGTACGACTCGATCACCGAGGACATGGCGACCGGCTTTGAGATGCACCGGCACCGGAATCCGGCGACCGGGAAGAAGTGGCGTTCGGTCTACACGCCGGACGTGCTCGCGGTCGGCGAAGGGCCGACGGCCTGGACGGACTTCTTCACCCAGCAGCTGCGCTGGTCGCGCGGGACGTACGAGACGATCCTCAAGCAGTTCTGGAAGGCGCCGTTCACGCTGCCGGCGGGCCGGCTCTTCAACTACTCGATGATGGTCATCTTCTACCCGATGTCCGCCCTGAACTGGATTCTGGCGGCCCTCAGCTGCGCGCTGTTCCTGGGGCTGGGCGCATCGGGCGTGGAGATCGACCCGGCCGTGTGGATGATGCTGTACGGCAATGCCTCCGCGCTGCAGATCGGGCTGTACATCTGGAACCGGCGGCACAACGTCTCGCCGCACGAGCCGGAGGGCTCCGGCGGTATCGCGGGCATGGTGATGTCCGCGCTGTCGGCGCCGATCTACGCGCGTTCGCTGTTCGATGCCGTGCTGCGCCGCAAGAGCAAGTTCGTGGTGACGCCGAAGGGCGACTCGTCCAGCCCGGACACCCTGTTCGGCACCTTCCGGGTGCATCTGTTCTTCCTGCTCGTCTTCGGCGGCTCGCTGGTGGCCTCGTTCGTACTGGGCCACAGCCATCCGGCGATGGTCACCTGGGCCGTGCTCGCCATGCTGATCACTGCCGCGCCGATCGTGGCCTGGCGGATGAGCGTGCGGGAGGAGAAGCGGAAGCGGGGGGCGGCGGGGGCCGCCCAGGGGGCAGCACCGGGTGCCGCAGCGGCCGAGGGTGCCGCCGGGGCCGTTGCCGACACCGTTGTCGGGGTCGGGGTCCGTGTCGGTTCCGGTGTCGGTGCCATGGGTGGTGCGGCTCCTGGTGTCGGTGTGGGCGGCGGTGCCGAGGGCGCTGACCGCGGGCGGCGGGTGGCCGCGCATGCCAGGCGAACCGCTGACCAGGCGGAGGGCCCGGCCGCTGACCAGGCCGAGGACCGGGGCCAAGGCCGGGTCCAGGACCGGGGCACCGATGCTGCCGAGACCGCGGCCATCGACCGGACCCGCGAGGAGTCCGCCGCCGCGGCCACCGACCAGGTCGGCATCCGGACCGCCGCCCGGACCACCGCCCCGGCCACCGAACCGTCCGCCGCCGAACAGACCATGCAGATCGCCCTTGGGGGACGTCACACATGAAGTACCGTCCGACCCGTCGCACCCGCCGAGTGGCGATAGCGACGGCAGTGGTGCTTGCGCTGGCCGGGATGAACGGGCCGGCCCTCTACAGCTTCGCCTCGGAGCAGTACCACCAGTACAAGATCAACAAGCCCGAGTACAAGGCGGCGAACGGCCACTGGGACGTCGTCAACGTCCCGCAGAAGTACCGCATCAACACCATCCACGCGGCCCTGCTGCACACGGGGAAGGTGCTGCTGGTCGCGGGCTCCGGCAACAACGCGGCGAACTTCAAGGCGAAGTCGTTCCGTACGGTCCTGTGGGACCCGGAGAAGAACACCTTCAAGAACATCCCCACGCCCAAGGACCTCTTCTGCGCCGGGCACACCCAGCTCCCGGACGGCAAGCTCCTGGTGGCCGGCGGCACCCAGCGCTACGAGAAGCTGAACGGCGATGTGAAGAAGGCCGGCGGCCTCATGATCGTCTACAACGAGAACCCGGACGGCCCCAAGACGTTCCCGGCCGGCACGCTCTTCACGGGCAAGCAGAACGGGAAGACCTTCGCCTCCAAGGACCCGGTCGTGGTGCCGCGGGCGAAGAAGAAGACCGACCCGGCGACCGGCAAGGTCACGGTGGTGCACAGCGAGGCCCGGGTCTATGTCGAGGCCCTCAAGGACGGCCGCGGCTACTCCACCGGTTCCCAGGACAACTACCGCATCCACGGCCTGACCGGCGCGGACGCCCGTAACTTCTACGGCATCGCGCAGAAGCTGTCGTTCGACAAGAAGGACTTCCAGGGGATCAAGGACTCCTTCGAGTTCGACCCGGTGGCCGAGCGCTACATACCCGTCAGCCCGATGAACGAGGCCCGCTGGTACCCCACACTGACGTCCCTCCAGGACGGCAAGGTGCTCTCGGTCTCCGGCCTCGACGAGATCGGGCAGGTCGTCCCCGGCAAGCAGGAGATCTACGACCCGAAGACGAAGAAGTGGCGCTATCTGCCCAAGCGGCGCTTCTTCCCGACCTACCCGGCGCTCTTCCTCACCGACAAGGGCCGGATCTTCTACACCGGCTCCAACGCCGGCTACGGCCCGGACAACATCGGCCGCAAGCCCGGCATCTGGGACCTCAAGTCCAACAAGTTCCAGGTGGTGCCCGGGATGAGCGACCCGAACATCCTGGAGACGTCGATGTCGGTGCTGCTGCCGCCGGCCCAGCAGCAGCGGTACATGGTGCTGGGCGGGGGCGGCGTCGGCGAGGACCCGAAGTCCACCGACAAGACCCGGATCGTGGATCTGCACTCCCCCTCACCTCGCTTCAAGGACGGGCCGCCGCTCTATGCGAAGGCCCGCTACCCGAGCAGCGTGATCATGCCGGACGACACCGTGCTGACCACCAACGGCTCCGGTGACTACCGCGGGCGCAGCGACTCCAACGTCCTCAAGGCGGAGCTGTACGACCCGGCGGCCAACTCGGCCCGGCAGGTGGCCGACCCGCTGGTGGGCCGCAACTACCACTCCGGTGCGCTGCTGCTGCCCGACGGCCGGGTGATGACCTTCGGGTCCGACTCGCTCTACGCCGACAAGGACAACACCAAGCCGGGCGTCTTCCAGCAGCAGATCGATCTCTACACCCCGCCCTACCTCTACCGGGACTCCCGCCCCGAGCTGACGGACCGCGGGCCCACGACGGTCCCGCTCGGCGGCAGCGCCACCTTCGGCTCCCCGCACGCCTCCGCCATCAAGAAGATGCGGCTGATGCGCCCGGGGTCCTTCACGCATGTCACCAACGTCGAACAGCGCTCGATCGCAGTGGACTTCACGGCGACCAAGGACGGGAACGGGGTACGGGTCACCCTGCCCAAGGACCCCTCCCTGGTCCCGCCGGGGTGGTACATGCTGACCGCGGTCGACGGCGCGGGAACGCCGTCGAAGGCGGTGTGGGTGAAGGTGCCGGCGGCGCAGGGGTAGGCGTACCGCCCGCGCACGCTGGGGGGGCGGGACGTCGGGGACCGGACGGAGCGCGGGAGGCCAACCCGCCCCCGGCCAACCGGCCGCCGAGGCCCGGGTCTTCGCGGGCCTCTGTCAGTGGTGAAGGCGGCGGGAGCGAGGGGCTTGCCCCCGCCCCGCGCCCGTCCGCTACTTCGCGCCGCGCGCCAGACCCAAGGCGTACGCGGGCCACCAGGCGCCTGCCTTCGGGCCGCCCTTGCAGGTGCCGTCCGACTCACCCGGGCGCTTGATCCACAGGTAATCGGCCACCAGGGGATCGGCGGTCTTGGTCGTCGGTGGAGTGCCCAGGGCACGCCCGGGCGGGTTGCACCAGTTCTCCGGGTCATCGCCACCGGGCGCCGGGCCGTTGCCGTTGCGGCTGGTGTCGATGACGAAGCGCTTGCCGCCGACCATGGCGGACAGCTGCTTGCCGTACTTCGTGTTCTCCGCGGTGGTCTGGTAGTTGGAGATGTTCAGCGCAAAGCCGTCGGCCCGGTCGATACCGGCCCGCTTGAGGGGGTCGACCATCCGGCCCGGGTCCTTGATCCAGTGCGGATTGCCGGCGTCCAGATAGACCTTGGTGTGCGGCAGCGCCTTGAGCTTGCCGACCGCCTCCGTCAGCAGGGCGTACCGCTCCTCCTGGAACTTCTGCGGGGTGCACCTGTCCGCGATGTGCGGCAGCGCGTCGGGCTCCAGGATGACGGTGGTGGGACGGTCGCCGATGCCCTTGAGCACACCGTCCAGCCACGCCCGGTAGGCATTGCCGTCGGCGGCGCCGCCCTGGGAATAGCTGCCGCAGTCGCGGTGCGGGATGTTGTAGAGGACCAGCAGCGCCTCACGGCCGGCCTTGGCGGCCGCCTCGGTGAAGCCGCCGGCCTCCCCCTGCGGGTCGTCGACCCCTATCCATTCGGCAACCGGCTGCGCCGCGATCTTGTTGACCAGGCGGGCGTCGGCGGCTTTGTCGTCCTTGCGGTACGCGGACATCTGACGGGCCGCCTTGGTGTCCGGGTTGACCCAGAACGGCGTGACGGACTTGGGGCGTTGGCCCGGCGTGGCCGGCAGACCGTCATCCTTGCCGCCGTCGGACGAGGAACAGCCGGCGAGCAGCAGCAGAGCCACCGCTCCCGCCGCTGCCGCACCGGGATGCGCGAGACGCCGCCGGCCGGCACCGTACCGCCCCGTCGGCGGCCCGCCCCCGGCCGTCCGCCGCAGATTGCCGTCCATCCACTCCCCCTCGGAGCACGGAACACGACCGGCTGGAGATCACCGGCCGCCCCCATCGTGGCACACGGCCCCCCGTCCGGGTCGCCCTGTGGACAGGCCCTGCACCGTCCTCGCTAAGGCACTTGACGAAGCGGGCCCGTCATGATTCCCGACCCTCTCCCGCGTTCCCTGCCTGGAAGGACGTCAGATACGCCGAGACCACGACCACCTTCGCGGGACCACCCTCGCGCCGCGCCAGGGCACCGCCGTGGCGGCCGTCATCGACGATCAGCCGCAGTTCGGAGCGTCCCCGGTCGTGCGGGGCGTAGACCCGGTGCGGGTCGAAGCGGTCACGGTCGTAGAGCCGGACATCCTCGACGGTGAAGCGCGCGGTGCTGCCGTCGGCACGCCGTACGTCCACCCGCTGCCCCGGCTTGAGCCCGGTCAGACGCCGGAAGACGATCCGCCCGGCACCGGAGCCGCGGTCGGCACCGGCCCGTCCCACGAGCAGCGCCGCACCCGTCTCGCCCGGTTGCGGCCCTCCGGCGTACCAGCCGACGACATCCGGAGAGGCGGGCGGGGGCGGGGCGAGGAGGCCGTTCTCGTCGAGATCGTGTGCGGCGATACCGGCCGCCCGTACACCGAGCGCTTCGATGGTGAGCCCTACGGGATCCGCGGCCGCGGAGGCCGGTACCGGGGCATGCGCCTGCGCGGGCCCCTGACGCCCCAACGGACGGCCGACCGCGGCCACATCCCCCGTCGTGGCCAGCTGCGCGGCCACCCCGTCCGCCAGATCACGCCCCCACAACCACAGCCCCAGCAACAACACCGCCCAGGCCACACCCGCGACAAGCTGGCCCGGACGGTGGGTGGAGGCATTCCCCCTGGCTGTGTGGGTCGCTGTGGCTGTAGCTGTAGCTGTGCGTGTCGCTGTACCCGTGCTCGTCACCGTAGTTGTAGCCGTAGTTGTAGCCGCTGCCCTGGACGTTGCCGTAGCCGTACGTGCCGCTGCGGACCGATCGGGCCCTGCACCGGGCCTGGTTCCCGGAGGTGCTGCGACGCCCACCCCCGTACCGATTCCGGGACCTGCGACGGGCAGCTTCAGGGGTTGAAGCGGGCCTGGGGTGCCGTACGAGCCGGTGGCGCGGCGCGCGGCCCGCTCGGGTCTGTCGACCACATCCGCAGCACGCCCGCCGGACGGGGTCCCGCCTTCCTCGTCAGTGCTCATCGACGTCGCCCCGTCGCGTACGCCGCAACCGCAGCCGGAGGCGGAGCAGCTGTCCCGCGATGACGAGCACGGCGCCGCCGGCCAGCACCAGGCCGACGGCCGAGGTGCTGCTCAGCTCGCGGCGCGGGCCGGCGTCGGCGGCCGGCCGGGAGTCGGCAAGGGAAGCCTCATCGGCGGTCAGGGGCCCGGCGGGCCGTACGGGCGGGGCCGCGGCGGCCAAGACAGCCGAGCAGGCGGCGTCCCATGCGGCGTGACAGCCGGTGACCTGCCGGGCGACCGTGCTCCCCGAGGCGGACGAGACGTACGGGGTGTACGTGGCGTACGGGGCCGCTGCGGCAAGGGTCCGGCCGGTACCGGTGCCGCGTGCGCCCATGCCGTAGGCGGGCGCCGTCGTCACCGCGCACGCCGCGACCGCGGCACAGAGAGCAAGTTGCCGTGAGCGCATGGTGAACCTCCGATACCTCCGAAGGTCCGCCCGAGCGAGCCCGCCCGCATCCGGTGCGGTCCGTAGCTGCGCCGTTCGGGTGGGGCCGGGGCACCAGCCTCCGTCGCCCCGGGCCAGCGACAGCGACACCGGCAGGCCCTGGGCGCAGCGACAGCGATCAGACCAGGTCGATCAGGTCCGCGATCGAGTCCACCACGCGGGACGGGCGGAACGGGTGCCGCTCGATCTCCTCGGGACGGGTCAGCCCGGTCAGGACCAGGAAGGTTTCCATGCCCGCTTCCAGTCCGGCCAGGACATCGGTGTCCATCCGGTCGCCGATCATCGCGGAGGTCTCGGAGTGGGCGCCGATGACGTTGAGGGCGTGCCGCATCATCAGCGGGTTGGGCTTGCCGACGAAGTACGGGTCGACGCCCGTGGCCTTGGTGATCAGGGCGGCGACCGATCCGGTGGCGGGGAGCGGGCCCTGCGGCGAGGGGCCGGTCTCGTCGGGGTTGGTCGCGATGAACCGGGCGCCCTCATTGATCAGCCGGATCGCCTTGGTCAGCGCCTCGAAGCTGTACGTACGCGTTTCGCCGAGAACGACATAGGAAGGGGAATGGTCGGTCAGGACGTATCCGATGTCGTGCAGGGCGGTGGTCAGGCCCGCCTCGCCGATGACGTACGCGGTGCCGCCGGGCCGCTGCTCGTCCAGGAACTGGGCGGTGGCCAGCGCGGAGGTCCAGATGCACTCCCATGGCACGTCCAGCCCGATGCGGCTCAGCCGGGCGTGGAGATCACGCGGAGTGTAGATGGAGTTGTTGGTCAGCACGAGAAAGGGCTTGCCCGATTCGCGCAGCCGCTTGATGAAGGCGTCCGCCCCGGGGACCGGAATGCCCTCGTGCATCAGGACGCCATCCATGTCGGTGAGCCATGACTCGATCGGCTTGCGCTCTGCCACTGCCGGACTCCTGCCGTGCGTGATGACCAGGGGCGCCGACCGCCTCCCGCACGCGCCGTGGACCACGAGGGTGCTCCCCGGGTCGTACGTACGGCCGACTCCCCCACCCTAAGTCAGGCGACCGCGGCCCCGACCCGGCGAAGACTGCTGATCTTCGGCAGGGGTCGGGGCCACTGTCGCGGAGGCACAGGCTGCATCGCCAACGGGTCAGCTCCCCGTCGCCGTCCGCCACGCCTCGACGTACGACGTCAGGTTCTTGTCGATGTCGCTCCAGTCCGGCTGGAAGATCTCGACGTTCTTCATGATCGCGGCGAGGTGGGTGGCGTTGGCGTCGGTGGGCTTGACGTCCTTGCGGGAGGTGAAGCCGCCGCCGACGGCGGAGACCTGCTGCTGGACCTCGGGGGACAGCAGATAGTCGAGGAACTTCTGGGCGTTGGCGCGGTGCGGGGCGTTCTTGACCAGGCCGGCGGCGTACGGCAGGGCGAAGGTGGTGGGCTTGGCGCCGGGCCTGGCGGCGGGGAAGAAGATGCCCTGGTTCGGCATCGACTTCTGGTTGGCGTAATTCATCTGGACATCGCCGTTGGCGACGAGGAGTTCGCCCTTGTCGGTCTTGGGAGCGAGCTGGCCGGTGGAGGAGGACGGGCCGACGTTGTTGGCCTGGAGCTTCTTGAGGAACGTCATGGCCGGGCCCTGGCCGCCGAAGTCGTGCAGGGCCTTGATGAGCACGGCGGTGCCGTCGCCGGCGACGCCGGGCGTGGAGTACTGGAGCTTGTTCTTGAACTTCGGGTCCAGCAGGTCCTGCCAGGTGGTGGGGGCCTGCTTCAGCTGCTTCCTGTTGTAGATGAAGCAGAAGTAGTTGTTGACGATCGAGGTCCACTTGCCGGACGGGTCCTTGTCCGCGGCGGCGACCTGATCGGCGCCCTTGGGGCGGTAGGCGTCCAGCAGGCCCTTGCCGTCGGCCTGCTGGATGAACGGCGGGAGGGTGACGACGACATCCGCCTTGGTGTTGGCGCGCTCGCGGGCCAGGCGCTGGACGGCGGCGCCGGAGCCGGACTCGACGTAGTTGACCTTGATGCCCGTCTTCTTCCGGAAGTCCTGGAAGACCTTGTCGTAAAAGCCGTCGCCCTTCTCGCTCTTGAGGCCGTCGGCGCTGTAGACGGTGATCTCCTTGGCGTCGGGGTCGGCGGTGGAGGCGCCGCCGCAGGCGGTGAGCGAGGCACCGAGGACGAGGGTGGCGCAGCAGGCGGCGAGCGGCTTGCGGAAGGGGCGGATGCCGGGTACGGACATGGCGGGGTAACTCCTGGTGAGTGCAAGGGGATTCGGGGGAGGTCAGCGGTAGGAGGCCTTGGTGCGGAGGCGGGAGAGGCTGAGGAGGACCAGCAAGGTGGTGGCCATCAGGGCGACGGCCAGTGCGGCGCCGGTGAAGAGGGAGCCGCGGTCGGTGGCGGCGAAGATCTGGACCGGCAGCGGCAGCCAGTCCGGGGGATAGATCATCATCGTGGCGCTCAGCTCGCCCATGGACAGGGCGAAGCACAGGCCCGCGGCCGCGGTGAGGGACGGCAGGAGCAGGGGGAGCTTGACCCGCCACAGGACGTAGGCGGGGCGCGCGCCGAGACCGGCCGCGCTCTGTTCGTACGCCGGGTCGAGGCGGGCAAGTGCGGCGGTCACGGACTGGTAGGCGAAGGCGGTGACCAGGACGGTGTGGGCGAGGATCACGATCTGCGGGGTGCCGTTGAGCAGGAGCGGCGGCCGGGAGAAGGCCACGAGGAGGGAGAGGCCGACCACTACGGAGGGGACAGCGACGGGGAGCAGGAACAGGGCGTCGATGATCCGGCGGGTGCGGCGGGTGCGCTTCTCGGCGGCCAGGGCCGCCCAGGTCCCGGCGGTGAGCGCGGCCAGGCTCGCGGCGAGGGCGGTCAGCACGCTGGTGAGCAGGGCGTCGAGCGCCTCGCCGTGGGCGATGTCCCGGTAGTGCGCCAGGGTCGCGCCGGAGGGGAGGGCTCCGCTCCAGCCGGTGGCGAACGACGCGGCGACGATCACCAGCAGCGGCAGCGCGAAGACCGGGACGAAGAGGGCGAAGAAGAGGAGGTGGATGGCCCGGCGGGCGGACTTGCTAGGCACCAGCACGGTCAGCACCTCCGGTGCGACGGGCCCGACCGCCGCCCGTACGGGACATCACCGTCCGGTACAGGGCGTACAGCGCGACGGACAGCACGATGTTGACGACGGCGACGACGCAGGCTCCGGTGTAGTCGCCGTCCAGAAGCGCCTTGGTGTAGACGAGCATCGGGAGGGTGACCACGTCCTTGGCGCCGGTGAAGAGCACGATGCCGAATTCGTTGAGGCCGAGGACCAGGACGAGTGCGCCGCCCGCCGCGAGCGAGGGCAGCGCCTCCGGCAGGATCACCGTCCGTACGATCCGCCACGGCCGGGCGCCCAGCGAGGCGGCGGCCTCCAGTTGTCCGGACTCCACCTGGGAGAAGGCGGCGAGCAGCGGGCGCATCACGAACGGCGTGAAGTAGGTGACCTCGGCCAGCAGCACGCCCCAGGGGGTGTGCAGGAAGTCCAGCGGCCCGTGGGCGGCACCGGTCACGTCCGTCCACAGACCGTTGGCGATGCCGACGGTGCCGTAGAGGAACAGCAGCGCGAGGGTGATCAGGAAGGAGGGGAAGGCGAGGAAGAGGTCGATGACGCGGCTGATCGCCCTGCCGCCGGGGAACGGGACGAAGGCGATGACGAGGGAGAGCGCCAGGCCGAGGAGGAGCGCGCCGACGGTGGCGCCGACCGCGAGGAGCACGGTGTTCGTCAGCGCCGCGCGGAAGGAGGCCTCGGCGAAGACCGCGGTGTACGGGGCGGTGGAGTGGCCGCCGTCCTCGGGGCTGAAGGACTGCCACACCACCAGGGCCAGGGGGTAGAGGAAGACCAGGGCCAGGGCGGCGATCGGGGGGAGGGTCCATAGGGCGGCGGCCGATGTGCGGCGGGGGCGGGGGCTCGCCGCGGGCGGGGCCGGCGTGGCCGCCGTGCTGCCGGCCGTCGCCGCTTCGGTCCTGGCCGCCGTGCCTGCCGTCTCCGTTTCCGTCCTAGGCATGGTGCGCACCGTCCCCGGCATCGCGCGCACCGTCCTGGGCATCGCGCGCTCCGTCCTCTGCCAGCCCCGCCGGGACGAGAACCGCGTCCTCGGGCGCGAAGTGCAGTGCGATGTCCTCGCCCAGGGCGGGCGTCCGGCGCCGTTCGGGTACGTCAGCCAGGACGCGGTGGCCGTCGACGGAGACATACAGCCGGTGGGTGGCGCCGCGCCACTGCACTTCGGTGACCGTGCCGCGCAGGGTATTGCCGGGGCCGCCGCCGTGCGGGCGCTCGCCGAGGCCGACGAGGTGCGGGCGCAGACAGAGGGTGGCGGTGGCGCCCCCGGCCAGGCCGTCGCCCACCGGAACCGTCAGCTTCCGCCCCGCGAAGTCGATGCCGCCGCGGTCCGCGCGCACCGTCACCGGCAGCAGATTCGCGGTGCCGACGAAGGAGGCGGTGAACTCGGTGCGCGGGCGCCGGTAGAGCTCCTGCGGTGTCCCGCAGTCCTGCAGCCGGGCCCGGTCCAGGACGGCGATCCGGTCGGCCAGGGTCAGCGCCTCGATCTGGTCGTGGGTGACGTAGAGGATCGAGACGTCGGGCAATTCGCGGTGCAGCCGGGCGAGTTCGGCGAGCATGCCGGAGCGCAGCTGGGCGTCGAGTGCGGACAGCGGTTCGTCCAGCAGCAGGACGCCGGGGCGGATGGCGAGTGCCCGCGCGAGGGCGACCCGCTGCTGCTGGCCGCCGGACAGCTCCCGGGGGTGCCGGCCGGCGTACGCGGCCATGCCCGTCATCTCCAGCGCCTCGGCGACCCGGCCGGGGATCTCGGCGCGCGGGGTCTTCTGCGCCCGGAGGCCGAAGGCGACGTTCTCGGCGACCTTCATGTGCGGGAACAGCGCGTACTGCTGGACGACCATGCCGATGCCGCGCCGGTGCGGCGGCAGCCCGGTCACGTCACGGTCGCCGATCAGCACGCGCCCCGCGGCCGGCTGGACGAACCCGGCGACCGTCCGCAGTGCGGTGGTCTTGCCGGAACCGGACGGCCCGAGAAGGGCCATCACCTCACCCGGTGCGACGGTCAGATCGAGGGAGTCCAGGACGGTGTGCTCGCCGCGCCTGCCGTACGTGACACTGACGCCGTCGAAGCGGATGCCCGATGCGGGGCGGCCAGGTGCCGAGGGGGCTTCCTTCAGGGTGGGTGCCGTGGCAGCCGGGGCGGGCATCTCACACCACTCCCAGCAGGGCGGGCAGTTCGGCGACCGAGCCGAGGACGTGGGTGGCGCCGGCGGACTCCAGCTGCGCGCGGTCGTGCGCCCCGGTGAGCACCCCGGCGACGATCCCGGCGCCGGCCCGCCGCCCGGAGAGCATGTCGTACGAGGTGTCGCCGGCCACCGCGATCCGCCGGACGGAGTCCGTGGCGCGGGTGCGCAGCAGCGCGGTGAGCACCATGTCGGGGTAGGGACGGCCACGGCCGCCCGCGTCGGCCGGGCAGAGGGTGAGGTCGGCCAGTTCCTGCCAGCCGAGCGCGGCGAGCAGGGCGTCCTGGGTGACCCGGGCGAAGCCGGTGGACAGCACCACAGTGCGGCCGGCGGCCCGCAGCGCCTCGATCGCCTCGCGGGCGCCGTCGACCGGCGCGATCCGCCCGCCGTCGACCAACTCTCCGTAGGCCGTCTCGAAGGCGGCGTTGGCGCGCCGGGCGGTCGGCTCGTCCCCGAAGAGATGGCGGAAGACAGAAATCTTGGATTCGCCCATGGTGGCCCGCACGTAGGCGAGTTGCCAGCCATGCTCGGCGCTGCCCGGCGCCACGCCCAGGCTGCGGGCAGCGGCCTCGAAGGCCTCCTCCACCAGGCCCCCGTCGGCGACGGTGGTGCCGGCCATATCCAGAACAACCAGCTGGATGTCGTCGGGGGCCGGGGTACGGTCGGGGTGCGTCAACGGTCTCACCATCCCAGTTCGTTCGCGGTGGTCTCGGCGATTGCCGGGGAGCAGGTCATGCCGCGGCCGCCGGGCCCGGTGACCAGCCAGACGCCGTCGCGGGCCTGCTGGCGGTGCACGACGCGGCTGGTGTCGGTGCACTGTGCGTAGACCCCGGCCCAGCGGCGGCGGATGCGGGGCAGCGGGCGGCCGAGGATCGACTCGACGACGCCGGTCAGGTGCTCGTAGGGCTCCTCGACGGTGTCGAAGGCGAACGGCGCCTCGTACTCATGGGTGTCGCCGATGGTCAGCCCGCTGTCGGCACGCTGGACCATCAGCAGCTGCATCTTGTGCGCGGCGGCGGTCGGCGTCTGGGCCTGGCCGGCCTGGAGCGCGTCCAGGGCATCGCTGCGGTACGCCGGGTAGTAGCGGAAGCTGTCGGCGTCGGCGACGGAGGTGGTCAGCGGCTCGCCGAGCGGGTCGGTCTGCATCATCTGCAGCCGTACGCGGCGCACCGGCAGCTCGGGGACCAACTCCCGGACCAGCCCGCCGAGCCAGGCGCCGGTGCACAGCACGACCGCATCGCCCCGGTGGATCTCGCCGTGATCGTCACGCACCGCCCGCTCCCCCACGACCTCACGGACCTCCCGGCCGCCGAGATAGGCGTACCTCCCGGACCCCAACAACTCATCTTTCAGGGCCCGTTGGGCAACTCGCGGCTCTACGGCGGCATCCCGCTCGCACCACAGCGCGCCGGCGAACCCGCCGCGCAGGGCGGGGTTGATCTCCCGCGCCTCCTCGGCGTCCAGCAGCCGGTACCCGCGGGCGGCGGCGTCCGGGCGGCGGGTGGCGGCCTCGGCGACCGCCCGCTCGGCGGCGTTCTTGACGACGGTCAGCGAGCCGATGGCCCGGAACCCGAGCCCGGGGACCCGGTCGCCGATACCCTCCCACAGCTCACGGGCGCGCAGCGCGGTGGCCAGCTCCTCTCCCCCGGCCCGGCCACTGACCCAGATCTGCCCGAAGTTACGGACCGAGGCACCACGGGCCTCGACCTCCCGCTCGATGTGCAGGACCTCATGACCCCGCTCGACCGCCTGCCAGGCATGCATGGCCCCCAGCACCCCGGCTCCGACAACTATGACTCGCATGCCCCCGACGCTCGCGGCGGCGGGTGGCCCGCCGGGGGCCCGTTGGCGACGCGACGGTGAACGGGGCGGCAAGTTTGGCCTAGACCAGTTATCTTCTCGTGACCAACCGGCCCGCTCTACGCGCACCCCAAGGCCGCGCGAAGCGGAACGGCAAACACTCCTTCGCGAAGAACTCTTTGCGAAGGAGTGTTTGCGGTTTAGTGTGCGCGGCATGACTGAACCGAACGAGAGGCCGCACGGCCCCGCCCCCGAGACGAACGCGGCCGTCCTGGACGCGAAAGGGCTGCGCGCCCTGGCACACCCGGTACGCCTCCAGTTGGTCGGGCTGCTACGGAAGCACGGCCCGTCCACGGCCACCCGGCTCGCCGAGCGGCTGGGCGTCAACTCCGGTACGGCCAGCTACCACTTGCGCCAGCTGGGTGCGGCAGGATTCGTCGAGGAGGACGCGGAACGTGGGAACGCGCGAGAGCGCTGGTGGCGCGCGGTACACCAGTCCACCTGGTTCGACGACCCGGAGCTGGCCGAGCGGGAGCCCGAGGCCACGATGGCCTATCTGCAGTCCGTCGCTGCCACGTACACCCTGCGCGTACAACGCGCGCTCAACGAACTCCAGACGATGCCCCGCGCATGGCGGGACACGTTCGACATGAGCGACTGGCCGCTTCGCCTCACACCCGAGGAGGCCTCGGCCCTGCACGAGGAACTGCGAGCGGTCGTCACCCGGTACCGGCCGGACACGCCGGAGGGGGCGGCCACGGCCCCCGACGGCGCCGAGCGGGTCTCCGTGATCACCCACTTTCTGCCCGAGCCGGATGCCACGTCCGTGCCGGCGGACTCGTCCGGTCCCGGGTCCGGGTCGGGGACGGAGGCATCGTGACGGAGATCGTCATGATCGACGACGGCATATCCGGCGGGCGGTCCTTACGGCCGCTGAGCGGGTTGCTCGCGGCGATGGCGGTGTCGTTGACCGGCACCCGCATCTCGGCCATCGCTCTGCCCTGGTTCGTGCTCGCCACCACCGGCAGCCCCACGCAGACCGGTCTGGTGGCCTTCTGCGAGATGGCCCCGTACGTCCTGGTCAAGGCCTTCACCGGGCCGCTGGTGGACCGGGCCGGCCCACGCGTCATCTCCTGGTCCACCGACCTGGCCAGCGCGACCGCCGCCGGCGCCGTCCCCCTGCTCCACGCCCTGGACCTGCTCTCCCTGCCGCTGCTGCTGACCCTGGTCGCACTGATCGGTGCCGCCCGCGGTCCCGGGGACCTGGCCAAGGAAGTCATGGTCCCGGAGGCGGCCGACCGCAGCGGCATGCCACTGGAGCGGGCCGCCGGCCTGGCCGGTGCGACCGAGCGGCTCGCCGCCACCCTCGGTCCCGCTGCCGGCGGTTCGCTGGTGGCGCTGTTCGGCCCGCTGACGGGTCTTGCCGTCAATGCGGGATGCTTCGTACTCGGCCCCGTGATCATGCTGCTGACACTGCCTCGCGGCATGGGGCAGGCAGCCGCGAACGTCCCGTCGCCCCACGACGCAACGGAGTTGGGCTACTGGAAACGGTTCGGCGAGGGGTTCGCCTTTCTGCGCGGCGATCCGCTGCTGCTCACGATCACCGTCATGGTGGCGATCACCAACCTCTTGGACACGGCCTTCAGTACGGTGCTCATGCCCGTGTGGGCCCGCGCGTCCGGTCATGGGCCGGCCATGATCGGCCTGACCAGCAGCGTGGGGGGCATTGCCGCGATCGCCGGAAGCGTGGTCGCTGCGGCGGCTGCGCACAGAATGCGGCGCCGGGTGGTGTTCTTCACCGGTTTTCTGCTCGCCGGGGCGCCGAAGTTCCTGGCCCTTGCCTGCCACGCCCCGATGTGGACGGTGCTCCTCGTCTTCGCCGTCGGTGGATTCGGAGGAGGCTTCCTCAACCCGGTGCTGGGAGCGGTCTCCTTCGAGCGCGTCCCGCGGCGGCTGCTGGGCCGGGTCAACGCCCTGGGTGATTCCCTGGCCTGGGCCGGGATCCCGCTCGGCGGACTGATCGCCGGAGCGGCGGTGGCCTCCTTCGGGCTCGTGCCCGTGCTGCTGGCCGGCGGTGCCGCCCACTTCCTCACGACGAACGTGACCGGACTGCGGCCGGAATGGCGTGAGATGGACCGCCTGCGCGAGCGGGGCGTCCCCACACAGCGACCCATGGCAGGCGAACGGGCGCCCCACGGCGACCTCGCCCCTTGACTGCTGCGGGTGGCAGCACGAGCCACCGCACCCTGAGGACGTCTCCGTACGCCGCGGCCCCGCCGGACCGCCTCAGCCCCCCGCCGCCCTCCCCAGATGGGCAGTGAACGAGAACCGGTCCCCCCGGTAGAGCGAACGGACCCGTTCCAGGGGGCGGCCTCCCGTATCCCGTGACAGTCGATGGATCAGCAACATGGGCAGGGCGCCCGGGGTGCCGATCAGCAGGGCCTCGCGTGGGGTGGCGAGGACGGTTTCCAGGCGTTCGTCGGCGTCGCCGAAGCCGATGCCGAGGCTCCGGTGGAGGTAGGCGTAGAAGGAGGAGTCCGGGTTGAAGTCGGTGGCCAGGTCCGGGACCCGTTCGACCGCGACATAGGTACTCTCCAGCCCGACCCGCTCCTCGTCGGCGAGCAGGACCCGTTCCATGTGCCATACGGCGTCGCCGACCGCCAGCCCCAGATCGGTGGCGAGCGCGGGCGGGCAGGGGAAGCGGTCGAGGGAGACGAGGCGCCGGCCGGGCTCGCGGCCCTGGTCCCGTACGCCTTCGGTGTAGCTCGCCAGGGACAGCGGCTGCGCCATTTTGGGGCCCGCGACGACCGTGCCGCGCCCCGCCCGCCGCAGCCGCCCCTCCAGGATCAGCTCCCGCAGCGCCTGGCGCAGCGTCTCGCGGGACACCTCGAAGCGCAGCGCCAGCTCGCGCTCGGCGGGCAGCACCTCGCCCTCGCCCAACTCCTCCAGCAGCGCGGCGATTTCGACCTTGGCCGCGTAGTACTTGGGAATGCGTCCGTGCTCGGGGATGCCGGACCGGATGGGTGCGCCAGGATCCTGGCCGTACGGGAACTCCACGCGGTGATCCTCGCACTACGACGCCGGGGCAAGGTCACGGGGCAGTGGGCACTAGGACCCCTCGGTGTCCTCGGCGGGCACTTCCGGCCGCTCCTTGGAGACGAAGGAGCCCAGGCCGGGCTCGGTGTAGATCAGACCCTCCGCCCGCAGCCCGCGATGCACCTTCTGACCGGTGGACGTGGCGATGCCGAATTCCTCCAGCAGCTCGACGACCGAAGGGACGCGCGTTCCGGGCTGGTAGGTGCCGTCGTCGATGCGCTGGCGAATGATTCTGGCGACCTGGCGCCAGCGGGGCTCGTCGGGAGCAAATTCGATCACATGACCAAACTAAGCAGGGTGTCGCGTGCCAGGCGAGATGCAGCATGGGGTACCTAGGGGTACTACGGTGCACTAGACTCAAGGAAGGAAGGCCCCGGCGGGTGGGTCAACACCCCCGGGGCGTGGCCAACGCCGCCCAAGGAGCGTCGACATGCCTCAACGTATCGCCCGCGCCATCGCCCGGTTACGGGCATCGCTCACCTCCCGCCCGGAGGCCGCCTCATGAGCGACCTCCTGCGGCTCCTCCCCTGGTCGGGAGCGGACGGCCAGCCCTGCTACGTATCGGCGGGCTCCGGCGGGGGCCCGGTCTCGCGGCTCGCCGACCGACTGGAAGAGCTTCAGCTCGACACCGCGGCGGAGCTGCTCGACCACATCGAGGAGCTCCTCCGCGCGCACCGGGTCTCGGCCGATGAACTGCGCTTCTGCGTCCACAGGTTGGTCGAGGCGCTGCGGGACGCATTACGCGTCGCCGAGAGCCGGGGCAGGCGGATTCCCGGGGCGGGCGACGACATGGAAGGGCACCCCGAGCCGCCGGATCTGTGCTGACGCGACCTCAGGAAGCGCCGAGCCCGCCCGTCAGGCCGGGCCCCCGCCCCCCGAACAGCGGCGCCAGCACCAGTTCCGCCGCGCCGTCCGCGACCGCTCGCGCGCCGCCCCCGGCGAGGGTCACCGGCACCGCTCCCCCGCCTCCGGCCCCGGACCCGCCGCGGATGCGGGCGAGCTCGGCCAGTGCCCCGGTCACGCCGTCGAGGAACGGCTCAGGGTGCTCCAGTACGGTGCGGCCGCCGAGCAACACCCGGTCGATGTCGAGGAGTTCGACGAGGTTGGCGGCGCCCACGCCCAGTGCGCGGGCCGCGGCCGGCAGGTCGCCGCGGGCCACCGCCGCCAGGCACAGCGCCTCGATGCAGCCGCGCCGGCCGCAGGTGCAGCGCGGCCCGTCCCACTGCACCGTCTGGTGGCCGAATTCGCCGGCGCCGGTGCGGGGGCCGCGGTAGAGGCTGCCACCGAGGACGAGTCCGGCGCCGAGGCCGGTGCCCAGGTGGAGGTAGCCGAAGGAGCCGGCGGCCTGCGGCAGGTCCTGGGCCAGGCCGAGGGCCGCCGCGTTGGTGTCCTTGTCGAGGACGACGGGCAGGCCGAGGCGTGCGGCGAGCGCGTCGCGCAGGGGGAAGCCATCCCACCGGGGGGCGCCGGTGACCCGGTGCAGCACGCCGGTGGTGTGGTCCAGCGGGCCCGGGCAGGCCACCCCGACGCCGAGCACCGGGGACCCTCCGGCCCGTGCGCGCAGCGCCGTGACCTCCCGGGCGGTGGTGGCGAGCACCTGCTCGGCGCCCGCCTCGAAGGCCAGCGGGGCGCGGCGTACGGCGACCGCCTCGCCCGCCAGATCGGTGAGGACGGCGGTGAGTTCGTCGCGGTCCAGGTGCAGGCCGACGGCGTACCGGGCGCCGGGGACCAGCCGCAGGACGGTGGCGGGCTTACCACCCGTGGAGGCGCGGCGGCCCGCCTCGGCGGCCAGGCCCTCGGCCCGCAGCCGGGCGGTGATCTTGCTGACGGCCTGCGGGGTCAGCCCGGTGTGCGCGGCGAGCTCCAGCCGGCTGACGCCCTCCTCGCCGGCCGCCCGCAGCAGCCCGAGCACCAGCGCGGTGTTGTGCCCGCGCAGTGCCGGGAGATTGGCACCCGGACTGCCAGAGAACCCGACGAACGGGAGATCGTTGCTGCTCACCCGTCCATTGTCCGGATCGCTTGCGCTTTGGCAACAGCGTTGCTTAAGTGGAGGCCATGAGTGAGAAGCGCGAGATGAGCGAGATGGGCGAGAAGAGCGGCGGCGTGGGCCACGACCGCCCGCTCCGCGTCGGACTCCTCGGCTACGGCCTGGCGGGCTCGGTCTTCCATGCGCCGCTGATCGCGGCGACCGAAGGCCTGCGGCTCGACCTCGTCTCGACCGCCAGCCCCGAGCGGCAGGCGCAGGCCCGTGCGGAGCATCCGCAGGTCCGTACGGTCGAGACCGCCGAGGCGGTGCTCGACCGCGCCGGGGAGCTCGACCTGATCGTGCTGGCGACGCCGAACAAGACCCATGTGCCGCTCGCCACCGCCGCGCTGGAGGCCGGCCTGCCGGTGGTCGTCGACAAGCCGCTGGCCGCCACCGCCGCCGAGGCCGAGAAGCTCGCCGCGCTCGCCGAGGACCGCGGACTGCTGCTGTCTGTCTTCCAGAACCGCCGCTGGGACAACGACTTCCGCACCGTCCGCAAGCTGATCGAGGACGGCGCGCTCGGCGACGTCCAGCGCTTCGAGTCCCGCTTCGAGCGCTGGCGGCCACAGCCCAAGGGCGGCTGGCGGGAGTCCGGCGACCCCACGGAGATCGGCGGACTGCTCTACGACCTCGGCAGCCACCTCGCCGACCAGGCACTGACCCTGTTCGGCCCGGTCGTCTCGGTCTACGCCGAGTCCGATGTCCGCCGCCCGGGCGCCGAGGCCGACGACGACACCTTCATCGCCCTCACACACGCCGGCGGCGTCCGCTCCCATCTGTGGGTGAGCGCCACCGCCGCCCTGCTGGGCCCGCGCTTCCGGGTACTGGGCAACCGCGCGGGCTACGTGAAGCACGGCCTGGACCCACAGGAGGCCGCACTCCGCGAGGGCCTGCGGCCCGGCACCGTCGGAGTGGAATGGGGCGTCGAGCCGGAGTCCCGCTGGGGCCACCTGGGCGCCGGATCGTCCCCCCAGACCGGGGGCGGCGAGCGGGTGCCGACGCTGCCGGGCGACTACCCCGCGTACTACGCCGCGATCGAGCGGGCCCTCCGTGGGGGCGGCCAGCCGCCGGTGACGGCCCGGGAGGCGGCGGCCGCGTTGCGCGTCCTGGAGGCCGCGAAGCGCTCCGCGGCGGAGGGCGTTTCGGTGCGGATCGCCGCTTGACGCGGCGCTTGGCCCCCACGTTGTCGGCTTTCCCGCCGTGGTGGTTTCTCGCCGTTGCGCCTGGCGGCGGGCGTGGGTGGTCGGGTGCGGTGCCGCTCCTCCGGACTCCGTCCTGCGGCGCGGCCCCTCCCGTGAGTGGGTGGGAAGACCAGGGCCTGTCCGGCGGATCATTGCCACGGCAGGTCAGTCTTGGTCAACGATCTGCGGGACGCGGCTGGGGACTGGTTGTCAGGGCATCGCGAACTTGGCGACGTACTCGTCAAAGGGCTCGATGCCGACTTCCGCACGGAGTTCGTCCATGCGCTCGGGCTCTTCACAAGGCCACGGAACGGGTGACCCGTCCTTCACGCCGGCGATCTGAGTGCCGTAGACCTGCTTGAGGCCCTCATTGACCAGCGCGCGGTCGCGTAGAAAGGCCAGCTCGCGCGGGCTGGCCGAGCCTGCCAACACCGCCTGCTGCATCAGCTGGAGGGCGCGCCGCTGGACGTCGAGCTGCCGGTCGGCGTGCTGGGCGATCAGCCACGCCGCGCGTGCGGCCTCCTCGCCGACCATTTCTGCCGTCGGCCAGCCGTACTCATCCATGATCTCGCCGAGTCGGTCGCCGTGCCGTGCGGTCAGCCGCCGCCACGCCAACTGCTCGGCCGGGTCATCGCTGTTCGCGCAGACGGAGGACTGGTGATCTGCCACGGCCATGTCCGTGAGTTCCACCGTCAGCGCGGCAACGTCGTGCTCCACTCTCGACTCCCGGGTTACGTCGGTGCGTTGTGCTCGTCGACCGCAACCCTAAAACCGCATATCAGGCACAAAGATCGTTCCGGAGAACGGTGACAAGTACCTCTCCGAACCCGGATAATGGATCTATGCCCGGAGCCAGAGCCGGATCGCGGTGATGGTCACGGTGCCCTGGAAGACGTAGGCACGATTGTCGAATCTCGTGACCACGGCCCGGAAGTTGTGAAGTTATTTCTTGCAGGTCAGGCCGCCCCGGGAGCACCCCAGCCCCTCGTCGGGGCGGTGCTGCCGGAGCGTTGTTCTTTTCCCCGGCACCGCGGAGATCTCCTGCGTGCTCCGGCCGCATGCCGGTGAGCCCGGCAGGAGGTGGAGTCCACGCCCACCATCGACCAGTCGATACGGCCCTTCACGTCGGCGCCGGCCAGGACGGCGGCGAAGGCCTTGTCCCACGTACCGTCCGCCGACCGCCCACCTGCACCCCCACCGGTCTCCCCCACCCCCAACGGGAGGGGCCGGACCGCAGGACGGAGTCCGGAGGGCCGGTCCCGCAGCCGAACAGCCAGCGCAGCGGCTACCAGCCCGCCGCAGGCGCAACGGCGAACAACACCCACGGCGGGCCAGCCGAAAACGTCCGGGGGCGCCGCAAAGCGCAACGGCGAGACGCCACCGCGGCGGGAAAGCCGACAACGTGGGAAAAACGGTCTACGCGTTGCGGAGCTGCTGCCGCTGCCGCCCCAACCCGTCAATCTCCAGCTCCACCACATCCCCGTCCCGCAAATACGGCTTGGGGTCCGGGTGGCCCATGGCGACGCCGGACGGGGTGCCGGTGTTGAGGACGTCGCCGGGGTACAGGGTCATGAAACGGCTGACGTAGCGGACCACTTCGGCCACCGGGAAGATCTGCTCGGCGGTCGTTCCGTGCTGTTTCAGCTCGCCGTTGACCCATAGCCGCAGGCCGAGGTCCTGCGGGTCGGGTACCTCGTCTGCGGTCACCAGCCAGGGGCCCAGCGGGTTGAACGTCTCGCAGTTCTTGCCCTTGTCCCACTGGCCGCCGCGCTCGATCTGGAATGCGCGCTCGGAGACGTCGTGCGCCACGGCATAGCCGGCGATCGCCGCCAGCGCCTGCTCGTCGGTCTCCAGGTAGCGGGCCGAGCGGCCGATGACGACCGCCAGCTCCACCTCCCAGTCGGTCTTCGTGCTGCCCCGCGGCACCAGCACGGTGTCGTCGGGGCCGACGACCGTGTCCGGGGCCTTCATGAAGAGGATCGGCTCCTCGGGGGGCGTGGCCCCGGTCTCCCGGGCGTGATCGTGGTAGTTCAGGCCGATGCAGACGATCTTGCCGATCCGGGCCAGCGGCGGACCGGTGCGCAGTCCGTCCGCATCGAGCCGTGGCAGCTCACCGGACGCGGCGGCGGCGCGCAGGGCCGCCAGCTTCCGCTCGTCCGCGAGCAGCGTTCCGTCGATGTCCGGGACCAGGCCCGACAGGTCCCGCAGGACCCCGGACCCGTCGAGCAGCGCCGGGCGTTCCGCCCCCACCGTGCCGACACGCAGCAGCTTCATCGGTTCCCCACTCCCGTGGTCATAGGTCGGCCGGGAAGGGCTCTTCCGGGCCGGCCGATGGGGGACGGCCATCGAGCGATTCGGACGATCGTCCAAGAACGGGGTCCGGGACGCAAGACCCCGTTCACGGAGTGGACGACCGCTGGCTCGCAGTCGGCGCGGTGGCCTCGCCGGTCCCGACGCCGCGCGGTGCGGTGTCGGCTGCCGGGCGGGCGCCGGCCCGGGAGTTGGCCCGGGCCCGGGCCGCTCGCTGCCGGGCCGCGCGGCTCTTCGGCGCGCGCTGCGGCGCCGGGCGGCGGGCCGGGGTGCGCGCGTCCGGGGTGGCGGCGGAGCCGTTCGCGGGCGTCGCCGCGGCATCCGACGGCTGCGCCGCCGCGTCACCGTCCCCACGGTCGCGATGCAGCAGCGCCCGCTCGCACGCCGTCCAGATCGTCGTCGTGACCGTGTAGAGCCCGGCGGCCAGCGGCACCACGGCGACGGTGATCAGCATGCCGAAGGACAGCAGCGGCATGACCTTGGTCAGGGCAGCCATACCGGGCAGGGCTGCGTTCGGCGCGCCGGCACCCGTGGCCGGGGCGGGGGCCTTCGCCATCGTGACGCGGGCCCGCCGGAAGTTCCAGGTGGCGACCGCCGCGATCAGGGCGAACAGCGCGAGGTAGACCAGGCCCTGCGGGCCGAGGACACCGCCGTCGGCGAGTGCCTGGCTCCAGTGGCCGCCGAGCGGGGCGCCCAGCAGGGTGTGGTCCAGCAGGCCGCCCCCGCCGGTGGAGAACAGGTGGTACATCACGAAGAAGACGGGCAGTTGGAGCAGGGTCGGCAGGCAGCCGGCCAGAGGGGTGGAGCCGGTCTTCGCGTACAGGGCGGAGATCTCCTTCTGGAGCCGCTCGGGGTCGCCCTTGTGCTGGCGCTGGAGTGCGGCCAGCTCCGGGGCGAGGGCCGAGCGGGCCTTCTCGCCGCGGGCCGCGGCACGGGCGAGCGGGTGCAGCGCGGCGCGGACGCCCAGGGTGCACAGGACGATGGCGGCGGCCATGGCCGCGGGGCCGAAGAGCGGGGTGAGCGCGTCGGCGCCGTGCGCCAGCGCGTCACCGAGGAAGCCGAACATGGACATGGGTGAGCCCTCCACGGGTCTCGTCGTGCCGGGATGCGGAATCGGCGTGACGAGCCGCGCGGACGCGGAGTGCGGTGCGGGGACCGGAGTGTGCGCCTACGCGGCCGTCGGGAGGGGACGGCCCGGTGCTCGGGGACGCGGGCGGCCGGCCGCGTCGGGATCGCGCTGTGGCAGGAAGGCCGTACGGCGCTCGCGGTCGCGGATGGCGGTTCGGATCCGGCCCGGGGGCAGCGGCCGGGCGGCGGCGGCGACCAGGAAGGCGCTGCACAGCAGCAGCATCGCCGCGGTGGTCGCGGCGGCGGTCAGGGCCGTGGTGAGGCCGGTCTGCGAGAGCAGGAGACCGGCCAGGAGGAAGAACAAGGCTGAGGTGTACAGGCGCCAGGCATCGACGATGCGGTACATCCGGCGTCCTCCTCAGGTTGTCCGGTGTTCAAGACTTGTCGTCTTCCGCTCAAGAGTAGCCATAGATCTGGGCAGCCGGGACACCTGCCGGTAACTTGCCCTGCCTGCCGTCGGGACGTCGGCAGGACCAGGGGGAATCAAGGGGGAACACCAAGGAGGTGCTGTGCGCGATATCAGCGTTCCGGCCCTGGCGGCTCCACTGCGGACCGGCGGTCTGGCCGACTCCGTCTTCGACACCGCCACCCACCAGCCGGACTTCGCGCAGCTCGCCCGTCGCGACCCCCGGGCCGGCGGCGGCTGGCAGGAGGTGTCCGCGGCGGAATTCCGGGACGAGGTCCTGGCGCTGGCCAGGGGGCTGCTGGCGGACGGGATCCGGCCCGGTACCCGGGTCGCCCTGATGGCCCGGACCCGCTACGAGTGGACACTGTTCAGCTATGCGCTGTGGGCGATCGGCGGGCAGCTGGTGCCGGTCTATCCGACCGCGTCGGCCGAGCAGCTGCGCGCCATCCTCACCGGGGCGAAGGTCACCGCGATCATCGTGGAGAACGAGGCCCAGGCCATGACCGTGGCCGAGGCCTGTGACGAACGGGCGCTGCGCCGGCTGTGGCAGCTGGACCTGGACTGTGTGCAGCGGCTGACGGAGGAGGGCACCCGGCTGACCGAGGCGGATGTCCACCGGCTGCGTCATGCGGTCGACCCGGAGGACATCGCGGCGATCGTCTACACCTCGGGGACCACCGGCCGCCCGCGCGGCTGTGTGATCACCCATGCCAATCTGGCCGCCGAGTGCGACACCCTGTATGCGGGCTGGGGCGGGCTGCTGGCCGCGCCCGGCGAGCGTCCGTCGCTGCTGGCCTTTCTGCCGTTCGCGCATGTCTACGGGCTGATGGTGCAGGTGGCGTGCCTGCGCGGCGGGGTCAAGCTGGCCCATCAGCCCGAGGTGTCGTCGAGCGAACTGCTGCCGGCCCTGGCCTCGTTCCGTCCGACGTTCCTGTTCGCGGTGCCGTACGTCTTCGAGAAGATCTGCTCCCGCGCCCGGCAGGTGGCGGAACAGGCGGGCCGGCAGCGGACGTTCGACGCGGCGATGACGGTGGCGGTGCGCTACGCGGAGGCGCTCGCGGAGCAGGAAGCGGGCACCGGGCGCGGTCCCGACCCGTTCCTGCGCGCCCGGCATGCGCTCTACGACCGGCTGGTGTACTCGCGCATCCGCGAGATGCTGGGCGGCCGGGTGCGCACGGCCGTCTCCGGCGGCTCGCCGCTGCTGCGGGAGCTGGGGCTGCTCTTCGCCGGTATGGGGATCACCGTCTACGACGGCTACGGCCTGACCGAGACCACCGGCGCGATCACCGTACAGCCGCCGGGCAGGGTGCGGTTCGGGACGGTGGGCCTGCCGCTGCCGGGCAGTGCGGTGCATCTGGCGCTGGACGGCGAGGTGTGGGTGCGCGGTGCGGTGGTGTTCGCCGGCTACCTCGACGAGGGCGGCAGCCCGGGCGGCGGGCTGTACGACGGCTGGCTGCCGACCGGTGACCTCGGGCACCTGGACGAGCAGGGCTATCTCGTCATCACCGGCCGCAAGAAGGACATCATCATCACCAGCAACGGCAAGAGCGTGGCGCCGCAGGGGCTGGAGCAGCGACTGTGTGCCCATCCGCTGATCTCGCAGTGTGTGGTCGTCGGCGACAACCGGCCCTATGTGACCGCGCTGATCACCCTGGACCCGGATGCGCTGGCGCACTGGCGCAAGCTGCGGGACGAGCCGAGCCCGGACAGTACGGCACCGTCGCCGGAGGAGCAGTTGCAGGCGGAGGTGCGGCGGGCGGTGGCGCGGGCGAACGCCTCGGTGTCGCGGGCCGAGTCGATCCGCGCCTTCCGGGTGCTGCCGGGCGAGTTCAGCCAGGAGTCCGGGCTGGTGACGCCGTCGCTGAAGCTGCGGCGGGCGGCCATTGTCGGGGCGTACGCGGCGGAGATCGAGGCGCTGTACGCCCAGGGCCGCAGCGAGGAGCCCGAGTCGCGGCGGGAGCGCCGCCGGTGGGCGGCGGCGAGCCTGTACGCACGCTGAGCGGGCAGGGCGGAGCGCTGGTGCGGGCCCGAACCGGGCATACGGTATCCGGCGCACGTCACCCGTTCACCCGGTCGGGCCCGCACGCGGCACCGTAGCAGTGCCGCGGCGGGCCCGGCCGTTATTTGTCCAGGGGTGAGGACCCGCGACCGCAGGGCCCGCGCGGCATTTAGCGTCCGGTGGCATTCCAGTAAGACGAACCGGGAGGCCGTGTGCGGATCCTCAGCAACTCCGCAACATCCGGGCGGGCCATCGCCACCGGACTGGTGGTAGCCGCGCTCGTGGCGACACTGGCGGCACTGCTGCTGCCCGTTCAGCTCTTCGGCGAGACCGCAGCCGCGGCGACCACCACTCTCACGTACGACGACGACGGCGGGGGCACGGTCAGCACCCGCTACGGTCCGCTCACCGCGATGGACCGGGACTTCGTACGCAAGGTCAAGCTGGCCGGGCTGTGGGAGCTGCCCTCGGGCCGGATGGCGCAGCAGCGCGGGACGACCGAAGCAGTCCGCACGGCCGGCAACCATCTCGTCGCAGGACACACCGAGTTGGACCGGCGGTCGAACGAGGCCGGGCGGGCGCTGGGCATCGATCTGCCCACTGAGCCCAACGCCGCCCAGCAGGGCTGGCTCGGGCAGCTCAACGCCGCCCAGGGCAAGGACTTCGCCCCGCTGTTCGCGGAGCTGCTGCGCCGGGCCCACGGCAAGGTCTTCGGGCTGGTGGCCCTGGTCCGTGACCAGACCAAGAACACGATGGTGCGCGCTCTGGCCGACCGCGCCAACGACGTCGTGCTGGACCACATCACGTTCCTGGAGAAGACCGGTCAGGTCGACTTCAACACCCTGCACTCCAGCTGACCTTGCGCAGGCGTCCCACCGGGAGGCGCTCATCACCGCCCCTCTGTGAACCGAAACAGGACGACACCCCTCACATCGGACGAAGCGAAGTGATCTCATGAGGCAACGGCAACAAGCCCATAAACGCTCGCGTTTGACGAACAGAATGCTCGTGGGGGCCGCCGCGCTCCTGCTGGGCGGCGGCGGTCTCGCCGTGGTCGCGACGACAGCGCTGGCCGGTAACCAGCAACCGCAAACGGGCTCCGGCCACCAGCACATGGTGTCCGCCGCCTTCACCATCTCCTGCCCCGACGTGGGCGAGCGGCTGCGCAAGGTGCCGCACAGCGCCCAGCTCCCGGTCTCCAAGGGCCTGTCCTCGCTCGACCGGCAGGTGCACGACGCCTACCACAAGATGATGGGCGGCAGCGGCTCCAGCGTCCTCGGCGGGCTCAAGGCGCAGCGTGAGAAGACCATCAAGATGATGGTCACGGCGATCGCCAAGAACTCCAAGCGGCCGAGCTATCTGCTCAAGATGAGCGGCTGCACCATGAAGCCCATCAATGAGGGCGCGGGCGCGGGCGGCAAGGACTCCACGAAGTCCGTGCAGGACGGCTGGTACCAGGGGCAGACCCAGAACCAGACCCAGAACCAGACCCAGGGGCAGGACCCGAACCAGAACACCGGCCAGCAGCAGAGCCAGGACCCGAACCAGAACGGCGGCCAGCAGCAGGGCCAGCAGGGCGGCCCGTCCCCCGACGACTTCGTCGACATCACCACCGTCCAGCCGAACGCGGACGCCCCGCCGTTCGCCGCCCCCAAGGGAGGCAACGCCACCACGGGCAGCTTCACCACCGAGTGCGGCCGCAATGAGGACGGGCACTTCAACTCCGACAACGTCATCGTGACGCCGGGCGTGAGCAACGGCGCCCACCACACGCACGACTACGTCGGCAACAAGGCCACCGACGCCTTCGCCGACGACAACAAGCTGGCCGCCTCCGACACCACCTGCAACAACGGCGACCAGTCCACCCATTACTGGCCGGTGCTGCGCAAGCTGGACGGGGCCGCGGAGCAGAAGCCGGGAGCGGCGCAGGACGCCAATGTCGGCACCACGCTGACGCCGGCCACGGTGACCCTGAAGTTCCGGGGCAGCCAGGCCGGCCAGGTGACCGCGATGCCGCGCTTCCTGCGGATCATCACCGGTGACGCCAAGGCGTTCACCAACGGCACGAAGAACGCCAACGCCTCGTGGAGCTGCACCGGCTTCGAGGACCGGCAGCTGAAGGACAAGTACCCGCTGTGCCCCCAGGGCTCGCAGGTCGTGCGCACCTTCGCGTTCCAGAACTGCTGGGACGGCCGGGACATCGACAGCGGCAACCACCGCGACCACGTGGCGTTCTCCGACCAGAACGGCACCTGCCCCAACGGCTTCAAGGCGATCCCGCAGCTCACCCAGCGGATCACCTACGACGTCCCGCAGGGCGACAGCTTCGCGGTGGACAGCTTCCCCGAGCAGCTGCACAAACCCGTCACCGACCACGGTGACTTCATCAACGTGATGCCGGACGACCTGATGAGCAAGGCCGTCAACTGCATCAACAACGGCCAGAACTGCACCTGAGTGAGGCAGGAGATGCCCCTCAGGGAGAGGTTCCCTGAGGGGCATTTCTTGCTGCGCCGGAGGGTGGCGGCGGCGGCCGCGACGCCCTGACGCAGCGGCGGTCCGGGACCGTCCGCCCAGCGGCCGTCCGGGAATCCGGTCCGCCCAGCGGCCGTCCGGGAATCCGGGACCGGAGCGGTGGTCCAGGAAGCCGGGACGGCCCGCAAGTCACCCCAGAGCGACAGTCAGCCCGGGAAGCAACGACAGAGCGGCGGTCGGTACGGCATGACGGAGCAGCGCCCCGGAGGCCAAAGCCATGAGGCACAGGTCGCCCATGACGAAGCAGCGGCCCCGACCCGGGGTTTCCGGGGGTCGGGGCCGCTGCGCTGCGCCGGGTGGCTGCCGGGGTGCCGGTGGGCGCTCGCCGGGCCGGGCGGCTGTCAGCTCAAGGCGTGTGGTGCTTCATTCGCCGGTACGTCAAAGGCCGTTGACGCGGGCCTCGCGGGCCACGCCCAGCGGGCGGATGGAGGACGCCACGGCCCGGGCGCGGCGGCCGGCCCGTGCGCGGTAGCTGCGGACGTGTGCCATCAGGCGGCGGCTGCGCAACGCCATCTCCAGCTCGAAGCGGGTCCGCGGATCGCGCAGCACCGGGCCGAAGAGCTTCTCTATCTGACGGAGGCGGTAACGGACCGTCTGCGGGTGCACATGCAGCAGCTTGGCGGCCTCGGGCGCTCCGCCGCCCTCCAGCCAAGCCAGCAGCGTGACTTCGAGTCGTTCGCTCTGCCGGGGCGTCAGCTCCTCCAGCGGACCGAGCCAGCGGGACGTCAGCGCGTCCGCCAGCGACTCGTCCTGGAGCAGCAGCAGCGCCGAGAGATGGTCGTCGACGAACGCGGGCCGCGTCTCCGGGCCGACCCGGCCGGGAGCCAGCGTCAGCAGATAGCGGGCCCAACGCAGCGACGAGGCGGTGTCGGTGGCGGGCACCACGTGTCCGACCGCCGCCGGCCGTCCCTTGAGCGCCGCCTCCAGGCGGGCCCTGGTCTGGGTGGCCGGGTCGGGGACGAACAGACAGGTGTAGCCGTCGACACTGCCGATGAGGGCGTGTCCCAGTGCCGCGGCCAACTGCGGTGCCTCGGCGGGGGTGGCAAGCACTACGGCCTGGAGGGTCTCGGGGATGGGCCAGCCGGCCGCGCGGGACAGCTCGGTCAACCCCTCCTCCGGCATCTCGCGTTGTCCGGCGAGCACGTCGAACAGGTCCTGGCGAGCCCGGGCTACGGGCATCGGGGTCACCACAGAAGGTCCTGCCGGAGGTTTACTCTCCGACTCTTTTTGGTACCCAAGAACTGTCAGCAAGGCCTGTTCAAGCGCCCAATGTGCCTCTTCTACGGGAGTATCCCCGAGAAGTGCGGACAATGCGGGAAATCCGCGTTGCAACTCTGCGACCAACTTCGCGGAGAGATCGGGGAGTTCATTTCTGACTACCCGGGTCCACTCTCCTCGCGGACGCGACCAGATGCGGTTCAGGAGATCACACATCGCTACCTCGATCCTGGCGGGGATGCGGCTGTTACGGGGGGTGGCGCACCCCGTGCGCCTGATTGGGCATCATCCGGAGTCGTGCCGCGCGCCCGCGATGCCACTGCAGGAATTTGTCACAGCGCGATAAACCTTACGAAATCCTGAACACGTTCGTAGATGCTTTTGACATCCGGATTACGGCCCTGCGTATCCACCCGGTTACAGAATGTTTAGTGTTACCGGGGGTCACCCGAACAAAAGCCCCGGGGCAAATACCGCCGCCGGGAGATTTCATGGAAATTCGCATCCCGTACCCGTGCCCGAACACCGGGAGGATCGATGTCGACTCCGCGTCTGCAGTCCCGTCAGGGCCGTCGCGCACACCGTGCCCGGTCCTCGCCACTCGTGCCTCGCCCCCGGCGCCCTCCGAATGAACCCGGGCCGCCGTCCCGCCGACCGGTCGGCGGCTTCGCCGGAACCGCCGTACTCCGCCCGGCGCTTCCGGCCGCACTGCTGCTCTTCCTCGCCGTCCTGATGCGCTCCGGCGCGATGGACGGCCTGCTGAACTTCCTCGACTACGGCGCCGGGGTGCTCGCGCTGGTCTCGCTGTCGGTCACCGTGCTGTGGGGTCTGGCCGCCACCGACCGCATGGTGCTGCACTCCGGCCACCGGCTGCTCGCCCAGGCCGTGCACCGCGGCACCGGCATCGCCGGCCTCGGCTTCCTGGGCCTGCACATCTGGGTCAAAGTCACCGAGGGCCACACCGATGCGACGGCCGCCGCGGTGCCGTTCACCGACGGCGCCCGCCCCGGCCTCATCGGCCTCGGCACCCTCGCCGCCTACGTGTTCATCGCCGTGGCGGTGACCGGCGCGGTGCGCGGCGCCTTTACCGGCATCACCGCTTCCCGGTGGTGGCGGGGGCTGCACATGAGCGCGTACGCCGCCTGGGGGCTGGCCCTGGTGCACGGCCTCAGGGCGGGCCGCCCCCCGGCCGGCTATGCCCTCGTCGGCTACGCCATCTGCCTCACCGCGGTGGCCGTACGGCTCGCGCTGCGGCTGCGCGACACCCGCAGGAAATCAGGAGAACTCCCATGACCGCCCCCGCCCCCACCCGCATGCTGCCGGCCCTCACGGGTCCGGAGCCCGTCCCGACGCTGGCGTCGCTGGGCCCGCCGCGACTGCTGGCCGGCCTGGACGAGATGCCCCGCATGGACCGGGTGGCGCATCTGGCCCGGCACGGCAGCCTGCCCCAGCTGACCTCTCAGGAGCTGGTGGCGCTGGCCGAGGACATCGATCTGCGCGGCCGCGGCGGTGCGGGCTTCCCGTTCGCCCGCAAGGTGTCCGCGGTCCTGGACGGCATGCAGCGGGCGGACGGCAAGGGCGCGATCGTCGTCAACGGCAGCGAGGGCGAGCCCAGTTGCCTCAAGGACACCGCGATGCTGCTGCATGCCCCGCATCTGGTGATCGACGGCGCCCTGCTGGCCGCCGACTCCCTCGGCGCCCAGGAGGTCGCCATCGGCGTGACCCGTACGGACGTCCTGAACTCCGTACAGCGGGCCATCGACGAACGCGGCCCGGTGCGGCCGACGTTACGGGTCACCCTGCTGACCGAGCGGTTCGTCACCGGCGAGGGCTCCGCGATGACGAACGGCCTGGGCGGCGGCCCCGGCCTGCCCTCCGGCCGCAAGATCCGCTCCAGCGAGCGCGGGCTGAACGGTGTGCCGACCCTGCTGTCGAACACCGAGACCTACGCCCAGCTCGCCGTGGCCGCCCGCCTCGGGGCGCTCGGCTACCGCACCGCCGGCCTGCCCACGGAGCCCGGCACGCTGCTGCTGACCGTGGCCGGCAGCCGCGTGGTCGAGGTCCCCTACGGCGTCCCGCTCAACCGGGTGCTCGCGCTGTGCGGAATGGACGCGGGGCAGGGCGTGCTGATCGGGGGTTACCACGGCACGTTCATCTCGCCCGTCGACGCCCAGACCGCGACGCTGTCCCGGGACGACCTGAAGATCTACAACGCGGTGCTGGGCGCCGGTGCGGTCCTCCCGCTGCCGTACGACACCTGTCCGGCGGGCGAGACCGTCCGCGTCGCGAAGTGGATGGGCGCCGAGTCGGCCGGCCAGTGCGGCCCCTGTGTGCTGGGCCTGCCCGCGCTCGCCGACCAGCTCGACCTCGCGGTCCGCGGCGGCGGAGACGCCGCACTGGACGCCGTGCAGGCCCGGATGCGGGCCGTGGAGAAGCGCGGCGCCTGCAGCCACCCGGACGGCACCGCCCGCTTCGTGGCCTCGGCCCTCGCCGCCTTCCCCGAGGAGTTCGAGCGCCATGCGCGGGGGTTCGGGTGCGGCCGCCCGGTGACCGGGGCCCTGCCGGTCACCGGGCACCTGCCGCTGCTGCCGTCCGTCACGTCCGCCGCCGCCCCGTCGGCGCCCGCCGCGCCGCCGCAGGAACGGCTGCTGGTCGACTGGACGCTGTGCCGCGGCCACGGCCTGTGTGCGGACGTGGTGCCCGGCATCGTGAAGCTCGGCCCGGACGGCTACCCGGAGAAGGCCAGCATGGCGCTGCCCGCCCGGATGCGGCGCCGTGCGCAGCTCGCGGTGCGCCGCTGCCCGGCGCTGGCGCTGCGGGTGCAGGGCGGCAACTGACTCTGCATGCAGGGTTTTTGCGCGCGGAGAAAATTCTTCGCCGCCGTTGAACGCCCGGCCCCCCGTAGCCCGTAATCCCCGGCGACGGCACCCCGCCGGACCCGGCCCGCAACGGCACGGGCCCCCGGACAGGCCCTTCAGCTCCACCTCAGCAAGCACGGAACGACCAACCGTCAGAGGAGACATCATGATCACGCGACGTCGAGCGGGCCTTGCGGCCATGGCGGTCGCCACCCTGGCGCTGACCGCCGCCTGTGGCAGCAGCGACAACCAGAGCGCCGGCACCACCCCCACCCAGGACCAGGTTCAGCCGGCCGGAGCGGGCAGCGACTACAAGTACGGCTCCTCCGGGGCCGGCCAGGGCGACGGTTACGGCGGCCAGGCCGGCGGTGACAGCGGCGCGGCACCCCAGTCCGCGCCCCGCGCCGGGACGCTGGCACTGCACCAGGACGCCAAGCTCGGCCCGGTCGTCACCGACTCCAAGGGCATGACCCTCTACCGCTTCGACAAGGACACCGCCAAGCCGCCGAAGTCCAACTGCTCCGGCTCCTGCGCCACCACGTGGCCCGTGGTCCCCGCCGACGGCGCCCAGGCCCCCGCCGGCATCGCCAAGAGCGCACTGGGCTCGGTCACCCGCGCTGACGGCACCAAGCAGCTCACCATCGGCGGCTGGCCCGCCTACCGCTACGCCAAGGACACCAAGCCCGGCGACACCAAGGGCCAGGGCGTGGGCGGCACCTGGAACGCGCTGGCCGCCGACGGCAAGAAGGCCGTCGCCCAGGAACCCGGCGACGTCTCGGTGCTCAACCAGCCCGAGCTCGGCGACATCCTCGTCGACGGCAAGGGCATGACCCTCTACCGCTTCAACAAGGACAGCGCCTGGCCGATGAAGTTCGGCTGCAACGACGCCTGCCTGGACACCTGGAAGCCCGCCAAGCCGGCCGACCGCTCCAAGCTGAAGGGCATCCCGTCCAAGCTCATCTCCACCGTCACCCGCCCCGACGGCCTCCGTCAGCTGGCCGTCGACTGCTGGCCGGTCTACACCTTCACCGGTGACAAGCAGCCCGGCGACATCAACGGCCAGGGCAAGATGGGCCTGTGGTTCGCGGTCTCCAAGGAGGGCAAGAAGATCACGACGACGCCGGAGGGCTGACCGCGGCGTCCTGCGGCCGAGCCCGCTGCCGGGGGAACTCCTCGTCCAGCGCCAGCACTTCGGCGTCCGGCCGCTCGTCCGCCCCCCGCGGCCCCAGCCAGGTGACCGCCAGCGCCACCGCCAGATTCGCGGCGAGGCCGACCAGCCCCGCATTCACCCCCCAAACCGGGTCGTGTCCCCCGAAGACCAGGACACAGACGAGCACAAAGCCCACGACCAGGCCGCTCACCGCGGCGTGCACCGTCAGCCGCCGCCACACCAGCCCCAGCAGCAGCATCGGCACGAGCTGCGCCATGCCCTCGTACGAGATCAGCGACAGCCGGACGAGGGTGTCGGGGGCGGTGTAGGTCAGCAGCAGCGCCAGGGCTCCGGCCACCACCACGACCAGCTGCGAGAACAGCTTCTGCCGGCCCTCCGGCGCCGCTGCCCGCTCTCCCCCCTCGGCCGCTCCCGTCGCCCCGGTACGCAGGCGCGGTATCGCCCCCAGCACGCTCCTCCCCCACATCGTGCCGATGACCAGCATGAACACGGCCATCGGCACGATGGAGGAGAGGGCGGCGGCCACCCCGATCAGCCCCACGGCCCAGGCCGGAAGGGAGTCCACCACCAGCTTGAACAGCGCGAGATTGGAGCCCGCACCGGTCAGGTGCGGCACCACGAACAGCGCGGCCATCCCCAGCAGCACCGGCACGAACAACAGCACGTTGTAGAACGGGAGATACATGGCATTACGGCGCAGGGCGTCGGCGTTGCGGGCGCCGAGGTAGCCGGCCACGGTCGTCGGAAAGATCACCACCGTCAGGGAGTTGACGAGGGTGGTGGTGGCGAACCAGACCTGGCCCAGACCGCCCGACGCATGCCCGGGGAAGGTCAGCCACTGCGGCTTCTCGGCGACGATCCGGTGCAGCAGGGGCCCGTAGCCGTCGAAGTAGTGCCACGGCACATAGACCGCGAGGAAGCCGAGGGTGGCGATGACCAGGACGTCCTTGAGCACGGAGACCCAGGCGCTGCCGCGCAGCCCGCTGACCGTGACGAAGGCGGTGGTGACCGCGAAGCTGAGGAAGTAGCCCCAGTTCAGGCTGATCGCCCCGTAGGAAATGGTGGAGACGACCACGCCCATGCCGGTGATCTGGAGCTGGATGTACGGCAGCAGACAGACGGTGGCGAGCAGCGCGACGGCGGCGCCGAGCCAGGGCCGACGGTAGCGGTGCGCCACGATGTCGGTGAGGCCGACCAGGCCGTGCCGGCGGGCGTAGCCCCACAGCATCGGGCCGACGACGTACCCGAGCGCATAGCCGCAGGACATGTAGGCCAGCACATAGAGCACGGGGGCGCCGAACTGGTAGCCCCAGCCGGCGGCGCCGAGGTAGCTGAAGCTCGTATAGCTCTCGCCGGCCATCAGCACCCAGATGAAGACGGTGCCCAGGCTCCGGCCGCCCACCGACCACTCGGTGAGCCCTCCGCCCGCCCCGCGCCCCCGCACCGCCAGCAACCCGAGGGCGACGGTGAGCACCATGAATCCGCCGAACACGGCGGTGGAAACGGTGGCGTTCATCCCCGGCCCCGAACACGGTCACCGCGCCGCGCCAGCCAGACCGCCAGTGGGGTCGCCAGCGTCGCCAGCAGCGTCCAGAAGAACAGGAACGGCAGCCCGAGCACCGTCGGGGTCACCCGGTTCACCAGCGGCAGCACCGCCAGGAACAGCACATACGGCAGCAACAGCCACAGCAGCGCGGGACGTTTGCGGGAGCCCGGGGGTCGTCCTGGGGAGGTCTGGTGAGGCACGAGGCGAGAGCCTAGGCGACGCGCGGCCGCGCTCACCGGGACTGTGTCGACCGCAACACGCCCCACACCACCAGCCGGTAGGTCGAGGTGTAGGCCGGCGTACAGGTCGTCAGGGTCAGATAGGCACCGGGAGCGGTGAAGCGGTAGGCGGGGTGCACTTCGCTGTACGGCACCGCGGCGAGCACCGTGCCGTCGCCGGGTGTGGTGCGCGGCAGGATGCGCCGGACGGTGTAGGTGGCGCGGGCCCGGGCGGTGTCGAGGACGACGGTGTCGCCGGTGCGCAGCCGGTCGAGGTGGCGGAACGGCTCGCCGTGGGTGTTGCGGTGCCCGGCCAGCGCGACGTTGCCCCACTCGCCGGGCTGCGCGGTGTGCGGATAGTGGCCCACATAGCCCCTGTTGAGGACCGCTGGCTTACTGACGCCCTGGGCGACGGGGACGGTCAGGCCGAGCCGGGGGATGCGCAGCACGGCGTACGCCAAGTCCGCGCGGGGCGGCGGGTCCGGGGCGGCGGCGCGGTGTCCGGGAGTACCGGGTGACGAGGAGCGCCCGGCGGCCCGCGCCCCGTCGGCCGCCTCACCCCCGGGCGCCGCGGACGCATCGGGCGACGGCGGCCGGGCCTCCCACTGCCGCTCCAGCCGGTCCACCTGGTCCCGGGCCGCCTCCTGCGCCTGACGGTTCGTCCACCACAGCTGGTGGACGACGAGCAGCAGCAGGACGGCGCCGAGCGTCACGGCCAGCTCCGCACCCGTCCACAACACCCGTACGACAGAAGGTCGGCGGCGTCGCCGCGCCTGTACGACCACCGGTATCCGCTCGCGCACGCGGGCACCGTAAGCCCTGCGGGCACAAGCCACCAGAGGCAGTGCGCGGCCCGCGCGGCGAACGGGGCGTCAGCCGCCGAAGGCCTGCGAGACGGCGTAGATCGCCAGGCCCGCCAGGGCGCCGACGACGGTGCCGTTGATGCGGATGAACTGCAGGTCACGGCCGATGTGCGCCTCGATCTTCTTCGAGGTGTGCTCCGCGTCCCAGCCGGCGACGGTGTCGGTGATCAGGGCGGTGATCTCGCTCTGATAGGTCGTCACCACATAGACCGCCGCGTTCTCCAGCCAGCCGTCCACCTTGCCCTGCAACCGCTCCTCGGCCGCCAGCCGCCGGCCCAGGGACAGCAGCGCCGCCCGCACCCGCAGCCGCAGTTCGCTGCGCTCGTCCTCGGCGGCGGCGACGATCATCCCGCGGACCGAGCCCCAGGCCGAGGCGATCAGATCCTGCACCTCGCTGCGCCCCAGCACCTCGGCCTTCAGCCGCTCGACGCGGGCCCGGGTGTCGGGGTCGGACTGCAGATCGTCCGCGAAGTCCCGCAGGAAGCGGTCGATCGCGCCGCGCGCCGGATGCTCGGGCATGTCCCGCATTTCGGTGACGAAGCGCAGCAACTCCTTGTAGACCCGGTCGCCCACCTTGCGGTCGACGAACCGCGGGGTCCATCCGGGGGCGCCGCCGGAGACCGCGGTCATCACGGAATCGCCGTGCTCGACCAGCCAGTCATGGGCCCGGGCGACGACCAGATCCACCACCCGCGTGTGGCCGCCCTCGGCGACGATCCGCTCCAGCAGCCCGCCGAGACCGGGCGCGATCTCCTGGGCGTCGGCGCGGCGGGTGATCGCCTCGCCGACCACCGCCTGGACGTCGGAGTCGCGCAGCACGGTCAGCGCGCCGCGCAGCGCGGTGGACACCTCGGCGGTGACCCGGTCGGCGTTCTTGGGCTCGGCGAGCCAGCCGCCGAGCCGCCGGCCGACGGCGACGGAGTGCAGCCGGCGGCGGACGACCTCGCCGGAGAGGAAGTTCTCCCCGACGAAATCCCCCAGGCTCTGACCCAGTTGGTCCTTCTTGGTGGGGATGATCGCGGTGTGCGGGATCGGCAGCCCCATCGGCCGCTTGAACAGCGCGGTGACCGCGAACCAGTCGGCCAGCGCACCGACCATGCCGGCCTCCGCGGCCGCCGCGACAAACCCGGTCCAGCCACCCGCCCCCGCAGATCCAGCCCATTTCGCCAGGACATAGACGAGCGCGACGCCCAGCAGCATGCCGGTGGCCAGGGTCTTCATCCGGCGCACCGCGCGCCGGCGCTCCTCGTCGGCAACGCCGTAGGCGAAGCCGGCCGCTGCGAGCCGGCCCGTCGACGTGGCATCCGTCACCGGGGTCCGCGCCGCATTCGCCGCCGTGTCCGAATCTGTGCGTTCCATCCGCTCCACCGCTCCCACCGCGTTCCCCCGTCATCCCTACGGCCTATGCTGCTCCGGACCGGCCTCCGTCCGGCCCCGTGTCCCACTGTGACCTACTCCTGGAACGAAGCACGAGTTCCCCGCGTCCATGCCATGGCGGCACGGTCCGGGGCGCCGGGCGGCTTCCCGGAGGTCCGTGGGATCATGAAGGACCGATCGGACCGCAACGGTGCCGCTGATCATCCGCTGCCCTTGCCCGCCCGGAGCGTGTTGCTCCGCTTTCCCCAGGAGACCCCTCCCGCATGAGCAAAAGTGTGGGTTACGCCCTGTTCGCCGGCCTGGCGGCGGTGTGTGTGCTGATCTCGACCGCGATATTCGTCGGCTTCGGCGGCGAGGGCGGCGGCCTGGGCAGCTCCCCGCACAAGCCCCGCGACCCGGCGGCCCCGGCGGTGTCCGGGCAGTGGGTCGGCACCTGGTCGGCGGCCGCCGCGGCGGCCGAGCCGGGCACCCTGGCCGGCTACGCGGGCATGTCGATACGGAACGTCGTGCACACCAGCGTCGGCGGCTCCGGCGTGCGCATCCAGCTCTCCAACCTCTACGGCACCCGCCCGCTGGTGGTCAGCCATGCCTCGCTGGCGCTGGCCGCGGCCCCCAGCAACCCCACCGCCGCGACCGGCACCATGCGGCGGCTGTCCTTCGGCGGCAAGCCCGCAGTGACCATCCCGGCGGGCGGCGCGGTCACCAGCGACCCGACCCGGCTGACCGTGCCGGGCGACGCGGACCTGCTGGTCACCACGTACTCCCCGTCGGCCTCGGGCCCCGCCACCTATCACCCGTACGCCCGGCAGACCTCCTACCTGGCGCGCGGCGACCGGGCGGAGGACGCCACCGGCGCCGCCTACACCGAGCAGAGCCCGTACTGGCGCTATCTGACCGGTGTGGACGTGTGGAGCACCCAGGCCCGCGGCGCGGTCGTCGCCATCGGCGACTCCATCACCGACGGCATCACCTCCACCGCGGGCGCCAACCACCGCTGGACGGACTTCCTCGCGGCGCGGCTGCGCAACGAGCCCGGCGCGCCCCGCTACGGCGTCCTCAACCAGGGCATCAGCGGCAACCGCCTGCTGGTCAACGGCAGCAGGTTCTCCCCGAACAACGGGCCCAGCGTGCTGTCCCGCCTGGACCGCGACGCGCTCTCGCGTACCGGGGTGAAGGCGGTGATCGTCGAGATCGGGCTGAACGACCTGTTCAAGTCACCGCGTCAGCTCGACCCGCAGAAGATCGTGGCGGGGATGCGGCAGATCGTCCGCCAGGCGCATGCCCGCGGGCTGCGCGTCACCGGCAGCACCCTGACTCCGTTCGGGGGACACCGCGGCTACTCCGATCAGCTGAATTCGGTGCGCCAGCAGGTCAACCGGATCATCCGCGCCGGCTCCGTCTACGACGAGGTCGTGGACTTCGACAAGGCGCTGCGCGACCCGTCGGCGCCGGTGCGGCTGCGGCCCTCCTACGACTCCGGTGACCATCTCCACCCGAGCGACGAGGGCTTCCGGGCGATGGCCAACGCCGTGAATCTGGAGCACCTCAAGCAGTCCGCGCCCGCCTCGCTGTGACACCGGCGGGGCAGGCGCCGCCGCTCAGTCCAGCTCCTTGCGCCGCTCGTCCTTCAGGCGCCGCTTCTCTTCCTTGAGGCGGCGCCGCTCCTCCTTGAGCAGCTTGCGCTCGACGGCGACGCCGCCCATCAGCGCCAGCCCCTTGACGATCACCCGGGGCGCACCGGGCTCGCCCGGTACCCCGTCCTCCTGCGCGTCGAAGCCGCCCATGATGCCCAGGCCCCGCACATCGACCTCGACGCCCGGCGGCACCACGATGCTGACCCCGCCCATCAACGCCCAGCAGCTGATGACGACTTCGGGCCCGGCGAAGTTCGCCTCGCGCAGGTCGAGCTCGCCGCCGCCCAGCAGGCACACCGCCGTGAAGCGGCGCCCGATGGTCCACCGCCCCTTGCGCTGGAAGCCCCCCAAGATGCCGATGCCGGCCGCGGATCCGTCCGTGTGGCTCACGATCCGCTCCGACCACCCCGTCACCGCCGCGGTGTCCTTGCGCAGCGACAGCGGTGCGGGGGCCGCCGCGGCCGCCGGCAGATCGGCGGTGATCGGCTCCAGCTCCCCGTAGGTGCGCGCCCGGTACGTCGCCCCCAGCCGCTCGTCGAACTCCTCCATTGCCAGCCGCCCTTCGGCGACGGCGTCCCGCAGGATCTCGGCGACCCGCTCACGGTCGGCGTCGGAGGCGCGCAATTCTGGGAGGTCTTCAGTCATGCGGACAGGTTAGAGGGCGCGGTCGACTTTTCCCCCGTCTACAGCGGCATCCAGACGCTTCCCGCCACCCGCGTACAGCTCGGCGATCAAGGACTCGATGTCCGGCTCCCGGACCGACAGATCCACCAGCGGATAGCGCGCGGCGACCGCCGCGACCAGCGGGGCCGCGCTCTGCGACGCCGGGAAGGCCAGCCACTGCCGGGGACCGGCCACCTTGACCGTGCGGGCGCCCGGGACGCCCTCGATCGGCGGGAGTTCGCGCTCCAGCTCCACCACCAGCGTCCGTTCCCCGCCGCCGGCCGTCCGCAGCCCGTCGAGGCCGCCGTCGTAGACCAGCCGGCCGTGGTCGATGACCATCACCCTGCGGCACAGCTGCTCGATGTCGGTGAGGTCATGGGTGGTCAGCAGGACGGTGGTGCCGCGCTCGGCGTTCACCTCGTGCAGGAACGCGCGCACCTTCGCCTTGCTGATCACATCGAGGCCGATGGTCGGCTCGTCCAGATACAGCACCTCGGGGTCGGGCAGCAGCGCCGCCGCGATGTCGCCGCGCATCCGCTGCCCCAGCGACAGCTGCCGCACCGGTACGGCCAGCAGCGGGGCCAGGTCGAGGAGTTCGACACAGCGCTCCAGGTTGGCGCGGTAGACGGCGTCCGGGACCCGGTACATCCGCCGCACCAGCTCGTAGGAGTCCTTCAGCGGCAGGTCCCACCACAGCGTGGTGCGCTGCCCGAAGACCACGCCGATCCGGCGGGCGAGCCGGGTGCGTTCGCGCGCCGGATCGATGCCGGCGACCCGCAGCCGGCCGCCGCTGGGCACCAGGATGCCGGTCAGCATCTTGATGGTGGTGGACTTCCCCGCGCCGTTCGGCCCGATGTAGCCGACCATCTCGCCGCGCGACACCCGGAAGGAGATCCCGTCCACGGCCCGGACCTCCTCGCGCACCCGGCGCAGCCGGCCCGCCTTGCGCCGCACCGAGAAGACCTTCTCGACGCCGTCCACCTCGATCAGCTGCTCCGTCTCGGCACCCACCACAACCGCCCCCTTGTCGTCCTGTGCGGCACGCCCGCCATATGACACCGCGTCAACTTCCGGTGCTGCGGTACGCCCGGAGCCCCATCCGCCACACCAGCCCCGCCCCCGTACACATCAGCGCCGCCACCACGGGCCCCAGGAAGTCCACCCAGCCCGGCAGCCCCAGCGGATCGGGGTGGCCCAGCAGCCGCAGCGCGGGCAGCCAGTTCACGAACGCCAGCGGGACGAGGAAGGTGACCCCACGCACCAGTTCCTTCGCGAACACCGTCGGCGGGTACTGCAGCATCGCATTGCCGCCGTAGGTGAAGGAGTTCTGCACCTCGGCCGCGTCCTGCGCCCAGAACTGGAAGGCGGCACCGGCCGTGTACACCGCCGCGAAGATGGCCGTGCCGCACACCGCCATCAGCGGCACCAGCAGCACCCGGCCCACCGTCCAGTCCACCTCGATCCGGGGCAGCGACCAGCCGAGCACCAGCAGCGCCTGGGTGATCCGGCCCAGCCGGCGCAGCGCGAAACGGTCCGCCGCCATCTGCGCGAAGACCGGTGCGGGACGCAGCAGCAGGGTGTCGAGGGTGCCGTCGCGCACCCGCCGGCCCAGCCCCTCGATGCTGCCCAGCGCCAGATCCGCCAGGCCCAGCGCGACACCGGAGGTGCCGTACAGAAAGGCCACCTCCGGCAGCGAGAAGCCGCCGAGCGCATCGATCTGCGAGAACATCAGCATGATCGCGACGAAGTCCAGGGCGTTCGCCGCGAAGTTGCCGCACGCCATCAGCACGAACGAGGTCCGGTAGGCGAGGCTGGAGCGCACCCACATCCGCACGATCAGCCCGTACGCCGACAGCCCCTGCGCCACCTCCGCCACCCGGCCGCGGGCCGCCCCCCGCCAGTCCGCCGGCCGCTCGCTAGCCACCGTGCACCACCACCTTGCGGGTCGCCGCCGACTGCACCAGCCGCCCCAGCGCCAGCAGCGCCACGGCCCACGCCGCCTGGAACACCAGCCCCCGCACCAGAGCGCCCCCGCGCAGCGCCCCCACCAGCACATCGGCCGGCGTCTGCAGCACCGCGGCCCACGGCAACAGCTGGGCGACCTCCCCCAGCCCCCCGGGGAAGACCCGCAACGGCAGCAGCATCCCCGAGAAGAACATGCAGGCCAAGCCGCTGATCAGGGACAGGCCCGAGCCGTCGAGCAGCCAGAACGAGGCCAGCGCCACCAGATACCGCAGCGCGAAGCTGACCAGCACCCCGAACAGCACCGACAGCAGAAAGCAGCCCCAGGTCAGCGGATCACCGGGCAGCGCGAGCGGAAAGGCCAGGGCGCCCACCGCCATCGGCGCCACCCCGCGGCCGAGCAGCTGGAGAGCGGCCCGTCCCAGGTCCGCGGAGAGCCACCACAGCTGCAGATCCGCGGGCCGGTAGAGGTCCACCGCGATGTCCCCGCTGCGGATCCGCTCCTGCAACTCCTCCAGGCCGCCGCCGCCCATCAGCGCCGCGGTCGCCAGCAGCGCCTGCGCCGTCCACACGAACGTCAGCGCCTGCGCCTGGTCGTAGCCGCCCAGATGCGGCCGCTCGTCCCACAGCGCGATATAGGTGTAGGCGACGATGAAGCCGAAGACGGTGTTGGTGAACACGCCCGCCACGGTGGCGATTTGATACGTGGCGTACCGCCGGAAGCTGCCGGCCGCCACCGCCGCGTACCACACGCCGCGCACCCTCCCGCACGTCGTTCGGGCCGGACACCCAAAACACCGGAGCCTAGGGCGCGGGTCGGGCGGGCACCATCGAATTATCACCGCTTCGGGTGAGCCGTGGGCGCCATTCAGCCGGTCAGGAGGCGGCCGCGGGTGCGCGCCACCCCTCCTGACCGGCACGGATGATGCGAGAGTTGCCCCGTGTGCGGCAATTGCTCCGCGCGGCGCACACATCCCGATATGACACCGACCCGCCGCAGTACAACCTCCGGCGGCGTCCGAGGAGTCCAACCGACATGAGCGGACAACGCACGGGCTGGCGCCGTGTCCTCCCCACCTGGCGCACGGTGCTGGGCACCGTGCTGCTGTTCCTGCTGCTCATCGTCGGCGGAATGATCGCCGGCTATCTGCTGGTCGGCATCCCGCCGGCCAACAGCGCCGCCAAGGCCCAGAGCAACGTCTACCTCTACTCCGACGGTTCGGAGCTGGCCCGCGACGGCGAGGTCAACCGGCAGAACGTGACGCTCAGCCGGATCCCCAAGTCCGTCCAGCAGGCCGTCCTCGCCGCCGAGGACCGCGACTTCTACGCCGAGTCGGCGGTCGACCCCGCCGCGATGCTCCGGGCCGCCTGGAACACCGTGACCGGCAAGGGCAAACAGTCCGGCTCCACCATCACCCAGCAGTACGTGAAGAACTACTACCTCGGCCAGGAACAGACCGTCACCCGCAAGGCCAAGGAGTTCTTCATCGCCATCAAGCTGGACCGCGAGGTCAGCAAGGACAAGATCCTGGAGGGCTACCTCAACTCCAGCTACTACGGCCGCAACGCCTACGGCATCCAGGCCGCCGCCCAGTCCTACTACGGCCGCAACGCCGAGGCGCTGACCACCGCCCAGGGCGCCTACCTCGCCACCCTCCTCAACGCCCCCAGCGCGTACGACCTCACCGCCCACCCCGGCAACCGCCCGCGGGTGCTGGCCCGCTGGAACTACGTCCTGAAGGGCATGGTGACCAAGAAGTGGCTCACCCCCGCCGAGCGGGCCGCGCTGCGCTTCCCCGAACCGAAACCCGCCAAGGCCTCCGCCGGCCTCACCGGCCAGCGCGGCTACCTCGTCGAGGCGGTCAAGGACTACCTCACCGACCACAAGATCCTCGAAGAGGAGACCCTGCGGGCGGGCGGCTACCGCATCACCACCACCATCAGCAAGAAACGCCAGAACGCCTTCGTCAAGGCGGTCAACACCCGGGTGATGGACCGGCTCGACGACTCCCGGAAGGTCGACGGCTACGTCCGGGCCGGCGGCGCCTCCATCGACCCCGCGAGCGGCCGGGTGGTGGCCCTCTACGGCGGCATCGACTACGCCAAGCAGTACGTCAACGGCGCCACCCGCAGCGACTACCAGGTCGGCTCCACCTTCAAGCCGATCGTCTTCGCCGCCGCCGTCCAGCACCGCTCCACCACCCAGGACGGCGAAAGCATCACCCCCCAGACCGTCTACGACGGCACCAACAAGCGGATGACGATCAGTCACGGCCGCCCCACCGGCTTCGCCCCCGCCAACGAGGACGACCGCTCCTACGGCCCGATCACCGTCAGCGAGGCCACCGACAAGTCCGTCAACGCCGTCTACGCCCAGATGGGCATCGACGTCGGCCCCGGCAAGGTCAAGGCCACCGCCGTCGATCTGGGCATCCCCGCCGGCACCCCCAGCCTCGCCGCGTCCCAGGGCGCCATCTCGCTGGGCACCGCCACCCCCAGCGTGCTGGACATGACCCAGGTCTACGCCACCCTCGCCCACCACGGCACCCACCGGCCGTACACCCTGGTCGACAAGGTCACCAAGGACGAGGAGGACATCGAGCTGCCCGAGCGCGAGGAGACCACCGCCGTCCCGCGCGCGGCCGCCGACACCACCACCTCGATCCTGCGCAGCGTCGTCGACGGCGGCACCGGCACCGCCGCCCAGGGCGCCGGCCGGCCCGCGGCCGGCAAGACCGGCACCGCGGAGGACGACAAGGCCGCCTGGTTCGCTGGCTACACCCCCGATCTCGCCACCGTCGTCGCCGTCCTGGGCCAGAACCCGGAGAGCGCCGCACAGGAACCGCTGTACGGGGCGGGCGGCCTGTCCCGGGTCAACGGCGGCGACTACCCCGCCCAGATCTGGGCCGACTACACCGCGGCCGCGCTGAACGGACAACCGGTCCGCGACTTCGATCTCCAGCTGGAGGAGGGCGCCGAGTCGCCGTCCCCGGAGCCGTCCACCAGCGACTCCGAGTCGCCCGGCGCGTCCGACTCGCCCTCCACCGGCCCGAGCGACTCCGCCACCCTCCCCGCCCCGCCCACCGGCGCCCCCACCCGGCCCCCCACCGAGCCGACCGCCCCCACCGTCCCCGCCGAGCCCACCCCGACCACGGAGCCCACGAACGACTTCCCGACCGTGGCCCCCCAGGCCTACGACCTGGACCAGCACCTTCCTCCGGAGTGGGGCGACTAGGTGTTGTGCTGCCCGGGGCCGGGGGCCGGGGCGCCCGTACGACTTCCCGGCTTCCCACCCTCCCGCTGTCAGTGCCCCGACGTCGCCTTGAGCCCGACGACCGCCACCAGCAGCAGACCGATGAAGAAGATCCGGGCCGCGGTGGCCGGCTCGCCGAGCAGCGTCATCCCGGCCACCGCCGCACCGGCCGCCCCGATGCCGACCCACACGCCGTAGGCGGTACCGATCGGCAGGGTCCGGGCCGCGTACGAGAGCAGCAGCATGCTGGCGGCGATGCCCGCGCCGGTGAACACACTGGGCCACAGCCGGGTGAACCCGTCGGTGTACCTCATGCCGACCGACCAGCCGACCTCCAGCAGACCGGCGGCCAGGAGCAGGATCCATGCCATGGCGGCACCTCCGTGAAAGAGCTTCAACAGGGGTGCGTCGTCTTGTCCTGACCCGGTACGGCGCGTCTCGTCGGGTACCTCCCGAGGCTAGCAAAGCGCAGCACGGCGGGCGGTGACCTCGGTCACCGCCCGCCGCCGCCCCGCTTCAGGGGCACTGTCCACAAACTACGGGATCACAGATACAGCCCGGTCGCGTCCTCCGCGCCCTCCAGGCGCTCCGCGGCCACCGCATGCAGATCGCGCTCGCGCATCAGCACGTACGCCACGCCGCGCACCTCGACCTCGGCCCGGTCCTCCGGGTCGTACAGCACCCGGTCGCCCACCTCGACGGTCCGCACGTTCTGCCCGACCGCGACCACCTCGGCCCAGGCCAGGCGACGGCCGACCGCCGCGGTCGCGGGAATGACGATGCCCCCCGACGAGCGGCGCTCGCCCTCGGGGATGTCCGTCCGGACCAGCACGCGGTCGTGCAGCATCCGGATCGGCAGCTTGTCGTGGGTGTCCTTGGTGTTATTCGGGCTCACGGCATGACCGTACCTGCCCGGCGCCGTCCGTCCCGCACCACGGGCGCCGCGGGGGCGCTCCGGTCGGCCTCCGCCGGACGGAACTACCGGCGCCGCCGGGTGCGCAGAGCCAGCAGGCCGATCACGGCCACCCCGACCATCGCCACCGGAATGACCCGCTCCAGCCGCGGCGTCCCGTTCTCCGACACCAGCTGCGCCCGCACGTCCGACACCGCGCGGTTGGCCGCCACATAGGCCCGCCCCGCCGTACGGTCCACGGCCTCCGCCGCCTTCGCCTTCGCCGCATCCATGATCGTCGTCGGGTGCAGCCGCACACCGATCTCGTCGAGCGTGACGGCGAGCTCCTGCCGCCTGCGGACGATATCCGCCTCGATCTGCGCCGGGGTCCTGGCTTCCGCCACCGCGCTGCCTCCGTCGTCTCGCGCCGATGCGTACGGGGGCCGGGCACGGGGCCCCGTACGGAACCGGCCACATAGCTGACTGCCGATTCGTGATGGACAGTCTGTCAGCTCCCACCCCCGGGCGCCCCACAGCACCCCCGTTTCGCGCCGCCCGGACTCCCGGGCCCGCACCGCCCGGCGGGGCTGGCTAGTGTCGGAGCGTACGGATCCATCCTGAGGAGAGCCATGAGCGAGCGACTGCAGCCCGGCGACACCGCCCCCGCCTTCACCCTCCCCGACGCGGACGGCCAGCAGGTCTCGCTCGCCGACCGCCGGGGCCGCAAGGTCATCGTGTACTTCTACCCGGCCGCCCTGACCCCCGGCTGCACCAAGCAGGCCTGCGACTTCACCGACAACCTCGACTTCCTCGCCGGCCACGGCTACGACGTCATCGGCATCTCCCCCGACAAGCCGGAGAAGCTCGCCAAGTTCCGCGAGAAGGAGGACCTGAAGGTCACCCTGCTCGGCGACCCGGACAAGTCCGTCCTGACCGCCTACGGCGCCTTCGGCGAGAAGAAGCTCTACGGCAAGACCGTCACCGGCGTCATCCGCTCCACCGTCATCCTCGACGAGGACGGCAAGGTCGAGCGCGCCCTCTACAACGTCAAGGCCACCGGCCATGTCGCCAAGATCATCAAGGATCTGGGGCTGTAGGGCACCACGGGCGGCGGGCGCGGCTCCCGGATCGGCCGGAGGCACCGTCGCGCGCCTCACGGCTCGGTCGGACACACCCTCCCCGCCCGCTCGGGCAGTTCCAGCACGGCCTCGGCGCCGCCCTCCGCGGCGGCGCCGAAGTCCAGCCGCGCGCCCAGCACTTGGGCCTGCCCGGCCGCGATCGTCAGCCCCAGGCCGTGCCCCGTCCCGCGCTCCGGCGCCGCCGTACGGAACCGCCGCGGCCCCTCCGCGCACAGCTCCGCCGGATAGCCCGGACCGTGATCGCGCACCACGATCCGCACACCGGCCACCACCACCTCGATCGGCGGCTTTCCGTGCTTGGCCGCGTTCGCCAGCAGATTCACCAGCACCCGCTCCACCCGGCGCCGGTCCGTCTCCACGATCCGCGGCTCGCCCTCCACGGTCACCGACACCTCGTCCACCCCGCGCTGCCGCGCCGCCCGCTGGACGATGCCGCGCACCAGTGACGGCAGCTCACAGGCGTCCAGATCCGCCCGCTCCACCCCCGCGTCCAGCCGGGAGACCTCCAGCAGATCCTCCACCAGCCGCCGCATCGCCTGCGCCCGGTCCTGCACCAGCTCCACCGCCCGCGGCTGCGGCAGCAGCTCCGCCGCCGCCACCAGACCGGCCACCGGCGTCCGCAGCTCGTGCGCCACATCCGCGGTGAACTCCCGCTCCGCCTCCACCCGCGCCGCCAGCGACATCGCCATGTGGTGCACGCTGCGGCCCAACTCGGCCACCTCGTCGCGCCCCTGACTGGCCAGCGCGTCCGCGTCGGGCTCCGCACCCGCCGCGATCCGCCGCGCCGCCGCCGCACTCAGCCGCAGCCGCCGCGACAGCCGCTGCGAGACGAACCACGACACCACCGCCATCAGCACGACCGTGCCGCACCCCGCGATCAACAGCGCCCGGTCCAGCGCCAGCTGCGCCGGATCGTCGTCCGGATACGGCGCCGACACCGACAGCGACCGCACCGGGCCGCTCCCGGCGCCGTCACCGACCCCGGTCGCCGCCCACACCCGCGGGTCCTCACCGCCACTGACATACGTCCCCGACTGCTTCTTGAACACCGCGGCACGCAACGGCGACGGCAGCGTCCCGTCGTCCAACTGCGCGCCCAGCGCCAGCGTGCCGTCCCGCTCGTAGATCTGCAGCGCCGAACTGAGCCGGTCGTCCTGATACGCCCGGGCCGACCGCTCCCGCTCCGCATCCGCTATGTGGTGCACGGAAAACCCGAGCACCACCACGGCCAGAGCCGTCATACAGGAAATGGCCAGGGCGATCCGGCCTCGAATGCCCATCACGCGAGGTTGTACATCTCCGTCGTGTCCCCGAGCGGCGTCGAGCCCTCGTACGTCACCTCCAGGCCGGTGAAGGCCAGCCCGCCGTCGACCCGCTTCGGACCGTAGAGACGGAAGGTCGCCGGGAATCCGGCATCCGTCTCCGCTCCGCCGGCGGTCTTCTCCACCTGCACCACACCGACCCCCAACGCATCCTTCGCGCCGTACTTCTTCCAGCTGATCTCGGTCGCCACCATCCCGACGTCCGTGCAGGTCAGCGTAATCACTCGCGGTTTGACCTCGGGCGCACCGATACCGCAGTCACGCACGGTGGGCAGACCGTCGGACGGCTTGCTGTCCTCCTTGACGTCCTGCACCGCGGCCGACGTCTTGGGTGCGGCGTCCACCGCCGACGCCCGGTCCGAGGTCTGGCCGAGCCACACCCCGCCGGCCGCCAGCGCCGTCACCACGGCAAAGGCCAGCAGCGCCGTACGCCCCCGACCCCACCGGGGCCCTCCGCGGTCCGTCATCACGATCTCCTCCCGAGGACCAGGCCCCGTACCCCCACCAGCAAACACGAATGCCGCGCCCGGCGCTGCCACTCTCCCGTCCCCTGGACACAAGCTGATTGCCCGAACACGGCGGTGACCGCGCGGCTGTGTACCAGTCCTGTAACAAGCCCTGTGACACCCCTGGCGTGTCCCCGTCACCGCACTGCCGGCCTCACACTCCGCTGCTCCGTACGGCGCACTCGCGCGTGACGTACCTCGCTTCCTCCCGCCAGAGTGGTTTGATCCGCGCGCGATTGTGCAGGCGCACCTGTCGTATCCCGCGCGCACCCGCGCGCTGACAGACCGAGAGGACCGCCTCGTGCCGACCGGCAGCACTGACGCCGACGCCGCTCCCGACCAGGACCGGGAAGCGCGCAAGCGCCACCGGGTGCTCTTCCGTGCCGTCGCCCGGCGCAAGAACCCCAGACTGCGGCGCACCGACATCACCGTCACCGACGAACGCGTCGTCCGGCGTGCCGTGAAGGCGGCCGCGCTCGGCAACGCCATGGAGTGGTTCGACTTCGGGATCTACAGCTATCTCGCGGTCACCATCGGCAAGGTCTTCTTCCCCGGCGGCAGCGACACCACCAGCCTGCTGTCGTCCTTCGCGACCTTCGCCGTGGCCTTCCTCGTACGCCCCCTCGGCGGCGCCTACTTCGGCCCCCTCGGCGACCGCATCGGCCGCAAGAAGGTCCTCGCCCTCACCATGATCATGATGGCGCTGGGCACCCTGTGCATCGGGCTGATCCCGTCCTACGCCAGCATCGGCTTCTTCTCCCCCGCCCTGCTCATCCTCTTCCGCCTGGTCCAGGGCTTCTCCACCGGCGGTGAGTACGGCGGCGCCTCCACCTTCATCGCCGAATACGCCCCCGACAAGAAGCGCGGCTACTTCGGCAGCTTCCTGGAGATGGGCACCCTCATCGGCTACACCGGCGCCGCCGGCATCGTGCTGCTGCTCAACACCACCCTCGGCGACGACGCCATGCTCCAGTGGGGCTGGCGACTGCCCTTCCTGATCGCCGGTCCGCTCGGCCTGGTGGGTCTCTACCTCCGGGTCAAGCTCGACGAGACGCCCGCGTTCCAGAAGTTCGAGGCCGCCCAGACGCACAGCGCCACCGGCTCCGTCGTCGAGGCCGAGGCCGAGTTCTCGCACCTCTCCGAGAACGCCCCCAAGAAGAAGATCAGCGAGATCTTCGCCCAGCAGTGGCCCACCCTCATCCTCTGCATCGCCCTGGTCGGCGCCTACAACATCACGGACTACATGCTGCTGTCGTACATGCCGACCTACCTGACGGACACCCTCCACTACGAGGAGACCCACGGCCTGCTGATCCTCCTGGGCACCATGGCCGCCCTGATGTGCGTCATCAGCACCGTCGGCAAGCTCAACGACCGCTACGGCCGCAAGCCCCTGCTGATGACCGGCATGCTCGGCTTCTTCGTCCTGGCGATCCCGGCCTTCCTCCTGGTCAAGCAGGGCAGCATCCCCGCCGTCTGCGCCGGCATGGCACTCCTCGGCCTCTCCCTGGTCTGCCTCCTGGGCACCATGTCCGCGGCCCTCCCGGCCCTCTTTCCCACCAACGTCCGCTACGGCTCCCTCTCCATCGGCTACAACCTGGCCGTCTCCCTCTTCGGCGGCACCACCCCCCTGGTGATCACCGCCCTCATGGACGCCTTCGGCCAGAACGTCATGGTGCCCGCCTACTACACGATGGCCGCCGCCCTCATCGGCGTCATCGCCGTCGCCTGCATGAAGGAAACCGCCCAACAGCCCCTTGAGGGCTCCCCGCCCTCGGTGGCCACCAAGGAGGAAGCGGTGGAACTCATCACGGCTCAGACGGCGGAGCCGCGGTTCTGATTCACGCCTCCCAGCCGAAGCGGGCCTCGCGGATTCTTCCCCGAGGCCCGCTCTCTTTTCCGCCACTCCGCGTAACCGGCCTCGCGTTCGATCGTTGTTCAGTTCGAGAGGGCGCGGGGAGGGGCCCTGCGCACGGGACGGGGGACATGGATCATGGCGAATGTCTATACGCGTGAGGGGCTCGTCGAGGCTGCGCGTGCGTCGGCGTCGTATGACGAAGCCGTGCGGTGGTTCGGCAGTGCGCCAACACCGGGCCGCCGACGATATGTACGCGCCAGGATGCGCGAAGCGGGCGTGGACACCGCCCACTTCGTGCCGACGGGCGTACGGCACACCGAAGCCAGGCTCCGTGCGTTGGTGGCACGCTCGCGCAGCGTCGCAGAGGTCGTGCGCCGCCTCGGTATCAACCCGGTCGGCGGAAACCAGGCGCATATCGGCCGACGCATCGCCGAACTCGGCATTGACACCTCCCACTTCACGGCCGTACCCCGACAACCCCCCACCGGCACCCGGCGCCGGCTCGTTCTGGGGTCACCCGCAGACGGCCGTCTCCCGGGAGAGCGCCTGCGCCGGGAGTTACTGCGGCTAGGAGTTCCGGAGCGGTGCGCGAGCTGCCGCACGGGGGCGCACTGGAACGGCAAACCGTTGCGGCTGGAGGTCGACCACATCAATGGCCATTGGTGGGACAACCGGCCGGGCAACCTCCGCCTACTGTGCCCCAACTGCCATGCGGTGACGGACACCTATCGCGGCCGCACACCCCGGCGGAAGTGACCGCCGCTGTGCCCCCGCGCGTTTCGTACCCCCGTGACCTGCTCGTCCGCACGGCAGCTGTATCCACCAGTCCGGTCGACATGCTGCGGCGGCTCGGTGCCCCGTTGGGCAGCGAGCAACGCCGGTATCTGCGCAACCGGCTGCGGCATTACGGCATCAGCACCGCGCACTTCGTCGACGAGCCGCTCCCCCACCGGCCACGCCGTGTGTACACGGAGGCGCTGCTGCGAGAAGCGGCCGTTCGGTCCCACAGCATCCGGGACATGCTGGAGTACATGGAGGTGGTGCCGTACGCCAGCGCATACAGCCATCTCCGAAAGAAGCTGGACCAGTTCGGCATCGACACCTCACACTTCACTGGCCGAGGAAACGGCTCTCTTCCTCCACGAGCCGACCTGGCCAACGCTGTGGCCGCCTCCCACAGCCTCGCCGGTGTCATCAGACACCTGGCTCACGGCGGCAGCGCCCCGTCCCGCCAGGCCGTCAAACGCAGCATCGAGGCATACGGCCTGTCGACCGCCCACTTCACCGGCCAGGCGCACCTCCGTGGCCGCCCCTCGCCCTCCCGCAGGCCGGCCGACGACATCCTGCGGCGTCGTGAGCCGGGTTCCCGACGGGAGAAGACCACGCTTCTGCGCCGTGCCCTCGACGAGAAGCAGATGTCCCACCGCTGCGCGGAATGCGGCATCGGCGACACCTGGCAGGGCCGGCGCCTGGTCCTGGAGATCGACCACATCAATGGCGACCGGCTGGACAACCGCTTGGAGAACCTCCGCTATCTGTGCCCCTCCTGCCACAGTCAGACGCGGAACTTCTCCCGCACGTCGGCGCACCCGCCCATCCCTGCACGGCCGCGCGACGGGGCACAGTAAGGTAGGCGCCGCGGGCCCGTACCCCAGCTGGCCAGAGGGCGCCGGTTTAGGTCCGGTGTGTCGTGGGTTCGAGTCCCACCGGGCCCATTTGCGCATACGGCCTCCCCCGTCCATGGACGGGGGAGGCCGTTCTGCTGCGCGGGCCTCAGCCCAACAACTCCCGCACCACCGGTGCCAGCGCCCGGAAGGCCTTGCCGCGGTGGCTGATGGCGTTCTTCTCGGCGGGGGTCAGTTCGGCGCAGGTGCGGGTGTCGCCGAGGGGCTGGAGGATCGGGTCGTAGCCGAAGCCGCCGGTGCCGGTGGGGGTGTGGCGCAGGGTGCCGTCGAGGGTGCCCTCGACGACGCGCTGGGTGCCGTCGGGGAGGGCCAGGGCCGCGGCGCAGGCGAAGTGGGCGGCGCGGTGGTCGTCGGCGATGTCGGCGAGCTGGGCGAGGAGCAGTTCGAGGTTGGCGCGGTCGTCGCCGTGCCGGCCGGCCCAGCGGGCGGAGAAGATGCCGGGGGCGCCGCCGAGGACGTCGACGCAGAGGCCGGAGTCGTCGGCGACGGCGGGGTGGCCGGTGGCTTTGGCGAGGGCGTGCGCCTTGAGCAGGGCGTTCTCGGCGAAGGTGACGCCGGTTTCCTTGACGTCGGGGACGTCGGGGTAGGCGTCGGCGCCGACGAGTTCGACGCGGAGATCGGCCGCGTCGAGGATGGCGCGGAGCTCGTTGATCTTGCCGGCGTTGCGGGTGGCGAGGATCAGGCGCTGGGGTGCGGGGTCAGGGCCGGTGTGAGGCTGCATGGGCAGTGATTATCCCGGTGTGCAGATCTCGGCCATGTCCCCGGCCCCGTCGGCGATCGGCTGGACATCGGGGACCTGGTTGCGGTCGAGGGCCCGGCGGGCGTTCGTGATGCCCTTGTTCATGGTGTGGATGGCCTTGGCGAGGTCGGGGTCGCCGGTGTCGTTGCCGACCTTCCGCAGGTTGCTCTCGACGCTGTCGAGGGCCTGGCGGGCCTGTTGCGGGTCGTCGAGGGCGTGGCCGGCGGCCTGCTGGAGCTTGTCGACGGCGTCGACGACGGAGCCCGCGGCCCGGGTGCAGTCCATGGCCTTCTGGACCGCTCCGCAGCCGGTGAGCAGCGGTATCGCGAGCAGGGCGGCGGCTGACGCGGCGAGTGCGGCGGTGGCGGGGCGGCCGGGCCGGCGCGGGCGGAGCGGCATGGGTGGTTCCTTCCCTGGCGTCGTACGCGGACGAGGGAAGACACGCAGGGGGCGGTGATTCGGTTGCCCGGCGCGCCGGGGCGGGGACCCGAACCGGCCAGGCCGGCAGCGGTATGCGGCGGTCCGGCCGCCACGGCCGCCGGAGACGGGACCCGAACCGGCCAGGCCGTCACCGGTACGCGGCCGTCCGGTTACCCCGCCCGCCGGGGCAGGGGCGCGCACCGGTCAGGCCGTCAGACCAAGCCGGTCTGGGTGAGCAGCATGGCCAGGACGAGGACGAGGGTCCAGCCGAGGAGGTGCTCCAGGAGCGGGGAGTCGCCCTGGGGCCCGCCGGTGCGGGCGCGGGGCGCGGTCGCGGCAGTGGTGGGCATGGGTCCACAGTGCCTGCGCCGGGGCGGCTTTCCCAGAGTGGGAGCTCCCGTGAGCAAAGGGTCACAGGGGGAGGAGCAGCCCCTCCCCCTGCGGCGGGTATCTCAGAGCGTGCGGGCGAGCGCTTCCCGCTGGGTGGCGTCGAGCGTGCCGCAGCCGGCGACGGCGAGGTCGAGGAGGGCGTTGAGCTCGTCGCGGGCGAAGGGCTCGGCCTCGGCGGTGCCCTGGACCTCGACGAAGCGGCCGTCGCCGGTGCAGACGACGTTCATGTCGGTGTCGGCGCGGACGTCCTCTTCGTAGCAGAGGTCGAGGAGGGGGGTGCCGTCGACGATGCCGACGCTGACGGCGGAGACGGTGCCGGTCAGGGGCTTGCGGCCGTGCTTGATGAGCTTCTTGGACTGGGCCCAGGTGATGGCGTCGGCGAGGGCGACATAGGCGCCGGTGATGGCGGCGGTGCGGGTGCCTCCGTCGGCCTGGAGGACGTCGCAGTCCAGGACGATGGTGTTCTCGCCGAGGGCCTTGTAGTCGATGACGGCGCGCAGCGAGCGGCCGATGAGGCGGCTGATCTCGTGGGTGCGGCCGCCGATCTTGCCGCGGACGGATTCGCGGTCGCCGCGGGTGTTGGTGGAGCGGGGCAGCATCGAGTATTCGGCGGTGACCCAGCCTTCGCCGGTGCCCTTGCGCCAGCGGGGGACGCCTTCGGTGACGGATGCGGTGCAGAAGACTTTGGTGTCGCCGAAGGAGATGAGGACGGAGCCTTCGGCGTGCTTGCTCCAGCCGCGTTCGATGGTGACCGGGCGGAGTTGTTCGGGGGTGCGGCCGTCGATGCGAGACATGGCGTAGACCCTATCGGCAACGCGAGGGCCCCACTCCGGGCGGTGGATCGTCCGGTGCGGGGCCTTCGGGGGAGGCGCCACACCGGACGTGCGGGGCCTTCGGAACGAGGCGCGCTGAGCGGGGCTCAGGTCCTCACATCAGGTCTTCGATCTCGGCGGCGATGGGGTCGGCGTCGGTGCCGATGACGACCTGGATCGCGGTGCCCATCTTGACGACGCCGTGGGCGCCGGCGGCCTTGAGGGCGGCCTCGTCGACGAGGGAGGGGTCGACGACCTCGGTGCGGAGGCGGGTGATGCAGCCCTCGACCTCTTCGATGTTGTCGAGTCCGCCGAGCCCGGCGACGATCTTCTCAGCCTTGCTGGCCATGTCCACTCCTGCTTGTCTCGGCCGCCGACGGTTCCGCCGGGCGGTTTCACACCGTAACGCACGTTCGGCCCAACTATGTGGGCGTTTGTCCGCTGTCTGACGAAGGATGGCGATCACCGGAGTGCGCACCGGACGGCCCGGAAAGACCGGCCGGAACGCACCCACGAGTGGTCTACACCACCAGTATGCGGCAAGCACCAGGGCGGTTGTCGACGGGCCGACTGCCGGGAGGACACCGATGAGTTCGAACGCAGCGGCGGCGGCACCGAAGAGGCACTGGGGAGCCAACCTCTTCCAGGGGCTGCAGAAGATGGGGCGCAGTCTGCAGTTGCCGATTGCCGTACTGCCCGCTGCGGGGATTCTCAACCGTCTCGGGCAGCCGGATGTGTTCGGCGCGGACGGGCTGGGCTGGGACGCGGTCGGCAAGGTCTTCGCGGCCGCGGGCGGCGCCCTGCTGGATTCGGGGCTGGGGCTGCCGCTGCTGTTCTGCATCGGTGTGGCGATCGGCATGGCCAAGAAGTCGGACGGGTCGACGGCGCTGGCAGCGGTGGCCGGCTTCCTCGTCTACTTCTCGGTGATGCACGCGTTCCCGGCGGGCTGCGCCGCGGGGCAGACGTACACCCAGGCCGGCCTGTGGAGCGGGGTGTGCGTCGACAAGACGCTGACCGTGACGCAGGCCTCCTTCCAGAACCCGGGGATCTTCGGCGGCATCGTCATGGGATTTCTGTCCGCCTGGCTGTGGCAGCGCTTCCACCGGGTGAAGCTGGTGGACTGGCTGGGGTTCTTCAACGGCCGCCGGCTGGTCCCGATCATCATGGCCTTCGTCGGCCTGGTCTTCGCGGTGCTGTGCCTGTTCGTCTGGCAGCCGATCGGTGACGCGCTGACGAGCTTCAGCGAGTGGCTGACGGGGCTGGGGTCGTGGGGCGCCGGGCTCTTCGGCGTCGCCAACCGCGCGCTGCTGGTGATCGGCCTGCACCAGTTCCTGAACACCTTCGTCTGGTTCCAGTTCGGCAGCTTCACGAAGCCGGACGGCACGGTCGTGCACGGTGACATCAACCGGTTCCTGGCGGGCGACCCGACGGCCGGGCAGTTCACCACAGGCTTTTTCCCGATCATGATGTTCGCGCTGCCGGCCGCGGCGCTGGCGATCGCGCACTGCGCCAAGCCGCACCGCCGCAAGGAGATCGCCGGCATGATGCTGTCGGTCGGCCTGACCTCGTTCGTGACGGGCGTGACCGAGCCGATCGAGTATTCGTTCCTGTTCGTCGCGCCGCTGCTGTACGTGATCCATGCCGTGCTGACGGGTGTGTCGATGGCGGTGAGCTGGGCACTCGGGGTGCACGACAGCTTCAGCTTCTCGGCGGGCCTGATCGACTACGTCATCAACTGGGGGCTGGCGACCAAGCCCTGGCTGATCATTCCCATCGGTCTGTGTTTCGCGCTGGTCTATTACGCCCTCTTCCGCTTCGTGATCACGAAGTTCAATCTGTCGACGCCCGGCCGGGAGCCGGATGAGGTGGGGGACGCGATGGAGCAGGAGAACGTGAAGTAGGAGCCGGCCGGGGGCCACCGAGGTAGGGCCAGAACCCCTCACCGGTGGCCGATTCGCCTGGAAGCGGCGGGAGTTGTGGGGGCACTCCCCCGGCTGCCCGGCCCGTCCCGAGGCACGGAACGGCCCAGGGCCTGCACCGCCACCCCGTCCCGCCCGATACGTCACAGCACGGCAGCCGTCGCCGCCCCGCACCCGCAGCCCGCCCACGCCCCGCCCGTCGCGGGTATTGCGACCGCTTCACGGGGATTCCGCTGCGGCGAACCACCGTGGTAAGAATGGTCTAAACCACTGACCGGTATAGACCAGGAGGCCGGTGGCCCCCCACCGAGTCCCCGCCTCACCAGGAGGAATCCGATGAGTTCGGCCACCGCGACAGCGGCCCCCGAGAAGAAAGGCCGCGGCGCCGGCGCCATGGCAGTGGCCCAACGCATCGGCCGCAGCCTGATGCTACCGATCGCCACCCTGCCCGCGGCCGCGCTGATGGTGCGGCTCGGCCAGCCGGACATGCTCGGCCGGGAGTCGTTCCCCGCCTTCCTGAACAAGATCGCCGCGTTCATGGCGGCCGGCGGCGGCGCCCTGCTCGACAACATGCCGATGCTCTTCGCCGTGGGCATCGCGATCGGCTTCGCGAAGAAGTCCGACGGCTCCACCGCCCTGGCCGCGGTCGTCGGCTACCTGGTCTTCAGCAAGGTCCTCGGCACCTTCCCGGACAGCAACCTGCCCACCGTCCAGAAGATCGTCGACGGCAAGATAACCGATGCCGCCCCGCCGGTGGACGCGGGCGTGCTGGGCGGCGTCGTGATGGGCATCGTGGTCGCGCTGCTCTACCAGCGCTACAGCCGCAAGAAGCTTCCCGACTGGCTCGGCTTCTTCGGCGGCCGCCGCCTCGTGCCGATCCTCGCCGCCTTCGCCGGCCTCGTCATCGGCATCGTCTTCGGCTACATCTGGCCCGTGCTCGGCGCCGGTCTGCACAGCTTCGGCGCCTGGCTCGTCGGCTCGGGCGCGGTGGGCGCCGGCATCTTCGGTGTCGTCAACCGTGCCCTGATCCCGGTCGGCATGCACCACCTGCTGAACTCCTTCCCGTGGTTCCAGGCCGGTGACTACCACGGCAAGCACGGCGACATCGCCCGCTTCCTGGCCCACGACCCCTCGGCCGGACAGTTCATGACCGGCTTCTTCCCGATCATGATGTTCGCGCTGCCGGCCGCCTGCCTGGCGATCGTGCACTGTGCCCGGCCCGAGCGCCGCAAGGTCGTCGGCGGCATGATGTTCTCCATCGCGCTGACCGCCTTCGTCACCGGCGTCACCGAGCCGATCGAGTTCACCTTCATGTTCATCGCCCCGGTGCTGTACGCCATCCACGCGGTGCTGACCGGTGTCTCGATGGCGCTGACCTGGGCCCTGGGGATGAAGGACGGGTTCGGCTTCTCGGCCGGCGCGATCGACTTCGCGCTGAACCTCGGCATCGCCACCAAGCCGTGGCTGCTCGCCCTGATGGGGCTGGTCTTCGCGGCGCTGTACTACGCGGTGTTCCGGTTCGCGATCCTCAAGTTCAATCTCCCGACCCCGGGACGGGAGTCCGAGGAGGAGATCGCCGCGGAGGACAAGGCCCAGTACAAGGGCTGACCCGCGGCAGGTCCGCAGCAGCGCGCAGGGCGGGGCCCCGGAGACCGTACGGTTTCCGGGGCCCTCGCCGTGCGTCGTGGAATTCCCGCGGGGGATCGGATCCCCGCCCGGTTCAGATCTCGTAGACGGCGCCGGCCTTGGCGACCTCGACCGGCCCGTCGTACACCTTCTGGGCGTCGCGGATGCTGATGTCCGGGTCGGTCCACGGCGGGATGTGGGTCAGCACCAGCCGCCCCGCACCGGCCCGCCGGGCGGCCTCGCCGGCCTCCCGCCCGTTGAGGTGCAGATCCGGGATGTCTTCCTTGCCGTAGGTGAAGGACGCCTCGCACAGGAAGAAGTCGGTGCCCGCGGCGAGGATCTCCAGCGCGTCGCAGGGGCCGGTGTCCCCGGAGTACGTCAGCGACCGGCCGCCGTGTTCGACCCGGACGCCGAAGGCCTCGACGGGGTGGCTGACCCGCTCCGTACGGATCGTGAACGGCCCGATGGTGAAGGTGCCCGGCGACAGGGTGCGGAAGTCGAAGACCTCGCTCATCGCGCCGTCGTAGGGCAGATCGGCGTGCGCCACGGTCAGCCGGCGCTCGGTTCCGGCCGGGCCGTAGACCGGCATCGGCGCGCACCGCCCGCCGTCCGGGCGGTAGTAGCGCACGACGAAGTAGCCGCACAGGTCGATGCAGTGATCGGCATGCAGGTGCGACAGGAGTACGGCATCCAGGTCATAGAGACCGGTGTGGCGCTGCAGCTCACCCAGGGCGCCGTTGCCCATGTCGAGGAGCAGCCTGAAGCCGTCGGCCTCCAGGAGGTAGCTCGAGCAGGCCGATTCCATCGAAGGGAACGACCCCGAGCATCCGACGACAGTGAGCTTCATACGGGCGTGAACCTCCGTGGGCGGGGGCGGCGGTCAGGCGCCTCCCCTCGCTCTCACTGGAGAGCTCGGGGAAGGATCCATGCGGGGCTTCCCGGCGGGGCCCTGCCGGGTCGTTGCCGGTCCTTGGCGGTCTGTGCGGTGCCCACGAGCGTAAGGCGCAAAAGGGGCTGTGGCGCCTCCAGCGGGGCGAGCTGTGGGCGGAATCACCAGTCCGGGCTGACGCCCCGTACGCCCGTACGCAGTGGCCGCTGCCACCGTCCCGTCCACCGGCCCCAGGCCGCCTGCCCCGGCTCCCGGCCGCCGCGTGCGCCCCGGGATGCGCCGGGGCTCCCGGGGCCCGCGCTCGTTCCGGCACGCCCGAGCGTGTCGCCCGTCACCCGGGGTGCCGGAACCCGCGCCGCTCTACGCCCAGAGCTGCCCGTGCAGCGTTTCGATCGCCGCCTCGGTGGACTCGGCGGTGTACACGCCCGTGGAGAGGTACTTCCAGCCGCCGTCGGCGACGACGAAGACGATGTCGGCGCTCTCCCCCGCCTTGACGGCCTTCTTGGCGACGCCGATCGCGGCATGCAGCGCCGCACCGGTGGAGACGCCCGCGAAAATGCCTTCCTCGGCGAGGAGTTCGCGGGTGCGGCGGACCGCGTCCTCGGAGCCGACCGAGAAGCGGGTGGTGAGAACGGACTCGTCGTAGAGCTCGGGGATGAAGCCCTCGTCGAGGTTGCGCAGACCGTAGACCACGTCGTCATAGCGCGGCTCGGCGGCGACGATCTGGACGCCGGGGACGTGCTCGCGCAGATACCGGCCGACACCCATCAGGGTGCCGGTGGTGCCCAGACCGGCCACGAAATGGGTGACGGAGGGGAGGTCGGCGAGGATCTCCGGGCCGGTGGTGGCGTAGTGCGCACCGGCGTTGTCGGGGTTGCCGTACTGGTAGAGCATCACCCAGTCCGGGTGCTCGGCGGCCAGCTCCTTGGCGACCCGTACGGCCGTGTTGGAGCCGCCCGCCGCGGGCGAGGAGATGATCTCCGCGCCCCACATGGCGAGCAGCTCCCGCCGCTCGGACGAGGTGTTCTCCGGCATCACGCACACGATGCGGTAGCCCTTGAGCTTGGCCGCCATGGCGAGCGAGATGCCGGTGTTGCCGCTGGTGGGCTCCAGGATGGTGCAGCCGGGGGTGAGCCGGCCGTCCTTCTCGGCCTGCTCGACCATGTGCAGCGCGGGCCGGTCCTTGATCGAACCCGTGGGGTTGCGGTCCTCCAGCTTCGCCCAGATGCGGACATCGTCGGAGGGCGAGAGGCGCGGCAGGCGGACGAGCGGGGTGTTCCCGACCGCCGCCAGCGGAGAGTCGTACCGCACGTCAGACCAGCCCGTCCCGTCGCCCGACCGCCACCCCGGCCGGACGCGGCTTCGCCGCGGCAGATCCACCCGCCACCGCCGGGAGGATCGTCACGTTGTCGCCGTCGGCGAGCTTGGTGGAGATGCCTTCCAGGAAGCGGACGTCTTCGTCGTTGAGGTAGACGTTCACGAAACGGCGCAGCTGCTCGCCGTCGACCAGGCGCTCGCGGATGCCGGTGTGCCGGCTCTCCAGGTCGGTGAAGAGGTCGGCGAGGGTGTCTCCGCTGCCCTCGACGGCCTTCTGGCCGTCGGTGTAGGTGCGCAGGATGGTCGGGATTCGGACCTCGATGGCCATGGAGTGCTCCAGTCGGAGTGCGGGGTGGGGGCTGGGTTCCCGGGCGCACGGCGTACGGCGTGCCGGGAGGGCGTCGGGTGACGCGGGACGTGCGGGGTGCCGAAGGCGCGCGCCGCGCGCCCGGGGCAGGCCGGGTCAGGCGGCGGCGCAGCGCGGACAGATCGCGCTGGAAAGGCGGCACAGATCGACGTGCAGCCGTGCGGCTCCGCAGCCGAACGCGCCCAGCAGAGCAGATGCGGAGCGACGCGTGGCGAGCGGAGCGAGCAGCAGCATGCCCGGCCTCTTTTCGCTCACGTCAGGGTCAACCATGCGGTCATCGTATCGATTCCCGGTCCGGGTATTGGAACCTCGTCCCATGATGCGGACGATTGGTGTACGCCAGGTGGGACGCGCTCAGGAGTACGCGGCCACGACCTCGACCTCTTCCTCGGTCACCGTGCCGTCGACGATACGGAACGACCGGAACTGGAACGGCCCGGCGTCATCGGTATCAGCGGTGGATACCAGGACATAGTGGGCAGCCGGCTCGTTGGCGTAGGAGAGGTCGGTGCGCGACGGGTAGGCCTCGGTGGCGGTGTGCGAGTGGTAGATGATCACCGGCTCCTCGTCCCGGTCGTCCATCTCCCGGTAGAGCTTGAGCAGGTCGGCGGAGTCGAATTCGTAGAACGTGGGCGAGCGGGCGGCGTTCAGCATCGGGATGAACCGCTCGGGGCGGCCGCTGCCGGCCGGGCCCGCGACCACGCCGCAGGCCTCGTCGGGGTGGTCCTGCCGGGCGTGCTCGACGATCTGGTCGTAGAGGGCCTTGGTGAGGGTCAGCATGGCGCCAAGGATAGGAGGAGCCCGCGGAGCGCTCAGCTGAGGGTGGCGGCAGGAGCGGACACACAGCGGGCCCGTACGTACCGAAGACTGGTACGTACGGGCCCGCATGCTGGACCTACGGGGCGTTGCCCGTTCCTTCCGGGGTGCTGCCTCAGTTCTTGGCGTCCTTGGCGGCGGCCTCCTGGGCCGACGTGCCGGCCGTCAGGCCGTTCGCCGCGTCGCGCCGCTTGATGCAGAGGTAGCCGACGCCCAGGATCAGCGCCCAGAGGGGAGCCGCGTAGAGCGAGATCCTGGCGTCCGGGTCGGCGCCCATCATCACGATCACCATGGCGATGAAGGCCAGCGCGAAGATCGAGGTGTAGGGGCTGCCGGGGGCCTTGAACTCGGACTGCGGCAGCTCACCGCGGTTCGCCTTGGCGCGGTAGCGCAGCTGCGAGGCCAGGATGACGATCCACGCCCACATACCGGAGATGGTGGCGAAGGAGACGACGTAGTTGAACGCGTCACCGGGCCACTGGTAGTTGATGTAGACGCCGAACAGCATCATCGCGACCGAGACGCCGGTGCCCCAGGTGGGCAGGCCGTTCTTGCTGAGCTTGGTGAAGAACTTCGGGCCCTGGCCGTTGAGCGCGAGGTCGCGCAGCATCCGGCCGGTGGAGTACATACCGGAGTTGGCCGAGGAGAGCGCGGCGGTCAGCACGACGAAGTTGACGATGCCGGCACCGGCCGGCAGGCCGATCTGCTGGAAGGCGGCCACGAAGGGGCTGACGCCCGGCTTGAAGGCCGTCCAGCTGACGACGGACAGGATGATGATCAGCGCACCGATGTAGAAGAGGCCGATCCGCCACGGCACGGTGTTGATCGCCTTGGGCAGGACCTTCTTCGGGTTGGTCGCCTCGCCCGCGGTGACGCCGACGAGTTCGACGGCGAGGAAGGCGAACATCACGATCTGCAGCGTCATCAGCGTGCCGCCGATGCCCTTGGGGAAGAAGCCGCCGTGCGACCACAGGTTGGCGAAGGAGGCGGTGTCACCGGCGTCGGAGAAGCCGAGGGTGATCACGCCGAGGCCGATCAGGATCATGCCGATGATCGCGGTGACCTTGACCATCGAGAACCAGAATTCCAGCTCACCGAAGATCTTCACGGAGATCAGGTTGATACCGAAGAGCGCGACGGTGAAGACCAGCGCTGCGGCCCATTGCGGTATGTCCTTGTTCCAGTACTGCACATACGTGGCCGCGGCGGTCACTTCGGTGATACCGGTGACGACCCAGAACAGCCAGTACGTCCAGCCGGTCACAAAGCCGACGAAGGGGCCGAGGAATTCTCGCGCGTACTCCGAGAAGGAGCCGGAGACGGGCCGGTACATGAGCAGTTCGCCCAGGGCCCGCATGATGAAGAAGATGACCAGACCCACGATGGCGTAGGCGAGGATGATGCTCGGCCCGGCCATCGAGATCGCCTTGCCGGCTCCGAGGAAGAGACCGGTACCGATGGCGCCACCGATGGCGATCATCTGGATCTGACGGTTTCCCAGACCGCGCTGATAGCCCTCTTCGGGGGCCTCGTCAGCTGCCTCGTTGCCGTCGTGTTGCTTGTCGACCTGCACAGAGGTCATGTGTGGTGCGCCTTTCTCCATACCGACCCGGTCTGTCCGGATCGGGTCCCGATCCCCCCGGATGGAGTCCTGCACGCCGACGGTCGGCCGGCTGAGCGCTCCCGCAGCGACAAGGGTGGCGTCACTCACGGCAGGTCGTGAACATCTATCACGACGCTCCGAAGATCGCCTAGAGATGGCGTGAACCACACCACGTGGAAAAGGGGGCAATCCCTACAAGTGGCCACAACTTGCATGGCGGCAGTGATGCGATCGTTATGCGGATTTGAGCATCCGCTGAGCGAACACTGCGTGAACTCCCGGGGGCACTATGCCCGGGTTTCACCCCATCAAGGACTCGACGAGAGTCTCCTGGAGGCCGCCGAGCCAGAGATACGCCATCACCATCGGCTTGCGAGGATCGCTGTCCGGCAGCCGCAGCAGCTCGCCACCGTCCTCCTCATCGGTCACTTCAAGCCGCGTCCCGATGGCCAGCCTGAGGTCGTTGAGGGCCCCCAGCCACTGCCGGCACTCCTCGGGCTTCAGCCGCAGTTCGGCGCTGCCGCCGCCGGCCGGTGCCAGCGTGTCCAGCGCGCGGATCAGCGCGAGGGCGTCCTCGCGCTTGCGGGAGCGCAGGTCGTTCTCGGTGTAGCGGCGGAACTCGGCGGAGGCGGCGCGGACGTCGTCGTCGGGGACGAGGTCGGGACCGCCGTAGGCATCGGGGAAGAGGCGGGCCAGGACCGGGTCGGCGGGCGGTTCACTGGGTCCGTCGTTGAAGATCGACGCGAGCAGGTCGTCGCCCTCGCGCTCCCCGGCCTCCTCGCCCGGGCCGATCAGCTCCATCAGCTGGACGGCGAGGCTGCGCAGGATGGAGATCTCGACCTCGTCGAGGGGGACGGCGGCACCGCCGTCGGGCAGCGGTTCGAAGTGCCCGGTCATCGGCGGTCCTGCTGAAGCGTCGCCCACAGGCCGTAGCCGTGCATGGCCTGCACGTCGCGCTCCATTTCCTCGCGGCTGCCGCTGGAGACCACCGCGCGGCCCTTGTGATGGACGTCGAGCATCAACTGGTGTGCCTTGTCCTTGGAGTAGCCGAAGTACGTCTGGAAGACGTAGGAGACATAGCTCATGAGGTTGACGGGGTCGTTGTGGACGATCGTGACCCACGGGAGGTCGGGCTCGGGGACCTCGAAGGGAGCCTCGCTCGACTCGGGACGCTCGGTCTCGACCGGGACACTGAGGGTGCAGTGGTGCGGCCGGAGCGTGATCGTGGGTGACGGGTGGGCGCTCACAGGCCCCATGCTGCCACCCGGGGACCTGCGACGCACAAATGCCCCTCGCGCGGGCCGCGTCGGCGAGCCGCGGCCGCCCGCCGCCGGGGGTCCCCGGAGGCCCTCACCCCACTATCGTCAAAGTGACGAGTATTGGGGGTAGCATCTCCCCTATGAACACAGCAGACCTGGGGCTGCCGGTGGCCGTGCCGTCGACTGCGCTCTTCACCGACCAGTACGAACTCACCATGCTGCAGGCCGCGTTGCGGTCCGGCACCGCGGACCGGCGTTCGGTCTTCGAGGTCTTCACCCGCCGGCTGCCCGAGGGCCGCCGTTACGGCGTGGTGGGCGGCACCGGCCGGGTGCTGGACGCGGTGGAGAACTTCCGCTTCGACGGAACGATCCTCGGCTTTCTGCGCGAGCGCGGCATCCTCGACGAGCCGACCCTCGACTGGCTGGCCGGCTTCCGCTTCCGTGGCGACATCTGGGGCTACCCGGAGGGCGAGGTCTACTTCCCCGGCTCCCCCGTCATGCGGGTCGAGGGCACCTTCGCCGAGGCGGTGCTGCTGGAGACGGTGATCCTCTCGATCCTCAATCACGACTCGGCGGTGGCCGCGGCCGCCTCCCGGATGTCGGTGGCGGCCGGCGACCGCCCGCTGATGGAGATGGGCGCCCGCCGCACCCACGAGCTGGCGGCGGTGGCCGCGGCCCGGGCCGCCTACGTCGGCGGCTTCCACACCACCTCCGACCTGGCGGCCGGCTTCCGCTACAACATCCCCACCGTCGGCACCAGCGCACACGCCTTCACCCTGCTGCACGACACCGAGCGGGACGCCTTCACCGCCCAGGTCGACACCCTCGGCAGCGGCACGACCCTGCTCGTGGACACCTTCGACGTCGCCGAGGCGGTGCGCACCGCCGTGGAGGTGGCCGGGCCCGGCCTCGGTGCCGTACGGATCGACTCCGGCGATCTGCTGCTGATCGCCCACCGGGTGCGCCAGCAGCTGGACGAGCTGGGCGCCACGAAGACCAAGATCGTGGTCACCAGCGACCTGGACGAGTACGCCATCGCCTCGCTGGCCGCCGCGCCGGTGGACGCGTACGGCGTCGGCACCCAGCTGGTGACCGGCAGCGGGCACCCGACCTGCTCGATGGTCTACAAGCTGGTCGCCCGCGCCGACAGCGACGAGCCCGGTGCCCCGCTGCGGCCGGTCGCCAAGCGGTCGATGGGCGCCAAGAACTCGCTCGGCGGCCGTAAGTGGGCGGCGCGCCGGATGGACGCGGAGGGTGTCGCCGAGGCCGAGGTCATCGGCACCGGGCCGGTCCCGGCCGAGCTGGCCGACCGGCAGCTGCTGGTGCCGCTGGTGAGCGGCGGCATCGTGGTGGCCCGGGAGCCGCTGGACGCCGCCCGCGAACGGCACATCGCCGCCCGCGACCAGCTGCCGCTGTCGGCGACCCAGCTCTCCCGGGGCGAGGCCGTGCTGCCCACCGAATACGTCTGACGCATCCGTCCGACCCGCCCGCGGCGGAGCGCCGGCGGCCGCGGTGCGCCGGGGCGGCGGCCGGGCTCCGCCCCACTCCCGCAATCCCCCGCCAGTGGCTAGCCTCGGTCACACCACACTCCGCGCCCCTCCCCCGTTCCCAGCCGGAAGGCACGCACCATGCACCGGGCATTGATCGTCGTTGATGTGCAGAACGACTTCTGCGAGGGCGGCAGCCTCGCGGTGGCGGGGGGTGCGGATGTCGCGGCGGCCATCACCGATCTGGTGGGCCAGGCGGCCGGCGGCTGCTACCGCTACGTCGTGGCCACCCGTGATCATCACATCGACCCGGGCGACCACTTCTCCGACCACCCGGACTACGAGCACTCCTGGCCGGTGCACTGTGTGGCCGGCACGGAGGGCAGCGGCTTCCACCCCAATTTCACCCCGGCGATCGCCTCCGGCGCGATCGACGCGGTCTTCGACAAGGGCACCCACTCCGGGGCGTACAGCGGCTTCGAGGGCCGGGACGAGAACGGCACCCCGCTGGAGGACTGGCTGCGCCAGCACGACGTGACCGAGGTCGACGTGGTGGGCCTGGCCACCGACCACTGCGTACGCGCCACCGCCCTGGACGCGCTCCGCGCCGGGCTGCGCACCCATGTCCTGCTGGATCTGACGGCCGGCGTGGCCGCGCACACCACCGAGCGGGCGCTGGCGGAGCTGCGCGCGGCGGGCGCCGAGCTGACCGGGAAGCCGGTGGTCCTCGGCGGCTGACACCCACCGGGGCGGGTGCCCCGGCGGGTGTCGGTCAGCGGGTGTCACGGCGGCCGTCCGCGGGCCTCCTCCGGGCCCCGCGGCCTACCCCGCGGCCCGGTAGTCGGCGGCGGGCGCCGGGTGGATCTGCGGTCGCATCAGCGCCCGTATCGGGTGCCACGACTCGGTGTCGTCCTCCGGGGTCTCGCGCCAGACCACCCCGTCGGGGTGGTGCAGGACGGCCGTGATCTCGTCGGGTGTGGGCGGCTCGGTGTTGCCGCGCAGGTAGACCCTGCGCAGCCCGAGGTTGCGCAGCCTGGTCAGGGCGCGCTGGCGGTTCACCGCATGGACCAGCACCCGGACCCGGCACCCGCAGTCGTACGGGCCGGGCCGCGGGCCGTGTGCCGGCCTGGGCAGTGAGAGGGCGACCACCACGCTCCCTCCAGGGAGCCTGATGTAACCGCCTCCGGACTTGGTCATTTCTCCCCCGTGAGACTTCGCGTCAACAAGGAACTGTAGAACGCATCTAAACGCTAATCGGCCGCCGCCCGCTAGGGGGCGACGGCCGAATAGCATCTGACCTGCGGTTTTACCTTCTACTTACCGGCCGGGCCCACCTGGACCGTCACCGTGGAGCCGTCCCGGGCCTCCTTGAGGATCTTGATCCGGGTGTTGGTGTCAGGGACGATCACGCCACCGGTCGGGTTCGTCTTGTCGTAGTAGACGCCGTGCCGGTCGTCGAAGAGCGTCACGCCCTTCTTCGAGGTGATCTTGACCTCCTTGCCGTCCCGGTGGAGGGTCAGCGCGTCGGTCGGGAACCGCGTGAAGGTCGAGTCGTAGCTCTGGAAGCGGTTGCGCATCAGCTTGCCGTCGGCCCAGTGCTCGGCCTTGGGGTGCGCGTCGACCGGCAGGATCTGCCCGTAGCCGGGGTGCTGGCCGACGTTGTTGTCCGGCTGCGAGGTGTCCCACAGCCAGATCAGCACGCCGTTCTGGTACGGGAAGTGCTCCACCCAGTCCGGCTTGGCCGTGGTCCAGCCGAAGTTGTACGGGCCGACCTTGAGGGTCTTGTCGTACGACACGTACTGGCGGTTCTCGGCGATGTAGTACTGCGGGTAGGACTTGGTGAACGAGGCCCCGATCCGCGAGAAGCCCTTGCTGGTCCAGCCGTTGTCGCCGCTCTCGGCGTTGTCACTGAACAGCGGCGTGCCGTCGGCGGTCACGCTGATGGTGTCGGCCGCGAAGCCCTTACCGGAGGTGCCGCCGTCGGTCTGGTAGCGGAAGCGCAGGGCGATCTTCTTGCCCGCGTAGGCGTCCAGCGGGTAGGCGAGGTCCTGGTAGGCGGCCACGGTGCCGGTCAGGGCGGGCTTGTCGCTGCCGTCGCGCGGGATGGCCTTGCCGCCCGCGGTGCCGTCCAGCGCCGTCCAGTTGTTGCCGCCGTCGGTCGAGACCTCGGCGTAGAGGTAGTCGTAGTCCTTCTCGATGTCCCACCAGCCCTTGAGGCCCAGGGACGCCTTGGACTTGCCGGTGAGGTCCACCTGCCGGGTCAGGGTGTTCTTCAGGTCGTCGCCCCTGCCGCCCCACCACTGGTGCGAGCCTTCGGCGGGCTGGACGACCTCGGTCTTGACCTGCTTGGCGGGCAGGGTGACGACCACTGCCTGCTTGTTCTTGGTGTTGTACTCGGAGACGCCCAGCTTGTAGGAGGACTTGGCCGCGGCCTTCGCCTTGCCGTAGTTGAGCCAGCCCAGCTGCAGCTTGTCCCAGGCGCTCATGTCACCGGGCAGGTTGCCGATGCTGTCCTTGCCGGTGCCGAGCCAGGAGCCGCCCGACATCAGCGACCAGAAGTCCACGGAGGATTCGCCGGTGCCGGAGGTGTCGTACTCGTCCGGCAGGCCCAGGTCGTGACCGTACTCATGGGCGAAGACGCCGAGTCCGCCGTTCTCCGGCTGCATGGTGTAGTCGCCGACCCAGATCCCGGTGTCGCCGATCTGGGTGCCACCCGCCTTGTTGGCACCCGGGCCGGTCTTGCCCGCGTCGGTGCCGTAGGCGTACCAGCGGTGTGCCCAGAGAGCGTCGGTCTTCTGGACGCCGCCACCGGCGGACTCGTCCTCGCCGGCGTGCACGATCTGGAAGTGGTCGATGTAGCCGTCGGGCTCGTTGAAGTTGCCGTCGCCGTCGTGGTCGTAGCGGTCCCACTGGTCGTACTTGGCGAGGTCGGCCTTGATCTGGGCGTCGGTACGGCCCTTGGCCTTCTGGTCCTTGGCCCACTGGTTGACGCCGTCGCGGATCAGGTCCCAGACGTTGTTGCAGTTGTGCTGGCCGCAGTAGTTGGAGCCGTAACGGGCCTCGTTCGAATCGACCTTGACCCAGTCGGAGACCTCGCCGTTGACCGAGTAGCGGCCCGAGGACTGCTTCTCGTAGTACTTCGCCAGCGACTGCTTCTTCTTGTCGTGGGAGAAGTAGAGGTCCTGGAAGTGCTTCTGGTTGAAGTCCTTCTGCCAGGCCGTGCTGTTGTCCTTGGCACGGTCCGGCTGGGCTATCCGGTTGTGCGCCGGGCCGGGGTCGCCGCCGTACTTCTTCACCGGCGGCAGGGGGCCGTCGCCGTCCGGGTCGAACATCGTGGTGTCGTCGACCTTGTCGCCGAAGTCCACCAGGATCGTGAAGATCTTGTCGGTCTTCTTCCGGGCCAGCTCGACGTACTTGCTCTTGCCGAGCTTGACGACCGCCGAACCGCCCCGCTCGGTCGGCTTGGCGTCACCGGCGAGGACCTGCTGGAGCGCTTCCTTGCGCTCGGCCGCCTGCCGGTCGCTGAACGGGCCCTTGAGGTCGTGGGCCACGGTCCGCTCAGGGGCCGGGTCATGGCGCCTGGCGACGGGCGACGGACCCTGCGGGTCTGCCGAAGCCACCCCCGAAGACAAAGCGGCCGCCCCGATCGCGGCGATTGCCGTGGCCAGGGCGGCCGATCTGAACACCCTTCTCTGCTGTCTCACTTGGCGCTGTCCTCCCCTTAGAACCGGTCACTGTTCGAGGGCATTCGACCGGAAGTACGGGGAAAAAGACAGATCTTGACTTGGGCACGACAGCGAAGTACGTTACTCGGTCCGCCAGTTGCGGCTATCGGACACCGGAAGGCGACGCGGTGGCGGAGGTCACCTCATGTCACCCACCCGGGCAGGGACCGGGCGTATATGCCCGCTGGGCATGCGCCCCCGCCCCCAACTGGCATGACGCCACGCCCCCCGCGCGCAGCAGGCCGTTTCGTGCGCCCCTGTGCTTCGGAACCGTGGGTTAGGTCACGCTTACTTGGCGTTCCGCCCGGGCAGTCAGGACCGTAGGCTCCTTCGATGGCGCGTGCTTGACCGACACCCCCTGCCGACCCTCTGAGGACGGATTCCGCCATGCCTCGTCCGACTGCCGCACAGCTCGCCTACGGTTCGGCCACCGTCTTTTTCTCCACCCTCGCGATGCTGCTGCTGTCGCAGACGCAGACCGGGATCGGGATTGCGGTCATCGCCATCGCCGGACTCGGGCTCGGGCTGCTGGTCGCCATGACGGTGCCGATGCCCGAGGTGCCGCGGGTGGTCCGCCGGCATGCCGGACGGGCCAAGTCGCCCGCCGCGCCCGCCCCTTTGCGGGCCGTGCCGTCGCCGTCCCGGCGTATCCGGCCGGCGAGGTCCTCGTCCCGTGGCGGCCGGTGGAAGGTCACCGAGCCGGCCGCGGCCGCCCGGGGCCGGCTCGGCGAGCACTCACGCTGACGGGGTCCGGGCCGGCTCCGTGGACACCACCACGGTCTTTGCCGCCTTGTCGTGCAGACACTGCTGATACGGCTTGTCCCAGGTACACCACAAGACGTTGATCAGCCAGAAGATGAAGCCGCAGCAGGGCACGATCTCCGGCAGCGTATAGACCGCGGCCCGGGTCCAGCCCGCCTGGGGCGTGGGGATCGAGCCGTTCGAGAGCATCGCCACCCGGATCTTCATCGCCATCTTGCCGAGGGTCTGGCCCCGGCTGCTGAGCATCAGCCCCTCGTAGATCAGATACGCCAGCATGGTGACGCCCGAGACCGTCCACTGCGCGCCGGCCTCGTCGCTGTTGGTGCTGAAGTAGTTCACCCCGCCGACGATCAGCGACATGATCACGCCCACCGGCACCCCGATGATGATCGCGTCGATGATGCGCGCGACGAGCCGGCGACCGCGGTTGGCCAGCGGCGGCATCCCGGCCAGCGGATCGGCCGGCTGCCCGTACTGCCCGCCGTAGGGATCGCCGGCATACGGGCCGCCCGGGTACGGGCCACCGCCGTAGGGGCCACCTCCGGGGGGCGGGGTGCCACCGGGAGGCGGAGTCCAACCCGGAGGCGGGGTCCCACCAGGAGGCGGAGTCCCACCGGGGGGCGGCGGAGGCTGCTGGCCGCCCGGGGGTGGTGCGGCGCCCTCGCCGCCGCCCGTCCCGTTGGCGTGGTTGTTGCGCGGGGAACCGTTCTCGCGCGAAGAGCTGTTGCGGGGAGCGCCGCCCGCCGGGGGCTCCTGCGGCTTCTTCAGGAACGGCTCGTCCTCCGGCGGCTCACCGGCGCCGGGCCCGGGCTGGTCGGTACTCATGGCCCGAGTCGACCGCTTGTCGCGGCCCGCCGCATCCGGCCAAGGCCCGTTCGGGGGACGGGCACCGGCCCGACGAAAACGCCGCCGGCCGCAACCGGACCGCGACGGCGCGGGCCCGCATGCGAAGGACCGGTCACCCGGTCAGCGGGCGGCCGGTCCACGAACGCGCTCAGTCGGACGCGACGAACGTCCGCGCCACCTTGTCGTGCCAGCACTGCCGCCACGGCCGGTCGAACAGACACCACACGGCGTTCAGCACGCCGACCGCGAGGACGCCGAGCACGCCGTAGACGAACCAGCGCTTGAGCGCGGCGCCGAGGGTCGGGGTGTCGTGGCTCTCGATGTCGAGGACCCGGACCCCGCACAGCTTCTTGCCCAGGGTGCGGCCCCACTTGAGGGTCGGCAGCGCCTCGTAGAGCGCACCGCCGATCAGCAGGACGGCCAGGATCGTGGCGAAGACCGGGATGGTCGTGCCGTCGATGAGATAGACCGTCACCTGGCGGCCGGACTGCTTGGCCGCCTCGACCTTGGCGGCGAGGTGGTCCGTGACGGTGCCCCACATGGGAACGGCCACCGCGGCGGTGACCGCGCCCAGCACCACGGTGTCGATCAGCCGGGCCGCGAACCTGCGGCCGAGGCCCGCCGGGTGGCCCTGCGCCGCCTGGAGGGCTTCGTAGAACGGGTCGGCGGCGGCCGGCGGCTTCCAGGGGATGACCCCGTCGGCGTCGCCGCCCTGCGGGCCGGGCGCGGCCGGCGCGGCACCGCCCTGCGCCGGGAAACCGGCCGCGGCTGCAGGCACCTGCTGACCGGGCGACTGCTGCGCCGGGGCCTGCGGGGCGGACGCCTGCGGGGCCGGGACCTGCGGGGCTGCGGCTGCCTGCGGGCGGGAGGCCTGGTGCTGCGGGGCCTGTTGCTGCGGGGCCGGGCGGTTCTGCTGCTGGGGTGCGCCGACGGACGGGAGCGCCTGCGGGGACCCGGCACCGGGCGCCGCGGAGGCCGGGCGGCCGGTGCCCGCGGCGCGGAAGGTCATCGTCTCGTTGCCCTTGGCGGGCTCACCGGCGTCCGGCCGGACCGCACGGATCGCGGTGGTGCCCTGGTCGCCGGAGCCCTTGCCGCGGCGGGCGGCCGGGTTCACGGCGCGGATGGCGACCGTCCCGTCCGACGGGGGCTTGGGTGCGGCGGGGGCGGATGCCTCCGCGCCCGCCGGTTCCTCGCGCTGCGGCGGCACCGCACCCCACGCGGGGGCGCCCGACGGGGTGCCGGGAGGTGCCTGCTCCGGCGAACCCCAGGAGACCCGGTGGTCGCTCTCGCCGGCGAACCCGCCCTGGCGGGAGGCGTCGGCCCCCCAGGCGGCGCCCGCTTCGGGGCCGGCGCCGTGCAGCCGGGCCGTGTCGTCCCAGTTCGCGGCGGGCCGGGCGGCGACCTCGCCGGCGCGGCGGACGGCCGGCAGCGCGGAGCCCCCGGCCGCGTCCTCCTCGTCGAAGAAGACCGGGCCGGTCTCCTCGACGGCAGGGGACGGCGGGGCCGCGCCGGGCGGCGGGGCCGGCATGGCCTCGCCCTCGGCCGGGGCCGGCCGGCTGGTGCCCGGCACCCATGCGGCACCGTTCCAGTACCGGATGTAGCCGGGGATGGACGGGTCCGGGTAGAAGCCTGGCGTAGGGCTACCGCCGGCGGATCCTGAGGTAGGGGCGCTCATGTCCGAAGTCCCGTATCTGTACTCGGCCTGTGGAATGTGGAGTGCAGTCTGCCGCAACGCGGCGTCCACATCTATCAGACCCCGGGTTGCACGGTGCCCATGCCCGCCCACGACCACCTGGAAGAGGCGCGGGAAAAAAGTTGTACGAAGTCGCGTAAGAGTCCGGCTCCTGGCGCCTCTCCTACCCTGCGGGCCGCGATTCGGGCGTCCGCAGGGAGCGAAGAAAGGCGGACGTCATGTACACCGTGGTGGAACGAGAGCTGGAGCTGGGCCTGGTCCGATCGCCGGAGCGAAGCATTCCGGTGCCGGCCCGGCTGACCTACCGGACGGACGACCCCTACGCCGTCCATGTCACCTTCCACATCGGCTCGGACGCCCCGATCCAGTGGACCTTCGCCCGCGAACTGCTCGTCGAGGGCGTGTTCCGGCCGTGCGGTGACGGCGATGTGCGGGCCTGGCCGACCCGGGTGGACGGCCGCAGCCTGGTCTGCCTGGCGCTGGCTTCGCCGGACGGCGAGGCGCTGCTGCAGGCGCCGGCCGCGGCGGTCTCCGCATGGCTGGAGCGCACCCTGCGGGTGGTCCCGCCGGGGTCCGAGCAGCAGCATCTCGGGCTCGACAAAGGGCTGAGCGACCTGCTGGCCCTGGCGCCGGGGGACGAACTGTGGCCGGGCGGCGCCGCGTCGGAGGACTCCCCGGACCCCGGGGCGTGACGGGTGAGGTACGGGGACTCGTCCGGTTCGGGCCGCCCGAGGCTCCGCGGTCAGCCGCGGTACGCCTCCAGCAGCCGCAGCCACACCTCGCTGATCGTCGGGTAGGAGGGCACCGCGTGCCACAGCCGCTCGACGGGGACCTCGCCGGCCACCGCGACCGTCGCGGAGTGCAGCAGCTCCGCGACGCCGTGGCCGACGAAGGTGGCGCCGAGCAGCACCTCGCGGTCCAGGTCGACGATGATCCGGGCCCGGCCGCGGTAGCCGTCCGCGTAGAGGTACGCCCCGGAGACGGCCGCCAGGTCCTGGTCGACCACCCGGATGCGGTACCCGGCCCGCTCCGCCTCGGCGGCGCTCAGCCCCACCGCGGCGGCTTCCGGATCGCTGAAGACGACCTGGGGGACGGCGCGGGTGTCCGCGGTGGCGGCGTGCGCGCCCCAGGGATCGGACTCCAGGATCGGGACGCCCCGGGCGCGGGCGGAGATCGCGGCGCCGGCGATCCTGGCCTGGTACTTGCCCTGATGGGTCAGCAGGGCACGGTGGTTGACGTCGCCGACGCCGTAGAGCCAGCCGCCGGTCACGCCCTTCACCCGGCAGCTGTCGTCGACGTCCAGCCAGGAGCCGGGCTGCAGACCGACCGTGTCCAGGCCGATGTCCTCGGTGCGCGGGGCCCGGCCGGTGGCGATCAGGAGCTCGTCGGCGACGATCTCGTCGCCGGAGTCCAGCAGGACGGTGACCGGCCCGCCGGGTGCCTCCCGGCGCACCTCCCGCACCTCGACGCCGGTGCGCAGGAAGGCGCCCGCCTCGGCGAGTGACTCGGCGACCAGATGGCCGGCGAACGGCTCCATCCGGGGCAGCAGCCCGTCACCGCGCACCAGCAGGGTCACGGAGGCGCCCAGGGCCCGCCAGGCGGTGGCCATTTCGACGCCGACCACGCCGCCGCCGACCACCACCAGACGGCCCGGCACGGTCTTCGCGCTGGTCGCCTCGCGGCTGGTCCAGGGCCGGGCCTCGGCAAGACCGGGGATGGGGGGCAGCACCGCGCGGCTGCCGGTGCACACCGCGACCGCATGGCGGGCGGTGAGCACCCGGCCGTCGACGACGACCCGGCGGGGCCCGGCCAGCCGGCCCTGGCCGCGTACGAGGTCGATACCGGCCGAGTCCAGCCAGCGGACCTGGCCGTCGTCCTTCCAGTACGAGACGACGGCGTCCCGGTGGCCGAGGACGGCCGGGGCGTCCAGGGGGCCGTCGGCGGCGTCCTTGAAGCCGGGGGCCCGGCGCGCCTCGGAGCGGACGGTGACCGGGCGCAGCAGGGCCTTGCTGGGCATACAGGCCCAGTAGGAGCATTCGCCGCCGACCAGTTCGCTCTCCACGATCGCCGCGCTCAGGCCCGCGGCGTGCGCCCGGTCGGCGACGTTCTCGCCGGTCGGCCCCGCCCCCAGCACGATCACGTCATACGCCTCATCAGCGGCGTTGGTCGCTTCGGTGGCTGCCATCGGCTCTCGCTTCCTGCGTGGGCATGAGGTGGCCCGGTGGGGCCCGACGGTCCTTCTGGCCATCCTCTGCCCAACTGGCCGTCAGCGCATCCGGCGTTCGACCGCTTCCTTGGCCTCGACGAGCCCGGAGCCGGTGAGCTCGCGGTGCACCTTGATCGCCTGGATCTTCTTGCCCTGGGTCAGCAGCTCGTCGATCTCGGCCATCCGGGGGTCCTCCGGCTCCGCGACCCCGGCGTGGGCGAGCAGCAGGTCCACCTTCTTCTCCAGCCGCTGGAGCCGGCGCTCCAGGGTCTTGGAGCGGCGGTCGGTGCCCGAGGCCACCATGGCGATGGCGAGGACGAGCAGGGCTATTCCGGGGAGCAAGGAGTCCATGACGGAAAACTTTACGAGGCGGCGGCGCGTGCCATGGACACGGCAGGCCGAAACGGCGTGCCGGGCGCGGATGCCGAGCGAGTCGAAGACGTCGCGGGTCGAAGACGTTCTTGACACCGCGCGGCAACTCCTCCCCCACCGGCCCCCGTTCGCGGCCCGGCCGTGCCTCGGTGCCGGGCGCGGCACCGTCGCCCTCGGAATGCCCTTACCCGACGTGGACCGCGGTCCAGGCCTTCGCGACGGTCCGGTATGCGGTGCTGCCCTTGCCGTACAGGGCGGCCGCGGCCTTCAGGGTTCCGGCCCTGGCGCCCTTGTAGTCGGTGGCGGAGGTGAACTGGGTGGTCAGTGCCTTGTACCAGATGCGGGCGGCCTTGTCCCGGCCGATGCCGGTGACCTTCGCACCGTCGTAGGTGGGGCTGTTGTACGTGGTGCCGTTGATGACCTTTTTGCCACTGCCTTCGGCCAGCAGGTAGAAGAAGTGGTTGGCCACCCCGGCCGCATGGTGGGAATTGTCGCGGCGGCCGATGCCCGGCTTGTAGAAGTCGGGGGACTTGCCGTCCTTGGACGGCTTGTCCATGTAGCGGAGCGGCTTGCCGTCGCCGTAGTAGTTGGCCTTCTCGCCGATGAGGTAGTCGGGAGTGTCCGCCGGAATGTCGGCCTGGAACTCCACCATCGTGCCGAAGATGTCCGAGGTCGCCTCGTTGAGCCCGCCGCCTTCGCCGCTGGAGGCGAGCCGGGCGGTGGCCTGATTGATGGAGTGCGTGTATTCGTGCGCGACGACGTCCAGAGAGGTGACCGGGTTCTTGCCGTCCTTGCCGTCGCCGAAGAACGAGCCGTTGTCGTCCGAATAGGCGTCGGCCTGGTTTCTGCCGTAGTGGACGGTCATGGCAGGGCCTTTGCCGTCACCGTGGATACCGCTGCGACCGAAGGTGTTCTTGAAGTAGTCCCAGGCTTGTCCGGCAGCGAAGTGGGCGTCGACCGCGGCGGACTGACGGCTTTTCATGGTGCCGTCGCCCCACACATTGTCCTTGTCGGTGAGCGGTTTCTCGTTGTCGGCGGCGAAGAAGTCGTGGGTGGACAGGCCCCCTCGGGTGGGGTCGATCAGCTCGTAGGTCCCGTTGTGCTCCCTCGTGGTGAGGGGGACCGTGCCGACGCGTACGCCGTGGCCCACGCCGGTCCGGGCCGGGGACGCAGTGGTGTGCGCGGCCTTCGCCGGGCCGCTCCCGTGGGGTGGGGCCGCGGCGGCCGCAGCTCCCTGTACGGCGATCAGCGCCGCCGACACTCCCACTACAGCTACCAGCGCCGACTTCTTCCGCCTCATGCGTACCACTCTCCTCAGGTGCTGCTCGCTGCGTTCGTACGCATCTGAAGAGGGCGGAACCGGCGGGGGCGTGCTGCGGCCTCGCGACGCTGTTGCAGAATCCGAATATTTCGGGAGACCGTCGCCGCCGGGAAGATCAGAACAGCTTGCCGGGGTTGAGAATCCCGAGCGGGTCGAAGACCTGCTTGATGCCGCGCTGCAACTCCACGCCCACCGGCCCCAGTTCGCGGGCCAGCCACTCCTTCTTCAGGACGCCGACGCCGTGCTCCCCGGTGATGGTGCCGCCCAGTTGCAGGCCGAGCGCCATGATGTCGTCGAAGGACGCGCGGGCCCGGCGCGACTCGTCCGGGTCGGCGGCGTCGAAGCAGACGGTGGGGTGGGTGTTGCCGTCACCGGCATGCGCGCAGACGCCGATGGTCAGGTCGTACTTCTCCGCGATGGCGGCGGTGCCGTCGAGCATCTCGGCGAGGCGGGAGCGCGGTACGCAGACGTCGTCGATCATGGTGGCGGAGGCGACCCGTTCCAGCGCGGTCAGGGTCAGCCGGCGGGCCTGCAGCAGCAGATCGGACTCGGCGGCGGTCTCGGCGGGCACGACCTGGGTGGCGCCCGCGGCGGTGCACAGCTCGCCGACGGCGGCGAGGTCGGCGGCCGGCTCCGGGGTGTCGAAGGCGGCCAGCAGCAGCGCCTCGGTGCTGTCCGGGAGGCCCATCTGCGCCATGTCGTTGACCGCGCGGATGCTCGTGCGGTCCATCAGCTCCAGCAGCGAGGGGGCGTGGCCGCGGGCCATGATCTCGCAGACCGCCGCACACGCGGCCGCGGTGGAGGGGAACTCGGCCGCCAGCACGAGCTGCCCGGGCGGCTGCGGCTTGAGGGCGAGGACGGCGCGGACGACGATGCCCAGGCTCCCCTCGGAGCCGACGAACAGCCGGGTGAGGTCGTAGCCCGCCACTCCCTTGGCGGTACGGCGGCCGGTCGTCAGCAGCCGCCCGTCGGCGAGGACGACGTCCAGGCCGAGGACGTACTCGGCGGTGACTCCGTATTTGACGCAGCACAGGCCGCCGGAGGCGGTGCCGATGTTGCCGCCGATCGAGCACTCTTCCCAACTGGAGGGGTCGGGCGGGTAGTAGAGGCCGTGGGCGCCGACCGCGCGGGACAGCGCGGCGTTGATGACGCCGGGTTCGACGACCGCGATCCGGTCGACGGGGTTGATCTCCAGGATCCGGTCCATCTTGACCAGGGAGAGCACGATGCAGCCGTCGGAGGCGTTGGCGGCGCCGGACAGTCCCGTGCGCGACCCCTGCGGGACGACGGGGACCCGCAGCTCCGTGGCCGTCCGCATGACGTGCTGGACCTCTTCGACGGTGCGCGGCAGGACGACCACGGCGGGCGTCCCGGCCTCGCAGAAGCTCGCCATGTCCTTGGCGTAGGAGCCGGTGACGTCCGGGTCGGTGAGGATCGCTTCATCCGGGAGGCCGGCGCGCAGCCGTGCGATGAGGTCCATGTCCCCAAGCCTCGCATCCGTGGGCCGTACACGGAAGATCGTGTACGGCCAACGGACGGGCGGGTCACAGGTTGCCGCGGCGCTCCTGCTCGCGCTCGATCGCCTCGAAGAGGGCCTTGAAGTTGCCCTTGCCGAAGCCCATGGAGCCGTGCCGCTCGATCATCTCGAAGAACACGGTCGGCCGGTCCTGGACCGGCTTGGTGAAGATCTGCAGCAGATAGCCGTCCTCGTCGCGGTCGACCAGGATCTTCAGTTCGCGCAGCGTCTCCAGCGGCACCCGGGTCTCGCCGGCCCACTCGCCGAGGGTGTCGTAGTAGGAGTCGGGCGTGTCGAGGAACTCCACACCGGAGGCGCGCATCGCCCGGACGCTGGCGACGATGTCATTGGTGGCCAGCGCGATGTGCTGGACGCCGGGGCCGCCGTAGAACTCCAGGTATTCGTCGATCTGCGACTTCTTCTTCGCGATCGCGGGCTCGTTGATCGGGAACTTGACCTTGAGCGTGCCGTCGGCGACGACCTTCGACATCAGCGCGCTGTATTCGGTGGCGATGTCGTCGCCCACGAACTCCTTCATGTTGGTGAAGCCCATGACCTCGTTGTAGAAGGCCACCCACTCGTTCATCTTGCCGAGTTCGACGTTGCCGACGCAGTGGTCGATGGCCTGGAAGCGCCGCGGCCCGGGCTCCACCAGGGGCTCGACGGCCACGAAGCCGGGGAGGTAGGGGCCGTGGTAGCCGGTGCGCTCGACGAGCGTGTGCCGGGTCTTGCCGTACGTGGCGATGGCCGCCAGGACGACGGTGCCGTGCTCGTCCTCGACCTCGTGCGGCTTCTCCAGGCCGGTGGCGCCGTGCGCGACGGCGTGCTCGTAGGCGGCGCGGGCGTCCGGGACCTCCAGGGCGAGGTCGATGACGCCGTCGCCGTGCGCCGCGACGTGGTCGGCGAGGAAGCGGCCCCATTCGGTGGTGGGCTTGATGACGGAGGTGAACACGAACCGGGCGCCGCCGGATTCGAGCACGTAACTCGCGGTCTCGCGGCTGCCGTTCTCCGGTCCGCGGTAGGCGACGCGCTTCATGCCGAAGGCGGTGGAGTAGTAGTGCGCGGCCTGCTTGGCGTTCCCGACGGCGAAGACGACCGCGTCCATCCCCTTGACCGGGAACGGGTCCGCCTGCCGGGCCGTGTCGGGGGTGAGGGGCTGAGGGTGCATCGTGGTGTCTGCCATGGTCGGAGCGTCTCTCCGATCCACAAGGTGCGCAATAGTTAGCGTATTTCCTGGGCATTATGCATAGCGCAGGGCCGGATCTTCCGGGCTATCTGTACATGATGACCATTGAAATCCAAGGGGCAGGCGATGGCGATCGATCATTTGGACGGGGAGCTGCTGGAACTGCTCGCACAGGAGCCGCGGATCGGGGTCCTGGAGGCGTCCCGGCGGCTGGGGGTGGCGCGCGGGACGGTGCAGGCCCGGCTCGACCGGCTTCAGGCGAATGGAGTCATCCGGGGCTTCGGACCGGAGGTGGACCCGGCGGCGATCGGCTATCCGGTGACCGCTTTCGCCACCCTTGAGATCAAACAGGGGCAAGGTAATGACGTACGCGCCCACTTGACGACCGTTCCCGAAGTGCTGGAGCTGCATACAACGACGGGACATGGGGACATGCTCTGCAGGCTCGTCGCTCGGTCGAACGCCGATCTACAGCGGGTGATCGACCGGGTTGTGGGCTTTGATGGGATCGTGCGGGCCTCAACGGCAATCGTCATGGAAAATCCGGTTCCGTTGCGGATCATCCCGCTGGTGAAACAGGCATCGGGAGACTGAACCGAGGAGACCGAGTGAGCTTCTGGGAGTACGTCGGCACCCGGCACGCCCAGCTGCTGACGGACACGTATCAGCACGCCAGCGCGGTCTTCCAGTGCATGGTGCTCGCCACCTTGCTGGGGGTCTTCATCGGCGTCGTGACCTATCGCAGCGAATGGGCGGGCAACCTCGCCACCACGTCCACCGCCACCATCCTGACCATTCCGTCCCTGGCCCTGATCGGTCTGCTGATCCCGATCGTCGGCCTGGGCGTGCCGCCCACGGTGATCGCCCTGACCCTGTACGGACTGCTGCCGGTGGTCCGCAACTGCATCGTCGGGCTGCGCGGGGTGGACCCGTCGCTGGTCGACGCGGCCCGGGGCATCGGGATGTCGCGCACCGCACAGCTCTTCCGCGTCGAACTGCCGCTGGCCTGGCCGCCCATCCTCACCGGCATCCGGGTCGCCACGCAGATGCTGATGGGCATCGCCGCCATCGCCGCCTTCGCCTCCGGCCCCGGCCTGGGAAATGAGATCTTCCGCGGGATCGCCTCGCTGGGCAGCGCCAACTCCCTGAACCAGGTGCTCTCCGGAACCCTCGGGATCGCCATCCTCGCCCTGCTCTTCGACGCCGCATACGTCCTGATCGGACGCCTGACCATCTCCAGGGGGATCCGTGCCTGAGACGCCCGAGACCACCACCACCTCCGGCGCGAGCATCCGGCTGGAGAATCTGACGAAGGTCTATGCGGGGAGCGCCTCCCCCGCGGTGGACAACGTCAACCTGGAGGTCAAGGCCGGCGAGATCGTGATCCTCGTGGGGCCCTCCGGCTGCGGCAAGTCCACCTGCCTGAAGATGATCAACCGGCTGATCGAGCCGAGCTCCGGACGGATCCGGATCGGCGACGAGGACGTCACCGACATGGATCCGGTCAAACTGCGCCGCACGATCGGTTACGCCATCCAGGCGTCCGGTCTCTTCCCGCACATGACGGTCGCCCAGAACATCGCGCTGGTCCCGAAGATGCTCGGCTGGTCCAAGACGAAGGTCAAGAACCGGGTCGAGGAGATGCTCGACCTGGTCGGCCTGGACCCGGGCGAGTTCCACGGCCGCTATCCGCGCCAGCTCTCCGGCGGTCAGCAACAGCGCGTCGGGGTGGCCCGCGCGCTCGCCGCCGACCCGCCCGTCCTGCTGATGGACGAGCCGTTCGGCGCGGTCGACCCGATCACCCGCGACCACCTCCAGGACGAGCTGATCCGGCTCCAGCACGAGCTGCACAAGACCATCTGCTTCGTCACCCACGACTTCGACGAGGCCATCAAGATCGGCGACCGGATCGCGGTGCTCCGCGAGCGCTCGCACATCGCCCAGTTCGACACCCCCGAGGCCATCCTCACCAACCCGTCCGACGACTTCGTCTCCGGCTTCGTGGGCGCCGGGGCGGCACTCAAGCGGCTGAATCTGACCCGCGTACGGGACGTGGGCGTGGTCGACTTCCCCACCGCGAGCATGGACGACCCGCTGGAGTCCATCTTCGAACGGCTGCGCTCCGGCCCGCACAACGAACTCCTGCTGCTGGACCACAACCAGCGCCCGTACAAATGGCTGCGCCGCGGCGATCTGTCCCTCGCCAAGGAGTCGCTGGCCCGGGCCGGCACCCTGGTACAGCACACCGTGTCCCGGGACGCGACGCTGCGCGATGCGCTGGAGGCCGTACTCACCGACAGCGCGGGCCGGGTCGCGGTCACCGGGCGGCGCGGTGAGTACATCGGCGTGGTCGACATGGAAACGCTGATGAACAACGTCCAGGAACTGCTGGAGGCGGACCGCCTCGAAGCCATCGAGCAGCAGCACCTGCTCCGGGAGCTGCGGGCCCGCCAGACCCAGCTGGCCCAGGAGGGCCTGGACGAGGGCGCCACCGAAGGCGGCCGCGCATGAGCCCCCGCGACGGGAGCAGCCCGCGCGACAACGGCCCCCGCCACCGGCACCCCAGCGACCACGAGGCGCTGGCCTTCCGCGACGGGGTCGAGATGGAGGAGCGGGAGCAGGCGGCCGGTGAGGAGCCCGCCCCGTCCGCGCCGCCCGGTGTGCGCCGAATCAGCTGGCAGAAGTGGACCTTCATGCCGGCCTTCCTGGTCGTCGCCCTGCTCATCACCTTTCTGTGGTTCCGCGGCGCCCGGCTGGACTCCATCGCCCACCAGGCGGTGGACAACGGCAAGGTGTGGCTGGCGCTGCAGCAGCACATCCAGCTCACCGCGATCTCCACCTTCTTCGTACTGATCATCGCGATCCCGCTGGGCATCGCCCTGACCCGGGGAAAGCTGCGCCGGGCCACCCCGGTCGCGATGGCCTTCGCCAACCTCGGGCAGGCCGTACCGGCCCTGGGTCTGCTGGTCCTGCTGGTCATCTGGCTGGGTATCGGGGCCCGTTCGGCGATCGTCGGCATGGTCATCTACGCCGTGCTGCCGGTCCTCGCCAACACCATCGCCGGGCTGCGCGGGATCGACCCGACGCTGACCGAGGCGGCCCGCGGCATCGGCATGTCCGCCCGCGGGGTGCTGACCAAGGTCGAACTCCCCCTGGCCGTCCCGCTGATCCTGGCCGGCGTCCGCACCGCGCTGGTACTGAACGTCGGCACCGCGACGCTGGCCACCTTCGGCGGTGGCGGCGGCCTCGGCGACCTGATCTCGGCGGGCATCGTCACCCAGCGGATGCCCGTCCTGATCCTCGGCTCCGTGCTGACCGTGGCGCTCGCCCTGCTGGTCGAATGGCTGGCCTCGCTCGCCGAACTGCTGCTGCGGCCGCGCGGCCTGGACGTGGGGGAATGACCATGCATCCTCGGCACCCGGCCGTGCGCCGCCCCGGACGGCGCCGGGCCCGCCCCGCCGCCGCACTGCTCGCCCTCGTCTCCCTCGCCGTCCTCGGCGGATGCGGCCTGGTCAGCGGCAGTGCGATGTCCGACACCGTGCTGCCGGGCCCGAAGGCCGGCTACCCGGACCGCCCGCTCACCGGCGCGCATCTGACCGTGACCTCGAAGGAGTTCACCGAGCAGATCGTCCTGGGCCAGATGATGGGGCTGGTCTTCGAGGCGGCCGGCGCCCTCGTCATCGACAAGACCAGCATCCAGGGGTCGATCGGCGCGCGGGAGGCCGTCAAGACCGGCACCGCGGACGCCGCGTTCGAGTACACCGGCACCGGCTGGATCACGTATCTCGGCCACACCAAGCCGATCGTCGACCCCCGGCAGCAGTGGAAGGCGGTCCGCGACGAGGACCGGAAGAACGGCATCGTCTGGCTGCCCGCCTCGACCCTGAACAACACCTACGCGCTGGCGCTGAACACCGCCAACCAGAAGAAGCTGGGCGTGCACAACCTCTCGGAGGTCGCGGCGCTGTCCCACAAGAACCCCGGCGCCGTGACGATGTGCGTGGAGAACGAGTTCGCCACCCGCAACGACGGACTGCCGGGCATGGCACGCGCCTACGGCATGAACGTGCCGTCCGGCAACATCCGCAAGATGACCGGTGGCGTCGTCTACACCGAGACGCAGAAGGGCACCTGTGCGCTGGGCGAGGTGTTCACCACCGACGGCCGGATCAAGGCGATGCATCTGCACGTCCTCGCCGACGACAAGCACTTCTTCCCCAACTACAACGTCGCCCCCGAGATCAACGCCAAGGCCCTGAAGAAGTACCCGGCCATGGCCGAGGTCCTGGCCCCGGTCACCAAGGCCCTCAACAACACCGTCGCCCAGGAGCTGAACCGCAAGGTCGACGTGGAGGGCCAGGACCCGCACGAGGTCGCGAAGAACTGGCTGATCCAGGAGGGGTTCATCAAGGCGGGGTGAGCCGCAGGAGGAGACCGGGGGGAGCAGGCAGTACGGCGGCTCGGTGCCGCCCCGGCCCGTTCCGCCGCAGTGGCTCAGCTGCCGCAGCTGGGCACCTTGCCCCCGGTCTGCAGCGCCTTCAGGGCCTGCACCGCACCGTCGAGCGTGGTGACCGGGATCAGCCGCATCCCCTTCGGCAGCTCCGCCTGTGCGTCGGTGCACTCCTTGCGCGGGACCAGGAAGACCGAGGCACCGTCGCGGTGCGCGGCCTGGGTCTTCAGCGGGACCCCGCCCACCGCACCCACCGCGCCGCCGGCCGTGATGGTCCCGGTGCCGGCGATGGTGTGTCCGCCGGTGAGGTCCTTGCCCGCGCCGTTGCCGTTCAGCTTGTCGACGATGCCGAGCGCGAACATCAGCCCGGCGCTCGGCCCGCCGACGTCCGCGAGGCTCAGCTTGACCTTGATGTCCTTGGCGGACTTGCCGACCGCCCCGAGCGCGGCGCTGGTGGCGGTGTCCTGGGACTCCCGCATCTGCTGCGCATTGTGCTCGGCGATCTCCTCGGTGTTGTTGCCCACCGGGTAGACCGCCTCCCGCGGCATGACGGCCTCGTCCGTACGGAACCAGCCCTTGATCATGTCCGGCAGATGGACGGAGGCGTCCGGGCCGGTGGCCACGATCGAGGTCATCCGCAGCTGCCCGCTCGTCTTCCGGGTGGCGGCACCGGTGATCGTGATCACCGGCTTGCCCTTGTCGTCACCGAGGACATTGGCCGTCATGCCCGGATAGGCGATCGAGTACGGCAACGGCGCGAAGGCCGCGGCGACGAGGAGGGCGAGGACGAGGGCGGTGCAGACCGCCAGAGCGCGGGCACGTGAAGACACCCCGCCACCCTAATTGACACCTGCCCCACCAGGACGTTAAGGCGCCGCGGCCTCACCACACAGCCACCGCGCCTTCACACCCCGCAGCCGCCGGACGGCCGCCTCAGCGCAGCGCCTCGGACACCTCCCGGGCCGCGTCGACCACCCGCGGCCCGATCCGTTCGGAGACGGCGTCGGCGAGCATCACCACGCCCACGCTGCCCTCGATGCCGCTCACCCCGAGCAGGGGTGCCGCGGCGCCGCTCGCACCGGCCTCCAACTCCCCGTGCGTCAGGGCGAGTCCGGCGTCGTGGGTGCGGCCCTGCCGGGCCTTGAGGATCGCCCGCCCGGCGGCCCCCCGGTCCAGCGGATGACGGAAGCCGGCCCGGTAGGCCACGTGGAATTCGGTCCAGGTCGGCTCCACCACGGCGACGGCCAGCGCCTCCGTACCGTCGACCAGGGTGAGATGCGCGGTGGCCCCCACGTCCTCGGCGAGCGCGCGCAACGCGGGGAGTGCGGCCTCTCTGACCAGCGGATGCACCTGGCGGCCCAGGCGCAGCACACCCAGGCCGACCCGGGCCCGGCCGCCGACGTCACGGCGCACCAGGGCGTGCTGCTCCAGCGTGGCCAGCAGGCGGTAGACGACGGTGCGGTTGACGCCGAGCTTGTTGGACAGCTCGGTGACGGTCAGCCCGTGGTCGGTGTCGGCGAGAAGTTTGAGGACACGCAGTCCTCTGTCGAGTGTCTGGGAGGTCTCTGCGGTCACGACGCCCCCTCCTGGGTGAGTGGCGGCGCTCCGACGCGACGCGCTGCGAGTCCCGGAACAGCGCGCGAGGGAGGCCGCCGGCCGCATGGCACCGGCTGCGCTCCGCGGCGGCGCTGCCACGGGGCGTGTAGGTGAGCGGGACAGTAGCGAGCCGGTCCGGTGAGCGGAAGAGTCCGTCCAGAATCCGGTCTCCCCTGCCCGGAATATCCCGATAGGTCCGTCCAGACGGTGCCCTGCGGTGTTTCAGCGAGCGCTACATGTGTTCCAGGGAGGGGTACGCATGTTCACAGAGCGATACGCGGAGGGCACGGGGCGCGACGCGCTGCCGGGGCCCCGGGGAAACGGACATGGGCCGGCGCACCACGGAAACGGATGCGGGCCGGCGCCCCTCGGAAACGAACGTGGGCCGGCGCGCCGCCACTGCGGCACACCGGCCCACGCGTACGGGCCACGGGTCCGGGCGACGGGTCACGGCCCACCCGGGCCACGCACGGACTCACCGCATCCGCGTGGCCCACTCCCGTACCTTCTTGATCCGCTCGTTCAGCTGCCCGGCGGTGGCCTCCGCGCTCGGCGGACCGCCGCACACCCGGCGCAGCTCGGTGTGGATCACACCGTGCGGCTTCCCGCTCTGGTGGACGTACGCGCCGACCAGCGTGTTCAGCTGCTTCCGGAGCTCCAGCAGCTCCTTGTGCGTGACCACCGGCCGCCGCTCGGCCGGCAGTTCCAGCAGGTCGGCCTCCTCATCCGGCCGCTTCTTGCTGTGCGCTATCTGCCGGGCCTGCCGCTTCTGCAGCAGCATCTGCACCTGGTCGGGCTCCAGCAGCCCGGGGATGCCGAGGTAGTCCTGCTCCTCCTCGCTGCCCGCGTGGGCCTGCATCCCGAACTCGGCACCGTCGTAGAGCACCCGGTCGAAGACCGCCTCCGACTCCAGCGCCTCGAAGGAGAACTGCTCCTGCTCGCCGGTGTCCTCGTCCTGCTCCTTGTTCGCCTCGTCCATCTCCTTCTCGGACTCGGCGTACGGGTCTTCCTCCCCGTCCTTCTTCGGCTTGTCGAGGACGTGGTCGCGCTCGACCTCCATCTCGTTGGCGAAGCCGAGCAGCATCGGGACGGTGGGCAGGAAGACCGAGGCGGTCTCGCCACGCTTACGGGACCGCACGAACCGCCCGACCGCCTGTGCGAAGAACAGCGGGGTCGAGATGGTCGTGGCGTACACCCCGACGGCCAGCCGCGGCACGTCGACGCCCTCCGACACCATCCGCACCGCGACCATCCAGCGGTCCTGGGAGTGCGCGAAGTCGTCGATGCGCTGGGAGGCCCCGGAGTCGTCGGACAGCACCAGGGTGGCGCCCTCCCCCGTGATCTCCCGGATCAGCTTGGCGTACGCCCGCGCCTGCTCCTGGTCGGAGGCGATCACCAGCGCCCCGGCGTCCGGGATGGACTTGCGGACCTCGCTCAGCCGCTGATCGGCGGCGCGCAGCACATTGGGCATCCACTCGCCGCGCGGATCCAGTGCCGTACGCCAGGCCTGCGAGACCGCGTCCTTGGTCATCGGCTCGCCGAGCCGGGCCGCGATCTCGTCGCCCGCCTTCGTCCGCCAGCGCATGTTGCCGCTGTAGGAGAGGAAGATGACCGGCCGGACGACGCCGTCGCCGAGCGCGTTGCCGTAGCCGTAGGTGTAGTCGGCCGAGGAACGCCGGATGCCGTCGTTCCCCTCCTCGTACGTCACGAACGGAATCGGGTTGGTGTCGGACCGGAAAGGCGTACCGGTCAGCGCCAGCCGCCGGGTGGCCGGCTCGAACGCCTCCAGGCACGCCTCGCCCCACGACTTCGAGTCACCGGCGTGGTGGATCTCGTCGAGGATCACCAGGGTCTTGCGCTGCTCGATGCGGTTGCGGTGCAGCATCGGCCGGACGCCCACACCGGCATAGGTGACCGCGACGCCGTGGTACTCGCGGCCCAGCGGCCCCGCGCTGTACTCGGGGTCGAGCTTGATGCCTATCCGGGCCGCCGCCTCCGCCCACTGCTTCTTCAGATGCTCGGTCGGCGCGACGACCGTCACCTGCTGCACGACGTGATGGTGCAGCAGCCACGACGCGAGCGTGAGCGCGAACGTCGTCTTGCCGGCTCCCGGCGTCGCGACGGCCAGGAAGTCTCTCGGCTGCGTCTGGATGTAGCGGTCCATGGCCGCCTGCTGCCAGGCGCGCAGCTTGTTCGCGGTACCCCAAGGGGCCCGTCCCGGAAAGGCCGGGGACAGGTGATGGTTATTGGTGGCGCTGGTGGTGGTAGTCACGGTCTCCGTCGGCTGAGGTCGGCGATCGGCAACCGCGTCAGCCTACCGGTGCTCCCGTTCACGCTCCGGGGGTACCGCACCGGGTCACCCTGGGGTGGGACCGAGCTCACATTCGTCCGCCGACCGCGCCGGGCCGGCAGCCACTTGATCCACCGGCCGCATCGTCCGCTCCGCCGGCAGTTCCGTCCGCAGGCCGCTGCCCTGCCCGGTGCGGCGCCGCCCGTCCGGCCGGCTCCGCGCCGTCACCCCGGCCCGGGCCGCAGCCGGCCCGCTACCCCGGCGCCGGCCAGGGCCACCACCGCCATCGCCGCGAACACGGCCGCGAAGGCCGCCGGGTGACCCGCCCCGCCGGCCGCTGCGGTCGCCGCGGGCCCGTCCGCCGCGATCGAGCCCCCGCCGAAGGCCACGAACAGCACCCCGCTGATGCCGACGAAGGTGACGTTGCCCAGCGCGTCCGACATCTGCAGGGACGCGGAGTTGCTGCCCGCGTCCTCCGGGCGGGACAGCTTCAGCAACAGCACACCGCCGCTGGAGATGTTCAGGCCCATGCCGAAGCCGCCGACCGTCCACGCCGCCGCGACGATCCAGGACGGCACCCCGTCGAGCATCGCCAGCGGCACCGCCACGATGGCCGCCGCCAGCAGCACCATGCCCAGCCCCATCAGCCGCTCCCGGTACGGCTCCAGCCGCGGCCGGCTCTGTGCGTACGAGCCGAGCGCCCAGGTCAGCCCGCCCCCGGTGAGGGAGAGACCGGCCAGGGTGGCGGACAGCCCGCGCTGGGTCACCAGCATCAGCGGGACGAAGCTCTCGGCAGCGACCAGCGACCCGGCGGCCAGCCCGCGCATCAGCACCACGGTCGGCAGTCCGCGCGCCGCCCGGAACGTGCCGCGGGGCAGCAGCCGCACGATGCCCGGCACCAGCAGGGCCAGTCCGGCGGCCGCGGGCAACAGCGCGAGCCAGACCGGATGCTGGCCCGCGTACTGCAGCAGGCAGGCGCCCACCGCGACGGCGAGCGCGAGCAGACAGCGCCGGTTGCCCAGGATCTGCCGTACGCCGTTGCCCGGGCCCGGGCGGGTCCGCGGCAGCGTGCGCAGCGCGGGCAGCATCACCGCGAGCGGCAGCAGAATCAGCACCGGGATGGAGAGGAACACCCAGCGCCAGCCGAGCTGTTCGGTAACGGTCCCGGCGACCAGCGGACCGACGATCACCGGCATCACCCAGGCCGCCGAGAACGCCGCCATGATCGAGGGACGCAGCCGCTCGGGATAGGCACCGCCGACGACCACATACAGCGACACCACCACCAGTCCGCTGCCGATGCCCTGCACCCCGCGGCCCACGACGAACATCCCCATGCTCTGCGCACCGCCCGCGACCAGCAGCCCCACCCCGAACGCGGCGATCCCGGCGAACAGCGGCGCCAGCGGGCCGCGCCGGTCGCTCCACTCCCCCGCCAGCGCCATCGCGAACAGGCTCGCCGTGAAGCAGGACGAGAAGGCGAAGGCGTACAGACCGATGCCGTGCAGGGCGCGGGCGGCCACCGGCATCGCGGTGTTCACGGCGATCGCCTCGAAGGCAACCAACGAGACGACGGAGATGATGCCGAGCGTCAGTCCCCGGTAGGCGCGGCCGAGGACACCGGCGCCGGAGGTGTCCCCTTCGTGGCTGCCGAGGTCGCTGGTGGCGCCTGTGGTGCTGGTCATGCCTGTGTTGCTGGTCGTGCCGAGGTCGCTGGTCATTCCGGTGTTACTGGTGGTGCCGATGTCGGTGGTGGTGCCTGTGTCGGTGGTCGTGCCGGTGTCGGTGGTCGTGCCGGTGTCGTGGGGGCGGTCAGCGGTCATCGGGCCAGCGTAAGAGTCATCCGCTGGCTGCGCCCCTGTCGGGAGACGGGGATCGGATCGGCCATCGGTCCTACGCCGCCCGGCCCGCGCGGGCCATCCCGCTCCGCCCGCTCACCACCCCACGTGGGGCAAGCTGTCCGTATGCCGCACTTCCGCACGTACGACGATGCCGAGCTCCACTACCGCGTGCTCGGCCCGGCCGACTCGCCGCTGCCGCCCCTGGTCTGCCTGGCCGGCGGGCCCGGTCGGGACGCGGCGTATCTGGGCGACCTCGGCGGGCTGTCCGCACACCGGCAGCTGATCATTCCGGACAGCCGTGGCACCGGCGCCTCCCCCGCCGCCGACGACCCCTCCCGCTACGCCTTCCCGCAACTCGCCGAGGACATCGAGGCCCTCCGCGCACATCTGGCTCTGGAGCGCTTCGCGCTGCTCGCGCACGACGCAGGGGCCGCGGTCGCGCAGGCGTACGCAACAAGCCACCCACAGCGGCTGACCCGACTGGTACTGGTCTGCCCCGGCTCCCGCCTCCAGGGCGAACTCCCCGACGACGCCCGGGAGATCTTCGAAGCACGCGCCCACGAGGACTGGTGGCCGGAGGCCTCGGTCGCCGTGCAACAACTCACCGAGGCCTCCGACATGAGCGACGTACGCGAGCTGCTGTTCGCCGCGGCACCCCTCGCCTACGGGCGATGGGACGAGCCGCAACGCGCCCATGCCGCCACGGAAGGCGCACAGTTGGGCCCCGTCCCGCGGGCGGGATTCTGGCAGGGCGTGGACGAGCAACTGCGCCTGGCACTCCTGTCCGGCCTGCGCGAAGTGACCTGCCCGGTGCTGGTGCTGACCGGCGACCGCGACGCGGTGGCCGGCATGCGAGCCGGCGAACTCGTGGCCGCATCCTTCCCGGACGCACGAGTACGCCCCCTCCACGAGGTAGGCCACTACCCGTGGGTGGACGAACCCGACCTGTTCGCCCCGGTGGTGGAGGAATTCCTGCACGGGATGTGAGGGGGACGGGCAGCCTGGCGGATCCGGATGCGCGGGGCGCCATTCATGAACCCCGTATTGCCGCTCGTTGCCGCACATTGCCCCGCATTGCAGCTCCGTGGCGCCCGGCCCCACACCCTTGCCGGCCACCCTGCCCCGCGGCCTACAGTCGGGAACACACCGCAACTTGGCCGTGTGCCCGAGTGGTTCAGGGGCTCGCCTGCAAAGCGAGTTACGCGGGTTCGAATCCCGCCACGGCCTCCATGCAATCGCATGTCACGTGGCGCGCACGAGGACTGTGCGCGGTGTCCGGAGGCGGCCCCAACAGTCGTGGGGACCGCCTCCGGGACATGCCGCGGCGTCGCGTCCGGGCCCCCCGTCCCCCGTGTCCCACGGCCGTTGCTCACCGCACCCTCAGCGCCCCGCCGTTCCTCACCGCCCGGTGCTCAGAGGGGCCACGAAGCGGTAGATGTCGCCGGCCTCGCCCTCGTCCGTGGGGCGGCGTAGTTCCACCAGTGCCAGGGGGCGGTCGATCGGCTCGCCCGTGTCCGGGTCGAAGGCTATGTGGCCGCTGATGCCGCGGACCCGGGATCTGCCGTTGGTCTGCTCCAGCATGGCCAGGACCATTCTGGCGGTGACCTGGCGGGTGCCGTAGACGACGACGGCGTTCCGGGCGGCCTTGCCGATGGTGTACGTGGCGTCATGGCCGAGCATCGCCTGGCCGCTGGCGAGGGCGGTGGTGGGGCCGCCGACCTCTGCGCGAAAGGCACGCGCGAAGTCGGCGAACGGGCCGCTCGGGCCGTTCCCGGGGCCGCCGTAGACCTCCTTGGATATCGCGGGGTGGGTGAAGGCGGTGTAGTAGACCGTCAGTTGGCTGTACTTCCACCGCTCGGCGAGCATCGCCAGCTCGGCACGGTGCTGGGCGCCTCCGGTGTCGAAATAGACGCCCAGCGCACTGGAGCCGGAGAGCACCGTCGTACGGCAGTGCCGGCCGCCCTCGCCGGCTGCCTCTATGAACCGGCGCAGTTCCCGGCCACGGCCGGCGAAGTACACCGCGTCCGGCGGCTTCGGGGCGCCGCAGACCTTGTCGGCGACCAGGGACAGCGCATTGCCCGCCGTCGCCGCCTCGCCCTCCCCGGAGCGGAAGGGGATGACCTCGTCGTCCACCGTCAGGCCGGTGCGCCGCGCCGCCGCGGAGAAGTCCTCGTAGAGGGAGGTGTTGTAGTCGTCCTGCTCGTTGCCGTCCCTGATCACCTGGACGCGGTAGCCGGGGTGCTTGCGCTGCTGTTGCTTGAGGTAGCCGGCGGCGGCCGCGGTCTGGTCGCGGTTGGGGAAGGAGACCCGGTAGAACCCGGCCGTACGGGAACTCAGCCCGTCGGCCGCCACGGTCGCACCGACCATCGGCAGCCCGGCGGCCCGCAGCCGCTTGACGGCACCGGCCGTGCGCTCGTTGCTCTGCCCGAATCCCGCCACGGCGACGAGGTGTTCCTTGTCCCGCATCGCGATGAGCTGATCGACGACCTGGCTCCAGTGGCGGTCCCCGCGACCGGTGTTGGCGAGCAGCAATCGGATCTTGGGGATCGTCGAACGCTCGGAGTTCAGTGCGCGCTGGGCGAGGTAGGCGCCGCTGACGGCCTGCCGGGTGGCCTCCGGCCCCCGGTCGGCGGAGCCGCCTGCCATGGCCTCGATGTAGGCGATGGCGACCGACCGTTCCCCGGACTCGGCCACCTTGGCGTTCTCCTCATGGATCTTGCCGCTGAGCCCCTTCATGTTGCCGAAGGCGTACGCGCCGTCCGTGACGCCCACGCACTCGCCGCCGGCCACCTCGCGGACGCCCTCGCCGCACCGGCCGGCCGTGTCGACGATCTGCACCACCGCCACGGCCACGAGCGCCGCCACCACCAGCGCCGAGACGATCCACAGCCCCCAGCGCCGCGGCGGCCTGGGCGGTTCGAAGAGACGGGTGCTCACAGCCACGGCTCCTTTCCGTACTGCTTCGTCTTCCGCAGCAGCGCCGAGGTCCACGGGACGCTGTCGGCGTGCACCGCCAGGGTGTGCAAGCGGGCCTGGATCTCGCCGTACAGCTCGGCCACGGGGTCGCCGAGCGGATCGCGGTAGGGGTCGCCGATCCGGTCCGTACGGGGGTCGTCCGGCGGCTCGGGGCTGATCCACATCGCCGCGAGCAGCCGCGTGATGGTCCGCAGCTGCTGGTCCACGGCCCCGTCTCCGAGATGGTCCACCAGTCGTTCGTAGCGCTCCCACAGCGGCTCTTCGAGGGCCTCGCCGGTCTCGGCGAGCGGGGCCCGCCGCAGCCGGCACAGCTGCGTGCACCACTCCTCCGGGGTGAGCCGGTCGAAGGCGTCGTCCAGATAGGCGGCCGCCGCTGCGAGCCCGCCGCCCGCCAGCGCGTGGTAGGCCGCGGTGGCCTCGTCCCCCGCGGCGGCCGCCCGGTCCCGCAAGGCGGCGTGCACGGTACGCCGCCCGCGCACGCCGGACGCCCCCTCGGCGCTTCCGGCTGAGCCTGGCGTCACGCCGCCCGGCTCGGGGACCGTGGCGAGTCGGCGCAGCAGCAGAAGTCGCAGCAGCGGGTGGGGAGTTTCCGCACGGCCGTCGGACTCCTCCTCGCCGCTGTCCAGATGCATGGTGCGCAGCACGTCCGTACAGAAGTCGTTGAACTCCTCCTGGACGCGGGTGCCCGACTCGTCCCACAGCGCCCGGCCCGCCTGTGCCTGAGCCAGGTCGACGGCGGCCGCGGCACGGGCCAGCGCCTGCGCCAGCTCGCCGCTCGCGTCGATCGGCAACAGCCGCTCCAGCAGGGCGTCGACGAGCTCCGAGGACGGCTGCAGGACCTGCCGCAGCCGCGCCTCCCAGCCGGTCTCCGCCGAGCACTCCAGCAGGGCCGCCAGCAGTTGTGCGGTGCCCGCCGGTTGACCGCGGGTGAGTTCATGCACCACCCAGCCCAGCCATTGCACACCGTTGTCGGCGGCCGGCGCCGGCACCCGGCGGCCGGCCGACCGCAGCACCTCCTTGGCCTGCTGTTCGACCTCGTGTCGGGCAAGGTCGCGCAACTGGCCCACCACCAGCCCCTTGACGATCCGTTCGGGGACGAACTTCTCCTCCTCCACGGGCCACCGGCCGGGAAGTGCCCCGGGACGCCGCGGACCGCCGAACGCGAAGCCCTCCAGCGCCGCCGGGTAGCTGCCTGCCGTGGCGAGCACCAGCAGCGAATCCTGGGCCTGGGCCTTCCGCCGGGCGTCCAGCAGCGCTTTGAGGAAGTCGTTGCCCAGCGGACTGTCCACGTTGTCCAGCAGCACCAGGCACTGCGTCGTACGCCGCTTGTCGCCGCCGCGCGAGCCGTACGCCCGCTGCAGGTCGTCCAGGAAGGCGTCGAAGAGCACCGCCTCGGCCCTCTGCCGCTCGGCCGCCTCGCGGTCGCCGTAGCGCTGGTTGAGGTCGATCAGAAAGCCGTCGACGGAACCGGCGCCACGGCTGCGGCTGCGGATGCGTGCCAACTGCCAGCGCACCCGCACCCGCGCCCAGTGGCGCTGCCACTCCGGCAGCAGGGGCAGCGCGGCGGTCACCACGGTCGGAGCGCCCAGGACGGTTGCGGCGTAGGTGGCGAGATGGTTGATCACCTCCGAGCGGCTGCTCGGCGGCCCGACCAGCGCCGCTTCCATCTGCCGTACGGCGGCGTCCCGGTCGGCGGCTTCCACCCGTGCCGCAACCGCGATGGTCAGCAGCCCGAACGCCGGAAACCGCAGCCGGGCGAAGTCCTTCTTCTTCGCGTTGAGCTGGAAGACCAACGCGGCCAGCACATCGATCGGCTTACGGCCCTCCTGCCCCAGCGCCGCCAGATCGAGGCGGGCCACCGGGGCCCGCCGGGCCCAGTCCGCCAGATGCCGCAGCACGGTCGTCTTGCCGCTGCCCCGCGGCCCCAGCAACAGCGTGGCAGGTAACTCGGGCCGGCTGCCCGGCCTGCGCACCAACAACTCCTGGACGTAACGCTCCACGGCCCGGTCCCGACCGGACTCCCCCGCCCATTCCTGCGGCATCCCGCTCCCCCTCGGCCTCGCGCTCCCCGTAAATCCTGCGATCCCGCGATCCCCTCGCACCTCACGGCCGGTCGCCCCTCACTCCGGCCGCCCCAGGATCCTCCAATTCCTGTGCACTGCAAGCGCTTTGGCCCCATCGGGCCGCTTCTCTCCCCTCGCTCGGCGCCGCCTCATCCACCGGAAATCACTCTAAGTGACCACACTGACAATTCGTGTGACGGAGGATGCAGTCGCAGGTCAGCGGACGAGTGGCCGGAAGGCCACGAGAGCCGGGCAGGTGCGCACGCGCTGTCAGCCGCGGCATCGTGCGCGGGCCCGGCGCGGCACCGTGCGCGGCCCCGGGCGTGAGCCGACCCGTCGTGCGCGAGCGTGCCCGAAGTCGCCGCCAGCCACACTCACGCACCACGTGGCTCACGCATCACGTGACTGACGCACGTACCCGCGCACATGTCCCGGAAGTCGGCGGCCCGCACCCCCGCGGCCCCGCAGCAGCCCCACCCCACGCCCCCGCACCCCGCCCCCCGCACCCCGCGCGCACGAACCGAACCCGAACCGGCCCACATACACCCGCCCACCCCCCGAAGGGGGGTGGGCGGCGGGGAAAATACAGCGGCGGGGAAATTACGCAGCACGGTGCGGCGGGAAAGTTACCCAGCCGGGGCGGCGGGGGAAATTACCCAGCCGAGGCGACGGGGAGATTACCCAGCCGGGACTGCGGAGAAATCACCCAGCCGGGGCGGCCGGAAAAACCCACCCCCACCCACCCCTACTGCTGCACCACCTGTGCCACCGCCGCCTGCGGGCGGATCGGGAGGCGGCCGATGGGGCGGCCGGTGGCGGCGCGGACCGCGGAGGCCACGGCGGCCGGTGAGGTGACGACCGGGACCGCGCTGGCGGGCTTGGCGCCGAAGGGGGCGACCACGTCCCGCTCCTCGACGAGCTTGACGATGCGGATGTCCGGGGCGTCCAGGGCCGTCGGCAGGGCGTAGCCGGTCAGGTCGGGGTGGCGGACCTGACCGCGGGTGGTCCGCAGGTTCTCCATCAGGGCGGCACCCAGCCCCTGCGTGACACCGGCCTCGATACGGGCCCGCAACTGGCGGGGGTTGAGCACCCGCCCCACATCCTGGGCGACGGTCATCTCCACGACCCGGATGGTGCCGAGTTCGATGTCGACATCGGCGACACAGCGGATCGCGCAGAAGGCGAGACCGACGAACGCGTCGCCCTGACCGCTCTCGTCGAGGGGTTCGCTCGGATGCGGCCGGCACTGGGCGGTGGCCCACAGTTCCTTGCCGTCCAGCGCCTCGGCGACGGTGGTGCTGAGCACCCCGTCGTAGGAGGTGATCTTGCCGTCGTTGATCTGCAGCAGCTCGGTGGACATGCCGAACTTGTGCGCCAGCGGCTGGAGAAGCTGCGTACGGACCATCTTCGCGGCGCGTTCGACGGCGCCTCCGGAGACCCAGGTGTGCCGGCCGTGGCAGGCCGGGCCGGCCGGCGGCTGGTCGGTGTCGACGGGCGCGACGTGCACCTCCTCGACGCCGAGGGTCTCCTGCACGATCTGCCGCGCCAGGGTGGAGAACCCCGAACCGGTCTCGACGGCGGCGCAGATGACGGTGGCGACCGAGCCGCTGACCTTGACGGTGGCGGTGGAGACCTCGTCGGTCCCCTCCGCGCCGAGCATGTGCACCATGCCCAGCCCGTAGCCGACGCCGCGGCGCACCGCGCCCGGCTCCCCCGCGCCCTCGGGTCCGCCCGGCAGGAGCCACTCCGCTTCGGGTGCATCCTTGGGCAGTTCGGGAAGCGGCGCTTCCTTGACGGCATGCAGGAGTTCGGCCACCGGGGCCGGGCAGGTCACCGTCTGCCCCGTAGGGAGCAGATCACCGGTGGCCATGACGTTGCGCAGCCGGATCTCGTCGGGCTCCAGGCCCAGCCGGGCGGCCAGCTTGTCCATCTGACCCTCATAAGCGGCGCAGACCTGCATCGCACCCTCGCCGCGCACATGGCCGGACGGCGGGTTGTTGGTGCGCACCGCCCAGCCGTCCACGACGGCGTGCGGGACGACGTACGGGCCGCAGGAGAAGGAGACGGCGGCGGCCAGCGCGTCGGCGGAGGTGTCCGCGTAGGCACCGGCGTCCATCAGGATCTGCGCCTCCACCTTGACCAGCGTGCCGTCGGCGTCCGCGTGGTGGCGGTAGCGCAGCAGCGTGGGGTGGCGGTGGGCGTGCGTGAGGAAGGACTCCTCACGGGTGGCGGCGAGCTTGACGGGGCAGCCCGTACGCAGCGCCAGCAGGCCGAGCGCGAGCGAGACTCCGGGGTCCTCGCGGTCGGCGGTGGCACCGGGGACGCCGGTCACCACGACCTTGACCTGTTCCGGCGCGAGACCGAAGGAGGCGGCGGCCAGGTCGCGGTCGGTGTGGGGGTCCGTGGAGGCGGTGTAGATCTCCACGCCGCCGTCGGGGCGCGGCACCGCGAGCCCCGCCTCGGCCCCGATGGGCGCCGGGTCCTGACGGCCGATCCGGTAGAGCCCCTCGACCATCACCTCGCCCACGGCGTCGGGGTCGCCGAAGCGGAGCGGGATGTGCCGGATGAGGTTGCCGTCCGGGTGCAGCGGCTCGGCCTCGAAGGCCAGTTGGGGGTCGGTGACCGCCTCCTGGACCTCGTACTCGACGGCGATGGCGGCGGCGGCCAGCCGGGCCGTGTCGGGGTGGTCGGCGGCCACCGCGGCGATCGGCTCGCCGTGGTGGCGGACCTCGTCCTTGGCGAAGACCGGGCGGTCGGCGGTGCCCCGGCCGTGCGCCGCGTCGCCGGGGACGTCCTCGTGGGTGACGATGACGCGTACGCCCGGCATCTCCACGGCGTGCTTGGTGTCGATGGACAGGATCCGTGCGCGCGGGTGCGGGGAGCGCAGCACCGCGGCCCACAGCAGCCCTTCGGCCCACAGGTCGGCGGCGTACGGGAAGGTGCCCTCGGTCTTGGCCGACGCGTCCTCGGACGGCAGGGAGACGCCCAGGCCGTGCGGCGGTGGCTCGTCGGGGATCTGGACGCCCGCCGCAGGGGTCGCGGTGACGGCAGCTGCGCCGTCGGACGTGCCACTCATGCCGAAACCTCGCTTCGCTCGGCCTCGCATTCGCTCAGCGCGCACCTCACCCTGCTGCTCCCCCGGCCGCCGGCCGGGGAGACCCCCATGCTGCGCTCGCTCATGCGGAGCCTCCCATGTGCGGATCCTGGTCGTGCGGGGCGTGGCCCATGGGGTCGGCAGGGCCCGCCTGGTGGGGAATACGGGCGGTGTCCGGCGGCGCCTCGCCGCCCGTCTCGTCCTCCGCGGGGTCGGCGGCCTCCGCGCGGGCCTTGACGACCTCGTCGACGGCGTCCAGTACACCCCGGTAGCCGGAGCAGCGGCAGAGGTTGCCGCACAGTGCCTTGCGGGTCTCCAGCTCACTGGGGGCGTGGTTGCCCTCCAGGAGGTCGTGGACGGTCATGGCCATCCCCGGTACGCAGAAGCCGCACTGCACCGCACCGGACGCGGCGAGCGCGCGCTGTACGTCGGAGGGCACGCCGTTCTCCGCGAGCCCCTCGACGGTACGGACCTCGCTGCCGGCCGTAGTGGCCGCGGGCACCAGGCAGGATGCCACCAGCCGGCCGTCCACCTGGACCGAGCACGCCCCGCACTCACCCTGCGAGCAGCCGTCCTTGGCGCCGGCCAGGCCGAGCCGCTCACGCAGGACGTAGAGCAGTGATTCGCCGATCCAGGCGTCGGTGACCGGCCGGTCGATGCCGTTCACCCGCAGCACGAAGGAGGCGGCGGGGTGTTCGTCGTGATCGTCGTGATCGCCCTGGACATCGAGGCCGGAGCCGGACACCGGGTCCGAGTCGACGGCGTCGGCGAGGGGCTCGATGCCGGCGAGGGGCTCCCCGTCGCCGGCGGTGCCGTCGGCGACGCGGTCGTCCGTGCCGGCACCGTCGTCAGCGTCCCTGCCGTCCTCCGGGCCCGCGAAGTCCTCCGGGCCCGCGAAGTCGTCGGGGTCCGGGTGCGCGCCGTGCTCGGTGTGCGCGCCGGGCTCGTTGGTCCCCTGCGGGGCGTCCTGCGCGGCGCCGTCGTCCTCGGGCGCGGCGGACTCGGCCGGGTCGTCGGGGTGCGCGAAGTCGCCCGGATCCTGCGGCTGTTCGCCGTCAATTCCCGGGGCCGGCCATCCAGCCACGCCGGTCATGTCGGGCATGTCCGCCATCGCATCGGACGGTTCGGCCGCCTCCTGCCGCTCCGGCGCACCGTCGCGCGACGGCTGTGCCGCCTCCGTGGCCGGCGGCCACTGGGCCAGCGCATCGGCCGGCAGCGACCAGTGCCCGGTCGCCTCGCCGGCCGCGGGGTGCAGGCCACCGCCCGTCGCGTACGGGTCGCCGCTGCCGGGCAGTTCGGGCTCGGCGCCATGGCCGGAAAGACCGCGCTCGCGTGCGTACGGGTCGCCCGCGGGGACCCCGAAGGGGTCGTGCGCGTCCCCGCCGTGCGCCTCCCCGCCGTGCGCGGCCTCCTGCGGCTGCGCGGGGTGCGCCTGCGTCCCGCCCGCCGCATCCAGCCCGGCGGTGAAGTTCCAGTGCCCGGTCCGGGCGGCCTCTTCGGCGTCCGCCTGGCTCGGTGCCCCGTCGTACGCGGCCGGGTTTCCGCCGTCCTGGTAGCCGGCGGCAGCGCCGTGCCCCGTAAGGCCCGGATGCCCCGCATGCCCCGGATAACGCTGGTGGCCATGGGCGCCCGGATAGCCGCCGGTAAGTCCCGTATGCCCCGTCAGTTCGTCGTCGCCGAGCAGATACTCGCCGGATTCCTCCGGTCCGTCGTCCGCCGCCGCGGGGACCGACCAGGTCCCCGTGCCGCCCGCCTCCGGGCTGCCCGCCACGGGCCAGTCCACCCGCTCGCCCCACGGCGGGGCCGCCTCGGGGGCGCCACTGTGGTACGCCGCGGAGTGGCCCTGGTGGGGCGCCTGCTCGGCATGGGCCGGGTATCCGGCGGACGGGTCGGCGTATCCGGCCGAGCGGTCCGCGAACGGCATCGTCCACTGGCCGGTGGCGGACGGGTCGGCGTCCGGGGCCGGCGGCGGGCCGGTGTGCGGCGTGAAGGAGGACGGCGGGGTGTAGCCGTGGCCGGGGGCCGCGAGCGGTTCGGCACCCGGGGTGCCGTAACGGGGCGCCCGTCCTTGGTAGATCCCGCTGGTGAAGCCCTCCGGGAGCTGTACGAAGGCCGTCGCCTCCGACTCGTACTCGCCGCCCTGCGGCAGCGGCTGCCAGCCCTGTTCGGGGTGCGGCTGATACGGATGGCGGTTGTCGGCGTCGCTCATGCCGAGCCCTCACTTCGCTCGGCCTCGCATTCGCGAGGCGCGCACCTCTCCATGACTCTCCCCCAGCCTCCGGCCGGGGGGACCCCCATGCTGCGCTCGCTGCGCTCACTCATGAGAGCGCCCTCCCCAGTGCGCGGCGGGCCAGGGCTGCCACCGTACGGCGCAGGTGCAGTGCGGCCGGCGGCAGGGTGGCCGGTTCCGAACCGTCCTCGGGCGGCGCCGGGTCCGGGATGCAGGCGGCGGCGACATAGTCGCCGAAGGCCGTCAGCGCCTCGGGAACCAGGCCGCGTTCGCCGTCCCAGTCGATGAGCGAGGCCACCCACTGTTCGGCCTCCAGGGGGCGCAGCGGCATCGCGGCGACCGCGCCCACCGCGCAGCGCACCCCGCGCCGGGCCGGGTCCAGGACGAGCGCCACCGAGGCGGTGGCGCGGCCGGGGCCGGTGCGGCCGGTGGCCTTGAGGAAGGTCTGCGGGGCGTGCAGCAGCGGCACCCGTACGAAGCCGACGAGTTCGCCGGGGTTGAGCATCTCGCGGCCGGCCAGGAGGTGGCTGACCGGGATCTCCCGGCGGCTGCCCCCGGGGCCGGCGATGATCACCGTGGCTTCGAGGGCGGCGAGCACCGGGAGGGTGTCCCCCGTGGGCGCGGAGGTCACGATGTTGCCGCCGAGGGTGCCGGCGTTGCGGATCTGCGGCGGGCCGGCCGCGCGGGCGGCCGCGGCCAGGCCGGGGATCAGGGCGGCGAAGTCGGGGCGTCCCATACGGGCGAGGGTCAGGCCGGCACCGAGCAGCGCATGGCCGTCCAGGTATTGCCAGCCGCGCATCTCACTGATCCGGTTGAGACCCACCAGGGCTGCGGGTCTGAGGTGTCCGGCGTTGACCGCCGCCATGAGATCGGTGCCACCCGCGACGGGCACGGCGGTGGGCATGGCGGTGAGCGCCGCCACCGCCTCGTCGAGCGAGGCCGGCAACGTCACCGTGTGCGACGCGTGCGGTGCGTGCGTGGTCAAGCCAGCTGCCCCTTCCCCGGTGTCCCGGCAGTTCCGCTCCGCCGTACGGTACGTGCTCACAGCCCGGACGTGGCAACTCTGGCACATCTTCCCGGGCCCTCGGCGCGAGGGTCCACGAAGCGGCGGTCGGTCCCGGGACAGGGTTCTCGTCCGGTTTCGTCCGCCACCGACGGTACGGGCACTGCGGTGTGACGCGTCGGCGGCGGCGCCCGGAAAGGTGCAGCGGGACGCGCCCGCCGGCACATGCGGTGCTCGGTACGGCAGGTGCGGGGGGACCGCCGTACCGCACCACCGTCCCAGGGACCGGCCTTACGGGCGCCCTCCTTGCACCGGGGCTCACACGTTTGGGGGCGCCCCGTCGATCGGGCGTCCGAGGACTCCGGGCCGTTTCTGCCGGGGAGGGGGCCGCCGGGCGGGCGGTGGTCGACACCGAGGGCGTCGGGACGGGCGTAGTGGACGGCCATCCGCCGGGTGAAGTCCTGGTGGGCGAGGCGCTGCTGGCTGTCCATGACCTCGGCCCAGGCGTTGACCTGGGGCCCAGGACGTGCGCGGCCCGCTCCGGGGACAGTTCGGGCGGCACCGGCTCGAAGCGGTGGACGCCCTCCAGGATTTCGTCCCAGCCGATCAGCCGGCGGCCGCGGGCGGCGAGCCAGCGGTCGAAGTGCCCGAGGAACCAGCTCTGCAGCGCGCCCTCGCCGGCCGACGGCAGCCCGGCCCTCCGCGTCCGGGCGGTGGCGGACGCCCGCCACTGGCTCTTGGGACATTCGTCGCCGCCGAGGTGCACGAACGGCGACGGGAAGAGCGCCAGGACCTCCGCCAGCACAGCGCACGCTCGTAGAACCGCAGGGTGTTGTCGGTGGGTGCCAGTACGTTGGGGTTGACGCACCAGGGGTCCCCACACCCTGCACAGGCCCGGAACGCCGAGGGGCCCCGGTCCACGAAGGACCCGGGCCCATACCGAGGCGGGGCGTCACCGCAACCGCCGCACGACGCACAGCCGGACGGGCCGTGTCCTCAGATCGTCACCCTGCTTGCGCTTGCACTCGCGCGCGCACGACCGGCCGTCGCCGGCCGGGAGTTACGGTCCGCGGCGGTTACTTCTTGCCGCCGTCCTTGCCGCCCTTGTCCTTGTCGCCGCCGGCGCCCATGGACTCGAAGATCTCCTTGCACATGGGGCAGACCGGGTACTTCTTCGGGTCGCGACCCGGGACCCAGACCTTCCCGCACAGCGCCACGACGGGCGTGCCGTCGAGCGCGCTCGCCATGATCTTGTCCTTCTGGACATAGTGGGCGAAGCGCTCGTGGTCGCCGTCGCCGTGCGACACCTGCGGTGTCGGCTCTACGAGGGTCCCCGTACCTGCCCCGCGCTCGGGCTCAACAGTGCTCATAACAGCCAAGGGTACTCACGCCCGCCACAACCCGGGAGCGTCGGCCCGGTGCCGGTGCCGGGCCGGGCGCACGACCCCCAGGACTACGAGGCGACCGCCATACCGCCCCGGTCCCCGGCCGTCAGGCCGAGCTGCGCGGCGAAGGCCAGCGCGGCATCCGGCCGGACGTCGTACCAGGAGTCCTTGTCGCAGACCGCGTCCAGCAGCGCCGCGATGTCCGGCGCCGCTACCGTGCGGGCCGCGGCGATGGCGAGGAAGGCACGGACCGCCGCACCGGGGTCGACCTCCGTCTCCGCCCGTGCCACGAGGTCCTCGACGAGCTTGTCGATCGCGGCGTCACCGGGCGCCGCCCAGTTCATCGCCATCTCCAGGCCGTCGTCCGGCATCTTCGCGGGGTAGGGCGCACGGGCCCAGCCGCCGTCCTGCCACCAGTAGACGAACCCGAGGAGATTGCCCTCGGCGTCCTCCCGCAGCCGCTCCCAGGGCAGCCACTCGGGGCCGCCGGCCAGGAAGTCGATCTGCCGGCCGCCGTCGTGGGTGTAGCTGCCGTCCGAGTCCTGGCCGCACAGCAGGGCCCGGCCGCCCTCGAAGAGCTGCAGCCGCCACCAGTAGCTGCCGCCGTCGTTCCAGCACTGCAGGCCGTTGCGGCCCCAGCTGTATTCGTCGCCGTCGTCCACGCCGGCGGCCACCACCGCCAGGGTCGCGGCGCGCGCCCACAGGCGCTCCGGATGGTCGAGGTCCTCGGGCACGCTCGGCCTGTGCATGGCGCTCTCCCCCGCTTGTCCGGCGCGGCCCCGCCGACGCGGCCGCACACCCGCCTGTCACCACCGAACCCTAGCGACGGGGTCCGACAATTCCCCATGACCGAGCCGTCACAATAATCCAGTCGTCAACAAAATTCGGGGCCCCGCGCCGAATTGCGGGGCAGTCGCCCGGCCGACGCGCACCCGCGCCCGGACAGGGTTCAGTTCAGCGACGGGTCGTCCGGATACGTGGCCACCATCGCCAGTTCGTTGCGCTGGCGGCGCAACACCGCGCGCCACAGCTGCTCCGGGTCGGGCGAGGAGACATCGCCGGGCTCGGACTCGACCACGTACCAGGCGCCCTCGACGAGCTCGTCCTCCAGCTGGCCCGGGCCCCAGCCCGCGTACCCGGCGAAGATCCGCAGGCTGCCGAGCACCGCGGCGAGAAGTTCCGGCGGAGCCTCCAGGTCGACCAGACCGATCGCGCCGTGCACCCTGCGCCAGCCCAGCGGCTCGTCACCCGATTGGACGTCCGCCCGGTCCGCGGCCGGGGCGGCGGGGGCGCCGGCCGGCTCCGCGCCGTCCCCGCCCGCCAGTGCGCTCCCGTCCACGGAGGGGACGCCGCCTTCGCCGGACATTCCGCCGGGCACCACGGCCACCCCGAGCGCGGAGTCCAGCGACACCGGGCCGCCCTGGAAGACCACCCCCGGTTCGCCGGCCAGCGCGGCCCAGGGGGCGAGGATGTCCGCCACGCCGACCGGGGTGGGTCGGTTGAGGACCACGCCGAGGGAGCCCTCCTCGTCGTGGTCGAGGAGCAGCACCACCGCGCGGTCGAAGTTCGGATCAGCGAGCGCGGGTGTCGCGACGAGCAGCCGCCCTGTGAGCGAGGACACCTCGGTCATGGCCACATGATCCCGCACTTCTGCCCGGAGCGGGGAGTCAACGCCGAGGCCCGTGCGAGAGCAGGGCAGGGCGTACGGCGGCAGCACCGGCGCACGACCTCGGCACCAGATAGCCCATTCAAGACAATCCCTGGCAATTTCAGCCAAAGGTCGATTACAGATCCAAGGCGGAAGGTAGCGGAGCGTGTTGTCGCAAAGCCATTACACACGCGAAACCTGCACGGGCCTACGGAGTCACCCCCGGCCGCCCTTACCATTTCAGCTTGGCCCCTGCCCGTCTCCAGGAACGCGAGATCCATGACCGTCTCTACTGACGACGTACTGCTTGTCCACGGCGGCACCCCGCTTGAGGGCGAGATCCGGGTTCGCGGCGCGAAGAACCTTGTACCGAAGGCCATGGTCGCCGCCCTCCTAGGCAGCGGCCCCAGCCGGCTGCGCAATGTGCCCGATATCCGCGACGTACGCGTGGTGCGCGGGCTGCTGCAGCTGCACGGCGTGACGGTACGCCCGGGTGACGAGCCGGGGGAGCTGATCCTCGACCCGTCGCACGTGGAGAGCGCCAACGTCGCGGACATCGATGCCCACGCGGGTTCCTCGCGGATCCCGATCCTGTTCTGCGGCCCGCTGCTGCACCGCCTCGGCCACGCCTTCATCCCCGGCCTGGGCGGCTGCGACATCGGCGGCCGCCCGGTGGACTTCCACTTCGACGTGCTGCGCCAGTTCGGCGCGACGATCGAGAAGCGCGCCGACGGGCAGTACCTGGAGGCCCCGCACCGGCTGCGCGGCACCAAGATCCGGCTGCCGTACCCGTCGGTCGGCTCGACCGAACAGGTGCTGCTGACCGCCGTCCTGGCCGAGGGCGTCACCGAGCTGTCGAACGCCGCCGTGGAGCCGGAGATCGAGGACCTCATCTGCGTACTGCAGAAGATGGGCGCGATCATCTCCATGGACACCGACCGGACGATCCGGATCACCGGTGTCGACAAACTCGACGGCTACACCCACCGCGCCCTCCCGGACCGCCTGGAGGCCGCCTCCTGGGCGTCCGCGGCGCTGGCCACCGAGGGCAACATCTTCGTCCGCGGCGCGCAGCAGCGGTCGATGATGACCTTCCTCAACACCTTCCGCCGGGTCGGCGGCGCCTTCGAGATCGGCGACGAGGGCATCCGCTTCTGGCACCCGGGCGGTTCGCTCAACGCCATCGCCCTGGAGACCGACGTCCACCCCGGCTTCCAGACCGACTGGCAGCAGCCGCTGGTCGTTGCGCTGACCCAGGCGTCCGGCCTGTCGATCGTGCACGAGACGGTGTACGAGTCCCGGCTCGGATTCACCTCCGCGCTCAACCAGATGGGCGCACACATCCAGCTCTACCGGGAGTGCCTGGGCGGCTCCGCCTGCCGCTTCGGCCAGCGCAACTTCCTGCACTCCGCGGTCGTCTCCGGACCGACCCGGCTGCAGGGCTCCGACCTGGTCATCCCCGACCTGCGCGGCGGCTTCTCGTATCTCATCGCGGCGCTGGCGGCGCAGGGCACCTCGCGGGTGCACGGCATCGACCTGATCAACCGCGGCTACGAGAACTTCATGGAGAAGCTCGTGGAGCTGGGCGCCAAGGTCGAGCTCCCGAACGGCGCACTGCGCAGCAACTGACCACGGCACAGCGGTCTTCTCGACGGCAGCGGGCCCCGGCGTACACCGCCGGGGCCCGCTGCCGTGCGGCGTCCCGCATACGGCAGGACAACTCGGCGGGCGCCACGCACCGTTCAAGCCGTCCGTTCCCGCGGCCCAGGTCTCACCCGTACGGCGGTCCCGTACGGGACCGGGACGGGACCGGTGCGGCGCCGCCAAGGTCGCGCGGACGTCCGGCCGTCGAGGACGCTCCCAGGGGCGCCCCGGCGGCGCCCGGCGCGGGGGCGCCGGCGGATCCGGCCGCGCCGGGCGGCATTTCCGGCCCCTGCAGGGCTCTGGCGGCCTCGCTGGCGGGCGTACGCCCGGCGGACTTCCCGTTGACCGCGGACGGCCGGATCCGGCCGTCCACCGGCCGTCCGCGCCGTGGAACGTGACAGGGCGGCCATCCCTGGAAGGGATGGCCGCCCTGGCGTGCCGTGCTGAGGGTCTTACTTACCCTTGGCGGCTTCCTTGAGCTTGGAGCCCGCGGAGACCTTCACGCTGTAGCCGGCCGGGATCTGGATCGGGTCGCCGGTCTGCGGGTTGCGCGCGGTGCGAGCGGCACGGTGGGTGCGCTCGAAGGTCAGGAAGCCGGGGATGGTGACCTTCTCGTCGCCCTTGGCGACGACCTCGCCGGTCACCTCGGCGAGGGCGGCCAGAACGGCGTCGGCGTCCTTGCGGGTCACCTCGGCGCGATCGGCCAGAGCGGCCACCAGCTCACTGCGGTTCATGTTTGTACTCCCGTGTTCTTCTTGCCAATGAGGCGTGAGATCGAAGCCGATGCTGCCAGGGTCCTCGGACAGTCCCCGGACCCGGGTCTGGTGCCAGACCCTCGCGCCCGATTACGCATCCTGCCCCTACCTGCGGCGGTAAAGCCAATCCGGCACCCAGGAGGGTCACACGAAAAGTGCCACTGCCTCGTTGGTGGTCACGCTCCGTATCATTCCCGCTCCGGGCCGGCCCCACAGGGCGGCGGTCGCTTGCTGCCCGCCACCCTATGGGCGCCCCAACGACGGCGTGTCCAGCGACGCGCCGACTCAGAGCGTCGTGGCAGCTGTCACAGCCGTTTCGCCGCTCTTCGCCGCGTTCCGGACCGCGTCGGCCACCGCTCCGGCGACCTTCTCGTTGAAGACGCTGGGGATGATGTAGTTCGGGTTGACCTCGTCCTCCAGGACGACGTCCGCGAGGGCGCCGGCCGCGGCCAGCATCATCTCGGTGTTCACCGTACGGGAGTGGGCATCGAGGAGGCCGCGGAAGACACCGGGGAACACCAGGACGTTGTTGATCTGGTTGGGGAAGTCGGAGCGGCCGGTGGCCACGACGGCGGCGGTCTGCCGGGCGATGGTCGGGTCGACCTCCGGGTCCGGGTTGGCCAGGGCGAACACGATCGCGCCGTCGGCCATCTTCGCGACGTCGTCGCCGTCCAGGACGTTGGGCGCGGAGACGCCGATGAAGACGTCCGCGCCGACCACGGCCTCCTTGAGGGTGCCGGTGACGCCCTCGGGGTTGGTGTTGTCGGCGATCCAGCGCAGCGGCGAGTCCGGGTCGGCGTCGACCAGGTCCGTGCGGCCGGCGTGCACCACACCGTGGATGTCGGCGACGACGGCGTGCCGGACGCCGGCCGCGATCAGCAGCTTGAGGATGGCGGTACCGGCCGCGCCGGCGCCGGACATCACGACCCGGACGTCCTCGGTCTTCTTGCCGACGACGCGCAGGGCGTTGGTGAGCGCGGCGAGCACCACGATGGCGGTGCCGTGCTGGTCGTCGTGGAAGACCGGGATGTCCAGGGCCTCGCGCAGCCGCGCCTCGATCTCGAAGCAGCGCGGGGCGGAGATGTCCTCCAGGTTGATGCCGGCGAAGCCGGGGGCGATGGCCTTGACGATCTCCACGATGGCGTCGGTGTCCTGGGTGTCCAGGCACAGTGGCCAGGCGTCGATGCCGGCGAAGCGCTTGAAGAGGGCCGCCTTGCCCTCCATGACGGGCAGCGCGGCCTTGGGGCCGATGTTGCCGAGGCCCAGCACCGCGGAACCGTCGGTGACGACCGCGACGCTGTTGCGCTTGATCGTCAGCCGGCGGGCGTCCTCGGGGTTGTCGGCGATGGCCTGGCAGACGCGGGCGACACCCGGGGTGTAGACCATGGAGAGGTCGTCACGGTTGCGGATCGGGTGCTTCGACGACATCTCGATCTTGCCGCCGAGGTGCATCAGGAAGGTACGGTCGGAGACCTTGCCGAGCGAGACGCCCTCGATGCCGCGCAGCTTGGAGACGATCTCGTCCGCGTGCGCGGTGGACGACGCGGCGATGGTGACGTCGATCCGGAGTTTCTCGTGGCCGGATGCCGTCACGTCGAGGCCGGTGACCGAGCCGCCGGAGGACTCCACGGCCGTGGTGAGCTGGCTGACCGCGGTCCCGCTGGCAGGGACCTCCAGCCGAACCGTCATCGAGTACGAGACGCTGGGCGCCGTTGCCATGGCCGACTTCCTCTGCTTTCCCTGGTGCTCTCTAAGCGGCTCCGTGGCCCGGGGGTACCGGGTCCGGAGCAATGTTGACCGATCGTCGCACCTACCTGCCGGTACGCGGTAACCAGCCACGACTTTCGGAAAGGAGATTTCACCATACGAGAGGTGAGCGGGGGTGCGGAACCCCGGTGAGCGGCCCTGAGGAACATCTCGGGCAACGGCCATCCGCCCGTCGCCGGCCGTTCAGCCGGCACCGAACGACTGCGGGCGCCTCTCCCGCAGGAGAGACGCCCGTAGTCGACGATCAAGCGGCACCGACCCGCCATGCTCGCCTCGCGGCAAGTGGTCGCTCGTAGCGACGATGGTTGGGCCCGGGGGCTTGGATCGAGCCGGTGCCGTCACCAAGGCTAACAAACCATCCCCGGAAGCGAATCCCGTCCCGGGGGGCCGATCTGAAGACCCCTCGTACGGCGGTGCCCGGCGCCCGGCCGGGGCCGCCGTACGGGTGCCGGGCAGGGCCGGCCGGGTTCAGTCCCGCAGCAGATCGGGCACGCCGGACGCGTCCGGCTCGTCCCGCTCGGCCGACAGGACGGTCAGCTGCTGGGTGGCCCGGGTCAGCGCCACGTACAGGACCCGTAGGCCGGCCGGGGACTCATCGGCGATCTCGGCCGGCGAGACCACGAGGGTGGCGTCGTACTCCAGCCCCTTGGCCTCCAGGGAGCCCAGCGCCACCACCCGGTCGCCGAGCGGGGCCAGCCAACTGCGGGCCTGCTCGCGGCGGTTCATGGCCACCACGACGCCGACCGTGCCGTCCACCTCGCCCAGCAGCCGCTCGGCCTCGGCGACCGTGGCCCGTGCCAGCGCCTCGTCGCCGGCCGGGCCGCTGCCGTCGAAGGTGAGCGCGAAGCGGGGTTGGAGGCCCGTGGAGCGGACCGCCTTCGGCGACTGCATACCGGGCATCGCCAGCGCCAGCACCCGGGACGCCAGGTCGGCGATCTCCGCGGGGTTGCGGTAGTTCACGGTGAGCGTGAAGCGGCGGCGCGGGCGGGTGCCGAGCGCCTCGTCGCGGGCGACGGCGGCCTCGTCCGGGTCGGACCACGAGGACTGCGCCGGGTCGCCGACCACGGTCCAGGTCGCGTGCCGGCCGCGGCGGCCGACCATCCGCCACTGCATCGGCGTCAGGTCCTGCGCCTCGTCGACGATGACATGGGCGTAGTCGGTGCGCTCCTCCTCCAGCCGCTCGCGCCGGCTGCGGCCGCCGCCGTTGCGGTCGGCGTAGGTCGTGAGCTCCTCCAGGCCCGTCAGATGGTCCAGCGGATCGGCCTCGCGGGGGCGGGCCGGGCGCATCGGGGCGCCGAGGATCAGCTGCAGCTCGTCCAGCAGCGCCACGTCGTGCACCGACAGCGGGCCGTGTCCGCGCGCGTCCAGCCGCTGGAGGGAGCGGGCCAGTTGGCGGACCTCGCGCTGGTTGAGGGTCCGGCGGGCCCAGCGGCCCAGCAGCCGCTCGTCGGCCATCGCGGCCAGTACGCCGCGCGGGGTCAGCTCGGGCCACCAGGCGTCCAGGAACTCCTGGAAGTCGTGCTCGGTGGTGATGTCCTCGTCGAAGCCCTCGCGGGCCTCGGCGGCGAGTTCGGGGTCGGTGTAGCGGCGGGCGGCGCCGGATTTGGCCCACAGCGCGTCCAGGATCAGCCGGCGGGCGCGCGGGCGCAGCAGGTTGACCGGTGCGGTGCCGCCGAGCGCGGACTGGCGGATGGCGTGCAGTTCGTCGGCGTCCAACTCGATCCGGCCGCCGAAGGCGACGACCCGCAGCCGGGCGGGGGCGGCCGCGGCGGGCCGCGGGGATCTGGAGCGGGTGCGGCGGGCGCGGCGGGTCTCCTGCGCGGCGCCGCTGTCCGGGGGCGGGGCGAAGAGGTCCTCCAGGGACAGCTGGCCGTCCTGGTCCGCCTCGGCGGCCGGGCCGGTGCCGTCCTGCGCCGCCGGAGCCGCCAGTTCCAGCGCCCCGCGGGCCGCCTTGCGCAGCAGCTTCTGCATCCGCGCGGAGCCCTTGATCCGGGCGACGGCCTGCGAGTCGTACGCGGTCGCCTCGGCGCCCTCCACCAGCGAGCCCAGGGCCCGGATGGCGACCTGGCCCTCCTCGCCGAGGGAGGGCAGCACGCCTTCGGTGTACGCGACCAGCAGCGGCGTCGGGGAGACGATCAGGATGCCGCCCGCGTAGCGGCGGCGGTCCTGGTAGAGGAGGTAGGCGGCGCGGTGCAGGGCGACCGCGGTCTTGCCCGTGCCGGGCCCGCCCTCGACCTCCGTGACGGAGGCGGCGGGGGCCCGGATCACCATGTCCTGCTCGGCCTGGATGGAGGCCACGATGTCCCGCATGGTGTGGCTGCGGGCCCGGCCCAGCGCGGCCATCAGCGCACCGTCACCGATCGCCGGCAGCTCCCGGCCGCCCAGCGTCGCGGTGACCTCCGGGCGCATCAGATCGTCCTCGACGCCGAGGACCTTGCGGCCCTTGGAGCGGATCACGCGCCGGCGGACGACCCGGCCGGGGGCGACCGGGGTGGCCCGGTAGAAGGGCGCGGCGGCCGGCGCCCGCCAGTCGATGACCAGCGGGGAGTAGTCCGCGTCGAGGACCCCGAGGCGGCCGATGTGCAGCGTCTCGGCGATCTCGGCGCGGTTGTTCTCGATCGCGCCGTCGGCGGGCTCGACGGAGGTGAAGGCCCCGTCCGGGCCCTTCTTGCCGTCCTTGCCGAGGAGCAGGTCGATCCGGCCGAAGAGGAAGTCCTCGTACTCGGAATTCAGCCGGTGCAGATGGACACCGGCCTGGAAGACCTGGGCGTCGCGCTCGGCGTACGCGCCGGGCGTGCCGACCTGGCCGCGCTTGGCGGCGTCGTCCATCAGGAACTCGGCCTCGTGGATCTTCTCCTCGAGGCGCCGGTAGACGCGGTCCAGATGCGTCTGCTCGGCGTCGATCTCACGGTCGCGTACGGAATCCGAAGCGTGATCCGGTGCGTGCGTGGCGTTGTGCGCGGCCACCCAGGTCCCCTTCTGCTGTGCGTAGGGCAGCCGTCAACCGTACGCGAACCGGGCATCATGCGCACCTGGTCAGAAGGACAAAGTCGGACGAGTTCGGTCGGATGTTGATGCAGGCCATGGCTCCGGGGGTGACGCGGACCGTGGCTCCGGGTGGGGCCGGTCGGAGGAGGCGCCGGTCCGGCACGGGGTGGTGCGTGACCGGCGCCCCGGGCCGCACCGGGCCGGGGCGCCGGGGGCGGGCCTCAGACGTTCACCTTCGCCAGCCGCTTGCCGTCCAGCGTGTTGATCTCGAAGTGGTCGATGTCGCCGCGGTTGAGGGCCGCGCCGCCCGCCGCGTACAGGGGCTCGCGGTTCCACTTCGCGGTGCTGCCCGGGATGCCGTAGCCGCCCTTGGGGACGGCCCAGGTGGTGACGGTCTGCCGTTTGCCGTCCTTGCCGACGGCGACCAGGTCGCAGGCGAGCGGCCCCTTGACATTGGCGAGCTCAAGGACGACCTGGGTGCCCCAGGGCCGGGCGGCCATGGAGACGCCCGCCGACACCTTGGTGTCCGGGTCGACGGAGCTCACCTTCTCGCCCGCCGCGTACTGGGCCCGGACGGCGTTCGCCAGCGGCGGCGACGGAGGGCTCTCGGGAGCCTCCGTCCCCTTCAGGGCGAAGGTGGCGACCGGTCCGCCGACGATCAGTACGACGGCCGCGGCGACCAGGAACAGCCGGCGCCGGGCGCGGCCGCGCCGGGTGGTGGTGACCACGTCGAGCAGCCCGTCCAGCATCGCCGGGCCGGGGACGGCGGTGATCGTCTGCGGGGTGGGGGCGGACTGCTTGAACTCCGCCATCACCGGTGTGAGACGCATCAGTTGTTCCAGCTCGGCCGCGCACCGGTCGCAGCCGACGAGATGCGCCTCGAACCGGTCCGCGTCGGCGGCGTCCAGGACGCCCAGGGCGTAGGCGCCGACGTCGGTGTGCCGGTCCGGCGGCATGGGCGGGGTCACTCCGTTACTCCTCGTTCCTCGAGCGAGAGCTTCAGGGAGCGCAGCGCGTAGAACACCCGGGACCGCACGGTCCCGGCCGGCACCCGCAGCACTTGCGCTGCCTCGCTGACCGTACGTTCCTTGAAGTACGTCTCGACGAGGGCCTCTCGGTGGGCCTTGCTCAGATCGCTCAGCGCCTCGGAGATCGTCATCAGCCGCAACGCCCGGTCGATCACATCGGCGGCGGGCATCGTCTCCAGGGGCGTCGCATCGACCTCTTGCGGCCGCGCCTTGCGGCTGCGGTGCCCGTCGATCACGATCCGCCGGGCGACCGTCACCAGCCAGGGCCGGATGGATCCGGTGGCCCGCTGCAACTGATCGGCGTTGCGCCAGGCACGGACCAGCGTCTCCTGCACCACGTCCTCCGCGCGATGCCGGTCGCCCGCCACCAATCGCAGGACGAAGGCGAGAAGCGGGCCCGCATGATCGTCATAGAGGGCTCGCATGAGCTCCTCGTCAGGTGTCGTCCTGTCTGCCACGACGGCATCCTTACGCACTCCAACTCCCGGGTCGATAGCCCAGATCGCCCAAGATCGCCGGGGACCGCGCCATGAATCGGACTTGCAGTGAGGAGTACGGACGGGACGGACGGGGTGTTCAGCGGCCGGCGGAATATTTTTCCGCGCCGGGCACGGGCCCCTGACCGGCGCTTCCTTCCTGCTTCCTGCGCACCGTCGTACGCCTGCGGTGCCGCGCCACCCGCTCCCGGTTGCCGCACACCTCGCTGGAGCACCAACGGCGGCGCCGGCCGCGGGAGGTGTCCAGGTAGACCAGCGTGCAGCTCTCGCCCTCGCACTGGCGGAGCTGCCGGCGGGCCTCCGCGTCGGTCAGCAGCCCGATCGCGTCCCGGGCCACCGCGGCCAGCAGCCCGGCGCAGTCGGGCGGGCCGGGGAGCGTGCGGGCCAGGACGCCGTCCGCGCTCCGTACGGCACATACGGCGGGCGGCGCTCCGGCCCCGGCCGCGGAGTTGAGCAGCGCCAGATCGGCGTCGGCCGCCCGGTCCCGCAGCTCGTCGTGCACCACCCGGCGCAGCAGCTCCCGCAGCGCGCGGAAGCGGCCGAGCCAGCGGACGTCGACACCGTCCAGCGGGGTGCCGGGCGGCACCAGGCCGGCGCCGACCAGCCAGGCCCGCAACTCCTCGGGGCCGGCGAGCCGTTCGGCCGGGATGCCGTCGGCCGTGGCCGCCAGGTCCAGGCAGATCCGCCCGCAGTCGAACCGCAGGTCACCATGCGCCGCCATGTGCCTGTCACTCCTTAGGGACCACACACCTGTGCCCCCAGAGTGCCCGGCGCACGGTCCGGCCGGAACCCTCCGGAGCCAGCCACTCCGGGGAGGGAGTGCACCTGGACGCGGCAGGTAGACCCTGCGTGTATACATCTAGCGTATAGTCCGTTGGCGGGTGATCCGCGAGCTCTCACGCTCCGGTTCGTCCATTCTGTCCGTATGTCCGCCCTGTGCTGTCTGTACGTCCGCCCCGTCCGTCTGCCGGCCTGCCCGTCTGTCCGTCCGCCTGCTTGTCCGTCTGCCGGCCTGCCTGTCGCAATGCCCTCAGCCACTCCAGGACGAAGGTCTCCATGTCGCGCAAGTCCCTGCTCACGAACCGCGCCGGCCTGACCCACAAGATCGGGTACGCGGTCCGCCACCCGGCCCGGATCACCCCGTACGTCAAGCGCACCGCCCGCGACACCTGGCTGCGCCTCAAGCACCCCGACCACATCGCGTACTACCGGGCGGTGATGGCCTCCGACGCCGGCCGCAACCCGGAGGCCGCGGTCGGCAGCCGCAGCCATGAACGCTGGCTGGCGCTGGGCGAGATGCAGTTCGACTACCTGGCGGAGCACGGTCTGCGGCCCGGCCACCGGATGCTGGACATCGGGTGCGGCAATCTGCGCGCGGGCTGGCGCTTCATCGCCCATCTGCACACCGGCCACTACTACGGCATCGACATCTCGCCGGACATCCTGATATCCGCGAAGCGGACCCTGACGACCTACGGACTCCAGGACAAACTGCCGCACTTGACGATCACCCAGGACCTGACGCTGGACTTCCTGCCGTCCGCCCATTTCGACATCGTCCATGCGCACAGCGTCTTCTCGCACTCGCCGGCCGAGGTCATCGACGAGTGCCTCGCCCACGTCGGCCGGATCCTGGCCCCCGGCGGCTTCTTCGACTTCACCTTCGACCGCACCGAGGGCCCCGAACACCAGGTGCTGCGCGAGGACTTCTACTACCGGACCGAGACCCTGCTGGAGCTGGCCCGCCGGCACGGCCTGGAGGCACGCTTCATGGAGGACTGGGAGAAGCGGCCGCACGGCCAGTCGAAGATCCGCGTGAACAACCCGGAGTAGGGCGCGTGCGGGCTCCGATCCGACGGGGCGGGCTTGGTTCGCGGGAGGCCCCGATCCGCGCCCGGCCGCCGCTCCCCGCCGGACCGGCCCCGAGCCCCGCGCGGCCGCTAAGGCCCCCTCCGCCCGGCCGCTCCCCTACTCCCCGCCGTACTTGTCCGTCTCCGCATGTGGGTTCAACGACAGCCGGTAGCCGCGCTTGACGACCGTCTGGATCAGCTTGGGCGCGCCCAGCGCCACCCGCAGCCGGGCCATCGCGGTCTCCACCGCGTGCTCGTCGCGGCCCGCGCCCGGCAGCGCGCGCAGCAGCTCCGCGCGGGAGACCACCCAGCCGGGCCGGCGGGCCAGCGTACGCAGCAGCGCCATCCCGGCCGGCGGCACCGGACGCAGGGCGCCGTCCACCACCGCGGCGTGCCCGCGGATCTCCAGCCGCTGCCCGGCCACCGGCAACGCCCGCACCCGGGACGGAAGTTCCTGGCACAACAGCTGCACCAGCGGGCCGAGCCGGAAGCGCTCCGGCTGAAGGGTGGGGATCTCCTCCTCATGGAGCGGCAGCGCCGTCACCGGTCCCACGCACACCACCAGCACGTCCTGCCGCAGCGCGGCCAGCACGTCCTCGCGGATGCCGCGCTCCCCCGCCCGGCGCAGCAGCGACGCGGCGGCCGGCGCACTGGTGAAGGTCACCGCGTCCAGGCCGCGCGCGAGCACCGCGTCCAGCAGCCGGTCGACCGGACCGATGTCCTCCGGCGGCATCCAGCGGTACACCGGGACGCCGATGACCTCCGCCCCGCCGGCCCGCAGCGCCTCGACGAACCCCGGCAGCGGCTCCCCGTGCAGCTGCAGGGCCACCCGGCGGCCGGAGACGCCCTCCGCCAGCAGTCGGTCCAGCACCTCGGCCATCGATTCGGAGGCCGGGGACCACTTCTCGGTCAGCCCGGCGGCCCGGATCGCGCCGCGCACCTTGGGCCCGCGCGCCAGCAGCTCCACCCCGGTCAGCCGGTCCAGCAGCGCCTCGCCCAGCCCCCATCCCTCCGCGGCCTCCACCCAGCCGCGGAAGCCGATGGCCGTAGTGGCCACGACGACATCGGGTGGATGGGCAATGAGGTCCCCGGTCACCGCGAGCAGCTCGGTGTCGTCCGGCAGCGGGACGATGCGCAGCGCAGGCGCATGCAGCACCTGTGCGCCGCGCCGCTCCAGCAGCGCGCCGAGTTCCTCCGCCCGCCGGGCCGCGGTCACGCCGACGGTGAACCCGTCCAGCGGCCGGACGGCCGGGGCCGGCGCCGTCCCCTCCTGCTCACCGTGTTCCTGCTGCTGCTCGTACATGGTCGTCCCGCTTCGCCCAGAGTGGTGTGCTGCCGTGCGGCGCCCGTACCGCCGCGGCTCGGGCGGCACGCGGTGCCGAGAGCCCAGCGTGCCAACGGCACGTGACAGCTCCGGTCCTCCAGTATTTCCCTGCGGTTACGGGGCGTCGCGCGGGGGCGGCCGCGGCGCCCTCCATGCGGCCGCCCGCGCGCGACGACCGTCGCTCACACCTCCGCGTACGCCGGGCGCGCCTCCCCCTCCGCGGCCGGGGCCTGCGCCGTACGCCGTACGGGCGCCGCGGGCCGCAGGTATACGGCCCAGGTCACCGCGCCGCACACCGCGTAACAGACCAGGAACGACACGAACGCGGGCGTGCCCGAGCCGGTCGCCATGAACGACTGCCGGAAGGCGAGGTTGATCGCCAGCCCGCCGACCGCGCCCACCGCCCCGATCAGCCCCATCGCCGCGCCCGACAGCCTCCGCCCGTACGCCGCGGCCGCCTCCCCCGCCAGCCCGCGGCGCACCGCCAGGGCCTGGAAGATCCCCGGGATCATCTTGTACGTGGAGCCGTTGCCGAGCCCCGACAGCACGAACAGCGAGATGAACCCGACGAGGAACACCGGCAGCGACTTCATCGCGGACGCCCCGATCACCACCCCGGTGGCCAGGGCCATCGCCGCGAAGGTGCCCAGCGTGATCCGGGCGCCGCCGAACCGGTCCGCCAGCCGCCCGCCGACCGGCCGGATCAGCGAGCCCAGCAGCGGCCCGATGAAGGTCAGCGACGCCGCCTGGAGGGGCGTGCGCGCGAACTGGCTCTGCAGCACCAGACCGAAGGCGAAGCTGTAGCCGATGAACGACCCGAAGGTGCCGATGTAGAGGAGGGACATCACCCAGGTGTGCGGTTCCCGGGCGGCGTCGACGGCCGCGCCGGTGTCGTTCGTCACCGGGGCGAGATTGTCCATGAACAGCGCCGCGAGCACCGCCGCGAGCACGATCAGCGGCACATAGACGGCCAGCACGAGCCGCGGCTGCGCGGCCCCCGCCGTCCCGATCACCAGCAGCCCCAGCAGCTGGATCACCGGCACCCCGATGTTGCCGCCACCGGCGTTGAGCCCCAGCGCGTACCCCTTCTTCCGCAGCGGAAAGAAGGAGTTGATGTTCGTCATCGACGAGGCGAAGTTCCCGCCGCCGACCCCCGCGAGCGCCGCGACCAGCAGGAACGTGCCGTACGAGGTGCCCGGTTCGATCACCAGCGCGGCCACCGAGGCCGGCACCAGCAGCAGCAGCGCGCTCAGCACCGTCCAGTTGCGCCCGCCGAACCGCGCCACCGCGAAGGTGTACGGCACCCGCAGCACCGCGCCCACCATGGTCGGCATCGCCACCAGGAAGAACTTCCCGGCCGGGTCGATCCCGTACTCCGGCCCCATGAACAGCACCATCACCGACCACAGGCTCCAGATGGAGAACCCGATGTGCTCACAGAGCACGGAGAACACCAGGTTCCGCCGGGCGATCCGCTCCCCCGTCTCGGCCCAGAAGGCCTCGTCCTCGGGGTCCCAGTGCTCGATCCACCGCCCACCGCGCCGCCGCACACGGCCAGCGGCGGGATTGTCGTCGGGGCTATTGGTACGGGTCTCCGCGGCCTCGGCCGTCATTGCGCCTCCCAGGGGTCAGGTCCTCTCCTCGACGCTAGGGACGGCGGATTTCCGTACGGTGCCGCCCGGTGACACGGACGAAACCTTGCACTCACGGGGTGGGGCGGGGGGTGGTGAGGCCGGGCGGCCGCCCTTGCGGGGATGATCTACGCATTCCCTCCGACGATGGTCGCGCTCCGTAACTATGCTGACGCGCTATGTGGACCCGTACTCCTGGTGAGTACGGGCGCACACACGGTCACGGGCATCCAAGTACGGGGAGTGGAAGGCCATGCAGCCGCCAAAGAAACCCAAGAACCGGCACTCCGCAGCGATGGAAGTCATCGGCGCGCAACTGGCGATGTACCGCATCAAGGCCGGCTTCACCCAGCGCAGCCTCAGCGAACGGACCACCGCCTCCGAGGAGACCATCGCCTCCGTCGAGCAGGGCAGGCGGGTCCTGATGCCGCACCTGGCGACCGAGTTCGATCAACTCCTGCTGACCGGCGGTGCGTTGGCTACGGGGGTGGGGAAGCTTCCGCCGAAGGAGAAGTATCCGATCTGGGCGGAGGACTTCATCACCTACGAGAAGCAGGCCGTTTCCCTGTCGGGGTACGAGAACCAAGTACTTCCCGGCTTGCTGCAAACAGGGCCGTACGCCCGCGCGACATTCCGCAACGACCTTCCGTCCCTGAGCAAGGAGACGATCGAGCTGCGCGTGGAAGCCCGACTCGAACGCCAAGAAGTCCTGCACCGCGACGCACCCGTCATTGCCAGCTTCATCATCTCGGAGGCCGTCCTCAGGGATCACCTCGGCAGCCGTGAGGTCATGCGGGAACAGCTGCGGCATCTGCGGGCATGCGCCGAACTCCCCGGAGTGGCAATCCAGGTCATGCCGTTCGGCAACACCAGCCATGCCGGCCTCTCCGGGCCGTTCGTGCTGCTGGAGACCTCCGACCACCAACACCTCGCATACTCCGAGACGCAGATCGGCAGCCACCTCATCTCGGACCCGGACAAGGTCAGCAGCCTCACGCAGAAATATGGAATGCTGCGAATGCAGGCCCTCAACGCCGAAAAGACCATGGGTCTGCTGGACCGGCTGCTAGGAGAGCAATGACCGACCTGACATGGTTCAAGTCCCGCTACAGCAGCGACGAGGGCGGCAACTGCCTCGAAGTGGCATACGAGTGGCACAAGTCCAGTTACAGCAGCGAACAAGGCGGCAACTGCCTCGAAATCGCCTACACCTGGCACAAGTCCAGCCACAGCAGCGACGAAGGCGGCGCCTGCGTAGAAGTCGCCGCCCACCCCGCCACCATCCACGTCCGCGACTCCAAGGCCCCCCAGGGCCCGCACCTCGACTTCTCGCCGGGCGCCTGGGCCGCATTCACCTCGTTCGCCGCTCGCTCCGCCCTTACGGCAACGACCCCGTAACCGGCGCTACTCGGCCGCTTCGTACGGCGCGCCCATCCATATCGAGTCCGCGCAGACGTTCATCGCCTGGCGTTTGCCCGCCTCGTCACGGACCTCGACCGCGCGCCGGCCCGGGTAGTCGCGCGGTGCGGACACCACGGCGACATCGTTGCTGACCATGAAGGGGTCCGACGCGGCGCCCCGGCGGCAGTCCTTGTAGCGCAGGCTGGTCACCACCCTGCCGCCGCGTCGCAGGTCTATCGGCATGATCCGGCCGTGCCCGCGGGCGTCGGACTCCGGCCCCTTGCCGAGGTGGACCTCGAAGGCCGGGAACCCGCGGAACACACAGGGCTTGTCGCCCGTGTTGACGACGGACAGCCGGGCGTCGCGGTGCGGGGTGTGCGGCTTCTTCTTCAGGACCGTGAGCTTCCACCGCAGGCCCTTGGTCTGGCAGTTGGCGTGCAGGGCCGCCATCCGCGGTGAGCCGCAGCCCGTCAGGGCCAGGCCGGCCGTGACACTCAAGGTCAGCGCGGCCGCCACTGTCGCAAGAAGTGAACGCCGTTGCACGGATTTCCCCTGTTCGTTGCTCACACACTTCCTTGCCGTTAAGGAAAGCTTCCGGGCGCCCGGGGTTGCCTGGGCCGCCGTAGGTTTTCGGTACCCGCCGAATCCTGACGTGGCGTCAGGCAGCTGTCCCCATCGTCTGCGCGTCCGCCTCGGGGAGCCACCATGCGTCGTCGGGCAGCGTGAGCCAGCCGTGCCGCGCGGCCCGTTCGCGGGCGGCCGCCCGCAGGGCGTCCAGCCCCGGATGCCGCAGCCCCCGCCGCCACACCATCGAGACGGGCGACAGCGGTACCGGCTCCACGAGCGGCCGCAGCACCATCCCCGGCACCTCGATGAACTCCTCGCTCGCCAGCACCGACCAGCCCCGCTTGCGCACCACCCGGACGAATTCCTGCGAGCCCTCGATCTCCGGGAACGGCGCGGCCATCGCGATACCGCGCCCCTCGAAGAGCCGCGCGGCCAGCTCCGTCCACTCCGCGGTGCGCGGATTGCCGGCACCCGCGTAGAGCGTCTCGCCGGCCAGCTGCGCGAGCGGGACCGCCGGCCGGGCGGCCAGCGGATGCTCCTCGGGCAGCAGCACCGCCATCCGCTCCAGCCGGACCGGCTGGTGGCTCAGCTGCGCCCGTACGGCGGCCGGCAGCGCGGCGATCCGGCCGAAGGAGACATCGAGCCGGCCGTCCGCCACCTCGGCCGCCGCCCCGGCCAGCCCGCTGTGGAAACGGGCGACCAGCTCCACGCTGTCCGCCACCCGCTCCCGGGCCGCCGCCAGCACCCGGTGCGCGGTGCCGACCGGGGCCCGCACGTCGACCAGCAGCGGCCGCTCGGGAGCCGGCCGGAACGCCGCGGCCAGCTCGTCGTGCGCGCTCAGCACCCGGCGCGCGTACGGCAACAGCCGCTGCCCGTCCGGGGTCAGCGCGACCTGCCGGGTGCTCCGGACGAACAGCGTGGCGCCCACCTCCCGCTCCAGCCGCCGGATATCGCGGCTGAGCGCCTGCTGGGCGACGTGCAGCCCGGCGGCGGCCCGGGTGAAGTGCAGCTCCTCGGCGACGGCGGTGAACGCGCGGAGCAGACGCGGATCGATGTCGTACGGCATCGGGCCATCCTGACAGTGCCGCCGGGTGCCGCCACCCACCGCCCATTGACAACTCAGGTGCGTCAATGGGCGCCGATCAGGTGTTGGACGGGCCGGGGGCGCGGCCGCGACCGTAGACGCATGATCCTCTTCCTCGCCGCCCGGCCGGTGACCGCCCCTCCCGTACGCCCGGCCCCGCGGCGCCGCGGACTCCGCCTGCTGGCGCCCTACCGCCGGATCTTCGCCCACCCCGGCACCCGTGCCTTCACCGCCGCCAACCTCCTGGCCCGGCTGCCCATGGGCATGCTCAGCGTCAGCGCGGTGCTGATGATCGCGGGTTCGCGCGGCTCGTATGCGCTGGCCGGGGCGGTCACCGCGACCGGGCTGGCGGCGACGGCGCTGGCCGGCCCGTGGACCGCGCGGCTGATCGACCGGCACGGCCAGGCCCGTGCCGCCGTCCCGGCCACCGCACTCGCCGTCCTCGGCTCGCTCTCGCTGCTGCTCTGCGTCCACTACGGCGCGCCCGACTGGACGCTCTTCGCCTCGTACGCCGCGACCGCCACCACGCCCAACACCGGCGGGCTCTCCCGTGCCCGCTGGGCCCATCTCCTGCGCGACGACCCGGCCGCCCGGCACACCGCCAACTCCTTCGAACAGGCCGCGGACGAACTGTGTTTCCTGCTCGGGCCGGTGCTCGCCACGCTGCTGTGCACCACCCTCTTCCCGGAGGCGGGCACGGCGGTGGCCGCGGCCTTGCTGCTGACCGGGATGCTGCTCTTCGCGGCCCAGCGCGGCACCGAACCCCCGGTGGTCGCCCGGCCCGCGGCCCGCACCCGCTCGCCGCTGCGTCTGCCCGGCCTCCCGCCGCTGCTGCTCACCTTTGTCTGCACCGGCGCGGTCTTCGGCTCGATGGAGGTGGTCACCCTGGCCTACGCCGACGCGCACGGCATCCGTTCCGCCGCCGGCGCCCTGCTGGCCCTCCAGGCCGCCGGGTCCGCCGTCGCCGGGCTGCTCTACGGCCTGCTGCGCCCTGCGGGCCGGGTCACCCGCCGCTTCCGCGGCTGCGTCGGCGCGATGGCCGCCCTGATGCTGCTGCCGCTGCTCGCCGCCACGGCCGGCGGCCCGGCGGCGCTGGCCGTCGCGCTGACGGCGGCCGGGATGGCCACCGCGCCGGCCATGGTCACCGGCATGGGGCTGGTCCAGTCCCGCACCCCCGTGGGCCGGCTGAACGAGGGGATGACGCTCGCCGTGACGGCCCTGCTGGCCGGTATCGCGGCCGGCTCCGCCACCGGCGGCTGGGCCGTGGAGCAGCTCAGCGGGCCCGGCCTCGGGTATGCGGTCCCGGCCGCGGCCGCCGCCCTGGCGCTGGCCACCTCGCTCCGGCACCGGGCGTGAGCGGGTCGGCACCCGGCGTGAGTGGGTGCACACAAAGCAGCGGCCCGCGAGAATCTCGCGGGCCGCTGCTTTACATGGGATGAGTGGAGATGGCGGGAATCGAACCCGCGTCCAACGGTGCAGAATCAGGGCTTCTCCGAGTGCAGTTCGCTGCGATTTTCTCGGCCCCGGAGATCACGCGAACAAGTCTCCGACGGGCCCAGTCACTGTTTGATTTCCTTCTACACCCCGTGACCGGGTCTAGAAGTTTAGTTCCCTAGCTGATGCCAGGATCCGGGTCGGGAACATCCCCGGGCTGACACTTCGCAAGTCGCTACTTAGGCAGCGAGGGCGAAGGAATCGCGCTTGGTGTTGGCGATTATTGGTTGCGACATATGGTTAACGAGATCATTGCCGCTTCCTCGACTCGCTTCCCCTGCTTCGACATCCGCTGTCGAAACCGATCATCCCCATGTTGATTTATCAAGGTGGTGCCACACCCCTCGTGGGGTGCGGAGCCATCGTACGTGAACAACGCGTGCGGTTGCCAGCGTATTCCGTGGCAGCGGCGACGGGGCCGGGGCCGCAGGGGGCTCGTCAGGCCCGCTGCCGCCGCCGCGCCGCCGAGATCGCCCGGTCCGTCTCCCGGCGGTCCTGCTGCTCGCGGAGCGTCTGCCGCTTGTCGTACTCCTTCTTGCCCTTGGCCAGCGCGATCTCGACCTTCGCCCGGCCGTCCTTGAAATAGAGGGCCAGCGGCACGATGGTGTGCCCCGACTCCTGGCTCTTGGACTCCAGCTTGTCGATCTCGGCGCGGTGCATCAGCAGCTTCCGCTTGCGCCGGGCCGCGTGGTTCGTCCAGGTGCCCTGGGTGTATTCGGGGATATGTACGTTGTGCAGCCAGGCCTCATTGCCGTCGATCTGGACGAATCCGTCCACCAGCGAGGCCCGGCCCTGCCGCAGCGACTTCACCTCGGTGCCGGTCAGCACCAGGCCACACTCATAGGTGTCCAGAATGTGGTAGTCGTGCCGCGCCTTCTTGTGCTGCGCCACGAGCTTGCGCCCGGGAGTCTTGTCCTTGCCCTTGTCCTTAGCCATAGTGCGGCCATTTTCGCACTATGCACCGCCCCCGAGGCCACTCAATACCGTGCGGGCCCGTTTCTCGGCACCGTGCCCGACGACCAGGTCGGGGGTGATCCCCGCATCGTCGACGGTCCGGCCGGACGGGGTGCGGTAGTGGCCGACGGTCAGCTCGGCGACCGAGCCGTCCGGCAGCGTGCTGGGCATCTGCACCGAGCCCTTGCCGAAGGTCGGGGAGCCGATCACGACCGCCCGTCCGCGGTCCTGGAGCGCGCCGGCCAGCAGCTCGGCGGCGCTCATCGTGCCGCCGTCGACGAGGACGACCAGCGGCACCCGGGTGTTGCCGCCGCGCTCGGCGTACAGGGCCCGCTGGCTGCCGCGCACGTCGTACGTCGCGACCAGGCCGCCGTCCAGGAAGGCGGAGGCGGTGGTGACGGCCTCGGTGACCAGACCGCCGGTGTTGCCGCGCAGATCGAGCAGCATGCCGTGCCGGGGGGAGGCGTCGCGCACCGCACGGCGGACCGCCTTGCCGGTGCCCTTGGCGAACGCGGCGACCTTGACGCGGGTCGGGCCGTGGACCCCGTCAGGGTGGTCGGTGACGACGTTGCGGGATCTGAGCCGGGTGCGGTGAAGGGTCGCGGTCCAGTGGCGGGCGCCGCGCTGGAGGTCCAGCGCGACGGGGGTGCCGGCAGCGGCGGCGGAGGCGCGGGAACCGTCGGGGGCCACGCCGCGCAGCCGGCTGACGACCTCGGTGACCGGGGTGTCGAGGGTGGGGTGCCCGTCGACGGCGCGCAGCAGGTCGCCGCGGGCGATACCGGCCCGTGCGGCGGGCGAGCCGGGCTGGACCCGGGACACCTCGATCCGCCCGCCGTCCGCCTGCCGCACCCAGAGCCCGACGCCGACATAGGCGCCGCCCAACTGCTCCTGGAAGTCCTCGAACTGGCCCGGTGTGTAGATCGTCGACCAGCGGTCGCCGCTGCGGCTGACGACGTCGGCGGCGGCCTGGGCACCCGATTTTCCGTCCTCGACGGCCTCGGAGGCGGCACGTTCGACGGCCTTGCGGTCCGCGAAGGCGGAGGCAGGGGCGTGCGCCTGGGAGGCCTTGCCGTCCGGGGCGATCCGTCCCGCGGCGTCGGCCGCCTCATCGCTCCAGGTGCCGGTCACGGCACCGGTGGCCAGCACACCGGCGAGGAACAACGTCAGGGCCGCCCCGCGGCGAATGCGGCGAGGCCGGTCGTACGAACACGGGCCCGACATGCCGGTGAGTCTAAGGGACAAAAGGGCGCCGTACGGTGAGTTGACCGTACGGCGCCCCTTGGCAAAGCTCACACCTTGAGGTACTTGCGCAATGCGAAGAACGCGGCGAGCGCGGGCATCAGCAGCCCGATCAGAAGGACCAGCGGGAGGACCGCGGCCACCGAGTCCCAGCCGATGAAGTTGATCACCTGGATCTTCTTCGCCAGCCAGTTGTTGACGAGGACGTACTTGCCGCCGACGATCAACACGCAGGCGAAAGCGGCGCCCAGCAGCCCCGCAATGGCGGCCTCCAGGATGAACGGCATCTGGATATAGAAGCTGGACGCTCCCACCAGCCGCATGATCCCGGTCTCCCGCCGACGGCTGAACGCCGACACCCGCACGGTGTTGACGATCAGCATCAGCGCAACGACCAGCATCAGCCCCATCACGACGAGGGCGGCGATGTTCATGCCGTTCAGGAGGTTGAAGAGCGGTTCGACGGTGTCCCGTTGGTCCTGGACCTCCTGGACGCCGGGCCGCTCGGAGAACGCCGACTTGATGACCGTGAACTTCGTCGGGTCCTTGAGCTTGACGCGGAAGGACTCCGGCAGCTGGTCGGGCGTCACCAGCCCGGCGACGGGGGTGTCCCCGAACTGCTCCTTGTAGTGCTTGTAGGCCTGGTCACTGGACTCGTACTGCACGTTCTGCACGAGCGGCAGCCGGTCCAGCTCCGCCTTGATGTCGTTCTTCTGCTGCTGGGTGGCCGCGCCCTTGGCGCAGTTGGCACCCGAGTCGGCGTCGTTCTTGTTGCAGAAGAAGATCGAGACGTTGACCTTGTCGTACCAGTAGCCCTTCATCGTGCTGACCTGGTCGCGCATCAGCAGCGAGGCGCCGAACAGGCCCAGTGACAGGGCTACGGAGACGATGACGGCGAAGGTCATCGTGAGGTTTCGGCGGAGACCGACGCCGATCTCCGACAGGACGAACTGGGCGCGCATGGCGTCCTTTCAGTGCTGGTAGCCGTACACGCCGCGCGACTGGTCGCGTACGAGCCGGCCCTTCTCGAGTTCCATGACCCGCTTGCGCATCTGGTCGACGATCTGCTGGTCGTGGGTGGCCATGACCACCGTCGTACCGGTCCGGTTGATCCGGTCCAGCAGCTTCATGATGCCGACCGAGGTCTGCGGGTCGAGGTTGCCGGTGGGCTCGTCCGCGATGAGGAGCATCGGACGGTTGACGAAGGCCCGTGCGATGGCGACGCGCTGCTGCTCACCACCGGAGAGCTCGCCCGGCATACGGTCCTCTTTGCCGCCTAGGCCGACCAGTTCGAGGACCTCGGGCACCGTCTTGCGGATCTGGCCGCGCGGCTTGCCGATGACCTCGAGGGCGAAGGCGACATTTTCCCCGACGGTCTTGTTGGGGAGCAGCCGGAAGTCCTGGAAGACCGTCCCCACCTGGCGCCGCATCTGCGGAACCTTCCAGTTGGAGAGCTTGCCGAGGTCCTTGCCGAGCACGTGGACGTGGCCGTGGCTGGCCCGCTCCTCGCGCAGCAGCAGCCGCAGAAAGGTGGACTTTCCGGACCCGGAAGAGCCCACCAGGAAGACGAATTCGCCGCGCTCGATTTCGAGCGAGACATCCCTGAGTGCAGGGCGGTTCTGCTTCGGGTAGGTCTTGGAGACGTTGTCGAATCGGATCACTGATGCACCACGGTCGACCTGGATAGCGGCACGGGTTGCCGAGTTGCGGCTCCCGTCGGTGTGCGTGACCATACGCGAACCTCGTGGGGTGGTGCAGTCGGCGTGGAGGGTTGGTGCATTTCCTCACGGCACCTACAGGACAAAAGACGCACAATCCCGCGGGACGCGCCGTTCCGTCGACGAGCTGGCACAGTGGAAGAGGGAACCAATGCGCCTTCCGGTGCGTTGGTGCAGTGGAGAAGGAGGTCGCATGACGTACGACCGACTGGTGTGCGCCAACTGCGCGGCCCCTGTGAGCGAGGGCCGCTGCCCCGTGTGCCGGGCGAGCAGAGAACGGCTTCAGCAGCAGGCGGGCGGTATCTTCGCCCAGCTCAGCCCCGCGGTGCTGGTGGCGCTGATGATCCTGCTGATCGCGCTGGGCGTGCTGCTCCACCAGATCGCCTGAGACCGGTACAGCGCTGCCGGGCCGGCAGCCGCCCGGGTGGCAGCGGGGCCACGAACGCCGAGGGGCCCGGGACGCTGCTGCGTCCCGGGCCCCTCCAGCTGTGACGCGCCGGCATCAGGCCGCCGCGGCACCGCCGCCGTTCTTGTTGATCAGGCGGGGCAGCATACGGAAGCCCACACCGCCCGCGATCATCGTCGCCGCACCGATGAGCAGGACGGTCGTGCCGGAGGAACCGGTCTCCGCCAGCTCCCCACCCTTGGCCTGCTGCTTGGCCTGGCCGGGCGTGTCAGCGATCTGCTCCTTGCCCTGGCCGGGCTGCTCGATCGGCTTGGAGCCCTCGTTGTCGGTGCCGGTGCCGGTGGAGTCGCCGCCACCGCTGTTGCCGCCACCGTTGCTGTGACCGCCGGTGGTCTGGCCGCCCGTGCCGTGGCCACCCGTGGTGTCACCGCCGGTCGTCTGGCCGCCCGTGCTGTGGCCACCCGTGGTGGAACCCGTGGTGTCACCGCCGGACGTCTGGCCACCGGTGGTGGTGTCGCCCGTGGTGGAACCCGTGGTCTCGCCACCGGTCGTCTGGCCACCGGTGGTGGTGTCGCCCGTGGTGGAACCGGTGGTCTCGCCGCCGGTGGTGGTGTCACCGCCGGTGGTCGTGTCACCGCCGATCTCACCGCCGGTGGCGTCGCCACCGATCTCGCCGCCGGTGGCGTCGCCACCGATCTCACCACCGGTGGTCGTGTCGCCACCGGTCGTGTCACCACCGCTGCTGTCGCCGCCGGAGTCGCCCCCGCCGATGACGCCGCCGAGGATGCCGCCGATGATGCCGCTGTCCTGGCCCGGGGTCTCACCCGGGCTGGCCGCGGAGGCCGCGCCGGCCGCGGTGAGCGACGCACCGGCCGCGATCACCGCACCGGCCGCAATGCGCGCTACGCGCAGCCGCGTCTTCTTCGTCATGTACTGCTACCCCCAGTAGCTGAACTCGTCATTGGAGCACCGTTGTGTACGGGGCGACGAGCCGATGGGGGTACGTGAGTCACGGCCGAGCACAGCTGCCGGCCCCTCATCTCCCCGTTGCACCACGCGCCCCATGACATACGCATGCCGCGCTCACCCTTCCCAGTTCGGCCATTATCGTCAAGGCCGAATAAAGGCTCGACGTCCGAATTGGCAAGAGTTGGGCGGTACATGAACATACGACTGTGACCAAACCGCCACAGCAAAAACAACTGCCTCCCCGAGGGAGACAGTTGTCTGATGCTCAGATCCGGGCCGGGCCCGTCACTTCTCCTGCTGCTTGCGCCAGCGGATCCCGGCCTCCAGGAAGCCGTCGATGTCGCCGTCGAGCACCGCGGTGGGGTTGCCGACCTCGAACTCCGTCCGCAGGTCCTTGACCATCTGGTACGGGTGCAGGACGTACGAACGCATCTGGTTGCCCCAGGAGTTGCCGCCGTCGCCCTTGAGCGCGTCCATCTTCGCCTGCTCCTCCTGGCGGCGGCGCTCAAGGAGCTTGGCCTGGAGGACGTTCATCGCGGTCGCCTTGTTCTGGATCTGCGAGCGCTCGTTCTGGCAGGAGACGACGATGCCGGTGGGGATGTGCGTCAGCCGGACCGCGGAGTCGGTGGTGTTGACGCCCTGGCCGCCGGGGCCGGAGGAGCGGTAGACATCCACCCGCAGCTCGGACTCGTCGATCTCGATGTGGTCGGTCTTCTCGACGACGGGCAGCACCTCGACACCGGCGAACGACGTCTGGCGGCGGCCCTGGTTGTCGAACGGCGAGATCCGCACCAGGCGGTGCGTGCCCTGCTCGACGGAGAGCGTGCCGTAGGCGTACGGCACCTGCACGGAGAAGGTGGTCGACTTGATGCCGGCCTCTTCCGCGTACGAGGTCTCGTAGAGCTCGGTCTTGTAGCCGTGCCGCTCGGCCCAGCGCAGATACATCCGCTGGAGCTTCTCGGCGAAGTCGGCGGCGTCCACGCCACCGGCCTCGGCTCGGATGTTGACGACCGCCTCACGGGAGTCGTACTCGCCGGACAGGAGGGTGCGGACCTCCAGCTCCTCCACGGCCTTGCGGACCTCTGCCAGCTCGGTCTCGGCCTCGGCGCGGGCGTCCTCGTCGTCCTCGGCCTCGGCGAGCTCGAAGAGCACTTCGAGATCGTCGACGCGGCTGCGCAGCTGCTCGGCCCGGCGCACCTGGCCCTGGAGGTAGGACAGCCGACTGGTGACCTTCTGGGCACTCTCCGGGTCGTCCCACAGGGACGGCGCCGCGGCCTGCTCCTCGAGCACGGCGACATCGGCCCTCATCTTGTCGAGGTCCAGGACGGCCTCGATCGACCCCATGGTCGAGGAGAGGGACTTCAGCTCTTCGGATACATCGACGACTGCCACGCACCCAGCCTAACGGCTGCCACCGTCTGCGTGACCCGGCCCCGGCAAGTGGAACCTGCCGGGAGCCGCCCGCACCGGGCCGGGGAAGGGTGCCACGCCGTCCGTCGCGACGCTCACCGCCGGGCCCGGCGCGCCCCCGGCGCCGTCACGGGGCGTCGGGTCCGGACCGGTGGACGCCCGGTGTGGCGTCGCCCGCCCCGTCGTCGTCGCCCGAGGCGAGCCAGCCGCCCAGGCCGGCCGCCACGATCACCGCGGCGGCGGCCGCGCCGAGCTTGATCCGGCGGCGGCGCACCGCCTCCTGCGAGGCGCGGTGCCGGGCCGAGCCCGCCCGGCGCTCGCCGGTGGCGCGCGGGGCGCGGGCGGTGCCGTGGGCGCCGCCCGCCAGCTCGTCCGGGCCCGGGACCCGCATGCTGGTGTGCGTGTCCCGGTTGGAGTCGGGGGCCGCGCCCTGGACGAGCGGGACGGCGCCCCGCGGCGGGGTGGCCTCCCCCGGTGCCGGCGACGGGTGGAACGCCTCGTCACGGGGCCCGGTGGCGCTCTCCGGGTCGTCGTCCGGCTGCTCGTCCTCCGGCTCGTCGATGTCCAGCGGCGGCATGCCGGCCAGCGAGGGCAGCAGCTCGCGCAGCCGGGCGGCGAGCTCGGGCGCGCGCAGCCGGGACGCCGGCGCCTTGGCCAGACACTGCAGCAGCAGCTGCCACAGCTCGTCGGGGATACCGGGCAGCGGTGCCACGCTCTCGGTCACATGGCGGCGCAGTACGGCCCCGGGGTGGCCGCCGCCGAACGGTGTGAACCCGGCGAGCAGCTCGTACAGGACGGTCGCCAGGGCGTAGACGTCCACGGAGGCGCGGGGCGGCAGGCCCTCGATGATCTCCGGGGCGAGGTAGTCGGGGGTGCCGATGACCTTGGTCGCCCTGGTCCGGCGCGGCGAGTCGACGAGCCGGGCGATGCCGAAGTCGGTGAGCAGGGCGGGGTGCGCGCCGCCGGGGCCGAGCGGGCCCTGCATGTCCAGCAGGACGTTCTCGGGCTTGACGTCGCGGTGCACGATCCGGGCGGCGTGCGCGGCGGCGAGCCCGTCGGCGACATCGGCGGCGATCGCGACGGCCGCCGCGGGGGCCAGCCGGCGTTCGCGCTCCAGCCGGGTGCGCAGGTCGGTGCCCCGTACGAGGTCCATGACCAGCGCCAGGTCGTTGCCGTCGACGACGAGGTCGCGGACGCCGACGACATGCGGGTCCGCCAGGCCCAGCAGGGCCGCCCGCTCCTGGACGAAGCGGCCGACGAGCTCCTGGTCGGCCGCGAGATCCTCACGCAACAGCTTGATGGCCACGGCCCCTTCGGGACCCTCGCCCAGCCATACCGTGCCGGCACTGCCGCGCCCCAGGATCTGGTGGGCGGTGTACCGGCTGCCGATCTTCCGTGCCAAGACTGCTCCGACGTGTCGGGCCCCCGAGCGTCCTGCGAGGGCTGAGGTTGGCGTCAAAGCTACGCGGATGCCAGGGGAGTTCGTGCCCCGTACGGCGGCAACCTTCACTTCTCCGGGCGAAATTGCCCGTCAGAAGTCGACAAATCCACTGAGTGGGTTCGGTGCCGCCCGCGGCGTCCCCCGCGGGCGGCCGGCGTCAGCCGCCGAGTTTCTGCACGAAGTGCTGCACGCTGTTGATGACGTGGCCGATCTGGGCGAAGAAACCCCTGGTCGTGCCGATCCACTCCTGGAGCGGGGTGAGCTCCCAGATCAGCCAGGCCGCCACGAACAGCAGGATGATCGTGAACAGACAGCCCTTGAGACAGCCCAGGCCGGGGATCTTCATCGGGTTGGCGCTGCGCGGGCGGGGCTCGCGCCGGGGCCGGGGCTCCGGGGCGGGCGGCCGCTGCGGTTCATAGCGCTGCGGCGGCGGCTCCTGGCGGCGCTGCGGGGCCTGCTGCTGGGCGTACGGCGGCGGCTGCTGCCGGTACTGGGGCTGCTGCGGGCGCTGCGGCGGCTGCTGGGGAGCCTGACGCTGCGGACGGCGGCGCAGCGGGTCCTCGGCGGGATCCAGATACTGCACCTGGGTCTGCTCGTTGCGGTCGCGGGCGGCCCGCATCTGGGACTCCCACGGATGGGGGCCGTCCGGATTCTGCGGTCCGCCGGCCGGTGCGCCCATGGGCATCGGCGGCATCGCACGGGTCGGGTCGCCCTGCCCGCCCCCGGGGCCGCCCTGTCCGCCCTGGCCGCCGGTGGACGGCAGCACGCTGGTCGCCGCGGCCGGGTCGTAGGAACCGGCATTGGACGGGAGCACCTGGGTGGGGTCGGCGTCGCCTCCGCCGGCCCCGCCGTCGCCGCCCGTCCCGGGGACGGTCGCGGGCGCGGGGTCGGGGGCGAGCAGCGCGGCCACGCCCAGCGCGGCCTCGGCCTGCGCCGGGGAGGCGTGCACCCCGATGCCGGACGCGACGGCGCGCAGCGCCCGCGCGAGGTTCTCGGCGCTGGGCCGCTCCTCGGGGCGCTTGCGCAGACAGCGCTCTATCACCGTCCACAGCGGCTCGGGGAGCGTGCTGGGACGGCGCGGCTCCTCGCTGAGGTGACGGTGCAGCACCTCCAGGGCGGTCGCCCCGGCGAACGGCGGCCGGCCGGTGACGAGTTCGTACAGCAGGATCCCGGCGCCGTAGATGTCCACGGCGGAGGTCTGCGGGCGGCCCTCGGCGGACTCCGGGGCCACGTAGGCGGGGGTCCCGACGAATTCATGAGTGCGGGTCAGGCCCGGGGAGTCGGCGAGGCGGGCGATGCCGAAGTCGGTCAGCATCGGGTGCATCTCGGCGCTGCCGTCCGACCCGGCTAGCAGGACGTTGGCGGGCTTGAGGTCGCGGTGCACCACGCCGTCGGCGTGGCTGGCGGCCAGCGCATCGGCGATCTGGGCGGTGAGCAGGGCGGCGGCCACCGGGCTGAAGGGGCCGTTGTCGCGGAGGTAGCGGTGCAGGTCGGGGCCGTCGACCAGGTCCATGACCAGGGCCAGCAGATCGCCCTCGACGACGAGGTCGCGGGTGCGGACGATGTTGGGGTGGGCCAGGCGCAGCAGGACGGAGCGCTCCCGCAGGAAGCGCATCACCACATCCGCGTCGTGCGCCAGCTCCTCCTTGAGGACCTTGATCGCGACCGTCTCACCGGGCTCTCCTGCCACGGCGGCCTCGGCGCCCGCCGTCTCCCGCTGGCGGGCACGCCAGACGGTGCCCGTGGCGCCGCGTCCCAGCGGTTCCTCGAGCAGGTACTTGCTGCCTACCGGCCGCACGTCATGCGCTCCCTGGTGGTGTGGTTCTCGTGGCCTGGCCCGCCGGGTCGGCTGGTTCGCCTCCGCACGGCCGTCCGACCCACTGTAGTGCCGTCGCACAATCTTTTCGGTCCGGACGGCCCGGTACAGGCTTGTGGGAAAGACGCGTGTTCGCGGCGGATGGTTGCCCGCCGCGGCCGGCCGGTGCGCACACCGACCGCACGGCCGGGCCGGGAACCGTTCCGAGCTGACCACGGCGGTCGAATTCCGGCCTGGCACGGCACGCAAGCAGGCACTTTTTCGCCCTTAGAAGACCAATCAAGATCACTGAACGGCGGTCGGCGGGCGTGTTGTCAGTGCCAGGTGCGAGGATGCACCCAGCACGACGCGGTGGGGGCGGGCGGTCTTTGTCGCGCCGTGCACTTGGGACTTGTCCGTGCCGACGTGCCCGGGTGCGGTGGGGGGATGAGCGGACCCCCTGCGGATCCCGGCAGAAGGGACCGTTGACGGCGATGCAGATCCGGCTGACCGTCCTCGGGCCGCGCAGCGGCCACACCACTCGGGCCTGCGACGTGCTCGTGACGGCCCCTGCCGGGACCGCGCTGGCGGCGGTGGCCGGCTCGCTCACCGCCTCCGTGGCGGGCTCGGGTGCGGATGTCGGCGGCTCGGGCGGCAGCAGCGCCCCCGTCGTGCTGTATGCCGGGTCCGAGCGGCTCGATCCGCAGCGCGCGGCGCTCGGCGAGCCCCCGCTGATCGACGGCGCGGTGCTCTCCCTCCAGGGCCCCGGCCCCTCCCCGGCGCACGGCCTGCCGCACGGCTCCGCGCGGCTGCGTGTCATCTCCGGCCCCGACGCCGGCGGCGTCCATCTGCTGCACGGCGGCCAGATCCGCATCGGCCGCTCCGCCGACGCCGATGTCCCGCTCGACGACCCCGATGTCTCCCGGCTGCACTGCGCCGTGACGGTCGGTCCCGACGGCGCGGTGACCGTGGCCGACCTGCGGTCCACGAACGGCACCGCCGTGGACGGCACCGAGCTGGGCGAACAGCCCGCGCCGCTGCGGCCCGGCGCGCTGCTGCGGATCGGCGAGTCCGCGCTGCGCCTGCAGTCCGCGCCCGGCGCCCCGGACCCGGCGCTGGCGACCGCGCCGGACGGCGAGGGACAGCTGCGGATCACCCCGGGGGCGGCCGGCGGAAGCGCTTCCCCGGCGGGGCGGGCGGCGGCAGGCGGGGGCGGTGCCGGCCACGGAGCGGCACCGGGCCCGCAGGGGGCCACCGCCGCGGCCGGCGGGGCGTATGCGGGAGCCGGGTACGGCCGTCCGGCAGCCGCCTCCGCTCCCGTACCGCCGTCCCGACCGGCGGCGGAGGCCGGGCGGCGGGACACCCCGCTGCGCGGCACCCCGGCCGGCGGCGACCAGCCGTGGCAGGGCGCGCCGGGCGTCGGCCCGGTCACCTGGCATGCTCCGGCGGCGGCCCCCTTCCCGGATCTCTCCGGCGGCCATGTCTACGACCGCACCGACGACGGTGCCCGGACCGACGACGGCGGCCGGACCGACGCCTTCGGAGCCCCGGAGCGCGCCGACGGCTTCCCCGGCGGAGCGCAGGACCGCACGCACGGCGGGCAGCAGGCGCTCGCGCCGGCCGAGGAGTCCTCCCGTAAGGGCGGGCGGCGGGGCGGGATCGGCGCCTGGGCGCGGCGGCTGGCCGGCGGCCGGCCCGCCGTGGAGCGGCCCGAGACCCTCCCGGTGGCGTACCCGCCGGCCTGCGGCGCGGAGGCGGCCCCCGCGGACGCATCCGGGGAGCCCTGCGCGGCGGACGCGGTGTCCGGGCCCGCCGCGGACGAGCGATGGCCGGACGCCGCCGCGATCCTGCTCACCGCCCTGGGGCCGGGCCCCCGGCTCTGGGAGCGCGGCCCGGACCACCCCGATGCGCTGACCGTCCGGCTGGGGACGGCCGCCCGCAGCGGCGGCCGGGCCGCGGCGCCGGTGACCGTCGGGCTGCGCCGGGCCGGCTCGCTGGGGCTGGCCGGACCGCGGGCCCGGCTGACCGGGCTGGCCCGCTGCGCCCTCGCCCAGCTCGCCGCGCTGCACTCCCCCGGCACCCTCGACATCGTGCTGATCAGCGCGGACCGTGCGCGCCCCACCGAGGAGCGGGTGGCCGAATGGTCCTGGCTCGGCTGGCTGCCGCAGGTCCGCCCGGCCCATGGCCAGGACTGCCGGCTGCTGCTGGCGTACGACAAGGAGCAGGCCGCGGCCCGTACGTCCGAGCTGGTGCGCCGGCTCGACGACGGCCCGCTGGGTCCCGGCTGGGCCGACGCCGGGCGAGCGGAGACCGCCGCCGCCGCGGCCCGCCATCAGGGCCCGTTCACCCTGGTGATCGTGGACGGGGACCCCGGCTCCGCCGCGCTGCGCGAGACCACCGCCCGGCTCGCGGCGGGCGGCCCGGCGGCCGGTATCCACCTGCTGTGCCTGGCCGAGACCCCGGCCGCCTCCCCCGCCTTCCCGCTGGCCGCGACGTACGAGGCGGCCCGGGCGGCGTCGCCCGCCTTCGGGGAGTGCGGCGCGGTCGCGGTGCTCAGCGGCGATGTCGCCACGGCGCTGCGCGTCGTCCAGCCGGGCTCCGGCCCCAATGGCACGGTCGCGACGGTGGACGCGGTCTCCGGTGCCTGGGCCGAGCGGTTCGCCCGGGCGCTGGCGCCGCTGCGCGAGGCGGATGCGCCGGCCGGGGGTGCCGCGGTGCCCCGTGCGGCCGTCCCGCTGCCGGATGCGGCGCGGCTGCTGGACGAGCTGGGGCTGGCCCGCGCCACCCCGGCGTCCCTGATGGCCCGTTGGGCCGCCGCCCTGGACACCGACCGGGCGGGCGCCGTCGCGGTGCTCGGCGCCGGTCCGCACGGCCCGCTGGGCGCCGATCTCGCCGCCGACGGCTCGCATCTGCTCGTGGAGGGCGCGGCGGCCACCGGCAAGACCGAGCTGCTGCGGGCGCTGGCCGCCTCGCTGGCGGCCGCCGACCGTCCGGATCTGCTGTCGCTGGTGCTGGTGGACGGCGGGGGCAGCGAGCGCGGTGAGGGGCTGCGGGTGTGTACGGACCTGCCGCACGTCACGACGTACCTCGCGGCCTCGGAGCCGGTCCGGATGCGGGAGTTCGCCCAGGCGCTGTCCTCCGAGCTGAAGCGGCGCACGGAGATACTCGGCGGTACCCCGTTCGCCGAGTGGCGCAGCCGGCATCTGCCGGCGCCGCGGATCGTCGCCCCGCGGCGGACGGCCGAGGGCACCAGCGGGTCGGCGGCCGGTGAGACGGACCCGTCGACGACCGGGACGCTGCGGCTGCGGGCGCGCAGCGGAGCGCCCACGGCGGACGGTGCGGAGGCGGCGGTGCCGATGCCGCGGCTGTTCGTGCTGGTCGACGACTTCGATGCGCTGGTGGCGCCGGCGCTGGGCAGCATGGGCCGGCCGGCCGCCGGTTCCGTGGTGCGGGCCCTGGAGGCGGTGGCCCGGGACGGGGCAGCGGTCGGGGTGCATCTGATAGCCGCGACCGGCCATCCGGACCGTACGGCCGAGACCGCGACGAGTGAACGGGCCGGTCTGCGGGTGCAGTTGGGCGCCGCCGACGAGGCGTCCGAGCCGGTGCCCCCCGGCCGCGGCCGGCTGCACCGCGCGGCGGACGGCTCCTCGACGCCGTTCCAGGCGGGCCGGGTGACCGGGCGGATACCCCGGACGTCCACCCTCCGGCCGACGGTCGTGCCCCTGGAGTGGGCGCGGATGGGGGACCCGCCGGCCCGGCGGCCGCTGCGCGAGCTGGGCAACGGTCCGACGGACCTGGCGCTGCTGGCCAGTGCGCTCCAGCGGGCCGCACAGTCCTCAGGTGCCGCAGCCGCCCCACCCCTGCTGTAATCCCCGGGTGCCGTCCGTAACAGCCCCATCACGAAAGGTCAGTTGACGCGGAACGCGGTATTGCGGACCCCGCGGCCCGGGCGTAGGACTGTCGCACACCGACCCGCACGACGAGGCGCAGCGCGACCACACCGCACCACCGCTCGGCACGACGCGAACGGCACCGCAGGGACGCCGCGGCACGACGTGACACGGCGCTCCCTTCGCACCCGGCACGGCAGGCGCAGCGATAAGGGGCTACGGGGATGCGCAGACGACTCGACCGCACGGCGCTTCGCACCACGACCGCGGTGGCGGCAACCGCGGTGCTCGCCCTGGCGCTGGCCGCCTGCGGCAGCAGCGGCGGCGGCAAGGACCACGCCGCCGGCGGCAGCAAGGGCGGCGGCACCGCCCCCACCGTCCGGCTCCCCCACCTCGACGGCCAGAAGCTGCAGGTGACCGCGGTCTGGACGGGGCCGGAGCGGGCCAACTTCGTCAAGGTGCTGGACGAGTTCGAAAAGCGCACCGGGGCCACCGTCGACTTCGTGCCCAGCGGCGACGACATGGCCGGTTTCGTCGGCTCCAAGATCGCCGGCGGCGGGCCGCCGGACGTCGCGATGCTCCAACAGGTCGGTGTGCTCCACGAGTTCGCGCAGAAGGGCTGGCTCAAGCCGCTCGGCGCGGACGCCAGGGCGCAGCTCACCAAGAACTACACCAAGGGCTGGCAGGACCTCGGCGCCCACCAGGGCACGCCGTACGGCGTCTACTTCAAGGCCAGCAACAAGTCGCTGGTCTGGTACAACGCCCAGGCGTTCGACAACGCCGGCGTCAAGGAGCCGAAGACCTGGCGGGAGTTCCTCACCACGGCGCGGACGCTCGCCGACTCGGGCGTCGAGCCGGTCTCGGTGGGCGGCGCGGACGGCTGGACGCTGACCGACTGGTTCGAGAACATCTACCTCTCGCAGGCGGGGCCCCAGAAGTACGACCAACTTGCGCAGCACAAGCTCAAGTGGACCGACCCGTCCGTCACCCAGGCGCTGACCACGCTCGGCGGGCTCTTCGGACACAAGGATCTGCTCGCCGGCGGTAACTCCGGTGCCCTGCAGACGGACTTCCCGACGTCGGTGACCCAGACCTTCAGCGGCGGCAGTGCCCCCAAGGCCGCGATGGTCTCCTCGGCCGACTTCGCCGCCGCCAACATCAGCCAGACCAAGGCCAAGGTCGGCACGGACGCCAAGGTGTTCCCGTTCCCCGCGGTGGGCGCGAAGTCCCCGGTGGTGACCGGCGGCGATGTGGCGGTGGCCCTCAAGGACACCAAGGCCTCGCAGGCGCTGCTGACGTTCCTGGCGTCGACGGACGCCGCCAAGATCTGGGCGCAGGCCGGCGGGTTCCTCTCGCCCAACAAGGCGCTCGACCAGGCGGCGTACGCCAATGACGTCATGCGCACGATCGCCAAGGCGCTGATCGCGGCGGGCGACGACTTCCGCTTCGACATGTCCGACCAGGCGCCCGCCTCCTTCGGCGGCAAGCCGGGCCAGGGCGAATGGAAGGACCTGCAGGACTTCCTGAAGAACCCCAAGGACGTCGCGGGCATCCAGAGCCGGCTGGAGAAGGACGCCGCCCGGTCGTTCGGGCACTGACGCCGACCGCCTCGACCGGGACCGGGGGACCGTCACGATGAGCGACGCAGAGGTCAGCAGGGTCAGCAGCGGGCACGGCGGACGGCCCAGCGGCGGGCGGCTCCGCAACGGACGGCCCAGCGGCGGCGGCCGGGTGCGGCCGCGCGTGCCGGGCACCCGGCCGTGGATCGCCGCGGGGTTCCTGCTGCCGGCGCTGCTGCTGCTCGGGGCGCTGGTCGTCTACCCCATCGCCTTCTCCGTCCACCGCAGCCTGTTCGACGCCTCCGGCAAGGGGTTTGTGGGGCTCGGCAACTACGGCGCGATGTTCTCGGACGACGGCATCCGTACGGCGCTGAAGAACAACGTCCTGTGGGTCGTGGTGGCGCCGACGGTCTCGACGGCGCTGGGGCTGATCTTCGCGGTGCTGACCGAGCGGATCCGCTGGGGCACCGCCTTCAAGCTGATCGTGTTCATGCCGATGGCGATCTCGATGCTGGCGGCCGGCATCATCTTCCGGCTGGTCTACGACCAGGACCCCGAGCGTGGTGTCGCCAACGCGGTGTGGGTCGGCGTCCATGACACGTTCGCCGACCCGGCGCCGTTCCCCGGCGCCAAGCCGCGGCCCAGGTCCAACCTCGCGCCGTCCGGCGACGGCGAGTACACCACGCGCGCGGCCGTCCGTGCGGGGTCCCCGGTCCCGCTGCCCCTGGTCGCCGTCCAGCCGGGCGATCTGCGCGGCGCCCGGCCCGCGGCCGCCGCCCGGCCCCGGCCCGGAGCGGTCACCGGCACCGTCTGGCTGGACTTCACCCGCGGGGGCGGCGGCCGCCCGAACGTCCTCGACGGCAACGAGAAGGCGCTGGCCGGGCTGACGATCGAGGCGGTCAAGGGCGGCCGGGTGGTCGCCTCGGCGACGACGACGGCCGACGGCACCTTCACGCTGCCCGGCGACCGGGCCGCGGGCGCCCGCCTCCGGCTCCCCGCGGCCAACTTCGCCGAGGCCTACCGCGGCGTCGACTGGCTCGGCCCGGCACTGGTCACCCCGGCCATCATCGGCTCCTACGTCTGGATGTGGGCCGGTTTCGCGATGGTGCTGATCGCGGCGGGGCTGGCGGGCGTCCCGCGGGAGCTGCTGGAGGCGGCCCGGGTGGACGGCGCCGGGGAGTGGCAGGTCTTCCGCCGGATCACCGTGCCGCTGCTGGCCCCGGTCCTGGTGGTCGTGCTGGTCACCCTCATGATCAATGTGCTGAAGATCTTCGACCTGGTCTACATCATCGCGCCGGGCTCCAGCATCCGGTCCGCCAATGTGCTGGCGCTCCAGCTCTTCCAGTCGTCGTTCGGCACGGATGTCGACGAGGGGCTGGGCAGCGCGATCGCCGTCTTCCTGCTGCTGCTCGTGCTGCCGGTGATGTACGTCAATCTCCGGCGCATACGGAAGGAGCGTCGCCGATGACGACCGTGGACCGAGTCGTACCGGCCGAGCGGCCCCGGGCGGCCGGTGCCGTACGCGCCCGGCAGCCGCTCCCGGCCCGGATCGCGGCGCGGGCCGGCGGCGGTGCGCTGCGGATCTTCCTGGTCCTGGTCGCGCTGTTCTGGCTGCTGCCCTCCGTGGGGCTGCTGCTGTCCTCGCTGCGCAGCCCGCAGCAGATCGCCGAGTCCGGCTGGTGGCGGGTCCTCGCCCAGCCGGCCCAGCTCACCTGGGACAACTACAGCCAACTGCTGTCCAACGGCAAGGTGATGGGCTCGCTGCTGACCACGGCAGCGATCACCGTGCCGGCGACGCTGCTGGTCGTCGTCATCGGCTCGCTGGCCGGCTACGCCTTCGCCTGGCTGGACTTCCCAGGCCGCGACGGCTGGTTCCTGGTGGTCGTCGGGCTGCTGGTGGTGCCGGTGCAGGTGGCGCTGATCCCGGTGGCCAAGCTGTTCGGCGCGGTGGGGCTCTTCGAGACGACGGCCGGGGTGATCCTCTTCCATACGGCCTTCGGGCTGCCGTTCGCGGTGTTCCTGCTGCGGAACTTCTTCGCCGAGATCCCGCGCGAGCTGTTGGAGGCGGCCCGGCTGGACGGGGCGGGCGAACTGCGGCTGTTCACCCGCGTCGTGCTGCCGCTGGGCGGCCCGGCGATCGCCTCGCTGGGGATCTTCCAGTTCCTGTGGGTGTGGAACGACATGCTGGTCGCGCTGATCTTCGCGGACAGCGGCCATCCGCCGATCACCGTCGCCCTGCAACAGGAGGTGCGGCAGTTCGGCAACAACATCGATGTGCTGGCGCCCGGTGCGTTCCTGTCGATGGTGGTGCCGCTGATCGTCTTCTTCGCCTTCCAGCGCCAGTTCGTCTCCGGAGTGATGGCCGGCGCGGTGAAGTGAGACCGCGGGCATACGGGGCGCGACGCCGCACGCCACCTTCCGTTCATTTTTCTCCCCCTACGATGCGGGTCCCGTGAAACGCATGGTGCGACCCGGCTTCGTCATGGAGACTGCCGGAGCGGCGCTCGAAACGACTCTCGAACCGAGCAGTGGCGCCCCCGGGCCCGGCAGGGCCGCGCCCGTGCGCAGCGGCCGCGACACCGGGTGCGACCCGGACCGCGAAGGCACCGACAACAACAGGCAGCACCGAGCAGCACCCGCATATCCACGGCGGACAGCGCCGGAACATATCGCCACAATCCCCCTCACCTACGCGTCGTCATTCGTCCTACGTTCCCGACCGTCTGGAGACGGACCGCACATGACTGCCCCCATCGCAGAGAGTGCCGCACTGCCGCGCCCCACCCGGCTGTCCGAGGTCAAGGGCTGGTTCTTCACCGCCGACCAGCTGATGTTCGACTGGTTCCTGGCACACCAGCAGGAGCAATCCGAGCCGGGGGATCTGCTCGAACTGGGCGCGTACATGGGCAAGAGCGCGATCTTCCTCGGTGCCCGGCTGCGCGCCGGCGAGCGCTTCACGGTCTGCGATCTCTTCGACTCCCCCGCCGAGGACGTCTCCAACTCCAAGGAGATGAAGAAGTCCTACGCGACCCTGACGCGGCGGGCCTTCGAGGCCAACTACCGTGCGTTCCATGAGGAGTTGCCCACCATCGTCCAGGGCCTCAGCTCGGTCGTCACCGACCATGTCGACGAGGGCTCGGTGCGCTTCGCCCATATCGATGCCTCGCATCTCTACGAGCATGTGCACGGCGACATCCTCGCGGTGCGCTCGCTGCTGACCCCGCACGGCGTCGTGGTGATGGACGACTACCGCGCCGAGCACTGCCCCGGGGTGGCCGCCGCCACCTGGCAGGCCGTTGCGAACGAGGGGCTGCGCCCCATCTGCATCACCGGCACCAAGTTCTACGGGACCTGGGGCGACCCCGAGCCGCTGCAGAAGGCGCTGCTGGAGTGGATAGCGGCCCGCGGCGACATCTGGCACGAGGTGCAGTTCGTCAACGACGCCCCGCTGATCCGGCTGAGCGCCAAGGGCGCCAGGGAACCCGCCCAGCCGGCCTCGCGGCACCGGTCCACGGGCGCGTCCGTCCCGCAGCCGGCACAGTCCCCGGCGGCCTCCGCGGCCCGCCCGGGCCCGCGCCCGCCGCTCCCGACGCGCAGCGCGATGCGGCGGGTGGCCCTGGACGTGCTGCCGCCGATCGTCACCCGCGCCCTGGTCAAGGCCCGCAAGCGGGCCCGCGGGCGCTGAGCCGCCGGGCGCGGACCGGAGCGGCCCGCCCCGGTCCGCGCTACCGCGGCACCTGCCCCACCAGCACGAACACATTGGACCGCAGCAGCATCCCGGCCGGGCGCGGCAGCGGATGGGAGTACGTCCGCCGCACCGCCAGGCCCGCGGAGGCGGCGAAGGCCCGCAGCAGCGCGAAGTCGGTGAAGCGCACCGGGGTCGGGCCGGCCCGGTGCCCGGCCTCCTGCGCGGTGATCAGCAGCACCCCGCCGCCCGGCCGTACATAGCGGACGTAGGCCCGCAGCAGGCTCTCGACCTGCTCGTCGTCCAGATGCTCCAGGACGTGCGCGGTCAGCAGCGCATCGAAGGCGCCGGGCCGGGCGTGCGGGCTCGCCAGGAACGTCTCGGCCGTATAGGCGGTCAGCCCGCGGGCCCGGCAGCGCTCCACGGACTGCGGGTCGTGGTCGATCCCGACGCTGCCGGGCGCGCAGCAGGCGAGGGTGTCGCCGTCCCCGCAGCCGATCTCCAGCACCCGGCCGGTGCCGATCCGCCGCAGCTGGCTGCGGAACGGGGACCGGGCGGGCAGCAGCCGCGCCGGACCACCGCGCCCCCGGTCGGCCGGCAGCCGCGCGGTGGAGGCGGACGGCGCGGTCCCCGCGGGGCGGGCGGGGCGCGGGGGCCGGGTGTCACCGCCGGGCGGCCCGGCGTCGAGGCTGTCGGTGGCGGCGGAGCTGTCGGTTCGGCCGGGCATCAGGACGCGGTCACCTTCCCTGAGGAATCGGGGCGCACGGGGCGCCGGCAAGCTGTGAACGGGTCTACGGCATCGAACGCGGCCCGGCACTACGGCGCGCCGACCGTGGCGCACGGAACGTCATCGAGGGAACGCGCGCCGCCGACGGCGACTCTCACCCTTTCAGCGCAGATCCGGTGACCGTGCCGCCGCGCGCGAGTTGAACGGACCGGTCTTGCGCATCGCCCGTCCGGAAAGGCTCGGTCCACGTATGAAGCCTCGGCTCACCGTCGTCATCCCGGTCCATCGCACCGAGGGATCCGAGCGGAATCTGGAGGAGTGCCTGGAGTCGGTCGCGGCGCAGACGCTGACCGCGCTGGATGTGGTGATGGTGGACGGCCCGCCCGCACACGGCGGCGAGGACGCCGCCGCGCCGGGCACGCCCGCGGCCCTCGCCCGCCGCTTCGCCGAGCGGGACCCGCGGTTCCGGATCGTCCACCACCCCGGCAGCGACCCGGCCCCCGGCTGTGGCGCGGTCCGCAACACCGGTGTCCGGCACGCCTATCCGCACACCGAATTCCTGGCCTTCCTCGACGCCGACGATGTGCTGCTGCCGCGCGCGTACGAGGACCTCACCGGCCTGCTGGACAAGTCCGGTGCGGACCTGGCGACCGGCAACGTCTACCGGCTCGGCGCGGCCGGCCGCAGCCAGTCCGCACACCATCCGGCCGGCCGCGAGACCGTACTGCGCACCCACATCAGCGAGGACCTCACGCTGCTGTCCGACCACTTCGCCCGCAACAAGGTCTTCCGCCGCGCCTTCTGGGACACCCACGAACTCGCCTTCCCCGAGGGGGAGTTCTGCCATGACGCGGCGGCGACCCTGCCCGCGCACTTCCTCGCCGAGGCGGTCGATGTGCTGCACGAGCACGTCTGTTACTGGCGGCTGCCGGAAGGGCCCGACCGCCACCGGCGGCCGGATGCCCGGGGCGTGCGGGACCGGTTCGCGGTGGTGGCCGGCATCCGGCGCTTCCTCGGCGACCCGGCCCGCCCCCGGCTCGGCGCCCACCGGCGGGACTACGACCGCGCCCAGCTCACCGACGGGCTGCTCGACCTGGTCGACGCGCTGCCCGCGGCCACGCCCGAGTACCGCACCGCATTCCTGGACTGCGCCCGCGAGTTCCTCTCCGGCGTCGACCCGCGGCTGTTCCGCACGCTCCCCGTGGAGCTGCGGATGCGCTGGTATCTGATCCGCACCGGACGGCTGACCGATCTGCTCGCCCTGCTCACCCATGAGGCCCGCAACCCGGCCGGGTTCACCGTCGCCGGACCGCCGCTGCGCAAGCAGGCGGTGCTGCCGCTGACGCCGCCGCTGGAGCTGCCGCCGGGGGTGACCCGCCTCACGGCGGACGACTTCCCGGTATGCGCCCGGCTTGTCTCGGCGACGTGGCAGGACGGCACGCTGGTGCTCCGCGGCTACGCCCATATCCGCAATCTGGACGCCGCGGCCCGGCACAGCTACCTCAGGACGGCGGTGCTGTCGTGCGGGCGGCGGCGGGTGCTGCTGCCGCTGCGGCCGGTCCTGATGCCGGAGGCGACCGCCGAGTCCGGTCAGGAGCTGCACTGTTACGACTGGTCGGGCTTCGAGGTACGGCTCGATCCGGCCCGGCTGCGCAGCGGCGGGCGCTGGGAGGAGGGCGAGTGGACGGTCGGGGTGCTGCTGGCGTCGGCCGGCGTGCTGCGGACCGCCCCGCTGGGGGCGCCCGAGACCGGCTCGGGCGCCGCCCCGTGCACCCATGACGTGGCCGCGGACGGTGCGGACGGCGCCGTACGGCTCACGCCCCGGTACGCGGACGGGCGGCTGCGGCTGTCGGTGGCCCGTCGTACCCGGTGGCTGGCCGGCCGGCACGCGGCGGCGGCCGGCACCCTGGACCTGACCGTCACCGCGCCCGGCCGCCCGCCCGCCGCGCTGCGGGTGACCCACCAGGGGACCGGCACGGTGGTGTCCTTCCCGGTGGAGACGGAGCCGCCGGCAGAGCTGGGTTCCGGGCAGGAGGAGGCGGCGCCCCCCGCGTCCGGCGCCGCGCGCCGCGCCCCCAGCCCCCGGCTGACCTTCCGTATCCGTCTCGACACTCTGGCCGCCGCGCGCCCCACCCGGGACGGGGCGCCCCGGGCCATCCCGCCGGCGCACACCGAGAGCTGGCTGCCCGAACTGGTCCTGGCCGGCGGCGGCACCGACCCGATCGCCTGCGACCCCTGGCTCGCGCCCCTCGCCTGTCCGCTCCCGCACGGCCGCGAACTGATCGTCGCGGCCACGCCGGCCGGCGACCTCGTGCTGCACGACCGCATCCCGCAGCCGTACCTGGACCGGGCGCTGTGGCGCCCGGACGGCACCCTGCTGGTGGCGGGCCGGCTGCCGGACGCCGCGCCGCACACCACCGAACTGGTCCTCAAACACGGGGCGCACGCCGCCGAGCTGGCCTTCCCCACCACCCACGACGACGGCCGCTTCCACTGCGCGCTGCCGCTGGGCGCCCTGCCCTCGCTCGCCGGGACGGTGCCGCTGCGCGAGGGCCGCTGGACGCTGCACCTGCGCGACCAGGGCGCGCCCGGTTCCCCGCTGGACGTCCCGGTCCGCTGCGCACCGACCGTCCTGGACGGGCTGCCGGCCGCCCGTACGGTCCGCGGCAAGCCGCTCGCCCTCGACCGGCACCGGCACGACGAGGCCCTGATCACGGCGGGCCCCGCGCTGCCCGCCCCCGACCGCGGCCCCTACCGCCGCCGGATGCTGCGCGAACAGCACTATGCGCTGCACCGCTCCCGTCCGCTGCGCGACACCGTCCTCTACAGCAGCTTCGGCGGCCGCGCGTACGGGGACTCACCGCGCGCGGTACACGAGGAACTGGTCCGCCGGGACATGGACGTGGAGCATCTGTGGGCGGTGCGCGATGCGCAGACCGCGGTGCCGACGACGGCCCGGGCGGTGATCGTGGGCAGCGCCGAGTGGCACGGCGCGCTGGCGCACAGCCGCTGGGTGGTCACCAACACCCATCTGCCCCGGTGGTTCACCCGGCGCGGCGGCCAGCGCATCATCCAGACCTGGCACGGCACCCCGCTCAAGCGGATCGGCGCCGACCTGACCGGGACGCTGTGCGCGGGCCTGGCCCATCTGGCGCCGCGGCCGCGGGTGAGCCGGCAGTGGAGCGTGCTGCTGTCGCCCAACGCCCACAGCACCCCGGTGCTGCGCACCGCGCTCGGCTACTCCGGCCGGCTGCTGGAGACCGGGCTGCCGCGGACCGACGCCTTCTTCGCCGCCGACCGCGACCGGATCGCGGCCGCGGTGCGCGAGCGGCTGGGCATCGAGCCCGGCCGGAAGGTCGTGCTGTACGCGCCGACCCCGCGCGACGACCTGGCCTACGACGCGGGCCACCACCGGCTGCATCTGCCGCTCGACCTGGAGCTGGCCCGGCAGGAGCTGGCCGACGACCACGTCCTGCTGGTCCGCAGCCATCCGCTGGTCGCCGACCGGCTGCCCGCCCACCACGCGCCCTTCGCCCTCGACGTCTCCGCCCACCCCGACGCCACCGAGCTGCTGCTGGCCGCGGATGTGCTGGTCACCGACTACTCCTCGCTGGCCGCCGACTTCGCCAACACCGGCCGCCCGATGCTCTTCCTCACCCCCGATCTGCCGCACTACCGCGACACCCTGCGCGGCTTCACCCTCGACTTCGAGGCGCGGGTACCGGGTCCGCTGCTCACCTCCACCGGTGAACTGATCGACGCGCTGGGCGACTTGGAGGCGATCGCCGCGGCGGGGGCGGAGGCGTACGCGGATTTCCGGGAAACGTTCTGCCACCGGGACGACGGCGGGGCGGCGGGCCGGGTCGCGGATCTGATGGAGCGTTGACGCGGTCCGGTCCGCCGCAAGGTGGTGGCGGCTGGATCGGCATCCTGCGGCGCTCGCGTCGTTACAGCATGTGCAGGTGCTCTTACGGGCCATGCATACCCAAGCCCCGACTCCCGCCCGGGTAAGAAGTAAGAAGACGGCAAGAGGGCGGGAAAAGAGGAGCGGCGGGTGCAACCGCTCGACGGGATTCGGCCTCTGAACCATCGTAAATGGGTTCGGACCCCGCTCGCGCCAAGAGATGCTGTCGACACGAAATGTAGATTCAGTGACTGTGAAAGAAGCCCTTGAGCCACTGCCGGCAGGGCCCACCATCACGCCATCCGCGCAGGTCAGCATCGTCGTCATCGCCTTCAACGATGCCGGCCACGTCTGCGACGCGGTGCGCTCCGCACTCGCGCAGGGGAATCCTGGCGAAACGGTCACCGAAGTGATCGCGGTGAACGACGCCTCCACCGACGGCACCGGCGCCGCCCTGGACGCCCTCGCCCGTGACGAACCACGCCTCCGTGTCCTGCACCGCGAGCGGAACAGCGGCGGCTGCGGCACCCCGCGCAACGACGGGCTGCGCGCCGCCACCGGGCGCTTCGTGATGTTCCTGGACAGCGACGATGTGCTGCCCCCGGGTGCGGCCCGGGCGCTGCTGGCCGCCGCACTGGAGCACGACGCTCCGGTCGCGGCCGGCGCCTGCGTACGCCGTGAGCTGCCCGCGCACCGCGACATCCCCTGGCAGCCCGCCCTCTACCGCGAGCCGGCCGTGCACGACTCGGCCGAGACCAGCCCCCAGCTGGTCCGCGACACGCTCTGCGTCAACAAGCTCTACGCGCGGGCGTTCCTGGACGAGCACGCCATCACCTTCCCCGAGGGCCGCTTCACCTACGAGGACTTCGTCTTCACCGCGCGGGTGCTGGCCGCCGAGCCGCGGATCGTGACCATCCCGGACAGCGTCTACATCTGGCACGTGCGCCGCTCGGCCGCCAAGCAGTCGATCTCGCTGGACCGCAACGATGTCGCCAACTGGCAGGCCCGGATCGCGGCGCACCGCGCCAGCGTGCAGATCTTCAAGGACGCCGGTCTCAAGGCGCTGGCGCACGCCGCGAACACCAAGTTCCTCGACCACGATCTGCGGATGTACGTCCGCGAGCTGCACACCCGCGGCGCCGACTACCGCGCCGAGTGGTGGAGCCTGGCCCGCGACTATCTGGCCAATTTCGACGAGGCCGATCTGCGCGCGGCCCGCGCCCCGGCCCGCTGGCTGGCCCGCGTCGTGCTGGCCTCCCCCGCCCCGCGGGACCTGGACCGCCTGACCCAGCTGGCGGCCCGCCCCGGCCGGCTGCTGCCGCCGTACGCGGAGGCCGATGGCCGTCCGGTGTGGGCCCCGGACCTGCCCGACGTCGAGCTGGACGCGATCGGCACCAAGCCGACGCACCGGCTGCCGGTGACCATCGACGCCGAGCCCTCCGTCACCGGCCGCGGGGTGCTGCGGCTGCGCATACACGATCTGTACGGGCGGCTGGCCGCGTCCGAACCTCAGAGCATCGACATCGAGCTGCACCGGCGCCGCGACGAGCAGCGCGGCCCGGTCCACACCGCCTCGCTCACCCGGGCCGCCCCGACCGCCCCCGGCTCCACGGCCAGCTGGACCGCCGAGGTCGCGCTGGACCTCGCCGCGCTGGTCGAACCGGACGGGCAGGGCGGCGACCCCGAGCCCTGGGACCTGATGGCGCAGGTCAGCTGCGCGAACGGGGCCGGTTTCCGGGCCTCGCTGCGGGCCCGGGGCCCGGGGCTGCGCCGCCGGGTGCTGCCCAGCCGGCGGCATCTCGTCCTGCTGGTGCAGCCGTATGCGACGACCGGAGGGGCGCTGTCGCTCCGGGTCGCCTCGGGTGTGCGCAGCGTATGGCGGATCGCCGCCCGGCGGCTGCGCCGCTGACCGCCGCGGCCCGCTCCTCTTCCCTGTCTGACCCCGAGCCTAGGATTGACGCCATGTCTTACTTGATCACGGGTGGTGCCGGATACATCGGCTCCCATGTCGTACGGGCCCTGCGCCAGGCGGGCGAGTCGGTCGTCGTGCTCGACGACCTGACGACGGGCGTGGCCGCCCGGGTCCCGCAGGGCGTCCCGCTGGTCGTGGGCTCCACCCTCGACCGCGCGCTGCTCGACGAGACGATCGCCGGGCACGGCATCACCGATGTCGTGCATCTGGCCGCCAAGAAGCAGGTCGGCGAGTCCGTCGAGATGCCGCTGCTCTACTACCGCGAGAACGTCCACGGTCTGCAGACGCTGCTGGAGGCGATGGCCGCGGGCGGCGTCGGCCGCTTCGTCTTCTCCTCCTCGGCCGCGGTCTACGGCATGCCCGATGTCGACCTGGTCACCGAGGACACCCCCTGCCTGCCGATCAACCCGTACGGCGAGACCAAGCTCGTCGGCGAGTGGATGGCCCGCGCGGTGGGCGCCGCGCACGGCATCAGCACCGCCTGCCTGCGCTACTTCAACGTCGCCGGCGCGGCCACCCCCGAGCTGGCCGACACGGGCGTCTTCAACATCGTCCCGATGGTCTTCGAGCGGCTGACCGAGGGCACCGCGCCGCGCATCTTCGGCGATGACTACGACACCCCCGACGGCACCTGCATCCGCGACTACATCCATGTCGCCGACCTCGCCGAGGCCCATGTGGCGGCCGCCCGCAAGCTCGCCGAGCCGGGCCCGGTGCGTGATCTGACGCTCAACATCGGCCGCGGCGAGGGCGTCTCGGTGCGCGAGATGATCGACCTGATCACCGAGGTCACCGGCCACGGCGACGTCACCGCCGAGGTCACCCCCCGCCGGGCGGGCGACCCGGCCCGGGTGGTCGCGGCCGCCGACCGGATCACCGCCGAGCTGGGCTGGAAGGCCCACCACGACGTACGCGACATGATCACCTCGGCCTGGGCTGGCTGGCAGCACCACCACCCGCAGGGCTGACCGAGGCCGAGCCGCCTGCGCCCCGCCGCGCCCGTAGGGGCACGGCGGGGCGCGGCCGCGCACGCGGCCCTCAACATGCACCGCCGGTCCGGCCATCCGCCTCAATGCAGCGGGTGCGACGTCCGTCCCGACGCCTCATCGATCTCGTCGTGCGCCTTGGTCAGCAGCTTCATCGCCAGCTCGTTGAGTGCTCTGGCCCCCGCGACCTCCTCGCCGACCCTCGGCTGATTCGAATCAGCGGGGTGGCGGCTGGTATAGCCATGGGACCGCACCTCGCTCCCGTCGGGGAGCCGGACGAGGGCCGCCGCGCGGGTGCGGTGGGCGTCCTCGTCGAATTCCAGCTCGACATGCCATCCGACAGCGGTCTGCAGCATCACGATCACCTCCGGAACCGCTGTTTCCAGCGTGCGCCTGCCGCTCGGCGTGTGCACGGCGTGCCGGTGGTGGCGAGTCCGCCTCCCGCGCACCGCACGGCGGGCAGGTCATCCGAAGTCCCCGTCCGCGAGCCGCTGCGTCCTGGTGCGCGACACCGTCAGCGCCCCCGGCTGCGCCACCGGCCACTCCGGGCGCCCCGGTAGCCGCAGGAAGACGGCGCCTTTCGGGGCACCCGTCCGCCGCCGGGGACGTGTGCGGGTGAGCCCGTGCCGGCCGTCGCGAGGCAGGCCCCCGGACGGCTGGTAATCAATCAACTCCCTTACGGCACACCGGGTAAGGGAGCAGAGTGGAGAGACGGTTGAACCGGTTGAACGCTCGGGGGTACACGAGATGGCACCACGATCACGGAAGCCGAACTTGCCCCTCGCAGCCCTGATGCGGGAAGGACAGGTCGGAAACGCCCAGCTCGCGCGGACCGTGAACCGCGTCGGGGCGGAACTCGGCGTGAGCCTGCACTACGACAAGACGACCGTGTCCCACTGGCTGAAGGGGTCCCTGCCCAAGGCTGCGGCTCGCCCCGCTGTCGTCGAAGCGCTCGCACGGCTCCTCGGCCGGCCGGTCACGTCCTCGGAGGCCGGGCTGGGCGACCTCGGCGAACCGGCCCCCACTGCCGATGCCGCGTCCGGAGTGGTCGAGCTCGGAACGGCCGACCTAGGGCCTGTCGTTTGGATCAGGTCGGATCAGGGAGCGGGGTCTGGTGCGTGCAGCTGCAAGGCGGAGGATTGAGGCAACGCGGAGCGTTGCTGATTGACGACAACGCCGCAGATGCGCGTGCCAGACCCCGCGAGCCCGACCTGATCCAAACGACAGGCCCTGGCCCCGTCCCGCCGCGCGGTGCTCGGTGCCGGCCTGTACTCGGCGACGCTGGCCGTCCCCCGGTTCGAGGACGTGGCCGGCCGCACGGAAGCGGTCCCGGCCGGCCGCACCGTACGCATCGGGATGAGCGACGTGGCGACCGTCCGGACCATGACGGCGAAGATCGCCGACATCCTGGACGAGCTGGGGGGAGGGCATGCACGGCCGATGGCGGCGGCTTTCCTCGTCCATACCGTGGGTCCGTATCTGCGGGCGGACGGCAGTGAGGCCGCGAGGAAAGCCATCCGGGCCGCAGCGTCGGACCTGGTGTACCTCACGGGCTGGATGGCCATGTACGAGCGGGAACACGGGACCGGGCAGCAGTACTACCTGCGGGCCCTCACCCTCGCGGCCGACGCGGAGGACCACCTCACCTACTCCCGCACCCTGCGCGGCATGGCACTTCAGGCGTCGAACCTCGGCCACGGCAACAAGGCACTGGCACTTGCCGACAGCGCGGCCGAAGCCGCACCGGCCGCGGGCCCGCGGCTGGTTGCCTTCCTCCGCGGGCAGCAGGCGCACGGGGCGGCGATGGTGAAGGACCGCCGGCAGGCGTTCTCCCGGCTGCGGGAGACCGAAGCGGCCCTCTCGCGGGCGGAGGGCCGCAACGACACGGTCGGCGGCTACGACCGGTCGGCGTTCGAATTCCATGTCTCCCATGTGAAGTGGGAACTCGGCGACCGCGCCGGATCGGTCCAGGCCCTGCGCCGGTCCAACCGATACCGGCCCGACGGGGAACGGCAGGGCCGCGTGCACGGCACCGGGCTGCTGGCCACCCGCCTCCTGGCCATGCGGCACGTGGAGGAGTCCTGCGAGGTGTGGGACGACTTCCTGGAGGACTACGCCGGGGTTGCCAGCGCCCGCGGTGACGAGCACTTCGCCACTCTGGAGAACGGCCTGCGCCCCTACCGCCGGCTGCCCGTCGTCCGGGCACTGTCCGACCGTGCGCGGGCGGTGGGGCGCCGCAAGACGGCCTGAGCCGGGGGTCTGGCCCGCCCGGCCCCGTACGCCCCGTCATTCAGCCGCGGGACCTGCGCGTGAGCCGCGCCCGGAAGCCGGTACCGGGCACCGCGAGGGTCAGCGTTCCCGGGCCGCCGGGCAAGTCCTCGGCCGTGCGGACCGGTAGTTCGCGGACGAGCGGGCCCGCGGTCACCCGCAGGGCTATCCGCCAGGTGCCCGGCGGGCCGCTCCGGAGCAGGGAACGGACGGTGTAGTGGTCGCCGGCGTCCCTGGTGGCCGTGGTGCGCAGTGCCACCGTGCGGGTCGCGTCGCGGAGGATCAGCTGGAGCTCGGCGTCGGTGGGGCAGCCGGGCAGGGTGAGGTGTGCGGTGAGGGTGGCGCGGCCGGAGCGGGTGCAGTGCGCGGTGCCCCGCAGGTCCGCGCCGAGCGGCCGGGTCGTCCCGTCCAGGTCGAGGTGGAGATGGCCGTGCGGGGAGAGGAAGAGCGCGGCGACGGCGGGGCCGGCGGGGCCCCGGCCGACGATCCGCGGGGCGAAGTCCGGGTGAGCTACCGGGTCCTGCGCGTCCTCCGCGTGCTCGGGGACCAGCCAGGCCTCGCGGCACAGCGAGGGACCGGCGGCGCCGCCCGGGCCGTGCGCGGTGAGTGCGATCTTGAAGCCCCAGATGCCGGCGGGCAACGGGCCGCCGTCCGCGGCGGTCGCCGGGTCGACGGCGGCCCGCCAGGCGCCGTCCTCGTAGTGGGCGGGGATGCGGTGGACGGTGCCGCCGCGGCGCAGGAGGATCTCGACGGTGTCGCCGCCGAGCGGCGGGAGCTCTGCGGTGCCGCGCAGGTGCAGGACGCCGCCCACCCAGTGCTGGTGGACCAGCCGCTGGCGCAGCACCACCCGGTCGGTGAGGTCGTAGCAGGCGTCGGGGAGGGCGCGCTGCGGGTCGCGGAAGTACGGGTAGCCGGCGTAGACCCGCCCGTCGTCGTCGAGGTGCGGCGGGCCCGGCCGGGAGCCGGTGTCGGCCCGGGCGACGGCGGTCAGCTCGTCGTCGAGTCCGGCGCGCAGGCAGTGGGCGCGCAGCCGGAGGGCGGGCGGCAGGGCGGCCAGCACCCGGTCGGTGAGGTAGCGCTCGACGAGGGGGCGGGCGGCGGCGGCCATCGCGCGCCGGCCGGCCTCGTCGCGGCCGAGGTAGGGGGCCCCGAAGGGCATGAGTATCTCGCCGTGGAAGTGCCGGACCATCAGCTTGTCGCGGTTCCCGCCGGGCGGGACCTCGGCCGCGACCCGTTCGAGGACGGTGCCGATGTAGTCGAGGTACTCGCACCAGTCGATGTCCTGGCGGGTGGCGTTGCTGTTGTCGTCGCGTCCGTGCAGGTAGTAGCAGGTGCGCTCGGCGAAGACGGAGACGACCTCGGCGCGCAGCAGCGCGGTGATGCCGAAGGGGAGGTCCTCGGCCAGCAGCCGGCCCTCGACGAAGCGCAGCCGGTGCTGTTCGAGGAAGGCGCGGCGGAAGAGCTTGTAGGCGGCCAGCGACCAGTAGACCGGGGAGTCGAAGACGGAGACCGACGCGCTGGTGGTGCGCAGGTCGACGGGGGCCCCGCGGCCTTCGGCGCCGGCCATCCGGCCGTAGACGACGTCCGAGCCGTTCTTCTGGGCCGTGCGGGTGAGCCAGAACAGCGCCTCGGTGTCGAGGCGGTCGTCGGAGTCGAGGAAGAAGACGTAGTCGCCGGTGGCGTGGTCCAGTCCGGCGTTGCGCGGCCGACCGGCGCCGCCGGAGGCCTCCTGGCGCAGCACCGTCAGGTTGGGGTGGCTGCGGACCTGCTCGGTCAGCCACTCCGCGCTGCCGTCGGTGGAGCCGTCGTCGACCGCGATCACCTCTATCTGCCGCTGGTCCAGCGTCTGGGCGAAGACGGAGCCGAGGCTGCGTTCGAGGTAACGCCGGGTGTTGTGCACCGGCATGATCACAGAGACGGTCGGCGCCGCGGCGTCCGGCCCGGTGGGGACCGCGGCCGCGAGGTCGTCTGAGACGGGCACCCGTGCCCTCCGTTCATTTCCGCAATCCCCCGAAAGACCCGGCGCCGCAGCCGGGTAAAGGGGACTATTTAGACATATAACGTGGGGTGAACGTTCGCCGATCGTGGAGGAGTGCCGGTGGCTCCGACGCCCGCCACCCCACAAGAGGCGGTCCGGCCCCTGGAGGTTGCCCGTCCCCTTCCCGGGAGTGAACGCCCGGCCGCGGCGCGCGGGACCCTCGGGCGGCTGACGGCACCCGGGCTCGCGGCGGCCCTGTCCATGGGCGCGTACTGCCTCGGGCTCGCCCTTTACGGCAGCTACCCCTTCGGTCCGCACTCCCGCGCCGTCAACGACCTGGGCAATCAGTTCGTGCCGTTCCACGCCCGGCTGTGGGACCTGATACACGGCACCACCAGCGGCGATCTGTTCTTCAACTGGGGCAGCGGCTACGGCGTCCCGTTCCTCGCCGACTTCTTCACCTATCTGATGAACCCGTTCTCCTGGCTCGTCGGACTCTTCCCCCGTGCGCTGGCCGACCTCCCGGTCTTCCTGGTCACCCTGCTCAGCATCGGCCTGGGCGCCGCGCTGATGACCGTCCTCCTCGGCCGGCTGCGGCCGGGCTCCGGCACGCTGCGGGCGCTGCTGTCGGTGGGCTACGGGCTGTGCGCCTGGGTGCTGAACGACGGTTTCGCCGACCCCATGTGGATGTGGGGCCTGGTCGCGCTGCCGCTGACCGGTATCGCCGCGGACTGGTGCCTGCGCCGCACCCGCTGGGTGGCCGGCACCCTGCTGGTCGCCCTCGCCTGGGCGGGCAACTTCTACACGGCGGCGATGGCCACCCTGGCGACGGCGCTGGTCCTGGGCCTGCGGCTGCTGACTGCCACCGGGATGCCGCGCCGCGACCGCCTGCGGGCAGCGGGCCGCGCCGTCTCGATGGCACTGACCGGCATCCTGCTCACCGCACCCGTCCTGACCGTCACCTTCCGGGCCAGCCACGCCGCCCAGCCCGCCCCCGAGGTGTCCTACGCCGGCGGGCCGCCCCTGCTCCACCAGGTGTCGCAGCTGCTGCCCGGCGCCCACGACGCGACACCGGCCCCGAACCTCTTCATCGGGGTCCCCGGGCTGCTGCTGGTGGCGGCCTTCCCGTTCGTGCGCGCGGTGCCGCTACGGGTGCGCCTGGGCTGGTACGCGCTGGCGGCGGGCGTCGCCTTCTCGTTCGTCCAGGAGCCGACGATCCTGCTGTGGCACGGCTTCGCGCTGCCCAACGGCAGCCCCTACCGTGCCGCCTTCGTGCTCAGCGGGATCCTCGTGATGATCTCCTGGCTCGCACTGGCGCACCGCCCGCGGCCCGGCGAACTCGCCGCGGGCGCCGGGCTGGTCGCCGCGCTGGCCTGGCTCTGCCGGGACCAGGCCGCGGTCGGCACCGCCACCTGGATCCTGGTGGCCGGCGGCGGCGCCGTGACCCTCCTGGCGCTGACCGCGCGCAGCGCGCTGCGCGGCGGCCGCACCCGGGCCGCCGCCACCGCCGCGCTGACCGGCACCATCCTGCTCGGCTCGGCGTACACGGCGTTCTCCGTGACCGCGGCGCGGGACAGGATCGCCTGGTTCCGGCCCAAGATCACGCTGACCGGGCCGTCGCTGGCGGCCCGGGACGAACTGGCCGCCCGCACCGACTGGCCCCGCTCCCGCACCGATCCGGGCCCGCACGAATTCGCCAACAACGACCCGTTGTTGCTCGGCGGCGAGGGCGGCGCGTACTACAGCAGCTACGTCCCGGCGGCCACCGCCCGCACCCTGCAACGCCTGGGCGCCGGCTGGTACATCAGGGGCCGCCACACGCTCAGCTTCGAGGACCCGGCGGGCCAGGCGATCATGGGCGTGAGCAGCTCGCTGTCGCCGGTGTGGGAGAGCCGCAACCGCTACGTCACGCACCGCGCGCACCCGGCCCCGCTGCTGACCGTACGGAGCACGCTCCCCCGCCCGCGCGCCGGGGAGACCGTGTTCGCCCGTCAGGAGCGGGTGCTGGGCGCGGCCGTGTACGAGGTGCCGGCCCTGCGGCCCACCACGGGCGCGACCCCGGTGCCCGACCGTGGCGGCTGGCTGCTGCGCCCGGCACCGCAACCCGCCACACGGCAGCCGGCGGCGGGCCCGAACGGCGCGGGGACCACCTTCACGGCACACTGCACCCCGGGCAGCACCGCCGTGTGGTCGGCGCCGTGGTTCTCCGGGCGGGTCACCGGGCTGGGCGGGCACAGCAAGGCGATCGGCCGCGCCGATGTCACCGCCAATCCGGTGCGGGAGCTGGGCCAAGTGCCCGCGGACGGCACGGTGTCGGTGCGCTTCACCGGCCGGGGCCCGCAGCGCGTCCCCGGGCACGCCCTGGGCTGTCTGTCCCGGCGCAGGCTGACGGCGGCGGTGGACGCGCTGCGCGCCAGGGGCCCGGTGGAACTGACCGCCGGCGGCCACAGTCTGACGGCCCGGCTGCGGCCGGGCAGCAGGGGCAGCGCGGTGCTGGCGATGCCGGCGGTCACGGGATGGGGCTGTGCGGTGGACGGCGGACCCCGCCGCGCGCCGCGCTCGTTCGCCGGTCTGCTGACCGTCCCGCTGGGCTCCGGGGCCTCCCGGCTGTCGTGCTCCTACCGGCCACCGGGCCTGGGGACGGGGCTGGCGGCGAGCGCCGCGGCGGCGCTGGCGGTCGCCGCGGTGGCCGCGGCCGGAGCGGTCCGCGGCCGCCGACGCCTCGCATCAGCACGCCGTTCACCCCGTGACATTCCACCGGATCCGTAGACCCCGTCCGCGCCGCCCCCCGCCCCCGGCGAAAAGGCCTGCTCATGAAGCTCTCCATCGTCGTCCCCTGCTACAACGAAGAGGCCGTCCTGAGCCGCTTCGACGACACGATCCGCGCGGTCCTCGCCGGTCTCGCCGTCGAGTACGAACTCTGTTACGTCGACGACGGCAGCGCCGACGGCACCCTGGCCCGGCTGCGCAGCCTCGCCCAGCAGCACCGCGGCACCACCCGCTACCTCTCCTTCAGCCGTAACTTCGGCAAGGAGCCCGCCATACTGGCCGGCCTGCGGGCGGCCGACGGCGACGCGGTGATCCTCATGGACGCCGATCTCCAGCATCCGCCCGAGCTCATCGAGAAGATGCTCGACCTCTACCAGCTCGGCCACGACCAGGTCGTCGCCAAGCGCACCCGGCACGGCGACCGGCCGGTGCGGACCGCGCTGAGCAGGCTCTACTACCGCGCCGTCAACAGATGGGTCGATGTCGAACTCACCGATGGCGTGGGCGACTTCCGGCTGCTGTCCCGTACGGCCGTGGACGCGCTGCTCTCACTCCCGGAGTACAACCGCTTCTCCAAGGGCCTGTTCTCCTGGATCGGTTTCGACACCGTCACCTTCGACTACCGCAATGCCGCCCGGGAGGCGGGCGAGACCAAGTGGCACGTCGGCTCGCTGGTCAACTACGGCATCGACGGCATGCTGTCCTTCAACTCCCGCCCGCTGCGGCTGGCCATCTACGCCGGGCTCGGACTGGCCTCGCTCGCCGCCCTCTACGCCCTGTGGATCATCGGCGCGGCCCTGGTCGGCGGGGTCACCGCGCCGGGCTATGTGACGCTGGTGGCCATCATCGTCGGCCTGGGCGGGCTGCAGATGGTGATGCTCGGGCTGATCGGCGAGTACATCGGACGGATCTACTACGAGACCAAGCGGCGGCCGCACTTCCTGGTCAAGGAGAGCAACACCGCCGTCCCCGCGCCCGCGTCCGCGGATGCCGCCGCCCCGGCCGGCTCCCGGGCCGGCTGATGCGCGGTCTGCCGACGCTCGCCCCCTGGGGCCAGCTCGTGCGCTTCGCCACCGTCGGCGGGATCAACACCCTCACGTTCTACGCCTGTTACCTGCCGCTGCGGCGGGTGCTGCCGTACTTCGCGGCCTACACCGGCGCCTTCGCGCTGAGCATGGTCTGCTCATTCCTCCTGAACACCTACTTCACCTACCGCACCCGGCCGACCTGGAAGAAGTTCCTGCTCTTCCCGCTGACGCAGGTCACCAACTATGCGGCGCAGAGCGTGGGGCTGGTGCTGTTGGTGAGCGGGTGCGGGCTGAACACCGCGGTGGCGCCACTGGCGGCGGCGCTGACCGCCCTCCCGTTCACGTTTCTGGTCTCCCGGCGCATCCTGCGCCCGCCCGCTCAGAACGCTCGGACCGATCGGCCGCCGGTCCGCTCCGGCGACCCCGTCTGAGCCCGCCAGCCCCCGAACAGCGCACGCTGTCCGACCGAGGTCTGGCGGGCCGTGTACAGCCGGCCGTCGGTGCCCAGCGCGACCACCACCGCGCGCCCGGCGGCGTCCTGGGCGACCCCGGCCGCCGCCGAATGCGCCACCCTGCCCCGCTGCCAGGGCCCGGAGGCGTCCTGCGCCATCGCCATCCGCACCTCGCCGGCGTCGTCGCGGGCCGCCAGCACCATCCGGCCGGCGCCACCGACCGGCGCCGCCGCCACCCGCCCGTACCCGCCGACCGCCGCACACCGTGCCGACACCCGCCAGCCGCCGATCATCCGCGGCCGCTCGGCGATCAGCACCTGGGCGGTGGCCGACCGGCGGAAGACCGCCCGCACCACGCCGCCGGCCAGCGGGACGAGGCTGACCGGGCCGGCCGGCTGCGGGAGTCCGGTGGCCGCGGCCGGCCGCGGCAGCCCGCCGGCCTCCTTGGACACCCAGTGCGCCACGGTCCCGGCGCTCGGCGCAGCCAGATGGATCAGCCCGGCGGAGTCCACACAGGCGTCCAGCCCGTCGATGATCCGCGGGGACGCCAGCAGCGTGCTGACCGTGCCCTCCAGCCGCTGCCACGGCGAGAAGCCCCGGCCCGCCCGGCCGCTGCGGTGGGCGATGTTGCCGTCCCAGGTCCGGACGAAGACGTGCACCGTGCCGTCCGGGGTGGCCACCGCCGCCGGGAAGCCGATCTCCAGCGATCTGACCGGGTCCGCGTCCGGGGAGCCCAGCGACTCCCAGCGCGCGAAGGCGGGCACCCCGTCCGGGCCGGTGCCGGTCTGCGGTGCGGTCAGCAGCTCCCGGTGGTGGTCGGTGTGCCGGCCCGGCAACACGGTGCGGGAGGCGAACAGCTGGAGCGTGCCGTCCGGGCGGCGCACCACATGGATCTGCCCCTGCAACATCGCGCCGCCGACCGGCACCGGCGCGCCGAAGCTGCCGCTGCCCGGCCGGGTCTCGGCCCAGCAGTACGCCCGGCCGCCCAGGACCGCGAAGGCGGCGAGCCGGCCGTCCTGCGCCGGGCGGATCCAGGCGTTGGAGCCGGGCGCCCGCAGCCGGGTGCTGCGGGTCCAGTTGCGCGAGACGCCGCTGAGCGCCGCGCCGCCCACCTTGCGGTCGCCGCAGCCGGCCGGGTCGCCACAGGCTCGGTGGTCGGCCCAGCCGTAGACCGACAGCAGCGCGGCCTTGCGGCGGGCGGTGGCCAGGTCGATGTCGTGGGGCAGCACGCCGGCCTCGTAGCCGAGGTAGTGCTCCACGATCGGGGGCCGCCCGCGGTCGGCGTACGCCGCCAGCGCGGCCTGCGCGAAGTAGGCGGAAGCGGTGTGGTCCTGATGGTCGTAGTAGCGCAGCCCGGCCAGCCGGGGATCGTGGTCCCCGGTGGCCGGCGGCCGCTTCCACGAGTGCACCGCGTTCGGGTCCAGGGTCCGTACGACCGTGGGCCGGACCCGGTCGAGCACCGCCACCAGGGTCCGGACGACCTGGTCGCGGGTGTAGTGGTACTGCCGCCGCACGGGGGTGCCGTCGGGGCGCAGCGTGGGGAGGGTGGCGGCGGCCCCGAGCCACAGGCCGCGCAGGCTGACCGTGCGGGCCTGCCAGACGGCCCGGGACTCCACCAGCTCCAGGAAGATCAGCTGGTGCTGCGGGGCGTCGTGCAGGGTCTGGAGCTCCGCCTCGAAGCCGGGGAGCAGGGAGAGCGCCGCGACGTCCCAGCGGGCGGCCGGGTCGCCGGTGACCATCGCGGCGTGCGCGGCCCGCAGTCCGTTGGCCCGCGCGCGGGCGAAGGCGGCCCGGTCCACCGGAACCCGCTCGGGGTCGGGGGCGCGCAGGCTGACGTTGTGGCCGTCGGCCTCGCCGCCCGTGAGGCAGACGGTGACCGAGCGGGCCCCGCTGCGCAGGGACTGCTCCAGGTCGGGGTTCATGAAGTACAGGCCGTCGTCGGCGTGCGCGACGATGTGCAGGAAGGACTGGCCGGCCGGGTCCACCAGGGAGCGCCCGGGGCCCGCCGGTCCGGCCGTACGGGAGGCCCCGTCCGACAGCCGGGCCCAGACGGCGGCGCCCGCCGTCGCGGCGAACAGCCCGCCGCCGGCGACCTGAAGCAGCCGGCGGCGGGACAGCAGGGGCGAAGGCACGGGTGACACACCCTCAGTATTCGGTCACCGGGGAGTTCCTGCCTGCCCGACAATTCGCCACTTTCGCAGGTGCGTGACGGGGCCCACAGAACATTCAGATGACGAAGAACAACCTTTTTGGGTGAACACGAGTCGTACGGCTGACAATGCAAGAGACCCCTTTGGGGAGATTTCTGCGTTCTGTACTCAGCTCATTACGAGGAGTAGCACCGCATGTCCGAGACAGGCCTTGACGCCGTACCCCGGTTCAGCATCATCGTCCCCGTGTTCAGAGTGCAGGGCTTCCTGCGCGCCTGCATGGACTCGGTGCTGGCCCAGGAGTTCACGGACTTCGAGCTCATCGCCGTCGACGACTGCTCACCCGACCACAGCGGCGCCATCCTGGACGAGTACGCCGCCCGCGACGACCGCGTCCAGGTCCTCCACCTCCCGGAGAACGCCGGTCTGGGCCCGGCCCGCAACGCCGGCCTGGAGCAGGTCCGCGGCGACTACGTCCTCTTCCTCGACAGCGACGACACCCTCGTACCCGGCGCGCTCGGCGCCCTCGCGGACCGGCTGGCCGCCACCGGGGACCCCGAGATCCTGATCTTCGACTACGCCCGGACCTACTGGGACGGCTCCACCCGGCGCAACGCCCTCTCCGGACTGCTCGACGAGTCCGGAGCGCCCTCCTTCTCGCTGGCCGAGCGCCCCCAGCTGCTCGATCTGCTGCAGATCGTCTGGAACAAGGCCTACCGCCGCGACTTCATCGAGGAGCACGGTTTCACCTTCCCCCCGGGCTACTACGAGGACGCCCCCTGGACCTTCTGCACCCTGATCACCGCCCGCCGGATCGCGGTCCTGGACCGGGTCGCCCTGCACTACCGCCAGCGCCGCCAGGGCGGCAACATCCTGCGCACCACCAGCCGTAAGCACTTCGACGTCTTCGACCAGTACGCCCGGGTCTTCGCCTACCTGGACGCGCACCCCGAGCTGTCGCGCTGGCGCCCGCACATGTTCCGCAAGATGGTCGACCACTATCTGACCGTCCTGGACAAGCCCGGCCGGCTGCCGCGGAACGCCACCGCCGAGTTCTTCCACCGCGCCGCCCGCGACTACCGCCTGCGGATACCGGCCGGCTTCGTCCGCCCCACCGGCATGGCCGGCGGCAAGTACGCGCTGCTCGCCAAGGACGCCTATCCGGCGCTGGCCGGCCTCAAGGCCGCCGGCAAGGTGCAGCGCACGGTGCGCAAGCACGCCGGCAAGCGGGTCCGGCAGGCCAAGCGCAAGGCGATGGACCTGCGCTACCAGGCGCTGCTGCGGCAGCCGCTGGACGAGAACCTCGCCGTCTACTCCGCGTACTGGAACCGGCGGCCGGCCTGCAACCCGCTGGCGGTCTACGAGAAGGCCAAGGAGCTGGCGCCGGGGATCCACGGCGTCTGGGTCGTCAAGAAGCAGCTCGCCGAGTCCGGCGAGATCCCGGCCGGTATCGACCACGTCGTGCTGAACTCCCCGCGCTACTGGGAGGTGATGGCCCGCGCCAAGTACCTCGTCAACAACGTCAACTTCGCGGACGGCGTGGTCAAGCGCGAGGGCCAGATCCATCTGCAGACCCACCACGGCACCCCGCTGAAGTCGATGGGCACCGACCAGAAGCGCTACCCGGCCGCGGCCAAGGGCATGAGCTTCCGCAAGCTGCTGGCCCGCGCCGACCGCTGGGACTTCTCGCTCTCCGCCAACCAGCACACCACCGAGCAGTGGGAGCGGGTCTACCCCTGCGACTTCGAGTCGCTGAACGCGGGCTACCCCCGTAACGACGTCTACTACCGCGCCACCGCCCAGGACGTCCTGGACATCCGCGCCCGGCTCGGCATCGCGCCCGGCCGGACCGCGGTCCTCTACGCCCCGACCATGCGCGACTACCAGGTCGGCTATGTCCCCCGGCTCGACCTGGAGAAGCTCTCCCGCGAGCTGGGCGAGGACTTCGTCCTGCTGGTGCGCACCCACTACTTCTACGACCAGGACGCCCGCCTCCAGGCGCTCCAGGAGCGCGGCGCGCTGATCGACGTCTCCGGCCACCCGGTCGTCGAGGAGCTGTGCCTGGCCGCCGACGCCCTGGTCACCGACTATTCGTCGATCATGTTCGACTACGCCCACCTCGACCGGCCGATCGTCACCTACGCCGACGACTGGGACACCTACGTCCGCTCCCGCGGGGTCACCTTCGACCTGCTCTCGGGCCGGCCGGGCGACACCCCGGGCGCCGTCGCCACCAGCGAGGACGAGCTGATCGAGGCGTTCCGCAGCGGCCGCTGGGACGACGAGCGGGCCACCGAACTGCGCGCCGCGTTCCGTGCGCGGTTCTGCCAGTGGGACGACGGGCACGCCGCCGAGCGGGTGGTCCGCCGGGTCTTCCTGGGCCAGGAGGCGACCCCGGCCCCGCTGCCGCCGGCCGAGCGCACCGTCGCCCCGTCCCCGCGCGCCGCGGCCGCCGGATCCGGGCCGGGCCGGCTGCCGCTCCAGGGGACTCGGCTGCCCGCCCAGCGGGACAGCAGCCCGTCCGACGAGGCGACGTCCGAGGGTGCGGCGTCCGAGGAGGCGCCGTCCGCCGAGGCGACGGACATCGGGCTCGCGGGCTGAACGCACCAACTGCGGGGTGCCGAGGCGGAATCCCCGCCTCGGCACCTCTTCCGGTTCCGGAGCCGGCCGGTCGCCTCAGCGTCCGCCGAGCGCGCTGACCACGGCCGCCGTCAGCTCATCGAGATAGCCGGCCGGCACCTCGTCGCGGACCACCAGCAGCCGCCAGTACAGCGGCCCGGTCAGCAGGTCCAGGGCCAGCCGGCCGTCCGCACCGGCCGGGATCTCGCCGCGCTCGACGGCGCGCGCCACCATCGCCGTGGCCACGCCCTCCTGGCTGTCGTGCAGCGCGGCCTTCAGCGCGGCCGCCAGTTCGGGGCTGCGGGCCGCCTCCGCCAGCAGGTCCGGGATGATCTGCGAGGCCATCGGGTGCCGCAGCGCACGGGCCGCGACCTCCAGCAGCACCCGTACATCGCCGGACAGCGACCCGGTGTCCGGCGTCGGCATGCCCGCCGCGGCCACCGCGGAGACCACGTCGAGGACGAGGTGCAGCTTGGAGCGCCACCGCCGGTAGACGGCGGTCTTGCCCACGCCGGCCCGCCGCGCGATGCCCTCGATCGACATCCGGGCGAAGCCCACCGCGGCCAGCTCCTCGAAGACCGCGGCACGGATCGCCTCGGTCTTGTCCTCGCGCAGTACGGCGGCGCCTGCCGGGCTCCGGCGCGCCGCCGCGGTCTCGCTTCCGCTGCCGTCGTTTGCCATGGCTTGAGCATAACGTCACGACGCTACGGTTGCGTTTCGACGCGGGCTCCCTCTAGTCTCGACGTCGCGACGATACGGACCCGTCCCATCGTCGCCCCGTGTGCGGCCCCTGTACGCAAACGAAAGTGGCCCCTCCATGCCCCAGACCCTCGCGCCCCCGGCCCCGACGCCCACCCAGGCGCCTGCGCCCGGCACCGCCCCCGACCCCGAGCTGCGCGCGCTGGCCGAACGCCATGGCCTCACGGTGAGCGGCGCCCGCCCGTCCCTGTCGGAGTACACCCGCCAGCTGTGGCACCGGCGGCACTTCATCACCTCGTTCGCCAGCGCCAAGCTCACCGCGCAGTACACCACCGCAAAGCTCGGGCAGCTCTGGCAGGTACTGACGCCCCTGCTCAACGCGGCCGTCTACTACTTGATCTTCGGCGTGCTGATCGGCACCCGGAAGGGCGTCCCGGACTACGTCCCGTTCCTGGTGACCGGCGTCTTCGTCTTCACCTTCCTGCAGAACTCGGTGTTGACGGGCACCCGGGCGATCTCCGGCAGCCTCGGCCTGGTGCGGGCGCTGCACTTCCCGCGGGCCTCTCTGCCGATCTCGTTCTGCCTGATGCAGTTGCAGCAACTGCTGTACTCCATGGGCGTGCTCGTGGTCATCCTGCTGTGCTTCGGGCAGGTCCCGACCTGGTCGTGGCTGCTCGTCATCCCGGCGCTGACGCTGCAGTTCATCTTCAACACGGGGCTGGCGATGGCCATGGCGCGGCTGGGGTCGAAGACCCCGGACCTGGCGCAGCTGATGCCCTTCATTATGCGGACCTGGATGTACGCATCCGGCGTGATGTTCAGCATCAGCCTGATCCTCCAGGGCAAGCACCTCCCGCAGTTCGTGGTGGTGCTGCTGAACGGCAACCCCGCCGCGGTCTACATCGACCTGATGCGCTTCGCCCTCATCGACAGCTTCACGCACAAGCAACTGCCGCCGCACGTCTGGGCGTTCGCCGCCGGCTGGGCCGTGCTGGCCGGCGTCCTCGGTTTTGTGTACTTCTGGAAGGCCGAGGAGCGGTACGGACGTGGCTGAGCACAAGAACGGCATCGAGCCGACCGAGGCCGCCCAGGCCCGCATCCCGACCGTGATCGCGGACGATCTGCACATCGTCTACCGCGTCTACGGCACCGGAGCCGGCAAGGGCAGCGCCACCGCGGCCCTCAACCGCATCGTCCGCCGCAAGCCGTCCACGGGCGTGCGCGAGGTGCATGCGGTCAAGGGCGTGTCCTTCACCGCCTACCGCGGCGAATCGATCGGCCTGATCGGCTCCAACGGGTCGGGCAAGTCGACCCTGCTCAAGGCGGTCGCCGGCCTGCTGCCGGCGGAGCGCGGCAAGGTCTACACCCACGGCCAGCCCTCCCTGCTCGGCGTGAACGCCGCGCTGATGAACGACCTGACCGGCGAGAAGAACGTCGTCCTCGGCGGCCTGGCCATGGGCATGTCCCGCGAGCAGGTCCGCGAACGCTACGACGGCATCGTCGACTTCTCCGGCATCAACGAGAAGGGCGACTTCATCTCGCTGCCGATGCGCACCTATTCGTCCGGCATGGCGGCCCGGCTGCGGTTCTCCATCGCCGCGGCCAAGGACCACGACGTGCTGATGATCGACGAGGCGCTGGCCACCGGCGACCGCAGCTTCCAGAAGCGCTCCGAGGCCCGCATCCGCGAGCTGCGCAAGGAAGCCGGCACCGTCTTCCTGGTCAGCCACAACAACAAGTCCATCCGCGACACCTGCGACCGGGTCCTGTGGCTGGAACGCGGCGAGCTGCTGATGGACGGCCCCACCGACGAGGTCATCGAGGCGTACGAAGCGCACCGGTAACCCGCCTCCGCACACGCCGAAGGGGCGCACCCGCGAGGGGTGCGCCCCTTCATGCATGCCCGCGCACGGTCGGCCGCGCGGGGCGGCGACCGGTCAGCTGTGCGCGCGCAGCAGCGTACGCATCGTCCGCATGGCCACGGACAGGTTCGCCAGATCGAACCCCTCCGACCCGTGGATCTCCTCCAGCGTCGCCCGGGCGCGGCTGAGGATCGCCGCATTGGCCTGCTCCCAGGCCTTGAACCGCTGCTCCGGCGTCGAGGAGCCGTTGCCCTCCGCCAGCACGTCACCGGTCAGCGCCGCATGGGCCGCGAAGAGGTCCTCGCGGATCGAGGCGCGCGCCATCGACTGCCAGCGGTCGTTGCGCGGCAGCTCCAGGATGCGGTCGAGGAGCTGGTTGATCCGCAGCCGCTCGCCCAGGTCGTAGTAGACCTCGGCGACGTCCAGCGGCTGCTTGCCGGTGCGGTCGGCGATGGCGACGATGTCCAGCGCGGGGAAGACCGAGGAGAACCCGGACACCTGGACGGCCAGCGGCTCGGGCACGCCCGCACCGGTCAGCTCGTCCAGGATCGTCTGGTACCACTCCTGGTCGGTGCCCTGCAGCAGCTTCGGCAGCTCGCCCCAGACCTCGGCGACCCGCTCCGCGAAGAAGTCGATGGTCTGCGACAGCTCCAGCGGCTGCGGGCGGTTGTTGAGCAGCCAGCGGGTGCCGCGCTCGACCAGCCGGCGCGAGTGCAGCCGGATCCGGGTCTGGACATCGGCGGCGACGACATTGTCGAGCGCCTCGACGTCGTCCCAGACCTGGCCCAGCCGGAAGATCGCCCGGGCCGCGGTGTGCGCCCGCACGACCTCTTCGAGGGAGGCCCCGGTCTCCTCCCGCATCCGGTGCAGGAAGCTCGTCCCGCCGGTGTTGACGGTGTCGTTGACCAGCACCGTCGTGACGATCTCGCGGCGCAGGGCATGCCCGTCGACCTGCTCGGGGAACCGGTCGTGCAGCGCCGAGGGGAAGTAGGCGTGCAGCAGCCGCTGCAGATACGCGTCGTCCGGCAGCCCGGTCCGGATCAGCGCATCGGAGACCGTGATCTTGGTGTACGCCAGGAGCACCGCGGTCTCCGGCTGGGTCAGCCCGCGGCCGGAGCTCAGCCGCTCACGGATCTGCCGGTCGGTGGGCAGGAACTCCAGCGCCCGGTCGAGATCGCCGTCGCGCACCAGCCGGCGCATGAAGCGCTGCTGGGCGTTGAGCATGCTGGAGGACTGGGCGAGGGCCAGCGCCAGCGCGGTGTTCTGCGCGTAGTTGTTGCGCAGCACCAGCGCGCCGACCTCGTCGGTCATCTCGGCCAGCAGCTTGTTGCGCTGCTTGACCGTCATGTCGCCGTCCGTGACCACGGAGTTGAGCAGGATCTTGATGTTCACCTCGTGGTCGGAGGTGTCCACACCGGCGCTGTTGTCGATCGCATCGGTGTTGATCTTCCCGCCGGACGCGGCGAACTCGATCCGGCCCAGCTGGGTCAGACCCAGGTTGCCGCCCTCGCCGACGACCTTGACCCGCAGGTCCTCGCCGTTGACCCGGATGGCGTCGTTGGACTTGTCGCCCACATCGGCGTTGGACTCGGCCGAGGACTTCACATACGTGCCGATGCCGCCGTTCCACAGCAGGTCGACCGGGGCCTTGAGGATGGCCTGCATCAGATCGGCGGGCGTCATCTTCTTGATGCCGGCCTCGATGCCGAGGGCGGCCCGCACCTGCGCGTTGATCGTGATGGACTTGGCCGAGCGAGGGTGGATGCCGCCGCCCTGCGAGAGCAGCTCGGTGTTGTAGTCCGCCCAGGACGAGCGGGGCAGCTCGAAGAGCCGGCGGCGCTCGGCGTAGGAGGTCGCCGCGTCCGGGGTGGGGTCGAGGAAGATGTGCCGGTGGTCGAAGGCGGCGACCAGCCGGATGTGCTCGCTGAGCAGCATGCCGTTGCCGAAGACGTCACCGGACATGTCGCCGACGCCGACCGTGGTGAAGTCCTCGGTCTGGGTGTTGTGGCCCAGCTCGCGGAAGTGCCGCTCGACCGACTCCCAGGCGCCGCGGGCGGTGATGCCCATCTTCTTGTGGTCGTAGCCGGCGCTGCCGCCCGAGGCGAAGGCGTCCCCGAGCCAGAAGCCGTACGACTCGGCGACCTCGTTGGCGATGTCGGAGAACGTCGCGGTGCCCTTGTCGGCGGCGACGACCAGGTAGGTGTCGTCCTCGTCGTGCCGGACGACGTTCTGCGGGTGGACGACCTCGCCGCCGACGAGGTTGTCGGTGATGTCCAGCAGACCGGAGATGAAGGTCCGGTAGCTGGCGATGCCCTCGGCCAGCCAGGCGTCGCGGTCCTGCGACGGGTCCGGCAGCTGCTTGCCGACGAAGCCGCCCTTCGCGCCGACCGGCACGATGACGGTGTTCTTGACCATCTGCGCCTTGACCAGGCCGAGGATCTCCGTACGGAAGTCCTCCCGGCGGTCCGACCAGCGCAGACCGCCGCGCGCGACCTTGCCGAACCGCAGGTGGACGCCCTCGACCTTCGGGGAGTACACCCAGATCTCGTACGCCGGGCGGGGCGCCGGCAGGTCGGGGATGGCCTGCGGGTCCAGCTTCATGGACAGGTAGGCGTGCGGCCGGCCCTGGCTGTCCTTCTGGTAGTGGTTGGTGCGCAGCGTGGCCTTGATGACGGTGAGGAAGGATCGCAGGATCCGGTCCTCGTCCAGGGAGGCGACCTGGTCGAGCGCGCCGTCCAGCTCCTCCAGCAGCCCGTCCGTCAGCTCCGTGCCGGCCCGCTGCCGGTCGGGGGACATCCGCGCCTCGAAGAGGGAGACCAGCAGCCGGGTGGTGTGGACGTTGTTGGAGAGGGTGTCCTCCATGTACGTCTGGCTGAAGGTCGCACCGGCCTGCCGCAGGTACTTGGCGTAGGCCCGCAGGACCATCGCCTGGCGCCAGTTGAGACCGGCCCGCAGCACCAGCGTGTTGAAGTTGTCGCTCTCGGCCGCGCCGGTCCACACCGCCGTGAAGGCGTCCTGGAAGCGCTCGCGGGCGTCGTCGCCCTTGACGTGCTCCGGCATCCGGAGGCCGAAGTCGTAGACCCAGGCGATGGTGGAGTCGGCGCAGCGCAGCTCGTGCGGACGCTCGTCGACGACCTCGACGCCCAGGCGGTTCAGACCGGGCAGCACCCGGGAGAGCGAGACCGGCTCGCCCCGGCGGTAGATCTTGAAGCGGCGCTCACCGGGACCGGCGTCGACCGGCTCGTAGAGGCTGACCGAGAAGTCCTTGCCGGGCTCACCGGTGAGCTTCTCCAGGTGCTGGAGGTCGGCGACGGCGCTGCGCGGGCTGTTGTCGGCCTTGTAGCCCTCGGGGAAGGCGTGGCCGTAGCGGCGCAGGAGCTCGGCGGCGCGCTCCTCGCCGACCTCGGCGGTCAGCGCCTCGGCGAAGCCGTCGGCCCACGAGCGGGCGGCCTCCACCAGCCGGCTCTCCAGGCGGTCCACATCGGCGTCGGTGAGCTCGGGCAGGCTGGCGCCGGGCTCGACACGGATGACGAAGTGCAGCCGGGAGAGGATCGACTCGGTGTTCCAGGCGGTGAAGTCGACGCTGGTGCCGCCCAGCTCCTCCTTGAGGATGTCGATCAGGCGCAGCCGCACCCCGGTGGTGTACCGGTCGCGCGGGAGGTAGACCAGCGCGGAGTAGTAGCGGCCGTACTCGTCCTGGCGGAGGTAGAGCCGCAGCCGGCGGCGCTCTTGCAGGTAGAGCACGCTGGTGGCGATGGACCGCAGCTCGTCGACCGGGGTCTGGAACAGCTCGTCGCGCGGGTAGGTCTCCAGGATCTGCAGCAGGTCGCGGCCGTCGTGGCTGTCCGGGCTGAAGCCCGCGCCCTCCAGCACCTCGGCGACCTTGCGGCGGATGACCGGCACCCGGCGCACGGACTCGGTGTACGCGGCCGAGGAGAACAGGCCCAGGAAGCGCCGCTCACCGATGACATTGCCCTTGGCGTCGAACTTCTTGACGCCGACGTAGTCGAGGTAGGACGGGCGGTGGACGGTGGCGCGGCTGTTGGCCTTGGTCAGGACGAGCAGCTTGTGCTCACGGGCCTTGGCGCGGGCGTCGGCGGGCAGCCGGTTGAAGGACGGCGAGACGGGGTGGCCGTCGGCGGTCTCGCGGTGCGGCGGGTCGGCGCGCAGGATGCCCAGGCCGGTGCCGGGCACCGCGGTCAGCACGTCCTCCTCGGCGCCGCCCTCACCGGGCACGGAGGTCAGCTCGTACTCGCGGTATCCCAGGAAGGTGAAGTGGTCGGCGGACAGCCACCGCAGCAGCTCCTGGGCCTCCTCGATCTCCTGGTCGCGCAGATCGTCGGCGGTCGGCTCGGAGCCCAGCTCGTCGGCGAGCCGGCCGGCGGCGCCGCGCATCTTCTCCCAGTCCTCGACGGCCTCGCGGACGTCGGAGAGCACCCGCAGCAGATCCGCGGTGATCTGCTTGAGGTCCTCCCGGTCGGTCTCGCGGTCCATCTCGACATGGATCCAGGACTCGGTCACCGCGTCGTGCGGCAGCTCGGTGGCCTTGCCCTTGCCGGTCCGGCCGTGGGCGTCGCAGTTGGAGTCGAAGACCTCGATGAGCTTGCCGGTGACATCACGGCGGACGATCACCTGCGGGTGGATCACGACATGGATGCCGCGCCCCTGCCGGGAGAGCTCATTGGTGACCGAGTCGACCAGGAACGGCATGTCGTCGGTGACCACCTCGACGACGGAGTGGCTGCACGTCCAGCCGTTCTCCTCGACGGTCGGGGTGTGCACCCGGACGTTCGCGGTGCCCTGAGGACGCATTTCCGCGAGGCGGTAGTGCGAGAGCGCGGCGCCGAAGACGTCCACCGGATCGCGGTCGGTGAGGTCCTCGGGGGCGGTGTGCAGGTAGTAGCGCTGGAGGTATCCCGCCAGGGCGTCCGGGTCGAGACCCCGTACCGGGTGCTTGCTCCCGGCCGGGCTGCTTTCAACGACCCGGGCGGCCCTGGCGAGCAGCTCGGTTTTGGCTTCGTCCAGCTTGGTCTGCATGTCCTCTGGCTCCTGTCGCGCGCCGTTGCGTGACGTTGTGGAAGAACGTGATGGAAGCCGCACAACGCCGCCGTGACGCGAGGTGTTCTGTCGCTGTCGACGCTATGCCGCGATGAGAGAGGGCCGGGTCGCCATCGACTGTTTTTGACAAAGTCGACAGGGAAAGTTGGCCGCAACGACCAGCGATCGCCCGGTCACGGTCGTGCCCCGGGCGCACGGCAGGGGCCTCGATGCCCCCGCGGATTATCGCGCTGATCACGGTGCAAGGCTATCGCTCCCCACACGGGTGCCGTCATGGGCCTTGTAGGTACAAAACCTTGGCGTGAACTTAGACCTTCCGGACAACGCACTGCCGGGGTGGGGTGTGCGTGCCGCCCTGGCGCCCGGACTCCCGGCGGGCCCGCACAGGAGCGGCGTCTGGGCACCGCCGCCCAGGAGGCCGGGCGGGCGTACGGGCCCCGGGACAGATCCTGGGAAAGGCCCTAGAGGACGAGCGCTCCCGCCAGCTCGACCGCCTCGGCGAGCGTGTCCACCACCGGCACCCCGGCGGTCTCCAGGCTCCCGCGGCTGTGCGATCCGCCCGTGTAGAGCACCGCATGCGCACCCGCGTCCTGCGCCGCCACCGCATCGTCCACGGCGTCACCGATCACGACCGTACGCGCCGGCTCGACCTGCTCCATCGCCGCCAGATGCCGCACCATGTGGGCGCTCTTCGTGCCGCCGGACGGCCCGGTCCTGCCGTCGATCCGCACGAACCGCGACTCGATCCCGAAGTCGCGGACGATCGGTATCAGGTCGTCGTGCCCGTACATGCTCAGAATCGACTGGCTGCGCCCGGCCGTCTGCCAGCCCTCCAGCAGCAGATCCACGCCCTCGGCGAGCTCACAGCCCAGGCGGTGGGTGCTGTAGTGGCGGTGGAACGCCTCGTCCATCACCAGCCACTCCGTGTCCGTGGGCAGCCGCCCCATCAGCCGCTCGTAGAACCGCGGCACGGGCACGCAGTACAGCTCGCGGTACGTCTCCAGCGTGATCGGCTCCAGGCCGATCTCCGCGAAGGCGGAGTTCGTCGCCCCGATGACGGCGTCGATGTCATGGAACAGGGTCCCGTTCCAGTCCCAGACGATGTGTGTCGCGTGCTTCCCCATGCGTTACCCCAGGTCGTTCCCCGTGCGCTTCCCCATGAAGAAAAGGTACCCGCACCCACTGACAACGCAGCCGGACCTGCGGAGATCGAGCCACTAGGCCCTGTCGTCAAACTCCCGTCGTCTGCCCGAAGGGCAGGCCGCGCGGCGTCTGGTGCGTGCGATCGCAAGGCGGAGGGTCGTCCTCGATGGGGGCACCTCCCATGCCCTTAAGGCATGGGGGAGGGTCTACGTGGATGATCCCGACAACGGTGGGGGTCCCCCCGCGCCGTTCAGGCGTGGGGGAGAGCGTGCGTGCCAGGCGCCGCGCGGCAGGCGGGAGTTTGACGACAGGGCCTAGCCGATCAGGTGCGGGATCTCCTGCACCCCGAACCACATCAGATCGTGGTCCTCGGCACCGTCGACCGTGAACTGCGCATCGTCATCGCCCTGGTCCGCCGCGCCGAGCGCCGCCGCGGCCGCCGCGATGTCCGCCTCCGCGTCCGCGGCATCCACATGCACCGCCGCGGCCTTCGAGAGCGGCACCGGCCCGGCGACCCGCACCTCACCCAGCGACGACTGATCGAGCCCCCGGTCCGGATCCGCCACGGCCGCGCCGTCCGGCACGTCCACGGCCACCACCACACGCCGCCGGGCGATCTCCGGGTGTCCGGCGAGCATCCGCAGCGACGCCTGCGCGGCCCGGTTGAGCGCCGCGTACTCCAGCTCTTCGATGTCGTCCGAGACGTACCACTCGCGCAGCGCGGGCGTGACCGCGTACGCGCCCAGGGAGCCGGGGTCCAGCTCACCGTTCTTGTGCGCCTCTGCGAGACCGGAAAGGGTCAGGGGGACATAGACGCGCATGGCAGCCGCTTCCGCTCGATTCGCTCGACTCTCACGATTGTCCCGCCAGCATACGGGCGCGAGTCCCCCATCGTGCCGCCCCCACAGCCCTCGTGCCGCCCACCCGGAGACCGCCCACCACCCCGCTCCCGAGGCCTCACACCAAGCCCGCGCCACGGACGGGTGATCTCTGCGCGCCGCCCGCCCGGCCCCCGCCGCGCCTTGCTGCCGCCCCGGTCGCGTCGATAGAAGATCCCCACCACAAAAGCTACCGCCCGGTAATTCACGGGCCCGGCACCACGGGGGCGATCACCAGCATGACCGGCACCAACAGCACCGCGACGCACACCCCACCCGCTGCCGCCGGACGCACCGCGCCCGACGCAGGGCACACCCCACCGCCCGCACCGGCCGTTCCCCGGCCACGGCGGTCCCCCGCCGACCGCCGGCCCCTCGGCCCGGCCGGCAGCGGCCCCGGCGCCCGCGGTCGGAGCGGTCCGGGCGGCTCCAGCGGCCGCAGCTCCGGTCCGGGCGGCGGGCGCACCCCCGGCCCCGCCGGCCGCGGCCCCACCCGTACCGCGCCCCGCCCCGGCCGTCCCACCGCCCTGGCCGCCGCGGCGAGCCGCCGGGCCGCCCCCGGCGCCTCCGCCACCCCGGTCACCACGGCCGGCGTCCCTCTGCCGACGGCCGGGGCACAGCGCCGGGCACAGCAGAGCCGGCCGCATCACTGGTTCGCCCAGCAGCTGCTGCTCGCCCTCAGCGGTCAGCGCCCCGTCCACGCCCTGCTGGGGCATGCGCTGCCGGCCGCGTACGACCGGCTCGCGGAGCTCGCCCCGCAGGCACCGCTGCGGCCGGTCCCGGTTCCCGGCGTACGCGGCGACGACCCCACGGTGCGCGACTGCGGGCTGTGCCGGCCCCGCCGCGGCGTCATCGAGGCCTTCGCCCGCATCGCGGCGGGCGAACGGCTGCGGGCACTGGCCTTCCGGCTGGAGCTCGGCGCCGACGCCCGGTGGCGCTGCGCCGCCCTCGACATCGGCCCGGCCCCGGGCGTCCCGGGCGCGCTCTGATGCCCGGCCGGCACACAAAGGCGCCCCGGCCGGTCTCCGGCCGGGGCGCCCCTCTGCTACACGGCCCGGGCAGCCCGCCCCCGGGCCGCCTCACCGCTCACTGCTCACTTCTTACGGCGACGCCCTGCGCTCTTCTGGGCCTTGCGGCGCTCGGCGCGGGTCAGCCCGTCCGCCTCGGAACGGGCCGGTCCGGCCTCCTCGTCGCTGATGAAGTCGCCCTCGATGACGCTGCCGTCGCCGTCCACCTTGGGGGCGGAGAAGTGCAGCCGGTCCGGGCGCTGCGGCGCCTCCAGGCCCTTGGCGTGGATCTCCGGGCGCGCCGCGCCGGCGGGCACGGCGTCCTGCAGGTCCTTGTCCAGCGAGGTCTGCGCCTCCTCCACCGGGACCTCCTCGACGTGCTGCTCGACCTGGACCTCCAGGTTGAACAGGTAGCCGACGGACTCCTCCTTGATGCCCTCCATCATCGCGGTGAACATGTCGAAGCCCTCGCGCTGGTACTCGACCAGCGGGTCCTTCTGGGCCATCGCCCGCAGGCCGATGCCCTCCTGGAGGTAGTCCATCTCGTAGAGGTGCTCACGCCACTTGCGGTCCAGGACGGACAGCACGACCCGGCGCTCCAGCTCCCGCATGACGTCCGAGCTGAGCTGCTCCTCACGGGCGGCGTACTGCTCGTGGATGTCCTCCTTGATGGCATCGGCGATGAACTCGGCGGTGATGCCCGCGCGGTCGCCGGCCTCGTCCTCCAGCTCCTCGACGGTGACCTTGACCGGGTAGAGCTGCTTGAAGGCGCCCCACAGCCGGTCCAGATCCCACTCCTCGGCGAAGCCCTCGACCGTCTCCGCCTGGATGTAGGCGTCGATGGTGTCGTCCATGAAGTGCTTGATCTGGTCCTGCAGATCCTCGCCCTCCAGGACACGGCGGCGCTCGCCGTAGATCACCTCGCGCTGGCGGTTGAGCACCTCGTCGTACTTCAGGACGTTCTTGCGCGTCTCGAAGTTCTGCTGCTCGACCTGCGACTGCGCGGAGGCGATCGCCCGGGTCACCATCTTGTTCTCGATCGGGACGTCGTCGGGCACATTGGCCATTGCCATGACCCGCTCGACCATCTGCGCCTTGAACAGCCGCATCAGGTCATCGCCCAGGGAGAGGTAGAAGCGCGACTCGCCGGGGTCGCCCTGACGGCCGGAGCGGCCGCGCAGCTGGTTGTCGATCCGCCGCGACTCGTGCCGCTCGGTACCGAGCACATAGAGCCCGCCGAGCTCCTTGACCTCTTCGAACTCCGCCTTGACCGCGGCCTCGGCGCGCTCCAGGGCGGCGGGCAGCGCGGCCGCCCACTCCTCGACGTGCTCGACCGGGTCCAGGCCCAGCTGCCGCAGCTCCGCCTCGGCGAGGTCGTCGGGGTTGCCGCCGAGCTTGATGTCCGTACCGCGGCCGGCCATGTTCGTGGCGACCGTGACGGCACCCTTGCGGCCCGCCTGGGCGATGATCGGCGCTTCCCGGTCGTGCTGCTTGGCGTTGAGGACCTCGTGCGGCACACCGCGCTTGTTGAGCTGCTGGGAGAGGTACTCGGACTTCTCCACGGAGGTCGTGCCGACCAGGATCGGCTGGCCCTTGCTGTGCTTCTCGACGATGTCCTCGACGACCGCGTCGAACTTCGCGGGCTCGGTGCGGTAGATCAGGTCCGCCTGGTCCATACGGACCATCGGGCGGTTCGTCGGGATCGGGACGACGCCGAGCTTGTAGATCTGGTGGAACTCCGCGGCCTCGGTCATGGCCGTACCGGTCATGCCGGAGAGCTTGTCGTAGAGGCGGAAGAAGTTCTGCAGGGTGATCGTGGCGAGCGTCTGGTTCTCGTCCTTGATCTCCACCCCTTCCTTCGCCTCGATGGCCTGGTGCATGCCCTCGTTGTAGCGGCGGCCGGCGAGGATACGGCCGGTGTGCTCGTCGACGATCATGACTTCGCCGTCGATGACGACGTAGTCCTTGTCGTTCTTGAAGAGCTCCTTGGCCTTGATCGCGTTGTTGAGGTACCCGACGAGCGGGGTGTTCACCGACTCGTACAGATTGTCGATGCCCAGCCAGTCCTCGACCTTGCTGACACCGGACTCGTGGATGCCGACGGTGCGCTTCTTCTCGTCGACGTCGTAGTCGCCGGTCTCCTCGATGCCGCGCTGCGGATTGGCGGCCTCGCCCCGCTTCAGGCGCTGCACCAACTTGGCGAAGTCGCCGTACCACTTGGTGGCCGAGTCCGCGGGACCGGAGATGATCAGCGGCGTACGGGCCTCGTCGACGAGGATCGAGTCGACCTCGTCGACGACCGCGAAGTTGTGGCCGCGCTGGACGAGTTCGTCCTGCGACCAGGCCATGTTGTCACGCAGATAGTCGAAGCCGAACTCGTTGTTCGTGCCGTAGGTGATGTCGCAGTTGTACTGCTCGCGGCGCTGGGCCGGCGTCATGTCGGCGAGGATGCAACCGACGGTCAGGCCCAGGAATTTATGGACGCGGCCCATCATCTCGGAGTCGCGCTCGGCCAGGTAGTCGTTCACCGTGATCAGGTGGACGCCCTTGCCGGACAGCGCGTTGAGGTACGTCGGGAGGGTGCCGACCAGGGTCTTGCCCTCACCGGTCTTCATCTCGGCGACGTACCCCATGTGAAGGGCCGCGCCGCCCATCAGCTGGACGTCATAGGGACGCTGGCCGAGCACCCGCCTGGCAGCCTCACGGACCGTGGCGAACGCCTCGGGCAGCAGATCGTCGAGGCTCTCGCCGTCCGCGAGACGCTCCTTGTACTCATCCGTAAGGGCACGCAGCTCCGCGTCGGAGAGCGCCGCGAAGTCCTCCTCGATGGAGTTGACCTGGCCCGCGATGCGGTGCAGTTTGCGCAGGATCTTTCCTTCGCCTGCACGCATGATCTTCGTCAAGACGGACACTTGGGCTGGTCTCCTTGCCGGTCGGGCCTGCACGGTCGAGTGCGCGGGCGCGGCATTTTTCCAAGGGGGCAGGCCCCGCCGCAACGGCCATCGTAAAGGAGGACGCAGCCGGGCCGGGAGGTCCGCCGCAGCGAACCCCGCTATCCCCTCCTCCCGTGAACGCACAAGGCCGCGAGAAGGTGCCGGGCGGGTGCCGGGAATCACGCCGAAAACCCTTAGCCAGGCTTTCCGCAACCTTGCAGACTCACGCCATGAAGCCGGTCACCCTCACCACCGAGCGTCTCGTGCTGCGCCCCTTCGACGCCTCCGACGCACCCGCGGTGTACGCCGCGTGCCAGGAGCCGGACATTCCGCGCTGGACCACCGTCCCCTCCCCGTACCGCCGGGAGGACGCCGAGCAGTTCACCGGGACGGTCGTCCCCGAGGGCTGGCGCCACGACACCGCCTACCACTTCGCCGTCGTGACCCGGGCGGAGGGGGCCCTGGTCGGTGCGATGGGCCTGGTACGCCTCGACCGGCTGCGCACCCCGGAGCGGCAGGCCGAGCTGGGCTACTGGACCGCCAAGGCGCAGCGCGGCCGGGGGTACACCGTCGAGGCGGCCCGCGCGGTGCTGCGCTGGGCCTTCGACGATCTCGGGGTGGAGCGCATGGAGTGGCACGCGGAGGCCGGCAACGTAGGCTCCCGGGCGGTGGCCGCCAAGCTCGGCTTCCGGATGGAGGGCACCCTGCGCGCCAAGCTGCTGCGCGAGGGCACCCGCCGGGACCTCTGGATCGGCTCGCTGCTCCCGTCCGACCTGCCCGGAGAGCACGGACCATCCGGGGCGGCAGCCGGCATCGGCGTCCCGGACGCGACGCCGTATCTGCCCTACCCAGGCTGAGCGCCGGCCGCGCGGTCCGACAGCGGCACGGCGCAGGCCCGGGACGGCGGGGGCCGGCACGCAGCGGGCCCGGGACGCGCGGCACTCCGCACCGCGACGGCTCCACTCCGCACGGCCTCGGGTACCGCCTCACCAGCGGTTCTTCCCGCGCCGGGGCCGTTGTCAGTGCCCGCCCCTACTCTGAGCCGCATGACCGCCGAGACGCAGCCGCTGCCCCCGCCCGTGACCGCCCTGTCCCGCGACGATGCCCGCCGCCTGGCGCTGCGGGCGCAGGGCCTGCTGGGCGCCCCGGACCGCCGGGCGGGCGTGCGCGGGGTGCTGCGGCAGCTGGGCGCGGTGCAGCTGGACACGATCTCGGTGCTGGCCCGCTCCCATGAGCTGGTGCCCTACGCCCGGCTCGGCGCCGTCGGCCGCACCGCCGTCGAGGCCGCCTACTGGACCGACACCCACAGCTTCGAGTACTGGTCGCACGCCGCCTGCATCCTGCCCGTCGAGGAGTGGCCGCACTTCGCCTTCCGCCGCCGCGCCCGGCGGGCCAAGGGCCACCGCTGGCACATCATGGAGGACTCCGAGCGCTCCTGCGCCGCCGTATTGGACCGGCTGACGGCCGACGGTCCGCTGACCACCTCCGAGCTGGGCGGAGGGCGCAACGGCGGCGAGTGGTGGGACTGGTCCGAGACCAAGATCGCGGTGGAGTGGCTGCTGGACACCGGCGAGGTGGTCTGTACGGAACGCCGCGCCTGGAAGCGGGTGTACGACCTCGCCGAGCGCGCCGTCCCGGACGGTCTGCTCCATGACGATCTCGACGACGCCGAGTGCCTGCGCCGCCTGGTCGCCCAGGCCGGGGCCGCCATGGGCGTGGCCACCCGCGCCGACCTGGCGGACTACCACCGCCTCAAGGGCGAGCAGGTCGATGCCGTCGTCGCGGAGTCCGGTCTGGTCCCGGTCGAGGTCGAGGGCTGGGGAAAGCCCGCCTGGGCCGATCCCGCCGCGCTCGCCGCCCCGCCCCGCGGCCGGCACCGCACGACCCTGCTCTCGCCCTTCGACTCCCTGATCTGGGACCGCCCGCGCACCGAGCGGATCTTCGGTTTCACGCACCGCCTGGAGGCATACGTCCCCCGCCCCCGGCGGATACACGGCTATTTCGCGATGCCCCTACTGGCCGGCGGTCAGCTGGTGGGGCGGGTGGATCCGGCCCGCGAGGGCACCACCCTCGTCGCCCGCCAGGTGTCGGTGCAGAGCGCCAAGGCCGTCGCCCCCATGGCCCAGGCCCTGCGGGAGGCAGCGAGCTGGGTCGGCTGCGACGCCGTACGCGTGGACCGCTGCGACGACCCGAAGCTGGCCGCCGCGCTGCGCGCAGAACTCACTCACACGAGCGACTAGAACCGCCGGGCGGTACGTCCGGGGGCCCATCCGGCCCCCGGCCACCCGGCGCACTCACGCCCCGGCCGGCTCACCGGATCTCGAGGATCTTCTCCCGCATCGCGTACACCACGGCCTCCATCCGGGAGTGCAGTTGCAGCTTCTCCAGGATGTTGCGGACGTGGTTCTTCACCGTGTTCTCGGAGATGAAGAGTTCCTTGGCGATATCGCGGTTGTTCATGCCCGTGGCCACCAGCTTGAGGACTTCGAGCTCTCGGTCGGTGAGCCGGGGCGCGGGCACCAGCCGGCGCTCGTCCGTGCGCTGGATCATCGACTTGAACTCCGTCAGGAGCTTGGACGCCATCGACGGGCTGATCTGCGACTGGCCGTCCGCGACGGCACGGATCGCGGTCGCCACCTCATCGGTGGAGATCTCCTTGAGGAGGTAGCCGGTGGCGCCGGCCTTGATCGCGTCGTAGAGATCGGCCTCTTCGTCGCTGATCGTCAGCATGATGATCTTTGCACTGGGGGCGACCTCCTTGATGGAGGTACATGCCTCGATCCCGCCGCGCTTGGGCATCCGTACGTCCATCAGCACGATGTCGGGCAGCAGATCCGCGGCCTTGTCGACCGCCTCCGCGCCGTCCCCCGCCTCGCCGACGACCTGGATGTCCTCCTCCTGGGCCAGCACGATCTCCAGCCCACGCCGGAAGAGCGCGTGATCATCCACGACCAGGACCCGGATCGGTTCCTTGCGCGCCACGCTCACGGCCCGGTCGGCCTCGTCCTCGCTTCCGGCACCGCAGTGGTCATCATCCGCGTCGCCGCGCACGGGCCCGAAACTGTCCCCCATCGATCCTCCCCGTCAACTACTCGGCCCACAGGCCAGAGCTTGGAAATAAGGCTGGTTGACAACAGCCCCCTGCGGCCAGCCCGATCAATGCCATGCGATCGTCTCCCCGGCATGTCGCCGTGTCGTGTCCCCGTAGTCCCTGGCCGGCACAAACACTATACGGCTTCAACTCCTGCTCTCTCCGGTCACGATGGTGCCCCCGGCGTGCGCCGGGGGCACCGAGCGGTGGGGTTCAGCCGCCCAGGGCGCCGCCTGCGCCGCCGGGCTCCTCCTCCCCGAACAGATCGGGGTTCAGGTGGATGACGCCGTAGTCGTATGCGTGCCGCCGGTAGACGACACTCGGCAGCTTGGTGTCGGCGTCGACGAAGAGGTAGAAGTCGTGTCCGACCAACTCCATCTCGGCGAGCGCCTGGTCGAGCGCCATCGGTGCGGCCGAGTGGGTCTTCTCCCGGACGATCAGGGGGCCTTCACCCTGGACGTCGATCGAACCCATCCTCGTGGTCGGCACCTTCTGGTCGACCTCGGCGGCAAGTTCTCCGTTGGTGTTCAGGCTTGCGGCGTCGGGCACGCTGACAGCGACTTCACTCGCCGGAATGCGGCCGTTGCCACGACGCGAGAAGCGCTTGTCGTGCTGCTTCCGCAGACGCGCTTCGAGCTTGGCGGTTGCCAGATCCAGCGCGGCGTAGGGATCGGCTGCGGCCGCCTCGGCCCGGACCACCGGGCCACGGGAGCGGAGGGTGATCTCCACTCGGTCGGAACGGTCGGCCTGCCGCGGGTTGGGCTCCTTGGACACCTCGACGTCCAGGCTGATCACCTTGGCGTCGAGCTTCTGGACTTTGTCCAGCTTGAGCTTCTCGGCCACGTGCTTGCGGAACCGCTCGGGCACCTCGGTCTTGCGGCCCTTGACGACGATGTCCACGCAGAACTCCGTTCCCGGATCGCTCCGCTCATCCAGCGGGGCGATTCCTTCTTGCACCAGGCTCCGGTGGTTGCCGAAGCCTCGGACTTGGCGACTTTCACCTCCTCCTCCCCCGTCGACAAGCTCTCCACTCCCCTGTTTTCAGGGTCGCCGAAAATACCCCTGAACGCATTCATCGCGACATCCGAGGCAAAACGTCCGCCAAGTCCTCACAACCGAACATAGCTCTCTCGGACTGTTGTCGGCACCCCCTCGGAGCCCTCGGCTCCAATTGAGCGACTTTCCTTCCTCAACTAATTGCCCTGTGGTAACGCGCGGAGGGGCGCAGCAGCACGACCGGCCGCGAAGGCGCTCACCGGCGCCGCCACGGCCGCCGCACCGACCACCCGGCCGTCGGCCACGGCCATCGCGCGTGCCGCCTCCGCGAGCGTGGCACCCGTGGTCACCAGATCGTCCACCAGCACCGCTGGCAGGCCCGCCAGCAGCCTCCGAGCCACGCCCGGCACCTCCAGTGCACCGGCGACGTTCTCCAGCCGCTGCCGGGCGCTCAGTCCCGCCTGGTCGGCCACCGCACGCCGCTGCCGCAGCACCGCGAGCACCTGGGCCCCCGTCCCCACCCGCCGCAGCTCACCGGCCGCCGCCCGGGCGGCGCTGCGCACCGGATCATGCCCCCGGCCGGCCACCGCTCTCCGGGCCGACGGCACCGGGACCAGCAGCAGCGGCCCGCCACCGGCCCGCAGCCCCCGTACGGCCCCGGCCAGCACCGCCCCCAGCGGCCCGGCCAGCGGCAATGCGCCCCGCTCCTTGTGTGCGAGCAGCACCGCCCGCACCTCGTCGGCATACGGCGCCCCCGCCCACACCCGGGGCAGCCCGGCCGGCGCGGGCCACGGCCGAACCCGCCGCGCCCCGCGCCCGTCCCGCGCCAGCGCCCGACGGCACTGTGCGCACAGCTCCGTACGCGGGCGGCCACACCCCGCACAGTCGACCGGCAGCACCAGACCGGCCAGTTCGCGCCATACCCCTTGCATGACTCCACTGTCCCGCCGAACACCCTCGGTCACCACCCCTGTGGACAACCTCGGCAGCGGAGCAGCGGCTGAGCCGTTCGGGGGATATCGCGGCCGGCCGGACCGACGCATTCCGGCCCCGGTCCGGCTGGATCGGCAGGGTCGGGGCCGGAATGCGTCGGCGGCGAGCCGATACCCGCGTCATCCACTTCAACCGGGCAAGCCCGGCCACCCGCGTCACCCGGGATAGACCGGCGCCGTCCCGTCCTTCGCCACGGTCTTCCAGTTCGCGTCCGGAGGCAGCCGCACTATCCCCTCCGTCGCGTCCGCGATCAGCGGCCTGGTCTCGTCCTCCGAGGCCGCCACCGCCTTGACGCCGTTGACGCCGGGCAGGGTCTGCGCGTTGGACGCCGAGCCGTCGGTCTCCATGAACTGCATCTGCTGGACCCCGCCGGACTCCCGCCCGACGACCACCAGCCGGCTGCCGCCCGCCCAGGACGCGGCCACCACGTCCTCCAACTGCGGTGCGATCGGCCGCAGTTCCTGCACCGAGAGTTCCGGATGCTGGGCAGTGCCGCCGCGTTCGACCCGGCCGAGCTGGAGCGTCGTACGCCCCTTGTCCTCCACCAGGACCGCGATCCGGATCCCGTCCGCAGCCACCTTGATCGCCTTGATCCGCCGCCCGCCCAGACCGGGCACCGCGACCCTTTCGGGGTCGCTCTTGCCCTCACGTATCCGCAGCAGCCGCGAGCCGTGCGCATCGCGGTCGGCGATCCACAGATCGCCCAGCCCGTCCCAGCTCGGCGCGGTCAGCCCCGCATCGGGGTCCTTGGCCGAGCCGTTGCTGGTCAGTAGTGAACCGCCGCGGGCGATGCCGTCCTCCATGCCGGCCACGTACAGGGACCGGCCGTCACTCGACACACCGGCCGCGGTGTTCTCGGCGCGCGAGATGGCGACCGAGCGCAACGGGGTCTTGCCGGTGCCGAACGGCCCGCGGACCGGCGTCGGTTCGGTCGCGGAGTCCGACATGGCCACGACCTTGTGGTCGGCGTCGATGAAGTACTCCTTGCCGGAGTTCTGGCTGCCCGGAGAGGGGGCGAAGTCACGGTCGGCCTGCTCCTGGGTCAGCGCGCAGAGCGAATTGCCGCTGCCGTCCTGGAGCTCCACCTCACTGACCTTCGAAGCCCGCGTCATGTCCTGGACGGTGAAGAAGAGTTGCGCCGCCATCCGCTTGCACTGGGCGGAGCCGGCGCTCACCGCCTGCTTGCTGAGCCTGACATGCAGCGCGTTGGAGTCGTCCAGCGCCAGATCGCGCGCGGCGAGCCGGGTGCCGGGCGGGAACGCCGAACTCGTCACCTGGTTCAGCCAGTCGGTGGGCCCGGACAGCAGCGCCGCCACACTGGACGTGATCGGCTTTATCCGCTGTCGCAGATAGACCGGGTCCGCGACGAGCACATTGCGGCTCGCCTTCGGCTCCTGCGCCTCGGACTTGTAGGACGCGAAGTAGTACTTGTTGACGGAGCGGTAGATGCGCTGGAAGTCGGACAGGCCGAGCACCAGCCCGTTGGGCAGCCGGTCGATTCGCCACTGCCCGTTCTCCTTGACGAGGTGAATCGTGCGGCGGTACGGCTTCTCCTCCGGGGTGTAGGCGTGGTTGTCGTCCACGGCCGCCACCTGGCTGCCGGAGAGGGTGACCGTGTAGCCGTTCGCGTCCTCGCGGCTGGGCTGCGACTTCGGCTCGGGCTTCGGACGTTCCTGGAGCACATTGGTGACCTGGAACGGCCGCCACGTCCGCTTCGCCGACTTGGCCAGATACTGGGTGGCCGTACGGAAATCCGCCTCGTCGCTGGTCGTCGCGTCGAGGAAGCTGCGCACGATGTTGGTCGGCTGCGCACCGTCCTGCGGGGGTACGCCGTAGACCCGCACCTGGGAGTCGCCTTCGGAGCGCGGCGACTGGTCGACGGCCGTGACGTCCCCGCTGTCCGGCATCGACGCACATCCGGCCAGCAGCGCCGCCGCACAGCCGAGCAGCACGGCCTTCCGCGCCCGCCGGGCTCCCCGGCGGACGCGCATACGGGGCTCTCCGACGCCCTCCCCGCGCTCAGTTCCCACGCAGCCCGCCTTCCCGCTCCACGCCCCGTCCGGCGTCCTGCTCGTCCCCGCCCTCGTGGACCGGCTCATCGATGTGCGCGCCCTCGCCGCGCGCTGCTGCCTCGCTCCGCGCGCCCCCGATCTGCGGCACCACACGGGCGCCGTTGCCGGGCAGCGCCGTCGGCCCGGCCGTCGACGGCCGGGCCACCTGCGGCTCCCGGGCGGCGGAGAGCGCACCGTCCGCCTCTGTCGTACGCGGCTGTGCCGGGATCGTGGACGCCTTGCGGTCCACCCCGGCGCGCGGCCGGCCCGTCTCGTCCAGCCCGCGGTGCCGCCGTGAGTCCTCCGGCTCCAGGGGTATCGGGGACCCGCGCAGCGTCTCGCCGGCCGTCCGCGGCAGCGTCAGGCGGAACTGCGAGCCACCGCCGGGCTCACCCCAGGCCTGCAGCCAGCCGCCGTGCAGCCGGGCGTCCTCGACGGCGATGGACAGGCCGAGTCCGGTGCCTCCGGTGGTACGGGCCCGGGCCGGGTCCGCGCGCCAGAAGCGGTTGAAGACCCGGGTGGCCTCGCCGGGCTTGAGACCGACGCCGTAGTCACGCACCGCGAGGGCCACCGCACCGCCACTGCGGTCGCCCCCGGACGCCAGCCGCACCACCACATCGCGACCCTCGCCGTGCTCGACGGCGTTGACCACGAGATTGCGCAGCACCCGCTCCACCCGGCGGGGATCGGCCTCGGCGATGACGGGCTGCTCGGCGCCGCGCACCACGATGCGGGTGCCCTTGCGCTCGGCGAGCGGCTCGGCCCCCTCGATGACGCGGTGCACCACGTCGCGCAGGTCGATCGGCTCGGCCTCCAGCGCGGCCGCCCCGGCATCGAAACGGCTGATCTCCAACAGCTCCGCGAGCAGCGATTCGAAGCGGTCCAGCTGGCCGCGCAGCAGCTCGGCGGAGCGTGCGGTGGCGGGGTCGAACTCGTCGCGGGCGTCGTGGATGACATCGGCCGCCATCCGTACGGTCGTCAGCGGCGTCCGCAGCTCGTGCGAGACGTCGGAGACGAAGCGGCGCTGCATCCGGGACAGCTCCTCCAGCTGCTGGATCTTGACCTGGAGGTTCTGCGCCATCTTGTTGAAGGATTCCCCGAGACGGGCGATGTCGTCCTCACCGGTGACCTTCATCCGCTCCTGGAGGAGGCCGGCGGCCAGCCGCTCGGAGATCCCCGCGGCCATCCGTACGGGCGTGACGACCTGCCGCACCACCAGCCAGGCGATCGCACCGAGCAGGATCACGACGAACACCCCGGCCGTCGCGAGCGTGCCCGTCACGAGCTTGAGCGACTCCTCCTCCTGGCTGAACGGGAAGAGGTAGTAGAGCTGGTACTGGTTGCTGTTGACGTCGTTCAGCCGCTTGCCGATGATCAGCGCCGGCACGCCGTCGTCCGACCCGATCCGCTTGATCTGGGTGTACTGGCGGAACGTCCCGGACTTGGTGTCCAGCTTCCGCCGCAGCTCGGCGGGCACGCTCCGCTCGGGATCGACATCGCCGGAGGCGCGCGGGCCGCGGGTACCGGGGCTGGAGTCGCCGAACGGTTCGTCGGAGTCGGAGCTGAGCGCCACGACGGAGAAGACACCCTGCCCGCCGCTGGCGAGCTGTTCGACCAGGCCGGTCAGCCAGGTCGCGGAGTCCTGGGTACTGCGGTTGCCGGTGCGGGCGACGTCATCGGGCCGGGTGTCATCGGCGCCGTCGGCCATCTTCTGGGCGACGCTGAAGCCGCCGACCGCCTGACTCTGCGCGGCCTGGGCCTTGGCTGTGAGCAGGCCGTTACGGACCTGGCCCACGACCACCACACCGAGCAGCAGCACCACGGCGAGCGACATCAGGAGCGTGGTCGCCACCACGCGCAGCTGGATATTGCGCCGCCACAGCCGCAGGGCGGGGAGCAGGGGCCGCCGCACCCAGCGGCTGAAGAGCCGCAGCAGGGGGTGGACCGGCCCGCTCACCGCGCCGTCGGGCAGCAGCTGCCCGCCGCGCAGCAACCGGGCAACCAATTTACCCGAAAAGGACATATCGCCCGCCGGGCCGACGGTGCGCCCCCGCTTTCCCTCCGGGGTCGAACCGTCCCGGATCATCTCAGCTTGGCCCGGCCTTGTAGCCGACCCCGCGCACGGTCACCACGATCTCCGGCCGCTCCGGATCCCGCTCGACCTTGGAGCGCAGCCGCTGCACATGGACGTTGACCAGCCGGGTGTCGGCGGCGTGCCGGTAGCCCCAGACCTGCTCGAGCAGCACCTCACGTGTGAACACCTGCCACGGCTTGCGCGCCAGCGCGACCAGCAGATCGAACTCCAGCGGGGTCAGCGCGATCGACTGCCCGTCCCGCTTGACCGAGTGACCCGCCACGTCGATGACCAGGTCACCGATGGCCAGCTGCTCGGGCGTCGGCTCCTCCGAACGCCGCAGCCGTGCCCGGATCCGGGCCACCAGCTCCTTGGGCTTGAACGGCTTGACGATGTAGTCGTCCGCACCCGATTCGAGCCCGACGACCACATCCACTGTGTCGCTCTTGGCGGTCAGCATGACGATCGGCACGCCGGACTCGGCCCGGATCAGCCGGCACACCTCGATACCGTCCCGCCCCGGCAGCATCAGATCGAGCAGCACAAGATCGGGCTTGGTCTCGCGGAAGGCCGCCAGAGCCTTGTCGCCGTCCGACACGAACGACGGTTCAAAACCTTCGCCGCGCAGCACGATGCCGAGCATCTCTGCCAGTGCGGTGTCGTCGTCGACGACCAGGACGCGTCCCTTCATTCGGCCATCATCCCATTACCTGATCGTGACTTACTCCATCGTGACGTGGAACACACCTCTGCCAGCCTCTCCGAGGTCACCGGAGCCACCACTCCGGCCTCCGTGACGATCGCCGTCACCAGCTCCGGTGGAGTGACGTCGAAGGCCGGGTTGTAGGCCTGTGCGCCCAAAGGTGCCACCGGTATACCGGCGACCGGCCCCGCCCCGGCCCCCTGCGCAGAGGGCAACGAGAACTCCGTCACTTCCTGGGCCGGCCGCTGCTCCACCTCTATGTCCGCCCCCTCCGCGGTGTCCAGATCCACCGTGCTGGTCGGTGCCACGACCACGAACGGAACGTGGTGGTACCGCGCCAGCACCGCCAGCGGATAACTGCCGACCTTGTTGGCGACCGAGCCGTCCGCCGCGATCCGGTCCGCGCCGATCAGCACCGCGTCCACCTCGCCCCCGGCGAACAGCGAGCCCGCCGCACCGTCCGAGAGCACCGTGTACGCCATACCTGCCCGTGCCGCCTCGTAGGCGGTCAGCCGGGCCCCCTGCAACAGCGGCCGGGTCTCGTCCACCCACAGCCGGCGCAGCTCCCCGGCCCGGTGCGCCGCCAGCGCCACCGCCAGGGCGGTGCCCTCGCCCCCGGAGACCAGGGCCCCGGTGTTGCAGTGCGTGAGAATCCGGTGACCGCCACCCGGCAGCAGCTCGCCCAGCAGCGCCAGCCCGTGCTCCGCCATCCGTGTGCTGGCCTCGATGTCCTCCGCGTGCACGGCCCGCGCCTCGGCCAGCGCCGCCGCGGCCGCCTGGGCACCGGACCCGTCGGCCGCCGCGGCCCGGTACGCGGCCGCCGCCCGCCGTACGCCGTACCCCAGATTGACCGCGGTCGGCCGGGCCTGGGCCAGCGCCTCGACCGCCTCTTCCACATCGAAGCCCCGCGCCGCGGCCAGTGCCACGCCATACGCGCCCGCGATGCCCAGCAGCGGCGCCCCCCGCACGGCAAGCGTCCGTATCGCCTGCACCAGCGCCGGTACGTCCGTGCAGACCAGCTCGACCTCCTCCGCGGGCAGCCGGGTCTGATCGAGGAGGACCAATACGGGCCCCTCAGGCGGCTCCTCCCAACGCAATGACGGAATGGCGAGCGCCCCGGCGCCCTTCTCGGATACCTCGTACTGATCGCCCATTCCTTCAGTCTGCCGCCGACCGGCCCTCGAACAGAAGGTTCTCCCGCACTCCGGGCGCCGGTACACAACGCCGGTTGCCATGACACGATGACTGCCACCGCGGACCCCGGTCCCCCGCCGCCCCGGCGGACGGGCAGCAAGAAGGAGCGACGATGAACAACTCTCCGGGCTGGGCCTCGCCCGGATCCACTCCCTCCTCCGACGAGCCGGGCCGCGGCACACAGGAGCAGCCCACCCAGGACGACCGGACCGGCTCCACCGAGCAGCCGTCCCCGCCGAACTGGTCCAAGGAACAGCCGCCCGCCGGCAAGTGGTCGGCCCCCGCCGGCATCCCCGGCCAGAGCGGCCCCCGCGGCAGGAGCGGCCAGAGCGCATCCGGCGACCGCACCCGTGCGGCATCGTCCGGCACCGGCGGGCCCGGCTGGGGCGGTCCGTCGTACCCCGGCAATCAGCCTCCCTGGGGCGGCGCCTGGGCCCCCGTACCGCAGGCCGCCAAGCCCGGCGTCATTCCCCTGCGCCCGCTCGCCCTCGGCGAGATCCTCGACGGCGCGGTCGCCACCATGCGCGCCCACTGGCGCACCGTCCTCGGCATATCGCTGATCGTCGCGGTCGTCTCGCAGACCGCCATCACCGTCGTGACCGGCCTCTTCCAGAACGCCCGCCGCGTAGCCGGCCCGGCGAGCGACAGTGCCCCGCCCCTCCGCGAGAACATGCGCCAGCTCGGCAATGCGCTCGCCGGCACCGGGATCACCTCGGCGATCGGGCTGCTCGCCACGATCATCGCCACAGGCATGCTGACCATGGTCGTGAGCCGTGCCGTCCTGGGGCGTTCGGTCACCGCCGGGGAGGCCTGGCGCGATGCGCGTACCCAGCTTCCGCGCCTGCTCGGCCTGCTCGTGCTGCTCCCTCTGCTCATCACGGCCATCTTCACGGCCGGCATCGCCCCCGGACTCATCCTGGCGGCCACGGGCCCGCTGGACATCGGCCTGCTCCTCACACTGTTCGGCGGGCTGGCCACCGGCGCCGTGAGCCTCTGGCTGGGGGTCCGCTTCAGCCTCGCCGCCCCCGCACTGATGCTGGAGAAGCAGGGCGTCATCGCCGCCATGCGCCGCTCGGCGAAGCTCGTACGGGGCGCCTGGTGGCGAGTGCTGGGCGCACAGCTCCTCGCCTATGTCCTCGTCTCCGTCGTCGAGTTCATCATCCAGATCCCGGCCACGATCATCGCCTTCCTCATCGGCGGCGAGAACCTGATGGACTGGGCGAACGGCACCAGCAACACCAGCTGGTCGTTCCTGATCGTGGTGGGCATCGGCGCCGTCATCAGCTCCGCCATCACCTTCCCGGTCAGCGCCGGCGTCACCGCGCTCCTCTACATGGACCAGCGCATCCGCCGAGAGGCACTCGACCTCGAACTCGCCCGCGCCGCAGGCCTCCCCGGCTACGGCTCCTATGCCCCGGCCGCCTACCCGTCTGCACCGAATCCTGCGGCTCCCACCGCCGACAATGCGCCAGCAGACCCAGCCGCGACCACCTCTGACGCACCCGCAGCCACCGCGAAGCCTGAGACCCCCGCGACTGCTGACACCCCCGCGACGGCCAGTTCCAACGCAGACGGCTCCCGCACGGAGAGCACCGACGCGAGCGTCACCGGCGCGGACCCCGCGCCCACGGACACCACTCCCTCGGACACCACCTCCACAGACGCCACGGCCCCGCCCGCCGACGGCCCCGGGCAACGCTCCGACGACACCGCTCCGGGAAGTTGATGCGGTGACAACAGGGGGGATCATGGCTGTGCACGGACGCCTCATCGCGCGCTCCGACGACGACATACCGGTGCGGACTCCACGCGTCCCCGCCCGCGAGGCGGCGGAACGTGAACTGTCCGACCCCCGGTACCACCAGCATGACCCCAACCCGATCCAGCGCGCCCTCGATTGGCTCTGGGACCACGTCGACGCGCTCTTCCGCACGGCCGCCGGCACCACGCCGGGCGGCTGGATCGGGCTCCTCGCCATCGCCGCATGCGTCCTGCTGCTGTTCGTCGCCCTCCGGCTGCGGCTCGGGGCGGTGCGCCGCACTCCGACCACGAGCGGCGCACTCTTCGCCGACGCTCCCCGCACCGCCGCCGAACACCGGGCAGCCGCTGCCCGGCACGCCGCCGAGGGCCGCTGGAGCCAGGCGATCCAGGACCGCATGCGCGCCCTCGTCCTCGCCCTCGAAGAGCGCGCTCTGCTCACCCCCGGCCCCGGCCGCACCGCTGACGAATCCGCCACCGAAGCCGCCCGGGTTCTGCCTGGGCACGCCGACCGGCTGCGCACCGCGGCCCGCACCTTCGACGACGTCACATACGGCGGCCGCCCCGGCACGGAACGGGCGTACACCCTCCTGACCAGCCTCGACACCGACCTGCAGCAAGCCAAGCCCGACCTGGCCAACACCCCGACCGGGAGCCACGGATGACCACGGCTGCCCCGGAATTCCCCGCGCTTTCGCCCACCCGTCGTGGCCCGTGGGCCCGGTCCCGCGGACCGCTGCTCGGGCTTCTCCTCCTCGTCGTCAGCGGCGTGGTCCTCGCCGCCCTGCAGTCCGGCGAGCAGCACGGCCGGCTCGACCCCCGGTCCACGGACCGGACCGGAAGCGCGGCCCTCGCCCAACTCCTGGCCTCCCACGGCATCTCCACCCACGTGGTGACCACCTCCGAGGAGGCCGCCGCGGCGGCCGGGCCACACACCACACTGCTCGTCACCGACCCCGACATGCTGTCGCAGGCTCAGCTGACGGGTCTGCACACCGCGACCGCGCACACCGCCGGCCGCACCGTCCTGATCGGCCCCGGCCCCTCGGCTCTCCAAGCCTTCGCCCCCGGCGTGCAGAGTGAACCTTCGGTCGGCGTCTCGGTACGACGGCCTGCCTGTTCGCTGCCGGACGCCCGCCGCGCGGGCAATGCCCTCCTGGGCGGCCTCCGCTACGCAACGGCCGTCGACGGCGCAGATCGCTGCTACCCCAGCGGCGGCCGGCCGACGCTGCTCCGCCTGCCGGCCCCCCGCACCGGCCGCGACACCGTGCTCCTCGGCTCCCCCGATCTCCTCTACAACCACCGCCTCGCCGCGGACGGCAACGCCTCGCTGGCCCTTCAACTCCTCGGTACACACAAGCATCTGGTCTGGTACCTCCCCTCCCTGAGCGACCCGTCGTCCGCTCAGGACGACCAGCGCAGTTTCTTCGAGCTCATCCCTTCCGGCTGGCGCTGGGGCCTGCTCCAGCTCACCTTCGCCGCCGTGTGCGCGGCCCTGTGGCGCGCCCGCCGCCTCGGCCCCTTGGTGCCGGAGAAACTCCCCGTCACCGTCCCGGCCACCGAGACCACCGAGGGCCACGCGCGCCTCTACGAACAGGCCGGCGCCCGCGACCGGGCATCCGATGTACTGCGCTCCGCGGCCCGCACACGCATCGCCCCCCTCACCGGCGTGCCCGCCGTGCACGCCCACACCTCCGACGTACTTCTTCCCGCCGTCCGCGCCCATGTGGCCGAGTCCCCCGGCACCGGAACAGACCTCCATGACCTGCTCTTCGGCCCGGCTCCCTCAGACGACAGGGCGTTGGTGCACCTGGCCGACCAACTCGATGCACTCGAATCCTCGATCGTTTCCCAAGAGAGGCACGCCCCCCGTGAGCACCCCGACCGCTGACAGCGCCCGAGCCTCCCTCGAGGACCTGCGCACCGAGATAGCCAAGGCCGTCGTAGGCCAGGACCCCGCCGTCACCGGCCTGGTCGTCGCACTCCTCTGCCGCGGTCACGTACTCCTGGAAGGCGCCCCCGGCGTCGCCAAGACCCTGCTCGTACGCGCGCTGTCGACCGCCCTCGAACTCGACACCAAGCGCGTCCAGTTCACCCCCGACCTGATGCCGAGTGACGTCACCGGTTCATTGGTCTACGACTCCCGCAGCGCCGAGTTCTCGTTCCAGCCGGGCCCCGTCTTCACCAACCTGCTGCTGGCGGACGAGATCAACCGCACGCCTCCCAAAACCCAGGCGTCCCTGCTCGAAGCAATGGAGGAGCGTCAGGTAACCGTCGACGGCACAGCCCGTCCCCTCCCCGAGCCGTTCCTGGTGGCCGCCACCCAGAACCCCGTGGAGTACGAGGGCACGTACCCCCTCCCCGAGGCCCAACTCGACAGGTTCCTCCTGAAGTTGACGGTGCCGCTCCCCGCCCGGCATGACGAGATCGACATCCTCACCCGCCACGCGGCCGGATTCAGCCCCCGCGACCTCGGCGCCGCAGGGCTACGCCCCGTCGCCTCCACGGCCGACCTCGATGCTGCCCGGGACGCGGTCGCCAAGACCACCGTCTCCCCCGAAGTCACCGGCTATATCGTCGATATCTGCCGTGCCACCCGCGAATCCCCCTCGCTCTCCCTCGGCGTCTCCCCCCGAGGCGCCACCGCTCTGCTCTCCACGTCACGAGCCTGGGCCTGGCTCACCGGCCGCGACTATGTCACCCCCGACGACGTCAAGGCCCTTGCCCTGCCCACGCTCCGACATCGCGTTCATCTCCGCCCCGAAGCGGAGATGGAAGGAGTCACCGCTGACTCCGTGATCAACGCCGTACTCGCTCATCTCCCCGTCCCCCGCTGAGACGACACCGTGGCCCTCACCGGACGCACCGCCCTCGTCTCCGCATGCGGAGCCCTCTTCGTCGGCTTCGTGCTGCCCAGCTGGCTCGGCATCCTCACCGTCCAACTCGCCTTGCTGATAGCAATCTTGTGCGATCTCGCGCTCGCCGCGCCAGTGCGAAAGCTCCATTTCACCCGAACCGGTGACACAACCGTTCGACTCGCGGATGAGGCCCACACACACCTCACCCTCACCAACCCGAGCCGCCGCACCCTTCGCGCCCAGATCCGTGACGCCTGGCCCCCGAGCTCCTTCCGCCCCGGCTCGGACATCCCCGCGTCCCGTCACACCGTGCGCATCCCCGCCGCCGAACGCCGCCGCCTGGCCACCACGCTCCACCCCACCCGCCGCGGCGACCATCACGCCGTCCGCGTCACGGTCCGCTCCTACGGACCGCTCGGCCTGGCTGCCCGGCAAGGGAGCCACCGGGTCCCGTGGACGCTGCGTGTCCTGCCGCCCTTCACCAGCCGAAAGCACCTCCCCGCCAAGCTCGCCCGGCTCCGCGAACTCGACGGACGCACCAGCATCCTGACCCGCGGTGAGGGCACCGAGTTCGACAGTCTCCGCGACTACACCCACGGCGACGACACCCGCTCCATCGACTGGCGCGCCACCGCCCGCCGCCAGCACCTCGCGGTCCGCACCTGGCGCCCCGAACGCGACCGCCGCATCCTGCTCGTCCTGGAGACCGGCCGCACCTCGGCCGGCCGTGTCGGTGACATTCCCCGCCTCGACGCTTCCATGGATGCCGCCCTGCTGCTCGGTGCCCTGGCCGCCCGCGCCGGGGACCGCGTGGACCTCCTCGCCTACGACCGCCGCGTACGCGCCTCCGTACAAGGCCGCACAGCACGTGATCTCCTCCCAGCGTTGACCGATGCCCTGGCTCCTCTGGAACCCGAACTCGTCGAGGCCGACGCCCGCGGACTGGCCGCCACCATCCATCGCCACACCCCCCGCCGGTCCCTCATCGTGCTCTTCACCGGCCTGGACGCGGCCCCCGTGGAGGAGGCCCTCCTGCCCGTCCTCCCCGGCCTCACCCAACGCAATGAACTCATCGTCGCGGCCGTAGCAGACCCCCGCATCGAGGACATGGCCGACGGCCGTCACACCCCCCAGGCCGTCTACGCAGCAGCAGCCGCCGAACAGGCCCGCGCCGCCCGCCACCACACCGCAGACCGCCTCCGCCACCACGGCATCACCGTCATCGACTCCACCCCGTCCCACCTGGCCCCCGACCTGGCCGACGCCTACCTCACCCTGAAGTCCACCGGCCGCCTCTGAACACCCCCACGCCCCACCGCATGCCTCGGCGCCTTCACGCGGGCAAGCCCCCTACGACAGGGCGGTGCCCTGTCGTAGGGCCAGCTGAGGCAAGAGCACGGGCGCCCCACCCATCCATCCCCAGTGCGCCCTCGTCTCCAAGGCCTGACCTCTGCCGGCTACGAGCAGAAGAACGTCAGGCCCCATTCTCAGGAGCACCAGGACCGCGTCTCGCACTACAAAGGAAGCCCTTGAGCTGGCTCCTGGCCGGGACTGCCGACGCCGACAGCAGCCAAAAGGAAGCGGTCGATCCTCACCCCGTCATCCCGCTATCCGTCCCGCAACGCAAGCACCCTGAAATGCAAAAAAAGCCCCGTGGGAACCGAAGTTCCCACGGGGCTTTTCACAATTTGTTCGGCGGCGTCCTACTCTCCCACAGGGTCCCCCCTGCAGTACCATCGGCGCTGAAAGGCTTAGCTTCCGGGTTCGGAATGTAACCGGGCGTTTCCCTAACGCTATGACCACCGAAACACTATGAAGATGACAACCCGGCGCAATCACAGGTCGTTACTTCAGAACCTACACAGTGGACGCGAGCAACTGAGGACAAGCCCTCGGCCTATTAGTACCAGTCAACTCCACACCTTACGGCGCTTCCATATCTGGCCTATCAACCCAGTCGTCTACTGGGAGCCTTAACCCCTCAAGGGGGAGGGAGCCCTCATCTCGAAGCAGGCTTCCCGCTTAGATGCTTTCAGCGGTTATCCTTTCCGAACGTAGCCAACCAGCCATGCCCTTGGCAGGACAACTGGCACACCAGAGGTTCGTCCGTCCCGGTCCTCTCGTACTAGGGACAGCCCTTCTCAAGACTCCTACGCGCACAGCGGATAGGGACCGAACTGTCTCACGACGTTCTAAACCCAGCTCGCGTACCGCTTTAATGGGCGAACAGCCCAACCCTTGGGACCGACTCCAGCCCCAGGATGCGACGAGCCGACATCGAGGTGCCAAACCATCCCGTCGATATGGACTCTTGGGGAAGATCAGCCTGTTATCCCCGGGGTACCTTTTATCCGTTGAGCGACGGCGCTTCCACAAGCCACCGCCGGATCACTAGTCCCTACTTTCGTACCTGCTCGACCCGTCAGTCTCACAGTCAAGCTCCCTTGTGCACTTACACTCAACACCTGATTGCCAACCAGGCTGAGGGAACCTTTGGGCGCCTCCGTTACTCTTTAGGAGGCAACCGCCCCAGTTAAACTACCCACCAGACACTGTCCCTGATCCGGATCACGGACCCAGGTTAGACATCCAGCACGACCAGAGTGGTATTTCAACAATGACTCCACAACCACTGGCGTGGCCGCTTCAAAGTCTCCCACCTATCCTACACAAGCCGAACCGAACACCAATATCAAGCTATAGTAAAGGTCCCGGGGTCTTTCCGTCCTGCTGCGCGAAACGAGCATCTTTACTCGTAATGCAATTTCACCGGGCCTATGGTTGAGACAGTCGAGAAGTCGTTACGCCATTCGTGCAGGTCGGAACTTACCCGACAAGGAATTTCGCTACCTTAGGATGGTTATAGTTACCACCGCCGTTTACTGGCGCTTAAGTTCTCAGCTTCGCCGACCCGAAGGTCGACTAACCGGTCCCCTTAACGTTCCAGCACCGGGCAGGCGTCAGTCCGTATACATCGCCTTACGGCTTCGCACGGACCTGTGTTTTTAGTAAACAGTCGCTTCTCGCTGGTCTCTGCGGCCACCCCCAGCTCAGAGAGCAAGTCTCATCACCGGAAATGGCCCCCCTTCTCCCGAAGTTACGGGGGCATTTTGCCGAGTTCCTTAACCATAGTTCACCCGAACGCCTCGGTATTCTCTACCTGACCACCTGAGTCGGTTTAGGGTACGGGCCGCCATGAAACTCGCTAGAGGCTTTTCTCGACAGCATAGGATCATCCACTTCACCACAATCGGCTCGGCATCAGGTCTCAGGCTTCATGCTGTCCGGATTTACCTGGACAGCGCCCTACACCCTTACCCCGGGACAACCACCGCCCGGGCTGGACTACCTTCCTGCGTCACCCCATCGCTTACCTACTACCACCTTGGATCGGCGGCTCCACCACGTCCCTTTGTCCGAAGACTCCAGGCCGGCTTCACGGCCTTAGCATTAATGGATTCGATACTGGGCGTTTCAAAGCGGGTACCGGAATATCAACCGGTTGTCCATCGACTACGCCTGTCGGCCTCGCCTTAGGTCCCGACTTACCCTGGGCAGATCAGCTTGACCCAGGAACCCTTAGTCAATCGGCGCACACGTTTCCCACGTGTGTATCGCTACTCATGCCTGCATTCTCACTCGTGAACCGTCCACAACTCGTTTCCACGGCTGCTTCACCCGGCACACGACGCTCCCCTACCCATCACGATCCCCGTTGGGGGTAATATCGCAATGACACGACTTCGGCGGTGTGCTTGAGCCCCGCTACATTGTCGGCGCGGAATCACTTGACCAGTGAGCTATTACGCACTCTTTCAAGGGTGGCTGCTTCTAAGCCAACCTCCTGGTTGTCTCTGCGACTCCACATCCTTTCCCACTTAGCACACGCTTAGGGGCCTTAGTCGATGCTCTGGGCTGTTTCCCTCTCGACCATGGAGCTTATCCCCCACAGTCTCACTGCCGCGCTCTCACTTACCGGCATTCGGAGTTTGGCTAAGGTCAGTAACCCGGTAGGGCCCATCGCCTATCCAGTGCTCTACCTCCGGCAAGAAACACACGACGCTGCACCTAAATGCATTTCGGGGAGAACCAGCTATCACGGAGTTTGATTGGCCTTTCACCCCTAACCACAGGTCATCCCCCAGGTTTTCAACCCTGGTGGGTTCGGTCCTCCACGAAGTCTTACCTCCGCTTCAACCTGCCCATGGCTAGATCACTCCGCTTCGGGTCTTGGGCACGCTACTCAACGCCCTATTCGGACTCGCTTTCGCTACGGCTTCCCCACACGGGTTAACCTCGCAACATACCGCAAACTCGCAGGCTCATTCTTCAAAAGGCACGCAGTCACGACACAAGGAACAAGTTCCTTGTGCGACGCTCCCACGGCTTGTAGGCACACGGTTTCAGGTACTATTTCACTCCGCTCCCGCGGTACTTTTCACCATTCCCTCACGGTACTATCCGCTATCGGTCACCAGGGAATATTTAGGCTTAACGGGTGGTCCCGCCAGATTCACACGGGATTTCTCGGGCCCCGTGCTACTTGGGTGTCTCTCAAACGAGCCGCTAATGTTTCAGCTACGGGGGTCTTACCCTCTACGCCGGACCTTTCGCATGTCCTTCGCCTACATCAACGGTTTCTGACTCGTCCTGTTGCCGGCAGACAACAGAAGAGAGATCCCACAACCCCAACCACGCAACCCCTGCCGGGTATCACACGTGACTGGTTTGGCCTCATCCGGTTTCGCTCGCCACTACTCCCGGAATCACGGTTGTTTTCTCTTCCTGCGGGTACTGAGATGTTTCACTTCCCCGCGTTCCCTCCACACTGCCTATGTGTTCAGCAGCGGGTGACAGCCCATGACGACTGCCGGGTTTCCCCATTCGGACACCCCCGGATCAAAGCTTGGTTGACAGCTCCCCGGGGCCTATCGTGGCCTCCCACGTCCTTCATCGGTTCCTGGTGCCAAGGCATCCACCGTGCGCCCTTAAAAACTTGGCCACAGATGCTCGCGTCCACTGTGCAGTTCTCAAGCAACGACCAGCCACCCGTCACAACCCACCGAAGCGGATCTTTACCGGGGCCGGCATCGCGAAGGGCGAGCAACGCTCGCACCCTCAGATACCCAACAACGTGCCCGGCCCACCCGATCCATCACCACGTTCCACGCCGAAGCAGTACTAGTGACAACCAATCAAGTGCGCCGAATAGTCAACGTTCCACCCATGAGCAACCAGCATCAGACATTCGCTGATGTACTGGCCTCTGACCAACCGAGGTTGGTAAGAAGTGCTCCTTAGAAAGGAGGTGATCCAGCCGCACCTTCCGGTACGGCTACCTTGTTACGACTTCGTCCCAATCGCCAGTCCCACCTTCGACGATTCCCTCCCACAAGGGGTTGGGCCACCGGCTTCGGGTGTTACCGACTTTCGTGACGTGACGGGCGGTGTGTACAAGGCCCGGGAACGTATTCACCGCAGCAATGCTGATCTGCGATTACTAGCAACTCCGACTTCATGGGGTCGAGTTGCAGACCCCAATCCGAACTGAGACCGGCTTTTTGAGATTCGCTCCACCTCGCGGTATCGCAGCTCATTGTACCGGCCATTGTAGCACGTGTGCAGCCCAAGACATAAGGGGCATGATGACTTGACGTCGTCCCCACCTTCCTCCGAGTTGACCCCGGCAGTCTCCTGTGAGTCCCCATCACCCCGAAGGGCATGCTGGCAACACAGAACAAGGGTTGCGCTCGTTGCGGGACTTAACCCAACATCTCACGACACGAGCTGACGACAGCCATGCACCACCTGTACACCGACCACAAGGGGGACCCTGTCTCCAGGGTTTTCCGGTGTATGTCAAGCCTTGGTAAGGTTCTTCGCGTTGCGTCGAATTAAGCCACATGCTCCGCTGCTTGTGCGGGCCCCCGTCAATTCCTTTGAGTTTTAGCCTTGCGGCCGTACTCCCCAGGCGGGGAACTTAATGCGTTAGCTGCGGCACGGACGACGTGGAATGTCGCCCACACCTAGTTCCCAACGTTTACGGCGTGGACTACCAGGGTATCTAATCCTGTTCGCTCCCCACGCTTTCGCTCCTCAGCGTCAGTATCGGCCCAGAGATCCGCCTTCGCCACCGGTGTTCCTCCTGATATCTGCGCATTTCACCGCTACACCAGGAATTCCGATCTCCCCTACCGAACTCTAGCCTGCCCGTATCGAATGCAGACCCGGGGTTAAGCCCCGGGCTTTCACATCCGACGTGACAAGCCGCCTACGAGCTCTTTACGCCCAATAATTCCGGACAACGCTTGCGCCCTACGTATTACCGCGGCTGCTGGCACGTAGTTAGCCGGCGCTTCTTCTGCAGGTACCGTCACTTTCGCTTCTTCCCTGCTGAAAGAGGTTTACAACCCGAAGGCCGTCATCCCTCACGCGGCGTCGCTGCATCAGGCTTTCGCCCATTGTGCAATATTCCCCACTGCTGCCTCCCGTAGGAGTCTGGGCCGTGTCTCAGTCCCAGTGTGGCCGGTCGCCCTCTCAGGCCGGCTACCCGTCGTCGCCTTGGTAGGCCATCACCCCACCAACAAGCTGATAGGCCGCGGGCTCATCCTTCACCGCCGGAGCTTTCCACACACAGACCATGCGGTCGTGTGTCGTATCCGGTATTAGACCCCGTTTCCAGGGCTTGTCCCAGAGTGAAGGGCAGATTGCCCACGTGTTACTCACCCGTTCGCCACTAATCCACCCCGAAGGGCTTCATCGTTCGACTTGCATGTGTTAAGCACGCCGCCAGCGTTCGTCCTGAGCCAGGATCAAACTCTCCGTGAATGTTTACCCGTAATCGGGTGAAACACACACGAGAAGAGTGGAACGACCAGACGGAATAGGTCCGGTCGTTCACAGCGTCCTCGCTGTGTGTGCCATCCGCACCACATGGGCGGGATGGACTTTCAAAGGAACCTCGTCACCGGATGTTTCCGGTAGACGGGGTATCAACATATCTGGCGTTGACTTTTGGCACGCTGTTGAGTTCTCAAGGAACGGACGCTTCCTTTGTGCCTGTTTCACCAGGCCCTCCGGGCGCTTCCCTTCGGTCTTGCGTTTCCGACTCTATCAGATCCTTGCGGGCCCGATTTTCGCCGGTGCGTTTCTACCTTTCGGCTTCTTCGCGTTTCCAACCTTACCAGATCCGTTTCCGTGTCCGGCGCCCTGTTGGAGCGGGCTCGGCCGTTTGGCTTTCGCTTTTCGGCCTTTCCGACTCTATCAGATCCGTCTCGTGCCGTTGCCGGTCCGAATTTGTTTCCGAGTCCCCGTCGGAGGGGGCTTGCCATTTGGCTTTTCCGACTTTATCAGAAGGCATTCGGTCGAATTCATCGACCGGGGCTTCCGGTAAGTGGTCGGTTGCGCTTCGCCGAATTGAAGTTCCGGCCGAAGCGGAGAAGATGCTAACCGTCGCGGATGAACTTGTCCAGTTCGTTGCAACCGTTCGAATCTACCTCCCCCTGATGCCCGTGTCAACGGGTTCTGGGGCGAAGAGGAGATTAGCAGGTCAGCGGGGTTGGATGCACATCACGCGGCCGTCGGGAGGACGGCCTCGCGGTCGGCAAGGTCGACGTCGCCGGTGGCTCCGGCACGTACGGCGCGGCCGCCCAGTACGTAGACGTACAGGAGGAAGGCTGCCTCGGCGGTGATGCCGATGCCGATGCGGGCCCAGGTGGGCAGGCCGGAAGGGGTGACGAAGCCTTCGAGTGCGCCGGAGATGAAGAGGACCGCGGCGAGTCCGATGGCGACGCCGAGGGCGGAGCGGCCTTCCTCCGCCAGGGCCGTACGGCGGGTGCGCGGGCCTGGATCGATGAGGGTCCAGCCCAGGCGGAGGCCGATGCCGGCGGCGATGAAGACGGCGGTCAGTTCGAGGAGGCCGTGCGGGAGGATCAGGCCGAGGAAGGTGTCGAGGCGGCCCGCTGAGGACATCAGGCCGATGCCGACGCCCAGGTTGAGCATGTTCTCGAAAAGGATCCACAGGACCGGGAGGCCGAGGAAGGCGCCGAGGACGAGGCACATGGCGACGGCCTGGGCGTTGTTCGTCCATACCTGGGCGGCGAAGGATGCCGCGGGGTGGCTGGAGTAGTACGTCTCGTATTCGCCGCCGGGGCGAGTCATGCTGCGGAGGTCATCCGGGGCGCCGATCGCCGCCTGGACCTCCGGGTGGGCGGCTATCCACCAGCCCAGGAGGGCGGCGACCGCGGTGGAGAGGATCGCGGTGGGGATCCACCAGTGGCGCAGGCGGTAGACCGCTGCCGGGAACGCCGTGGTGAAGAAGCGGGCGGTGTCGCGCCAGGAGGCCTTGCGGGCGCCGGTGACCGTACTGCGGGCGCGCGCCACAAGAGAGGTGAGGCGGCTGGTCAGCGCCGGGTCGGGGGCGCTGGAAAGGAGGAGGGAGAGGTGGGTGGTCGTGCGCTGGTAGAGGGCGACGAGTTCGTCGGCCTCGGCTCCCGTGAGGCTGCGTTTGCGGTGCAGCAGTGTTTCCAGGCGGTCCCAGTCGGCGCCATGGGACGTGACGAAGACATCGAGGTCCATCTGGTGTCGCTCCTCGCAGCGCCGTGGGTAGGTGCCGGTCAGCTTGGCAGACTGGCCGTGCCCGGCGTGGGGTGGGCGGGAATTCGGGGACCGAGAAGGAGTGGGGCGCGGCGTGAGTGAGCTCGTAACGGGTGAAGCGGTGGTGCTCGGGCTGCGGCCGGCCCGGCTGCCGAGCCGGGGGCTGGCGGTGGCGGTCGATGTGGCTGTGGCGTGGGTGAGCTATATCGGCATCTCGCTGATGCTGGTGAGCGCGACGTCGTCGATGGACAGTGCGGCGGTGGCGGCGGTATCCGTGGCGTCGTTCCTGCTGGTGCAGGTCGGGATACCGATCGTCGTCGAGACGCTGAGCCAGGGCCGGTCCCTGGGGAAGGCGATCTGCGGGCTGCGGGTCGTCCGGGAGGACGGCGGGCCGATCCGGTTCCGGCATGCGCTGGTGCGCGGGGCCATGGGAGCCATCGAGATCGTGCTGACGATGGGGGTGGTGGCGGCCATCGCGTCGTTGGTGTCGGCGCGCGGGCGGCGGCTGGGGGATGTGTTCGCAGGGACGCTGGTCATACGGGAGCGGATGCCGGTGGCGCAGGCCGGTACGGCGCTGCCGCCCCCGCCTCCGTGGCTGGTGGCGGAGCTCGGTGCGCTGGATCTGTCGCGGGTGCCCGACGGGTGGTGGTTGACGGTGCGGCAGTACCTGGCGCGGATGGGGCAGCTGGATCCGCAGGCGGGCGGGGCGATGGCCGGGCGGCTGGCGGAGGATCTGCTGGGGTTCACCGGGGTGCCGGGGCCTGTGGGGGTGCATCCGGCGGCGTATTTGGCGGCGGTGGTCGGGGAGCGGCAGGCACGGGAGTCGCAGCGGGCGTTCGGGGCGTCGGGCGTGGCCGGGGTCTCCGGAGTGGCCGGGGCGGTTCGTGTGGAGCGGGGCGAGGGAGCTGTCGTGGGTCCGTGGGACAGCGTCACATCGCCGCGGGTCGGATTTGTGGGGGGCGTGGAGGCGGCGGCGTCGGTCGGTGCTTGGGCGCCGCCCGGTGGTGGGGTGGGGGCTCCTGAGGCGGGTGGTGCGTCTGCGGCTGCTGAGGGGCCGATGAGCCAGGGGCGGGGCGGCGGGCCCATGGGGGTGCCGGGGCGGGAACCTGGCGGTGGTGGCCATGACGGCAGTGCGGGCGGCGGAGGAGAGCGGGCGTCGCGTACGGGGTTTGCGCCGCCGGTGTAAGGCGGGCGCCCGGCGCCGTTTGCCGGTGCCCCGGCAGGTCAGGGAAAGGTCGACGGTGGCGACTCGAGGGATTCGAGTTCGATGCCGGGGGCGGAGAGGACCACGTCGCCGGTGATGTGGACGGTGTGCTGCTCGCCGGTTTCCAGGTCGTTGACCTGGTATTCGTCGGCGATGAGGGGGGCGTTGTCAGTGGCGTGTGGTGTGCTTCTCAGCAGGGCCCAGGACTGGTCGAGAGTGCGCGGGGCGAGGACGGGGGGTGTGAAGGCGACGAGGCGGGTGCGGACGGCGCCGGCGCCGAGGGCGGGGCGCAGCAGCCGGGCGGTGGCGATGAGGAAGGCGGGGGACGCGCCGGTGAAGGCGTGGGCGGGGACGTTGCCTTCCGTGGCGTGTTCGCCGGTCGGGTCGGTGCGTACCCAGGTGACGCCCTCCAGGGCTGCGCCGCGGACCTGCCAGGCGGAGGCGTGGAGTTCGAGACGGAGCGGGCGGCCGAGTTCGTCCAGGGTGAGGTCGACGGAGCCGGTGTGGTCGCCGGAGGGGCTGACGATCTGGGAGACGTAGCGCCAGCCGGAGGGGCCGGTGGCGCAGTGGAAGTGCTCTTCACCCAGGGGGGTGTGATCGTGCGGGTCGTGGAGAGAGTAGTGGCCGCGTGGCATGAGGGGTGCAGTCCTTCGGGCGGCGACGGGCCGGTGCGTCGGGGCGTATGTGTGGGGTCCTTACGGGCCAGGCCCCCGCCATGAGGGGCGAGGGCCTGGTGTCACCGGCTGCTGTGGGTGAGCACCAGCTGGTCGACGGCGCCGACCGGCCGGTGATCGCCGACTGGATCAGTAGCGGTAGTGGTCGGGCTTGTACGGGCCCTCGACCTGGACGCCGATGTAGGCGGCCTGCTCCGGGCGCAGCTCGGTGAGCTTGACGCCCAGCGCGTCGAGGTGGAGACGGGCGACCTTCTCGTCGAGGTGCTTGGGCAGCACGTAGACGTCGGTCGGGTACTCCTGCGGCTTGGTGAACAGCTCGATCTGGGCCAGCGTCTGGTCCGCGAAGGAGTTGGACATCACGAAGGAGGGGTGACCGGTGGCGTTGCCCAGGTTGAGCAGCCGGCCCTCGGACAGCACGATCAGCACCTTGCCGTCCGGGTGCGTCCAGGTGTGCACCTGGGGCTTGACCTCGTCCTTGACGATGCCGGGGATCTTCGCCAGGCCGGCCATGTCGATCTCGTTGTCGAAGTGGCCGATGTTGCCGACGATCGCCTGGTGCTTCATCCGCGCCATGTGCGAGGCCAGGATGATGTCCTTGTTGCCGGTCGTGGTGACGAAGATGTCGGCGGTCTCCACCACATCTTCCAGGGTGGTGACCTGGTAGCCGTCCATCGCCGCCTGCAGCGCGCAGATCGGGTCGATCTCGGTGATGATCACCCGGGCGCCCTGGCCGCGCAGGGACTCCGCGCAGCCCTTGCCGACATCGCCGTAACCGCAGACCACGGCCGTCTTGCCGCCGATCAGGACGTCGGTGGCACGGTTGATGCCGTCGATCAGGGAGTGGCGGCAGCCGTACTTGTTGTCGAACTTCGACTTCGTCACGGCGTCGTTCACGTTGATCGCCGGGAAGAGCAGGTCACCGTCGCGGTGCATCTCGTAGAGACGGTGCACGCCGGTGGTGGTCTCCTCGGTCACACCGCGGATCTCGGAGGCCAGGTTCGTCCACTTCTGCGGCGACTCGGCCAGCGTGCGGGTGAGCAGCTCCAGGATCGCGCGGTGCTCCTCGCTCTCCGCGGTCTCCACGGACGGGACCTTGCCGGCCTTCTCGTACTCGACGCCCTTGTGCACCAGCAGCGTGGCGTCGCCGCCGTCGTCGAGGATCATGTTCGGGCCGCCGGTGGGCGAGTCGGGCCAGGTCAGCGCCTGCTCCGTGCACCACCAGTACTCCTCCAGCGTCTCGCCCTTCCAGGCGAAGACCGGGATACCGGCCGGGGCGTCCGGGGTGCCGTTCGGACCGACCGCGATCGCCGCGGCCGCGTGGTCCTGGGTGGAGAAGATGTTGCAGGACGCCCAGCGGACCTCGGCGCCCAGGGCGGCCAGGGTCTCGATCAGCACAGCGGTCTGCACGGTCATGTGCAGCGAACCGGTGATCCGGGCGCCCGCCAGCGGCTGGGCGGCGGCGTATTCCTTGCGGATCGCCATCAGACCGGGCATCTCATGCTCGGCGAGGGTGATCTCCTTGCGGCCGAAAGCGGCGAGGGACAGGTCGGCGACCTTGAAGTCCTGGCCGGTGGCTGCTGTCGTCATGCGTGCTGCTCCTCGAGGGTCGAGGTGGATGGGCTGGCAGTCTGCGGCGCGGGCAGATACGAGCGTACGCGGTAGCGCACATACCTCTCCCCCTGGCCGCAGCGCAGTCCGTCGGAGGCCCTCTCTCCCTCGGCCGGTCCGGGTGCGGACCGCCCGACCGCCATCAGCAGCGACGTCTGGCACTGGTCACGAATCTACACCGATCGGCCCAGTGAACCCCAGCCCGGAGGGGTCGATTCAGTGGGATCCCGGCCATCGGGCGGCGGGAGGGCGGCGGTTGGACGCCCGGGGCCGGGATGCCGGCGGCCGGGATGCCGGCCGGTGCGGACCGCGGCCTCGGGGGTATGCGCGCGCCGGGCCGTCGTGCAGGATGCGTGCAGCGCGGGATCATGCACGACCGCGCGCACGTCCCTAAGGAGAGCTACGTGACGACGAGTCCAGCCGATCCCCCCAAGGGCGCGGGGAGGGGCGGGCACGGGCTGAAGCTGCTCGCAGTGACCGCCTGCCCGACCGGTATCGCCCACACGTACATGGCCGCGGAGAAGCTGGCCCAGGCCGCCCGCGCGCTCGGTCACGAGATGAAGGTGGAGACCCAGGGCTCCATCGGGGCTGAGAACATCCTGTCTGACAACGATGTCAGAGACGCGGATGCCGTCATCATCGCCGCGGACAAGGACGTCGACCTCAGCCGTTTCGCCGGGAAGAAGGTCCTGACAGTCGGGGTCGCGGAGGGCATCCGCCACCCCGAGCGGCTGATCGAGCGGGTGCAGAGCGCGCCGGTGTACGGGGGCGAGGAGGCCGACGGGGCCGGTACGGGTGGCGGCGCGGCTGCGGCGGCCGCGGGCGCCGGAGGTGGCAAGGAGCGCAGCGTCACGTACAAGGCACTGATGAACGGGGTCAGTTACATGATCCCGTTCGTCGTGGTCGGCGGGCTGCTGATCGCGATCTCGCTGGCGGTGGGCGGGCATCCGCAGGCCGACGGCGGTCTGGTCATTCCCGACGGGTCGTTCTGGAAGCATGTGAACGACATCGGCGTGATCGGCTTCACGCTGATGGTGCCGGTCCTGTCCGGCTATATCGCGTATGCGATCGGCGACCGGCCGGCGCTGGTGCCGGGCATGATCGGCGGCTGGATAGCCAACACCGGTGCGCTGTACGACTCCAAGGCGGGCGCGGGCTTCATCGGTGCGATCGTCACCGGGTTCCTGGCCGGCCATCTGGTGCAGTGGATCAAGAAGGTCGAGGTCCCCGCGTTCGTCCGGCCGATCATGCCGATCATCGTGATCCCGATCGTGGCGACGACGGCGCTGGGGCTCTTCTTCATCTATGTGATCGGCAGGCCCATCTCCTGGGTGTTCACCCATCTCACCGGCTGGCTCGGCGGCATGACCGGGTCCAGTGCGGTGCTGCTCGGCGCGATACTCGGCCTGATGATCGCGTTCGATATGGGCGGCCCGGTGAACAAGACCGCGTTCCTGTTCGGTGCGGGGCTGATCGCGTCCGGCAACCAGACGGTGATGGGGATGTGTGCCGCGGCGATCCCGGTGATGCCGCTCGGCCAGGGGCTGGCCACGCTGATCCGCCGCCGCCTGTACTCCGAGCAGGAGCGGGAGACCGGGATGGCAGCGCTGTTCATGGGGCTCTTCGGGATCTCCGAGGGGGCGATCCCGTTCGCCGCGGCGCGGCCCGCTCAGGTCATTCCGGCGAACATGCTCGGCGGCGCGGTGGCCGGTGCGGTCGCGGGGACGGCCGGGGTGACGGACGCGGTGCCGCACGGCGGGCCGATCGTGGCGGTGCTGGGTGCGGTCGGCGGGGTGCCGGTGTTCTTCCTGGCCGTCGCCATCGGAACGGTGGTCACCGCGCTGACCACGGTCACCCTGGTCGATGTCGCGGAGCGCAGGAAGGGCAATGCTGCGGCGGCTTCGCTGAGCCCCGTGCCCGCTCTGGCCCGAGACGGAGACGGAGTCGCGGTCGGAGCCGTAGCGGGTGGAGCGGGTGCCGTTGCGAACGCCGGCGCCGGTGCCGGAGTGGGGGCTGATGCCGGTGCAGGTGCTGCGGGCGGTACGGCGACGGCCACCTTGGCCAAGGCTTCGGCGGCGGAGGCCCGTACGGATACGGCGGAGGCCCGTACGGAGGAGAAGGCGTCCGACGGAGACGCGGATCCCACCGGAGACAGGGATCCCACCGGGGACGGGGATCCCGCCGGGGACAAGGCGCCCGCCGGGAACGGGGATCAGGTGCTGTCCGGCTACCTGACCGAGCAGACCGTCCGGACGCAGCTCGCCGCCGGCGAGAAGGAAGCGGCGATCCGTGAGATGGCCGAGCTGGCGGCCGGCACCGGCAAGGTGGCTGACGTGGCGGAACTGGTACGAGTGGCGCTGGCGCGGGAGGCGCAGGGCACCACCGGTCTCGGTGAGGAAATCGCCATCCCGCACGCCAAGACGGACGCGGTGACGGCTCCGGTCGTCGGCTTCGCGCGGTCCGCGGACGGCATCGACTGGGGTTCGCCGGACGGCACGCCCGCCAAGCTGGTGTTCCTGATCGCGGTGCCGGAGGCGGCGGCCGGGGATGAGCATCTGCGCATCCTGGCGCTGCTGTCGCGGAAGCTGATGGACACCGGCTTCCGGGCCCGGCTTCAGGGAGCGGAGGACAAGGCGGCGATTCTGCGTACCCTCGGCGAGATCCACTAGGGCAGGGGCGAACACATCCCGTAGGGGCTGCGAGCGCCCCCTCGGGGCCTCAACGCAGCAGGCCGGGGGCGGTATTCCGTATTCCCAGCCGGGGGCGGTATTCCCCGTGGCTCATCGCATGATCGACGGGTCGTAACCGACAGCCCGTGCCCACGGGCGGTGCCCTCGGGCCGCGCCCACGGGCCATTCCCCACAACCCGTGACCGACGCCACCGGCCCAAAGGGCGTGCCCAACAGGCCATGCTCAACAACCCGTGCCCGACAGCCTTGGTGCCGTACGACAGCCCCCCGCACTCGGTACGACAGCGGCCCCCGCACCCGGTACGGCAACGGCCCCCGCACTCGCCAGGAGTGCGGGGGCTGTTGCATAACGGGGCGGCTCAGTTCCCGCCCGGCGTCTTTGACGGGTCGGCGCCCGCGGCGGCCGTGGCCTCGTTGTAGATGTCCGGCTCCAGGTAGATGACCCGGGCGATCGGCACGGCCGCGCGGATGCGGGCCTCGGCGGCGTCGATGGCACGGGCGACCTGGGTGGCGGTGTCGTCGTGCCGTACCGCGATCTTGGCGGCGACCAGCAGCTCCTCGGGGCCGAGGTGGAGCGTGCGCATGTGGATGACGCCGGTGACGACGTCGCCGTCGACGACCGCCTCGCGGATCTTGGCGACCTGCTCGGGCCCGGCCGCCTCGCCCAGCAGCAGCGACTTGGTCTCGGCGGCCAGGACCAGGGCGATCAGCACCAGCAGGGCGCCGATGCACATCGTGCCGATGCCGTCCCAGATGCCGTCACCGGTGGCGATGGTCAGGCCGACGCCGCCCAGCGCGAGGACCAGACCGACCAGCGCGCCGAAGTCCTCCAGCAGGACGACCGGCAGCTCGGGGGCCTTGGCGCGGCGGACGAACTGGGTCCAGGTCTGCTTGCCGCGCAGCTCGTTGGACTCCTTGATGGCCGTACGGAAGGAGAAGCCCTCGGCGATGACGGCGAAGACCAGGACACCGATCGGCCAGTACCAGTCCTCCAGCGGGTGCGGGGCGTGGATCTTCTCGTAGCCCTCGTAGAGCGCGAAGACGCCGCCGATGGTGAACAGGACGATGGAGACCAGGAAGCCGTAGATGTAGCGCTCCCGGCCGTAGCCGAAGGGGTGCTCGGCGGTCGCCGCGCGCTGCGCCTTCTTGCCGCCGAGCAGCAGCAGGCCCTGGTTGCCGGAGTCCGCGAGGGAGTGCACGCCTTCGGCCAGCATCGAGGACGAGCCGCTGAAGGCGAAGGCCACGAACTTCGCTGCGGCGATCGCCAGGTTGGCGCCCAGCGCCGCAACGATCGCCTTTGTCCCGCCTGATGCGCTCATAGGTGCTGCATGTCCCTTCCGTCGTCCGGGTTTTACCGTCGCTTTAATGCCGTGCGGCGGTCATTGTTGCAGCCCGGCCCGGGGCGTCCGCCAGGAGGCCACCTGGCGGACGGGATCCGGCGCCCGGCGGGCGCCGCGGCCGTCCGCGCCGTGGCCGCCGGGTCAGGCGATGACCGTCGCGCGGAAGAGCGTGCCGTCCCCAGCGAGCGTGAGCGGTTCCCCGGCCGGTACGAAGACGGATTCGCCGGGGGCCAGGGCCAGCTCGGCCGCCGCGCCGTTCGCGCCGTGCCGCAGCCGGACCGTGCCCGCCGTGCACAGCAGGATCTGCGGCGTACGGGAGACGAGCGGGCGCGGTGCGGCGCCGGGGGCCAGGACGAAGCGGGAGAGGCGGAACTCGTCGACGGGAGTCTCGTAGACCTCCTCGCCGCCGACGGCCTCGGGGCGCAGCACACCCGCGTCGCCGGCCTCGAAGCGGACCACCCGCAGCAGCTCCGGTACGTCGACGTGCTTGGGGGTCAGGCCGCAGCGCAGCACATTGTCGGAGTTGGCCATCAGCTCGACGCCGAGGCCGCTCAGGTAGGCGTGCGGGATGCCGGCGCCGAGGAACAGCGCCTCGCCGGGCTGGAGGCGGACGTGGTTGAGCAGCATCGCGGCGAGGACGCCGGGGTCGCCCGGGTAGTGGTGGGCGAGGGCGGCGTAGGCGGCGTAGTCGCCGGCGTGCGGTCCGCCCCGGTCCGCCAGGCGGCCGACGGCGACGGCGGCCTGCTCGACGGTCTCGGCGATGGCGTGGTGCTCGGCGCTCAGGACGGCGGTGAGCACCTCGCGCAGGGCGTCCTCCTCGGGGCTGGCGCGCAGGATGTCGACGTACGGCTTGAGGCCGTCGACGCCCAGGCCCGCCAGGAGGTCCGCGGTCTGCGCCGGGTGCCGGAAGCCGCACAGGCCGTCGAAGGGGGTGAGCGCGACGATCAGTTCGGGCTTGTGGTTGGCGTCCTTGTAGTTGCGGTGGCCGGCGTCGATCGGGACGCCGCGCCGCTCCTCGTCGGCGAAGCCCTCGCGCGCCTGGTCCAGGTCGGGGTGGACCTGGAGGGAGAGCGGCGAGCCGGCCGCGAGCAGCTTGAGCAGGAAGGGCAGCCGGGGGCCGAAGGCGCGGACGGCGTCGGCGCCGAGTTCGGCCTCGGGGGCGGCGTCGATCACCTCGGCCAGGGAGACCGGGCCCGCGCCGCGGTCGATGCGGGAGGGGGCGCCGGGGTGGGCGCCCATCCACATCTCGGCCTGCGGTTCGCCGGTCGACGCGGTGCCGAGGAGCTCCGGGAGGGCGGTGGTGGAGCCCCAGGCATAGGGGCGCACGGTATTGGCGAGGCGGTCCATGGGTCGGTTGCTTCCTGACAGTCGTACGTGGCGGCGGGCTTCCGGGCCTGCTGGTGCGGGCCGGCCGTCCAGGTCACTCGGTGCCGGCAAGCGCCAGGTAAACGGCGGCGAAATCCACGATGGCGAGAAGTTCCGCGGCCTTCTCCAGATCGCTGCCGGTGTCCGGTTCCAGCTCGCTGACGGCGGTGTCGCGCTCCTCGGCGAGGGCCTGGGCGGCGCGGGCGGCGGACAGCGGGCCGGGCTCCTCCTCCCGCAGCAGCACGACCCTGGCGTGCATCGCGGGGGGCTGCTCGACCCGGTCGCGGAAGAAGTCGTCCGGATCGGCACCGGCGGCCAGGGCGCCGGCCAGCAGGGTGCGGTGGGTGGCGAGTGCCTCGGGCAGCTCGGCGACGAGGGCGGGGCGGCCGGCCAGCCCGGCCAGCTCGGTGGCGAAGTGCCGGCCGACGGCGCCGGCGATGGTGCCCTCGGTCCAGAGCAGCGGGAGCGCGTCGGCGAGTTCGGCGGCCAGCGTCTTGCCGGGGTTGGTGTAGGTCGGGATGGCCGGACCGCAGCGTTCGGCGATCTGGTCGAGGCGGTCGGCGAGCTTGCCCAGGGCCTCCGGCGGGGCGCTGAGCAGGCCGATCCGGTCGGCGAGCGAGAGCAGCGGGATGAGCACCGACCACAGGGTGCCGGGGGCGGCCGGCGGGGCGCCCTCGACGTCGAATTCGGCGTCGTAGGGGGTGGTCGCCAGCGGGACGGCGAGGCCGCGGGCCTGGACGACGGCCTCGGCGAGCGGGCCGCCGGCCGGGGTGACGGCGACGACGGCGCAGCCGCGGCGATAGGCCTGCTCGACCAGCTCGGCGAGGCCGGGGTCGGCGGCGTCCGGGCCGGGGAGCAACAGCAGGTCCAGGGGACCGGCCCAGCCGGGCAGCGCCCAGCGCAGCGCCCCGGGCAGCGGGGCGACGCCGGTGGGCGGGATGAGGGTGACCGGGCAGCTGCCGCCGCCGAGCGCCCTGAGCAGGTCGGCCACGCCGGCCGCGGCCGGGCCGGGCCCGGCGACGAGCACGGTGCGCGGGCGCCCGTCGGGGGTCAGCTCGTGGATGCCGGATTCGGCGGCGCTGCGGGCGGCGGTGCGGACCCGGGCGCCGGATTCGGCGACGCCGCGCAGCAGACCGAAGCGGTCGGCGCCCGCCAGTGCGTCAGGGGTGTCGAGGAGTGACTCGTCGAGCATGGTGGGCGCGGCCTCCGATCGCCGGTACGGGCGGGGAAACGGGCGGTGCCGGGGCGGCGGGCCCGGGCAGCGCTCGGTCAGGCGGGGCGGCGGGCTTCGTCGACGAGGAGCACGGGGATGCCGTCCCGGACGGGGTAGGCGAGGCCGCAGTCGCCGGAGGTGCAGAGCAGCTCGGGTTCGGAAGCGGGGCCCGAAGGGGCGTCGGTCCGGTCCTCCAGCGGGGCGTGGCACGCCGGGCAGGCGAGGATCTGGATCAAGCTGGCTTCGACCGGCATGGATGCTGCTCCTTCGGGGCGGTTGCGGCGTGGCCAGCGTACCGCCGGACGGGGGCCCAGGGCCTGCCCGGCGGAGATTCGGGGTGGTGAGCGGCGGGGCGGGCGGCAGGGATGCGGCTGCCGCCCGCCTCGCCCGGAGAGGTTTCGGGGCGGCTCCGGCCCGTACGGGCGCCGGGGCTCAGGCGCGGATGATCGCCAGTACCTCGTCGCGGACCCGGTCGACGGTGGCGGCGTCCCTGGCCTCGACGTTCAGCCGGAGCAGCGGCTCGGTGTTCGAGGCGCGCACGTTGAACCACCAGTCGTCGGCGGTGACGGTCAGCCCGTCCAGCTCGTCGAGGGTGGTGCCCGCGCGGTCCTGGTAGGCCGCCTTGAGCGCGGCGAGCCGGCCGGCCTGGTCGTCGACGGTGCTGTTGATCTCGCCGGAGGCCGCGTACCGGTCGTACTGCGCGACCAGCTCCGAGAGCGGGCCCTGCTGGCCGCCGAGGGCCGCCAGGACGTGCATCGCGGCGAGCATGCCGGTGTCGGCGTTCCAGAAGTCGCGGAAGTAGTAGTGCGCGGAGTGCTCGCCGCCGAAGATCGCGCCGGTCTTGGCCATCTCCTCCTTGATGAAGGAGTGCCCGACGCGGGTGCGGACCGGCTTGCCGCCGTTCTCCTTGACGACCTGCGGCACCGACCAGGAGGTGATCAGGTTGTGGATGACCGTGCCGCCGGGGTGCTTGGCCAGCTCGCGGGCGGCGACCAGGGCGGTGATCGCGGACGGCGAGACCGGGTCGCCGTGCTCGTCGACGACGAAGCAGCGGTCGGCGTCCCCGTCGAAGGCGAGGCCGAGGTCGGCGCCGGTCTCGCGCACCCGCGCCTGGAGGTCGACGATGTTCTTCGGATCCAGCGGGTTGGCCTCGTGGTTGGGGAACGAGCCGTCCAACTCGAAGTACAGGGCGTCCAGTTCGAGCGGCAGACCCTCGAAGACGGTCGGTACGGTGTGCCCGCCCATGCCGTTGCCCGCGTCCACCACGACCTTCAGCGGACGGATGCCGCTCAGGTCCACCAGGCCGCGCAGGTGGGCGGCGTACTCGCCCAGGACGTCGCGCCGGGTGATCGTGCCGGCGTGGGCGGCCGGCTGCGGGGCGCCCTCGTCCGACCACCGCTCCACCAGCGCGCGGATGTCGGCGAGTCCGGTGTCCTGACCGACCGGCGCCGCGCCCGCCCGGCACATCTTGATGCCGTTGTACTGGGCCGGGTTGTGCGATGCGGTGAACATGGCGCCGGGCAGGCCGAGGGCGCCGCTGGCGAAGTACAGCTCGTCGGTGGAGCAGAGGCCGATCAGGGTGACCGTGGCGCCGCGGGCCGACGCACCCCGGGCGAAGGCGCCGGACAGGCCGGGCGAGGAGGGCCGCATGTCGTGCCCGATGACGATCGCGTCCGCGCCGGTGACCTCGGTGAAGGCCGCGCCGAACAACTCCGCGAGCGATTCGTCCCACTGGGCGGGGACGACACCGCGTACGTCGTACGCCTTCACGATCTGCGACAGATCAGCCACAAGCCTGCCCTCCTGGAGTCCTTGGGACCTCCAACCTACCCGGCGGGCCGGGGCGCGGGATTCGTACCCGGCCGGTGGGCGGGCTCAGGAATCCGGGGAGCGCAGCACCCGCAGATGGCCGCGGCGGGCGACCTCCATGGGGTGGGTGTCACGGTCGCCGTGGGCGGGTGCGCCGCCGGCGCCGGCGGCGCGTTCCTGGGGGCGGGCCGCCTCGCGTACGGCGTTCGCCAGGGCTTCGAGATCGTCGCCGCTGGGGCGGGGCGGGCCGGAGTCGAGGGCGAGGCGGACGACCTCCCAGCCTCGGGGCGCGGTCAGCCGCTCGGAGTGCTCGGCGCACAGGTCGTAGCAGTGCGGTTCGGCGTAGGTGGCGAGCGGTCCGAGCACGGCGGTCGAATCCGCATAGACGTACGTCAGCGTTGCGACGGCGGGGCGGCCGCACGCAGTGCGCGAACAGCGACGTACAGGGCTCACGACGTTGGACGGTACCGCACTCTTGAGCGGGCCGCGACGACTCTCCCCAGGCTCACCCAACCGTGTCGTCCCGCTTCGTCCGATGCGTCTGACCTGCACCCGCTCGACCTGACCTGGGCCGGGCGAGCGGGGGCGGACGGCCCGCGGGGAGGAATCCCGTCACGAGTCGATGCATTTCCTGCCATTCCGATGTCGATCTGCGATCTCATACAGAGATGCAATCGAAATCGAGACGGACAGGTCCGGTCAGTCGACGACATGCCACGTCTTGTCGCGCTCCCCGGTGTCCGAGGGTCCGTGACGGCTACGCTCGATGCTGATGGACAGTCCCGTACCCCCCCGACCGGCACAGCCACGGCTCCGCCGCCGTGACCGCCACGGCCGCGGTATGCGCGGCCCGATCGCACCGCCCCAGGTGCCGCTCTCGGTGACCCGTGCCGACGCCTTCGTGGATCTTGTCTACGACTCCCGGGACCGGCTGGAGCGGCGCTGGCCGCAACTCTCCCAGGTCGACTTCCTGATCCTCGACGTGCCCGGTGCCGGCCCGGACGACGGGCCGGATGCGGCCGCCGACGCGGAGACCGTGCCGCTGGGCCGGATGCTGCCGGCCGCGGGCGGACATCGCGACCGGATCGTGATCTACCGCAGGCCGGTGGAGATCCGGACGAAGAGCCGTGACGAGCGGGCGTTCCTGGTCCATGAAGTGGTGGTCGAGCAGGTCGCCGAACTCCTGGGGCTGGCCCCGGAATCGGTGGACCCGCGCTACGGCCAGGAATGAGGCCGTCGCGCGGGTCCGGGGGCGCGTACGCGGCTACTTCGTCAGGACCGACAGATCCTGGCCCGCGGTCGGGACGAGCACCGTGCCCCGGTCGTCGGGCAGCGTCTGGACGGTGAAGGCGGGCACGCCGCCCTGGGGCCGGGCGAGCATGCGGGCCGCGTAGACGGGGCCGCTGCCGGCCGCCGGTTCCACGGTCAGTGCGTACGTCCCCTTCAGTCCCTGGGGGGTCGGCGGGGCGACATCCAGGCTGGTGCCGCCCTTGACCGTGTACGTCTTGGTGACCGGGGTGCCGCCGCCACTGCCGGCCGACGCGGTGACCTTCACCTTGGCGTCCTTGCCCTTCTCGGGCGCGACCAGCGAGAGGGTGCTGCCCTTGTCGCGGTTGTCGGCGGCGGTGGCGCGCTGCTCGACGGGCCGGGTCGCCGGGATGAAGGCCATCTCCTGCTTGGCGCCCTTGCCGCGGGTCACCCGCAGCGCGGCCGAGACCGGGGTCTTGGAGCCGCCGTCGGAGGGGGTGAGCACCAGCGAGCCGGCCTCGCCCTTGGTGACGTCCTTGAGGTCCACCGCGGTGGTCATCCCACTCTTGAGGTGCAGGCTCTCCAGACCGGCCGGAGTGATCAGCCCGGTCGGGGTGGCCAGTTGCACCTTGAGGTCGGCGTCGGACTCGCCGGGGGCGAGGGCGACCAGCCGGACGGAGGTGGCGTCCTTCGGGATGCCGGGCAGCACCACGCTCGGCGACGGGTCGGCGGCGGCCGGCAGCCAGTCGCTGCCGAGCTTGCTGTCGGTGGCCTGGACGGCCGCGCCGATCCGCCCCTCGCGGGCGACGACCTGCAAGGACGCGTTGGTGGTGGGGGCGGTGGTCAGGGTGGAGAGCAGGACGGGGACCGTGGTGTGCGGCGGGACGGTGATGTCCTCACCCGCCGAGCCCCCCAACGAGCCGTCCTTGCCCCGCAGTTGGAGGTCGACGACGGCCGGGGTCGGGTCGGGGTTGGTCAGGTGGACGTAGTCCTGGCGGTCCGTGGCGGTGCTGACGCCCGGGAACCAGAACGTGGTGTCGGGGGTGGTGCAGCTCAGCCCCAGGAGGCCGCGGCCCGCACCGGCGGCGACGGAGGTGGTCTGCTGGACGGTCCAGCCGGGGGCGAGGGTGCCGTCCGCCGCACCGACGAGGGCGGGGGCGTCCGGGCTGTCGGTGGACGTGGTGACCGGCTTGCCGGCCTCCTGGAGGGGCACGACGGGCTTGGTGTCGCGGGGAGCGACGGCCTGCCCGGCGGCGGCGTCCGCGCCCTTCTTGCCGGTGTTCTTCTTGCCCTTGCCCTTGCCGGTGTCGGTGCCGCCGCCGGCGTCCTTGACGGTCCCGGCGGGCAGCAGTTGGGCGGTGCCCTTCTTGCCGTCCGCGCCGGCCGCGGCGCCCTTGGGGGCGAAGGCGGTGTAGTCGGTCTGGCCGACCTCGGAGGAGGTCGGGGCCGGGCAGAGCAGCGCGGAGCGCTGGACGGGCAGCAGGGAGCTGCTGCGGGGCGCCTCCTGGGCGCCGCCGGCCGGAGCGGTCACGGCGGCGACGCCGGTGACGGCGCCCAGCGCGGCGGCCACGCCGATCAGGGACATCATGGTGCGCTTCACTGCTGGTCGCTCCCGTCACGGCGCTGCTCGGTGTAGGAGCCGGGGTACCCGGGATACGGGGCGCCGTCGTCGTAGGGCTGCTGGTGCTGCGGGCCGCCGTCGTACTGCTGCTGTTGTTGCTGCTGCTGCCCGTACCCGTACGGGTCGTAGACGCCCGTCTGGTAGGGGTCCGCGGCGTACGGGTCGGTGGCCTGGTAGGGATCCGCCGGCGGGTAGGGCTGCTGCCCGTACTGCCCGGCCTGGTAGGGGTCGGCGGGGGCGTAGGGCTGCTGCCCGTCGGGCGCGGCCTGCGGAGCGGCCGGCCACTGGTCGTACGACGGCTGCTGCGGCACGGCCCCGTAGGGATCGCCGGCCGCGGGGTCCGGGGCGGGTACCGCGCCGGCCGCCGGATCGGTGGCCGGGTCGAGCGGCTGCTCGCCCTCGGGTGCCGCGGGGACGCCGGTGTCCGCCGCGTCGGGGGTGCCGGCGGCCTCGGCCTGGGCCCGCAGGCGCCGGGCCCGGCGGCCGTCGCCGGAGGCCGCGGCGGCCTGGACGGCGGCCGCGTCCTCGGGCAGGTCGTCGTCGATCTCCCGGCGGCGGCCCGGCAGCGCCAGCACCACCAGGGTGACGGCGAGCAGGCCCTGCGCCCACAGCCAGAGGGTGTGGCCGAGCGGGTTCTCGTGGGTGAGGTCGAGGGTGCCGCCGCCCGCGGGGAGCGCGAAGCCCTGGGCCCAGCCGTCGACGGTCATGGGCTTGAGCGGGGTGCCGTTGAGGGTGGCCTGCCAGCCCTCGTCGGCGGCGTCGGCGAGCCGCAGCACCCGGCCGTCGGCGCCGTCCGGCACCTTGGTGTGCGCGTCGACGGGGCCGGCCGGTACGGCGATGGGGGCGACGGACTCGGCAGCGCTGGTGCCGTCCTTGGCCTCACCCGCGACGATCGAGAGCCGCGAGACCCGCCGGTCGACGCGCCACAGTGCGCTGCCGTCCTCCTGGCTGAGCCGGGTCAGGCCCGGGGTCGCGTCCAGCACCCGGCCCATTTCGCGCGGCGCCCCCTTCCGGACCAGGACGTAGCGGACCGCATAGCCGCCGAGCTGATTGGTCTGGTCGGCGCCGGAGCCGGCCACGAGGTGGGCGACGATGCCGCCCAGGCGGGTGTCCTCGCCCGCTTCGGCAGCCAGATCGGCATCCCCGAGCCGGGCACCGGAGCCGCGGACCAGCGAGTAGTCGACATGGCCCGGCGTGCCGTCGAGGACCAGGGTGCGGGCCCGGTCGGCGGTGCCGCTCTCCTCGGCGACGAACGCCGGGACCTGCTCGGGGTTGCGGCGCTCCAGCGGACCGGCCGCGCCGGTGATCATCCAGCTGACCGCGGCGTAGAGCGGGGCGAGCAGCGAGGCCAGCGCGATCAGCACGGCGACCGGCTGCTTCCAGCCGAAGCCGAGGTTGGCCATCCGGGTGCGGATGCCCTCGGCGCCGACCGCGGCGGCGCACAGCAGCGCCAGCCCGTAGACGAGCATCGCGGGCCCGGTCCAGCCGGAGCCGTTGCCCAGCGCGGCGAGCAGCAGCCCGGTCAGGGCCGCCGCCCAGGCGGTACGGATGGCGAGCTGCCGCTCGTCGCGCAGGGTCGCGGCGAGCGCGGCCAGCACGATGCCGAACAGCAGCACCCCGCCCGCGGCCTTGGGACCGCCCGGGCTGAGGCCGATGAGGTCGAGCACGGAGGCGGAGCCGGCGCCGTAGCCCAGCCCGGCCTCCTGGAAGAAGCGCCCGGGGTGGGTCAGCAGCGACAGCGGCCAGGGGGCGAGCACGACCATCGGCGCGAGGAGCACGGCCAGGAAGCGCAGCCCGTAGGCGAGGAGTTGGTCACGGCTGCCATCGAGGAAGCGCAGCACCAGCAGGCCGGCCCCGAGCAGCACCGCGATCGGCCAGACGACCGGGGTGAAGGCCGTGGTGAAGGTGATCAGCAGCGCATACGCCCAGGTCGCCCGCCAGCTGGGCCGGGTGCCGCGCGGCAGCCGCAGCCCGCTCGCGGCGACCCCGGCGCGCGCCATCAGCGGCAGCAGGATGGCGAGCACCGCCGTGCCCAGCCGGCCGCCGGCCAGCGCTCCGGCGGCCGCCGGCAGAAAGGCGTAGGCGATGCTGCCCCAGGCCCGCAGCAGCCGGGAGGCGACCAGCGGGCGGGAGGCGAAGTAGGCGGTGAGACCGGCCAGCGGGACGGAGCAGACCAGCAGCAGGGTGACGGCGAAGCCGGTGGAGCCGAAGAAGATGCTCGACACCAGGGCGACGACGCCCAGATAGGGCGGCGCGGAGGCGCTGTCGCCGACCCCGACCGTATGCCAGCTGTCGAGGTACGCCGACCACAGGTCGGACACGCTGCCGGGCGCGGGCAGCATGGCGCCGCCGGTCAGCGCGCCGGAACCGAGCAGTCCGCGGCAGGCGACCAGCGAGACCAGCAGCAGGACGAGGAAGAGCAGCGGTGCCGGTTTGCGGGCGATCCGCTTGAGCCGGGCGAACTGCTCGATCTCCAGGAAGTCGGCGTCGTCACCGCCCGGCCCGGACTCGACCGCACCGTGCCGGCCGGCCGAGGCCACGTCCGGGGCGGCCCGCCCGGCCAGATTGCCGGCGACCTGTTCGACGGTGGCGCGCACCGTCGCACCGGGTGGCGGGAACAGCGAGCGCAGTTCGCTCGCCTCGACCGCGGGCCGGCCTCTCTTCTTACGGGCGGCGAGGATCTTGCCGGGCCGCAGCAGGGTGCCGAAGAGCCCGGCGAGTTCGTCGAGCGCCTGGCCCGGGACCTTGCCGACGAGGTAGGCGATGACCCGCAGGAAGGTGCCGATCAGCAGCCGCAGCAGGACGTACGGGAGGGTCCGGCCACGGGTGTTGGTGAGCAGGGTGTAGACGGCGCCGGCCTTGTCGACGCGGTGCGGGTTGGCCACAGAGCGGCCGACGCAGTCGATGGGGCGGCGCTCACGGGCGGCGGCCTCGGCGTGCCGCAGGATCGCGTCCGGTGCGACCAGGACCTGGTGGCCGGCGGCCTGGGCGCGCCAGCACAGATCGACGTCGTCACGCATCAGCGGCAGCCGGCGGTCGAAGCCGCCCAACTCCTCGTAGACGTCGCGGCGGATGAGCATGCCCGCGGTGGAGACGGACAGCACCGGACGCACCTGGTCGTGCTGGCCCTGGTCCTGTTCGCGGCGGTCCAGGCCGGTCCAGCGGCGACCGCTGCGGGCGATGCTGACACCGGCTTCGAGCAGCTGCCGGCGGTCGTACCAGCTGCGCAGCTTGGGTCCGACGATCACGGTGGAGGGGCTGGCGTCGGCGACCCGCAGCAGTTCGGCGAGCGCATCCGGCTCGGGCGCGCAGTCGTCGTGCAGCAGCCACAGCCACTGGACCGGTTCGCCGTGCGGCAACTCCGGCATCTCGTACGCCTCGTCGTGCCAGGTGCGGCTGACCGGGTCCCAGCCGCTGGGCCGGCGCAGATACGGCAGATCGTCGGGGGTGAGGACGGGGGCCGTACGGACGGCCTCGTCGACGGCGGTGCCGAATCCGGAGCGGCGGGCGAGATGCAGCACCCGCTGGTCCCCGATGGCCTCGGCGAGCAGCTGGGCGGAGTCGTCCGCGCTGCCGGTGTCGGCGCCGATGACGTTCTGCACCGGGCGTTCCTGGCCGAGCAGGCCGGTGAGCGCATCGGGCAGCCAGCGGGCTCCGTCATGGGAGACGATCACGGCGGTGACCACGTGCCTCGGGAACTCTGGCGTGGCGGCTGCATATGAGGCGGCCTGGGCCGCCGACTGGCTGTGCACGGACATCGAGGTACGGGCCCTCCGGACCCGGGAGTTCGGGACCCGTTGCGCAGTCAGCGCTGGGCACCCGCCCCCGGAAGACACTGCGACGGACTACGAGGCGACGCGAGCGCCCGGCAGGGCGGCGGCGCATCTCGGACGGGGCCCCACACTAATGGTTCGCGCCGGTGCCCCGACCGGTCCGTACAGCAGTCCGCCCCCGGCGAGAAGGTCGCTGGAGGCGGAGTGTTCGTTATAGGGGGATATGGGGAGTTGAGGCGGTACGGCGGCGTGGTCCGTGCGGCCGCGCGCCCTTGGTACGGGTGGCTGTGCGGTCATCGTCAGACGGCGGCCTTCTTCAGCCGGCGCCGCTCGCGCTCGGACAGGCCGCCCCAAATACCGAAGCGCTCGTCGTTGGCGAGCGCGTACTCCAGGCATTCGGACCGGACTTCGCAGGCGAGACAGACCTTCTTGGCCTCGCGGGTGGAGCCACCCTTCTCCGGGAAGAAGGACTCGGGGTCGGTCTGGGCGCACAGTGCGCGCTCCTGCCAGCCGAGCTCCTCATCCGCCTCCTCGACCAGCAATTCCTGGAACAGCTCGGTCATGTGCGCCCCTCGTCTGTCTTTACGTCCCCGTGATCAAGCCGTGATCGATTTCGGCTGAACGACACGAGTGAAATTACAAGTGTGGTGATCCGGGCCAGTCAAGCCGAGATCTGCTATTGGGCCTCTTATTCACTCGGCGGAACCAAGCGTATGCGGAAAGTGTTCAAATCAGTAAAAACCAGGACACTTCCCCGGGCGTTGCCCCCCGGCGCATCCCCTTCACTTACCGAGACGCGAACAGGCGGCATTCACGTTGCACCCCCGCGCGCCGAAGCGGGGGAGATCACAGAAGGATCACGGGGCCGCAACGGCGTTTGAGGGTGCGGTTGCCGGTCGATGTCTCCGGGTCGACGACTGCACAAACCTTTCGCCAGGCGGAGTAACCGGATGAGGTGAAAGATTTGCGGCAAACCAGACGTCCAGTTGACATCGCGCCGCGAACCCGGTCTCCTTGACCGCATGCCAGTGACCCCCGCGCTCCGACTGCCCCGTTCCTACGGGTCGCTCTGTGCTGCGCAGGCTCGCTGTCGCTGTTCCAGCTGTCGAAGCCACTGAGCTCCAGCTTTTCCGCTCGCACCACCCCGCAGCGCCCCTGCTCCGCGTCATCGTGCCGCGCTCCCCACAGGGAAAGCCCGCACCGTGCCGCAGCCTCCCCAGCTCACGCTGGACGCTCTCCCGAGCGTCACCCAGCACGTCCGCCGAGGAACCCGAAACCCCATGAACAGCGACGTCCAGATCGCCGGCGATCCGCTCGCCATCCCCCACCTGCTGCCGCCCGTCCCCGCACACCCGGCCACCGTCGCCGGCTTCGTGGGACTGGCCCGCTCGATCGCCGCCGACCGCGACGCCTGGGCGCCCCTCGTCCGCTACGACACGACCAGCCGCTGGTACCACCGGCTGCGCACCGGGCCGGGCTACGAGGTGTGGCTGCTGAGCTGGGTGCCGGGCCAGGGCAGCGGCCGGCACGACCACGGGCCGTCCTCCGGTGTGCTGACCGTCCTGGAGGGCGAGTTGACCGAGCACGCCGGGACCGGGCGCCGTACGCTCACCGCCGGCGCCCAGCGGGTGTTCGCCCCCGGCTACGTTCACGAGGTCGTCAATGACGCCCTGATCCCGGCCGTCAGCCTGCACATCTACTTCCCCGGCCTGACCGAGATGCCGATGCACGGCGCGCCCCACTGCACCGCCTCGGCCCTGGAGACCGCCGCTCCCTGACGAGCCGCCCTCCCGCTCGGTCCCGGCCACCGCTCCTCATCGACCCGTCGACGACTGACACACTGGGCCCATGCGAATCGTGGTTCTGGCCGGCGGTATCGGCGGCGCCCGCTTTCTGCGGGGACTGAAGGCAGCGGCTCCGGACGCGGACATCACCGTCATCGGCAACACCGGCGACGACATCCATCTGTTCGGGCTCAAGGTGTGTCCCGACCTCGACACCGTGATGTACACGCTCGGCGGCGGCATCAACGAGGAGCAGGGCTGGGGACGTACCGACGAAACCTTCAAGGTGAAGGAGGAGTTGGCCGCCTATGGCGTCGGGCCCGAGTGGTTCGGGCTGGGCGACCGGGACTTCGCCACCCACATCGTGCGGACCCAGATGCTGAGCGCCGGCTATCCGCTCAGCGCCGTCACCGAGGCGCTGTGCGCGCGCTGGAAGCCCGGGGTGCGGCTGCTGCCGATGTCCGACGACCGGGTCGAGACCCATGTCGCCGTCGACGACGGGGGCGAGCGCAAGGCGATCCACTTCCAGGAGTACTGGGTGCGGCTGCGCGCCTCGGTGCCCGCGCATGCCGTGGTGCCGGTCGGCGCCGATCAGGCCAAGCCCGCGCCGGGCGTGCTGGACGCCATCGCCGAGGCGGACGTGGTGCTGTTCCCGCCGTCCAACCCGGTGGTCAGCATCGGCACGATCCTGGCGGTGCCGGGCATCCGGGAGGCCATCGCGGACGCCGGGGTGCCGGTGGTCGGTCTCTCGCCGATCGTCGGCGACGCCCCGGTGCGCGGGATGGCCGACAAGGTACTGGCCGCGGTGGGGGTGGAGTCGACCGCCTCGGCCGTCGCCCGCCACTACGGGTCCGGGCTGCTGGACGGCTGGCTGGTCGACTCGTCCGACGAGGGCGCGGTGGCCGAGGTCGAGGCGGCCGGGATCCGCTGCCGGGCGGTGCCGCTGATGATGACCGACACGGACGCCACGGCCGCGATGGTGCGTGAGGCGCTGGCGCTCGCCGAGGAGGTCCGGGCGTGAGCGGACCCGCCGTGCCCGGCTACCGGGTGTGGGCGCTGCCGGGGATGCCCGAGGTGCGGCCCGGCGACGATCTCGTGAAGCTGATCGCCGCGGCGGTGACCGCCGATGGCCTGCCCCAACTCGTCGACGGCGATGTGCTGTTGGTGACCTCGAAGATCGTCAGCAAGGCCGAGGGCCGGGTGGTCGAGGCCGACGACCGCGAGGCGGCGATCGACCGGGAGACGGTGCGAGTGGTGGCGCGCCGCGGCACCCTGCGGATCGTGCAGAACCGGCAGGGCCTGGTGATGGCCGCGGCCGGCGTGGACGCGTCCAACACCCCGCAGGGCACGGTGCTGTTGCTGCCCGAGGACCCGGACGCCTCGGCGCGCGCCCTGCGGGCGGGGCTGCGCACCACCCTCGGTGTCGACGTCGGGGTGGTCATCAGCGACACCTTCGGGCGGCCGTGGCGCAACGGGCTCACCGATGTCGCCATCGGTGCCGCCGGCGTGCGGGTGCTGGACGATCTGCGCGGCGGCACCGACGCCCACGGCAATCCGCTCAGCGCGACGGTGGTGGCCACCGCGGACGAACTGGCCGCCGCCGGGGACCTGGTGAAGGGCAAGGCGGCCGGGCTGCCCGTCGCGGTGGTGCGCGGGCTGGGGCACCTCGTCGGGGAGCCGGGCGACGGCCCCGGGGCGCGCGCCATGGTGCGCCCCGCCGAGGACGACATGTTCCGGCTGGGTACTTCGGAGGCCGTACGGGAAGCGGTGACGGCGCGGCGTACGGTCCGGGCCTTCACCGGCGAGCCGGTCGATCCGGGCGCGGTCCGGCGGGCGGTGGCGGCGGCGGTCACCGCCCCGGCGCCGCACCACACCACGCCGTGGCGGTTCGTCCTCCTGGAGTCGCCGGCCTCGCGCGAGCGGCTCCTGGACGCGATGCAGGACGCCTGGATCGCGGATCTGCGCGCGGACGGCAAGTCGGCGGAGGCCGTCGCCAAGCGGGTGCGGCGCGGTGATCTGCTGCGTGCCGCGCCGTATCTGGCGGTGCCGTGCCTGGTCACGGACGGCGCGCACCGCTACCCCGACGCGCGGCGGAGCACGGCCGAGCGCGAGATGTTCCTCGTGGCCCATGGCGCGGGGATCCAGAACTTCCTGGTGGCGCTGGCGGGCGAACGGCTCGGCTCGGCCTGGGTGTCGTCGACGATGTTCTGCAAGGACGTGGTCCGCGACGTGCTCGGGCTGCCTGCGGGCTGGGAGCCGATGGGGGCGGTGGCCATCGGGCATCCCGCCGAGCCGCCGCGGCCGCGGCCGCCGCGCACCGCCGACGACTTCGTCACCGTGCGCTGACCTGAGCCCGCGCGGCTCACAGCCGGGCGATGTCCCCCACGGGGAAGCGCGGGGCGCGGCGCGGCGGGACGCGGCCGGAGAGCAGGATCAGCCGGGCCGCGCGGTGCCGCTGGCCCTCGTAGGGGGCGAGGAGGTCGAGCATCTCCTCGTCGGTGGTGCCGCGGCGGCCGGTGAGGGCATAGCCGATGATCTTCGGCAGATGCAGATCGCCGACCGTGATCGCGTCCGGGGCGCCGAGGGTGCGCTGGAGCGTCTCCGCGGCGGTCCACGGGCCGATGCCCGGTATCGCCATGAGCCGGCGGGTGGCCTCGGCGAGATCCATCCGCGCGGCCTCCTCCATCCGGCGGGCGGCCCGCACCGCGCGCAGGATCGCGCCGGAGCGCTTGGCGTCGACGCCCGCGCGGTGCCACTCCCAGGAGGGGATCAGCGCCCAGCCGCGCGGCTCGGGCATCACCCGCATCCGCTCCCAGGGCCCGGGGGCCGGCTCGCCGTGCCGCTGCAGCAGGAGCCGCCAGGCGCGGTAGGCCTCGTCGCTGGTGACCTTCTGCTCCAGGACCGAGGGGATCAGCGACTCCAGGACCAGGCCGGTGCGCGCGAGCCGGACGCCGGGGTGGCGGCGCCGCGCCTCATGGACGATGCGGTGCCGGGCGGTCAGCAGCTCCGGGTCGTCGCCCTCCCCCAGCAGCTCGGGCAGCTGCTCCAGCAGCCATTCGGCGCCCGGGCCCCAGGCCTCGGCCTCGACCCGGCCGTCGGCGGGGCGGGCCGCCACGCGCAGGGTGCCGGGGCCCTGCGGCGTACGGGAGGCGCGCCACAGCTCGCCGCCGCGCACCGCGAACGCGGGGTCGCCCGGGCCCCGCTGCAGCACACCCAGCGTGCGGTGCAGGTCGAGCGGGCCGGGCGGAACCCAGGTGCGGACGGGCATGCGGCCAGATTAGGCGATGGCGCCGGGGCGGTGCCGGGGCCTGTGGACAACGCCCGCCCGGGCCCCGGCGGGCGGCTACTGGTCGGAGGAGAAGCGCACCGAGGCGGCCGGGATCTCGGCGTCGCACCAGATGCGGATGCCGCCGCGCAGTTCGTTGTCGGCGCCGACGCGCGCCCCGTCGCCGATGACCGCACCGTCGAGGACCGTACGGGCCCCGATGTGCGCGCCGGCGCCGATCAGCGAGTCACGGATCTGGGCGCCTTCCCCGATGACGGCGCCTTCGAGGACCGCGCTGCCGTCGATCCGGGCGCCGGGGCCGATGACGGTGCGCGGGCCGGCGACCGTGCCGCCGGTGAGCTTGGCGTCGCCGGCGACCTCGGCGGTCTCCAGGACCAGGCGGTCACCACGGCGGCCGGGAACCGCCGGGGACGGGGCGCGGCCGAGGACCAGGTCGGCGGAGCCGCGGACGAAGGCCTGCGGGGTGCCGAGGTCGAGCCAGTAGGTGGAGTCGACCATGCCCTGGAGGTGGGCGCCGTCGGCGAGCAGTCCGGGGAAGGTCTCGCGTTCGACGGAGACCGGGCGGCCGGCCGGGATGGTGTCGATGACCGACCGGTTGAAGACGTACGCACCGGCGTTGATCTGGTCGGTGACGATCTCCTCGGGGGTCTGCGGCTTCTCCAGGAAGGCGGTGACCCGGCCGGTGTCGTCGGTGGGCACCAGGCCGAAGGCGCGCGGGTCCTCGACCCGGGTGAGATGCAGCGAGACCTCGGCGCCGGAGGTGCGGTGGGTGTCGACGAGGGCCGCGATGTCCAGTCCGGTGAGGATGTCGCCGTTGAAGATCAGCACCGGGTCGTCGGGGCCGGAGTGCAGTCGCGAGGCGACGTTGCGGATGGCGCCGCCGGTGCCCAGCGGCTCCTGTTCGGTGACGTACTCCAGATGCAGGCCGAGCTCGGATCCGTCGCCGAAGTACGGCTCGAAGACCTCGGCGAGGTAGGAGGTGGCGAGGACGATGTGCTCGACGCCGGCGGCCCGGGCGCGGGCCAGCTGATGGGTCAGGAACGGCACACCGGCCGCCGGGACCATCGGCTTGGGCGTATGCACCGTCAGCGGGCGCAGCCGGGTGCCCTTGCCGCCGACCAGGAGGATCGCTTCAGTCAATGTGTCCTCTGTTCGTTTCTCCGCCCGCTGCGCCCCTCCTGCCCGATGGCGGGCAAGGAGGGAGTAACGGTGCGGCTCTCGTCGTCGACCACAGCCCGGCGGCTGCACGTGCGACGCTCACGGTGTCTTCTCTGCTTCCTACGCTGGTCGGCCGATCGGCCGACCAGTGTAGGCAGACGGGCGCGCAAAAAACCTCGGCGGTGGCGGTCCCCCGTCGCCGTACGCGCCATGGGGAGCGCGGGCCGGCGGCGCGAACGTCGTGATCACTAGGACGTGCCGGGCGCAGGAACGGTTGAGTGGTCCCGGCAACATGCGCCCCACCGGCCGCCGCAAAACCGCGCCGCCCCGGCCCGGCCCGGCCGCCGCGGTCAGCGGCCCTGCAGGGTGGCCGCGGCGCGGCGGGTGGCGGCGAGCTTGTCGTAGAGGTGGGTGCCGGGGCAGTCGGTGGTGAAGCCGTCCCGGTGGCCGGAGATGACGTGCAGGGAGACCTTGGTGCCCTTGGCGAAGCGGTTTCCGCCGCCGGACAGCAGTTGCGCCATGGCGCGCGGATCGACGTTGTAGAGGCCGAGCTTCCAGGCCGTCAGACGGGCGATGGCATCGATGGCGGGCTTGGCCGGTTCGGTGTCGGTGAAGGTGCCGAGGACGGCGACTCCGGTGCTGTCGGTGTTGAAGCCGAGCGTGTGGGCGCCCATGACGGGCTTGGCGATGCCGCCCGCACGGCCCTCGTAGACCGTTCCGCACTTGTCGACGAGGAAGTTGTAGCCGATGTCGCGCCAGTGGTTGCTCTTGACGTGGAAGCGGTACATGGCGCGGATCAGCGAAGGGGCCTCCTCGCAGCTGTAGTTGTTGCCCGAGCCGCTGTGGTGGACGAAGGCGGCACGCACGGTCTTGGTGTAGGTGAAGGCCTTTTCGCGCAGCTTCTCGTCGGCGCCCCAGCCGGCCCGGGTGACGATCCGGGGGCGCGGTCCGATGAAGGTCTGTTCCGGCCGCGGCCCGTCCACGGCGGCGATGTCGCCCTGGGACGCGGCCTGGTCGAGGGCGGGGATCTCAAGGGCGCCGAGCGGGGCGAACCCGGCGTTGGCGGCGGACGCCGCCGCGGCCTCCGCGGAGAGCGGGGCCGGCGGGTCGAGGCGGGCGCCGCGCAGGCCCCGCGGCGGTGCGCCGGGGTCGACGAGTTCCAGCCGCAGCCCGCCCGGGAGGACGGCCGGTGCGCGGTCGCTGTGCTCGGGGGTGATGCGCAGTTGGACGGCGTCGGAGTCACCGACCCACAGCGGCGCGGTGCTGCCCCGTACGTCGCTGCCGTGCCGCTCGGCGGAGCCGAGGTCGGGGGCGTCGTCGTTGTGGACCTGTACGTCCTGCCAGCCCGACCAGTCGCCGCTGCCGTTCGCGCGGGTGCGGACCTGGACCCGGCCGTGCAGCTCGGCCGCGGCGTCGTCCCAGACGACCCCCAGCAGGGAGAACGGCCGTACCGTGCGGGGCGGCAGGCCCAGTTCCTGGGGAGCGGGCATGGTGGTGTCCCGGTCGGGGGTGTGCGGGGCGGCGGCGCCGAGCGCGCCGACCGGCAGGGACTGGGTGCTGCCCGGCAGGTCGTCGGTGCGCGCCGGGTGCGGTGCGGCGGGGGCGGCGCCCGCACCGGCCGTCGCGGCGAGGGGCAGGGTCAGGGCCGCGGTGCACAGGGCGCCGAGACAGGTCGCAAGGAAGGGGCGCATGGACAAAATCCTGAACCCGGCCGGACCGAACGCGCCAATGCTGATCTGACGGGGCATCGGCCGATCCGGTGGCCCCGGCCTGCCGCGGCCGGCCCACCGCCGGCGGCCGCCGCGCGTACCCTGGCCGCGATGAACGCCACCGATCGCACCCCCGCCGACCTGCTGAGTTCCGCGCTCGCCGCGGACCCGGCCCGCCCGCTGGTGACCTTCTACGACGACGCCACCGGCGAACGCGTGGAACTGTCCGTCGCGACCTTCGCCAATTGGGTGGCCAAGACCGCCAACTACCTCCAGGGCGATCTGGCCGCCGAACCGGGCGACCGGCTCGCGCTGCTGCTGCCCGCCCACTGGCAGACCGCCGTCTGGCTGCTGGCCTGCTCGTCGGTGGGCGTGGTCGCGGAGGTGGACGGCGATCCGGCCGCCGCCGATCTCGTCGTCGCCGGGCCCGACCGGCTCGACGCGGCGCGCGCCTGCTCCGGGGAGCGGGTGGCGCTGGCGCTGCGGCCGCTGGGCGGCCGGTTCCCGCAGCCGCCGCAGGGCTTTGCGGACTACGCCGTCGAGGTGCCGGGCCAGGGCGACCGGTTCGCGCCGTTCGCACCGGTGGATCCGGAGGACGCGGCCCTGGTCGTCGGCGGCGAGGAGCTGACCGGCTCCGAGGTCGTGGCACGCGCGCTGGCCGACGCGGAGGCGGCCGGGATGCCCGGGGCACCCCGGGTGCTGTCGGGGCTGCCGTACGACACCTGGCAGGGCCTGTCGCACGGGCTGTACGCGCCGCTGGCGACCGGCGGCTCCGTGGTGCTGTGCCGCCACCTGGACCAGCTGGGCGCACCGGCCGCGGCCACCCGCGAGACCAGCGAGAAGATCACCTTCAGGGCGCCGCTGCCGCGCTGAGGTGCGCCCTCCCCCGTCCGGCGGACCGGAGGCGCCCGCGGCGGGCCGGTACGCCCGTTTAGGTCCAGGATCTTGAGTACGTACAACCCTGCGCGGGTTTCGTCCGTCTCCTGTTCCGTCCGGGCCCCGCGTGCGGGCGCGACGCCGACTCCGGGAGGGATGGACGCACACGTGACCGATACTCCCGAGCCCCCCAGGTTCGCCGGCTGGGACGAGCGCCCGGCCGGGGGGCCGGGGCCGGACCGGCCGGGGCCGCCGCGCATCCCGCCGTACCGCCGGCACCGGTGGCGCTGGGCGGCGTACGTGGCCGTCGGTGCCCTGCTGGCCGGGTCCGCAGCGGGCTGGGCGGTGTACACCAAGCTCAACGGCAATATCCGCACCGACAGCGCCACCGAGCGCGAACTGCGCAAGTGGGAGTCCGAGCGGCCGCCCGCGGGCCCGCCGAACGCCGAGAACGTGCTGCTGATCGGCTCGGACAGCCGTAAGGGCGGCAACCGCAGATACGGCCGCAGCGGCGGCCAGCGCTCGGACACCACGATGCTGCTGCACCTGGCAGCGGACCGGAAGAGCGCCACCGCGGTGAGCATCCCGCGCGATCTGATGGTGGAGGTGCCGCACTGCAAGCGCGCCGACGGCACCGAGACCGGGCCCCGGACGGCCCAGTTCAACTCGGCGTTCGCGCTCGGCGGGCCGGCCTGCACGATCCGTACCGTCGAGAAGCTCACCCGCATCCGCATCGCCCACTACATGATCCTCGACTTCGTCGGCTTCACGAGGATGGTGGACGCGGTGGGCGGGGTGCAGGTCTGTCTGAACCGGCCGGTCCAGGACACCGAGGCACACCTCACGCTGCCCGCGGGCCGGCAGACGCTGCACGGGGAGGCCGCCCTCGGGTACGTACGCGCACGCAAGAGCCTGGGCAACGGCAGCGACACCCAGCGCATGCAGCGACAACAGCAGTTTCTGGGGGCTCTCGTGAAGAAAGTGCAGAGTAATGGTGTCCTGCTCAATCCGACCCGGCTGTATCCGGTGCTCGATGCCGCGACGAGTTCCCTGACCACCGACGCCGCGCTGGCTTCCCTGAGGGGGCTGTACGAATTGGTGCGCAGCACCCGTAGCATTCCCACCGACCGGGTGCAGTTCCTGACCGTGCCGCGCCAGGAGTACCGCTACGACCGCAACCGCGACGAGCTGGTGCAACCGGACGCGGAGCGGCTCTTCGGGCAGCTGCGCAGGGATCTTCGAGTGACCGTGACACCCCCGCCCGACAGCGCGGAGGTGCCGGTCCGCACGGGGGACGATTCACCGGCCGGCCGGCCGGAAGGATCACCCTCGCCGGCGCCGAGTTCGGGGCCGAGTTCGGGGCCGGCCTTTCCCGGGACGACCGCGGAACACGGGAGCTGCGAATAAAGATGCCGCAAAGTACACCCGGCTACTCGAATGGATTGGGCGGATTGCCCAGTTGTAGGTAAGTGGAATTTGTCACGGGCGTCGCGGGGCGCTGAACTGGGCGGATAGTGTGAGCGATCCGGTCGGGCCACCATCCGACCGATGACCATGCAATGCACGATCGACCGACCGAGCGCCTTGAGGGGATGGCGCCGCGTGGCACCGACGGAGGACTCAAGGCACCGTGGACGCGCAAGGCCGTGGGCGGGCGGGCGACAACAACGTCGATCCCGCCGATCAGTGGGTGTTCGATCCGAACACCGGCAATTACGAGCTGCGACTTGACCATGCCGGTCAAACCCCCGCTCGGCCCTCCGACCGGAAGGCTCCCGGCACCAGACGCGCCGCGCGCACGCCGGGCAGCGAGGGCGGCGACACCGACACCCGTCCGCTGCCGACCCAGCGCGGCCGGCGGGACGAGGGCGCCGGGGTCGAGGACGGCGAGCGGCCGTCCGGCGGCCGGGCGGCGCGCCGGGCGGCCGCCAACCGGACGGCGACGGCAACGGCGTCGGGCCCGGTGGGCCGCCGTAAGCCCAAGCCGAAGGCGTCCGGGAAGAAGAAGGCGCTGTACTGGACGGCCGGTGTGGTGAGCTTCGTGCTCGTCGCCGGCTGCGGTGCCGCGTACTTCGTCTACCAGCAGCTGGACGGCAACATCTCCAAGGTCGACGTCGGCGTGGAGAACGAGGCGGTCTCCAGCGGCCCGGTCAACGTCCTCATCATCGGGACGGACGCCCGCGACGGTAAGGGCAACTCCGGCTACGGCGATGCCGGCAGCGTCGGGCACGCGGACACCACGATCCTGATGCACATCTCCAAGGACCGGACGAACGCCACCGCGCTGAGCATCCCGCGCGACATGATCACCAACATCCCGGACTGCCCGACGAAGCAGAAGGACGGCTCGAAGAAGACCATCCCGGGCGAGAACCAGGTGCGCTTCAACACCAGCCTGGGCCAGGAGGGCCGGGACCCCGGCTGCACCTGGCGCACCGTCGAGCAGATGACCGGGCTGAAGATCACCCACTTCATGATGGCCGACTTCAACGCCGTCAAGGAGCTGTCCACCGCGGTGGACGGCGTCGAGGTGTGCGCGGCCAAGGACCTCAACGACCCCAAGTCGCACCTGAAGTTGAAGGCCGGCCGGCACATCGTCAAGGGCGAGCAGGCGCTGGCGTTCGTCCGTACCCGGCACGCCATCGGATTCGGCAGCGACCTGGACCGGATCAAGATGCAGCAGCAGTTCCTCAGCTCGCTGATCCGCAAGCTGAAGTCCAGCGCGTTCAGCAGCCCGGGCAAGCTCTACGACGTCAGCCAGGCGGCGACCAAGGCGCTCACCGTCGACACCGGTATCGGCACGGCGGGGAAGCTGCTGGACTTCGGCAACGACCTCAAGAAGGTCGACATCGACAAGATCACCTTCGCCACGGTCCCGGTGCTGGACAACCCCAAGGACCCGGCCACCGTCATCCTCAACAAGACTGCGGCGGACCCGCTGTTCGCGATGGTGCGGGCGGACCACGCACTGGCCAAGGGCAAGAAGGGCAAGGGCAAGAAGTCCGCCCCGGTGAAGAAGGCCCCGCCCGAGCAGGTGCGGGTCGATGTCACCAACGGCGGCGGCCCGATCGGCTCGGCACAGGAGACCGTGGACTGGCTGCAGAACTCCAAGGCCGCCAAGCTCTCCACCAACGCCGGCAACGCCCCGGCGAAGCTGGCCGCCACCCGCCTCGAATACGCGCCCAACCAGGCCGACCAGGCCGCCACCCTGGCCGACTGGATGGGGCTGCCCAAGAGCGCACTGAAGAAGTCGGCGCAGAACGCCGGTGACCGTCAGCCGATGAAGCTCACCCTCGGGAAGGACTTCAAGGCACCGGGCTCACCGATCGAGGCGCCGACCGAAACCCCGGACGGGGTGCAGAACGTCAATGCAGATGACAAGAACGTCTGCGCAAAGTGATCTGAGCACGATCCGGCCGCCCCTCCGAGGCGCCGAGCGCACCATCGGACGGAGAGCGGGGAGAGGGCCAGATGCGGCAGAGCAGTGTGCGTGGTGACCGATCGCGCCGGCGACGCGAGCCGGACGCACAGGAGTTGGGCTGGGACGACGGTCTCTACGCGGACGGCGGGCTGCCGCCGGACGCCCCCGGCTGGACGTCCGCCGACGGCGGCGTGCCCCCCGAGGACGGGGACACGTCCGCCGACGGCGGCCACCGCAAAGGGGGGCGGCCGCGCCGGGGCAGGGGCCGCAAGGTGCTGCGCTGGACGGCCCTCTCCCTCGCCGTCCTGATAGTGGGCGGCGCGGGCGCCGGCTACTGGTACTACGAGCACCTCAATGCCAACCTCCGCAAGGCCCCGCGGTCCCTGGGCGGGGGCGGGCTCAAGAAGCCGGACCCCAACGCCTTCGGGCAGAGCCCGCTGAACATCCTGCTGCTGGGCTCCGACGGCCGTAACAGCGCGGAGAACATCAAGCTCGGCGGCGCCCGGCAGGACGCGGACCGCAAGCCGCTGGCGGATGTGCAGATGCTGCTGCACGTCTCCGCGGACCGCAGCAACATGTCGGTGATCTCCATCCCGCGGGACACCCGGGTGACCATCCCGCAGTGCACCGACCCCAAGACGCACCAGGTCTATCCGCAGACCTCCGCGGCCATCAACCAGTCGCTCCAGCACGGCGGTCCGGGGTGCACCCTCGCCACCTGGCAGGAGCTGACCGGCGTCTACATCGACCACTTCATGATGGTCGACTTCTCCGGTGTGGTCTCCATGGCGGACGCCATCGGCGGTGTCCCGGTCTGTGTCGACAACAACGTCTACTCGCACGACAGCAAGGGCCACGGCAGCGGGCTGAAGCTCACCAAGGGCACCCACTCCGTCAAGGGCGTGCAGGCCCTGCAGTGGCTGCGCACCCGTTACGGCTTCGAGGACAACACCGACATCGGCCGGGCCAAGGCCCAGCACATGTACATGAACTCGATGGTCCGCCAGCTCAAGCAGGGCACCAAGCTCACCGACCCGGGCCAGCTGCGCGATCTGGCGGAGGCCGCGACCAAGTCGCTGACCGTCGACGACGGCCTGGACACCGTCAAGAAGCTCTACGACCTGGGCGGCGACCTCAACCGGGTGCCGACCAAGCGCATCACGATGGTCACCATGCCCTGGCAGTACAGCCCCGACGAGTCGTACGTCATGCCCAAGCCCGGCGACGCGGAGGCCACCTTCGCGCTGCTGCGCAACGACACCGCGCTGGACGGCAAGGACAAGAAGAAGAAGGCGACGCCGGACCCGAAGGCGTCAACGCCCAAGGGCGAGCTGAAGGTCGTGGTGCAGAACGGCACCAACAGCACGGTGAACGGCCCGGTCTCCGGCCGCGCGGCCGTCATCCAGCAGCGGCTCGCCGGCCTCGGCTACGGCGCGGCCGGCACCGACCCGGCACTCACCACCCAGGCCGACACCACGATCACCTACCGGGACAAGGGGCTGCGGGGCGACGCCCTGGCACTGGCGAAGGCGCTCGGCCTGCCCAAGGGCGCGGTACGGGAGTCCAGTTCGGCCACCGGGATGCGGCTGGTGATCGGCAACGACTGGCGCAACGGCTCGGCGTACCCGAAGACGTCGGGCGACGACAAGAGTGCGGACAAGGCCCCGGACAGCGCGGACGCGCTCAACGGCGAGGACTCCAAGGCCTGTATGAAGGTGAATCCGCAGTACAGCTTCTGAGTCGCGGGACACCGCCGCGCTCCACCCGTGACCAAGGGCTGTTGAGCTGAGAGTTGAGTCCGGCCCTGCCCGAGCATGCAGCAGGGCCGGCTCGACGGTGACCACCGCCGGGGAATGTCCCTACTCGCCCCCGGCCGCCGGGGCCATGACCGCCGGCCGCCGGCTGGCGATGACCTTCCTGGCCAGCGAGCGGGGACTGGTCAGGAACCCCACCCCCCACGCCATGTGCATGGTGGCCAGGGCGAGGGGGATCTGGAGGCGGGCCTTCGGTGACAGGCCCTTGCCGGCGGGTACCGAGCCCGCGACGATGGCGGCGAGATAGCCGCCGGGGACGATCAGCGCCCAGGGCGTGACCGCTGCGCCGGCCACCAGGCCCGCCGCGATGGCGCACACCGCGGTCGGCGGCGCGAGGTAGCGCAGATTGATCGATCCGGCGTGGTAGCGGGCGACGACATGGCGCCACTTGCCGTAGTCCTTGTACTGCTTGGCCAGCGCCCGGACGCTCGGCCGCGGGCGGTACTGGACCTTCAGCTCGGGCGAGAACCAGATCGCGCCGCCGGCCTCCCGGATGCGGAAGTTCAGCTCCCAGTCCTGGGCGCGGATGAACTCCTCGTTGTAGCCGCCCTGCTGCTCCAGCGCCTCACGCCGGAAGACGCCGAGGTAGACGGTCTCGGCGGGGCCCGCCTGTCCACCGGTGTGGAAGGCGGCATTGCCCACGCCGATCTTGGAGGTCATCGCCGCGGCGACCGCGTCCTCCCAGGCGTTCTCCCCCTCGGCGTGCATGATGCCGCCGACGTTCGCCGCACCGGTCTCCTCCAGGAGGCGCACGGCGGTGGCGATGTAGTTCCGCGAGAGCATGCCGTGACCGTCGACCCGCACCACGATGGGATGCCGGGACGCCTTGATCGCGGCGTTCAGCGCGGCGGGCGTACGGCCGGTGGGGTTCGGCACCGTGTGCACGCGGGGGTCTTCGGCGACGAGCTCGGCGGCGATCTCGTCCGTACGGTCCGTGGACGGGCCGAGGGCGATCACCACCTCCATCTCTCCGGCGTACTCCTGCTCCAGGATGTGCCGGACCGAATTACGCAGGTGACGTTCCTCATCGAGCACCGGCATGATCACGGAGACGGCCGGGGGCTGCTGCTGCGGCATGGTTCCTCAGGGGGTACGGCCCGCGGCGGCCGCCAGCGACGGCAGCGCCCGCCGGGAGACTGCAGAATCGCGCCTCACGTTACCGCGAATGGGGGACACCCTCGGGCGCAGCCGGGTGGCCGGGCGGCGGATGCCCGGCGTGTGGCGCTTTGCAGCCGATCGTATGGGCCTACGGTGTCCTCGCCGGCTTCGTCCCCGTTCGCCTCCTTCCCGTCCTGCCCCGCTCCCCCGCCGGGCACCGCTCACGCCCGTCCAGCCGCGGAGGTGTCCCCCGTGACCGCGCCGTTCCGCTCCCCCCGTCCGGCCAGGCGCCGGGCCCCCCGGCCCGCGCCGCGCCGGCGCCCGCCGGGGAAGCGCTGGGGGCTGCGGATCGGCGCCGCCGCGTCCGTACTGGTGCTGGCCGCGAGCGGGATCGGGCACGCCATGGTCACGGGCGTGGAGAGCGGCCTCGGCCGGGTGGACGCATTCAAGGGCATGAGCAACCGCCCCGGGGGCGGCGACGGCCTGAACTTCCTGGTCGTCGGCACGGACGGCCGGGACAAACTCACCGCCGCGGAGAAGCAGCGGTACCACCTGGGCGGTGCGCCCTGTCACTGCACCGACACCCTCATGCTGGTGCATCTCTCCGCCGACCGGGACCGCGCCAGCGTGATCAGCCTCCCCCGTGACTCCTACGCCGAGGTCCCCGCCCATACGGACGCCGTCACCGGCGCACCGCGCCCGGCCCACGCCATCAAGCTGAACGCGGCCTATGCGGAGGGCGGCCCCAGCCTCACCGTGCGGACCGTCGAGCACATGACGGGGGTGCACATCGACCACTATCTGGAGGTCGATTTCACCAGCTTCATGCGCAGCGTGGACGCGGTCGGCGGGGTGGAGATCTGCACCGTACGGCCGCTGCGGGACAGCTATACGGGACTGGCCCTGCCGGTCGGCAAGTCGCAGCTCAACGGGGGGCAGGCGCTGCAGTACGTGCGCTCCCGGCACATCGACGGCTCCGCCGACCTCGGCCGGATGCAGCGCCAGCAGCGCTTCCTGGCCGCCCTCATCCACAAGATCACCTCCTCCGGAGTGCTGATGAACCCCATCCGCTTCAGGGACGTCGCCGACACGATGCTGCGGTCCGTACGGGCCGACTCGGGCTTCGGGGCGGGCGACCTGGTCGACCTCGGGCAGGCGATGCGCGGCTTCTCCCCGTCGTCCTCGGAGTTCACGTCGGTGCCGCTGGCCAGTACGGCCCAGACGGTGCCGGGCGTCGGGTCGACCGTGCGGTGGGATCCGGTACAGGCACCGAAGCTCTTCCAGGCGATCCGCGAGGACAAGCCGCTCGCGGCGCACCGGGACGGGAAAGGGCCGCGGGGCAGGGTCGTCGACGTACCGCCGGGCCAGGTCCAGGTGCAGGTCGACAACGGCAGCGGCCGGGCCGGGGCGGGCACCTCGGTGGCCGGGGAGCTGCATGCCACGGGTTTCGCCACCACCGGCGCTCCCAGTACCTCCCCGCTCGGCACGGTGCCCCGCACGGTCCTCGCCTACGACCCGCGCTGGGACCGCTCGGCCCGCTCGCTGGCCGTCGCGCTGCCCGGCGCCGAGCTGCACCCGGTGACCGGGCAGGGGCCGGTGATGCAGGTGACGGTCGGCCGGGACCACCGGACCGTGCAACGGGTGCGGGCCGAGGAGCCGTCGCAGAAGCCCGGCGGGATCGCGGCGATCACCGGCGATCAGGCGGTGTGCCCATGAGCCGGCGCGGCGAGCTCCGCAGCGCAGCGTGCGCGCCTCGCGCGGGCGAGGCCGAGGCCGAGCGAGGCGAGGCGGTATGAGCGTCCCTGCGCCCCGCCGCACCCTGCCCGGGCCGCCGGCCCACCGGCCCGCCGCACACCACCGTGCGCGCCGGGTCACGGTGGCTCTCGCGGCCCTGGGCCTGGTCGCGGCCACCGCTGCCGCCGCGCCGCCGGCGCCCGCCGCACCGACCGGCTGCGGGGACCTGGTGCGCGGCCAGCTGTGTCTGCGCGGTCCGGTGGGGGCCGACGGGACGTACACCGCGACCTACCGGCGGGACGAGCCGGCCGGGCCGGACGAGATCAGCGTGCGGCTCGGCTACCAGCGCAAGAACGACCGGATCACCGCCTTCCCCGGCTGGTTCGGCACCCGGCGGACGCAGGGCGGCGCCGTCGGGCTGAGCGGCCGGGTGGAGATGCTCCGGGACGAGTGCATCCGGGGCGTCATGGAGCGGGCGCAAACGATCTACGTCACAAAATGGAGCTGCAGTTGATGTCCTGGATGTCGTGAAAGGTGCGCATCGTGTGGCAGGTAGTGCTCGGCATCACCCCCGCCTCCGTGGCGCTCTTCCTGGCCCTGGCGCTGCTGCTGGCGCTGGCCCTGGCCCTGTGGGCGGCTCGCGCCCCGACGCGCCGCGCCCCGCGCACCACGGCCCGGATGCTGCTGGCCGGCTGGCTGCTGCTGCTCCTGGCGGCGACGCTCGCCCCCAGCCAGCCGATCGGCTCCGGGGACGCCACGGTGTGGTGGCGGCCCGGTGAGGGGCTGTTCGACCTGGGCGCCCAACTGGAGCCCGGGGAGCTGGCGATGCTGGTGCGGCGGCAGATCGCCAATGCCGCCCTGTTCGTCCCCGCACCGCTGATGCTGAGGTTCGCGGCGCCGCGCACGTCGGCCGCCGCGGCGTTCCTGCTGGGGGTGGGCCTGTGCCTGGCCATCGAGACGGCGCAGCTGCTGATGCGGGCCGGGCGGATCGCCGATGTCGACGATGTGATCTGCGCGGCGGCCGGCACCGTCATCGGCACGGGGCTGGCGCTGCTCGCCCAGCTGACGGTCGCCGCCGCTATGCGTCGTCGAGGCCTTCCGCGGCCCGCCGTTCGCGCAGCTCCTTGATGGCGCGCCGCCGGGCGAGGCGGTGCGTACGGCGGATCTGCGCCTCCTGGTAGCGGCGCTTGTCCTGCTCGGTCTCGGGGAGCACCTGCGGCACCCGGCGCGGCTTGCCCTGCTCGTCGACGGCGGCAAAGACGAGGTAGGCGGAGCCGACCTGCTGGGCCGGGCTGGACTCGTTCCAGCGCTCGGCCAGGACCCGTACGCCGACCTCCATCGAGGAGCGGCCGGTCCAGTTGACCTGGGCGCGTACATGCACGAGGTCACCGATCCGGACCGGTTCGAGGAAGACCATCTCGTCCATGGAGGCGGTCACGGCCGGCCCGCCGGAGTGCCGCCCGGCCACCGCGCCCGCCGCGTCGTCCACCAGCTTCATGATCACGCCACCGTGCACCGTGCCCAGCAGGTTGGTGTCGACCGCCGTCATGATGTGGCTGAGTGTGATGCGGGACACAGAGGTGGGCTTGCCCGCCTGCTCTTCCTCGGGGTTTTCGGTGACGAGTTCGGTCATGCAGCCAGCCTAAGTGGCCGGAAGACGGCCGGGCCGCGCACCGTCCGTGAGACAGCTCTCGCACCGAAGCGCAGGTCCGTGACATTGCTCTCGTGATCGCTGTCGGATACAAACCGGAATACGACCTTCCGTTATCCCAGGTCGGGATGGCGACGCCCGCTTCCGGAATGCGGCGGAAGGCCGCCGTGGCTTTGCATCAGCTCTGCAACAGCCCTGGCCCGATCCGGCACCCGCTCTATGGAGCACCCCGCCGCGGCGTGCACACTTCCCCGTATGAATGAGTGGCCCAATGGGTGGTCCGGCGACCAGAGCGGCAACCGGTACGGATACGGCAGCGGCAGCGCCGAGCCGGAGGGTGCGCGCGCCATGCCTCAGGTACGGCGCGACGCGGCCCCCGGCTACCAGCGGCACGAGCCGCCGCTGCCGCCGTCGATGTCCCCGCGCAGGGGCGCGACCGTGCCGCCGCAGCAGTCCCAGGGCTACGACGACGCGTACGACAGCGGCTACAACACCGGCGAGGTCTACGGCGGCGGCGGTGGCGGGGGCCGTCGCGGCGACGACTACGGCGACGGCCGTGCCGGGCGGCCGCGGCCGCGCTGGGGCCGGCGCATCAAGTGGACCGTGATCACTCTGGTCGCGGTGCTCGCGGTGGCCTCGGTCGCCACCTACTTCTGGGCCGACGGCAAGCTCCGCCGCCAGGTGGACCTGAGCAAGGTCATCGACCGGCCGGAGGCGGGCGACGGCACCAACTACCTGATCGTCGGGTCGGACAGCCGTGAGGGCATGTCCGCCGCGGAGAAGCAGAAGCTGCACACCGGCTCCGCCGAGGGCAAGCGCACCGACTCGATGATGATCCTGCACGACGGCAGCAACGGCCCGACGCTGATATCCCTGCCGCGTGACTCGGACGTCGAGATACCGTCGTTCGTCGGCTCGGACTCCGGCAAGAAGTACCCGGGCACCGGGCGGCACACCAAGCTCAACGCGGCCTACGCCGAGGACGGCCCGGAGCTGCTGGTGCGCACCGTCGAGTACAACACCAAGCTGCACATCGACCACTACGTCGAGATCGGCTTCGCCGGCTTCGCCAACATCGTGGACGCCATCGGCGGCGTCGAGATGGACATCCCCAAGGCGTTCAAGGACAAGAACTCCGGCGCCGACTTCCCGGCCGGCAAGCAGACGCTCAACGGCCAGCAGGCGCTCGCCTTCGTCCGCACCCGGCACGCGTTCGCCGGCCAGGACCTGGACCGGACGAAGAACCAGCAGAAGTTCCTGGCGACCCTGGCGAGCCAGACGGCCACCCCCGGCACCGTGCTCAACCCCTTCAAGCTCTACCCGACGATGAGTGCCGGCCTGGACACCCTCATCGTCGACAAGGACATGAACCTGTTCGACCTCGGCAGCATGTTCTTCGCGATGAAGGGCGTCACCGGTGGCGACGGCAAGTCGATGAACATGCCCATCTCCGGCTCCACCGGCGGCAACCTGGTCTGGGACAAGGCCAAGCTCCGGCAGCTGGTCCAGCAGCTGAACAACGACGAGAAGGTCACGGTCAGCGGCAACTGACCCACCGCCGCCCGACGCACGAGGGCCCGGACCGCCACCGCGGTCCGGGCCCTCGCCGTATGCCGTTCTCCTGCCTCAACTGCCTCTACTACTGCGGCAGGTTGCGCGCCATCACGATCCGCTGGACCTGGTTGGTGCCCTCGTAGATCTGAGTGATCTTGGCGTCGCGCATCATCCGCTCGCAGGGGTAGTCACGGGTGTAGCCGTAGCCGCCGAGCAGCTGGACGGCGTCCGTGGTGATCTCCATGGCGGCGTCCGAGGCGTAGCACTTGGCCGCGGCGCCGAAGAACGTCAGGTCCTCGCCCTTGCCGCCGGCGGATATCCGCTCGGAGCGGGCGGCCGCGGCATAGGTGAGCTGACGGGCCGCCTCCACCTTCATGGCCATGTCGGCGAGCATGAACTGCACGCCCTGGAAGTCGCCGATCGGCTTGCCGAACTGCTTGCGCTCCTGGACGTAGCCCTTGGCGTAGTCCAGGGCGCCCTGGGCGATGCCGAGCGCCTGGGCCGCGATGGTGATGCGGGTGTGGTCCAGGGTCTTCATGGCGGTGGCGAAGCCGGTGCCCTCGGCGCCGATGATGCGGTCGGCGGGGATCCGGACGTTGTCGAGGTAGACCTCGCGGGTCGGGGAGCCCTTGATGCCGAGCTTCTTCTCCGGGGCGCCGAAGGAGACGCCCTCGTCGCCCTTCTCGACGACGAAGGCCGAGATGCCCCTGGAGCGCTTCTCGGGGTCGGTGACGGCCATCACCGTGTAGTACTCGCTGACACCGGCGTTGGTGATCCAGCGCTTGACGCCGTTGAGGACGTAGTGGTCGCCGTCGCGGACGGCCTTGGTCTTCATCCCCGCCGCGTCGGAGCCGGCGTCCGGCTCGCTCAGGCAGTACGAGAACATCGCGTCGCCCTTGGCCAGCGGGCCCAGGTACTTCGCCTTCAGCTCCTCGGAGCCGGAGAGGATCACCGGCAGCGAGCCGAGCTTGTTGACCGCCGGGATGAGGGAGGAGGAGGCACAGACGCGGGCGACCTCCTCGATGACGATGACGGTCGCCAGCGCATCGGCGCCGGCGCCGCCGTAGGCCTCCGGGACGTGCACGGCGTGCAGGTCGTTGGCGACCAGCGCGTCGAGCGCCTCCTGCGGGAAGCGGGCCTCCTCGTCCACCGCGGCGGCGAACGGCGCGATCTTCGCCTCGGCGAGCGAGCGCACCGACTCGCGGAGCATGTCGTGCTCCTCGGATGGCCGGTACAGATCGAAATCAGCGGTTCCCGCCAAGGTTTCTCACTCCCCTGAGAGCTGACTGCAAGTGCTAATTACCGTTAAGTAACCCGTTACCTCTCCGGATTCTAGGCGTCGGATCCCGGCTGCGGATACGTGAGGTTGCCGACAGTGACGCACGGAGTGGGGGCGAGCGGCTGGAGTGGGCCGTTCCGCGCCCGACTATGCTCGGTCAGCGCCAATTCTCTGCCCGCCCGCACCCCGACCACCACCCTGAATGCCGGCGCCCGCGCCGCCCCGCTTGTTTGGAGCATCCATGGCCCTCAAGATCACAGTGATCGGCACCGGCTACCTCGGCGCCACCCACGCCGCGGCCATGGCCGAGCTGGGCTTCGAGGTGCTGGGGCTCGATGTGGTCCCCGAGAAGATCGAGATGCTGCAGCGGGGCGAGGTCCCGATGTACGAGCCCGGCCTGGAGGAGCTGCTGCGCCGCCACGTCGCCGGGATCGAGGGGTCGAGCGGACGGCTGCGCTTCACCACCTCCTACGAGGAGGCCGGTGCCTTCGGCGATGTGCACTTCATCTGCGTGAACACCCCGCAGAAGCACGGTGAGTACGCCTGTGACATGTCGTACGTCGAGAGCGCCTTCGACGCGCTGGCTCCGCATCTGACCCGGCCCGCCCTGGTGGTCGGCAAGTCGACGGTGCCGGTGGGCAGCGCCGCCCGGCTCGCCGAGCGGCTGGCCGCGGCCGCCCCGGCCGGCGTGGCGGTCGAGCTGGCCTGGAACCCGGAGTTCCTGCGCGAGGGGTTCGCCGTCCAGGACACCCTGCACCCGGACCGGATCGTGGTGGGTGTGGCCGGTGAGCGGGGCGAAGAACTGCTGCGTGAGGTGTACGCCACACCCCTCGCCGAGGGCTCCCCCTTCATCGTCATGGACTACCCGACGTCCGAGCTGGTGAAGACCTCCGCCAACTCCTTCCTGGCGACGAAGATCTCCTTCATCAATGCGATGGCGGAAGTCTGCGAGGCGGCCAACGGCGATGTGGTGAAGCTCGCCGAGGCCATCGGGCACGACGAGCGGATCGGCAAGAAGTTCCTGCGGGCCGGCATCGGCTTCGGCGGCGGCTGCCTGCCCAAGGACCTTCGCGCCTTCATGGCCCGCGCGGGCGAACTGGGCGCCGACCAGGCGCTCACCTTCCTCCGCGAGATCGACTCGATCAACATGCGGCGCCGTGGCCACATGGTCGAGCTGACCCGGGAAGCGCTCGGCGGCGGCGGCTTCCTGGGCAAGCGGGTCGCCGTACTGGGCGCGACCTTCAAGCCGGACTCGGACGACGTCCGCGACTCCCCCGCCCTCAACGTCGCCGGCCAGATCCACCTCCAGGGCGGCCAGGTGACGGTCTACGACCCGAAGGGCATGGAGAACGCGAGGCGCGTCTTCCCGACGCTGGGTTACGCGGAGACCGCCCTGGAGGCGGTGCGCGGCGCGGATGTCGTGCTCCACCTGACGGAGTGGCGCGAGTTCCGCGAACTGGACCCGGCGGTCCTGGGCGACGTTGTCGCCGAGCGTCGCATCTTGGACGGCCGCAATGCGCTTGATCCTGCGCTGTGGCGCAAGGCCGGCTGGACCTACCGGGCGCTTGGGCGGCCCTCCGCGTAGCGGATTTTGCCCCACGTTGTCGGCTGACCCGCCGTGGGGCTCGCTCGCCGTTGCGCTTTGCGGCGCCCCCGCACGTTTTCGGCTGGCCCGCCGCGTGGCGTCCCGCCGTTGCGCCTGCGGCGGGCTGGTGCCGCTGCGCTGGCTGTTCGGCTGCGGGACCGGCCCTCCGGACTTCGTCCTGCGGTCCGGCCCCTCCCGTTGGGGTGGGGAAGACCGGTGGGGGTGCACGTAAGCCCTTACGCGCGCGCAGTGGACGCATTACCTCCGCCCCCACCGGCCCTTCACCACCCACTCACGGGAGGGGCCGCGCCGCAGGACGAAGTCCGGAGGAGCGGCACCGCACCCGACCACCCACGCCCGCCGCCAGGCGCAACGGCGACAAACCACCACGGCGGGAAAGCCGACAACGTGCGGGGGCGCCGCAAAGCGCAACGGCGACAAACCACCACGGCGGGAAAGCCGAAAACGTGGGGCGTCAAATGGTTGCGCGTGCGACGTCCTCCGCGGCGCGCAGCGTCCGCACCGCGTTCTGCCAAGTGAGCTTGGCCACGTCGGACTCGGACCACTGGCGGTCCAACAGCTCGGCGATCAGGTTCGGGTAGCCGGAGACATCCGCCAGGCCGTCAGGCGTGAACGCCGTGCCGTCGAAGTCGCCGCCGATGCCCAGGTGGTCGACGCCGGCGACCTCCCGCATGTGGTCGAGGTGGTCGGCGACGGTCGCCACGGTGGCCTTCGGCCGGGGGTTGGCGGCCTCGAAGGCACGATGGACGCGCATGCCCTCCTCGGTGGTGTCGAGGTGGTGCAGCCCGTGCGCCCGCATGTTCTCGTCGGCGCGCTGGGTCCACTCGACGGCCGCGGGCAGTACGAACTTCGGCACGAAGGTGGCCATCGCGACCCCTCCGTTGGCGGGCAGCTGGGCCAGCACGTCGTCGGGGATGTTGCGCGGGTGGTCGCAGACGGCGCGGGCGGAGGAGTGCGAGAAGATCACCGGTGCGGTGCTGACCCGCAGCGCATCGCGCATGGTGTCGGCCGAGACGTGCGAGAGGTCGACCAGCATCCCGCAGCGGTTCATCTCCCGGACGACCTCCTCGCCGAAGGCCGACAGTCCGTTGTGGCGCGGCTCGTCGGTCGCGGAGTCCGCCCAGTCGATGGTGTTGTTGTGGGTGAGCGTCATATAGCGCACACCCAGGCGGTGCAGGGCGCGCAGGGTGGCCAGCGAGTTGTGGATGGAGTGGCCGCCCTCGGCGCCCATGAGGGACGCGATCCGGCCCTCGGCGCGGGCCGCCTCCATGTCGTCGGCGGTCAGCGCCAGGCGCAGCTCGCCGGGGTAGCGGGCGACCAGCTCCCGGACCACATCGATCTGTTCGAGGGTCGCGCTGACGGCCTTGTCGCCCGCGTAGTCGGCGCGGACGTACACCGACCAGAACTGTGCGCCGACGCCGCCGGCCCGCAGCCGCGGCAGATCGGTGTGCAGGTGCGCGGACTGGTCGGTGGCGATGTCGCGCCGGTCGAGGTCGTAGCGGACCTGCTCGCGCAGCGCCCAGGGCAGGTCGTTGTGGCCGTCGACGACGGGCCAGCGGGCGAGCAGATCCCGTGCGGCCTCCCGGGACGAGTTCACCGGCCGCCCCCGAAGCCGAAGCCGCCCGGGGTGGCGACCTTGTTGCGCAGCCGCTTGCCCTTCTCGGTGGCCTGGTCGTTCAGCTCCTGCTGGAACTCCCGCATCCGGCCGAGGAGTTCGGCGTCCGTAGTGGCGAGGATCCGGGCGGCGAGCAGTCCGGCGTTGCGGGCACCGCCGACCGAGACGGTGGCGACCGGGACGCCGGCCGGCATCTGCACGATGGACAGGAGGGAGTCCATGCCGTCCAGGTACTTCAGCGGTACGGGGACGCCGATGACCGGGAGCGGGGTGACCGAGGCGAGCATTCCGGGGAGGTGGGCCGCGCCGCCTGCGCCCGCGATGATCGCCTTCAGCCCGCGGCCGGCCGCCTCCTCGCCGTACGCGATCATCTCGCGCGGCATGCGGTGCGCCGAGACGACATCGACCTCGTAGGGGATCTCGAACTCGTCGAGGGCCTGGGCGGCGGCCTCCATGACGGGCCAGTCGGAGTCGGAGCCCATCACGATGCCGATGAGCGGGGCGCCGGCTGCCTCGGGCGAGGGGGTGTCGGCGGTCGGTGCGGGGCGGGTGTCGGGCGACGGGCTGGACGTCATTCGGTGATCGTTCCTCGCAGGTAGCCGGCGGCATGAGCGGCGCGCTCGCGCACGTCGGCCAGGTCGTCGCCGTAGGTGTTGACGTGTCCGACCTTACGGCCGGGCTTCACGTCCTTGCCGTACATATGGATCTTCAACTGCGGGTCCCGCGCCATGCAATGGAGGTACGCGTAGTACATGTCGGGGTAGTCGCCGCCGAGCACGTTGGCCATGACCGTCCAGCGGGCGCGCGGGCGCGGATCGCCGAGCGGGAGGTCGAGCACGGCACGGACGTGGTTGGCGAACTGCGAGGTGATCGCGCCGTCCTGGGTCCAGTGGCCGGAATTGTGCGGGCGCATGGCGAGCTCGTTGACCAGGATCCGGCCGTCGGCGGTCTCGAAGAGCTCGACGGCCAGATGGCCGACGACGCCCAGCTCCTGGGCGATCCGCAGCGCCAGCTGCTGGGCCTGGCCGGCGAGTTCCTCGTCGAGGCCGGGCGCCGGCGCGATCACGGTGTCGCAGACCCCGTCGACCTGGATGGACTCCACGACCGGGTAGGCCACGGCCTGGCCGTGCGGGGAGCGGACGATGTTGGCCGCCAGTTCGCGTGCGAAATCGACCTTTTCCTCCGCGAGGACGGGCACCCCGGCGCGGAACGGTTCGGCGGCCTCCTTGGAGGATCGCACCACCCAGACGCCCTTGCCGTCATAGCCCCCGCGGACGGTCTTGAGGACCACCGGGAAGCCGTCCGGCGCCTGCCCGCCACCGAGCTCCGCCGCGAAGCGCTCGACGTCCGCGGGGTCGGAGACGATGCGGTGGCGTGGACAGGGCACGCCGATCGCGTCCAGTTTCGCCCGCATCACCCCCTTGTCCTGGGCGTGCACCAGCGCATCGGGGCCGGGCCGGACGGGGATCCCGTCGGCCTCCAGGGCCCGCAAATGCTCGGTGGGAACGTGCTCGTGATCGAAAGTGATCACATCGCAGCCACGCGCGAAGGCACGCAGCGTGTCCAGATCGCGGTAGTCGCCGATGACGACATCACCGACCACCTGAGCCGCCGAGTCCTGCGGAGTGTCGCTGAGGAGCTTGAATCTGATGCCGAGGGGGATACCCGCCTCGTGGGTCATACGGGCGAGCTGACCGCCGCCGACCATGCCGACTACCGGGAACGTCACGCCCCCAGGGTATCCGTACGGCGCCGCGGCCCGGACCCCGGCTTGGATGATCCTCTGAGTTCGCACGTTCGAAGATCGCCGACTAAGGACCGCCGCCTGCCCCGACTCCCGGGCCGGCGGGCACGGCCGGCGCCCGTAGCGGGCCCGGCGAGGGGGAGGCCGGATGGAGAACAGCGGCATAACCAGGGGCACGAGGACGCTGGTGATCGCGGTCGCGATCACCGCACTGCTCATCGCCCTGCACTCCGTTTTCAGCCAGCTGTCCGCGCCGCGGATCTATGACGCCGACGACACCGAGATCGCGGTCTCCCCCGGTGACCGCTTCAGCGTGCAGGTCGACGACGAGGGCACCGACGGCTACCGCTGGATCATCGCCGAGCCCCGCCCCGACCCGGCCGTCCTGCGGGCCACCGGCTCCCGGGTGGTCCCCGGCGGCGCACGGGCCGGCTCGGGCCCCGTCCGCCGCCTCGGCTTCCGGGCCGTCCGCCCGGGCCGTACGGACTTACGGCTGCTGCGCTGCCGGCGCTGCGGCACCGCAGCGGCCGACGAGGCGGGCGCCCGCAGCCTCAACTTCCGGGTGACCGTGGGCTGACCCCCGCTTCTGCAGGGGCTTCCGCACGGAGTTGCCGGGCGGCAAGCACCGCCGTCGGCCGGTGGTTAGCATGAGGGAGCGGACCAGCGTTGACGGCCGCGGACACCGCCCACGACGGGGAGCTGAACGATCACCATGAGTGAACGGAGCGCACTGCGGTCAAGGCTGGAGGCGCTCACCCGGGAACTGGTGAAGTTCGGTGCGGTCGGCGGCGCGGGCGTCGTGGTCAACTTCGCGGTGTTCAACCTCGTACGGCATCTGACCGAGGTGCCCGTCGTGCGGGCCAGCATCGTGGCGACCGTCGTGGCGACCGGCACCAACTATCTCGGTTACCGCTACTTCACCTACCGCGACCGCGACAAGCAGGGCCGCACGAAGGAACTGACGCTCTTCCTGCTGTTCAGCGTCGTCGGCCTGGTCATCGAGAACGGTGTGCTCTACATCGCGACCTACGGCTTCGACTGGGACTCCCCGCTGCAGAGCAACGTCTTCAAGTTCCTCGGCATCGCCGTCGCCACGCTCTTCCGCTTCTGGTCCTACCGCACCTGGGTCTTCCGTGCGCTGCCCGCGCGCAAGGCCGTGGAGACCGCCGAGTCCTTCCTCGCCGACGACTCGCCGCGGCCGCGCAGCACCTCGCGGAGGTAGCCCGGGCCGCGGGCAGGCAGCCCGGGCCGCGGGCCCTATTCGTCGGTGGGCTCCTGCTCCCGGGCCAGGAACAGCGCGAAGACCGGCGGATGCTGCTGGAGCAGTTCCAGCCGCCCGCCGTCCGCCTCGGCCAGGTCTCGGGCGACTGCCAGCCCCAGGCCCGTGGAGTTCCGGCCGGAGACGGTCCGCTCGAAGACCCGGGAGCCCAGGTCGGGCGGGACGCCGGGACCGGCGTCGGTGACCTCGACGACCGCCTGGTTGCCGGTGACGCGGGTACGCAGCGCGACCGTTCCGTCGCCGTGCATCAGCGAGTTCTCGATGAGGGTGGCCATCACCTGGGCGACCGCACCCGGCGTGCCGACGGCCCGCAGGCCCTTCTTGCCGGAGCGCACGATGGCCCGTCCCGCGCTGCGGTAGGCCGGCCGCCACTCCTCGATCTGCTGCTTGACCACCTCGTCCAGATCGAAGGCGACCGCGGAGCCGCTGCGCGGGTCGCGGGAATTGGTCAGCAGCCGCTGGACGACGTCCGTCAGCCGCTCCACCTGCGCCAGCGCGATGGTGGCCTCTTCCTTCACGGTGTCCGGATCGTCGGTGAGGGTGATCTCCTCCAGCCGCATGGACAGCGCGGTCAGCGGGGTCCGCAGCTGGTGGGAGGCGTCCGCGGCCAGCCGCCGCTCGGCGGTCAGCATCCGCGCGATCCGCTCGGCACTGGCGTCCAGCACATCGGCGACCCGGTCCAGCTCCTGCACGCCGTAGCGGCGGTGGCGCGGGCGGGGGTCGCCGGAGCCGAGGCGTTCGGCGGTCTCCGCGAGGTCGGTCAGCGGCGCGGTCAGCCGGCGGCCCTGGCGGATGGCCAGGATGACGGCGGCGATGATCGCCAGCAGCGCCACGGCCAGAATCACGAGCAGCGTACGGCCGATCTCCGCGCTGACCGTGGAGCGGGACTCCTGGACCGTGACGGACTCCCCGCGGTCGCCACGCACCGTCGAGGCGATGACATCGCCCGAGGGGCGGTGCCCGATCTCGATCGGCGCCTTGCCGGGCACCTTGATCTCGGCGTGCCGCTTGGCGGTGATCTGCTCGGAGAGGATGCCCGGGGTGATCTTCTCGCCGCTGCCCAGCCGGCTCTCCACTATCCCGACCAGCCGCACCGCCTCCGACGCCACGCTCTCCTGCGCGCCGGACTGGATGGTGCGGGTCTCGACGATCACCAGTGAGACGCCGAAGACGGCGATCACGACGAGCACCACGGCGAGCGTGGAGTTGATCAGGCGGCGGCGCACGGGCCCCTAGCTCTTCTCGAAGCGGAAGCCGACTCCGCGGACGGTGGCGATGTAGCGGGGATTGGCGGCGTCGTCCCCGAGCTTCTTGCGCAGCCAGGAGATGTGCATGTCGAGCGTCTTGGTGGACGACCACCACGTGGTGTCCCAGACCTCGCGCATCAGCTGGTCACGGGTGACGACCCGGCCGGCGTCCCGCACCAGGACCCGCAGCAGATCGAACTCCTTCGCCGTGAGCTGGAGTTCCTCCTCGCCCATCCAGGCGCGGTGCGACTCGACGTCGATCCGTACGCCGTGGGTGGCCGGCGGCTGCTGGGGCTCGGCGGTGGAGCCGCGGCGCAGCAGGGCCCGTACGCGGGCGAGGAGTTCGGCGAGCCGGAAGGGCTTGGTGACGTAGTCGTCGGCGCCGGCGTCCAGGCCGACGACGGTGTCCACCTCATCGGCGCGGGCGGTCAGCACCAGGATGGGGAAGGAATGGCCTTCGTTGCGCAGCCGGCGGGCGACCTCCAGGCCGTCCATGCCGGGCAGCCCCAGGTCCAGGACGACGAGGTCGATATTGCCCTGGAGACCGGCGTCGAGCGCCGTCGGGCCGTCCTCGCGCACCTCGACTTCGTAACCCTCGCGGCGCAGTGCGCGGGCGAGCGGCTCCGAGATGGACGCGTCATCCTCGGCGAGCAGTACACGGGTCATGGGCCGATGGTAGTCCGATGTATCCGCAGCGAGGGGCGGACCAGCGCGGATGGCCGACGGCGGACCCGTTCCCGCGCCGTTGGCGCCCTGAGCTGCGCAAGCGCGGGCGCACGCGAGGGCGCGCGGGCGTCCCGAGAGGCGCTCATAGTTCCCGAGATGGATGTGACCGTTGTCTCACGCAGCCCAACGGACCGGTAACCAGACGTATGGTGGTTCGACGTCCATCGCACAACCTTCGGGACCTTTGACGCTCAACCGACGTCATCGGTCCCTCGTTGTGTCCCGGGCCGGGACCCCCGGCCCTGATACACAGTGATCGACCTGCCGACCGGGTCCGCCGCGCGCTTGCACTACGGGGGGCGTGGATTCCGGGGTACGACCGTCCTGCCGACTCCTTGACGGGGAGCCGAACCTCCCGGACGTGGGGGCGGACGGGGCTACGCCGGGCCGGTCATCCCCCCGACCCGGGCGCGTATCGCCTGCGAACGCGTCCCGTAGCAGCAAGGAAGCTTCTATGGCGTCCAGCCTGACGAAGGACGCGGCCCAGCAGGGGAACCCTGCGGACGGCGGCAAAACCTTCTTCGGCCACCCCCGCGGACTGGCCACTCTCTTCATGACCGAGATGTGGGAGCGCTTCAGCTTCTACGGCATGAAGGCCCTCCTCCCCCTGTACCTGATCGCGCCCGGCGGCATGCATATGCAGGCCACCACGGCCACGGCGATCTACTCGGTGTACATGGCGATGGTCTACCTGCTCGCGATGCCCGGCGGCTGGATGGCCGACCGCTTCTGGGGGCCGCGCAAGACGGTCGCGATCGGCGCCGGAGTCGTCATCGCGGGCCACATCACGCTCGCCCTGCCCACCGCGGCGACCTTCTTCGCCGGCCTCGTACTGGTCGCGCTCGGCTCCGGCCTGCTGAAGGCCAACATCTCCACGATGGTGGGCCACCTCTACAACGGCCCGGAGGACCCGCGCCGTGACGGTGGCTTCACGCTCTTCTACATCGGCATCAACCTCGGCGCCTTCCTCGCCCCGCTGTCCATCGGCACCGTCGGCGAGAACGTCAACTGGCACCTCGGCTTCACGCTTGCCGCCGTCGGCATGGCGCTCGGCCTCGCCCAGTTCATGCTCGGCACCCGCCACCTCAGCCCGGAGAGCAACATCGTCGCCCAGCCCGCGACGCCGGAGGAGAAGGCATCCGTGCTGCGCAAGGGCCTGATCTGGCTGGCCGTCGCGGCCGTGTTCTACACCCTGCTCGGCGTGAGCGGTAACTTCGCCGACTGGGCGCTGATGCCGATCACCATCGCCGGTCTGGTCATCCCGATCGCGGTCCTGATCCGCATGAAGCGCGACAAGGAGGTCACGGAACTCGAGCAGTCCAAGCTCTCGGGCTACATCTGGTTCTTCGTGGTCGCCGCCGTCTTCTGGATGATCTACGACCAGAACGGCTCGACGCTGTCGATCTTCGGCGAGAACTCCACGACGAACGACCTGCTGGGATTCCACTTCCCGACGTCCTGGTACCAGTCGCTGAACCCGGTCTTCATCATGGCGCTGGCCCCGGTGGTCGCCTCGGCGTGGCTGTGGCTGAACAAGCGCGAGAAGGAGCCCAGCACCGCGGTCAAGTTCGCGTCCAGCCTCGCGCTGATCGGCATCTCCTTCGGGGTCTTCCTCTTCCCGCTGATCGACACCGCCGCCAACGGCGGCAAGGTCAGCCCGATGTGGCTGGTGGCGATCTACTTCGTCCAGACCGTCGGTGAGCTGTGCCTCTCCCCGGTCGGCCTGTCGGTCACCACGAAGATGGCGCCCGCCAAGTACAGCTCCCAGATGATGGGTGTCTGGTTCCTCGCGGTCACCGCGGGTGACTCCGTATCGGGTCTGCTGACGTCGCCGCAGCTGAACGTCGACCTGAACAACTCGGTCTCGGTCGCCGTCGAGGCCGCCCTGGCGGTCGTCGCCGGCCTCGGCATCTGGGTGTCCCGCAAGCGGATCAAGGAGCTGATGGGCAGCGTCAACTGACGCCTGCCGGCCCCGGACAGCGGAGGGGGGCGTCGCACCGCCGGTGCGACGCCCCCCTTCGTGCGTCCCGTGGACGTGCCGCGTCAGCGGATGCGTGCCCGGCGCCGCGGCAGGAACGTGAAGACCGCCCCGCCCAGCAGGATGGCCGTCCCGGCGAGGAGGCCGAGCGCCGTCAGCCCGCCGTGATCATTCGCACCGGTCTCGGCGAGGCCGCCGCTGCTGCCGCCCGAGGCGCCGGCCGAACCCGTCGTCCCGCCTCCGGAGACCGTCGCACCGCCCGAGGCACCACCGGAGGTGCCGCCCTGCTGTGCCGAGGTGTCCAGGGTGAGCGAGGCCCCCGGGTCCTTCTCCGGGGTGCAGGTGGTGGTCGTCCCCAGGGCGTTGACGGTGAGCACCCCCGGGGTCAGCGTGGCCTTGCCGGTGGCGCCCGGCTTGTAGGTGCCCGTCAGATCGGGGATCGCGATCGGCTGGCCCGACTTGATGGGCGCGGCGTTCGCCGGCCCCGCGACCTTCACCGACCCCTTGTCCGCGCCCCCGACCTTGACGTCCATCGACGGCTTGACGGCGCCCTTGGGGATGTCCGCCGGGCTGTCCATCACGGACTTGGCGAACTTCACCGTCAGGCCGTAACTGCCGCTCTTCTTCACGGCGTTGATCTGGACCGGCGAGGTCGCCTTCTTGTCCCCGATCGGCGTCTTGCAGGCGTACGGGACCTGCACCTGCTTGCCCTTGTACGCGGTGCCGTCGGGGTCGCCGCCGGAGCCGCCGGTCGTGCTGCCGCCGACTGTGCTGCCGGAGGTCGCACCGCCGGAGGTGCCGGATGTCGTACCGGACGTGGTCCCGCCCGAGGTCCCGGCGGTGGTCCCGCCCGAGGTGCCGGCCGTGGTCCCGCCCGTCGTGCCGGTCGTGGAGCCGCCCGTCGTTCCGGACGTGGTCCCTCCGGTCGTGCCGCCGGAATCGCCGCCGCCGTCGGTCACCTTGATGGTGACCGCGGGCTTCACCGTCTCCTTGGGCGAGCACTTGGTGTCCGTCGAGATCGGCTTGTTGACGTTGATGTTGTAGAAGCCGGGCGCCAGGGTGACCTCGCCGGCCTTCGTCAGCTTCAGCTTGCCCTTCATGTCGGACAGCTTCATCGCACCGCCCTTGGGGATGGGCGGATTCTGCCGCGGCCCCTGCACCGCCAGATCGCCGGTCTGTGCCCCGGCCACCTTGATCGTGCCGGTCGGCTGGACGGTGTTCTCCCCCAGATCGAGGATGTCGGGGTTCTTGGAGGCGCCCTCGACCGTCTTCCAGACCACCTCGATCTCGTCGCCGACCTTGGCCGTCCCCGGCGCGCTGACCGCGACCTTCGTGGTGCCCTCGATCGGCGGCAGCCCCGATATCGGCGGCGGCAGACACTCCGTCTTGTACGACACCTCCGCTGCCTGGGCGGTCCCGGCCGCGGTCATGATGCCCGCCCCCGCGAGCATCAGCGCGGCCGCCGAGGCCACCGCCGCTCTCCTCCGTTGCCTCATCACGCAGAACCTTTCGACGTCGGTCGTTCGGTTGATGTGGTGGTGGACGGTGCGGTGTCCGGGGTGAACCACGGCAGCCCGCCGGAGTCGCCCGGCGTACCGGGGCCGTCCGTGGAGCCGTCGTGCGCGGTGCGGTCCTTGGTGTGGGTGCGGGTGCCGTGCAGCCGGCCGGCGGCGTGGCCGCGGCCGGCGGAGCGCCTGCGGCTTCGGTCCCTCCGGTGCGGGCGTACCCGGTCCACGAGCGCCGTCCCGATGCGGAACACCGCCGTCGGGATCACCACGCAGAGCAGCACCCAGAAGAGCGTCACGCCCCAGGGCCGGCCGACCCCCCAGGGCTGCTCGACCAGGGTCCGGCCGCCGTAGGCGAGGGAGACCAGATAGTCCCCGTGTGCGCCGGCCGGCAGCTCGACCGGCAGCCTGATCCGCGCCTTCTTTCCGGCGGGGATGGTGCCCCGCCACTGCTGCTCCTCCCATTTGGGGGCGAAGACGCCGTGCGAGGTACCGACCCGGAAGACCGGGTCCCGGGCCGGCGCCGGGCCGAGATTGCCGACGGTGACGGTCAGTTCACGCTGTGCCGGGGCGCCGAACCAGGTCAGCAGCCCGCTGCTGCCCGCCAGGCGTGGCTGGGCGAGCACCGCCAGCCGGCCGCCGGTGGCCTCCCGGGGCAGCGGCGCCACCGGGTGGCCCGCCACCGTGAAGGGGGCATCCGCCGCGGCCGCCGCACCGGTCACCGTCGCCACATGCACCACACAGGGACAGGGCTTGGGCGGCTCGGCGACCGGCAGCTTCCTGCGGAAGGCACCGTGGGCATCGGTGGTGGTGGCCCGTCCGTCGCCGTTGGCGCAGGAATTGCTGCCGCCGATCATGTTCTGTCCGCAGATCAGCAGCGTGAGCAGCGCCTTGGGGCGCCAGCCGCGGCCGGTCACGGTGAGGCTGCCGCCCTTGCCCGCCTCCTTGGCGGAGAGCTGGGCTACGGGCTTGCCGTCGGCGGCGGCATGGGGGACGGCCCGGGGGGCGGCCTGGGCCCCGGCGGCCGGCCACAGCCCCGGCGCCAGCGCGGCGCACAGGGCGAGCGCGGCCACCGCCCGCCCCCGTACGCGGCGTCGGGGCGTTGCGCGGGCCGTACTCGTGACCGCCGTCCGCCCCGCCCCCGTCCGGCCGTTCACCCGCGCGCTCCCGGCCCGGTGCCCGCCAGTTCGGCCGCCGCGTCCGCCGCGTCGTCCCCGGACGGCCGCGCCCCGCCGGCCGCACTCCGGGCGGCCTGCTCGCCCCGCGCCCTGCCCGGCCCCGCGCCGCGACGTCGCAGACGTAGGGCCGCCAGCCCGCCCGCGCCCACCGCGAGCAGCAGCGCCGGGGCGGCGAGGACGCCCCAGGGGACCGCGGTGTACGAGGCGGTGGCGGCCCCGTGAGCACCGCCCGCCGCGGTCGCCGTGAGCCGGACCTCCACCGCGTCCAGAGCGGGCGGACCGTGCCAGGTCTCCGTCAGGTCGACCGCCCGGCCGGGCGCCAGTACGGACGGCAGCGTACGGGCGGCCCGCCGCAGTACCGGGCCGAAGAGCCCGTCCGCGCGCACCGCGATCCGCGGCCTGAGCACCGTATTGCCGCGGTTGACCAGCGTGTACCGGATCACCGCCGACCCGCCCGCGCTGCGCACCGACACCTTCTCGACGGTCAGCGCGGACAACACCGGCCCCGTCACCCGCAGATGGAGCGGTACGGCCGCCCGCCCGCCCGTCCGGCCGGTGGCCAGGAGCGCGCCGGAGCGGTCGCCGGGGGCCGCATCGCGCGGGACGGTCACCGTGAACGGGACGCTCGCCCGGGTACGCGGTGGGATCCGCACCTCCTTGGAGGCGAACGTGAGCCACGCCCCGGCACCGGAGCCGCGCAGCCGTACGGCGACGGTGCGGCCGCTGGGATTGCTCAGGGACAGCCGGTCGGCCAGGACGGTCCCCGGGGCGCCCTCCAGGTAGAAGAACGGGCGGTCCTGGGCGCGCGGGGCGGCGCCGGCCCCCGGTGCGGGCGCGGCGGACCAGCCCGGTGGGGTCGGCGCGGCGGCCGGCCGGGCCGCGGCCGCGGCGGGACACAGCAGCACGGCGGCGGTGGCGAGGATCGCACCGCTGACCGCTGTGCGGGGACGGAACGGCATCGGCGGCTCCTGCGGGTGCGAGGGGGTGCCTCCGCGTGCGGCACGGAGGCGTACGGAGAACGGGGCACCGGCTGCGTGGGTCTGGCGCCCCGCGCGGCCGTCAGGCCCGCTGGTGGCGCCGGGTCAGCCAGAGCACTCCGGCCGCACCGGCCAGCAGCACCGTGCCGCCGAGGGTGCCCAGCGCCACAGCGGAGTCCGCGGGTCCGGTCTGCGGCAGCTGCGCGCCTGAGGAACCGCCGCCGGTGGCGGAACCGCCTTCCTGGCTCCCGCCGGAACCGCCGGTTCCCTTCACGTCCAGGGTCAGCGAGGGCTTGGGGTGGTTGCTCGGTGTGCAGGTGGTGGTGGTGCCCAGCGCCTTGATGGTGAGCGTGCCCGCCGTGAAGGTGACCTTGCCGCTGCCCTTGGGCGTGTAGGTCCCGCTCAAGTCACTGATCTTGATGGGGGTGTTGGCCGGAATGGCCTTGTCGTTGGGCGGCCCGGCGACCGGCACCGTACCGCTCTGTGCACCGCCGAGGCTGATCAGCGCGCTCGGCTTCATCGCTCCCTTGCCCAGCTCGACGGGGCTGGAGGAGACACCCTTCTGGAACGACATCACGAGCTTGTACCCCCCGCCGCTCGGGGTGCTCCTGATGTCGATGGGCGAGACCGCGCCCTTGTTGCCGATCGGCGTTCTGCACTGGTAGTTGACGTCGACGACCTCGGCGTGGGCGGCCGGGGCGGTGAGCATCACCGCGGTCCCCGCCGTCAGTGCCGCCGCCGCGGCGAGGCCGGCGGCCCGGCCCGGGCGCCTGCCGTGCTGTTCGTGGAAGCGGGCCACCTTGTGTTCCCCTTCTCCCGATGAGCGCACCGCCGCAATTTCTTGACGGCACATCAGAATGGGCGCTCAAGGTACGCCGGGGACCGTGCCGAGGGAAGGCACAGCACAGCCCCGATCGGCTCTGGGCCCGCGGCGACGGGGAATTCCGGCCTCCAACGGGCGGCCCGGAGGCCCTGAACGGCAGGTTCCGCACACGACGAAACGCGGGCCCGCAGGCCCGCGCTCAGTACTTCCCGGCGTCCGCCCCTCCGTCTAGGACGGCGCGGCGAGCTCCGCCCAGACGGTCTTGCCCGTCCCGTCGCTGTTGCGCACCACGCCCCAGTCCAGGCACAGGCGCTGCACGATGAACATGCCGTGACCTCCGGGGCGGCCCGGACGGTGCGGGCTGCGCGGCGCCGGCTGGCCCGTACCGAGGTCACTGACCTCGAGGTGCAGCACTTTGGCGCTGCAGCGCAGCCGTAGCTCCTCGGGCCCTTCGGCATGCAGACAGGCGTTGGTGACCAGTTCGGAGACGACGAGCAGCACATCCTCGGCCGCGGCACGCTGATCGGCGCCGACGGCCGGCAGCCAGCCCCAGTCGTGCAGGGCCTGTCGGGCGAAGTCACGGCCACGCGCCACGGCGCCTCGGGTGCCCGCCAGGCGCAGCCGGCGGACCTGGCCCGCCGGAGTGGCGGCAGCCGAGGCGGCGGAAGCGCCGGCGCTGCCCGGCTCCGGGCCGAGATCGCCCGGCGGGTACGGCCGGGTGGTGCTCATCAGCGCTTCACCTCACCGATTCGCCTGTTCACGGAAAACAGATGCTGACTGATTCAACGGATTCAGATGTCTCCTGCCCGACCGGACCGTGAGAACACCCACTTCTTGGGTACGGAAGTTGTGACACGGACTACGTGCCCGGAATGCATCGTTCCGGACACCGCGTCACGTCAGTCGGTCAGAGCCGCGTCGAGCGAGTCATGCACCGTGAAGACCGCCTCCGCGCCGGTGATCTCGAAAACCCGGGCAACCACGGGCTGCATCCCGGCCAGATGGACCGCACCCCCCTCGGCCTCCGCCTTCAGGCGCGCGCCGAGCAGCACATTGAGTCCGGTGGAATCCATGAACTCAAGGGGTGAGCAGTCCACTACGAGGCGTGCGTAACCGTCGCCCACGCAACCCTCCAGTGATTCACGCAACAGATCCGCGGTGTGGTGATCGAGCTCACCCGCGACCGTCACCACCGCGCTGGCGCCGTGATGGCGGATCTCGACATGAAGCCGGCCCCGGCTTGCACTGCCGACCGTCCCGCGGTCCATGCGTGCGCACCCCTCATTGCTGTCTAGACGACTGTTTGCTTACGACTGCGCTTGTCGAACCCTACGCCTTCCCGACGCCCGCCGGTAGCCGGAACAATCCGCATATAGCCCAATATACGGACAACGCGCACTTGCCATCTTCACGCAAAGCCAGGTAGGCGTAGAAGCACACATCCAACACGGCCGGCTTTGGAGGCGCCGCACACCGCAGCTTCGTGTAGAGGCATCGGCAGCCATATGCCGAGAACGATGGAGGAGACCATGTCACCCCGGCTCGACGAATTGCGTACCGACGACCACCGGCAGCCCGCTTCGTCGACACCCCCGTCCGACCCGACCGGGCTTATCCCTTCCCAGCTGCTCCCTGCCGAATCAGACCTGGCAGAAGAGACTGAGATCGACGGTCTGCCCGAGATCCCGCCGTTCGACGAGGTGGGTCCGGTGGACGCGAGGGCTCTGTCCAAGACCCTCTTCGAGCGGCTCGAGAACCTCGAAGAAGGCACCCACGAATTCGCGTACGTCCGTAACACGCTGGTCGAGCTCAATCTCGCCCTGGTGAAGTTCGCGGCCTCCCGGTTCCGTTCCCGCAGCGAGCCCATGGAGGACATCGTCCAGGTCGGCACGATCGGCCTGATCAAGGCGATCGATCGCTTCGAACTCAGCCGTGGCGTCGAGTTCCCGACGTTCGCGATGCCGACCATCATCGGCGAGATCAAGCGTTTCTTCCGCGACACCAGCTGGTCGGTGCGCGTACCGAGGCGGCTGCAGGAACTGCGGCTGGACCTCGCCAAGGCGGGCGACGAGCTGGCGCAGAAGCTGGACCGCGCGCCCACGGTGCACGAACTCGCCGCGCGCCTCGACATCAGCCGTGACGAGGTCGTCGAGGGCATGGCCGCGAGCAACGCGTACACCGCGAGCTCGCTGGACGCCCAGCCCGAGGAGGACGACAGCGAAGGCGCGCTGGCCGACCGCATCGGCTACGAGGACCACGGTCTCGAAGGCATCGAGTACGTGGAATCCCTCAAGCCGCTGATCGCCGAACTCCCGCCGCGCGACCGGAAGATCCTCTCGCTGCGCTTCGTCGCCAACATGACGCAGTCCGAGATCGGCGAGGAGCTGGGCATCTCCCAGATGCACGTCTCCCGTCTGCTCTCGCGCACCCTCGGACGGCTCCGTAAGGGCCTGATGATCGACGAGTGAGGGACCGCGGTCACTGCCGGTCGCCCGCGACCGGCGGCCGCCCGCGCGAAGGAGGGCCTGCCCCGGAGTTGTTCGGGACGGGCCCTCCTTCGCGTTGTCGGAGCGCACCGGAAGCCGTCGCCCGGCCGTCCGGTGCGGCCCGTCAGACGAGCACGCCCTTGTGCCACACGGCCGAGACGAGCGGGACGCCGGGCCGGTAGGCGAGGTGGACGTGCGAGGGCGCGTCCAGCAGGGCCAGGTCGGCGCGGGCGCCGGGGGCGATCCGGCCGATGTCCGTACGGCGCAGGGCACGGGCGCCGCCCGCGGTCGCCGACCAGACCGCCTCGTCGGGGGTCATCCCCATGTCACGGACTGCGAGCGCGATGCAGAACGGCATCGAACTCGTGAAGGACGAGCCGGGGTTGCAGTCGGTGGACAGTGCGACGGTGGCGCCCGCGTCGAGCAGCGGGCGGGCGTCGGGCCACTGGGCACGGGTGGAGAACTCGGCGCCGGGGAGCAGGGTGGCGACCGTGTCGGACTGGGCCAGGGCGTCGATGTCGGCGGCGCTGAGGTGGGTGCAGTGGTCGGCGGAGGCCGCGCCGAGCTCGACGGCCAGCTGGACGCCGGGGCCGTGGCCGAGCTGGTTGGCGTGCACCCGCGGCACCAGGCCCCTGGCCTTGCCGGCGGTGAGGACGGCACGGGCCTGGTCGCCGTCGAAGGCGCCCTTCTCGCAGAAGACGTCGACCCAGCGGGCGTGCGGGGCGCAGGCGTCCAGCATCGGGCCGGTGACGAGGTCGACGTAGCCGGCCGGGTCGTCGGCGTAGTCCGGCGAGACGATGTGCGCGCCGAGGAAGGTGACCTCGTCGGTGTGCGCGGCGGCGATGCGCAGCGCGCGGGCCTCGTCCTCCACGGTGAGACCGTAGCCGGACTTGGTCTCCTGGGTGGTGGTGCCCTGGCGGAGCGCCTCGGCGAGATAGCGGGCGACGTTGGCGTGCAGGGCCTCGTCGGAGGCGGCGCGGGTGGCGGCGACGGTGGTGCGGATGCCGCCGGCGGAGTAAGGGCGGCCGGACATCCGGGCGTTGAACTCCGCGGTGCGGTCGCCGGCGAAGACCAGGTGGGAGTGGGAGTCGACGAAGCCGGGGATGCCTGCCCGGCCGCCGGCGTCGACGGCGTTGTCAGTGGCGGGTGCTTTGCTGGATGCACCGACCCAGGCGATGCGGTCACCGTCGATGACGACCGCAGCGTCCTGGATCAGACCGAGGGGGCCTTCACCGAGGGAGGGGTCGTTGGTGACCAGCTGGGCGATGTGGGTGATGGCGGTGGTCGGCGCGGAGGTCGTCGTCATCGCGGGGGTGTTCTCCTTCAGCCGCGTACGGCGGCGATGGACTCTGCCAGGGCGGTGGGTACGTCGGCGAGAAGAGTGTGCACGCCGTCGCGGACGATCTGCCGCCCGCCGACGATGGTGTGTCGCACGTCCGCGGCGGAGGCGGCGAATACCGCCGTCTCGGCGCCCAGCCGGGGCAGTGGTCCGGCGGTGCGTACGGAGTCCAGTGCGATCGTGGTGAGGTCGGCGAGCGCGCCGGGTTCCAGGGTGCCGGCGTCCTCCCAGCCCAGGGCGGCATGGCCGTCGGCGCTCGCGGCGCGCAGCAGGGCGGCGGCCGTCCAGTGCCCGCGGGTGCGGGTGCGCAGCCGTTCGTCGAGCTCCATGGCGCGGGCCTCTTCGAGCAGGTCGATGACGGCGTGGCTGTCGCTGCCGAGGGACAGTGGGCTGCCGCGGCCCTGGAGGCGGGCGGCCGGGCCGATGCCGTCGGCCAGGTCGCGTTCGGTGGTCGGACACATACAGACGCCGGTGCGGGAGTCCCCCAGCAGCTCGATGTCCTCGCCGGTGAGGTGGGTGGCGTGCACGGCCGTGGTCCGCGGGCCCAGCACCCCGTGCTCGGACAGCAGTTGGGTGGGCGTCCGGCCGTGAGCGTCGCGGCAGGCGTCGTTCTCGGCGGTCTGCTCCGAGAGGTGGACGTGCAGGGGGGCCTGTCGCCCGCGGGCCCACTCGGCGACGGTGGCGAGCTGGGCGGCCGGCACGGCGCGTACGGAGTGGATGGCGGCGCCGATGCGCGCGTGCTCATGGCCCTCCTTGAGGGCGTCGGCGCGCTGGGCCCAGCTCTCGGCGGTGCCGTCGGAGAAGCGCAGCTGGTGCTGGTTGGGCGGGGCGCCGAAGCCGGCCGAGAGATAGGCGGTGTCGAGGAGGGTGATGCGGATACCGGCGTCGGCGGCGGCCGCGAGCAGCGCCTCGCCCATGGCGTTGGGGTCACGGTAGCGGGTGCCGCCGGGCGCATGGTGGAGGTAGTGGAATTCGCCGACGCAGGTGATGCCGGCCAGCGCCATCTCGGCGTAGACGGCGCGGGCGAGGGCGTAATAGGAGTCCGGGGTGAGCTTGTCGGCGACGCTGTACATGACCTCGCGCCAGGTCCAGAAGGTGCCGGTGCCGACCTGAACGGTGCCGCGCAGGGCGCGGTGGAAGGCGTGCGAGTGGGCGTTGGCGAGGCCGGGCAGGGTCAGGCCGCGCAGCGTGGTGGCGCCGGGCGGCGGGGTGTCGGCCCCCTTGCGGACGGCCGTGATCCGCCCGTCCGCGACGTCCACGGCCACGCCCGGCTCGACATGGGTGCCGAGCCAGGCGTGTTCGAGCCAGTACGTCGTCGGTGTTGCCTGCGTCGTCAGCGGCACGCGAGCCCCTCCAGTACGTCGGCGAGTGCGGTGACCCCGGCGGCGCAGTCGTCCTCCTCCGCCGCTTCGGCGGGTGAGTGCGACACCCCGGTGGGGTTGCGGACGAACAGCATGGCGGTGGGGACGGTCCCGGACAAAATACCGGCGTCGTGCCCGGCTCCGGTGCCCAGCACGGGCACGGCCGGCTCCCGCGCCTTGCCGAGGATCGCGCTCAGCTCGTCCCGCAGAGCGTGCTGGAACTCCACGACGGGCGTGAAGGATTCGCGGACGACGCTCAGGTCCACGCCGTCGCGGGCGGCGCGCTCGGCGGCGGCCTGCTCGATCCCGGTGATCACGGTGTCCAGGGTGTCCTGGTCAGGGGCCCGGGAGTCCAGCCAGCCGCGCACCAGCGAGGGGATGGCATTGACGCCGTTCGGCTCCACGCTGATCTTCCCGAAGGTGGCCAGGGCGCCGGCCAGCCGGGCCTGTTCCCGCGCGGCGAGCACGGTCGCGGCGTAGCTGAGCATCGGGTCACGGCGGTCCTCCAGGCGGGTGGTGCCGGCGTGGTTGGCCTCGCCGCGGAAGTCGAACCGCCAGCGGCCGTGCGGCCAGATGGCGGAGGCGATGCCGACCGGGTCGCCGGACAGGTCCAGGGCGCGCCCCTGCTCGACGTGGAGTTCGACGAACGCGCCGATCCGGGCGAGCCGTTCGGGATCCGGGCCGATGGCGTCGGGGTCGTGGCCCGCGCGCTCCATGGCTTGCGGGAGGGTGATGCCGTCGCCGTCGCGCAGCCGGTGCGCGGCCTCGGTGGTCAGCGCCCCGGCGGAGAGCCGGGAGCCGACGCAGGCCAGGCCGAAGCGGGCGCCCTCCTCGTCGCCGAAGTTGACGATCGCCAGCGGTCTGCCGAACTCCGCTCCCCTGCGGCGGAGTTCGTCCAGGGCGGCGAAGGAGGAGACGACGCCGAGGGGGCCGTCGAAGGCGCCGCCGTCCGGTACGGAGTCCAGGTGGGAGCCGGTGACGACGGCGTCGCCGGGGGCCACGTCCTGGGGGCCGGTGGCGCCGAGCCAGGCCCACTGGTTGCCGTTGCGGTCCAGTTCGTAAGCGAGCCCGCGGGCCTCGGCCTGGGCCCGGAACCACGCGCGGCAGTCGGCGTCGGCGCCGGTCCAGGCGTAGCGGCGGTAGCCCCCGGAGGAGGAGTCGCGGCCCAGGGGCCGCAACTCCTCCCACATCTCGTGGAACGAGGCGGTCACGCGCCCTCGCCTTCGCGCATCGGAATGCGGACACCGCGCTCGGCGGCCACCTCGTCGGCGCGCTCGTAGCCCGCGTCGACGTGCCGGATGACGCCCATGCCGGGGTCGTTGGTGAGCACCCGGCGGATCTTCTCGCCGGCCAGCGGGGTGCCGTCGGCGACGGTGACCTGGCCGGCGTGGATCGAGCGGCCCATGCCGACGCCGCCGCCGTGGTGCAGCGAGACCCAGGAGGCGCCCGAGGCGACGTTGACCATGGCGTTGAGCAGCGGCCAGTCGGCGATCGCGTCCGAGCCGTCCTTCATGGCCTCGGTCTCGCGGTAGGGCGAGGCGACGGAGCCGCAGTCGAGGTGGTCACGGCCGATGGCCAGCGGCGCCTGCAGCGTCCCGTCGGCGACCATCTCGTTGAAGCGCTCGCCGGCTTTGTCCCGCTCGCCGTAGCCGAGCCAGCAGATACGGGCGGGCAGGCCCTGGAAGTGGACCCGCTCGCCGGCCAGCTTGATCCAGCGGGCCAGCGACTCGTTCTCCGGGAAGAGGTCCAGGATCGCCTTGTCGGTGGCGGCGATGTCGCGGGCGTCGCCGGACAGCGCGGCCCAGCGGAAGGGCCCCTTGCCCTCGGCGAACAGCGGGCGGATATAGGCGGGGACGAAGCCGGGGAAGGCGAAGGCCCGCTCGTATCCGGCGAGCTGGGCCTCGCCGCGGATCGAGTTGCCGTAGTCGAAGACCTCGGCACCGGCGTCCATGAAGCCGACCATGGCCTCGACGTGCCGGGCCATCGACTCGCGCGCCCGCTGGGTGAAGTCGGCGGGCTTCTCGGCGGCGTAGGCGGCCATGTCGTCGAAGTCGATGCCGGCCGGCAGATAGGCCAGCGGGTCGTGGGCGCTGGTCTGGTCGGTGACGATGTCGATCGGCGCACCCTCGGCGAGCATCTGCGGCAGCAGCTCCGCGGCGTTGCCGAGCAGTCCGATGGACAGCGGCTTGCGCTGGTCGCGGGCCTCGACGGCGAGCTGGAGGGCGTGCTGGAGGCTGTCTGCCTTCACATCCAGGTAGCGGTGCTCGATCCGCCGCTCGATGGCGCGCGGGTCGACGTCGATACAGATCGCGACGCCGTCGTTCATCGTGACGGCGAGCGGCTGGGCGCCGCCCATGCCGCCGAGGCCGGCGGTGAGCGTGATCGTCCCGGCGAGGGTGCCGTGGAACTTCTTCGCCGCGACGGCCGCGAACGTCTCGTACGTGCCCTGCAGGATCCCCTGGGTGCCGATGTAGATCCACGAACCGGCCGTCATCTGCCCGTACATGGTCAGCCCGAGGGCCTCCAGGCGGCGGAACTCCTCCCAGTTGGCCCAGTCGCCGACAAGGTTGGAGTTGGCGATGAGCACCCGCGGCGCCCACTCGTGCGTCTGCATCACGCCGACCGGCCGGCCGGACTGGACGAGCATCGTCTCGTCCTGCTTGAGCGTGGTGAGCGTGCGCACCATCGCATCGAAGGAGCGCCAGTCACGTGCGGCCTTGCCCGTACCGCCGTAGACGACGAGCTGGTCCGGGTGTTCGGCCACCTCCGGATCGAGGTTGTTCTGCAGCATGCGCAGCGCGGCTTCCTGCTGCCATCCCCGAGCACTCAGCTCCGTACCGCGCGGTGCCCGCACGGGTCGCGGTCCCGACATGGGCCGTGCCTCCCTGACGTCGAATGGATTGAGCTATTCACATATTGATGTCGGTGAATAGCGTTAGTCAACAGGGTGCGGGCGCGGCGCCGCCGCAGGGCATGGGAACCAGCCGGACGCTGCGCACAATTTTTGACTTGCCCACCGGGAAAGTCTGCGCTAACTTTCCTAGTGGGCAAGTCAACGGGGAACGCACGAACGCCTTGGGGAGGCGAGCGCCATGAGCACACCGGTGGATGCCGAACGGGCCTGGCAGGATCTGCAGCGCATCCGGGTTCCGCAGGAGCGGGTGTACGACGAGATCGAGAGAAGCGCCCAGAGCGACCCCGGGTCGACGTACTTCACGGCCGCGGTGATGTGGGTGTTCCTCGCCGTCACAGGCACGAATCTGCCCACGTGGGCGTTCTGGCTGGTACTGACCGCCTACTGCGCCGTACTGGGCACCGTGGCGGTGATCTACAACCGCAGGAGCCGGATCCGGCTGCACCGCTCGCGCCACAGCTGGCGGTCGTTCGCCACCTTCTTCGCGGGCATGGCGGTCACCCTCGTGACCATCCTGGTGTCCGGCTTCGTGGCCAACCAGCTGGCGCTGCCGTTCGGCAGCCTGATCCAGGCCACCGCCTCCGCGGGCGCGTTCGCGCTCTTCGTCGGCCCGGCGAACCGCTGGGCGGTCAGCGCGCTCCGCGCCCGCGGTGCGAGAGCCGGCCACCAGGGGGTGGGTTGATGAGCACCCCGAGCGGCTTCGACGAACTGATCCACCCGTCCACCCGCCTGTCCGTGGTGGCACTGCTCGCCGCCACGGAATGGGCCGACTTCTCCTTCATCCGCGACAGCCTCTCGCTCAGCGACTCCGCGCTCTCCAAGCAGCTGCACACCTTGGAAGAGGCCGGGTATCTGGAGATCCACAAGGAGGGCGGCGGCCGTAAACGGCGCACCAAGGTACGGCTGACCAGCCGCGGCCGTACCGCCTTCGAGGGGCATGTGGCCGCACTCCGGGCCATCGTCGAGGGCGCGGGACCGACAGCGGGCGCCACTCCGGCGACGGGCGCCACTCCGGCGACGGAGTCCGACGCGGCGACGACATCAGGGACACAGCACCAGCAACAGCGCGCGGAGGCGGGCCGATGACCACGAACGAGCACCTACCCACGGCCAGGACCGCGCCGGAATCGGCTCCGGGCAACGCCGCAGCCCGCCAAGCCGTCGTCCACGTACGGGACTTGCGGATGTCGTACGGCGACACCACCATCCTGCACGGCATCGACCTGGACATCCACCGCGGCGAGATCTTCGCGCTGCTCGGCCCCAACGGCGCCGGGAAGACCACCACCGTCGAGATCCTGGAGGGCTTCCGTCAGTGCTCCGCCGGGGAGGTCCGCGTCCTGGGTGCGGACCCGGCGCGCGGTGACGACTCCTGGCGCGGCCGGATCGGTCTGGTGCTGCAGTACTGGCGCGACCACGGCCGCTGGCAGGTCGCCGAGTTGCTGAAGCACTTCGCCACGTACTACCCGAACCCCCGCGACCCGGCCGAGTTGCTGGCCCTGGTCGGCCTCACCGAGCAGGCCGGCCGGCAGGTCAACCATCTGTCCGGCGGCCAGCGCAGGCGTCTGGACGTGGCCCTGGCCATCGTCGGCCGCCCCGAACTCCTGTTCCTGGACGAGCCGACCACCGGCTTCGACCCCGAGGCCCGGCGCGACTTCCACGACCTGGTCGAACGGCTCGCCCGCGACGAGGGCGTGACGATCCTGCTCACCACCCACGACCTGGTGGAGGCCGAGCGATTGGCCGACCGGATAGCCATGCTGGTCAACGGCCGGATCGGGATCCACGGCACCCCGACGGAACTGTCCCGGCGGGCCGCCGCCCAGGCCGAGGTCCGCTGGACGGCGGCCGACGGCACGGCCCGCACGGAACGCACCGCGGACCCGTCCCGGCTGGTCTGGGAACTCCACCAGCACACCGGTGGACCGATCGCCGATCTGGAGGTCCGCCGCCCGACGCTGGAGGACACCTATCTGCACATGGTGCACCGGGAAGCCGGGCACCGAGCCGACGGGACCGGGGCCGGCGCCCCGGAGGGGGAGGAACGAGCCGCATGAGGGGGACCGATATGACAGCCGCGACGACGGCGACGGGCACGACCGACGGGATCGAGGCGACCGAGGCAACGGACACGGCCGGGGCGACGGGCCGGACCGGGCCGGGCCACCCGCGCGGCGCGGCCCCGGGGGAGACCGCACCGCGCTCCCGCCGCCGTCCCTGGCGCGCCGGCTTCCAGCGCGGGCGGATCGAACTGCGCCACCTCCTGCGTAACCGCAAGGAGTTCAGCGGCCATCTGATCAATATCGTCGTGGCGCTGCTGCTGGCGGACAACATCAGCGGCAAGGTGCCCGGCACCCATATCCCGATGGCCCATCTGACGCTCGCGGGCTTCTCCGCCTATCTGCTGTTCCAGATCGGGCTGGTCAATCTCCCGCAGATTCTGGTGACCGAGCGCGAGGAAGGCACCCTGCTGCGGCTGCGTGCCACCCCCGGCGGCATACCCGCCTACCTCATCGCCAAGTCGCTGCTGGTGGTCGTCATGGCCTTCGGCACCCTGCTTGTCCTGCTGGGAGCCGCCGCCGTACTGGTGGACGGGCCGCTGCCGCACGGGCCCGGCGGCTGGCTGACGCTGCTGTGGGTCAGCGCGCTCGGGCTGCTCGCCGTCGTACCGCTGGGTGCGGCCATCGGCGCCGTGCTGCCGAACCCGCGCGAGGCGCTTGCGCTGATCATGCTGCCCACGTTGGCGCTGCTGGTCACCTCGGGAGCGATGTTCCCGCTCAGCTCGCTCCCCGAGCTGGTCCAGAAGATCGCCTCGGTCTTCCCTCTCAAGTGGATGGCCCAGGGCCTGCGCTCGGCTCTCCTGCCGGACTCCGCACGTGCCGCGGAACTGGCCGGCTCCTGGGAGCTGCCGACGGTGGCCCTGATACTCAGCGCCTGGGCGGTCATCGGCTTCCTCCTCGCGGTCCCGCTTCTGCGCCGTGCCACCCGCCGCGAGTCCGGCTCCCGCCTCTCCGAAAGCCACCGCAAGGCGGAGCTCAGCGGCGGCCGGGCGGCCTGAGACTGCTGCCGTGTGGTCCTGGGTGCCGCTCGTGTCGTCCGGCCAAGCGTCGGACGGCGCGGGTGGCAGACAGGGCCACACGGCAGCACAGCCGGTGGTGGGCCGGGGCGCAGTGGACCCGTCGGCCTGTGGCGATGCGCTGGTGGGCCCGGCGGGCCTGTGGCGATGCGCTGGTGGGCCCGTGACGGGTGGACCGGCGGGGCCGGCGGGGCCGGTGAGCCGGTGAGCCAGCAGAGGCTGGTGAGCTAGCGGGCTGGTGGCTGATGGCCGCGTGGCGAGGGACCGGCGGGCCCGTGGGCAGGCGCTGGCCAGCCTCCTCCCTCCCCCCCCGGAAGGCTGCGGAGGGCGTGGGTATCAGTTGGCGTGACAGCCCCACCCAATGATGGAGTTGCCCCATGAACTTCACGGACCGAGACCGGGCCGTACGGGCCGCCGTTGCACGAGGGCTGGTGGGGCCCGCAGAGCCCGTCGTCGGGCTGCTCGATATCGCCGGGATCCGGCGGTCGGCGGCCGAGCTCAGGGCCGCCTTCGAGGAGTTCACCGCCCCCGGCACCCCGGTGCTGCACGCCTTCGCGGTGAAGGCCGCCTCGCTCGTGCCCGTCCTGCGGCTGCTCGCGCAGGAGGGTCTCGGGTGTGAGGTGGCCAGCCCGGGCGAGCTGGTGCTGGCCCGGGCCGCCGGTGTGCCGGTCGCGCGGACCGTCCTGGACTCGCCGGCCAAGACCCACGCCGAGCTGCGTGAGGCGCTGGCCCTCGGGATCGCCGTCAATGCCGACAACCCCGAGGAACTGGCCCGTATCGACTCCCTGATGGCCTCCGCGCCGAGCAGTGCCCCAGTCGGGCTGCGGGTCAACCCCCAGATCGGCGGCGGCAGCATCGGGGCGATGAGCACCGCCACCGACACCTCCAAGTTCGGTGTCGGGCTGCGGGACGAGGGCGCCCGCGACTGGGTCGTACGCTCCTTCCTCGCCCGCCCGTGGCTGACCCGGCTGCATGCCCATGTCGGTTCCCAGGGCATGCCGCTGGAGCTGATGACCGCGGGCGTCGGGGCCCTGTTCGTCCTCGCCGAGGAGATCAACGAGCGGGCCGGCCGGCGACAGATCGACACCCTCGACATCGGCGGCGGCCTACCGGTCAACTTCTCCTCGGACGCCGTCACTCCGACGTACCGCGAGTACGTCGCGCAGCTCCACGCCACCGTCCCCGGGCTGCTGTCCGGACGCTATGGGCTGGTCACCGAGTTCGGCCGTTCGCTGCTGGCCAAGCACGGCACGGTCCTGGCCCGCGTCGAGTACGCCAAGTCGGCCGGCGGCCGGCCCATCGCGGTCACCCATGCCGGTGCCCAGGTCGCTACCCGTACGGTCTTCGCCCCCGAGTCCTGGCCGATCCGGGTCGCGGCCTACGACGCCGAGGGCCGCCCCAAGACGGGCGCTCCGGTGGCACAGGACGTCGCCGGACCGTGCTGCTTCGCGGGTGATCTTGTCGCCGAGAACCGTCCGCTCCCCCTCCTGGAGTCCGGCGACCATGCCGCCCTCCTGGACACCGGCGCGTACTACTTCTCCACCCACTTCGCCTACAACTCCCTTCCCCGTCCCGGGATTTACGGCTATGCGGCGGATCCGGACGGTACGGTCGACTTCGCCACCGTCCGCACCCCGCAGACCCTGGAGGACCTCACCGCGGAGAGCGGCGGCGCCCACACGGAGTCGCTGCGCGACCTGGGAAGGCAGTAGATCGATCCTCAGGGCCTCAGGAGCCGATAGACCCCTCGGGAAGCAGGAGATCCTGGGGCGCAGTAGACCCGGGAAGGCAGGAGAACCCGGAAGGGCAGCCCCCGGGCCCAGCCCTCAGCGGCCGCTCCGCGCACTTCCGGCCCTCGCACTCCCGGCCCGCGCTCCCCCGGCCCGTACGTGCCCGGCGCGTGCCCCGCCCGGCCGGGCGTCCCCGGCGGCCGTTCCGGTCAGTACGTACGCGCCGACGTCCTTGCCCGCGGCGCCGCCCCGGTCGGCGGATTCGGTCCGGACCCACAGCAGCGCCTCGTGTTCCCGCTCCCAGCGGCCCAGCCACAGCGCCTTGCCCCACAGGCCGAGCGCGGCCCCGGCCATCAGCAGCCCGCCGGCCGCCGGCAGCACGAACGACGAGCCGACCGCCGCCAGGAAGGCGAGCAGGAGCCACCAGCGGTGCGCCCGCCGCCAGGTGCGGAGGGTGACCGAGCGGTCCTGAAGGATGACGGCCTTCCCGGCGCGCGAGGCGCCACGGGCCAGCTCCGCATAGCGCCCGCGCCGTGCCGCGAACACGACCAGCGCCGCGCCCACGGCCAGGACCGCCCCCGCCAGCAGGCCGATCGTCCGGCCGGTCAGTCCCGGCACCAGCACCCCGATCCCCGCGGCCAGCAGTCCCGGCCACCACAGCCAGCCGGCCGGTGCCCGTACCACCACTGCCACCCGGACCAGCCCATATGCCCCGCGTCCCACGACAGACCTCCTCGCCCCGAGACCGCTGCGCCCCCTCCGTCCGGGCGCAGCTGTACCGGCGGCGGATCGTAGCCAGCCGGAATGAGGATTCCCTGAGACGGCGCTCCCACGGGACTGCCAGGCCACGGCGCTCCCACGGGACTGCCAGGCCACGGCACTCCCATGGGCTGCCAGCCTCCGCGCCCCCGCGCGCACTGCCATGACTCAGCGCCCCCGGGCGGCCAAGCCTCGGCGCGGCCACGGACCCCAACGCTCCCCCGCCCCGCCCCGCGCCGCCCTGCTCACTCGACGAACAGCCCTCGTTCCGCCGCCCTCGCGTCGAATTGCTCCAGGCGGGCCTGGGCGTCCGGGAGGGCGTCGCACATCGCCTCCAGCAGGACCCGGCCCAGCAGCATGGGGGCACAGGCCGTGTCGAAGGACAGCCCGGTGCCGACGGGGGCGGGGAGGAGGAGGTCGGTGTGGTGGGCGACAGGGGCGAAGGCGCTGTCGGCGACGGTGACGACGGTCAGTCCGGCGGTGCGGGCGTACTCCAGCGCCTCGACGACCTCGCGGGGGTGGCGGGGCAGGGCGAAGCAGAGCAGCGCGCTCGCACCGGCGCGTACGGCGGCGTCGATGCGGTCGGTGAGCAGCGTGCCGCCCTCGTCCAGGAGCCGGACGTCGGGGTGGACCTTGCGGGCGAAGTAGGTGAAGCCCGCGGCCTGGGCGGTGGCGGCGCGCAGCCCGAGGACCAGCAGCGGGCGGGAGGCGGCGAAGAGGCGGCCCGCCTCGGCCACCGGCGACGGGTCGGTGAGGGCGGCGGCGAGCTGACGGAGGTTGTCGATCTCCGCCTGGACGGCCTGCTGGTACTCGTTGGCGGTACCGGCCTCGGCGGCTGCCCCGGTGGGCGCCACCTCGCGCAGATGGCGGCGCAGCGCCGGATAGCCGTCGAAGCCCAGGGCGACCGCGAAGCGGGTGACGGACGGCTGGCTGACGCCGGCGAGATCGGCCAGTTCGACACTGGAGAGGAAGGGCGCGTCGGCGGCCCGGCGCACCATGCAGTGGGCGATCCGGCGCTGGGTGGGCGTCAGCCGGTGCCCCTCGAAGAGCTTCTGCAGCCGGGCGGCGGTGCCGGTGTCCGTACCGACCGCACCACCCACGGCAGCCGCACCCCCCGCGCCGCCCGTGCCGCCCACACTCCCCACGGCAGCCGCATCCCCCGTCGCCCCCTCGGCCCCACCCATCGCCCGGTCACCGGCCACACCGCCGACGCCGTCACCGCCCGCGCCGCCGACACCACCGCCGCCGTTGTCCCCGTCCCCGCTCATCGCCTCTTCTTCCCGGCCCGGTCGGGGGCCTTGTCCTGTGTCGACCGACTGATCGGCCGACTGGTCAACCGAGTGGTCGACCGACTGTACGGAATCCCCGGCCCGCTCCGGTCCGGGACAGGCGTGAGGATCCGGCCGTACGCGATCCAGCCGTACGCGCGCACCCGGGGCCCCCGGCCCCGGTCCCGCGGCCGGAAGCACCCCGCCGCCGCCCACCACGGCACTCACCCCTCCCCCGGTTCCGCCGGCTCAGCCAGCTCCGCCAGCTCGTCCAGCAGCCCCGCCGCCACCGCCACATCATCGGTCAGCGGGCGGTCCGCCATCCGCGGGTCGAGGACGCCGGCCGCGCGGCGGAAGGCCGTGGCCAGGGGGAGGTCCGGGTCGGGTTCCAGGGAGCGCATCCGCAAGGCCCGTACGGCGGCGACGAGTTCGCAGGCGAGGATCTGGCGGTAGTAGGTGCAGGCGCGCAGGGTCTGGCGGGCGCCCAGGGAGGCGAAGCTGGCCTGTTCCTCGACGCCGCGGGAGAGGACGGCGTGGCCGAGGGAGGCCGGGTAGGAGACCTCGCGCATCTCGCCGAGCGCCGCACCGGCCGCGTATTCGAGGATCATCACGCCGGAGCTGGCCGGTGCCGCGTCCCCCAGGAACGGCCGCAGCCGGGTGAAGTCGGGCTCGGAGAGCGCGGCGAGCCGGGCGGTGGAGAGCCGGGCGGTCTGCAGCACGGCCAGCCGGAAGGTGTCCAGGGCGAGCCCGGCGTGGGCGGCGTAGAAGTTGCCGTGGTGGTAGGCGGCCTGGTCCTCGATGCTGATCAGGGGGTTTTCGGCGGCGGCGTTGACCTCGATGGTCAGTACCGCGTCGAGGGTGGCGGCGGCGTCCAGTGCGGGGCCGTGGATCTGCGGGAGGCAGCGGAAGCCGTAGGGGTCCTGGATGCGGCCGAGCGGCGGAGCGGGACGGGGCGGGACGCCGGACAGGGCGCGCAGCTGCGCGGCGGCGGCCGCGGAGCCGGGGTGCGGGCGGGCGAGCAGCACCGGCTCGGCGAAGGGTTCGTACGAGCCGCCGACCGCGAGCAGCGAGAGCGCGGCGACGGGGAGGGAGGCGGCGAGCAGCCGCCGCAGTTCGTCGAGGGCGAGCGCGGACTGGCCGAGGGTCAGGGCGTTGCTGCTGATCAGGGCGAGGGCGTCGTTGTTGTCCAGGGCGATGGGGGCGGGGGCGCGGGCGCCGGGTGCGCAGTGCCAGGGGTGTTCGCCGGCCAGCGCGAGGCCGGTCTGGGCGAGTGCGGCCAGATCGCCGGTGCCGACCGCGCCGTGCTCGTTGACGACGGGGTACGCGCCGCTGTCCAGGGCGGTGAGCAGCGCGGTGATGACGGCGGGGTGCAGGCCGGCGCCGCCCGCCAGCAGCTGGTTGGCGCGCACCGCGAGCATGGCGCGGACCTCGCGGGCGGGCAGCGGGTCGCCGATCGCGCCGGCGTGGCTGCGCAGCAGCCGCAGTCCGTGGTCGGCGTCGGCGGCCCCGACATCCTCCGTGCGGTTGGCGCCGACGCCGGTGCTGCGCCCGTAGACCCGGCCGGTGGCGGCGAGGCGGCGGGCGGTTTCCCAGGACTCCTCGGCGCGGGCGAACGCCTTGGGGTCCGGCTCCGCGGGGTGCGCGGTGCGCTCGGCGAGGGCGGCGATATCGGCGGTGTGCAGCGCGGTGCCGTCGAGCGTGATGCGCCGGCCGGCCCGTCGGCCGTTGTCCAGCATGTGGGATTCCAAGGGGCTCAACTCCCTCTTATAGCACCCTTTATTGCGGTACGTCCGACAGCTCGTTCCGTACGGTGAAGCGACGTAACAGGCGATGTAACAGGGTCTTTACGTCCGTCTATTGACTTCTATTCATGTGCCTAAGACTCTGCATGACCATATGCAGGCCGGGCAAGGGGCAGCGGATGATCAAGTTCGACGCAGTCAGCAAGCGGTACCCGAATGGCACGACCGCCGTGGACGGGCTGTCCCTGGACCTGCCCGAGGGCGGCGTCACCGTCCTCGTCGGCTCGTCGGGGTGCGGCAAGACGACCACCCTGCGGATGGTCAACCGCATGGTCGAGCCGACATCCGGCACGATCAGCGTCGGCGGCCGCGACATCCTGGAGACGGACGCCGCCGAGCTGCGCCGCGGCATCGGCTATGTCATCCAGCAGTCCGGCCTCTTCCCTCACCGTAGGATCCTGGACAACATCGCGACCGTCCCACTGCTGCTGGGCTGGGGCCGGCGCAAGGCCCGCGCCCGCGCCGCCGAGCTGCTGGAGCTGGTCGGCCTGCCCGCCGACGCCGGCAAGCGCTATCCGCACCAGCTCTCCGGCGGCCAGCAGCAGCGCGTCGGCGTGGCCCGCGCGCTCGCCGCCGACCCGCCCGTCCTGCTGATGGACGAGCCGTTCGGCGCGGTGGACCCGGTGGTGCGCACCCAGCTGCAGAACGAGCTGCTGCGGCTCCAGGAGGAGCTGCGCAAGACCGTCGTCTTCGTCACCCACGACATCGACGAGGCGGTCCGCCTGGGCGACCGGATCGCGGTCTTCCGTACCGGCGGCCGGCTCGTCCAGTGCGCCGAACCCGCCGAGCTGCTGGCCCGCCCCGCCGATGACTTCGTCGCCGGCTTCCTGGGCGCCGAGCGCGGTCTCAAGCTGCTCTCGCTCACCGACCTCGCGGACGTGCCGCACGCGCCCGGCGGGGAGATACGCACGGACGAACCGGTCGGCGACATACCCCGCGACGGGGACCGCTGGCGCCTGGTGACCTCCCCCCGCGGCGAACCGCTGGGCTGGCTGGACACCGACGCGCTGCCCGCCGGCGGCACGGCCGGCGAGGCGCCGCTGGAGCCCGTGCGGCCGCTGCGCGACTCCGACTCCCTGCTCTCGGCGCTGAACGAGGCGGTCTCCTCCCCCGCCGCCGCCGTCGCCCGGGTCACCTCCGACGGCGTGCTGACCGGCCTCACCTCCCGCGACGCCATCCACGAACGGGCCGGCCGCAGCCATGCGGAGGCCGGCCGGGCGGCCGCCGGACAGCCGGCCCCCGAGGAGGCCGCGCCCGGCACGGCCACGGAGCGCTCCGCATGACCATCGAGTGGGGCTGGTTCCCCGACCACGCCGGCGAACTGGCCCGCCTCACCGCGGACCACCTCGCCACCGCCGTCCCCGCCGTCCTGTTCGGCCTGCTGATCGCGCTGCCGCTGGCGGTCCTCGCCCACCGCGTACGGCCGCTGCGCGGCTTCGTGCTCGGCGCGTCCAACATCCTCTACACCATCCCCTCCCTGGCCTTCTTCGTCCTGCTGCTGCCGGTCACCGGGCTGACCCGGACCACCGCGATCACCGGCCTGACCGCGTACACCCTGGTCGTGCTGGTACGGAACACCGTCGAGGGGCTGGACGCGGTCCCGGCGCGGGCCCGGGAGGCCTCGACGGCGATGGGGACCGGCCCGCTGCGCACCCTGCTCACCGTCGAGCTGCCGCTCGCCCTCCCGGTGATCATGGCGGGTGTACGGGTCGCCACCGTCATGTCCATCTCCCTGGTCAGCGTGGCGAGTTACATCGGATACGGCGGCCTCGGCCAGCTCTTCACCGACGGCTTCCAGCGCAACTTCCCCACCCCGGTCATCGCCGGCGTGGCCCTGACCCTGCTGCTCGCCCTGGTCGCCGACGCGGTGCTGGTGACCGTCCAGTGGCTGTGCACCCCCTGGCTGCGCGGCACCTCCCGGCCGCAACGTCTCAAGCTACGGAAGCGAGCGTGACGCCCCGATGCTCGAACTCCTGAAGAACCTCGCCGCCTGGCTGACCAGTTCCGCCCAGTGGTCCGGCCCCGAGGGCATCGCCACCCGCGTCCTGGAGCACCTGGAGTACTCGGTGCTCGCGACCCTCGCCGCGGCCGTGATCGCGCTGCCGGTCGGGCTGCTCATCGGGCACACCGGCCGCGGCGCCTTCCTCGCCGTCAACCTCTCCTCGTTCGGCCGGGCGCTGCCCACCGTCGGCCTGGTCACCCTGGTCTTCCTGGCCGGCGGGCTGAGCGTGTGGCCGGTGTACGTGTCCCTGGTCGCGCTCGCCGTGCCGGTGATCATCACCAATACGTACGCGGGGATGGCCGCGGTCGACCCGGAGGTCAAGGACGCCGCCAAGGGCGTGGGGCTGCGCGGCCGCCAGATCCTCTGGCAGGTCGAGATCCCGCTCGCGCTGCCGCTGATCATGACCGGCGTACGGCTGGCGACCGTGCAGGTCGTCGCCACCGCCACGATCGCCGCCTACGTCAGCTTCGGCGGGCTGGGCCGCTATGTCTTCGACGGCCTCGCACAGCGCGACCTGGTGCAGGTGCTCGGCGGCGCGGTGCTGGTCGCCGTGCTCGCCGTCGTCGCCGATCTGGCCCTGGGCGGCCTGACCCGGCTGCTGTTCCGCGGCCGCCCGGCCACCGCCCGCTGAGCGGCTGCCGCCCCGCCCCCTTCGTACGCACCGAGGAGCCCGCCCATGAACCGTCGTACCGCCCTGACCACTCTCCTCGCCGGCGCCTCGGCCCCGCTGCTGGCCGCCTGCTCCTCCGGCATCACGTCCCTCAAGGGGGACGGCGCCGGCGGCGACAGCGGCAGCAGCAGCGGCGGGCTGGTCATCGGCACCGCCAACTTCACCGAGAACCAGGTCCTCGGCTACCTCTACGCGGGGGTGCTGAACGCCGCCGGGGTCAAGACCACGGTCCGCCCCAACCTCGGCTCCCGCGAGATCGTGGTCCCCGCACTGCGCTCCGGCGATATCGATCTGCTCCCCGAGTACCAGGGCAGCCTGCTGCTCTACCTCGACAAGAAGGCCACCGCGACCGAGGCGGGAGCCATGCAGAACGCGCTGGCCACGGTGCTCCCCGACAGTCTCGAAGTCCTGCCGTACGCGGCCGCCGAGGACCGCGACAGCTTCGCCGTGACCCGGCAGACCGCCGACCGCTACGGCCTGCAGTCGCTCGCCGATCTCCGTAAGGTCAACGGCAAGCTGACCTTGGGCGCGGCCGCGGAGATGAAGAAGCGGGTCGTCGGGGTCGTCGGCCTGAAGGACCGATACGGCGTGGAGTTCAAGGAGTTCAAGGCGCTGGACTCGTCCGGGCCGCTGGTCAAGGGCGCCCTGAAGAAGGGCGACATCGACATCGCCAATGTCTTCACCACCGACGTCGACACCGCGGAGAACGGCTGGGTGCTGCTGGCGGACCCCAAGCATCTGATCCCCGCCCAGCACGTCGTCCCGCTGATCGCCGCCCGCAAGGCCGACTCCAAGGTCCGCAAGGCCCTCGCCCGGCTGGGCAACGCCCTGACCACCCCCGATCTCACCGAGCTCAACCGCCTGGTCGACAAGGAGAAGCAGGACCCGGACCGGGTGGCGGCCGCCTGGCTGAAGAAGCGCAAGCTGGGCTGAGGCCCGGCGGCCGCACGCCTCACGCGGGCGGCGGGCCGCCGTACCGGAGCGGAAGCCCGAACAGCGGGAACAGCCGCTCGGTGTCCAGGAAGGAGTTCAAGGCGGTGACCCGGCCGTCCGCGAGGTCGAGGACCTGGACCGCCCAGGGCAGGCCGTCCGCGCGGTACTGCCCGAACGCCGGGCGGCCGTTCGCCACGACCGGCACCAGATGCGACCCCGCACAGCCGCAGCCCGGCCCGCGCAGCCACTTCAGGATGTCGTCGCGGCCGCGCAACCACAGTTCGTACGGCGGCATGGACAGCGTGGAGTCCTCGTGCAGCAGGGCCGTGAGGGCGTCCATGTCGAACCGCTCGAAGGCGTCGACATAGCGCCGCAGCAGCGCCTCCTGGGCGTCGTCCAGCGGCCGCGGGGGTTCCTCGGCGGCATCGGCGGACGCGGCGAGGGTGGCCCGGGCCCGCTGGAGCGCGCTGTTGACCGAGGCGACCGAGCTGCCCAGCAACTCGGCGACCTCGCTCGCCGACCAGCTCAGCACCTCCCGCAGGATCAGCACCGCCCGCTGCCGGGGCGCCAGCCGCTGGAGCGCGGAGATGAAGGCGAGCCGGATCGACTCCCGGGCGACGGCGGTCTCCGCCGGGTCCCCGGCGGACGCCAGCACCCGCTGGTCCGGGACGGGGCCGATCCAGGTCGTCTCGGGCAGCCCCGTGCCGATCGGGGTGTCCACGCTCGACGGGGAGGCGAGATCCATCGGCCGGGCCCGGCGCCGGCTGCCCTTGAGCTGGTCCAGGCAGACGTTCGTGGCGATCCGGTAGAGCCAGGACCGCAGCGAGGCGCGCCCCTCGAACCGGTCGTAGCTCCGCCAGGCCCGCACCATCGTCTCCTGGACGGCGTCCTCGGCCTCGAAGGCCGATCCCAGCATCCGGTAGCAGTAGCCGGTCAGTTCGGTACGGTGCGCCTCCAGCCGGTCCGCCGGCTCGCCCTGCGCGCCGTCCGGTGCGCCGCCGTCCACTACAGCGGCCGCGCTCTCCGCCGTGACGTCACTCGTCGCGGAACGCTTCATCGAGGACCCGCCCATCCGCCCATCGGCCGACCACCGGTACGCACGCCCCGACCGTACCGGAGCGCCCGGCTCCAGTCTGCTCCCCGGCGCAGCGCCGTGCAGCCGGAGACCGGGCGCGGGAACCGGGCACGGAACGGGCCGGGGCGCATCGCCCCGGCCCGTCCGCCGCCTCCGGTCATCTGCGCAGCTGCATGCCCCGGAGCACCCCTCCGACGACCGCACCGGCCAGGACGCTCAGCAGCAGCCGGGCGGGTTCCCCCAAACCGGAGAACACGGTGTGTGTGAGCGCGAAGACGACCACGACCGCGAGAATTCCGGCGATCAATGCCTTTTTCATTCCTTGCCCATCATCGCTTCGTTGTCATCGCTTCCTTGGCTCGCTTTCCTTGGCGTCGCTTTCCCGCACTGTGTGCCCGTTGCTCACGCACCCTCAGCAATCGGAAAGCGAGAGCACCGCACCGGAAACCAGACCTCCGAACGCCCCCGCCGTGGCGCCCGGGGCGCACCCCGTCTCGGCGCCGGCTATGCACCCGCCTATCCCGCCGGACACCACATAATCCTTGATCTTGTCGTTGGCGCACTGGGCATAGCTCTCGGCCGCCATGTCCCGCGTGGAGACACCGAGCTGCCGGAAGCTGCGGGTCGCCCGCACGGTCACCGTGGCGCCCGACGCGCGGTAGCTGACGTGCGCCGTATTGCCGTTCTTCAGCTTGATCGCATTGCCCAGCCGACCCACGGTCCGATGGTGCGGGCCGACCAGCTCCAGCTTCTTGCCGGCGACGGTGAAGTGGTAGCCCGTGGGCACGGCCAGGGTCGCCTTCAGTGTTTTGGCGTCCGGCGACTTGAGCGACTTCAGCTTGATGCCTTTCGCGGCACTCGCCGGCTGTGCGGAATGCAGCGCACTGTCCGCGGAGGCGGGGCCGGCCACCCCCGCAAAAGCCAGGGCGGTAAGCGCGGTCGCAGCGGTCTTACGGAACCTCATATTTCCCCGTTCCCCGTGTGAATCATCTTCGTGATCACTCTATGAGCGAGGTCGCAAATGCAAGATCCATGGCGGGCAATTTCCCGGTAAACGGCGCTGACCAGGGGGAAGTTGAATGGCTGACAGAACTGACTGCGCGTCAATACCGGGGCACGAGGCGTACGTCGGGCCGGTGGCGTCACCCCTGCCGGAGCTCCACCGCCGACCCCCGCTCCGAGAGGCGCGGGGCGCACAGGATGCGCTTGCGGCGGACCCGGCGGCCCTCGATCGCGGCGACCGCGAGCCGGGCGGCCTCCTTGGCGATCTCGCCCAGCCCCCAGTCGACGGTGGTCAGCGGCGGGGTGAGGACCCGGGAGACGGGGTGGTCGTCGAAGCCGACGACGGAGAGGTCCCTGCCGACGGCCAGGGAGGCCTCGGCGGCGGCCGCGTAGACGCCGTAGGCGATGGAGTCGGAGAAGCAGAACACGGCGGTGGGCGGGGCGAGACCGGGCGCGGTGGGGCGGCGGCCGTCCGGGCTGTTGGCCAGGACCCGGCGGGCCATGGCGGTCGCCTCGCCCAACTCCTGGGCGCAGGGCAGGACTTCGACCTCGATGCCGAGACGGTCGGCGGCTTCGCGCACATAGACGTCGGCCGGGCGGTCCGGGGTGGAGGGGCCGGTGGGGGTCAGCACGGTGACCCGGCGGTGGCCCAGCCCGCGGAGGTAGTCCAGGACGGCGTCGATGCCGGCGCGGTTGTCGAAGAGCACCTCGCCCGCCGTACGGGCCCGGCTCAGGGCGTCACCGATGGAAACCACCGGCACGGCGTCGGCGATCTTCGACCAGCCCTCGGCGGACGGATCGACCGGGGAGACCAGGAGGCCGTCCACCCGCTGGTCGCGCAGCTGCTTGGCGAGGGCCAGCTCGCGCTCGGGGTCACCGCCGGCGTCCAGGATCAGCGCATAGCGGTCGCCGGCCAGCAGCTCGCGCCCTATGGCCGCCATCAGCTGCTGCTGCCACAGATCCTGAAGATCGCCGGCGAGCACCCCGACCGTGCTCGTACGGCCGCTGGCCAGCGCACGGGCGATCGGATCGGCCTCGTAGCCGAGCTCCGCGGCGGCCTTGCGCACCCGCTCCTCGGTCTCTTTGGAGACGTGCTTGCCGCGCAGGGCGTAGGAGACGGCTGCGGTGGAGAGTCCGGTGGCCTCGGCCACCTCGCGGAGGGTGGTGCGCTTATTGGGCCTGGCCATGTCCGGAAGCCTACCCAAGGAGGGCGCACCACCCGCCCCGATGCGGTGTGCGCGCGGGGCTGACGGCGGCCCGGCGGACCGGCTCGCCCTTGACAGGACTTGCTGTTAACCGTTTCACTGAAACGCATCAGTTAAACGGTTAAGTACAGCGCTCGGGCTGCACGCGCCCGGGACGACGGGGCCGCGCCCCGGGTGCCGTCGCACCATCGCCCGCAGCCGAGGGAGGCCCGTGCCCACCGACGTCCACCAGCACCTCTGGCCGCCCGAGTTCCTCGCGCTGCTGCGGGCGCGCAGTGCGCCGCCGCGGCTCGACGGCTGGACGCTCCACCTCCCCGGCGAACCGCCGTACCCCGTCGACCCCGCCGACCACGACATCGCGGCCCGCGCCCGGCTCGCCCGCGCCGACGGCCTGGATCTGGCCCTGGTCTCGCTCTCCAGCCCGCTCGGCATCGAAGACCTGCCGCCCGCGGAGGCCGCACCGCTGCTCACCGCGTTCCACGACGGCGCACTGGACCTGCCGGAACCCTTCGGCGTCTGGGCCTCGGTCTGCCTCTCCGCCCCCGAACCGGACCCCGAGGCGGTGCGGCACGAGCTGGCGCGCGGCTGTGCGGGGCTGCAACTCCCGGCCACCGCCCTGCTCGACGCCGCGGGCTGGGCCCGCTGCGCGCCGCTGCTGGATGCCGTCGCCGAGCTGGACAAGCCGCTGTTCGTCCACCCCGGCGCGGCGCCGGGCACCCCGGACGCACCCGCCTGGTGGCCCGCCCTGGTCCCGTACGTCCAGCAGCTGCACGCCGCCTGGTTCGCCTTCCGCGCCTTCGGCCGGCCGCGCCACCCGGACCTGCGGGTGTGCTTCGCGGCGCTGGCCGGCCTGGCACCGCTGCACGGGGAGCGGCTGGTCGCCCGCGGCGGCGGACGGGAGCGCGGACGGGTCGACTGCAATGCCTTCTACGAGACGTCCTCGTACGGGACCCGTGCGGTGGACGCCCTCGTCCGGGCCGCCGGTATCGATGTCGTCGTCAGCGGCAGCGACCGCCCCTACGCCGCCCCCGTACTCCCCGACCTCGGTGCGCAGGCCGCGATCCACGCCCTGCGCACCGCCAACCCGGCCCGCCTTCTGGGCCCGACGAAAGGAGCCCGCCGATGACGTACCGCACCTCCCAGGCCGAAGCCGCCCGTGAGGTCCCAGACGGCGAGCAGCCGTTCACCGCACTGCCCGAGCGCAACCTCGACCGGCGCGAGCTGCGGGCCCTGGTCGAGGAGCTCGCCGCCCGCCCGGACCTGTGGCGCGAGCAGGTCGCCTTCTCCGACACCGAGCGCCACTACGCCTCCCTGCACCGCGATGAGTTCGTCGATGTCTGGCTGCTGTGCTGGACCCGGCAGAACGACACCGGCTGGCACGACCACGACCTGTCCTCGGGGGCGGTGCGCGTCGTCCAGGGCGTGCTGACCGAGTCCAATCCCCGGATCGGCGGCGAGCACTTGGCCACCACCGTCGGCGCGGGCGCCTCGTTCTGCTTCGGCCCCGACCACATCCACCGCCTCACCGGCGCGACCGACGACGCGGTGTCCGTGCACGCCTATTCGCCGCCGCTGTGGCGCCTGGGCCAGTACGACATCACCGACGACGGGCTGATGCGGCGGATCTCGGTCTCGTACGCGGACGAGCTGCGGCCGACGGACGGGGCGAGCGCGGCCTGACGGGCGACCGCGGCCTGACGGGCCGTCCGGTCCGCCGAGGGCCGGTCACCAGGCCAACGGAAAGCCTCCCGCCTATTGACCTTCCATTCACCGCCGTTGATCCTGCATGAATCCATACAGGATCAACGGCGACGTGAGGCGGATCCATGGCAGGTGTGGTCGAACAGCGCTCCATCGACGTCGTCCCGGACGACGAACGGCACGGCCGCGCGGTCAGCCAGTTCACGCTCTGGCTGGGCGCCAACCTCCAGATCACCGCCGTCGTCACCGGGGCGCTGGCCGTCGTCTTCGGCGCGAACGCCTTCTGGTCACTGATCGGGCTGCTGCTCGGCAACCTCCTGGGCGGCGCGGTGATGGCGCTGCACTCCGCCCAGGGACCGCGGCTCGGGCTGCCGCAGATGATCACCTCCCGGGCGCAGTTCGGGGTGCGCGGCGCGGTGGTCCCGCTGGCGCTGGTCATCGTGATGTACATCGGGTTCTTCGCCAGCGGCAGCGTGCTGGCCGGGCAGGCGGTCGGCGAGCTGACGCACCTCGGCGAGACGCCCGGGATCGTGCTGTTCGCCGCGGTCACCGCCGTCGCCGCGGCCGTCGGCTACCGCCTCGTCCACGCCCTCGGCAGAATCGCCGGCCTGGTCTGCGCGCTGACCTTCGTCTACCTCGGCATCCGGCTCGTACAGCGCGCCGACCTCGGTGCGCTGCTCGCCGACCACCGTTTCGGGCTGCCGCTCTTCCTGCTCGCCGTCTCGCTCTCGGCCTCCTGGCAGCTGGCGTTCGGCCCGTACGTCGCCGACTACTCGCGCTATCTGCCGCGGCACACCTCGGCGCGCGCCACCTTCTGGTGGACGCTGTCCGGCTCGGTGCTCGGCTCGCAGTGGTCGATGACTTTCGGCGCGCTGGCGGCCGCCGCGGCGCCCACCGCGTTCGTGGGGCACGAGGTCGGTTACGTCGTCGGCCTGGGCGGCGCGGGACTGGCCGCCTCGTTCCTCTACTTCGTCATCGCCCTCGGCAAGCTCACCATCAACGTCCTCAACACCTATGGCGGTTTCATGTCGCTGGTCACCGGCGTCAGCGGCTTCCGCGGACAGCACACCCTCTCCCCGCGCGGCCGCGCCGCCTACATCGCCGGGATCATGGTGGCCGGCACCGCCGTCGCCCTCCTGGGCAAGGACTCCTTCCTGACGTCCTTCAAGGACTTCCTGCTCTTCCTGCTGACCTTCTTCACGCCCTGGTCGGCGATCAACCTGGTCGACTACTACCTGATCTCCAAGGAGCGCTACGACATCCCGGCGCTCAGCGACCCCGGCGGCCGCTACGGCGCCTGGAACCTCCGTGCGCTGGCCGTCTACGCCCTCGGCGTGCTGGTCCAACTCCCGTTCCTGGCCACCCACTTCTTCACCGGCCCGCTGGTGGCGCGGCTGGGCGGCGCCGATGTCTCCTGGCTCGTCGGGCTCGCCGTGCCGGCCGCCGCCTACTGGGCGGCGGCCCGCCGCGACACCGCGCGTCTCCCGGAACCGGACGAGGCGCAGTCGGGCGTCCGCTCCCCCGCCGGAACCGGGGGATAGCCCTACCGCGCCGCCCGCCCGGCCTGCGTACGCTCGGCGCCATGGCGACACACGACCCCGATCTGCGCAGAGATCTCGACGCGACCCTCCAGACCCGCAAGGAGCTGGGACCGGAGTACGAGTCGGAGCTGCTGGAGTCCTTCCTGGAGAAGGTCGACCAGAACGTCGACCGGCGGGTGCGCCGGCACCTCGCCGAGCAGCAGGTCCAGGTCGCGCGCGGCATCCGGCCGCAGCCCCGGGACAGCGAGATCCACCCCTTCTGGCAGCGCTTCGGGGTCGCCGCGCTCTCGCTGGTGCTGGCCATCCCGCTGTCCGCGATCGCGGCGGGTACGTCCGGGCTGCCGGGCCTGCTGGTGTGCTGGGCGGGGATCGTCGGCGTCAACGCGGCGCACGGCGCGGGCCTGCGGAATGCGCTGCGCCTGCGGGCGGCGGGCCGCGACGGCGCGGCGGACTGACGCGGCGGCAGAAGCCGGGCGGAAAAGGCTGTTGCGGGGACCGCCGCACCCCGGCCTGAGCCGGGGGCGGGACGACGGCGGTCCCCGCAAGGGACGCGCACCGGGTCAGGGCCGGTCGTCGCATCCGGCGGCGAGCTGGAGGTCCGGGAGCCGCTCCGGAGGCCCGTGTCGCCGTGCACACCAATGTGCCGGACCAGTGTTAAGCGCGTGCTGCGTGCACATGACGCATACGTACACCTTGCGGTGACCGCCCGTTTCCTGACGGCAACTTGACGCCTTGACGGCTGCCGAAGCGGACTGCTTGCGGCGGCGGCCCACACCGCGAACGGCCGGGCGCCGCACGGCGAACGGCCCGGCACCCTGCAAAGAGGGGCACCGGGCCGCCGACCGCTACCGGAAGACGCTGCTACTTGCCGGCCTCGCGCGCCAGATAGGCCAGCAGGTCCTGCCGGCTCACCACGCCCTTCGGCTTGCCCTCGACGAGGACGATCGCCGCGTCCGCGTTCTCCAGCACCGCCATCAGATCGGCGACCGGCTCGCCGGAGCCGACCTGCGGCAGCGGCGGGCACATGTGCTTCTCCAGCGGGTCGGTCAGCGAGGCGCGCTGGGTGAACAGCGCATCGAGCAGCTCGCGCTCGACGACCGAGCCGATGACCTCGGCGGCCATCACATCGGGGTGCCCGGCGCCGGGCTTGACGATCGGCATCTGCGAGACGCCGTACTCGCGCAGCACCTCGATCGCCTCGCCGACGGTCTCCTCCGGGTGCATGTGCACCAGCGAGGGCAGCGCGCCCTCCTTGTGCTGGAGCACCTCGCCGACCCGCGCCGCGGGGCCGCCCTCCTCCAGGAAGCCGTAGTCGGCCATCCACTCATCGTTGAAGATCTTGGAGAGGTAGCCACGGCCGCTGTCGGGCAGCAGCACGACCACCACGTCGTCGGGGCCGAGCTTCGCGGCGACCTCCAGCGCACCCACCACGGCCATCCCGCAGGAGCCGCCGACCAGCAGGCCCTCCTCCTTGGCGAGCCGCCGGGTCATCTGGAAGGCGTCCTTGTCCGAGACCGCCACGATCTCGTCCGCGACGGTGCGGTCGTAGGCGGTCGGCCAGAAGTCCTCACCGACGCCCTCGATCAGATACGGACGCCCGGAGCCGCCGCTGTAGACCGAGCCCTCGGGGTCGGCGCCGATGACCTTGACCTTGCCGTCGCTGGCGTCCTTCAGATAGCGGCCGGTGCCGCTGATCGTGCCGCCGGTGCCGACACCCGCCACGAAGTGCGTGATCCGCCCTCCGGTCTGCGCCCACAGCTCGGGACCGGTCGTCTCGTAGTGGGAGCGCGGATTGTTCGGGTTGCTGTACTGGTCCGGCTTCCAGGCCCCGGGCGTCTCACGGACCAGGCGGTCCGAGACGTTGTAGTACGAGTCCGGGTGCTCGGGGTCCACGGCGGTCGGGCACACCACCACCTCGGCGCCGTACGCCCGCAGCACATTGATCTTGTCCGTGGACACCTTGTCCGGGCAGACGAAGATGCACTTGTAACCCTTTTGCTGGGCGACGATCGCCAGGCCCACACCGGTGTTGCCGGATGTCGGCTCGACGATGGTGCCGCCGGGCTGTAGCTCACCCGACTGCTCGGCGGCCTCGATCATCCGCACGGCGATCCGGTCCTTGACCGATCCGCCGGGGTTGAAGTACTCGACCTTCGCCAGGACGGTGGCCTGGATACCTCGAGTGACGTTGTTGAGCCGCACCAGCGGGGTGTTGCCGACTAGCTCAATCATCGAATCGTAAAACTGCACGGTGGTCTCCGCGGTCGGGGGCACGCTCTCCTGCGCCCGTGCAGCCAGCCTATTGCCCGGGTCCGTTAGAGGAAGGAAGAGTTGCGTTCCGTGCAGGAACGGGCAACACCCTGTTGTAGGAGTTCTTGCCGATTCAAGAGCGCGTCCGGCCCCCGGGGCCGTGGCGCGCCCGCACTGCGCGGGGAGGTGCCCGGCCCATGCCGATGACGATGTCCAGGGCGAGAGTGGCACGGCGGATCGCCACCGCGGCCGCGTTCGGCGGCGGCGGGGTCGGGCTGCTCGGCGTCGCCGCGGTCGGCGTGCTGCTGACCGAGGTCCGGCTGGCCCGCCGTACGGTCGGCGGCTCCAGCGACATCCCGCCGTGCGCCGACGGCCGCTACGGCGCCGCCTTCGGCCACCGCACCGACCGCCCGCCACTGCGGCTGGGCTTCCTCGGCGACTCCACCGCCGCCGGCCAGGGGGTGCACCGCCCGTCCCAGACCCCGGGCGCACTGCTCGCCTCCGGGCTGGCCGCGCTCTCCGAGCTGCCCGTGGATTTCCGCAATGTGGCGCTGCCCGGGGCGCAGTCCGACGACCTGGCGCGCCAGGTGGAGCTGATGCTGGCGGACAGCGCCACCACCCCGGACGTCTGCGTCATCATGATCGGCGCCAATGACGTCACCCACCGGATGGCGCCCGCTCAGTCCGTACGCCATCTCGCCGAGGCGGTGCGCCGGCTGCGCGCGGCAGGCTGCGAGGTGATCGTCGGCACCTGCCCGGATCTGGGCACCATCGAGCCGGTCTATCAGCCGCTGCGCTGGGTGGCCCGGCGGCTGTCGCGGCAGCTCGCCGCCGCCCAGACGATCGGCGTGATCGAGAGCGGCGGCCGGACGGTCTCGCTCGGCGATCTGCTGGGGCCGGAGTTCGAGGCGCGTCCCCGGGAGCTGTTCGGGCCGGACAACTACCACCCGTCGGCCGAGGGCTATGCCACCGCCGCGATGGCCGTGCTGCCGACGCTGTGCGCCTCACTGGGCCTGTGGCCGGAGGGGGAGCGGCCGGAGCCCGCCCGTGGCGAGGGCCTGCTGCCGGTCGAGCAGGCGGCCGCCGAGGCGGCTTCCGAGGGCGGTACGGAGGTCACCGCCTCCCGCGCACCCTGGGCGCTGCTCAAGCACCGCAGGCGCCGCCAGCTGCCGGAGCCGGAGCCGACGGATCCGTCGTCGGTCACGGGCTGACGCCGCGGCAGAGGGACGGCGCGGTGCCCGGGGCGGGCCGTACGGGAATACCCGGCGGCCCCGCCCCGTTTGCATAAGCGCTCGCTTAGAAAAGAGGCCCTCATCACAGGGCGCACCCCGTGACCTCAGCAGTACGTGCAGGTAACTTCCCACTCAGTCCTGCCCGTCCGCGTCCGACCGCCACGCCGCCCGACCACCCCACCGCAACGAGGCGCCCCGCGCCGCTCGTTCTTACGCCCTCTGGAGCCGTGATGCCCGAAGCCGTGATCGTCTCAGCCGCCCGCTCCCCGATCGGCCGCGCCTTCAAGGGCTCGCTCAAGGATGTGCGCCCGGACGATCTGACCGCGCAGATCATCGAGACCGCCCTGGCCAAGGTCCCCGAGCTGGACCCGAAGGACATCGACGACCTGATGCTCGGCTGCGGTCTGCCCGGCGGCGAGCAGGGCCACAACCTCGGCCGCATCGTGGCCGTCCAGATGGGGATGGACCACCTCCCGGGCTGCACCATCACCCGTTACTGTTCCTCCTCGCTCCAGACGACCCGCATGGCGCTGCACGCCATCAAGGCGGGCGAGGGCGACGTCTTCATCTCGGCCGGCGTCGAGACCGTCTCGCGCAGCGTCAAGGGCAGCTCCGACGGCCTGCCGGACACCCACAACCCGCTCTTCGCCGACGCCGAGGCCCGTACCGCGGCGCGCGCCGAGGAGGAGGGCGCGGGCTGGCACGACCCGCGCGAGGACGGCCTGCTCCCGGACGCGTACATCTCGATGGGCCAGACCGCGGAGAACCTCGCCCGCCTCAAGGGCATCACCCGCCAGGACATGGACGAGTTCGGCGTCCGGTCCCAGAACCTCGCCGAGAAGGCGATCAACGACGGGTTCTGGGAGCGCGAGATCACCCCGGTCACGCTGCCCGACGGCACGGTCGTCGCCAAGGACGACGGCCCGCGCGCCGGCGTCACCGTCGACGGCGTCGCCGGCCTCAAGCCGGTCTTCCGCCCCGACGGCCTGGTGACCGCCGGCAACTGCTGCCCGCTGAACGACGGCGCCGCGGCGCTGGTCATCATGTCCGACACCAAGGCGCGCGAGCTGGGCCTGACCCCGCTGGCCCGGATCGTCTCCACCGGCGTCTCCGGCCTCTCCCCCGAGATCATGGGCTACGGCCCGGTCGAGGCCAGCAAGCAGGCGCTGCGGCGGGCCGGCCTCTCGGTCTCCGACATCGACCTGGTCGAGATCAACGAGGCGTTCGCCGCCCAGGTCATCCCGTCCTACCGGGACTTGGGCATCGACCTGGACCGGCTGAACGTCAACGGCGGCGCGATCGCCGTCGGCCACCCCTTCGGCATGACCGGCGCCCGCATCACCACCACCCTGATCAACTCCCTCCAGTGGCACGACAAGCAGTTCGGCCTGGAGACGATGTGCGTGGGCGGCGGCCAGGGCATGGCGATGGTCATCGAGCGGCTGAGCTGAACTGGAGCGGAGGGTGGAGGTCGGGTGCGAGGAACGAGTGCCCGGCATCCGCCCGCAGCGGAGGCGAAGCTCAGCGCGACCACGGGCACGCGCGGCTGAGCCGAGTCGTAGCGGAGGGTGGGGGGCCGGGCGCTCGTTCCTCGCACCCGGCCCCCCACCCCGGACCACCCCCGCCCGCCGACAAAACGGACCAACTCCCGCCCGGCGCACACCCTTCGCTGTCATGCGCATACGGGCGGCGACACGGCGTGACCTGGGCCACTCGTTAACTAGATCGCGACCCAATCTCCCCCAGGATTGTGACCAACGCCCCCAGGGGGAGGCGTTCTTGCAGATCAGCATGGGTGCGCTCGAACATATACGGCCCTCACCCCACTCCATTTCGGGACAAAGTTCACCCGGAGCGGTCGCCGACCACCGGCAGCCTGATGTAGGAAGTCGGAGAACATTCTGCTAACGGGAGTACGCCGGTGAGTGAGCCGCTACCAGGAGTGACCCCGTGAGCGAGCGCATCAAGGGGGTCACCGCGGCCGACGGCCGGGGCAAGTCCATGTACCGATGCGCGGCCCGAGGGAACAGGGCCGCCGAGCGAAGTGGGGAGGACGCATGAGCGTCACCACCCTCGTCCTGCTACTGGCCGCGGCCACCGCCGTGGCGCTGGGCGCCGTCGCCCTGCGCACCGCCCGTGCCCTGCACCGTCAGATCGCCGAGCTGCACGCAGAACTCGTCGCCGCCCGTCAGGACGTCGCCGCGCGCACCGAGGTGGCCCACCCGGCCGCCGCGGCCATCCCGGCCGCCCGGGCCGTCCCGGCCGCCGAGACCCCGCTCGCGGACATACGTGCCGCCGTCGCGGATGCGCTCGCCGAGGAGCGGGAGCGCGAACTGGCCGAGGCCCGGGCGTTCTGGGCCGCGCAGGAGGCCAGGGACGCCGCCGACGCCCCCTCCCTGCTCGGCGGTCTCGCCGGTCTCGGCGACGAGAGCCCGCTGGACGCCCGCGCCGACCAGCGCGAGCTGCCCGAGCGCCCGGAGTCCGACCGGTTCGACACCCACCCCTTCCTGCCCCGCCAGGCGGACTGGGCCGGCCTGGAGCCGCTGCTGGGGCCGGACGCCCTGGAGTCCGTCGAGGCACTGGACGCGCCCGAGTGGGAACCCGTCGAGGAGACCGAGTCCGCCGAACTGGCCGCCGCGCGCCGGCGCCATCCCTCGCACCCGGACTTCTCCCCGTCCCCGGTGATCAGTGATCACGAGCGCACGGTCGCACGCCTGGAGGAGCTGGCGCAGCTGGCCACCCCGCTCGCGGATGTGCGCCCCGGCCCGCTGGGCACCCTGGACGTCTATGTCTTCACCGACGGCACCACGCTCTGCCTGACCCCCGGGCAGCGCGAGACCGCGGAGCGGGTGGCCGGCGCGCTGCAGGCGGGGCACTGCCCGGTGCTGCTGGGCGGCTCCGGCATCTCCGGTGCGTACGCGCTGACCTTCTCCTGGGGCGAGAGCCGCGAGGAGAGCGTCTACATCCTCGCCGACCGCGTCATCGCCTCGCTCTGATCCGGCGCGGCGGCTCCCGCTAGCAGCGGTCCGCCGCCGCCCGTACCCATCGCACGGCCTCCGCCAGCTCCTCGGCGGGGGCCACTTTTGCGTCAGATTCGGCCGGTTCGTCGGCCACCCGGGCCGCCGCGGCCCGCAGCGCCTCGACCAGATCGTGTCCGGCCACCGCCAGCTGGTCGCCGGCCGCGAACATCCCGGCGTCCGGCATCTCGTACGGGGGCCGTCCCGGCTGCTCGATCAGCTGTGCACGGGTCGCCAACTGCCGTGCCAGGGCGAGTCCTTCGGCCGCGGCGCCGCGGCTCAGCGCGCTCTGCGGCAGCGACCTGAGGCGGTCGGCGAGGGCATCCACGGCGGTCTGCAAGGGGGTCACGTCAAGCACGTCGTGAGCCTATGCGCCACTCCCGGGTGGTTGCCAACGCCCGAACGCTCAGGCACGGTGGGCTGAAGTACCAGCATCGACCGCGTCCGGAGGCGCCGATGTCTCAGCTCTTCTCCGAAGAGACCCACCGGAACATGCTCTCCCGTATCCCGCACTGCACAGGCCGGGAAATCTCCGACTGGCTCCGTACCGTTGACGAAGGCCCCGCTCTCTTCCGCTTCGACGAAAAGGTCAGCTGGCTCCGCGGCGAGCACAATCTCGCCTACGGACATGCCAAGGCAATCGTTCATGAACACGATCTCAGGCGTGCTGCGCGGAAGTTCTGACCGCCGATGAAGGGCTTATGGCCCCTCCGGCCCAGGACACGCGACATCCCTCATGCCAAGGGCCCGCAGGCAACAGCCTGCGGGCCCTTCGGCGTGGCGCTCCGGGCGCCGGGCGGGTCAGTCGCCCCGGAGGATGGAGATCAGCCGGAGCATCTCCATGTAGATCCACACCAGCGTCAGCGTCAGACCGAACGCCGCCAGCCAGGACTCCTCGCGCGGCGCGCCGTAGTTGACGCCGTCCTCGACCTGCTTGAAGTCCAGCGCCAGGAACAGCGCGCCGAGGACCACGCCCACGATGCCGAAGACGATGCCCAGGCCGCCGCTGCGGAAGCCGAGGCCGTCACCGCCGCCGAACACCATGAACAGCACGTTGACCAGCGACAGCAGGACGAAGCCCATCGCGGCGATCATCACGAAGCGGGTGAAGCGGGCGGTGACCCGTACGATCCGCGTCTTGTAGGCGACCAGCATGGCGACGAACACCGCCATCGTGCCCAGCACCGCCTGCATGGGGGCGCCGTTCATCTTCGGCAGGTCGTTGATGAAGCCGCTGAGCGCGCCGAGGAAGAGCCCCTCCAGCGCCGCGTACGACAGGATCAGCGCGGGCGAGGGCTTGCGCTTGAAGGACTGGACGAACGCCAGCACCATCGCGACCAGGCCGGCGCCGACCGCGAAGCCGAGGCTCCCGGTCAGGAAGAGCCAGCCGACGGTGGCGCCGGCGATGACCGTGCCGAGCGTCATGGCGGTCCGCGCGACGACGTCGTCCATCGTCATCGGGCGGGTCTGCGGCGTGTACTGCGGCGGTGCGTGGGTGACGTGCTGCTGGCCCTGGGCGTACGGGTTCGTCGCGTCCGCCGCGTAGGGGTTGCCGCCCTGTGCGTACGGGTTCGCGCCGGCGTACGGCGGTGCGGCGGGGCCCCCGGCCTGCGGCGGTGCGTTGAAGCCCGCGTAGCCGGTGTCGCGGCTGAACCCCCGTCGCGAGAAGACCGGGTTGCTGCTCCTCATCTCACTCCTCCATGGCCGCCCTGCGCGGCCTTGACGGCAAGCGTAATGGCTTGGCAAAGGCGCGTCGCTCGTTCTTGAGCAGGATCTTCCCTGATCGCGGGACGGCGCATCCACCATGAGGAGGACGTCCGGGAGGCCTCAGAGGTGCCCGCGGCAGGGTCCGGACCGCGTCGCGCCGCCGGTCCGCCGTCCTGCTGACACAGCGTCACGCCACCCTGTCCGGTATTCCCGAGTATTTCGCTCCCTTACCGCCTTCTTGCCGCGCTCTTGTCCTCGTCTGTTGTCCTCGTCCGTGGTCAACGGGTGATGCCGCCGCACTCGAACTGGGATTTTCCTTCTGCTCCGCGCGGGGCTCCTTCCCGCCGTCCGACGAACGGAATCCGATAAATGTCTGATCGCAACGGACGTCACATGACACGGCAGGCAACCGATTCGCGGGAGGGGTCGTCTTCCCTCCCGTCCGGAGCCTGCCCTGGTGGGTGGATCCGCAGGGCTGACGCATGGTCAGGATCCGCGCCCCGGAGTGCCCCTTCTCGACGCCCCCCGTGGCTCACCGTACGTAGTGCCATGGGCGCGATCGGTTGTAATCCGAGGGTACAGACAGGGCTATTCTGGCGGGAAACAGCAGCGAAAGAGGGTTGAGATGCCTGTGCCTGACGTCTCAGTAGTCGTCATCGTCTACAACGACGCCGACCGGTTGCCGACCGCGATCCAGTCCGTGCTGGATCAAACGCTCCGGGACGTCGAGGTGGTGATCGTCGACGACTGCAGCACAGACCGCTCTTTCGAAGTGGCGCAGCGGTTCGCCGCCGCGCACCCCGGGCGGGTCAGGGCCATCCAGCTGCCGGAGAACAGTGGCGCGGTGGGCGAGCCGCGGAATGTCGGCATCGAGCACGCCCAGGGCCGGTACGTCATGTTCCTGGACAGCGATGACGTCCTGGAACTCAATGCGTGCCGCAATATGCTGGAGGCCGCCGAGAAATCCGGGTCGGATATCGTTTCCGGCCTGTGCGTCCGGCTGCACAAGGACACCCGCAATCAGAAGCGCGACGAGTGGTACGCCTGGCTGTACTCCACGACCCGCACCGTGGAGTCCGTCACGGAATTGCCGGACCTCTTTGTCTGGGACACCCTGTCCACCAATAAGTGCTATCGCCGGGAATTCCTTATCGAGAACAATCTCCGCTTTCCCAAGGGGATTTTCTACGAGGACCTGATCTTTATCGCCGCTGCGTATCTCTCGGCGCGTCGCATCACCCTGATCCCCAATCAGGTCTATTTCTGGCACGTATACCAGCGGGCCGCCGTGAAGTCCGTGTCGAACCGGCGCCACGAAATGACCAACTATGCGCACCGGCTGGAGATCCACCGGCGCATCGACGCATTGCTGGCTGAGCGCGGCCTGGACGACATAAAGCTCGCCAAGGACGTGAAATTCCTCAAGCACGATCTGGTGCTGTATCTGCGGGACCTGCCCTTCCGCGACGACGCCTATCGCCGGGAGTTCGCCGAGCTCTCCCGGGAATACCTCGCGAGCATCGCCCCCGAGGCGTACGAGCACGTCCAGCCGATCCAGGCCATCTGCGCCTACCTGCTCCAGAAGGGCGACTGGGACAACCTGATCCCGGCGGTCGACACACTCATCAACCGCTCCAAGGTCTCCTCCCCGCTCACCGAGCACGACGGCCGGATCTACTGGTGCGACGGCCATTTCGATGATGCGTTCGGGCGCGCGGTGCTGGACGTGACCGACGTCGGCTACCACGAGAAGCCGGTCAACCAGCTGTTCCTGCGCAATCAGCTCACCGGTTTCCGCTCCTCCGGCCGGTCCGTCGCCCTGACCGGGCAGATCACCAACCCGCTCGGCGTCATCCCGCCGGACGCCACGCTCAAGGGCGAGCTGGAGTTCAGCGCCCGTCGGCGCAGTCTGCAGTCCTTCCACTTCCCCGTGCGGGTGCTGCGCCACGACGGCGACACCGTCCACTGGGAGGCCGCCGCGGACCTCACCGCGAAGCTGCGCCCACTGGGCATCGTCGACACCATCTGGGACGTACGGCTGCGCCTGGACGTGAACGGGGTGCGCACCACCACCCGGCTCACCGTCGCCGACACCGAGCTGTCCGGCGGGCTGCCGGTGCGGCCGCGGCTGACGCGGATGGTCGCCGATCATCTTGAGCCGCATGCCTCGGCCAAGGGGCATCTGGCGTTCCGCCTGGTCAGCGAGGGACGTAACGCCGAGCGGGTGCAGGAGCTGATCACCCGCGGGGTGCAGGGCAAGCCGGGGACGCTGGCCAAGACCGGGTACCGCAAGGCGAAGGCGCTGCGGCAGAAGGTCGTCTCCGGCGACAACAAGCTGCGCGCCTATCACGAGGTGTTCAGCCGGCTGCCGGTCAAGAAGCGCACGGTGGTCTTCGAGAGCCACCTGGGCAAGCAGTACAGCGACAGCCCGCGCGCCCTCTACGAGGAGATGCGCCGGCAGGGCCTGGACTTCGAGGCGATCTGGTCCTACGCCGGGTCCCCGGAGGGCTTCCCGAAGGACGCCACCCTGGTCAAGCGCTGGTCCCTGCCCTACCTCAAGGCGCTGGCGCAGGCCGAGTTCTGGGTCGACAACCAGAGCTACCCGCTCAAGCTCACCAAGCGCCCGGAGACCACCTACCTCCAGACCTGGCACGGCTCGGCGCTGAAGAACATGGGCTTCGACATGCCGTCGCTGAAGGCGCAGACCCGGGAGCAGCAGGCCGAGCAGCAGCGTTCGCTGGACCGCTTCGACCGCTTCCTGATCCGCTCCGAGCACGATGTGCACACCCTGGCCAAGGCCTTCCGGCTCAAGGAGAAGACGCTGCTGCGGGTGGGCTACCCGCGCAATGACGCACTGGTCCGCGCCCGGCAGCGGGAAACGGAGCTGGGGCGGCGTGAACGCGGGCCGCTGGCCGCGGAGTTGGGCATTCCCGAGGACCGCACCGTACTGCTTTACGCGCCGACGTTCCGCAAGGCGGGCGGCCGGCACGGGCGCTTCGAATTGCCCTTTGACGTCGAGCGTTTCGCCGACCAGTTCGGCGACCGCTATGTCCTCCTGGTGCGCTCGCACTACCTCAATCACGTGGTGCTGCCGCCGACCGTCGCGGGCCGGGTCATCGATGTCTCGGCGCGCCATGACGTGACGCCCCTGCTGGAGCTGGCCGACGGGCTCATCACGGACTATTCGTCGGTGATGTTCGACTACGCGCTGCTCGACCGGCCGCTGGTGTTCTTCACCTACGACTATGACGAGTACGTGCACGAGGGCCGCGGCACCTACTTCGATCTGCTGGAGCATGCGCCGGGCCCGGTGGTCCGCACCGAGGACGATTTCCACAAGGCGATCAAGTCGTTCGAGTCGCAGGCTCTGGACTATACGAAGAGCCGCCAGGAATTCATCGCCAAGTTCGGCGAATACGACCGGGGCGACGCCGCCAAGAGCATCGTCGATCAGTTCTTTGCGCAGTGGAGCCGTTGATGACCAAGTCGAACGCAGCCGAACCGCGGGACATCTTCTTCGTCTCCAACAGCGTCAATGAGATGGGCGGCGTGACCAGCTGGTCGCACCAGATGGCCCGCCTGTTCAGCGAGCGGGGCCACCGGGTGCACATCGTCGGTGTGGTGCCGCCCCCCGAGGGCCGGGTCCATGAGCTCGCCCCCGACGTGCCGTTCAAGACGACCACGCTCTACAAGGAGCACCCGCCCTCCGTCCGCCCCGTACGCGGCCTCAAGGACAAGCTCAACCTCGTCGAGCAGCGCCGCCGGGCCGCCCGCGAGGCCGGTATGCAGGAGCAGGCCGCCAAGATGAGCGCGCTGTTCCGGGCGGCGAAGCCGGGCGGGGTGGTGATCGTCACCCAGGTGTGGGCGATGGAGTGGGTCGCGCTGGCCGATACCGCCGGGCTGACGGTGATCGGAATGAGCCATGAATCCTTCGACACCTGCCGCAAGTCGTCCCGCTTCGCTCGGGTCAAGCGGTTTTACGAGGATGTCGACCGGATGCTGACGCTCACCCGCGAGGACGCCGACCGCTGGATCCGGCAGCGGATGGACAACGTCGGCTTCATGCCGAACCCGCTGCCGTTCTTCCCCGAGGTCCCCTCCGACCGCTCCCACAAGTGTGTGGTCAGCATTGGCCGGCTCCACGAGGAGAAGGGCGTGGACCTGCTGCTGGAGGCCTGGGCGAAGGTCTCGCCGCAGCACCCCGACTGGACGCTGCGGATCTACGGCTCCGGCGAAGAGGAAGAGGCCCTGCGCAAGCAGGCCGCTGAGCTGGGCATCACGGACACGGTCGACTGGATGGGCCGGACCGGCGATGTTCCCGGGGCGCTGCGGGAGAGCGCGGTGTTCGCGCTCAGCTCGCGCGGCGAGGGCTTCCCGCTGGCCCCCATGGAGGCGATGGCGACCGCCGTCCCGTGTGTGGCGTTCGATGTGGCGCCGGGTGTCCACGAGATCATTTCGGACGGTGTGGACGGACTGCTCGCGCCTCCGGGCAACATCACCGAATTCGCCCGCCACCTGGACACCCTGATGTCCGACAAGGACCTCCGGGACACGATGGGCGAGGCGGCGCGGACGAACATCCAGCGGTTCTCCACGGAGGAGATCGTTCCTCGCTGGGAGAGTCTGTTCGCGCTCATGGAGCGCTGAGCCGGGTCACTTCGGGTGTGAGAGAGGTCACTTCCGACTGCGGGTGACCTCTCTCACGCCATGGCCGCAACGGTGCTCCGGAGCCGTTGATTCCGGGCTTTCCGGGGGCCGAGCCGTGCGGGACCGCCGCGTCCGCCCCGGTCAGCGGCGCTGTCACGTCTCGGTCCAACCATTGGCCGGAATTGGTCAGACCCCTAGCGTGTGCGCATGGATCTGACGCAGACCACGCACCGGCCCAGTGCGCCCTGGCGCCCGTCCGCAGGATTGGCGTTCCTCCAGGAGGCGACCCGCACCCAACGCCTCACGGGAGCGATCGCCCCCAGCAGCCGGCGGCTGGCCACCCGGCTCGCGGTCCCCCTGCGGGAGCGGAAGCCCAGCAACCCTGCCGCGATATTGGAGGTCGGCGCCGGCACCGGCACGGTCACCCGCGCCCTGGCCCGGCTCGTCGGACCCGCGGACCAGCTGGACGTGGTCGAGGTCAACCCCAGTTTCGTCCGAATACTCACCGAATCCATGGAGACGGACCCGGATCTGTCCGGGGCCGCCCCGCAGATCCGGCTCGTGCCCGAGTCGATCACGGACATGCACCTCGCCCCGCACAGCTACGACGTGATCGTCTCCTGCCTGCCCTTCGCGAACTTCGAACCGGACGTGGTCGAGTCGATCTTCGAGCGCTACCTCTCCGCGCTCACCCCGGGCGGGCATCTGACCTACTTCCGCTACCTCGGCACCCAGGTCGCCCGCACCGTCTTCAGCCGTCGTACGGAGATCACCCGCCATCGGGCGGTCACCGCCGTCATGGAGGACTTCGAGCACCGCTACGGGGTCCACCGTTCGACGGTGTGGGGCAACCTCCCTCCCGCGCAGGTCCAGACCCTGCGCGCACCCGCCCCGCGGACGACCCCGCCCGCCCCGGTGGCCACCGCCTGACCCCACCCGCCCGGCTCTCGGCTCCCGGCTCCCGGCTCCCGGCTCCCGGCTCCCGGCTCCCGGCTCCCGGCTCCCGGCTCCCGGCTCCCGGCTCCCGGCTCAGGGTCTCCCTGAGGCGTCCTCCGGGGCGCACCCGGCATGTCCGCGCGCCCCCGCATACATTCCGTGCGCCGGGAATTCCGGAAGCGGGCCGGAATGCTTGCCGGCCGTCTCCTGAAGTGCGCGCGTCCGGAAGCCGACAAAGGCGACGGCGCACGCACCAAACACGTGCGCCCCAGAAGGCTGATCGGCATCACAGGATGGCCTCACAAGGCATTTGCCTTTGCCGTCCGCCACATGCCGCGGTCCGTACTGCCGAAAGGGCACGAAACCCGCGGCGCCCGGAAATAGCAGAAACCCGCGTGCGGGCCGCGGGGCCGGCCCGGGCCCCGCGGCCGTGCGCCGGCCATCGCGTCGGCCAGGCCCCCTCGGCACCGGCCGTCCCGCACCCGTCCGGCATCTCCTCGTACGGGCACGGGGCGGCCGGACGCGGTACGACGGCGGAGCCCCGCGCGAACTGCCCCGGCGGCCCCGACGTGCCGTCAACTCCGAGGACAGGGCGGCCGGAAGAACTTCTGACCGTCCCTCACGAGAGCGCCCTTGCCCTGCGCAGAAGGACGCTGCGGACGACGCCGGCGGCCGCGGCGCGGCAGCGAGCCGCGGAGAATCGTGGCGCCTCAGTCAACTGCCGTACGGCGCATCCGGTGTTCACGCGCCCGAAAGCGCGACCTCGCTTGCCGTTGCCCCGGATACCGGTCCGCTTCCCGTGGTCGAAGCGGGAAGACGCACAGCTAATTTGCGATTCAGTTGATGCTTCACCCAAAATCGCCTTTTGGGTGGTGCCCGGAGCCGGACTTGAACCGGCACGGCCCGTAGGCCAGCGAGGTTTAAGCTCGCCGTGTCTGCATTCCACCATCCGGGCCTGGGATCCCCCATGCCGCCTCAAAGAGGGCAGCACGAGCGTAGCCCGCAGCGCACCACACAGTTCGGCCGCTCTTCCCGAGGTTGTCTTATTTTATTGGCAACTGAGGGAGCATCAGTGCCCGGTACAGGCCTTCGGCACATGCCTGAAGCCCGCCTACGCGGGGAAGCCCCCCGACGCAATTTCATGCCTGAATTGACGGAAACTCGACGCCCCCTCGACGCCCCCTCACCGCGGCGGGCCCGCCCCTCCGGCTGCTGCGGGCGCAGCAGCCGCATCGGGGCCCCGTCTCCTCCCCAGGGATGACCGGTCGGACCGCGGCTACGCCCCAGGGGTGGTCCAGGACGGTCACAACGGTTGACGTCCCCGGGCCGATGCCTGATCCACGATGGAAATGTCCGCCTCCGCTTCGCGGCCCGCGCCCGCGCGGCCGCCCGAACCAGGCCCTTCCACCCGACAGGAGCTCGTTCCCGTGACCCCGACCCACTCCGGCGTAACCACCGCCCAGCGCGCCACCGCACTGGCTGCCCGCGCCACGGATCTCAGCAAGGTGTACGGCCAGGGCGAGACCCAGGTGGTCGCCCTGGACGCGGTCTCCGTCGACTTCCACCAGGCCCAGTTCACCGCGATCATGGGCCCCTCCGGGTCCGGCAAGTCGACGTTGATGCACTGCATGGCCGGGCTGGACGCGATATCCGGCGGCTCCGCGCGCATCGGCGACACCGAACTGACCGGGCTGAAGGACAAGAAGCTCACCCAGCTCAGGCGCGACAAGATCGGCTTCATCTTCCAGGCGTTCAATCTGCTGCCGACCCTGAACGCCCTGGAGAACATCACCCTGCCCATGGACATCGCGGGCCGTAAGCCGGACCGCGCCTGGCTGGACCGGGTCGTGGAGACCGTCGGCCTGTCCGGCCGCCTCAAGCACCGCCCCAGCCAGCTCTCCGGCGGCCAGCAACAGCGGGTCGCGGTCGCCCGGGCGCTCGCCTCCCGGCCCGAGATCATCTTCGCCGACGAGCCGACCGGAAACCTCGACTCGCGCTCCGGCGCCGAGGTCCTCGGCTTCCTGCGCAACTCGGTGCGGGAACTGGGCCAGACCGTGGTGATGGTGACCCACGACCCGGTCGCCGCCTCCTACGCGAACCGCGTCGTCTTCCTCGCCGACGGCCGGATCGTCGACGACATGCCCGATCCGACCGCCGACCTGGTGCTGGAGCGGATGAAGGGCTTCGACGCCAAGCGCCGCACGAGCTGATCAGCAGCCGTCACCTGACCTCCGGACCTCTCCTCCAGGACTGACCCCCATGTTCCGTACCGCCTTGCGCAACGTGCTTGCGCACAAGGCCCGGCTGCTGATGACCGTCCTCGCCGTAATGCTCGGCGTGGCCTTCGTCTCCGGCACCCTGGTCTTCACCTCGACCATCTCCGACGCGTACCAGGCCAGCTCGCAAAAGGGCTACGACAACGTCGACGTCGCCGTCCACCCGAAGTCCTCCGACAGCCCGCGCGGCGCCCCCGGCGCGGAGCCGAAGCTCGACCAGAAGCTGCTCGACAAGGCCGCCCACGTGCCCGGCGCCGCATCCGCCACCGGCACGGTCTCCGGCTTCACCGCCATCGCCGACAAGAAGGGCGAGCTGCTCGGCAGCGGCTTCGCGACCACGGGCGGCAACTACTTCCCCGGCAAGGACGGCAAGGACGCCCGCTACCCGATGCGCAGCGGTGCCGCCCCCAAGGGTCCGGACCAGTTCGCGCTGGACGCCCACACCGCGGACAAGGCCGGCTACAAGGTCGGCGACACCGTCCGGCTCTCCGTCGACGGGCCGGTCCGCGAGCAGAAGCTGACCGGCATCTTCACCACCGACGACGGGAGGGTCGCGGCCGGCGGCAGCCTCGCGCTGTTCGACACCCCGACCGCCCAGAAGCTCTTCGGCATGCCGGGCGGCTTCAGCGAGATCGACGTCAAGGCCGCGCCGGGCACCTCGCAGACCGCCCTGAAGTCCGCGGTCGACAAGGTCCTGCCCAAGGGCGCCGCCGAGGCCACCACCGGCAAGCAGCTCGCCGACGACCAGGCCAAGACGATCGCCAAGAGCATGGACGGCATGAAGACCGCCCTGCTCGTCTTCGCCGGCATCGCGCTCTTCGTCGGCGTGTTCATCATCGCCAACACCTTCACCATGCTGGTCGCCCAGCGCACCAAGGAGCTGGCGCTGCTGCGCGCGGTCGGCGCCAGCCGCCGCCAGGTCACCCGCTCGGTGCTGATCGAGGCGTTCGTCGTCGGCGCGATCGCCGCGGTCACCGGCCTGGCCGCCGGTATCGGGATCGGCGCCGGACTGCGGGAATTGATGAGCAGCACCGGTGCGACCGTCCCCGACGGCCCCCTGGTGATCTCGCCGTCCACCGTCCTGGCCTCGCTCCTCGTCGGCATCGTCGTCACCGTCCTGGCTGCCTGGCTGCCGGGCCGCCGCGCCGCCAGGATTCCGCCGGTCGCCGCGATGAACAGCGTGCACGCCACCGCCACCACCAAGTCGCTGGTGGTACGGAACACCATCGGTGCGCTGTTCGCGGGCGCCGGTGCCGCCGGGGTGATGGTCGCCACCGGCATGTCCGACGGCAAGACCATGATGAGCGCGGGCGCGGTCCTCCTGCTGATCGGTGTGTTCATCCTGACGCCGCTGCTGTCCCGGCCGCTGATCGCGCTGGCCGCGCCCGTCCTGCGGGCCTTCGGGATCTCCGGCGGCCTCGCCCGGCAGAACGCGGTGCGCAATCCGCGCCGTACGGCCGCCACGGCCTCCGCGCTGATGGTCGGGCTGACGCTGATCACCGGCCTGACGGTGATCGCGGGCAGCGTGCAGAAGAGCATCGACAAGATGGCCACCGACTCGCTCACGGCCGACTACGTCGTCTCCATGGCCGGCAACACCCCGCTCTCCCCGGACGTCGCGAAGAAGCTCGGCGGCCTGGACGAGGTCACCGCCGTCAGCCCGCTGCGCATGTCCCCGTCCCGGATCGACGGCACCCCCGAGTCGCTGACCGGCGTCAACGGCAAGGACTTCGGCAAGCTCACCCGGCTCGACTTCACCAAGGGCGCGCTCGGCGACCTGCACGGCGGCCGGGTGGTCGTGGACGATTCCACCGCCAAGGAGAAGGGCTGGCAGCCCGGTTCCCGCTTCCCGGTGACGTTCGAGGACGGCAAGAAGAGCACGCTGACCGTCTCGGGCGTCTACCAGGGCAACCAGATGATCAACGGCATCATCGTGGACACCGCCACCCTCGCCCCGCATCAGCAGCAGGTCACCGACCGGCAGGTGATGGTCAAGACGAAGGACGGCGCCACCGACGCCGCCAAGGAATCTCTGGTCAAGGGGCTCGGCAAGAACCCGGCGATCTCCGTCTCCGACAAGAAGGACATCTCCGAAGAGATCGCCAAGATGTTCAGCCTGATGCTGAACATGCTCTACGGGCTGCTGGCCATGGCCGTGATCGTCGCGGTGCTCGGTGTCATCAACACCCTGGCGATGTCGGTCTTCGAGCGCTCGCAGGAGATCGGCATGCTGCGCGCCATCGGCCTGGACCGCCGCGGCATCAAGCGCATGGTGCGCCTGGAGTCGCTGGTGATCTCCCTCTTCGGCGGCGTGCTCGGCATCGGCCTGGGCGTGTTCTTCGGCTGGGCGGCCGGTGAGCTGATCAGCGGCTCGCTGGCGACGTACGAACTGGTGCTGCCCTGGGGCCGGATGGGCATCTTCCTCGGGCTGGCCGCGGTCGTCGGCGTCCTCGCCGCGCTGTGGCCGGCGCGGCGGGCGGCCCGGCTCAACATGCTGGCCGCGATCAAGGCCGAGTAGCCGGTGCCGGTGTGCCGGGCCCGGCCGGGCCCGGCACACCGCGCGTCAGGCGGACCAGGTGCGCGTCCGCAGCGGCAGGCCGGAGTCGCCGCCCTCCGGCGTCTTCACCGCCAGCACCTGATTGACTCCTATGCGGTTCCGCTCGAACGACAGGGCCGAGGCCGCCATGTAGAGCCGCCAGACCCGGGCCCGCCCCGGTGACGTGAGCCGCGCCGCCTGCTCCCAGTGCTGCTCCAGGTTGACCACCCACTGCCGCAGCGTCCGCGCATAGTGCTCCCGGATCGCCTCCACGTCCCGCACCTCGAACCCGGCCTCCTCCAGCTGGCCGACGGTCCGGCCGAGCGGCGCCAGTTCGCCGTCCGGGAAGACGTAGCGGTCGATGAACTCATCGACGTGGTAGGCCTCCTCGTCCGCGACCGGCCGCCGGGCGATCTGGTGGTTGAGCAGCCGCCCGCCGGGCTTGAGCAGGGAGTACAGCGCCCCGGCGTACTCCGCGTACTGCGTCCGGCCGACGTGCTCGGCCATCCCGACCGAGGAGATCGCGTCGAACGGCTCGTCGTGGACCTCGCGGTAGTCCTGCACCCGGATCTCGATCCGGTCGGCCAGCCCGGCCTCGGCGACGCGCTTGCGGGCGAAGGTGGCCTGCTCCTCGGAGAGGGTGATGCCGACCGCCCGTACGCCGTACTCGCGGACCGCGTGCAGCACCATCGAGCCCCAGCCGCAGCCCACGTCCAGCAGCCGCATGCCCTCCTGGAGACCGAGCTTGCGGCAGATCAGGTCGAGCTTGGCGCGCTGGGCGTCCTCCAGGGTGGCGACGCCCTCGTCGGCGGTCCCCCAGTACGCGCAGGAGTAGACCATGGACGGGCCCAGCACCAGCGCGTAGAAGTCGTTGCCGACGTCGTAGTGGTGGCTGATGGCCTCCTTGTCGCGCCGCAGGGTGTGCAGCGGCCCGCGGCGCCGTCTGACCTCTTCCGCGGGCGGGGCCGGCGGAACCGGGGCGCCGGCCAGCGCCAGCGCCTGCCGGGCGGCGGCGCGGATCTCCGGGCGGGCCAGGGCGCGCAGCACGGCGGCGCGCTGCGGTCCGGGGCTGCCGGGGCGCTCCCAGATCAGTCCGGCGAGCAGATCGAGCGCGGCGTAGAGATCGCCCTCGATGTCGAGGTCGCCGGCCACCCAGGCGCGGGCCAGGCCCAGCTCGCCCGGCCGGAACAGCATCCGGCGCAGCGCGCGGCGATGGCGGATGACGAGCGTGGGTGCCCCCGGCGGGCCGGACTCGCTGCGGTCCCAGGCGCGGATGCGCACCGGCAGCGGCGCTCCCAGTACCTCCTCGGCGAGCTTGGTGAGCCGTCCAGCGGCGTCGGCCATGTCGCACACCTCCGTGTTGACGAGTCGGGCAAAAAAGTTTCACCCACCACGTAAACGCCAATGAAGCGCCCAGTTAGTCCCGTTCGCACGTAAGAGAACCGCAAACTGCCCGTCTTCCGCCAGAGCGGACACGCCAAAGGGCGCCCGCCCCACGGATGGCGGACGCCCTTCGGGCTGGTCGGAGTACCCGACCGGGGTTTCAGGAAGCCTTGGCCTTCGGCTTGTCGGCGTCGGCCGCGGCAGCCGGCGCGGGGGCCGGCTTGGCCGCCTCGTAGAACTCCTCGCGGGGGTTCTCCATGGCGCCGAGCGAGACGACCTCACGCTTGAGGAACATGGCCAGCGTCCAGTCGGCGAAGACCCGGATCTTGCGGTTGAACGTCGGCATCGCCATGCCGTGGTAAGCGCGGTGCATGTACCAGGCGAGACGGCCCTTGAGCTTGATCTTCATCTTGCCCATGACGATCATCGCGACGCCCTTGTGCAGGCCCAGACCAGCGACCGCACCCTTGTTGGCGTGGCTGTATTCCTTCTGCGGGAAGCCGCGCATCCCGGACACCACGTTGTCGCCGAGGACCTTGGACTGCCGCAGCGCGTGCTGCGCGTTCGGCGGGCACCAGGCGTTCTCGTTGCCGTTCTTGCGCCCGACCAGGTCCGGGACCTGGGCGTTGTCGCCGGCGGCCCAGATGTAGTCGGTGCCCTGCACCTGGAGGGTGGCGGCGGTGTCGACGTGGCCACGCGGGCCGAGCGGCAGACCGAAGCGGGACAGCGCCGGGTTCGGCTTGACGCCCGCGGTCCACACGATGGTGTTGGAGTCGACCTCAAGGCCGTTGTTGAGCTTCACATGGCCGTCGACGCAGGAGTCCATGCCGGTCTTGAGGTAGACCTCGACCCCGCGGCTCTCCAGGTGCTCCTTGCCGTACGCACCGAGCTTGGGACCGACCTCGGGGAGGATCTTGTCGGCGACGTCGACCAGCAGGAAGCGCATGTCCTCGCGCTTCACGTTGTTGTAGTACTTCGCGGCGTCACGGGCCATGTCCTCGACCTCGCCCACGGTCTCCGCACCCGCGAAGCCACCGCCGACGAAGACGAAGGTCAGCGCCTTGCGGCGGACCTCTTCATCGGTCGTGGAGTCGGCCTTGTCCAGCTGCTCCAGCACGTGGTTGCGCAGGCCGATGGCCTCTTCCACGCCCTTCATCCCGATGCCGTTCTCGGCCAGGCCGGGGATCGGGAAGGTACGGGAGACCGCGCCCATCGCGATGACCAGGTAGTCGAAGGGCAGCTCGTACGCCTCGCCGACGAGCGGGGCGACGGTGGCGACCTTGCGGTCCTGATCGATGGTGGTGACCCGGCCGGTGAGGACCTCCGCCTTGGGGAGCACACGTCGTAGCGGCACCACGACATGGCGGGGGGAGATGCTGCCGGCTGCAGCTTCAGGGAGGAAGGGCTGGTACGTCATGTACGAGCGCGGGTCGACGACCGTGACGGTCGCCTCGCCGTACCGCATCTTCTTGAGGATGCGACGTGCCGCGTACAGGCCTACGTACCCACCGCCTACAACGAGGATCCTGGGACGCTCCGTGGTGCTCATGCAATCGAGTATCCACCCCCACATGGGGGGTCGCTCGTGAGCCCCTTCACAAGCACCTGGGGGGCGTCTGCTACACTCCGCCGGCTTCGTGACCGACGCCATAGTCCAAGATGGAACCACCCTGTCACACGAGGCGTTGGAGACCCCTGTTGATCAGGGATTGTGGGCCGCCGGGCGACTGGACCACAGCCTCCGGGCGGACGCCGCCAACTCCCCGGGAGCCGCGCATTCTCCGGGTCGAGAGCGCCCAGGACCTTCGAATGCGGGCCGGACGATCAGATTCTTCGTCCAAGGAGCGGTTTTTTCATGTGAAGGATTTCACGAACTTTCTCCGCGGACCCCTTCTCGAAGCCTTCCGGAGGCGCCGAAAGCGCGCTCAGACGGGCATCCTGCCCGCTCAAAGGGCTCCTCGGCAGAGGCCGTTGCCCGGCCTCTGCCGCACCCCGCGCCGGCTAGCCGGCGATGCTCCAGGCGATGCCGTCCAGGATGTCGTGCTCGCTGACGACGACCTCCTCGGCGCCCATGCGCTCCATGATCGACAGCAGTACGAGAGCGCCCGCGGCGATCACATCGACCCGGCCCGGGTGCATGACCGGGATGGCCGCGCGCTCGGCATGGGTGGAGGACAGCAGCCGGCCGGTGATCTCGCGGACCTGCGCCAGGGAGAGCCGGGAGTGGTGAATGGCCTCGGAGTCGTAACTCTCCAGGCCCAGCGCGATCGCGGCGACCGTGGTCACGGAGCCGGCCAGGCCCACGAGGGTGGCGGCCTCGCGCAGCGGGACGGTCTCCTCGGCGCGGTCCAGCGCCGCGGCGACATCGGCCTTTATGGCGCTGATCTGCCCGGCGGTCGGCGGGTCGCTGATCTCGCCCTCGTGCACCAGATGCCGCTCGGTCATCCGTACGCAGCCGACGTCGACCGAGCGGGCGGCGCGGACGGAGCCGTCGCCGAGGACGAACTCGGTCGAGCCGCCGCCGATGTCGACGACGAGGAAGGGCTGGGCGAGGCCCACCCGTCGCCCGCCACCGCCCTCCCCCGGAAGGCGCTCCGCGCCTGCAGATTCGATGCCGGTCAGCTCCTTGGTGGCACCGGTGTAGGAGAACTCCGCCTCCTGGTCACCCGTGATCACCTCGGGCTCCACGCCCAGGATGTCCACGACACCGCGGACGAAGTCCTCGCGGTTCTCCGCGTCCCGGGACGCGGAGGTCGCCACGAAGCGGACCTGCTCGGCGCCCAGGCCCTTGATCACCGCGGCGTACTCCCGGCAGGCCGCGAAGGTGCGCTCCAGCGCCTCGGGCGCCAGCCGTCCGGTGCGGTCCACGCCCTGGCCCAGCCGGACGATCTGCATCCGGCGGTCGAGGTCCTTCAGCTCACCGGTCGCTGGGTCGGCGTCCGCGACCAGCAGCCGGATGGAGTTCGTACCGCAGTCGATGGCGGCGACCCGCTTCACGTGGCGTCTCCTTCGGGAGCGTCCTGGGCTTCGGGGGTGTTCCGGTCGTCGGAGGTGTCCTGGCAGGGGGTCACGCACGGCCCCTTCCGCCACCACTCCGGGAGCATCGCGAGGGCCTCGTCACCGAGCGGGTTGACGCCCGGTCCGGCGGCCAGCGAGTGGCCGACGAGGACGTGCAGGCACTTGACCCGGTCGGGCATTCCGCCGGCGCTCGGGAAGCCCTGGAGCACCTCGATCTCGTCCCGCCGCCGGATGTAGTCCTCGTGGGCCGCCCGGTAGGCGGCGGCAAGCTCCGGGTCGGTCGCCAGCCGCTCGGACATCTCCTTCATCACGCCGTTGGCCTCCAGCGTGCCGATCGCGGAGGCCGCGCGCGGGCAGGTGAGGTAGTAGAGCGTGGGGAAGGGCGTGCCGTCCTCCAGGCGCGGCGCCGTCTCGACGACATCCGGCTGGCCGCAGGGGCAGCGGTGCGCGATGGCGCGCAGCCCGCGGGGCGGGCGCCCGAGCTGCTGCTTGAAGGCGGCGATGTCCGCGGCGGTGGGCTCGGTGGGCTCGGTCTGGGGCGGGGGGGTGTCCATGTGCGCTTTCGGTGAGGTGAGTGGTGAGCAGGGGCGGGCGGGCCGTCCTGCGTCCGACAGTACGGGCCGGCGCCCGCCGGCGGTACGGGCCTAGGGGGTGTCTCTCCGATCTCCGTGGATCAGCCTGCGGCGTCTGGTGCCGTGCATCGCAAGGCGGAGCATCTCCTGCGGACTGGGTGTCCGTGGTGATGTGACAACGCAGCGTGGGGGCACCCCCAGCGTTAGCTGGGGGAGTGCGGTGCCTGGGGGCACCTCCCAGCGTTAGCTGGGGGAGCGTCGCAGGCCCACGGAGATCGGAGAGACACCCCCTAGCCCTACCGCTTGTCGGCCGAGTCGACGGCGTCCCAGAGATTGTCGTACCAGGGGGGCCGGGCGGCCTGCGGCCCCTTCGGGGCGGAGCCGGTGCCGGAGCCGTCCTGGACGAGGTATCCGGTCTCGCCCGGCATGACGTAGTGAAGGTGGCGGCGGGCCTGCTGGCGTACGAACTCCGGGTCCTGCCAGCGGGCCTTCTGCTCGCGCAGCCGCTCCAGGGCGGCGCCGGCGTCCTGGGCCTTGCGGCGCTGGTCGGCGATGTCGGAGCGCTGGGAGACGTACTGCCTTATCGGATAGGCGAGCGCGACGACCAGCGAGCACATCACCAGGGCCAGCAGGGCGGCGCGGCCGGTGAGGCGGTTGCGGCGGGGCGGGCGGGCGCGGTAGACGCGGGCGGCGGCCTGCTCGCCGAGCGCCTTGAGTCGGGTCGCGGTCGAGAACCGGTCCGCGGGCACGTCGTCTCCCCTTCACTGACGGACGCCTGACTGCTGAAGCAGACGCGTCCCCGGCAACGGTACGGGACCGTCGCCGGGGACGTACGGGGTGCTGGGCGGTTGTCTCGCCCGTTCAGCCCTTGCCGCCCCGGTGGGCCGGGGCGGCGGGCCGCCGTAGGTCAGCTGCCGTGACGGAACCGCGGGAAGGCGGAGCGGCCGGCGTAGACCGCGGCGTCGTCGAGGATCTCCTCGATGCGCAGCAGCTGGTTGTACTTGGCGACGCGCTCGGAGCGGGCCGGGGCGCCGGTCTTGATCTGGCCGCAGTTGGTGGCGACGGCGAGGTCGGCGATGGTGACGTCCTCGGTCTCACCGGAGCGGTGCGACATCATGCACTTGAAGCCGTTGCGCTGGGCCAGCTCGACGGCGTCCAGGGTCTCGGTCAGCGAGCCGATCTGGTTGACCTTCACCAGCAGCGCGTTGGCGGAGCCCTCCTCGATGCCGCGGGCGAGGCGCTCGGGGTTGGTGACGAACAGGTCGTCGCCGACCAGCTGCACCTTGGCGCCGAGCTTGTCGGTGATGACCTTCCAGCCGGCCCAGTCGTCCTCGAACAGCGGGTCCTCGATGGAGACCAGCGGGTAGGCCGCCACCAGCTCCTCGTAGTACTCGGTCATCTCGGCGGCCGAGCGGTCCTTGCCCTCGAACTGGTACTTGCCGTCCTTGTAGAACTCGGAGGCGGCGACGTCCAGCGCGAGCGCGATGTCCTGGCCGGGGGCGTAACCGGCCTGCTTGATGGCCTCCAGGATGAGGTCGAGGGCCTCGCGGTTGGAGCCCAGGTTGGGGGCGAAGCCGCCCTCGTCACCGAGGCCGGTGGACAGCCCGCGCTCCTTCAGGACCTTCTTGAGGGTGTGGTAGACCTCGGCGCCCCAGCGCAGCGCCTCGGAGAAGGACTCCGCGCCGATCGGGGCGATCATGAACTCCTGGATGTCCACGTTGGAGTCGGCGTGCGACCCGCCGTTGAGGATGTTCATCATCGGGACGGGCAGGACGTGCGCGTTCGGGCCGCCCAGGTAGCGGAACAGCGGGAGGTCGCTGGCCTCGGAGGCGGCGTGCGCGACGGCGAGGGAGACGCCCAGGATGGCGTTGGCGCCGAGCGAGCCCTTGTTGTCGGTGGCGTCCAGGTCGAACATCGCCTGGTCGATCAGCCGCTGCTCGGTCGCGTCGTAGCCGACGAGCTCCGGGCCGATCTGCTCGATGACGGCCAGGACGGCCTTCTCCACACCCTTGCCGAGGTAGCGGTTCGGGTCACCGTCACGAAGCTCGATGGCCTCGAAGGCACCGGTGGAGGCGCCGGACGGCACGGCGGCACGGCCGGTGCTGCCGTCGTCGAGGCCGACCTCGACCTCGACCGTGGGATTACCTCGCGAGTCGAGAATTTCGCGGGCTACGACGACGTCGATCGACGGCACGTTGTCTCCTTCGTGGGTGTCTGGCGTTCTGCTGCATGAGCCTAACGGCCCCGGGCGCGTCCGCCTGCCCTTGGCCCGCTCCGTGGGACGGAATTGCCGAATGAAGAGCCCAAAGGCCCTGTTCACGGGACCTTTGGGCCCTTGTTCGCCAACCGGGACAAGGAGTGGATCGCAGCCGGTCACCGGCGTGCGGCCGCAGCGGATCTCACCCGGGTGCGACCCGGGGTGTGAGAAACCCCGCCGCGGCGCGCTGGGGGGAAGGGCGCGCCGGGCGGGGCTGTCTCACCGAGGAAGCGGGCCCGCCGCTCGGGCCTGCCGGAGTCCCGGTGAGGAGGTGGCTCAGACGTTGAGCTTCTGGCCCGGGAGGATCAGGTTCGGGTTGCCGCCGATGACCGACTTGTTGGCCTCGTAGACCGACTTCCAGCTGGTGCCGTGAGCCTTGGCGATCTTGGCGAGGGTGTCGCCCGCCTTGACGGTGTAGTTGCCGTGGCCCATGGACTTGCGCTCGGTGGAGCGCGAGGCACGCTTCTCGGGCGCGACCGGGGCCTTCTTGGCCTCGGTCTTGGTGTCCTGCTGCGGGGCGGACTTGGTCTGCGCCGAGGAGCCGGAGGTGTCGACGTTCGCGGCGGGGCCGCCGGCGGTCAGGTTGCCGGCACCGGCGCAGCTCCAGGCGCCCGGGCCCTGGATGGCGAGGAGCTTCTCGGCGGCGGCGATCTGCTGGCTCTTGGAGGCCAGGTCGGCACGCGGCGCGTACTGGGTACCGCCGGCGGCGGCCCAGCTGGAGTTGGAGAACTGCAGGCCACCGTAGTAGCCGTTACCGGTGTTGATCGACCAGTTGCCGCCGGACTCGCACTGGGCGACCTTGTCCCAGGTGCTGACGGAGGCGGCGGAGGCGGAGGTGGCGCCCATCAGCGGGACGGCCACGGCAGCGCCGGCGATACCGGCGAGGGTGGCGACGCGGACGGCCTTGGAGGGACGACTGTGCTTGCCTTTGTTGATCAGCATGGTTCGTTCGTTTCCTCACCGGCGCCTACGAGGTGAGCTGTCGGGTTCGGGCTGTGAGTTGCCCGGCCGGATGCGCTGGCGCATCCGTCTTCACCCCAAGCCGGTCGCCCGCTTTCGCGGGCGGGGCCGGCACTTACCTTGGTTCCCCCGCTCCTGCCTACGGCGCTTGCGCGTCAACTGCCCCCGATCACCGGCAGGATTCGGCGTGTGACCGGAGGGCCCGCTTTGGCGAGCGGTCCTGACGTTAAGCAGCAACCCCCTTGGTGTTCAAACCCCACCATCTGAACCAAGTTGACCGATTTCGATCACGAGTGGGGCACATCTCCGCAGGTGGGACGCGGTGCGGCGGGGGCGGACGGTTCTTCGCCCCCTGAGGTCAACGAGACCCTTGTCTCACTTTCACCAAAGGGGGCGAAGGGGGGCGAACTAGCCTGCGTTCTGCCCGAGATCGAGCACCTGGCCGGGCTGGATCAGGTCCGCGTCGGAGCCGATGACGCCCTCGTTGCGGTCGTAGAGCGCGCCCCAGCCGCCGGGCAGCCGGTGGGCCGTGGCGATGGCTGACAGGCTGTCACCGGGCCGCACGGTGTAGTCGCCGTCGGCCGCCGGGCCCGTACGGTGCGCGTCGCCGCCGCGCGAGGCGTGCCGGCCGCCGGAGGCCCGGCCGCCGTCCTCGTCGCCCTGACTGTCCTGACCGCCCTGACCTGCTTCGTTGTCCGCATCGCCGCGGTGCCGGCCCGGTGCGGGCGTCTCCTGCGGCGTGCCGGAGGTGTCCGGACGGCTGCCGGCGTCGGACGGGTCGGCGGACGGCGAGGGGTCCTCCTGCCGGTCGCCGGGCGTCGCGGCGCCGGACGGGTCGGGCTTGCCGGACGGGTCGCCGCTGCGGTCGGTGTCCGGGGCGTCGGGCGACGGGGTCGGCTCGTCGGACGGCCGGCTGTCCGTGTCGTCGCCCGGCTCGTCCTGCGTGCCCGTGGAGTCCGAGCCGTCGTGCATGCCGGAGGATCCGGGCTGGTCCCAGGGGTCCGGGGAGTCCCCGCCGTCGGACGGGGCGGGCTCCGGGGTGCTGGTGCTGCCGGGGTTGACCTCCGGCGCACGGCCGTCCTGGGTCAGCCCGGCGCTCGCCGCGCAGCTGGTCCAGACGTCCGGACCGCGGTGGTCGAGGATCGACTCGGCCACCGCGATCTGCTGGGCGCGGCTGGCGAGGTCGGGGCGCGAGGCGTAGGCCGAGCCGCCGTAGTTGTCCCACATCTCCTGGGTCAGCTGGAGGCCGCCGTAGTAGCCGTTGCCCGAGGCCGCGCTCCACACCCCGCCGCTCTCGCACTGGGCGACCTTGTCCCAGGTCGTGGTGTCGGCGGCGTGGGCGCCGCTCGCGCCGAGCAGCGGCAGGGCGATGCCGGCGCCGGTCACTCCCGCGGTGACAAAGATGGCCGGTGCCTGACGGGGGCGACGGTGTCGGCCGGTCCCGGAACGCATGCGGATGCCTTTCGCGCGGTGGAGTTGTCGGACGAGTTGTCCGACGGACTTCCGGCCGGGGCGGGCAGGGCAGCACCGTTACACCGGTTCACCGCTCCCCCGCTTCGGCCGATCGAATGAAGCCCGTCGATCGTCGGTCGAAAGGTAGCCGGGGTCACGGGTAGTCACAAGTCGGTGTAGCGCAGATCACGCAATGGTCACGCGGCTGACGCGCTGTCAAATATGGCCTTGCCGCTGGTCAGCGGCGTTCGGGTGGGAACTCCACCGGCAGCGACCGCAGTCCGCGCATGATGAGCCCGCCGCGCCAGCGCAGCTCGTCCGGTTCCGCGGCCAGCCGGAGGTCCGGGAGGCGGGTCAGCAGCGTGGCGAGGGCGGTCTGTCCTTCGAGCCGGGCGAGCGGCGCGCCCAGGCAGTAGTGGATGCCGTGCCCGTATCCCAGATGCTGGTTGTCCCGCCGGGTCAGGTCGAGGACGTCCGGCTCGTCGAAGCGCGCCGGGTCGCGGTCGGCGGCGGCCAGCACCACCAGGACCGGGTCGCCCGCGGCGATCCGCTCCCCGCCCAGCGTCAGCTCCTCGGTCGCGAACCGCCAGGTCGCCAGCTCCACGGGGCCGTCGTAGCGGAGCAGTTCCTCGATGCCGGTGCCGAGCAGGTCCATGTCGCCCGCCGCGAGCGACTTCTGCAGCAGCTCGCGCTGGGCGGGGTGCCGCAGCAGCTGGTACGTGCCGTTGCCGATCAGGTTCACGGTCGTCTCAAAACCGGCGAACAGCAGGATGAAGGCCATCGCGGCGACCTCGTTCTCGGTGAGGTGCTCGCCGTGGTCGGAGGCGCGGATCAAAGCGGAGATCAGGTCCTCGTCGGGCTCGGCGGTGGCCCCGAGGGTCTCGCGCTTACGGTGGATCAGCTCGGCGAGATAGCCGCGCATCTTCTTCACGGAACGGGCGACGCCGCCGCGCGGCCCCTGGCCGTGCCGGATCATCATGCCCGCCCAGTCGCGGAAGTCGTCCTGGTCCTCGGGCGGGACGCCCAGCAGATCGCAGATCGCGTAGATGGGCAGCGGGAACGCGAACTCATGGATCAGATCGGCCTCGCCGCGCCCGGCGAAGCTGTCGATGAGCCGGTCGGTCAGCTCCTGGACCCGCGGGGCGAAGGCGGCGACCCGGCGCGGGGTGAACGCCTTGGAGACCAGCCGGCGCAGCCGGGTGTGGTCCGGGGGGTCGATGTTGAGCAGGTGCGTCATCAGGTTGGCGCTGCGCTCCCCCGGGATGCCGACCTTGCCCTTGCCGTGCGCGGACTCGCTGTGGTGGACCGGGTTCTTGGACAGCCGGCCGTCGGCGAGCGCCTGCCGCGCCTCGGTGTAGCGGGTCACCAGCCAGGCCTCGACACCGCTGGGCAGCCGGGTCCGGTGCACCGGCGCATGCTCCCGCAGCCAGGCGTACGCCGGGTACGGATCGGCGGCGAACTCCCAGGTGAACAGCTCGGGGACGGTCGCGGGGGCGGCCTCGGGGACGGCCTCGGCAGCGGACTCGGCGGCTGCTGCGGAGGGGCAGCCGGCGGGGGCGCCGGCGGCGGTGACCTGCGGCTGGCGGGACTCGTGGGACTGACGGGACTGGTGGGGCACCTTCCGACCGTAACCGGTGGGCGCAGCACGGCGCGCCCGCGCACGGACCCGGGCCCCACAGCTCGTCTGCTACGTCGGATCCACCCCCACTGCCGACAGGAACGCCAGCGCCGCCGGCGACGGCCCCCGGGCGCTCCACACCACCCGCTCGGTCCGCTCGGGCGCCGGCCGGACCCGTACGGCGTGCAGCCCGGGCAGGCCGGCGGCGATGGTCTCCGGCACCATGCCGATGCCCAGACCGGCCCGCACCAGCTTCGCCAGGAACTCGACCGTGGTCACCTCGTACGCCACCTCGGAGTCCAGCCCCGCCGCACGGAACGCGTCGTCGCGCTGCCGGCGCGCGGCCGACCCCGCCGTGAAGTCGACGAAGGTCTCCCGCGCCACCCGCGCCAGCGTGGTCCACTCCCGCCCGGCCAGCGGATGCCCCGGTGGCACCACCGCGACCAGCTCGGTCCGCATCAGCTCCTTCTCCCCTACACCGGGATTGCGCGCACTGGGCACCATCCCGATGAAGGCGACGTCCAGCGCACCGTCGCGCACCTTCTCCACCAGGGATTCGGTCATCTCCATCTGCAGACGGATCTGCACCTGGGGATAGCGGGTACGGAAGTCGCCCAGCGCCCGGGCGAGATCGACGGCCGAGACGGTCGAGATCGCCCCCACCGCCAGCCGGCCGCGCACCTCACCGATGGCCGCCGCGACCTCGGCGCGGGCCCGCTCGGCCGCCTCTAGCGCCTGCCGGGCGACCGGGAGGAAGGCCTCACCGGCCGCGGTCAGCCGGACACTGCGGCTGGTCCGCTCGAAGAGCCGGGCGCCGAGCTCCTTCTCCAGCCGGCCGATCTGATGACTGAGCGCCGACTGCACCACATGGCAGCGCCCGGCGGCGCGGGTGAACCCGCCGGTCTCGGCCACCGCCACCACGTACCGCATCTGTTGCAGCTCCACACCCACCGACCCTAGGGCCTGTCCGGTGGATCAGGGCCGGGGCCGCGACGCTCCCCCAGCTACCGCTGGGAGGTGCCCCCAGGCGCGGCACCTCGCGGCGTTGCCGAACCGTCCGCATAGCTCCGCTATGAGGACGCTCCGGCGCCTTGCGATGCACCACACCAGACGCCGCGGCCCTTCCGGCCCTGATCCACCGGACAGGCCCTAGCGACATCCATCTCTTTTCACGATGGATCCAATGCAAACAATGTGTTGGACTCATTGATTTTCGTCCCGCACGGTGGAGGGTGTCCGCCGCCGCAGTGGCGGCGGGCAGTACAGGGGAGGTCAGGTCGTGAAGACCACGCACACAAAAGAGCCGGTCGCCGGGGATACCGCGGCGACCGGACCGGGACTGGGGCGCGGCACCCTGCTGCTGATGTCGGTCGCCACCGGTCTGTCCGTCGCCGGCAACTACTTCGCCCAGCCGCTGCTGGACGTCATCGGCCGCGATCTGCAGCTGTCCGCGTCCACCGCCGCGCTGGTGGTGACCGTCGCCCAGGTCGGCTACGGGCTCGGGCTGCTGCTGCTCGTGCCGCTCGGAGATCTGCTGGAGCGGCGCCGGCTGGCCGTCGCCCTGACCGCGGCCACCGCCGTCTTCCTCACCGTCACGGCGAGCGCCCCGAACGCCGCCCTGCTGCTGACCGGTACCGCGCTGACCGGGCTGAGTTCGGTCGCTGCCCAGGTCGTGGTGCCCTACGCGGCGACCCTCGCGGCCCCCGCCGAACGCGGCCGGACCGTCGGCACCGTGATGACCGGACTGCTGCTGGGCATCCTGCTGGCCCGTACGGCCGCCGGGCTGCTGGCCGACGTGGGCGGCTGGCGCACCGTGTACTGGGTCAATGCCGCGCTGATGCTGCTGATGGCGGTGCTGCTGCGGCTCAAGCTGCCCACCCTGCGCACCCCGGCCGGGCTGCGCTACCCGGCGCTGCTCCGCTCCACGCTGGCGCTGTTCGCCCAGGAGCCGGTGCTGCGCCGGCGGGCGGCGCTCGGTGCACTGACCTTCGCCGGGTTCAGCGTGCTGTGGACGGCGCTGGCGTTCTTGATGTCCGGTCCGTCGTACGGCTGGCAGGAGTCGGCCATCGGGCTGCTGGGGCTGGTGGGTGCGGCCGGTTCGCTGTCCGCGTCGGCCGCCGGGCGGCTGGCGGACCGCGGTCTGGTGCACCACGTCAGCGGCGCCGGGGCGCTTCTGCTGCTGGGGTCCTGGGGCCTGCTGGCGGCCGGCGGAGCGGGCGGCGGCTGGTCGCTGGCGGCGCTGCTGGCCGGGGTGATCGTGCTGGACCTGGCCGCCCAGGCGGTGCACATCAGCAACCAGAACCTGGTCTACGCGGTCCGCCCCGAGGCGCGGAACCGCCTCAACTCCGCCTACATGACGAGCTACTTCGTCGGCGGCGCGGCGGGCTCGGCGCTGACCTCGGTGGTCTGGAGCAGCGGGGGCTGGGGCGGGGTGTGCGTCCTGGGGGCGGCGCTGGCGGCGGCGACCGTGCTGGTCTGGGCCGCGGACCTGCTGAGCCGGCGCCGCGCCCCTCGCCTCAGCGCCGGCTGACGGTCCTCACGCGGCGCCGCCCTCCGCGGCCAGCACCGCATCCCGGTAGGCCCGGGCGGCCGCCCGCAGTGCCGCCTCGGGGTCGACCCCGTCCGCCTCGGCCCGTATCGCCATCGCCAGCAGCTCATAGCCGATGCCCTGGACGGACGGCACTGCGACATCGAGCCCCGCCGCCCGCGCCCGCGAGGCGAGCTTCGCCGCCAGCGCGAGACCGGGCTGGGCCAGCGGAATGCCCTCGGTCACCGACTCCCGCTGCTTCTCCTCGGCCTTCTTCCGCATCCAGTGCGCCTTGACGTCCGCCGGCGTCTCCGCGTCCTCCTCCCCGAATACATGGGGATGCCGATGGATCAGCTTCTCCACAATGGTCCCCGCCACATCGTCGACGGAGAACGGCTCGTCCGGGTCGTCCTGGGCGATCCGGGCATGGAAGACGACCTGGAGGAGCACGTCCCCCAGCTCCTCGCGCAGCTCCACCCGGTCGCCCGACTCGATGGCCTCGACCATCTCGTACGCCTCCTCCAGGCCGTACTTGGCGAGGTCCTGGTGCGTACGGATGCTGCTCCACGGGCACTCGGCGCGGATCCGGTCCATGACCTGGACGAGATCGAGGAGACGGGCGCCGGGCAGGTCGTAGGAGCCGGGCAGCAGCTCCAGGTCCGGCATCGTCTCGCGGCCGGAACCGGCCAGCCGGGCCAGGCCGTCGGTCAGCGCGCTCTCGCCGTCCGCGGAGGTCAGCACGACGGCGGTGCGCGCCTCGGGGACGCAGTAATCGACCAGCTCGCGGGCGGTGAGGGAGGCGGTCTCCACCTCGATGCCGGCCTCGCGCAGATAGGGCAGCTGCGGATGGCCGGCATCGGCGCACAGCACCCGCTCGGCCGCGCGCAGAATCTGCCAAGCGGGCCAGGACAGCAGCCCGGGGGCGACCCGGTGGCTGGTGGTGAGCAGGACCAGGCGGCCGGTGCCCTCGGGGCGGGTGTCGGCGCCGGTCTCGGCGGCGGAGGCGTCAGCGTTCACGCCTCGAACGTAACGCACCCCACCGACAACGCCCGGCCCCGCCCGGCGGCAGGACCTGGCCTCCGCCGCAGGCCCCGGCCGTACACCCCCCGGTCAGACCTGTTCCTTGGCGGACGCCGGGGTGATCCACGGTTCCTTGGTCTCGCCGAGGATGACCTGCTGGTCGTCCCACTTGCCGAACCGCGGATTGACGTCGATCCCCATGGAGCGGGAGGTCTTGGCCAGCGCCCGGGCGAGCTTCTGCTGGCCCTGCGGCTTGCCGCGGTCCGCGCCGAGGTGCTGGGCGACGCCGTCGAGCAGCAGCTGGTTACGGACCATGGTGTCGATCTCGTCGGGCGCGATGCCCTGCTGGAGCCACATCGCCTGCAGCCGCTCGGCACCGCCGGCCTGCCGCTCGGCGTCGCTCCGCCACCGCTGGACGTCGGCGCGGCTGACCGTCACCCCGGCGTCCTTCGCGCTGCGTGCCAGCACCTCGTCGAAGATCATGCCGTTGAGGGTGGCCAGGCTCAGCCGGCCGGTGCTCATGACGAGCTGGCTGCCCTGCGGGGACTCGGCCTGGGCGGCGCGCACGTCCTTCACCTTCGCCTGCAACTGCGAGACGGTGATCCGCTTCCCGTCCACGATGGCCGCGGCACCCGGATGTGCAGTACCGCCACAGGCGGCGAGCAGCGGAGCCACGGCCAGCAGTGCGGCGGTGGCGGATACGGAGAGCGCTGTCCTACGGCGGAACACATGGCCTCCCGGCAGATCGTGCGACGGAGTCTCGACCTTGGTGGATCGATGCTATGGAGTCGGCGTGGCCTGGGCCACTGCTTCGGGCAACGATCTGGGACGGGGTGGGTTTCTCCGCCGAGATCCGCACCGAAACCACTGCGCCGCGGGCCGGGGAATCCGACACCGACCCGCCACCCCGCGGCCCGAGCCCACCCCGTCCGGGAACAGCCCCCTCCGGGAACGGACCCGCACCACCCCACGTCTGAATCACTGTCATCGGCCAGCGCGCGGCGCAGTGGCCGCCGGGTCGGGCCGGGCAGGGCAGGGCGTTGGTTCGAGTATCTTTTCGAGCTGGGGGAGAGTGAGGTTCCGGATGAACACGGCCGCAGCAACGGCTGGGGAGGCCCCCGGACGCGTTCCGGGAGCCGGCGCCGGTACCGGTGTCGTACCACCGCAGCGGGCGGCCGCGCCGGACGGCCCGTCGGTCGCGGGCGACGGCGCACCGGCGGCGGTACGCGACCGGCTGCGGCACACCGCCCACCGACTGCGCGAGCGGACCGCTCCCCTCCGCGTCCCACGTCTCGACCCGTACTGGACCGCCGGGTTCTTCTTCCTCGCCTATACGGTGCTGGCGTGCTGGCACTTCCGCACCCTGTCCACGTCCTCCTGGGACCTGGGCATATTCGAGCAGGCGATACGGGGCTACGCCCACTTCGGGGCCCCGATCGTGGACCTCAAGGGGCCGGGCACCAACATCCTCGGTGACCACTTCAGTCCCGTACTGATTCTGCTCGCCCCCCTCTACCGGCTGTTCCCGTCGTCGCTGACCCTGCTGATCGCGCAGGCCGCGCTGTTCGCGCTGTCGGTGCTGCCCGTCACCCGCGCCGCGGCACGCTCCCTGGGCCGCCTCACCGGCCTGGCCATCGGCATCGCGTACGGGCTGTCGTGGGGTGTGCAGAAGGCCGTCGACTTCGACTTCCACGAGATCGCCTTCGCGCTGCCGCTGATCGCCTTCGCGCTCGAAGCGGTGCTGCGCGGGCGGTGGACCGCGGTGGTGTGCTGGGCCGCGCCGCTGGTGCTGGTCAAGGAGGACCTCGGGGTGACCGCGGCCACCATCGGTGCGCTCGCCCTGATACGTACCCGCCGGGCCAGCCCGCTGGCCATCGGGCTGGTCGCCTTCGGCCTCAGTGCCACCGCCGTCACCCTCGGCGTGCTGATACCCGGCTTCAACGGCTCCGGCTCCTACGACTACTGGAGCAAGTTCGGGGCCGAGGGCGGTGGCGCCGCGATACCCCTCGTCACCGCCGTCCGCACCACCCTGTGGGTCCTGCTGCCCACCACGGGCCTGCTCGCGCTGCGCTCCCCTCTTCTGCTGGTCGCGCTGCCCACCCTGGGCTGGCGCTTCCTGTCCCACGAGCCGCACTACTGGGGCATCGACTGGCACTACAACGCCGTGCTGATGCCGGTGGTCTTCCTCGCGCTGATCGACGCGCTCCCGCGGATCCGGGTCTCCGCCCGCCCCTGGCTGCGCTCCTACGCCCACCATCTGCCGGCCGCCGTACTGGCCACGGCCCTCGCGCTGACCACCACCCTGCCGCTGAGCCGCCTCACCGAGGCGGCGACCTACCGCACCCCGCCGGCCGCCCTCGCCGCCGAGAAGCTGCTGGACCGCATACCCGACGGTGCGACCGTGGAGTCCGACATCCGGCCGCTGAGCCGCCTGACCGGGCGCACCCGGGTCTTCTGGACCGGCGATACGGGCGGGCTGTCGCCCGATTACGTCGCCGTCCAACTGCATGCTGACCGCACACCGCGGCAGATGCTGAAGGAGGCCATGGCCCGCCACCCCCGCTCCACGTATGTGCTGCTCGGCGGCACGGGGGATCTTCTCGTGTTCCACCGCACGTCTGCGCGTTGAGCGGCGCTTCCCACGTTGTCGGGTTTCCCGCCGTGTTGCTTCTGTGAGTTTTTCCCCGCCTTCGGCGGGAGCGAGGTTGGTTGTGGGGTGGGGCCCCGGCCCGTGGGTGGTGGGTGGTGGGTGGCGGGGGCAGGGGCTCCGGGGTGTGTTGTCGGACTGCTTCGCTTTACGTCCGACAACACACCCCTCCGCCCCTACCCCCTCCCGTAGTTGTGGGGCCCCACCCCGGTGGGGGTGCAGAAAAAAACGAAAAACCAGAAGCTCGGCCGCGTCGTACTCCGGCCGAGCCTCTGGTCTTTGACAGATCCCCCACCGGGCGGGGGACGCCAACGAGCAGGAGGTGGTGGGCCGGAGGGGCCTGTGTTGAGGACGTAAAGCGAAGCAGTCCACAACACAGGCCCCGGAGGCCCACCACCGCCACCCACCACACACACCCAGCGGCCCCCGCCCAAACACCCCACCCCGCCAAAGGCGAAAAGCGAAACGGCACCGCAGCCGAAAACGTACGCAGCGCCGCCAGGCACACACGCCGAAGGCGAAACAACAGACGAGGCGCGGCGCCGCAGCCGAGTACGTGGGAAGCGGGGCTAAGAGCCCAAAATGGTAGAGAGAAACTCCCCTGTCCACGCAAGCAGCTCGCGCCCCACCACCGGCTTGCCGCCGATCTTCCCCGTCGTGGGCCGCGGAACGAGGACTTGTTGCGCGGCCGGCTTGAGGACCGTCCTCGGATACAGCCGCTTGAGCCGCAGCTCCTGGGACTCACGCAACTCCACGGGACCGAAACGGACGTTGGCGCCCTGGAGCGTGATGTCGGAGACCCCGCACGCGCGGGCAAGCATCCGCAGACCGGCGACCAGCAGCAGGTTCTCGACGGGTTCGGGCAGCTTGCCGTAGCGGTCGGTCAGCTCCTCGCGGACGGCCGCGATGTCCTCCTCCGAGGTGGCCGAGGCGATGGCGCGGTAGGCCTGGAGGCGCAGCCGCTCGCCGGGCGCGTAGTCGTGCGGGACATGGGCGTCCACCGGGAGTTCGATCTTGACTTCGAGCGGGGGCTCCTCCTCCACGCCGCCTTCCAGGGAGGCGCGGTAGTCGGCGACCGCCTCGCCCACCATCCGTACGTAGAGGTCGAAGCCGACGCCGGCGATGTGGCCGGACTGCTCGCCGCCGAGGAGGTTGCCCGCGCCGCGGATCTCCAGGTCCTTCATGGCGACGTACATGCCCGCGCCCATCTCGGTGTGCTGGGCGATGGTCGCCAGCCGCTCGTGGGCGGTCTCGGTGAGCGGCTTCTCCGGCGGGTAGAGGAAGTAGGCGTAGCCGCGCTCGCGGCCGCGGCCCACCCGGCCGCGCAGCTGGTGGAGCTGGGAGAGGCCGAAGTTGTCGCCGCGCTCGACGATCAGGGTGTTGGCGTTGGAGATGTCGATGCCCGATTCGACGATCGTCGTCGAGACCAGGACGTCGAACTTCTTCTCCCAGAAGTCGACGACGACCTGTTCCAGTTGGGACTCGCCCATCTGGCCGTGGGCGGTCTGGATGCGGGCCTCGGGGACGATCTCGCGGAGGCGGGCGGCGGCGCGGTCGATGGACTCCACCCGGTTGTGGATGTAGAAGACCTGGCCCTCGCGCAGGAGTTCCCGGCGGATGGCGGCGCCGATCTGCTTCTGCTCGTAGGGGCCGACGAAGGTCAGGACCGGGTGGCGCTCCTCGGGGGGCGTGGTGATCGTGGACATCTCGCGGATGCCGGTGACCGCCATCTCCAGGGTGCGCGGGATGGGGGTGGCGGACATCGTCAGGACGTCGACGTTGGCGCGGAGCTTCTTCAGCTGCTCCTTGTGCTCGACGCCGAAGCGCTGCTCCTCGTCGACGATGACCAGGCCGAGGTCCTTGAACTTGGTCTCGGAGGAGAACAGCCGGTGGGTGCCGATGACGAGGTCGACGGAGCCCTCGCGCAGCCCGTCG